>CBDDTF010000002.1:7500-854321 GCA_965233705.1 Algihabitans sp. | reverse complement strand
TGAGCAGCGCCAGCAGCCCGGCCAGCCCGACGAGCAGCAGCAGGCCGCCCAGCGCCTCGGCGCCGCGCTTTCTCAGGAAGCCTCCGGCCCCGGCCGGAAGCAGGCGCAGCCCACCGCCGCCGGACCGCCCGGTCCCGCGCCGCTTGCCGCCCGTTGCCCCCTGCACCGCCATGCTCGTGTCCTCGATTCCCTCTCGCCCGCCGGCCGTCACCGCGTTGCGCGGCGACCGGCGGCCCCCACCGGCCCGGGCCCGTCTGGAGAGCCTCCGCAGACGGCCGGCCCGCGAAGCGTCAGGTTCCGGCCTCCAGCACCTCGACCAGCCGGGTCAGGGCCCGCTCCGTGGTCTCGCCGTCGTAGACCAGCGCCACCCGGATGTAGCGCTCGCCGGCGTTGTCGGGCAAGTCGGCCGGGCCGGCCATGTAGGCGCCGGGCAGCACGCGCAGCCCGGCCTCGGCCCACAGCCGGCGCGCCGCCGCGATACCGTCGCCGACGTCCAGCCAGAGAAAGAAGCCGCCGTCGGGCCGGCGGTAGCCGAAGCGGCCGCCCAGGACCCGCTCGGCCCGCGCGAAGAGGTCGCGGTAGTAGGCGCGGGTCTGGCCCGGCAGTTCGGTGTCTCGCCACAGCCGTGCGCCGGCGCGCTGCACCGGCACCGGAACCCCGGCGCCGCCAACGCGCAGGCAGGCGTCGACGCGCTCGACCAGCGCCGGGTCGCCGGCCAGGAAGCCGCAGCGCAGCCCGGCCGCGCTCGACCGCTTGGACAGGGAATGGAAGACCAGCAGCCCCTCCAGGCTGCCGCCCTCGGCCGCCGCGGCCTGCAGGGCGCCGGCCGGGGGCGCGTCGAGATAGACCTCGCCGTAGCACTCGTCGGCCAGCAGCGCGAAGCCGCAGGCCCGCGCCAGCCGCAGGGTGTCGCGCCAGCGCTCCAGACTCATCGCCGCGCCCTGCGGATTGGCCGGGCTGCAGAGATAGGCCAGCAGGCTGGTGCCCAGGGTATGCGCCGGCAGGCCGGCGAAGTCGGGCAGGAAGCCGGTCTCCTCCGGCGCCGGCACGAAGACCGGCGAGAGGCCGGCGACGGCGGCGCTGCCCATGTAGCAGTGGTAGCCCGGCGAGGGCAGCAGCACGGCGTTGCGCTCCGGCTCCTCGGCCTCGGCGCCGGCGGCCAGCGCCAGGGCGGCGAAGAACAGCCCCTCGCGGCTGCCCGGCAGCGGCAGGACATGGCGCGCCGGGTCGAGCAGCCCCTCCGGCAGGTCGTAGCGACGGTTGAGGTAGTCGACGCAGGCCGCCGCGTAGTCCGCCTCGCCGCGCGGCGGCGGGTAGCGTCCCCAGGCGCCGAGGTCGGCCGTCAGTTCCTCCAGCAGATAGGCCGGCGGCGCCACCTGGGGGTCGCCGATCGACAGGTTGATCGGCTTGCCGTCGGCGGCCGGCGAGGGGCCCGGCGGCACCTCGGCGAGCAGGGCGTTGAGCCGCAGGAAGGGCTGGAAGTCGCGCGGATCGCGGCGCCGCGCCTCGGCCTGGTGCACCGCCAGCCCGCCCGAGGGGGCGTTGGCGTTGGTCCCGCCGAGGCGCTCGATCTCCGACGCGGTCGACATAGGCTCAGACCTTCCTCTCCAGCATCCGCCCTCTTCAGCCTCCGCCGCGGCGCTGGCCGCGGGCGCGGCTTCCGTGCTCGGCCCCCGTGCTCGGCCCCCGTGCTCGGCCCCCGTGCTCGACCCCCGTGCTCGACCCCCGTGCTCGACCTGCGTGCCCGTCAAGCTCGACCACGGTCCGGCCAGCCCGCCCCCTCTCGGGCGCGAACATCCTGTGTACCACGGCGTCCCGCGAGCGGGACAAAGCAAAAACGATACTACTTTGCGATCAAGGGGTTAGCAACCAGTAGGGGCCGCACGCCCGCGACTCCCAAGATTTCGGCGGAACGAATCATGTTTGTTCACGCCCCCGAGTCGCCCCCGAATCGCCCCCGACTACTCGCCGGCGGTCGGCTCGCGCCGCCCGGCGACGGCGGAGTCGGCAGCGCCGGACTCGGCGGACTCGGCCTCGGGCCACAGCAGCCGCGCGCCCTGATGCACCGCCACGGCGATCAGCGCGCCCACGGTCATGACGTAGACCAGGGCATAGGGCTCGAGGCTCTGCAGGTAGCCGACCGACTGGCTGGTCGCCGCGCCCAGCCCGAGCTGCAGGAAGCCGGCCAGGCCGGCGGCCGTGCCGGCCAGGCGCGGATTGATGCTGACCGCGCCGGCGATGCCGTTGGGGATCGACAGGCCGTTGCCCAGAGCGATCAGGGTCATCGGCACGAACAGCGCCCAGGGGGCGAGCTGACCGGCGAGGTAGAGGCCCAGCGCCGCGCCGGCGCCGATCAGCGCCAGCAGCGTGCCCAGGCCGATCATCCGCTCGACGCCGAGCGCGACGGAGTAGCGCCCGGCCAGGCCGTTGCCGGCCATGTAGCCGAAGGAGGAGACGATGAACCAGAGGCCGTATTCCACCGGGCTGCGGCCCAGCACCTCGACCATCAGGAAGGGCGCGCCGGCCAGGAAGGAGAAGAAGACCGAGGAGGTGAAGCCGGTGGACAGGGCGTAGCCGTTGAAACGCGGCCGCTTGAGCAGCCAGGCGTAGCCCTCGAGCAGGCCGCGCCAGCCCCGCGCGCCGCCGCCTGCGCCGCCCCCGGCGCCACCGGCATCACCGCTGCCGTGGTGCGTTTCGTGCAGGAAGACCTGACAGGCCAGGACCACCACCGCGCCGGCCGCGGCCAGCAGCCAGAAGCCGGCGCGCCAGCCGAAGGCCTGGTCGAGCAGGCCGCCGAGCGCCGGCGCCACCATCGGCGCCAGCACCCAGGCCATGGTGATGTAGCCGATCACGCTGGCCGCCCGGTCGCGGCCGTAGAGGTCGCGCACGATCGCCCGCGCCAGCACGATGCCCGAGGCGCCGCCGACCGCCTGCACCAGGCGCGCGGCGATCAGCAGCTCGATGCTCGGCGCCAGGGCGGAGCCGAGGCTGCCCACCACGAAGAGCGCCAGCCCGGCGATCAGGGTCGGCCGCCGCCCCCAGCGGTCGGAGATCGGGCCGTAGAGTAGCTGGGCCACCGCCAGGCCGATCAGGTAGAGGGTCAAGGTGAGCTGGGCGGTGGCGTAGGGAATGCCGAAGGCGGCCTGCAGGCCCGGCATCGAGGGCACGAAGAGGTTGAGGGCCAGCGGCCCGATCGCCGACACGGCGATCAGGATCAGCAAAGAGGGTCTGGGCCGGGACTCCAGATCGTCCCCGGCCGGGGCGAGCGACGCCTCGTCGCGCGGCATGCAGGCGGATCCCATGGACGGCCGGCGAAATCGGCCGGCAAAGCGATAAGTCACCTAAACTATGGTGGCGCAGGGCGCCCCGGGCAATCGCCGCAGGCGCATGGCTGGGTCCAGGGCCGGGGTCTGGCGCCGGGTCTGGGGCCGGATTTGGGGCCGGCCTGTCAGCCGTCGCGCGCCGCCCGCGCCGCCCACGGTTCGGCCGGCTCTGCGCCCTCCGCCTGGGCCTTCAACTGGCAGGCGGCGCGGGCATAGCCGCCGTCGGCGCCGTCGAGGAAATGCATGTGGTCGCGCTGCAGGGCGGAGGGCACGATGCAGGTCATCAGCGCCGCCGGCTGGGTCCAGAGCCCGTAGTGCAGCACGCCGGCGCGCCGGCCGCGTTCGAGCAGGCCGGTGACCGCGCGCAGGGTCTCGGCGTCGCAGTCGACGGTCAGGCGCAGCATGTCGTCGAACTTGCGGTAGTCGCTGTTGCGCGTCGTGTCCTGCCGGTAGGCGACCGGGTCGAAGCCGCCGACGCGCCAGCCGGTCTTGTCGAGCAGCCAGGCGATCAGGGTCAGCACGCGCAGCTTGCGGCGCTGGCGGGCCAGGGCGGTCGTCGCCGGGCGGCTGGCGCGCGCCTCCAGCTCCAGGCCGGCCGGCGGCCAGCGGAAGCCGGGGCCGCGTTCGGGCACGGGGTGGCCCTGCCGCTCCCCGTCGCCGAGCCGAGCCAGCACCGCACGCGCCGTCTCGGCGAAGGCCGCCTCCTCGGCCGCGCCGGCCGGCGCCACCAGCAGCGAGACGATCTGCCCGCGCCGGCTCTCGATCGGCGTCCAGCGGCAGGACAGCCCGGTCAGATCGGGCCGCGCGCCGGCCGGCGCCGGCGCCACGGCGAAGCGGCCGGCCTTCATCTCGGCCTCGGCCCAGGCCAGCCCCTGGCCGCTGAACATGGCGTAGCTGACGGCCTGGGAGGCGGCGAAGCGGGCGACCCGAACCTCGCGCCCCTCGCGGCGCACCGCCTCGACCGGCACCAGCGCCGCGCGCAGCGTCAGGCCCAGCTCCTCTTCCACCCAGCGCGCCGTGCGCGCCAGGGCCGTCTCGGCCGCCGCGCGCGCCTCCGGCGGCACGGCGAAGGCGGCGCCGTCGCCGCCGAAGACGAAGGGAAAGTCGCGGTGGCCCAGCGCGTTCATCACCGCCGAGATGGCCGCCGCCCCGGCCATGTTGACCGCCTTGTAGCGGCCGGCGGCGATGGCCTCGGTGGAGTCCACCACGTCGCTCAGGCCCAGCCACCAGCCGGCCGGCAGCGGGCGGTAGACGGCGGCGTCGAGCACCTTGTCGAACTCGCGAAAGACCTCGGCGCTGCGATAGAAGCCGTCCGGCGGGGCGGCCCCGTCGAGGCCGGGGCCGCCGGCCGGGTCGGCGGTGGTGCGGCCAGAGGTCGGGGACGCAGTCGGGTTCGTGGTCGGGGCCGTGGTCTGGGCCGTGGTCTGGGCCGTGGTCTGGCCCGTGGTCTGGGCCGTGGTCCGGCCCGTGGTTTGGCCCGTGGTTTGGGCTGCGATCTCGGCCGAGGTCTGGGCTGAGGCTTGAACTGAGGTTTGCGCGCTCATGGGCGGCCTCCCGGGGCCGGGCTGGCGAGGGACGATGCCTTCTTGATACGCAGCGCCGCCCGCGCCGGTTTCATCGCGGGCGCCCGCCGGCGCCCAGGCCCGGCCGCGCCCCGGCCCGGCGGCGTCAAGCGCGGCGCACCAGATGCCGGTAGAGGCGCATCTGGCCGCGGTCGTGGATCAGGAACTCCGGATGCCACTGCACGCCGAGCAGCAGGCCGTCGCGGCGGCCCTCGATCGCCTGGATCACGCCGGCGCGGTCGCGCGCCACCACCGTCAGCCCCTCGCCCAGGCGGTCGACCGCCTGGTGATGCAGGGCGTTCACCCGCGCCCGCTCGCGCCGCAGGATCTCGTGCAGGCGGCTGTGCGGGCGGATGCTCACGGTCTTGCGCGGCAGGGTCGTGCGCAGCCGCTTGGCGTCGGCGTAGACCGCGTGGATGTCGGCGTGCAGCGTGCCGCCCAGCGCGACGTTGAGCATCTGCGCGCCGCGGCAGATGCCCAGCACCGGCCAGCCGCGGGTCATGGCGAAGTCCAGCGCACGCAGCTCCAGCGCGTCGCGCTCCGGGTCGAGGCGGATCGCCGGGTCCAGCTCGCCGCCGTAGAGCGTCGGGGCGATGTCGTCGCCGCCGCCGACCACCAGGCCGTCCAGCGCGGCCAGCGGCTGGGCGGCGTCGGGCTGGATGCGGCGCGGCCAGCCGCCGGCGCGTAGCACCGCGGCGGCGTTGAACAGCCACATGCCCAGACTGCCGCGGCGCGACAGTGTCACGCCGATCAGCGGGCGCCGGCTCATCGCCGCGCGGCGGAGCCGGGCGGCCCGGAGCGCGCGACGGAGCCGTCGGCCACCGCCTCGGCCAGGGCGCGCGACTGGGCCGGCCAGCCGTGCGGGATCAACTGGGCGCGGTGGCGGCGGAACAGCTCCATGCCGCGGCCCAGGCGGTCCGGGTCGGCGGCCAGGCGCTCGACCGTCACCCAGCGCTCCCACTCCAGGCCGACCGACCAGTCCGGCAGGTCCAGGCGGGTGTCCGGCAGGCGGTAGTGGAAGGTCGGCCGGGCGTGGATCTTCTCGCGCGGCAGGCGCGCGCGCACCCGCTCGGGCTCCAGAAAGGCGAAGAGCGGCAGCAGGTCCAGCTCGCGGTTGCGGGTCGGGTTGTGGGCCAGGTAGTCGTCGATCAGCCGGTGCCGGTCGGGGGCGTAGGCCGGATCGAGCACCAGCTCGCGGTAGGCGTTGGGAAAGGGGTCGATGAAGGGCGTGAAGCGGCGTCGCAGGTCGACGCCGATCTCCTCGCGCAGCCAGTCGGAGAGCAGCAGGAAGGCCCGCAGGGTGGCCAGCAGCTCACCGGTCTCGCTGCTGGCGATCTCGGGATTGAGCTGGGTGCCGTAGGCCGAGAGCAGGCCGCTGCGCGTGCCGCCGGCGCCGGACTGTCGCAGGCTCTCGACCAGGCGGTCGAGCGCGCCCAGCTCGCTCCAGGCGATCGGCGGCGCGACGATCTCCACCGGCATCCACAAGGAGCCCAGGTCGCCCACGGTCTCGGCCAGGTCGGCCTCCAGCTCGGCGATGAAGTCGTCCCACTCGTCGCGCCGGCGGCGCTCGTCCGGCTTTTCCGGATGGGCCAGCGACATGTCCAGCTCGACCAGGAAGCGGCCGAGCGCGGAGTCGAGCAGCTCCAGGCGGTAGGGGTCGTGCCAGACGATGCGGCCACCGAACAGCCGGCGCAGCAGGCCGCCGGTCTCGGCGCAGTCGAGCCCGTCGAACTCGATCTCGACGCCGACGCGGCGCAGCGCGCCGGCCTGCGTGCGCGCCTGCGGCGGCGCGGCCGGGCTGGTCTGTGCGGAGCTTGCGGTCATGCCGATGATGATAGGCCCGCCGGCCGCCGCTGTCAGGACACGGCGCGTCTCAGGCCGCCGCGCCCCAGGGGCCCGGCTTCGGCGCCTGGCCCATGCCGGCGGCCAGGGCGCGCAGCTTGGCGATGCGGTTGGCGGTCTTGGGATGGGTCGAGAAGAGGCTGTCGACGGCGTGGGCGTGCAGCGGGTTGATGATGAAGAGGTGCGCGGTCGCCGGGTGTCGCTCGGCCGCCTGGTTGTCGATCCGCTGCGCGGCGGTCTGGATCTTGTCCAGCGCGCCCGCCAGCCACAGCGGCCGGCCGGAAATCTCGGCGCCGACGCGGTCGGCCTCGTACTCGCGCGCGCGGCTGATCGCCATCTGCACCAGCGCGGCGGCCATCGGCGCCAGGATCATCATCGCCAGCGTGCCGACCAGCCCCAGCGGATTGTCGCGGTTGCCGCCGAAGAAGAGCGCGAAGTTGGCCAGCATCGAGATGGCGCCGGCCAGGGTCGCGGTGATCGTCATGATCAGCGTGTCGCGGTTCTTGATGTGCGCCAGCTCGTGCGCCATCACCCCCGCCACCTCCTCGCTGGAGAGGCTGCGCAGCAGGCCGGTGGTCGCGGCCACCGCCGCATTCTGCGGGTTACGCCCGGTGGCGAAGGCATTCGGCTGGGCGTTCTCGATGATGAAGACCTTCGGCATCGGCAGCTCGGCATTGGCGGCGAGCTGCTCGACCAGCCGGTAGAGGGTCGGCGCCGACTGGGCGTCGACCTGCCGCGCGCCGTACATGCGCAGCAGCATCTTGTCGCTGTTCCAGTAGGCGAAGAGGTTCATCGCCGCGGCCAGGCCGAAGGCGATCAGCAGGCCGGCCTGGCCGCCGAGCAGATAGCCCAGACCGACGAACAGCGCCGTCATGGCGGCCATCAGCATGAAGGTGCGCAGGGTGTTCATGCGACTGTCTCGCGCCTCGAAGGAGTCACGGGGACGCGGCGATCCCGCGCGCGGCGCCCCGATCGCTCCAGCAGATGGCGCGCCCGCGCGGCGCCTTCAAGCCTTGGCAGGCGCGGCCGGCCGCGCCATATCCGGGGTATGTTCGAGCGCTTCAAGTCGCACCGCCCGCGCGGCGCCAAGCCGGCCCGCTCCGCCACCCAGCCATCGGCCGAGGCGAGCGGGACGCGGCCGGGCCAGCGCCGCGTCGGCCCCGCCGATCTGGCCCGCGCCGAGGCGGAGGCCGCCCGGGCGAGCGCGCCCGACGCCCCCGAAGGAGAAGACGCGGCGGCCGGCGAGGGTGCAGCGGCAGGCGACGGCGCGGCGCCGGAGGCGACCGCCCGCGCCACCGAGCTCGGCGGACCCGACGGTCCCGAGCCGACCCGCTACGGCGATTGGGAACGCAAGGGGATCTGCTACGACTTCTAGAGCGATTTGCGACCGTTTGGACGCGCGTCAGCGCGTCCGCCGGTCGCGGGACATCGTTCTAGGGCGGTTTCCGATCGAGTGGAACCACGACGTGGGTCCGCCGATCGGCCCAAAACCGCCCTAAACCATAGTGTTAGAGTGATGCTGTCCGACCTGGCGAATCGCAAATGCGATTCGATCAGGTCGGGCATCGCTCTAGGTGTGGAGCCTCAACAGGTTGTTCTCGGAGAGGCCGAGGCGGCTGATGGGCGTGTTGGTTTTCAAGCTACCATGTGGGCGATGCCAGTTGTAGCGATGGAGCCAGGCGGGCAGGTGCTGTGCGCGCTGGTCTGAAGTTTCATAGGCATGGGCATAGGCCCATTCGCGCAGGGCGGTTTGGATGAAGCGTTCGGCCTTGCCGTTGGTTTTAGGGGTATAGGGTTTGGTGCGGATGTGGCGTAGGCCGAGCTGTTTGCAGGCGCGGCGGAACGCCCGGGATTTGTAGCAGGCGCCGTTGTCGGTCATGACCTGTGTGACGGGGACGCCCAGTCGGGCGTAGTAGGCGACGGCGGCGTGCAGGAACGCGACGGCGCTTTCCTTGCGCTCGTCGGGTTTGATCTGGCTGAAGGCGACGCGGGAGGCGTCGTCGATGCAGACGTGGACGTACTCCCAGCCGGTGCCGCCGAGCTTGGTGCCGCGGCGGTTGCTCTGGCCTCTGCGATCGCCGGTGACGCGGTGGCCGGGCCGCTCGAAGCGGCCGAGCTTCTTGATGTCGAGATGGATCAGCTCGCCGGGATGCTCGCGCTGGTAGCGGCGCACCGGCGGGGCGGGGTCCAGGTCGCGCAGCCGGCTGAGGCCGGCGCGCTTGAGGACCCGGCTGACGGTGGCGGGGGAGACGCCGATGTCGCGGGCGATCTGCTGGCCGGCGATGCGCTGGCGACGCAGCGCGACGATGCGCTTTTGGGTCGCCTGGGACGTCGGCCGGCGCAGCTTGTGGGGCCGTGAGGAGCGGTCGCGGAGCCCGTCCGGGCCTTCGGCCTGGAAGCGCGCGACCCATTTGTTGACGGTTTTTGGCGAGACCCCGAAGGCCGTGGCCACGGCCTTCGGGGTCTCGCCGACCTCCAGAATGCGGCGCACAAGCAAGGCTCGACCGTAGGGCGTCAGACGGGCATTCTCATGGATGTCCATTCGGTCCCCCGAGCGAGTTTGATGATCTGGCAATCACCAGTCTCCTCGGCCGGGACCGAGTGGACAACCTGTTGGAAGCTCACATCTAGGTCGGGCCTCGCTCTAGTCGGTCAGGTCCTCGAAGAACTCTTTCACCCGGGCGAAGAAGCCGTGGGATTCGGGGTGGTGCTTCTCGCCGCTGCCCTCGTAGGTCTCCTGGAACTGCTCGAGCAGTTCCTTCTGCTTCTTCGAAAGGTCGCGCGGCACCTCGATGGAGACCTGGATGTAGAGGTCGCCGGTCGCCTTCGAGCGCAGCACCGGCATGCCCTTGCCGCGCAGGCGGAACTGGGCGCCCGACTGGGTGCCCTCGGGGATCGTCACCTTGGCGCGGGTGCCGTCCATCGCCGGCACCTCGACCGACCCGCCCAGCGCGGCGGTGGTCATGGGAATCGGCACGCGGCAGAAGAGGTTGGCGCCCTCGCGCTGGAAGAAGCGGTGCGGCGCGACCGAGAGGAAGATGTAGAGGTCGCCGGGCGGCCCGCCGCGCAGCCCCGCCTCGCCCTCGCCGGCCAGGCGAATGCGCGTGCCGTCCTCGACGCCGGCGGGGATGTTGACCTGCAGCGTCTTCTCGCGCTGCACCGTGCCGAGCCCGCCGCAGGCCTTGCAGGGGTCCTCGATGGTCTGGCCCCGGCCGTGGCAGGTCGGGCAGGTCCGCTCGATGGTGAAGAAGCCCTGCTGGGCGCGGATCCGGCCGCGGCCGCCGCAGGAGGGACAGGAGGTCGGGCTGGTGCCCGGTTCCGCGCCCGAGCCGGCGCAGGAATCGCAGGCCACGGAGGTCGGCACGCGCAGGGTCGCCTGCTTGCCGCTGTAGGCCTCCTCCAGGCTGATCTCGAGGTTGTAGCGCAGGTCGGCGCCGTGGGCCGCGCCGCCGCGCCGCGCCGCGCCGGTGAACTCGCCGAACATCTCGTCGAAGATATCGGCGAAGCCGCCGAAGTCGAAGCCGCCGCGCGCGCCGCCCATGCCGCCGGGCCCGCCGCCGCCGCCCATGCCGCCGTCGAAGGCGGCGTGGCCGAAGCGGTCGTAGGCGGCGCGGGACTGGTCGTCCTTGAGCACGCCGTAGGCCTCGTTGACCTCCTTGAAGCGCTGCTCGGCCTCGCCGTCATCCGGATTGCGGTCCGGATGATACTGCATCGCCAGCTTGCGATAGGCCTTCTTGATCTCGTCGCCCGAGGCCTTCCGGTCGACCCCGAGCACCTCGTAGTAGTCGCGTTTGGCCATGAATTGCCCGCTGCCGTGCCCCTACTTGCTGTCGCCTTGCACTGCCGCCGGAGACCCGTCGGCGCGGCGCGCGCCGCATCCGGACCGGTCCTCCGCGTCGGCGGCGCAGCCTCCCCCGAACGGAGCGGGCGGCGCCTGAGGGTGTGGCGTGTGCCGTCTTCTGGCTCGGCCGTCCCCGGGGCGCCGCCCGTCACGTCGCCGTGAAGGCGCCGTCGGCGCGTTACGCCGACTTGCCCTTCTTGTCGTCGTCGACCTCCTCGAAGTCGGCGTCGACCACGCCCTCGTCCTTGGCGCCCTCGCCGGACTGACCCGACTCGGGGCCGCCGGCCTCGGGCCCGCCGGCACCGCCGGCGCCCTCCTCGGTCTGGTACATGGCCTGGCCGATCTTCATGGAGATCTGGCCGAGTTCGTCGGTCTTGGCCTTGATGGCCTCCAGATCCTCGCCGTCCTTGACCTCTTTCAGGGCGGCGACGGCGCTCTCGGCCTCCGACTTCATGTCGGCCGGGACCTTCTCGCCACCGTCGGACAGGGTCTTCTCGACGGTGTGGATCAGCGAGTCGGCGGTGTTGCGCGCCTCGGCCAGCTCACGCCGCTTCTTGTCCTCCTCGGCGTGGGACTCGGCGTCCTTGACCATCCGCTCGATGTCCTCGTCGGACAGGCCGCCCGAGGCCTGGATGCGGATCGTCTGCTCCTTGCCGGTGGCCTTGTCCTTGGCGCCGACGTTGACGATGCCGTTGGCGTCGATGTCGAAGGTCACCTCGATCTGCGGCACGCCGCGCGGCGCCGGCGGAATGCCGACCAGGTCGAACTGGCCGAGCATCTTGTTGTCCGCCGCCATCTCGCGCTCGCCCTGGAAGACGCGGATGGTCACCGCCGTCTGGTTGTCCTCGGCGGTCGAGAAGGTCTGCGACTTCTTGGTCGGGATCGTGGTGTTGCGGTCGATCAGCTTGGTCATCACGCCGCCCAGGGTCTCGATGCCCAGGGACAGCGGGGTGACGTCCAGCAGCAGCACGTCCTTGACGTCGCCCTGCAGCACGCCGGCCTGGATCGCCGCGCCCATGGCCACGACCTCGTCGGGGTTGACGCCGCGGTGCGGCTCGCGCCCGAAGAACTCCTTCACCTTCTCGATCACCTTGGGCATGCGGGTCATGCCGCCGACCAGGATCACGTCGTCGATCTCGCCCGCCGAGACGCCGGCATCCTTGAGCGCCGACTTGCAGGGCTCGATGGTGCGCTGGATCAGCGCGTCGACCAGCGCCTCCAGCTTGGCCCGGCTGAGCTTGATGTTGAGGTGCTTGGGCCCGGACTGGTCGGCGGTGATGAAGGGCAGGTTGACTTCCGTCTGGGTCGCGCTGGACAGCTCGATCTTGGCCTTCTCCGCGGCCTCTTTCAGGCGCTGGAGGGCCAGCTTGTCCTGGCGCAGGTCGATGCCCTGCTCCTTCTTGAACTCCTCGGCCAGGTAGTCGATCACCGTCTGGTCGAAGTCCTCGCCGCCCAGGAAGGTGTCGCCGTTGGTCGACTTCACCTCGAAGACGCCGTCGCCGATCTCCAGGATCGAGATGTCGAAGGTGCCGCCACCCAGGTCGTAGACCGCGATGGTGCCGGTGTTCTTCTTATCCAGGCCGTAGGCCAGCGCCGCCGCGGTCGGCTCGTTGATGATGCGCAGCACCTCGAGCCCGGCGATCTTGCCGGCGTCCTTGGTGGCCTGGCGCTGGGCGTCGTTGAAGTAGGCCGGCACGGTGATGACCGCCTGCTCGACCTTTTCGCCCAGGTAGGTCTCGGCGGACTCCTTCATCTTCTGCAGGATGAAGGCCGAGATCTGGCTGGGGGAGTAGTTCTCGCCCTGCGCCTCGACCCAGGCGTCGCCGTTGTCCGCCTTGGTGATCTTGTAGGAGACCAGGTCGACGTCCTTGCGGGTCGTCGGATCGTCGAAGCGCCGGCCGATCAGGCGCTTGACCGCGAAGATGGTGTTCTCGGGGTTGGTCACCGCCTGGCGCTTGGCCGGCTGGCCGACCAGCCGCTCGCCGCTCTCGGTGAAGGCCACCATCGAGGGCGTGGTGCGCGCGCCCTCGGCGTTCTCGAGGACCTTGGCCTCCTTGCCCTCCATCACGGCCACGCAGGAGTTGGTGGTGCCCAGGTCGATACCGATAACTTTCGCCATGTCGTCCTCTCCGTAACAGCAGACCTCTTTCGGGCGGCCTCCATCGGACGAAGCGCCGCCCCCTCGGGTCCCTCTAGAAGGAATCGAAGGAGTTGCGGCCTCCCGGCGCGCTGCCCAAACCGGCCGCCGTCGGAAGACCTTTGCGTTCGGGCGGATATATAAGCGGTCGCGGGGCGCCTGCAACCCGGCCGCGGGGCGGCGTGCGTCGCCGCTTGCGGCCGGGCCGCGCCGGCGCCACCTTCTGCTGCGGCCGGCCCTGGACCCGAAACGGGCCCGGGCCGCGAAACACTTGCGGGGAGCGCGCGCGATGCGGCCGGGCGACGGCGTCTACGTGATGATCCTGGGACTGATGGTGGCCAACGTCATGGTCGGCGCCGTGCTGGCGCTGGTCGGCGAGCGGCTGCTGGGCAGTCCGGCCGTCTCGCTCTTCGGCACCTGGCTGGCGGTCGGCGGCGGCGGCGGCTACCTCTTTTTCCGCTGGCTGGGCAGCCGCGAGCGCAAGAAGCGCGAGGGCGAATAGCGGGAAGCCGCGCGCGATGATCGTCTCCGCCAGCTACCGCACCGACATTCCGGCCTTCTACGCCGAGTGGTTCCGGCGGCGGCTGGCGGCCGGCGCGGCGCCAGTGAAGAACCCCTACGGCGGCCGCGACACCCGCGTGCCGCTGACGCCGCCGGCCTGCGACGGCTTCGTCTTCTGGACGCGCAACCTGGCGCCCTTCTGGCCGGCGCTGGACGAGGTGCGCGCGCGCGGCCTGCCCTTCGTCGTGCAGTTCACCCTGACCGGCTATCCGCGCGCCCTGGAGCCGGCGGTGATCGACCCCGCGCGGGCCGTTGCGCAGGTGGAACGGCTGGCGGAGGCCCACGGCCGCCGGGCGGCGGTGTGGCGCTACGACCCAGTGATCGCCAGCGACCTGACGCCGCCGGCCTGGCACCGGCGCAACTTCGCCCGCCTGGCCGCGCGGCTGGCCGGGGCGGTCGACGAGGTGGTGCTGTCCTACGCCCAGGTCTACGCCAAGACGCGGCGCAACACCGACCGCGCGGCCGCGCGCCACGGCTTCGCCTGGTCCGACCCGCCGGCCGGGGAGAAACGCGCCCTGCTGGCCGAGCTGGCGGAGGTCGCCCGGGCCGAGGGCCTGACCCCCAGCCTGTGCAGCCAGCCCGAACTGCTGGGCGACGGGCCGCTGCTCGGCGGCCTGGCGGCGGCGCGCTGCGTCGACGCCCAGCGCCTGTCCGACGTGGCCGCCGGCTGGGGCCGGCCGGCGGTGACGGCGCGCACCAAGGGCAACCGGCCGGGCTGCCTCTGCGCCGAATCGCGCGACATCGGCGCCTACGACACCTGCCCGCACGGCTGCAGCTACTGCTACGCCGTGCGCCGGCCGGAGGCCGCCAAGGCCTACCGCCGCCGCCACGACCCCGCGGTCGCGCGCCTGGGCGACTAGAGCGATTTGCGATCCTATGGGACCCGCGCAGCGGTTCCGCCGCTCGCGAGGAATCGCTCTCACCTTAACGTGTTGGAGCAGCGTCAGCCGACCTGGCGACTCGCCGAGGCGAGTCGCCAGGTCGCAGAGCATCACTCAAGCCCCTGGGTTCCGGCCTCTGGGTTCGGGCGGTTTCTGCCCGGCCGGCGGACCCGCGGGCGCGGGGCCAGACGACCGCCACCGCTTCCAACGACGCGCAAGCCGGGCTTTTCAGGACGGCGGGGCGCAGGCCGCGCGGTACGGCGTCGCCCCGGCGCCCTACCCCGCTCAGCCGCCGCGCGCGGCGCGCGCCTGCTCCTTGGTCAGGGCCTCGTACTTCATCAGGGCCTGCATCATGCGCTCGGCGAAGTCGGCGTCGCTGCGCGGCGGCGGCGCGGGCAGCGGGCCGGCGCCGGCCTCCGCCGCGCTTGGCGCCGGGGGCGCGGCCTGCGGCGGCGTCTTGGGCACCGGCGCCACCGGCGAAGTGCGGCCGCCGTCCGCATCGGCCGCGGCGCGGGGCGGCGCGCTCGCCGGAGCGCTCGCTGGCTCCGCCGGCGGCCGGGCCGAGCTGGGGGTGGTCTGCGGACGCGGGCCGGCAAAGTCGCGCGCACTCACCGGCATGAAGCTGTCGGGGGCGACGCCCGGGCGCGCGGCGAGCTGGGAGGTCGGAGTGTCGGCCGCCGCCGGTCTCGGGGCCTGCGCCTTGGCCGCACCGCCCGCCGCCCCCGCGGCTGGCCCTGAGGCCGCGCCGCCGGCCCGCAGGTCGGCGGCCAGCGCCGCCAGCGCCGCCTGACCGGTGAGGGCCTGGCCCGGCAGCGGCCCGCCCGGCACGGCCGCGACGGCGGCGGACGACGTCTGGGGCGAGGGAGTCTGGGGCGAGGGAGTCTGGGGCGAGGGAGTCTGGGGCGACGCCAGGCCGGCGACCGTTGCCGCGGCGGCCGTTGCCGCGACGGCCGTCTGCGGGCCGGCCGGGCCGGCGGCCGGCGGCGCCCCGGCTTGCGCCGCCGCCGACTGGGTCGACGCAGGCGAGGCCGAAGCAGGAGGGGCCGAGGCAGGAGGGGCCGGTGGCGCCGTGGCGGCCGGCGGCGCCTGGGCCACATCGGAGGCGCCATCGGGCGCGTCGCTGGCGGCAACAGCGGGGGCCTGGGTCGGGGCGAGGTCCTCGCCGGCGACTGCCGCCAGGGCGGTCTCGGCCATGTCGCGGCCGGTGGCGTCCTCGAAGATCTGGTTGAAGGCGGCGCCGACCAGCCCGAAGGGACCGCCGTAAAGGCCGCCCCCGATGATGCGCGCGGTGCCGCCGATCTCGTCCCCGGTCAGCGCGCGGTAGACGTTGCCGATCACCGGCAGATGCTGCAGCGGGTTGATCACGTCCAGCAGGTCGCCGAAGGAAAAGTCGGCGTCCGCCGCCGCGCCGCCACCACCGCTGCCGCCGCGCGGCTGGACGCCGGCGGCCTTCAGGTCCGCCTGAAGGTGGCCCACCCTTGGCCGGGTGAAGGGATCGAAATCGGTCGCGCTCATGACGCTGCCCCAGACGCAAGCGGCGTGCCAGCCGCGCAGCCCGCGCAAGCACTTGATTTCCCGTAACGGAGCGGCGCCAAGCACCCGGCAGATCCTGCCGCCCGGCAGAGTCGGAGGGGCGGATCGGGCCCGGAGGCGGGGCGGGGCCCCGACCTTACGCCCCGACCTTACGCCCCGGCCTTACGCCCCGGCCGGCGGCTCCTCCGGCCAGGTCTCGGCGTCGGGGGGAATCGCCACGCCGGGCAGCTTGCGCGAGACCCAGATGTGCTTGGCCCCGGTGAGGTCGGGCGGCCGGTCCAGACCGCCGCCCTTGACGCTGAGGACCGGGTCGCGCGCCGGGTCGCCGTGCCACAGGCGGCTGCCGCAGGTCGGGCAGAAGAAGCAGGCCAGGGTGCCGCCGGCCCGCGTCGGCCGCGTCCAGACGGCGGGCTGCCCGGCGGTCACCACCAGGTCGTCGCTGCGCAGGATCACGGAGATTCCGAAGGCCGAGGCCGACTGCCGCCGGCATTCCAGGCAGTGGCAGCAGTAGAGATCCAGCGCCGCGCCGCGCAGCTCGTAGCGCAGGGCACCGCACTGGCAGCCGCCCGCCGGCCAGGACCGGCCCTGCGCCGGGCCGGCGTCCGCGGTCTGCTGCCCCGACTCCGCCTGCCCCGACCTCGCCTGCCCCGACTCCGCCTGTCCCGACTTCGCCTGTCCTGCGGTCATGCCGTCCGTCGCTCCGTGCCGCCCTGCCCGGCCGGGCCGCTACAGCCAGTGGCCGAACTTCTCCGCCTTGGTGGCGAGATAGGCCTCGTTGTGGCCGTTCGAGGGGAAGCTGTGGGCCACCCGCTCGCTCACCGCGATGCCGCAGCGGGCGAGTTGCTCCACCTTTTCCGGATTGTTGGTCAGCAGGCACACCCGCTGGATGCCGAGCTGACGCAGCATCTCGGCGGCCGGCAGGTAGACCCGCTCGTCGGCGTCGAAGCCGAGTTGCAGGTTGGCCTCGTGGGTGTCGGCGCCGCGATCCTGCAGGGTGTAGGCGCGCAGCTTGTTGACCAGGCCGATGCCGCGGCCCTCCTGGGCCAGGTAGAGCAGCACGCCGGCGCCGGCCTGGGAGATGGTGCGGATGGCGCCGCGCAACTGGTCGCCGCAGTCGCAGCGCAGCGAGCCCAGCAGGTCGCCGGTGAAGCACTCGGAATGCAGGCGCACCAGCACCGGCCGGCTGGTGTCGGGCCGGCCGATCACGATGGCCAGGTGCTCGATGCCGCCGTCGGCCGGCCGGAAGGCCAGGATACGGGTGTCCTCGGCATCGCTCAGCGGCACGCCGGCCTCGGCCACCTTGGCCAGCGAGCGCGCCGCAGCGGTGCGATAGGCCTCGACCTCGCCGGCGGCCAGGCTCAGCAGTCCCTGCCGCGAGGCCCAGGCACCCGGCCCCTCGTCGCGCTCGTCGCCCCGCGCCTCGCCCCGACCGCCGCCGCGCACGGGGGCGACCAGCGCCGCCGGCAGCAGGCGCGCCAGCTTGACCAGGTCCACCGCGGCGGCCTCCAGCGGGCCGGCCGGCGCGCCGCCGGGCAGATCGGGCGTGACCGCGCGGGCGATCGCCGTCGGATCGGCCAGGGCGGCCAGGCTGCCGGCGGTCAGCCGGTCGGCCGCCAGCCGCAGGGGCACCTCGCCATCCGCGCCCGTCGCCGCGCCCCCTTCCACCAAGCCCAGCGCGCGGGCCCGCTGGCCGGTGAGGATCAGGGCCCGGGCCCCGGCGGCGTGGCGCTCCAGGGCACGCAGCCGCTCCTCGTTGGCCGCCTCGGCCGCCAGCACCAGCAGCGCCGTTCCCTCGCTGCCGTACAGCACCACCGGCCAGCCGCGTCGCAGTTCGGAGAGGGCGCGGTCGACCTCCTCGAGGGTGCCGGGGGCGTAGCTTTGGCTTGTCGCGGGGAGGTCGCTCATGGCAATCGCTTCTGTCGAAACCTGTAGGCGGGCGACGCGAACAGACCGGGCCCGCCACAGGCAAACATAGGCTGCCGGCGGCGCGGGGCAAAGCTTCTCCCATGACATCCTTGGGAAAAGCTGTCATGCGAGGGGGGCTGCGGCCGTGACGCGCGGCCACCGGACCTGCCGGTGGCGGCCAAGACTTGCGGGGAGAGCGCGTGACATGAGCGAGGCAATGGGGGGCGAGGCGGCCCCGGGTCGGACGGTCTGGCGCGGCTACGACCAGGCGCAACTCGACCGGCAACTGAACCTGCGCGCCCGCACGCCGGAGCACGCCGACTTCTTCGCCCGCTGGGCCGAGGAGGGACGGCAGGTGCGCGCCGACTATCCCGGCGCGCGGCTCGACCTGGCCTACGGCACGGCGCCGGCCGAGACTCTCGACTTCTTTCCCGCGCCCGAGGCGGGGGCGCCGCTGGTCGCCTTCATCCACGGCGGCTACTGGCAGTCGCTCGACAAGGCCGACTTCGATTCCTACGCCTGGGGGCTGCGCGAGGCCGGCCTGGCCTATGCCTCGCTCAACTACACCCTGGCGCCCGAAGCACGCCTGCCGCAGATGGTCGAGCAGGTGCGCCGGGCGCTGGCCTATCTGCACGAGCGGGCCGGGGAGCTCGGCTTCGACCGCCGCCGCCTGGTCGTGGCCGGCCACTCCGCCGGCGGCCACCTGGCGGCGATGGCGACCATGACCGACTGGGCGGCCGCGGGGCTGCCGGCCGACCTGGTCAAGGCCGGGGTCGCGGTCTCCGGCATCTATCAGCTCGAGCCGCTGATGCACAGCTATCAGCAGCCGGTCCTGCAGCTCGATCCCGAGCAGGTGGCCGCCGCCTCGCCCCAGGGCCTGATCGCCGCGCTGGCGCCGGCGCGCACGCCGCCGATGCTCTGCGCCGTCGGCGGCACCGAACCGGAGGAGTTTCTGGACCAGCAGCGCGAGTTCCTGGAGGCCTGGACGGCACGGGGCCTGCGCGGCGAGGGCCTGGTGCTGGAGGGCGACCACCACTTCAACGTGGTCGAGCGCCTCGGCCGGCCGGGCGACCCGCTGTTCGAGCGCATGGTGGCCCTGGCACGCGAATAGGCGCGCCGAGGCGCCGCGCCGCGACGACGCGCGCGACACGTCCGGCCGCCGGACCGGGCCGGCCAAGCCGGTTGAACGGCGGGCGATGCGGATTTATGAGAAGGTGCATGAGCACGCCCCAGGCCAAGAAGATCCTGCTGGTGGACGACGACGCGGCCCTGCGCGGCTCGCTGGCCGAGCAGCTCCGCCTGCACGAGGAGTTCGCCACGGTCGAGGCGGAGAGCGGCCAGGAGGGGCTGGAGACGGCCAAGGCCGACTACTTCGACGCCATCCTGCTCGACGTCGGCCTGCCCGACATGGACGGGCGCGAGGTCTGCCGCCTGATGCGGCGCGCCGGCGTGAAGGCACCGGTGATCATGCTGACGGCCATGGACTCCGACGCCGATACCATCCTGGGGCTGGAGTCCGGCGCCAACGACTACGTCACCAAGCCGTTCCGCCTGGGCGTGCTGCTCGCCCGCCTGCGCGCGCAGTTGCGCCAGCACGAGCAGAGCGAGGATGCGGTCTTCGCCGTCGGCCCCTACAGCTTCCGGCCGGCCGCCAAGCTGCTGGTCCACGGCGAGAGCCAGCAGAAGGTTCGCCTGACCGAGAAGGAGACGGCGATCCTGAAGTACCTCTACCGCGCCGGCGACAAGACGGTGGGGCGCGACCAGCTCCTCGGCGAGGTCTGGGGCTACAACGCCGGCGTGACCACCCACACGCTGGAGACCCACGTCTACCGCCTGCGCCAGAAGATCGAGGCCGATCCCTCCAACGCGACGATCCTGGTCACGGAGCCGGGCGGCTACCGCCTGGTCCCGTGAGTCGGCGCCCCCGGCCTGCTGCTCCCAGCCTGCTGTTTCTGGCCTGCTGTGCCTGGCCGGCTGCTCCTAAACCGTGGGGCAGCCGGGATTCCCGCCCTCGCCAAGGCCGGCCAGACGGTCTTCCGGAGAAGGCCCGGCAACCTTCGGTAATTCAATTGCATACGAGCGATATTTGTTCGTAGTCGGTGCTCTTTTCGTCCCGCCGCTGTCAAGGACGCTTGTCAGCGTGTTTGTTATTCGTTCTCGACACGCGCACGAGACGCGGCGCCCCCACCCGGATTGCGCGAGCGGCCCGAACCCAGGCAGGCCGGGCGCAGGCAGGCCGGGCGCAGGCAGGCCGGGCGCAGGCAAGCCGAGCGCAGACGGCCCGGGCGCGCGCGCCGCGCTGCCGTCCGGCGCATCGCGCTCCGGCGGCTACTCCTGGTGCTGGCGGTTGAGCAGGCGCAGGCGCAGGGCGTTGAGCTTGATGAAGCCCTCGGCGTCGCGCTGGTCGTAGACCGAGTCCTCCTCGAAGGTGACGTGCTCCATCGAGTAGAGGCTCTTCGGGCTCTTGCGGCCCAGCACGATGACGTTGCCCTTGTAGAGCTTGAGGCGGACCGTGCCGCAGACCTCCTGCTGGCTGCGGTCGATGGCGGCCTGCAGCATCTCGCGCTCGGGGCTGAACCAGAAGCCGTTGTAGATCAGCTCGGCGTAGCGCGGCATCAGCTCGTCCTTCAGGTGCATGGCGCCGCGGTCGAGGGTGATCGACTCGATGGCGCGGTGCGCCACCTGCCAGATGGTGCCGCCGGGGGTCTCGTAGACGCCGCGCGACTTCATGCCGACGAAGCGGCCCTCGACCAGGTCGACGCGGCCGATGCCGTTGGCACCGCCCAGCGCGTTGAGGCGGGTCAGCAGCGCCGCCGGCGACAGCCGCTCGCCGTCGACGGCCACCGGATCGCCGCCCTCGAACTCGATCTCCACCACGGTCGGGGTGTCGGGCGCCGCCTCCGGCGCCACGCTGCGCGAGAAGACGTGCTCGTCCGGCGCCTCCCAGGGGTCCTCCAGAACCTTCCCCTCGGCCGAGATGTGCAGCAGGTTGGCGTCGACGGAAAAGGGCGCCTCGCCGCGCTTGTCCTTGGCGATGGGAATCTGATTCTTTTCGGCGAAGTCGATCAGCTTGGCGCGGCTGTTGAGGTCCCACTCGCGCCAGGGGGCGATCACCTTGATGTCCGGCTTGAGCGCGTAGTAGCTCAGCTCGAAGCGGACCTGGTCGTTGCCCTTGCCGGTGGCGCCGTGGCAGACGGCGTCGGCGCCGGTGGCCTCGGCGATCTCGATCTGGCGCTTGGAGATCAGCGGCCGCGCGATCGAGGTGCCCAGCAAATAGACGCCCTCGTAGAGCGCGTTGGCGCGGAACATCGGCATGACGTAGTCGCGCACGAAGTCCTCGCGCAGGTCGTCGACGAAGATGTTCTCCGGCTTGATGCCCAGCAGCTCGGCCTTGTGGCGCGCCGGCTCCAGTTCCTCGCCCTGGCCTAGGTCGGCGGTGAAGGTGACCACCTCGCAGCCGTAGGTCGTCTGCAGCCACTTGAGGATGACGGAGGTGTCCAGCCCGCCGGAGTAGGCGAGCACGACTTTCTTGATCTCGGACATGGGGTGAGGGGCGCTCCGGCGCGAACTGGGGTCTGAACAGTGGAAGGCGGCGCGGAGTATAGGGATGGCGCGCGCCCGGGCAAGGGGGCGGGCCGCATGGCTGTTGCCGCCGAGGGCGCCGGATTGCTCACCCCGTGGCCTTGCTTGCGCCGTCGCTCAAGCGGCTCCCGTTTGCGCCGCGGCCTCGCGCTCGGCCTTCTTCTTGCGCTCGGAGGCGCTCTTGAGCTGGCCGCAGGCGGCCAGGATGTCGCGGCCGCGCGGGCGGCGGATCGGGGCCGAGAGGTGGCGCGCCGCCAGCAGGTCGGAGAAGCGCTCGATCCGGTCCCAGTCGGAGCAGTCGAACTCCGCCCCCGGCCAGGGGTTGAAGGGGATCAGGTTGACCTTGGCCGGGATGTCCGCGAGCAGTTCGGCAAGGCGCGCGGCATCGGCGTCGGAATCGTTGACGCCGGCCAGCATGACGTACTCGAAGGTGATGCGCCGGGCGTTGTGGATGCCCGGATAGGCGCGGCAGGCGTCCAGCAGCGCGGCGATCGGGTACTTCCTGTTGAGCGGCACGATGCGGTCGCGCACGGCGTCGGTGGTGGCATGCAGGCTGACCGCCAGGTTCACCCCCAGCTCCTCGCCGCAGCGCTGCATCATCGGCACCACGCCGGCAGTCGAGAGGGTGATGCGCCGCCGGCCCAGCGCGATGCCGTGCGGGTCGGTGACGATCTTCATCGCCTGGGCGACGTTGTCGTAGTTGTACAGCGGCTCGCCCATGCCCATGAGGACGATGTTGGTCAGCCCCCGGTCCTCCTTCGGCGAGGGCCACTCGCCCAGGAAGTCGCGCGCCAGCATGATCTGTCCGACGATCTCGCCGGGCGAGAGGTTGCGCACCAGCCGCTGGGTGCCGGTGTGGCAGAAGCGGCAGGTCAGGGTGCAGCCGACCTGGCTGGAGATGCACAGCGTGCCGCGGTCGGCCTCGGGGATGTAGACCATCTCCGCCTGGTTGCCGTCGGCGAAGGCCAGCAGCCACTTCTGGGTCCCGTCGCTGGAGACCTGGTGGCCGGCCACGCCCGGCCGCGCCAGCCGGAAGGCCGTCGCCAGCTTGGCGCGGAAGGCCTTGGAGAGATTGCTCATCTCCGCGAAGTCGGTGGCGCCGTGGTGGTAGACCCACTGCCAGAGCTGCTTGGCGCGGAAGGCCGGCTCGCCGAGCCCGCGCACGGCCTCGGTCATCTCGGCCAGGTCGAGGCCGACCAGATTGCGCCCCGCCGCCGCCTCGACGGGCGGCGCGAAGGCGTCGGCATGACCGCGGGAGGCTGTGCGCTCGGACATGGCCGCCTATCTAGGCGAGGCGGCGCCGCGGCGCAAGCGAGCGCCCGCCGCGCGGGCACCTCGACCTAAAGCGGGCGCCTCGACCTAAAGACCGCAGGCTTCGCGGGCGGCCTTGTAGGCGGCGGTGAAGCCGCGCAGGGAATAGGTGTCGGTGGTCGCCGTGCCGCGCGAGGAGGTGCCCTCGACCACCATCTCGATGCCGCTGATCATCGCCTTGACCAGCGCCGTGTTGGTCTGGTCGTCCGGCGCCCAGGCGCCGTCGTCCTGCGTGAAGAGGGTGAACTGCCGGTCGCCGATGGTGACCCGCACGGCGCTGCCCTCGCGGAAGGTATAGCCGGCGATGAAGGTGGCCTCGTCGATGCGGTCCTCTTCCGGGCGCTGGGCGACCATGGCGTAGATGTCGCCGCGCCGGGTGTAGTTGCCCTCGTCCGTCTTCGGCCGGCTGACCAGGAAACAGACCGGCTTGCCGTTCTCCTGGGCCTCGAAGGCGCTCCAGTCCGTGAAGTCGCCGATCCGCTGCATGGTCTGGGCCTGGGCCGGCGCGGCCGCGGCGAAGACCAGCGGAGCGGCCAGCAGGGCGAGCGCGAACAGGCGGGCGGCGCGGCGGGGGAGATTCGGACGCGTGAACATGGCGCGCATTATAGGAGTCGCAGCGCGCGCCGCCAGCCCCAGCGATACGGCGAAGCCGGTGAAATTTCGTGGCGGGATCGTGGCACGCCCCGGCGCGCGCGCCAGCGCAGGCCGCCCGCGGGACAGATTTTTTCACGCCGGCGTGATCCGCCCCGCGGCCGGGGGCGTACCTCCTGAAGACATGGAACCGTCGACCGACCTTGGCAGGGCGGAACGGGTCGCGGACTTGCCTCCGGCAGCGCGCCGCAGGGACGCGGTTGATGCAGGCGCGGTCATGGCGTTTGATGAGGTCATGCCTGCCACCGAACCCGCCGCCTCCGCGGCCCCGCCACCGCTCGAGCAGCTGCTGCAGGCCGTTGCCGAGCGGCAGGACCGCCACGCCTTCGCGGCGCTGTTCCGTCATTTCGCCCCGCGGCTGAAGGCCTACCTGATGCGGCTGGGCGCCGAGCCCGGTGCGGCGGAGGAGTTGGCGCAGGAGGCGATGATCATGGTCTGGCGGCGCGCCGCGACCTTCGACCCCGGCCAGGCCAGCGTCGCCACCTGGGTGTTCCGGATCGCCCGGAACAAGCGGATCGACGCGCTGCGCCGCGAACGGCGGCCGGAGCTGGATCCGGATGACCCCTGCCTGCACCCCGACCCGGCGCCCAGCGCCGACGGAGCCGTGGAGCGGGTGCAGAGCGACGAACGGGTGCGGGCGGCCCTGAAAACGCTGCCCGCCGAACAGGCGGAGGTGGTGCGCATGGCCTACTTCGAGGAGAAGGCCCACGGGACGATCGCCGAGGAGACGGAGCTGCCGCTGGGCACCGTCAAGTCGCGCCTGCGCCTGGCCATGGGCCGGCTCCGCCAGGCCCTGCGCGAGGAGGATTTCTAGGCATGATCGCGCAACGCGTCCCCGAGGAGATGCTGCTGGCCTATGCCACCGGCGCGCTGAACGAGCCCCTGTCGCTGGTGGTCGCCAGCCACATGGCGCTGAACCCCGACTCGCGCGCCGAGGTCGAGGACTACGAGCAGGTCGGCGGCGCCCTGCTGGAGGAGCTGGAGCCGGCCGCGCTGTCGGACGGCGCGCTCGAACAAACACTGGAGCTGATCGGGCTGCTGCCGCAGAGCGAGGCGGACGTCGGCGAGCAGATCTGCGCGCCGGTCAAGCCGGAGCCGGCCGACGGCATCCTGCTGCCCTCGGCCCTGCGCGACTATGTCGGCCCGGATCTGGACGCCCTGTCCTGGCGCTCGGTGATTCGCGGCGTCGAGGAGGTCGAGCTGCCGGTCGGCCGGGACAGCACCAAGACACGGCTGCTGCGCATCGCCCCCGGCGCCGGCGCGCCGCGCCACACCCACGGCGGCATGGAAGTGACCCTGGTGCTCGACGGCGCCTATCACGACGCGTCGGGGCGCTATGCCCGCGGCGACGTGCAGGTGGCCGACGACAGCGTCGAGCACGAGCCGGTGGCCGAGGGCGAGCGGACCTGCCTCTGCCTGGTGGTCAGCGAGGCGCCGATCAGGCTGACCGGCTTCTTCGGCCGCCTGATCAACCCCTTCATCCGCTACTGAGCCACCGCCGCGAGGGTGAAGCTGCCGACCGTGCCGCCGCCGGGGTTGGCCACCAGCCAGATGCGCTCGCCGTCGCCGCGGCACAGGTCCTCGCAGATCAGCAGCCCGAGGCCGCCGCTCTTCTCACCGGCGGTGCCCGACTGTTTCTTCACGCGGTCGAGCCGCACGGCGCCCTTGCGCGGCGCCACGCCCAGGCCGATGCCCCGGTCGGCGACCGAGACCACCACGCTCTTGCCCTCGGCGAAGGCGGAGACCAGGACCTCCGAGCCCGGCGGCGAAAACTTGACCGCGTTGGACAGCAGGTTGCGCAACACCGTCTGGGCATGCATGCGCACGCCGACGGCGGCGCCCACTTCCAGATCCTGACGAATCTTGATGTCCTTGTTCTCGGCCGCGGTCGCCAGGGGGGCGCAGGCGCTGTCCACCAGCTCCTGCAGATCCAACCGCTCGACCAGGGCGCCGCGACCGGCGAACTCCGCCTTGCCCCAGACCAGCAGGTCGTCGAGCAGCGAGAGGAGCTGACGCGCGTCGGCGCTGGCCAGCCCGGCATACTTGGACAGGTCGCTGGTGTCGCCTTGGCCGGCCTTCAACTCGACCAGACTGGCGAGCGTGACCAGGCCGGCGACCGGCGAGCGCAGGTCGTGGGCGAGGACGGAGAAGAGCTGGCTGCGCGTCTCGAGCTGGCGCTGCAGCGAGCGGTTCAGCGTCACCGTGGTCATCACCGTGAAGCCGATGCCGATCGCGAAGGCGAAGAAGATCGCCTCGAACAGGACCAGCACATGCAGGTAGGAGACCTGCGATACCTCGAAGTAGCTGTCGATCTCCGGCGCGGTCACCAGCACGACCAGGCCGCGGAAAGCATGGAAGCCGGCGTGCAGCGCGAAGAGGCCGGCCATCCAGAGTTCCGCCGGGCTGCGCAGCTCCGGCGGCCGCACGGCCAGGCGCCAGGCCGTGACCGCTCCGAACAGGGCCACCGGCACGGAGAAGATGACGATCCGCGCGGCGATGTCCGGCTCGACCCAGGCAAAGTAGGCCAGCCCCAGCAGGCTTGCGCCCACCAGGCCCGCGCTGAACCGCAGACTGGCCGGCCGCCCGTTGTAGGCGTCCACGCCGCACAGAAAGGCCGCGTGGGAGGCCACCAGGCAGAAGTTGGACAGCATGATCGACAGGCTGTCCGGCACCTGGCCGCGCAACGCGAGCAGCACCAGCCCGGCGGCCAGCAGGCCACCGCCGGCCGCCCAATGCCGCGGCCCGGCCGCGCCCGGCACGGCCAGCCAGAGCGCGGTCAGCGACACGCCCTGGACGATCGCGGAGAGCATGGCGAGCAGGGCCAGCGTGCGCATGTCGAGAGCGAGGTCGATCACCGCCGGCACCCTGCGCCCCAATTACAATCGTAAACCTATTCAGGTCTAATCGCGCAAAGAGATGAACAAAAGCTGAATTTACACCGAATTCGGCTAAATCCGGGCCTGCGGACAGGCCGCTCGCGCCCCGCGGCGCAGAGCGCCCCCGGCGCCGGGCCCAGATCGCCCATTCCCGGGGCCCCATCTGCGGGAGTCACCCGTCTTCGGGGCCAAGGGACATCAGGCCGGGTCGTCGCCCGCCGGGCGGGCACTGCGGATGCGCGGGCCGCCGTGGACATGCTCGGCCAGCGGCGCCGGCGCGGCGCCGGGCTTGGCCGGGCGCGGGGCGAAGCGCCCCATCGACAGGGTGCGGTCGTACATCACCAGCGCCCCGGCGATGCCGACGTTGACGCAGAACTTGGTCGGGATCTTCACGATCTGGTCGCAGCGCGCCTGCAGCTCGGGCGAGAGGCTGCCGCGCTCCGGCCCCAGCACGTAGGCCGCCGCCAGCGGGTGGCGGAAGCTCGGCAGGTCGATCGCCGCGTCGGTCAGCTCCACCCCGACCAGGCTGCAGCCGCGCGGAAGCTGCATCTCCGCCAGCGAATCCCAGACGTAGAGCGGCAGGTGCTTGGCCGCGTCGGAGGTGTCCGACTGCCGCACCTTGCGCGGCGAGAAGGTGGCGCCGAGGGTGAAGAAGAAGCTGGCGCCGAAGGCATGGGCCGAGCGCATCAGATTGCCGAGGTTCAGGGGCTTGCTGATCCGCTCGACGCCGAGTCCGAAGTAGCCGCGCATAGAGTCTGTTCCGCCGTGTCTCTCGTGTGGGGCGCCGCTTGTCGGGCACGGGGTCGCGGTATCGGGCACGAAGGCGAAGGGCCGCCGTGACCGACCGAAGGGCGCCGGCGAGCCGGCCGATGCCGATGCCGGAGGCCGATGCCGGAGGCCGATGCCGGAGTCCGATGCCGGCGTCCGGCCCCGGGGCAGGCTCGGGGACAGGCCCGGGACCGGCCCGGGGCCGGCCCGGGGCCGGCTCAGGGCAGGCGCCACGGTCCGCTCGCGCTCTTCCTTGCATGACCGCGGGCGCTTGGGCAAGGTTGCCGCCCACCCTTCTCACGCCGCCATCGCGCAAGGCCACCCCCGCCATGTGTCCGCCCGCCTCGCCCTCCGACGGCCCTCACCGTCACGCGCCGACGCGCGTCCCGCCCCCGCGGGTGCGCGACAACCCCGTGCTGGTGGAGGTCACCCGCGGCGACCTGGTGGAGAGCCGCCACCGCGGCGCCTATGCCGTCTGCGACACCTCCGGCCGGGTGCTGCTGTCGGCCGGCGACGTGGAACGCACGATCTACCCGCGCTCGGCGATCAAGCCGCTGCAGGCCCTGGCGCTGGTCGAGACCGGCGCCGCCGAGGCCCATGCGGTGAGCGACGCGGAGCTGGCGCTGGCCTGCGCCAGCCACGACGGCGAGCCGCTGCACGTCGAGGCCGCGCTGCATTGGCTGCAGCGCCTGGGCCTGTCGGCCGAGGACCTGGAATGCGGCGCCCACTGGCCCTACCACGAGCCCAGCCTGCGCGCCCTGGCCGCCCACGGCGGGACACCCACGGCGGCGCACAACAACTGCTCGGGCAAGCACGCCGGCTTCCTGACCGTGGCGCGGCAGCTCGACGCGCCGACCGCCGGCTACATCCGCTTCGAGCATCCGGTGCAGCAGCGCGTGCTGGGCATCCTGGAAATGCTCACCGGCCTCGACCTGCGCGACGCGCCGCGCGGCATCGACGGCTGCGGCATCCCGCAGTACGGCGCGCCGCTGGGCAATCTGGCGCTGGCCTTCGCCCGCTTCGCCGACCCGGCCGACCAGCCGGAGCGGCGCCAGGCGGCCTGCGCGCGGGTGCGCCGGGCGATGGCCGAGCACCCGGTGATGGTCGCCGGCCACGCGCGCTTCTGCACCAAGGTCATGGCCGCCACCCAGGGCCGGGCGCTGGTCAAGACCGGCGCCGAGGGCGTGTTCTGCGCCGCCGCGCCGGAGCTGGGCCTGGGCGTGGCGGTGAAGATCGACGACGGCGCGACCCGGGCCAGCCAGGTGGTGATGGCCGGTCTGCTCGACCGCCTCGGCCTGCTCGACGCGGGCGCCCGCCGCGCCCTGGCGCCGCTGCTCGCGCCGCCGCTCGTCAACCGCCGCGGCGAGACGGTCGGCGCGGTCCGGCTGGCGCCGGACGCCATCCGCGAATAGAGGAAAATCGCCCATGCGCGCTCTGGTCTGCACCGCCCTCGACGGCGAATCCTTCGGCCCGGCGGAGGCGCCGGATCCGCAGCCCGGCCCCGGCGAGGCGCTGATCGAGGTGGCCTCGGCCGGCGTCAACTTCGCCGACACGCTGATGATCCGCGGCCAGTACCAGGAAAAGCCCGAGCTGCCCTTCGTCCCCGGACTCGAGCTGGCCGGCCGGCTGCGCGCGCTGGGGCCCGACACGGCGGGGCCCGCCCCGGGCACCCGGGTGCTGGCGCTGACCGGCCGGGGCGCCTTCGCCGAGCTGGCGGTGGCGCCGCTCAGCGGCCTCTTCCCGATCCCCGACGCCATGGACTTCGACACCGCGGCCGGCTTCGCGGTGACCTACGGCACCGCCCACGGCGCCCTGCGCTGGCACGCCGACCTGCAGCCGGGCGAGACCCTGATGGTGCACGGTGCCGCCGGCGGCGTCGGCCTGGCCGCCGTCGAGTGCGGCAAGGCGCTGGGCGCGCGGGTGATCGCCTCGGCCGGCGACCCCGAAAAGCTGGAGGTGGCCGCCGCGCACGGCGCCGACGCCCTGATCGACTACCGCCGCGAGGATCTCAAGCAGCGCATGCGCGCGCTGACCGACGGGCGCGGCGTCGACGTGGTCTTCGATCCGGTCGGCGGGCCGGTCTTCGACACCTCGCTGCGCGCCACCGCCTGGGGCGGCCGGCTGGTGGTGATCGGCTTCGCCGCCGGCACGGTGCAGCAGATCCCGGCCAACCTGCTGCTGGTCAAGAACATCTCGGTGCACGGCATGTACTGGGGCTCCAACCGCACCCGCGCGCCCGAGCGCCTGGCGGCCCAGTTCGCCGAGCTGTTCGCCTGGTACGAGGCCGGCAGGATCCGGCCGCATGTCAGCCACCGCTATCCCCTCGCGCAGGGTGCCCAGGCGCTGGCCGACCTGCGCGCGCGCAAGACCACCGGGAAGGTGGTCATCCAGCCGTGAGCCGGCCACCGGCCGCCCCGGCCGCCCCGGGCGCCCCCGAGGGTGAGAAGACCGAAGGCACCGAGGGCGAGCTCCGCGGCGCGGTCGCCGCCCAGTACGAGGCCTATCCCTACCCGGCCCGCGATCCGAAGGACGAGGCCCGGCGGCTGGTCACCGGCTCGCCCAGCCGGCTGCTGGAGATCCGTGCCTACCTCTACGGCGGCCGGCCGCTGCCGCAGGGCTTTCGCGCGCTGGTCGCCGGCGGCGGCACCGGCGACGGCACGATCATGCTGGCCCAGCAGCTCGCCGACGCCGGCCGCGCCGACGCCGAGCTGGTCTACCTCGACCTCTCCGCGGCCTCGCGCGCGGTCTGCGAGGCGCGGGCGGCGGCGCGCGGCCTGACCAACATCCGCTTCCACAGCGGCGCCATCGAGGACCTGGGGCGGCGCGACCTGGGCCGCTTCGACTACATCGACTGCTGCGGCGTGCTGCACCACCTGGCCGATCCGGCGCGCGGCCTGGCCGGCCTGACGGCCGCGCTGGCGCCGCGGGTGGCGGAGGGCGGCGGCGGCCTTGGCCTCATGGTCTACGGCCGCTACGGGCGCAGCGGAGTCTACGAGCTGCAGGCGGCGTTGCGCAGCCTGGGCCGCGGCCTGACGCTGCCCCGGCAGGTCGCGCTGACCCGCCGGCTGCTGGCCGAGCTGCCGCGGACCAACCGCTTCGCCCGCAACCCCATCCTGGGCGATCACAAGCGCAGCGACGCGGAGCTGGTCGACCTGCTGCTGCACGGCTGCGACCGCGCCTACACCGTGCCGGAGCTGAGCGCGCTCGCGGCCGGGGCCGGCCTGGAGATCGCCGCCTGGATCGAGCCGCTGCGCTACGACCCCGCGACCTACCTGCCGGACGAGCTGCACGCGCGTCTGGACGGACTGGAGCCGGCCGAGCGCGCGGCTCTGGCCGAACAGCTCGCCGGCAACCTCAAGACCCACACGCTCTACCTCGCCCCGCGGGCGACGGCCAATCCGCCGACCCCGGAGGCCGTGCCGACCTGGGTCGAGTGGGACGGGGCGGCGGTGGCCGCCATGGTCCGGCGCGAGAGCGCGCTGGTGGGCGGCTTCGACGGCCTGCCGCTGCGCCTGGCGCTGCCGCGCCGCGCCGCCACCTTCGCCGAGCTGTGCGACGGACGGCGCAGCCTGGAGGAGATCGAGGCCGCCCTGGCCGCCCGCTTCCGCGACCTGCCGGTCGCCCGGCTGCAGGCGGAGATCGCGGAGAGCCTGCGCGTGTTCGGCGGCGTCAACCGCCTGCTGCTGCTGCGCGGTCCGGGCGCGGCCTGATCCCGGCCGCGCGCCCCAAGGCCGCGACTACCCGAGACCGCGACTCCCCGAAACCGCGACTACCCGCCGGCCTCGTTGGCGAAGCGGTCCATGCGCCGGGCCAGGGAGATGTCTTTTTCGGTCAGGCCGCCGGCGTCGTGGCTGGTCAGCGTGACCTCGACGCTGTTGTAGACGTTGAACCACTCGGGGTGGTGGTCGGCCACCTCTGCGGCCATGGCGGCCCGGCTCATCCAGCCGAAGGCGGCGTTGAAGTCCTTAAACTTGAAGGTCTTGGTGATGGCGTCGCGGCCGTCGACCTCGCGCCAGCCGTCGAGTTCCGCCAGGGCCTGCGCCCGCGCCTCGCCCTGCAGCCGTTCGCTCATTTTCGCCCTTCTCCCCTTGCAGTTCGCGCATTCGCCGTTATCTCTGCCGCGCTATGCTGCAGACTCCAACCCAACGGCCGACGGGCGGCGCCCGCGCCTGCCGCGGCCGACGCAGCGCGGTCTCCCGCTTCCTTCGACGTGGCCGTGCCGGGCGTCCGGGTCAAGCCGCCCGCCGGCACCCGACCTGGGCGCAGGGCGTCGCTGCGCAGGTCCCGCTGTCGGCGCCGGGTGGTTCCACCGGCCCGGAAAACGCTCTACGGTGCCGTTCATGAGCCTTGCCACCATGACCCGAAACGCGCATCTGCAGGCCTCCTCGACGCCGCCCAGCCTCGCCGATCTCGAGGCCATGGCGCGCGAGCAACTGGCCGCGATCCCGCCCGAGCTGCGCCGCCACCTGGGCGACCTGGTGATCCGCGTCGACGACTTCCCCGACGAGGAGACCATGGAGGAGATGGACCTGGAGTCCCCCTTCGACCTGCTGGGGCTTTATCGCGGCGTCGACCTGCTGCAGCGCTCGGTCACGGACCAGCCCGAGGCGATCGACATGATCTACCTCTATCGCCGGCCGCTGCTCGACTACTGGTGCGAGACCGAGGAGGACCTCACCCGCATCGTGCGCCACGTGCTGGTGCACGAGATCGGGCACCACTTCGGCTTCTCCGACGACGACATGGACCGCATCGAGCAGGGCGCCTGACACGCGCCCCCTCAGGCCAGGCGGCCCGTCACTCCGCCCGCGCCGCGCGGGCCGCGCGGCGGGCCAGGCGCGTTTCGCGGTGCAGGACGTAGAGGCCGCTGCCGACCAGCAGCGCGGCGCCCGCCCAGACCCAGCTATCCGGCAGCTCGCGCCAGATCAGCCAGCCGATCCCGGCCGACCACAGCAGGGTGGAGTAGTCGAAGGGCGCGATCACCGCGGCCGGCGCATGGCGGAAGGCCAGGGTGATGAGGTAGATCGACACGCCGCCCAGCAGCCCCATCAGCGCGAAGACGGCGAGGTCGGCCCAGCTCGGCGTCACCCAGGAAAAGGGCAGGCTCAGCCCGGTCACGGCGGCCACCATCACCGCGTTCCAGAACACGATGGCGGCGTTGCCGTCGGTGCGCGCCAGCAGCCGCGTGGTGATCATCGCCAGGGCGTAGCAGACGCCGGCGGCGAGCGGCAGCAGCGCCGCCCACTGGAAGGCCTCCTGGCCCGGGCGCAGGATCACCATCGCGCCGACGAAGCCGACCAGCACCGCCGTCCAACGTCGCCAGCCGACGCTTTCGCCCAGCAGCGGCACCGACAGGGCGGTCAGCACCAGCGGCGCGACGAAGCCGATCGCCGTCGCCTCCGCCAGGCCCAGGTACTGCAGGCCGGTGAAAAAGGCGGCGACGGCGCCCAGGCCGGTCAGCGCGCGCAGCCCCTGCAGCCGCCAGCTCCCGCTGCGCAGGCTGGCCAGGCCGCCCTCGGCCCAGACCAGCACCAGCGCCGGGATCGCCCCGAAGAACATGCGGAAGAAGACGAGCTGGTTGATCGGATAGTCCGCACCCAGCCACTTGGCGCAGGCATCCATGCCGGTCATCCCGGCGACGCCCAGCAGCATCATGGCAATGCCGAAGCCAATGCGCGCAGGCGCGCTCTGCGGGGCGGGGCTCGGCATGCGGCTGTGATCTCCTTCGTGAAACAGGTCGCCCTTGCGGGTCGGCTCCGGCGCGACGCGACGCCCCGCTCCGGATGCCCCGCTCCGGATGCCCGGGACCGCGCACGGTGAGCGGCCGCCCCGCCCGGCGCCGGCAGGCTTGCATAGCGCAGAAGCGCGCCGTACCAAAGAGCATGGATTTCGCATCGAGTCGCTTCGTTCCGAATGCGGAAGGATCTCGCCCCCGAACCGCGGGGCAGGAGGAAGCGACGACTGCCTCCCGCCGGCCCGGCGCGACCCGCCAGCGGCTGCTGGCCCTGCTGGCGGCGCGCGGGCCCAGCTCCGCGACCCGGCTGGCCGAGGCGCTGGGCGTCACCGACATGGCGGTGCGCCAGCAGTTGCACGCCCTGGCCGGCGAGGCACTGGCGACCTTCGAGCTGGCGCGCGGCGCGGTCGGCCGCCCGACCAAGCTGTGGCGGCTGACGCCGCAGGCCGAGGAGCTGGCCGCCGGCGCCGCCGCCGACGGCCACGCCCAGTTGGCCGCCGAGCTGCTGACGACGCTGGAGGCCGCCCTGGGCGCCAAGGGCGCGGGCGAGGTGCTGGCCCTGCGCGACAAGCGCCTGGCCAAGCTCTATGCCAAGACGATCGACCGCAAGGCGCCCCTGCGCGCGCGCCTGGAGGCCCTGGCCCGGCGCCGCAGCGCCGAGGGCTATCAGGCCAGCCTGGAGGTCTCGCCCGACGGCTGGTACCTGCTGGTCGAGCAGCACTGCCCGATCCGCGCGGCGGCCTGCGCCTGTCCGGCGCTGTGCGACGGCGAGGCGCGGCTGTTCAAGAAGGCCCTGGGCAAGGACGTCACGGTCGAGCGCCGCGAACACCGCCTGTCCGGCGACCGCCGCTGCAGCTTCGCCGTGCGCCGCGGCTGACCCGTCTTTCCGACCGAGTGCGTGGAGCCCCGGCGCCGTCCGGGCGTTGGCAAGGCAGCATGAGCAAGCAAAAGCACACGCAAGAGAACGGCAGCGGCCAGACCTCCGAGCTCGACAACCGCTCGATCGGGCTGCAGTCGGCCGCCGTCTACCAGATCATCCGCCGCGACGGGGAGGAGGAGCTCGCCCGCCCCCTGGTCTCGCTCTGGTGGTCGGGCCTGGCCGCCGGCCTGGCGATCTCCATGTCGGTGGTGGCCGAGGCCGCACTGCACCAGCACCTGCCCGAAGCCGAGTGGACCCCGCTGGTCTCCTCGCTCGGCTATTCGGTGGGCTTCCTCATCGTCGTGCTCGGGCGGCTGCAGCTCTTCACCGAGAACACCATCACGGTGATCCTGCCGCTGCTGGCGGCCCCCTCGCGCCGGCAGTTCTGGCTGACGGCACAGCTCTGGGCGGTGGTGCTGACGGCCAACCTGGTGGGCACCCTGCTGGCCGCGGCGGTCAGCCACTACGGCGGGCTGGCCAGCGACGCCCAGATCGCCGCGATCCGCGCCATCTCGCAGCCGATCCTCGACAAGAGCTTCAGCGACGCCCTGCTGGCCGGCATCCCGGCCGGCTTCCTGATCGCCGCCATGGTCTGGATGCTGCCCTCGTCCTCGCGCTTCGAGTTCTGGACTGTGCTGCTGATGACCTACGTGATCGGGGTCGGCGGCTTCAGCCACGTGATCGCCGGCTCGACCGAGGCCTTCCTGCTGATCTTCCTCGGCGACATCGGCCCGCTCGGCGGGATCGGCGGCTACATCCTGCCGGCCCTGATCGGCAACGTGATCGGCGGCACCGGCCTGTTCGCCCTGCTCGCCTACGCCCAGGTCAAGGAAGAGATCTGAACGGCGCAGGGGGCCGGCGTCAGGCGGCGCCCCCGTCCGCCGCCGCGTCCGCCGCCGCGTCCGCCGAGGTGTCCGGCACGCCCTTGGTGGTGGAGTACTCCCAGTGCAACGCCTCGCCGGGGTGCACCAGCGGGTAGATCGCGTGGGCCGCCATGGCGGCCTCGGAGAAGCCGCAGAGGATCAGCTTCAGCTTGCCGGGATAGGTCGCGATGTCGCCGATCGCGAAGACCCCCTCGGCCGAGGTGCGGCAGGTCTGCGGGTCGACCCGGATATGGTTGCGCTCCAGGTTCAGGCCCCACTCGGCGATCGGCCCCAGATTCATCGACAGGCCGTAGAACGGCAGCAGCACGTCGGCAGGCAGGCGGCGCGCGCCGCCGTCCAGGTCGCGCACCACTACGGCGGACAGCCGCTCGCCGTCGCCCTCCAGCCCGTCGAGCTGATAGGGCACCACCAGCTCGACGCCACTGTCCGGGTCGGCGGCCAGGGCCTGCAGCTTGGCGACGCTGTCGGGCGCGGCGCGGAACTTGGCGCGGCGGTGCACCAGGGCGACCGACCTGGCCAGCGGCGCCAGGTTGAGCGCCCAGTCGAGCGCCGAGTCGCCGCCGCCGGCGATCACCAGGCGCTTGTCGCGAAAGGCCTCCGGCTTGGGCACCATGTACTGCACCGCGCCGCTCGCCTCGTAGCCCTCCAGCCCGGCCAGCGGCGGCCGGTTCGGCCCGAAGGCGCCGACCCCGGCGGCCAGGATCACCGCCCGCGCCTCGATCTCGCGCCCGCGCGAGGTGGTCAGCCGCCAGCCGCCCTCGGGCATGGGGGTCAGCACCTCGACCCGCTGGCCCAGGTGATAGCTGGGCTGGAACGGCGCCGCCTGCTCGGCCAGCTTCTCCACCAGGTCGTAGGCCATGACCTTGGGATAGCCGGGGATGTCGTAGATCGGCTTTTCCGGATAGAGCGCGGCGCACTGCCCGCCGATGCTGTCCAGCACGTCGATCACGGCGGCGCGCATCTTCAGCATGCCGAGCTCGAAGACGGCGAAGAGGCCGACCGGGCCGGCTCCGACGATCGCGACATCGACGCGGGTCGCACCCGGCCGGCTTTGGCTAGTCTGGGTCATGCGGCAAAGAGGGATCGCTTGCGGAAGGGAGGGAACGCTGTCCCGCGAAGATGGCCGGGCCGAGGGGGGATGACAAGGGAGACCGGCCGCCGCACTGCCCCCGCCCGGCCGCCGCGCGACTCCCGCCGTCAGGGGGCGCCCGCCGCTGGACGGGCGCGGCGGGCGCCGTGTACAAGGCGCTCCCATGGGTGTGCCGGGCGCATATGCGGAGAAAATCGAGCTGGAGCTGGCCGACGAGGCGGCGACGGCGGCGCTGGCCGCGCGCCTGGCGCCGCTGCTGCGGACCGGCGATCTGATCGCCCTGGACGGCGATTTGGGCGCCGGCAAGACGGCCTTCGCCCGGGCGCTGATCAACGCCTTGCCGCCAGGCGCGCCGGCGGCGAGCGAGGAGGTGCCCAGTCCGACCTTCACCCTGGTCCAGGTCTACGAGCGCGGCGCGCTGACGGTCTGGCACTTCGACCTCTACCGCCTGGAGGACCCGGACGAGGTCTGGGAGCTGGGGCTCGAGGAGGCGCTCGCCGAGGGCGTCAGCCTGATCGAGTGGCCGGACCGTCTGGGCGCCCAGATCCCGGCCGATCGGCTGGAGCTGCGGTTGAGCCTGCCGGAGGTGACTCTGCCGGCGAGTCCGCCGAACGGCGACGGCGGTGCGGCGGCGACGCGCCGCCGCGCCGTGCTGACCGGGCACGGCCGCTGGGCGGCGCGCCTGGCCGCCGCGGCCTCAACCCTGGCCGGCGCGCCGGCCGAGACGCGGCCGGGAGGGCCGGAGGCCCCATGAGCGAAACCATCGCCGCCGCCGCCCGGCAGGAGCGGCTGCAGGCCTTCCTGGTCGAGAACGGCTGGCACCTGGGCGACCGCGCCAGCCTGGCCGCCGACGCCTCCTTCCGGCGCTACGACCGCCTGCGCCGCGGCGCCGAGACCGCCGTGCTGATGGACGCGCCGCCCGACCGCGAGAAGCCGGCCGAATTCCTGAGGATCGCCGGCCTGCTGCGCGACCTGGGCCTCTCGGCGCCGGAGATCCTGGCCGCCGACCCGGACCAGGGCTTCGCCCTGCTGGAGGACTTCGGCGACCGCACCTACACGGTGGCGCTGGCCGAAGGCGCGGACGAGCGCGACCTCTACCTGCAGGCGGTGGCCGCGCTGTGCGATCTGCAGCGCCGCTGGCGCCCGGAATTGGCCGCCGACATCGCCCCCTACGACACGGCGGAGCTGCTGCGCGAAACCCGGCTGCTGATCGACTGGACCTGGCCGGCGGTGATGGGCACGCCGCTCGACCCCACGGCGGCGGCGGCCTACGACGCGGCCTGGCGCGAGGCCTTCGCCGCGCTGGCGGAGGCACCGCCGACCCTGGTGCTGCGCGACTTTCACGTCGATAACCTGATGGTGCTGCCGCGCCGCGCGGGCGCGGCGGCGGTCGGCCTGCTGGACTTCCAGGACGCGCTGATCGGCCACCCGGCCTACGACCTGGTCTCGCTGCTGGAGGACGCCCGCCGCGACATCGCGCCGCAGACCGTGACGGCGGCCCTGGCCGCCTACGCCGCCGCCCGACCGGAGCTGGACACGCCGGCCTTCCACGCCGGCTACGCCCTGCTGGGGGCCCAGCGCGCCGCCAAGATCATCGGCGTCTTCACCCGCCTGGACCGGCGCGACGGCAAGCCCGGCTACCTGCGCCACATCCCGCGCACCTGGCGCCACCTGAACCGCAACCTGGACCATCCGGCGCTGGCCCCCGTGGCCGCCTGGTTCGCCGCCCACTGGCCGGCCGAACGGCGCCTGTCCCCTGCCCCCGAAGAGGCCGCTTGATGACCCTGACCCGAGCCATGGTGCTGGCCGCCGGCCGCGGCGAGCGGATGCGCCCGCTGAGCGAAACCACGCCGAAACCGCTGATCGCCGTGCGCGGCGTGCCGATGATCGACCGCGTGCTGGACCGCCTGGCGGCCGCCGGCATGGAGAAGGTGGTGGTCAATCTGCACCACCTGGGCGACCGGCTGCGCAGCCACCTGGCCGACCGCGCCGCGCCGCCGCTGATCTTCTCCGAGGAGGCCGAGCTGCTGGACACCGGCGGCGGCGTCAAGAAGGCGCTGCCGGAGCTGGGCGACGCGCCCTTCTTCGTGTGCAACGGCGACGTGGTCTGGCTCGACGGCTACCAGCCGACGCTGGAGCGGCTGCGCCGGCACTGGGACCCCGCGCGCATGGATGCGCTGCTGCTGCTCCAGCCCAGCCCGGTGGCGATCGGCTACGACGGGCCCGGCGACTTCGTGATGGACCCGCAGGGCCGCCTGCGCCGCCGCCGCGAGCGCGAGATCGCGCCCTTCACCTTCGCCGGCGTGCAGATCCTCAAGCCCGAGCTCTTCGCCGACACGCCCGACGGCCCCTTCTCCCTGAACCTGATCTACGACCGCGTCATCGAGGCCGGGCGCCTCTATGGCCTGCGCCACGACGGGGCGTGGTACCATGTCGGCGCGCCGGCCGACCTGGAGCGCGCGGAGCTGGAGCTGCGCTTCGAGCTGGGCGGCGGCCGGGAAGAGCGCATGGCGGCGCAGGACTGACCGCGCCCGCACGGGCGGCGGCGCAGGTGACGACGCGAGGCAGCGGGGGATTGGCGCGCGGGTGAGCGGGACACGGCCGAGGCTCTACAGCATCGACCCGGAGGTCGGCTTCGTCGATGCCCTGGCCCACGGCCTGCTGGCGCGCTATCCGGAGCCCGAGGCGCTGTCGCGCGTCGTGCTGCTGCTGCCCACCCGCCGGGCCGGGCGGGCGCTGGCCGACGCCTTCCTGCGCGCCGCCGAGGGGCGCGCCCTGCTGCTGCCGCGCATCCAGCCGCTGGGCGAGGTCGACAGCGACGAACTGCTGATCGCCGGCGAGCCGGCCGAGGCGACGGGCCTGGCCGAGACCGCCGGCGCCGAGTTGCCGCCGCCGCTGCCCGCGCTGACCCGCCAGCTCCTGCTCGCCCGCCTGGTGCTGCGCTGGGCGACCCAGACGCGCGACGCGGGCGCGCCGCCCGAGGACCAGGCCGTGCGTCTGGCCGGCGAGCTGGCGCGGCTGCTCGACTCGGTGGAGACCGAAGGGCTCGACTTCGCCGCCCTCGACCGCCTGGTGCCGGCCGACTACGCGGCGCACTGGCAGAAGACCCTGGATTTCCTGCGTATCGTCACCGCCCACTGGCCGACGATCCAGGCCAGCCTGGAGGCCATGGGCCCGGCCGAGCGGCGCCGCCGGCTGCTGGAGGCCCAGGCCGCGGCCTGGCGGGCCGCGCCGCCGGCCGGCCCGGTGATCGCCGCCGGCTCGACCGGCTCGATCCCCGCCACGGCCGAGCTGCTGGGCGTGATCGCCGGCCTGCCGCAGGGGGCGGTGGTGCTGCCGGGCCTCGACCGCGAGATGCCGGCGGCGGCCTGGGACCAGGTCCGCGAGACGCCGAGCCACCCGCAGCACACCCTGGCCCGCCTGCTCGACCGCCTGGAGACGACGCGCGATCGGGTCGCCGACTGGCCGAGCCCGAACGCGCCCCCGGCGGCGGCGGCCGTGGCGCGGCGGCGCCTGGTCTCGGCGGCGCTCTGGCCGGCCGCCGCCACCGCCGGCTGGGCCGCGTTGACCGAGACGCTGCCGCCGGCGCAGGTGTCGGCGGCGCTGGCCGGCGTGCGCCGCCTGGTCTGCCCCGACCCCGGCGCCGAAGCCGCCAGCATCGCCCTGCTGCTGCGCGAGACGCTGGAAACACCGGGCCGGCGCGCCGCGCTGGTCACGCCCGACCGCGGCCTCGCCCGGCGGGTCGCCGCCGAGCTACGCCGCTGGGGCCTGGAGGTCGACGACTCCGCCGGCCAGCCGCTGGCCGGCACGCCGCCCGGCGCCTTCCTGCGCCTGACCGCCCAGATGGTGGCCGAGGAGCTGGCGCCGCTGCCGCTGCTGGCCGCCCTCAAGCACCCGCTGGCCGCCGGCGGCGAGGCGCCCGGGCCGTTCCGCGCCAAGGTGCGCCGGCTGGAGCGGGCGGTGCTGCGCGGTCCGCGCCCGCCGGCCGGCTTCGACGGCCTGCTGGCCGCCGCCCGCGCCGAGCCGGACGGCCGTCCACTGGTGCCCTGGCTGCAGGACCTCGCCGGCCTGGCGCGCGGCTTCGCCTCGGTCCTGCGCAACGAGACCGCCGGCCTGGCCCAGGCGGCCGAGGCCCACCTCGCCTTCGCCGAAGCCCTGGCCGCCAGCGACAGCGAGGCCGGCGCCGCCCGCCTGTGGCGCGGCGAGGCCGGGGAAGAGGCGGCCGGCTTCTTCGCCGAGCTGCACGAGGGGGCGCAGACCGCCGGAGCCCTGGGCGCCGGGCGCTACCTGGCCGTGCTGGAGGCGCTGCTGGCCGGCCGCGCGGTGCGGCGACGCTACGGCGGCCACCCGCGGCTGGCGATCCTGGGTCCGCTGGAGGCCCGCCTGCAGCAGGCCGACCGCCTGATCCTCGGCGGCCTGAACGAGGGCACCTGGCCGGCCGAGACCGAGCCCGGCCCCTGGATGAGCCGGCCGATGCGCGCCGACTTCGGCCTGCCGCCGGTCGAGCGCAAGATCGGCCTGGCCGCCCACGACTTCGCCCAGGCCCTCGGCGCGCGCGAGGTGATCCTGACCCGCGCCGCGCGGGCCGAGGGCGCGCCCGGCGTGCCCTCGCGCTGGCTGCTGCGGCTCGACGCCCTGCTGACCGCGCTGGGCGCGCCGCAGGCCCTGGCGGACGAGAGCGCGCTGTGGACCGCGCGGGTCGGGGCGCTCGACGCGCCGGCGCGCTACCGCCCCTGCGAACCGCCGGCGCCGCGCCCGCCGCTGGCGGCGCGGCCCGACAGCCTGTCGGTGACCCAGGTCGAGACCTGGATGCGCGACCCCTACGCCGTCTACGCCCGCCACATCCTGAAGCTGAAGAAGCTGCCGCCCCTGGACGAGGAGCCCGGCGCCGCCGACAAGGGCACCATCGTCCACGACGCCCTGGAGGCCTTCGTCAAGGCCTCGCCCGAGGCTCTGCCGGCCGACGCCGAGGCGGAGCTGCTGGCCTGCGGACGCCAGGCCTTCGAGCGCATCCGCCACCGCCCCGGCCTCTTCGCCTTCTGGTGGCCGCGCTTCGCGCGCATCGCCGCCTGGGTCGCGGCGCAGGAGGCGGCGCGGCGGGGCGAGCTGGCGGCGCTGTTTAGCGAGCTCGACGGCCGGCTGGAGGTCGAGGGCTTCACCCTGCGCGCGCGCGCCGACCGGATCGAGCGGCGCCGCGACGGCAGCCTGGCCCTGATCGACTACAAGACCGGCACGGCGCCCAGCACCCGCTCGGTGCGCCTGGGCTTCTCGCCGCAGATGCCGCTGGAGGCGGCCATCGCCCTGGCCGGCGGCTTTCCCGAGGTGCCGCCCGGCGAGATCGCCGAGCTGGCCTTCTGGCGGCTGACCGGCGGTCACCCGCCGGGCCGCGTCGAGGCGATCCGCCCGGGTCGGGACACGCCGCCGCTGGCCGAGTTGGCCGAACAGGCGCGCGCCGGCCTGGCCGCGCTGGTGACGCGGTTCCGCGACCCGGACACACCCTACCACGCGCGCCCGCGCCCCGACTGGGCGCCGCGCTACAGCGACTACGAGCATCTGGCCCGTCTGCGCGAATGGACGGCCGTGGAGGGCGAGGAGACATGAGCGCGGACACCGGCCCCACCGCCGCGCCGGCGTTGCGCCGGGCCAAGAAGCTGGAGCAGGCCGGCAAGGCGCAGACCCGCGCCGCCGACCCGCGCGCCAGCGTCTGGGTCTCGGCGTCGGCCGGGACCGGCAAGACCAAGGTGCTGACCGACCGGGTGTTGGCGCTGCTACTGGCCGGCGCCGACCCGGGCCGGCTGCTCTGCCTGACCTTCACCCGCGCCGCCGCCGCCGAGATGCAGACCCGCCTGGCCCAGCGCCTGACCCAGTGGGTGGCGATGGACGAGCTCGCGTTGCGCGACGCGGTGCGCGCGCTGACCGGCACGCCGCCCGAGGCGGCCGACCTGGAGCGGGCGCGCGCCCTCTTCGCGCGGGTCCTCGACGTGCCCGGCGGGATGAAGATCCAGACCATCCACAGCTTCTGCCAGTCGCTGCTGGCGCGCTTTCCGGTCGAGGCCGAGGTGGCGCCGCACTTCGAGCTGATGGACGAGCTGACGGCCGGCGAGGTAATGGCCGAGGCCAAGGCGCAGGTGCTGGCCCGCGCCGCCGCCGACAGCGGTGCCGACGGAGATCTCGGCGGCGACTTCGAGGGCGGCCTCCTGGGGCGTGCCCTGGCACTGGTCGGCGCCTGGGTCAACGAGGAGGAGTTCGACGCCCTGCTCGGCGAGCTGCTGGGCCGGCGCGCCCGCCTGACCGCCGCCCGCCGGACCTACCTGGGCACCGAGGGCATGGTGCGGGCGCTGCGCCGGCGCCTGGGCCTGGCCGAGGGGGAGACGCGCGAGGGCCTGCTGGCCGCGGCTTGCGACGACGCCGCGCTCGACGCCGAGAGCCTGCGCGCCGTCGCCGCCGCCATGGCCGGCGGCTCCAAGACCGACCGCAGCCGCGGCGCGGTGCTGGCCGCCTGGCTGGAGACCGTGGAGGGCCGCGCGGCGCGCTGGGAGGACTACCTGGGGGTCTACTTCACCACCGAGGGCAAGCCGCGCGACAAGCTGGTCACCAAGCAGACCCTGGCGGCGCTGCCCGCCGCCGACGCCATCCTGGCCGCCGAGGCGGAGCGGCTGCAGGCCGTGCGCGAGCGGCTCAACGCCGCCACCGTGGCCGAGGCCAGCGCCGCGCTGCTGCGCCTGACCGGGGCCATCTTCGACGCCTACGAGGCAGCCAAGACGCGCCGCGCGCGCCTGGACTACGAGGACCTGATCCAGATCAGCCGGCGCCTGCTGGAGCAGGAGGCCATCGCCCCCTGGGTGCTGTTCAAGCTGGACGGCGGCCTGGACCACCTGCTGATCGACGAGGCGCAGGACACCAACCCCGACCAGTGGCGCGTGGTCGAGCTGCTGACCGAGGAGTTCTTCGCCGGCGAGGGGGCCCACGCCCCGGCCGACGGCACGCCGCCGCGCAGCATCTTCGCGGTGGGCGACCCGAAGCAGTCGATCTACTCCTTCCAGGGCGCCGACCCGGCCGAGTTCGTGCGCATGCGCGGCCACTTCGCCCGCCGGGTGCGCCAGGCCGAGCGGGGCTGGCAGCCGGTCGACCTGGTTCACTCCTTCCGCTCCGTCGCGCCGGTGCTGCAGGCGGTCGACGCCGTCTTCGCCGAGGCGCGGCTGCGCGAGGGCGTGACCTTCGGCGAGGTCTGGCGCGACCACGACCCGGTGCGCGTCGGCCAGGCCGGGCGGGTCGAGCTCTGGCCGCCGGTCGCCCCGGAGGCGCGGCCCGACCCCGAGGCCTGGAGCCCGCCGGTCGCGCGCAGCGCCGCCGCCGCGCCGCGCGCCCGCCTGGCCGAGGTGATCGCCGAGACGATCCGGCGCTGGATCGCCGCGCCCGCGCCCGGGCCCGGCGACGACGCCTGGCTGGATTCGCGCGGGCGCCAGATCCGGCCCGGCGACCTGCTGGTGCTGGTGCGCCGGCGCAACGCCTTCGTCGAGGAGCTGATCCGCGCGCTCAAGCAGCGCGGCGTGCCGGTCGCCGGCATCGACCGCATGATCCTGACCGAGCAGCTCGCGGTCATGGACCTGATCGCCCTGGCGCGGGTCTGCCTGCTGCCGGAGGACGACCTTACCCTGGCCTGCGTGCTCAAGGGGCCGCTGGTCGGGCTGGCGGAGACGCAGCTCTTCGAGCTGGCCTGGAACCGCGAGGGCCGCCTCTGGCCGGCCCTGGAGCGCCGCGCGGAAAGCGACCCGGCCTGCCGCGCGGCGCACGACTTCCTGCGCCGCCAGCGCGCGCGCGCCGACCTGGTGCCGCCCTACGAGTTCTTCGCCGAGCTGCTCGGCGCCGAGGGCGGGCGGCAGCGGCTGCTCGAGCGGCTCGGCCCCGACGCCGGCGATCCGATCGAGGAGTTCCTGGGCATGGCGCTGGCCTTCGAGGCCGAGCATACGCCCAGCCTGGAGGGCTTCCTGCACTGGCTGGAGATGGGCGCGCGCGAGATCAAGCGCGATGCCGAGGTGGCCGGCCAGTCGGTCCGGGTGATGACGGTGCACGGCGCCAAGGGCCTGCAGGCGCCGATCGTCTTCCTGCCCGACACGCTGCAGGTGCCGAACCGCAGCGACCGGGTGATCTGGCTGGACGGGGAGGCCACGCGCCTGCCGGTCTGGGCGCCGCGCCGGGAGGTCGAGGAGCGGGTCACGGCCGGCGCGCGCAACGCGCTGGCGGCCGCCGCCGAGGAGGAGTACCGGCGGCTGCTGTACGTGGCACTGACGCGCGCCGAGGACCGCCTGTATGTCTGCGGCTACGAGACCCGCACGCGTACGCCCGAGGACTGCTGGTACAAGCTCTGCGAACGGGCCTGGAGCGGCCTGGCCGAACCGGTCGACTACGACTTCACCGACCTGACGCCCGGCGGCTGGGCCGGCCCCGGCCTGCGTCTGGCCAGCGCCCAGACCGCCGCGCCGGCGGTCGAGGCACCGCCCGTGAAGGCACCGCCGGCCGGGACACCGCCGCCCGCGGCGGAACGCCCCGGGGAGAGCGGCCCCGGGGAGAGCAGTCCCGGGGAAACCGCCCCTGGGGAAACCGCCCCTGGGGAGACCGTTCTGCCGGAGACCGCCCTCCCGAATTGGGCCCAGCGCCCGCCGCCGCCGGAGCCGAGCCCGCCGCGCCCCCTGGCGCCGTCACGGCCGAGCGAGGCGGAGCCGGCGCTGCGCTCGCCGCTGGAGCGCGACGGCGCCCGGCGCTTCGCGCGCGGCCGCCTGATCCACCGCCTGCTGCAGTCGCTGCCCGAGCTCGCGCCGGCCGCGCGCGCGGCGGCGGCCCGGCGCTACCTGAAGGCCGAGGCCCACGGCCTGGCGCCCGAGACGGTGGAGGCGCTGGTCGGCGAGGTGCTGGCCGTGCTGGAGACGCCGGACTTCGCCGCGCTCTTCGCGCCCGGCAGCCTGGCCGAGGCGCCGATCGTCGGCCTGATCGAGACGGCGAGCGGTCCCGAGGTGGTGTCCGGCCAGGTCGACCGCCTTTGCGTGCGCCCAGACAAGGTGCTTGTCGTCGACTTCAAGACCAACCGCCCGCCGCCCGACACCCCGGGCGAAGTGCCGGCCGTCTACCTGCGGCAAATGGCCCTTTACCGCGCCGTGCTGGCCCGGATCTATCCGGACCGGCCGGTCGAAACGGCGCTGCTCTGGACCGATCTGCCGCGCCTCATGCCGCTGCCGGCGGCGAGCCTTGCGCCCTACGCACCGCCGCTGACCGCCGCCTCGTCTTGACGCTCAACGCGGCGCCTCGCCATATTCGAAGCCGACAATGCGGGCCCCGGTCGGACGGCCGGCGTGCGGGGGAGCCTGCGGCCCGAGGAACAGACGACAAGGAACCGGATCATGACTATCGCGCACGTCAGCGACGCCAGCTTCGACACCGACGTCATCAAGGCCGATGTGCCGGTCGTGGTCGACTTCTGGGCGGAGTGGTGCGGGCCCTGCAAGATGATCGCCCCCGCCCTGGAGGAGATCGCCAAGGAGCTCGACGGCAAGGCCCGGATCGCCAAGCTGAACATCGACGACAACCCTTCCACGCCGGCCCGCTACGGCGTGCGCGGCATCCCGACGCTGATGGTCTTCAAGGACGGCCAGGTGGCCGCGACCAAGGTCGGCGCGCTGCCCAAGGGCGCGCTGCAGCAGTGGATCGAGCAGAGCCTGTAACCCGCCCGCGCGGCGCAGCGCCTGGAAGGAACGGCGCGGCGGGCCCGGCCCGCCGCGCCTTTTCATCTGCGCTCCATCATTGGGACAGAGCGCTGCCGCGCGACCGGCGGCCTACCGCTGCACCGGCGCGCGCAGGCTCTTGGCGTCCTCGCCGAACAGGAAGGCCAGCAGCACGTAGCGCCGACCGCGGGTGACCGGCCGCGCCTCGTGCAGCAGCGAGCAGGAGAAGGCGACGGCGTCGCCCGTGGCCGGCTTGAAGAGGTCGGGGCCGTACTCCGGAAAGGTCAGCTCGCCGCCCTCGTAGTCCTCGGCGTTGAGGTTGAGGGTGACGGCGAAGCGGCGATGGGCGCCGGACAGGGTGTTGTTGTCCCGGTGCGGGCGGAAGTAGCCGCCGCTCTCGGCATCGTAGCGCACCACCTTGAACTCCTCGAAGGCGGTGACCCGGTAGAAGGTCGCCTTGGCGATCTCCGGCAGTAGCCGGCGCGCGAAGCGCAGGTTGAGCAGGCGCTGCATCTCCGGGTCGGCGAGGAAGTGGTCGCTGCGGTTCTTCACCGCCGCGTCCTCGACGTTGCGTCCGCCGCCGGCGGTGTCGCGCAGCACCCCGCTGGGGGCGTTGTCGGTCTCGTGCAGGGCGATCAGCCGGCGGCAGAGCTCCGGCTCCAGCACGTCGGGCACGTAGATCGCCGGCGCCAGCGGCCCCTGGAACAGGCGCGGCGCGGGCTGCGGCTGCGCCGCCAGGTAGGCGCGGATCTGCGCCAGCGGGTCGGCCGCCGCCGGATCGATCAGGCGGATGCGGCGGTTGGCGTCGGCGATCAGCAGCAGGCACTGGGGCGCGGCGAAGGGGTCGGACCGGCGGCGCCAGGGATGGCCGAGGCCGCCGGCCACCTGTCCCTGCGGGTCGGACAGCAGCGCGAAGGGCAGCCCCGCCAGGCTGTGCGCGCGCGCATTGGCCTGAGGCTGGGCGGCGGTGATGGCGAAGAGGTGCAGCCGCCCGCCGAGCTCGTCCCAGGCCTCGGACAGCGCGCGCAGCAGCTTGGCCGCGCCCGGCGCCGCCGGGTCCGGGGTCAGCAGCAGGACGATCGGCTGGCCCAGCGCCTGGGTCGAGAGCACCGAGACCCGCATCGACTGGTCCTGAAGCTGGAAATCGGGCAGCAGGTCGCCGACGACCGGCGGCGGCAGCGCGGGGCCGCGCCCGCCCGGCCCGGCCTGGGAGGCCGGACCTTGGGAGGTCGCGCCCTGGGACGCTGGACCGCGGGGCGCCGTGCCCTTGGGCGCCGGGGCGGCCCGCTTGCGGGCCCGGGGTGCGGTGGGGCCGGTGGCCATGGCTGCGCCTCCTCGCTGCAATCCCTCGGGTCTACCCGCTCACCCGGCGGCTGCCAAGCCTCCTTCGGCGGCGCCGTTCTCCGCTCTCCATCCCGGGGGGAGAGCGAGTCTTCGCGACCGGCGCAGGCGCCGAGACACGTCCAGACGGCCGCAGATCACTCGAGCACCCGGCCGGCGAGGTAGAGCGAGCCGCAGATCAGGACGCGTCCGGGCGGCTCGCCCAGCCGCGCGGCGGTGGCGGTCAGCTCGTCCAGCGCGGCGGCGACCCCGGCGGCCGGCTCGGCCGCGACGCCGCAGGCCTCGGCATGGGCGGCGGCCTCGGCGGCGCTCAGGGAGTTGGCCTCGCCGGGGATGGCGACGGCGCGCAGGCGGCGGACCCGCGGCGCCAGCGGCGTCAGGAAGTCGCGCGCCGCCTTGGTGTTGAGCATGCCGTAGACCAGGTCCAGCGGCTCGGGCCAGTCGGCGGCCTCGCGCGCCAGAATCTCGCCGGCCTGGGCGTTGTGTCCGCCGTCGAGCCAGAGCTGCCACCCCGCCGGCAGCCGTGCCGCGAGCGCGCCCTCGGGCAGCGGCTGCAGCCGCGCCGGCCAGGTGGCACGCCGCAGCCCCTCGGCGACCGCGGCCGCCGGCACCCCCAGCCGGCGGGCCAGCACGGCGGCCTGGCCGGCGTTGTCGAGCTGGTGCGCCCCGACCAGGGCCGGGCGCGGCAGCGCCACCTCCTCCGGTCCGTCGCGCAGCAGCAGGCCCTCGACCTGCGGGTGGACCTGCCACTCGCGGCCCAGGCGCAGCAGCGGCGCGCCGACCTCGCCCGCGCGCGCCGCGATCACCCGCGCGGCGGCCTCGGCCTGGCGGCCGATTACCGCCGGCACGCCGGGCTTGAGGATGCCCGCCTTCTCGAAGGCGATCTGCGCCAGGCTGTCGCCGAGGAACTGCATGTGGTCCATCGCCACCGGCGTGATCGCGCTCAGCGCCGGCCGGGCGACCACGTTGGTGGCGTCGAGCCGCCCGCCCAGCCCGACCTCCAGCAGCAGGACGTCGGCGGGCTGGCGCGCGAAGGCCAGGAAGGCGGCCGCCGTGGTGATCTCGAAGAAGGTGATCGGCGCCGCGCCGTTGGCCGCCTCGCACTCCTCCAGCAGGGCCTGCAGCTCTGGCTCGCCGATCAGTGTCCCGGCCAGGCGGATGCGCTCGTGGAAGCGCACGAGGTGCGGCGAGGTGTAGACGTGCACGCGCCGCCCGTCGGCCTCCAGCATGGCGCGCAGCAGCGCCACCACGGAGCCCTTGCCGTTGGTCCCGGCCACATGCACCACCGGCGGCAGCGCGTCCTGCGGCTGGCCGAGCCGCGCGAGCAGCCGCTCGATCCGTCCCAACGACAGGTCGATGACCTTGGGATGGAGGCGCAGCAGCCGCTCGAGGACGGCGTCGCTGCCCCCGCGCGCCGTCCGACTCACGCCCCGCGCGTCTCCCCGGCGGTCTCGGTCTCGGTCGCCGCCTCCCGGGCGGCCGGCGCGGGCGCCTCGGCCGGACCGTCCGGCTCGCCGGCGGCGGGCAGCGCCACCACCTCGGCCGAGGGCGACTTGGCGGTCAGCAGCGCGAGCAACCGGCCCAGCGTCTCGTTGAGGTCCTTGCGCTCGACCACCATGTCGACCATGCCGTGGTCGCGCAGATACTCGGCGCGCTGGAAGCCCTCGGGGAGCTGCTCGCGGATGGTCTCCTCGATCACCCGCTGGCCGGCGAAACCGATCAGGGCGCCCGGCTCGGAGATGTGGATGTCGCCGAGCATGGCGAAGGAGGCCGAGACGCCGCCGGTGGTGGGGTCGGTCAGCAGCACCAGGTAGGGCAGCCCCGCCTCCTTGACCTCCTCGACGGCGACGACGCTGCGCGGAAGCTGCATCAGCGAGAGGATGCCTTCCTGCATGCGCGCGCCGCCGGACGCCGGCACCGCGATCAGCGCCGCCTCCTGCAGCACCGCCAGGCGGGCGGCGGCGACCAGCGCCTCGCCCACGGCGATGCCCATCGACCCGCCCATGAAGGCGAAGTCGAAGCAGGCGACCACGGCGGCATTGCCCCCGATGGTGCCGTGGGCGACCACGATGGCGTCCTGCCGTCCGGCCTTGTGCCGCGCCTTCTTCAGGCGGTCGGTGTAGCGCTCGCGGTCGCGGAAGCGCAGCGGGTCGGCCGGCGTCTCGGGCAGCTCGATGGTCTGGTATTCGCCGGCGTCGAACAGCAGCTCCAGGCGCCGCTTGGCGCCGATCCGCATGTGATGGCCGCAGTTGGTGCAGACCCTGAGGTTGGCCTCCAGCTCGCGGTGGAAGATCATCTGCCCGCAGGCGGGGCACTTCTCCCAGAGGTTCTCCGGCACATCCTGCTTGGCGATCAGCGAGCGGATGCGCGGACGGACGTAGTCGCTGATCCAGTTCACGGCTGCAGACCTCCGGCCAGTTCGCGCACGAAACCCAGGACATCCTCGACCAGACCGGGCCTGGCCTTGCCCTGGTCGTCGAGGTTGGCGCGCACCCGCTCGACCAGGGCCGAGCCGACCACCGCCGCGTCGGCCACCGAGGCGACCTCGCGCACCGCCGCGGCCGTCTTGATGCCGAAGCCGACGGCGACCGGCACCTCGGTGTGGCGTCGCAGGCGCTCGACCGCCGCGGCGACCTGATCGCGGGTCGCAGACTTGGTGCCGGTGATGCCCATGATCGAGACGTAGTAGAGGAAGCCGGAGACCTCCGCCAGCACCCGGGGCAGGCGCCGCTCGTCGGTGGTCGGCGTCGCCAGGCGGATCCAGTGCAGCCCGGCCGCGCGCGCCGGCTGGCAGAGCTCGCGGTCCTCCTCGGGCGGCAGGTCGACGATGATCAGGCCGTCGACCCCGGCCTCGGCCGCGCGCTTGAGGAAGACCTCGGTCCCCATCGCGTAGATCGGGTTGTAGTAGCCCATCAGCACGATCGGCGTGTCCGCGTCTTGCTCGCGGAACGCGGCCACCAGGTCCAGCGTGCGGGCCAGCGTCATGCCGCCGCCCAGCGCGCGCAGCGAGGCGGCCTGGATCGCCGGGCCGTCGGCCATGGGGTCGGAGAAGGGCATGCCGATCTCGATCACGTCGGCGCCGGCCGCCGGCAGGCCGCGCAGCACCTCCAGGGAGGTGGCGTAGTCGGGATCGCCGGCCGTCAGGTAGGTGACCAGGCCGCCGCGTCCGGCCGCCTTGAGCTCGGCGAAGCGGCGTTCCATCCGGGTGCGGGCACCGACCTGCGGGGCAGCGGTCTGGGACGAAGCGGTCTGGGCCGTCGCGGTCTGGGCGGTCATGCCTGCTCTCCCGCGCCGGCGGTGCCCAGCTCCTCGCCGAGCCGCTCGGCCACCGCGAAGACGTCCTTGTCGCCGCGTCCGCAGAGATTCATCACCAGCAGGTGGTCCTTGGGCAACTCGGGCGCGAGCTTCGTCACGTGGGCCAGGGCGTGGGCCGGCTCCAGCGCCGGGATGATGCCCTCGGTGCGGGTGCAGAGCTTGAAGGCCTCCAGGGCCTCGGCGTCGGTCACGCTGACGTACTCGACCCGGCCGGAGTCCTTCAGCCAGGCGTGCTCCGGGCCGATGCCGGGGTAGTCCAGGCCGGCCGAGATCGAATAGGCGTCGACGATCTGCCCGTCGTCGGTCTGCAGCAGGTAGGTGCGGTTGCCGTGCAGCACGCCGGGCCGCCCGCCGCTGAGGCTGGCCGCGTGCTCGCCGCTCTCCAGGCCCTTGCCGGCGGCCTCGACGCCGATGATCCGCACCTCGGACTCGTCGAGGAAGGGGTAGAACAGCCCCATGGCATTGGAGCCGCCGCCGATGCAGGCGACCAGCGAGTCGGGCAGCCGCCCCTCGGCCTCCAGCATCTGTTCGCGCGCCTCGGTCCCGATCACCGCCTGGAAGTCGCGCACCATCATGGGATAGGGGTGCGGCCCGGCGACCGTGCCGATGATGTAGAAGGTGTCCTCCACATTGGCGACCCAGTCGCGCAGCGCCTCGTTCATGGCGTCCTTGAGGGTGCCGGTGCCGCTGGTCACCGGCCGCACCTCGGCGCCCAGCAGGCGCATGCGGAAGACGTTGGGCTGCTGCCGCTCGATGTCGGTGGCGCCCATGTAGACCACGCAGGGCAGGTTGAAGCGGGCGCAGACCGTGGCCACGGCCACCCCGTGCTGGCCGGCGCCGGTCTCCGCGATGATGCGGGTCTTGCCCATCCGCTGGGCCAGCAGGATCTGGCCCATGCAGTTGTTGATCTTGTGGCTGCCCGTGTGGTTGAGCTCATCGCGCTTGAAGTAGATCTTGGCGCCGCCCAGCTCCTCGCTCAGCCGCTCGGCGTGGTAGAGCGGGCTCGGCCGGCCGACGTAGTGGCGCGCGTAGTCGTCGAGCTGCTTGGCGAAGGCCGGGTCGCGGCGCGCGTCGGTGTAGGCCTGCTCGACCTCCAGGATCAGCGGCATCAGCGTTTCGGCGACGAAACGCCCGCCGAAGCGGCCGAAGTGGCCGGCCTCGTCGGGGCCGCTCGTGTAGGTGTTCAGTTTCTCGGCGATCGACACGGGGTTCTTCTCGATGCGGTCAGGTCAGCGGGTGGCTGCGGGCGGCGCCCGCAGCGGAGCGGGGCGACCGGCAGGCGGCGACTCTGCCCCATCCGCGGCGCCGGGGCAACGCCGCCAAGCGGCCGGGCGGGGCGGAAACGGGCGGCTTCGCGGCGCCCGTCCGGCGCGGGTCAAAGCGCGCCGCAGAGCTCCAGGAAGGCACGGATCTTCTCCGGGCTCTTGGCGCCCGGCGCGGTCTCGACGCCGCTGGAGACGTCGACGGCCGGCGCGCCCGAGATGTGGACCGCCTCCTTGACGTTGTCCAGCGTCAGTCCGCCGGACAGCATCCAGGGCCGCTGCCAGCGCCGGCCGGCCAGCAGGCGCCAGTCGAAGGACACGGCGTTGCCGCCCGGCAGGGCGTTGGCCAGGGTGGCCGGCGGCTTGGCGTCGAACAGCAGGCGGTCGGCGACCGGCTCGTAGGCGGCGGCGGGCTCCAGGTCCTCGGCCCGGGCGACCTTGATCACCTTCATGACCGGCGTCTCCCAGCGGCTGCGGATCTCCGCCACGCGGCGCACGCTCTCGGCGCCGTGGAGCTGCAGCAGGCCGGGGCGCAGGCCGCGCACCACCCGCTCGACCAGGGCGTCGTCGGGATCGACCAGCAGGGCCACGGTCTCGACCTGGGGGCCGAGGCCGGCGGTCAGCGCCGCCGCCTGCTCGACGCTCACCGCGCGCGGGCTGCGGGGATAGAAGACCAGGCCGATCCAGCGCGCGCCGCCGGCCACGGCGGCGGCCAGGGCGTCGGGCGTGGAAAGACCGCAGATCTTGGCGTCGACGGACATGCGCATTCCCTGGGGCTGAGGAGAGGTGGCGGGCGCCGGGGCGGGGTCAGCGGAAGCGGGCGTCGTCCCCGGCGTCGTCCCCGGCAGCGTCGCCGGCGTCGTGGCCAGGGGCGGGCGCGGGGCCGGGCCCGGCCGCCGGCGGCGCCTGGCCGCTGTCCGGCACCCAGCCGGTGCAGGTGCGGAAGGCCAGCGAGAGCAGCGAGACGAAGACCGCGGCGAAGATGTAGTTCACCACCGCCATCAGGGCGATGAAGACCACGCCGGCCGGGCCGCCGATGCCTGGCGCGCCGCCGCCCGGCCCCATGCCGCCGGGACCGCCCATCATGCCGCCCAGGCCCAGCAGGCTGCCGCCGACCACCATCAGCAGGAAGACCACGGCGATCATCGGGAACAGCGCCAGCAGGTAGGCGCCGATCAGGCGCCAGGCGTTGCCCGCCGTGGTCCGCCAGGACTCGGCCAGGCCGAAGCGCTCGTCCACGGCGGCGGCCGGGAAGACGAAGCTGAAGCGCGCCGCCACGTAGCCGGCGAGCAGCACCAGCGGGATCACGATCAGGCCGAGGGCGGGCCCGCCGCCGCCGCCGGCGGCCAGGCCGCTGAGCGCCATGGCCGGCAGGCCGACCAGCAGCGTGACGATCAGCACCAGCAGCAGGCTCATCAGCCAGAAGCGGAGCTGGCGCCCGCCGAGCTGGGGCAGGACGCGCGGCGGCTCGCCGACCAGCAGCGCGCGGTGCCAGGCCACCGCGAAGATCGCATAGGCGAAGACGTCCACCAGGGTCGCCACGAAGCCCAGGGCGCCGCCCAGCCCCGCGCCCAGCAGCGACATGGTCAGCGACAGGGTGAAGGGCAGCAGCGCCGCCACCAGCACCTGCCCGACGTGCTGCAGGGTGAAGCGGTAGGCGTCGGCCACGGTCCGGCCCACCGGCAGCAGCGCGACCGGCCCCGGCGGCGGCTCGGAACTGGGCGGCGGGCTGGAGAAGCTGTCGGTCATGGCAGGGCGCGCTCCGGCGGGATCGGGCTGAGGCGGGACGGCGGCGGCCGCTCGGCGGCGCCGAGGCGGACAGCCCCGCAGATAGGCAGTCGCGACAGGAATATCAGGAGCCGGACGGCGCGCGCCAGCCTTCGCGCCGGCCCGGCGCGCTCACCCTTGCGGGGCGCCGGCCATTTCGGCGACCAGGCGCTCGACCGCCGCGGCCGGCTCGGGCGCGGCGGTGACGGGCCGGCCAACCACCAGCACGTCGGCGCCGGCCGCCAGCGCCTCGGCGGGGGTGGTGATGCGCTTCTGGTCGCCGGCGGCGGCCCAGGCCGGCCGGATGCCGGGGACCACCAGCTTGAAGTCGGGGCCGCAGGCCGCGCGCAGCAGCGCGATCTCGCGCGGGCTGCAGACCACGCCGTCGAGACCGCAGTCCTGGGCCAGCCGGGCCAGGCGCAGCACCTGGTCGGCGGCCGGGCCGCTCTGCCCGACCTCCGCAAGATCGGCCTCGTCCAGGCTGGTCAGCACCGTCACGGCGATCAGCCAGGGCCGGGCGTGGCCCAGATCCTCCGTCGCCTCGCGCACCGCCTCGGCCGCCGCGGTCATCATGGCGCGCCCGCCGCTGGCGTGGAGATTGACGATCGCCGGGCGCAGATGGGCGGCGGCCCGCAGCGCGCCGGCCACGGTGTTGGGGATGTCGTGGAACTTGAGGTCGAGGAACAGCGGCTCGCCGCCGGCCGCCGCGCGCACCCCGTCGGGCCCGTGGGCGGTGAAGAACTCCTTGCCCAGCTTGAGCCCGCCGACGCGGCCGCGCAGCGCCTCGGCCAGCCGCTGCGCGCGGCCCAGATCCTGGGTGTCGAGGGCGACGAAGAGCTTCTCGCGCGCCGCCTCGGCGCTGGCTGCGGCTATGTCGGTCATGCGCGCTGCAATAGCAGAGCGGCGCGAGACCGTCATGCCCTATCTGACATGCCCTCTATCGGTCCCCCGACCGCTCAGAACTGCTCCAACAGCCGTTCGATGTAATCCAGCTCCAGCGGCGGGCGGAAGCCCTCGCCGGAGCGGCGGCGCAGCTCCCGCAGGATCTCGCGCGCGCGCTGCAGCTCCATCTCCTCGGGGATGGCGACGTCGCCGCGGTCCATCTGGCCGCCCTCGCCCTGGGCGCGGCCGAGGGGATCGCGGCTCTGGCCCGGGTCGAGCCCGGTCTGGGTACCGTCCTGGCCGCGCCCGCCGCCGAGCTGCTGGGCGAGCTGCTCGAGCATTGCCTCCATGCCCTGCTGGAGCTGGTCGACCGCCTCGCCCTGGGGGCCGACGGCCTCGCCCGGGGTGCCGTTCTGCAGCGCTTCGCGGGCGCGGCGCATGGCCTGCTCGGCCTGGCCGAGGGGCTGCGGGATGTCGCCCATCATCTCGCCGAACTGGCGCATCACCTCGCCCAGCGCGCGGCGCAGCGCCTCCTGGGCGCGGGCGTCGCCGGCGTTGGAGCTGCGATCGTTCTCGCGCCCCTCGCCGTCGCCGCGCTCGCCCATCTGCTCGCGCTGCTGGCCCTGGCCCTGCTGCGAGCGCTGGAAGCTGCGGTCGAGCAGCTCCTGCTGGCGGCGCGACAGGCTCTCCAGGTCCTCCATCATCCGGCGGGCCTGCATGGCCTCAGGGTTCATGCGCTGCTGGAAGGGGTTGGCCTGCAGGTTCTCCAGCATGCGCTGCAGGTTCTCCAGCATCTGCTGCGCCTGCTCGCGGGCGCCCGACTGGGCCAGCTCGCGCATCTGCTCCAGCATGCGCTGGAAGTCCTCGCGCCGCAGGACCTGCGCGTCGGGCGGCAGCTCCTGGGGCTCCATCTCGCCCTCGGCGTTGCGCAGCTCCTCCATCGCCTGCTCGGCCAGCGCCTCGAGGAAGCGGTCGAGCGCCTCCTGCAGCTCGCGGGTCAGCCGCTCGATCTCCGCGTCCGGCGCCCCCTCGGCCAGGGCCTGCTGCAGCTCGCGCTGCAGCTCGCGCAGCTCGCGCTCGGCCAGGGAGAGGTCGCCGTCCTCGATCCGCAGCGCGGTGTCCCAGAGGAGCTGCTGCACCGAGGCGACGGCGCCCGCGCCGCGGTCGTACATCAGCCGCCGCGCCGCCATGTGGATCGCCAGGCCGACCACCGGGTCGTAGAAGTAGTGCGCCGGCTGCTCGGCGATCTCGCCCAGCCGGCCGATCACCGGCGCCTTGGCCTCGGGGTCCAGGGTGAGCTGGCGGCGCAGCTCGACCAGTTCGCGCGCCACCGGATGGGTGAAGGTGCGCTGCGGCAGCACCATGCGGAAGGCCTCGGTGGTGCCGGTCTGGTCGATGGCGTCGGTGGCGACCAGAGTGACGGTCACCGCGATGCCGGCCCAGGGATGCGGCGAGAGGTCGTGGTAGCTGGCGCCCTCGGCGCTCTCCGCCGCGGCCGCCGGCAGGGTCAGCTCCAGCTCCAGCGGCGGGATCTGGGGATCGTCGACCCGCTGGATCACCGCCTTGAGGCCGCGCAGGCCGTAGTCGTCGCCGGCCTGGTACTCCAGCGTCAGGGCGCCGCGCTGGCTGGCGCCCGGCGGCGCGGTGTAGGCCACCGTCGGCGGCGCGTCGGGCACCACCTCGATCGGCCACTGCACCAGCGGCAGCTCGTTCTGTTCCAGCGTCAGGGTGCGGCCCGCGCGCAGGGTCAGCTCCGCCTTCCAGGCGGCGGCGCCGACCGGCTCGAAGGCATGTCCCTCGCCGTCGATGCGCAGCACCGGCTCGCCGTCGCCGCCCTGCACCTGCGCCAGCAGGGTGGAGCCGACCGGCAGGCGCACGCCGCTGACCGGGTCGCGCTGGGGGTCGAGCAGGCGCGGCGGCGCGCCGGTGTAGGCCGGCGGATTGATCCAGACGTCGTAGGTGGCCGGCGGCGGCGGCTCGGCGGCGGCGAAGCGCGGCGTCACCGCGTCGCCCAGACGCGCCGCCCAGTCGCCCCCGGCGCTGGCCAGCCCGATCACCAGCAGCAGCCCCAGCGCGGCGCGCAGGCCGTAGCCGTCGACCCGCGCCCAGCCGGCGCGCGGCAGGCGAAGACGCAGGCGCGCCACCTGGGCCGCCAGCCGGCGCCGGTGGGCGGCCCAGAGCGCGCGCGCCTCCGGCTCGGCGGCCGTGGCGAGGTCGTCCTGCAGGCCGGACAGCGGCCGGTGCGCCAGGCCGCTGTCGCGCTCCAGCCGGCGCAGCGCGGCGCCCTCGTCGGGCAGGCGCAGCCGCCGCAGGGCGCGGACCAGGGCCCAGAGCGTCGCCGCCAGGAAGGCCAGCAGCAGCAGGGCGTGCAGCCAGCCGGGCAAGGCAGGCGGCAGGCCGAAGAGGGCGAGCACGAGGAACAGGCCGACCACACCGAACGCCGGCCAGAGCGGCGGCCAGAGCGCCTCGAACAGCAGCGCCGCGCGCGCCAGGGCGAGCCGCCAGCTCAGGCCCGGCGGCCGCTGCCGCGCCGCGCCGCGCCCGGCCTCGGCAAGGGGTTCGTCTCCCGTCGCGGGAGTCTGGCTGTCGTGCAGAGCCTGCCGGTCTTTGCGCGCCACCCGCCGCTCCTTGTTCGCGCCGGCGGCGCCGTCCGGCGGGGTGCGGGCGGCCTTGCGCGCCCTAAGACGCGGCCCGCGACCCCGCTGGCAGCGGCGCCGGCTGCTCGGCCCCGGCCTCGGGGCCCTCGTCCGCCAACCATGCCGGCACCGATTCCTGCGCCAGCAATGTGGCGTGATCCGGGCGGGGCCTGATCACCGCCCAGTCGCCGCCCGAGACCAGGACCTCGGGCGCCGGTAGCCTGGAATTATAGGTCGAAGCCATGGTCGCGCCATAGGCGCCGGCTGAACAAATCGCGAGCAGGTCGCCCGGCTGCACCGGCGGCAGCGCCCGGTCGGCGGCGAAGCGGTCGCCGCTTTCGCAGACCGGACCGACGATGTCGACCGTCTGGCTGGGCGCCTCGGGCGCCGGCTGGGCCAGCGGCAGGATGTCGTGCCAGGCGTCGTAGAGGGTCGGCCGGATCAGGTCGTTCATCGCCGCGTCGACGATGACGAAGCGCTTGGCCGTGCCCGCCTTGACGAAGATCACCCGGGTCAGCAGCACCCCGGCCTCGCCGACCATCCAGCGCCCCGGCTCGAAGATCAGCGGCACGCCGAGCTGGCCGACGCTGCGCGCCACGATGCGGGCGTAGTCGGCGATCTCCGGCGGCTGCTCGTCGCGGTAGGAGATGCCGAGGCCGCCGCCCAGATCCAGGCGCCGCAGCGGCAGCCCCGCGTCGCGCAGCTCGCCGAAGAGCTGTGCCACCTTCTCGAAGGCCAGGGCGTAGGGCGCCAGGTCGACGAGCTGCGAGCCGATGTGGACCGCCAGGCCCTCCAGGGAGATGCCGGGCAGCGCCGCCGCCCGGCGGGCCAACGCGCCGGCCTCGGCATGGTCGATGCCGAACTTGTTCTCCGAGGTGCCGGTGGTGATCTTGGCGTGGGTGCGCGCGTCGACGTCGGGGTTGATGCGCAGCGAGACCGGCGCGCGCTGGCCCTTGTCGCGCGCCACCCGGTCGAGCGCCAGCAGCTCGGCCTCGGACTCCACGTTGAACTGCAGGATGCCGGCCTCCAGACCGGCGGCCATCTCCGCCTCGGTCTTGCCGACGCCGGCGAAGACAATGCGCCGGCCGGGCACGCCGGCCGCGCGGGCGCGGATCAGCTCGCCCTCGCTGACCACGTCGGCGCCGGCACCCGCGCGCGCCAGGCTGCGCACCACGGCCAGGTTGGGATTGGCCTTGACCGCGTAGCAGACCGTGGCGTCCAGCCCCTCGGCCGCCAGCGCGCCGGTCATCGCGCGGTAGCGCGCGACGATGGCGTCGCCGGCATAGACGAAGGCCGGCGTGCCGACGGCCGCGGCGATCTCCGCCAGGTCGAGCGGTCCGGCCGAGAGGCGGCCGTCGCGATAGTGAAAGGCGCCGCGCATGGGTCGGGCTGGTCCTACTGGTTGAGCTGCGGGTAGGGCAGCGGGCCGCCGCCGCGCCGCACCTCCCCCTCGGTTCCCGGGAAGTAGGCCGGCGGCGGCGTCTCCACCACCACCCGGTCGTCCTCGGTCTGGTAGCCGCCGCCGTACTGGCCGTTGTAGGGCAGCCGCCACTCGGGCCCGGCGTCCTCGGGCATCTCCGGCGGGTTCTTCACGCCGCAGGCCGCCAGCAGAACGGGCAGCAGCAGGGGCAGCGCCAGCGCCGCCGCAACGGCCGGCAGCCGGCGCCGCGGCGCGGCGCGGGGGCGCAGGGGGGGCCGGCTCACAGGAAGCGCTCCCGCGCCCGGGCGGCGGCGGCGCGCACCCGCTCCGGCGCGGTGCCGCCGAAGGAGGTGCGGCTGGCCACGGCCTTGTCCACCGTCAGCACCGAGAAGAGGTCGTCGGTGATGCGCGGCTCGACCGCCTGCATCTCGGACAGCGGCAGATCGGCCAGATCGCAGCCGCGCTCCTCGGCCAGCTTGACCAGCCGGCCGGTGACGTGGTGCGCCTCGCGGAACGGCAGGCCGGCGGCGCGCACCAGCCAGTCGGCCAGGTCGGTGGCGGTCAGGAAACCGGCGGCGCAGGCCGCCGCCATGGCGGCGCGGTCGGCCTTCAGGTCGCGCACCATGCCGGTGGTCGCCAGCAGGCAGAGCCCCAGGGTGTCGACCGCGTCGAACACCGGCTCCTTGTCCTCCTGCATGTCCTTGCCGTAGGCCAGCGGCAGGCCCTTCATCACGACCAGCAGGCCGTTGAGCGCGCCGATCACCCGCCCCGCCTTGCCGCGCACCAGCTCGGCGGCGTCGGGGTTCTTCTTCTGCGGCATGATCGAGCTGCCGGTGGTGAAGGCGTCGGAGAGCTGGACGAAGGCGAAGCCCTGGGAGCACCAGAGCACCAGCTCCTCGGCCAGGCGCGAGAGGTGGACCGCCAGGATCGACCCGGCCGAGAGGAACTCCAGCGCGAAGTCGCGGGCCGAGACGGCGTCCAGCGAATTGGCCATGGGCCGCGCGAAGCCCAGGCCGGCGGCGGTCGCCTCGCGGTCGATCGGAAAGGAGGTCCCGGCCAGGGCGGCGGCGCCCAGCGGGCACTCGTTGAGCCGCGCGCGGCAGTCGTCGAGGCGGCCGCGGTCGCGCCCGAACATCTCGGCGTAGGCCAGCAGGTGGTGGCCGAAGGTGACCGGCTGGGCCGCCTGCAGGTGGGTGTAGCCGGGCATCACCGTGTCGGCCTCGGCCTCGGCCTGGGCGATCAGCGCCGCCTGCAGGTCGCGGAGCTGGCCGTCCAGCACCTCCAGCGCCCCGCGCAGCCAGAGGCGGAAATCGGTCGCCACCTGGTCGTTGCGGCTGCGCGCGGTGTGCAGGCGGCCGGCCGGAGCGCCGATCAGCTCGGCCAGGCGGGCCTCCACGTTCATGTGGATGTCCTCCAGCGCCGCCGAGAAGGTGAAGCGGCCGCTCTCGATCTCTTGAAGGACGGTGTCTAGACCCTGGCGGATGGCATCGCCATCTTCGACCGAGATGATGCCCTGGGCCACCAGCATCGCGGCGTGGACCTGGGAGGCGGCGATGTCCTCCCGGTAGAAGCGCCGGTCGAAGTCGATGGAGGCGTTGATCTTCTCCATCGCCTCGGCCGGTCCCACGGCGAAGCGGCCGCCCCACATGGTGTTGGCGGTCGGCGTGGACGGGCTGGTCGGGTTCTGCTTCTCGCTCATTGAGGGACGATGTACCGAATGATCCGGCGACTTGGAAAGGGTTTCCTCGGGCTGCTCGCCGTCGCGGCGCTGGCGGTGGCGCCGCGCCCGGGCGAGCGCGACGCGGGATCGGCGCAGGCGGGCGAGGCGCCGCTGAGCCCGGCGCTTGAGCAGCTCTGGACGGATCGCCTGCCGCCGACCCCGGCGCCGCAGACCGGCTTCACCGTGCTGCGCGACGGGGTGGAGCAGACGGTCACCCTGGAGGCCTTCGCGGGCGAGGTGGTGCTGCTCAACTTCTGGGCCACCTGGTGCGCGCCCTGCATCGAGGAGATGCCCTGGCTCGACCAGCTCCAGGCCGACCTCGGGCCCGAGGGGCTGGAGGTGGTGGCCGTCTCGCTCGACCGCGCCGGCCTGCGCAAGGTGGAGCCCTTCTTCACCGACCTGCGCCTGGACGACCTGACGATCTACCTCGACCCCAAGGGCCGGCTGGGCCGCGCGCTGGAGGTGCGCGGCCTGCCGACCAGCTACCTGATCGACCGCCAGGGCCGGGTGGTCGGCGGCCTGCAGGGCGCCTTCGACTGGGCCGGGCCCGAGGCCAAGGCGCTGATCCGCCACTACCTCGAGTGATGTGCCGCGCGCCGGCCCTGCGGCCGGCGGCGGCCGCCGCTCAGGCCAGCCCCTTGGCCACCAGGTCGGCCAGGCGGCGCGAGAAGGCGGCCGGGTCGAGCGGCGGCTCACCCTCCAGAATGCGCGCCTGGTCGAGCAGCAGCAGCCCCACCTCCGCGACGGTCTCGCCACTGCCCGCCACGTCGGCCTTCGCCGCGTCGGCCTCTGCCGCGTCGGCCTCTGCCGCGTCGGTCTCTGCCGCGTCGGTCTCTGCCGCGCCAGCCTGAGCTTGGGCCTGGGCCTGGGCCTGGGCCTGGGCGGCCAGGGCGGCGACCAGCGGGTGCTTCGGGTTGAGCTCCAGAATGCGGCTCGGCGTCTCCTCCAGGCGCTGGTGCTGCTTGAGCAGCCGCGCCAGGTGCAGGTCGATGTCGCCCTCGTCGGCGACCAGGCAGACCGGGCTGTCGGTCAGCCGCTTGGAGGCGCGCACGTCCTTGACCTTGTCCTGCAGCGCCAGGCGCAGCGCGGCCAGCAGCGCGTCGAGCTCGGCGGCCGGCGCCTGCTCCGTCTCGGCCGCCTCCTCGGCGCCGGCCAGCTTGTCGAGCTCGGCGCCGGCACGGGTGACCGAGCGGAAGGGCCGGCCCTCGTAGCTGCCGACCCGCACGGTCCAGAACTCGTCGATCGGGTCGGTCAGCAGCAGCACCTCGACGCCCTTGGCCTTGAAGCCCTCGAGCTGCGGGCTGCGGGCGAGCTGCTCCAGGTCGTCGCCGGTCAGGGTGTAGATCGCCTCCTGGCCCTCCTTCATGCGGGCGACGTAGTCGGCCAGGCTGGTCCAGCCCTCGGCGCCGACCTCCGGGTGGGTCGAGCGGAAGCGGGCCAGCTTGAGCAGCGTCTCGTCGTGGCCGCTGTCCTCGTAGAGCCCCTCCTTGAGCACCGGGCCGAAGTTGTCCCAGAAGGCGGCGTAGGCCTCGGGCTCCTTGTCCGCCTTCTTCTCCAGCTCGGAGAGCACGCGCTTGGTCAGCCCCTGGCGGATCTTCGAGAGCACCGGGTTGTTCTGCAGCAGCTCGCGGCTGACGTTGAGCGGCAGATCCTCGGAGTCGATCACGCCGCGCAGGAAGCGCAGCCAGCCCGGCACCACCTCCGAGCAGTCGTCGGTGATGAACACCCGCTTGACGTAGAGCTTCAGGCCGCCGCGCCGCGACGGGTCGAAGAGGTCGAGCGGACGCGTCGAGGGGATGAACAGCAGCCCGGTGTACTCGATCACCCCCTCGGCCTTGAAATGCAGGGTGTGCCAGGGCGCATCGAAGGCGTGGGCGGTGTCGTGGTAGAATTGGCGGTACTGCTCTTCGCTGATCTCGCTCTTCGGGCGGGTCCAGAGCGCGCCGGCCGCGTTCAGGGTCTCGCCGGCGGACGTCTCCTCGCCGGACTCCGTCTTGTCGGCCGCCGTCCCGTCGGCCGTCCCCTCGACCAGCTTCACCGGCACGGAGATGTGGTCGCTGTAGGTCTTGACGATGTGGCGCAGGCGGTGGGGATCGGCGTAGTCGGCCGCGTCCTCCTTCAGGTGCAGCACGATGCGGGTGCCGCGCGCCGGGGCGGCCGCGCTCTCCTCCACCGTGTAGCCGCTGCGCCCGTCGCTCTCCCAGCGCCAGCCGTGCTGCTCGCCGGCGCGGCGGGTGAAGACCTCGACCCGCTCGGCCACCATGAAGGCCGAGTAGAAGCCGACGCCGAACTGGCCGATCAGGTCGACCTCGGCCGTCTTGTCGCCGAGCTGGCTGAGGAACTTGGCCGAGCCGGAGTGGGCGATGGTGCCGAGGTTCTCGACCAGCTCGTCGCGGTTCATGCCGACGCCGGTGTCGACGATCTCCAGGCGCCGGGAGGCGGCGTCGGGGCGCAGCACGATCTGCATGTCGGCGTCGCCGCCCAGCAGCTCCGGCTCGGTCAGCGCCAGATAGCGCAGCCGGTCGCAGGCGTCGGCGCCGTTGGAGATCAGCTCGCGCAGGAAGACGTCGCGGTTGGAGTAGAGCGCGTTGGCGACGATGTCGAGCAGGCGGCTGACCTCGGCCTGGAACGGCCGGGTGTCGCTCGCGGCCGCGGACTCCGGCGCGGAATCGGGGGCGGTCTTGGAGGTGGCTTCGGACGCGGTGGTTTCGGACGCGGTGGTTTCGGGCATGGACTCGCTCGCTCCTTCTGGCCGGCGCCAGGACGATTTCTGTCTTTCCCGCTTGTCCCGGGCGGCCCGGCGCGGCGACCCTGGGCGGTGACCGCCCGGAGACGCCCCGGTCCCGGGGCGGGAGGCCGCGCAGGCCGGGCCTGCCCTCGGCGCCCCGCAATCCGCGCGGGCGGCGCGGGGCGGCCAGCGGGCCGCGCGTTCATATGAGCGGCCGGCACGCGGCCTGCAAGGCCGCCGGGGACGACCGCAGCGGCAGGAGGCGAGAATGCAGCGCAACGACGACCCGTCACAGGCCCCGCAGACGCGCGGCGCCGACCGCCGCGCCGCCGCCCGCGCCCGCCTGCTGGAGGAGATCGCCGCCGAGGCGGCGGAGACCGAGTCCTGGACCGGCCGCGGCGGACTGCGCGAGGTGGTGCTGGCGGCGTTGGGCCGGGTGCCGCGCGAGGCCTTCGTGACGCCCGCGCTGGCCGGCGAGGCCTACGAGAACCGGCCGCTGCCGATCGGCGGCGGTCAGACCATCAGCCAGCCCTTCATCGTCGCCCTGATGAGCGACCTCTGCGGCGCGGCGCCCGGCCGGCGCGTGCTGGAGGTCGGCACCGGCTGCGGCTACCAGGCCGCGGTGCTGGCCGAGCTGGGGGCCGAGGTCTGGTCGGTCGAGGCCCTGCCCGAGCTGTTCGACCAGGCCCGCGCCCGCCTGCGCGAGCTGGGCTACGCCGGCATCCACCTGCGCCTCGGCGACGGAACGCGCGGCTGGCCCGAGGCCGCGCCCTTCGACGGCATCCTGGTCACCGCCGCCGCCGCCGCGCGGGTGCCGCCGGCGCTGATCGAGCAGCTCGCCCCGGGCGGCCGGCTGGTCTGCCCGGTCGCCGAGGGCGGCGCGCTGGGCCTGTTCGGCACCCCGGCGCAGTGGCTGCACCTGGTCGAGAAGGACGCCCACGGCGTGGTCTCCAGCCGCAAGGTCCTGCCGGTCGCCTTCGTCCCGCTGGTCGAGGAGAGCTGAGTCGCCAGGGCGGGCGCGGCCCGGCCCGCCGGCAGCCCCCGCCGGGCAAAAACGCGCCCGGCCCTTGCACCACCCGCCTGCGGGCGCGATCTTCCAGGGCACTATGCGCGAACGTCGCATCACGGCCGTCCTCGGCCCGACCAACACCGGCAAGACCCACCTGGCCATCGAGCGGATGCTGGGTCATGCCAGCGGCATCATGGGCTTTCCGCTGCGCCTGCTGGCGCGCGAGAACTACGACCGGGTGGTGCGGCTGAAGGGCGCCGGCCAGGTGGCGCTGATCACCGGCGAGGAGAAGATCCTGCCGCCGCGCGCGCGCTACTTCCTGTGCACCGTGGAGTCGATGCCGCTGGGCCGCGAGGTCGAGTTCCTAGCGGTCGACGAGATCCAGCTCGCCGCCGATGCCGAGCGCGGCCACGTCTTCACCGACCGCCTGCTGCACGCGCGCGGCCAAGAGGAGACGATGTTCCTGGGCGCCGAGACGATCCGCCCGCTGATCCGCCAGCTCGTGCCCGACGCGGAGATCGTCTCGCGCCCGCGCCTGTCGACCCTGAGCTACGCCGGGCCGAAGAAGACCACCCGCCTGCCGCCGCGCTCGGCCGTGGTCGCCTTCTCGGCGGCCGAGGTCTACGCCACGGCCGAGCTGCTGCGCCGCCAGCGCGGCGGCACCGCCGTGGTCCTGGGCGCGCTCTCGCCGCGCACGCGCAACGCCCAGGTCGACCTGTTCGAGGCCGGCGAGGTCGACTACCTGGTCGCCACCGACGCCATCGGCATGGGCCTCAACCTCGGCCTCGACCACGTCTGCTTCGCGCGGCTGCGCAAGTTCGACGGGCGCCAGATGCGCCCGCTGGCGCCGCAGGAGGTGGCGCAGATCGCCGGGCGCGCCGGCCGCCACATGAGCGACGGCACCTTCGGCACCACGACCGAGCTGGGCGGCATGGAGGCCGAGCTGGTCGAAGCGGTCGAGGCGCACAGCTTCGACCCCATCCCGGCGCTGGTCTGGCGCAACACCGAGCTGGACTTCGCCAGCCCCAAGGCGCTGCTCAAGTCGCTTGACCGCCGCCCCACGCACCCGGCGCTGCTGCGCGTGCGCGAGGCGGAGGACCAGCAGGTGCTGGCCGCGCTGTCGCGCGAGGGCGCCGCCGCCGAGCTGGCCGACACGCCGGAGCGGGTGCGCCTGCTCTGGGAGGTCTGCCAGATCCCCGACTTCCGCAAGACGCTGGCCGATTCCCACGTCCGCCTGCTGGGCCAGATCTACCGCCACCTGCTGGCCGGCGACCGGCGCCTGCCGGAGGACTTCGTCGCCGCGCAGATCGCCAAGCTGGACCGCGACGACGGCGACATCGACGCCCTGGTGGCGCGCATCGCCCACGTGCGCACCTGGACCTTCGTCGCCCACCGCGCCGACTGGCTGGCCGACGCCGCCCACTGGCAGGAGCGCGCCCGCGGCATCGAGGACAAGCTGTCCGACGCGCTGCACGAGCGCCTGACCCAGCGCTTCGTCGACAAGCGCACCGCCACCCTGGTCAAGCGCCTGGGCAGCGGCGAGAAGCTGCTGGGCGCGGTCAGGGCGAACGGCGAGGTGGTGGTCGAGGGCGAGCATGTCGGCCAGCTCGAGGGCTTCCGCTTCCGCCTCGACGCCGCCGCCGACAAGCAGGACGCCCCCGCCCTGCTGGCCGCCGCGCGGCGCGCGCTCAGCGAGGAGATCCCGCTGCGCATCCGGCGCATCGAGGCCGACGACGACGGCAGCTTCCGCCTCGCCCCCGACGGCCGGCTGCTGTGGCGCGAGACGCCGCTGGCCCGGCTGGTCGCCGGCGAGTCTGTGCTGACGCCCCAGGTCGAGGTGACCCGCAGCGAGTTTCTCGACGGGCCGGCGCGCGAGCGGCTGCGCCGGCGGCTCACGGCCTGGCTGGGCCGGCACCTGCGCAACCGCCTGAAGCCGCTCTTCGCGCTGGAGGCGGCGGCGCTGAGCGGCGCCGCGCGCGGCCTGGCCTTCCAGCTCGCCGAGGACCTGGGCTGCTTGCCGCGCGCCCGGGTGGCCGCGCAGCTCCAGGCGCTGACCAAGGCCGAGCGCAGGACGCTGAGCGGCCTGGGCGTGCGGCTGGGCGCCCAGTCGATCTTCCTGCCGGCCCTGGCCAAGCCGCAGGCGCGCGCGGCCTGCGCGCTGCTGCGCGGCCTGCACCGCGATCCGGCCGCCACGGCCGCGGCGCTGCCCGACCCGGGCGCCGGCGGCCGGGCGCCCCTGGCCTACCGGCCGCCGGCGGCGCTCGACGAGGCCGACCTGCAGGCGCTGGGCTACCGCCTGTTCGAGAACGTCGCCGGGCGGGTCGCGCTGCGCAGCGACGCGCTGGAGCGGCTGGCCTACGCCGTGCTCACCCGCGCGCGCAAGGGCCCCTTCGGCCCCGACGCCGAGCTGACCAAGCTGGTCGGCGGCAACGCCGAGCACCTCGCGGTCGTGCTGCCGGCACTGGGCTACTGGACGGTGGATTCCGAGCAGGGGCGCAGCTTCCACGCCCGGCCGCCGCGCGGCGGCAAGCGCTCGACCAAGCCGCGCAAGCCCGGCCCTGGCCGCGCCGGCCAGACGGGACCGGCCGCCGGCGCGTCCGGCCGCGCGCCCCGGCGCGACGCGCGGCGCCGGCCGGAGGACTCGCCCTTCGCGGCCCTGGCCGTGCTCAAGACCGGCAAGTCGGGGCGCTGATGGGCGGCACGGCGGGCAAGGGCAGCCCGATCCGGGCCGACGGCGGCGGGGTCGAGACCCTGCGCCTCGACAAGTGGCTGTTCTTCGCCCGCTTCTTCAAATCCCGCGCGCTGGCGGCCCGGCTCTGCGAGTCCGGCAAGCTGCGCCTGTCCGGCACGGCGGTCGACAAGGCCCACGCCAAGCTGCGCGTCGGCGACGTGCTGACCTTCCCGCAGGGCGACCATGTCCGCGTGATCAAGGTGCTGGCGCTGGCCACCCGCCGCGGTCCGGCCCCCGAGGCCCAGGCGCTCTACGAGGACCTGGCGCCGCCGGATGCGCAGCCGGCCCTGCCGGCGACCCTGCAGCGGCCGCGCGGCGGCAGCCCGAGCGACGCCGCGGCAGGCCGGCCGAGCAAGCGCGACCGGCGCCAACTGCTGCGCATGAAAGGTCGAAACTGAAGCGGGGGCGGGGGCCGCGGCCTATGCCCGGCGGGCCGCCGGCACGGTCGGGACCGCCGCGGCCTGGACGGCGCCCGCCGCCGCGGGGCCGGCGGCCGCCGGCAGGGCCCGCCCCGCCGGCAGGGTCAGGGTGATGGTCGTGCCCGCCCCCGGCGCGCTCTCGATCGCCAGACCGCCGCCGTGCAGCTCGGCCAGGCTGCGTGCGATGGTCAGGCCGAGGCCGGTGCCCTGGTAGCGCCGGGCATGGGCGCTCTCGAGCTGGGTGAAGGGCTGCAGGATCTTCTCCACCTCGGCGCCGCCGATCCCGATGCCGCGGTCGGCGACGCAGAGCTGCGGGCATCCGTCGGGCGCCGTGCGCGCACGGATCGTCACGTCCGTCTCGGCGTCGCTGAACTTCAGCGCGTTGGAGACCAGGTTGAGCAGGATCTGCACCAGGGCGCGGCGGTCGGCCCAGAACACCGGCGCCGCCCCCTCGGTCTCCAGCTTGATCCGGGCGCGGTTGAACTCGCCGCGCTCGGAGATCAGGCTGAGGGTGTCGCCCACCAGCTCGTCCAGCTCGACGCGCTCCTCGTGCAGCTCGCGCCGGCCGGCCTCGATCTTGGAAAGATCGAGGATGTCGCTGATCAGGCTGAGCAGATGCCGGCCGCTGGCCAGGATGTCGCCGGCGTAGTCGCGGTAGCGCGCGTGCAGCGGCCCGAAGGCCTGGTGACTCATCAACTCCGAGAAGCCGATGATGGCATTGAGCGGCGTGCGCAGCTCGTGGCTCATGTTGGCCAGGAACTCGGACTTGGCGCGGTTGGCGGTCTCCGCCTCCTCCTTGGCCAGACGCAGGGTCCGTTCGGCCGCACTGCGCTCGGTCACGTCCTCGTAGGTGGCGACCGCCCCGCCGTCGGCGGTGCGGCGGTGGTAGATCTCGATCACCCGGCCGTCGCCGCGCACCTCCTGGCGCACGGAGTCCCGCTCGGCGCCGAAGAGCTGCAAACGCCGGCGCAGGAAGGCATCGGCCGCGCGCGCGTCCATGCCCTCGATGCCGGCATAGGTCATCACCAGCTTGGGCAGCGGCGTGCCCGCCGCCGCCTGGGTCTCGGTGAAGCCCCAGAGGTCGCGATAGCGCGAGTTGCTGGCGACCAGGCGGTGGTCGGAATCGAACAGCGCGACGCCGACCGGCATGGTCTCGACCGCCAGCGCCAGGCGCTCCTGGGCCTTGCTGGCGACCTGCTCGGCGACGCGCTGACGGATCAGGTAGATGGCGAAGCCCAGGGCGAGCAGCGACAGGGCGACCGCCATGGCGAGCAGGCCGGCGCGAAAGCTCTCCAGCTCGCGCTCCTGGTCGCCCAGCAGCGCGAGCGCGGCGGCGTTGGCCTCCTCGAAGAGCTCGCGCACCCGGGCGAGGGCGTTGTCGGCGCGCAGCAGCGCCAGGTCGACCACCAGGTCGCTCTCGGGCAGGGCGCCGTGGACACCGTCGACCAGCCAGGTCTCCAGGTCGATCAGCACCGGCTGCACCACCGAGTGCAGGGCCGAGGCGCCGACCAGATTGTCCAGATTGTAGGTGCGCCGCACCTCGTCGACGATCAGCCGCGCGCGCAGGAGCTGGGTGCGGGCCTCGGTCAGGTCGCGCTCCGAACGTGGCCGCTGGCGCGCCCGTTCCAGGGCGCGCACCAGCGCCGAGAGGTCCTGCACCATCACCGAGACGTCGCGCTGCTGGCTGACCACCTCCACCGGCAGCCCCTGCTGAACGCGGGTCACCCCGTCCTGCACGTAGACGATCAGCCCGGCCGTGCCGCCGAGGATCAGCACGACGGCCAGGTAGGCGGTCAGCGGCAGGCGGGCCAGCAGGCGCATCATGGCTCGAGCAGCCCGACCTCGCGGTAGAACCGGGCCGCCCCGGGGTGCAGCGGCAGCGGCAGGCCGTGCAGCGCCGTCTCGCGCCGGATCTGCGCCCCGCGCGCATGGCCGGCGACGAGCCTGCGGCCGGTGCGCTCATGCCAGAACGCCGAGGTCACCCGGTAGATCAGCTCCGCGTCCAGATCGGCCCGAGTCAGCAGCAGGGCCCCGACCTCCAGGCTGGGCGTCGCGGCGGTGCCGCGGTAGACGCCGGGCGCCAGCATGGTCGGCCCGAAAAAGGAGACCTCGCGGGCGATCCGGGCGCGCGCCGCCGGCTCCAGCGGAATCAGGGAGATCGGCACCTCCTCGGCCAGCTCGGCGATCGCCGCCACCGGCGCGCCGGCCAGCGCGAAGAAGGCGTCCAGCTTGCCATCGCGCAGCCGCTCGATGGCCAGGCCGGGCTTGAGGTAGACCGGCGCCATCTCGGTCTCGCTCAAGCCGTGGGCCTCGAGCACCAGACGCGCCGCGACCAGGGTGCCCGAGCCCTGCTCGTCGAGCGACACCCGCTTGTCGCGCAGGTCCGCCAGGCTGCGGATGCCGGAATCCGCCCGGGCGACGATGTGCAGGCTTTCCGGATAAAGTCGGGCGATGGCGCGCAGATCGCTCAGGGGCACGCGGCCGGAGAAGACGCCGCCGGCGGTGTAGGCCCAGTGCGCGATGTCGGCCTGCACCAGCGCCGCCTCGAGCCGGCCGGCCGCCAACTCGACGGCATTGGCGACCGAGCCGTTGGAGGCCTGGGCGACGGCCAGCAGACGCGCCGGCGGGCAGGTCTCCGGGCAGTCGAGTCCCAGCCGCTCGGTCAGGGCACGGGCGATCGTGCTGCCGATCGGATAGTAGGTCCCGCCGGTGCCGCCGGTCCCGATGCGGAACAGGCGAACCTCCTGCTCCGCCGAGCCCTGGACGGAAACCGGCAGCGTCGCGGCGGCCACCTTCAGCACCAGCGCCAGTGCGATGGCCACGCCGATCACCAGGCCCCGCCGCAGTTGTCGCTTCATGCCGCTCGCCGCATCCACACCACCGCTCCCCGCAGTCTGACGGGAGCGCTCTTCGCTGCCAAGCAAAAGGCAGGGCGCGGCGCCCCAGAGCGCCCGAGGCGCCGCCGCGCCGCGCCGGAAGGCGAATTCGCGCCCACGTCGCAGACCGACAAAGCGGGCACCACCGTTAATGTGCGGTTAATCGCCGCGGCGGTTTCGCCCCCACCTCCCGCGTCCCGCCTGCCACCGCCAGGGGGCCTTTCGGGTCGGCCCGCGGCCGCTTCGCCCGAGGCTCAGCCGCGGCGCAGGACGACCGCCAGGTTGTTGGCCGGCAGGGCGTGCACCTGCTCCAGCGCCAGCCCCTCGGCGGCGGCGGTCTCCCCGACCGCCTCCAGGTCGCGGATGCCCCAGGCCGGGTTGCGCGCGCGCAGCGACTCGTCGAAGGCGGCGTTGCTCGCCGCCGTGTGCCGGCCGTCGCGGCGGAAGGGGCCGTAGAGCAGCAGCGGCCCGCCGGCAGGCAGCACCGATGCGGCACCGGCCATCAGCGCCTCGCAGCAGCGCCAGGGGGCGATGTGCAGGAGGTTGACGCAGAGCAGCGCGTCGGCCGCCGCGATCGGCCAGGGCCGCCGGGCGACGTCGAGCTCGAGCGGCGCCCGGAGGTTGGGCAGGGCCGCGCCGGCGGCGGCCCGGTGGGCGGCGATGCTGGCCCGCGCGTCCGGGTCCGGGTCGCTGGGCTGCCAGATCAGCCCTGGCAGGGCGCCGGCGAAGAAGACCGCGTGCTCGCCGCTGCCGCTGGCGATCTCCAGCAGCAGCGCGCCGTCGGGCAGCGGCGCGACCAGCGGCCGCAGCACCTCCAGGATCGGCGCGCGGTTGCGCTGCGTCGCCGGGGCATGGCGCCGCGCGTCGCGGTCCGGCGCCCGACGGTCTTGCCTGACCCGCTCGTCGCTCACACTTGAGTCTCTCTCTCCCGCAGGGGTGCCGCCAGCGCGACTCGCCGTAAAGCCGCAGTCTGCCAAGGGTTGCCCCTGAACGAAAGGCAGTGATAGGCAGCTAACGACCATGCTCGACCGTCTACGTACCCTGTTCCTCGACCGCGACGGCGCCCCGGCCGAGGGCGCCCGTCACAGCAGCGACGAGTTGCGGTTGGCGGCGGCCGCCCTGCTGGTCGAAGCCGCCGTCATGGACGACAGCTTCGACGATGCCGAGCGGACGACCATCGAGCGGCTGCTGGCGGCGCGCTTCGAGATCGGCGCGGCGGAGGCCCGCGAGTTGGTCGAGTTGGCCGAGCAGAAGGTGGCCGAGAGCGTCGAACTCTTCTCCTTCGTGCGCACCGTCAAGAACCGCTTCAATCACGACGAGCGGGTCGAGATGCTGGAAATGCTCTGGGAAGTGGTCTACGCCGACGGCGAACTGCACGACTACGAGGCCAACCTGCTGCGCCGCCTGACGTCGCTGATCCACGTCAGCGACCAGGAAAGCGGGCTGGCGCGCAAGCGTGCGCTGGCGAAGCTGGGTCTGGACGCCTAGGCCGGCCCGGGTCTGCCGACCGCTCTGGGGTTATAGAAGGGTTATGGAATCGAGTGGTCTTGCGTGACCGGCGGACCCGCGCCGCGGAACCGGTCAGGCGCAGAATCACTCTCAGCGACGAAAGGGTTGCAGCGGGACGAGCCAGGCGAGATATGGACGCCGCCCCGCCCATCAGGAGAGAAGAAGCGCGATGACCTATGTCGTCACCGAAGACTGCATCAAGTGCAAGTACACGGACTGTGTCGAGGTCTGCCCCGTAGACTGCTTCTACGAGGGCGAGAACATGCTGGTCATCCACCCCGACGAATGCATCGACTGCGGCGTCTGCGAGCCCGAGTGCCCGCCCGAGGCGATCCTGCCGGACACCGACCCCCAGGCCGACGCCTGGCTGACCTTGAACAAGGACTTCTCGGAGACCTGGCCGAACATCACCCGCAAGAAGGACGCCCCGGCCGACGCCGACGCCTATCGCGACGTGCCGAACAAGTACGAGAAATACTTCACGGATACTCCGGGCTCGGGCGATTGATCGAACGGCGGCGCCGCGACCGGGCGACGCCTTGCGCTGTCCGCCCCGGGCCACACGGCATGCCACGCCGCATTGCAAGCCGCGCCCGAGACTTGCGCGCGCGGCGATGCTGCATTGCAGCGGTTGTTTCCAAGCACTGACTGTAGTATAGTAATTTTGTGACAGAGACGAAGTGCCCGCGTGTGCGGGCCAGAGTCCCTGTCGCGGCGTCTTGGGGCATCCGAGGCTGACCCAGCCGCAGTCGTAAACAACGCGCTCCGCACGTCTTCGGGTGTGGCGGGTGCGGGATTTTGTCACGCCCCGGATGAAGCGGCGTGACGGTTCGGACGGCGGCGATCTCGGCTTCGGGGCATCTGCCGACGAGCGCGCGCAGGGGCGTGCCGTGTCGGGTGCCAGGCAGACGGGATTGCAGACGGCTGCGGAACGGCGTCACGCGGCCGGCGCGATCTCGGCAGGCGACCGGGCCAGGAACTGGCCGTCCGGCGGCCGAAGGGCGCAGCGCGCCTCGGCGCGGCGACGGCCGGCCGGCCGTAAGGAGCCTTCCGCAGGCGACCGGCTTCGGGACGATCCGACCGGGCCCTCCAGACGGTCTTGGTTCAGGTACGCCAGAACGACGGAGTTCGAGTCCAATCATGGCCAAGAAGATCGAGTTTACCGCGGGCGACTATGTGGTCTACCCGACGCACGGCGTCGGCAAGGTGCTGGGGATCGAGACCCACGAGATTTCCGGCGAGAAGATCGACCTGATCGTGGTGAAGTTCGAGAAGGACCGCATGACCCTGCGCGTGCCGGTCGGCAAGGCGCAGCAGTCCGGTCTGCGCCGCCTGTCTTCGCGCAAGATGATGGACTCCGCCCTGGCCGCCCTGAAGGGCCGCAGCCGCGTCAAGAAGACCATGTGGAGCCGGCGCGCCCAGGAGTACGAGGCCAAGATCAACTCCGGCGACCCCGTGTCGATCGCCGAGGTGGTGCGCGACCTGCACCGCGCCGACGACCAGCCGGACCAGTCCTTTTCCGAGCGGCAGATGTACCAGGCCGCGCTCGACCGCCTCGCCCGCGAGCTGGCGGCGCTCGAGGCGATCGACGAGGAGGCCGCGGCCGAAAAGCTGGAGAAGCTTCTCAAGGCGGCCTGAGCCGCGTTAGGGTCGGCCCCGGCCGCGGCAAGCGCCGCGGCCGGGGCTTTTCTTGTGTCCGCCCCGGATCTCAACCCGGACCTCGTCACGCCCCCGGCCCGCACCGGGCGCGGGGCCCCTTGCGCCACGAGAGCGCCATGAGCGATCAGGAAAAGTTCGCCGTTCTGCGCGGCGCCACCCGGATCTGGGCGGTCGGCTCGATCCACGGCGAGCGCGCACGGCTGGAAGCCTTGCACGACGCGCTCTGGCCGCGGCTGCGGCCGGGCGACCGGCTGGTCTATCTGGGCAACGTGCTGGGCCGCGGCGCCGAGGTCGCCGCCACGGTCGACGAGCTGTTGGCCTTCCGCTGCGGCGTGATGGCGCTGGAGCCCGCCGAGCGGCCCCACGTGGTGGTGCTGCGCGGCGGCCAGGAGGAGATGTGGCAGAAGCTGCTGCAGCTCCAGTTCGCCACCGACCCGCGCGGCGTGCTCGACTGGATGCTCGGCCAGGGCCTGGGCACCACCCTGGCCGCCTACGGCAGCTCCGCCGAGGAGGCGCTGCAGCGCGTGCGCGGCGGCACGGTCGGGCTGACCCGCTGGACCCAGGATCTGCGCCGCGCCATGCAGGCCCGACCGGGCCACGTCGCCTTCATGGCCGCCCTGCGCCGCGCCTGCCTGGTCGCGCCCGCCGACGCGGCGGAGATGCCGGGCGAGGCCGGCGGCGGGCTGCTGCTGGTCAACGCCGGCCTCGACCCCAGCCGGCCGCTGGAGGCACAGCGCGATTCCTTCTGGTGGTCGACCGGCGGCTTCAGCCGGCTGAGCGCGCCCTACGACGGCTTCGCCCGCGTCATCCGCGGCTTCGCGCCCGGCGAGGGCGGCGCGCCGCCGGGCATCCGCCAGACCGACTTCACCGCGACGGTGGACGCCGGCTGCGGCTTCGGCGGCCCCTTGATGGCGGCCTGCTTCACCCTCGACGGCAGCCTGGTCGACCAGCTCGAGGCCTGAGGCACGCCGGCAGCGTCGTGCGCGCCGCCTCGATCCGTGCCGTCGCGCGGGGATAGCGCCGGCGCAGCCCGCGCAGGCCCAGCCGCACCCGCGCCGAGTGGCGCGAGAGCAGCAGCCGGACGCCTGCGGCCGGGCCCGCGCCGGGCCCCGAGCCGGGCGGCGCCCGCCTCAGATGTGCAGCGGGCGCTTGTCGACGGCCAGCGCGGCTTCCTTCACCGCCTCGTTGAGCGTCGGGTGACCGTGGAAGGCGCGGGCCAGGTCCTCGGCCGAGCCGCCGAACTCCATGGCGACCACCACCTCGTGGATCAGCGTGCCGGCCTCGGGCCCCAGGATATGGGCGCCGAGGATGCGGTCGCTGCGCTTGTCCGCCAGGATCTTGACGAAGCCGTCGGTGGCGCCGGCGGCGCGCGCGCGGCCGTTGGCGGTGAAGGGGAACTTGCCGACCCTGTACTCGACGCCGCGCTCCTTCAGCTCCTCCTCGGTCGGGCCGACGCTGGCCACCTCGGGCCAGGTGTAGACGATGCCGGGCACGGTCTCGTAGTTCACATGGCCGGGCAGCCCGGCCAGCATCTCGGCCACGGCCACGCCCTCCTCCTCGGCCTTGTGGGCCAGCATCGGGCCCTCGATCACGTCGCCGATGGCGTAGACCCCCTCGGCGCTGGTCTTGAAGTGGCCGTCGGTCCGGATGCGCCCGCGCGCGTCGGTCTCGACGCCGGCGTCCTCCAGGCCCAGGCCCTCCGTGAAGGGCTTGCGCCCAATCGCCACCAGCACGACGTCGCACTTGATCTCCTCGGCATCGCCGTCGCCCTTGGCGGGCTCGACCGTCAGCGTCACCCCGGCCTTGGTGGTCTTCGCCCCGGTCACTTTGGTGCCCAGCTTGAAGCTCATGCCCTGCTTGCCGAGGATGCGCTGGAACTGCTTGCCAATCTCGCCGTCCATCGTGGGCACGATGCGGTCGAGGAACTCGACCACCGTGACCTTGGCGCCGAGGCGCTGCCAGACCGAGCCCATCTCCAGGCCGATGTAGCCGCCGCCGACCACCACCAGGTGCTTGGGCACCTTGGCCAGGTCCAGCGCGCCGGTCGAGCTGACGATCTTCTTCTCGTCGATCTCCAGGCCGGGCAGGTCGACGTGGGTCGAGCCGGTGGCCACCACGATCGACTTGGCGGTGTAGGTCTTCGTCTCGCCCTCGCCGGCGACCGCGACCTTGCCGCCGCCCTGCAGCGCGCCGCGCCCCTTCAGCCAGTCGATCTTGTTCTTCTTGAAGAGGAATTCGACGCCCTTGACGTTGGCCTCGACCACCTTGTCCTTGTGGCCGAGCATGCCCTTGAGGTCGAGCTTCACCTGGCCGACCTGGATGCCGAAATCCTTGAAGGCGTGGTTGGCCTCCTCGAACTTCTCGCTGGCCTGCAGCAGCGCCTTGGAGGGGATGCAGCCGATGTTGAGGCAGGTCCCGCCGAGGGTCGCCCGCGACTCGACGCACGCGGTCTTGAGCCCGAGCTGCGCGGCGCGAATGGCGCAGACGTAGCCGCCCGGCCCCGCGCCAATGACGATCACGTCGTAGTCGTAAGACCCGGACCCGTTGCTCATGGAACTCCCCTGAAATCAGCGCCGCGGAAAAGCGCCGGCACCATGCCGCAAAGGCCGCGCCGCGGCAAGGCGCGCGGGGCAACGCCGGAGGGACCGGCGGACCGCGGCGGGGCGGCGGCGGGGCGGCGGCGGGGCGATTGCCGCGCTACGCAAGCTCTTCTACCATGCAGCGGCATGACACACCGCCAACAGGGAACGCGAAGCCACATGAAAACGCATGCCTCTCAGGCTGTTGCGCGGCGGCGCAAGGCCACGCGGCGGCTCCCCTCGCTTCGCTTCGTCCTCGTCACTCTGCTCGCAACGCTGGTGAGCGCCTGCAACGTCGACGTCGACAGCACGGTCTATCTCCGCGACATCCAAGAGGCGGCCGACGGGTCGCTGACGGCGGGCGTCACGCTGACCACCTACGCGCCCGGGGCGGCCGATCCGGAGAGCTGCGCGAAGATGGAGGAGTTCGTCCCGGTGCTCGCGCGCTATCTCGGGGAGGCCGCGCTGGAGCAGTGCGTCAAGCGCGACGGGGCCATGGAAGATGCGGTGGTCTTCTCCGGCTCGCTGCCGATCGTCACCGAGGCCGAGGCGGCGGCGGACAGCGTCCTCAGCCTGCTGGTGACCGCCGGCGACGGCGAGGCGCCGTCGCAGCGCCTCACGCTGCTGGCGCAACCCGAGCTGGTGCGCGATCTGATCGAGCGCGTACGTCAGGTCAACATGATGGCCGCCATCGACCTGACCGACGTGACCGTGGCGGCCCGCGTGATCAACGATCTGCGCGAGAGCGCGGCCATGACCGTGCGCCACGCCTTCGTCGACGGCACGCCGGCGGTGGAGGGCTTGCAGGTCGAGCTGGCCCCCCGCGACGAGGTCCGGCTGCAGCTTTCAGACGTGAAGTCGCTGTTCCTGCTGACCCAGGGGCGCGGCGAGGTCGCGGAGTTCGCCCTCAACAGGTAGTGCGGCCCGACAGGATGGCGACGCGCTACCAGTTGAGGCCGCGGCGCAACCGCTCGCGGGCGAGCTGGATGCGCTTGCGCACGGCGGCGTTGGTCAGGTTGAGCTCGGCGGCGATCTGGTCGTAGGAGGCGTTCTGCACGAAGCGCATCAGGAAGGGGCGGCGCAGACTGGCCGGCAGCTTCACCACCTGGTCCTGGAGCTGGCTGAGCTGTTCGCGGCTGAGGGCCACCTCCTCCGGCGAGCGTTCGGTCGGCACCACGGCGGGCGCAGCCTCGCCGTCCTCCTCGCTGACCGGCTGGTCGCTGACCCAGCGCGCCTGCTTGCGCTGGGCACGGTAGACGTCCATGCAGGCGTTGTGCAGCAGGCGCGACAGCCAGGCCCGCTCGTTGATGATCGTCTCGGCGTAGTCGGCGAACTTCTGCGAGGCCTTGAGCATGGCCGCCGAGAGCGCGTCCTCCGCATCCGCCAGGTTGCCGGCCATCAGCCGCAGGGACTGGCGGCGCAGGTGCTCGCGGTGATGCAACCAGACCTGCCAGAAGGGGTCGGGCGGCAGGCCCGGCGCCGCGCGGCCGGCGAGGCCCGGGGCGGCGGAGCTCTCCGGCACGCGGGCCTGCAGGGCCGGGCCGGCGAGCGGCGGGTCGTTCAACGCCGGGCGGGCCGGCGCAGGGACCGGCGCAGGGACCGGCGCGGGGGCTTGCGGGGGGGCTGGCGGGGGGGCTGGCGCCCGCGCGGCCGCATCCGCGACCGGCCCCGCCGCGACGGGCCGGTCGGGGTTCGCCTGATTCGGGTTCGCCTGATTTGGACGCGCTTGATTTGAAGCCGGCGCCTCCGCATCGCGCCCGCTCGGCCGGCGGCGCCCGTGCAGTTCGACCAGGCGGTCGCGCTGCGGCCGGGCCTTGGCCGCCGGCGTCTGCGTGGCCGGCGTCTGCGTGCCCGCTGCCGGCAGGACGGGGGCGCGAGTGGCTGGCGTTCTGGAGCCGGAAAGCGCGGAGAGCGCTGCGCGGGCCGAGGCGTCATCCTCGCCCTTGTACGGTGCCTCGCCTGACCCGGGGTCGTCGGGCAGACGCTGCGCCGCCTGGCGGCCGGAGATCTTTTCGTCCCGTCTTGGCACGGCTTGCCGCCCGGCGCCCCCCGTCCTCGCATGCCATCCCGTCCGGCCATCGGCGCCGGCGCTGCGAGCGCCGCCTGGATGCGGCGCAGGAGCCCCCTTCGGCCGGCGCCGCCCCTGCCGATGGCGACAGGCCGGCGCGCAACCGTTGTCGTTCTTCGCGATCCCTGCCGGACATTGCACGGCTGGGACAGGCTCCCGACCATGAGGACGCCTGCCCCGCTGTGGTTGTGAAATGCCCGGGCGATATTTTACCGAAAAGGTTGCGTCGATTGACGCACGAGAACACTTTTTACGCGAATATTCAATGCGGGGATTTCCGCCTCAGGGAGAAGCATCGCAGCCGGCTCGCGGAGCGACGGGGCCGCGGACAGGAGACGGCCTGGAGGCGGTGGATCGACCGGCCAAGCCGCCCGAACGTCTGGGAGTCGAGCGCGGGGCCGCGGGGCCGGAACGGGGCCTCGCCTTGCCGGGCTGCGTCGCGGCGGGGCAGGGCGGTGGCGGGGCGGCGGCGGGGCGGCGGCGGCCGGGCCGGGGGCAGAACAGACGAAACCGGCTGCCCGCAGGGGACAGCCGGTTCGCGTCGGGTCGTCGTCCCCGGGGCCGCGGCCCCGAGGCGCCGAACGGTGAGAGGGACGCCCGGCGGGCTTACGCCTCGCCGCCGGTCTCCGCGCTGACGGGCGCCGCCTTCTTGCCGCCGCCGGCCTTCTTGGCGGCCTGGGCCGCCTGCCGCTCGGCCGCGGCGATCTTGCCGGAAGCGCCGGTGGTCTTCTCGGCGATGCGCGCCGACTTACCGCGGCGGCCGCGCAGGTAGTAGAGCTTGGCCCGGCGCACGTCGCCGCGGCGCACCACCTCGATCGACTCGATGCGCGGGCTGTACAGCGGGAAGACGCGCTCGACACCCTCGCCGTAGGAGATCTTGCGCACGGTGAAGGCGGAGTTGACCCCGCGGTTGCGGCGCGCGATGCACACGCCCTCGAAGGCCTGGACGCGCTCGCGGTTGCCCTCGACCACGCGCACGTTGACGCGGACGGTATCGCCGGGGGCGAACTGGGGCACCGGGCGGTTGACCTCGGCGATCTGCTCCTGGTTGAGCTGGTCGATGATGTTCATGGCTCTCAATCCCGCTTTCGAACGCGTCTCGTTTCGTCTCGTTGCTCTCACCGCGAGCCGCGGCCGCCCCGCTCGGGACCCGCGGCCTGACTGTCCCGGTAGCGGGCCCAGAGGTCGGGCCGGCGCCGCCGGGTGATCTCTTCCGCCTGCGCCCGGCGCCACGCGCGGATCGCCGCGTGATGGCCGGACAGCAGGACTTCCGGAACCTTGCGCCCGTCCCACTCGGCGGGGCGGGTGTAGTGCGGGTACTCCAGAAGTCCCCGCTCGAAACTCTCTTCCTCCGGGCTGGCGACGTTGCCCATGACGCCGGGGAGCAGACGCACCGCCGCGTCGAGCACCACCAGCGCGGCCACCTCGCCGCCCGAGAGCACGTAGTCACCGATGCTCAGCTCGGCCACCCCGTGCTTGTCCAGCACCCGCTGGTCGACGCCCTCGTAGCGCCCGCACAGCAGGCGCACCCCCGGCGCCGCCGCCAGCTCGCGCGCCACCTGCGCGTCCAGCAGGCGCCCGCGCGGGCTGAGATAGACCAGCGGACCCGGCCGGTCGGCCGTCGCGGCGAGCGCGCGGTCGACCACGTCGGGCCGCATCACCATGCCCGCCCCGCCGCCCATCGGCGTGTCGTCGACGGAGCGGTGGCGGTCGGTGGCGAAGGCGCGGATGTCCACCGCCTCCAGCCGCCAGATGTCCTTCTCCAGCCCCTTGCCCGCCAGGCTGATCCCCAGCGGACCGGGAAAGGCCTCCGGGAAGAGCGTCAGCACGGTCGCCTGCCAGGGGACGTCGCGGTCGGCTTCGGCCGCCGCGCCCGCACTGCCCGTCAATGTCACGCCGGCTCTCCTCGGAAGTGGCGGGTTATGGCGCTTTCCCGCCGCTTTGTCCAGTCTTCTGCGATGCCGCCTCGCCCCCGACCTCCTGCGGCGGGTCGACGACCAGCCGGCCGGCCGCCAGGTCGATCTCCGGCACCACCTGGCGGGTGAAGGGCAGCACGCTCAGGCCGCCGTCCGCGCCCTCCAGCTCGATCACGTCGCCGGCGCCGAAATCGTAGAGGGCGCGCACCCGGCCCAGGCTGTTGCCCTGCCGGTCCACCGCCGCCAGCCCGATCAGGTCGGCGTGGTAGAAGGCATCCTCCTCCAGCGCCGGCAGCGCCGCCCGCGCGACGTAGAGCCGGGTGCCGCGCAGAGCCGCCGCCGCGTCGCGGTCGGCGACCCCCTCGACGGCGGCGACCAGCAGCTCCTTGGCCCGGCCCTGCGCGGTCATGCGGAAGACCCGGGTCCCGGCCTCGTCGCTGAGCGGACCGTAGGCCAGCGCGTCCTCCGGCACCTCCGTGAAGGTCTTCAGCCGGACCAGGCCGCGCACGCCGTGGGCCCCGGCCACCGCCGCCACGCAGACCCGCTCGCCCCCGGGCCCGGAGTTGCCGCCCCCAGAGTCACGGTCTCCAGAGTCACGGGGGCCAAAGTCACGGGCCCCAGAGTCGCCGGAGGCAGCCGCGGTACCGGCCGCCGGTGCGGTGGCGGCGCGCGTCCCCTGTGCCTTGCGCCCGGGCTTGCGGGCAGGTCCAGCCATGGCCACGGCCTCCGCCGCCGGATCTCAGCGGCCGACGCTCAACCCTGCGCCTCGCCCTCGGCCGGGGCCTCGGCGGGCGCGGCTGCCTCGGCGGCGGCGGCGGCGGCGGCCTCCTCGGCCTCCTTGCGGCGCTCCTCGGCCTCGCGCAGACGCTCCTGCGCCTTGGCCTTGGGCTGCGGCTTCTTGGTCTGCTCGGGGCGCGGGCGCGGCGCCATCAGCTCGGCCTGGGCGAAGAACTTGGCGACGCGGTCGCTCGGCTGGGCGCCCTGCTCCAGCCAGTGCTTGGCGCGCTCGCTGTCGAAGCGGATGCGGTCGGGGTGATCGCGCCCGACCATCGGGTTGTAGAAGCCCAGCCGCTCGATGAAGCGGCCGTCGCGCGGGCTGCGCGAGTCGGCGACGACGATGTGGTAGAAGGGGCGCTTCTTGGCGCCGCCGCGGGTCAGGCGGATACGCAGGGACATGACCGGTGAACTCCTCAGTTTGACCTGTAAATCGCTTGGCTTGGGTGGGTGTCAGCCTTCCGGAAGCCAGAAGGCGTGAAGCTTGTTGCCGTCGGGATCGCGCAGATAGGCGCCGTAGTAGCCGGGGCGATAGGCCCGCGCGCCGGGCGCGCCCGCGTCCTGCCCGCCGGCGGCCAGTCCGGCTGCGTGAAAGGCGTCGACCGCGGCCCGGTCGGCGGCGCGGAAGGCGACCTGGCTGCCGTTCGCCCAGCTCGCCGCCCGACCGTCGAAGGGGCGCTGGACGAACAGCCAGCAGGCCTGCCCGTCGGGCCAGCACCAGGCCGAAGCCTCGGGCTTGCCGTCCCCGCGCCCCTCGTCGGCGACCCGCACCAGGCCGAGCGGCGCCAGCACCGCATCGTAGAAGGCCCGCGCGCGCGCCACGTCGTTGCTGCCCAGGGTGACGTGCGACAGCCCGCCGGCGCGTCGGACCTCCGCCGCCGACAGCTCGGCCAGGTGCACGGCCTGCAGCTTGTTGCCGACCGAATCGCGCAGGTAGGCGCCGTAGTAGGCCGGGCCATAGAGCGGGCGCGGGCCGGGCGCGCCCTCGTCCAGGCCGCCGGCGCTCAGCCCCGCCGCGTGAAAGGCGTCGACCGCCGCGCGCGAGGGCGCCAGGAAGGCGACATGGGTGCCGTTGCCCCAGGTCGCCGGCAGGCCGTCGTGCGGCGCCAGCAGCCAGAACAGCGCGCGGCCGTCGGCCCCGCCATAGGCGATCTCGCGCGCCCGCCCGGTCACGCGGGCCAGGCCCAGCGGCGCCACCAGGCGGTCGTAGAAGGCGCCCGACAGCGCCAGGTCGTTGGCGCCCAGCGTGACGCCGGCGATTGCCGGCCGGGGCTGTCCGCTCCGGGTCATGACGCCGCCGCTCACTTGCGCTTGCCCGCGCGGCGCTGGAGGCGGCTGCCGCCCTTGCCGCCGAAGCCGGGCGGCAGGCCGCCGGGCAGGCCACCGCCGCCCATGCCGCCCCCGCCCATGCCGCCGCCGGGCAGCAGCCCTTCCATGCCGCCGCCGCCCATCAGCTTTTCCATGCCGCCCATCTTCTTCACCTTTTTGACCATGCGCTGGGTCTCGGCGAACTGCTTGAGCAGCTTGTTGACCTCCTGCACGCTGGTGCCCGAGCCCTTGGCGATGCGCTGACGGCGCGAGGCCTTGATCAGCTCGGGGTGCGCGCGCTCGTCCTTGGTCATGGAGGTGATGATCGCCATCTGGCGGCGGACCACCTTGTCGTCGACCTTGGCGTTCTTCAGCTTGTCCTGCATGCCGCCCACGCCGGGCAGCATCTTCATCATCGACTTCAGCCCGCCCATCTTGGTGAGCTGCTGAAGCTGCTTGTGCATGTCGTTGAGGTCGAAGCGGCCTTTGGCGAGCCGCTTGGCCATGGCCTCGGCGTCTTCCTGCTCGATCGTCTCGGCCGCCTTCTCGACCAGCGAGACGATGTCGCCCATGCCCAGGATGCGCCCGGCCACCCGCTCCGGATGGAAGGCCTCCAACGCGTCCATCTTCTCGCCGGTGCCCAGCAGCTTGATCGGCTTGCCGGTCACCGCCTTCATCGACAGGGCCGCGCCGCCGCGCGCGTCGCCGTCGACGCGGGTCAGCACGATGCCGCTCAGCCCGACCTGCTCGTTGAAGGCCTGGGCGACGTTGACCGCGTCCTGGCCGGTCATGGCGTCGGCCACCAGCAGCGTCTCGTGCGGCTGGGCCGCGTCGCGCACGGCGGCGACCTCGGCCATCAGCTCCTCGTCGATCGCCAGGCGGCCGGCGGTGTCCAGCAGCACCACGTCGTAGCCTTCCAGGCGGCCGCTGCTCAGCGCCCGCTTGGCGATCGCCACCGGCGGCTCGCCGGGCACGATCGGCAGGGTGGCCACGCCGACCTGCTCGCCGATCACCTTGAGCTGCTGCTGGGCCGCCGGACGGCGGGTGTCCAGCGAGGCCATCAGCACCTTCTTGCGCTGCTTCTCGCTGAGGCGCTTGGCGATCTTGCCGGTGGTGGTGGTCTTGCCCGAGCCCTGCAGGCCGACCATCAGGATCGGCACCGGCGCCGGCGCGTTGAGGTCGATATCGGCGGCGGCGGCGCCGGGATGGCGCCCCTCGCGCGCGGCCTGCTCCTCCGCGCCCGGCGTGCCGCCCAGCATCTCGACCAGGTGGTCGTGGACGATCTTGACCACCTGCTGGCCCGGCGTGACCGAACGCAGCACCTCCTGCCCGACGGCCTTCTCGCGCACGCCCTCGATGAAGTCCTTGACCACCGGCAGAGCGACGTCGGCCTCCAGCAGCGCCACCCGCACCTCGCGCAGCGCGGCGTTGACGTCCTCCTCGCTCAGGCTGGCGCGGCGGCGCAGCTTGTCGAAGACGTCGTTGAGGCGGCTTTGCAGGCCGTCGAACATGAAACGCTCCTCCGGTGGTCCAAGGCGCCTCGACGCTTCGGCTTACCAGACGTGGCCGACCAAAGCGGTTGCGCGCCCGTGCGCGAAACTCGCGGACGGACGTGGCTCCTCGGAGCCTTCAGGGCCGGCCCGGCGGGGCCGCAGGTTTCCTGAAAGCGCGGTGAATGTATGGAGCCGCGGCAAGGCCGTCAAGCGAGAGCGTGGACGCCGACCGCCCACCGTCTCTATATAGGCGACCATGACCGCGATGCTCCAAAACTCCCCGGCCCTGCCCTTCGTGAAGATGCACGGCCTCGGCAACGACTTCGTCGTGCTGGACGCGCGCCGGCGGCCGCTCGACCTGACGGCCGAGCAGGCGCGGCGCATCGCCGACCGCACCCGCGGCGTCGGCTGCGACCAGATCCTGATCCTGGAGCCGCCGCGCAACGGCGGCGACCTCTACATGACCATCCGCAACGCCGACGGCGGCGAGGTCGGGGCCTGCGGCAACGGCACCCGCTGCGCCGCCCGGCTGCTCTTCGAGGAGACCGGCCGGGCCGAGGCGCGGATCGAAACCCGCGCCGGGCTGCTGACCGCGCAGGCGGCGCGGGACGCCGCGGAGGGGCCGGTCGCGGTCGACGCGGTCACAGTCGACATGGGTCCGGCGCGGCTGGACTGGCGCGAGATCCCGCTGGCGCGGGCGATGGACACGCTGCACCTGGACTTCGCTTGCGGCCCCTTGCGCGACCCCTGCGCCGTCGGCCTGGGCAACCCGCACGTGCTGTTCTTCGTGGACGACGCCGAGGCGGTGGACCTGGCCGCGCTCGGCCCGCGGATCGAGCACGCCCCCCTGTTCCCCGAGCGGGTCAACGTCGGCCTGGTGCAGACCCTGGGGCCCGACCACCTGCGCTACCGCGTGTGGGAGCGCGGCGTCGGGATCACCGTCGCCTGCGGCTCCGGCGCCTGCGCCGCGGCGGTGGCCGCCGCCCGGCGCGGCCTGACCGGCCGGCGGGTGCGGGTGACGCTGGACGGCGGCGACCTGGCCATCGCCTGGCGCGCGGCGGACGGGCATGTGCTGATGACCGGCCCGGCGGCCAGGAGCTTCGCCGGCACCCTCGACCCGGACCTGCTGGGCTGACCTGCTGGCCTGGCCGGCGGGGCTGGCCGGCGGGACCGACGGGAGGCCCGGCCCGGCGACTCGCCGGCGCGGCCGGTGGACAGCGCCGCGCCCGCACCCATATAACCGGCCCATGTCCGACGCGACCGCCCGCCCCGCGCCTCCCGACTCGGCCCGCCCCGCCGCCCGCGAGGAGGCCAAGCTGGTCACCTTCGGCTGCCGGCTGAACGCCTGGGAGTCCGAGGTGATGCGCGACCACGCCCGCGCGGCCGGGCTGGACAAGGCGGTGATCCTCAACTCCTGTGCCGTCACGGCCGAGGCCGAGCGCCAGCTCCGCCAGGCGATCCGCCGCGCCCGGCGCGAGCACCCCGAGGCGGAGATCGTGGTCACCGGCTGCGCCGCCCAGATCGACCCGGCCCGCTACGCCGCCATGCCCGAGGTCGACCGCGTGCTGGGCAACGCCGAGAAGCTCGACGCCGCCGCCTGGCGCGGCCTCGCCACGGACCCGGCGCGGGCTCCGCGGGTCCAGGTGGACGACATCATGGCGGTGCGCGAGACCGCCGGCCACCTGGTCGAGGGCTTCGCCGAGAAGACCCGCGCCTTCGTCCAGGTCCAGCAGGGCTGCGACCACCGCTGTACCTTCTGCATCATCCCCTTCGGCCGCGGCCCCAACCGCTCGGTGCCGATCGGCGAGATCGTGCGCCAGGTCCGCGCCCTGGTGGCGGCCGGCGTGCGCGAGGTGGTGCTGACCGGCGTCGACATCACCGCCTACGGCGCCGACCTGCCGGGCAGCCCCAGCCTGGGCCAGATGATGCGCCGGCTGCTGTCCAACGTGCCGGAGCTGCCGCGCCTGCGCCTCTCCTCGGTCGACCCGGTCGAGCTGGACGGGGAGGTCTTCGACCTGCTGGCGGGCGAGCCGCGCTTCATGCCGCACCTGCACCTCTCGCTGCAGGCGGCCGACGACCTGATCCTCAAGCGCATGAAGCGCCGCCACAGCCGGGCCGACGCCCTGGCCTGCATCGCCCGCGCCCGGGCGGCGCGGCCCGACACGGTCTTCGGCGCCGACATCATCGCCGGCTTCCCGACCGAGACGGAAGCCATGTTCCGAAACACCCTGGACTTCGTCGCGGAGGCCGGTCTGACCTTCCTGCACGTCTTTCCCTATTCCGAGCGCCCGGGCACCCCGGCCGCGCGCATGCCCGCCGTGCCCAAGCCCGAGCGCAAGGCCCGCGCCCAGCGTCTGCGCGACGCCGGCGCCGCGGCCGAGGCCCGTTTCCTGGCCAGCCGGGTCGGCCGCACCGCCCGGGTGCTGATCGAATCGACCGGGCCCGAGGGCGCCCTCGGCCGCTGCGAGCACTACGCGCCGGTGCGCCTCGCGCCGCACCCGGACCGGGCGGCCGGGGCCCTGGTCGAGCTGCGCCTGACCGGCGTGGCGCAGGGGCGTCTGCTGGGCGAGCCGACGGTCGAGGTGGCGGCGTGAGCGAAGGCTGGCTGACGCGGCTGAAGGCGGCGCTCAAGCGCTCCTCCTCCAAACTGGGCGACGGCATCGCCGGCATCTTCACCCGCCGCAAGCTGGACGCGGCGGCGCTGGAGGAGCTGGAGGAGCTGCTGATCGCCTCCGACCTCGGCGTGACCACCTCGGCCAAGCTGGCGAACAACCTGGCCAAGACCCGCTTCAACAAGGACGTCAGCCCCGAGGAGGTGCGCGGCGCCCTGGCCGCCGACGTCACCGAAATTCTCGAGCCGGTCGCCAGGCCGCTGGAGGTGGTCCCCGAGCGCAAGCCCCACGTGGTGCTGGTGGTCGGCGTCAACGGCGTGGGCAAGACCACCACCATCGGCAAGCTGGCCAAGCAGCAGGTCGCGGCGGGCCGCAAGGTCATGCTGGCCGCCGGCGACACCTTCCGCGCCGCCGCCATCGAGCAGCTCCAGATCTGGGGCGAGCGCAGCGGCGTGCCGGTGGTCTCGGGCAAGCCGGGCGCCGATGCCGCCGGCCTGGCCTATGAGGCGCTGGAGCGGGCCAGGCGCGAGGGCAGCGACCTGCTGCTGGTCGACACCGCCGGGCGGCTGCACAACCGCGGCGAACTGATGGCCGAGCTGCAGAAAATCGTGCGGGTGCTCAAGAAGCAGGACGAGAGCGCGCCCCACGACGTGCTGCTGGTGCTCGACGCCACCACCGGGCAGAACGCGCTCAGCCAGGTCGCCACCTTCAAGGAGCTGGTCGCCGTCACCGGCCTGGTGGTCACCAAGCTGGACGGCTCGGCCAAGGGCGGCGTGCTCGTTGCGCTGGCGGAACAGCACGGCCTGCCGGTGCATGCCGTCGGCGTCGGCGAAGGCGCCGAGGACCTGCGCCCCTTCAGCGCCGAGTCCTTCGCCCGCAGCCTGATGGGGCTGGAGGTCTAGGCGCCCGGCGGGCGGCCGAGCGCGCGCCTGCCCTCCGGCGCGCGCCTTGCCGTGGCGGCGGCTTGGGGGTAGAACGCGCCCGGCTTTACCGCAGCGCAGCGGCCCCCGCGCCGCCCGCGCTGCCACCTGAGACGCGATGACAACCTGAGAGAAGGGAAGACGGGCATGGCGCGCGCAAAGATCGCCCTGGTTGGGGCTGGCAACATCGGCGGCACCCTGGCGCTGCTGAGCGCGATCAAGGAGCTGGGCGACGTCGTGCTGTTCGACATCGCCGAGGGCATCCCGCAGGGCAAGGCGCTGGACCTAGCGCAGTCCGGGCCGGTCGAGGGCTACGACGCGGCGCTGAGCGGCGCCAACGACTACAGCGCCATCGCCGGCGCCGACGTGGTGATCGTCACCGCCGGCGTGCCGCGCAAGCCGGGCATGAGCCGCGACGACCTGCTGGGCATCAACATGAAGGTGATGAAGGCGGTCGGCCAGGGCATCAAGGAGAACTGCCCCGACGCCTTCGTGATCTGCATCACCAACCCGCTCGACGCCATGGTCTGGGTGCTGCGCGAGGAGTGCGGCCTACCCCACAACAAGGTGGTGGGCATGGCCGGCGTGCTCGACTCCGCGCGCTTCCGCCACTTCCTGGCCGAGGAGATGGGCGTGTCGGTCGAAGACGTCACCGCCTTCGTGCTGGGCGGCCACGGCGACACCATGGTGCCGATGGTGCGCCACTCCACCGTCGCCGGCATCCCCCTGCCGCAGCTCATCGAGATGGGCTGGATCACCCAGGACAAGCTGGACGCCATCGTCGACCGCACGCGCAACGGCGGTGCCGAGATCGTCGGCCTGCTGAAGTCGGGCTCGGCCTTCTACGCGCCGGCCTCCAGCGCCATCGCCATGGCCGAGAGCTACCTGAAGGACAAGAAGCGCGTGCTGCCCTGCGCCGCCTACCTGGAGGGCCAGTACGGCGTCGACGGCCTCTACGTCGGCGTGCCGGTGGTGATCGGCGCCGCGGGCGTCGAGCGCATCGTCGAGCTGAAGCTCGACGCCGACGAGCAGGGCATGTTCAACCACTCGGTCGAGTCGGTGCGCGGCCTGGTCGAGGCCTGCAAGAAGATCGCCGCCGAGGGCTGAGCCGCCCGTCCGGCTGCGGCGGTTCGTAGCGACACGCCCCGTCCCGTCCTGCGGGACGGGGCGTTTGCCTGTCGGCGCCGCCGTCGCGACGGGCCGGCCGGGCGAGCCCCCGGCGGGGCAGCCCCAGACAGCCGGTTGCACTGCAGCGCGAGGCTGCTAAAGTGCGCCGCGCCGGGCCGCCGGCCTGTTTCGCAGACCGGCCGGCGCGGTACGGTTTCATCGCGAAAACGGCGCGCGCCGGGGGTCGGCCTCGCGGCAGGACGTCAGGGGCAGCGCCGGGTCCGCCTCTCACCACGGCTCGGCTTCCAGGGCCACATCATCGAGCGAAAGCACGCATGAACATCCACGAATACCAGGCCAAGAGCCTGCTCGGGACGTTCGGCGTGGCGGTGCCCACCGGCGGCGTCGCCTACACGCCGGACGAGGCGGTCGCGGTCGCGCGCGACCTGTCGGGCCCCGTCTACGTCGTCAAGGCGCAGATCCACGCCGGCGGCCGCGGCGCCGGCCACTTCGCCGACGCCCCCGGGGGCAAGGGCGGGGTGCGCATCTGCAAGTCCACCGAAGAGGTCGCCGAGGCGGCACGCGCCATGCTCGGCAAGGTGCTGGTCACCAAGCAGACCGGCGCCGAGGGCAAGGAGGTCAAGCGCCTCTACGTCGAAGAGGGCTGCGACATCGCCCGCGAGCTCTACCTCTCCATGCTGGTCGACCGCGGCGAGGGCCGCGTCGTGGTGGTCGCCTCCACCGAGGGCGGCATGGAGATCGAGGAGGTCGCCGCCGAGCAGCCGGAGAAGATCCTGACCGAGGTGGTCGACCCGGCGGTCGGCCTGATGCCCTTCCAGGCGCGCAAGATCGCCTTCGGCCTGGGGCTGGAGGGCAAGCAGGTCTCGGCCGCGGTCAAGTTCCTGACCGGCATGTACAAGGGCTTCACCCAGCTCGACGCCTCGCTGGTCGAGGTCAACCCGCTGGTGGTCACCGGCGAGGGTGGCATCCTGGCGCTCGACGCCAAGATGAACTTCGACGACAACGCGCTGTTCCGCCACAAGGACGTGGAGGACATGCGCGACGAGGACGAGGAAGACCCGATGGAGCTCGAGGCCGGGCGCCACGAGCTCAACTACGTCAAGCTGGACGGCAACATCGGCTGCATGGTCAACGGCGCCGGCCTGGCCATGGCGACGATGGACATCATCAAGCTCTACGGCGGCGAGCCGGCCAACTTCCTCGACGTCGGCGGCGGCGCCACCAAGGAGCGGGTCACCGCCGCCTTCAAGATCATCCTGTCCGACGCCAACGTCGAGGGCATCCTGGTCAACATCTTCGGCGGCATCATGCGCTGCGACGTGATCGCCGAGGGCGTGGTCGCCGCCGCCCGCGAAGTCTCGCTGCACGTGCCGCTGGTGGTCCGCCTCGAGGGCACCAACGTGGAGCTGGGCAAGAAGATCCTCTCCGAGTCCGGCCTGCCGATCGTCTCGGCCGACAACCTGGCCGACGCGGCGGAGAAGGTGGTCAAGGCCGTGAAGGAGGCCGCGTAACCCATGGCCGTTCTGGTCGACGAAAACACCAAGGTGATCTGCCAGGGCTTCACCGGAGCCCAGGGCACCTTCCACTCCGAGCAGGCCATCGCCTACGGCACCAAGATGGTCGGCGGCGTCACCCCCAATAAGGGCGGCACGAGCCACCTGGACCTGCCGGTCTTCAACACCGTCGCCGACGCGGTCGCCGAGACCGGCGCCGACGCCAGCGTGATCTACGTGCCGCCGCCGTTCGCCGCCGACGCCATCCTGGAGGCGGTCGACGCCGGCATCCGCCTGGCCGTGTGCATCACCGAGGGCATCCCGGTGCAGGACATGATCAAGGTCAAGCGCAAGCTGGTCGAGTCCGAGACCCGCCTGATCGGCCCCAACTGCCCGGGCGTCATCACCCCCGACGCCTGCAAGATCGGCATCATGCCCGGCCACATCCACCAGCGCGGCAAGATCGGCATCGTCTCGCGCTCGGGCACCCTGACCTACGAGGCGGTGGCCCAGACCACGGCCGCCGGCCTGGGGCAGTCGACCTGCATCGGCATCGGCGGCGACCCGGTCAACGGCACCGACTTCGTCGACTGCCTGAAGATGTTCCTCGAGGACCCCGAGACCGAGGGCATCATCATGATCGGCGAGATCGGCGGCGACGCCGAGGTCAAGGGCGCCGAGTTCCTGGCCGAGGCCAGCGTCAAGAAGCCCACCGTCGGCTTCATCGCCGGCGTCACCGCGCCGCCGGGCCGGCGCATGGGGCATGCCGGCGCCGTGGTCTCCGGCGGCAAGGACACCGCGGACTACAAGATCGCAGCCCTGCGCGAGGCCGGCATCCACGTGGCCGACTCGCCGGCCAGCCTGGGCAGCACCATGGTCTCCGCCCTCGGCGGCTGACCGGCGTGCGATCCTCGGGCCCGGCGCGCGGCGGCGTCCGGGCCTTGCAACGGAGACGGACGCAGCGCCATTTCGCATCCTATAGGAAGCGCTATAGTTAGGAGCGGAACGGTGCTGCGCCCGGCGCCGTAACACAGGTGAAAGGCGGCGGGGGTCGCCGGTGGCGGAGAGGCCCCGCCGAAAGACGAAGCATGACGGAATCTGCGCGCGCGTCCCAAGCCCAGGACGAGGTCCCCCTGCTGCTCGGCCCCGGTGCCGGCGAACTCTTCGAGCTTTATGACAAGTACCGCGCCGCGCCCGACTCGGTCGGCGCGGCCTGGCGCAAGTTCTTCGACGACCTGGACGAGGGCGCGCGCCGGATGCTGACCGGCGAGCTGGCGGCCCAGGCCGCCAACGACGTCGGCGCCGGCTCCTCCGCCCTGATCGCCCAGTCGATGACCGGCGCGGGCGGCAACCTGACCGCCGAGCACCTGCGCCGCGCCACGGTCGATTCCATCCGCGCGCTGATGCTGATCCGCGCCTATCGGGTGCGCGGCCACCTGGAGGCGGAGCTCGACCCGCTGGATCTGACCGCGCGAGAGGCCCACCCGGAGCTGGACCCGCGCACCTACGGCTTCGGCGACGAGGACCTGGACCGGCCGATCTTCATCGACGGCGTGCTCGGCCGCGAGACGGCGACGCTGAAGGAGATCGTCGAGATCTGCCGCATGATCTACTGCGGCTCGATCGGCGTCGAGTTCATGCACATCCAGGACCCGGACCAGAAGCGCTGGATCCAGGAGCGCATCGAGAACGAGGCGCTCAACCGCACCAGCTTCACCGTGCCGGGCAAGCGCGCGATCCTCGACCGCCTGACCGCGGCCGAGACCTTCGAGCAGTTCCTCGACAAGAAGTACACCGGGACCAAGCGCTTCGGCCTGGAGGGCGCGGAGTCGATGATCCCGGGCCTGGAGCAGATCCTCAAGCGCGGCGGCCAGCTCGGCCTCAAGGAGGTGGTGCTCGGCATGCCCCACCGCGGCCGGCTGAACGTGCTGGCCAACTTCATGGGCAAGCCCTTCCAGGCGATCTTCCACGAGTTCCGCGGCGGCGCCGCCCACCCCGAGGACGTCGGCGGCTCCGGCGACGTCAAGTACCACCTGGGCACCTCCAGCGACCGCGAGTTCGACGGCAACACCGTCCACCTCTCGCTGACCGCCAACCCCTCCCACCTGGAGGCGGTCAACCCGGTGGTGGTCGGCAAGGTGCGCGCCAAGCAGATGCAGCGCGAGGACAGCGACCGCACCCAGGTGATGGCGCTGCTGCTGCACGGCGACGCCGCCTTCGCCGGCCAGGGCCTGGTGCCGGAGACCCTCGACCTCTCCGAGCTCAAGGGCTACCGCATCGGCGGCACCATCCACTTCATCGTCAACAACCAGATCGGCTTCACCACCAACCCGGTGAACGCCCGCTCCGGCCCCTACTGCTCGGACGTGGCCAAGATCATCCAGGCGCCGATCTTCCACGTGAACGGCGACGACGCCGAGGCGGTGGTGCACGTGGCGCGGATCGCCACGGAGTTCCGCCAGACCTTCAAGAAAGACGTCGTCATCGACATGTTCTGCTACCGCCGGCACGGCCACAACGAGGGCGACGAGCCGGCCTTCACCCAGCCGAGCATGTACGACCGGATCAAGAAGCATCCGACCGCGCGCACCCTCTACGCCCAGCGCCTGATCGACGAGGGCGTGGTCGCCGAGGGCGAGGCCGAGGGCATGGTCCGCGAGATGTGGGAGCGGCTCGACCGCGACTTCGACGCGGCCAAGACCTACAAGCCGAACAAGGCCGACTGGTTCGAGGGGGCCTGGGCCGGCTTCGACAAGGCGCGCGGCTACGACGCCCGGCGCGGCAAGACCTCGGTGGCGCTGAAGACCCTGCGCCAGGTCGGCGAGGGGCTGACCCGCGTGCCCGAGGGCTTCACCGCCCACCGCAAGATCCTGCGCCAGCTCGACGCCAAGAAGAAGATGTTTTCCTCGGGCGAGGGGATCGACTGGGCGACGGCCGAGGCCCTGGCCTTCGGCACCCTGGCGCTGGAGGGCCACCCGGTGCGCCTGACCGGCCAGGACTCCAACCGCGGCACCTTCTCCCAGCGCCACGCCGCGCTGATCGACCAGAAAACCGAGGAGACCTACAAGCCGCTGGAGCACATCGCGCCCGAGCAGGCCAAGGTGGAGATCGTCGACAGCCCGCTGTCGGAGCTGGCGGTGCTCGGCTTCGAGTACGGCTACTCCCTGGCCGAGCCGCGCGCGCTGGTGCTCTGGGAGGCGCAGTTCGGCGACTTCGTCAACGGCGCGCAGATCATCATCGACCAGTTCATCGCCTCGGGCGAGGTCAAGTGGCTGCGCATGTCGGGCCTGGTGATGCTGCTGCCGCACGGCTACGAGGGCCAGGGGCCGGAGCACTCCTCGGCACGGCTGGAACGCTTCCTGCAGCTCTGCGGCGAGGACAACATCCAGGTGGTCAACTGCACCACGCCGGCGAACTACTTCCACGCCCTGCGCCGGCAGATCCACCGCAACTTCCGCAAGCCGCTGGTGGTCTTCACGCCGAAATCGCTGCTGCGCCACAAGCGCTGCGTGTCGAACCTGGCGGACATGGCCGGGCAGACCTCGTTCCACCGCATCCTGGCCGAGCCCGAGCTGCCCGGCGACAAGGCCGAGGCGCGCCAGGTCGTGCTCTGCTCGGGCAAGGTCTACTACGACCTGCTGGAGGAGCGGGAGAAGCGCGGCCAGACCGACGTGCACCTGCTGCGCATGGAGCAGCTCTACCCCTTCCCGGCCGACGCCCTGACGCACGAGCTCGACGGCTACCAGCACTGCGAGCTGGTCTGGTGCCAGGAGGAGCCGCGCAACATGGGTGCCTGGTCCTTCGTCGCCGAGTTCATCGAGGAGATCGCCGGCGAGCTGGGCTTCGAGACGCCGCGGCCGCGCTACGCCGGGCGCCGGGTCGCCGCCTCGCCGGCCACCGGCCAGCACTCGCGCCACGTCGAGCAGCAGGCCGAGCTGGTCGACCGGGCGCTGAGCGTCGGCCTGCCGCACCTGGGGCGCATCGCCTCGCGCAAGGCCGACGAGCAGCGCCAGGCCAGCAAGACCAAACAGGCGGCCGAGTAGGCCGCCGCCCGCGAAGAGAGTCCGTCCTGTGGCGGGCCGCCCACGGCCCCGCCCGAGAGAAGGTGTGAGATGGCGAGCGAGATCAAGGTCCCCAGCCTCGGCGAATCGGTGACCGAGGCGACCATCGGTCAATGGCTGAAGCAGGTCGGCGACAGCGTCGAGGCCGACGAGCCGGTGGTCGAGCTGGAGACCGACAAGGTCACCCTGGAGGTCAACGCACCCGAGGCCGGCGTGCTGAGCGAGATCCTCGCCGAGGAAGGCGAGAACGTCGAGGTGGGCGCCCTGCTGGCGCGGCTCGGCGAGGGCGGCGGCGCGGCCAAGGCGCCCGCCGGAGCCGAGGCGCCCGCGCCGAAGCCGGCGGCGGCCCCCGCCGAAGCCGAAGCCCCGGCGCCCGCTCCCGCCGCTCCGGCGCCAGCCCCGGCTTCCTCCGGCGGCGGCAACGGCCAGAGCGTCGACGTGCCGGTCCCCAGCCTGGGCGAGTCGGTGAGCGAGGCGACGGTCGCCAAGTGGCTGAAGAGCCAGGGCGACGCGGTGAAGGCCGACGAGGCCATCGCCGAGCTGGAGACCGACAAGGTCACCCTGGAGGTCAACGCCCCGAGCGACGGCGTGCTCAGCGAGATTCTGGCTGAGGAGGAGGCCACCGTCGAGGTCGGCGCCCTGCTGGCGCGCATCGCCGCCGGCGGCGCGGCCGCCGCGCCGGCGCCGGCCCAAGCCCAAGCCCCGGCCCAAGCCCAAGCCCCGGCCCAAGCTCCGGCCCAAACCCCGGCGCCCGCGGCCAAGGCGGAGGAGCCGACGCCCGCGCCGGCGGGCGACAAGGCCGCCCGGCTCGACCCGGACAGCGTCACTCGCAGCGGCGCCGAGGGCAAGATCACCGCCGACGACCTGCGCGGCTGGCTGTCGAGCCAGACGCCGCCCTCGGCCCAGCACCTCTCGCCGGCGGTGCAGCGCCTGGTCGCCGAGCACGGCCTGGACCCCAGCCGCATCGACGGGACCGGCCCGAAGGGCCGCATCACCAAGGAAGACGTGCTCGACGTGATCGAGGGCCGCAAGGCCCCGCGCAGCCGTCCAGCGCCCCAGGCGCCCCAGGCGCCGGCGTCTCAGGCCCCGGCGTCCCAGGCGCCGGCCCCGGCGGAGGCCAAGGCGCCGGCGGCCGGCCCGCGCGAGGAGCGGGTCAGGATGACCAAGCTGCGCCAGACCATCGCCCGCCGCCTGAAGGAAGCGCAGGACACGGCGGCGATGCTGACCACCTTCAACGAGATCGACATGAGCGCCGTGATGGCGCTGCGCAGCCGCCACAAGGAGGCCTTCGAGAAGAAGCACGGCGTGCGCCTGGGCTTCATGTCCTTCTTCGCCAAGGCCTGCGTCGCCGCGCTGGAGGCCCTGCCGGCCGTCAACGCCCGCATCGACGGCGAGGAGATCGTCTACAACAAGTTCTTCGACATCGGCATGGCGGTCTCCACGCCGCAGGGCCTGATGGTGCCGATCGTGCGCGACTGCGACAGCAAGTCCTTCGCCGCCATCGAGGCGGAGCTGGGCGACCTGGCCGGACGCGCGCGCGACGGCAAGATCAAGATGGACGAGCTGCAGGGCGGCAGCTTCTCGATCACCAACGGCGGCATCTTCGGCTCGCTGCTCTCCACCCCGATCCTGAATCCGCCGCAGTCCGCCATCCTGGGCCTGCACAAGATCGAGCAGCGCCCGGTGGCGGTCGACGGCGAGGTGGTGATCCGCCCGATGATGTACGTCGCCCTGTCCTACGACCACCGCCTGGTCGACGGCCGCGAGGCGGTCACCTTCCTGGTCAAGGTCAAGCAGGCCATCGAGGACCCGGAGAGCCTGCTGCTCGACCTCTAGGGCGGTTTGCGACCGTATGGACCCGCGCCGCGGTTCCGCCGGTCGCGAGACATCGCTTTAGAGCAGGCTGTGATCGGTGGACGCGCTGACCCGCGTCCACGCGGTCGGCTGACGGCCGCCGCGTCACGACCGGCTCTGGACCGCAGAGGCGGGGCGCCCGGTCGCGCCCCGGCCCGCCCGCCGGCGGCGGGCCGGTGTGCGCCACGACGCCCGCCTGCCGCGCCGAGTCCCCCCGCCGTCTGTAACAGGCGTGAATCAAGATGAGTCATCTTGTGCACGCAGGGGCCGGCGGCGCTTCGCCCGCGAGGGGCCCTGCGCCGCCATCGCCGGGTCAGGGCCGGCGCCGCGGCCACCGAAACGGGCCCCTTCGCCATCAAATTTTAAGCTTTTCCGGCAAGTCTGCGGCGGCCGTAACGGTGTGGCCGGCGCGGCCGCGCGACCGCCTGGGCGCGGCGCCTCGCACGGCGGGGTGCGGCGTTGGGCCGGGCACTGGGCCGGGCACTGGGCCGGGCGCTGGGCGCTGAGCGAAGCGGCGGCCGCCGCCGGGCCGCAGCCGCGCGGGCGGCGGACAGACGCCGCGGCGCAGGACGCAGGAGAGGGCATGACGCAGGAGTTGGTGCGCTACACCCGGGTGCTCGAGATTGTCGGCGACATTCTCAAGCTGCGCGTGCCCGCGGCGGCGGGAGGCCAGGACGCCGCCGTGCGCTTCGGCGACCTGGCGCTGGTGGAGGGGATCGAGGGCGCGCGCTCCCTGGCGCAGGTGATCGGCATCGACCGCGACACCGTCTCGCTGCAGGTCTTCACCGGCACCAAGGGCATCTCCACCCAATCGACCGTCACCCTGCTGGGCCATCCCATGCAGGTGACCTATTCCACCAACATCCTGGGCCGCGTCTTCGATGGCACCGGCAGCCCGGTCGACCGCGGCCCCGACCTGCAGGCCGATCCGCGCATCGACATCGGCGGGCCGACGGTCAACCCGGTCGAGCGCATCGTGCCGAAGCGGATGATCCGCACCAACGTGCCGATGATCGACGTCTTCAACAGCCTAGTGGAAAGCCAGAAGATCCCGATCTTCTCGGTCTCCGGCGAGCCCTACAACCCCTTCCTGGCGCGCATCGGCATCCAGGCCGACGCCGACGTGGTGGTGTTCGGCGGCCTGGGCCTGACCTTCGACGACTACCACACCTTCCGTCAGACCTTCGAGGACGCCGGCGTCTTCTCGCGCACGGTGATGTTCGTCAACCAGGCCTCCGACCCGATCGTCGAGCGGCTGCTGGTGCCGGACATGGCGCTGGCGGTCGCCGAGCGCTTCGCGGTCGAGAAGGGCAAGCGCGTGCTGGTGCTGCTGACCGACATGACCGCCTACGCCGACGCGCTCAAGGAGGTCGGCATCGCCATGGAACGCGTGCCCTCCAACCGCGGCTACATGGGCGATCTCTACTCGCAGCTCGCGCGCCGCTACGAGAAGGCCTGCGACTTCGCCAAGGGCGGCTCGGTCACCATCCTGTCGGTGACCACCATGCCCGGCGACGACGTCACCCACCCGGTGCCGGACAACACCGGCTACATCACCGAGGGGCAGTTCTACCTGCACGACGGGCTGCTCGACCCCTTCGGCTCGCTGTCGCGCCTGAAGCAGAACGTGATCGGCAAGGTGACCCGCGAGGATCACGGCCAGATCATGAACACCATGATCCGCTTCTACGCCGGCGCCCAGGACGCCGCGCAGAAACAGGCCATGGCCTTCGAGCTGTCCGACTTCGACCACCAGCTCCTGAAGTTCGGCCAGTTGTTCCGCGCGCGCTTCATGGACATCGAGGTCTCGATCGCGCTGGAAGACGCCCTCGATCTCTGCTGGCAGACCCTGGCCGCCTGCTTCCGGCCCGAGCAGCTCCTGATGAAGCAGGACCTGATCGACCGCTACCTGCCGAAGGACGCGGGCGACGGCGCGGTCGGGGAAGATGCGGCCGACGCGGACGCGGGCGCGGCTCCCCACGCGGCCCCCGAAACGGGCGCGGCACAGGCGGGCTGACGGGCGGGCGATGGCACGGCTTCAATTCAACAAGTCGGCGCTGGCCCGCGAGCAGGCCAGCCTGCAGCGCTACCGGCGCTTCCTGCCCTCGCTCGACCTCAAGCGCCAGCAGCTCATGGCCGAGCGGGCCAAGGCGGAGGCGGCGCTGGCCGAGACCCGCCGGGCCATCGCGGCGCTGCGCCGCGAGGTCGCCGAGGGCCTGCCGATGCTGGCGAACCGGGACGTCGACCTCAGCGCGCTGGCGCAGGTAAGCGACGTGGTGCTGGAGACGGAGAATCTGGTCGGCACCGAGCTGCCGCGTCTGGCCGAGGTGAAGACCGTCACCCGCGACTATGCGCTGATGACCAAGCCGCACTGGGTCGACGCCGCCGCCGCCGCGCTGCGCCGGCAGCTTGAGCTGCGGGTGCGCGAACAGGTCGAGGCACGCCGCGTGACGCTGCTGGACGAGGCGGTGCGCACCATCACCCAGCGGGTCAACCTCTTCGACAAGGTGCTGATCCCGCGCACCCGGGCGAACATCCGGCGCATCCGCATCTTCCTGTCCGACCAGGAGATGGCCGCGGTGGTCCGCTCGAAGATCGCCAAGCGCAAACACGCCGAGGCCGGCGAGGCGCGCGCCGGGGACGAGGGCGTGGAGGCGGCATGACCATCGCACGCCTGAAGAAGGTCACCCTCTGCGGGCTGCTCAAGAACAAGCAGCAGATCCTCGAGCGCCTGCAGGATCTGGGCTGCATGCACCTGCTGCCGCTGCGCCCGCCGCCGGCGGAGGTGGAGAAGATGACCTCGCCGCACGCCGAGGCCGCCTACAAGGCGTTGCGCTTCCTCGGCGAGGCGCCGAGCCGCCGCCGCCAGGTCAAGCGCCCCGCCGACTTCGACATGGACGCGGTGGTCACGCAGGCCCTGGCGCTGAAACAGGCCCTGCGCAACGCCGCCGACCGCCGCGATTTCCTGGAGCACCGCATCGCCGAGGTCGAGCCCTGGGGCGACCTGGACTTCCCGCCGCACGGCGAGCTCGCCGGTCTGCGGCTGTGGTTCTACATGCTGCCGACCGGGCAGCGCCGCGCGCTGCGGGACGTCGCCCTGCCCTGGCAGATCGTGCAGCAGGACCACCGCTTCATCTACCTGGTGGTGATCGCCCGCGACGAGCCGCCGGGCGACCTGCTGCCGGTGCCGCGCACCCATACCGGCGCGCTGCCGCTGCGCGAGCTGCGCGCCCAGCTGGAGGCCGTGCAGGTCGAGCTGGAGGACCTGGCCGCCCAGCGGCAGGCGCTGACCCGCTACATCTACCTGATGAGCGCCAACCTGGCCGCCGCGGAGAACCGCGCCGCCCTGACCCACGCCGAGCAGCAGACCCGCGACGAGGCCAGCCTGGTCGCCGTCCAGGGCTGGGTGCCGGTCGACGCGCTGGAGCGGGTCCTGGCCCTGGTCGAGGAGGCGCGGCTGGCCTGCCTGATCGAGGAGCCGGGCCCCGACGACGCGCCGCCGACCCTGATCGAGCAGCCCGAGACCATGGCCGCCGGCGTCGACCTCGCGCTGTTCTACCAGGTGCCGGGCTACCGCACCTGGGACCCCAGCGCCGTGCTGGTCGCCTCCTTCACGCTCTTCTTCGCGATGATCCTGGCCGACGCCGGCTACGGGCTGGTGCTGCTGGCCGGGCTCGCCCTGGCCTGGCGGCGACTCGGGCGCAGCGACAAGGGCCGCGGCTACCGCGGCCTGGCCCTCAAGCTGTTCGGCGCCACGGTGCTCTACGGCGCGCTGGTGGGCAGCTATTTCGGCGTGGCGCCGGCGCCGGACTCGCCGCTGGCGGCGGTGCATCTCCTGCGCCTCGACGACTTCGACACCATGATGAAGCTGTCGATCACCATCGGCGTGCTGCACCTGGTCTTCGCCAACGCCACGATCGCCTGGGTCAACCGCCGCCAGGGCGTCGCGCTGGCCAAGCTGGGCTGGATCGCGGCCCTGCTCGGCGGCCTGACCCTGTGGCTGGCGCCGCCGGACAGCGTCGGTCACCCGGCCGCGCAGGGGCTGATCGGCGGCGGCTTGCTGGCGGTCTTCGCCTTCACCGGCACGCGCCCCTTGCGCCGCCCGAAGGACTATGCGCTGCGCCTGCTCGACGGCTTCAAGGGCCTGACGGGGGCGATGGGCGCCTTCGGCGACGTGCTCAGCTATATGCGCCTGTTCGCGCTGGGCCTGGCCAGCGCCTCGCTGGCGACGACCTTCAACGCGCTGGCCCGCGACGTGCACGAGGGCCTGCCCGGCCTGGGCCTGCTTGCCGCCATCCTGCTGCTGCTGATCGGCCACGGCCTGAACCTGGGCCTGGCGCTGATCAGCGGCGTGGTGCACGGCCTGCGGCTGAATTTCATCGAGTTCTACAAATGGAGCCTGCCGGAAGAGGGCAAGCCCTTCCGGCGGTTCGCCCGAAAGGAGGTGCAACCGTGAACGAGCTGGCAATCGCCCTGGGCTGGGCCGGCATCTTCGCCCCGATGGCGCTCGGCGCGATCGGAAGCTCCATCGGCTGCGGCATCGCCGGGCAGGCGGGCATCGGCGCGATCCTGGAGACCGAGGGCGGCTACGGCCGCTACATCGGCATCTCCGCCTTCCCCTCCACCTTCGTGATCTACGGCATCGTGATCATGTTCACCCTGAACCGCGAGGTCACGCCGGACAACGCCGGCGGCCTGTTCGGCGTCGGCATCTTCGCCGCCCTGGCCCTGCTCTACACCGCGATCTGGCAGGGCAAGGCCTGCGCCTCGGCGATCAACGCCTCCAAGGAAAAGCCGGAGATCTTCGGCCTGTCCCTGGCGCCGGCGGCGATCATCGAGGGCTTCGGCGTGTTCGCCTTCGTCTTCGCGCTGGTGGTCAGCGCCGCGATCCCGGGAGCGGCGTGATGGCCAAGGACGGCCCCGACGCGACCGGTCTGTCGAGCGGCGTCGACGCCCTGATCGCGCAGCTGCGCCAGGAGGGGGTCGACGCCGGACGGGCCGAGGCCGAGCGCATCCTGGCCGACGCGCGCGCCCAGGCCAAGGCGATCCAGGACAAGGCCGAGGCCGAGGCGCGCGCGCGGGTCGAGCAGGCCCGCCAGGAGGCCGACTCCTTCCGCAAGGCCGGCGAGGAGGCGCTACGCACGGCCATGCGCGACACGGTTCTGGACATGAAGGCGACCCTGACCCAGCGCTTCGCCTCCGACCTCAAGCGGCTGGTCTCGCAGCAGATGCACGACCCCGAGGTGCTGCGCCGGATGATTGTCGCCGTGGCCGGACGCGCCGGCGCCCAGGCCGAGCTGGCGGAGGGCGAGCCGGTCGAGGTGCTGCTGCCGAAAGAGATCGTCGGGCTGGACGCCCTGCGCAACAACCCCGACAGCCTGCGCGAGGGCCCGATCACCCAGACGGTGCTCGGCCTGACCGGCGAGATGCTGCGCGCGGGCGTGCGCTTCGGCCAGGGCGACGCGCCGGGTCTCGAGGAGGATCGGCGCGAGGCGCGCGACCTCACGGGCGCCGACGCCGCGCCCGAGCGCGGCATCCTGGTCAAGCTGGACGCCCGCGACATCACCCTGGACCTCAGCGACCAGGCAGTCGCCGCCGTGCTGCTGCAGCACCTGCAGCCGCGCTTCCGCGCCATCCTGGAAGGCATCGTCAAGTGATCCCCGTCGCGCGGGACAACGACCCCTACGTCATGCTGATCACCAGCCTGCCGCGCCCGGACGCGCTGTTCCTGGCCAAGCAGCCGCCGCTGTCGCGGCTGCGCCTGGACCAGCGGCTGCGGGTGCTGAGCCCGGAGGACGCGCAGGTGCTGCGCCTGGTCGAGCAGGCGCTGGACTGGCGCCGCCTGCCGATGGGGGCCAACGACCGCGAAGCCCTGCGCCGCGGCCGCCAGGCCCTGGCCCGCATCGACCGTCCGACCCTGCGCGCCATCGTGCGGGAGCGCCTGGAGATCCGCACCTGCGTCGCCGGGCTGCGCGCGCGCCTGCACGGCGAAGGGCCGCCGACGCCCGGCGCGGTCTGGGGCTTCGGCCGCTGGATGGGTCAGATGACCCGCAACTGGAGCGACCCCGCCTTCGGCCTGGACGGCGTCTTCCCCTGGCTGCGCGAGGCCGACCGCCTGCTGCGCGCGGGCGACAGCCTGGGCCTGGAGCGGCTGCTGCTGGAGCAGGCCTTCACCCGCCTGCAGCGCCACACCCACCTGCATACCTTCGACCTGGAGGCCGTGGTGATCTACGTCCTGAAATGGAGCATCGTCGAGCGCTGGGCCCGCTACAACGGCGAGGCGGCGCGGCGGCGGTTCGACGACCTGACCGAAGCCGGGCTGGGCAACTTCGCGGCCCTGAACTTCGGCGCGGCAGCCGAGGCCGCCCCCCGGGAGGCGGCGCGATGAGCCAGGCACGGGTGGTCGCGGTCCAGGACGACCTGGTCCAGATCGAGGCGACGGACAGCGCCGGCGGCGAGCCCTGGCAGCTGGTCAAGAACGAGGTGATCTACATCCGGCCCAGCCGCGGCGCCCAAGCCGGCGGCGAGCCGGAGCGGCTGAAGGCCGAGGTGCTGCGCGTGCGCGGGCGCACGGCCGACGCCCAGGTCTACGAGTCCACCCAGGGGGTGGCGGTCGGCGACCCGGTCGAGCAGAGCGGCGAGCTGCTGTCGGTCGAGCTGGGCCCCGGCCTGCTCGGCCAGGTCTACGACGGCCTGCAGGTGCCGCTGCCGCGCCTGGCCACCGACTACGGCACCTTCCTGCCGCGCGGCGTGCGCGTGCCGGCGCTGGAGCGCACCGGCAAGTGGTCCTTCGTGCCGGGGGTCAAGAGCGGCGCCGCGGTGCGCGCCGGCGACGTGCTGGGCACGGTGCAAGAGGGTCGCTTCACCCACAAGATCATGGTGCCCTTCGGCTGGGCCGGCCGCTACACCGTGGCCTGGATTCAGGAAGGCAGCTTCCATGTCGACGAGGTGGTCGCGCGCCTGTCCGACGCCGGCGGCCAGCAGCACTCGATCCGCCTGGTCCAGCGCTGGCCGGTGCGCCGCGCGCTCAACGCCAACCTGCTCAAGCAGGGACTGTCGCAGCGGCTGTTCCCGCGCGAGCCGCTGGTCACCAGCCAGCGGCTGATCGACACCTTCTTCCCCATCGCGCGCGGCGGCACCGCCTGCATCCCCGGTCCCTTCGGCGCCGGCAAGACGGTGCTGCAAAGCCTGATCGCGCGCCACGCCGCGGTCGACGTGGTGGTGGTGGTCGCCTGTGGCGAGCGCGCCGGCGAGGTGGTCGAGACCATCAACGACTTCCCCAAGATGAGCGACCCCAAGTCCGGCGGCAGCCTGATGGATCGCACCATCATCATCTGCAACACCTCCTCCATGCCCGTGGCGGCGCGCGAGGCCTCGATCTTCACCGGCCTGACCGTGTCCGAGTACTATCGGCAGATGGGCTACGACGTGCTGATGATCGCCGATTCCACCTCGCGCTGGGCGCAGGCGATGCGCGAGACCTCCGGCCGGCTGGAGGAGATCCCCGGCGAGGAGGGCTTCCCGGCCTACATGGAGTCCGCGATCAAGGGGGTCTACGAGCGCGCCGGCCTGGTCGAGACCAACGACGGCTCGGTCGGCAGCCTGACCATGATCGGCACGGTCTCGCCCGCCGGCGGCAACTTCGACGAGCCGGTGACCCAGTCGACCCTGTCCACGGTCAAGTGCTTCCTGGGACTGTCGGCCGACCGCGCCTACAAGCGCTTCTACCCGGCGGTCGATCCGCTGATCTCCTGGTCGCGCTATCTCAAGCAGCTCGCCCCCTGGTACGACGCGCACCTGGCCGCCGGCTGGACCCGGCGGGTCGAACAGCTTCAGGAGCTGCTGCAGCGCGGCGACGCGGTGCAGCAGATGATGCAGGTGACCGGCGAGGAGGGCGTGACGCTGGAGGACTTCGTCACCCTGCAAAAGGCGCAGTTCGTCGACATGGTCTATCTGCAGCAGGACGCCTTCGATCCCGTCGACGCCAGCGTGCCGGTGGCGCGCCAGCGCGAGACCTTCGACAAGATCCACGCCCTGACCAGCCAGGACTACCGCTTCGCCGACAAGGCGGCGGCGCGCGACTTCTTCACCCGCCTGACCGGCCTGTTCAAGAACTTCAACTACGCCGCCGCCGACGCGCCGGCCCACGACAGCCTGTGGCAGCAGATCGACGACCTGGCCGCCCAGGCGCCGCGGTGAGGAGGTGACGGGGGTGACGGGGGTGACGGGCTGAGGGGAGCGCCTGAGCCGCGTGACGGCCCCCGAGAGCGATGCCCGACCTGGGGGACCCCCCGCCGCGGCCCTGCACCAGGCCGGACAACCTCAGCCCAAGAGCTTGCTGTAGGTCGGTTTTTCCCGACCGACGCCGCCCTGCGCCGGGCCATCGCACGCGGTGCAGCCGTCAGGCGCGGCGCAGGGAGGCGCGGCGCAGGGCCTGGGCCATGCAGTGGATGCCGCCGCCGGTCTTGGAAATCTCGCTCACGTCGATCGCCGCCACCTCGAAGCCGCGGGCGCGGAGCTGCTCGATCAGGCTGCGGCTGTGGCTGGGGGCGATCACCCGGTCCTCGCCGAGCGCCATGACGTTGCAGCCCAGCGTCATGGTGTCCTGAAAGGGCACGGGCACCAGCTCGATCCCCTTGCCCTTCAGCCAGTCGACCACGTCCGGCGGCGTGGTCTCCAGGCAGACCGCAGCCAGCTTGTCGGCCAGCATCACCACCATCAGGTCGATGTGGACGTAGAAGGGGTCGATGGCGCAGAGCCGCGTCTCCCAGCCCTCGGCCGCGAACCAGTCGGCGACCTGGCGCGCGCCCTCCTCCTGGGTGCGCTCGCCGCTGTAGCCGATCAGCACGCAGTCGGGCGCGATCACGTTGAAGTCGCCGCCCTCGAACAGGCCGGCGGTGACCATGTCGTAGATCGGGATGCCCAGCCGCTCGTAGGTGCGGATGGCGGCGAAGTTCTCGCCCCGACGCCACCAGTTGCACATGTTGGTGATGACCGCCCCGTAGGGGGTCATGAAGCTGGAATCGCGCGCGAAGACCTGCATCGGCAGGCTCGGGTCGGGCGCGTGCTGATGGACGCGCACGCCGAAGTGCTCGTAGGCGGCCACCATCTCGGCGTGCTGGGCCTGGGCGGCGGCGATGTCGGCCGGCGCCTCGCGCAGGTACTTGCGCGACAGCGAGCTGGTCGAGAGGTGGCGCAGGTGCGCGGGCGAGCCGAGCAGCACGTCGGTCAGCCGGTCGTACTCGTTGGCCAGGCCCCAGCCGCGCAGCCGCGCGGTGCCGCCGCCCGGCGCGCGGCGCTGCAGGGTGAAGGGCTCCGGGCGGCTGAGCGGTTCGGCGGTGTCCATGCGAGAGATCCCCTGGTTGGCGAAGGTCGCGGGAAAAGGACGAAGGCGGCGGCGGTGCCGTCAGGTCTTGACCGGCAGCGTCCGCGAGACGGCGCGCAGCGCGCGCAGCCGCCAGACCGCCCGGGCGATCAGCAGCGCGGCGGTGACGGCGATCAGCGTGACGGACAGCGCCGCGATGGCCGGATCGACGTTGTCGCGCAGCCCCATCCAGACCCGGCGCGGCAGGGTGATGGTCTCCGTCGAGGTGATGAAGAGCGTGATGGCGATCTCTTCCCACGACAGGATGAAGGTCAGCAGCCCGGCCGCGGCGATGCTGAACTTCAGGTTGGGCAGCACCACCTTGAAGGTGGTCTGGGCCAGCGAGGCGCCGAGGCTGCGCGCCGCCATCTCCATGCGCCGGTCGAGCCGGGCCAGGCCGACCATCAGGGTGATCACCGCGAAGGGCGTGACCATCACCACATGCGCCAGGATCACGCCGACGACGCTGTCGTAGCCGAGCGCCGGGCTGAGCTGCGAGAGGTTGGTGGCGAAGAAGTAGAGGATGATCGCCGAGACCACCGGCGGCACCACCAGCGGCAGCATGACGAAGCCGACCAGCGGCTGGGCCAGGCGCGGGCGGGCGTACCAGAGCCCCAGCGCGAAGGTCAGCGCCAGCAGCGTGGCGAGCAGGGCGCTGACCGCGGCCACGAAGAGGCTGAGCCGGATCGACTCGAACCAGGCCGGGTCCTCGATCAGCGTCGCGTAGTGCTGCAGCGACCAGCTATCCTTCGGCAGCGAGAGGTAGCGGCGGTCGGTGAAGGAGATCGGCACCACCGCCAGCAGCGGCGCGATCAGGAAGACCGCGGCGGCCGAGGTCAGGCCGAGGCTGATCCAGCCGGGTCGATAGGCGCTCATGGCGTCAGCCCACCAGCTTGTCGAAGCGGATCATGCGGAACAGCAGGGCGACCAGCGCCGCCACCACGGCGATCAGCACCACCGCCAGCGCCGCGCCCAGGCCCCACTGGGCGGTCTGGAACATCTGCAGGTAGGCGTACTCGGCCACCATCACCGCGCGGCCGCCGCCCAGGATCGCCGGGGTGATGAAGAAGCCCAGCGCGAAGACGAAGACGATCAGCGTCGCCCCCAGGATGCCCGGCGCCGTCATCGGCAGCAGCACCGTCCAGAAGCTGCGCAGCCGCCCCGCGCCGAGGCCGCGCGCGGCCAGCAGCGCACGCTCGTCGACCTGGCGCAGGGAGGCGGCGATCGGGAAGACCGCGAAGGGGATCATGAAGTGGACCATGCCGATGACCACGCCGATCTCGTTGCGCACCAGCAGCAGCGGCGCGTCGATCGCGCCGAGCGACATCAGCCAGGCATTGAGGAAGCCGTTGCTGCGCAGCAGCGCCAGCCAGCCGAAGGCGCGGATCAGCACCGAGATCCAGAAGGGCAGCAGCACGCAGAGCTCGATCAGGAGCTGCTGACGCTGCGAGCCGCGGACGTAGACGTAGGCCAGCAGATAGGCGCTCGCCACGGCCAGCAGGGTGACCGCCACGCAGACCCTGAGGGTGCGCAGCAGCACCCGCTGCACGGCGGGGTCGCTGACTAGCTGCAGGTAGTTGCCCAGCCCGGTCTCGGGCAGGGTGACGCTCCAGCTCACCACCCCGAGGAAGGGCAGGCCGTAGCTGGCCAGCAGGAACAGGGGCAGCGGCGCCAGCAGCGCGTAGGCCCCGAGCGTCCAGCGCGATCCCTGCGTCATCACACGCTCCCCCGGCGCCGCCGGCCTCAGGCCGAGACCATGGCCAGGAAGCGGTCGAGCGCGGTGGAGTAGTTGTCGGCGTACCACTCCATGTCGAGGTGGATCTGCTTGGCCGCGTTCTCCGGCGAGGCGCAGTTGAAGCGCCGCAGCTCGGCCGGCACCAGCGCGTCGCCCGCCGGGTTGGCGAGGCCGTTGCCGAGCAGGCGCAGCAGCTCGATCTGGCCCTCCGGCTCCTGGGCGTGGGCGATGAAGCGCATCGCCGTCTCGCCGCCCGCCGGGTTGTCCGCCAGGGTCGCCCAGGTCGAGGGGTTGAGGAACCCGTCGGCGTAGGTCCAGTCGATGCGCCCCTCGGAATCCTCGCCCATCACCTTGGCGCGGGTGTGCCAGACGTAGCCGAGCTGCGCCTCGCCGGTCAGCAGGAGCTGCTGGCTCTCGGCGCCCGAGGCCCAGAAGCTGATGACGTAGGGCTTGATCTCCTCGATCTTGGCGAAGGCCCGCTCCAGGTCGAGCGGGTAGAGGTCGGCCGGCGCCACGCCGTCGGCGATCAGCGCCGCCTCGGGCATGCCGTTCATCCACTTGTAGAGGGTGCGCATGCCGGGAAAGGCCGCGGTGTCGAAGAAGTCCTGCGCGCCGCGCGGCGCCCGCTCGAAGCGCTCGCGGTCCCAGGCGATGACGTAGGAGTAGTAGTAGCCCGGCGGGCCGTAGGTGAAGGCGTCGCCCGCGCGCACCTTGGCCGGATCGACGATCTCGTAGTCGCAGGGCGCCAGCAGCCCCTCGTCGCCCAGGATCCGCGCCGTGAAGGCGTCGGCGTCGACCAGGTCCCAGGTGATCCGCCCGCCCTTGGCGTGGGCGCGAATCGCCCCTTCGGTCGGGCCGGAGCCGTCGAACTTGACCGCGATGCCGGTCTGCTTGGTGAAGCTCTCGCCCCAGGCCTTGGCGAAGGCCTCGAGCGCGTCGCCGCCCCAATTGACGACCACCAGCTCCTTGTCCTGCGCCATGGTCACGCCGGCGCGCAGGCTAAGCGGCAGCGCCAGCAGCAGGCTGGCGCCCTTGATGAAGCTGCGCCGGTCGATCGCCCCCGCGTCGGCCTTGCGGAAGAGGATCTCCAGACAGTCGGACTGAAAGCGGTTCATGGCGGGACTCCCTGTTCTCTCGACGGCCGCCGGCTGCGCGTCAGGCGTCTTCTTGCTCCGGCAGGATGAAGCTGCGCTCGGCCGGCCAGGACACCCAGAGCCGGCGTCCGGGTGCGATCTCCGCGTGGCGCTCGGCGCTGGGCACCGGGATGGTCAGCGCGACGCCGCTGGCCGAGCGCAGGGTGACCAGGGTCGAGGCGCCCTTGTAGGTCCGCTCGACCACCGTGGCCGCGACGGCGTTGGCGCCGCCGTTGGGCTTGCTCTCGCCCAGGCGCATGTGTTCGGGCCGCACCGCCAGGCAGGCGCGCCGGGCGCCGGTCATCTCGCGCGCCGGCGCCGCCAGGGCCTCGGCCTCGAAACGGCCGCGCAGCCGCGCGCCGTCGCGCGCGCAGTCGCTCAGCGGCAGGATGTTGATGCGCCCCAGGAACTCGGCGACGAAGCGCGTGGCCGGCGCGTCGTAGACCCGGTCGGGGCTGTCCACCTGCTCCAGCTTGCCGTGGTCGAAGATCGCCACCCGGGTCGACAGGGCCAGCGCCTCCGACTGGTCGTGGGTGACGAAGACGAAGGTGGTGCCCGACTGGCGATGCAGGCGGCGCACCTCGTCCTGAAGCTGCTCGCGCAGGTTCTTGTCGAGCGCCGAGAAGGGCTCGTCCAGCAGCAGCACGCGCGGCTCGAAGACCAGCGCGCGGGCCAGCGCCACACGCTGCTGCTGGCCGCCGGAGAGCTGGTGCGGGCGCTTGTCGGCCAGCTTGGCCAGGCCGACCAGATCCAGCATCTCGCCGACGCGGCGCTTGCGCTCGGGCCGCGCCAGCTTGCGCACGTTCAGCGGAAAGGCGACGTTCTCCGCCACGCTCATGTGGGGAAACAGGGCATAGCCCTGGAAGACCATGCCGTAGTTGCGCTTCTCGGCCGGGCGCGCAGTGATGTCGGCGCCGTTGTCGAGGATGCGCCCGCGGCTCGGCGCCACGAAGCCGGCCAGGATCATCAGGAAGGTGGTCTTGCCGGAGCCCGACGGCCCCAGCAGGGTCAGGAACTCGCCGGGCTCGATGTCGAGCGAGACCCGGTCGAGCGCGGTCACCGCGCCGTAGTCGCGCCCGATCTCCTCGGCGCTCAGCCTTGGTGCTTCGGTGGTTGTCACGCCGCCACCCTGCTGTTGTCTGCGTTGTTATCTGCGGGGCCGAAACCGGCCTCTCCTGTTCACTCTTGAACGTATGGTGCGAAGTTATTCACCACAATCGAAAAAAACTTCTAAGAATGGCGAGTTTTTTTCACCATTGTTGCCGCAAGCCCCGGACCGTGCGGGTCGGGGGCCGCTCGGGACACCGTGGACAGGGGGCAAGGGAGCCGGGGGCAAGGGAGCCGGGGGCAAGGGAGCCGGGGGCAAGGGAGCCGGGTGAGAACGATGCCCGACCGGCGGACCCGCCGAAGTGGGTTCACACGGTCGCAAACCGCCCTAGGCCGGGCCGCCGGCGAGCTCCCGGCGCACCCAGTCGACGAAGGTGCGCGCCAGGTGGTTCTCCACCGCGTCGGGGTGGGCCACGAAGTAGTAGGCGGCCGGCGCCTTGATGGCGACCGAGAAGGGACGCACCAGGGTGCCGGCGGCCAGCGGCCCGCGGCAGGTCAGGTTGTCGCCCATGGCGATGCCCTGGCCGGCGATGGCGGCCGTGAGCAGCAGATGGACGTCGGAAAAGGTGATGCCGCGCGCGGCCTCGACGTCGAGCACGCCGGCCGCGGCCAGCCAGCGCGGCCAGTCGTTCTGGTCGGCCAGGTGCAGCAGCATCAGCTCGCCGACGTCGCGCGGTTGGCGCAGGCCGCCCCGGCTGTTGATCAGCGCCGGGCTGCAGACCGGCGCGAACTCCAGTTCCGACAGCAGCTCGGTCCACATGCCCGACCAGTCGCCCTGGCCGTAGGCGATGAAGAGGTCGACCTCGGCCGCGCCCACGTCGTCCAGCCGTCGCGGCAACACCAACTTCAGCTCCACCTCGGGGTAGTCCGCGGCGAAGGCGGCGACGCGCGGGCAGAGCCAGTAGGTCGCGAAGCCCGGCGTGCAGCTCACCGTCAGCCGGCCGCTCAGCCGCGTCTCGCTGGAGCGCGCCTGGGCCTGGGAGAGGATGCGCAGCGCGCTGCGCGCCTCGCGGGCGTAGCGCTCGCCGCGCAGGGTCAGGCGCACGCCGCGGCCGTCGCGCTCGATCAGGCTGAAGCCCAGCGCCGCCTCGAGGAAGCGGAGCTGGTGGCTGACCGCGCTGCGGGTCAGCTTCAACTCCTCGGCGGCGCCGCGCACGCTGCCCAGCCGCGCCACTGCGTCCAGCGCCCGGATGGCCTTGAGGGAGGGGATCATGCCGCGCTCCGCACCGGTGAAAGAGCTTCACGTTAAGCGGCAGAATTACTCACTTTCAATGAAAGACTTTCGCCCGGCAGACTGCCCCCGCGACACATGGGGGAGGACAGCATGGGAAGGGCCAAGCAGACGGCCTTCGCCTGGATCGAGCGGCGGCGCGACGCCTGGTCGGCCTGGCATCGCACGATCTGGGAGTTCGGCGAGACCGCCTGGCGCGAGTACCGCTCGGCCGCCTGGTACGCCGAGCTGCTGGAGAGCGAGGGCTTCACGGTGGAGCGCGCCAGCGCGGGCATGCCGACCGCCTTCTGCGCCCGCTGGGACGGCGGCGGCCCGACGATCGCCAGCTATGCCGAGTACGACGGCGTGCCCGACAACTGCCAGGCCGCCGACGTGGTGCAGCGCCCGCGCGACGGCCTCGGCCCGCGCGCCGGCGGCCACACCGACCCCCACTCGGCGCTCGGGATCGCCACCCTGGTCGGCACCCTGGCGGCGCGCCGGGCGATGATCGCGCAGGGCCTGCGCGGCTCGCTCGCCTACTTCGGCGAGCCGGCGGAGAAGGTGCGCGGCTCCAAGCCGATCCACGCCGCCAAGGGCTACTACGACGACCTCGACGCGGCGATCAGCTTCCACCCCTTCTACATGCTGCCGCTGTGCAACACGGCGCGGCTCGACACCCACTGCGGCGCCGCCTACGCCTGGGTCTACCGCTTCACCTGCGCGGCGCCGGAGACCTGGGCCGCCGCCTCCGGCAGCTCGCCCATCCCGGCGGCCCACGCGGCGCCGCGCGCGCCCGGCGCCAACGACGCGCTGGTGCAGATGTACCAGCTCGGCAAGAGCCTGAAGGAGCACGTGCTGGGCAGCGGCCTGTCCTGGTCGATGAACGAGACGATCCTCAGCGCCGGCCAGGCGACGGCCGACAACCTGCCGGCGCCGGAGGCGGAGATCGGCTACATCGTGCGGGTGCCCGACCTGGCGATGGCCGAGCAGGTGGTGCGCACGCTCGACGGCTATGCCGAGGCGGCGGCGCGGGCGACCCATTGCCGCTGGACCCGGCAGTGGGTGTCCAAGTCCCGACCCGGGCTGGCCAACCACGCCATGGCCGAGGTGACCTACCGCAACCTCGCCGCCGCCGGCGCGCCGCGCTTCGGCGCCGAGGCCCGCGCGCAAGCACGCGCGATCCAGGCCAACCTGGGCCTGGCGCCGATGGAGCGGCCCTTCCTGCCGGAGATCGAGACCCTGCTGCCGCCGCAGCAGGCCGAGGCGGCGCTGCGCCAAAACCTGGCGCCGGTGCAGCGCCACTTCACCTCCGACGACTACACGGAGTACTGCTGGCACGCCCCCACGGCGCGCTTCTACGTCGGCCGCCCGGCCCTGGCGCCCCGCCCCGACGGCGCCGGCTATCCGGCCTGGGCGATGAACGCGCTGGGCGGGCTGGCGCCCTGCATCGACCCGATGATCGAGACGGCGGCCAAGACCGTGGCCGGCACGATTCTGGACCTGGTCGAGCGACCCGACTGCCTGGCGGCGGCGCGGCGCGAGTTCGAGATGCGCACCGGCGGCGGCATCGGCGGGCGCGACTGGCGAGCGCCGCTGTGCGACTACGCGCCGCCGCTCGACCTGGCCTGGCCGGAGTACGTCACCACCCCGCGCGGCTTCGACTGGGTGCTACCCCGGCGCTGATCCCGGCCCCCGGGCCCGCGCCGTTCAGTCCCGGCCGCCGGGCGCGGCGCGCTCAGGCCGGCTTCTCCAGCACCATGACACGCGAGAAGTAGGCCCGCTCGACCGACAGGGTGGTCAGCCCGGCGGCCGCGAAGAGGCCCTCGAGGTCGCAGCTCACGTAGCTGCCGTAGTAGGGCTCGTGGAAGGCGACGGGGAAGTAGTCGAGCAGGCCGTCGTAGGCCGGGGCGTCGCCCTTCTGGATCGAATCGACGAACAGCAGCCGCCCGCCCGGCTTGAGCAGGCGGGCGATCTCCGCCGCCACCCGCGGGCGGACCTTGGGCGGCAGCTCGTGGAACAGGTAGATGCAGCTCGCCAGGTCGAAGCCGGCGTCCGGCAGGCCGGTCGCCTCGGCCGGCGCCTGCAGCGTCTCGACGCCGCGCCAGCGCCGCAGGCTGCGCGCCGCCTGCGCCAGGTAGTGGGGGCTGAGGTCGAGCGCCGTGACCGGCAGGCGCGGGTAGTTGTCCTTCACGAAGGTCAGGAAGCGCCCGGTGCCGCAGGCAATGTCGATCAGCCGCGTCTCGGCCGTGCGGCGGCCGCGCAGGAACGCGGCCAGCGGCACCAGCGCCTGGCGGCGCATGGCGTCGGCGCCGCCGCCGAACAGCACCTCGACCTGGTGGTCGTAGATCTCCGCCGAGTCCGGCGACAGCCAGCCGCCGGTCTGAAAGTGGAAGTTCTGCAGGTAGTAGCGCGGGTAGCGCCCGCGCAGCGCCGCGTCGTCCGCCTGGCGCAGCACCTCGTCGTGGCCACGGCCGTGGCGCCGCCGCTCCACCGCGCGCAGGTCGCGGAAGTAGCGCCGGGCCCGGCGCAGCGCGCCGACCGGCTCGTCCAGCAGGTCGTGGGGCATGCGGTAGACGCCGGCCTCGATGTTGGCCCAGTCGCGCCGCAGCAGCGCGCGCAGGTCGGCCAGCACGGCCTCCTGCCCGGCGATGGGGCCGGCGATCGGGCGCTTCGGCTTGACCGGGCGGGTCAGCCGGGCCGAGAGGGCGTACTGGCCGAAGTAGACCCCGACGCGGGCGGTCTGGCCCAGGGCATAGGCGGCGCGGGCAACGGTGGACATCGGGCAAGCGCTCCTCCGGATTGGCAAAGCTTAGCGCCGCTGGACGCTGCGGCGCAAAGCGCGGCGGGTCGGGCCCGCCAGCAGGCGGTGCGGCAACAGCTTGGCCAGGGCCCGGTAGGCGCGGTTGCCGGCCCCGACGGTCAGCACCGGCTGCCGGCCGAGCGCGCGCAGCGCCGCCGCCGCGACCTCCGGCGCGCCGGTCATCTGCGCGCCGCCGAGCGCCCGCGCGCTGCCGGCCCGCACGAAGAAGCGGGTACGCGTCGGGCCGGGACAGAGCGCCAGCACGTCGACCGGCTCGCCCGCCAGCTCGCTGGCCAGCCCGCGGGCATAGAAGTAGTCGAAGGCCTTGGTCGCCGCGTAGGTCGCCAGGTAGGGCAGCGGCTGGAAGGCCGCGGTCGAGGCCACCACGATGACCCCGGCGCGCCGCCGCTCGGCCCGCGCCCGCGCCAGCATGTCCGGCAAGAGCGCGCGGGTCAGCACCAGCGGCGCCACCACGTTGACCTCGGCCAGGCTGCGCTCGACCTCCGGCGCATGGTCGATCACCCGGCCGAAGGCGCCCAGCCCGGCGTTGTTGATCAGCAGGTCCGGTCGAAAGGCCTCGGCGGCCGCGATCAGCGCGCTGCGCCCCTTGTCGTCGGCCAGGTCGGCCACCAGGGTTTCGATATGCCGCCCGGGCGCCGCAAGGTCCGCGGCCAGGGCCTCCAGCGCGGCCGCGTCGCGGCCGGTCAGCAGCAGGTCGGTCTGCGCCGGCAGGGCCCGGGCGAAGGCCGCGCCGATGCCGCTGGAGGCGCCGGTGATCAGCGCCCGCCGGTGGCGCGGCCCCCGCCGTGGGCGAGCGCCCCGGGCGTCAGACTCGGGGTCGCCTGGGAGGCCGCCGTGGACGCCGCCGTGGACGCCGCCGTGGGGACGGCGGGCGGGGCGGCCGGCGGGACGGCCGGCGAGATGGTCGGCGGGGCCGCCGCGCGAAGCGCCGGTGGACGTGCTCATGCCCCCTAATGTGTTCGCGTCCGACAGCAGATCAATCGGGGGCGCGAGCGAGCGAGGGAAAGGACGAAACGCGATGCAGCGAGTCCCGCCCGGGCCCGGCCAGGAATCGGTCTGGGACTATCCGCGGCCGCCGCGCCTGGAAGCCGTGACGGCCCGGCTGCAGGTGGTCTTCGCCGGCGTCACCGTCGCCGATGCGGACCGGGGCTGGCGCGTGCTGGAGACCAGCCACCCGCCGACCTACTACCTGCCGGCCACGGCGGTGCGCACCGCGCTGCTGACGCCGGCGCCGGGCGCCACGCTGTGCGAGTTCAAGGGCCAGGCGGCCTACTGGACGCTGCGCGCCGGCGGACGGGTGGCCGAGCGGGCCGCCTGGTCCTATCCCAAGCCCTGGCCGCCCTACACGGCCTTGAAGGACCACTTCTGCTTCTACGCCAGCCGTGTCGATGCCTGCTTCGTCGACGGCGAGCGGGTCGCCGCGCAGGCGGGCGACTTCTACGGCGGCTGGATCACCAGCCGCGTGGTCGGCCCCTTCAAGGGCGCGCCGGGAACCCTGGACTGGTGAGTGGGGCGGGGGCGGCCGGGAAACCGGCGGGCGCCGTTTCGAAAGTCAGGCCTTGGGAAAGACGCGGCGGGTCGGCTTGATGCTGACCGACTGGAACAGCCCGGCCTCGGCATAGGGGTCCTGCGAGGCGAAGGCCTCGGCGGCGGTGCGGTCCGGCACGTCGAGGATGATCAGGCTGCCCGCGGGGGTCTCGCCGTCCTCGCCGATCAGCGGGCCGGCGTAGACGAGCTGATCCGCGTGCCGTTCCAGGAATCGCAGATGCCGGGGGCGATTATCCGAGCGGACCTGCACCGCGCCCGGCTTGTCCGTGCAGACAAGCGCAAACAGCATCTTTCTTTCCTCTCACCGCCGACGACTGCCGTGTTTTTCCTGAGCGGGCAGCCTAGACCAGCGCGCCGCGGAGGGCCAAGCCCTCTTGGCGCCAATCTGGCAATCACAGGCTGAGGTTAAAGGCGACGGAGATGCGCGCCGCCGTGCCGCGATAGGGGCGCACCGCGTGGCTCAACCAGGAGGGAAAGAGGATCAGCAGGCCGCTGCGCGGGCTGATCGTTTCCTGCGCGCCCATGGCGGCCCCGCCGCTGGCGGCGACGGTCAGCCGCGGCGCGTACATGGCCGGCGCGACGCCGCGCGGGTCCTGAATCTCGAACTCGCCGCCCAGGCCCGGGTCGGCGCCGATGCCGCCGTCGTCGACGTAGTAGACCCCCGACCAGAAGCAGCCGGGGTGGGTGTGGAACTCGTTGCCGTGGCCGCTGCGGTTGACGTTGGCCCAGGCGTTGACCCGCCACTCGACCTGCACCTTGCGCCCGGCGCGGTCGCAGGTCAGGTCGCCGGCCAGGCGCTGCGCCCCGGCGAGCAGCGCCGCCGCCGGCTTGCCGCCCCACGCGGCGAAGTCCCAGCTCGACTGCCAGCCGCCGAGATTGGAGTGCTGGGTGCCCGGCTGCGCCTGCTCCTGCGCCAGGATGATGCGCTTGAGGTCGGCGTTGAGCCGCTCGGCGTCGGGCAGTTGCAGCAGCGCGACCGGCGTCGGGAAGAGCTGGCGGATCTGCACCTGCGCCGGCCCCCCGGCCCCGCCGCGCCCCTCGCCGCCGCCGGCCGCGCCGCTCACGAGGCGGCCTCCAGCGCGGCGCCCGGCGCCGTCAGCTCGTCCAGCGGCCAGCGCGGCCGCGCCCGGGCGTCGAGGCCGTCGCGCTGGCCCAGACGCAGGCGCTCCAGCCCGGCCCAGGCGATCATCGCGGCGTTGTCGGTGCACAGCGCGAGCGGCGGCGCCACCAGGCCGGTGCCGCTGCGCGCGGCCAGGGCGCCCAGGGCCGCGCGCAGGGCACCGTTGGCGGCCACCCCGCCGGCGACCACCAGCGGCCCGGGCTGCCCGGTCTCGGCGGCGAAGCGCTCCAGCGCGCGGCGGGTGCGGTCGACCAGCACCTCGGCCACCGCCGCCTGGAAGCCGGCGGCCAGGTCGGCACGGTCCTGCGCCGCCGGCGCCCCCAGGCGCGCGACCCGCTGGCGCACGGCGGTCTTCAGGCCCGAAAAGGAGAAGTCGCAACCCGGCCGCCCCTTCATCGGGCGCGGCAGGTCGAAGCGGGCCGGATCGCCGCCGGCGGCGGCGCGCTCCACCGCCGGGCCGCCGGGATAGCCCAGGTCCAGCAGCTTCGCCGTCTTGTCGAAGGCCTCGCCCACGGCGTCGTCGATGGTGCCGCCGTAGCGGCGGTAGCGGCCGACGCCCTCGACGGCGAGAAGCTGGCAGTGCCCGCCGGAGACCAGCAGCAGCAGGTAGGGAAAGGCCAGGCCGTCGGTCAGCCGGGCGGTCAGCGCGTGGCCCTCCAGGTGGTTGACCGCGACGAAGGGCAGGCCGCGCGCCGCGGCGATCGCCTTGCCGGTCATCGCCGCCACCAGCACGCCCCCGATCAGCCCCGGGCCCAGCGTCGCCGCCACCCCGTCCAGGTCGGCGAAGTCGGCGCCGGCGGTCGCCAGCGCCTCGCGGATCAGGCCGTCCAGGTGGTCCAGGTGGCTGCGCGCGGCGATCTCCGGCACCACCCCGCCGTAGGGGCGGTGCTCGGCCAGTTGCGAGAGCACGAGATTGGCGCGAATCTCGGCGACGCCGACCTCCGAGCCGGCGTCGTTCACGAGCGCCACCGCCGTTTCGTCGCAAGAGGACTCCAGACCGAGGACCAGCATGACGTCTAGATGGGCAAGCCGGGGCCGGTTTGGCAAGCTTGGCGTGGCGCTTTGGCGCCGGCTGCGGGCGCTCGCCGTCGCGCTGCTGCCGGCCGTCCTGGCCGCCGGCCTGCCGGCCGCGGCTGGCGCGGCAGACGCGGCGGAGCTGGCCCCGGTGCCGGGCGGCGCGGGCGCCTGGCTGGCGCCGGCACCGCCGCTGGCCGGCGGCGACCCGCTGGCCCTGGCCGCACCGGCGGCCACGGCCGTCCTGATCTATCTGCCTGGCAGCGCCGCCGAGGGCACGCCCGACGTCTGCGCCCCGCTGGCGCCGGTCGGCGGCACCACCCCCTACGTGGTGCAGGAGCTTGCCGGCCGCAGCCTGGCCGGCAAGCGGCTGGCGGTCTTCGGCTTCTGCACCGCCACCAAGGTCGGCTCCTTCCGGCGCGACCGCTACGCCGGCACCCCGAAGGTGATGGGCCGGCACGACGACCTGCGGCGGCTGGCCCGCGCCTTCCTGGCGCGCGGCCTGCCGCCGGACAACCTCTTCCTGGCCGGCCATTCGGCAGGGGCCTGGGCCGCCCTGCTGCTCGAGCGCAACGACCCGGACGCGCTCAACGCGGTGCTGGCCTTCGCGCCGGCCTTTGCCGGCGCGCGCGACACGCGCAGCCCGAGCTGGCGCCAGCTCCGCCAGGAGATGGTCGAGTACCTGCGCCGGGCGCCGCGTCTCGACTCCCTGGTCTTCGCCTTCGCCGGCGACCCCTTCAACCGGCCGCGCGACCTCGCCTTCCTCGCCGGCATCGCGGGCAGCAGCCTGGTCGGGCTGCCGAGCGACAGCATCGACGGGGTCGCCTGTAGCGCCGCCACGCCCCACCGCGTCCCCTTCCTCGACTGCTTCGCCCGAACCCAGCTCGACGACCTGGAGTTCTTCCTCGCCCATCGCCTCGCCGGGGCGCGGCCGGGCGCCGGCGGGCCCGCCGACAACGGGGCTGCCGACAACGGGGCTGCCGACAACGGGGCTCCCGACAACGGGGCTCCCGACAACGAGGCCGCCGACGGGCTGGACGCGGAGCGGGGCGGGCCGCCGGTGCGCTAGGGAGAGTGCGACGGCGCCCGGACGGCTTGCCAAGTTCGCGGCCGGCGCGTAACCCTTGCGGCGCCATGATCCAGTCCGCACCGCTGATCCGCCTCGGCACCCGGGGCAGCCCGCTCGCTCTCGCCCAGGCCGAGGAGGTCAAGCGCCGCCTCGCCGCCCGCCACCCCGAGCTGGCGGCCGAGGGCGCCGTGGAGGTGGTGGTGATCAAGACCACCGGCGACCGCGTGACCGACCGCGCGCTGGCCGAGATCGGCGGCAAGGGCCTGTTTACCAAGGAGCTGGAGGCGGCGCTGGCCGGCGGCGAGATCGACGCCGCGGTGCACTCCATGAAGGACGTGCCGACCTGGCTGCCCGACGACATGGTTCTGGCCGCCTACCTGCCGCGCGAGGACGTGCGCGACGCCTTCTTCTCGCCGCACGCCGATTCCGTCGCCGGACTGCCGGAGGGCGCCACGGTGGGCAGCGCCTCCCTGCGCCGCCAGGCCCAGATCCTGCTGGCCCGCCCCGACCTCAAGGTCGCCCTGATCCGCGGCAACGTCGACACGCGGCTGCGCAAGCTCGCCGAGGGGGTGGTCGACGCCACCCTGCTGGCGGTCGCCGGCCTCAACCGCCTGGGCCGCGCCGAGACCATTCAGGTGGCGCTGTCGCCCGAGGAGATGCTGCCGGCGGTCGGCCAGGGCGCGGTGGGCATCGAGGTGCGCGCCGGCGACGAGCGTACGTACACGTACGTCCATGCCCTCAACGATGCCGACACCGAGACGCGGGTGGCGGCCGAGCGCGCCTGCCTGGCGGTGCTCGACGGCTCCTGCCGCACGCCGATCGCCGCCCTGGCCGAGCTGACCGGCGACGACCGCCTGCGCTTCCGCGCCCTGGTCGCCGAGCCCGACGGCACCGCCGCCTGGCGCGCCAGCCGCGAGGGACCGCGCGCCGACGCCCGCGCCCTGGCCGAGGATGCCGGCGCGGAGCTGCGCGCGGCGGCCGGCGAGGCCTTCTTCGAGCGGCTGGCCGACCTCTTCTGATGCACCTGCTGGTCACGCGCCCGCGCGAGGACGCCGAGCGCTTCGCCGCGGCGCTGGAGGCGGCCGGCCACACGGCGGTCTCGGCGCCGCTGCTGCGCATCGTCCCGACCGGCGAGACGCCGGACCTGACCGAGGTCGGCGCCTTGGTCTTCACCAGCCCCAACGGCCTGCGCGCCTTCGCGGCCGCCAGCCGGCGCCGCGACCTCCCGGTCTTCGCGGTCGGGGCGCGCACCGCGGCCGAGGCCCGCGCGGCCGGCTTCGCCGAGGTGGTCTCCGCCGACGGCGACATCGACGACCTGACCCGCCTGCTGGCGCGGGACTGGCGCCCGGCGGCGGGGCCGCTGCTGCATCTCTCGGGCCGCCGCGTGGCCGGCGACCTGGCGGCGCGGCTGGCCGGCAGCGGGATCGCGGTGCGCCGGACGGTGCTGTACGAGGCGCAGCCGGTCGCCGAGCTCCCCGAAGCCGCACGTACGGCCCTGCGGGACGGTACAGTCGAGGGAGTCACCTTTTTCTCTCCCCGCACGGCCGAAAGCTTTGCTAGGCTCGTACAGGCGGCCGGGCTGGAGCGAAGCACCGAGCGCCTGACGGCCTTCTGCCTCAGCGCCGCGGTGGCGAAGGCGGCGAAGGCCCTGCGCTGGGCGCACGTACGGGTCGCGGCGCAGCCGACTCAGGCGGCCCTGCTCGCGGCGCTCAACCACGGCTGAGCCGCGGCAAGGGCGCCTCGGGCGCGCACCGGGCGCGCTCCGGGCGCGCTCCGGGCGCGCGGCCACCACCGGCCCTCCGAACGCGGCCCCGAGGGGGGCGCGCAAGGCAGCGCAAGAGGACGAAGCATGGCGCAAGACGGCGACACCTCCCGCAAGGACAAGCCAGACGAGCCCGCGCGCGCGCCCGGTTCGCCGGCCGACCCGCAGGGCGCGGAGACCGGCGGGACCGGGACGCGCGAAACGCAGGGCGCGGGGCCTGGCGAGGCGGCAAAGACGGCCGCACCCGGCAGCGAGCCGCCCGCCGCGGCCGGCACCGACCCTGGCGGGGAGCGTAAGCCGGCGGAGGTGCCCTCGGCGGTGCTGGCCGAGACCGAGCCGCCAGGCCGCGACGAGAGCGGCGGCGCAAACGGTGACGCCAACGACGACACAAACGACGACGAGGGGGCGAGCGGCCCCCAGGCCGGCGGCTCGGTGGCCGAGCAGGTGATCGCGCGTTTCGGCGGCCTGCGGCCGACCGCGACCAAGCTGGGCGTCGCCGTCTCCACCGTGCAGGGCTGGAAGGCGCGCGGCCAGATCCCCGAGGCGCGCCATGCGGAGCTGCGCAGCGCCGCCGAGAAGCACGGCATCGACCTCGCCGGCCTCGACCTGAGCGCCCCGCAAGAGCCCGAGGGCGCGCCCGGCGGCGCGCCGGCGACCACCGAACTGGCCGGCGTGACCACCGCCGCCGGGCCCAATCCCTGGGGCGAGTCGAGCGCCACGGCGGGCACCGCCGCCGGCGCGGCCGCCAGCCGGGCGGCGAGCCCGGAGGCCGAAGCCGAGGCCGAGGCCTACCGACGCGACGAGGACCGCGACTTCCACGACTCCGAGGCGGCGGACGGCGGGTCGCACCGCGCGTCCGGCGAGACCGCCGCCGCCTCCGGGCGCGGCGGCGGGCTGCTGCTCGGCCTCCTGCTGGCGATCCTGCTGTTCGCCGGCGGCGGAGCGGCCGCCGTCTACACCCGCGACTATTGGGAGCCCTACCTGCCGGCCGCGCCGGACTCGCCGCTGCAGGAAGAGCTGACGGGGCTGCGCGAGCGGGTCGCGAGCCTGGAGTCCGCGCCGCCGCCGGTCGATCCGGCGCGCGTCGATACGCTGGCCGCCCGGCTCGACGAGCTGGCCGACGCGGTGGCCGCCCGGCCCGCGCCCGCCGAGGCCGCCGACGCACCGGCGGCCGGGGAGATCGCGGCGCTGCGCGAGCGGGTCGAGACGCTCAGCGGCGAGCTTGAGGCCCTGGGCGGCCAGGTCGCCGAAGGCACCGCCGCGGCGGGCGACGCGGCCGCGACCCCCGGCGTCGACCCGGCCGTGATCAGCGATCTGGAGGCGCAGGTGACGGCGCTGCAGGACTCGGTCGAGAGCCTGCGCGGCGAGCTCGAGGCGAACCGCGCCGCCGCCGCCGAGGCCGAGCGCCTGGCGGCGCTGGAAAGCGAGATGTCGGAGCGGCTCGACGGGCTGCAGCAGCGCCTGCAGGAGGTGCGGGGCCAGGCCGAGCAGGCGCTCAACGCCCGCGCCGGCGACAGCGGCTTCGCCCTGGCGCTGGGCCAGCTCCGCGACGCGCTGCGCTTTTCCGAACCCTTCGCCGAGGAGCTGGCCGCGGTGCGCGCGCTGATGCCGGCCGAGGACCCGCTGCTGGAGCAGCTCGCGCCGCTGGAGGCCCAGGCCGACCGGGGCGTGCCGACCCGCGCCCGGCTGCGCGCGGACTTCGACCCCATGGCGCGGGCGGTGGTCACGGCCAGCTACGACGAGAGCTGGAGCGGCCGGGTGATGGCCCGCGTCTCCGAGGCGGTCAGCCTGCGGCCGGTCGGCGAGGTCGAGGGCGACAGCCCGCGCGCCCGCGTCGCCCGGGCCGAGGCGCGCCTGGCGAACAACGACCTGGCCGGCGCCGTCGAGGCGCTCTCCGGGCTCGAGGGCGCGGCGGCCGCCGCAGCCGAGACCTGGCTGTCCGAGGCACGGGCCCGCCTGGCCGCCGAGACGGCGCTGGCCGAGCTGACCCGCCGCACCCTCGCCCGCCTGACCCCGGGCGCCGGCTCCGCGCCGGCCAGCGAATAGGAGGGGCCGGCATGCTCCGCGCGCTGCTCTACTTCGCGCTCGTCGCACTCGCCATCGCCGTCGCCTACCTGCTGGTCATCGTGGTGCCCGGCGAGGTCTCCGTGCAGTGGCTGGGCTGGCAGGTGCAGACCTCCGTGGCGGTGGCCATCCTGGCGCTGCTGCTGCTCTGCGCCGTTGCCGCCGTGGTCTACCACGGCTGGAAGCTGATCCGCCGCGCGCCGCGGGACTTCTGGAGCCAGCACAACCTGGAGCGGCGCAACCGCGGCTACCGGGCGCTGACCCACGGCCTGGTGGCGGTGGCCGCCGGCGATCCGCACGAGGCGCGGCGCTGGGCGAAGAAGGCCGACAAGCTGCTCAGCGACCAGCCGCTGGCGCGGCTGCTGACCGCCCAGGCCGCCCAGCTCTCCGGCGAGTCGGAGGCGGCGCGCGCCGCCTTCGAGAAGATGCTGGAGCGCGAGGAGACCCGCTTCCTCGGCCTGCGCGGCCTGCTGATGCAAGCGCTGCGCGACGGCGACGACGCCGCCGCGCTCGACTATCTGCGCCAAGCCAAGGAGCTGCGGCCCGACACCCCCTGGGTGATCGACCACCTCTTCGAGGTGGCCCAGCGGCGCGGCGACCTGCGCGCCGCCGAGCAGGCGACCCTGGCGGCGGCGCGCTACGCCGTCTGGCCGCGCGAGACGGCCTACCGCAAGCGCGCGGTGGTGCTGACCGCCCGCGCCGAGCGCGCGGCCGAGGCGGGCCACGCCGAGGCCGCGTTGAAGGACCTGGAGGAGGCGCTGCGCAGCGCCCCCGAGCTGGTGCCGGCCGCGGTGCTGCGCGCCCGCCTGGAGGCCGCGCGCGGCAAGCAGCGGCGCGCCGCCAAGCTGCTGGAGGCGACCTGGAAGCGCAGCCCCCACCCCGAACTGGCCACCGCCTATCTGGCGCTGCACCCGGGCGAGTCGGCCCTGTCCAAGGTCAAGCGCATCGAGAAGCTGACCGCCGACACGCCCGACCACCGCGAGGCCCGGATCGCCCGCGCCCAGGCGGCGCTGGCGGCCGAGCTCTGGGGCGAGGCGCGCAAGTACCTGCAGCTCGAGGCCGGCGCCCATCCCGACCGCCGCGTCTGCCACCTGATGGCCGAGGTCGAGCAGCGCGAGCACGGCGACCGCGAGGCGGCGCACGACTGGCTGCGCCGCGGCGAGCGGGCGGACCTGGAACCGATGTGGGTCTGCGACGACTGCGGCGCGGTGGCCCAGAGCTGGAGCGCGCGCTGCGCGCACTGCGGCAGCTTCGACGGCCTGAGCTGGCGCAGCCCCTTGCAGGCCGCGGCCCAGCAGGAAGACGCCGGTCCCGCGCCCCAGACCCTGACCGAGCAGGCCGTGGTGGTCAGCGAAAACCGCACGCCGGCCACGGCCGGGTAGCGCCGCTCAGTCGGGCGCGCGCGCCGGCGCGCCGGCGGCGGCGCGCGCGGCCGGCAGGGTGATCGCCACCCGGGTGCCCTCGCCCAGCCGGCTGTCGAGCCGCAGGCGGCCGCCGTGCAGCTCGACGAGCTGGCGACAGAGCGGCAGGCCGAGGCCGGTGCCCTCCTGCCGGTCGCTCTGGGCGCGGTTGAGTTGGGTGAAGGGCTCGAAGACGCGCGCCTGGTCCTCCGGCGCGATGCCGAGGCCGGTGTCGGCCACGGTCACGCGCAGCCCGCCGTCGGGCTCCGGCTCCATGGCCACCTCGACCCGTCCGCCGCGGCGGTTGTACTTCACCGCGTTGGACAGCAGATTCAGCGCGATCTGGCGCAGCCGGCGCGGATCGCCGAGAAAGGCCGGCAGCCGGCCGGCGCCCTGCAGCGAGAGGGTGACCCCGTTGCGCGCCGCCAGGGTCTCGAGCATGCGCGCGGCCTCCTCGAAGATGGCGAAGAGATCGCAGGGCCGCTCCTCCAGCTCCAGCTTGCCCGCCTCCACCTTCGAGAGGTCGAGGATGTCGTCGAGCAGTTGCAGCAGGTGCAGGCCGCTGGCCCGGATATCGGTCAGGTAGCCGCGGTAGCGCGCCGAGCCGAGCGGGCCGAAGACCTCCTGCTCCATCACCTCGGCGAAGCCGATGATGGCGTTGAGCGGCGTGCGCAGCTCGTGGCTCATGTTGGCCAGGAAGGCGGACTTGGCGCGACTCGCCGCCTCCGCCTCCGAGCGGGTGGCGATCAGCTCCTCGCGGGCGCGCACCTGGTCGGTGATGTCCTGCACCGTGCCCTCGAAGTAGAGCGGGTTGCCGGCCTCGTCGCGCACCAGCCGCGCGGTCTCGCTGACCCAGATGCGCTCGCGCGTGCGGTGGCGGTAGACCTCGGAGACGAAATCCTCGACCCGGCCGTCGGCCAGCAGCCGCTCGACGAAGACCGTCCGCCGGCCGGGGTCGACGTACCACTCCGCGCCGATGTCGTGCACGGCGGCGAGCTGCTCGGCCTCGTCGCGGTAGCCGTTGAGGCGGACCAGCGCCGGGTTGGCGCGGAGCTGCCGCCCGTCGATGGAGGAGCGGTAGATCCCGATGGTCGCGTGCTCGAAGATCTCGCGGTAGTCGCGCTCGGCCGCCGCCAACGCCAGGGAGGCCTCGACCTGGCGGGTGATGTCCACCGTGGTGCCGATGTAGTAGGCCGGCCCGCCGTCGGTGCCGCGCACCAGGGTCACCGTCTCGGAGATCCAGATGTGCGCGCCGTCGATGCGCTTGGCCTCGATCACGAAGTTGCGCACCTTGCCGTCGCGCGCGATCAGCGCCTTGAACTCCTCGCGTCGGCGCGGATCGGCGTAGAGCTCGTGGATGTCGGCCCGCATCATCGCCGCGACCGACTCGAAGCCGAGCAGCTCCGCCAGGGCCGGATTGACCATCAGATAGCGGCCCTCGGGCGTCGACTTGAAGATGCCCACCCCGGCATTGTCGAAGACCAGGCGGTAGGCGTCCTCCTCCGGCAGCAGCGCCCCCGCTGAGCCGGGCGCGCCGGGCACGTCGGGCACGTCGGGCGCGTCAGGCGAAGCGCCGGCGGCGGCGGCGGCGGGACGCGGTCGGCGGGAAGGCGGTGACGGCATGAGGCGCCCTTGCTTTCGCTCCGGCTGCGCCCCCGGCCCCCCCGAGGCGCCAACGGCCCGGGGCGCGCTGCAGCCGGCGACGCAGCTTCCCGCAAGGTATGCCCTGTTCTTTAACGCCAGACAAACAAGTGATTGCCGCTGCATATCCCTGCGGACCAGGAGCGGCGGCCACCCGCCCGGCCGCACACGGCCGCGCCCCTGCCCCCAGCAGCCTGTCCCCGGCCCCCTGTCCCCGACTCCCTGCCGCGCCGGCGTCCAGGCGTGCAGGCGCCCGGGCCTGCAGGCGCACCGCGCATTGACGCCGCCCGGCGGCTGGATTACCTATGCGCCTCCGTGCCACGCCCCCGCGCGCCTGCGGTCCCGCCGCAGGCCCCGCCGGGTCGCCGCGGTCCGCCGACGTAGCTCAGGGGTAGAGCAACTGATTCGTAATCAGTAGGTCGCAGGTTCAAATCCTGCCGTCGGCACCAGTTTCCCGCTTCCCCCGCCACGCGCCGAGGCCGCCCGCCCCAACCGGCAGAGAAGCCGGCCGGCAGGGAAGCGGGCCGCCAGAATATCGAACCGCTGGCGGCGCGCATCGCGCCGCCGCTGATCGCGCGCCGGTCCGTGCCACCCTGGCGCGACATCCGGCGGTTTTTCGCCGCTTTCGCGGCCGCTATTAACCTCTTGAGACGGGGGTTGCGGCATGATCGGCGGCATGTCTGCCGATCCGCCCAACGCCTCCTTGCTCGGCCGGTCCGACGCCGCCGTCCTGGCCCGTCGCCGCGCGGCCGTCTGCGAGCTGGGGGCCTTTCTCGACTGGTGGCTGGCGCTCGGGCCGGAGCCCGGGCGCGAGGCGCTGGACCCCGCCGCGCTGGGCCGCTGGCTCAGCCGCACGATCCTGCTGCGCCGCAGCGGGCCGCGCGACCTGGTCTACCGGATCGCCGGAGAGGAGGTGCAGCGCTTCTACAACCGCAACCCGACCGGCGAGTCGATCTGGGCCGTCTCGCAACGCGACCCGCGCCGCCACCGCGCCGCCGACATGTTCGTCGCCATGCTGGACCACCGCCTGCCGGTCGTGAGCCTCGCCCGGCACGTCTCGATCGACGGCTACCCCCGCGAGGCCTGGGCCTGCCTGGTGCCCTTCTTCGGTGCCGACGCGGCCCCGGACTCGCCGGCCCCGGACTCGGCGGACCCGGACTCGGCGGCCCCGGACTCGGCGGCGGTGCCCGGGTCGGGCAGGCCGCAGGTGCAGTTCCTGCTGGGGCTGATGCACTTCCTGGTCGATCCGCCCGGCGTCGACGACCTGACCCTGCACTGCCGCCCGCTGGCGGACCGCGCGGAGCTGGAGGCCTTCTGCGCGGCGCATCTGCACGAGGGTCTGGAGACCTCCTGACCCCGCGCGGCGGGAGCGCTACTTCTCGGTCAGCGCCGACTCCAGCTTGCTGGTCAGGCGGTCGGTGAAGTAGCCGAGGATCGACTGGCGCCCGAGCTGGAAGTCGACCTCGGTCTGCAGACCGGGCTGCAGCGCCAGGCCGGCGGTGTCGGTGATCGCCACCTCGGCCTTGAAGTAGATCTCGCCGCTGTCCTCGTCGCGGCTGGCGTCGGCGGCGACGCGCGCCACCTCGCCCTCCAGCGTGCCGTAGCGCACGAAGTCGTAGGCCTTGACCTTGATCCGCACCGGCTGGCCGGGCTGCACGGCGCCGCGGTCGGCGTCGGCCACGCGCGCCTCGACCAGCAGCTCCTCGCCGTAGGGCACCAGCGCGACCAGCGGCTCGTTGGGCGCCGCCGACTGGCCGGCGCCGGTGACGTAGACCCGCTCGACCGTGCCGGCGATCGGCGCGGTGACCTCCAGGCCGGCCAGACGCAGCTCGGCCTGGGCGAGCTGCTTGGAGACGGCCTGCAGCTCGCTGCGCGCCTCGGTGAGCTCCTGAAGCACGTCGACGCGGAAGTCCCGGTCGATGGCCGCGCGCGCCTCGCGCGCTTCGGCCAGGGCCGACTCGGCGGCGGCGCGGGTCTCGCGCGCCTGCGCCAGCTCGCCCCGCAGGTCGCTGACCTCGCGCTCCAGGGACAGGAATTTCAGCTTCGGGAAGTAGCCCTTCTCGGCCAGCTCGGCGACGGCGTCGCGCTGCTGCACCGAGATGGCGAGGGAGCGCTCGAGCTGGGCAATCCGCCGCTCCAGCGCGCGCAGCTCGCCCTGGCGCTGGGCCACGGCGCTGTCGGCGCCGGCCCGCTCGGCCGCCAGCGCATCGCGCCGGGCGCCGGCCAGGGCGCGCTGGCCGTCAAGCGTCAGGTCCCCGCCGGCCGCCGTCAGGACCCGCCCGTCGGCCTCGCCCTCCAGCCGCGCCACCTGGGCCGCCAGCAGGTCGCGGCGGGCGGCCAGCTTGCCGACCTCCTCGCGCAGCAGGCCGGGGTCGAGCCGCAGCAGCGTCTGCCCGGCGGCGACCTGCTCGCCCTCGCGCACATAGATCCGCGCCGCGCGCCCGCCTTCGGGGTGGTTGACCGTCACCACGTCCATCGCCGGACGGATCTCGCCGGGGGCCGAGGCGACGCGCTCGAGCGTGCCGAAAGCGGCCCAGGCCAGCACCGCCGCCACCAAACCGGCCAGGGTCAGCACCAGGAGCCGCGCGGTCGGCGAGGTCTCCTTCTCCAGCACCGCCTGCACGCCGGGTAGAAACTCGGCGTAGTCGCGGCGGATGCGGCGCCGCTTGGCGGGGGTCATCGGCAGGCTGGCAAGGGACATGGCGCGATTACCTCGGGTCCTGTGCGGGCGGCTCAGCCCTCGGCCGCGGCCGCCGCCGTGGCGGGCTCGGACTCGGCCGCCGTGGCAGACTCGGCCGCGCCCAGCGCCGGGCGCCTGCCCGCGCGCACCAGCTCCGCCTTGCCGCCGACAACGCGGTAGACCTTGTCGCAGATGGCCAGCGGCGCCGGCCGGTGGGTGACGATCACGATGGTGCGGCCCTTCTTGACCCGCGCCAGGTTGCGCAGCAACCGCTCCTCGCTGGCCTTGTCGAGGGCGGAGGTGCACTCGTCGAGCAGCAGCACGCGCGGGTTGCGCACCAGCGCGCGCGCCAGGCAGAGGAGCTGGCGCTGGCCCGCCGACAGGCCGCCGCCCCCCTCGGCCAGCGGCGTCTCGTAGCCCTGGGACAGCTTGGCGATGAAGTCGTGGGCGCCGACGAACTTGGCCGCGGCCACGGCGCGCGCCGGATCGGCGTCGGGCAGGCCCAGCAGGATGTTCTCGCGCACCGTGCCGGCGAAGAGCTGGGTCTCCTGCGGCACGGCCGCGAGGTAGCGGCGCAGCTCGGTCGGGGCGATGTGGCGCAGGTCCAGCCCGTCGACGCAGACCCGCCCGGCCTGGGGCTGGTAGAGCCCCTGGAGCAGGCGCAGCAGCGTGGTCTTGCCGGCCCCGGCCGGCCCGACCAGCCCGACGATCTGGCCCGGCTGGATCTCCAGGTCGGCCTGCTGCAGCACCGGATGGCGCGCGCCGGGAAACCCGAAGGTCACGCCCTCCAGCGCCAGGCGCCCGCGCAGGCTGGGCGCCGGCGCCTGGCTGCGCGGCTCGGCGTCGGGGGCGGCGGCCAGGATCTCGTCGAGCCGGCGGAAGGCGGCGCGCACCTCCTGCACCTGGCGCAGGGCCGAGAGCAGCTTGCGCGCCGGGGCGACGATGCGCAGCGCCAGCAGGTTGGCGGCGATCAGCGCGCCCAGGGACATCTCGCCGGCGACGATCTCGCGCGCGCCAAGGTAGATGATGCCCAGCACGATCAGGTGCTGCAGGCCGGTCAGCAGGGCCGACAGGCGGTTGGCCCGGTTGCGCGCCTCCCGCTCGGTGGCGGTGGCCAGCGCCAGGCGCTCGCCCCAGCGCTTTTCCATCTCGCCTTCCAGCCAGAGCGACTTGACCGTCACCGCGTTGTTCACCGACTCGGCCAGGGCCGAGGTCTTGGCCGCCTGGGTCACGAAGCCCTCGTCGGAGAGCTCGCGCTGGCGGCGCAGACCCAGCGCCGAGAGCAGCACGAACAGCGGGATGGCCGCCGCGCAGATCCAGGCGAAGGTCGGCTCGATCGCGAAGAGCACGCCGAGGAACAGGAAGACGAAGAGGAAGTCCGCCATGAACAGCGGCATCTGGCCGGTGAAGAACTGGCGGATCACGTCGAGCTGGCGCAGCCGCTCGTTGATCAGGCCGACCGGCGTGCGCTCGAAGCGCTCGAAGGGCTGGCGCAGCAGACGGTGCACCACCTCGCCGCCGATCAGCGCGTCCAGGCGGGCCGCGGCGTGGCTGGCGACGAAGCTGCGGATGCCGCGCAGCAGCGCATCGAAGGCATAGACCGCGACCATCCCGACCACCAGCACGTCCAGCGTGTCCAGGGCCTTCTGCGCCACGATCTTGTTGAACACCGTCATCAGAAAGAGCGGCGGCGCCAGCACGAAGAGATTGATCACCGCCGAGGCGATCAACAGCTCGCCGAGCGCGCCGCGCAGGCGCCGGCGCAGCAGGCGGCGCAGCGCCTGGTTGGCGCCGCCGGCGGCCGGCGCCTCGGCGCGCAGCAGGAGCAGCCGCGGGGCCAGGCGCGCCGCCTCGGCCAAGCCGACCGTGCGGGTCTTGCCGCTTTCGACGTCGCACAGGGTCAGGCTGTCGCCGTCGCGCGCCACGACCAGCCAGGGCCGGGGGCCGTCGAGCAGCAGGTAGGGCGCCGGCAGCTCCGCCAGCGCCTCCGGCTCGGCCGGCGCGAGCCGCCCGGTGAAGCCCAGGCGCTGGGCCGCCAGCAGCAGCCGGTCGGACGCCTTGGGCAGGCCCGACTGCTTGGGCGCCAGGTCGGCGATCTCGCCTTCGCCGACATTGCGCCCGAGCGCGCGCAGCAGCCGCGCCAGCGCGCCCGCCTCCACGTCGCGCGGCAGCGGCGGCGGGCTCTCCCGGCCCGGCGCGCGGTCCCCGGCCTGGGTCGTCCCGGTGGTCACAGGCTCGCCTCCATCTCGTCCTCGGCGAGGCTGTCGGCCCCCACCTCGTCGCCACCGCCCTCGAAGACCTGCACCGAACTGCGGCCGGCACCGCCGGTCTGCACCACGAAGACCTGGTTTTCCCCGCCGCTGCCGGCGACCTCGAAGCTGGCGCCCTGGCCGGCGCTCTCGCCGGAGTGACTCTCGCCGGCCCCCGCGACGGCGTCCGCCCCCAGCAGGCCGTCGAGGGCGCTGGGACCCGTATCGCCCGGCAGCTCGCCCGTCAGGTCGCTGCCGCTCAGCAGCTCCTCGCCGCTCAGGCTGCGGCCGTTGATCTCCAGCCCGGCAAAGGCCTCCTCGCGCGCCACGTACTGCTCGAAGCTGGCAATCGCGGTGTCGCTGCCGTCGCCGCCGCGCACCAGGATCTCCAGGTCGGGGCCGTCCATGCGGGCCCAGACCCGGCTGTCGGCGTCGAAGCCCTCGAGCACCACGCTGTTGCTGTCCCAGCCGTCGTCGATGCGGTCAACGCCGCTCTCGCCGGCGAAGAAGACATAGGTGTCGTCGCCGAAGCCGCCGCGGAGCCGGTCGCTGCCGTCGCCGCCGATCAGCAGGTCGTCGCCGAAGCTGCCGGACAGCAGGTCGTCGCCGGCGTCGCCGTAGAGCAGGTCGTTGCCGAAGCTGCCGTCGAGCTCGTCGTCGCCGTCGCCGCCGCGCACCGCATCGTCGCCGAAGCTGCCGGACAAGAGGTCGTCGCCCTCGGCGCCGTCGACCTCGTCGTCGCCGAAGCTGCCGCTGGCCGCATCGCCGCCGGCGCCGGCCGCGATGCGGTCGTTGCCGAAGCCGCCGTCCAGAACGTCGTCGCCGGCCCCGCCGTCGAGCTGGTCGTCGCCGAAGCCCCCGTCGAGGATGTCGGCGCCGGCGTCGCCGGCCAGGGCGTCGTCGCCCAGGCCGCCGTCCAGCGTATCGTCGCCCGACCCGCCGGCCAGCTCGTCATCCCCCGCGCCGCCGGCCAGGATGTCCTCGCCCGCGCCGCCATCGAGCTGGTCGTCGCCGGCCCCGCCGTCGAGGATGTCGTCGCCGTCGCCGCCGGCCAGCAGGTCGTCGCCATCGCCGCCGTCGAGCCGGTCGTCGCCCGTCCCGCCGGCCAGGATGTCGTCGCCCGACCCGCCCGACAGGAGGTCGTCACCGCTGCCGCCATCGAGCTGGTCGTCGCCCGACCCGCCGTCGAGGATGTCGTCGCCGGCGCCGCCCGCCAGACGGTCGTTGCCGGCCTGGCCGCGCAGCCGGTCGTCGCCGTCGCCGCCTTCCAGAAGATCGTCGCCGCTGCCCCCGGACAACAGATCGTCGCCGTCGCCGCCCGCCAGAAGGTCGTCGCCGGCCCCGCCGTCGAGCCGGTCGTCCCCCTCGCCACCTCTCAGGGTGTCGTTGCCGGCGCCGCCGTCGAGCCGGTCGTCACCGGCGCCGCCGTCGAGGATGTCGTCCCCCTCGCCTCCGGCCAGCCGGTCGTCGCCCGCTCCGCCATCGAGCCGGTCGTCACCACGGCCGCCGTCCAGGGTGTCGTTGCCGGCCCCGCCACGGATCACGTCGTTGCCCGCCCCGCCCAGCAAGCGGTCATCGCCCGCCTTACCGTCCAGCAGGTCGTCGCCGGCGCCCCCGACCAGCAGGTCGTCGCCGTCATCGCCTTCCAGCGTCTGGCCGGCGGCGGCGTCCTCGGCCGGCGTCGCGGCCGGCTGCGCGCTCGCCCCCGGCGCAGCCCGGCCCCCGCCGGCACCGGCTGTCGCGCTCCCGCTCCCGGGCTCGCCAGGCGCGCCCGGCGTCTGGCTCTCGGCCGATGGCGTCGGCTGCGGGGCGGCTTGCGCCGCCGCCGGCGCCGGGTCGGTCTCGCCGGCCTCCGCCAGCAGGGACGGCGCGGCCTCACCCAGTTCGGGCGGGGGCACGGCGGGCGTCCCCGGCTGCGGCGCCACGCCTCCGAGAGTCCCGGGCTGCAAGTCAGCCTCGACCTGGATCCGCCCGTCGAGCGGCAAGGCGAAGGGCAGGCCGCCGCCGGCCGCAGCGAGCCCCGGCTGGTCCGTGCCAGCCGGCGCGCCCTCGGCCTCGGGGCCGGCCGCTGCGGGCTCCGCCTCGGGCATCTCGGTCTGCGCCAGGGCCTGCTGCGTCACGGCCGCCCCGGCCACGGTCGCGCCGAACACGCCGGCCGAGCGCGCCAGCGCGCCGGCCCGGCCGGCTTCGTCCGCCGTCTCCGGCTCGGCCGCCCGCGCGCTGCGCTCGCCGAAGCCCAGACGGTCGACGAGAATCAGGGCCAGCAGACCGACGGCAACCCGGACGCCGAGCCGCGGCGCCAGGTGCGCGGCGGCGCGCAGGCGCGCGGCCAGGGAGGGCTGCTGTTCGGTGGTGGCGGCGATGATCCGCTCGGCAATTTCGGGATACTCGTCGATCGCGCTTTCGACGATCTCCGCCGCCTTCTCCGGATTGGCCCGCACCGCCAGCACCAGCGTCTCGACGATACGCCCGCCGGCCCCGTTGTGCAGGGCCAAGTCGCGCGCGCCCGCGTCGGTGCACTCCGGATGGGCCGGGCCCGACACCTCGTCCACGCCCAGCGCCTCGCAGAGATGCCGGGCCAGCCGCTCGCGGACGGCCCGTTCGAAGCTGCGCGCCGGCTTCTGGAGATAAGGGCTGACCTGCATGGACGGGGGACCTGCTGCGGCTCGCCGAGATGTTGATGGTGAACCAAGTCTTGCCAGAAAGGGTTACCGAGCCGTTAATGCGCGCCCCCTCCTTCCGGGGTACCCCTGTCGTCGCAGGCCCGTGACCGGGCGCGTTCGCACATTTTTGCGTATTTCTCTGGTAGTTGACGCCGCGCGGTCCGACGGCGCTCAATTCCTCGGCCGGTGATTACCTAAGCTCTCGAAGAATTAGCCCCACCTCTCTCCGCATCAACGACGGGCTCAGACGCACAAATACTTCCGGCAGAACTTGTGGACAGCCCCTGCCATCGCTGCCGCAGGCGCCAAAATTTCTGCTTGCTGGACCGCAATTCATATTGGGGAAATCCAGAAATATCACTTTGAGCCTCGACAGAGAACTGGCATCTAATCCTAAAGAATAGGATTTCATCATTGAACAGCACTTAAAGTTAACCATAAATTTACCTTAAGGACAGCACCGTACCCCGGAACCGTCACGGCCCGGAGCCGCGCAGGTGGGCCGCAGGTGGGCCGCAGGTGCGCCGACGTCGGCCACGCCGGGAACAGCCGTGCCGGGAACAGCCGTGCCGGGGCGACAGGCGAGACGGGCGACAGGCGAGACGGGCCCGGCCCCCGCTTGCTGGCGCGGCCTCCGACCGCCAGGCCCAGGGGCGCCGGCTTGGGGGGCGCCGGCTTGGGGGGCGCCGGTCGGATCGGCACCGCTCGCGCCGCGAGGCGTCGAGCGGCCCGAGGGACCGGGGCCGAAGAAGCTTAAGGGTCAGGGGGCCCGGAAGCGTCACGGTGGGAAGCGTCACGGTGGGAAGCGTCACGGTGACGTCCGAGGGGAAGCGTGTTCAGGTGTGGCACAGGGGGGCAAGTCCGTGAACGCACCGAATCCGAGCGGGGGTCGAACCGCGGCGGCTGGCGCGCGGCCGGCGGCCCGGCGCGTCCGCACGACCGGCGAGGTCGCCGTGTCCTGCGTCGACCCGGCGCTCATGGGCAGCGGACGCGCGCTGCGCCGCCGACTGCTGAGCGCCGGCTTCCACGTCAAGCTGGTCGATGCGGTGGCCTATTGGCGCGCCCTGCACCGCAGGGGGCTGCCGCCGTCCCGCGCCGACATCGACCCGGCGCAGGTTCGGGCCCTGCTGCCCAGCCTGGCGCTGCTCGACGCGCAGACGGCGGACGGCGGCCCGCGCTACCGCCTGGCCGGGACCGGGGTGGTGGAGCTGATGGGCTGCGAGCCGACGGGACAGGCCGTCCGGCAGGTGGCGTCGCCGCTGCGCGGCTTCCTGCTCGAGGCCTGGGCCGGGATGATCGCGCAGGAGACGGCGGGCGGCGGGGTCGCCCGCGGCCGGCTGGCCCGGTACCGCGACGACGGCGACGGGCTCGGCGGGCTGTACCAGTACGAGTGCGCCTTCCTGCCGCTCACGGCGACCGGCCGCGACGCCGCCAGCGCGCGCGTCCTGCTCTGCCTGCTGCGGCGCTTCATCAGCGATGCCATGACCACGCCGGGCGATGCCACCGGCGACCTGCTCGTCCGGGCGGAATGACGCCGTTGCCGCGCCGAAGCGGGGCCGCGCGACGGCCCGCGCCGCCTGCCGGCTTGTCCGGGTGCGGCCCGGGCGGACAGCAGGCTCGAGCAGGGTGTGATCGCCGGGACCGGCTTTGCAGATCCGCCGAGCAGGAGAAGCCCGCGCGATGACCGCAAACGAGAGTCAGTCGTCACGATCGCGCGGACGCGCGCGGCGATTCCGCAGAATCGCAAATCGCTTTAGGGTGCGCTGATGCTACCGACCCGGCGCCTTTTCCTTTCGCCTCCCGCATGACCGAAGACGACCCGCACTTTCCTCTGCCGCAGTTTCGCATCGACCCGGCCGCCATCGCGCACCTGGCGGTGCCGCTGGCGCTGCTGCGCGGCAACGCGGTGATCGCGGTCAGCGCCGCCGCCCGCAGCCATCTTCCGCGCCTGCTGGCCGACCCGGATCGGCCGGGGCCGCCCGGACCGGCCGCCGCCTGGCTGCTGCAGGCCGCCGCGCAGGGCGAGGCGAGCGACCCGCGCGGCACGCCGGTGCTGCGCGCGCAGGTGATCGCGCGCGCCGACGACCCGGCGGACGGCAGCGCGGCCGGGCCCGGGGTCAGCCTCTGCAGTCTGGCGCCCCAGAGCGCCAAAGCGGGACAAACGGCGCTTGACTCGAAGCTCGCCGGGTTGTTGGACAATGCCCGGTTCATCGCGATGGGTGAACTGGTCGACGCGCTCGAGCATCGCCTGAACCAGCCGCGCGCCAGCCTGCGCAATCGCCTGGCCATTCTGGAGGCGGTGCTGAAGCGGGGCGAAACGCAACGCGCCCCCGGCGTCCTGCAGGAGGCCTATCGGGATCTACAGGAGCTGTTCGATGCCCTCGCGGCCTTCCGCGAGGAGCTGCAGGTAAAAATCCGGCAATCCCGGAAGGAGGGCGACTTATGAGCGCGGGCGAACAGAGCGGAACGGCAGAGGAGCCGACCGACTATACGGGACGGGGCGGTCCCGCCATCGTCGCCGTGATCGACGACGACCGGCGCTTCGCCGAGTCCCTCTGCGAACTGCTCGAGCTGCACGGCTGCAGCCCCCGCTCCTTCGCCACCGCCACCGAGTTCATGGCCGACCCCGATATCGCCGCGCTCGACGTCGTCCTGCTGGACATCTTCATGCCCGGCATCGACGGACTCTCGACGCAGCGCCTGCTGGCCGAACGCGACCTCGATCTGCCGATCATCGTGGTCACCGGCTCGTCGGAGGTGGAGGTCGCGGTCAGTGCCATGAAGCAGGGCGCCACCGACTATCTGGTCAAGCCGTTCGAGCCGGAAGCCTTGATGGAGAAGGTACGCTCGGCCGCCCTGATCGGCCGCGACCGCCGCCGGGCACGCTGCCTGCGCCACGCGCTGCGGCAACGCCTGTACGATCTGACACCGCGCGAGCGCGAGGTGCTAGAGCGCCTGATCGGCGGACAGAGCAGCAAGGTGATCGCGCGCGCGCTCGACATGTCGCCGCGCACGGTGGACACCCACCGCACCCGCATCCTGCGCAAGTTCGAGGTCGAGACGACCTTGATGCTGATGAACCGCTTCGCCGATAGCCACTTGGATCCCGAGCTCCTACGCGAACAGGCTAGCCCGAAAGTCGGCGACTCCGCATAGGGACAGCAGTCGAATCCGTTTTGATGCGGATTTTCGCCGGGAAGCCGCTCCGGCGGCCGCTCTTTCTTGCAGAAGGGGGTACGTGATCACACCGATTCCGCCCCTTACGCCCTTCAATTAGACATAATGATATCCAAAGCGGCGAAGCGTATCGCCCAAAAGCACCATTTTGGCTTGGCTCTGCCGCCCGTGCTCTTTCCTGTCCGCGGCGGCGGGCGAAATAGGGAGCCTTCAGGTAGGATGAGCCAGACCATTTCCAGGGAAATCCTGATCGTCGATCCCAGCCCACTGTTCCGCGAAGGGCTGCGGCAAATGCTTGCGGAAGCCGGACTGGCGCTCGCCGAACCGCAGACCTCCCTGGCGGCGGCCGAGGCCGAGCTCGCGCGCGGCCGCGCGGGCCTGCTGCTGCTCGGCTACAGCGGCGATGGCGGCGACCTGTGCCAAGAGCTGGAGGCCATCAAGCAGCGCCACCCGGGCCTCAAGGTCGCCGTGATCTGCGACCGCGATGCCGCTGCACTGCTTCCGCGGTTCTGCGCGGCCGGCGTCGACAGCGTTCTGACCAAGGACATCAGCGCGGATCGGCTGGCCCGCTGCCTGGAACTGATCCAGCTCGGCCAGCGCATCCTGCCGAACGACTGGATCGATCAGATGCTGGTGCGCCGCCGCGGCGCAGCGGCCAACGACGACACCGCCGGCGCGGTCGACGTCCCCCTGTCGGAGCGCGAGCAGGATATCGCCCTGGGCCTGGCCGAGGGCCTGCCGAACAAGCTGATCGCGCGCCGCCTGGGGATCACCGAGGCGACCGTCAAGGTTCACGTCAAGGGGCTGCTGCGCAAGATCCACGCGCGCAACCGCACCCAGGCCGCGATCTGGGCGGTGCGCCGCGAGACGATCTTGCCTGCTCCGGCGATGATCGCCGCCGCCGAGTGACGCCGAGTGACGCACTGCCCCGGTCCAGCCGGACGGCAGGGCCCGAAGGACGAAATCCCGAGGACGCCCCCCGAGGACGCCCCCGAAGACGGTCGGGCCGCACGCCCGGTTGTGCTCAGCCGCGCCGCCAGGCGGCGACCGCGGCCGCGCGGCGCAGGCCGAGCGTAGCCTGCTCCAACGCCTCGGCGGCGCCGGGGTCCTCGGGTCGACAGGCAAAGCGGTGGGCGGCCAGGCGATAACGCTCCCAAGCCTCGCGGCGGTAGCTGGCCGGACCGTCCGTGGCGGCTAGGGACGGCGAGGCAGGTTCGTGCAGCAGGACCGGGTCCGACGACATCCAGAACTCTCCCAATCGCGTGCGATGATCCGAATAGCGGCGTCCGGAACTCCCCTCTTCGACCCGAACCAATGATGCCAGAAGCGCCCGTCGGGCACACGTAATCATTTCATGACATACGAGGACGCACCGCCCCGGATGGTGAAGCGCCCACCATCGCCCCCACCCTCGCCCCCCCGCCATCCCCCCGCTATCGCCGACGCTTCCCGGCCGCCGCCCGGGCGGAAACCAAACGTGATTTTCCTCGCCGTGCCGACGGCGTTACCCTGGGCCGCATGAACGAGGGCACGCGAGGGGATCACCGCTACACCCTGGCGGAGGAGATCGTGCACGCCGCGTTGCACGGCGTCGGCGCCGTGGCCAGCCTCGGCGGCCTGGTCTTCCTGCTTTGGCTGGCGCTCGAACGCCAGAGCGACGCCGCCATCCTCTCGGCGGTCATCTACGGCGGCAGCCTGGTCGTGCTCTACGCGGCCTCGACCTTCTACCACGGCCTGCCCGAGGGACCGGCCAAGCGCCTGTTCCTGCTGTTCGACCACTGCGCGATCTACCTGCTGATCGCCGGCACCTACACGCCCTTCACCCTGCTGGCGCTCGATCCCGAGGTGGGCCGGGCGCTCTTCGCCGCGGTCTGGGCGCTGGCCCTGGCCGGCATCGCGCTGGAGGTGGCCACCCGCCTGCTGCCGCGGGGGCGGCGGCTGGTCTGGCTGTCGGTGCCGCTCTACCTCGGCATCGGCTGGCTCGGCCTCGCCGTGGCGGGCGAGGAGATCGTCGCCGCGCTGCCGCCCACGGCGCTGGAGCTGCTGGTCGCCGGCGGGTTGCTCTACACCGGCGGCGTCGGCTTCTATCTCTGGCGCCGGCTGCCCTACCACCACGCCGTCTGGCACGCCCTGGTGCTGGCCGCGAGCGGGGCGCACTTCGCCGCCGTCGCCGCCTACGTCATGCCGGCGGCCGCCTGACCCGGCGGCGCGGGCCGGAGCGGCACGGCGGCACCTGCCGCGAGATCGGCGCCGGTTACCGGCGCCGGCGAGCCGGCTCGCCCGGCGCGCGATCGCGTGCCGGCTTGTCGACAAGCGTGACAGGCCGCGCCGGGCCGGCTCAATCCATGATCGAGTAGCCGCCGTCGACGAAGGCGATGGTGCCCGTGGAGGTCGCGGCCTCGTCGCTCGCCAGGTAGACCGCCATCGCCCCGATCTCCTCGGTGGTCACCAGGCGATGCTCCGGCGCGCGGGCGCGGGCGCGCTCCAGCAGGCTGTCGAAGCGGTCGAGGCCACTGGCCGCGCGGGTCAGCAAGGGCCCTGGCGAGATGGCGTGCACGCGGATCCGCTTTTCGCCCAGCTCCGCCGCCAGATAGCGGGTGCTGGCCTCCAGCGCCGCCTTGACCGGCCCCATCAGATTGTAGTGCTGCACCACCTTCTCGGCGCCGTAGAAGCTGACGGTCATCAGGCAGCCGCCGCCGGCCCGCTCCATCAGCGGCTCGGCCAGCCGCGCCATGCGGATGAAGGAGTGGCAGGAGACGTCCATCGCCTGGGCGAAGCCGGACTGGCTGGAGTCCACCACCCGCCCGTGCAGGTCTTCCTTCGGCGCGTAGGCGATGGAGTGCAGCAGGAAGTCGAGCCGCCCCCAGCGCGCCTCGATCTCGTCGAAAACGGCTTCGAGCTGGCCCGGCTCGCGCACGTCGCAGGGCACGACGATCTCCGCCTCCAGCCCCTCGGCCAGCGGACGCACGTGAGGCTCGGCCTTGGCGTTCAGGTAGGTGACGGCGAGATCGGCGCCCTGGCGCCGGAGCTGACGCGCGCAGCCATAGGCGATGGAACGGTCGTTGGCGATGCCGACCACCAGGCCGCGCTTACCGGTCAAGGAGAACATGGACATCCCTCTTCGCAGGTGCAGCAAAGCCGGCAGACTAGGGCGCGAGACTGAATACAGAATGAAGATGCGGTGACATTCGCCCGAACGCGCCCTCGCGCTTGGGAGGTCACGCGAATTAACCTCTAGGTCGGCGCAACTCACACGCGTTATCTCTACCAGAGCTAGCGCCTTTACCGGGCATGCCCGCGGAGTCCGGGAGGCGCCGCGCCCGAGAGGAGAAGGGGACTCAAACGATGACTTTGGCTGAACTTGACCTGACCCCGTCAGGGCCGACTCAGATCGACGGGCGGCGCGCGCAGGCCCTCGCCGAGACCGGGGCGCGCCCCGCCACGCGGACCTGGCCGCCGGTCGACCCGAAGGCCGCCGCGATGACCGAGAAGCTGGCCCGGATCTGCGAGACCGCCGGCCTGCTGCTCGACCTGCAGATGGGCTCCCAGGCCTGGATCGACGCCATCGCCGAGCAGGGCGGCTGGGTCAACCCGACCTTCGACCCGCTGCAGTCCGAGGTCGACGAGACCACCACCGGCTCGGTGGTGATCCGCGACGGCGACGGCCGCTTCCTCGCCTGCAACGCGGTGCGGCTGTTCGAGACCGACAGCTTCGTCGCCACCATGCGGCGCGGCGAGCTGTTCCACCGGCCGGGCCACCCCAACAGCACGCCGCTGCAGCCGATCCTGCCGGCGGGTTACGATCTGGGCGGGCGGATCTCCTACTCCGGCGGCACGCTGGTCGACCCGGCGGCGCGCGGCAAGCGGCTGGCCCTGCTGACCACCCGGCTGGTGCGGCTGATCGGCGAGCAGGTCTTCCGCGCCGACTGGCACGCCGGGCACATCTTCCACACCCGCAGCGGCGAGATGCCGGCCAAGCCCTACGGCTTCCAGCGCATCACGCCCTGCCTGGAGGCTTTGACGATCCCCGAGCGCCCGCAGCCCCAGACGCTCTACCTGGTGGAGCTCAGCCGTGCCGAATTTCGCGAGCAGCTCGCGGCCGACCTGGAGCGGCTAGAGGCCGAAGGCCGCGAGAACCTGGACGACCTCGCCCTGCTCGCCTGAGGCGGCCAACGGCAGCAGCGCCAGCAGCCGCGCGCCCGCCGCCGTGGTCAGGCGGTAGCGCGCGGGCCGGCGATGCAGACGGGGACCGGCCGCAGCCCGCCGCAGTGCGGCGGCGACCTCGGAGGGCTGACGCGCGGCCTCGGCGGCGAGCGGCGCGGCGCGCGCGGTCATGCCCAGGGCCAGCAGGCGCTCGGGCCGAAACGCCTCGGCCGGGGGCAGCCCCGGCGCATGGGCGCGGGCTGCCGCGGCGTAGGCCTCCAGAAGCGCAGCCAGCCGCGGGTCGGCGGCGGCGGCGAAGGTCGCCGCCGCCAGCGGGCTGAGACCCACCGGGCTCTGGCGCCGGCGCGGCGGCTCGGTCAGGAAGGCACGGGAGGTCACGGGCCCAGCACTCCTCGCCTCAAGCCTGCGGCGCCCCGGGCAGGAGCGCCAGCGTGCCGCGCGCGGCGCCTTGGCGCAGCGGCAGGATCGCCTGGTAGTCCGGCGAGTCGTAGAAGCGGCGCGCCGCCGCCGCATCGGGGAATTCGATGACCACCACCCGCGGCGCCGGCCAGTCGCCTTCCAGCACCTCCGGCGCGCCGCCACGGATGACGAAGCGGCCGCCGTGGCGGGCGATCACCTCCGGGGTCCGGGCGCGGTAGCGCTCGTACCCCTGCGGATCGTCGACGTGGATCAGGCCCACGATATAGGCGGCCATGTCTGTCCCCCGCTGTCCCGGCGTCGCCCTTTGCACGTTCCTGGCCGGGGCCGGCGCGATCGGGCGCTTTGCCCGGCCCGGCACCGCGTGATTTCATTCCTGTCGGAACAATAATCTGCAGGAAAGGAAACACAATGCGGTTAACCGACAGGGTGGCGATTGTCACAGGCGGCGGGTCCGGCTTCGGCGCCGGGATCGCGCAGCGCTTCGCGATCGAGGGCGCGCAGGTCGTGGTGGCCGACCGCGACCGCGCCGCCGCCGAGGCGGTGATGCGCGAGATCGGCGGCGACACCATCGCCGTGGAAGCCGACGTCACCCGCCGCACGGAGGTGCAACGGATGATCGACACCGCCGTCGACAGCTTCGGCCGGCTCGACATCCTGGTCAACAACGCCGGCTACAGCCACCGCAACGCGCCGCTGCTGGAGGTGGGGGAGGAGGACTACGACCGCTGCTTCGACGTCAACGTCAAGGCGATCTTCCACGCCACCCAGATCGCCGTGCCGGTCTTCCGCAAGCAGGGCGGCGGCGTCATCCTCAACACCAGTTCGACCGCCGGGCTGCGGCCGCGCCCCGGGCTGACCTGGTACAACGCCAGCAAGGGGGCGGTGAACACCCTGACCCAGTCGCTGGCGGTCGAGCTGGCGCCGGAGCGCATCCGGGTCAACGCGCTGTGTCCGGTGATCGGCGAGACCGGCCTGCTGGAGACCTTCATGGGGGTGCCCGACACGCCCGACGCCCGCGCCAAGTTCGTCGCCACCATCCCGCTGGGCCGCCTGTCGCGGCCGCAGGACGTGGCCAGCGCCGCCGCCTTCCTGGCGAGCGACGACGCGGAGTTCCTGACCGGCGTGCTGCTGGAGGTCGACGGCGGCCGCTGCGTGTAACCCGCGTGCTTCGACGCGGACCGAGCTCGCGCGCGCCGGGACCCGGCGCGCGCGGCCTCGCGTTCAGCCCTCGCGGGCGCGGCGGGTCAGCGGGTCGGGACCGGCGTGTCGCCGCTGTAGTCGTAGAAGCCGCGCCCGGCCTTGCGACCGACCCAGCCGGCCTCGACGTACTTCACCAGCAGCGGACAGGGGCGGTACTTGGAATCGGCCAGCCCCTCGTAGAGCACGTACATCACCGACAGGCAGGTATCCAGGCCGATGAAGTCGGCCAGCTCCAGCGGCCCCATGGGGTGGTTGGCGCCCAGCCGCATGGCGGTGTCGATCGCCTCGACCGTGCCGACGCCCTCGTAGAGGGTGTAGACCGCCTCGTTGATCATCGGCAGCAGGATGCGGTTGACGATGAAGGCGGGGAAGTCCTCGGCGGCCACCGGGGTCTTGCCGAGGTGCTCGGTGACCTCGCGGACCCGCTGGAAACAGTCGTCGGCGGTGGCGATGCCGCGGATCAGCTCGACGAGCTGCATCACCGGCACCGGGTTCATGAAGTGCATGCCCATGAAGCGCTCGGGCCGGTCGGTCACCGCGGCCAGGCGGGTGATCGAGATCGAGGAGGTGTTGGAGCAGATCAGCGCGTCCGGCTTGAGTACCGGGCAGAGCTTGGTGAGGATCTGCCGCTTGACCTCCTCGTTCTCGGTGGCCGCCTCGATCACCAGCTCGCAGTCCTCGAAGAGCCCCATCTCGGTGCCGGTCGAGATGCGCTCCAGCGCGCCGTCCCGGTCGGCCTGGCTGATCCGCTGCTTGGAGACCTGGCGGTCCATCTGGCGGGTGATCCCCGCCACCGACTTCTCCAGGGCGTCCTCCGCGATGTCCTGCAGCCGGACCCGGTAGCCGGACAGGGAGCAGACATGGGCGATGCCGCTGCCCATCTGTCCGGCACCGATGATGCCGATGGTGCTGATCTTCTCGGGATAGAGCGGCGCGTTGGCGGTATCGGACATCGAGATCGGGGATCCTTGAGGGCTAGGGGAAAGCCGGCCGTCAGGCCGACTTGTCGAGTTCGGATTCCAGCTCCGGCACGGCCTGGAACAGGTCGGCGACCAGGCCGTAGTCGGCGACCTGGAAGATCGGCGCCTCCTCGTCCTTGTTGATCGCGACGATCACCTTGGAGTCCTTCATGCCGGCCAGATGCTGAATCGCGCCGGAGATGCCGACGGCGATGTAGAGTTCGGGCGCGACCACCTTACCGGTCTGGCCGACCTGGTAGTCGTTGGGCACGAAGCCGGCGTCCACCGCGGCGCGGCTGGCGCCGACGGCGGCGCCCAGCTTGTCGGCCAGCTTCTCCAGCATGGCGAAGTTCTCGCCGTTCTGCATGCCGCGGCCGCCGGAGATGACGACCCGCGCGGCGGTCAGCTCCGGGCGCTCGGACTCGGTCAGCTCCTGGCCGACGAAGCTGGACAGGCCGGGGTCCTCGCCCGCCTCGACCTCGGCGATCTCGGCCGCGCCGCCCTCGGCGGCGGCGGCGTCGAAGGCGGTGCCGCGGACCGAGGCGAAGACGATCTTGTCGCCGGTCTGCACCGTGGCCAGGGCGTTGCCGGCATAGATCGGCCGCACGAAGGTGTCGGTCCCCTCGACCGCCGCGATGTCGGAGATCATCTGCATGTCGCAGAGTGCGGCGGCGCGCGGCAGCACGTTCTTGCCGAAGGTGGAGTGGCCGACCAGGACGTGGCTGTAGTCCGGCGCCAGCTTGGCGACCAGCGGCGCCACCGCCTCGGCCAGGCCATGGGCGTAGGCCGGGGCGTCCGCCTTGAGGACCTTGGCGACGCCCGCGATCTTGGCGGCCTCCTCGGCGGCGCCGGCGCAGTCCGCGCCGGCGACCAGCAGGTGAATGTCGCCCGCGCCGGCCTGGGACAGCTCCTTGGCGGCGGTGACGGCGTTGAGGACCGGGCCCTTGAGGGCGCTGTTCTCGTTCTCGGCGACGACCAGAATGGTCATGGGTCTGCGCTCCCTCCCGTAATCCTCAGATGACCTTGGCCTCGGTCTTCAGCTTCTCGACCAGCTCGGCCACGCTGGAGACCTTCACGCCGCCTTCGCGGGCCGGCGGCTCGGCGACCTTCAGCACCTTGGTGCGCGGCGCCACCTCGACGCCCAGGTCGGCCGGCGTCACCGTCTCGATCGGCTTCTTCTTGGCCTTCATGATGTTGGGCAGGCTGGCATAGCGCGGCTCGTTGAGGCGCAGGTCGGCGGTGACCACCGCCGGCAGCTTCAGCTCCAGGGTCTCCAGGCCGCCGTCGATCTCGCGGGTCACCGACAGCTTGCCGTCGGCCGCGGCGACCTTGCTGGCGAAGGTGCCCTGGGACCAGCCCAGCAGCGCCGCCAGCATCTGGCCGGTCTGGTTGTGGTCGCTGTCGACCGCCTGCTTGCCGAGCAGCACCAGCTCCGGCTGCTCCTTCTCGACCAGGGTCTTGAGCAGCTTGGCGATGCCCAGCGGCTCCAGCGGCTCGTCGGTCTGCACCAGGATGCCGCGGTCGGCGCCCATGGCGAGCGCGGTGCGGATCGTCTCCTGGCAGGCCTGCGGGCCGCAGGAGACCGCGACGATCTCGCTCGCGGTCCCGGCCTCCTTCAGACGGACCGCCTCCTCCACGGCGATCTCGCAGAAGGGGTTCATGGACATCTTGACGTTCTGGGTCTCGACGCCGGAGCCGTCCGCCTTGACACGGACCTTGACGTAGGCGTCGATCACCCGCTTGACCGGGACCAGGACCTTCATCGGTATTCCGCTTCCGCTTTTTGCTTGGTGTGTCCGCTGGATGAGAAACCTTTGCTAGGCGAGGTGCCTATTCGCTCCTGTTACCACTTACGGGCCGCAACAATCCAGCCGCCGATACACGGCATTGAGTCGGACAATTGCGCCCTGCACCATCGCTTTTCGCGGTCGCAACATAGAAGTCCGGTCCGCAGAGTGTCAATCGCACCCCTGGCGCGGGCGCAGGCGCCTCCCGCACATGCCCCCGTCCCCGGTCCCGTCCCCGGTCACGTCCTCGGTCCCGGCCCCCGGCTCCCTCCCCGGCTCCGCCCTCGCCCTGGCCGGCACCGACAGGGGAAGCCGGCGCCGGCGGCGCGCCGTCCTCAGCGGTTGGCGCCGGGCACCCAGAGCACATCCAGACGCCCCTGGTCGTTCTCGTGGCGCGCCATGACGAACAGCAGGTCGCTCAGGCGGTTGACGTAGCGCACCGCCTGCGGGCCGATCGCCTCCTGCTCGGCCAGCACCGTCACCTCCCGCTCGGCGCGGCGGGTCACGGTGCGGGCCAGGTGGAGATAGGCCGCGGCCGGCGAGCCGCCCGGCAGCACGAAGGATTTCAGCGGCGCCAACTCGGCGTTCAGCCGGTCGATCTGCTGCTCCAGCCAGTCCACCTGCCCCGCGCTCACGCGCAGCGGCTCGTACTCCAGCGCGCGGTCGTCCGGCGTCGCCAGGTCAGCGCCCAGGTCGAAGAGGTCGTTCTGGATGCGCGCCAGCAGCGCGTCGGCCTCCGGGCCGCAGTGCAGCCGCACCAGCCCCAGGGTGGCGTTGGCCTCGTCGACGGCGCCGTAGGCGGCGACGCGCGGGTCGTGCTTGGCCACGCGCTTGCCGTTGCCCAGCGAGGTTTTTCCCTTGTCGCCGCCGCGGGTGTAGATGCGGGTCAGTTGGACCACGGCGTCAGCCCCCCTTGCCGATCAGCAGCGCCACGGCGAAGAGCGCGATGGCGATGCCCTGGAAGAGGATGCGGTAGCGCATCAGGCGGTTGCCCCACTTGGCGTTGAAGCTGCCGCCGCGCGCCATGGAGAAGAGGCCGGTGAAGAGCACGCCGAGCGTCATCAGCATGGCGATGGCGAGGAGGAGGAACATCACGGTCTGCATGGCCGCACCATATACTCCGCGCGCGGCGGACCGCCAGAGGGGAGCACGCCACGGCCGGCCAGTGGCGCTATCTCGCCGCCACCGAGGCGGGCGCGCTGGCCGCGGCGGCGCCGCCGGCGGCCTCGGGTTCGGGCGCCACGGCCAGCGACCAGGCCGGGCTCGCCGTGCCGCGCGCGTCCTCGGTCAGCAGGGCGTAGAGCACGTGGTCCTGCCACTCGCCGGCGATGCGCAGATAGCCGCGTCCGCGCCCCTCCTCGCGAAAGCCCAGCTTCTCCAGCAGGCGCCGGCTGGCGGCATTGCGCGGCAGGCAGGCGGCCTCCACCCGGTGCAGACCGAGGTCGTCGAACAGGTAATCCAGCAGCACCAGCAGCGCCTCGGTCATCAGGCCCTGGCGCGCGTGGCGCTCGCCGACCCAGTAGCCCAGGCTGGCGGCCTGGGCGACGCCGCGGCGCAGGTTGGTCACGCTGATCCCGCCGAGAAGCTGGCCGCCGCGGCGGTCGAAGACGAAGAAGGTGATGCCCGCCCCCTGGCGCCACTCGGCCGCCTGCTGGCGCAGGCGCCGGCGGAAGGCCTTGCGGCTCAGCGCGTCGTACGGCCAGGCCGGCTCCCAGGGCGTGAGGAAGTGGCGGCTGGCGTGGCGCAGCTCGGCCCAGGCGCGCCAGTCGCGCAGGACCGGCCGGCGCAGCAGCACCCGCCCCCGGCTCAGCGTCGGCCCGCGCGGGCCGGCCTCGCCGATGAGGGCGGCGTAGACCATGCCGCCGGCGGTTACTGGGCCGCCGCCGCGCCGCCGAAGCGGGCGGCCAGGCGGTCGTAGGGCGCGACCCGCTGGACCGGGCCGAGCAGGGCCAGGGTCGGGCGACTGTCGAGCAGGCGCGCGGCGGCCCGGCGCAGCCGCGCCACGTCCAGCGCGTCCAGCTCGGCGACGATCTCGCCGGCCGGCACCGGCCGGCCGAAGACCAGCAGGTGGGTGGCGAGCTGCTCGGCCCGCGCGCCGCTGCTCTCGCGGCTCATCAGGATGGCCGCCTTGAGCTGGGCGCGGGCGCGCTCGACCTCCTCGGCCGTGATGTCGCCGGCCGCGCGCTCCAGCTCGCGGCAGACCGTGTCCAGCACCTCCTGCGCCTCGCCCGCGCCGGTGCCGGCGTAGACGCCGAAGAGCCCGCTGTCACAGGCCGCGGCCAGGAAGGAGTAGATCGAGTAGACCAGCCCCTTCTCCTCGCGCACCTCCTGGAACAGGCGCGAGGACATGCCGCCGCCCAGCAGCGTCGAGAGCGCCGAGACGGCGTAGAAGTCGGGGTCGCGGAAGCCGACCGAGTCGAAGCCCAGCAGCAGGTGCGCCTGCTCCAGGTCGCGCGCCTCGCGGTGCTCGCCGCCCAGGTAGCGCGCCGGCTCGCTCACCGCCTGGCCCTGCGCCGGCAGGTCGCCGAACAGCTCCTCGGCCAGGCGGTGCAGCAGCGCGTGCTCGATCCGCCCGGCGGCGACCAGCACGGCGGAGTCGGCGGCATAATTGGCGCCCAGGTAGCCGCGCAGGTCCTCGGCCGTCAGCGCGCGCACCGTCTCGGGCGTGCCGAGCACCGGCCGGCCGATGCCCTGGCCGGGATAGGCCGCGAGCTGGAAGTCGTCGAAGATGATGTCGTCGGGCGTGTCCTCGGCCTGGCCGATCTCCTGCAACACCACCTGGCGCTCGCGCTCCAGCTCGGCGGCGTCCAGGCGCGGGCGCAGCAGCATGTCGGACACCAGGTCGAGGGCCAAGGGCGCGTGCTCGGCCAGCACCTTGGCGTAGAAGGCGGTGCTCTCGCGCCCGGTGTAGGCGTTCATCTGGCCGCCGACCGCCTCGATCTCCTCGGCGATGGCGCGGGCGCTGCGGCGCGCGGTGCCCTTGAAGACCATGTGTTCGAGCAGGTGGGCGACGCCGTTCACCCGCGCCGGCTCGTGGCGCGCGCCGACGCCGACCCACAGACCCAGCGAGCAGGTCTCGACCTCGGCCATGGCGTCGCTGGCCACGGTCAGGCCGTTGGACAGGCGGGTGACGGTGACGGTCATACGGCGGTCAATCCTTTCGCGTGGTCGCGGACGTAGCGGCGCAGCGCCTCCAGGTCGTTGGGCAGCTCCGCCGCGCGCTCCGGGCGCCGGTGCAGGTCGGCCAGCCGCTCCGGCAGGGCCGGCCGCTGGCGGGTCGCCTGCTCCACCGCGTCGGGGAACTTGGCCGGATGCGCGCAGGCCAGAGATAGGGTCGCCACCCCGGGCTCCGCCAGGGCCCGCGCCGCCGCCAGCCCCACCGCCGAATGGGGGTCGACGACCTCGCCGCTTGCCTTGTGGGTGGCGCGGATCTGCGCGAGCGTGCCGGCGTCGTCGAGGCGGTAGCCGCGGAAGACCTCGCTCACCTGGGCCACGCGCTGGTCGGACAGGCGGTAGGTCCCTTCGCTGCGGAAGCTGGACATCAGGCTGGCCACCTCGACCCCGTTGCCGCCGGTCAGGTCGAACAGCAGCCGCTCGAAGTTGGAGGAGACCTGGATGTCCATCGAGGGCGACAGGCTGGGCTCCACGGCGCCGATGCGCATCTCGCCGGTCTCGAAGAAGCGGGCCAGGATGTCGTTGCGGTTGGAGGCCACGAACAGCCGCGCGACCGGCAGCCCCATGCGGCGCGCGGCATAGGCGGCGTAGACATTGCCGAAGTTGCCGGTCGGCACGGAGAAGGCGAGCGGGCGGTCCGGCGCCCCCAGCGCCAGCCCGGCGGCCACGTAGTAGACGATCTGGGCCATGATGCGGGCCCAGTTGATCGAGTTGACCGCCGACAGCCCGAACTCGTCGCGGAAGGCCTGGTCGGCGAACAGCGCCTTCACCAGGTCCTGGCAGTCGTCGAAGGTGCCCTCGACGGCGATGGCGTGGGCGTTGTTGCCGGCGATGGTGGTCATCTGCCGGCGCTGCACCTCGCTGGTGCGGCCCTTGGGAAACAGGATGAAGATGTCCAGGTTGCCGCGGCCGCGGCAGGCCTCAAGGGCCGCCGAGCCGGTGTCGCCCGAGGTGGCGCCAACGATGGTCAGCCGTTGCTTGCGGCGCGCCAGCACGGCATCGAACAGCCGCCCCAGGAGCTGCAGGGCCACGTCCTTGAAGGCCAGCGTCGGGCCGTGGAACAGCTCCAGCAGCCAGAGGTCGGCGTCGAGCTGGCGCAGCGGCGTGACCGCCGGGTGGTCGAAGGCCGCGTAGGTCTCCTCGACCAGGCGGTCGAAGTCGCGCTCGACCACCGAGCCGGCGATGAAGGGACGCATCACCGCCGCGGCGATCTCGGCATAGGGCTTGCCGCGCAGCGCGCGCAGCTCCTCCGGGGAGAAGCGCGGCCAGGTCTCCGGCACGTAGAGGCCGCCGTCGCGCGCCAGCCCGGTGAGCAGAACCTCGTCGAAGGACAGCGCCGGGGCGGCGCCGCGGGTTGAGATGTAACGCATCGCGTGCGGGTCGTCCGCCAGATCCAGAAAGCCGATTAACGCCGCACTCTAAGGCCAGGAGCCGCCCGGAAACAAGCGAGCCGCCGCGCCGCCGGCCGGGAGACCGGCCTGCGTCGCTCGCGCTTGCCCCGGCGCGCCCCCGATATGATAAGCCCCCACGGCATTCTTCACACTGCTGTCAGGAGCTTACGTCCCATGCTGGTCAGACTGTGCAAGGCCGCGATGCTGTTGGGCCTATCGGTCTTCGCCTTCCTGGTCACCTTCAACAACCTGGTCGACTACGGCGCCAACTTCCAGTTCGTGCAGCACGTGCTGTCGATGGACACGATCTTCGCCGAGCATATGGCCGAGCGCCGGGCGATCACCACGCCGTGGATGTGGCACGCCGGCTACGCGATGATCATCCTGGGCGAGGCGCTGACCTTCGTCGGGCTGGCCTGGGGCGCGCTGCGCCTCCTCGCCGCCCGCCACCAGCCGGCCGAGGTCTTTCAGCGCAAGAAGGACGTGGCCGTCGCCGGCGCCACCGTCGGGTTCCTGGTCTGGTTCCTCGGCTTCATGGCGATCGGCGGCGAGTGGTTCCTGATGTGGCAGTCGGACATCTGGAACGGCCAGCAGGCGGCCTTCCGCTTCTACCTGTCCATCCTGGCGGTGCTGATCTTCGTCAACCAGCGCGACGACTGACGGGCGGCGGGGAACGGTCGGCGGGGAACGGCGCCGGCCGGGCCCCGCCGGCCTAGATGTGAGCTTCCAACAGGTTGTCCACTCGGTCCCGGCCGAGGAGACTGGTGATTGCCAGATCATCAAACTCGCTCGGGGGACCGAATGGACATCCATGAGAATGCCCGTCTGACGCCCTACGGTCGAGCCTTGCTTGTGCGCCGCATTCTGGAGGTCGGCGAGACCCCGAAGGCCGTGGCCACGGCCTTCGGGGTCTCGCCAAAAACCGTCAACAAATGGGTCGCGCGCTTCCAGGCCGAAGGCCCGGACGGGCTCCGCGACCGCTCCTCACGGCCCCACAAGCTGCGCCGGCCGACGTCCCAGGCGACCCAAAAGCGCATCGTCGCGCTGCGTCGCCAGCGCATCGCCGGCCAGCAGATCGCCCGCGACATCGGCGTCTCCCCCGCCACCGTCAGCCGGGTCCTCAAGCGCGCCGGCCTCAGCCGGCTGCGCGACCTGGACCCCGCCCCGCCGGTGCGCCGCTACCAGCGCGAGCATCCCGGCGAGCTGATCCATCTCGACATCAAGAAGCTCGGCCGCTTCGAGCGGCCCGGCCACCGCGTCACCGGCGATCGCAGAGGCCAGAGCAACCGCCGCGGCACCAAGCTCGGCGGCACCGGCTGGGAGTACGTCCACGTCTGCATCGACGACGCCTCCCGCGTCGCCTTCAGCCAGATCAAACCCGACGAGCGCAAGGAAAGCGCCGTCGCGTTCCTGCACGCCGCCGTCGCCTACTACGCCCGACTGGGCGTCCCCGTCACACAGGTCATGACCGACAACGGCGCCTGCTACAAATCCCGGGCGTTCCGCCGCGCCTGCAAACAGCTCGGCCTACGCCACATCCGCACCAAACCCTATACCCCTAAAACCAACGGCAAGGCCGAACGCTTCATCCAAACCGCCCTGCGCGAATGGGCCTATGCCCATGCCTATGAAACTTCAGACCAGCGCGCACAGCACCTGCCCGCCTGGCTCCATCGCTACAACTGGCATCGCCCACATGGTAGCTTGAAAACCAACACGCCCATCAGCCGCCTCGGCCTCTCCGAGAACAACCTGTTGAGGCTCCACACCTAGAGCGATTTGCGACCGTTCAGACGCGCGTCAGCGCGTCCGGCGGTCGCAAATCACTCTACCCCTATGGTGTAGAGCAGGTTTCTTGTGATCGGCGGGCCCACGCTGTGGGCCCAAACGATCACAACCTGCTCTCGTCCGCCCCCAGGTAGCGCCGGCGCAGGTGCGCCTCGAAGATCTCGGGATCGAGCGCCCGGCCGGTGGCGCGCACCAGCAGCTCCTCAGTGGAGTAGCGCGCGGCCTGTCCGTGCACGTGGCGGCGCAGCCAGGCGAGCAGCGTGGCGAAGTCGCCGCGCCCGAGCTGCGCGGGAATCTCCGGATGCGCCCGACAGGCCGCGTCGAAGAGCTGCGCGGCCGCCATCGCCCCCAGGGTGTAGGTCGGGAAGTAGCCCCAGGCGCCGTCGTACCAGTGGATGTCCTGCAGGCAGCCGCGGCGGTCGTCCGGCGGCGTGATGCCGAGCAGGGCCTGGAGCTGGTCGGCCCAGGCGCCCGGCAGGTCGCCGAGCGTCATGCGCTCCTCCAGCAGCGCCTTCTCCAGGCGGAAGCGCAGGATCACGTGGGCCGGGTAGGTCACCTCGTCGGCGTCCACCCGGATGAAGCCCGGCTGCACGCGGGTGTAGAGGCGGTAGAGGTTGTCGGCCTCCCACTCCGGGCCGGAGCCGGCGAAGGCCGTGCGGGCCAGCGGCGCCAGGTAGTCGACGAAGGCGCGCGAGCGGCAGGCCTGCATCTCGATCAGCAGCGACTGGCTCTCGTGGATCGCCATGCCGCGCGCCTCGCCGACCGGCTGACGGTGCCAGGCGCGCGGCAGGCCGCGCTCGTAGAGCGCGTGGCCGGTCTCATGCAGCACGCCGAGCAGCCCGGTCATGAAGTCCGCCTCGTCCCAGCGGGTGGTCAGGCGCACGTCGTCGGGCACGCCGCCGGTGAAGGGATGCGCCGAGGTGTCGAGCCGGCCGTGGCGGAAGTCGAAACCCACCGCCTGCATGAGCTGGCGCGCCAGCTCGGCCTGCTGCGCCGCCGGGAAGGGACCGGCCGGCAGCACCGGCGCCGGCGCGCGCGCCTGGCGCTCCAGCACGTCGCTCAGCAGCACCGGCAGGCGCTCGGCCAGTTCGTCGAACAGACGCCCGATGGCGGCCGAGGAGCCGTCCGGCTCGTACTGGTCGAGCAGCGCGTCGTAGAGCGACTTGCCCAGCGCCTCGGCCTTGGCCTGTCCGGCCTCGCGGGTCAGCGCCAGCACCTCCGCCAGGGCCGGCTTGACCCGCGCGAAGTCGTTGTCCGGCCGCGCCTCGCGCCAGATCCCCTCGCAGGCATGGCAGGCCCGGCGCAGCGCCTCGACCAGGCGCGGCGAGAGGGCGGTGGCATGGCTGTGGGCCCGGCGCATCTCGCGCAGGTTGGCCCGGCGCCAGTCGTCGAGCGCCTCGGCCTCGCCCTCCGCCGCGGCCAGCCAGTCGGCCACCGCCGGGTCGCTCACCAGCTCGTGCGCCATCAGGCTGAGCTGGGCGAGCTGCTCGCCGCGCGCGTCGGCCCCGCCGGACGGCATCATCGCCGCGCTGTCCCAGTGCAGCACGGCCATGGCCTCGTGCAGCGCGCCCAGGCGCGCGAAGCGGGTCTCGAGACGGGTGTAGGCGCTCTGCTCGCTCATGGCTTCTCCCTCGGCTCTGCCGCCCGTATAACGCGTCCGCATAACGCCCCCGGGCGGCCCCGCGATCGGCGGGCGTGATCGGCGTGCGGCGCTCCTATAACCTGGGCGTGTCGGCGGCGACGAGAAAGATCGCGATCCGTCACCAGCGCGAGAGGGGACCCGTGAGCCAGATTCCGAAACGCCGCCGCGCGGCGGTCAGCACCTATCGCATCGACAAGCGCAAGGTCGCTTTCGCCGTGCTGCTGCTGCTCTCCTTCGTCGGCTTCGGAAGCTGGAGCCTGCTGGTCGGCGAGGGACGGCCCGGCGACCGGCTGGTCGGCGGCGTGCTGATGTTCCTCTGCCTGGCGATGGCGGTCTTCCTGGCCCGCGACCTGCGCCGCGCCGGGCCGGTGGTCGAGGTCGGGCCGGAGGGACTGCTCGACCGCCGCAAGCCGGACGGGCTGATCCCCTGGAGCCGCATCGCCGGCGCGGAGATCAAGCGCGCCTCCATCGTGCGGGGCATCCGCGTCACCCTGGACGACGGGCGGCGCCTGGACATCGACACTCAGTTGCTGGACGTCGACCGCAAGGAGCTGATGCGGGTGATCGCCGAGACGGCGCGCGCGGCCGAGGCACGCGGCGAGGCCTGAGGCCCCCGGGCCGCCCGGCGCCTACCTGAGCGTCAGCCGGGCGGCACCCAGCACCGGGCCAAAGCCGCCGCCGGCCCGCCCGGTCGCCGCCTGGACGATCACCGCCAGCCCGTCGCGGCCGGCCGCGCGCGCCGCCGCCAGGTCGAGCGGCAGCTCCAGCGCCGCACCCTCCCAGGTGCCGAGCCGGCGATAACTGCGCACCACGTTGGCGTTGCCCAGCGCGCGGCCGGCGTTCTCGCCGCGCCGGACCCGCGTCTCCCGCCAGGCGTCGTAGGCCAGCAGCCAGACGGCGGCGCCGCCGGCCGGCGCGGCCCCCGCCGCGATGCGCACGACCGCGGGCTGCCGGCGGATCTCCACCGCCACCGCGCTGGGCCGGGCCCGCGCCATCCCGATCGCGTTGGCGACCGCTTGCCGGCGCGAGCCGATCACGTCGTAGGTGCCGTCGATCACCATCTGCGGCGTGTAGACCGTGCGCCGGTCGAGCCGGCGGGCGTAGGCGCGCTGCCGGGCGGTGAGCTCGGACAGCGCGAAAGGGTCCTTCCAGCCGATGTAGTCCCAGTAGTCGACGTGCAGCGACAGGGCGATCACCTCCGCCCGCCGGGCCAGCTCGGCCAGGATCGCGTCGGCCGGCGGGCAGGCGTTGCAGCCCTGGCTGGTGTAGAGCTCGACCACCACCGGCGCGCGGGCGCCGGATCCGGGGGCGGGCTCGGTGGCCGGCGCGGGCGACTCGGCCGCCAGCGCCGCCGGGGCACCGGCCAGCAGCAGGACGAGCGGCGCGACTGCACGCAGCTTGGCGAAACGGCTGGACATGGCGCCAGCCTAGCCACCGGCCGGCGTCACGCGGAAATCACCTTGGAGTGAGAGGGGGGCCCCGGGGGAGTGAGAGGGGAGCCCAGCGACGGCCGCGCCGCCCGCGCCCGGCCGTTCGGACAGCAGCGTCGGGCAAGAGGCGGCTTGGCGCGGCCGCCCGGCTTGGGTAGACACGGGCGCGTCATGACCGCTCCACCCGACCACCCTGCGGAGTCCGCGCCGCCCACGCCGGAGATGGCGGAGGACTTCACCGCCACCGCCGCCGCGCAGGGGCCGCTGGCCGCCTACCGCGCCGCGCGCAGGGCCGGCGCGCTGAAGCCCGATCCGGCGCAGGAGCTGGCCGCCGAAAAGCTGGCCGGCCTGGCCCACGCGCTGAAGGGCTACGTGCCGGCCGGCGAGCGCGGCGCCGCCGCCGCCCTGGCCGGCTGGCGCGCGCGCCTGGGGCTGGGCCGGCGCCCCAAGGCGGAGGCGCCGCAGGGCCTCTACCTCTACGGCTCGGTCGGGCGCGGCAAGTCGATGCTGATGGACCTCTTCTTCGCCGGTGCGCCGCTGGACAAGAAGCGCCGCGTGCACTTCCACGCCTTCATGGCGGAGGTCCACGACCGCCTGCACGCCTGGCGGCAGGAAAGCAAGGGTCGCAAGTCCGACCCCCTGCCCGAGCTGGCCGCCGCCATCGCCGAGGAGGTCTGGCTACTCTGCTTCGACGAGTTCGTGGTGGTCAACATCGCCGACGCCATGATCCTCGGCCGACTGTTCGAGGCACTGTTCGACCGCGGCGTGGTGGTGGTCGCCACCTCCAACTTCCCGCCCGACCGGCTCTACGAGGGCGGCCTGCAGCGCGAGCGCTTCCTGCCGTTCATCGCACTGCTCAAGGCGCGCCTCGACCTGTTGGACCTGGGCGCCGGCACCGACTACCGCCTGGCTCGGCTGAAGGAGCTGCCGGTCTTCCACACCCCGCTGGGAGCCGCCGCCACGGCGCAGCTCGACGAAGCCTTCCGGCGCCTGACCGAGGGCGCCACCGCGCAGCCCACCAGCCTGACCGTCAAGGGCCGCCGCCTGGCGATCCCGGCGGCCGCGCGCGGCGTGGCGCGGCTGGACTTCGCGGCGCTCTGCGCCCGGCCGCTGGGGGCGGAGGACTACCTGGCCCTGGCGACCCACTTCCACACGCTGATCCTGGACGGGGTGCCGCGCCTGGACGCCGGCCAGCGCAACGAGGCCCGGCGCTTCATGACGCTGGTCGACGCGCTTTACGAGCACCGGGTCAACCTGGTGATGGCCGCCGACGCCCCGCCGGAAGCGCTGTATGACGGCCCCGACGGCGCCTTCGAGTTCCAGCGCACGGTCAGCCGCCTGAACGAGATGCAGGCGGCGGACTACATCGCCAAGCCGCACCTGACCTGAGCCGGGCGCCGGTCACAGGCTTCCGATCCCGACATCCGATCACAGGGGGCCGGTCCGCAGCGTCCTCCTGAAGCAGAAGGCGGTCCGCCGGACCCGCGCAGCGTGTCCGCGGGGCGCCGCAGACCCCGCTCGAGGCGGCACGCAACCCACGGGGATTCCGAACCGATGCAGAATCAGAGCCGCTCGTCCTTCGGCGCCATGGCCGGCCTGCCCACCCTCGGGCTCGGCCCGCAGCCGCAGGCGGCCGACGCCGCAGCGGGACCGCTGCCAGGGCACCCCCAGGGACAGGGACAGGCCCAGGGGCAGGCCCAGGGGCAGGCTCAGGGGCAGGCCGGCGGCACGGGCGCGGGCACGGGCGGGGGCACGGAGGACCCGGCCTTCCTCGCCTCGGTGCAGCAGTCGCTGGAGGCCGGCGCGGCCGACCCCGAGGTGGTGCGGCTGGAGCGGCGGATCAACGAGATGACCGGCAGCGGCCAGGCCGGGCCGGAGCTGATGGCGGTCAAACGCCAGCTCTTCGACCGCTACTATCCGGCGATGGTCGAGCGCGGCGCCAAGTTGAGCGCCGAGCAGTATGCCCGCGACGTCTTCTTCGAGGTCTACAACGTGCGCCTGCTGGCCCTGGCCGAGGAGCTGGGCCTGACCCACGCGCCCCAGGCGTTGCTCGCCCATCTGCTGCTGTCCGGCGTTTACGAGCAGCGCGGCGAATACAGCCAGGCCGAGCAGCACCTGGTGCGCATCCGCGAGCTGCTGCAGTCCGGCCGGGTCAACCTGCACGGCCTGGGTCCGGCGGTCACCCGCCAGATCACCGCCGCGCTGGAGAGCGTGGTCACCCGCCTGTAGCGGCCGCGGATACCTTCTGCCAGAGGCGACCTACGACAACCATCATCACACAAGCAGGTTGTGATCGTCTGGACCCGCAGCGTGCGGTCCGAACGATCACAATCTGCTCTAGGCTCCGGACCCATAAAAGGCTTGCCGGCGCGAGGGCAGGTTTGATTCAAGCTTCCAAACGGTAGGGAGCTTGCGATGTCGGAGAGCCATTTCTGGCTGAGCGAGGCGCAGTTTGCGCGCCTTCAGCCGCTGCTGCCGAACAAGCCGCGCGGTGTGCCGCGGGTGGACGACCGGCGTGTGATTAGCGGGATCGTCCACGTCCTCAGGACGGGGTGCCGATGGGCCGACGCACCGGCGGTCTACGGCCCGCGCAAGACGCTGTACAACCGCTATGTCCGCTGGGCCAAGGCCGGCGTCTGGGCCGAGGTGTTCCGCGCCTTGGCTGACAGCGGCGGTCCACCGGCCGAGCTGCTGCTCGACAGTTCGCACGTCAAGGCGCACCGCTGCGCGGCCGGCGGTAAAGGGGGGGCGCCGTCCACGCCATAGGCCGCTCGCGCGGCGGCCGGACCACCAAGATCCACGTTGCGACAGACGAACTGGGGCGGCCGCGCGCCGTGATCCTCACGCCAGGCCAGCGCGGCGACAGCCCTGTGGCGCTCGCGCTCGTTGGCGCTCTGCCGCCACCGCGCAGACTGATCGCCGACGCCGCCTACGACAGCGACGGCCTGCGCCGGTTCCTGAGCGAGCGCGGCACCGAACCGGTCGTGCCGAACAACCCGACGCGCAAGCGAAAACACGCCTTCGATGCCGCCGCCTACCGGGCACGCAACGCGATCGAACGCACCTTCTGCAGGCTCAAGGACTGGCGACGCATCGCCACGCGCTACGACCGCCTGGCCGCAACGTTCGAAGCCGCCGTCCTCATCGGCGCAATCGTCTGCTATTGGTTATGAGTCCGGAGCCTAGAGCGATGCCCGACCTGATCGAATCGCATTTGCGATTCTCCAGGTCGGACAGCATCACTCTAACACTATGGTTTAGGGCGGTTTTGGGCCGATCGGCGGACCCACGTCGTGGTTCCACTCGATCGGAAACCGCCCTAGCCAAGGACGCCCGGCCCGAAAGAAAGAGGGCCGCTCCCGGTGCGGGGGCGGCCCTGAGTGGAGGGTCTCGGTGGAGGGTCTCGATCGAGGCCGGGCGGTCAGTCGCCCAATGCGCTGGTCTCACGCAGCGGCGGGTCCTGCAGGTCGGCCGGTCCCGGCTGTTGCAGGCCGGGGTAGTCGGCCAGCATCTGGGCGCCGAACAGCGGCCGGTAGACGCCGTTGTGGCAGGTCGCGCAGTTGGCCTTGGGCGCATCGCCCAGCGGGCCGAGGCGAGCCGGCGGATAGACCGGGCCGAGCGGCTCCAGGAAGTTGGTGTTGAGATCGCGCGCCAGGCGGATGCCGTGCCAGGCGATGGCGCGGCTTGCCGGGGCCTGCTCCCAGGTGCCGAAGTTGTTGGTGTTGTGGCAGTAGGTGCAGTTGACCCCCAGAGACTCCGACATGTGGATCATCAGGCCGTAGGTCCACTCGGTCTGCTTGATCGTGCGCGCGTTGCCGTAGGGCAGAGCCTCGGTCCCGACCACGCGGATCGCGGCGTCGTCTTCCAGGAAGGGCCGGTAGATGTCCTGCGGCAGCGAGGTCATGCCGACCTCCGGCGCGGCGATGTTCTGCCCGGCCCGGTCGCCGACCAGCCCGCCGGCGTAGAGCGCATCGGGGTCGTCGAACCAGATGTTGGCCGGGACCGGCTGGCCGCGATGGCAGGTGTAGCAGGTCACGCCGGTGCCGGCGACGTGGTTGGCCCACTGGCTGTTGACGTGCTGCGTCATCTGGAACATGCGGCGGGAGACGATCTTGGTATAGACGGTGTCCGCGGCGAGGTTGCCGTCCTCGCTGTGGCAGTAGGTGCAGCCCTGCTCGGGCGACACCCACTCGGTGACCGCCGCCATCAGCCGGTCGAAGTTGGCCGCGCTGAGGTGGCCGAGCACCTGGACGTTCTCGTAGACCTCCGAGGCGAGCGGGCCCTCCGCGCCCTCCTCGTAGGGCCAGGGCTCGGCCGGCACCTGGTTGGCCGCGAGCTGGCGCTCCAGCGCGTTGGCGTTGATCACCAGCTCCTTGCCGGTGCCGCGGTAGCCGCGCTGGACCTCCTCGGTCGCGATCGGCGCCGCGAAGAAGGCCAGGATCACCAGCAGCGCGGTGAAGGCGATGCCGAGCCACTTCGCGAAGGGGGGGATTTGGAAGGTCATTGCGCTGCTCCCGTCGTCGCGGCCGGATCGGGCACGGTCGGGTAGACCTCCGGATAGCTCGGGGCGAAGTCGTGCTTGACCGCCCAGAGATACCAGTTGTCGACCACGGTGCCGGTCAGCAGGATGCCGATGCCGCCGGTCAGGGTGGTGAGAACGGCGAACCACCAGGCCCAGCGGTGGATGGATTCCATGGTGGCGTTGAAGCCCATGGTCCAGCGCCAGAACAGCCCCGCGCGCTCCGACGCCGTGCCGCGGTCGACGATCTGGTCCAGCTCGCGGTCGCCGCCCAGGCGGGAGACCGCCAGGATGGTGGCCCCGTGCATGGCGAACAGCAGGGTCGAGCCGTAGAGGAAGACGATCGAGAGGGCGTGGAAGGGGTTGTAGAAGAGGTTGCCGTAGCGGATCGAGAAGGCCGCGGTCCAATCCAGGTGCGGGAAGATGCCAAACGGCACCGCCTCGCCCCAGCTGCCCATCAGCAGCGGCCGGATGAAGCCGAGCACCAGGTAGAGCCAGATCGCCGAGGCGAAGGCCCAGGCCACGTGGGTGCCCATGCCCAGCGCGATCGCCCGCCGGTAGGTGCGCACCCACCAGAGGATGATCGAGGCCGTCAGGAAGAAGCCGGCGAGCAGCCACCAGCCGCCCTGGTTGAGCGGCGGCAGGGACAGCCCGTAGGAGGGCGGCGGCGGCTCCAGCGCCAGCCAGGGGAGCTGGCGGACGAACTGGATCGGGTCCCAGCCCACCGAGGCCCACATGTTGAGCCCGATGATCTCGATCGCGATGAAGCCGCAGATCAGCGAGGCCAGCCCGAACCAGCCGAGGTAGATCGGCCCGATCTGGGCATTGCCGATGCGCCCGAACAGGTGGTTGAAGCCGGGCTTGCCGACGCGCGGCCAGAAGCTCTCGTCGATCGCCACGCCGCTCTCGGCCGGCCCGCGCACCTGAGTCTGGGTGAAGAGGTTGAGATTCTCAGCCATGGCGCGGTCCTCCTATGACCAGACCGGCAGGTCGAGCCACCAGTCCCACCACTCCGGCCAGCCACGGGTCCAGAAGGGGCCGCTGATGACGATGCAGACCGCGCTCCAGAAGCCGGCGTTCAGCGCCAGGAACAGGCCCAGGCGATGGATGCCCAACGTCCCGATCGAGTAGCCGATGAAGTCGCGGAAGAAGGTGTCCTCGTGCTCCGGGGTCTTCACCGTCTCGCCCTTGGCGGGGTTGGCGGCGGAGAGCACCAGCGAGCCGTGGAGCGCCAGCGCCAGCGTGGTGGTGAAGAAGAAGCTCACCGCCAGCATGTGCGCCGGGTTGTAGTGGAAGTGCAGGTACTGGTAGCCGACGTTGGAGACCCAGTCGAGGTGACTGAAGATGCCGTAGGGAAAGCCGTGTCCCCAGGCCCCCAGCAGCAGCGGCCGGATCACCACCAGCGTGACGTAGGCCAGGATGGCGAAGCTGAAGGCCACCGGCACGTGGAAGCCGATGCCGAGCTTGCGGCAGATCTCCACCTGGCGCAGCGCCCAGGAGACGAAAGCCCCGATGGCGCAGATCGTGATGAGCTGCCAGAGCCCGCCCTCGGCCAGCGGCGCGAAGCCGAGCCCGTAGGAGAGATCCGGCGGGGCGATGTTGATCGTCCAGGGATTCCAGGTCGGGCCGAGCGCCGCGCCCCAGAGAATCAGGGCGGTGCCGAGCGCCGAGAAGAAGATCGTCGTGACCCCGAAGAAGCCCACGTAGAAGGGGCCGACCCAGAAGTCGAAGAGATCTCCCCCGACCAGCGTCCCGCCACGGACGCGATACTTGCGTTCAAAGCTGAGCAAGGCCATTGATCGAGACCTCCGAGTAAGCGCATCGCCCCGGTTCGTTATGCGCCCGGGGCCGGCCGGCCGCGGCCGCCGGCCCGAGCCGGTGGCGGAAGGAGAGCCGGGCGCGCGCCCTGCCCGCCTTCCGCCACCGCCGGGGTCGATGCCCGGCGTGCCGCCCTACGAGCGCAGAGTCTCGTCTGCGGGCAACGCCGACATCTGGGACGCGGCCCCGGCCGCGCCCGTGGGACCTTCCAGCCAGTTGAACCGGTCGGTGCTGAGCAGGATGAAGTGGATCAGCAGCGCCAGAACGAACAGGAAGGTGAACAGAGCGACCAGCGTGCGACGCGGGTCGAAGATCATCCAGATCCTCCACATCTCTCGTCTCCTCCTATCCGATCAGCGTGAGAGCCTGCAGCGCGATGTCCTTCGCGCCGTCGATCATCGCTGTGTCAGCGTAGCCGCCGGGTCCCGGCAACCACGGACGCCACATCCAGGCGAGGATGTGGGCGATCACGGCGATGCCCGTGAAGATCATGAAGCTCTTCACGAAGATGCCGTGAAACTCCTTGGCCTCGTCTTCGTTGAGACCCGTCAAGGAACGTTCGGCCATGAACGTCACCTCCGCTCCACAGTGGCCTGACGGCCGCTGCCGCACCCATCCCGTGCGGCTGGGACCGGTACGCCCGCGCCCCCGCCCTGGCGGGCGGGCCGCGACCGCAACCGACTGCAGGCCCGGATCGCGCCGGGCCGTCTCGACGCCCCTCGTCCTTCGGCCGCGCCACGCGGCGCGCCGGAGCCGGTTCAGCTCATGAAGACGAAGGGCAGAACCTTGTTGGCCGCCGCCTTGGCCTCGCCGAAGACGGAGCCCTCGCCGCGCAGCGCGGCCAGGCCGGGCCGCCAGGCCCGGGGCAGCAGGCGCGCCAGCACCGCGATGGTCAGGAAGATCGGAAAGCTGATGGCGAAGTAGAGCCAGAACTCGCCGCTGCCGGCCTCGCGGCGGCGGCTGCGGGCCGACGCGGTCGGCGCCTGGGTTGCAGGAGCCCGGACGGCGGTGGAGCTGTGGCGAAGCGCGAAATCAGACATCAGGGTCACCTCGCTGCGAGGCGGTCGGGCGGCGCCGCCGGACGGCGGCCTCCGCGGTCCCGACCCGTGCGGCCGCCTCGCGCCGCCGGGTCGTCGAAGGCTGACTCGCCCCCCGTCCGGCGCGCCCGCGCGCGCCGCGGCCGTGGTCGAGCGAAGAGAGGAGACGCGCGCCCACGCTCATGCCGCCTGCACCTCCGCCCGGGCGTCGAGATGCGCCGGCGTCACCTCGGCGGCGCCGGCGGCGCGCGCCGCGGCCTCGGCGGCGTCGCGCAGCCGCTTGGTGTAGGAGATGCGGGTGAGCAGCGGATGGGCCGCGGCCAGCGCGTCGAGCCGGCGCTGCGCGGCGGGCTGCCAGGCCAGCTCACGGTGCAGCCGCGCCGGCGTCGCCTCGACCCGGTCCAGCTCGCTGCCCAGCGGCAGGATGTGGAACAGCGCGTCGAACAACTGGTTGCAGACCTCCTGCACCAGGTAGGTGGCGCCGGCGTAGCCCATGAAGGGCGTGCCGGTGTGCCGGCGCACGATGGCGCCGGGGAAGGAGGCCGGGATGTACATGGTCTTGGCGCCGATCTCGGCGGCGTACATCCGCTCGTTGTAGCTGCCGAACAGCACCAGCGGCGTCTGCTCCTGCACCGCTTTGCGCACCGCGGCGTTGTCCGGCTTCACCCCGGCCGAGCGGCGGAAGGAGAAGCTGCAGGGCAGCCCCAGCTCCGTCTCCAAGAAGTGGCGCACGCCGCGCTCGTAGGTCTCGTTGGCGACGATGGCGAAGCTGGCGGTACCGAAGAAGTCCTGGGTGACGCTGCGCCAGAGGTCCCAGATCGGCTTGATCGTGCTGTGCTTCTCGCGCGCGATGAAGGGCTCCGGATCGAGCCCGGTCAGCTCGCCCAGAGCGCGCAGGAACTTGGTGGTGGAGTGCAGGCCGATCGGCGCCTGGAGGTAGGGCTTGCCCAGCGCCTCGCAGAGCAGCCGCCCGAACTCCCGGTAGAGACAGATGTTGACGTCCGCGTCGACCAGGCGCGGCACCTGCTTGAGGTGGCTGCCCAGCGGGAACACCAGGTTGACCTCGCAGCCGAGGCCCTCGACCAGGCGGCGGATCTCGGCCAGGTCGCTGGCCATGTTGAACAGGCCGTAGGCGGGACCGATGATGTTGACCCGCGGCGGCGCGCCCTCGGCCCGCTGCGACTCCTTCGGCAGCCTGCCCTTGCGCAGGCCGAACTCGCGCCACAGCCAGGTCATCGCGCGGTCGGCGCTCTGCCACTGGTCCTCGTCGATGGTGCGCGGCAGGAAGCGGCGGATGCCGGTGCCCTCGGGCGTGACGCCGCCGCCGATCATCTCGGCGATGGAGCCGGTGACCACCACCGCCGGCTGCTCGGGGTCCAGGGTCTCGTGGGCGCGCTTCATGGCGCCCTCGGTGCCCTTCTGACCCAGCTCGTCCTCGGCCAGGCCGGTGACCACGATCGGCAGCTCGTGCGGCGGCAGCGCGTCGGTGTAGTGCAGCACCGAGGTGACCGGCAGGTTCTCGCAGCCGACCGGCCCGTCGATGATGCACTGCAGGCCCTTGACGGCGGTGAAGACGTAGACTGCCCCCCAGTAGCCGCCGGCGCGGTCGTGATCGAGCACTAGCATCGGCCGGCCTCCTTCAGCGATTGCGCCCTGAGCGATTGCGCCCTGAGCGATTGCGCCTTGAGGGGCCGGTCCTTCGGCGGCTTGGCGGCCGTCTCGGGCGCGGCCTCGGCGGCGGCCGGCGGCAGGCCCTCCCACACGCCGGCGGTGGCGTCGGCGCCGACGCCTTCGAAAAAGGCGTTCATGGCGTCGAAGCGGCGCTTGTTGGCCAGGGCGGCGTTGATCACCTGGCCCAGCGAGCCGGCGCCGGCCGGGCCCATCAGCGGCCGTGCCGAGATGAGGTTGGTGAAGTAGAGCGCGGGGATCGCCCGCTCCTTGGCCGCCTGCACCACCGGGGTGGTGCCGATCGCCAGGTCGGGGCGGAACTCCGCCAGGGCCGCCAGATCGTCCTCCAGCGAGGCGCGGTAGGCGACCTGCACGCCGCGGTTCTCCAGCCAGTCGCGGTCGGCCTCGGACCAGGGCGTCTTCGGGCAGGCGGTGCCGACGTAGCGCAGGTCGGCGCCGCACTCCAGCAGCAGCCGGGCGACCAGCAGCTCCGAGCCCTCGTAGCCGGACAGGGTGATGCGCCCCGCGATCGGCGCGCCGGCCAGTGCCGCCTGGATGGCGGGCAGGAACTGCGCCTTGGCGGCGTCGATCCGCTTGGCCGGCACGTTGGCCGCGGCGCCGATCGCCTCCAGCCAGGCGGCGGTGCCGTCGACGCCGACCGGCGCGGAGCCGACCAGCGGCCGGCCGGCCGCCTGGAACTCGCGCACCGCGGCGGTGTAGAAGGGGTGGATCGCCGCCACCGCCGCGCCGTCGAGCGCCGCGTAGAGCTCGCGCCACTCGCGGGTCGGCACGCTCGGGCCGGCGGCCAGGCCCAGCGGCTCCAGCAGCGCGCCCAGGGTGACGGGGTCGGCCGGGAACATCTCGCCGAGGAAGGTGACCGTGGGCAGCTCGCTGGGGCCGCCGCGCGGCGCGGCGACCGGGCCCTGCTCGGCCTCGCCGCGGGCGTAGTTCAGCATCGCCCCGGCCAACACGTCCTTGGCCTCGGCATGGGTCGGCACGCCGAAGCCCGGCACGTCGATGCCGACGATGCGCACCCCATTGATCTCCTTGGGCAGGAGCTGCAGCGGCACGCCGGAGGCGGTCGGCACGCAGAGGTTGGTGACCACCACCGTGTCGTAGAGCGCCGGGTCGGCCAGCGCGTGGACCGCGTCGCGGATGTCCTCGAACAGCTTGCCGGTGACCAGGGTCTCGGAGTTGAAGGGCACGTAGCCGACGGTGCGCCGCGCGCCGTAGAAGTGGGAGGTGAAGGTCAGGCCGTAGACGCAGCAGGCCGAGCCGGAGAGCACGGTCGCCGTGCGCCGCATGCGCAGACCGACGCGCAGGGAGCCGAAGGCCGGGCACATGGACTGCGGCTGGTCGTGCGGGCCGGTCGGGTAGTCCGCCGCGTAGCGCGCCAGCACCTCCGACTTGCCGGCCTGCGCGGCCGCGGCCTTCAGGGTCTCCTTGCCGCCGTGGCAGCCCAGGCCGTCGCCGCCGGCGCCACCGGGGTCACCGGGGTCACCGGGGCCGGCCCCTTCGGCGTGCGGGCCGTCGATGTCGGGGCCGACGCGGCCGCGCGGCGCGCCCGCCGACGTCTGCGCCGCGTCCTTTCGCGGCGCCGGGCCGGCGGCGTCGGGGGCCGCCGTCATGCGGGGGTCTGTCGCCTTGGCGCGCATGGCTCTGGCCTCCCTCGCCCTCAAACTTCGTCGTAGACGACTTCGAGGGAGGGCCGGGCAACCGCGTCCGTGCCGCACATGTCCTCCAGCGTCGCCGGCTCGAGCACCACGTCGCGGCCGGTGTCGGCGGCGGAGAAGAGGGCCAGCAGCCCGTCCTGGTCGAGCGGCGCCGGCTGCATCGGCGGCGCGTCGCCGACGTTGCGGGCCAGGGTCTCGAACAGCGCGCCCCAGGCGCCGTCGGGGTAGCCGATGATCTCGTAGTTCGCGGACTTCTTGCGGATGTCGTCGTCGGCCGGGATCGAGGCCAGCACGGGGATGCCGACCGCGCTGGCGAAGGCCTGGGCCTCGCCGCTGCCGTCGTCCTTGTTGACCACCAGGCCGGCGACGCCGACGTTGCCGCCCAGCTTGCGGAAGTACTCGGTCGCCGAGCAGACGTTGTTGGCGACGTAGAGCGACTGCAGGTCGTTGGAGCCGACGACGATCACCTTCTGGCACATGTCGCGGGCGATCGGCAGGCCGAAGCCGCCGCAGACCACGTCGCCCAGGAAGTCGAGCAGCACGTAGTCGAAGCCCCAGTCGTGGAAGCCCAGCTTCTCCAGGGTCTCGAAGCCGTGGATGATGCCGCGCCCGCCGCAGCCGCGGCCGACCTCCGGCCCGCCCAGCTCCATGGCGAAGACGCCGTCGCGCTTGAAGCAGACGTCGCCGATGGCGACCTGCTCGCCGGCCGCGGTCTTCTTGGAGGAGGTGTCGATGATGGTCGGGCAGGCCTTGCCGCCGAACAGCAGCGAGGTGGTGTCGGACTTGGGGTCGCAGCCGATCAGCAGCACCTTCTTGCCCTGCTGGGCCATCATGTAGCTGAGGTTGGCCAGGGTGAAGGACTTGCCGATCCCACCCTTGCCGTAGATCGCGATGATCTGGGTTTCCTTGGTCACCGGCCCGGTCGCGGGCGCCTCCGGCTCGGCCCGGGCCTCCTCGCGCAGGCGCCGGTGCATCGCCGCCGCGCTGTCGGGCCCGGAGGGGCTGTCGGGCCTGGGGGCACCAGCGGCCCGGGGGGTGCCGTTCGTCGCCGTCATGAGCAGTCGCTCCACGTCAGAATCATCTTCAGGCAGGACGGGTCTTCGAAGGCGGTGCGATAGGCCGTCTCGGCCGTCGCCGCCGCCGCGCGATGGGTGATCAGGCCGGCCAGCGACAGCGCGCCGGCGTCGACCAGCGCCTTGGCCGCCAGCAGGTCGGGGCGCGCCCACTCGGCGGCGACGCGCAGCCGCGCCTCGCGCAAGAAGGCCGGCGGGAAGTCAAAGGCGAGGCGCTCGTAGAAGCCGGCGAGCACGATCTCGCCGCCCGGCGCCAGCCGGTCGATCAGGCCGTCGAGCTGATTGGCGGCGCCGCTGACGTCGTAGACCGCGCGGTAGCCGCGGGTGGCGTCCGCCGCCGGGTCGAGCACGCGGTAGCCGGCGGCCCCGGCGCGGCGGTCCGGCGCCACCTCCCAGACCGTCGGGCTGCCGCCCTTGGCGCAGGCCAGGCGCGCCAGCAGCCGGCCGAGCACGCCGTGGCCGACGATCAGGTCGGGCAGCGTGCCGTCGCCGGCGGCGATCGCGTGGTGGGCCGTCGCTGCGAGGGCCAGCAGGGTGCCCTCCTCGGCCAGGGTCTCGCCGAGCGGCAGGGTCTTCTCGCCGGCGACCAGCAGGCGGGCCGCGGCGCCGCCGAACAGGCCGCGCACCTCGGCATAGCCGCTGCTGCCCGGCACGTAGACCCGCTCGCCCGGCCGCCGGCCGGAGTCCGGGCCCGCCGCGACGATCCGGCCGACCGACTCGTAGCCGGGGACCAGGGGGTAGCCCAGGCCGGGAAAGGCCGGCATGCGCCCGCTGTAGAGCAGCCGCTCGGTCCCGGTGGAAATACCCGACCACTCGGTCTCGACCACCACGTCGCCGGCCGCCGGGACGCGCAGCGCGACGCGGTCCAGCGCCAGCGCTCCGGGCTTCCGCAATACGACGGCCGTGGTGTCCATCTCGGCTCGCTCCCCTAAGGCGGTCGGCGCCTCTGTGCGGGCGCCTTGTCATCTCGTGTGTCAGCTTAACTTTACGTGTCTTTATGTCAAGCAAACATTACACATAACCCGTCAAGCTGGCGCGACCGCCGGCGGTCCGGGGCCGCGACACGACCCGCCATGCGTGCCGTGCCCGGCGGTCCGGGGGTCAGGCCTCGGCGAGCAGGACGCGGGCGAGCATCGGCCGGCGCGTCGCCAGCAGCCGGCTGCGCCGGAAGCCGGCCGCCCGCAGCAACGCCTGCAGCTCCGCCGGGCTGCGCGGCCGGCCGCTGCCCATGGCCAGCAGGTAGAAGCCGAAGTAGGCGGCCCCGGCCGGCTCGGCGCCGGGGGTGCCGCTCATCGGCTCGGCCAGCAGCAGCCGCCCCCCGTCGGGCAGGGCGGCATGCACCGCGCGCAGCAGCGCCAGCGCCGCGGCGTCGTCGTGGTCGTGGACGATGCGCACCAGGGAGATCAGATCGGCGCCGCGCGGCAGGGGCTCGCGCCGGAAGTCGCCGCCCTGCGCTTCGGCCCGCTCGGCCAGCCCGGCGGCGGCAAAGGCCGCGGCGGCGCGCGCGGCCACCGGCGGCAGGTCGAACAGCCGCAACTGCAGTCCCGGCCAGCGTGCTCCGGCGGCGCGCAGGAACCGCCCCTCGCCGCCGCCGACGTCGAGCAGGCAACGGTGGCGGCCCAGCGGATAGGCGCCCAGCACCTCCTCGGCGATCATCGCCTGGGAGGCCGCCATCAGCGCCGAATAGCCCGCGACCTCCGCCGCCGACAGCGTCAGCGGCGCGGCGGGACCGGCCTCGCCCCCGGCGGCACCGGCCTGGCTGGCGTCGCTCTCGGTGGCATCGCCCCGGAGGGACTCGGTGCGGGCGCCGTCGCGCCCGGCATAGGCCCAGAAGCGCCGCAGCCGGGTCGGGCCGGCCTCGTCGCGCAGCAGCGCCAGCGGGTCGGCCAGGTCGGCGTAGAGCAGGGCGTGGTGCTCGATCATCTCGGCCACGCCGCCGTTGCCGCGCAGCGCCGCCCCGTGCGGGCCGAGGCCGTAGCGCCCGCCGCTGCGGCGCTGCACCAGCTTCAGCGCGACGGCCGCCTCCAGCAGCCGGGCCGCCCGGGCCTCGCTCAGCGCCAGGCGCGGCGCCAGCGCGCCCAGGGACTGCGGCCCCTCGGCCAGCTTGTCGAACAGCTTGAGGCGCACGCAGGCGAGCAGCACCTGGCTGTAGACGAAGCCGGCGCAGAGGTCGAAGAGCTGCGCCGCGCGGCGCCGCGCGAGCGGCCGGGTCGGCGGGAAGGCGGCGGCCCAGGTCTGGAAGCGCGGACTGGCCAGCAGGCGGTCGCGCCAGGCCAGCCAGCGGTCGCGCCAGCTCAGACCGGCGGCGCCGGCGGATACAGGATCAGCGGACAGGGAATCGACGGACAGGGGATCGGACGGGACGGCGGCGCCCGGTGCCGGGCCGTCCGGGGCGCCGCCGGGGCCGGCCGGCTGGCGCGGCCGCGCCACCTCAGGCGACGCTGACCGGCGCCAGGCGCTTCGGCGTCAGGCGCTTGGCCTGGAGCAGGACGAGCTGCTGCAGCTCCGGCGCGCCGGGCACCGCGGGGATCGCGTCGACCGCCGCACCGAGAAGCTGCTGCAGGCGCGCGCCGGCGCCCTCGAGGCCGAACTCCGCCACCGCGCTGGGCCGGCCGAGGGCCGCGTCCCGGCCGACCGGCTTGCCCAGCTCCTCCGGCGTGCAGAGCGCGTCGCGCAGGTCGTCGGCGATCTGGTAGGCCTCGCCCAGCCGCTCGCCCAGGCCGCGCCAGGGGCCGGGGTCGGCGCCGGCCGCCACCGCGCCGGCGACGCTGGCGGCGACAAACAGCGCCCCGGTCTTGGCCCGCTGGTAGCGGGCCAGGTCGGGCCGCGGCTCGCTCTCCCAGGCCTGGCCGGCGACCAGGCCGCCGGGCACGCCGACGGCGCGGGCGACCGTCACGCTCAGCGCCGGCAGGCGCTGCGGCATGGCGGCCCCGGCCTGCGCCAGGGACTCGAAGGCCAGCACGATCAGCGCGTCGCCCGCCAGCAGGCCCAGCGGCTCGCCGTAGACGGCGTGGACCGTCGGCTTGCCGCGGCGCAGCTCGGCGTCGTCGAAGCAGGGCAGGTCGTCGTGCACCAGCGAGGCGCAGTGCAGCAGCTCGATGGCCGCCGCGGCGGCGTCGCTCAGCGCCGGCGTGTCGTCGCCGCAGGCGCGCGCCACCGCCAGGCTGAGCTGCGGGCGCACGCGGGCGCCGCCGGGGAAGACCGCATGGCGCAGGGCGGCGGCCAGCTTGGGCGGCGCGCCCGGCGCCGCCGCGCGGCCAACGGCCCGCTCCAGGGCCTGTTCGATACGCGTCGCGGCGTCCATGGGCAGCCTCCTCCGCAGCCGGTCGCCTCTGTCAAGCGACCCGACTGTAAGGCTATCTTGTCATTTTGATGTGTCAAGTTGATTGAACAGTTGCTAGGCTGACACCCGTTCGGAACCGTCAGGAGTGCTTGACAGCCATGGCCTCATCGCGCGGCCGACTCGTGGTGATCGGCGCCGGCGTCGGCGGGCTGGCCGCGGCCATCGCGGCCGCCGCGCGCGGGCTGGAGGTCACGCTGGTCGAGCGCGCGGCCGCCCCGGGCGGCAAGATGCGCCAGGTGACGGTGGACGGCCGCGCCTTCGACGCCGGGCCCACGGTCTTCACCATGAAGTGGGTGTTCGACGCGCTCTGCGCCGAGGCCGGCACCACGCTGGAGGCGCGCCTCGGCCTGCGCCGGGCCGAGACCCTGGCGCGCCACGCCTGGACCGACGGCAGCCGCCTCGACCTCTTCGCCGACCCGGCGCGCTCGGCCGACGCCATCGCCGCCTTCGCCGGCCCGGCCGAGGCGCGCGGCTTCGCGGCCTTCCGGCGCGACGCAACGCGCATCTACGCGGCTCTGAAGGACAGCTTCATCGCCGCCCAGCGGCCCAACCCGCTGGAGCTGACGCGGCGCGCCGGCCTGCGCGAGCTCGGCGCGATCAAGCCCTTCTCCAGCCTGTGGCAGGCGCTCGGCGGCTACTTCGCCGATCCCCGGCTGCGCCAGCTCTTCGCCCGCTACGCCACCTACTGCGGCAGCTCGCCCTTCGCCGCGCCGGCCACGCTGATGCTGGTCGCGCAGGTGGAGATGGACGGCGTCTGGCTGGTCGAGGGCGGGCTGCACGGCCTGGCCCGGGCGCTGGCCGAGCTGGCGGCCGAGCAGGGCGTGCGCCTGCGCTACGCCAGCGAGGCGGCGGAGATCCTGACCGCGGGCGGCCGCGTCAGCGGCGTGCGCCTGGCCGACGGCGAGGTCCTGCCGGCCGAGGCGGTGGTCTTCAACGGCGACGTGGCCGCCCTGGGCCAGGGGCTGCTCGGCGCCGCCGCGCGGCATGCCGCGCCCGCCCCGCCGGCCGCCGCCCGTTCGCTCTCCGCCCTGGTCTGGACCCTGCGCGGCCGCCCCCGGGGCCTGCCGCTGCTGCACCACACGGTCTGCTTCTCCGACGCCTACAAGGCGGAGTTCGACGCCATCTTCGACCATGGCCGCCTGCCGGCGCAGCCCACCACCTACCTCTGCGCCCAGGACCGCGCCGTGCCGACCGACCTCGAGCGCACCTCCGAGACCGGTGCCGCACCGGAGCGGCTCTACCTGCTGGTCAACGCGCCGGCCCGCGGCGACCGCGCCCCCTTCAGCCCCGAGGAGATCGAGCAATGCCGGGAGCGGACCTTCGCCCTACTGCGGCGCTGCGGCCTGGAGATCGAGAGCGCGCCGGCGGCGCGGGCGGTGACCACCCCGGCCGACTTCGCCCGGCTGTTCCCGGCGACGGGCGGGGCGCTCTACGGCCGGGCCTCGCACGGCTGGGCGGCCAGCTTCCAGCGGATGGGGGCGCGCAGCCGGCTGCCGGGTCTCTATCTGGCGGGGGGCAGCGTGCACCCGGGCCCGGGGGTGCCGATGGCGGCGCTGTCGGGCCGGCTGGCGGTGGAGCGGCTGTGGGCGGACCTGACTTCCGCCAGCCGGTCGTCCCGGGCGGCTATCTCTGGTGGTACCTGGACGCGCTCAGCGACGACGGCCGGCACGGACTGACGGTCATCGCCTTCGTCGGCAGCGTCTTCTCGCCCTACTACGCCTGGGCCGGCCGGCGCCGGCCGGACAACCACGTCTGCCTCAACGTCGCGCTCTACGGCCCGCGCGCGCGCTGGGCGATGACCGAACGCGGCCGCGTCGCCCTGACGCGCGACGCCGCCAGCCTGTGTATCGGGCCGAGCGCCCTGCACTGGCGCGACGGCGCGCTCTGCGTCGAGGTGGACGAGCGCGCCGCGCCGCTGCCGCGCCGCCTGCGCGGGCGCATCCGCCTGATCCCGCAGGCCGTCACCGGCCGCGCCTTCGCCCTCGACCCGGCCGGCCGGCACCGCTGGTGGCCGATCGCGCCGCTCTGCCGGGTCGAGGTGGAGATGCGCGCGCCGGCGCTCACGTGGGCGGGGCGCGGCTACCTCGACGCCAACGCCGGCGAGGAGCCGCTGGAGGCGGGCTTTCGCTTCTGGACCTGGGCGCGCGCCACCCATGCCGAGGGCGCGCTGCTGGCCTACGACGCGCTGCGCCGCGACGGCACGCGCGCCAGCCTGGGCCTGGAGGTCGACCGCGGCGGCCGGCTCGGCGAGATCGCGCTGCCGCCGGCGGTGGAACTGCGCCGCGGGCTGTGGGGCGTGCGCCGCCCGGTGCGCGGCGGCCTGGCCAACGGCAGGGCCGCGGACGCCCCAGAGGACGGGCCAGAGGACGGGCCAGAGGACGGGCCGGACAGCGGCCTGCGGCTGCGGCGCGGGCTGGAGGACGCGCCCTTCTACACCCGCTCGCAGCTCGCCGGCCGGCTGTGCGGGCGCGAGGTCGCGGTGGTGCACGAGAGCCTCGACCTGGACCGCTTCGCCAATCCGCTGGTCAAGCTGATGCTGCCCTTCCGCATGCCGCGCCGGCCCTAGAGCCGATTGTGATCGTTTGGCCCCACAGCGTGGGTCCGCCGATCACAAGAAACCGGCTCCACACCAAAGGATTGGAGTGATTTTTCGCGACCGTTTGGACGCGCTGACGCGCGTCCAAACGGTCGCAAACCTCTCTAGAGCGATGCCCGACCTGATCGAATCGCATTTGCGATTCGCCAGGTCGGACAGCATCACTCTAACACTATGGTTTAGGGCGGTTTTGGGCCGATCGGCGGACCCACGTCGTGGTTCCACTCGATCGGAAACCGCCCTAGGCGGCGGTAAAGCCGCGGGTCAGCCGCGGGTCTTGCGGAAGGCGCTGGCCGGGTAGACGCCGAGGATCTTCACCTCGCGGGAGAAGAAGCCCAGCTCCTCCAGCGCCAGACGCACCATGCGCTGCTCGGGATGCCCTTCGATGTCGGCGTAGAACTGGGCGACGGTGAAGTTCTCGTCGATGATGTAGCTTTCCAGCTTGGTGATGTTGACGCCGTTGGTGGCGAAGCCGCCCAGCGCCTTGTAGAGCGCCGCCGGCACCGAGCGCACCCGGAACACGAAGGAGGTGATCGCCGGCCCGTCCTCCGGGTCGGGGTCGACCGGCTCGCGCGCCATCACCACGAAGCGGGTGGTGTTCTTCTCGGCGTCCTGCACGTCGGCGAGCAGGGTCTCCAGCCCGTAGATCTCCGCCGCCAGGGAGGAGGCGAGCGCCGCCTGGCTGGTGTCGCCGCGCGCCGCCACCTCGGCCGCCGCGCCGGCGGTGTCGGCATGCACCACCGGGCGCAGGCCGCGCTCCAGCAGGAAGTTGCGGCACTGGCTGAGCGCCTGGACGTGACTGCGCACCTGCGTCAGCGCTTCCAGGCGCGCGCCCTTGGGCGCCAGGAGCTGGTGGTGGATGCGCTGGAAGTACTCGCCGACGATGTGCAGGCCGGAGTCCGGCAGCAGGTGGTGGATGTCGGCCACGCGCCCGGCGCTGGAGTTCTCGATCGGGATCATGGCCAGGGCCGCGCGCGCCTCGACCACCGCCGCGAAGGCCTCGTCGAAGGAGGCGCAGGGCAGGGTCTCGCGCTCGGGAAACACCGTCCGGCAGGCCAGGTCGGAGTAGGCGCCGGGCGAGCCCTGGAAGGCGATCGCTCCGCCGGGCAGGGCCTCGGGCTTGTGCATCTTGGGATTATCCGGAGAAATCAATTGGATAGAAGGGCGCGTGCCCGCTCAAGATCGCTGGGAGTATCGACAGTGAGCGGAGAGGTGTCAACGCGGGCCACGTCGATGCGCAGCCCTGCCTCCAGGGCGCGGAGCTGCTCCAGCTTCTCGCGCCGCTCGAGCGGACTGGGCGGCAGCGCCACGAAGCGCGCCAGCGCGTCCCGGCGGAAGGCATAGAGGCCGATGTGGTGGTAAAGCGGCAGGCCCGCGTCGCCCTGGTCCCAGGGCACCGGCGCGCGGCTGAAGTAGAGCGCGCGCGCCACTGGCCAGCCGGCGCTCTGCCGCGCCCCGAAGGCGACGGCCGCCTTGACCACGTTGGGGTCGGCCCGCTCGGCCGGATCGGCGATCTCGGCGGCGATCGTGCCGATGGCGACCTCCGGCTCGGCCAGCGGCGCGACCACGGCGCGGATCGCCGCCGGGTCCAGGCTGGGCACGTCGCCCTGGACGTTGACCACGGCGTCGATCCGGCCCTCGGGGTCGAGCTGCGCGACCGCCTCGAACACCCGGTCGGAGCCGGAGGGATGGTCGGGCCGGGTCAGCACCGCCCGGCCGCCGGCGGCGCGCACCACCTCGGCGATCTCCGGCTCGGCGGCGGCGACCACCACCGGACCGATGTCCGCCTCGCAGGCGCGGCGCCAGACGTGCAGGATCATCGGGCTGCCGGCGATGTCGGCCAGCGGCTTGTCGGGCAGGCGGCTGGCCGCCAGGCGGGCGGGGATCACCACCAGGGGCGAACGCGGCAGGGCCATGGGCAAGGGGCTCCGGCAGGGGGCAGAGGCAAAAAAACCCGCGGCAAAAAAACCCGCGGCGAAAAACCGGCGGCCAGACCGGGGCCGGCGGCCCGGCGCGCGCCTCTGCGCTGCGACGCTGGGCCGCGCTGCCGCCGCCTGCCCAGGCAATAGGTCATTCGGCATAGTGTCGGCAAGCGTCGGGCGCGCGCTGGGAGCGGTGCACCCGCCCCGGAGAACGCGGCCGCGGGCGGCACCCGGTTTCCGTTGAACGGGGCGGGCGGCGCGGCTATTGTCCGGCCGCCTTACGAGCGCGCACAGCCAGGATTCTTCAATAACCAGGGTTCTCGACGGCTCATGTCTTCGCTTGAAATGAACAAGATCGCGGCCGCGGTGCTGACCGCCGGCCTCGTGGCCATGGCGAGCGGCTTCGTCGCCGACCTTCTTGTCCCCGCCCACGATGAGGAAGGCGAGAAGGCCTACCCGATCCAGGTCGCGGAAGGCGGAGACGGCGCCGCCCCGGCGGAGGCCGAGGAGCCCGGCCTGGAGCCCGTGCTGCCGCTGCTGGCCTCGGCCGACCCGGCCGCCGGGGAGAGCCTGACCCGGGCCTGCGCGGCCTGCCACTCCTTCGAGCAGGGCGGCCCCAACAAGGTCGGCCCCAACCTCTGGGGCATCGTCGGCGCGCCGCACGCCCATGTCGAGGACTTCGCCTACTCCGACGCGCTCGCCGCCATGTCCGACAAGCCCTGGACCTACGAGGAGCTGAACGCCTTCCTGGCCGACCCCAAGGAGTACGCGCCCGGCACCAAGATGAGCTATGCCGGCATGAGCGACGTCGAGGACCGCGCCGACCTGATCGCCTACCTGCGCAGCCTGTCCGAGTCGCCCGAGCCGCTGCCGACCGAGGAGGAGATCCAGGCGGTGACCGGCGGCGACGACGAGGCCGCCGAGGACGCCGCCGAGGACGCCGCGGCCGAGGAGACCGGTGAGGGCGCCGCCGCGGACGCCGCCGAGCAGGCCGGCGACATGGCCGCGGACGCCGCCGAGCAGGCCGGCGACATGGCCGAAGACGCCGCCGAGCAGGCGGGCGACATGGCCGAAGACGCCGCCGGTGCCGCGCAGGAGGCCGCCGAGGCGGCGGGCGACGCGGCCGAGGAGGCGGCGGAGGCCGCGGCCGGCGCGGTACAGCAGGCCAGCGCCGACGGGCAGCCGGAGTACCTGCAGATGATCGCCGCCGCCGACCCGGCCGACGGCGAGAAGCAGGTGCGCGTCTGCGCGGCCTGCCACTCCTTCGACGAGGGTGGGCCCAACAAGGTCGGCCCCAACCTCTGGAACGTCGTGGGCCAGCCGGTCGCCCACCTCGACAGCTACAACTACTCCAAGGTGTTCGAGGAGAAGCGCGAGGCCGGCGTCACCTGGACCTACGAGAACCTCTGGGCCTACCTGAAGAACCCGCGCGAGTGGGCGCCGGGCACCAAGATGTCCTTCGCCGGCGTGCGCAAGGAGGAGGACAAGGCGGCGATCATCGCCTACCTGCGCAGCCTCGCCGCCGAGCCGGCGCCGCTCGAGCCGCTGCAGTAAGCAGCCGCGCCGCGGTGACGGACAGCCCCGAGCCAGCCGCCTGCCCCGAGAGCTTCGTCGCCTTCGCCGAGGACCTGGCGGAAGCGGCGCGGGAGGTGACCCGGCGCTACTTCCGCACGCCGGTCGCGGTCGACGCCAAGGCCGACGCGAGCCCGGTCACCGTCGCCGACCGCGAGACCGAGGCGCGGCTGCGCGCGCTGATCGCCCGGCGCTTTCCCGAGCACGGCCTGATCGGCGAGGAGCACGGACGCGAGCGGACCGAGGCCGAGTACGTCTGGGTGCTCGACCCGATCGACGGCACCAAGGCCTTCATCACCGGCAACCCGCTGTTCGGCACGCTGATCGCGCTGACCCGCGCCGGCCGGCCGCTGCTGGGCGTGATCGATATGCCGATCCTGGGCGAGCGCTGGATCGGCGCCGCCGGGCGCCCGACCGAATGGCAGGGCCCCGAGGCGGGCCCCGAGGCGGGCCCCGAGACGGGTGCCGGAGCGGGCACCGGGGGCCGGCGGCCGGTGCGCAGCCGCGCCTGCCCGCGCCTGAGCGACGCGGTGCTGCAGACCACCAGCCCCGAGATGTTCGCCGGCGCCGAGGCGGCCGGCTTCGCCGCGCTCAGCGCGCGGGTGCGCCTGACCCGCTTCGGCGGCGACTGCTTCAGCTACGCCCAGCTCGCCAGCGGCTTCGTCGACCTGGTGGTGGAGGCCGGGCTGGAGCCCTACGACTTCATGGCGCTGCTGCCGGTGATCGAGGGCGCCGGCGGCGCCGCGGTCGACTGGCAGGGCGCGCCGCTGGGCCTGCACAGCGACGGCCACATGCTGGCGGCCGGCGATCCGGCGCTGCTCGGCCCGGCCGGCGCCTTCCTGAAATCTTCGTAATCTTCGCGGGCCAGGGACGCAAGACGGTTGCGCCGGCCCCGCCCTGGCATACCTAATAGCGAGCCGCGACGGGTGGCGATCGAGGCGCCGGCGCGAGGCCAGCGTCCGCCGCCGCTGCGGAGGTCTTGCCGTCGGGAGTGCGCCTTGCGCCTTGCCCTCGTCTGTCTGCTTGTCTCCCTGTTCGCGGCCGTCGCCGCCGCGCCCGCCGTCCGGGCGCAGGCGTCGGCGCCGGAGGAAACCGCGGCGCGCGACCTGAAGGCCCTCAACGCCGAATACCGCATCTACCGGGTGGTGCGCGTCGAGGACGGCCAGAAGGTCTACCGCGCGCACGCCATCGCCATGCACGGCGAACCCAAGTACCCGGCGACCTTCGAGCACTTCGCCTACGTCAACCCCCGGGCGCCCAAGGGCGGTCAGATGACGCTGGGCGCCCAGGGCACCTTCGATTCCTTCAACGCCGAGAACGGCAAGGGCAATCCCTTCTCCGCCGGCTACGAGTCGCTGCTGGAGCCGGCGGCCGACGAGGCCTTCACCCAGTACGGCCTGCTGGCCGCGTGGGTCGAGTGGCCGGAGGACCGGAGCTGGGTGACCTTCCAGCTTCGCCCCGAGGCGCGCTGGCACGACGGCGAGCCGGTCACGCCGGAGGACGTGATCTGGTCTTACGAGACCCTGGTCGAGCAGGGCCGGCCCTTCTACCGCTTCTATTACGGCGCGGTGGAGGCGGTGGAGAAGCTGGGCCCGCGCCAGGTGCGCTTCACCTTCAACGAGCGCGACAACCGCGAGCTGCCGCTGATCATCGGCCAGATGCCGGTGATGCCGAAGCACTACTGGGCAGAGCGCGACTTCGCCGAGACGACGCTGGAGCCGCCGCTGACCAGCGGCCCCTATCGCATCACGCAGTTCGAGCCGGGCCGCTACGTGGTGCGCGAGCGGGTCGCCGACTATTGGGGCCGCGACCTGCCGGTCAACGTCGGGCGCCACAACTTCGACCGCCTGCGCACCGAGTACTTCCGCGACGACACCATCATCCGCACCGCGCTGAAGGCGGGGACGCTGGATTTCCGCGCGGAGAACCAGGCCAAGGCCTGGGCGCTCGACTACAACATCCCCGCCGTCGAGCAGGGCTGGCTGCGCAAGGAGGAGATCCGCCACAGCCTGCCCACCGGCATGCAGGCCTTCGTGCTCAACACCCGGCGGGCGATCTTCCAGGACCCCAAGGTGCGCCGCGCGCTGGCCTTCGCCTTCGACTTCGAGTGGACCAACGAGGCCCTCTTCTTCGGGCAGTACGCCCGCACCGAGAGCTACTTCTCCAACTCCGAACTGGCCGCCAAGGGGCTGCCCCAGGGGCGCGAGCTGGAGATCCTGGAGCGCTATCGCGGGCGCGTGCCCGAGGCGGTCTTCACCACCCCCTACTGGACGCCCTCCACCGACGGCAGCGGCTGGCCGCGCGACAATCTGATCCGCGCCCTGGAGCTGCTCAACGAGGCCGGCTGGGAGGTGCGCGACATGACCCTGGTCAACCGCGAGACCGGGCGACCGATGCGCTTCCAGATCCTGCTGGTCAGCCCCGCCTTCGAGCGCATCGTCCTGCCCTTCGTGCGCAACCTCCAGCGCCTGGGCATCGAGGCGGACGTGCGGCTGGTCGACCAGTCGCAGTACATCAACCGCCTGCGCAGCTTCGACTTCGACGTGATCGTCGGCGGCTGGGGGCAGTCCTCCTCGCCGGGCAACGAGCAGCGCGACTTCTGGTCGAGCGAGGCGGCCGACCAGCCGAACAGCCGCAACTACGCCGGCGTGCGCGACCCCGTCGTCGACGAGCTGGTGCGGCTGGTCATCACCGCGCCGGACCGCGCGGAGCTGGTCGCGCGCACCCGCGCCCTCGACCGGGTGCTGCTGTGGGGCCACTATGTGGTGCCGCAGTGGCACTCGCGGGCGCTGCGCGTGCTCTACTGGGACAAGTTCGCGCGGCCCGAGACCGACTCCCTGTCCAAGAACGGCACCGCCATCGACCGCTGGTGGTTCGTGCCGGAGAAGGCCGCCGAGCTGGCCGCGCGCGAGCGCGCCGCACCGGAGCTGAGCGAAGGCGGCGGCGCCGGGAACGGCCAGGGAGACGGCCGGGGAGACGGCCGGGGAGACGGCCGGGGAGACGGCGACACGCCGGGCTGGACCACCACGCTGCTGGTCTTCGCGGGCCTGGCCTTCCTGGGCTGGCTGGTGCTGCGCAGCGCGTGGCGCCGGCGCACGGCCTGAGCCAGGGGGAGCCGCCATGACCGCCTACATCATCCGCCGCCTGCTGCTGATCGTGCCGACGCTGTTCGTGATCCTGCTGATCAACTTCACGGTGCTGCAGTTCCTGCCCGGCGGCCCGGTGGAGCAGGTCATCGCCCAGTTGACCGAAACCGGCCCGGGCATCACCGAGCGGGTCACCCGCGGCCAGAGCGGCGAGGTCAGCCTGCCGGCGGGCGCCGGCGAGGGCGGCGGCGGCGAATCCGGCTACCGCGGCGCCCAGGGACTTGACGAGGAGTTCATCCGCGAGCTGGAGCGCCAGTTCGGCTTCGACAAGCCGCTGCACGAACGCTTCCTAATGACGGTCGGCAACTACCTGGTGTTCGACTTCGGCGAGTCCTTCTTCCGCGACGAGCCGGTGGTCGACATCATCCTCGACAAGATGCCGGTGTCGATCTCGCTCGGCGTCTGGTCGACCCTGCTGATCTACCTGGTCTCCATCCCGCTGGGCATCGCCAAGGCGGTACGCGACGGCAGCCGCTTCGACGTCTGGACCTCCGGCGTGGTGGTGGTCGCCACCGCCATCCCCGGCTTCCTCTTCGCCGTCTTCCTGCTGATCGTCTTCGCCGGCGGCGAATACTTCTCGATCTTCCCGCTGCGCGGCATCGTCTCCGACAACTGGGCCGAGCTGCCGCTCGGCGAGAAGATCCTCGACTATGCCTGGCACATGGTGCTGCCGACCCTGTCCATGGCGATCGGCGGCTTCGCCGCGCTGACCATGCTGACCAAGAACTCCTTCCTGGATCAGATCAACCAGCAGTATGTGGTCACGGCGCGCGCCAAGGGGCTGGAGGAGCGCCGCGTGCTCTACGGCCACGTCTTCCGCAACGCCATGCTGATCGTCGTCTCCGGCTTCCCCGGCGCGCTGATCGGCATGCTGTTCACCGGCGCCGTGCTGATCGAGACGATCTTCTCCCTCGACGGGCTCGGCCTGCTCGGCTTCGAGGCGGCCTTCAACCGCGACTACCCGATCGTGCTGGGCACGCTCTTCTTCTTCACCCTGCTGGGGCTGCTGGTCGGCCTGATCACTGACCTGACCTACACCCTGATCGACCCGCGCATCGACTTCGAGAGCCGGGAGGCCTGAGCCCATGACGCTGGTCCAGCAGAGCACGCACCGGCCGACCGATCCCCGGCCGCGCGACCGCGTGCTCGGGATTCCCGTCTCGCCGCTCGACCGCCGCCGCATCGAGAGCTTCAAGAGCAACCGCCGGGGCGTCTGGTCGCTGTGGATCTTCCTGGCGCTGTTCCTGGTCGCCCTCTTCGCCGAGCTGGTCGCCAACGACCGCCCCCTGCTGGTCTGGTACGACGGCGGCCTGCACAGCCCGATCTTCGAGCGCTACCCCGAGACCGCCTTCGGCGGCGTGCTGCCGACCGAGGCCGACTACACCGACCCGGCGGTGCAGGCGCTGATCGACGAGAAGGGCTGGATGCTCTGGCCGCTGATCCCCTACGACCATCAGACCGTCGCCTGGAACCTGCCGGAGCCGGCGCCCTCGCCGCCCTCGGCCGAACACTGGCTGGGCACCGACGACCAGGCCCGCGACGTGGTGGCGCGGGTGATCTACGGCTTCCGCATCTCCGTGCTGTTCGGCTTCACCGTCACCCTGGTCTCGGCGCTGATCGGCGTCTCGCTGGGCGCCCTGCAGGGCTTCTACGGCGGCCTCACCGACCTGCTCGGCCAGCGGCTGATCGAGATCTGGTCGTCGATGCCGCAGCTCTACATCCTGATCATCATGGCCAGCCTGGTGGAGCCGAACTTCTGGTGGCTGCTGGTGGTGCTGCTGCTGTTCGCCTGGATCGGCTTCGTCGGGGTGGTGCGCGCGGAGTTCCTGCGCGCGCGCAACTTCGACTACGTGCGCGCCAGCCGCGCGCTGGGTGCGCCGGACCGGGTGGTGATGTTCCGCCACGTGCTGCCCAACGCCATGGTGGCGACCCTGACCATGCTGCCCTTCGCCCTGGCCGCCTCGGTCACGGTGCTGACCTCGCTCGACTTCCTGGGCATCGGCCTGCCGCCGGGCTCCGCCTCGCTGGGCGAGGTGCTGGCCCAGGGCAAGGCCAACCTCAACGCCCCCTGGCTGGGCCTGACCGGCTTCTTCACCATCGCGCTGCTGCTCAGCCTGCTGATCTTCATTGGCGAGGCGGTGCGCGACGCCTTCGACCCGCGCAAGATCTGGGCCGGCAGCGCGCCGCCGCCGGAGGAGAGCGCCCCCGTGAGCCAGCCCAAACCGCAACCCGCCGGCGCCGAGTAGGAGGGCCCGCATGAGCGCCGACCCGCGCGACACGACCGCCAGCCGGGCCGACGGCCAGGCCGATGCCCAACGTGATAACCGGGGTGATAACCAGGGTGATAACCGGGGCGCTAACCAGGGCGAGGGCCGCGCCGCCGGCCGGGAGGAGGCGCCGCTGCTGCAGGTCCGCGACCTCAGCGTGCAGTTCCGCCTGCCGGGCAAGCAGGTCACCGCCGTGGACCGCGTCTCCTTCACCCTGAACAAGGGCGAGACCCTGGCCCTGGTGGGCGAGTCCGGCTCGGGCAAGTCGGTCACCGCCCTGTCGCTGCTGCAGCTCCTGCCCTACCCGCTGGCCAGCCACCCTGCGGGCGGCTCGGTGGTCTACCGCGGCGAGGAGCTGATGGGCGCCGGCGACCGCCGCCTGCGCCAGATCCGCGGCAACGCCATCTCCATGGTCTTTCAGGAGCCCATGACCTCGCTGAACCCGCTGCACAGCGTCCTCAAGCAGGTCAGCGAGGTGCTGATCCTGCACAAGGGCATGACCCGGGAACGCGCGCGCGCGCGCACCCTGGAGCTGCTGCGCCTGGTCGGCATCCGCGAGCCGGAGCGCCGCCTGAGCGCCTATCCGCACGAGCTGTCCGGCGGCCAGCGCCAGCGCGTGATGATCGCCATGGCGCTGGCCAACGACCCCGACATCCTGATCGCCGACGAGCCGACCACCGCGCTCGACGTCACCATCCAGGCGCAGATCCTCAAGCTGCTGAAGGACCTGCAGCAACAGCTCGGCATGGCGGTGCTGCTGATCACCCACGACCTGAGCATCGTGCGCAAGGTGGCCGACCGGGTCTGCGTGATGACCGGCGGCGCCATCGTCGAGCAGGGGCCGGTGCGCGGCATCTTCGAGGCGCCGCGGCACAGCTACACCAAGAAGCTGCTGGCCGCCGAGCCCAAGGGCCAGCCGCACCGCGCCCCGGCCGACGCGCCGGTGGTGCTGCGCGGGCGCGACGTGAAGGTGCACTTCCCCATCAAGAAGGGCGTGCTGCGCCGCGCCGTCGACCACGTGCGCGCCGTCGACGGCATCGACGTGACGCTGCGCGAGGGCCACACCCTGGGCGTGGTCGGCGAGTCCGGCTCGGGCAAGACCACCCTGGGCCTGGCGCTGCTGCGGCTGATCTCCAGCCAGGGCGAGATCGCCTTCGAGGGGCGCGAGATCCAGGGCCTGCGCAGCAAGGCGCTGCGACCGCTGCGCCGCCAGATGCAGGTGGTCTTCCAGGACCCCTACGGCTCGCTCTCGCCGCGCCTGTCGGTCGGCGAGATCGTCGGCGAGGGGTTGCGCATCCACGACATCGCCCCCGATCCGCGTGCGCGCGAGGCGCGCATCGTCGAGGCGCTGGAGGAGGTCGGCCTGGACCCGACGGCGCGCCACCGCTACCCGCACGAGTTCTCCGGCGGCCAGCGCCAGCGCATCGCCATCGCCCGCGCCATGGTGCTCAAGCCCCGCTTCGTAGTGCTCGACGAGCCGACCTCCGCGCTCGACATGTCGGTGCAGGCCCAGATCGTCGACCTGCTGCGCGACCTGCAGGCGCGGCACAAGCTGGCCTACCTCTTCATCAGCCACGACCTGAAGGTGGTGCGCGCCCTGGCCGACGAGGTGCTGGTGGTCAAGGACGGGCTGGTGGTCGAGCAGGGCCCCGCGGCGCAGATCTTCGACCGGCCGCGCGCGGCCTACACCCGGGCGCTGATGAAGGCGGCCTTCGAGCTCGAAGCAGTGGAAAGCGGCGTGGTGAGCATGTAGAAGCGGAGCTATGGCTCTGCTTTTCCAATCGGATCTCGACCGCCCGGCCACCTGGGTCCCCGCACTGCGCAAGGCCCTTCCCGACCATGACATCCGCGTCTGGCCCGACCTCGGCGACCCGGCCGAGATCGACTACGTGCTGGCCTGGAAGCCGCCGGCCGGGTTTCTCGCCAGCCTGCCCAACCTCAAGGCGGTCCTCTCGATCGGCGCCGGCATCGACCACCTGACCCGCGATCCCGATCTGCCGCGCCACCTGCCGCTGGTGCGCATGGTCGAGCCGGGGTTGACCGCCGGCATGACCGAGTTCGTGGTGATGCAGACCCTGTTCCATCACCGCCGCATGCTGGACTACCGCGACCAGCAGGCGCGCAAGCTGTGGGAAGAGAAGCCGCCGGTCGCGCCCTGGCAGCGCCGGGTCGGCGTCATGGGCCTGGGCGAGCTGGGCGCCGACGCCGCCACGCACCTGGCCCACCTGCGCTTCGACGTGGCCGGCTGGTCGCGTACGCGCCGCGCGCTGGAGGGGGTGCGCTGCTTCGCCGGGGCCGCGGAGCTGTCGGCCTTCCTGGCGCGCACCGACATCCTGATCTGCCTGCTGCCGCTGACCGAGGCGACCGAGTCGCTGCTCAACGCCGAGCTTTTTGCCCAGCTTCCCGAGGGTGCCTCGGTGATCAACGTCGGCCGCGGCGAGCATCTGGTCGAGGCCGACCTGCTGGCGGCGCTCGAGTCCGGCCGGCTCGACTCCGCCACGCTCGACGTCTTCCGCAGCGAGCCGCTGCCGGCGGACTCGCCCTTCTGGAGCCATCCGCGCGTGGTGGTCACCCCGCACATCGCCTCGATGACCATTCCCGAGACGGCCGCCGTCGCCGTGGCCAAGGCCATCGCCACGCTGGAGGCCGGCGGCACCCCGCCCGGCCTGGTCGACCTCGGCCGGGGCTATTGAGCGCGGGGCCTCGCGGCGGCGGCGGGACGCCGGCCGCGCCCGCCGCTCAGTTCGGCAGGCGACGGTCGAGCAGGGGCAGGGCCTCGGCGGCGCGCAGGATCGCGTCGCTGCGCGCGTCGACCGGGCGCGACGGCAGGCCGTAGCCGGCCTCCTCCAGCACCGCGGCGATCTCGGCGGCCGGCGCCACCAGCTCGCCGCCGCGGCCGCCGCGCAACAGCCCCGCGGCGCGCGCCTCGGCCAGGGTCCGGGGCGCCCGCCCGGCCGCGGCCACCAGGCCGAGCAGGCGGTGCTCGTCGGCGCCGACCCGGCGGCAGCAGCTCGGGTTGAAGGCGATCTCGCCGGCCGCCGCCTGGACGCAGCGGTAGATCAGCCGCGACAGCGCGGTGAGCAGACGGCGGGCGCGGGCCGGGCCCAGCTCGCGCGACAGGCCGCGCCAGACCCGCTCGTGACGGGCCGGCGCGCGGCCGATCAGCCCCTCCAACCAGAGCCGGTAGGCCCAGAGCAGCAGGCGCTCGCCGGCCGCCAGCTCGGCGACGGAGGTCGGCGGCGACTCGCTACAGCGGATCAGCCCGTCACGCGGCATGGCCCCTCTCCCGCTAGATCCCGGCCTTCAGCTTGACGCGGGAGCTGGCCGCGAGCAGCCGGCCGGTGCCGACCGGCGCCGCGCCCGGCGGCGTCGGCGCGACATAGGCCTCGCGCAGCAGCGCCACGGCCTGGGCCACACGCTCGGCCGCCTCGGGCGCCTGGGCGCGCAGCTCCGGCAGCAGCCGCTCGGCCCGCTGGCCGGCGGTGCCGGCGAGGCCGAAGCCGTCCAGCCAGGCCTCGTCGGTGGCGCCCTCGGCCAGCGCCGCGCGGTACTGCAGGGCGGCCCGCTCGATCATCTCGCTGAGCACGCCCAGCTCGACCGCCAACGGCGCGGCGGCGCTGTCCGGCGCCTTCTCCTCGGCGGCGTCGAGCGCGGCCAGCACCCGCTCGGCGGCGGCGATCACCTCGGCGTCGGTGGCGTCGGCGAAGGCCTGGTCGGTGGCGGCGGACATGGCGTCGAGGAAGGGGGCGACGCCGCGCTGGCGGAAGGTCGGCTCCAGGTCGACATAGACCTCGGAGATGGGGTGGGCGAACATCTCGCCGGCCGCCTCGCGGCCGCCCGCGACGTCGCGCTCCAGCATGGCGATGCCAGCCAGGTAGTGGGCCCGGATCACGTCCAGCGCGGCGAGGAAGACGGCCGGGTCCTCGGCCGCGGCGCGGGGGTCGAAGCCGCCCTCGCCGCCTTCCCCGGCTTCGCCACCTTCCCCGGCTTCGCCGCCCTCGGCGAGCTGGAGGGCGAGCGGCGCGATCGCCGTCGGCGGGCCGGCATCGGCCTGACGTTCGGGCGTCGTGGCGCCACTGCCGCCGCCCGAACCTGCGGGCGAATCGGCGGTCGCGGGCCCGGCGGTGCCGGCGGCCAGGGCGATGGCGCTGAGGCTGGTCCAGAGCTTGCTGCGGTACTGCATCGGGGGCTCCCTGCTTGCGTGGCGGGTTGGCGGCGCCTTGTCCGCGCGCGACCGGTGTGCGCAGGCGTGGCGCGCGGCGGCGAGACGTTCGACGCTAAGCGAGCCGGCCTCGTTGTTGCAAGTGATTTTCATTCGCATATGATGGCGGCGCGAAAGCAGCCGGAAGGGAGGCGCCCCCGAGATGTTCCTACAGATCGCCGAGGTCCTGGGCCCCGAGGAGCTGCGCCTGGCGCAGCGGGTCTTCGCCGGGGCGGCCTTCGAGGACGGCCGCAAGACGGCCGGCGCGCACGCCCGCGCGGTCAAGCGCAACGAGCAGGCCGGCCGCGGCCCGCTGCGCGACCAGGTGCTCAAGCTGATCGAGCGGCGGCTGCTGGACCACGACCTCTTCCGCGCCGCCGCCCGGCCCAAGGCGCTGGTGCGCCTGCTGCTGTCGCGCTACCAGCCCGGCATGGCCTACGGCCTGCACGTCGACGACGCGGTGATGGACGGGCAGCGCACCGACCTGTCCTTCACCCTTTTCCTCAACGACCCCCAGAGCTACGAGGGCGGCGAGCTGGTGGTCGAGGAGCCGGCCGGCGAGCGCCTGGTCAAGCTCAAGGCCGGCGATCTGGTGCTCTACCCCTCCGACAGCCTGCACCGCGTCGCCGAGGTGCGCGCCGGCACGCGCTGCGCGGCCGTCGGCTGGGTGCGCTCGCAGGTGCGCGACCCCCAGGCGCGCGAGGTGCTGTTCGACCTGGCCCTGGCCCGCCAGCGCGCCGCCGCCCTGCTCGCCGCCAGGCGGGACGGGCAGGGGTTGGACGGGCAGGGGCTGGACGGGCAGGGGCTGGACGGGCGGGGGCTGGACGGGCGGGGGCTGGACGGGCGCGCCCTGCTGGACCGGCTCGACAAGGTCAGCGGGCAACTGCTGCGGCGCTGGGTCGAGGATTGAAGCCGCCGCGCACCGAGGCGGACTTCGCCAATCCGACTTCGCCGATCGGACTTCGCGGATCAGGCCTCGCGGATCAGGCCGGCGGCCAGCATCTCCTCGATCACCCGGGCGCTGTCCTCGGCGATCTGCTCCGGCGGCTCCTCGGGAAAGGCCACGGCCAGGGTCTCGAAGACCTCGGCCCGGTCGGTCGGCTGCTCCAGCAGCCGCCAGATGCCGCTGGTCACCGCGTCCAGGTAGTAGATCTCGTTGCGCGTCGGCTCGACCAGGAAGAACTCGCCCTCCACGTCGGTGACGCTGACGGCCGGATTGCGGCTGAGCCGGGTCTGGGGGGATGGCGTCTGGGGGTTAGGTGTCTCGGGATCAGGTGTCTGGGGGTTTGGCGCCCCGGGGTTCGCGGTCATGCCGCCGCTCCTTGCAGATCTCTCAAAAAGGTCGCCGCCGCCGCCGCGTCGCGGTAGCCCAACACGGCCAAGGGCAGCGGTCCCGGCAGGCGGGCCAGCAGCGCCCGGCCCCAGGCCAGCAGTTCGCCGGCGCCCAGGCCCGGCGCGAAGCAGCTCTCCAGCAGGGCCTGCAAAGCCTCCGACCGGCCGGCCGGGCGCAGCCCCTCGGGCCCCGCGCCGCGCCGCAGCAGAACCAGGCGGGTGACCGGTGCCCGCTCGCCCAGCCGCGCCAGCTCCGCCGGCGGCAGGTCCAGATACAGCAGACCGTCGCGCCGCGCCAGGGTGCGCCGCGCCAGCCGCGCGCGCGCCGGCTCCGGCATCTCCGCCGGCAGCGGCAGGCGCATCTTCGGGGCCACCGCCAGGGCCAGCCCCTCGGCGCCGTCCGGCGTCAGCCGCAGGCTCAGGCGGTCGTCGGCGAAAAGACGCGGCCGGCGTGCCGGCGCGGTGCGGTCGCGCGCCAGCGCCAGGCCAAGCGCCAGGGTCGACTTGCCGGCGCCGCTCGCCCCGAGAAACAGGCTGACGCCCCGCGCGTCCAGGGTGGCCGCGGCGGCATGAAGCTGCACCCACTGGGGATCGCGTGCCGGGATCTGCGCGGTCAGCACGCCGGCCAGGATGTTGGCCGCCGCCAAGCGGTCGGGCGCCGCCATGACGCCCTCGGGCAGCACCCCGGCCGCGACGCGGTAGCCGTCGGCATCCGGCCGCGCCCGGCCGCAGGGCGCCGGGTCGCCCGCGCCGGCCGGGCGGCAGCTCCAGTCGAGCAGGCAGCAGGCGAGCTCGGCGCGCAGCGGCGCGGCGCCGCCCAGCGTCGCCGGCCCGCCGGGCAGGTCGAAGACGAGCGACTCGTCGCAATCGCGGTCGGCAGCGGCCATGGCCGGCAGTCTCTCAGAATCCGCGCCGGGCCGGAACCGCGCCGGGGCGCGGCCGAGCCGTCGGCGGGCCCGGACGGGCTCAGGGACGCGGCGCGTACTTGGCGAGGATGCGCTGCAGGGTGCGGCGGTGCATGCGCAGGCGGCGCGCCGTCTCCGAGACGTTGCGGTCGCACTGCTCGTAGACCCGCTGGATGTGCTCCCAGCGCACCCGGTCGGCCGACATGGGGTGCTCGGGCGGCGGCGGCAGGTCGCCCTCCTCGGCCAGCAGCGCGGCCAGCACCTGGTCGGCGTCGGCCGGCTTGGGCAGGTAGTCGGTGGCGCCCGCCTTCACCGCGGCCACGGCGGTGGCGATGTTGCCGTAGCCGGTCAGCACGATGACGCGGGAGTCGCCGCGCGTCTCGTGCAGTTGGGTCACCACGTCGAGGCCGCTGCCGTCGTCGAGCCGCAGGTCGACCACCGCGAAGGCCGGCGGACGCTCGCTCACCCGCGCCCGGCCCTCGCGCACGCTGGTCGCCGTCTCGACCGCGAAGCCGCGCCGCTCCATGGCCTGCGCCAGGCGCTTGCACAGCCGCTCGTCGTCGTCGACGATCAGCAGGCTGCGGTCGGCCAGGGCCGCCAGCTTGCGCTCGATCTCCTCCTGCGTCGGGCCCTCGGCCTCGGCGCCGCTGTCCGTTGTCATGACGGTCTGCACGCTCATGTTTCCCCTCGACTGTCGAGATGGTCCCGCGGCCAGAGAACGACAACCTCTGCCCCGCGGCGGCCCGCTGCGCGCGGGCGGTTGCCGAAGCGCAGGTCGGCGCCGGTGCGCTCCAGCAGGGTCTGCGCGATGAAGATGCCCAGCCCCATGTGCTTTTCCGCAGGCGTCTCGCCGGGCCGGCCGCTGGCGGCGTCGCTGCTGCGCCCGCGCGGTCCGGTGGAGATATAGGGATCGCCCAGCGTGCCCAACACCGCCTCGTCGAAGCCCGGGCCGTCGTCGAGCAGCCGCAGGATGACACGATCCTGGTCCCAGGCGATCTCCGCCTCGACGCGGCTGCGGGCGAACTGCAGGGCGTTCTGAATCAGCGTGCCCAGGCCGTGCAGCGCCTCCGGCCAGCGCGGCACCTGCGGCTCGTCGCTCTCCGCGTCGGGCGGGCTGAGCACCACCTCGAAGGCGATGCCGTCGCGCTGGAAGGGGGCGGCGGCGGCCTCGACCAGCGCCGACAGCGGAATGCGGTTCAGCGGGTCGCCCGGCCCGCGCCCGCCTTCGTCGGGGCGGCGCGCCAACTCGGCGAGGATGTCGCGGCAGCGCGCCGTCTCCTCGCGCAGGAGCTGGATGTCGCTACGCAGGGCGCTGTCGGCCGGCAGGTCGCCGGGCAGCTCGCGCTCGATCTCGCGGGCCACCACGGCGATGGTCGCCAGCGGGCTGCCCAGCTCGTGCGCCGCCGCCGCCGCCAGGGCGCCCAGCGCGCTGAGGCGCTGCTCGCGCGCCAGCGCCATCTGGGTGGCCGCCAGCGCGTCGGCCATCTGCCGCGATTCCTTGGCCAGGGAGGAGACGTAGAGCGCGAGGAAGCAGACCGCCAGGCTGATCGCCACCCAGATGCCGGCGCGGTAGATGTCGGGCAGCAGAAAGCCGGTCTCGCGCCAGGGCAGCGGCAGCGCCCAAAGGCCCAGCGCGGTCACGCAGGCCAGCGCGAAGCCGGTCAGCAGCACGGTCACCCGGCGCGACAGCGTGGCGGCCGAGACCACCACCGGCGCCAGCAGCAGCACCACGAAGGGATTGTTCAACCCGCCGGTGATGCCCAGCAGCACGGCGAGCTGCGCCAGGTCGAAGGCGAGGTAGAGGCCGGCGCGGCGGTCGTCGAGCCAGACCGTGCCGCGATGGCCGATCGCGGCGAAGAGGTTGAGCAGGCCGGAGGCGGCGATCGCCAGGGCGGCCGGCAGCACCGGCAGGGCGAAGTCCAGCCCGATCTCGACCACCAGCAGCGCCGTCACCTGGCCCAGCACCGCGATCCAGCGGATGAAGACCAGGGTGCGCAGGCGGATGCGCCCGCCGGCGCCGGGCAGCGCCCCGGAGCGCCGGGCGCCCGGCGGCGCGCTCGCCGGCGAGGCCGCAGCGGCGGCCGCGGCGCTCGGCGCAGGGGAGGGGGCAGGGGAGGGGGCAGGGGAGGGGGCGGGGGCGGGCTGCGACATGACGGCAGCAGATGTCGGCCCTGCGCGCGCGAAAGGCAAGCAGGACTGGCCGCCGCCCCGTCGCTGGGCCATAGTCGGCCGCGTGAGACCGCCCGCGATCCACGTCGAAAACCTGGCCAAGCGCTTCGGCCCGCTGGCGGCGGTCGACGGCGTCGCCTTCGACGTCGCGCGCGGCGAGACCCTGGCGCTGCTGGGCGCCAACGGCGCCGGCAAGACCACCACCATCTCCATGCTGCTGGGCCTGCTGCTGCCCAGCGCCGGGCGGATCGAGATGCTGGGCGCCGACATGACCCGGCGCCCGCCCGAAGTGCTGGAGCGCATCAACTTCTCCAGCCCCTACGTCGACCTGCCCCGGCGCCTGACGGTGCAGCAAAACCTGGTCTTCTTCGCCCGCCTCTACGGCGTGCGCGACGTCAAGGCGCGCCTGGCCGAGCTGGCCCGCGACCTCGACCTGGAGGGGCTGTGGCGCAAGCGCACCGGCCAGCTTTCGGCGGGGCAGAAGACGCGGGTCTCGCTGGCCAAGGCGCTGGTCAACCGGCCGGAGGTGCTGCTGCTGGACGAGCCCACGGCCTCGCTGGACCCCGACACGGCCGACTGGCTGCGCGGCTACCTGGAGCGCTACCAGGCTGCCTCCGGCGTGGCGATCCTGCTGGCCAGCCACAACATGGCCGAGGTCGAGCGCCTGGCCCATCAGGTGCTGATGATGCGCGCCGGCCGGGTGGTCGACCGCGGCGCGCCGGCGCAGCTCATCCAGCGCTACGGCCGCGCCACCCTGGAGGAGGTCTTTCTGGAGATCGCGCGCGGCGGCGCCCGCCACGCCGCCCGCCATGCCGAGGGCGCGGAGCGGGGGCCGGGGGCGGCAGCATGAGCGGCAGCATGAGCGGCGGCGCGGGCCGACGGATCGGCGCCCTGGTGCTGCGCCATCTCTACCTGCTGCGGACCTCCTGGCCGCGGGTCTTCGAGCTGATGTACTGGCCGACCATCCAGATGGTGCTCTGGGGGTTCATCACCCTCTACCTGCTGCAGCACTCCTCGGTGATCGCCCAGGCCACCGGCGTGCTGGTCTCGGCGGTGCTGCTGTGGGACGTGCTGTTCCGCGGCCAGCTCGGCTTCTCGCTCTCCTTTCTGGAGGAGGTCTGGTCGCGCAACCTGGCCAACCTGGCGGTCAGCCCGCTGACGCCGCTGGAGTTCGTCGCCGCCATGATGGTGATGTCGCTGCTGCGCACCCTGATCGGCATCCTACCGGCGGCCGGCCTGGCGATCGTCTTCTACGAGGTCTCGGTCTTCGAGCTGGGGCTGCCGCTGCTCGCCTTCTTCTCCTGCCTGCTGGTCATGGGCTGGGCGATCGGCATGGCGGTCTGCGCGCTGATCCTGCGCGTCGGCCAGGGCGCCGAGTCGGTGGCTTGGCTGGCGATCTTCTTGCTCGCCCCGGTCTCGGCCATCTACTATCCGGTCGCGGTGCTGCCGCACCCGCTGCAGTGGGTCGCCTGGGCGCTGCCGACGGCGCCGACCTTCGAGGGGATGCGCGCGATCCTGTTGGACGGCAGCGTGCGCGCCGACCTGCTGATCCACGCCCTGGCGCTCAACGCGCTCTACCTGATCGCCGGCTGCCTGCTGTTCCTCTGGTCCTACCGCGTTGCGCGCGCCCGTGGCCTGATCCTGCAGGTCGGCGAGTAGGCGCCGCTACCCGGCCCGGCCGCTGACCCCGGCCTCGGCGAAGGTGGCCATGCCCGCGTGCACGGCGCAGGCCGACTTGAGCAGCCCCAGCGCCAGCGCCGCGCCCGAGGCCTCGCCCAAGTGCAGGTCGAGGTCGAGCAGCGGGCGCTTGCCCAGCGCGTCGAGCAGGCGCGCGTGGCCGGGCTCGGCCGAGCGGTGGGCGACCAGGCAGTGGTCGAGGGCGCGCGGATCGGCCTGGTGCAGCGCCGCCGCCGCCGCCGTGCAGGCGTAGCCGTCGAGCAGCACCGGGATGCGCGCCACCCGGCAGGCCAGCACCGCGCCGGCGATCGCCGCCAGCTCGCGCCCGCCCAGCGCCGCGAGCGCCCGCAGGGGATCGCCCAGCGCCGCCGCGTTGGCCGCCAGCGCCGCCTCCACCGCCTCGGTCTTGCGGGTCAACCCGGCGGCGTCGACGCCGGTGCCGCGCCCGACCCAGTCGGCCGGCCCGCCGCCGAACAGGGCGCAGGACAGGGCGGCCGCGGCGGTGGTGTTGCCGATGCCCATCTCGCCGAGCGCCATGACGTCGAGGCCCTCCTCCACCGCCATCATGCCGTAGGCCATGGCGTGGGCGGTGTCCTCCTCGCCCATCGCCGGACCCTCGGTGAAGTCGGCCGTCGGCAGCTCCAGCGCCATCTCGTAGACCCGCAGGTCGGCGTCGGCCTGGGCGGCGAGCTGGTTGACGGCGGCCAGGCCGTTGACGAAGGCGCCGACCATCTGCTCGGTCACCTCCGCCGGATAGGCCGAGACGCCGCGCGCGGCGACGCCGTGGGTGCCGGCGAAGACGGCGATGTGCGGCCGCTCGATACGCGGGCTGGGGCGGCCCTGCCAGGTCGCCAGCCAGACGGCGATCTCCTCCAGCCGGCCGAGCGAGCCCGGCGGCTTCAGCAGGTCGCGCTGGCGCGCCTCGGCAGCGCTGCCGGCGGCCAGGTCGGGGCCCGGCAGCCGGGTCAGGATCTCGCGAATTTCCGCCAGGCTGGCGGCGGGGGCGCTCGGCTGATCGGTCATGCGGCGGCTTCCTCGGCGGATCTGAAGAGCGGGCGGTCGGACCTGCGCGCTTCTAGAGGGATTTGCCGCCGGAGGGAACCGCCGCGCAGGCGCCCCGGCCGGGAAAAGTCGCGCCCGGCGCCCCCGGCCGCGTGGCGCGCCGCGCGGTGGCGGCGCCTGGGGGTCACGCCGCAGCGCCCCGGTTGCCCGGCGCCGGCCCGGCGGCTATATCCGCCAGCGTCCCCGGCGCCGCCGCCGCGCGCGCGCCGCCACGCCTCCAACGAGCGAGTCCCGAGAATGAGCGAAACCCGCTGGTGGTTCATCCGCCACGCGCCGGTCGACAGCGGCGGCGTGATCTACGGCCAGGACGACCTGCCGGCCGACTGCGCCGACCCCACGCTGTTCGACAGCCAGGCCCGGCGCCTGCCGCGCGACGCCGTGTGGATGGTCACGCCGCTGCAGCGCACACGCCAGACCGCCGATGCGCTGCGCCAGCGGCTGTCCCATCCGGTGCCCGACTACCTGGTCGAGCCCGACTTCGCCGAGCAGCATTTCGGCGCCTGGCAGGGCCGCACCCACGCCGAGCTGCGCGCCGAACGCCATCCGGAGTGGCATCGCTTCTGGCTGGCCCCGGCGACCGAGCGGCCGCCCCAGGGCGAAAGCTTCGCCGACCTGACCGCGCGGGTCGCGCGCGGCCTGCGCCACCACAGCGAACAGCAGCAAGGCCGCGACGTGGTCTGCGTCGCCCACGGCGGCACCATCCGCGCCATCCTCTCGATCGCCCTGGACATCGAGCCGGAGCGCGCCCTGGCCTTCTCGGTCGAGAACTGCTCGCTGACCCGCGTCGACTGGTTCGCCGGCTCGGCCGGCAGCCACCTGCCGGGCGACGCGGGAAGCTGGCGGGTGGTCACGGTCAACCTGCCGCCACGCTGAGTCGCGCCGCCCCGGGCTGCCGCCGCCCCGGACTGCCGCCGCCCCGGGCGGCCGGTCGCATTTTTCGCACGGCCCCGAAGCGGCTCTGCAGCGGGTCTGCGGCCGGTCTGCGGCCGGTCTGCCGCGCGCCGGCCACACTTCCGCCGGACTCGGGCGGATAGGTTAGCGCAGGTTTCTTGTGTACGGCGGACTCGCCGAAGCGAGTCCCTACGCTCGCAAATCACTCTAGACTGTCGGCCTGTTCGACTCGGCCCCGCCGAACTTCTGGAGGAGGAAAGCTCCATGTCCACGCCCCGCCCCGCTTCCCGTCACCGCTCGCGCCGCCGCTTCCTCGGCCTGGCCACCGCCGCCGCCCTGGTCGGCACCCTGGCCGCCGGCCTGCTGCCGTCGCCGGCCGCCGCGCAGGACTCCGGCCAGGACGGCGCGGCCCAGGACGCCCAGGAGCTGGTGGACAAGGCGGCGCTGACCGCCGAGTCGCTGCTGCGCAACCCCGATTTCAGCGACCTCGCCTCCTACATGCGCCGCGCCAAGGCGGTGCTGGTGTTCCCGCAGATCCTGAAGGCCGGCTTCATCCTTGGCGCCGAGGGCGGGCGCGGCGTGCTGCTGGTGCGCGGCGCCGACGGGAGCTGGAGCCCGCCGGCCTTCTACACCCTGGCCGCCGGCTCGATCGGCCTGCAGATCGGCGGTCAGGTCAGCGAGCTGGTGATGACCGTGATGAACGACGGCGCGCTGGCCGCGATGATGAAGAACAAGGTGCAGCTCGGCGGCGAGGTCTCGGTCGCCGTCGGCCCGCTCGGCAAGGGCGCCGAGGCGGCCACCACCACCAACCTGAACAGCGATGTCGTCGCCTTTTCCAAGACCGTCGGCCTGTTCGGCGGCGGCGCGCTGGAGGGCGCCGGACTGATCCCCGAGCACGACTGGAACCGCAGCTACTACAACGCCCCGCAGGCAACGCCGGAGTCGATCGTGCTGGAGCGCCAGTACTACAACGTCGGCGCCGACCGCCTGCGCCGGGCGCTGCCGCAGCCGCGCGGCGAGGGCGCCTCCTGATCCCGCGGCCCGGGCGGAGGCCGCCAGCGGTCCCCGTCCGGCGGCTCGCCGTCAACCCGCCACCAGGTTGAGCCGCAGCACCAGCAGCGCCGCCACCAGGCCCAGGTGCAGCAGGCAGGCCAGACCGGTGAGCCAGAGTGCGCGCTCCAGCTCGCCGGCGCCGTCCCGGCCGGCGGCCGGCGCCGGCAGCGCGGCGCGCAGCACATCGCCCGGCGGCGCCAGCCGCAGCAGGGCGGCCAGGGCGGCCCGGCCGTCGCCCTGGGGCTGGAACAGCGCGGCCAGGGCGAGCAGCAGCGCGGCGAGCCGGCGGGCCGGCCAGAACAGCAGGCGCTGGAGCAGGGCGGCGGCGCGCCCGAAGGCGCCGTCGTCATCGTAGAGCCGGGCCAGCAGCCGCAGACTGGCGAAGCCGAGCAGTCCGGGCAGCCCCAGCGCCAGATAGGCCAGGGCCGGCGCCACGGCGGCATCGGCGAAGCGCGCGCCCAGCGCCGCGGCGGTCCGCGCCGGCAGGGCCTGGCCGCCGCCGGGCGCCGGATCGAGCTCGGCCAGGGCCGCCTCGGCCCGCTGCCGGCTGCCGACCGCCAGGCCGTCGCGCACCCCGGCCGCGGCCTGCCACGGCCCGCGCTGGCGCACCAGGGCGGCGACCAGGGGCAGCTCCAGCAGCACGGCGTAGGTCAGGTTGCGGCTGACCAGCTCGAACAGCGCTCCGGCCAGGACCGGCGGCACCAGCAGCGCCAGGGTGACGATCCAGCCGCGCGCCACCCGGGTGGCGCGGCTGCGCTCGGCCCGGTCGAGGCGGCGCTGCAGCTCGCGCGCGCCGCGCACCAGCCGGGCGCGCGGCGGCGCCAGAAGGCCGGTCAGCCAGGCCCCGCCGAGGTAGCCCTCCAGGCCCATGGCCAGCAGCAGCAGAATCAGGGGGTCGGCCGACCCGAAGGCACCCGGCAAGCTCGGCATGGCGCGGAGCATCCGCAGCCGGCCGGCCGCGGTCAACTCTCCCGCGTCTCCCGCGCCCGCGGTCGCCCGCGCGCGGCCCCCGCGCCGGGCAGCGACCGCACGCCGCAGGTCCGGCCGCCGCCCGCGGCTTGTCCGGGCCGGCCGAGCTGCCTAGCATGGCGGGATCGCGTGACGGGATCGCGTGACGGGATCGCGTGACGGGGCGCGGCGGCGGCAGGTCGCCCGGCCTCGCAGACCTCGACGGGGCCTCCCTATCCGTGTGCTGCTCGTCAGGACTTCCGACAAACGAAGAGGTTTGGATGCCGCAGACTTGGTTCGGCCGCGCCGGCATGGCGCTTTCGGTGCTGCTTCTGATCGCCGCCCTGGGCGTCGCCGGCTGGTGGTACGTCACCCAGCCGGGCGAGCGCGTGCAGGCGGTCGACGGCAGCGGCCATGTGCCGATCGGCGGTCCCTTCGAGCTGGTCGACCAGACCGGGCAGACCGTGACCGAGGCGGACTTCGCCGGCCAGTACACCCTGGTCTTCTTCGGCTTCACCTACTGCCCGGACATCTGCCCGACGGCCCTGTGGGAGATGACCCAGGCGCTGGACATGCTGAGCGAGCAGGCGCCGGAGAAGGCCGAGCAGGTCACGCCGATCTTCATCACCATCGACCCCGAGCGCGACGACGTGGCCGCCATGAAGGCCTACGCGGAGAATTTCCACCCGCGGCTGGTGGCGCTGACCGGCACGCCGGAGCAGATCGCCAAGGCGGCGCGCGAGTACCGCGTCTACTACAAGAAGGTCGAGGACGCCTCGGACTCCACCTACCTGATGGACCACTCCGGCTTCGTCTACCTGATGGGCCCGGAGGGCAGGTTCCTCAAGTCCTTCACCCACCAGACCCCGCCGGAGGAAATGGTCGCGGAGCTGGCGCGCCGGGTCGAGGGCTGAGAGTAGGGGGCTGAGAGTGGAGGGCTGAGACCTGCGCCCGGCGGCCGGAGCGGTTTGCGTCCCCACACGGCCGGACAGTGGCGCCCGCCCCAGCCGCCGCCACAGCCGCCGCCCCAGTCGCCGCCTCAGTCGCCGATATCGCTGAAGTCGCCGCCGCGGCCCTTGCCGGCGGCGAAGCGGGCGGCGCCGTCGCGGCCCTCGGCGCGAAAAGTCTCGGCGCTGCGCCACTCGCGCGCCAGGGCCGCGGGCAGCGGCAAGCTCCACTGGTCGCGCAGGGAGGCGCGGTCGGCGCGCAGGCAGGCCTGGGGAAAGCGCGCGATCTCCTCGGCCAGGGCCACCGCCGTCTCCAGCGCCCCGCCGGCCGGCGCCGCCCGCTCGGCCAGGCCGATCCGCAGCGCCTCCTCGGCCGCCACCTTGCGACCGGTCAGCATCATCTCCAGCGCCCGCCCCTGGCCGATCAGGCGCGGCAGGCGTACCGTGCCGCCGTCGATGAAGGGCACGCCCCAGCGCCGGCTGAAGACGCCGAAGTAGGCGTCGGGCTCGACCACCCGCAGATCGCACCAGAGCGCCAGCTCCAGCCCGCCGGCCACCGCCGGCCCGGCGATCGCGGCGATGGTCGGCTTGCTCAGCTCCAGCCGGGTCGGCCCCATGGGGCCGAGGCTCTCGGTCGCGCCCGCGCCGCTCGCGTCCAGGTCGTGGGTCGCGAACCAGGCCGCGTCCACCTCGGCCGCCCACTTGAGGTCGAAGCCGGCGGAGAAGGCGCCGCCGCGCCCGGTCAGCACGGCGACCCGCGCCCCCGCGTCCCGCTCGAACGCCAGGAAGCTGTCGTAGAGGGTCTTCGCGGTGTCGGGATCGACCGCGTTGCGCGCCTGCGGCCGGTCGATGGCGACGATCCGCACCGGCCCGCGGTCCTCGATACTCACGCTCATGGCTGCGCCTCCTCCGCCGTTTCGCCCAGGTTGCATCCGGCGCCAGCCTGCGCGCGGCGGCGCGGCGGCGTCCAGACGCGGCCCGGCACAGCGCCTTTGCCGGCCGGCGCGGGCATGCTAGCGTGAGGCGTCACCGTCTGGACGCGCCCCGGCACCTCCGCCGGTCGCGAAGAATCGCTGTAACCCTTTGATGGAGAGCCGGTTTCGGGTGATCGGCGGCGCCACGCAGTGGGGTTCCGACACACGCAATCCGCTCGAGATGCCCGGTCCATGGACCTGATCGTCGAACCGGGGCCGGAGGGCCGGGCGCCGTACCTCTGGCAGGCGCGCTGGGGCGCGGAGCACTTTGCCTGCGCCATCGGGCGCGGCGGGACCGTGCCGGCGCTCGCCAAGCGCGAGGGCGACGGCGCGACGCCGCTGGGCGCCTGGGCGATGGAAAGTCTGTTCTGGCGACCCGACCGCGGCGCCAAGCCGGACTGCGGCCTGCCGGCGCGGCCGCTCGCGCCGGGCGACGGCTGGTGCGACGCGCCGCTGGACCCGGCCTACAACAGCCTGGTGCAACGCCCCTATCCGGCCAGCCACGAGGCGCTGTGGCGGGCCGACGCGCTCTATGACCTGCTGGTGGTGCTGGACCACAACCGCCACCCGGCGCTGCCGTTCGCCGGCTCGGCGATCTTCCTGCACTGCGCCCGGCCGGGCTATCCGCCCACCGCCGGCTGCGTCGCCCTGGCGCGCGGCGACCTGGAGCGGGTGCTGGCCGGCGCCCGGCCCGGCGACCGCGTGGTGGTGCGCGGCCGCCCGGCCTGAGCGCCGGCGACGATGCGGGAGGCCGCGCCGCGCGCGGGCGTGCCGGAAGGGCCGGGACTCAGGTCCGCAGCAGCTCGTTGATCGAGACCTTGGCGCGGGTCTGCTCGTCGACGCGCTTGACGATCACCGCGCAGTAGAGGCCCGGGCCGGGGCTGCCGTCGGGCAGCGGCTTGCCGGGCAGGGTGCCGGGCACCACGACGGAATAGCTCGGCACCTCGCCGCGGAAGACCTCGCCGGTCTCGCGGTCGACGATCTTGGTCGAGGCGCCGAGGTAGACGCCCATGGAGAGCACCGCGCCCTCGCGCACGATCACGCCCTCGGCCACCTCGGCGCGCGCGCCGATGAAGCAGTTGTCCTCGATGATCACCGGGTTGGCCTGCAGCGGCTCGAGCACGCCGCCGATGCCGGCGCCGCCGGAGAGGTGCACGTTCTTGCCGATCTGGGCGCAGGAGCCGACGGTCGCCCAGGTGTCGACCATGGTGCCCGCGTCGACGTAGGCGCCCAGGTTGACGAAGGAGGGCATCAGCACCACGCCCGGCGCGATGTAGGCGCTGCGCCGCACGGTGCAGTTGGGCACGGCGCGGAAGCCGGCCTCGCGGAAGCGCGACTCGTTCCAGTCGGAGAACTTGGAGGGCACCTTGTCGAACCAGGCCGCCTGGCCGTGCTGCGGGTCCCAGGGGCCGCCGGTCATCACGGTCATGTCGTTGAGGCGGAAGGACAGCAGCACCGCCTTCTTCAGCCACTGGTTCACGACCCAGTCGCCGTTGCCCGCGGGCGAAGGCGCGGCGACGCGGTAGCGCCCCTCGTCCAGCCCGGCCAGCGCCAGCTCCACCGCATCGCGCACCACGCCCTTGGTCTGCGGCGTGATCTCCGCGCGCTGCTCCCAAGCCTCCTCGATCGCCGCCTGAAGGTCGCTCCTGTCCATCGCCCTGCCCGAGCCCCTTTCCTCGTCCTGGTGAAATCCCGTGAAACCGCGGAGACGGGGCCGTCCGGCGCGCCCCCGCGAAAGCGCGCGGACCATGCGGGCAAGCCGCCGAGGGGTCAAGTGGGGCGGTGCGCCCCCTCGGCCGGGGCGGACCTCAGGTCGCGTCAGGTCGCGTCCGCCAGCAGGGTCTCCAGCCAGGCGGTCAGGTCGTCGCAGCGGTGGTGGATGTAGGCGGCGTCGCTGTGCGGGTCGACGTTCCAGTCGGCGCCGTGCTGCACGTAGAGGGTGGTCATGCCCAGCTCGTGCGCCGGCACCAGATTGCGCGCGGAGTCCTCGGCGAAGAAGGCGCGCGCCGGATCGATGGCGTGCGCGGCCAGCAGCTTGTCGTAGGGACGGCGGTCGGGCTTGGGCACGAAGTCCGAGGCGACGATGTCGAACACCGCCTCGAAGTGGCGGGTCACACCCAGGCGCGCCAGCACCGCCTCGGCATGGGGGACCGAGCCGTTGGTGAACACCAGCTTGCGCCCCGGCAGGCGCGCCAGCGCGGCGTCGAGGCGCGGATTGGGCTGGACCGGCGTGTGGTCGATGTCGTGCACCACCGCGAGGTAGTCGTGCGGGTCGATGCCGTGGTTGTCCATCAGCCCGCGCAGGGTGGTGCCGTGCTCGCGGAAGTACTGCTTCTGCAGGGCGCGCGCCTCGACCGGCTCGAGGCTGAGCAGGTCGGCGATGTAGGCGCCCATGGCGCGGTCGATCTGGTCGAACAGCCGGCAGGAGGCCGGGTAGAGCGTGTTGTCCAGGTCGAACAGCCAGACGTCGACCGCGGCGGGGTCGAGCGGCGGGCGGGGCGGGGCCGGCGGGGCGGCGGGACGGTCGGGCGGCATGCGGCGGATCCTCGCTGAGGCAATCCGCCCAAGGTGGCGGCCGGCGCCGGCCAGGGCAAGAGGAAGGCGGGGGACGAGGTGGGGGAACGAGGCGCCCTGGGGCGGGCGGCGCCGGATCAGCCGCTGGCCGGCGGGAACTCGTTGGTCACCGCGGTGGCGGAGTCGCCGACCGACTGCAGGTTCTTCTGCGCGGCCGTAACCGCCTCCTGCGCCTTGGTCATGATGGTGGCGTACTGGTCCACCTTGTCCTGCTCGATCATCAGCTTCAGCGCCACACCCTGGGCGGCCAGGGCGATCGCCTCGACGTTGCGCAGGTAGTCGGTGGCGTCCTGCACGGCGAAGGCGGCGGCCTGCGCCACCTTCTGATAGGCGATCGACTGCGCCTCCTTCTCGGCCACGTCCAGCACGGCGGCGTTGGTGGTCTCCACCGCCGCCAGGATCTGGCCGTTCACCGCGCTCGTGCCATCGCCGCCCCCGTTGCCGCCCCCGTTGTCGCCCCCGTTTCCATTGCCACCGCCATTGCCCGTGCCGCCGCCCTTGCCGGTACCGCCGCCACCGTTGCCGCCGCCAGGCGGCGGCGAGTTCTCGCTGGCGTCGTTGACCGCCTGGCCGCCGGACTCCCCGGTGCCCTGGCTCTCGGCGCCCTGGCTCTCGGCGCCCTGGCTGTCGGCGGTCTCCGTTTCCGGCGCGGCCGTCGGGGCACCGCCCTGGTCCTGGCTCTGTGTGGCGTCCCGGGCCTGCGTGTCCTCGGGCGCGGCGCCGGTCTTGGCCGCGCCGGGGCTCGGGCTCCGGGGCTGAGTGCTGGGGGCCGGTGCTTTGGACGGGGAACCTTTGGCCATGGCCTCTGTCCCTTCCTGTCAGGCGGTGGAGCGGGGGCGCGGGTCGGCGGGGCGGGCGGCGCCGGGCGAGGCGGGCGGGTCCGCGCGGTCAGCCACCGCCACCGCCACTGCCGCCGCCGCCGCCCATGCCGCCGCCGGAGGCGTCGAGGATCATGCGGCAGGCACTGGAGACCACGGCGTTGCCGATCTGCTGCAGCCCGCCCTGGGTCTGCATGGCGTTCTGCATGGACAGCGAGATCGAGTGGGCCATGGTCTGGTAGACGATGCCCATCGCCTGGGACGGCGCCTCGCCGACCACCTTGACGTTCGTCTGGGTGACGGCGTCGGTGATCTGGGAGTTGACCGGCGTGTTGTCAGCCATTGTCGTCGTGCCTCATCCGGGCGCCCGGACCGCGGGCGGCGGGGGATCGGCCGGCAGAGCGGCGGGGCGGCGGGAGCGTCTGCGGGCGTCCCAGGGCCGCGCCGGCCGGAGCTGGAGTCCTGGACCTGCGTCGCGGCGGCCCCTACTGGGTGGCCTTCAAGGCGGTCAGCAGCGCCAGGATCAGCGAGGCGGTATCGGACTGGCCGACCTTGGCGGTCGCCGCCGCGCCGGCCATGGTGTTGGCCGAGTAGATCTGGATGACGCCCTGATTGGCCGCCGCCTGAGCGCAGATGGCGTTCTGCTGCTGCTGGGCCACGGCGTTCTGGTACATGATGCCGGTCGAGTGGGCGAGCGACTGGTAGATCGCGCTCATCGCCATCGCCGGCGCGTCGCCCAGGACCTTGACGTTGGCCTGGGTGACGGCGTCGGTGATCTGTCCGTTTACGGGCGTGGGGATCGCCATGTCTCAGTTCCTCCAATCCGCCGGGGGGTGAGGGCGCCGCGCCGGCGCGACCGCCGGCCGAGGCCCGGGATGTCCTGTCCGACCGGGGTCTCGAGTCCTAGACGACTCCGCCGCGCCGCCTGTGACGCGCGAGCCGGCCTCGGCCGGCAGCGCCCCCGTGAGCGAGCTGGGGAGCGGGCCGGTCGGCGGCTCGGTCGAGGCGGGGCGCGTCACTGGCTGCCCCCGGTCTTGACGATCATGGTCACGCAGGCCGAGGTGGCGGTGTTGGTGATCTGCTGCATGCCGCCCTGGGCCTGCATGGCGTTCTCCATCGACAGGCCGGTGGAATGGGCCAGCGCCTGGTAGGAGATGCCCAGCGCCTGGGCCGGGGATTCGCCCACCACCTTGACGTTGGCCTGGGTGACGGCGTCGGTGATCTGGCTGTTGACGGTCGCGGCCATGGTCTGCGGCCTCCTTGTCTGCGGTCCGGTCGCCGGTCTGGGGACTCGCGGCGGCCGGCCGGGGCGCGGCCGCCGGCGGGGCTCAGGTGACCATCAGCTCCGCGCTGACGCCGCCGCGCGTGCGCTTGATCGCCTCGACGATCTCCTCCGCCGAGGCCCCGCCACCGCCGCCGCCGCCGCCGCTGAGGTCAACCTTGCCGTCCGCCGCCCCGGCGCCGCCGAGCACCCGGTTGACCGCCTGGACGGCGGCGGCGTTGCCGGCCATGGCGGTCTGCTGCTGGGCCTGCACCATGTTGGCGAAGAGCGTCCCGCTGGCCTGGCTGGCGGCCAGGAAGGCCTGGGCAATCGCCACCGCGGCCGTGGAGCCGAGGGTCGCCACCTCGGCCTGGCTCACCGCATCGGCGATCTGGGCATTGCTGTTCGACATGAGGGTGTCTCCTTCTGGCGGCCCACGCTCCGCCCGAGCGACCGGCTCGGGAGCCGCCGCGTGGCACTCGGGGGCCGGCGGGGCCGACCCCGCCGCGGATGTGACGGGGGAGGTAACGGGGGGCGCGACGGGGGGCGCGACGGGAATTGCGACGGTGGTCACGGCCGACCGCGCCCGGTTCGCGTCGCCGGTCTCGCGGCGCGCAGGGGCCGGGAGCGACCCGGACGGCGACCCGACCGGCGCCCCGACCGGCGCCCCGACCGGCGGCAGCCGATGCCGCCGCAGGGCGCCGGCCAGGCGCCGGATCAGGAGAGGCAGGGGGCGTGCCATGCCGCCTCACCGCCCGGCGGCCGGCCGCCGCCGCGTCGCGACCGCCGCCTCAGGTCACACCGCCGCCTTCCACGGCCTTCAGGGCGCTGACCAGAGTCATCAGCGTCTCCGGCGTGTCGGACTGGCCGATCTTGGTGGTCGCCACCGCGCCGGCCATGGTGTTGACCGAGTAGATCTGGATCACGCCCTGGTTGGTCGAGGCCTGGGCGCAGATCGCGTTCTGCTGCTGCTGCGACACGGCGTTCTCGAAGAGGATGCCGGTGGAATGGGCCAGAGACTGGTAGACCGCGCCCATGGCCATGGCCGGGGCCTCGCCCAGAACCTTGACGTTCGACTGGGTGACCGCGTCGGTGATCTGGCCGTTCAGGGGGGTGGGAAGCGCCATGGCTCAAGTCTCCTTCTGAGGGCTGTCCTGCTGATGAACGGCGTCCGCGCTTTCGCCGGCGGAGGTCGACGGCGGGCTGGCGGACGCAGGGTCGGGAGCGGCGGCCGGCGACGTTTCCTGCGGCCCGGCGATGCCGTAGATCCGCAGCACCCGCTGCAGCAGCTCGGCCGTGGCCGACTGCGCGAAGCGGTGCTGACTGTCGACCATGGTGCCGAACAGGTTGTGGGCGCCGGCCGCCAATTCGTCGGGACCGATCGGCGCGAAGGGCGCGGCGGCCGAGGTGGCGCCGGCGGTTTCCAAAGATATGTCTTCGCAAGTCTGCGCGTTCGCGGCCGGCGACGCGGGGCCCGGTGCGGCACCCTGGCCGGCGACCGGCTCCTCGGCCTGCCCGGCGGTCGCTTCGGCGCCCTGGCCGGCGCCCTGACCAAAGGCCGCGAGCTGTCGCTGCGCCTCGGCCAGGGTCGCGGCGGCCTGGCGCTGGATCGCCTCGACGCTCCAGCCGCCGACCGAGGTGAGGCCGAAGGAGGCCGCGTCCTGCGGCGAGGGCTCGTCGTTGACCTGCATGACTCGGGGTCTCCGGGCTGGGCTCCGGCGCCGCCCCGGCCATCGGGGGCCTGGGTGGCGGGAAGCTCGGGGTCGCTCTTCTCGACGCCGCGGCGGGCCGGGCTGTGAACTCCGGCACCGCGCGGGCGGCCTCAACCGCCGCCGGACGGTCCCCCGACGCCGCCGGGCTTGGCTTGGCCGGCGAGCGCCTGCTGCGGCAGCTCTTGGCGCGCGAGGCGGCCGGTCGCCACCGCGCCGGCCATGGAGCTGATCGAGTAGATCTGGATCACGCCCTGGTTGGTCGCCGCCTGACCGGCGATGCAGAGCTGCTGGAAGTTGCTGACCGCGCTCTCGTAGAGCACGCCGGTCGCATGGGCGAGGCTCTGGTAGACCGTGCCGGCCGCCAGGGCGGGCGCGTCACCGAGGACCTTCACCCCGGTCTGGGCGACGGCCTCGCCGATCTGATCGTTGAGAGCTGTGGGGAGCGCCATGGTGCCTCCAGGTCGACCGTCCGCGGGGACCCGAGTGTCGGGCGAACGGTGCGTTGCGGGGCGGGTTAGCGGTCCGGACCCAGGGTCTTGATGACCGCCTCCATCGCGGCGGCCTGGCCGGAGATCGCCGTCTGCTGCTGGCTCTGGACCATGTTCGCGAAGAGCACGCCGCTGGCCTGCGCGGCTTGCAGCATCTCCATCGCGACGGCGAAGGCCGGCGTGCTGCCGAGCAGCGCCACGTTGGCCTGGCTCACGGCATCGCTGACGCCCGCGCCGCGCCGCTCACCGTCGGACGCGCCGCCGCAGGGCGCCTCGGCCCCGGTTCGGGCCTCCCCCGCGGGACTGCCCGGCGGCCCTGCCGGGGCTGCCGCGCCGGGCCGGGCGTCGCTGCCGGGTTCTTCCGCCATGCCGCTCGCCTCCTCTCAAGGACGGGGCCCGGGGCGCCGCTGCTCGGCGCCGGGGCCGGGCTGCGCGAGGGACACGGCCGCCGGGCGCGGCCCCGTCGGGACGGGAGCCCTGCCGGGGAGTCCAGCCCCCGGCGTGCGGCTCCCGCGCGCGGGATCGCGGCCCGGCGCCGGTCGCTGCGCCACCGCCACGGCCACGCCGTCAGGTGACCTCCGGGCCGGTGCTGGTCGCCTTCAGGGCGGTCAGCAGGCTCAGCATGGTGTCGGGCACGTCCGACTGCCCGATCTTCGACGTCGCCACGCCGGCGGTCATGGTGTCGAGCGAGTAGATCTGGATGACGCCCTGGTTGGTCGCCGCCTGGGCGCAGACGCCCAGCTGCTGCTGCGAGGACACCGCGTTCTCGTAGAGGATGCCCGTGGAATGGGCCAGACTCTGGTAGATGGCGCCCATGGCCATCGCCGGCGCATCGCCGACGACCTTCACGTTGGCCTGGGTCACCGAGTCGGTGATCTGCCCGTTGACCGGCGTATTGTCTGCCATGATCTCGTCTCCTCAGCTCGCGCCGCGCCGGCGGAGCCGTCTGTGCGGGGCTTGGTGACAGGAAGCTGCCGTCCGCCGCCGCCGGATCTGCCGGCGGGGGGCGTCGTCCGGGTCCGCCGCGAGGGCGCCCGGCCCGAACGACGCCGGGACCGGTCCGCCCTACTGGGTCGCCTTCAGGGCGGTCAGCAGGCTCAGCATGGTCTGCGGCACGTCCGACTGGCCGATCTTCGCGGTCGAGACGGCGCCGGCCATGGTGTCGACCGAGTAGATCTGGATGACGCCCTGGTTGGTCGCCGCCTGGGCGCAGATGCCGGTCTGCTGCTGCGAGCTGACGGCGTTCTCGTAGAGGATGCCGGTGGAGTGCGCGAGGCTCTGGTAGATGGCGCCCATGGCCATCGCCGGAGCATCGCCCACCACCTTGACGTTGGCCTGGGTCACCGCGTCGGTGATCTGGCCGTTGACGGCTGTGGGGATCGCCATGTTGTCCCTCCTTCGGGGTGGTCGTCTCAGTGGTCGTCACACTGCTGGTCAGGACACGGACCGCGCCCGCGTCCGCGGCCCGGGGGTGCCGCCCCGGCTTGGGGGACGATCCACACCCGCGGCGGCGCCGCATGCCCCTTTGACGCAAGCGCGCGGCTTTTGTGAGCGACGGAGGGTCGCGGCACGGGAGGAGCGCGGCGGGCCGCACCGGTCGGCACGGCCGGGAAAAGGACGCGGCCGGGAAAAAGAAACGGGCCGCCGCCCGGAGGAGGAGGCGACGGCCCGGCAGTCGGCCATCGGGCGTCCGCGGCGCGGGAGGAGCGCGGCGGACGCCGCCCGGAGGTCGCACGGCGGCCGGAGTCTCGGCGTCACGCCATGCCGCCCGCCCTCCGGTCAGGCCGGGATCGCGCAACAGCGAAGCGGGATCGGCGCCCGTTCCCGCGGTTCTGGAGCGAGGCCCGGCCTGAGTGACTCGCCCTGGCGAGCCACTCAGGCCGGAGCGCATCACGCCAAGCCTCTGGGTTCGGGCGGTTTTTCCCCGACCGGCGGACCCACCAAGGTGGGTTCACGCGGTCGCAAACCGCCCTAGCTGCCGCCGCTCTTGCTGGCCGTCAGGATGCCGGCCAGGGTCTGGGCCAGGTCGGCGTTGGCCAGCTTGGCCGTGGCGGCCGCCGCGGCGCTGGTGTCGAGGCTGTAGATCTGCAGCAGGCCCTGCATGGTCGCGGCCTGGGCCGCCATCGCCGCCTGCTGCTGCTGCGCCACCGCATTCTCGTAGAGCAGGCCGGTCGAATGGGTCATCGACTGGGTCAGCGCGCCCATGGCCACCGCCGGAACGCTGGCCAGGTTCATCACCGCCGCCTCGGCGACGGCCGCCGTCGCGCTGCCGGCACCGCCATCGGCGCCGCCAGCGGAGCCGGAGCCGCCGGACTCGTCCAGCGTACCGCTGGCACCGCCGAGATCGGGGGCGGGGGCCGGGTCGCTGGGCGCCGTGGTCAGCGAGGCCGAGGCCGTGCCGGCCGGGCCGGTCGACACGAAGGTGCCGGTGGTCGAGCCGTCGCTGTCCTTGTCCAGGTCCATCGCCGCCTCCGGCGGGTTGGACGCGGGCTTGCCGCCCTGGCCCGCCGGGGCCTTGCCGCCGGAGCCGGACTTGTTCGAAGTCGCCATGAGTGAATCACTCCCTGGTCTGGCGGGGCCGCCGGGCTGGCCAACCCCTGGGTCCGCGGCCGCAGACGCCTCCCCACCGCCTCGGGGCCGAACGACCGGCGTCACTCCGGGCGGGATCAATGGGCGAAACGCTCCGCCGCACTCTCAATTCTAGATGGATTTTTGCCCGGCGGCCAGATTTCCGCGTCACAGACGCATGGCTGCCGGCGTCATACCAAGATTGGCCTGAGCCCGGCGGGGCGCTATCTTCGCCGCCCGCGGCGGGTGTCTGCGCGCCGCAAGAGATCGATTGGTTGCAAGGAACGGATACCCTGCCGATGGCCAAAGAGACTTCGACCGAGACCCCGGGCGGCGGCCCGCGCACCCTGTTCGACAAGATCTGGGACGCCCATCTGGTCGACCGGCAGGACGACGGCACCTGCGTGCTCTACATCGACCGTCACCTCGTTCACGAAGTCACCAGCCCGCAGGCCTTCGAGGGGCTGCGCCTGGCCGGCCGCAGCGTGCGCCGGCCCGACGCCACCCTGGCCGTGCCGGACCACAACGTGCCGACATCCGACCGCTCCAAGGGCATCACGGACGAGCAGAGCCGGATCCAGGTCGAGACCCTGGAGCGCAACGCCGAGGCCTTCGGCATCGAGCACTTCGACATGGCCGACCTGCGCCAGGGCATCGTGCACATCATCGGGCCGGAGCAGGGGCTGACCCAGCCCGGCATGACCATCGTCTGCGGCGACAGCCACACCTCGACCCACGGCGCCTTCGGCGCCCTGGCCTTCGGCATCGGCACCTCCGAGGTCGAGCACGTGCTGGCCACCCAGACGCTGCTGCAGCGCCGCGCCAAGAACATGCGCATCACCGTCGACGGCCACCTGCCCACCGGCCTGACCGCCAAGGACCTGATCCTGGCGCTGATCGGCAAGATCGGCACGGCCGGCGGCACCGGCCACGTCATCGAGTACGCCGGCCCGGCGATCGAGGCGCTGTCCATGGAAGGCCGCATGACGGTCTGCAACATGTCGATCGAGGCCGGTGCGCGCGCCGGCCTGATCGCGCCGGACCAGACCACCTTCGACTACCTGCAGGGCCGCCCGCGCGCGCCCAAGGCCGGCGGCTGGGAGCAGGCGCTGGCCTACTGGCGCAGCCTGCCCTCCGACCCCGGCGCGGTCTACGACAAGGAGGAGACCCTCTCGGTCGCGCAGATCGAGCCGCAGGTCACCTGGGGCACCAGCCCGGAGGACGTGCTGCCGATCTCCGGCAGCGTGCCGCAGCTCGACGCCGTCTCCGACGAGCGGCGCGCCGCCTTCGAGCGCAAGCTGAGCTACATGGGCCTGACGCCCGGCCAGCGCCTGCAGGACGTCGCCGTCGACAAGGTCTTCATCGGCTCCTGCACCAACGGCCGCATCGAGGACCTGCGCGCCGTGGCCGCGGTCGCCAAGGGCCGCAAGGTGGCCGAGAGCGTCTACGCCATGGTGGTGCCGGGCTCCGGCCTGGTGAAGGAGCAGGCCGAGGAAGAGGGCCTGGACCGCATCCTGATCGAGGCCGGCTTCGACTGGCGCGAGCCGGGCTGCTCCATGTGCCTGGCGATGAACGCCGACAAGCTGGCCCCGGGCGAGCGCTGCGCCTCCACCTCGAACCGCAACTTCGAGGGGCGCCAGGGCCCCGGCGGGCGCACCCACCTGATGAGCCCCGGCATGGCCGCCGCGGCCGCGCTGACCGGCCGCCTGGCCGACGTGCGCGACTTCACGGCCTGAGCCGGCGGCGCCCCGGCGCCGGTCCCGCATAAGAGGTCGGTCACGCAAAGGAGGCCGATCACGCAAAAGGGAACGCGCGGGCGGGGACAGGGCGTTGGCGAGTCGGATAGCATCGCCTCGCTGAAAGGCCGGTCGATTGAAAGGCCCTGTCCGATGACCGCTCGCGCGCCCGCGCTGGCCCGCCACGCCGCTCCGTCCGGCCTCTCCGCCCTGCGAGCGCCTGCCCTGTGGGCGGCGCTGCTGCTGGGCGCGGGGCTCGCCCTGCCGCCCGCCCCGGCGGTCGCGGCAGACAAGGCCCTGGCCGAATCCGTCGGGCCCAAGGGGCTGGCCGGCGCCACCCAGAACGATGCCGCCGTCCCGCAGCCGCCCTTCACCCTGGCGGTCAAGGCGCTGCTGGAGACGGAGCTGGCGGCGCGGGCCGGCGAGCAGCGCATCCAGGACCTGGCCGCGCTGCAGAGCCTCTACCGCGATTTCGGCTGGCGGCCGCTGTGGACCTCTGCCGCGGGCGCCGGGGCGGCCGCCGAGGCGCTGGTCGGCGCGCTGGCGGCGGCCGACACCCACGGCCTCGACCCGGAGGACTACGGCACCTCGGCGCTGGCCGCGCTGATCGGCGCGACCCGCCCGGACCTGCGGGCCGAGTTCGAGGTGCGCCTGGGCCTGGGCCTGATGGCCTACGCCAGCGACCTGTCGCGCGGCCGCACCGAGCCCGGCGAGGTCTTCGCCGAGAACCACGTCACCCCCGCGCCGATCGAGCGGGTGGCGATCCTGACGCGCCTGGAGGGGCTCTCGGCGGCGGCGGCCACCGCGCGGCTGGCCGCGCTGGCGCCGGGCCTGCCGGAGTACGACCGCCTGCGCCGGGCCCTGGCCGCGTTGCGCGCCGAGGCGCGGGAGGCGCAAGCGCCCGGCGCCGCCTGGCCGCGCGTCGCCGACGGCGAGACCCTGGACCCCGGCGGGCGCGATCCGCGCGCGGCCCAGCTTCGCGCCCGCCTGCTGGCCAGCGGCGACCTGGCCCCGGAAGACGACGCCGCGCGCGACGACCCGGCCGCCCGGACCCTCTACGACCCGGCGCTGGCGGCGGCGCTGCGCGGCTTCCAGGCGCGCCACGGCCTGGCGGTCGACGGGCGCGTCGGGCCGAACACCCTGGAGGCGCTGAACGTCCCGCTGGCCGCCCGCATCCGCCAGATCCAGCTCAACCTGGAGCGCCTGCGCTGGATGCCCGACGACCTGGGCGAGAGCCACCTGCTGGTCAACCTGGCCGACTTCTCGGTCACCGGTACCTTCGGCGGCGAGCGGCTGTACTGGACCCGGGCGGTGGTCGGCACGCCCTACAACCGCACCCCGGTGTTCAGCGACACCATGGAGTACCTGGAGATCAATCCCTACTGGAACGTCCCCAACTCCATCGCCACCGAGGAGCTGCTGCCCAAGATCAAGGCCGACCCCGGCTACCTGGCCGCGCACGACTACGAGCTGCTCACCTCCTGGTCCGACGCGGCGACGCCGATCGACCCCGCCCTGGTCGACTGGAGCCAGGTCACGGCCGCGAACTTCCCCTACCGGATCCGCCAGAAGCCGGGGGCGCAGAATGCCCTGGGGCGCATCAAGTTCATGTTCCCCAACCGCTTCAACGTCTACCTGCACGACACGCCGGCGCGCCGCCTGTTCGACCGCCCGCGCCGCGCCTTCAGCCACGGCTGCGTGCGCCTGGACAAGCCGCTGGAGCTGGCCGAGATCCTGCTGCGCGACGACCCCGACTGGGACCGCGCGCGGATCGAGCGGACCGTCGCCAGCGGCGCGCGCACCCTCGTCGCCCTGCCCGAGCCGGTGCCGGTGCACCTGACCTACCTGACCGCCTGGGTCGACGCCGACCGCCGGCTGCAGTTCCGCGGCGACATCTACGAGCGCGACCGGGCGCTGGCCGCCGCGTTGCTGGAGCCGCGCGCCCACCTCAACTGACCCGCCGGCCTCGCCGGCCCGCCCCCACCTGAACGGCCCGCCCGAACAGCCTTGCGGCGGCCTTCGCCGCGCCTTTAAGCCGGGCCGGGCCGGTGCTACCTTGCGCGCCATCGCAAACCCGAGCCAGCGACAAGGCCCCCCGTGTCCAAGAAGCTCTACATCAAGACCTACGGCTGCCAGATGAACGTCTACGACTCCCAGCGTATGGCGGACGTGCTGGCGCCGCTCGGCTATGCCGAGACGCAGGACCCGGAGGCGGCGGACTTCGTCATCCTCAACACCTGCCACATCCGCGAGAAGGCCAGCGAGAAGGTCTATTCCGAGCTGGGGCGGCTGCGCCCGCTGAAGGAGCGGGCCGCCGGCGAGGGCCGCCGGGTGCTGTTCGGCGTGGCCGGCTGCGTCGCCCAGGCCGAGGGCGAGGAGATGCTGCGCCGCGCGCCGGCGGTCGACCTGGTGTTCGGGCCGCAGACCTACCACCGCCTGCCGGAGATGGTGACCCGCCTGCTGGACGGCAGCGCGCGCGACGGCGGCCTGGTCGACACCGAGTTCCCGCTGGAGTCCAAGTTCGACCACTTGCCGGAGGAGAGCCTGCACCAGGGCGCCTCGGCCTTCCTGTCGGTGCAGGAGGGCTGCGACAAGTTCTGCAGCTTCTGCGTCGTGCCCTACACCCGCGGCGCCGAGGTCTCGCGGCCGGTCGACGAGATCGTTGCGGAGGCGGAACGCCTCGTCGCGGGCGGCGCGGTCGAGCTCACCCTGCTGGGTCAGAACGTCAACGCCTACCACGGCGCGGCGCCGGCCGGCCGGCAGGGCGCGCCCGGCGCGCAGACCTGGGGCCTGGGCCGGCTGCTGCGCCGCCTGACCGAGATCGAGGGGCTGGCGCGGCTGCGCTACACCACCAGCCATCCCCGCGACATGGACGAGGAGCTGATCGCCGCCCACCGCGACGAGCCCAAGCTGATGCCCTACCTGCACCTGCCGGTGCAGGCCGGCGCCGACCGGGTGCTGGAGGCGATGAACCGCAAGCACACGGCCGACGACTACCGCCGCCTGGTCGACCGCCTGCGCGCGGCGCGGCCCGACCTGGCGCTGTCCGGCGACTTCATCGTCGGCTTCCCCGGCGAGCGCGACCAGGACTTCGCCGAGACCCTGCGGCTGGTCACCGAGGTGGGCTACGCCCAGGCCTACTCCTTCAAGTATTCGCCGCGCCCGGGCACCCCGGCGGCTGGCGGCGCCGTGCAGGTGCCGGAGGCGGTGAAGGCCGAGCGCCTGGCCGCGCTGCAGCAGCTCCTGGGCGCGCAGCAGCAGGCCTTCAACCAAAGCAAGGTGGGCCAGCGCCTGCCGGTGCTGTTCGAGAAGCCGGGCAAGCGCCCCGGTCAGCTCATCGGCCGCAGCCCCTGGATGCAGGCGGTGGTGGCCGAGGCCCCGGCACGCCTGATCGGTCACATTCTCGAGGTGGACATCACCGCCGCGCACGCGAACTCTTTGGCCGGGCGCGTGGTCACGCTACACTGCGGGCCGACGCGTCCCGCGGCGGGCCAGGCGGCCGGCCGCACCGACGCAGCCTGAGACACCGCCCGAACGGACGCAGCCGAGAAGGACCTGTCCGCGCTTGAACGACGCCACCCCGATCAAGCTGCACTTCGACGACAACACCCTTCTGCCGCTGCTGTTCGGCCAGCACGACCAGAACCTGGTCCGGCTGGAGGAACTCATCGGCGTCCAGCTCCACTCCTTCGGCAACGAGGTCACCGTGGTCGGCTCCGCCGAGGCGCAGAGCGCCGCGACCCAGGCCCTGGAGGCCCTGGAACAGCGCCTCAAGAAAGGCATGACGGTCGGCGCCGCCGAGGTCGACGCCGCCGCGCGCATGGCGCTGGAGCAGCCGGCCGACGCGACGCCGGAGGACGCACCGGGTGGCGCGGCGGCGCTGCACGCCGGCGACGTCACCGTCGCCACCTATAAGAAGTACATCACCCCGCGCTCAGGCCGGCAGGCGGCCTACCTGCGCACCCTGATGTCCAAGGACCTGGCCTTCGGCCTGGGCCCGGCCGGCACCGGCAAGACCTACCTGGCCGTGGCCATGGCCGTGGCGCAGCTCAAGCAGGGCCGCATCGACCGCATCATCCTCTCGCGCCCCGCCGTCGAGGCGGGCGAGCGCCTGGGCTTCCTGCCCGGCACCATGGAGGAGAAGGTCAATCCCTACCTGCGCCCGCTCTACGACGCGCTGCACGACATGATGCCGGGCGACGCCGTGGCCAAGCGCATCGCCAGCGGCGAGATCGAGATCGCGCCCCTGGCCTTCATGCGCGGTCGCACCCTGTCCAACTCCTTCGTCATCCTGGACGAGGCGCAGAACACCACCGCCACCCAGATGAAGATGTTCCTGACCCGCCTGGGCGAGCATTCGCGCATGGCGGTCACCGGCGACCTCAGCCAGGTGGACCTGCCGCGCAACGAGCGCTCGGGCCTGCAGGAGGCCGTGCGGGTGCTGCGCAACGTGCCCGGCATCGGCTTCACCCAGTTCACCGACGCCGACGTGGTGCGCCACCCGCTGGTCACCCGCATCGTGCGCGCCTACGACACGGCGCTTGAAGAGGGCGCGCCGGAAGCCGATCTGTTCGATGGACGCTAGCCTGGAGAGCCGAGGCGTCGGCCCGCGCGACCGCCCCGCGGCCGCGGCCGGCGCAATTGAGATGACCGACGACGACGAACCCGAGCCCGGCCGACCACCGCGTCGCGCCCCGGGCCAGCCCTCCCCCGAAGCCGCCCTGTCGGCCGAGACCGCGCCCCCGGCCGAAATCGACGCGCCGGCCGAGATCGACGTGCTGAGCGAGGCGCCGGCCTGGGCCGCGGCGCTGCCCGCCGCCGCTGCCACGGTCGCGCGGGCGGCGCGCGCGGCGCTGGCCGCGGCCGGCCCGGCCGGCCCCTGCGGCGTCGCCATCGCCCTGGCCGACGACGCCGCGGTACGCCGGCTCAACGCCGCCTACCGCGGCCGCGACAAGCCGACCAACGTGCTCTCCTTCCCCGACGGCGAACTGGACCCCGAGGGGCGGCGGGCGCTGGGCGACATCATCCTGGCCTACGAGACCGTGGCCGCCGAGGCCGCGCAGCAGGGCAAGCTCCTGGCCGACCACCTCGGCCATCTGACGGTGCACGGCCTGCTGCACCTGCTCGGCTGGGATCACGAGACCGAGGCCGAGGCCGAGGCGATGGAAGCGCTGGAGCGACGCATCCTGGCGGGCCTCGGCATCGCCGATCCCTACGCCGCCGCCCACGCCGGCCCGGCGCCGGGCGAGACGAGAACGGCGGAGGCGGCGGAGCGATGAGCGACGCCTCCCAGAGCGGCAACGGACGCGGCTGGCTGAAGCGGCTGTTCAAGGGCCGCAACGGCGACCAGCTCCGCGACACCATCGAGGAGATCATCGGCGGCATCGAGGAGGACGAGGAGGACGGCGGCCCCGCCATCGGCAGCAACGAGCGCATGATGCTCGCCAACATCCTCAAGCTGCGCCACCTCACCGCCTACGACGTCATGGTGCCGCGCGCCGACATCGTCGCGGTCGAGGCCGACACCGGGCTCGACAGCCTGATCGAGATCTTCAACCAGGCCGGACACTCGCGCCTGCCGGTCTACCGCGAGAGCCTCGACGACCCGATCGGCTTCGTGCACATCAAGGACGTGCTGGCCTACGCCCAGGGCAACCGCCGCTTCCGCCTGTCCAACATCGTGCGCCCGCTGCAGATCGTCGCGCCCTCCATGCTGGTGCTCGACCTGCTGCTCGAGATGCGCTTGAAGCGCGCCCACATGGCCCTGGTGGTCGACGAGTACGGCGGCATCGACGGGCTGATCACCATCGAGGACCTGGTCGAGCAGATCGTCGGCGAGATCGAGGACGAACACGACGTGCTGGAAGGCCCCAAACTGGTTCCCCGCCCCGACGGCTCGCTGCTGGCCGACGCGCGCATGCCGATCGAGGACTTCGAGGAGGAGGTCTGCCCGCTGCTGTCCGAGGAAGAGCGCGACGAGGACATCGACACCCTGGGCGGCCTGGTGGTCTACCTGGCCGGGCGGGTGCCGGCGCGCGGCGAGCTGATCGAGCATCCGCACTCCACCATCACCTTCGAGGTGGTGCAGGCCGACCCGCGGCGCGTCAAGCGGCTGCGCGTGCGCAACCTGCCGCACGGCAGCGGCGAGCGCGCCGACGCCACCGGGCCGGCGCGCGGCGAACCGGCCCGCAGTGAACCGGCCCGCAGTGAACTGGCCCGCAGTGAACTGGCCCGCGGCGAGGCGGACGCGCGGCCCGGCCCCTCCCCTTCCACGACCGAGAGCTAGACGCCCATGCTGGCACGTTGGGCGCAGCGCCTGTCCGCGCTGACGGGCCGGCGGCGGCTGGCCCTTGCGGTGCTGCTGGGCCTGCTGGCCGCCGCCGCGCTGCCGCCGCTCTACCTGCTGCCGCTGCTGATCCCGGCCTTCGTCGGCCTGGTCTGGCTGCTCGACGGTGCCGCCTCGCGGCGCGCCGCCTTCTGGACCGGCTGGGCCTTCGGCCTCGGCTACTTCTTCGCCGGCCTCTACTGGGTCGGCATCGCCATGACGGTCGACTTCGCCAGCTTCTGGTGGTTCCTGCCGATCGCCGTGGGCGGCCTGTCGGTCGGCCTGGCGCTCTTCACCGGCGGCGCCAGCCTGGCCGCCTGGGCGCTCGGCTGGCGCGGACCCGGCCGGGTCCTGCTGCTGACCGCCGCCTGGCTGGGCGCCGAGTGGCTGCGCGGCTGGGTGCTGACCGGCTTTCCCTGGAACCTGGTCGGCAGCGTCTGGGCCTTCTCCGACACCCTGCTGCAACCAGCCGCGCTGGGCGGCGTCTGGCTGCTCTCGGCCCTGACCCTGCTGGCCGCCGCGGCGCCCGCGACCCTGGCCGACGCCGGCGGCCGGCTGCGCCGCTGGGGCCTGCCGGCGGCCGCCACCGGCCTGCTGCTGCTGGCCGCGGCCGGCGGCGCCCTGCGGCTGGCCGCCGCCCCGCCGCCCGGCACGCCGACGGTCGAGGACGTGCGCCTGCGCCTCGTCCAGCCGAACATCCCGCAGGCCCTCAAGTGGCAGCGCGACCTGCGCCTGCAGCACCTGCGCGACCAGGCGGACCTCTCGATGGCCCCGGGACGTGCGGAGATCACCCACGTGATCTGGCCGGAGACGGCGGTGCCCTTTCTGCTCGACCGCGACAGCCGCCTGCTCGGCGAGCTGGCCCCGCTGGCGCGGCCCGGCACGGTCTTCCTGTTCGGCGCGCCGACCCGCGACCCCCGGCCGGCGACCGGCGCGACTGGCGCGACCGGTGACGGGGCCGCCGCCGGGCGCGAGGCGGCGGTCTACAACTCCGTGCTGGCGCTCAAGCCGGATAGCAGCCTGGCGGCGCGCTACGACAAGGCCCATCTGGTGCCGTTCGGCGAGTACGTGCCCTTCCGCGAGGTGCTCGGCGCCCTGGGCATCGGCAAGCTGACTGCCGGCCGGCGCGACTTCACCCCCGGGCCGGGCGCGCAAACCCTGGCGCTGCCCGGCCTGCCGCCGGTCGGCCCGCTGATCTGCTACGAGGTGATCTTCACCGGCCGCGTCGCCGGCACGCCGCGCCCGGCCTGGCTGCTGAACCTGACCAATGACGCCTGGTTCGGTACCTCCAGCGGCCCGTTCCAGCACTTCGCCACCGTGCGACTGCGCGCGGTCGAGGAGGGGCTGCCGCTGGTGCGCGCCGCCAACACCGGCATCTCGGCGGTGATCGACCCCTACGGCCGGGTGGTCGAGCGCCTGCCGCTCAACAGCCGCGGCATCATCGACGCCGACCTGCCGCAGGCCCTGGCGGCGACGCCCTACGCGCGCTTCGGCCGCTGGGTGCTGGTGCCGCTGGTCGGCCTGCTGGCCCTGGCCGGCCTGCTGCTGGCCCGCCGCACGCCGCGTCCCTGACCGCCCGCTCGGCCCGCGGGGGAGGGGCGCCCCCTTGCCCCGCTCGTCCCCTGCTGCGACGGTCCGGCGCCACGCCGGAGCGCTGCCGAACCGGTGCGCCGGCCCCAGGGCTGACCCCAGAGCCGCCCCCGTGACGGCCCCCGTGGCGGCCCCCGTGGCGGCCCCGACGGCGGCCGCGTCGTCGCGCCGCTTGTCATGCTTAAGTATGCAGGCTGCGCCGGGCAGGACCGGCTGTCATACAGATGTAACTCTGCGCGCCAAGAGCGTATTTCTTGCTACGAAATCTAGATAATCAGTCGAAATTACAAGTTTTGCTACCTTTTTCTTTTCCTTCCCTCGCCCCCGAGTGGTATCAGAAATAGGCAGTTGACGACATACATCAGTGTGACTACGGCTTTGCGCCAGCAACAACGTCCAGTGACAGAGGCCTGTGTAGGGATGACCAAGCAACGTCCGAAAGGACGCGGGACCGACGGACCCAACCCGGTGGATGTGCATGTCGGCCAGCGGCTCCGGCAGCGCCGCACTCTGCTGGGCATGAGCCAGGAACGGCTGGGCGAGGCCATCGGCCTGACGTTCCAGCAGGTCCAGAAGTACGAGCGCGGCGCCAACCGGGTCAGCGCGAGCCGTCTCTACGACCTGGCACGCGTGCTGGACACCGACCTCAACTACTTCTTCGAGGACATGCACGACGAGGTGGCCCGGCGCTCGCCGGGCCAGCTCCGCGGCCTGGCCGAGCCCCCGGCACCCTACGAGGCCGAGCCCGACCCCATGGCCAAGCGCGAGACCCTGGAGCTGGTGCGCGCCTACTACCGCATCCACGACCCCCAGGTGCGCAAGCGCCTGTTCGAGATGACCAAGGCCCTGGCCGCGCGCAGCGACGAGATCATGGGGCGCGAGCCGGAGGACGAGCCGGCCCACTCCGAGAGCGTCTGACGCCCGCCGCCCCGGCGTGCCGCCCGGCGGGGCCCGCGCAACACGCTCACGGCAGCACAAGACAGGGCGGTATCAGGCACGGCGGTATCAGGCACGGCGGTACCAGACGGGGCGGTACCAGACGGGGCGGTACCAGACGGGGCGGTACCAGACGGGGCGGTACCAGACGGGGCGGTACCAGACGGGGCGTCACGGGCGCTGCGGCCACGCGCCAAGCGCCCAGGCCGGCCGAGCCGGCCGCCGCACCGCAGCCACCTGTTAGGCGCCGCCCGCCGTCCCGGCAGGTGGCGCGCGCCTCCGTCGCGCCGGCCGCGCCAATCCGGGGCCAGACCGGGGCCCAGATCCGGGCCGAGCCCCCGGCCAAGCCCCCGGCCAAGCCCCCGGCCGAGCCCACGGCCAAGCCCCTCGCCGGGCGGCCGCTCCGCCCTGCGAACTGGCAGGCCGGGGAATCCCCACTTGCACCGGGGCCCCTATCTTTGCAGAGTGGCGCCGCTTTCCATCGCCGCGCCAATCGGCCGCGCCGCAACCCTGCCGCGCCGCCGGGCGCCTGTATCGCGCCGCAGCTTTTATCGCGAGCGCTTCATCTGTGAAGTCCGAGTCGTCCGACTTCGGAACCAACCAATGGAGGGAAGAGACGTGCGTGTCGGCAACTTCCAGTTCACCAGCGAGTCGGTGTCCGAGGGGCACCCTGACAAGGTCTGCGACAGGATCTCCGACGCCATCGTCGATACCTTCCTGACCCACGACCCCCTCTCGCGCGTCGCGGTCGAGACCCTGACCACGACCAACCGGATCGTGCTGGCCGGCGAGGTCCGCGGCTCCGAACTGGTGACCCAGGAACTGCTGGAGGAGGTCGCGCGCTACGCGGTGCGCGACATCGGCTACGAGCAGGAGGGCTTCCACTGGAAGAACCTGTCGCTCGAGAACTACGTCCACCAGCAGTCGGCGGACATCGCCATGGGCGTCGACGCCGCCGGCAACAAGGACGAGGGCGCCGGCGACCAGGGCATCATGTTCGGCTACGCCTGTGACGAGACCGAAGACCTCATGCCGGCGCCGATCCACTTCAGCCACAACATCCTGAAGTCCCTGGCCGAGGCCCGCCATTCCGGCGCCGAGCCGGGGCTGGCGCCCGACGCCAAGAGTCAGGTCACCCTGGCCTACGAGGACGGCAAGCCGGTGCGCGCCACTTCGGTGGTGGTCTCCACCCAGCACCACGCCGACCTGACCCAGGAGGAGGTGCGCGAGATCGTCCGTCCCCATGTGGTCAACGTCCTGCCCCAGGGCTGGATGTGCCCGGAGGAGGAGTTCTACGTGAACCCCACCGGCCGCTTCGTGATCGGCGGGCCGGACGGCGACACCGGCCTGACCGGACGCAAGATCATCGTCGACACCTACGGCGGCGCGGCGCCGCACGGCGGCGGCGCCTTTTCCGGCAAGGACCCCAGCAAGGTCGACCGCTCGGCCGCCTACGCCGCGCGCTACCTGGCCAAGAACGTGGTCGCCGCCGGCCTGTCGGAGCGCTGCACGATCCAGCTCTCCTACGCGATCGGCATCTCCAAGCCGCTGAGCGTCTATGTCGACACCCACGGCACCGGCCGCGTGTCGGAGGACGAGATCGCCCGCGTGCTGCGCCAGCTCGTCGACCTCTCGCCGCGCGGCATCCGCGAGCACCTGCAGCTCAACCGCCCGGTCTACGCCCGCACCGCGGCCTACGGCCACTTCGGGCGCAAGCCGGACAACGACGGCGGCTTCTCCTGGGAGCGCACCGATCTGGTCGACGAGCTGAAGAGCCACTTCGGCGCCAACTAGACCGCCGGCGGCGCCCCGCCGCGGGCGCCGCGCGCGACGCCGCCGACGCCTCCTCCGCCCGAAGCCGGCCGGCTTCGGGCGGAGCGCCGTTCACCCCCTTTCCACGCAGGCTCGGCCTGCAGGCTTTCACGGCATGCCCCACCCCAAGCTCCATGGCCGGCGCAAGGGACGGCCGCTGCGCCCGGGCCTCCAGCGCCTGATCGACGGGCTGCTGCCGCGCCTGCGCGTGACGCTGCCGCCGGCCGGCCCGCTCGACCCGGCGACCCTGTTCACGCCGCCGCGCGCCGCGCTGTGGCTGGAGATCGGCTTCGGCGGCGGCGAGCACCTGGCCTGGCAGGCCGCGCGCAATCCCGAGGTCGGCCTGATCGGCTGCGAGGTCTTCGAGAACGGCATCGCCACCCTGCTGCGCGCGGTCGAGGCCGAGGGCCTGGACAACCTGCGGATCTTCACCGACGACGCCCGCCTGCTGCTGGCGCAGCTCCCCGAGGCCTGCCTGGAGCGCGCCTTCCTGCTGTTTCCCGACCCCTGGCCGAAGCGGCGGCATGCCGACCGGCGCTTCCTGCAGCCGGCCACGCTGGACGCCCTGGCCCGCCTGCTGCGCGACGGCGCCGAGCTGCGCCTGGCCAGCGACGACCCCAAGATGCAGGCCTGGATGCTCGCCCGCCTGCTCGACCACCCCGACTTCCTCTGGACCGCCCGCCACGCCGCCGACGCGCTGACCCGCCCCGACGACTGGCCGGAGACCCGCTACGAGGCCAAGGCGCTCGCCGCCGGCCGCCGGCCGCTCTACCTGCGCTTCGTGCGTCGCCCCCGGGACGCCGGGCGCGGCACGCAATAAGCCGCCTGTCTGCGGCTTGCGTCTTGAAACGATGGCCCGTCAGGGATTATGTTCGCGAAAGCCATAGGGCAGGCCTGATGGTCGGCTCAACGAATATGGTGGGCCTCGGCCCGCCATTTTTTGTTCCCGGCCCCGGAATCGGGTCCGGAATCGGGTCCGAGGTCGGTTCGAAGCGGAATCGACCGAACGGATGGGTTGGCCGCGCGGCGGCCGACCGAACGGGTGGGTTGGCCGCGCGGCGGCCGACCGGGCAGGCGGTGCGAGGAGGTCGCGGCAGCCATGACGGGTTCGGCCCGCAAACAGTCGCGCGGGCAGGCCGGCCGCAGGTCGGGCGGCAGCGGCGGACCCGCCCGCCGGATCGCCGGCACCGCGGACGCCGAGGCGCCGGAGACCGGCCGGGCGCGGCGGGCGCGCACCGGCAGCACCGACGAGGCGCAGGCGGCGCAGATCGCCGCGCTGATCACGCCGGCGCTGGAGGACCTGGGCTTCGACGTGGTGCGCGTGCAGCTCTCGGGCGGGCGCGGCGCCAAGCCCAAGCTGCAGGTCCTGGCCGAGCGGCCCGACGGCAGCATGACCGTCGACGACTGCGCGCAGGCCAGCCGCACCGTCTCGGCCCTGCTCGACGTCGAGGACCCGATCGGCGGCGCCTACCTGCTGGAGGTGGCCTCGCCGGGGATCGACAGGCCGCTGACGCGGCTGAAGGATTTTGCACGCTGGGCCGGGTTCGAGGCCCGCGTGGAACTGATGGCCCCCCGCGAGGGCCAGCGCCGCTTCAGCGGCCCGCTGGTCGGCGCCGAGGGGGACGAGGTGGTGATCGACACGCAGGAAGGGCGCAAGCGCCTGCCCTTCGCGGAGATCGCCAAGGCGAAGCTGGTGATGACCGAGGCGCTGCTGAAGCGCACCGCGCCGAAACGGTCGGAGACGTAAGGACGGACGACGAGAAGCGATGGACACCACGCCGACCTATCGCACCGAACTGCTGCAAGTTGCAGAGGCGGTCGCCCGCGAGAAGGGCATCGAACCCGACGAGGTGATCGTCGCCATGGAGCAGGCGATCCAGAAGGCCGGGCGCGCCAAGTACGGCCACGAGCACGACATCCGCGCCGAGATGGACCGCCGTACCGGCGAGATCAAACTGCGCCGCTACCTGACGGTGGCCGATCCGGTGGAGAACGAGTTCACCGAGATCTCCCCGGCCGAGGCCAAGCTGCGCAAGCCCGACGCCGAGCTCGGCGAGGAGCTGATCGACGAGCTGCCGCCGATCGACCTCGGCCGCATCGCCGCGCAGACCGCCAAGCAGGTGATCGTGCAGCGCGTGCGCGACGCCGAGCGCGGCCGCCAGTACGAGGAGTACAAGGACCGCGTCGGCGAGATCGTCAACGGCATCGTCAAGCGCAACGAGTTCGGCAACGTCACCGTCGACCTGGGCCGCGCCGAGGCGCTGATGCGCCGCGACGAGACCCTGCCGCGCGAGTCCTTCCGCACCGGCGACCGCGTGCGCGGCTACATCTACGACGTGCGCAGCGAGCCGCGCGGCCCGCAGATCTTCGTTTCGCGCACCCGCGGCGACTTCATGAAAAAGCTGTTCGCCCAGGAGGTGCCGGAGATCTACGACGGCATCATCGAGATCAAGGCGGTGGCGCGCGACCCGGGCAGCCGCGCCAAGATCGCGGTGATCAGCCACGACAGCTCGATCGACCCGGTCGGCGCCTGCGTCGGCATGCGCGGCAGCCGCGTGCAGGCGGTGGTCGCCGAGCTGCAGGGCGAGAAGATCGACATCATTCCCTGGTCGCCCGAGCCGGCCACCTTCGTGGTCAACGCCCTGGCCCCGGCCGAGGTGACCAAGGTGGTGCTGGACGAGGAGCAGGGCCGCATCGAGGTGGTGGTGCCCGACGAGCAGCTCTCCCTGGCGATCGGCCGGCGCGGCCAGAACGTGCGCCTGGCCTCGCAGCTCACCGGTTGGGACATCGACATCCTGACCGAGGAGGAGGAGAGCGCGCGCCGGCAGGAAGAGTTCCAGACCCGCTCGCAGCTCTTCATCGAGGCCCTCGACGTGGACGACGTTATTGCCCACCTTCTGGTGGCCGAGGGCTTCACCTCCGTCGAGCAGATCGCCTACGTGCCGGTCGAGGATCTGACCGACATCGAGGGCTTCGATGAGGAGGTGGCCGAAGAGCTGCGCGCGCGGGCCGAGGCTTGGCTGGAAGAGCAGGAGCGCCAGCTCGACGACAAGCGCAAGACCCTGGGCGTCACCGACGAGGTGGCGGCCATCGAGGGCCTGACGCCGGCGATGCTGGTCAAGCTCGGCGAGGCGCAGGCCCCCTTCGAGCCGGTGAAGACGCTCGACGACCTGGCCGACCTGGCCAGCGACGAGCTGATCGAGATCCTGGGCGAGGAAGCGCCCAGCGAGGAGGAGGCGAACGCCATCATCATGGCCGCGCGCGCCCACTGGTTCGGCGGGGAAGAGCCCACGCCGGGCGAGGGCGGCGAGGCCGGGGATGCGCAGCCCGAGTCCCAGGCGCAGGGCCAGGGATGACGGCCGCAGGCACGGGAGAGACCTGAAGAGGCATGCAGGCGACCAGCGCGCAGCAGCACAGCGTCCGGCCCGAAGCCGGCGCCGCCGACCGGCGGCGCGGCCAGGCGTCCGGCCGTCCGTCCGCCGGCAAGGCGGCGGAGCCGCAGCGGCGCTGTCTGGTCACCCGCGCCAGCCGGCCCAAGGGGGGGCTGCTGCGCTTCGTGGTCTCGCCCGAGGGCCTGCTGGTGCCCGACCTGGGCGCCCGGCTGCCGGGCCGCGGCCTCTATGTCACCCCCGACCGGGCGCTGCTGGAGACCGCCATCGCCAAGCGGCTGTTCGCAAAGGGGGCCCGCCGCGCGGTGGAGGTGCCGGCCGACCTGCCCGAGCGGGTCGACGCGCTGCTGCGCCAACGCGCGCTCGACCTGATCGGCTTCGCCAAGCGGGCCGGCCAGGCGGTCGCCGGCCACGACCGTGCCAAGAGCTGGATCGAGCAGGGCCGCGCCGCCGTGCTGGTGCAGGCGGCCGACGGCTCCGAAGGCAGCCGCCAGCGGCTGGCCGGCGTCGTCGCCGCGATCGCCGAGACGGCACGGGCGCAAGCGTCGCAGGGCGCCGGCGCCGGGGCGGGCAGCTCCGCCGCGCCAAAAGTGATAGAGCTGTTCGGCCAGGCCGAGCTCGGCGCCGTCTTCGGACGGGCCAGCGCGGTGCACGTTGCGATCGCACCCGGCGGGCTGGCGAAGCAATTGGCTTCGACGGCCGACCAGCTCCTGAGTTATGAAACGGCCGCCGCCGCGCAAAAGGCTGCGGCCAGCCAACGCAAGCCGCGTTAGACTAGAGAGACCATGACGACGACCAAAGAAGATAAGAAGTCCGGGGACAAGAAGCCGCTCTCGCTGGGACGGTCGAAGAAACTCGAACTGAAGAAGACGGTCGAGACGGGTCAGGTCCGCCAGTCCTTCAGTCACGGGCGCAGCAAGACCGTGCAGGTCGAGGTCAAGCGCAAGCGCACCTACCGCGCCGGCGAGGGCGGCAAGGTGGCCGAGGTCCAGGGCGGCGCGCCCGAGGCCGAGGCCGAGGCGCCCGCACCGACCGCACCCGCCCCGGCGCCGGCCCAGCCGAGCGAGGACCTCTCCGGCCTGACGCCGGCGGAGCGGGAGGCCCGGCTGCGCGCCATCGAGCAGGCCAAGGTCGAGCGCGAGCGCCGCGCCCGCGAGGAGGCCGAGCGCCAGGCCCGCGAGGCCGAGGCGGCCAAGCGCGCCGCCGAGGAGGAGGCCGAGCGCCAGGCCCGCGAGGCCGAAGAGGCCAAACGCGCCGCCGAGGAGGAGGCCAAGCGCGCCGCCGAGACGGCCGCCGAGGCGCCCGCGGCCGCCGCGACGCCGGCCGCGGAGGCGCCGGAGGCCGTGGTGCCGTCCCCCGAGGAGATCGCGGCCAAGCAGGCGCAGACTCCCAAGGAGGGCGCCGCCGCGCCAAAGCGCAAGCCCGCCGAGGAAGAGTCCGCCGAGAGCAAGAAGCGCAAGGCCAAGCCGGCGCCCGCCCCGGCCGCCAAGAAGGGCGAGCCGCGCCGCCGTCAAGGCAAGCTGACCATCAGCCAGGCGCTGGAGGACGACAGCGAGGATCGGGTGCGCTCGCTCGCCGCGCTGAAGCGTCAGCGCGAGCGCGAGAAGCAGAAGTCCCGAGAAGCGCTGCAGAAGGGTGCCAAGGTCGTGCGTGAAGTGGTCGTGCCGGAAGCCATCACCGTCCAGGAGCTGGCCAACCGCATGGCCGAGCGCGGCGGCGAGGTGGTCAAGGCGCTGTTCAAGATGGGCGTGATGGCGACCATCACCCAGACGATCGACGCCGACACCGCCGAGCTGGTGGTCGAGGAGTTCGGCCACAAGGCCAAGCGCGTGTCGGCCGACGACATCGAGATCGGCCTGCGCGACGAGGCCGGCGACGCGAGCGAGAACCTCGAGGCGCGCCCGCCGGTGGTCACCGTCATGGGCCACGTCGACCACGGCAAGACCAGCCTGCTCGACGCCCTGCGCAAGACCGACGTGGCGGCGCACGAGGCCGGCGGCATCACCCAGCACATCGGCGCCTACCAGATCGTCACGCCGGGCAAGCACCGGATCACCTTCCTGGACACGCCGGGCCACGCCGCCTTCACCGAGATGCGCGCGCGCGGCGCCGACGTGACCGACATCGTGATCCTGGTGGTCGCCGCCGACGACGGCATCAAGGCCCAGACGGTCGAGGCGATCAGTCACGCCAAGGCGGCCGAGAAGCCGATCATCGTGGCGATCAACAAGATCGACAAGCCGGAGGCCAACCCCGACCGGGTCAAGACCGAGCTGCTGCAGCATGAGCTGGTGCCCGAGGACATGGGCGGCGACATCATCTGCGTGCCGGTCTCGGCCGTCAGCGGCCAGGGCCTGGACGACCTGGAGGAGTCCCTCGCCCTGCAGGCCGAGCTGCTGGAGCTCAAGGCCAACCCGAACCGCCGGGCCGAGGGCGTGATCGTCGAGGCCAAGCTGGAGCAGGGCCGCGGCTCGGTCGCCACGGTGCTGGTCCGCCACGGCACCCTCAACGTCGGCGACATCTTCGTCGCCGGCGCCGAGTCGGGCCGCGTGCGCGCGCTGATCAACGATCGCGGCGAGCAGGTGAAGTCGGCCGGGCCGTCGCAGCCGGTCGAGGTGCTCGGCCTGTCCGGCACGCCGGAGGCCGGCGACGAGCTGATCGTGGTCGAGGACGACGCCCGCGCCCGCGAGGTCGCCGCCTTCCGCCAGGAGAAGCGCCGCCAGGCCGAGCTGGCCGCCCAGGGCCGCGGCACGCTCGACCAGATGCTCTCCAAGATCAAGGAGGGCGAGGCGCAGACCCTGCCGGTGGTCATCAAGACCGACGTGCACGGCTCGCTGGAGGCGATCCTCAGCGCCCTGGACAAGCTGGCCACCGAGGAGGTGCGGGTGCAGGTGCTGCACTCCGGCGTCGGCGGCATCAACGAGTCCGACGTCACCCTGGCGCGGGCCTCGGGGGCGATCATCCTCGCCTTCAACGTGCGCGCCAACGCCCAGGCCCGCGAGCTGTCCCGGCGCGACAATGTCGACATCCGCTACTACTCGATCATCTACGAGCTGATCGACGACATGAAGCAGGCCCTCTCGGGCATGCTGGCGCCGGAGCAGAACGAGAAGTTCCTGGGCTACGCGGAGATCCGCGAGGTCTTCAGCATCACCAAGGTCGGCAAGGTCGCCGGCTGCATGATCACCGAAGGCCAGGTCAAGCGGGGCGCGCGCGTGCGCCTGCTGCGCGACGACGTGGTGATTCACGATGGCGTGCTGAAGACCCTGCGCCGCTTCAAGGACGAGGTCCGCGAGGTGCAGCAGGGCTACGAATGCGGCATGGCCTTCGAGAACTACCAGGACATCCAGGTCGGCGACCGCATCGAGTGCTACGAGATCGTCGAGGTGGCGCGCACGCTCTAAGCGGGCGTGCCGCCGCCGCGGCCGGCGGGCGGCCGCGATCGACGCCGAGACGAGGATTTCGACGACATGAGCCGCGGAGCGGCGAAGCCGCCGAGTCAGCGCCAGCTACGCGTGGGCGAGCAGATCCGCCATGCCCTGGCGCGCCTGCTGCAGGAAGGGCGCACCCACGTGGAGGCGCTCACCCATCGCGACGTCACCGTGACCGAGGTGCGGGTCAGCCCCGACCTGAAGGCGGCCACGGTCTTCGTCACGCCGCTGGGCGGCGCTGACGTGACCGGCACCCTGGCCGACCTGCGCGCGGCGGCCCCGGCCCTGCGCCACGAGCTGGCGCGCGATCTCAACCTGCGCTTCACGCCGCGCCTGGCCTTCCAGCCCGACCGCTCCTTCGAGGAGGCGGCGCGGATCGACCGGCTGCTGCGCAGCGAACGGGTGCGTCGGGACACGGCGGCACCGGCGGACGCGCGGGCGGACGAGCGGGCGGAGGACCGGGCGGACAGCGAAGAGGACGAGGATGGCGCGGCGTCGTAAGGGCGTGGATCTGCACGGCTGGCTGGTGATCGACAAGCCCAGCGACATGACCTCCACCGATGTGCTCAACCGGGTGCGCCGTCTGCTCGACGCGCGCAAGGCCGGCCACGGCGGCACCCTCGACCCGCTGGCCACCGGCGTGCTGCCGCTGGCCTTCGGCGAGGCGACCAAGACGGTCGCCTGGGCGATGGAGGGCGCCAAGACCTACCGCTTCACCGTGCGCTGGGGCCAGGCCACCGAGACCGACGACGCCGAAGGCGCGGTGGTCGCCGAGAGCGAGCGCCGGCCGCAGCGGGCGGAGATCGAGGCGGCGGCGGCCAAGCTGGTCGGCGAGATTTCCCAGGTGCCGCCGGCCTATTCGGCGATCAAGGTGGCCGGCCAGCGCGCCTACGACCTGGCCCGCGACGGCGAGGAGGTGCAGCTACGCGCCCGCCAGGTGCGGATCGACCGCCTGGAGCTGGTGGCGATGGACGACGCCGACCACGCCACCTTCGACTGCGACTGCGGCAAGGGCGCCTACATGCGCTCGCTGGCGCGCGACCTCGGCACGCTGCTCGGCTGCCACGGCCACATCGCCAAGCTGCGCCGCCTGGCGGTCGGCCCCTTCACCATCGACGACGCGATTCCGCTGGACTTGCTGGAGCAAAAAGCCCAGATTGCCGGCGCTGCGGAGCTTCTGCTCCCGGTCGAGACCGCGCTGGACGACATCCCGGCGCTGGCCTTGACGGACCAGGAGGCGACCCGGTTGAGGCAGGGGCAGGCGGTGTCCATGCTCGCCCGCTCCAACCTGGACCGGATCCGCGACCTCGAAAACGGCGAGCTGCTGTGTGCCATGGCCGACGACAGGCTGGTGGCCATCGCCCGTTTCGAGGCCGGCGAGGTCAAACCGGTCCGTGTTCTGAACCTGTGATGTCGAGAAGCGAAGAGAGACATGTCCATCACGCTTGAGCGCAAGGCGGAGTTGATCAAGGAGTACGGGCGCGGCGAAGCCGACACCGGCTCCGCGGAGGTGCAGGTCGCGATCCTGACGGAGCGCATCAACAACCTCACCGAGCACATGAAGACCCACAAGAAGGACTTCCACTCCCGCCGCGGCCTGCTGGTCATGGTCGGGCAGCGCCGCCGCCTGCTCGACTACCTGAAGAAGAAGGAGAAGGGCCGCTACGACGCCCTGATCCAGAGCCTCGGCCTGCGCCGCTAGCGTCTGGCCGTTTGCGCGACGTGATCCGCCCGTCCCCTGCCACGCCGCCCGCCAGCGCCCCCGCGCTGCGCGGCGCGTCGCGGTCTGGCGACGGGCGGTTTGCGTTCCCCGTACACGCAACTTCCATGGGATCCCCGCGGCCGGCCGGCACGCCGGGATCGCCAGACGCCGGGCCGTCGTGAGCCGCGGTGCCCGAGCCCCTCGGGCGGCGCGTTTCGCGTGGGTCCGGTGCCACTGACAGGCCGGCCGGACTGAAGAGGACTGAGATGTTCACCATCCACAAACAGGAAATCGACTGGGGCGGCCGCACGCTGACCCTGGAGACCGGGCGCGTCGCCCGTCAGGCCGACGGGGCCGTGCTCGCCACCTACGGCGAGACCCAGGTGCTCTGCACCGTGGTCGGCGCCAAGAACGAGCGCGACGTCGACTTCTTCCCGCTGAGCGTCCACTACCAGGAGAAGACCTTCGCCACCGGCAAGATCCCGGGCGGCTTCTTCAAGCGCGAGGGGCGCCCGACGGAGAAGGAGGTGCTGACCTCGCGCCTGATCGACCGTCCGATCCGCCCGCTGTTCGCCAAGGGCTTCAAGAACGAGACCCAGGTCATCTGCACGGTGATGAGCCACGACCTGGAGAACGACCCCGACATCGTCGCCATGGTCGGCACCTCGGCCGCGCTGACCCTCTCGGGCCTGCCCTTCCTCGGCCCGATCGGCGGCGCGCGCGTCGGCTACATCGAGGGCGAGTACGTGCTCAACCCGATGCGCGACGAGCTGCCCAGCTCGCAGCTCGACCTGGTGGTCGCCGGCACCCAGGAAGGCGTGCTGATGGTCGAGTCGGAGGCGCAGGAGCTGTCCGAGGAGATCATGCTGGGCGCCGTCAACTTCGGCCACGAGAAGATGCAGCCGGTGATCGACGCGATCATCGCGCTGGCCGAGGAGGCCGCCAAGGAGCCGTGGGATCTGGCCCCCGCCCCCGAGGCCAAGGCCGTCCTGGCCGAGCGCCTGCAGGCGCAGTTCGGCGGCAAGCTGGCCGAGGCCTACGCCGTCGCCGACAAGGGCGAGCGGCGCGCCGCGGTCGACGCCGTCAAGCAGGCCGCCGCCGAGTCGATCGGCGACAACGAGGCCGAGCTGGCGGTCTTCGGCGACGTCTTCAAGGCGCTGGAGAGCGACGTGGTGCGCGGCACCATCCTCGACACCGGCAAGCGCATCGACGGCCGCGACACCCGCACCGTGCGCCCGATCGACTGCCAGGTCGGCGTGCTGACCCGCACCCACGGCTCGGCCCTTTTCACCCGCGGCGAGACCCAGGCGCTGGTCACCACCACGCTGGGCACCGGCTCGGACGAGCAGATCATCGACGCGCTCGAAGGCGAGTACCGCGAGAACTTCCTGCTGCACTACAACTTCCCGCCCTACTCCGTGGGCGAGGCCGGCCGCGTCGGCTCGCCGGGGCGGCGCGAGGTCGGTCACGGCAAGCTGGCCTGGCGCTCCATCCGCCCGGTGCTGCCCAGCCGCGAGGACTTCCCCTACACCCTGCGCGTGGTCTCGGAGATCACCGAGTCCAACGGCTCCTCCTCGATGGCCACGGTCTGCGGCACCAGCCTGTCGATGATGGACGCCGGCGTGCCGCTGCCGCGCCCGGTGGCCGGCATCGCCATGGGGCTGATCAAGGAGGGCGAGAAGTACGCCGTGCTCTCCGACATCCTGGGCGACGAGGACCATCTCGGCGACATGGACTTCAAGGTCGCCGGCACCGAGGCCGGCGTGACCTCGCTGCAGATGGACATCAAGATCACCTCGATCACCAAGGAGATCATGCAGATCGCCCTGGACCAGGCCAAGGACGGCCGCCTGCACATCCTGGGCGAGATGGCCAAGGCCATCACCTCGGCCCGCGAGGGCGTCTCCTCGCGCGCGCCGCGGATCACCACCATCTCCATCCCGCGCGACAAGATCCGCGAGGTGATCGGCACCGGCGGCAAGGTGATCCGCGAGATCTGCGAGACCACCGGCGCCAAGATCGACATCGAGGACGACGGCACCATCAAGGTGGCCGCGGTCGAGGAGAGCGCCATGCAGCGCGCCATCGACTGGATCGAGTCGATCGTCGCCGAGCCCGAGGTCGGCAAGATCTACAAGGGCAAGGTGGTCAAGGTCATGGAGTTCGGCGCCTTCGTGAACTTCCTCGGCCCGCGTGACGGCCTGGTGCACATCTCGCAGCTCGCGCCGGAGCGGGTGCAGAAGGTCACCGACGTGGTCAACGAGGGCGACGAGGTCCGGGTCAAGGTCCTGGGCTTCGACGACCGCGGCAAGGTCAAGCTCTCGATGAAGGTGGTCGACCAGGAGACCGGCGCCGACCTCTCCGCCGAAGAGGCCGCCTCCTAAGAACGGCAGCGCCCGCAGGGGCCGCGGCGCGCTGCCCGGCGGGCGGAAACCGCTCTTGAGCGATGCCCGGCCTGAGTGACTCGCCCCGGCGAGTCGCCAGGTCGGACAGCATCGCTCGAAGCCTCTGGGTCAAGGCGGTTTTGCCCGACCGGCGGCCCCACCAAAGCGGGTCCACACGGTCGCGAAAAATCACTCTAACCCCTTTGGTGTAGAGCAGATTTCTTGTGATCGGCGGACCCACGCTGTGGGTCCAAACGATCACGATCGGCTCTAGAGCGATGCCCGACCTGATCGAATCGCATTTGCGATTCGCCAGGTCGGACAGCATCACTCTAACACTATGGTTTAGGGCGGTTTTGGGCCGATCGGCAGACCCACGTCGTGGTTCCACTCGATCGGAAACCGCCCTAGCATGGCGACGGCGGCCCTGCGGGGCCGCCGTCGTTTTTTCGGCTGGCGCAGCCCGCCGGGCGCCCTTCGGGCCGTCCGCAGCGGAGGCCGCAGAGGAGACCGCACGGCGTGACACCGCGCGATCCAGACGCGCCCGGCCCGGTCAGGGGGGCCCGGCCCCCCGCCGGCCCGCCGCGCCGCGCCCTGCTGCTCGGCCTGGGGCTGATGACCCTGGGCATGCTGACCATTCCCATGGTCGACGGCCTGGCCAAGTTCCTCAGCGCCGGCCACTCGCCGTTGTTCGTCGCCTGGGCACGCTATGCCGCGGCCTGTCTGGTGGTGCTGCCGGTGGCGCTGCTGGTGCACGGCCGCCAGCCGCTGCCGCGCCGCGACCTGGGCCCGCATTTCCTGCGCACGCTCTTCCTGATGGCGGCGATGACGCTGTATTTCCTGGCGATCGCGACGATTCCGCTGGCCACCGCCATCAGCGCCTTCTTCGTCGCGCCGATCCTGGCGACCCTGCTGGCGGTGCTGGTGCTGGGCGAGCGGCTGACCCCGCGCAAGCTCGCGGCGCTGCTGCTGGGCGCCCTCGGCGCGCTGCTGATCCTGCGCCCCGGCGGCGCCCTGGAGCCGGGCATCCTGTTGGCCATGGCGGCCGGCGGCTGCTTCTCGCTCTACCTGGTGGCGACGCGCCTGGCCGCGCGCAGCAGCCCGCCGGTGCGCACCCTGGCCTTCCAGTGCCTGGTCGGCGCCGCGCTGTTGACGCCCCAGGCGCTCTGGGCCTGGTCGCTGCCCAGCGCCGCCGAGCTCTGGCTGTTCCTGCTGATGGGCGCCCTCTCGGCCGGCAGTCACCTGCTGTCGATCAGCGCCTTCCGCTACGCCGAGGCCTCGACCCTGGCACCGCTGGTCTACCTGGAGCTGGTCGGCAGCGCCGTGATCGGCTTCCTCGTCTTCGACGAGCTGCCGGACCTGCTGGTCTGGCTGGGCGCCGGCGTCATCGTCGCCGGCGGCCTGCTGCTGATCCAGCGCCGGCCGGGCTGAGCCGCGCGCCTGAACCGCCGCGCGCGACTCAGGTCTTGGCCTTGTCGACCTCGCTGGAGGTCATGGTGTTGGGGTGGGGGATGCCGACCACGTTGTAGCCGCTGTCCACGTGCATCACCTCGCCGGTGACGCCGGCCGAGAGGTCGGACAGCAGGTAGAGGCCGGCGCCGCCGACCTCCTGCAGGGTGACCGGGCGCTTGAGCGGCGCGTGGTCGCGGGTCCAGCCGTAGACGAAGCGGGCGTTCGCCACCGCCGAGCCGGCCAGGGTGCGCATCGGGCCGGCGGAGATGGCGTTGACCCGCACGCCCTGCTCGCCCAGGTCGGCGGCCAGGTAGCGCACCGAGGCCTCGAGCGCCGCCTTGGCGATGCCCATGACGTTGTAGTTCGGGGTCACCCGCTCGGAACCGAGGTAGGTCAGAGTGACCAGCGAGCCGCCCTCGCGCATCAGCGGCTGGGCCAGACGCGCCGCCGCGGTGAAGGAGTAGCAGGAGACCTCCAGGGTCCGCGCGAAGTTGCCGCGCGTGGTGTCCAGGTAGCGGCCCTTCAGCTCGTCCTTGTCGGAGTAGGCCACGGCATGGACCAGAAAATCAAGATGGCCCCAGACCTCGCCCAGGCGCTCGAACACCGCTTCCAGCGAGCCGGGCGTGCCGACGTCGCACTGCATCAGCTCGCGCACGCCGAGCTGCTCGGCGAGCGGGCGGATACGCTTGAGGAAAGCGTCGCCCTGATAGGTGAAGGCCAGTTCCGCGCCCTGCTCGTGGGCCGCCTTGGCGATACCCCAGGCGATCGAATGGTCATTGGCCACACCCATGACCAGGCCGCGCTTGCCGCTCATCAAGCCCATCTGGGGATTCGCTCCTCGTATCGCTTCCTTGGCGCGCCCGCCGCCCGACGCGGCGGACAGAGTCCGTGAGCCGCCGCAGCCAAGCGACGGCCCGAGATGTCGTCCGGCCCGCGCCGCCTAGCTCTCCAGGCGGCGGAAGGCGAGGCTGGCGTTGGTGCCGCCGAAGCCGAAGGAGTTCGACATCACGCAGTCGAGCTGCATCTCCTTCGCCGCCCCGGTGACGATCGGCATGCCCTCGGCCTCGGGGTCCGGCGTGTCGACGTTGATCGAGGGGGCGACGAAGCCCTGCTGCATCATCAGCAGGGCGTAGATCGCCTCGGTCACGCCGGCCGCGCCCTGGGCATGGCCGGTCATCGACTTGGTCGAGTTGATCTGCGGCAGGTCGGCGCCGAAGACCTCCTTGATCGCGCGCAGCTCGGCGGCGTCGCCGACCGGGGTCGAGGTGCCGTGGGTGTTGATGTAGTCGACCCGGGTGTTGCCCATGCTGGCCAGCGCCTGGCGCATGCAGCGCACCGCGCCCTCGCCGCTGGGCGCCACCATGTCGGCGCCGTCGGAGGTGGCGCCGTAGCCGACCAACTCGCCGTAGATCTTGGCGCCGCGCGCCTTGGCCCGCTCGTAGTCCTCCAGCACCACGACGCCGCCGCCGCCGGTGATCACGAAGCCGTCGCGGCCCTGGTCGAAGGCGCGCGAGGCCAGGGCCGGGCGGTCGTTGTAGCCGCTGGACAGCGCGCCCATGGCGTCGAACAGCATGGACAGGGTCCAGTGCAGCTCCTCGCCGCCGCCGGCGAACATCACGTCCTGCTTGCCGTACTGGATCGCCTCGGCGGCGTTACCGATGCAGTGCGCCGAGGTCGAGCAGGCCGAGGAGATGGAGTAGCTCAGCCCCTTGATCTTGAAGGCCGTCGAGAGGTTGGCCGAGTTGGTCGAGGACATGCAGCGCGGCACCATGTAGGGGCCGATGCGCTTGACCCCCTTCTCGCGCGCGATATCGGCGGCCTGCACCTGGTTCGAGGTGGAGGGGCCGCCCGAGCCCATGACCAGGCCGGTGCGCTCGTTGGAGATCTCCTCCGCCTCCAGCCCGGCGTCGGCGATGGCCTCGACCATGGCGACGTAGTTGTAGGCCGCGCCGTCGCCCATGAATCGCCGCACCCGGCGGTCGACATAGGCGTCCAGGTCGAGGTTGATGTCGCCCTTCACCTGGCTGCGGAAGCCATGCTCGGCATGGTCCTCGGCGAAGACGATGCCGCAGCGGCCCGCCCGCAGCGAGTCGACCACTTCCTGCTTGTTGTTGCCGATGCTGGAGACGATCCCCAGCCCGGTCACCACCACGCGTCGCATCTCGCCCCGCTTGTCCTTGTCCTGAGGGCCCTGCCGGTCAGAGCCTGTGCCGGCACCGTCCCGGCCGCCAGACGGCGGCGGCAGGCGGGCGGCGCCCCTTCAGCCTTCCTCACGCCGGCGCGGCCGCAGGCTCCGCCTGGAACAGGCCGACCTTGAGGTCCTTGGCCTCATAGATGGTTTCGCCGTCGGCCTTCAACACCCCGTCGGCGATCCCCAGCACCAGCTTGCGCATGATGACCCGCTTCAGATTGAGGTGGTAGGTCACCTTCTTCACGTTGGGCAGGACCTGGCCCATGAACTTGACCTCGCCGACGCCCAGCGCGCGGCCCTTGCCCGGCGCGCCGGTGCGCCCGAGGAAAAAGCCGACGAGCTGCCAGAGGGCATCGAGCCCCAGGCAGCCGGGCATCACGGGATCGCCCTTGAAGTGGCACTGGAAGAACCAGAGGTCGGGCCGGACGTCCAGCTCGGCGACGATCTCGCCCTTGCCGTGCTCGCCGCCCGCCTCGCTGATGTGGGTGATGCGGTCGAACATCAGCATGGGCGGCAGGGGAAGCTGCGCATTGCCGGGGCCGAAGAGCTCGCCGTTCGCGCAGGCGATGAGGTCGTCGTAATCGTAGGAAGTCTGCTTGGCGGTCACGCTTGCGCCTCGAGATGGGATGATGACGGCGTACCGGCCACGCCCCGGAGATGGCGGCGCAGCGGCGAACGCGCTCACGATACGCAACAGGGAGCCCGTTGAAAACCCACGCAAAGCCATAGCAGGTTTCACGCGCCCGCCCGGACGACCGGCACCCCCCAGCAGCCGCCCGCTCCGGCGGGGGCCGGCCCGCCCTCCGCGCCGCGGCCGGCGCCGGCGGCCGCGTGCGGCCAGCCGGCCCCGCCGCGATTTCGAGTGATTCCAGAAGTTGGCCTAAAGCCCGATCACCCCCTTCAATTCGCGCGCGTGACACCTATATTGCAGGCCATGACCGAGGCACGCCCCTATACCGCGCTGATCGAGCGCCTGAAGACGGCCGGCCTGCGCCCGACCCGCCAGCGCCTGGCCCTGGCCAAGCTGCTGTTCGCCGACCGCGAGGGCGCGACCAACCGCCACGTCACCGCCGAGCAGCTTCACGGCGAAGCGATGGCCGCTGAGATGCGCGTCTCGCTGGCTACGGTCTACAACACCCTGCACCAGTTCACCGGGGCCGGCCTGCTGCGCGAGGTCGTGGTCGAGTCCGGTCGCTCCTACTTCGACACCAACGTCGACGACCACCACCACTTCTACTTCGAGGACAGCGGCCGCCTGCAGGACATTCCCGGCGACAGCGTGCGCCTGGCGGAGCTGCCCTCGGCGCCGGCCGGCGCCGAGATCGAGCGGGTCGACGTGATCATCCGGGTGCGCGAGGGCTGAACCGCTCCCGGGCGGGCCTCGCGCCACTTGCGACTGGCTCGCAAAAAATTCGGCTATCTCCGCTCCCTAAAAATTATATTGGAACAGTTCTAAACTGTTGACAGGCCCGCGTGGCCACCTATATCGCTGCCTGTAGCGGGATGCACCGTAAGCGAACGGTCGCCCCCTGCCGCCGGCCGGCGCCCCCTGGCAGGCTTCCGGGCAGCACTCCGCGCCGCCCCGGAGCGGTTCGGGGGCGCGCCGTCGGACCAAGCACGGAACAATGCTTCGTCAAGGGAGAGAGAGCATGTCCCTCAAGGGCAGCAAGACCGAACAGAACCTCAAGGACGCCTTCGCGGGCGAGTCGATGGCCAACCGCCGCTACCTCTACTTCGCCCAGAAGGCCGACGTTGAGGGCTTCAACGACGTCTCGGCCGTGTTCCGCTCGACCGCCGAGGGCGAGACCGGCCACGCCCACGGCCACCTGCAGTTCCTCGAGGAGGTCGGCGACCCGGCCACCGGCGAGCCGATGGGCGACACCGACGCCAACCTGAAGTCGGCCATCGCCGGCGAGACCCACGAGTACACCGACATGTACCCGGGCATGGCGCGCACCGCCCGCGAGGAGGGTTTCGACGAGATCGCCGACTGGTTCGAGACCCTGGCGAAGGCCGAGAAGAGCCACGCCGGCCGCTTCCAGAAGGCCCTCGACACCATGTCGTAAGTCGAAGGGGCGCCCGGCCCCCGACCCGCGCGCGCCGGCCCAGCCGGCGCCGCCGGCGGGGGGCGCAGCGGCGCCCTTTCCTTTTGCTTGCGTTCGAGCGCGCGGCGCCGCGCCGCAGAGAGCTGCGGCCGGCACCGTGGGCTCGGCGCCGCTTCTCGCCGGCGGGCCCCGAAGACCAGCGCAAAAGACAGAAATCGGCGCCCAACACCCGAGTCCGACCGTCGGCCGCGTCCCGAGGAGAGAGACGAAATGCGCGAAGGCAGCCTCGACGCCCCGGTGCGTCATCCGATCGACTGGACCAACCCCGACTTCTACGACATGGACAAGATCCTGCCCGAGATGGAGCGGGTCTTCGACATCTGTCACGGCTGCCGGCGCTGCTTCAATCTCTGCGACTCCTTCCCGATTCTCTTCGACCTGATCGACGAGTCGGAGAGCGGCGAGCTCGATAGCGTCGCCACCGCGGACTACAAGCAGGTCGTGGACGCCTGCACGCTCTGCGACATGTGCTTCATGGTGAGCTGTCCCTACGTGCCGCCGCACGAGTTCGACCTGGACTTCCCGCACCTGATGCTGCGCTATCGCGCGGCCGAGCAGCGCCAGGGCAAGGGCGAGCGCGGCCTGGCCGCCGAGCTGACCAAGACCGACCGCAACGGCAAGCTGGGCTCGCTGCTGCCGGCGCTGGCGAACTGGGCGATCAAGGTCGACAACGGCATGACCCGGCCGCTGATGGAGCGCCTGGCCGACGTCCACCGCGAGGCCTGGCTGCCCAAGTTCCACGGCACCAGCTTCGAGGAGCGGGCGCGCGGCGACGGCGTCGAGGTCAACCGCGACGCGCCGGCCTTCGGCCGCAAGGTGGTGCTCTACGCCACCTGCTTCGTGAACTTCAATCACCCCTCGACCGGCAGCGCCACCCGCCAGGTGCTGGCCAAGAACGGCGTCGAGACCCAGGTCGTCTATCCCGAGTGCTGCGGCATGCCGCAGCTCGAGCAGGGCAAGGTCGAAAGCGTCGCTCAGAAGGCCAGGCGCATCGCCGGCGAGCTGGAAGGCTGGGTCGACCAGGGCTACGAGGTGGTCGCGCTGACCTCCTCCTGCGCGCTGATGCTGAAGTTCGAGTGGCCGCTGCTGCTGCCCGAGGACGCCACCGTCAAGAAGCTGAGCCAGGCAACTTACGACATCACGGAGTACGTGGTCGACATCGCCAACAAGGAGGGCCTGGCCGAGGGGCTGGGCGAGCTGGACGGCGGCGTGGCGCTGCACATCGCCTGCCACGCGCGCGCCCAGAACATGGGCATGAAGGCGCGCGACATGATGAAGCTGATCCCCCAGGCCGACATCAAGATGCTGCCGCGCTGCTCCGGCCACGGCGGCACCTGGGGCGTGCGCAAGCAGCACTTCGATCAGGCCATGAAGGTCGGCAAGCCGGCCATGCGCGACGCCCTGAAGGCCGAGAAGACCTACGTCTCCAGCGAATGCCCGCTGGCCGCGCTGCACCTGCTGCAGGGCATGGACCGCCTGGCCCAGGACAAGCCGGACGGCCCGCAGCCCACCGAGCAGGCGCCGCGCCACCCGATCGAGCTGTTCGCCAAGGCCTACGGCTTCGAACTGGAGAGCTGACCCACAGCACGCGCGAACGAGGAGCCGAAGCGATGAGCACCGCCGTCAAGCGCCGCATCGAGCGCGGCGACATCCTGCCGATGACCGAGTACGAGAGCCAGCGCAAGGAGCGCCGCAAGAAGCTCGTCGAGGTCAAGCGCGACCGCCGCGTCGACGTCGGCCCGGTCTGCACCTTCTACTTCGAGAACTACGAGACCATGTGGCACCAGGTCCACGAGATGCTCTACATCGAAAAGGGGGGTGAAGAGCAGATCGCCGACGAGCTGAGCGCCTACAACCCGCTGATCCCGCAGGGCCGCGAGCTGGTCGCGACCGTGATGTTCGAGATCGACGACCCGGTGCGCCGCAAGGGCTTCCTGTCCAAGCTGGGCGGCATCGAGGAGACGGCCTTCATCGAGATCGACGGCGCCGAGCGCCTCGTCGGCAAGCCGGAGGAGGACGTCGACCGCACCACCGCCGACGGCAAGGCCAGCTCGGTGCAGTTCATCCACTTCCCCTTCACCGACGCCCAGGCCGAGGCGATGAAGACCCCGGGCACCAAGGTGGTGCTGGGCTTCACGCACCCCGCCTACAGCCACATGGCGGTGCTGAGCGAGGAGGCCCGCGCCGCTCTGGCCGGCGACCTCGACTGACCGGCGCCGCGCGGGCGGAGCCCGGCGCCGCGGCCGGGCGGGACAGCCGCGAGACGCCCAGGCGCAGCGTCTTCCTGCTCGGCGCCAGCGGCCTGGTCGGCGGCGGCATCGCCGCCGCCCTGGGCGCCCGGGGGCATCGCGTCCTCGGGCTTGCCCGCTCGCCGGCCGCCGCCGCGCGGGTCGCCGCGCTGGGCGCCGAGCCGGTGCCGGGCGAGCTCGCCGACCCCGCGGCCTGGAGCGCGCGGGCGCTGGCCTGCGATGCGGTGATCCAGGCGGCCGGCACCTTCACGCCGGAGATGGCCGCGCTGGAGCGGCGGCTGCAGGACGCGCTGCTCGCCCCCATGACCCGCGCCGGCAAGCGCTACCTCGCCACCGGCGGGGTCTGGCTGTTCCCGCCGGCCGGCCCGCGCCCGACGGTGGAAACCGACCCGCTCGCGCCGTCCCCCGGTTTCGCCTGGCTGCCGCCGCTGCTGGCCGCGGTGCAGGCGGCCGGCGGCCTGGTGGTGCACCCCGGCGCCGTCTGGAGCGAAAGCGGCGCACTGCTGGAGCGCCTGCTTGAGCCGGCCGCGCTGGCGGCCGGCGAGATTCCCCTGGCGGGCGGGCCGCGGGTGCGCTGGCCGCTGGTCGAGGCGGCCGACCTGGGCCGGCTCTATGCCGCCGCCCTGGAGCGCGGCCGTCCCGGCGAGAGCTATCTGGCCGTCAGCCAGGCCGGCGTGCCGCAGGAGAGCCTGGCGCAGGCCGTCGAGCGCGGCCTGGGCCGGCGCCTCGGCCGACGCCGTCTGTCCGAGGCGGAGCTGATCGCCGAGGAGGGAGAGGTGGCCGCCGGCTACGCCCGCGACCTCTGGATCGACGGCGGCAAGGCGCGCCGCGAGTTGGATTGGCAGCCGCGGCACGGTGACGCGGCGGCGGTGCTGAAACGGCTGGCGCGGGCGCGCGCGGGCTCGGCCGAGAGGCCCGACCCGCCTTACTCGCCGAAAGCCTCGTCGGCGAAGACGCCGTAGACGGCGGTGCGCGGCAGCCAGCCCTGATAGCCGCCGGCCGTCACCGCGCACCAGCCGGCCTCGCAGCGCTCCAGCCGGGCGACCACGCCGCGGTGCAGCCGGGCCACGCCGGCCGCCGTCTCGGCCGCCGCGCGGCGCAGAGTCGTCTCCTCGGCCATGACGATGGCGGTGCGCTGGCCGGACAGCAGCGACTGGTGCATCCAGCCCTCGGTGCCCTCCCAGTCGCGCACCTTCCGCCAGGCCTCGTACTCGGCGATGATCTCCACCGGCATGTCGCGGAAGCGGTAGAGCCACTCGGCGGGATAGCGCAGGCCCGGCCCGGTGCGCAGCTTGGCCTCGCCGGCGCGCACCGAGGCGAAACGCGGCAGCACCAGGCCGGTCGACTCGCCGGTCCGCTGTCCCCCGGCCTGGGGGGCGGCCGGGCCGACGGCCCCCTCCGGCGCCTGGGCCAGGGCCGGCGCGCCCGCGACCACGGCGACAACGGCGAACAGCCAGGCGGCGAACAGCCAGGCGGCGAACAGCAAGGCGGCGAACAGCCAGCCGGCGGGCAGACAGCCGGCGGGCAGACAGGTTGTGACGCGGATCCCCCTCATGCGCCGTCGCTTACCCGCCGGCACCGGCGCCGGTCAAGCCGCCCTGGCGCCAGGGCGGCGCCGGGGAGGCGCCGGGGAGCCGCTGCGTTCTGGACAAGCCGAGGCGGCGCTTGCTAAGCACCGCAGTGGCTTCACGCGCGCGGCGCGTCTTCTCTAAGCGCCGCTCAGGTCTCCGGGGGAAACGTCAACATGCCGTCCAACAAGCCCTTGGTCGTCGTCACCCGGCGCCTGCCGGACCCGATCGAGACGCGGATGATGGAACTCTTCCGCACCCGCCTGAACCTCGACGACACGCCGATGACCCAGGCGCAGCTCATCGAGGCGGTCAAGGAAGCGGAGGTCCTGGTCCCCACGGTCACCGACCGCATCGACGCGGCGGTGCTCAGCCACGCCGGACCGCAACTCCGGCTGATCGCCTCCTTCGGCACCGGCGTCGACCACATCGACCTGAAGACGGCGCGCCAGCGCGGCATCACCGTGACCAACACGCCCGGCGTGCTGACCGAGGACACGGCCGACATGACCATGGCCCTGATCCTCTCGGTCTCGCGCCGCCTGACCGAGGGCGAGCGGCTGGTGCGCGCCGGCGGCTGGAGCGGCTGGAGCCCGACCTCGATGCTGGGCCACCGCATCTGGGGCAAGCGGCTGGGCATCATCGGCATGGGCCGGATCGGCTCGGCCGTGGCGCGCCGCGCCAAGGGCTTCGGCCTGTCGGTGCACTACCACAACCGGCGCCGGGTGCACGAGGACGTCGAGGCCGAACTGGAGGCCACCTACTGGGAGAGCCTCGACCAGATGCTCGCCCGCATGGACGTCATCTCGATCAACTGCCCGCACACCCCGGCGACCTACCATCTGCTCTCGGCGCGGCGGCTGAAGCTGCTGCAGCCGCACTCGATCATCGTTAACACCTCGCGCGGCGAGGTGGTCGACGAGAACGCCCTGGCCCGCCTCGTCGGCGCCGGGGAGATCGCCGGGGCCGGGCTCGACGTCTTCGAGCACGAGCCGGCGATCAACCCGAAACTGCTCAAGCTGGACAACGTGGTGCTGCTGCCGCACATGGGCTCGGCCACCATCGAGGGCCGCATGGCGATGGGCGAGAAGGTCATCATCAACATCAAGACCTTCGTCGACGGCCACACGCCGCCCGACCGCGTGCTGGAAGCCATGTTCTGAGCCGCCGCCGCGCGGCCCGGCCGGGTCGGATCCGATCCGGCCCTCCGGCGGCCGGGCCGGACGGGGCACGCTCCATAACACTTTGCCTCTAAAGACTTTTTATGCGTCGGGCATGCCGAATTATTCGCATGCCGATTAAGCATTGCTTAAAGCCGGCCGGCCTAGAGCCTTGAGCAGCGGCCGGCGGCCGGCCTCGCGCCGGTCCGGCGGCCGCAGCGAAGATCCTCTGGATGGACGGCGCGAGCCCCGTTCGGCAGCCGCTCGGCCCGCGGCCGAGTCCGCGACGGCGCCGGCGGTTTCGTGTCGTCCGCGTCCCTGTCCTTCCTTCAGGTCGGAGAACACGATGTCCCGCGCCGCGCGCCCCCCCCTCGTCAACCTCTCTTTGAGCCAGCGCATCATCGGCGGCTTCGCTGTGCCGATGGCCTTCCTGGCGGCCCTGGCCGGGCTGGCCCTGTGGAGCCTCAACCGCATCGACGGCCAGTTCGTCCATTACCAGGACATGACGGCGCAGGCGCTGCTGCTGGAGGACATCGGCTCCAACGTGCGCGAAATGCGCCTGGCGGTGATGAAGTACCGCGTGACCCAGGCGGCCGACGCGGTCGAAGGAGTCGCCACGCGCGTCACCGACACCCTGGCCCAGGGGGACGAGGCGCTGCGCCTCGTCCAGGACCCGCAGCGCCGGCGCGGCATCGAAGCCCTGATCGAGGGGGTCGAGGCCTACGGCCAGCGCTTCGAGGCCGCGGTGGCGCTGCAGCGCCGCGGCGACGTGGTGGTCGAGGAGCAGCTGGAGCCGCTGGGGCCGGAGCTGCGCAAGCGGCTGAGCTCCATGATGCAGAGCGCGCGCGGCGAACGCGACCTGGAGGCCGGCTTCGCCGCCGCGGCGGCGCAGCAGAACCTGCTGCTCGGCCGCCTCTACATCGGCCGCTACCTGCTCAACAACCGCGCCGACGACGCCCAGCGCGCCCTGGAGGAGCTGGAGCAGGCCCAGGTCGAGCTGGAGACGCTGCGCGCCGGCGCGCTCAGCCTGCGCTGGCGCGAGCTCGCCGGCTCCACCCTGGAGGATCTGACGGCCTACGCCAGGCACTTTGCCGAAACGGTGGATCTGATCGAGGCGCGCAACGCCGTGCTGCAGGGCGAGCTGGACAGCCTCGGCCCGAAGCTGCTGGGCGAGGTCAACGCGCTGGTGGACAGCGTCGACCGCGACCAGTCGGCGATCGAGGTCCAGACCAGCGAGGAGATCGGCACGGTGCAGGACACCACCCTGGCGGCGGCCGTGGTGGCGCTGCTGCTGGGCAGCCTGCTGGCCGTGCTGATCGCGCGCGGCATCATCGGCCCGGTGCGCCGCATCACCGGCCAGCTCACCCGTCTGGCCGGGGGCGACACCGACTTCGCCGTGCCGGCCACCGAGGGCCGCGACGAGATCGCCCGCATGGTCGCCGCCCTGGCCCAGCTCCGCGAGACGGTGCGCCGCGCCTTCGCCCAGGCCGAGATGATCGAGGAGATGCCGGCCGCGGTGATGGTGGCCGACCCCCACGACCAGTTCCGCGTCACCTACATGAACAAGGAAAGCCGCACACTGATGGAGCGGGTCGCCGCCCACCTGCCGGTGCCGGTCGACCAGATCGTCGGCAGCTCGGTCGACATCTTCCACAGCCGGCCGGCGCAGACCCGGCAGATCCTGGCCGATCCCACGCGCCTGCCCTGGACGGCGACGATCTCCCTGGGCGACGAGCGCCTGGCGCTCAAGGTCTCGGCCATTCTCGACAAGCAGGGGCGCTACGTCGGCCCGATGCTGACCTGGACGCTGGTCACCGAGCGCGAGCGCATGGCCGAGGACTTCGAGACCAACGTGAAGGGCACGGTCGACCAGCTCACCGCCGCCTTCGCCACGATGCGCGAGCGCATGGCGGCCATGGCCAGCGGGGCGCAGGAGACCGGCGAGCAGACCGTCAGCGTCTCCGCCGCGGCCGAGCAGGCCAGCCAGTCGGTGCAGACCGTCGCCTCGGCGGCGGAGGAGCTGGCCGGCTCCATCCAGGAGGTCGGCGGCCAGGTGACCCGCTCGGCCGAGATGGCGCGCACGGCGCTGACCTCGGGCCAGGACGCCGCCGAGAAGACCGACCAGCTCGCCAGCACCGCGCAGCAGATCGGCGAGGTGGTGGCCCTGATCTCCGAGATCGCCGAGCAGACCAACCTGCTGGCACTGAACGCGACGATCGAGGCGGCGCGCGCCGGCGAGGCCGGCAAGGGATTCGCCGTGGTCGCCTCGGAGGTGAAGAACCTGGCCAGCCAGACCGCCAAGGCGACCGATCAGATCTCCGGACAGATCGAGCAGATGCAGGCGGCCACCGGCACCACGGTGGAGGCCGTCGGCCGCGTGCGCCAGGTGATCGAGGAGATGAACGAGGTCTTCACCGCCGTCGCCTCTGCCGTCGAGGAGCAGTCGGCCGCCACCGGCGAGATCAGCAGCTCGGCCCAGCAGGCTTCGGCCGGCACCAGCGAGGTCAGCGAGCGCATCGTCTGGGTCAAGGAGGCCGGCACCAAGATCGGCAGCGACGCTGAGGAGATCCTGGGCGAGAGCGACCAGCTCAGGGCCGCCGTCGCCGCGCTCGGCGACACGGCCGACCGCTTCCTGGCAAGCGTGCGCAGCGCCTGAGCCACCGACAAGTCCGTGAGACGAAGAAAAGACCTGTGATGGAGGCAACCGCCGCCCTGGCGACACACCGCTGAGCGGAAACAGCCCGCATTCGCAGCAGCCAGGACGGCATGGCGACGGAGGGACTGGCGGTCGATGAAATCGGGGACACTTTGGGAGATCGCCTTGGCCGTGCGGATCCTGCGCCGCTGTATGGCGCGCCAGGCGGCGGTTACGGCCCGGCCGCACGCCCTGGCCGAGGCGATCGAGGCCCTGTCCGCCCAGGTCTCCGAAAGCGGGCGGCCCGTCGCCCTGGCCGAGCGCGGGGCCGCGGAGTGAGGGCGAAACCGCCGATCGCGGTCGGCCCTAACCCGCCGGCGGCAGCGGCGACACCGACCAGGCGCCCCGCCCGAGCGGGCGGTGCAACACCGCCGTCAGCGGCAGCGCCGCCAACAGCGCGGCAGCGGCACGGGCCTGGCGCCGGCCGGCGGCGTTCAAGGGCACCTCGCGCTGTCCCTGCAGGCGGCCGGCCCGGTTCCAGTCGGTCTCGCCGTGGCGCAGGAACACGAAGGGCCGCGGCGGCGGCTGCCTGAAGGCCATCGCCGCCGCCGCGCCCGGCTAGAGCCCCTCGAAGAGGGCGGTCGAGAGGTAGCGCTCGGCAAAGGAGGGCAGGATCACGACGATCGACTTGCCCGCCATCTCCGGACGGGCGGCGACCTCCAGCGCGGCGGCGATGGCAGCGCCGGAGGAGATGCCGACGGGCAGGCCCTCGGTGGCCGCCGCCTCGCGCGCGGCGCGGAAGGCGGTGTCGTTGCCGATGCGCAGCACCTCGTCGATCAGGCCGGTGTCGAGGATGCCCGGCACGAAGCCGGCGCCGATGCCCTGGATCTTGTGCGGGCCGGGCTCGCCGCCGGAGAGGATCGGGCTGTCCTCCGGCTCGACCGCGATCATCTTGACGTCGGGCTTGCGCGCCTTGAGCACCTCGCCGACGCCGGTCAGCGTGCCGCCGGTGCCCACGCCGGAGATCACCACGTCGACCTGGCCGTCGGTGTCGCGCCAGATCTCCTCCGCCGTGGTGGCCCGGTGGATCTCCGGGTTGGCCGGGTTCTCGAACTGCTGCGGCATCACCGCGTCGGGCAGCTCGTCGAGCAGCTCCTGGGCCTTGGCGATGGCGCCCTTCATGCCCTTCGGCCCCTCGGTCAGCTCCAGCTCGGCGCCGAGCAGCTTGAACATCTTGCGCCGCTCGACCGACATGGTCTCCGGCATGGTCAGGATCAGGCGGTAGCCCTTGGCGGCGGCCACGAAGGCCAGGGCGATGCCGGTGTTGCCGCTGGTCGGCTCGACCAGCACGGTGTCGGGGCCGATCTTGCCGTCGGCCTCCAGCTTTTCGATCATCGCCAGGCCGATGCGGTCCTTGACCGAGGCCAGGGGGTTGAAGAACTCGCACTTGCCGAGCAGCTCGGCGCCGACGCCGTGCGCGGCGGCCAGCTTCTTCATCCGCACCAGCGGCGTGGCGCCGATGGTGTCCAGGATCGACTCGTAGATCTTGCCGCGGAACTCGCCCTGCGGCGCCGCGGCTGCGGCGCTCGTCGTCTTTGCGGCTGCATCGCTCATGGCACCGGTCCTCCTGCCTCGCGTGGTCGCCGGGCCGCCGCGCGGCCCGCGCCCCGGATTTAGTTCGCTGGCATGGGAAATACCAGATCAACCCCCAAATATACCGTGAAATAGCGGCGGCACAAAAGACGGCGCGCCCGGCGGCGGCCGGCGACGGCGCGGCGGCTCAGATCGAAAAGTCGGCCGAGGCTTTGATCTCGGCCTGAATCCCCTTTTCGCGGGCGCGGCGGCAGAGCTCCTCGATGGTGGTGTTGTCGAAGCGCTCCATCATCTCGCGCTGCATGTCGATCCAGATCGGCCGCACCACCTTGACCCCGATCTCGGAGCCGTCCGGCTCGCTGGCCGGGTCGGGCGTGCCCTCCAGCTTGCGCACGATGCGGATGATCTCGCCGACCGAGATCCGTCGTCGCTCGCGCGCCAGGCGGTAGCCGCCGCGCGGCCCGCGCTGGCCGGCGAGGATGCCGTGGTGGACGAGCTGCTGCAGCACCTGCTCCAGGTAGCGGCGCGGGATGCCCTGGCGGCGCGAGATGTCGGTGGAGCGCACCGGGCCGCTGCTGGAGTGGTAGGCGATGTCGACCACGGCCTCGATGGCGAACAGCAGCTTCTTGGAAAGTCTCAGCATCGTCCCTCGGACCCTTTCGTCCGTTGTTCTTCCTTCTTGTCTCCCAGCCCCTGGCGCGCCGGCCCATCCCAGCCCGGCACGCCTCAGCCCAGCACGCCTCAGCCCGGTGCGACGGGCCCGTCGGCCGGCCGCGCCTGCGTGCCCGTCGAGCCGAAGCCGCCGGCGCCGCGCTGCGTCTGCTCTAGGCTGGCGACCGGGCGCCAGACCGCCTGGGCCACCGGCGCCACCACCATCTGCGCGATGCGCGTGCCGCGCTCGACGGTGAAGGCGGCCTCGCCGTGGTTGATCAGCAGCACCTTCACCTCGCCGCGATAGTCGGCGTCGATCGTGCCGGGCGTGTTCAGGCAGGTCACGCCGTGCTTGAGGGCGAGGCCGGAGCGCGGCCGGATCTGCGCCTCGGTGCCGGCCGGCAGGGCGATCGCCAGTCCGGTCGGCACCAGCGCGCGCGCGCCCGGCGCCAGGCGCAGCGGCGCGTCGACGGCGGCCAGCAGGTCCAGGCCGGCCGACTGCGCGGTCTCGTAGCGCGGCAAGGGCAGGTCGGCGCCGTGTGCAAGCTGGACGACCTCGACCGGAATGCTGGGCGCCGCGCTGCTCATCGTCACTCTTCCCCTCCTGTGGTTTCTGCGCGGCGCCCCGTTGCGCCGGCGCCGGCGCCGGACTGCGCGCCGGCCACCGCCTCCTGGGCGTGCAGGCTGTCCAGCGCCTCGGCGATCCGGGTGACCAGCCGCGCCGCCGCCTCCTGCTTGCTCAGGCGGGGCCAGTCCTCGGTGCCGGTCGCGTCGATCAGGTGCAGGCTGGTGTCTTCGCCGCCGAAGGTGCCGCTGGCCGGCGAGACGTCGTTGGCCAGGATCCAGTCGCAGCCCTTGGCGGCCAGCTTGGCGCGGGCCTGCTCGACCAGCCGCTCGGTCTCGGCGGCGAAGCCGATCACCAGCCGCGGCCGCTCGCCGCCCAGGCCGGCCAGGGTCGCCAGGATGTCGGGGTTGGGCCGCAACGCGATCTCCGGCGGTCCGCCGTCGCCCTTCTTGAGCTTCTGCTCGGCCGCGCGAACCGGGCGCCAGTCGGCCACGGCGGCGGCGCAGACAGCCACCTCGGCCGGCAGCGCGGCGCGGCAGGCGGCCAGCATCTCCTCGGCCGATCCCACCTGCACCGTGGTCACGCCCGGCGGATCGGGCAGGGCGACCGGGCCGCTCACCAGGGTGGTCTCGGCGCCGGCCGTGGCCAGGGCGGCGGCGATGGCGTGGCCCTGGCGGCCCGAGGAGCGGTTGCCCAGGAAGCGCACGGGATCGAGCGGCTCGAAGGTCGGCCCGCTGGTGACCAGGGCGCGGCGCCCGGCCAGGCGGCCGGAGTCGCGGAACTGGGCCGCGATGGCGGCCAGAATCTCCTCCGGCTCGGCCATGCGCCCGAAGCCGTACTCGCCGCAGGCCATGTCGCCGGCGTTGGGGCCGACGAAGCGGGTGCCGCGCCGGCGCAGGGTCGCCAGGTTCGCCTGGGTCGCCGGATGCTCCCACATGCGCACGTTCATGGCCGGCGCCATCAGCACCGGCTTGTCGGTCGCCAGCAGCGCGGTCGAGGCCAGGTCGTCCGCCCGGCCGCCCGCCAGCTTGGCCAGGATGTCGGCGGTGGCCGGCGCCACCACCAGCAGGTCGGCCGCGCGCGAGAGCTGGATGTGCCCCATCTCGGCCTCGTCGGTGAGGTCGAAGAGCTCGCCGTAGACCTTCTCGCCGGTCAGCGCCGCCAGGGACAGCGGCGTGACGAACTCCGCCCCGGCCCGGGTCAGGATGGCGCGCACGCCGGCCCCCTGCTCGCGCAGCCGGCGGACCAGCTCCAGCGTCTTATAGGCGGCGATCCCACCCGCGACCACGAGCAGGACCCGTTTCCCCCTGAGCATGGATAGTGCGCCTTTATTTCACGCTACGACCGGGTAGATAAGTTAGCCAGCGAACGCACTGAGCCGCAAGCCCCCTGCCCGGCAAATCCGCAACGCCAGGTGAGAAATTCCCCGGCCCGTTCCCCGGCCCGGCTCCCTCGCCCGCTCAGTCGAGCAGGGCAAGCAGCGCCACGGCCAGGGCGAGGCCGGCCAGCCAGACCGCCGGGCCGAGCGGGCGGCCCAGCCGTCCCGCCGTCTCCGGCGCGCGCTCCTCCGACAGGCGGACCAGCAGGTCCTCGGCCCGGCGCGCCAGCTCCGGCAGGCGGGCGAGGGTGGCCGCCACCTCCTCGGCGCCGCGGCCGGCGCGCGCCGCCGGGCCGCGATTCTCGCGCACCCACTCGGCGATCAGCGGCTCGGCCAGCAGCCAGATGTTGAGATCGGGGTCGAGACGCCGGCTGATGCCCTCGGCCATCAGCATGTTCTTCTGCAGCAGCACCAGCTCGGGCTGCACCGGCATCTGGTAGGACTCGGTGAGCTGCAGGAGCTGGCCGAGCAGGCGGGCGAAGGAGATGCGCTCCAGCGGCTGGCCGAAGATCGGCTCGCAGACCGCGCGCAGCGACTGGGCGTAGAGCTCGCGCGGCTGGTCCGGCGGCAGGAAGCCGGCCTGGGCCTGCACCGCCGCCAGGCGGCGGTAGTCGCGCCGCAGGGTGGCCAGCAGCATGTCGGCCAGCAGCGCGCGGGTGTCCTGGCTCAGCCGGCCCATGATGCCGAAGTCGACGGCGACGATGTTGCCCTCGGCGTCGACGAACATGTTGCCGGGGTGCTGGTCGCCGTGGAAGAAGCCGTCGCGGAAGACCTGGCGGAAGAAGATCGCCGCCGCCTTCTCCAGCACCTCGGGCAGGTCGTGGCCGGCCGCCAGCAGCGCCTCGCGGTCGTCCATGCGGATGCCGGCGATGCGCTCCATGGTCAGCACGCGCCGGGCGGTGCGCTCCCAGTCGACCGCCGGCACGCGGTAGCTCTCGTCGCCGGCGAAGTTCTCCGCCAGCTCGTCGGCGCCGGCCGCCTCCAGCCGCAGGTCCATCTCGGTCTTGACCACCCGCTCGAACTCGGCGACCAGGGCCACCGGGCGGAAGCGGCGCAGGCGCGGTTCGGTGCGCTCGGCCAGGCGGGCGATCCAGTAGAGCAGGCGCAGGTCGCGCTCCAGCTTCTCCTCGACGCCTGGGCGCAGCACCTTGACCGCCACCTCGCGCGGCGCCTCCGCAACGGCGTCCGGGCCCGCCTCCGGCGCGGGGCCTTGCGGCCGGGTCACGGCGAAGTGGACCTGGGCGATCGAGGCGGCGGAGACCGGCGCCTCCTCGAAGCGGGTGAACAGCGCCTCGACCGGCGCGCCCAGCTCGGCGGCGATGACGCGCCGCGCCTCGGCGCTGGGAAAGGGCGGCAGGCGGTCCTGCAGCTCGGCCAGGTCGCGCGCCATTTCCTCGCCGATCAGGTCGGCGCGGGTGGCCAGGAACTGCCCCAGCTTGATGAAGCTGGGGCCCAGCTCGACGAAGGCCCGCGCGAGATTCTGGCCCGGCCGCCCGGCGCGCCGGCGCGGGATCAGGCGGCGCAGCAGCGCCGTCAGGGTCGGCGCCAGGCCGGTCTTCTCAACGGCGGCCAGGGCGTCGTGGCGCGCCAGCGTGCGCGCAATGCCGAGCAGCCGCCAGAGCATGAGAGGAGAGCGCAGCATCGCTCCGCCGATCAAATGCGCCATCCCGAGTGGATCGCCGCGATGCCGCCGGAGAGGTTGCGCCAGCTCGGCCGGGCGAAGCCCGCCGCCTCCAGGCGCGCGGCCAGCTCGGCCTGCGGCGGGAAGCGGCGGATCGATTCCACCAGGTACTGATAGGAGTCGCGGTCGCCGGTCACGAGTCCGCCCAGGCGCGGCAGCACCTGGAAGGAATAGAGGTCGTAGGCGCGGTCGAGCACCGGCAGCACCACCTGGCTGAACTCCAGGCAGAGGAAGCGCCCGCCCGGCCGCAGCACCCGCCGCGCCTCGGCCAGCGCCTGATCCAGGTCGGTCACGTTGCGCAGGCCGAAGGCGATGGTATAGGCGTCCAGGCTGCGCGCCGGCAGCGGCAGCGCCATGGCGTCGCCGCAGACCCAGTGCAGCCCGCCGCGCCGGCCGCCGACCCGCCCGCCGTCGAGCGCCCGGTCGCGGCCCTGGCGCAGCATCCCCTCGGTCAGGTCGAGCACGAAGATCTCGCCGTCCAGGCCCTCGGGCCCCTCCAGCCGGTCGGCCACGCGCAAGGCGATGTCGCCGGTGCCGCCGGCGACGTCCAGCAGCCGCAGCCCGGGGCGCGGCTTGAGCTGGTCGACGAAGGCGTCCTTCCACAGCCGGTGCACGCCCAGCGACATCAGGTCGTTCATCAGGTCGTAGCGTCCGGCGACCGACTCGAAGACGCCGCGCACGAGCGAAGCCTTGTCCGCGCGCGCCACCTCGCGGTAGCCGAAGCTGACGGTGGAGTCGGTCTGGTCTGCGTCGGGAGTCTTGGGATCGGCCATCGCGGCGCAACATAGCGCCCCGCCGCGGCTTCGGCTAGGTTGCGCGCACCATGCCCGAGCTGCCCGAAGTCGAAACCGTCGTCCGCGGCCTGCGCCCCGTGCTGGAGGGCCACCGCCTGGCCCAGGTGATCCAGCGCCGCCCGGACCTGCGCTTTGCCCTGCCGCCGGCCTTCGCCGCGCGGCTGACCGGCCGCCGGGTGGCGCGGATCGACCGCCGCGCCAAGTACATCCTGATGCACCTGGAGCCGCGCAGCCCCGCGCGCGACGGCGGCGACGGCGGCGACGGCGGCGAGCCCGCCGGCCCCGAGAACGGTCCCGAGGTGCTGCTGATCCATCTGGGCATGTCCGGGCGCATGACCCTGCTGCCGGCGCGGCCCAACGCGCCCTACCTGCCGCACGACCACGTGATCTTCGTGACCGACGAGGGCCGCGAGGTGCGCTTCAACGACGCACGGCGCTTCGGCTTCATGGACCTCTTCGCGCTGTCGGAGATGGCGGCCCACCCCCGCCTGGCCGGCCTGGGGCCCGAGCCGCTGTCGCCGGCCTTCGACGGGCCGCGCCTGGCCGCCGCCCTGGCCGGCAAGGCCACGCCGATCAAGGCGGCGCTGCTCGACCAGGCGGTGGTCGCGGGACTCGGCAACATCTACGTCTGCGAGGCGCTCTACGGCGCCGGCCTGTCGCCGCGGCGGCTGGCCCGCACGGTGCAGGGCCGCCGCGCCGCGCGCTTGGCGGCGGCGATCAAGGAGACCCTGACCCGGGCGATCGCCGCCGGCGGCTCCTCTCTGCGCGACTACGTGCAGACCAGCGGCGAGCTGGGCTACTTCCAGCACGCCTGGGCGGTCTACGGCCGCGAGGGCGGGGCCTGCCCGGCCTGCGACTGCGACCCGGCGGTGACCGGCGGCATCCGCCGGCTGGTGCAGGCCGGCCGCTCCACCTTCTACTGCCCGCGCCGGCAGCGGTGAGGCCGCCCGCCCGCCGGCAAAGCGATTCCCTACGCCGGCAAATCCCTCTAGTCTGCGCGCCATGCTTGCGCGCTTGCCCACCCTCTGTCTCTGCCTGCTCTGCCTGCTGCTGCTCTCCGGCTTGGCGCCCGGGTTTCCGGGCGCACCGCGCGCCGCGGCGCAGGAGACCCGCTACTTCGAGGAACTGCCCGACCTGCCGGTCATGCCCGGCCTGGCCGAGGCCGAGGCCGCGGGCATCGCCTTCGACAAGCCGGGCGGGCGGATCGTCACGCTCTACGCGGTCGGCGCTCCGGACCCGGCGGCAGTGCGCGCCTTCTATGCCGAGACCCTGCCGGCACTGGGCTGGCGCCCCGACGGCGCGCGCGCCTGGCGACGCGCCGGCGAACGCCTGAGCCTGGAGACCCGGCGCGACCCGCGGGTGCGCGACGGCGCGACGGTGGCGCGCTTCACCCTGGCCCCCGAATAGCCGATCCCCGAACAGGCGGGCGCGGCGGGCGTGCGCGTCCGGCCGCGACCTGTCGCCCCTTGCCGCGGCCGTGCCGGTCCCCCGCGCACGGCGCAGATCCGAAGATGCACGAGAAGGAGCTTCCATGGCCTACGAGTACATCACCACCCAGACCCAGGACGGCGTGGCCATCGTCACGCTCAACCGGCCGCAGGCCCTCAACGCGCTCTGCGCCGGCCTGGTCGCCGAGCTGGGCGCGGCGCTGAAGGATTTCGACGCCGACGAGTCGATCGGCTGCATCCTGGTCACCGGCAGCGAGAAGGCCTTCGCCGCCGGCGCCGACATCAAGGAGATGAAGGACAAGACCTACCAGGACGTGGCGGCCGAGGACTTCATCACCAACGACTGGGAGGTGCTGGCCCAGGTGCGCACCCCGACCGTCGCGGCGGTCTCCGGCTTCGCGCTCGGCGGCGGCTGCGAGATGGCGATGATGGCCGACATGATCGTGGCCGCCGACAGCGCCAAGTTCGGCCAGCCGGAGATCACCCTGGGCACCATTCCCGGCGCCGGCGGCACCCAGCGTCTGACCCGCGCGGTCGGCAAGTCGCTGGCCATGTACATGTGCCTGACCGGCGAGTTCATCGACGCCGAGACCGCCCTGCGCGCCGGCCTGGTCGCCAAGGTGGTGCCGCAGGCCGAGCTGCAGGACGAGGCGCTGCGCATCGCCAAGAAGATCGCCGGACTCAGCCGGCCGGTCACGCGCGTCGCCAAGGAGGCCGTCAACGTCGCGCTGGAGACCACCCTGGCCGAGGGCATCCGCTTCGAGCGGCGGAGCTTCCACGCCACCTTCGCCTTCGACGACCGCAAGGAGGGCATGGAGGCCTTCGCCGCCAAGCGCAAGCCGGCGTGGACGCACCGCTGACCCGCGGCCGGCCGGCGCGGCCCGGCGGACTCGGCGTTCAGCCGGGGTTTCCGCGCGCCGCACCCTTGACGCTCGGCGGCGGCGTGGCTATAAACCGCGCCTTCGCCGGGCGAGGCGCGCCCGCAGTGTGCGGCGCGCGCCGGAGCCGGCGATCCGAAACGTCTCAAGCCATCGCATAGGGTCCCCATGGCGAACCACAAGTCCGCCGAGAAGCGCATTCGTCGTAACGAGCGCCGGCGTCTGATCAACAAGTCGCGCACCAGCCGCATCCGCTCCTTCATCAAGCGTGTCGAACTGGCGATCGCCAGCAACGACAAGGGCGGCGCGCAGGACGCCCTGAAGGCGGCGCAGCCGGAGATTCACCGCGGCGTCACCCGCGGCGTGCTGCACAAGAACACCGCGGCGCGCACCATCTCGCGGCTGTCCCAGCGCGTGAAGGCGCTGGCCTGACGCGACGGTCGGGCGGCGGCTGCCGCGGCCCGGCACCCGCGCGCGAGACACGCAGCCGCGCGAGATACGGCGTCCCGTAACGCCACGAGCAGCCCCGCCAGTGCCTCCGGCGGGGCTTTTCACGTCGTCCCCCCGACCGCTTCGGAAATGGGCCCGCCCGCGGGCCGCGCGGGCGGGCGGGCGCCGGCTTGGCGCGGGGGCGATTGCGGCGCGACGACGCCACGGCGCGGGCCGCCTGGAAGGGGTGTGGCGCTGGGTCCACACCCGCGGCGCGGAATCGCGTCCGACAGCGCCAAAATCGGCCTGTAAAGTGGCGGCAACCAAAAGGCGATATGTTTGAGTCTGAGGGGCTTGGGCCCGAATCTTGGAGAGGCCTGCCAGAGTCTCGGGCCAAGCAAACAGGCGTTCCACCTTCGGTCTCATTGCGTCGGCCGAAGGTGACAGGTAGATTACCGCCCCGTCGTCAGGGGCGGCGCCACCAGTAATTATGAATAAATGCAAAATAAACATCCGCAGCCGCCTGTGGATAACCTGTGCGTCGATTTGAATAAGGGGGGCGCGGTGCAGGGTGGATTCAACTGACCGTCGATCCGGCCGCAAGAGACGGCAGGGGCGTGGGTGTCCGACACCCCGCCTCGACGGCAAAGCTTTGCCCGATCGAAGCCAGGCGCGGCCCGCCGCGCGGGTTTCGCCGGGCGGCGGGCGGCCGGATCGCGCACAACGTGACACGAGAAGGGGCAGTTGTGGTCATGCAGAGGGCGATGATGGCGACCGGCACGGGGCAAACTCGGCAGAGCACGCGGCGGCGCGGCGCCTCGGAGGCCGGAGCCCTGGAGCGTGGCGCCGCGCCCTCGTCTGGCCTGGACGAGCCCGGAGAACGCCTCGACGAGCAGTGGGCGCGGGTGCGAGTGCGCCTACGCCACGAGGTCGGCGAGAACGCCTTCAGTTCCTGGCTCAAGCCGCTGACCCTGGTCGGCCCGCGCGGCAACAAGATCCGCATGGCGGTGCCGTCGCGCTTCATGCGCGACTGGATCAACGGCAACTACGCCCAGCGGCTCTCCGAGCTCTGGGCCGAGGAGCGCGACGGCCTGGCCGGCGTCGAGGTGGTGGTGCAGCCGCCGGCCCGCCCCAACCCGCGCGGCCAGACCCTGGGCGAGGCGGCGCCGGGCCAGGGAACGGCCGGCGACGGGACGGCGAACGACCAGATGGCCGGGAGTCCTCTGGCGGAGAGCCCTCTGGCGGAGGCCCCGGCGGCCGACGGCCGCGGCGGCGCGGGCCGGGACGCGGCCGCGGCGCGCCGCCCGGTGGCGGCCCCGGCCGTGCAGGCGCCGCGCGCGGACAGCAGCGCCCCGGGCGCCGAGATCCGCGACCTCGACGTCTCCGGCGCGCTGGACCCGCGCTTCACCTTCGACAAGTTCATCGCCGGCAAGCCGAACGAGCTGGCCTATGCCGCCGCCCGGCGCATCGCCGAGGCCGAGGCCGTGCCCTTCAACCCGCTGTTCCTCTATGGCGGCGTCGGGCTCGGCAAGACCCACCTGATGCACGCCATCGCCTGGCACCTGCGCCAGCATCGGCCGGACAAGCGGGTCATCTACCTCTCGGCCGAAAAGTTCATGTACCAGTTCATCCGCGCCCTGCGGACCAAGGACACGGTGGCCTTCAAGGAGCAGTTCCGCTCGGTCGACGTGCTGATGATCGACGACGTGCAGTTCATCGGCAACCGCGACGCCACCCAGGAGGAGTTCTTCCACACCTTCAACGCGCTGGTGGACCAGAACCGCCAGGTGGTGATCTCGGCCGACAAGAGCCCGAGCGACCTGGAGGGCGTGCAGGAGCGCATGAAGTCGCGCCTGGGCTGGGGCCTGGTGGCCGACATCCACCCCACCACCTACGAGCTGCGCTTGGGCATCCTGGAGTCGAAGGCCGAGACCGTGGGCGTGACCATCCCGCGCCGCGTCCTGGAGTTCCTGGCGCACAAGATCACCTCCAACGTGCGCGAGCTGGAGGGGGCGCTGAACCGCATCGTCGCCCACGCCACCCTGGTCGGCCGTCCGGTCACCCTGGAGACCACCCAGGAGGTGCTGACCGACCTGCTGCGCGCCAACGACCGCCGCGTGACGATCGAGGAGATCCAGCGCAAGGTGGCCGAGCACTTCAACATCCGCATCACCGATATGCACTCGGCCCGTCGTGCCCGGTCGGTCGCCCGGCCGCGTCAGGTCGCCATGTACCTGGCCAAGCAGCTCACCAGCCGCTCGCTGCCGGAGATCGGCCGCAAGTTCGGCGGCCGCGATCACACCACGGTGATGCACGCGGTCAAGAAGGTGGAGGAGCTGAAGGGCACCGACCACCGCTTCGCCGAGGACGTCGAGCTGCTGCGGCGCATGCTGGAGGGCTGAAGCGGGCCGCGAGCGGGCGGCCCCGCACGGCGGGCCGCTTTCGCGCGCAAGCCACGCCGCGGCCGGGGACGGGCAGGACCCGCGCCGCGCCGGGGCAAGCGCGCCGGCGCGGCACGCGGACAGGATAGAAGGGGCGCGACGAGCCGCACTCGTCGCGCCCTTTTTTTGGCACCATGGCGGCGCGGCTGACAGAAACAGGAGGGGCCGACAGGAGCAGGCCGGTCCGGCCCCGGTCAGGCGGAACGGCCGCGCCTCAGCGCAGCCGGACGGCGGTCATCGGCCGGCTGCGCAGCCGCGCGCCGTCCAGATCGGCCAGCTTGTTCTGACGCATCAGCGCCTGCAGCTTGGCGACGTAGCCGTCGATCTCCGCGTAGGTCTCCAGCGCGTGGACCAGCCGCCCGCCGGCCGGCGCCTCGCCCGCAGCGGCCAGGCGCGCCCGCTCGCGCCGCAGAGCGGCGTAGGCGGGATGGGTGTTGAGGTTGTGCATGTAGGCCCGCACCGACTCCATCAGGTCGATGAAGGCCTTCACCCGCACGCTGCGGTTCTCCTCCGGCACCAGCGCCGGGTCGCTCTCGGCCCAGGTCCGCTGCCCGAACAGGGCATTGCCCTCCAGCGCGAAGCGGCTGGTGCCCCAGCCCGACTCGACGATCGCCTGCGCCAGCGCCAGGCTGGGCGGAATCTCCGCCACCCGCCGCTTCAGGCCGTCGAGGTCGCCGTGCTCCAGCTCGTAGTGCTCGGCCAGAGCGTCCAGCCAGGCCTGTTCGCCCACCGGGAGCTCCGCGCCGGCCTCGATCCGCGCCGCCAGGTCGAGCAGACGCGCGCGGCGCTGGCGCAGCTCCTCGTTGGCCAGCAGGACCAGCGGCAGCACGGAGCGCAGGAAGACGCGCTTGCGGGTCTCGACCTGGCCGATCTCCGGCAGGTCGCCCGGCAGGGCAGCGACGTAGAGCCGCGGCACCGCGGCGGCGCCGCGGCGCACCGCGTCGAGGCGGAAGCCGGCGCGCTCGAAGGCGCGCTTCAGCTCGGCCGAATCCGCCGGCTCGACGATCTCGGCGACGCCGAGCGCCGGCCCCAGGCGCTCGGCCCCAGGCCGTGGCCGCAGCAGCGGCTGCGGGGTGGGGGCGGCCGGCAGTGTCGCCTCCTGGCGCGCTTGCGGCGCGCGCGCCGCCGTCTCCAGCGTGGCCGTCTCCAGCGTGGCCGTGGTGCGCGCCGAAAGCGGCGCCTTCGGTCCCGCCACGGCATCGACCAGCGTCACGGTGGTGGCGAGCAGCACCGTGGTCACAAGCGCGCAAAGCAGTCCGGAGCGGCCCGGCGCCGCAGCGGGGGTGCCAATCATTGCGTCAAGAACCCTGTCTGTCTGTCTGGCGCGTTGTCGCGCGGCGGCCGGCGCGCCCGCGAAGGGCGGCGGCCGGCCGTGGCCGGAGCGCGCCAAGGTCCGGCGCCGGCCGTCAGCCGACGGCGCGGACCTCCGTCACCTCCGGCACGTAGTGCCGCAGCATGTTCTCGATGCCCATCTTCAGGGTGGCGGTGGAGGAGGGGCAGCCGGCGCAGGCGCCCTGCATGTGCAGCAGCACCACGCCGTCCTCGAACCCGCGGAAGATGATGTCGCCACCGTCCTGCGCCACGGCCGGGCGTACGCGCGTGTCCAGCAGCTCCTTGATGGTGGCGACCACCTCGCTGTCCGGCTCGCCGTCGCCGGCCGCCTCGGCCAGCTCCTCGCGCAGCAGCGGCTTGCCGGCGACGAAGTGCTCCATGATCACGCCCAGCACGGCCGGCTTGAGCAGGTACCACTCCTGCGTTTCGTCCTTGCTGACGGAGATGAAGTCGCTGCCGAAGAAGACGCCGGTGACGCCCTCGACCTCGAACAGCCGCTCGGCCAGCGGCGAGCGCTTGGCCTCCTCGAAGCTGGCGAAGCTCGCGGTGCCCGCCTCGCCCATCACGGCGCGGCCCGGCAGGAACTTCAGCGTCGCCGGGTTCGGCGTCTGCTCGGTCTGAATGAACATGTTTCCTCGTCTCCCGGTCGGGAAGGCCCGGAGGCGACTTAATAGGGCATTAAGACCATTTCAAGCGCAGAAAACGGCCGGTCCGTGACCGACGGGCGCAAGGCGGCGGTCGGGCGACGGCGGGCGCGCCGATCCGCAGGGTCGTTACGACAGCGAATCGACATCCTCGATCGACAGGCTGTCGGGCACGATGGTGACCGGCACGCGCAGCTTGCCGACATACTTGCCGGTCAGCGCGGCGACCAGCGGACCGGGCCCGCCCTTGCCGGTGGAGGCGCCCAGCACCAGGATCGAAATCTCGGGCTCGCTGGCGATCAGCTCGAACAACTCGTCGCGCCGATTGCCCTCGCGCAGATAGAGCACCGGCATGCGCCCGACCCATTCGTTGACCTTGCCGGCCAGGCGCTGCAGCACCTGCTCGCCCTGGTGACGCGCCTCGTCGCGCATCAGCTCGCCGACGGTCAGCCAGTTCTGGAACTCGCTCGGCTCGGTGACGTAGAGCAGCGCGACCCGGCCGCCGGTGTGGCGCGCGCGCCGGCAGGCGAAGCGCAGCGCCACGTCCATCTCCGGGCTCTCGTCGACCACCACCAGGAAGACCCGGCCGGCGCCCCGGTTCGGGTCCTCGCCGGGGTCGGGGCGCGCCGCCTCCGTCCGGGTCTCCTCGTCTGGGCTCATCCTCGCTCCCGCCCCTGTCGCGCCGGTTCTTGCCGCGCTGCCCCTTCTTGTCGCGCTTGCCCCGTGCCGCGCTTACTCCGTGCCGCGCTTACTCCGTGTCGCGCTTACTCCGAGTCGCGCTCATCCCCTGCCGTGCTCGCCGCCGCCGCGCCCGCCGGTCAGTCGCGCCGGAAGATCAGGTGGCCGACCCATCCTGCCACCAGCGCCAGGATCACGGCAATCAGGCCGTAGAGGCCGGCCTGTTCGTGGGCGAAGTCGAACAGCTCGGCCTCGAGCCCGACCTTGCTGACCGACAGCGGGATGACCTGGGCCGAGACCACCTGCCCGTCGCGGAACAGGAAGACCTGGGCCTGGTAGATGCCGGTGGGCACGTTGGTCGGAAAGTAGACCTCGCTGCGGAACAGCGTCTCGCCGATCAGGCTGACCTGCCCGGTCTCCGGCACGTAGAGGCCCTCGCGCTGCTTGGCGCGGATCAAGCCCTGGCGCCAGGCGTCGCGCAGCGGGCCGCTGGCCTTGGCCGACGGCAGGTCGAAGTCGAGATGCTCCAGGCCGATGCCGTTGGCCGCCAGCACCGTGTCGGCCGCGATCTCCTCCAGCGGCCGGCTGGCGGCCACGGCGTAGAAACTCGGCACCCGCTGGAAGGTCAGGCTGGCGGTGTTCATCCAGATCCCGGCCACCTTGGCCTTGCGGTGCAGGGTCTGGAGGCGCTCCGGCCCGCGCACCACCACGACCACGTCGCCCGGCCGGCCGCGCGCGCCCGGACCGTCGGGCGCGGCCTCGGGCGCCGGCGCGGCCTGGGGGAGCTGCAGCGCGCCGAACAGCAGCACGTCGACGCCGGCGAACCCGGTGGTGATCGCGACCAGATGCTCCGACAGGTCGGCGATCAGCGACTGGGCGCGCAGCGGCGTGGCCAGCGCCAGCAGCAGCGCGGCGGCAAAGAGAAGGCCGCGCCGGCGCATCTCACTCCACCCCCAGGCTGTAGATGTCGGCCGGCGCCGTCACCAGGTCGCCCAGCAGCTTGGCCGCCACGCCGAGGATCAGCAGCCCCAGCATGATGCGCAGGGAGTCGGCCGGCAGCCGCCCGGCGAAGCGGCCGCCGAACTGGGCACCGACCACGCCGCCCAGCACCAGCAGCAGCGCCAGCACCAGGTCGACGGTCTGGTTCTGGGTCGCCTGCAGGAAGGTGACGTTGGCCGAGACGAAGATGATCTGGAACAGGCTGGTGCCGATCACCACCGCGGTCGGCATGCCCAGCACGTAGATCATCAGCGGCACCAGGATGAAGCCGCCGCCCACGCCCATGATCGCCGAGAGCACGCCGACGCCGAACCCGAGCGAGAGCGGCAGCAGCGCCGAGATGTAGAGCCGCGACTTGGGAAAGCGCATGCGCAGCGGCCAGCCGGCGGCCCAGGCATGGCCCTTGCGGCCGGGGGTCGCGAGCTTGCGCCGCCGGCGCAGCAGGGCGCGCCCGCCCTCGAGCATCAGCAGCACGCCGATCACCGCCAGCAGGATCACGTAGGACAGGCTGATCACCAGGTCGATCTGGCCGAGCCCGCGCAGCAGCGAGAAGAGCGCCACGCCCACCGTGGAGCCGAGGAAGCCGCCGGCCAGCAGCACCAGGCCCATCTTCACGTCGACGTTGCCGCGCTTGAAGTGGGCCATCACGCCGGAGACCGAGGAGGCGACCACGTGATTGGCCTGGGTCGCCACGGCCACCGCCGGCGGCACGCCGATGAAGATCAGCAGCGGCGTCATCATGAAGCCGCCGCCCACCCCGAAGAGCCCGGCCAGGAAGCCGATCAGACCGCCCAGCCCCAGCAGCAGGAAGACGTTGAGGGAAAGCTCGGCGATCGGCAGGTAGATCTGCATGGCGCGGCCCTAGCCCCCCGCCCCGGGTCGGCCACCCGGGCCGGCCGCGGTGAGGGCGCAGGCGGAAGGGCAGGCGGCGGCGCAAGGGGGCAGGCTCGCGCCCGAGCGTTTCGATGCTCGAACGTGCCGCGCGCACTGCGGCCCCGGCTGCTCCATCGGTCGAGATCACCTGCAAAGAGACGAACGACGCGGGCGGCCCGCGCCCCGGCGCGGCTCACGCGCGCCGGCGCCAGGCCACCCCTGCTGCCCATGAAACATAACCGGGTCTTTCCAGACGATGAAAGACCCGAAGTTTTTCAGAGAGATGACGGGAGGCCCGGCGGGGCTTCGCCGGGCCGGCCGTCAGGCCTCGCCGCCCTGCTTCGGCCGGCTGTGAACATGCAGGTCGTGGGCGCCGGCCTCCTCCAGGATCGCCGTGGCCTGGGCCTGCTGCTCGGCGGTCTCGGCCCGCACCCAAAGCAGCACCGCCCCGGCCTCCAGGGCGCGGGCGAAGTCCTCGGTGTGCGGCGTCGCCTGGATCTGCTCCAGAATGTCGCGAGCGGCCAGGCCCGACAGGCCCGCGCCGGTGGCCAGCGCCACCGCGGCGCCGATCGGGCCGGTCGCCATGGCGATGAATCCAGCCGCGGCGATCGGGCCGATGAAGTTCACCTCGCCGGTCAGCGAGGCCAGGGTCTCCTGCCAGGCCTCGCCCTCCTTGCCGGCGGCGTCGAGCGACTCGTGACTGTCCAGCACCGAGAGGTCGGCATGGCCGAAGCCCGCCGCCTGCAGGGCCTTGACCGCCTGCTCGAAGGCCGCCCGCGTCTCGAAACGGCCGACCACCTCGGTGACCTGCGCCGCCGCCGGCCCGCCGGTCTCGCTGGACTCTTCGCTCACGCCTGCCTCGCTCTCTGGTGCCTGACTTGCCTGTGCCTGAGCTGCGCCGGCCAGGCGCCTCGGGCCCTGGCCGCGACTCGGGCGCGCATTCTAGCGACGCAGCCCGACTTGACCAGGGCTGCGATGCGCCGGGCGGGCGATTCCCCCGCTTGGTCCGCCCGCGTCGGTGCGACGCCCGTGCCCGCGCCCCCCGTGCCCGCGTACCGTCAGAGCCCGGCAGGTCGGTCTAACATGATGATTGAATGGAGATCTCTTGTCCGCCCGGCGGGCCCGCGCTGCGGTGCCACTCGACCGGAAATCACTCTAACCCTATGATGGAGAGCCGGTTTCTTGTGATCGGCGGCGCCGCGGCAGCGGCTCCGGACGCTCGCAAGCCGCTCTCGTTTCGCGCCTTCCTCGCCACCCCCGAGTTCAGACGTCCGATGCCCGCACGCGTTCCCGAGACGGCGTCCGCCGCCGCCGAGTCGTCCCCCACCGCTGCATCGCCCGCCGCTGCATCGCCCGCCGCTGCATCGCCCGCCGCCGCGCCGGCCGCGACGCCGATGATGGCGCAGTACTGGGAGATCAAGCAGGCGCACCCCGAGGCGCTACTGTTCTACCGCATGGGCGACTTCTACGAGCTGTTCTTCGCGGACGCCAAGGTCGCGGCCGCCGCCCTGGACATCACCCTGACCAAGCGCGGTCAGCACGCCGGCGAGGAGGTGCCGATGTGCGGCGTGCCGGTGCACGCCGCCGAGGCCTATCTCTCGCGCCTGATCCGCCAGGGCCACAAGGTGGCGATCTGCGAGCAGATGGAGGACCCGGCCGAGGCCAAGAAGCGCGGCAGCAAGGCGGTGGTGCGCCGCGAGGTCATCCGCCTGGTCACCCCCGGCACCCTGACCGAGGACGAGCTGCTCGACGCGCGCCGGCACAACTACCTGGCGGCGCTGACCGAGGCCGGCGGCGGCCTGGGCCTGGCCTGGCTCGACGTCTCGACCGGCGACTTCCTGGCCGAGCCGGCGACGCCGGAGACCCTGGCCGCGGTGCTGGCGCGGGTCGCCCCCGGCGAGCTGCTGCTGCCCGACCGCCTGCTGCAGCGCGACGCCCTGGCCGCGGCGCTGGAGGACTGGAAGGCGGTGCTCACGCCGCTGCCCTCGGCCCGCTTCGACAGCGAGAACGCCAAGCGGCGCCTGCAGGCGCTGTTCCAGGTCGAGGCGCTGGAGGCCTTCGGCGACTTCGCCCGCGCCGAGCTGGCCGCCGCCGGCGCGCTGGTCGACTACGTCGAGTTGACCCAGAAGGGCAGGCTGCCGCGCCTGGCGCCGCCGCGCCGCCAGGCGCGCGGCGCGGTGATGGAGATCGACCCGGCGACCCGGCGCAACCTGGAGCTGACCGAGGCCCTGGCCGGCGGGCGCAAGGGGTCGCTGCTGGCCTGCCTCGACCGCACGGCGACCGGGCCGGGCGCGCGGCTGCTGGCGCAGCGCCTGGCCGCGCCGCTGACGGCGGTGGCCGAGATCGACCGGCGTCTGGACGCCGTGGCCTGGCTGGCCGAGCGCGACGAGCTGCGCGGCGCGCTGCGCGCGCGGCTGCGCGAGGCGCCGGACATGGAGCGTGCGCTCTCCCGCCTCTCGCTGGGGCGCGGCGGGCCGCGCGACCTGGCCGCGATCCGCGACGGCCTGGGCCAGGCCGGCCACCTGCAGGCGCTGCTGCTGGGGCGCGCCGAGGACGCGCCGCCCGCCGGCCTGGCCGAGGCGGCCGAGGCCCTGGGCCCGCAGGAGGCGCTGGTCGACCGCCTGAGCCGGGCGCTGACGCCGGAGCTGCCGGCGCTGGCGCGCGATGGCGGCTTCGTCGCGCCGGGCTACGCCCCGCAGCTCGACGAGCTGAAGCAGCTCCGCGACGAGTCCCGCCGCCTGATCGCCGGGCTGCAGGCCAAGTACGTCGAGGCGACCGGCATCGCCAGCCTGAAGGTCAAGCACAACAACGTGCTGGGCTACTTCGTCGAGGTCTCCAACGCCAACGCCGGCAAGATGCCCGAGGACGGCGCCTTCCGGCACCGCCAGACCCTGGCCTCGGCGGTGCGCTACACCACCGTCGAGCTGGGCGAGCTGGAGCAGAAGATTCTGCAGGCCGCCGACCGGGCGCTTGCGTTGGAGCTGGAGATTTTCAACCGGCTGGTCGAGGAGGTGCTGGCCTGCGCCGGGGCGGTCGCCGCGGCGGCGCAGGCGCTGGCCGAGCTGGACGTCGCCGCCGGCCTGGCCCAGCTCGCGGTCGAGGCGCGCTGGACCCGCCCGCAGGTGGAGGACTCCGAGGCCTTCCGGATCGAGGCGGGGCGCCACCCGGTGGTCGAGGCGGCGCTGGCGGCCGAGGCGGGGGCGCGCTTCGTCGCCAACGACTGCGACCTGAGCCCGACGCGGCGGCTATGGCTGGTCACCGGCCCCAACATGGCGGGCAAGTCCACCTTCCTGCGCCAGAACGCGCTGATCGCCGTGCTGGCGCAGATCGGCAGCTTCGTGCCGGCGGCGCGCGCGGTGATCGGCACGGTCGACCGGCTGTTCAGCCGGGTCGGCGCCGCCGACGACCTGGCGCGCGGCCGCTCGACCTTCATGGTCGAGATGGTCGAGGCGGCGGCGATCCTGAACCAGGCGACGCCACGCTCGCTGGTGATTCTGGACGAGATCGGCCGCGGCACGGCCACCTTCGACGGCCTGTCGATCGCCTGGGCCTGCGTCGAGCACCTGCACGAGGTCAACCGCTGCCGCGGGCTCTTCGCCACCCACTACCACGAGCTGACCCACCTGGCCGGCAAGCTCGACCGCCTGTCCTGCCACGCCATGCGGGTCAAGGAGTGGCAGGGCGAGGTGATCTTCCTGCACGAGGTGGCGCCCGGCGCGGCCGACCGCTCCTACGGCATCCACGTGGCGCGCCTGGCCGGCCTGCCGGCGGCGGCGATCGCCCGCGCCGAGGAGGTGCTGGGCCTGCTGGAGCAGGGCGAGCAGGCCGGCGCGCTGGCCCGCCTCGCCGAGGACCTGCCGCTCTTCGCCGCCGCCGCATCGGGGCCGGGCTCGGGGGCCGGGCCAGGGACGGAAGCGGACGCGCCGCCGCGCGACAGCGCGCTGGTTCGGGAGCTGCAGGCGGTCAATCCCGACGAGATGACGCCGCGCGCGGCGCTGGAGCTGCTCTACCGCCTGCGCGCGCTGGCCGAGACGGACGACGCTTAGGGCTAGATGTGGAGCCTCAACAGGTTGTTCTCGGAGAGGCCGAGGCGGCTGATGGGCGTGTTGGTTTTCAAGCTACCATGTGGGCGATGCCAGTTGTAGCGATGGAGCCAGGCGGGCAGGTGCTGTGCGCGCTGGTCTGAAGTTTCATAGGCATGGGCATAGGCCCATTCGCGCAGGGCGGTTTGGATGAAGCGTTCGGCCTTGCCGTTGGTTTTAGGGGTATAGGGTTTGGTGCGGATGTGGCGTAGGCCGAGCTGTTTGCAGGCGCGGCGGAACGCCCGGGATTTGTAGCAGGCGCCGTTGTCGGTCATGACCTGTGTGACGGGGACGCCCAGTCGGGCGTAGTAGGCGACGGCGGCGTGCAGGAACGCGACGGCGCTTTCCTTGCGCTCGTCGGGTTTGATCTGGCTGAAGGCGACGCGGGAGGCGTCGTCGATGCAGACGTGGACGTACTCCCAGCCGGTGCCGCCGAGCTTGGTGCCGCGGCGGTTGCTCTGGCCTCTGCGATCGCCGGTGACGCGGTGGCCGGGCCGCTCGAAGCGGCCGAGCTTCTTGATGTCGAGATGGATCAGCTCGCCGGGATGCTCGCGCTGGTAGCGGCGCACCGGCGGGGCGGGGTCCAGGTCGCGCAGCCGGCTGAGGCCGGCGCGCTTGAGGACCCGGCTGACGGTGGCGGGGGAGACGCCGATGTCGCGGGCGATCTGCTGGCCGGCGATGCGCTGGCGACGCAGCGCGACGATGCGCTTTTGGGTCGCCTGGGACGTCGGCCGGCGCAGCTTGTGGGGCCGTGAGGAGCGGTCGCGGAGCCCGTCCGGGCCTTCGGCCTGGAAGCGCGCGACCCATTTGTTGACGGTTTTTGGCGAGACCCCGAAGGCCGTGGCCACGGCCTTCGGGGTCTCGCCGACCTCCAGAATGCGGCGCACAAGCAAGGCTCGACCGTAGGGCGTCAGACGGGCATTCTCATGGATGTCCATTCGGTCCCCCGAGCGAGTTTGATGATCTGGCAATCACCAGTCTCCTCGGCCGGGACCGAGTGGACAACCTGTTGGAAGCTCACAGCTAGAGCGATGCCCGACCTGATCGAATCGCATTTGCGATTCGCCAGGTCGGACAGCATCACTCTAACACTATGGTTTAGGGCGGTTTTGGGCCGATCGGCGGACCCACGTCGTGGTTCCACTCGATCGGAAACCGCCCTAGGCTCCGGACCCATAAAAGGCTTGCCGGCGCGAGGGCAGGTTTGATTCAAGCTTCCAAACGGTAGGGAGCTTGCGATGTCGGAGAGCCATTTCTGGCTGAGCGAGGCGCAGTTTGCGCGCCTTCAGCCGCTGCTGCCGAACAAGCCGCGCGGTGTGCCGCGGGTGGACGACCGGCGTGTGATTAGCGGGATCGTCCACGTCCTCAGGACGGGGTGCCGATGGGCCGACGCACCGGCGGTCTACGGCCCGCGCAAGACGCTGTACAACCGCTATGTCCGCTGGGCCAAGGCCGGCGTCTGGGCCGAGGTGTTCCGCGCCTTGGCCGACAGCGGCGGTCCACCGGCCGAGCTGCTGCTCGACAGTTCGCACGTCAAGGCGCACCGCTGCGCGGCCGGCGGTAAAGGGGGGGCGCCGTCCACGCCATAGGCCGCTCGCGCGGCGGCCGGACCACCAAGATCCACGTTGCGACAGACGAACTGGGGCGGCCGCGCGCCGTGATCCTCACGCCAGGCCAGCGCGGCGACAGCCCTGTGGCGCTCGCGCTCGTTGGCGCTCTGCCGCCACCGCGCAGACTGATCGCCGACGCCGCCTACGACAGCGACGGCCTGCGCCGGTTCCTGAGCGAGCGCGGCACCGAACCGGTCGTGCCGAACAACCCGACGCGCAAGCGAAAACACGCCTTCGATGCCGCCGCCTACCGGGCACGCAACGCGATCGAACGCACCTTCTGCAGGCTCAAGGACTGGCGACGCATCGCCACGCGCTACGACCGCCTGGCCGCAACGTTCGAAGCCGCCGTCCTCATCGGCGCAATCGTCTGCTATTGGTTATGAGTCCGGAGCCTAGGGCGAGTGTCCCGAAGCCGCAACGCGATACATCGAATGACGGCGCCGGCGGGACACGAGAGTGATTTGCGACCGTTTGAACGCGCGTCAGCGCGTCCGCCGGTCGCGAAAAATCACTCGAAGCCTCTGGATTGGGCCTTTGATCTCCGTATCATTCAGGCTCCTGCCCGCGACCCGCCGAGGCGGGCCGCAGGACAGACGCGGAAAGAGGGCCGGAGGGATCGGAGTCAGGCCTGGGTGTCGACCGTGGAGCCGGGCGGGGTGTCGTCCTCGGGGCCCGAGCCCCCCCCGGCCGAGCCCCCATCCGCGCCGGGCTTCGGGCCGCCCTTGGCCACGGCGACGCGGGCCGGGCGCAGCAGGCGGTCGCCGAGCAGCCAGCCCAGCTCGTAGACCTGCGCGATGGTGCCGGCCGGCTTGCCGGGGTCCTCGATCTCGATCATCGCCTCGTGGCGGTGCGGGTCGAGCTTCTCGCCGAGCGGATCGATCGGCACGATGTTGTGCTTGGCCAGGGCCTCGTTCAGCGCCTTGTCGGTCATCTCGACGCCGGTGAGCAGGGTCTTGAGCGCCGGGTTGGTCTCGGCCTCCTCGGCCGGGACGGCGGCCAGGGCGCGCTTGAGGTTGTCGGCGACGCCCAGCAGGTCCTTGGCCAGCGGCGCGGCGGCGTACTTCAGCGCCTCCTCCTTCTCGCGCCGCGCGCGGTTGCGCAGGTTCTCGGTCTCCGCCAGGGCGCGCACGAGCTGGTCCTTGAGGTCGGCGACCTGCGCGGCGAGCTCGGCCTCGCGCGCGCCGGCCTCCGCCGGCTGCTCGACGCCGCCCTCGGCCTCGTTGAGCTCCAGGTCCTCGAGGGTCTCCGCGTCCGGTCCGGCCTCGGCCTGCGCCGCGCCGGCGCGGCGGCCTTCGGCCTCCATGGCGGCGGTCTCGTCCAGAATCTCGGCCTCCGACGCGCTTTCGTCGGTCTGCTGCGGCTTCTGCTTCGGGTCGGCGGTCATGACGCTCCGTCTCGTTGCTGTCTTCAAGTCGTTGCTGTCTGCGTTGTGCGGGGGCGGTCCGGGCGCCGGCGCGGGCCTCAGCCCAGCAGCCGGCCGATCGCCTGGGCCGTGTAGTCGACCATCGGGATGATGCGCGCATAGTCGATGCGTGTCGGCCCGATCACGCCGACGGCGCCGACGATCTGCTGCTGGCTGTTGGTGTAAGGCGCGACGACCAGCGAGCAGCCGGCGAGGCTGAACAGCTCGCTCTGGGCGCCGATGAAGATCTGCACCCCCTCGGCCAGCTCCGTCATCTCCAGCAGCTTGAGCAGCGCTTCCTTGCGCTCCAGCGCGGTGAAGAGATGGCGGATGCGCTCCAGATCCTCCATCGCCTGCACGTCGTCGAGGAGCTGGTGCTGGCCGCGCACGATCAGCGCGCCGCCGCTGGCGCCCCCGCCAGCCGCGGAATCGCCCGACCAGGTGGCCAACCCCGCCTCGATCACCTTGCGGGTCAGCGCGTCCAGCTCGGCGCGGGCCTGGGTCAGCTCCTGCTTGATGGCGCCGCGCGCCTCGCCCAGGCCGCGGTCGCGCAGGCGGGCGGCCAGGTAGTTGCCGGCCTCGACCAGGGAGGAGGGCGGCAGGCCCATGGGCACGTCGATCACCCGGTTCTCCACCTGGCCGGACTGGGTGACCAGCACCACCAGGGCGCGGCCCGGGCCGAGGGAGACGAATTCGATGTGCTTGAGCGGCTCGTCCGACTTGGGCGCGAAGACCAGCCCGGCGCAGCGCGACAGGCCGGAAAGCATCGTCGAGGTCTCTTCCATGACCTCGTTGAAGCTGCGGCCCTGGGCGGCGCAGCGCGCGTCGATCTCCGAGCGCTCGTGCTTGGTCAGGTTGCCGCGCTCGAGCAGGCCGTGGACGAAGAGGCGCAGGCCCAGCTCGGTCGGCAGGCGGCCGGCGGAGGTGTGCGGCGCCATCAATAGGCCGAGGTCCTCCAGATCCGCCATCACGTTGCGGATGGTGGCCGGCGACAGGCTCATGCCGAGCTGGCGCGACAGGCTGCGCGAGCCGATCGGCGCGCCGGTCTCGACATAGGCCTCGACGATCCGGCGGAAGATGTCCTTGTGGCGGGCGTTGAGGGCGCCCAGCTCGTTGAAGATGTCCTCGGCTTGAGACCTGAGACTGCTCATGGCGCGTGCGCGATGTCCCTGAAAAGGCCGCCCACGGCGGCGGTCAAGGATGTAGGCCAAGCGGGCAGGCAGTTCAACGCCGCCGCCGCCGGGCGCCCTCGCGGCCGGGCCCTGCAGCCAGACCCTGCAGCCAGGCCCTGCAGCCGGGCCCTGCAGCCGGGCCTTGCGGCCGGCGCCGCCGCCGCGCTATGCCGCCGGCGACCGCCCGTTTCGCGACCCCACCCCAGGAGACGCCCCATGCGCCCCAGCGGCCGCGCCCGCGACCAGCTCCGCCCGATCGTGCTGGAAACCGACGTCAACAAGTATGCCGAAGGCTCCTGCCTGGCCAGGTTCGGCGACACCCACGTGCTCTGCACCGCCAGCCTGATCGACGCCGTGCCGCCCTGGCTGCGCAACTCCGGCCGCGGCTGGGTGACGGCCGAGTACGGCATGCTGCCGCGCTCGACCGACAGCCGCGTCGACCGCGAGGCGGCGCGCGGCAAGCAGTCGGGGCGCACCCAGGAGATCCAGCGCCTGATCGGGCGCGCGCTGCGCGCGGTCACCGACCTGACCGGCTTCGGCGAGCGTCAGATCAAGCTGGATTGCGATGTGCTCCAGGCCGACGGCGGCACGCGTACGGCGGCGATCACCGGGGCGTACGTCGCGCTGCACCACTGCTTCCAGCACATGCAGCGCTTCGGCGCCGTCAAGGCGATTCCCCTGCGCGAGCCGGTCGCCGCCGTCTCCTGCGGGCTCTACGAGGGCGAGGCGGTGTTGGACCTGGACTACGCCGAGGATTCCCGCGCCCAGGCCGACGCCAACTTCGTGCTGACCGCCAGCGGCGGCATCGTCGAGGTGCAGGCCACGGCCGAGCAGGACCCCTTCAGCCGGGCGCAGTACGACCTGCTGCTGGAGCTGGCCGAGGCCGGCGTGCGCGACCTGGTGACCCATCAGCGCGCCGCTCTGGGCCTGGACTGACCCGCCGTCGGGACGCCGCCTCCGGCACATCCGCGGCCCGGTACATCCGCGGCCCGGTACATCCGCGGCCCGGGGGCTGCACTTTTCCGGCTCGGACCCTATGTTAGCTGCCATGCAACCGCGTACGCTCACAGGCCGGCTGGTGATCGCCAGCCACAACCCCGGCAAGGTGCGCGAGATCGCCGAGCTGGTGGCGCCTTTCGGGATCGAGGCGGTCTCGGCCGGCGAGCTGGGCCTGCCCGAGCCGGAGGAGACCGGCACGACCTTCGCCGCCAATGCCGAGCTGAAGGCCCTGGCCGCGGCGATCGGCGCCGACCTGCCGGCGCTGGCCGACGATTCCGGGCTGGTGGTGCCGGCCCTGGACGGCGCGCCCGGCATCTACTCGGCGCGCTGGGCGGGGCCGGACAAGGACTTCTCCGAAGCGATGCGGCGGGTCGAGCGGGAGCTGGGCGACTCGCCCGACCGCCGCGCCCGCTTCGTCTGCGCCCTGGCGCTGGCCTGGCCGGACGGCAGCGTCGAGGTCTTCGAGGGACGGGTGGAGGGCGAGCTGACCTTCCCGCCGCGCGGCGAGCGGGGTTTCGGCTACGACCCCATCTTCGTGCCGCGCGACCGGGCGGCGGCCGGCGACCGCCGCACCTTCGGCGAGATGGACCCGGCGGACAAGCACGCCATCAGCCACCGCGCCCGCGCCTTCGCCCAGCTTCGGCGCCGGCTGGAGGACGCCGCGTGAGGCGGCGCCGGGCCGCGCGCGCATGACCCCCTCGGCCCCAAGCCGCCCCGCGGCCCCAACCCACCCCGCGGCCGTCCGCGAACCGGCCGGCGCCGAGGCGGCCGGCGCGCCCGAGCCCGGCTTCGCGGTCTACATCCACTGGCCCTTCTGCCGGGCCAAGTGCCCCTACTGCGACTTCAACAGCCATGTGCGCGCGCAGATCGACCAGGCGCGCTGGCGCCGGGCGCTGCTGGCCGAGCTGGCGCATTACGCCGGCGAGACGCCGGGGCGCCGCGTGACCTCGATCTTCTTCGGCGGCGGCACCCCCTCGCTGATGGACCCGGAGACCGCCGGCGCCCTGATCGCGGCGGTGCGCGGCCACTGGGCCTGCGCCCCGGATCTGGAGGTGACGCTGGAGGCCAATCCCACCTCGGTCGAGGCGGCGCGCTTCGCGGCCTACGCCGACGCCGGCGTCAACCGCCTGTCGCTCGGCGTGCAGGCGATGAACGACGCCGACCTGGCCTTCCTCGGCCGGCAGCACGACAGCGCCGAGGCGCTGGCGGCGATCGGCCTGGCCCGCGCCCACTTCCCGCGCGTGTCCTTCGACCTGATCTACGCCCGGCCGGGGCAGACGCCGGCGGCCTGGGCGACGGAGCTGCGCCGCGCCCTGGACGCCGGCTGCAGCCACCTCTCGCTCTATCAGCTCACCATCGAGGAGAACACGGTCTTCCACGCCCGCGCCCGGCGCGGCGAGCTGCCGCTCGCCGACCCGGAGGTGGCGGCCGACCTGTTCGAGGCGACCCGCGCGACCCTGGCGGCCGAGGGGTTGCCGGGCTACGAGATCTCCAACCACGCCCGTCCGGGCGAGGCCTGCCGCCACAACCTGACCTACTGGCGCTACGGCGACTACCTGGGCATCGGCCCGGGCGCCCACGGCCGCCTGACCCTGGCGGGGCGCAAGCTCGCCACCCGCCAGCACCGCGCGCCGGAGATCTGGCTGGACACGGTGGAGCAGGCCGGCCACGCCACGCGCAGCCGCCGCCCGGTGGCGCCCGAGGCGCGCCTGGACGAGCTGCTGATGATGGGCCTGCGCCTGGACGCGGGCATCGCCCGCGCCGCCTTCCGCCGCGAGCTGGACGCCGAGCCCGAGGCGCTGCTCGACCCGGCCCGCGTCGCGGCGCTGACCGAGGCCGGCTACCTGGAGCTCGACGCCGCCGGCCTGCGCGCCACGCCCGAGGGACAGCAGCGGCTGGACGCCCTGCTGGGCTACCTCACGCCCTGACTCACGCCCTGACTCACGCCCTGACCCCGAATGCTGGCGCGATGCGCCGCGGCCGGCCGCTCAGATCTCGATCGGGCCCGGGGCGCAGCGGCAGAGCGAAAGGTGGCGCTGCAGCTCGCGGGCCAGGGACAGCCGCTCGTCGGGCGTCAGGAACGCGCCGACCACCAGCGACTTGCCGTGGCTGCGCAGGGTGAGCTGGCTCTCGTGCGCCGGAGGGTCGTCCATGCGTACCTGCAGCCAGTAGGGCTGGAAGGACCAGCGCTTCTCGCCGCCCCAGTGGTCGACGCGGCGTACGGTCAGCGCGTCGCGGGTCAGCACCAGCTCTTCGAACATGCGGCCGCGGCGGTAGTTGACCCGGAAGGCCAGGTAGATCAGCAGCACGTCGGCGCCCATGAAGCCGACCACCGGCCAGGCGCCCATCAGGAAGAAGGCCAGGCCGGCGGAAAAGCTGATGGCGCAGACCAGGCTCATCAGCACGACGAAGCCGCGCGGGCTGAGCGAGCGGTGCGGCGTCAGCCGCGCGTCGAAGATCACGGGCAGCCCGGACGCGGCGGCCGGCGGCGGCGCGGCGGGCTGAAGCGGCTCGGACATGCCGCTCAATTTAGAGCCTCCGGCGGCCCGAGGCCAGCGCCGGAGCGGCTGGCGGGACCCGCCGGGCGGGGCGCGGGCGGGGCGCGGGCGGGGCGCGGGCGGGTCTGGAAATCGCCGGGCCTCTGCGGCGATACTGTGCCCCACCCGACCGCCCCTCCCCCCAGCCGCCCGCGCCGCAACCGCCGCCGGGCGGCAAGCACGAAGGCCGAGATGAAGAAAGCCGAGATCGCCGAGTTCTTCGACCGCCTGGCCACCGCCCTGCCGGAGCCCAAGGGCGAGCTGGAGTACGTCAACGCCTACACCCTGCTGGTCGCCGTGGTGCTCTCGGCCCAGGCGACCGACGTCGGCGTCAACAAGGCCACCCGCAAGCTGTTCCAGGTCGCCGACACGCCGGAGAAGATGCTGGCGCTGGGCGAGGGGGGCCTGAAAGAGCACATCAAGACCATCGGCCTGTTCAACTCCAAGGCCAAGAACGTCATCGCCCTCTCGCGCCAGCTCCTCGCCGAGCACGGCGGCGAAGTGCCGCAGAGCCGCGAGGCCCTGGTCAAGCTGCCCGGCGTCGGGCGCAAGACCGCCAACGTGGTGCTCAACATCGCCTTCGGGCAGGAGACCATCGCCGTCGACACCCACATCTTCCGGGTGGCCAACCGCACCGGCCTGGCGCCCGGCAAGACGGTCGACGAGGTCGAGCGCAAGCTGGAGAAGGCGGTACCCAAGCACCGCCGGCGGCACGCCCACCACTGGCTGATCCTGCACGGCCGCTACGTCTGCAAGGCGCGCAAGCCCGACTGCCCGGCCTGTATCGTGCGCGACCTCTGCGCCTACAAGGCGAAGACCACCGCCGAGGGGCCGCCGCCCCAGCCCCGCGCGACCCGGCGGGCGAAGACGGCGGGCGCCACCGGCTGAGCGGCCGGAATTCACTTGCATAAATACAAATAAAAGCCGCGGAACCGAAGCAACGCCCTCGGCCGATTCGGGGAATAGTTGCATTGATCTGGCGCAAGGCCGGCTGGCCGGACCGGCGGGACACTCCGCCCTGCTGACCTGGACAGGAGGGGTGAGATGCTACGGACCACCTGGATCGCGGCCGCCGCCGCGCTGACGGCGCTTGCCGGGCCGACCGCCGCGCTCGCGCAGGACGCCGCGAGCCTGCGCGAGGACGCGCTCGCCTACTTCGAGCCGCTGCCCACGAACCCGCCGGCGCTGGACGGCAACGTGGCGACCAAGGCGCGGGTCGACCTCGGCGCCATGCTGTTCTTCGACCCGCGGCTGTCGCGCTCGGGCATCTTCTCCTGCAACTCCTGCCACAACATCGGCATGGCCGGCGTCGACGGGCTGGAGACCTCGATCGGCCACGGCTGGCAGAAGGGGCCGCGCAACGCGCCGACGGTCTACAACGCGGTGTTCAACATCGCCCAGTTCTGGGACGGCCGCGCGGCCGACCTGGCCGAGCAGGCCAAGGGCCCGGTCCAGGCCGGCGTGGAGATGAACAACACGCCGCAGCGCGTCGAGCAGACCCTGCGGTCCATGCAGGGCTACATCGCCGCCTTCGACGCCGCCTTCCCCGGCGCCGACGAGCCGATCACCTTCGACAACATGGCGCGGGCGATTGAGGCCTTCGAGGCCACCCTAATCACCCCGAACGCGCGCTTCGACCAGTTCCTGCAGGGCGACGACGGCGCGCTGAACGAACAGGAGATGCGCGGCCTGGCGGCCTTCATCGACACCGGCTGCGCCGCCTGCCACGCCGGCGTCAACGTGGGCGGCGAGGCCTACTACCCCTTCGGCGTGGTCGAGAAGCCGGGCGCCGCGGTGCTGCCGGCCGGCGACCGCGGGCGCTTCGCGGTGACCGAGACGGCCGCCGACGACTACGTTTTCCGCGCCGGCCCGCTGCGCAACATCGCGCTGACCGCGCCCTACTTCCACTCCGGCGCGGTCTGGGACCTGGAGGAGGCGGTGGCGATCATGGGCGTCTCGCAGCTCGGCACGGAGCTGAGCGAGGCGCAGATCGCCGACATCACCGCCTTCCTGCACACGCTGAACGGCGAGATGCCGGAGATCACCTACCCGGTCCTGCCGGCCAGCGGGCCCGACACGCCGCAGCCGGAGACCGACTAGGGCGGTTTCCGATCGAGTGGAACCACGACGTGGGTCCGCCGATCGGCCCAAAACCGCCCTAAACCATAGTGTTAGAGTGATGCTGTCCGACCTGGAGAATCGCAAATGCGATTCGATCAGGTCGGGCATCGCTCCAGGCCCCGGGGGAGATGACGCGGCAGCCGGGAGATGACGCAGCACGGCGCGACGGGGCCGCCCCGTCGCGCCGTCTTCGTCTCCGCAAACAGCAAGACCCAGGCCGCCGGCGCCCAACCCTGCTTGTTCAGCCCTGCTTGTGCGGCGGCTTGATCATGCGGCCGAGGTCGGTGCCGGCGAAGAGGTGCAGGTGGAAGTGCGGCACCTCCTGATGGGCGTCGGGCCCGTGGTTGGCAAGCAGGCGGTAGCCGCCCGCGTCGGCGCCCAGCTCGCGCGCCACCTGGCCGGCCAGGCGGAAGAAGTCGGCGATCTCGGCGTCGCTGGCCTTGGCCGTGAAGTCGTCGGAGGAGACGTAGGGCCCCTTGGGGATCACCAGGACGTGGGTCGGCGCCTGCGGCTCGATGTCGTGGAAGGCAAGGGCGTGCTCGCTCTCGGCCACCTTCTTGCAGGGGATCTCGCCGCGCAGGATCTTCGCGAAAACGTTGCTCTCGTCGTAACTCACCGGGCTGTCCTCGTCTTCCGTGGCATCAGGAGGCCGTCGGGCCGCCCCGCCGCGCGGGTCTCAGGCCGCCTGGCCGTGGTCCAGGGCGTAGCCGGCCGAGCGGACCGTGCGGATCAGGTCGGCCTCGGCCTCGGAGGCGTTGAGCGCCTTGCGCAGCCGGCGGATGTGCACGTCGACGGTGCGCGGCTCGACGTAGACGTCGCGGCCCCACACGGCGTCGAGCAGCTGCTCGCGGCTGAACACCCGGCCGGGATGCTGCATCAGGTGGCGCAGCAGGCGGAACTCGGTCGGCCCCAGGTGCACGTCGCGCTCGCCGCGCCGCACCCGGTGGGCCGCCAGGTCCATCTCCAGGTCGTCGAACTGCAAGGTCTCGTTGGCCAGGGCCGGCTGGGCGCGGCGCAGCACGGCGCGCATGCGCGCGACCAGCTCGGCCGGCGAGAAGGGCTTGGTGATGTAGTCGTCGGCGCCGGAATCCAGGCCGCGCACCTTGTCGGCCTCCTCGCCGCGCGCGGTCAGCAGGATGATCGGGGTATCGCGGGTCTCCGGCGCGCGGCGGAGCTGGCGGCAGACCTCGAGCCCGCTCATCAGCGGCAGCATCCAGTCGAGCAGCACCAGGTCGGGCCGCTCCTCCTTAGCCAGCACCAGCGCCTCCTCGCCGTCGCGCGCGTCGACCAGGCGGAAGCCCTCGCGCTCCAGGTTGTAGCGCAGCAGCGTGACCAGCGCCGCCTCGTCCTCGACCAGCAGGACCAACGGTTTCATACCCTCGGGACTCCCCCAAAACTGCGGCGCCCGCGCCGCCCTCTCCAGCTCGGCCGGCGTGTCAGCCCTCCGAGTCGCCCTCCGACTCCGCGCCAGGTGCCGCACCCGTCTCGCCGGCCGGCGGGGCGACCACGGCGTAGCTGCTGGTGTCCCCCTTGGGCCGGCCGCCCTCGATCTGGGTGCCGGTGACCAGGAAGTGGATCACCTCGGCGATGTTGGTGGCGTGGTCGCCCATGCGCTCGATGTTCTTGGCGATGAACAGCAGATGCGTGCAGGGCGTGATGTTGCGCGGATCCTCCATCATGTAGGTGAGGGTCTCGCGGAACAGCGAGGTGTACATCTCGTCCACCTCGGCGTCGCTCTCCCAGACGTCGATCGCCTTGGCCGGGTCGAGGTCGACGTAGGCGTCGAGCACCCGCTTGATGTTGGCCAGCACGAGCTGCGCCATGCGCGGGACCGTGCCGGCCGGCTCGGTCGGCGGCACCTGGTTGAGCGCCATGGAGCGCTTGGCGACGTTGGCGGCGTAGTCGCCGATCCGCTCCAGGTCGGCGGCGATCTTGAGCGCCGCGATGACCAGGCGCAGGTCCTGGGCCATCGGCTGGCGCAGGGCCAGCAGATGCACCGCCTGCTCGTCGATCTCCTGCTCCAGGGCGTCGATCTGGGAGTCGCCCTGGACGACCTGGGCCGCCATCTCGCTGTTGCGCCGGGACATGGCCTCGACCGCCGCGGCGAGCTGGCTCTCGGCGAGGCCGCCCATGCGGATGATGGTCTGGCTCAGCCGCGTCAGCTCCTGATCGAAGGCGCGGACCGTGTGTTCACTCTGCGTGTCGGGCACGCTTTCATCTCCTCTTTCACCACCGTGCCGTCCTCGGACAGCCATTCTATCAGCCGAAGCGGCCGGTGATGTAATCCTGTGTCCGCTGGTCCTTGGGATTGGTGAAGATCGTCTCGGTCTCGCCGGTCTCCACCAGGACGCCCAGGTGGAAGAAGGCGGTGCGCTGGCTGACGCGCGCGGCCTGCTGCATCGAGTGGGTGACGATCACGATGGTGAAGTTCTGGCGCAGCTCGTCGATCAGCTCCTCGATCTTGGCGGTGGCGATCGGGTCGAGGGCCGAGCAGGGCTCGTCCATCAGGATCACCTCGGGATTGACCGCGATCGCGCGGGCGATGCACAGGCGCTGCTGCTGGCCGCCGGACAGGCCGGTGCCGGGCTTGTCGAGGCGGTCCTTGACCTCCTCCCAGAGGCCGGCGCGGCGCAGGCTGACCTCGACGATCTCCTCCATCTCCGACTTGGAGTTGCCGATGCCGTGGATGCGCGGGCCGTAGGCGATGTTGTCGAAGATCGACTTCGGAAAGGGGTTCGGCTTCTGGAACACCATGCCGACCCGGGCGCGCAGTTGCACCACGTCCAGCCGGGGGTCGTAGATGTCCTGGTCGTCCATCTCGATGCGACCCTCGACGCGGCAGCCGTCGATGACGTCGTTCATCCGGTTGATGCAGCGCAGGAAGGTGGACTTGCCGCAGCCCGAGGGGCCGATCAGCGCCGTCACCTCGTGCTGGCGCACGTCCAGGTCCACCTGCTTGAGCGCCTGCGCCGTGCCGTAGTAGACGTCGACGTCGCGCGCGCGGACCTTGACCGGCAGCTCGTTCGCCAGCGCCGCCGGCGTCTCGGCCTTCGAAGCTTCCTGGGAGGCGCTTTCGGGCACGCCGCCGATATCGCTGTCCATCGTCGTCCTCTGCGTTGCTTGCGGGCTCATCGTGGTTGCCCCTCTCACCAGCGGCGTTCGAAGCGCTTGCGCAGCACCACCGCCATGGCGTTCATGAAAATCAGGAAGGCGAGCAGCACCATGATCGCCGCCGAGGTCTTGGCGACGAAGGCGCGCTCCGGCGCGTCGGCCCAGAGATAGATCTGCACCGGCAGCACTGTCGAGGCGTCGGTGAAGCCGCCGGGCACGTCGGCGATGAAGGCGACCATGCCGATCATCAGCAAGGGCGCGGTCTCGCCCAGCGCCTGGGCCATGCCGATGATGGTGCCGGTCAGGATGCCGGGCATCGCCAGCGGCAGCACGTGGTGGGTCACGGTCTGCACCTTGGAGGCGCCGACCCCCAGCGCCGCCTCGCGGATCGACGGCGGCACCGCCTTCAACGCGGCGCGCGCGGCGATGATGATGGTCGGCAGGGTCATCAGCGCCAGCACCATGCCGCCGACCAGCGGCGCCGAGCGCGGCAGGCCGAAGAAGTTGAGGAACATCGCCAGGCCGAGCAGGCCGAAGACGATCGACGGCACGGCCGCCAGGTTGTTGATGTTCACCTCGATCAGGTCGGTCACCCGGTTCTTCGGGGCGAACTCCTCCAGGTAGACCGCCGCCAGCACGCCGACCGGGAAGGCCAGCGCCAGGGTGACCAGCAGGGTCAGGAAGGAGCCGACCACCGCGCCCCAGATGCCGGCCTGCTCGGGCTCGCGGCTGTCGGCCTCGGTGAAGAAGGCGGTGTTGAAGATCGTGCGCACCTGGTCGCGCTCGCGCAGCGCCTCGATCCAGGCCACCTCGTGATCCTTCACCCGGCGGTCGGACTCCGGCACCAGGTAAGAGGTCAGGCGCCAGTCGCCCGGCTGGGCGGCAGCCGCGGACTCCAGCGGCACCAGCACCTCGCCGCTGGCGCGCGCGGCGCCCACCGCGGTCAGCTTGACCAGGCCGCCGTTGATCTCGACCAGATAGCTGGGCAGGCGGTCGCTGAGCGCCTCGACGCCGCCGGCACCCTCGGCGCGGGCCCGCAGCGCCGCGGCCGCGCGGCGCGCTTCCTCGGCATCGGCCTGCAGGGAGGCGACCTGCGCCTCCAGGCCCGCGACCTCCTCTTCCAGCCGCGCCACCTCTTCGGGGGTAGCGGCGGCCGCCAGCTCGGCGCGCGCCGCCTCGAGCCGCGCGCCGATGTTGGCCACGGCGCGCTCGGCGGCAGCGGCGGCCTCGGCCCGCTCTTGCGCGATCCCGGTCAGCCGGTCCTTCACCTGCGTGACGATGCGCGCGAAATCGTTGGCGCCGGTCAGAATCTCGACCTCGCCCTCGGTCCCGCTCGGCGTCGCCACGCCGGCGGTCTCGTAGCGCTCCAGGCCGGTGATCTGCCCCTTCACGTAGGTGTCGATATCGTCGGAGGCGGTGATCCAGATCCGCACCGACTGGCCAATCTGCTCCGGGTTCGCCTCGACGTAGTCCTGCACCTCGAAGGCGGCATCGCTGGTCACGATGCCGCGCAGCGCGCGGCGCTGGGTGCGGCCTTCGACGTGGGGGAAGAGGCCGTAGAGCGCATCGTTGGCCAGGCCGCGGAAGTTGCCGTCGACATCGACGATCTCGCCGTCGCTGTCGCGCTCGACCTGGATCTCGCCGGGATCGAGGAAAACCTCGACGCTGATCTGGGTCTGCAGGAAGGCGCTCCAGCCCTTGCCGACGATGGAGACCAGCAGGATGCCCAGCATCACCACGGCGGCGGCGATCGCCAGGCGGCCGTAGAGCTTGAAGCGGGCCTCGGCGGCGTAGCGGCGGCGCACGCGGGCCGGCGAGAGGTCCGGGCGGCGGATCGCGAGCCCGTCGGTCGATGCGGTCGCGTCAGTCATACTTCTCTCGGTACTTGCGGACGACGTGCAGGGCGATGACGTTGAGGCAGAGCGTCACGAAGAAGAGCGTCAGGCCCAGGGCGAAGGCGGCCAGGGTCTTGGCGCTGTCGAACTCCTGGTCGCCGACCAGCAGGGTGACGATCTGCACCGTGACGGTGGTCACCGCCTCCAGCGGGTTGGCCGTCAGGTTGGCAGCGAGGCCGGCGGCCATCACCACGATCATGGTCTCGCCCACCGCGCGGCTGATCGCCAGCAGCACCGAGCCGACGATGCCCGGCAGCGCCGCCGGCAGGATCACCTGGCGCACCGTCTCGGCCCGGGTCGCGCCGAGCGCGTAGGCGCCGTCGCGCAGGGACTGCGGCACGGCGTTCATCACGTCGTCCGACAGCGAGGAGACGAAGGGGATGATCATGATCCCCATGACGATGCCGGCCGCCAGCGCCGACTCCGAAGAAACGGTCAGGCCCAGCGCCTCGCCGGTGTTGCGGAAGAAGGGGGCCACGGTCAGCGCCGCGAAGAAGCCGTAGACCACGGTCGGCACGCCGGCCAGGATCTCCAGCACCGGCTTGGCGGTGGAACGCAGCTTCTTGCCGGCGTACTCCGACATGTAGATCGCGCTGAACAGGCCAATCGGCACCGCCACGCACATGGCGATCAGGGTGATCAACAGGGTGCCGGCGAACAGCGGGATCGCCCCGAAGGCACCGGAGGAGCCGACCTGGTCGGCGCGCAGGGCGATCTGCGGCGACCACTGGGTGCCGAAGAGGAACTCGGTGATCGGCACCTTGGAGAAGAAGCGCCCGGTCTCGAACAGCAGCGAGAGGATGATGCCGGCCGTGGTCAGGATCGCGATGGTCGAGGCGACCACCATGATCACCACGGCGGTGCGCTCCACCTTGTTGCGCGCGCGCAGCTCCGGCCCGACCCGGCGCAGCGCCCAGAGCCCGCCGCCCGCGGCCAGCGCCAGCATCACCGCGATCATCAGCCAGCGGCTGTAGGTCAGGGTCGCGGCATAGGCCGCGCCGGCCGCCGCGAAGGCCGGATCGAGTGCGCCGGAGGTGATCCCGCCCAGCGCCTTGGCCTTAATGTCGCCGATCAGCAGGTTCCGCTCGTCGGCGCCGCGCGCGGCGAAGCTCTCGGGCAGCTCGGCGACCAGCCGCAGCTCGGCGACGTGCGGCTCGGCGATCAGCCAGACCGCCATCACCAGCAGCGGCGGCAGCAGCACCCAGGAGGCCAGGTAGAGGCCGTGGTAGCTGGGCAGGGAATGCAGGCGGTGCGGCTGGTTGCCGGTCACCGCGAAGGCCTGGCGGGTGCCGAGCAGGTAGCCCGCGACCGTCAGGCCCAGCATGGCCAGCAGGATGACTGAAAGTCCCATCTTCCCCTTCGCGTTCCCAAGCGACCCCAAGGGCGGACAAGCCCCACCGGGCAGTCCGACAGGGCCGGCCCGATCGGCCTGGCCCGATAACTTTGGCGCGCCTGGCCCGGCGATCCCGCCGCCGCAGCCGGCGTACAGACGGGGTCGCGCCCGAAGTGCCCGGCCCCCGAAGTCCCCGGCCTCCCCAAACGGCCGGTGCGGCGCGGCGCCGCATAGTCGAAGTCCCGTCTTTGGAAACCGATGCGCCGCTCCTGCCGGCCGGGGCGCGCCGCGGCGGCCGGGGCGCGAAGCCCCCGGCCGCCGGGCTTGCCGTGAGACCGGCCAGGTCTCGGCCGAAAAGCTACATGCTCAGCTTCTCGAGGCCGCGCGCCTGCTCCTGCATCTCGGCCCGCGCCGCCTCGGGCAGCGGGATCAGGCCCTTGTCGGCGAGATAGCCGTCGGGGCCCCAGGCCTGCTCGGAGGTGAACTCGGTGATGTACTCCTCGATGCCGGGGATCACGCCGACGTGCTCGTTCTTCACGTAGAAGTACAGCGAGCGCGAGACGCGGTAGTCGCCGGCGGCGATGTTGTCGAAGGTCGGCTCGACGCCGTTGACCACCGAACCCTGGATGGCGTCGCGGTTCTGGTCGAGGAAGGAGAAGCCGAAGATGCCCAGCGCGACCGGGTTGGCCTGCAGCTTCTGGACGATCAGGTTGTCGTTCTCGCCGGCCTCGACGTAGGCGCCGTCCTCGCGGATCTCGGCGCAGGCGTCCTCGCCCAGGGTCTCGGCCATGCCGGCCTCCTCACAGCCGGTCTCCATGACCAGCTCGACGAAGGCGTCACGGGTGCCCGAGGTCGGCGGCGGGCCCAGGACCTCGATCTTCTCGGCCGGCAGGGTGGCGTCGATGTCGGACCAGCGGGTGTTCGGGTTGGCGACCACCTCGCCGTCGACCACCACGTTCTTGGCCAGCGCCTGGAAGATCTGCTCCTTGGTCAGCTCGTAGCGCTCGTGGTCCTTCGAGTTGGCCAGCACGATGCCGTCGAAGCCGACACGCACCTCGGTGATGGTGATGCCGTTGTTCGTGCAGTTCTCGTACTCGGAGGCCTTGATGCGGCGCGAGGCGTTGGTGATGTCCGGGTGATCCACGCCGACGCCGGCGCAGAACAGCTTCAGGCCGCCGCCGGAACCGGTCGACTCCACCACCGGGGTCGCAAAATCCGTGGTCTTGCCGAACTGCTCGGCGACCGCGGTGGAAAAGGGGAAGACCGTCGAGGAGCCGACGATGCGGATCTGGTCGCGCGACTGGGCCGCGGCCGAGGTGGCGGCGAGCGCCATGGCTGCAGCAGCCGCAAAGGCGAGCGAATGCTTGATCACAGGATTTCTCCGCTTGGCTGTGTTGGGCGGTAGTCGTGCGATTACCGAACCGACGCCTCCCGTGCGTCAGCTGCGCGGACCCTATCCACGAGCGGGGTAGGAATTACTACGAGTCTGTTACGCTTCCATGACACGGCCGGCGGCTTTTTTCCCCAGCGCCGGACTTCCCCGCCGCGGGCGGCGCCCGGCCGGCTCAGCCGGCGCGCCGCCGCCTCTCTTCGGGCGCGGCGCCGAGCGGGGCCTTGTCGGCGGACGCCTCGCCGGCCTGGGCGCGCGGCAGGTAGATGGTGAAGCTCGTGCCCTGGCCCGGCTCGCTCTCGATGACGAGCTGGCCGCGGTGGCGGTTGACGATGTGCTTGACGATGGCCAGGCCCAGGCCGGTGCCGCCCAGCTCGCGCGAGCGGGCCGTGTCGACGCGGTAGAAGCGCTCGGTCAGGCGCGGCAGATGCTCGCGCGGGATGCCCTCGCCGTCGTCGATCACCGCCACGGCGACCGCCGGTCGGCCGAGGCGGCGGGCGGCCGCGTCCTGCGCCGGATCGGGCACCCGCGCCACCACGCGCACCTGGCCGCCCTGGCGGCCGTACTTGATGGCGTTGTCGATCAGGTTCTGGAAGACCTGGGCCAGCTCGTCGGCGGCGCCGATCACCGGCGGCGTGCCGGCGGCCTCGACCGCCACCGCGATGGCCCGGGCGCGCGCCTTCAGCTCCAGGGTGCTGACCACCGAATCCAGCACCTGGGACAGGTCGATGGCCCGGGTCGGCGCCGTATGCTCCTGCATTTCGATGCGCGACAGACTGAGCAGGTCCTCGACCAGCCGGGCCATCCGCTGGGCCTGCTCGTGCATGATCGCCAGGAAGCGCTCGTGCGCCTCGGGATCGTCGCGCGCCGGGCCGGACAGCGTCTCGATGAAGCCGATCAGGCTGGACAGCGGCGTGCGCAGCTCGTGGCTGGCGTTGGCCACGAAGTCGGCGCGCATGCGCTCGGCCCGGTGCACGCTGGTCAGGTCGTGCAGCGAGAGGATCGCCACGGTGCCGTCCAGCGCCGGCGTGCGCAGCGGCACCAGGCGGGCCGAGAGGTGACGCTCGATGTCGCCGTGCAGGGAGAACTCCACCACCCGGTTCTCGCCGGCGCCGACGGCGGCGTCGGCGGCGGCCAGCAGGGCCGGGTTGCGCAGCACGCCGACCAGGTCGCGGCCGGTCAGCCCCGCGCCGAACAGCTCCTCGGCCGCCGGGTTGGCGCGCACCACGCGGCGGTGGCGGTCGAGCATGACCAGCGGATCGGGCAGGTTGGAGAGGATCGACTCGTTGCCGGCGATCGCCGCCTCCAGCTCGCGCCGGCGGCGTTGGCGCTCGCGCGCCGTCTCCACCAGGGTCTCGTCCAGGTCGGGCGCGAGCACCGGCGAGGCGCCGCGCGGCGGGCGCGGCAGCGGGGCGTCGCTGGTGCCGGCCGACTTCAGCGCCTCGATATAGCCGGTCAGCGCCTTCACGTGGGCGAAGTGGGGGTAGAGGATCGCCAGCACCGCCAGCACCGTCGCGCCGCTCGCCAGCAGCGCGCTCGACCCGTCGAGCCGGCCGAGCAGGGCGAGCAGGCCCAGGCTGAGCACGCCGGGCGCGGCCAGCAGGGCGGTCGCCACCGGCAGGCGCCGTCGCATGATCGATTTGCCGCGCATGGCCGCAGCCTTGCTCCCTTCGCGTCCCCGCCGATTCGGTGAAAGTCCAGATCTAGCAGAAGCCTATTACATAATGACGGCAGCAGGGCGCCCTGTCGCGGGCAGCGAGTCAGCCGTCGCGTGCAGCGGGTCAGCCGTCGCGGGCAGGGCGGGTGGCCCGGCGCCGTTCTTCCGCCGCGGCGGGCCGCCTTGCCTTTTGCAACTGGTCATACCATTCTCGCGACACAGGCCGAGGGAGGTTGCTGGCCGAGGGAGGTCGTTGGCCCATGTCCGATGCCGCGCCGGAGTCCGCGGGCGGCGGTCCGCGCGTCGCGCTTTTCGTCACCTGTCTGGTGGACTTCTTCCGCCCGACGGTGGGTTTCGCGGCGGTGCGGCTGCTGGAACGGGCGGGCTGCCGCGTCGAGGTGCCGCGCGCCCAGACCTGCTGCGGCCAGCCGGCCTACAACTCCGGCGACCGGGCCGACACCAAGGCCATCGCCCGCCAGGTGATCGACGCCTTCTCCGGCTACGACTACGTGGTCGCCCCCTCCGGCTCCTGCGCCGGCATGCTGCGCAAGCACTACCCGGCGCTGTTCAAGGACGATCCCGACCTGGCGCCGCGCGCCGAAGCGCTGGCCGCGCGGACCCACGAGCTGGTCGCCTTCCTGGCCGACGTGCTGCGGGCGCCGCCGCCGGCGGGCGGGTTCGCCGGCCGCGTGACCTACCACGATTCCTGCTCCGGCCTGCGCGAGCTGAAGATCAAGGCGCAGCCGCGCGCGCTGCTGCGCGGCCAGGCGGGGCTGGAGCTGGTGGAGATGCAGGACCCGGAGGTCTGCTGCGGCTTCGGCGGCACCTTCTGCGTCAAGTATCCCGAAATCTCCAACCAGATGGTCGAGGCCAAGGCCCGGGACATCGAGGCCAGCGGCGCCGACCTGCTGCTGGCCGGTGACCTGGGCTGCCTGCTGAACATGGCGGGCAAGCTCAAGCGCCGCGGCGCGCGGGTCCAGGTGCGCCACGTCGCCGAGGTGCTGGCCGGCATGACCGACGGCCCGGCGATCGGCGAGGGGCGCGAAGCCGTACCGGCAACCGGCGCGGCGGCGAAGGAGTAGGGCGATGCAGGCGACCAGCCACAGCTTCAAGGACAACGCCCACCGCGCCCTGGGCGATGCGCAGCTCCGCCGCGCCCTCGACAACATGAAGTCGGGCTTCATCTCCAAGCGCGGCAAGGCGGCGGAGAAGCTGCCGGAGTTCGAGGCGCTGCGCGACCAGGCGCGCGACATCAAGAACCACACCCTGGAGAACCTGGACGCCTATCTCGAGCTCTACGCCGAGCGGGTCGAGGCCGCCGGCGGCCAGGTCCACTGGTGCCCCACGGCGGCCGACGCGCGCGACGCCGTGGTGGAGATCTGTCGCGCGGTCGGCGCCAGGACGGTGACCAAGGGCAAGTCGATGATCGCCGAGGAGCTGGCGCTCAACGCGCACCTGGAGGCCAACGGCCTGGTGCCGGTCGAGACCGACCTGGGCGAGTACATCATCCAGCTCCGCCACGAGCCACCGAGCCACATCATCGCGCCGGCCATCCACCTGAACAAGGAGCAGGTGGCGCGCGACTTCCGCGCCGCCCACCGCGAGCTGCCGGCCGACCGGCCGCTCGGCGAGCCGCAGCAGCTCGTCGCCGAAGCGCGCGCGGTGCTGCGCCAGAAGTACCTGGAGGCCGACGTCGGCATCACCGGCGCCAACTTCCTGGTGGCCGAGACCGGCAGCTCGATCATCGTCACCAACGAGGGCAACGGCGACCTCACCCAGACCCTGCCCAAGGTCCACATCGTGGTCGCCTCGATCGAGAAGGTCGTGCCCACCCTGGAGGACGCCAGCGCCATCCTGCGCGTGCTGGCGCGCTCGGCGACCGGCCAGGAGTTCTCCAGCTACACCACCGTCTCGACCGGACCGAAGCGCGCGGAGGACCCCGACGGGCCGGAGCAGTATCACGTCATCCTGCTGGACAACGGCCGCTCCGGCATGCTGGGCAGCGAGTTTCAGGACATGCTGCGCTGCATCCGCTGCGGCGCCTGCATGAACCACTGCCCGGTCTACCACGCGGTCGGCGGCCACGCCTACGGCTGGGTCTACCCCGGCCCGATGGGCGCGGTGCTGACCCCCTCGCTGATCGGGGTCGAGGAGGCCGGGCACCTGCCCAACGCCTCCACCTTCTGCGGGCGCTGCGAGGCGGTCTGCCCGATGCGCATCCCGCTGCCCAAGATGATGCGCCACTGGCGCGAGCGCGAGTTCGAGCGGCACCTGACGCCGGCGGCGGCGCGCGCCGGCCTGGGGCTCTGGGCCTTCGTCGCGCGCCGGCCGCGGCTGTACCGCCTGGCCAGCGGCCTGAAGGCGCGGCTGCTCGCCGCGCTCGGCGGCAAGCACGGGCGCTTCGCCAGGGTGCCGCTGGCCGGCGGCTGGACCGCCCACCGCGACCTGCCGGCCCCGGAGGGGCGCAGCTTCATGGACCTCTGGGCGGCGCGCGAGCGCGGCGCCGGCTCGGGCATTGGCTCTGGCACCAGCTCGGGCCCGGGGGCGGCGGCGGCATGAGCGGCAGCGGGACGTCCAACGCCGGCGGGTCCCGGGGGCGCGCGGCCGTGCTCGGCGCGGTGCGCCGCGCCCTGGGGCGCGACGCCCAGGACGCGACCGCCGCCCGCGCGCGCCTGGACGCGCATCCGCGCGGCCTGATCCCGCAGCGCAGCCGCCTGGCACCGGCCGCCCAGCTCGACCTCTTCCAGAGCCAGGCCGAGGCGGTCGACGCCAGCGTGGCGCGGCTCGACGGCCTGGCCGACGTGCCTCAGGCCGTCGCCGACTACCTCAAGCGCCACAACCTGCCGGCCACGCTGCGCCTGGCGCCCGACCCGGAGCTGGAGGGGCTGGACTGGGCCGGGACGGCACCGCTGCTGAGCGTCGCCAGCGGCCGGGCCGAGCCGCAGGACGCCACCTCCCTGACCCCCGCCTTCGCCGGCATCGCCGAGACCGGCACGCTGATGCTGCACTCCGGGCCGGCCGGCAGCGGGCGCGGACCGACCACCCTGAACTTCCTGCCGGAGACCCACATCGTGGTGCTGCGCGGCAGCCAGGTGGTCGGCGCCTACGAGGAGGCCTGGGACCGGGTGCGCGCCGTCTACGGCCCCGGAGCGCTGCCGCGCAGCGTCAACTTCATCACCGGCCCCTCGCGCACCGGCGACATCGAGCAGACCCTGCAGCTCGGCGCCCACGGTCCGCGGCGCCTGCACATCCTGCTGGTCGAGGACGGCCCGGAAGATGACGGCCCGGAAGATGATGGCCCGAAGGATGATGGCCCGGGAAATCGCAACCCGGGAGATGGCGGCGGCTGATGGGCAAGGACGACGACCTGGCGCTCTGGCGCAAGGTCGCCGAGACGGTGACCCCGCTGCGGCGGGGCAAGCCGCACTTCGCCAAGCGACCGGCGGAGGCCGAGGCGAAGGAGACGGCGACCGACCGGCGCGCGGCGCCCAAGGCGAAGGCGCCGCACCGCCGCGGCCCGCCGCCCCTGGCCGCGGCCACACCGCCGGCGAAGCCGCGCCCGCCGGTCCTGGCGCATGGCCAGACCGCCGGCGTCGACGCGCGCACCGCCGCGCGGCTGCGCCGCGGCAAGCTGCCGATCGACGCCACGCTGGACCTGCACGGCCACCGCCAGGAGGAGGCGCATCGCGCGCTGATCCGCTTCGTCTCGGCCCACCATGCCGCCGGGCGGCGCTGCCTGCTGATCGTCACCGGCAAGGGCCTGCGGCGCGGCGCGGGCGACCACGCGGCGCGCGCCAGCGACTGGGGCGGCGATTGGGGCGGTGATTGGGGCGGCGACTGGAGCGCCGGCTGGGGCGCGGCCGGGACCCACGGCGGCGCGCCGGGCCCCGGCGTGCTGCGCCGCCAGGTGCCGCTGTGGCTCAATGCGCCGCCGCTGCGCGACAAGGTGCTGGCCTTCGACTATGCCCGCCAGCAGCATGGCGGCAGCGGCGCGCTCTACGTGCTGCTCAAGCGCAAGCGGGATTGACCGCCCCGCCCGCATCACCCGGCCCCCGCATCACTCGGCCCCCGATCACCCGGCCCCGCATCACCCGGCCGCCGCGCCGGCCGGGTGGGCGCGGAACCAGGCGAGCAGGGCGCGCGTCAGCCGCTCCGGCCGCTCCAGCATCAGCCAGTGGCCGGCGCGCGGCAGGGCGAGGTAGCGCCAAGGCGCGGCCACGAAGGCCCGGGAATCGCGGATCTGCGCCGCGCCCATCAGGCAGTCCTCGCGGCCCCAAATCGCCAGGGTCGGCACCCGCACCGGCGCCGGCGGCGGCAGGTCGCCGCCGAGCGCGGCGGCGAGGAGCTGGTCGACCGGGTGCGCCAGCTCGATCCGGCGCATCGCCTGCAGCCGCGCCGGCTCGGCCACCAGGCGGGCGGTCAGCGCCGCGCCCTCGGGGTGGGAGGCGAGGTAGAAGCCCAGCAGGCGGCCGTCGCCGGCCAGCAGCGCCTCGGCCCCCTGGGGCGCCTGGCTGAGCAGGAAGTACCAGAGGTTGGCGAGCTTGGCGTGGTCGAGCTGCAGCAGCGCGCCCATGTGGCCGACGGAGATCGGCACGAAGCTGGCCAGCGCCTCGGGCGCCTGGGTCGCCATCTCCCAGCCAACCACCGCGCCCCAGTCGTGCGCCACCAGATGCAGCGGCCCGTCGCAGCGCGCGCGGGCCAGGCTCAGGATGTCCTCGGCCAGCGCCGGCGCGCTGTAGCGCTCCAGCTCCGCGCACCAGTCGCTCTCGCCGAAGCCCAGCAGGTCGGGCGCGAGCACGCGGTAGCCGGCGGCGGCCAGCGGCGCGACCTGATGGCGCCAGAGGCGGCCGTCGTCCGGCCAGCCGTGCAGCAGCAGCACGGTCTCCGGCCCGCCGCCGCTGTCGCGCACGGCATAGCCGGCGCCGCGCAGCTCCACCCGCTCCACCGCGTCGGCCCAGCCCTCGGCCGCGCGCCAGCTTCGATCCGCCTGTCCCGTCCCGCTCATCCCGGCGTCTCTTTCCCGTGCCGTTTTCCGCGTTCGCGGCGCCCCGCCTTGGTCCCCCTGTAGCCTTGGCCCCCCTGTAGCCTTGGTCCCCCTGTAGCCTTTGCCCGGCGGGGCCGTGGGGGCACGCTGGCGACACCGCAGGGCTGGCACGGCCGGACCGGACCGTCTAAAAGTAAACTGTACCGTACCGTTTTATTCAAGCGTGTGAGTGGAGGCCGCATGGACGGAGAGGGGGACCGGCCGGGCGGGCCGGACAGGCCGGAGGGGGCCGCCGGCGCCGCCGCCGCCAACGCAGCTCCGAACGCGACTCCGAGCGCGACTGCAAGCGCGGCCCCCGGGGCGGCGCGCAGCCCGCGGGCGCCGGACGGCCGCCGGGCCCGCAAGCGCGCGACGATCGTCCAGGCCGCCACCAGGCTGTTCCTCGAGGGGGGCTTCGAGGCGACCAGCATGGACGCGCTCGCCGCCGCCGCCGGCGTGTCCAAGCGCACCCTCTACGCCCACTTCCCGGCCAAGGAGCGGCTCTTCGAGGCCATCGTGACGGAGCTCTGCGAGGAGATTCTGGAGCCGCTGCGCCGGCCGGAGACGGCCGGACGCCCGCCGCGCGCCACCCTGCTGGAGCTCGGCCGCACCTTTCTGGGGGTGATGCTCTCGCCGGCCGGGCTGGATCTCTACCGGACGGTGCTCGCCGAGGCGAAGCGCTTCCCCCAGCTCGGCGCGCTGTTCTACCGCTGCGGCCACCAGGCCGCCGCCGCGCGCCTGGCCGCCTACCTGCGGGACCAGCAGGCCCAGGGCCGGCTGCGGCCGCTCGATCCCGCCGCGGCGGCCGAGGCCTTCCTGACCCTGGCCGCCGGCTTCGCCTACGAACGCGCCCTGCTGTGCCCCGGCACGCAGATCGCGCCGGCGGAGGTCGAGCGCTGGCTGACCCAGGCGGTGGACCTCTTCCTCGACGGCCTCGCGCAGCCGCCCGCCGACCAGGCGCCGGGTTAAGACCTGTGTCCGGCTTGCGGTGCGGGCCGGGAACGCCCGAAACTGCGGGCGAACCGCGTGCCCCCAACTCACGCAGAAAGGGATCCGCCATGCATCTTGAGGGCTCCTGCCACTGCGGCGCCGTCGCCTTCAGCCTGGAGAGCGCCACGCCGGTGCCCTTCCAGCGCTGCTACTGCTCGATCTGCCGCAAGACCCAGGGCGGCGGCGGCTTCGCCATCAACCTGGGCGGCGCGGCCGACAGCCTGGCGGTCGCCGGGGGCGCGGCAATCGGCACCTACCGGGCGCACGACCCGGAGGGCGCGCCGGGCACGATCAGCGAGGGCGAGCGCAGTTTCTGTACCCGCTGCGGCGCCGGCCTGTGGGTCTGGGACCCGCGCTGGCCGGAGCTGATCCACCCCTTCGCCTCGGCCATCGACACGCCGCTGCCCGCCGCGCCGGAGCATGTCGACCTGATGCTGGCCTACAAGCCCGACTGGGTGGTGGTGCCGGAAGGGCCCAGCAGTCGCTTCCAGATCTACCCCGAGGAATCGCTGGAAGCCTGGCACCGCCGCCACGGCCTGCTCGACCACAAGGCGAAGTAGGCCGCCAAGGTCTCGTTAAGGCATATGTGATAAACGGGGATCGAGTTCACAACTTCGGTCAGTGAAAGATCTTCGGCATGACCCCCTTCGGCCAGCGCCTGCGTCACCTGCGCACAGCCCGCGGCATCGCCGCCAAGGACATGGCCGCCGCCTTGGGGGTCAGTCCGGCCTACCTCTCGGCGCTGGAGCACGGCAAGCGCGGCCGGCCCAACCGCCGCTTCGTGCATCAGGTCTGCCAGTTCTTCGGCATCATCTGGGACGAGGCCGAGGAGCTGCAGCGCCTGGCCGACCTGTCGCACCCGCGGGTGACGGTGGACACCGCCGGCCTGCAGCCGGAGGCGACGCTCTTCGCCAACCTGTTGGCGGCGCGCATCGGGCGCCTGACGCCGGGTCAGATCCGGCGCCTGCTGGAGGTGCTGGAGACGCCGGAGGAAAGGGGATAGCGGGGCCAGGACGCCTCACAGCGCCCCGGGCCGGCGCGTCTAGAGCGTGACGCGGGTGCGCCGGGCCGCCGCGCGGTCCGGCCGCCCGCGACGAACCTGCTCCGAGCGTCCGCGCCGGGTCGGGGGCTCGCGCTCCGGCCCGGCGGGCGCCTTCCGCCGCCGGGCCCGCGCCATGACCCCTTCGATCCACGCCGCCGTCGACCAGTTCCGCAGCAACCTGCGCAGCCTGCTGGACGAGGCCGTGCAACAGCACACCGAGGGCCTGCTCAAGCAGGCCGAGACCTCCTACCGCAAGGTGCTGCTGCGCGAGCCGGCGCAGCCCGAGGCGCTGAACAACCTGGGCGTCCTGCTGGCCGAGACCGACCGGCTGGGCGAGGCGCTGATGGTGCTGCGCCAGGCGGTCAGCCACAGCCCCGCCAACCCGGACTACCTGCTGAACCTGGGGCGCGTGGAGACGGTCGCCGGCAACCGTGGCGCCGCCGAACGCTCCTATCGCGGCGCGCTGGAGCAGGACCCCGGCCACGCGGAGGCGGCGCTGACCCTCGGCCGCCTGCTCGAGGAGGCCGGCGGCGCCGCCGAAGCCGAGGCGGTCTACCGCAGCCTGCTGAGCCATAACCCGGAAAAGGCCGAGGCGCTGCTGGCCCTGGCGCGGGTGACGCAGACCCAGGGCCGGCCGGACGAGGCCGAGACGGCGCTGCAGCAGGCCGTGGCGGCGGCGCCGGAGCTGGGCGAGGCGCACCTGCGCCTCGGCCGGCTGCTGCTTGCCCAGGGCCGCGCCGAGGAGGCCGCCGGCGCCCTGGCGGATGCCGTCGCCGTGGAACCGCAGGCGGCCGAGGCGCACCTGGCCCTTGGCGAGGCGCTGACGCTGCTTGCCCGGCCCGCGGCGGCCGCGCGGGCCTTCCAGGCCGCCCTGGAGCAGGCGCCGGACTCGGTGCCCGCGTGCGCCGGCCTGATCCGCGCGCTGGTCGCCGACGGGCGCAGCGCCGAAGCCAGCGACCTGGTCGCGGCCGACGCGGCGACACCGCCGGAGCTGCTGGTCGAGCTGGGCGGCGCCCGGGCCGAGGCGGGCGACGCCGAGGGCGCGCTGGCGGCCTACGGCCAGGCGATCTCGGCCGCCCCGGCCGACGCGGCGGCCTACCTGCGCCTGGGGCCGCTGCTGCGCGCCACCGGCCGTCAGGCGGAGGCCGAGCGCCTGTTCGACTATCGCAGCCTGCTCTACTGGCGGCGTCTGCCGGGGGTCGAGGGCTTCGCCAGCGTCGAGGCCTTCAACGCCGCCCTGGCGCAGATCCTGGCCCGCCGCCTGGCGCCCAACGCGGGGGCGGGCCGGCTGGCACCGCTGCGCGGCGGCGCCGAGATCAGCGGCGAACTCTTCACCGGCCCGCGCGGGCCGGCGCTTGAGGGCTTCGCCGCGACGGTGACGCGCCACCTGCAGGCCTACCTGGCCGAGCGCAAGGGCCTGGCCGGCCACCCCTACTTCGCCGCGCCGCCGCAGACCGTGGAGCTGCGCGGCCAGGGGCTGCGGCTGCCGGCCTCGGCCTTCGTCGAGGCCCACGCCCATCCCGCGGCCTACCTCTCCGGCGTCTACTATCTGGAGGTGCCGCCCGAGGTGGCGGAGAGTCGGGACTCGATCGCCGGCTGCCTGCGCTTTTCCGACGCGCCGCGGCCGAGCGACTGGTCGAGCTTCGAGACCTTGCGGCCGAAGCCGGGGCTGCTGGTGCTCTTCCCCAGCTACCTCTGGCACGCCGCCATCCCGTTCAACGCGCCCGGCGACCGCCTGTCGATCGCCTTCGACCTCTTCGCCAGCCGGCCGGCCCCGGTGAAGGGGACGGCGGCGCTGGCGGGCGAGCCGGCGGACGAGCGCTACCAGCGCCGCTACGTCACCGGGTAGCGCGTCTGCCGACCGGCATCAGGTCCACCTCCGGCCCGCCTCAGGCGGCGCGCACGGTCGCCAGGAAGCGCTCCACCTCCTCCTTCAGGCGGTCGGTCTGCTCGCTCATCGCGCCGGAGGCGTCGAGCACCGCGTCGGCGGCGCGGCCGGTCTCGCCGACCGACTCGCTGACCTGGGCGATGTTGGTGTTGACCTCCTGGGTGCCGGCCGAGGCCTGGCGCACCGTGCCGGCGATCTCCTCGGTGGCGGCGTTCTGCTCGGTCACCGCCGCGGCGATGGCCTCGGCGATCTCGTTCATCTCCAGAATGGTCTTGCCGATCGCCTGGATGGCGCCGACCGAGTCCCGGGTCGCGGTCTGCATGCCGCCGACCTGCTGGCTGATCTCCTCGGTCGCCTTGGCCGTCTGGGTCGCCAGGTTCTTCACCTCCGAGGCGACCACCGCGAAGCCCTTGCCGGCCTCGCCGGCGCGCGCCGCCTCGATGGTGGCGTTGAGCGCCAGCAGGTTGGTCTGCTCGGCGATCTCCGAAATCAGGGTGACCACGGCGCCGATGCGCTCGGCCGCCTGGGCCAGCCCCTCGACCTGGGCGTTGGTGGACTCCACCCGCTCGCGGGCCTGGCCGGCGATGCCGGTCGACTGGCTGACCTGACGACCGATCTCGCTGATCGAGGCCGAGAGCTGCTCGGCCGCCGAGGCCGCGGCATTGACCGAACCGGCGGTCTGCGCGCTGGCACCGGCGACGGCCTGGGCCCGCGCGCCGGCGGTCTGCGCGGCCGAGGACATGCCCTCGGCGGTCGACTGCAAGCCGCCGGACGCGGTGGAGAGGGACTCGACCACCTGGGCCACGCTCATCTCGAAGCTGGTGGCGAGGTCGAGCATCTCCTGCCGGCGCTGCCGGGCGGCGGCCTCGCGCTCGGCCTCGTTGCGTGCCCGCTCCTCCTCCGCCGCGGCCAGGTCCCGGCGCAGGCTCGACAGGGCCTCGCCCATCTCGCTCAGCTCGTCGCGGCCGCTCACGCTGACCTCGCTCGCCAGGTCGCCGGCGGCGATCCGGCCCATGTCGGCGCCCAGCAGGCGCAGACGGCGCAGCAGCCCGCGGCCGACGTAGAGCCAGGCGATCAGGGCCGCGATCACGATGGAGGCCGCGGCAATGGCCAGCAGAAGGCCCTGGCCGCGCGTGATCGCGGCCGCCACGCTCCGGCCGCTGGCCGTCAGGTCCGCCTGCGCGGCCTCGACGAAGGCCGCCACCTGGCGGTCCAGCGCCGTGGCGGCGCCGCGCGCCGCCTCCAGCGCCGACTCCGCCTTGGCCGCGGCCAGCAGCTCGGCGCGGCGAACCGCGAACAGCCCCGCCTGGCCGCTTCCCAGCGCGGCCAGGGCCGCGACCCTGCGTTCGAGCGTGCCGTCGTCGAGATCGGCCGGCAGATCGGCCAGACGGCGCTCGATGCCGGCGCCGATCTCCGCGTAGCGCGCCTCCTGCGCGTCGAGAAAGTCCAGGTGCGGCGCCACCGCGCCCTGCACCATGGCGTTGGTCAGGTCGGACAGCTCGGCGCGCAGCGCGAGCAGGCTGCGCAGCTCGCCCACCCCCTCGCTCATCAGCTTGCCGACCGCCTGGCTGGCGTCGCCGGTGGCCTGCTCGCTGCCGAGCACCACGTTGAAGTTGGCCTCGTCGACCAGCGGCGCCAGGGTGTGCAGCATCTCCTTCTGGACCGACAGCATGTCGGCCGTGATCGCCTCCAGCCGGGCGGCGATCACCTGCTTCTCGTTCAGCTCCCAGCCGGACAGGGCGAGCCAGTCGCGGCGCAGATCGAAGACGTTCTGCTCGGCCTGGCCGAACTCCGCCAGCAGCAGGGCGAGCAGCTTGGCCTCCTCGACGCCGGCCATGTCGGCGGGCATCGAGGCGAGGCTGTCGTCGATCCGCCCGATCGAGATCTGCAGCCGCTCGCGCAGCGGCACCAGCCGGTCGGGGTTCGAGGCGTTGGCGGCCTCGGCGACCAGGCCGCCGACCAGATTGACCTCGGCCAGCACCTCCAGCGCGCCGCGCAGGGCGGCGACCTCGCGGTTCATCAGGGTGGAGATCGAGGTGCCGGTGTTGGCGGTCACCTCGTCGGCGCGTTGAACCAGCAGGAAGCTGGAGTCGTCGATCAGCATGCCGACGCGCTCGGACACCTCGTTGTAGGCGGCCTCGACGGCCGCCACCTGCTGGGTGCGGCGCGCCGTCAGCTCGAGGGCGCCGGCCACCGTCTCGTCGAGCGCGGTCAACTCGCCATCGAGCCGGTCCAACTGGCGGCCGACGGCGTCGACAGCCTGGGTTTCGCCGTCGCCCCGGTCGACCCGCAGGCCCGCGACCTTGCCGCGCAGCTCGTCGAGCTGCGCCGACAGGCGCAGGGATACCGCCTGGCGGGTCGCCTCGTCGCGCGCGCCGGCCAGCGCCGGGGCGGCCGCCGCCAGGGCGGCGGACTCGCTCGACAGCGCCAGCGCCGTGGTCATCGCCGGCACGTCGGTCTTCAAGGCCTGCAACACCGCCTTTTCGACGTTGGCGTAGGACAGCCAGGCCACGGCGGCGGAGGCCAGGGTCAGGGCCGCGACCCCGCCGAAGGCCAGGAACAGCTTGCCGCCGATGCCGAGCTGCAGGCCACGCCGGCGGCCGCCGCGCGGCGCCGCCGCGGCGCCAGCCGGGGCCTCGGCGTCACCGGCCGGGGCAACAGGCGGGTCGGACAGACGCGTGTCAGGGCTCATGGAGATCTCGTTTCGTTGTGCTCTTGCCGTCCGCAAAGGCGTGAAGAGCCGGGGGACAGCGGCGGTCGGGCGTCGCGGCGGCCGACCGGCGCGCCGCGACGCCCGCGCCGGTTCAGGAGGCGGGAGTCAAGCGCTCGACCGCGGTGAAGCTGCCGTCGGCCTCGATGATGGTCAGGAAGACCTCGTCGGAGCCCTGGTTGTCGCCGGGGCCGTAGCTCAGGGTCACGCCGCCGAAATCGAAGGCTCCGCCCTCATAGATGGCGTCGAGGAACCCCTCGCGGGTCGGCGCCCCCTCGACCCGGCGCAGCGCCGCGACCGCCAGGCGGCCGGCGAGGTAGCCCTCCAGGCTGACGAAGCCGGGCTCCGCCTCGGGCGCGTGGGCGGCCAGCGCCGCCTGGTAGTCGGCAACCACCGGCAGGCTCGCATCCCAGGGGAAGGGGACTACCTGGGTGACCACCACGCCGGCGCCCTCGGCGCCCAGCTCGGCCGCCAGGGCCTTGGAGCCGACGAAGGAGATGTTCACGAAGACCGCGTCCATCTTCAGCTTGCGCGCCAGACGGATGAACTCGGCCGCCGGCTTGTAGGCACCGACGATCACCACCGCCTGCGGCTCGGCCTTGCGGATCTCCAGCAGCGCCGACTTCACCGCCGTGGTGTTGCGCTGATAGGTCCCCTCGGCGGCCAGGCGCATGCCCTTGGCCTCCAGCGCCTTGGTCACGCCGGCCAGGCCGACCTGCCCGAAGGAGTCGTCCTGGTAGAGGATGGCGATGCGCTCGAAGCCGAGGTCGCCGGTCAGGTGCTCGACCCAGGCCGCGGTCTCGGCGTCGTAGGTGTTGCGCAGGTTGATGACGTTGGTCAGCTCCGGCGCGCGCAGGAAGCCGGCGCCGGTGAAGGGGGCCACGAAGGGCACCCCCGCCTCGGTGGCGACCGGCTGGGTCGCCTTGGAGGTCGGCGTGCCGACCGGACCGATCAGGGCGAAGACCTTGTCGCGCTCGATCAGCGCCCGGGTGTTGTTGACCGCCGCCTCGGGCTCGTAGCCGTCGTCCTTGGCGATCAGTTCGAGACGGCGGCCGTCGATGCCGCCGGCGGCGTTGGCCTCGGCGAAGGCGGCCTCGATGCCGAGCTTCATGCCGCCGCCGAGCGCCGCTGCCGGGCCGTCGAGCGCGGCCGACTGGCCGAACACGATGCGCTCGGGAAAGACGCCGTCCTCGGCCAGGGCCGGGGCGGCGAGCAGGGTCAAGGCGGCGGCCGCCGCAAGCAGGGACCGGGGCGCCCTGCGGGAAAGCGTGACGGGCATGGGGCGTATCCTCTGCGTTTCTTGCCAGGGAGCGCCGGCGCCGCTGCAGCCCCTGCGGGGGAAAGGCCCGGTGCCCTCGCCAGTCTGGCGAAGGTCATACGTTCGCATCGAATTGTTGGCAGGATGTTAATGCGTGCAGGCGCCGCCCCGCAGTTCGCCAAAAGCGGGCGCGGCGGCGCATGAACCCGCGTCGCACGGAGAGTCTGCGCATGCCGGCGGCGGCAGGGCGCCTGCGGCGGACGGCCGAAGGCAACACGGCCGGCGGCCATCGCCGCCGGCCGTGCCGGTCATGTCATCGTGTGATCGGACGGCGCCCGGCCGCCGCCCCGTGGCGGCGGCCGGACGGCCTCAGCCCAGCTTGTCGACGATAGCCTCGTGCGCCGAGAGCGCGGCGGCGTGCACCAGGTCGTTCACCGTGGCGTCCATCTGCACCACCTGGGCCGGCTTGGTCAGGCCCATCAGCAGCGGGCCGATCACCTGGCCGCCGCCCATCTCCTGCACCAGGCGGGTGGCGATGTGGGCCGAGTGCAGCGCCGGCATGACCAGCACGTTGGCCGGGCCGGACAGGCGGCAGAAGGGGTAGAGCTCCTGCATCAGCTCGAAGTTCAGCGCCACGTTGGCCTGCATCTCGCCGTCGTACTCGAAGTCGATGCGGGCGCGGCGGGAGTCGAGCACCTCGATCGCCTCGCGCACCCGCACCGCCTTCTCGCGCGGCGGATTGCCGAAGTTGGAGAAGGACAGCAGCGCCACCCGCGGCTCGTGCCCCATCAGCCGCGCGGTGGCGGCGGCCTGCATGGCGATGTCGGCCAGCTCCTCGGGGCTGGGCAGCTCGTGCACCTGGGTGTCGGCGACGAAGACCGAGCGGCCGCGGCTGACGATGATGTTGAGCCCGAAGACCCGGTGCCCCGGCTTGGGGTCGAGGGCGCGGCCAATGTCCTCGAAGTTGACGTTGAAGGCGCGGGTCAGGCCGGTGACCATGGCGTCGGCCTCGCCGCAGGCGACCATGCAGGCGGCGAAGACGTTGCGGTTCTGGTTGACCATGCGGGTGCAGTCGCGGAAGAGCTGTCCCTTGCGCGCGAGGCGGTTGTAGAGGAATTCGGTGTAGCGCTCGCGGTGGTTCGACACCCCGGCGTTGACGATCTCGCAGAAGTCGTTCGGCAGCCCGATGCCGGCCAGGGTCTCCTCGATCTGGGGACGGCGGCCGATCAGCACCGGCGTGCCGTAGCCGGCGTTGAGGAAGGCGTAGGCGGCGCGGATCGTCTTCTCCTCCTCGCCCTCGGCGAAGACCACCCGCTGGGGATGCTCGCGCACCTTGTCGAAGATGCGCTGCAGGCTGGCGGTGGTCGGGTCGAGGCGGGCGGAGAGCTGGTGGTCGTAGAGCTCGAAGTCCTCGATCGGCATGCGCGCCACGCCGCTGTCCATCGCTGCCCTGGCCACCGCCTTGGGCACCTCGACGATCAGGCGCGGGTCGAAGGGGGCGGGGATGATGTACTCCGGCCCGTAGCGCAGCCGGCGGCCGCGGTAGGCGCGGTCGACCTCGTCGGGCACGTCCTCGCGCGCCAGCTTGGCCAGCGCCTCGGCGGCGGCGACCTTCATCTCCATGTTGATGGTCGTCGCCCGCACGTCCAGCGCCCCGCGGAAGATGTAGGGGAAGCCCAGCACGTTGTTGACCTGGTTGGGATAGTCGGAGCGGCCGGTGGCGATGATGGCGTCGCCGCGCACCTCCTTGACCTCCTCCGGCGTGATCTCCGGGTCGGGATTGGCCATGGCGAAGATGATCGGCTTGTCGGCCATCTTCTTGACCATCTCCTGGGTCACGGCGCCCTTGACCGACAGCCCGAAGAAGATGTCGGCGCCCTCCAGCGCCTCCTCCAGCGTGCGCGCCTCGCTCTCGACGGCGTGGGCCGACTTCCACTGGTTCATGCCGTTGGTGCGGCCGCGGTAGATGACGCCCTTGGTGTCGCAGAGCAGGATGTTCTCGGCGCGCATGCCCATGGCCTTCATCAGCTCGGCGCTGGCCACCCCGGCGGCGCCGGCGCCGTTGATGACCATCTTGGCCTCGGACAGCTCGCGGCCGGTCAGGTGCAGGGCGTTGATCACGCCGGCGGCGGCGATGATCGCGGTGCCGTGCTGATCGTCGTGGAACACCGGAATGTCGAGCAGCTCCTTCAGCCGCTCCTCGATCATGAAACACTCCGGCGCCTTGATGTCCTCCAGGTTGATGCCGCCGAAGGTGGCGCCCAGGAAGCGCACGCAGTTGACGAACTCATCGACCTCCTCGGTCGAGACCTCCAGGTCGACGGAATCGACGTCGGCGAAGCGCTTGAAGAGGACCGACTTGCCCTCCATCACCGGCTTCGAGGCCAGCGCGCCGAGGTTGCCCAGGCCGAGCACCGCCGTGCCGTTGGTGATCACCGCCACCAGGTTGCCCTTGATGGTGTAGTCGTAGGCCAGCAGCGGCTCGTCGTGGATCCGCTTGCAGGGCTCGGCGACGCCGGGGGAGTAGGCCAGCGAGAGGTCGCGTTGGGTGGTCACCGGCTTGGTCGGCGCGATCTCGAACTTGCCGGGACGGCCGCTGGAGTGGAAGTCGAGCGCTTCCTGCGCCGTGGTCAGCGCCTTGGTCTCGGTCATGGTCGGAGGATGTCCCTTCCGCAACGTGGGGCCACGCTTGGCAGGGCGCGGGAAAGCGCAGCACCCGGCGCGGTCTTGGTTTGAAGGCCGGCGATGTTAGAAGCCCGCGTCGAGCCGGTCAAAAGGTATGGTCGCCGGGCGGGCGGGCCCGCGCTGCGCCGGGGTCGAGCGCGGCGCGGTCTGGCGCCCGGCGGACCCACGCTGTGGGTCCAAAACGACCACAATCGGCTCTAGCGTTCCGGCAGGTAGAACTGACGGCCGAACCAGCGCCAGCGATCGTCGGGACCGGGCATGGTGCAGTTGACGCGGGTGCGTCCGGGCTGCAGCGGCGCGGCGAAGCGCACCTCGATGCGGCGGTCGAGACGCTGGACCCGCGCCTCGTTGCCGCGCCCGGCGTAGCAGTCCAGGCCGCCCAGCGGGCCGACCGCCTCGGGCACGGTGAAACCGTAGGCCGGCGGGTTGTTCTGCGCTCCCAGCAGCGGATCGTCCGGCGTCACGTCGAGGGCCGGCAGCGGCAGGGTGTCGATCACCAGGCGGAAGCGCTCCAGCGTGCCGTAGGCCTCGTTGAGGGCGAAGCGGGGCAGGCGGAAAGGGTCGCTGGCCTGGCCGATCGCCCCGGAATGCTGGCCGAAGGCGGCGCGAAAGCCCTCGGCCTCGATCAGGTTGCGCACCGCCAGGGAGAACTCGCCGAAGGGATAGGCGAAGAGCGTCGGGCGGCTGCCCAGCTCGCGCTCGAAGCGGGCGTTGGAGCGCAGGATCTCCTCGCGATTGCGCTCGCGCGTCCGGTCGGCCATGTGCGGGTGGCTGGCGGTCTGGCTGCCGATGGTGACCAGCGGGTGCGCCGCCAGCTCGCGAAGCTGGCTCCAGGTCATGTAGCGCGGCGATTCCTGGTCGACCGTGTCGGTCGCCACGAACAGCGTGAAGGGCAGGCCGGCGGCGCGCAGGCGCGGCCAGGCCTCGCTCCAGACCGAAAGGTAGGCGTCGTCGATCGAGATCCCCACGCTGCGCGGCGGCAGCGCCCGCCCCTCCGCCAGGGCGGCGACGATCTCGGGCAGCGGCAGCACCCGGTAGCCGCCGGAGGTCAGCACCTGCAGATGCGCCTCGAACTGCTCCAGGGTGATGTTGGTCGAGGGGAAGTCGCTCTCGCCGAAGCGGTGGTAGACCAGCACCACCGCGCCGCTGTCGAGCAGCGCCGGCTGGAAGCTCTGGGCCGCCGTCGGCGCCGCCGGCATCAGCGCCGCCGCGGCCAGGCCGGCCAGGCCGAGACCGGCCGCCCGGGCGCGGGCGCGCAGCAGCGCGAGCAGCCGCGTCAGCCCCGGGAGGCGCGGCTGGGACGGCCGCGGCTGGCGGCGGCGCGGCGCGCGCCGCGGCCTTGCGGTCTTCGGTTCGGCCGGACCGGGCCCGGCACGATCCGGCGGTCGGCAGAAGCTCGCGGCAGATGCCGTCACGGTGAGTCGGCCCCCCAATCGCGGCTGCCGCCCCGCGCCCGACCCGGTCGCAGGCCCGCAGCCTCCTTCAAGTCCAGATTTAGCCCCGGCGGCGGCGCAGCGGCAAGCGCTGTGGCCGCGGCGGCCCGGCGCGCCCGACAAAAGGGGTAGGCGGCCGGCCGCCGGACGCGTCGCATGTCTTGTCTGACGCCTCCGGCTCGGCCAGTTTAGCGGCACGGCGCGACGACGCGCCGGATGTCGGTGCGCCAGTGAGCCCGGGCGCGCGGGCGAAGCTGGCGCGGGGTGAGGCTTGGGGCGCGAGGCTTGAGGGGGCGAGGCGTGAGCGAGATTCTCAGCGACCGCAGTCTGGATCTGCTGTTCCGCGCGGCGCGGACCCACAGTGCCTGGCGCGACGAGCCGGTCAGCGACGTGCTGCTGCAGGCGGTCTACGACCTGGCCAAGATGGGCCCGACCAGCGCCAACTGCCAGCCGATGCGCCTGCGCTTCGTCAAGAGCCCCGAGGCCAAGGCCCGCCTGAAGCCGCACCTCTCCGCCGGCAACGTCGAGAAGACCATGGCCGCGCCGGTCACCGCCATCGTCGGCTACGACCTGGCCTTTCCCGAGCGGCTGCCGGACCTCTTCCCCCACACCGACGCGCGCGCGTGGTTTGCCGGCCAGGAGCAGAAGATCCGCGAGACCGCCGTGCGCAACGGGTCGCTGCAGGGCGGCTACCTGATCCTGGCGGCGCGGGCGCTGGGCCTGGACTGCGGCCCCATGTCGGGCTTCGACAACGCCGGGGTCGACGCCGAGTTCTTTGCCGGCACCGCCATCAAGTCCAATTTCCTGTGCAACCTGGGCTACGGCGACGCCAGCAAGCTGCGGCCCCGCAGCCCGCGGCCCGACTTCGACGAGAGCTGCGAGATCCTGTGAGCTGCCCGCGCCGTTTCCCGCGGGCCGCACGGCCATGACGGCGCCCGCGCCGGCCACCGCCGGCACCGCGCCGCCCGCGTCGCAGGCCGGTGCCCCCCGCGTCATCCTGGCGTTCGACTGCGCCGGGCGCGCCCTCTCGGTGGCGCTGGGCCGCGACGGCGTGCTGCTGGCCGCCCGCCGCGAGGAGCGGGCGCGCGGTCACGGCGAGCGGCTGTTCGACCTGATCGCCGCCGTGCTGGCCGAGGCCGGGCTGGACTACGCCGACCTCGATCTGATCGCCACCACCCGCGGGCCGGGCGGCTTCACCGGCCTGCGCATCGGCCTGGCGGCCGCGCGCGGCCTGGCGCTGGCCGGCGGCCAGCCGCTGTTCGCCGCCACCAGCTTCGCCCTCGCCGCCGCCGCCCTCGACCCGGCGGACCGCCGCGGCCGCCAGGTGGTCGCGGTGATCGAGTCCAAGCGCGCCGAGCTGTTCGTGCAGGTCTGGCCCGAGGGCAAGCCCTTCGCGGCGGCGCCCGAGCATCTCGACGCCCTGTTGCCGCCGGGGCCCCTGGCGCTGTGCGGCGACGGCGCCGAACGGGCGGCGCCCGCCCTGCGCGCGGCCGGGCGCGACCTGCGGCTGCCGCCCGCCGCGGCCGGGCTCGACGCCCACCACCTGCTGGCCCTGGCCGCCGCTGGCGCCCCCGGCGCCGGGGGCGCCAGCGGAGCCGCCGGTCTGCCGCCGGCGACGCCGCTCTACCTGCGCCCGCCCGACGTCACCCGGCCCAAGCCGCGTGCGGCCGGATGACGATCGAGCCGCCCGCGGCGGAGGAGGGAGTGTGGCTGCGCCCCCTGGGCGGGGCCGACCCGGCGCTGCTGGCGGCGCTACACGCCGAGAGCTTCCCCGACGCGCCTTGGTCCGCGCGCGCCTTCGGCGAGCTGCTGGCGCTGCCCGGCACCGCCGGGCTGCTGGCCGCGCAGGCACCGGCCGACGCCGGCACGCCGCTGGGCTTCCTGCTGTGGCGCGTCGCGGCGGACGAAGCGGAGGTGCTGACGCTCTGCGTCCGGCCCACGGCGCGCCGCCGGGGGGTGGCCCGGCACCTGCTGCGGACGGCCCGGGAGCCGATGCGGGCGGCCGGAGCGCGGCGGCTGTTCTTGGAGGTCGCGGAAGACAACGCCCCGGCCCGCGCCCTTTACAGGGCGATGGGATTCCGCGAAATCGGCCGGCGGCCGGCTTACTACCAGCGCTGGAAGGCGGCGAGGATTGACGCTCTGCTTTTGGTAGCGGGCCTGGAAGCGAGTTGAAACCGCCTCCTCATGCCCGTCGTCTCGCTAGGGATTTTCGTCCATAAAGAGGCATTGCGGGCTTGCGCGAAGATTTTCTTTAGTGTCAATAATGATCATTGCAAGCTGCAATCACTGTCGATATACAGGCCGGGATTCTTACTCTTGGAGCAAACATCCACCATGTCCGAACAGGCAAAACCCAGCGAGCTGCTGTCGCTGACCGCCAATATCGTGGCAGCGCACGTGCAGAACAACTCGGTGGCGGTCGCCGACCTGCCCACACTGATCCGCGATGTGTACACGACGCTGTCGAACGTCGGCGGGCAGGCGGAGAAGGAGGCGGAAAAGCCCGTGCCGGCGGTTCCGATCAAGAAGTCGGTCCATCCCGACTACATCGTCTGCCTGGAAGACGGGAAGAAGCTGAAGATGCTCAAGCGGCATCTCAAGACGGCCTACGATATGACGCCGGAAGAGTACCGCGAGAAGTGGGGCTTGGCGCCGGACTATCCCATGGTCGCCCCGAACTACGCCAAGCAGCGCAGCAAGCTGGCCAAGGAAATCGGCCTGGGCACGCGCGCACGCCGCGGCTGAGCCCGGCTTTTCCTTCGGTCGATCCCCGCTTCGGGGACTGGGTACACGGCGTCGCGAGCCGCATGGCTGGCGGCGCCGTTGCGCTGTTCTTATAGTGCGGTCGTGAGGCCGTGACCGTCCCGGGGCGGTCGTGGCGAGAGAAGCGCCGTCTTGCGAACAGAGAGGGCCGCGCCGACCGGCGCGGTGGCCATCAGGGTGACGAATCACGACGCCATGCCGGACCGCATCGAGAAGCTGTGCGCGGACAAGGGCCTGAAGATGACCGAGCAGCGGCGCACCATTGCGCGCGTGCTGTCCGAGGCCACCGACCATCCCGACGTGGAGCAGGTCTACCGCCGGGCGACGCGGATCGACCCGCGCATCTCGATCGCCACCGTCTATCGCACGGTCAAGCTGTTCGAGGAGGCCAGCATCCTCACCCGCCACGACTTCGGCGACGGGCGCGCGCGGTATGAGGAGTCGCCGCAGGAGCACCACGACCACCTGATCGACATGAACACCGGCGAGGTGATCGAGTTCGTCGACCCGGAGATCGAGCGCCTGCAGGAAGCGATCGCCAAGCGACTCGGCTACCGGCTGATCGACCATCGGCTCGAACTCTACGGCGTCAAGCTCGGCCGGCGCGATCCCGAAGCCGCCGCAGGCGAGGCGACCGCGGACGACGCGACCGCGGACAACGGGGCCGAGGGCGGCGGGGCCGAGGGCGCCGATCCGAAAGCCACGGCGGCGGCGAAGGCGCCTTCATGAACGATCTGCCCGCCCCGCCCACGGCCTACGCCGCGCGCCCGGTCGATATCCGCTCGCGCAACTTCCGCCTGCGCCTGGCCGAGACCGCGGCGGAGGTCGCCGCCTCTCAGGCCCTGCGCTACCGGGTCTTCGTCGAGGAGATGGCGGCCAAGCCGACGCCGGAGCAGGCGGCGGCCAAGCGCGAGTTCGACCGCTTCGACGGCTTCTGCGACCACCTGCTGGTGTTCGACGCCGACGCCGGCGGCGAGGGCGACCCGGAGCCGGGCAAGGTGATCGGCACCTACCGCTTCATGCGCCGCGCGGCAGCCGCGCGCGCCGGCGGCTTCTACACCGCCACCGAGTACGACATCTCGCCGCTCGAGGCCTATCAGGGCGAGGTGATGGAGCTGGGCCGCTCCTGCGTGCACCCCGACTACCGCGCCGGCGCCAACATGCAGCTCGTCTGGCGCGGCATCGCCGACTACGTCATGCACTTCGGCGTCGACCTGATGTTCGGCTGCGCCAGCCTGCCGACCGTCGATCCCGACGCGGTGGGCGAGCAGCTCACCTACCTCTACTATCACCACCTCGCCCCGCCGGGGCTGCGGCCGCGCGCGCTGCCGGAGCTCTTCGTCAAGATGGACCGGTTGCCGCCCGACGGCTTCGACCCGAAAGCGGCGCTGCAGGCGCTGCCGCCGCTGGTCAAGGGCTACCTCCGGCTGGGCGGCTTCGTCGGCGACGGCGCGGTGGTCGACGCCGAGTTCGGCACCACCGACGTCTGCGTCGTCGTCAAGACCGACCTGGTCACCGACCGCTACAAGCGCCACCTGACCCGCGAGCGGGCCGGGGAAGACTAGGCACCGGACCATGGAGTATCCCGGCTCCTATATCTTGGCGGCGCGCCGCATCTTCTTGTTTCTGCTGCTGACCCTGGCGGCGATCCCGCTGCAGTGGCTGCTGGTCAAGCTGAACCTGCCGCTGCAAAAGCGGCTGCCCTACTGGTACCACCGGCGGGTCGTGCGCATCCTGGGGATCGCGGTGGAGGTGCGCGGCCGCCCCTCCGAGGTGCATCCGACGCTCTACGTCGCCAACCACGCCTCCTACCTCGACATCACCGTGCTGGGCTCGGTGCTGAAGTGCTCCTTCGTGGCCAAGGCGGAGATCGCCGACTGGCCCGGCTTCGGCGTGCTGGCCAAGCTGCAGCGCTCGGTGTTCGTCGACCGGCGGCGCGGCCAAACCGGCAGCCACCGCGACGAGATGACTCGGCGGCTGGAGGCGGGCGACGACCTGGTCCTCTTTCCCGAGGGCACCAGCAGCGACGGCACCTTCGTGCTGCCCTTCAAGTCGGCGCTCTTTTCGGTGGCGGAACGGCGCCCCCATGGCGAGCCGCTGCTGGTGCAGCCGGTCACCATCGCCTACACCCTGCTCGACGGCGTGCCGATGGGGCGCTACCTGCGCCCCTTCTTCGCCTGGTACGGCGACATGGACATGGGCAGCCATCTGCCGCAGGCGCTGGGCATGGGCGACCTGACCGTGGTGGTGGAGTTCCACGAGCCGGTGACGCTCGACGACTTCGGCAGCCGCAAGGCCCTGGCCGGCTACTGCGGCGCCGCCGTCTCGCGCGGGCTCGCCGCCGCGCTGTCCGGGCGCGCGCTGCCGCGGCCCAACCCGGCCGAACGCGCCGCGCACCCGGCCCCCGGCGCGGCCGCGGCGGCCGACCCGGCCTGAACGCCGCCTGAACGCCGCCTGAACGCCGCCTGAACGCCGGTTGTCGGCATGGCCCGTCGCGACGGGCCCGCCCGCCGGCCGTTCGCAAGGGAGAGCTCGTCGAGGAAAACTCAGGCGCGCAGGTCGAGGTAGGTGCCGCGCGGCTTCATCTCGCCGGACTCGGCGGCGGCGCGGGCCGCGGACTCTGCAGCCTCGATCCCCTCGGCGCTGACCGGCTGGGACACCGCGGCGGCCGCCTTGTTGGCGGCGGCGGCACCCGGCATCGGCGCCTGCTCCGCGCGGGGCAGGCCCTGCAGCGCCTGGAAGAAGTCGGTGCCGAGACGCACCTGTCCCGTGTTGATCTCCATGTCGCCAGGGTAAAGCAGCAAAGCTTAACCGAAGGTAAAGGCCGGCCGGGCGGCCGCGCGCACCGCCCCGCTGCGGCCCCGGCGCACCCCCCGGCGCACCCCCCGGCCCATCGCCCGTTGCGCCGGCGCAACCTATCCGAAGGCCTTACGCCACAAGGGGTGCGCCCGGCACCAACCTTAGAAATTCGTGCTAAACTCCTGATATGGCGCGGTGAAATACCGCCGCTTTAAGACAAAATTTACGCCGTCCGCTCAACCCTGACGCCCAGATGCATACCGGTCGGCAACGCCGAGGGGACGGAGCCGCCAGCCCCGGCCGCCGCGGCGCCGATCCGCCGCCGGAGGGCGCGCGGGACCGAGCGCCTTCGAAGGACTGACGTGAACATGGGCGTCCATCGCGAACTCGACCAGCTCCTGGGCCTGGCCCGGAACAAGTCCGCCGAGGGTCGGCGGCGCTTGCTGGACACGGTCACGGACCTCTTCTCCGAGGAGAGCCATTACCTCAACGAGCGCGAACGCGCGCTGATGACCGACATCCTCTGCAAGCTGATCCGCGACGTGGAGATGCGGGTCCGCCGCGAGCTGAGCGAGCGGCTGGCGCAGCGCGACGACGCGCCGCTGGAGATCGTCAAGCTGCTGGCCAACGACGAGATCGAGGTCTCGCGCCCCGTGCTGCTCACCTCCAACGTGCTGCGCGACATCGACCTGATCGAGATCGTGCGCCACCGCACGCAGCAGCACCAGCTCTCCATCGCGATGCGCCGGGAGGTCAGCGAGCAGGTCTCCGACGCCCTGGTGGAAGCGGGCAACGCCGACGTCATCAAGGCGCTGCTCGACAACCCCAACGCCCGCATCTCCGAGGCGACCCTGGAGTATCTGGTCGAGGAGAGCCGGCGCGTCGACACCTACCAGGAACCGCTGGTGCGGCGCAGCGACCTCTCGCCGGAGCTGGCCCGGCGCATGTGCCTGTGGGTCGGCGCCGCCCTGCGCAGCTACGTGCTCGACCATTTCGACATCGACCCCACCGAGCTCGACGATCTGCTGGAGGAGATCACCGAGAAGACGGTCGAGACGCTGCCCGTGCCGGAGACGGCCAGCGAGCCGGCCGAGGACGCGGCCAGCCGGCTGGCCCGCCGCCTGGCCGAGGAGCGGCGCCTGACCCCCGACATGCTGGTCAAGACCCTGCGCCAGGGCGAGATCGCGCTGTTCGAGGCGATGTTCGCGGAGATGACCGGCCTGCGCCGGCGCCTGATGGGGCGGCTGATCTACGAGCCCGGCGGCGAGGGGCTGGTGATCGCCTGCCGGGCGCTGCAGGTCGACAAGCCCAGCTTCACCTCGGTCTTCCTGCTCAGCCGCAAGGGCCGCCCCGGCGACCAGGTGGTGGACCCGCGCGAGCTGTCCCGCGTGATCGCGCTGTTCGACCGGGTCAAGCCCGAGGCGGCCCAGCAGGTGCTGCGCCGCTGGCAGCGCAATCCGGAGTATCTCTATGCGCTCAAACGGGTCGAAGAAGGCCGGCTGAACCGAGTTGCCGGATAATGACCCCCGGACATGCCGAGCACCATGGCTGATGCCCGCGCCCGACCGCGCCCCGCCAATGCGGACAGGTCGTCCCGCATAACGGGCGGCGACGCGTCCCCGGATCGCCCCACGCCCGAGGCGCGCGACGCCGCGGAGTCGGGCGACGCGGCCGCCGGGACGCCCGGCGAGGCGAGCCCCCTCGACGCCGCGCCCGCGGTGGAGGAGCTGCTGCTGCTCGGCCTGCAGCGGCAATGCGAGGAGGCCGAGGCCAGCTTCCTCGCCGACCCGGACGGCCGGCTGCTGCATGCCAACGCGGCGATGCAGGCCCTGCTGCCCCTGCTCGAGGCCGCCGCGCCGGAGCTGATGGATCGGCTGATCGCCGAGGCCTGCGCCACCTGCGAGGAGCCGGCGCCGCCCGAGCTGCGCGGCGATAGCTGGCGCACCCTGCCGCGCCAGCGCCAGCGCGTCGCGCTGCCCGGCGGCGAGGAGACGCTGCTGGTCGACCTCTCGGTCTGCCTCGCCGCCGACGGCAGCCTGCGGCTGATCTCCGGCCGCCTGTCGCGGGCGCCGGCGGCCCCGACCGGCACGCGCCTGGAAGACATGCGCGAGCGCTTCGAGGACATCGTCCGCCTGGTCAGCGACTGGGTCTGGGAGACCGACCGCGAGCTTCGCCTGACCTTCGTCAGCCAGCGCGTCAGCGAGACCCTGGGCCAGCATCCCCGCCTGCTGCTCGGGCGCAGCCTGCTCGACCTCGGGCAGTCGCCGCAGCTCACCGCGCTGCTGACCGAGCAGTGGCGACGGCCGTTCCGCGACGTCGAGGTGGAGATGACCGGCCGCGAGGGGCGGCCCTACCTGTTCCGCCTCTCGGCCGTGCCGGTCTACGCGCCCGAGAGCGGCGCCTTCGCCGGCTACCGCGGCACCGCCCACGACGTGACCCGCGAACGCATGCGCGAGCGTGCCATCCTGCAAGCCAAGGAGGCGGCCGAGTCGGCCAACCGCGCCAAGTCCGAGTTCCTGGCGGCGATCAGCCACGAGCTGCGCACGCCGCTGAACGCGGTGATCGGCTTCTCCGAGGTGATGATGACCGAGGCCTTCGGGCCGATGGGCAAGTCGATCTACGCCGAGTACGCCCGCGACATCCACGACAGCGCCGCGCACCTGCTGGAGCTGATCAACGACATTCTCGATGTCTCCAAGATCGAGGCCGGCAAGCTGCAGCTCGACGAGGAGGAGACCGACCTGGCCGGGCTGATCCACTCGACCGCCCGGCTGGTGCGCCCGCGCGCGGCCGAGAACGGCATCGCGCTGGAGCTGGAGGTGGCCGAGGCGCTGCCCGAGGTCACCCTCGACGCGCGCGCCATCAAGCAGGTGCTGCTCAACCTGCTGAGCAATGCCGTCAAGTTCACCGAGCGCGGCGGCCGGGTCCGGCTGGCGGCCACCGTGGGCGCCGGCGGCGACTTCCAGCTCTGCGTGGACGACAGCGGCATCGGCATGACCGGCGAGGAGATCCGGGTCGCCCTGACCCCCTTCGGCCAGGTCGACAGCTCCCTGTCGCGCAAGTTCCAGGGCACCGGCCTGGGCCTGCCGCTCAGCAAGGGGCTGGTCGAGCTGCACGGCGGCCGGCTGGAGATCGACAGCCGCAAGCCCGGCGGCACCTGCGTGCGCGTGCGCCTGCCGGCCTGGCGGGTGGCCGGGCAGGCCGCGCCGCCGACCCAGCCGCCGACCCAGCCGCCCCCGCCGTCGGCCGCCTGAGGCCACCTGAGGCCGCAAGCCCCTTGCCCGACACCGGCCACGGCGGGTTACCCTGAGCCGCCAAGCCGCCCCCCTCACGGGCCCCCCTCCCGCCTTGCTCGAGCCTGGAGCCCATGCCGGACGTGACCACCAACGCCCTCGGCCAGCCAATCGGCTGGCCGCTGCCCGACTGGACGCCGCCGCCGCGCCCGTCCGGCGAGACGCTGGAGGGCCGGCTGGTCCGCCTGGAGCCGCTGTCCGAGGCCCACGCCGCAGCCCTGCACGCGGCCAACGCCGCCGACCGCGAGGGGCGGCTGTGGACCTATATGGGCTACGGGCCCTTCGCCACGGCGGCGGCCTACCGGGCCTGGGTCGCCCAGGTCGCGGGCCAGGAGGACCCGCTGTTCTACGCCATCCTCGACGCCGGCTCCGGCCGGCCACTGGGCGTCGCCGCCTATCTGCGCATCGACCCGGCGAACGGCAGTCTGGAGGTGGGCCACATCTGCTTCTCGCCGGCCCTGGCCGGCACGCCGCTGGCGACCGAGGCCATGGCGCTGCTGCTGCGCCACGCCTTCGCCCTGGGCTACCGTCGCTACGAGTGGAAGTGCGACGCCCTCAACGCCGCCTCGCGCCGCGCCGCGCGGCGTCTGGGCCTCGGCTTCGAGGGGGTGTTCAAGCAGGCCACCAGCTACAAGGGCCGCAACCGCGACACCGCCTGGTTCGCCATCACCGATCGACTCTGGCCGCAGCTCGACGCCGCGCTGACCCGCTGGCTCGACCCGGCCAACTTCGACGCCGCGGGCCGGCAGCGCACCCGGCTGAGCACCCTGACCCGGCCGATCTACGAGGCCGGCTGCACGGTCGCGCCGCTGGACGGGCCGGCGGCAAGCCCGCAGGCGAAGGGCCCGCGATGAGCACCGAGCAGGGGGCGCCGGCGCTGGACCTGCCGCGGGTGATCGGCCACCGCGGTGCGGCGGGACGGGCGCCCGAGAACACCCTGGGCGGCCTGCACCGCGCCGCCGAGCTGGGCGCGCGCTGGGTCGAGATCGACGTGATGCTGACCGCCGACGCGGTGCCGATCCTGCACCACGACTACAACTTCGCGCGCACCTGCGCGTATCCGCACGACGTCGCCCGGGTCTCCGCAACGGCGGTGGCCCAGCTCGATGCCGGGCGCTGGTACGACGCCGCCTGGAGCGGCGAGGTCGTTCCCACCCTGGAACAGGCGGTCGAAGCCCTGCAGGCCCACGACCTGGGGCTCAACCTGGAGCTCAAGCCGACGCCGGGACGCGCGGTCGAGACGGCCGAGGTCGCGCTCGACCTGCTGACCCGCATCTGGCCCGAGAACCGGCCGGCGCCGCTGATCTCCTCCTTCACCCGCGACTGTCTGGAGGTGGCGCGCGACCTAGCGCCCCAGCTTGCGCGGGGGCGGCTCTGGGAGACGCTGCCCGACGACTGGCGGGCCGAGGCGGCGGCGCTCGGCTGCGCCTCGATCCACCTTTGGCGCACGGAGCTGACCCACGCCCAGGTGCGCGCGGTCCAGGCGGAGGGCTATCGCCTGGCGGTCTACACGGTGAACGACCCGGAGGAGGCGCAGCGCCTGCTGGAGTGGGGCGTCGACAGCCTGATCACCGACCTGCCGGACCTCCTCCTGCCGCTGACCCGCTGAGGCGGCCGGCCCCCTCCGAGCCCCAGCCCCCTCCGAGGCCCAGCCCCTCCGAGCCCCACCCCCGTTCGACCCCCCAACCCTGGGCGAAACGCCGTCTCGACCTACTGTGTTAGGGGTCACCGCCAGGGCCACGCGGCCCGAACCGCAACCGGTGTGAAGGGGAGTCCCCGGCGTGAAGTGGGTCCTGATCGTCTTCGGCGGGCTGCTGGGCCTCGCCCTGGTCGCGGCGGCTGTCTGGTATTGGCTGGCCAGCAACGTCGAGCAGCCGGACTACCAGGTACTTTCCAAGGACGGGACTTTCGAAATCCGCCGCTATCCGGCCCTGGTGGTGGCCGAGGCGACCACCCGCGGCACCCGCGAAACGGCGGTGCGCGCCGGCTTCCGCCGCCTGGCCGACTACATCTTCGCCAAGGACCGCGCCGGCGAGACGATCGCCATGACGGCCCCCGTCACCCAGCGGCCCGACACCGCGCCTGGCGGCGACGAGACGATCGCCATGACCGCGCCGGTGACGCAAGCGCCGGCGCCGGGCGAACCGGGCCTGTGGCGGGTCCACTTCATCATGCCGGCGCGCTACAGCCTGGCGGAGCTGCCGGCGCCGGGCGACGAGGCGGTGCGGCTGCGCGAGCTGCCGCCGCGCCGGGTCGCCGCCCTGCGCTTTTCCGGGCGCTGGCGCGACGCCCTGATGGCGGACAAGGCGGCGGAGCTGCGCCGCCGCCTTGAGGCGGCGGGCCTGACGCCCGCCGGGCCGGTCACCTACGCCTACTACAACGACCCCTTCACGCCGGGCTTCCTGCGCCGCAACGAGGTGATGGTCGCGCTGGCCGAGGAGTGACCCAACCGCGCGGCGCGCGCCTGCGGCACCGACGTCAGACCGCCGGCTCGCCGAAGCTCTGCACGTCCAGGCCGACGCCGTGCAGCCGGCTGGAGGCCTGCAGCGCCTGCGCCACCTGTTCCGCCGGGCGGCCGGCGTCGGCCTGGCGATAGACCACCCACCAGTCGAGGCTGAGCCCCGGCGCGCGCGCGCCCGGCCGGCGCAGCGGGCGCGCCACCAGGGTGCCGTCGGCCAGCTCCGGCGAGACGGCCCAGCGCGACAGGGAACTGACGCCCACCCCGGCGCGCACCAGGTCGATGATCGCCTCGGGCAGGCCGACGACGGAGACGCGCTGCGGCGCCACCCCGGCCGGGCGCAGCACCGATTCCCACTCGAAGCCCGGCTCCGGCCGGTTGGAGTAGGTGATGTAGCGCTCGCCGGCCAGGTCCGCGGCCGTCACCTCCGCCTTGGCGGCCAGGCGGTGACCCGGCGCCATCACGGCGACCAGCGGATCGCCGCCCAGGCGCAGCCAGACCAGGTCGCCGCCCTGGCCCTGGCGGCCGTAGAGCATCACCACGTCGGCCGTGCCGTCGCGCAGGCAGCCCAGCGGATCGGTGGCGGCGCGGGCCACCAGGTCGAGCTCGATCGTCGGGTGACGCGCGCCCAGGAACTCCAGGAAGGCCGGCAGCCAGTGGTAGCGGCTGTAGGGCGCCTGGCCGAGGCGGACCAGCGGCCGCCCCTGGCCGAAGCGCTCGACCAGCTCGCGCTCGGCCCGGGCCAGCTCGCCCACCGCCAGGCGCGCGGCGGCGAGCAGCCGTTCGCCCGCCGGGGTGAGCTGCACCCGCCGCCCGACGCGCCGCACCAGCGCCAGGCCCAGCCGCCGCTCCGCCTCGCGCAGGCGGTGGCTGGCGGCCGACTGGGTGATGCCCAGGCGGTCGGCGGCCGCCTGCAGGCCGCCGCTCTCGTCCAGCGCGAGCAGCAGGCCATGATGGCGAATGTCGAGCCGCGGCAGGTCGGGCATATATCGATTTCCTTCATCTGTTTCCGGCATATTATGAATTGGATGCGTAGCGCGGGCCAATGCTATCGCCCTGCTCATGGCCCTCGCCCCGACCCGCATCCTGATCCGGCCGCCCCGGCTGCGCCCGATCCCGCGCGACAGCGCCAGCCTCTGGCTGGTGGTCGCGGTGATCGGCTTCGGGCTGGTGCCGCTGTTCGCGCGCCACCTCTTGGCCGCCGGCCTGTCGCCCGAGGCGATCGCGCTCTATCGCTTCGCCCTCGGCCTGCTGCTCGGCCTGCCGCTGCTGCCCGGCCTGCTGCGCAGCCCCGCCAAGCGGCGGCCGGCGCTGGCCCTGGCCGCCTGCGGCCTGGCCATGGGGCTGGCCTGGTCGGCCTACCTGCGCGGCCTGGACCTGGTGCCGGTGGCCTGGGCCGGGCTGGTCTACATGTCCTATCCGCTGTTCGTCGCGCTGCTGGCCTGGCTGTGGCTGCGCCAGCCGCTGCAGCGCCGCGCCCTGGCCGCCGGCGCTCTGGTGATGGCCGGCGCCGGCGCGCTGCTGCTGGGCGCGGGCGGCAGCCTGGGCAGCCTGGGCCCGGCGCTGCTGCTCTGCCTGCCAGCGCCGCTGGCCTTCGCGGTGATGATCCTGGTTCTGGTGCGCCGCTCGGCCGGCCTGCGCCCGCTGGAGAAGCTGGCGGCCAGCCTGACCGGCACCGTGCTGGGGCTGCTGCCGCTGGCGCTGGCCGCCGACCCCGGCGGTCTGGTCCCGGCGGCGCCGAGCGATTGGCTGTGGATCGCCGGCATGGCCCTGATCACCGCCGCCCTGCCGCAGGCGCTCTACAGCACCATGGCCACGCGCCTGCCGGAGACGCGGGTCGCCACCCTGGGCGCGCTGGAGCTGCCGACCATGGTGCTGATCGGCTGGCTGGCCCTGGGCGAGCCGCTGGGCGCGCCCGAGGCCCTGGCGGTGGCGCTGGTCATGGCCGCGGTCGCGCTGGCTCCGGCGCCGCCTGCCCGAAAATTGCCCTGACTCGCCGGCCATTTCCTTATTCCCCCGTTAACCATCCGTTTGTTATGCAGTCTGCGAATATGTCGGCGTCGAGCCCTGCGGCCGGCGCATGGGGCCAAATGATCGGGGATGGATCATCGGCGGCCGGGCTAACGGAGGAGGACAGGCATGACGGACACCACGCCGCCAGCGTCGGCAAGGCATCACCGCGAACCGGCGCCGCGCGGGACCTCGCGGCGCGGCTTTCTCGGCGGTCTGACCGCCGCCGGCCTGGGCGCCGCCGCCGTGGGCGCCGCCGGCGGCCTGCTGCTCGGCCCGCGCGCCGCCTGGGCGGGCCGGCCGCGCGAGCTGGCCTTCAAGAACCTGCACACCGGCGAGACGCTGCAGTCGGTCTACTGGGCCGACGGCGGCTACCGCCCCGAGGCGCTGCGGGAGATCAACCACCTGCTGCGCGACTGGCGCACCGGCGAGGTGGCGGAGATGGACGCCGACCTGCTGGACCTGCTGCACGACCTGCGCCGCAGCCTGGACTCCCGCGCGCCCTTCCAGGTGATCTCCGGCTATCGCTCGCCCAAGACAAACGCCAAGCTGGCCGCCAACTCCAACGGCGTCGCCAAGAAGTCGCTGCACATGCGCGGCATGGCGGTCGACATCGCCCTGCCGGACCGCGACCTGGTCGGCCTGCGCGAGACCGCCTGGGCGCTGCAGCGCGGCGGCGTCGGCTACTACGGCAAGTCCGGCTTCGTGCATGTCGACACCGGCCGGGTGCGGCGCTGGAACTTCTGAGCCGGCGCGCTGCGGGACTTCGCCCCTGAGCTTTCTCGGACTCCGGGTCGCGCGGGCGTGGCGTCGCTGCCCATAATCTCCTAAGCTGCGGGCAAACCGCACTTTGGGGGTGGGCATGAACGTCGCGGCGAAGACAGCCACCGCCGGGCAACGGCCGGGGGCCGGCCGGCGATTCCGTCTGGTGCTGATCAAGCCGTCGCACTACGACGACGACGGCTATGTCATCCAGTGGCTGCGCGCCGCCATCCCCTCGAACACCCTGGCCCAGCTCTACGGCCTGGCGGCCGACTGCGCCGCGCGGCGGGTGCTGGGCGACGGGGTCGAGCTGGTCATCGAGGCCTACGACGAGACCAACACCGTGTTGCCGCTCAAGCGCATCGCCCGGCGGGTGCAGCGCGACGGCGGCCTGGTCGGCCTGGTCGGCGTGCAGTCCAACCAGTTCCCCCGCGCCCTGGACATCGCCCGGCCGCTGCGTGCCGCCGGCGTGCCGGTGGCGATCGGCGGCTTCCACGTCTCCGGCTGCATGGCGATGCTGCCGGAGCCGCCGGCCGACCTGCGCGAGGCGCTGGACCTGGGCATCAGCCTCTTCGCCGGCGAGGCCGAGGGGCGGCTGGAGCAGGTGCTGCGCGACGCCCGCGACAGCACCCTGAGGCCGATCTACAACCACATGGACGACCTGCCGGGGCTGGAGGGCGCCATCACGCCCTTCCTGCCGGAGCCGGTGGTGCGCCGCACCGCCGGCGCGCACGCCAGCTTCGACGCCGGGCGCGGCTGCCCCTTCCAGTGCAGCTTTTGCACCATCATCAACGTGCAGGGCCGCAAGTCGCGCTTCCGCAGCCCCGACGACGTGGAGCGCATTGTCCGCGCCAACTTGGCCCAGGGGGTGCGCCGCTTCTTCATCACCGACGACAACTTCGCCCGCAACAAGGACTGGGAGACGATCCTCGACCGCCTGATCGCGCTGCGCGAGGGGGAGGGGCTGAAGTTCTCCCTGGTCATCCAGGTCGACACGCTCTGCCACCGTCTGCCGCTCTTCGTCGAGAAGGCGGCGCGCGCCGGCGTCAAGCGCGTCTTCATCGGCCTGGAGAACATCAACCCGGACAATCTTGCGGGCGCCAAGAAGCGTCAGAACAAGATCTGGGAATACCGCAAGATGCTGCAGGCCTGGAAGGCACAGGGCGTGCTGACCTATGCCGGCTATATCCTGGGCTTTCCCGGCGACACCCCGGAGTCGATCGCGCGCGACATCGAGATCATCAAGGCCGAGCTGCCGATCGACCTGCTGGAGTTCTTCATCCTGACGCCGCTGCCCGGCTCCGAGGATCACAAGCGCCTCTGGACCCAGGGCGTCTGGATGGACCCGGACATGAACCGCTACGACCTCAACCACGTGACCACCGAGCACCCGACGATGAGCGCGGCGGAGCTGAAGGCGGTCTACGACGCGGCCTGGCACCGCTACTACACGCCGGCGCATGCCGAGACGATCCTCAAGCGGGCCGCGGCCTGCCGCATGAACGTCGGCAACATGATGTTCCTGATGCTCTGGTTCTACGGCTGCATCGCGGTGGAGGGCCTACATCCGCTGGAGGGCGGCTGGTTCCGCCGCAAGATCTGGTCGCAGCGCCGCAGTGGCCTGCCGCGCGAAAACCCGCTGCTCTTCTTCCCGCGCCGGGTCTGGGAGACGCTGGACAGCCACGCCCGCTGGCTGGCCATCCTCTGGCGCTTCGGGCGCATCCGCCGCCGTCTCAAGCGCGATCCGGCGGTGCGCCACTACAGCGACCTGGCGCTGACCCCGGTCGACGCCGAGGCCGAGCTGGAGACCGAGCTGATGCAGACCCATGCCGAGAAGATCGGCAAGACCTACGGTGCCCCCGACACCCGCAAGACCGGCAAGACCCCCAGGGTCGCGGCGGAGTAGGGGCACGCCGGAGTCGGGGCACGCCGGAGTCGGGGCGCGCCGGAGTCGGGGTGGAGTCGGGGTGGAGTGGGGGGTGGAGTCGGGCGGCCGCCGCGACACGCGGGCCGTCACAGCCCGCGCGCCCCGTCGCGCGCCGGCCGCAGCAGGGCCAGCAGGCCGACCAGCCCGGCGAGCGCGGCCAGCACAAACAGCGCGACGCCCAGGGGCAGCAGCGCGAAGGGTTCGCGCAGCACGCCCGCGGCGTCGACCTCCGCGCCGATCGTCCCGTAGGCCAGCCAGCAGCCGGCACCGGCCAACAGCAACAGCAGGGCCACCACCAGGGCCCGTCTCGCCACCCGCATCCGCACCGCCTCCCGCCCGCGCGCCGGCCCTTCCCGACTGGCCCGCAGACTGGCGGCGGCGCGGGGCCGAAAAGCGCCGCGAGGGTCGCCGTTTCGTGACCGTCGGCGCGGCCGTGACGCTACACCGTGAAGACCGTGCTGCCGGTGGTCTTGCGCGCCTCCAGGTCGCGGTGCGCCTGGGCCGCCTCGGCCAGCGGGTAGGTCTGGTTGACCTCGATCTTGACCGCGCCCGAGCGCACCACCTCGAAGAGCTCGTCGGCGCTGGCCACCAGGTCGGCGCGCTTTTCGGTGTAGGTCATCAGCGTCGGCCGGGTGACGAAGAGCGAGCCCTTGGCCGAGAGCACCCCCAGGTCGACCGGCGGCACCGGCCCCGAGGCGTTGCCGAAGGAGACCATCAGCCCGAAGGGCGCGAGGCAGTCGAGCGAGCCCTCCCAGGTGTCCTTGCCGACGGAATCGTAGACCACCGGCACGCCCTCACCCTCGGTGATCTCCCGCACACGCGCCGCGAAGTCCTCTTCGCGATACAAGATCGTGTGGTCGCAGCCATGTGCCTTCGCAAGATCTGCCTTTTCCTGGGAGCCGACCGTGCCGATCACCCGGGCCCCCAGCGCCTTCAGCCACTGGCAGGCGATCAGGCCGACGCCGCCGGCCGCGGCGTGGAACAGCACCGTCTCGCCGGCCTGCACCCGGTGGGTACGACGGATCAGGTACTGCACGGTCATGCCCTGCAGCATCATCGCCGCGGCGGTGGTGGTGTCGATCTCCTCCGGCAGCTTGACCAGCCGGTCGGCCGGCATCACCCGCGCCTCGGCGTAGGCGCCCAGCGGGCGGGTGGCGTAGGCCACACGGTCGCCCTCGGCCAGGTCCTCGACCCCGGGGCCGACGGCGGAGACCACGCCAGCCCCCTCCAGCCCCAGGCCGTTGGGCAGCGGCGCCGGGTAGAGGCCGGTGCGGAAATAGACGTCGATGTAGTTGAGGCCGACGGCCTGCTGCTCGACGCGCACCTCGCCGGGGCCGGGCGCGCCGACCTCCACCTCGGTCCAGCGCAGCACCTCCGGCCCGCCGGCCTGCTCGAAGCGGATCGCGTGGGTCATGGTCCGGGTCGTCCCTGTTCAGCCGAGGTGGGTGCGGAAGAAGTCGAGGCTGCGCATGTTGGCCGTCTCGGCCGCCTGCGCGTCGTAGTGCTCGCCGCCCTCGCGCGCGAAGGCGTGGTCGTTGCCCTGGTAGACGTAGGCGGTGACCAGGTCGTTGCCCTCGACCGCGGCCAGCACCTTCTCCTGCGCCTCCTTGGGCACGAACTGGTCCTCGCTGGCGACGTGCAGCAGCAGGGGATTGCTGAGCTGCGGCAGCTCGTTCAGCAGCCCCTCCAGGCCGACTCCGTAGTAGCTGACGTTGGCGTCGGAGTCCGAGCGGGTGGCCATGAGGAAGGCCAGCTTGCCGCCCAGGCAGTAGCCGACCGAGCCGGCCTTGCCGGTGGTCGCCTCGTGCCCGCGCAGCGCGGCCAGCGCGGCCTTCAGGTCCTCGACGCCCTGGTCGATGTCGAACTTCTGCATCAGCTCGAAGGCCTGCTTCCACTCGCCCTCGGTCTTGTCGGTCAGCTCGATGCCCGGCTCGATGCGCCAGAAGATGTCCGGGCAGAAGGCGACATAGCCCTGGGCGGCGAAGCCGTCGCAGAGGTCGCGCATCACCTGGTTGACGCCGAAGATCTCCTGAACGACCACCAGGGCCGGGGCCGGGGTCTTGGCCGGCAGCGCCAGATAGCCGCCGAAGCTGCCGCCGTCCGCCGCCGTGATCTTGAGCTCCGCCATCTTGCCTCCTCCGTGTTGGGTCTGCTCGCGTGTCGCGTCTGCCCGGCCGCGGCCCGCGCGCCGACCGGCGCGGGGCCGCGCGGACACCGCCGCGTTCGCGCCCCAGACTAACGGCCGCCCGGCCCGCTGTCATGCGCCGCGCCAGGACGCAAGCCCATGCCAGGACGGCAAAAATCCGGCACCGGCGCGGGGGCCGCTAGAGCAGCCGGGGCTGGCGCGGGTCGGCATCGCGCGGCGCGCCCGCCTCGGCGCGGGCGGCGGCCGGCAGGGCGCCCTCGTGGCGCAGCAGCCAGGTCTTGGTGGGCACCCCGCCGCCGCCCGAGAAGCCGCCGAGGCGCCCGCCGGCGGCCAGCACACGGTGGCAGGGGATGAGGATCGGCAGCGGATTGGCGCCGCAGGCGCCGCCGACGGCGCGCGCGACCGAGCCCAGCTCCGCCGCCAGGGCGCCGTAGCTGCGGGTCGCGCCGAAGGGGATGGCGGCCATCGCCGCGAAGACCCGCCGCTGAAAGGTCGTGCCGGCCGGCGCCAAGGGAAGATCGAAGATCTTGAGGTCGCCGGCGAAGTAAGCCTCAAGCTGTTGTGAGGCCTGACGCAGCACGGCCGTGACCTCCCCGCCCGGCGCGTCGCTCCAGGCGAGCCGCACCAAAGCGCCGTCGCGCTCGCTCAGACGCAGCCGCCCGACCGGACTGGCGAGGCTCAGGCTGGCCGTGGCGGGCGCGCACTCCCCGGCGGCCCCGGGCGCCGGGGCGGAGAAGGGCAGAGAGGCGGGGAGGGGCGGAGGGGCGGGCGGCTGCATGGTCCCAGTCTACGCGGCTCCGCGCGGCACCGGTAGCCACCCCTCGGCCCGCGCCTGTCGCAGCGCTCAGCCGCGGGCGGCCCAGAGCGCCTCTTTCAGGGCCTGCGGCTCGGTCAGCGGCAGGGAACAGCGGGGCCCGCGGCAGAGGTAGGCGGCCGGCTGCCCGTCGACCAGGCCCTTGCCGTGGGCCGGGTGCCGCGGCGGCAGCTCGGCCCCGGGGGCCAGCGGCAACAGCACCAGGGTGGCGGCCGACACCTCCCAGCGGGCGGCCAGAAGCTCCTGCATCTTGGGGTCTTCGAAGTCACCGACCACGACGAGTTGTTGCGCATCCTGCAGCAGCTCGTTGCCCAGCAGCAGACTGGACAGGGCCGAGAAGATCCGTTGCAGCTCGCCGGAGAAGGCGGCGACCGTCGCCTCGGCGCGCGCGCGGTACTGCGTCTCGCCGGTCAGGTGCCAGAGCCGCGCCAGGTTCTGCACCATCACGCCGTTGCCGGCCGGGGTGGCGTTGTCGTGGGCATGCTTGGGCCGCACCACCAGCCGCTCGGTGTCGTCGGCGGTCAGGAAGTAGCCGCCGCCCTCGGCGTCCCAGTAGTGGCGGTCGAGCAGCCCGACCCAGGCCTCCGCCTGGGCCAGGTAGCCGCGCTTGCCGGTCGCCTCGAACAGCGCCAGCGCCGCCTCGATCATGAAGGCGTAGTCGTCGAGCATCGCCGGGTGGCGCAGGCGGCCGTGCCGCCAGGCGTGGCGCAGCCGGCCGTCGCGCTGCATCTCGCCGACCACGAAGGCGAAGGCGCGCTCGGCCGCGGCCAGCCAGTCGGGCGCCGCGAAGACCGGCGCGGCGCGCGCCAGGGCAGCGATGGCCAGGCCGTTCCAGTCGGCCAGGACCTTGTCGTCCCAGGCCGGCCAGACGCGGTCCCGGCGCCGCGCGAACAGCCGGGCCCGGGCGTCGGCCAGCCGCGCCTCGGTGGCGGCATCGCCCGGCTCCAGGTGGTCGAGGCGGTTGAGGATGTTGTGGCCGTCCCAGTTGCCGCCGGGCGTGACGTCGTACCAGGTGGCGAAGAGCGGCGCGTCGTCGCCCAGCACCTCGGCCACCTCCGCGGCGCTCCAGACGTAGAAGCGTCCCTCCTGGCCTTCGCTGTCGGCGTCGTAGGTCGCGGCGAAGGCCCCACAGGTTGCGCCGCCGGGCTGCACCGGCGCCAACATCTCGCGGAGCATCCAGGCCACGGTCTCCTCCGCGCGCTGCCGGAAGAGGGCGCGCTTCCAGGGCGCGCTGGCGTCCTGCGCCGCCCAGGTCAGCAGGTCGAGGAGCTGGGCGTTGTCGTAGAGCATCTTCTCGAAGTGGGGGACCAGCCAGGCGTCGTCGGTGGCGTAGCGCGCGAAGCCGCCGCCCAGGTGGTCGTAGATGCCGCCCTGGCACATGTGCAGCAGCGTCAGCTCGACCCCCTGGCGGAAGGGGGCGCCGCCGCTGCGCAGCCAGGCCTGCCAGAGCAGCTTGAGGATCGCCGGCTGCGGGAACTTCGGCGCGTCGCCCAGACCGCCGTGAAAGGGGTCGATCTGCCGCGCCAGGCGCTGCGCCGCCTGTTGCGTGGCCTCCAGCGGCACCGGGCCGCCGGGCTCGGGCCGCGCCAGCTTGCCCAGCGCCTCGCTCAGCGCCGTGACGTTCTTCGCCACGTCCTGCGGGTTGTCGCGGTAGACTTGGGCGATGCGCTCGAGGATCTCGGCGAAGCCGGGCCGGCCCCAGCGGGCGTCGGGCGGGAAGTAGGTGCCGCCCCAGAAGGGCGCGCCCTCGGGCGTCAGGAACATGGTCAGCGGCCAGCCGCCCTGCTGATTCATCAGCGCCAGGGCCTGCTGGTAGATCTGGTCGACGTCCGGCCGCTCCTCCCGGTCCACCTTGATGTTGACGAAGTGCCGGTTCATCACCCTGGCGATCTCGGGGTTCTCGAAGGATTCGTGCGCCATCACGTGGCACCAGTGACAGGCGGCGTAGCCCACCGACAGCAGCACCGGCTTGTTCTCCGCCCGCGCCGCCGCGAAGGCCGCCTCGTCCCAGGGCTGCCAGGCCACCGGATTGTCGGCGTGCTGCAGCAGGTAGGGGCTGGTCTCGCCCGCCAGGCGGTTGCCGCCGGCGGCGGGCGCCGGGCCGGAGCTGCCGTCTGTCGGCTGGCCGTCGGACATGGACTGGGATCTCCTTCACGCTTTGCGGCGCCGCCGGGATGGCGCCGGCCGGCTGGCCTGTCTATATGAGGTCCAGCGGGGGAAGCCCTCAACCCCAGAGAAATTAAGGGGAAAGGCGCGGCCATGAAGATTCACGTCGACATCGACTGCACGCCCGACGAGGCGCGGCGCTTCCTCGGCCTGCCCGACGTGGCGCCGATGCAGGCCGTGGTGATGGAGGAGCTGCAAAAGCGCATGCTCGCCGGCCTCCAGGCGATGGAACCGGAGCAGCTCATGCGGACCTGGCTGCAGGGCGCGCTGCCGGCCGGGATGCAGTCCTGGGAGGAGATGCAGAAGGCCTTCTGGTCCCAGATGGGCGCCATGGCCGGAGGCGGCGGGCGTGGGTCGAGCGGCGGCCACGACCCGGAAGGGGAGGGGTGAGCCGCCCGGCAGGCCGCCGGCGCGCGACGAGCAGACGACGAGCCAACGACGAGCAACCGTAAGGAAGGACGCGATGGAGCCGATTATCGAGGCGCTGTTGGCGCGGCAGTCGACCAAGGCCACCAGCCTGGTCGAGCCGGCGCCCAGCGACGCGGAGCTGGAGCCGGTCTTCGCGGCGGCGGTGCGGGCGCCGGACCACGGCGCGATCCGGCCCTATCGCTTCCGCGTGCTGCGCGGCGCGGCGCGCGCCGAGTTGGGCCGCGTCTTCGCCGAGGGGCTGCAGCGGCGCAAGCCCGAGGCGACGCCCGAGGAGCTGGAGGCCCTGGCCGCCAAGCCGCTGCGCAGCCCGCTGGTCATCGCCGTGCTGGCCAAGGTGATGGACAAACATCCCAAGGTGCCGCCGATCGAGCAGGTGATCACCGCCGGCATGGCGACCCAGAACATGCTGCTGGCGCTGGCGGCGCAGGGCTACGGCGCCGTCTTCCTGTCCGGCGCGCCGACCGGCGATCCCCACGTCAAGCAGGCCTTCGGCCTGGCCGAGAAGGACGTGCTGCTGGGCTTTATCTACGTCGGCACGCCCAGCGAGCCGCAGCGCACGAAGAAGCGGCCCGACCCGGCCGACTTCGTCGCCACCTGGGAAGGCCCGGCGACGGTCGAGGCGTGAGCGGGGCGGGGCGGGGCCGCGCCCCGGCGACGCGGCGGCCGGGCGCGGCGCCAGGGCCATGAGCGAGACGATCTTCGCCCTGTCCAGCGGCGCCGGGCGCGCCGGCGTCGCCGTCGTCCGCCTGTCCGGGCCGCAGGCCGGCGCGGCGTTGCAGGCGCTGAGCGGCGCCGGCCTGCCGCCGCCGCGCCGGGCCAGCCTGCGCCGCCTGCGCGACCCCGCCAGCGGCGAGCCGCTCGACCAGGCGCTGCTGCTCTGGTTTCCGGCGCCGGCCAGCTTCACCGGCGAGGACCTGGCGGAGCTGCACCTGCACGGCAGCCGCGCGGTGGTCGCCGCGGTGCTCGAGGCGCTCGCCGGCCAGCCGGGCTGCGTCCCGGCCGAGCCCGGCGCCTTCACGCGCCGCGCCTTCGACGCCGGCAAGCTGGACCTGGCCGAGGTCGAGGGGCTCGCCGACCTGATCGCCGCCGAGACCGCGGCCCAGCGCCGCCAGGCCCTGCGCCAGCTCGACGGCGGCCTCTCGGCCCGCATCGCCGGGTGGCGCGACCGCCTGGCACGCCACCTGGCCCACCTGGAGGCCGCCCTCGACTTCCCCGACGAGGGGCTGCCCGAAACGCTGGAACCCCAGGCCCGTGCCGATATCTCGGCGCTGCGCGAAGAGATGACGCAAGATCTGGCGGCAGCCCCCTTGGGCGAGCGGCTGCGCGACGGGCTGGAGATCGCCATCCTGGGCCCGCCCAACGCCGGCAAGTCCAGTCTGCTCAACGCCCTGGCCAAGCGCGAGGTGGCGATCGTCGCGGAGACCGCCGGCACCACCCGCGACGTGGTCGAGGTGCGCCTCGACCTCGACGGCTATCCCGTCACCCTGGCCGACACCGCCGGCCTGCGGTCGGCGGAGGCGGGGCCGGCCGAGGCAGGACCGGCCGAGGCAGGACCGGCGGGGGTGGGGCCGGCGGAGGCAGGACCGGCGGGGGTGGGGCCGGCGGGGGCCGCGCTGGACCCGGTGGAGCGCGAAGGCATCCGGCGCAGCCGGGCGCGGGCGGAGGCGGCCGACCTCAAGCTGCTGCTGCTCGACGCCACGGTGCCGCCCGACCCGGCCGTGCTGGCCCTGGCCGACGCCGACAGCCTGCTCTGCCTCAACAAGTGCGACCTGTTGCCGGGGCCGCCGCCACAGTTGGGGGCGGGGTCGCCGGCCCTGCAGCTCTCGGTCCGCGACGGCCGTGGCCTGCCCGCGCTGGTGACGGCCCTGCGCGACGCGGTCGCCGCCCGCTTCGTCGCCGCCGAGGCGGCGCCGCTGCTGACCCGGGCGCGCCATCGCCGCGCCGTGGAGGAGGCCCTGGCGGCCCTGGCGCGGGCCGAAACCACGCCGGAGCCGGAGCTGGCGGCGGAGGACCTGCGCCTCGCCCTGCGCGCGCTCGGCCGGGTGGTGGGGCAGGTCGACGTGGAGGATCTGCTCGACGTGATCTTCCGCGAGTTCTGCATCGGCAAGTGACGGACGGCCCCGCGGGCCCTGTTTCACGTGAAACAGGCCGGTCGGGCCGGGCGTCGGCCGGGCGGGGTGGGGCGGACGGGGTGGGGCGGACGGGTCGGCCGACCGCGGCCGAGCGGACGGGGCCCGAGCGGACGGGGCCCAAGCAGGGGGGGCCGAGCGGGGGGCCGAGCGGGGGGAGCCGCTCCGCAGCGGTGGGTGTCGCGGCGTGACCGCCGCCATCTTGACCCCGCCGCGCCGCCGCCGCATCTTCGCGCCATGCGGCAGACGGAGATCACCCAGGCGGACATCATCGTGGTCGGCGGCGGCCACGCCGGCTGCGAGGCGGCGGCGGCGGCGGCGCGGCTGGGCGCGCGCACCCTGCTGATCACCCATCAGCGCGCCACCCTCGGCGCCATGTCCTGCAACCCGGCCATCGGCGGTCTGGGCAAGGGCCACCTGGTGCGCGAGATCGACGCGCTCGACGGGCTGATGGGCCGGGCGATCGACCGCGCCGGCATCCAGTATCGCCTGCTCAACCGCCGCAAGGGCCCCGCGGTGCGCGGCCCGCGCGCCCAGGCCGACCGCAAGCTCTATCGCCAGGCCATGCAGAGCCTGCTGTCCGAGCAGGAGAACCTGGAGATTGTCGAGGCCGAAGTCGCCGACCTGCGCCGCGATGCCGAGGGGCGCTGCAACGGCGTGGTCACCGCCACGGGGATTGAGATCGCCGCGGCGGCGGTGGTCCTGACCACCGGCACCTTCCTGCGCGGGCTGATCCACCGCGGCCGCGAGCGCCGCCCCGCCGGGCGGGCGGGGGAGGCGCCGGCCGTCGCCCTGGCCGAGACCCTGGAGCGCGCCGGCTTCGCCCTCGGCCGCCTGAAGACCGGCACGCCGCCACGGCTCGACGGCCGCAGCATCGCTTGGGACCGCCTGGAGCTGCAGCCGGGCGACGACCCGCCGCAGCCCTTCTCGACCCTGACCCGGGCGATCACCGTGCCGCAGGTGCCCTGCCACATCACCTACACCAATCCGGCGGTGCACGAGCTGATCCGCGCCAACCTGCACCAGGCGCCGATCTACTCGGGCCAGATCGACTCGGCCGGCCCGCGCTACTGCCCGTCAATCGAGGACAAGGTGGTCCGCTTCGCCGAGCGCGCGCGGCATCAGATCTTTTTGGAGCCGGAGGGGCTCGACGACCCCACGGTCTATCCCAACGGCATCTCCACCTCGCTGCCGGCGGCGGTGCAGGACGCGCTGCTGCGCCGCATCCCGGGGCTGGAAGAGGTGCGCGTGCTGCAGTACGGCTATGCCATCGAGTACGACCACGTGGACCCGCGCGAGCTGACTCCCGGCCTCGAGACCCGGCGGCTGCCGGGCCTCTACCTGGCCGGGCAGATCAACGGCACCACCGGCTACGAGGAGGCCGCCGCCCAGGGGCTCGTGGCCGGAGTCAACGCCGCCCTGGCGGCCGGGCGCGGCGGGGCCGGGGGGGCGAGGGGCCGGGCCACCCCCTGGAAACTCGACCGGGCCGAGGCCTACATCGGCGTGTTGATCGACGACCTGGTCACCCGCGGCGTCAGCGAGCCCTACCGCATGTTCACCAGCCGGGCGGAATACCGCCTGCGGCTGCGCGCCGACAACGCCGACCAGCGCCTGACCCCGACGGGCCTGGCGCTCGGCTGCGTCGGCGCCGCGCGGGCCGCCGTCTTCGCCGAGAAGAAAGCCGCGCTGGAGGCCGCGCGCGCCCTGGTGCAGCGGTTGAGCGCCACGCCCGATGCGCTGGCCCGGGCCGGCTTCACCGTCACCCGCGACGGCCGGCGGCGCAGCGCCGTCGAGCTGCTGCGCTATCCCGAGATCGACCTGGCCCGCCTGGCCGGCTTCTGGCCGGACCTCGCGGGCCTGGCGCCGGAGGTGGCCGAGCAGATCGAGATCGACGCCCGCTATGCCACCTACCTGGCGCGGCAGGAGGCCGACGTCCATGCCTTCCGACGCGACGAGGCCTTGGTCCTGCCGGCCGAACTGAACTACGACGCGGTGCACGGCCTGTCGAGCGAGGTGCGCGAGAAGCTGGCCGCGAGCCGCCCGACCACCCTGGGCGCCGCCGGGCGCATTCCGGGCGTCACGCCCGCCGCCCTGGTCGCCCTGCTCCGCCACGTCAAACGCGCAGGGGTGCACAGCGACGCGGCCTGAGCCGCGAGCGGGAGCGGGCGCAGCGCTGTTTCACGTGAAACACCCCGAGACCCCGAGCCGGTCGATCGTCATCCCCCTTGTCCACAGCCCATCCCGTCGCACGCGCTTGTCCGGCGCGGGCAAGAGGCGTAAGACAGACACATGAGCGCTGTTCCGCGTCCCGAGGCCGACGGGCCGGCGGCCTTTCAGGCCGACACCGGTGTTTCACGTGAAACACTGGCGCAGCTCGAACGCTACGCCGCGGTGCTGCGCAAGTGGAACCAGGCGATCAATCTGGTCGGCCCGGCGACGCTGCCGGACCTCTGGCGCCGCCACATGCTGGATTCGGCGCAGCTTCTGTCGCTGCTGCCGGACCGCGCGGCCGACGTCGCGCCCCTGGAGATCGCCGACCTGGGCAGCGGCGCCGGCTTTCCCGGCCTGGTGCTCGCCCTCTGTGGCGCCGGCCGGGTGCACCTGATCGAGTCCGACCAGAAGAAGGCCACCTTCCTGCGTCAGGTGATCCGCGAGACCGGGGCGCCGGCCCAGGTGCACGCGGCCCGCATCGAGAGCCTGGGCGACCTGCGGGTTGACCTGGTCACCGCCCGCGCCCTGGCGCCGCTGCAACGCCTGCTCGCCTACGCCAAGCCGCTGCTTGACCCCGGCGGCCTCTGTCTCTTTCTCAAGGGGCAGGGGGTCGACGCCGAGCTGGCCGCCCTGCCGCCGGCGCTGCGGGCCCGCATCACACGCCATCCCAGCCGGAGCGACCCCGCGGGATGCGTCCTACGGCTAGAGGGACCCTTGCCGTGAGCCTACAAGATATCGAGAACCTCACCCCGGAGGCCGAGGGCCCCGGGCCGCGCGTCCTGGCCATCGCCAACCAGAAGGGCGGGGTCGGCAAGACCACCACGGCGATCAACCTCGCCACCGCCCTGGCCGCCTGCGGCAAGCGGGTGCTGATCGTCGACCTCGACCCCCAGGGCAACGCCTCGACCGGCGTCGGGCTCGACTGGCGCCGGCGCGGCCCGACCATCTACGAGGCCCTGCTGGGCTCGACGCCCCTGGCCGACTGCGTCGTCGACACGCCGGTCCCCGGCATGGCGATCGTGCCCTCCTCGGTCGACCTGTCGGGCGCCGAGGTCGAGCTGGTCGCCGCCGACCAGCGCGACACCCGGCTGCGGGCGGCGCTGCGCCAGGAGCGCGACCGCTGGGACTACGTGCTAATCGACTGTCCGCCGGCGCTCGGCCTGCTGACCGTCAACGCCCTGGTCGCCGCCGACGCGGTGCTGGTGCCGCTGCAGGCGGAGTTCTACGCCCTGGAGGGCCTGAGCCACCTGCTGCGCACCATCGAGCGGGTGCGCCGCGCCCTCAACCCCGGACTGGTCCTGCAAGGGGTGGTGCTGACCATGTACGACCGCCGCAACAACTTGTGCGACCTCGTGGCCCAGGACGTGCGCAGCTACCTCGGCGACCGGGTCTACCGCACGGTCATCCCGCGCAACGTCCGGGTCTCGGAAGCGCCCAGCCACGGCAAGCCGGTGCTGCTTTACGACCTGACCTGCGCCGGCGCCCAGGCCTATGTCCACCTGGCCGGCGAGATCCTGCGCCGCGAGGAGGGGGAGGGGGCGACCGCCGCCCTGGCCTCCTGACCTGGCGCGGCTGAGGACGCCGCCCCGGTCCGCCGCCGGAGATCCGCGGCCCGCCCGCGGGGCCGCCCCACACTGAGAGTTCGCATCGCGAAGAGTCTTGGGAGAGCGCCGTGAGCGACAGCCCCCCGGGAGCCCCCGGTTCCGACAAGCGCACCAACCTCGGCCGCGGCCTGGCCGCCCTGCTCGGCGACGAGGAGGAGGACTACGGCAGCCTCGACAAGCTGCGCTCCAGCAAGCAGGTGCCGATCGAGCGGCTGCACCCCAGCCGCGTGCAGCCGCGCAGCCACTTCGACGCGGAGGCGCTGGACACCCTGGCGGCTTCGATCCGCGAGCAGGGCATCCTGCAGCCGATCCTGGTGCGCCGCCATCCCGAGCGGCCGAGCGACTTCGAGATCGTCGCCGGCGAGCGCCGCTGGCGCGCCGCCCAGAAGGCGCAGCTCCACGAGGTCCCGGTCGTCATCCGCGAGCTGGACGACTCCACCGCGCTGGAGCTGGCGCTGGTCGAGAACGTGCAGCGCCAGGACCTCAATCCCCTGGAGGAGGCCGAGGGCTACCGCCGCCTGATGGAGGAGTTCGGCCACAGCCAGGAGGCGCTGGCCCGCCTGATCGGCAAGTCGCGGCCGCACATCGCCAACACCCTGCGCCTGCTCGGCCTGCCCGAGGCGGTGCGCGGCTACCTGGAGGACGGCCGCCTGTCCGCCGGCCACGGCCGCGCCCTGCTGGGCGCCGCCGAGCCGGAGCGGCTGGCCGAGCAGATCGCGCGCAAGGGCCTGTCGGTGCGCGAGACCGAGCGGCTGGCCAGCGCCGCCAAGGGCCAGACCCCGCAGGCGCGGCCGCGCGGCGCCGGCAAGGCCGAGGAGAAGGACGCCGACACCCTGGCGCTGGAGCGCGACCTCTCGGCCATGCTGGGCCTGAAGGTCACCATCGAGATCCGCGGCGAGGGCGGCACCCTGGCGATCCACTACAAAACCCTGGAGCAGCTCGACGACGTGCTGCACCGCCTGAACCAGCCCGGCCCGCGCCCAGAGGCATAAGCCGGGCCGGGCCGGGGCGGCTCACGCCAGCACCGCCAGATCCAGCGGCTCGGCCAGGCCCTCGACCCGCGCGGTCGGGAGCCGGCGCTGGGGCGCGGAGCCGGCGTAGCCCTGGCGGCGCGCCAGCTCCAGCGCCTGCGCCGTGGCCAGGGCGCGGCTGCCGACCGCCTTGTTGTGCTTCTCCAGCTTGGCGGCCAGGTTGACCGGGTCGCCGATCACCGTGATCTCCAGCCGACTGGCGTCGCCGACGGCGCCGAACAGCAGGGTGCCGCTGGTCAGCGCGCCGTTGACCTGCGGCGCCGGGCGGCCCGCCGCCGCCCGTTCGGCGCGCCAGACCTCGGCCTCCGCCAGCACCGCCTCCAGCGCCCGCAAGGCGTCGGCGGCGTAGTTCCGGCTCGGCTCGGCCGCGCCGAAGCTGGCCATGATGCCGTCGCCGAGGAACTTGTCGATCGAGCCGCCGTGGCGCTGCAGCAGCGGAATCACCCGCGCCTGGTAGTCGGCCAGCAGCGCCATCACCCCGGCCGGCGCCTCGCGCTCGACCAGAGCGGTGAAGCCGCGCAGGTCGAGGAAGACCACCGCCGCCTCGCGCAGCACGCCCTGGCCGGCCGCGATGGTCTCCTCGGCGCCGGTGATGTGCCGCGCCACCTGCGGCGCGAAGAAGCGCGACAGCTCCTCCGCCGCCATGCCCTCGGCCACCGAGCGCACCAGCAGCGCCCGACCGCGCCAGAGCGCGGCGGCCAGCACGAAGGTCACCATCAGGATCGAGATGATCTTGTCGAACTCGGCGCCGAGCAGAATGGCGTTGGCGGTCATGTACTCCACGTAGTCGCGGGTGATCATCATCCCGCCGCCTTCCGAGGCGACGACGAAGAGGATCATGCCGCCCCAGCCGCCGGCCGCCAGCAGCCCGGTCAGCAGCACGAAGCGCGGGTCGAAGCGCAGCGCGCGCAGGGCGATGAAGATGAAGACGTAGAGCAGGGTGGGGGCCTTCAGATAGAAGGAGGGCGGCTGACCGTATTGCAGGTGGAACGACCAGATCAGCAGCATCAGCAGGCCGATGTCGAACAGCGCCGAGAGGGCGAGCGACCAGTCCGGCAGGCGCGCGCGGTAGGACCAGACCAGGCGGATCAGCGTCAGCCCCAGATAGGTGCCCAGAATGTAGGGCACCGGCTGGAACGGCGCCTCGGCCATCGGCGGCTTGGGCGCGATCAGGTAGAGCAGCCCGAAGGTCGCCACGATGGCGAGCTGCACCCACCCGATCAGACGTTCGGAGCGATCCTCCTGCCGCGCGATCGCCTCGCGCACCCGCAAGGGCAGGCGCGGCCCGCCCGCCGCGCCGGGGCCAAGCGCCGGAGTCGGGGCCGGAGTCGGGGCCGGAGTCGGGGCCGGAGTCGGGGCCGCGGCTGCATCGGGAGCCGGACCCGCCGCCAGACCTGCGGCCGGGTCGGAGCCAGACGACGTGGCCGAGGACGGGGTCGGGCGCGGCTCGCGCCCGTCGCGGGTCGGCGCCATCCGCCTCCGGCCCTCCTTCGCTGCCTCCGTTCGTCCTGGTCCGCCCGCCGCGCCCGACGCGGGGCACATCATTTGGCCGCGGTCCCGCCGCCAGCGCCAGGCACAAGCGCGTGAGCGCCCTGTCGGGCCGGCTGCGCCTCACGGCCGGCCGCGCAGCTCCAGCCAAAGACTGCTCTCGCGCGCGCCGGCGCGCAACGGCAGCGTCGCCGCGACACTCTCGGCCAGGCGGCCGGCCAGCCGGGTAACCGCCCAGTGGCTCGACCAGAGCGGACGCGCCAGGCCAAGCGCGATCAGCGGCGCCCAGGCCTGCTGCTCGTTATAGCCACGCCACGCCCAGTCGGACGGGTAGCCGTCGGGCAGGAAGATGTCGTGGACGTGCAGCAGCACGCCGGCCGGCAGGCGCGGCAGCACGTGGCCGAGCAGCCAGTCGACGTCGCTGCCGGGCATCAGGATATGGCTGGAGTCGATGGAGACCAGGTCGCCGGCCGCCAGCCCGGCGAAGAGCGCCGGATCGGCCTGCTGCAGGGTGGTGCGATGCAGGGTGACCGGCAGGCCGGCCAGGTCGGCGCGCGGCGCCGGGTCGATGGCGTCGATTCGCGTGTCCAGCCCGGCGTCGGCGCGCGCGCGGGCGAAGAAGCGGGTGGAGTGGCCGGAGCCGATCTCGACCAGACGGCGCGGCGCGCGGGTGCGCAGCAGCAGGTAGGCGAGCGCCGCGTCCAGGCGCGGGAACCAGTCCTGGTTCCAGCGCGGCTGCGGCGGCGCGTCCTCGGCCCCGATGGCGCCCAGCGCCGGCGCGCAGGCGTCGAGCCGGTCGAACAGCCGCAGGAACTCCGGCTCCGCCGCCGCGAAGGCGGTCGCCACCCCGGCATAGGCCGGGCGCGAGTCCGGCGGCGGCAAACGGTCGGCATAGCGACAGGGAATGAAGAAGCCCTGCGGCGGGCCGGCGCCGAGCAGGGTCTTCAGCCCCATCAGACGGGCCCGGGCGGCGCCCCTGGCGGGCTCCCGGCCGCTCACGGCTCCAGCACCAGGCCCTCGCGGGCGACCAGCGAGCCGGGCCGCGCCGCCGTGACGGCGGCGGCGACCTCGTCCATGAAGGCGTCGTCGTGGCTGGGGTCGTGGTGGAAGACCACCAGCCGCCGGGCGCCCGCCGCCGCGCAGAGCCGCACGCCTTCCTGCCAGGTGGAATGGCCCCAGCCGCGGTACCTCTCCGCATACTCCGCGTCGGTGTAGCTGCAGTCGTAGATCACCAGGTCCGCCCCCTGGATCAGTCCCAGGACGTTGGGATCGCGCGTACCCGGCACATGCTCGGTGTCGGTGACGTAGCAGAGCGACCGGCCGGCGTAGTCGACGCGGTAGCCGGTGGCACGGTTGGGATGGTTCAGCGGCGCCGTGCGCAGGGTGACGCCGGGGTAGGGGGTCAGCGTCTGCCCGGCCTCGAAGTCGCGGAACTCGACCTCGGCACCGAAGATGTCCGGCGGCACCGGGAAGAGGGGGGCGGCCATGAACTTGCAGAGCACCTCGTGCAGGTCGGCCTCGGGCCGCAGATGCCCGGCCCAGAAGCGGACCCGGCTCTTGCCGCAGAAGGCCGGCGCGAAGAAGGGAATGCCGGAGATATGATCGTGGTGGGTATGGGTCAGGAAGATGTCGAGCTGGGTGCCGCCGGCCTCGCTGCGCGCCAGGGCGGCGCAGCTCCCGCCGGCCTCCTGCATCAGCGCCTGGCCGAGCGGCCGCAGGCCCGTGCCACCGTCGAAGATCAGCACGTGCGGCCCGCAGCGCACCTCCAGGCAGGAGGTGTTCCCGCCGTACTTGTCGTAGGCTTCGCCCGGACAGGCGATCGAGCCCCGCACGCCCCAGAAGCGTACGAAGAAGTCCGACTCGACGGCCGGTCCGCCTGTCGCCCGATCGGTCGCTGCGACCACTGGATCACCCCATGCGCGGCCCCACCTGCCGTCAACCTAGGACCTGGACCTCTGTCCCGAAAGGAAAAACCGGGAGCCTGGACCGGCGCTGTGATGTCGGTCACACTCGCGTGAGCTCTGCCGTCTCCTCCTTCCTTCCCCGCAGCTTCATGCCCGACCGTTCCGAGGCCGCGCCTCATTCCCCGGGGGGCCGCAGCGACTGGCCCGCCGTCGCTCTCGGCCTCGCGCTGGCGAGCTTCGCCGCCTATCAGCTCTTCAAGTTGCCGCCGGTGCTGCCGCTGCTGCTGGAAGACTACGGCTATTCCCGCACCCTGGCCGGCGGCTTCATGTCGGCCTATGCCGTCGCCGGGCTGCTGCTGTCGATTCCGCTCGGCCGCCTGCTCGAGCGCTTCGGGTTCGGCGCGCCGCTGCTCGGCGCCGCCGGCCTCTTCGTGCTGGCCAACCTGCTGGGCCTGGCCGGCGCCGGCACCGGCTGGCTGCTGCTGCTGGCGCGCGGGCTGGAGGGCGTCGCCTTCGCGCTCTGCGCGGTGGCCGGGCCCAGCCTGGCGACCCGCGCCGCCGGCCCGCGCCACGCCGGGCTGGTGATCGGCCTGGTCGCCGCCTGGATCCCGATCGGCCAGACCGCCGCCGCGCTGTTGGCGCACGGGCTGACGCCGCAGCCGGGCTGGCCGGCCCTCTGGTGGCTGGCGATCGCCGGCACCCTGGCGCTGGCCGCCTGGGTCGCCCTGGCCCGCCGCCGCCTGCCGGGCCCGCAGGCGCCGCGCCGGGGCGGCCAGCATCAGCGCCTGACCGCGGTGCAGCGCCGCGGCCTGATCCTGGCCGGCGGCATCTTCATGCTCTGGTCGGGGCAGTACTTCGCCTTCATGACCTGGCTGCCGCAATACCTGGTGGAGGCCGCCGCCCTGGATCTCGGCGCGGCGCTGGTCGCCTACCTGCTGCCGGTGGTGGTGCTGGCCGGCGTCAACGTCGCCACCGGTTGGCTGCTCGGCCGCGGCGTCAGCCACGGCGGCCTGCTGCTGGCCGCGCTGCTCAGCCAGGCCGCCTGCTGGTGGGCCATGCCCCAGGTCGGCGCCGACGCCTTCGGCGTACTGCTGCTGCTGGTCTACGGGGTGGGGGCGGGGATCTCGCCGACCTGCCTCTTCGCCACCGCCGGGCGCCTGACCGGCGGGCGACCGCCGCCCAGCGCCTTTTCGCTGCTGATGACCGGGCGCAATCTCGGCGTGCTCGCGGGGCCCTTGCTGATCGCCGTCGCGGTCGAGCGGGCAGGGGGCGACTGGGCCGTGGCCGGGCCGCTGTTCGGTCTGCTGACCCTGGTGGCGGTGGTGTTGGCCGCGGTTCTGGCCCCGCGGCTGCGCGCCGGCGGCAGGTCGGCGGCAGAGAAGGCGGCAGAGAAGGCGGAGGAGAAGCGCGCATGAGCGACGCCACCCAGGGCCGACCGGCCGGCGCAAGCCCGACCGCGCCGCCCGACCGCCTGGGCCGCGAGGGCTGGCTGGCGCTGCTGCCGCTGCTGGTCTCGGCCGGCATCCTGCTGGCCGGCAACGGCCTGCTGGTCACCCTGGTGGCAGTGCGCGCCAACCTGGAGGCCTTTCCGGCCCCGACGGTCGGCCTGCTGGGCGCGGCCTACTTCCTGGGCTTCATCTTCGCCTGCCTGGTCACCCCCGGGCTGATCCTGCGCGCCGGGCACATCCGCGTCTTCGCCGCGCTGGCCTCGCTCGGTGCGGTGGCGGCGCTGGTGCTGGCCCTGGCCATCGACCCGCTGGTCTGGCTGGTCAGCCGGGTGCTGACCGGCTTCGCCTTCGCCGGCCTGGCCACGGTGGTGGAATCCTGGATCAACGCCCGCGCCGGCGCGGCGGAGCGGGGCCGGGTGTTGTCGATCTACCGCATCGTCGATCTGGCCTGCGTGACCGGCGGGCAGTTCCTGCTGCCGGCGGTGGGGGCGGAGAGCTTCGCGATCTTCGCCGTGGTCGCGATCTTCTTCTGCCTGGCGCTGCTGCCGATCAGCCTGTCGCGCCAGACCAGCCCGGCGCCGCCGGCCAGCCCGCGCCTGGACGTGCGCCGCATCTGGCGCCTCTCGCCGGTCGCCTGCGTGGGCTGCCTGACCATCGGGCTGACCAACGGCGCCTTCCGCACGGTCGGCCCGCTCTACGCCCAGGAGACGGCGCTGGACCTGGAGCAGCTCGCCCTCTTCATGTCCCTGGCGATCGCCGGCGGCGCGCTCAGCCAGTATCCCCTCGGCTGGCTGTCGGACCGCATCGACCGCCGTTGGGTGCTGCTGCTGGCGACCCTCGGCGCGGCCGGCGCGGGGCTGTGGCTGACCGTCACCGGCACGCTCTCGGCCGAGGCCATACTGGCCGGCGGCTTCCTGTTCGGCGCCTTCGCCATGCCGCTCTACTCCCTGTCGATCGCCCACGGCAACGACCACGCCGGCGACGCCGACCGGGTCGAGCTCTCGGCCACGCTGATTCTGATGTACGCCCTGGGCGCGGTGGTGGGGCCGCCGACGGCCGCCCAGGTGATCGCCTGGTTCGGAGCGCCGGCCTTCTTCACCTACACCAGCGTGATGCACGGCGCCTTCCTGCTGTTCGTGGCCTACCGCATGGCCCGGCGCGCGGCCGTGCCGAGGACCCGCCGCGGGCGCTTCGTCTCGCTACTGCGCACCTCGCCGGCCTTCTACCAGCTCGCCCGCCGGGCCCGCGGCAAGGATCGCTGAGCTCCGCCGCAGGCCAGTGCGACTCTGATTTATCGCGTGTTCACAAGGCGCTCCGCCGCCAGCGCGACGGCCGCCTCGAAGGCGGCGAGCGCGGCCAGCGGCGCGCCGCCCGGCGGTTCCGGGCGCGCAACGATCTGCCAGCCCTGCTCGGCCACCGCGGCGTCGATCATCAGGTTGTCGTGCATGGCGAAGCGCTCGACCGCGTAGCCGTCGGGGGCGACCCGCTCGGCATAGGCGCGGGGGTCGGCGGTATAGGCGAAGACCGGCGTGCCGGCGGCGACCAGCCAGCCGAGCTCGAAGACCGTGCCGGGATCGGCGCTTGGGCCGCGGAAGGGCGTGAGATTGACGAAGGCCAGCTCGCAGCCGCGCAGCAGACCGCGGTTGGCGCGGTAGATCGCCTGGCCCTGGGCGTAGGGCGTCAGGCCGTCGAGGCTGAGCGCGCCGTCCAACGGGAAGTGGCCCTGAAAGCCGTGGTCGGCGCAGATCCGCGTCTTGCGCGCGCCGATCGCGCGGGCCTCGGGCAGAAAGACGTCGGGGCCGGCGAGATAGGCGCGCATGGCTCGCTGTGTCTCCTCCGGCCCCGGGTCGCAAGGATCGGGCGGCCGGCCCGAGCCCTCTCCCGACTTGGTGATGCTACTGGTTCATGGAGTCGAAGAAGTCGGAGTTGTTCTTCGTCTCCTTCAGCTTCTTCAGCAGGAAGTCCATGGAGTCGGTGACGCCCATCGGCATGAGGATGCGGCGCAGCACCCACATCTTCGAGAGGATGCCGCGCTCGACCAGCAGCTCCTCCTTGCGGGTGCCGGACTTGCCGATGTCGATGGCCGGGAAGGTGCGCTTGTCGGCCAGCTTGCGGTCGAGCACGATCTCCGAATTGCCGGTGCCCTTGAACTCCTCGAAGATCACCTCGTCCATGCGGCTGCCGGTGTCGATCAGCGCAGTGCCGATGATCGTCAGGCTGCCGCCTTCCTCGATGTTGCGCGCGGCGCCGAAGAAGCGCTTGGGCCGCTGCAGCGCGTTGGCGTCGACGCCGCCGGTCAGCACCTTGCCGGAACTGGGCACCACGGTGTTGTAGGCGCGCGCCAGGCGGGTGATGGAGTCGAGCAGGATCACCACGTCCTTCTTGTGCTCGACCAGGCGCTTGGCCTTCTCGATCACCATCTCGGCCACCTGCACGTGGCGCTGGGCCGGCTCGTCGAAGGTGGAGGACACCACCTCGCCCTTGACCGAGCGGTCCATGTCGGTGACCTCCTCCGGCCGCTCGTCGATCAGCAGCACCAGCAGGTAGATCTCCGGGTGGTTCTCGGCGATCGAGCGCGCCAGGTTCTGCAGGATCACCGTCTTGCCGGTGCGCGGCGGCGCCACGATCAGGGCGCGCTGGCCCTTGCCGATCGGCGCCGTCAGGTCGATCACCCGCGCCGTCATGTCCGGCTTGGTCGGGTCCTCGATCTCCAGGCTGATCTTCTGGTCGGGATAGAGCGGCGTCAGGTTGTCGAAGTTGATCCGGTGCCGGGTGTTCTCCGGCGGATCGAAGTTGATCGTGTTGACCTTGAGCAGCGCGAAGTAGCGCTCGCCCTCCTTCGGGCTGCGGATCTCGCCCTCGACCGTGTCGCCGGTGCGCAGGCCGAAGCGGCGCACCTGGCTGGGGCTGACGTAGATGTCGTCCGGCCCCGGCAGGTAGTTGGCCTCCGGCGAGCGCAGGAAGCCGAAGCCGTCGGGCAGCACCTCGAGCACGCCCGAGCCGAAGATCGCCACCTCGTTCTCGGCCAGTTGCTTGAGAATCGCGAACATCATGTCCTGCTTGCGCAGGGTCGAGGCGTTCTCGATCTCCAGCTCCTCGGCGAAGGCGAGCAGCTCGGCGGGGGACTTGTTCTTGAGTTCCTGAAGATTCATGGCGGATCGGGTGTCGCGGATCTGGCGTTGGGGGCACCCGCGGAGAACGGGCGTGCGAAGAGCAATCGAAGAAGCGGCGCGGCGCGGCGGCCGGTGAACAGGCTGTTCTGCGCGATCGGGCCGTTGGTCTGGTCGGCTTCGGACAGGTGCACCCGCAGCAGGGCGGGCCGGACTGCGGAAGATGCCGGGCGGCGTTCGCGGACGGGGTCCCTTGGCGGGCCGCTGTTCTGCGCAACTAGGTGGGAAGGACGCGCGAGCCGGACAAGCCGGCCACGCTCTTGAATATATGACCGATCGTGCCGGGCGGCGTCAAGCGCGCGCGGGCCGGCGAACCGCCGCCGGCATGAGCCGGGCGCAAGCGTCCGCCATCACGGCGCGGGGCCCGACGCGGGGCCCGGCGCGCGCCGATCGCGCTAGCTGCGGGCGCCCTTCAGCTCCACGGTGTTGCCCTCGGGGTCGCGCAGGTAGAGGGACTGGCCCGAGCCCTCGGCGCCGTAACGCTCGCCCTCCTCGCCCACCGCGACGCCGTGGTCTGCCAGGTGAGCGCGCAGCGCCGCCGGGTCGAAGGGCCTGAGCGTCAGGCAGAAATGGTCCAGATTGTGCCCCTCGGCCCCCGGCGCGGCGCCGCCGGCCCGCCCCAGCTTGCCCTCGACGGTGACCAGGTCGATCAGGCTGCGTCCGGCGCGGAGCTGGTAGAGCCCGAGTTCGGCCTGCTCGCGCTCCAGGCGGCAGCCCAGCGTGTCCCGGTAGAAGCGCAGCATGGCCGCCAGGTCGCGCACACGCAGCACGACATGATCGATGCCCACCAGCGCAAAAGGCGGGTCGTGTTCGGGGGCGCTCTTCTGGCTCATGCGGGCTTTCCCGGCTGTCCGCGCACGCGGCGCTGGTGCCTCGGGGGCGCGGGCGGCGGCCTCAGAAGGGCTTGACCACCGCCAGCAGGACGATGGCGATCAGCAGCACCGTCGGCACCTCGTTCATCCAACGGTAGAAGGTGTGCGGCCGCGTGTTGCGGTCGGCCTCGAAGTCCTTGCGCCACTTGGCGTAGAGCCCGTGCATCACGAACATGCCGATCAGCAGCGCCAGCTTGACGTGCATCCAGCCCTGCTCCAGCAGGCCGGGCTGGCCGAGCAGGATCAGCCCGAACAGCAGGGAGGCCAGCATGGCCGGCGTGGTGATGGCCTTGAGCAGTCGGCGTTCCATCACCTTGAAGGTCTCGCTGGTCTCCGAGCCGACTTCGACCTGGGCGTGGTAGACGTAGAGTCGCGGCAGGTAGAGCAACCCCGCCATCCAGGCGATCACGGAAAGCACGTGCAGGGCCTTGATCCAGGGCACCAGCGCGAACATGAAATCCATCGAGACCGTTCCCTTGCGGTTGACGCGGCTTGAGGTCGCTGCGCCTTGAGATCGAGGCGGCGGCGCAACGGCACGCCCGTCCGCCGCCCGGCCTAACCCATCACAGCCAGCCGCACAATTCCCGTTCGATCACCTGCTTCAGGTAGGCGATGTGCGCGTCCGACTCGTTCAGGCAGGGCAGATAGGCGAAGTCGCGGCCGCCGGCCTCCTCGAAGGTCTCGCGCAGGCCGATCGCCAGCTCCTCCAGCGTCTCCACGCAGTCCGACGCGAAGCCGGGCGAGACCACGGCCAGGCGCTTGACCCCGCCGTCGGCCAGCTCGGCCACCCGCTCGTCGGCGTAGGGCTGCAGCCACTCCTTGGGGCCGAAGCGCGACTGGAAGACCACCTGCAGGCGCGGCTCCGGCCAGCCCAGCCGCTCACGCAGCAGCCGCGCCGTCTTCTGGCACTGGCAGTGGTAGGGATCGCCCTTGAGCAGGTTCTCCTTCGGCAGGCCGTGGAAGGAGGCGAGCAGCACCTCCGGCTCGAAGTCCAGCGCCGCGAGCTGCGCCTCCACCGTGGTCGCCAGCAGCTCGATGTAGGCCGGGTCGTCGTAGTAGGCAGGCACGCTGCGCACGGCCGGCATCCAGCGCTGGGTCATCAGGGCGCGGAAGGCCTGGTCGCAGGCCGTGCCGGTGGTCGCCGCGGAATACTGCGGATAGAGCGGAAACAGCAGCAGCCGGTCGCAGCCGCGCGCGACCAGGGAGTCGATCCGGCTGGCGGTCGAGGGGTTGCCGTAGCGCATGCCCCAGTCGACCACCACCTGGCTGTCCGGCCCGAAGGCCTCGGAAAGCTTCTCGGCCTGGGCGCGGGTGTAGGTGCGCAGCGGCGACTCGTTCAGCTCGCGGTTCCAGATCTTGGCGTAGTTCTGGCCCGACTTACCCGGCCGCAGCGACAGGATGATGCCCTGCAGGATCGGCTGCCAGAGCAGCGGCGAGAGCTCGATGATGCGGCGGTCGGAGAGGAACTCGCCGAGGTAGCGCCGCATCGACCAGTAGTCGGTGCCGTCCGGCGTGCCGAGGTTGAGCAGCAGCACGCCGATCTTGCGCGCCGGCAGCTCGGGGTGGTCGGCCGGCTTCACCGCGCCGCCCGCGGCCGCATCGGCGGCCCGCGCCGCCGGCCCGCTGCCGACGGGGGCGACAGTGAGGGCGCCAGTGGGGGCGCCGGCGTCCTGGCTGCGGCCTTCGGTCGTGGTGGTCGAAGCGTCGGGCATCGTCCGGCGGGGTCCTCTTGCACGGTCTCGCTCCGGCCCTCGCGGGCCGGACCGGCGGCTCCAGACCGCTTAGCTAGGATGCGATCGTACAATGTCGAGCAGTTTCGCCACATGCTCGGGCGGCGTCTGGGGCACGATGCCGTGGCCCAGGTTGAAGATGAAGGGCCCGCCGGACAGGGCCGCGACGATTTCGCGCGCCGCCGTTTCCAGCGCCGGCCCGCCGGCGACCAGCAGGATCGGGTCGAGGTTGCCCTGCACGGTGACCCGGCCCTGAAGCTGCGCGGCGGCCCAGTCCAGCGGCAGGGTGGTGTCGAGCGACAGGGCCTCGGCCCCGGCCTCGGCGGCCACGGCGGCATAGAGCGGGCCGGCACCGCGCGGGAAGAGGATGATCGGCACCTGCGGGTGCTGCGCTTTCACCCGCCGGACGATCTGGGCCATCGGCGCCAGGCACCAGCGGCGGAAGTAGGGCTCGGGCCAGACCCCGGCCCAGGAATCGAAGAGCTGCAGCGCCTCGGCGCCGGCCTCGACCTGGCGGCAGAGATAGCGGCTGGTCGCCTCGACCAGCAGGTCGATCAGCGCCTGAAAGCCTTGCGGGTCGCTGTAGGCCCAGGTCTTCGCGGTGCGGAAGTCCTTCGAGGAGCCGCCCTCGATCATGTAGCTGGCCACGGTCCAAGGCGCGCCTGCAAAGCCGATCAGCGCGGTTTCCGCCGGCAAGGCCGTGGTCAGCCGGTCGAGCGTCTCGTAGACCGGGCCCAGGCGCTCGTGCAGCGCGTCGAGCGACAGGCGCGCGAGGTCGTCGCCGCCGGCCAGCGCCTGCAGCTTCGGCCCCTCCCCTTCCTGGAACCAGAGCTTCTGCCCCAGTGCGTGCGGGATCACCAGGATGTCGGAGAAGAGGATCGCCGCGTCGAAGCCGAACCGCCGGATCGGCTGCAGGGTCACCTCGGTCGCCAAGGCCGGGTTGAAGCAGAGGTCGAGGAAGCTGCCCGCCTGACGGCGCGTCTCGCGGTACTCGGGCAGGTAGCGCCCGGCCTGGCGCATCAGCCAGACCGGCGGAACCGGCAGGCGCTCACCGGCCAGGGCGCGCAACAGCGCCTTGCCGGAACGTTCGGGCGCCGAAACGGAGGCGGTGGCGGGTTTGGCGGGATCGGGTCTGCTCTCGGCCACGGGCATGTCCTCGACGGTTCGGCGGGCCCCTTCCTATCCCACAAAGATATTTTTGTTGAAAGGTTGGGGTTGTTGTTCGGGGCTGTGAGTCCTGTGGAGGCAAATCCATCCCCGGCCTTGTCCACATATCCGCGGCGCCCCGTGCGGGGCCTGTCGATATGTCGATAACTGCGCGGACAGCCAGGTTTGGCGCGGCTTGCACCGGGTTGGGGATCGGGTGGATAACGGGGATGGCGCGCTGGCCGCGGCGCTTGACGCGGAGTCGTCCCGACGGGCTGGATGGCGCCGCCCGCCTGCGGACAGGGCTCGGCATGGCTGCCGGGTCATCCTGGGCGAAAAATTCGCGCAGATGACGCGGGCCGTGGTTATCCCCGTTCCGCGCAGAACTCCACAGGCCGGGGACCGCTGGATGACACCGACGCGGATGCAGCAGTGACGGACGAGACGGCAGCCGACCGACCCGCGGCGAAGGCGCCGACGGCAGCGCAGGGCGCGCAAGGCGCCGCGGCTGTCGACGGGCCGCGCGCCGAGTCCCGCGCGCCCGGCAACCTGCACCTGGTCTCCGATGCCACCGGCGAGACGGTGAACTCGGTCGCCCGCGCGGTGCTCTCGCAGTTCCGCGACGTCGAGCCGGTCGAGCACGCCTGGACCCTGGTGCGGACGCGCGGCCATATGGACAAGGTGGTCGCCGGGCTTGAGGCCTTTCCCGGGCCGGTGCTCTATACCCTGATCAACGAGGGTCTGCGCGCTCAGCTCACCGAGGCCTGCCGCCGCCTGGGCGTGCCGGCGATCTCGGTGCTCGACCCGGTGATGCACGCCCTGGTCGCCTACTTCGACGTGGCCACCGTGGGCCGGCCGGGGCTGCAGCACGAGCTGGACGCCGAGTACTTCGGCCGCATCGAGGCGATGAACTTCGCCATGGCCCACGATGACGGCCAGCAGCTCGCCAGCCTGCACGAGGCCGAGGTGGTGCTGACCGGCGTCTCGCGCACCTCCAAGACGCCGACCTGCATCTATCTGGCCAACCGCGGCCTGCGCGCCGCCAACGTGCCGCTGGTGCCCGGCATGTCGCCGCCCGAGGAGCTGCTGGCGCTGAAGCGGCCGCTGGTGGTCGGGCTGACCAAGGACCCTCAGCGCCTGGTGCAGGTGCGCAAGAACCGGCTGCGCCAGATGACCGACCGCGACGACGGCTCGACCTACGCCGACCCCGACGCGGTCAAGCGCGAGGTGGCCGAGGCGCGCCGCCTCTGCGCACGCATGGGCTGGCCGACGCTGGACGTCACCCGCCGCTCGATCGAGGAGACGGCGGCGGCGATTCTCACCCTGCTGGCGCGCCATCGCCGCCAGGAGGCCGAAACCCGAGGGACCGAGTGAGACCGAGCGATATGGACAGTCCGCCGCCGGCCGGCGCCGCCGCCGCCGTTTGCCTGATGCAGCCCGACGCCCCGGCCCTGGTGCTGGCCTCGGCCAGCGTCGCGCGGCGCAAGCTGCTGCAGGACGCCGGCCTGGAAATCGAGGCGCTGCCGGCGGCGGTCGACGAGGCGGAGGTCAAGCTCGCCCTGCGCGCCGAGGGGGCCAGCGCCGCGCAGGTCGCCGAGACCCTGGCCGAGCTGAAGGCCCGACGGGTCAGCGAGCGGCTGGGCGGCGCCGGCGGCCCCGGTCCCCTGGTGATCGGCGCCGACCAGATGCTCGACTGCGAAGGCCAGTGGTACGACAAGCCCGCCGACCTGGCCGCCGCGCGCGCCCAGCTCCTGGCCCTGTCCGGGCGCAGCCACACGCTGGAGACCAGCGTCTGCGTGGTGCGCGACGGCGGGAGGATCTGGCATCACAACGCGCGCGCCCGCCTGACCCTGCGGCCCTTGAGCGAGGACTTCGTCGACCGCTACCTGGCGGCCGTCGGCCCGGCCGCGCTCGCTTCGGTCGGCGCCTACCAGATCGAGGGGCCCGGCGTGCAGCTCTTCCAGCGGGTCGAGGGCGACGTCTTCACCATCCTCGGCCTGCCGCTGCTGCCCTTGCTCGACCTGCTGCGCGCCAACGGCGTGGTGCCGCGATGAGCGCGGCCCCCGGCGATACCGCCCCGCAGGCCGGCGTGCTCGGCTGGCCGGTGCGCCACTCCCTGTCCCCCCGGCTGCACGGTCACTGGCTGAAACGCTACGGCCTGGCCGGCTCCTACGAACACCTGCCGGTGCCGCCGCAGGTCTTCGGCGGCTACGTCCGCGCCCTGGTGGCCGAGGGCTATGCCGGCGCCAATGTCACCGTGCCGCACAAGCAGGCCGCGCTGGCGCTCTGCGACGCGGTCGACCCGGCGGCGCGGGCGATCGGTGCCGTGAATACCCTGGTATTCCGCGACGGCCGCATCCTGGGCTCCAACACCGACGCCTACGGTTTCCTGGAAAACCTGCGTCAGGAGGTGCCGGACTGGCGCCCGGCGGCCGGCCCGGCCGTGGTGTTGGGCGCCGGCGGCGCGGCGCGCGCGGTGGCCTTCGCCCTGCGCGAGGCCGGCGTGCCGCAGGTGCGGGTGCTCAACCGCACCGCCGCGCGGGCCGAGCGCCTGGCCGACGATCTGGGCGAGGGGATTGCCGCCCGCGCCTGGGCGGCGGCGGCGCTGGAGGGGGCCAATCTGCTGGTCAACACCACCAGCCTGGGCATGAGCGGGCATCCGCCGCTGGAGATCGACCTGACCCCCCTGCCCGCGGGCGCGCTGGTGACCGACATCGTCTACGTGCCGCTGGAAACGCCGCTGCTGCGCGCGGCCCGCGCCGCCGGCCATCCCACCGTCGACGGCCTGGGCATGCTGCTGCATCAGGCCCGCCCCGGCTTCGAGGCCTGGTTCGGCCGCGCGCCGGAGGTCGATGCCGCCCTGCGCGTCTCGATCCTGGCGGCGCTGGGCTGACAGCCGGAGCCGCGCTTGGGATCGTTGTCCTACCCACTCCGGGCGCGAGGCGAGTGGCCGGCCAGCTCTGCAACCATGGCAATGCAGGTTTGCGCTGCCTGCGGCTTCCTAACGCAGGCGTTGCGATTGATTCGGCGTCTCGGTCCCTTATGTTAAGGGTCGACGCGGAAGGAATTGGTCCCCTGCCATCTTCCGCCGACAGCTCCTAGGAGCTAGGAACGCCCGGCCATCCCCCCGACCGGGCGTTCCGCTGTTTCTGGCCCCCGGAACGCGCCGGATCAGCCGCTGCCGGGCGCGTTCGCCCGCCCCTCTCCAGGTCCTCGCAGCCCGCGCCTTCCGCCGCCGTGCCAAAGCCTTTAGGCTGGCCGCCCCTTCGTCACGGAACCGGAACGAGTGCCACTCCATGCCCCTGCGCGTCGCGACCTGGAACGTCAACTCCCTGCGCCAACGGCTCGATCACTTGGCCCGCTTCGACCAGGACCAGCGGCCCGACGTGCTCTGCCTGCAGGAAACCAAGGTCGCCGACGGCTCCTTCCCCGAAAAGGACGTCAAGGCGATGGGCTACGAGCACCTGCTGATTTGCGGCCAGAAGGCCTACAACGGCGTGGCCATCGCCTCGCGCCGGCCCTTCGAGGCGCACGGCCGGCGCGTGTGGTGCGGCAAGGACGACAAGCGCCACCTCTGGGCGCGGGTCGCCGGGGTCGACATCCACTGCTTCTACGTGCCCTCCGGGGGACCAATTCCGGATCCGGAACGGAATGACAAGTTCGCCCACAAGCTGGCCTTCCTGGAGGAGATGCAGCACTGGGCCGCGGCCGAGGCCAAGGCCCGTCCCCTGCTGTTGCTGGGCGATCTCAACGTGGCGCCGCTGGAAAAAGATGTCTGGAATCACAAGCGCCTGGTGCGCAGCGTCGGCCATACGCCGGGAGAGTCGGCGGCCATGAAGGCGGTGATCGAGGCCGGGCAGTTCATCGACGTGCCGCGTCATTTCGTCTCCGAAACGGAACCGCTCTACACCTGGTGGGGCTATCGCTTCCCGACCGCCTTCGAGAAGGGTTACGGCTGGCGCCTGGACCATGTCTGGGCCACGCAGCGTCTGGCCAAGCGTCTGGAAAACATGACGGTTATGAAGGACACCCGGGCCTGGACCAAGCCCAGCGACCACGTCCCGGTGATCGTTGACCTAGCGGAATGATTTTCCGCGCCGGCGCCGCCGTGACTCGCCGGCTCAGACCTCGGCCCACATGCGCAGCAGGTTCTGGTGGATCTGCGCGAACTCCTCGGGATAGGGCGAGTCCGGGTGGTCGCGCACCAGCCGGCGGCGCAGGTCGTCCAGGTGGGCGATCATCGCCCGCTGGCGCGGGTCGCGCAGGAAGGACTGGATCCAGCCCACCGCCGCCCAGCGGGTGCCCTCGGTGACCGGATCGACCCGGTGCAGCATGTCCGAGGGGTAGCACATGAAGCTGCCGGCCGGCTTCTTGATGCGCTGCTCGCCGAAGGGGCTCTGCAGCACGAACTCGCCGCCGGCATACTCCTCCGGCTCGGTCAGGAAGACCGTGAAGGACAGGTCGGCGCGCAGCGCCTGGGCCTGGGACGGCCCCATCAGCGCGGCGTCCATGTGGTCCTTGTAGGTCATGCCGACGTCGTAGCGGTTGAACATCAGCGTGACGTTGCGCGGCATGGCGAAGCCGGTGAACTCGGGCCGGGCGAACATGCGGTTGAGCACCGCACGGGTCGCCACCTGCACTTCCTGGTTGGCCTTGTCGGCCTGCAGGTTGTTCTTCAGCGTCTTCTTGCCGGACACCGCCCCCTGTTCGTAGGGCGCGCGCGCCAGGGTGTCGCGCAGCCGCGCCACCTCGGCCTGGGTCAGGAGATCGTCGAGCTGCAGCATCATGGTGCCCGCACGATAGCGGCGCGCTTGGCGCCCTGCCAAGGCTCATGCTATCGGCTTGGTCCATGAGCCAGACCTGGAACCCGACCAGCCCCGCGATCGCCGACAACCTCGCCGCCGTGCGCGAGACCCTTGCCCTGGCCGCGCGCGAGGCCGGCCGCGAGCCGGCGGAGATCGCCCTGGTCGCGGTGGCCAAGACCTTCGGGCCGGAGGCGGTGGCCGCCGCCTATGCCGCCGGCCAGCGCGTGTTCGGCGAGAACCGGGTGCAGGAGGCGCAGGCCAAGTATCCCGAGCTCAAGGCCGCCCACCCCGACCTGGAGCTGCACCTGATCGGGCCGCTGCAGACCAACAAGGCCGGCGACGCGGTGGCGCTGTTCGACGTGATCGAGACCCTGGACCGCGCGAAGCTGGCCCGTGCCCTGGCCAGGGAGCGCGACCGCCAGGGCCGCTGCCCGCAGCTCTACATCCAGGTCAACACCGGCGGCGAGGCGCAGAAGGCCGGCTGCGCGCCGGAGGCGGCGGGCGAGCTGCTGCGCCTGGCGCGCGACGAGCTGGACCTGCCGGTGGTCGGGCTGATGTGCATTCCGCCGGTCGACGAGCCGCCAGCCGTGCACTTCGGCCTGCTGCGGCGCCTGGCCGACGAGCTGGGCCTGGCCCGCCTGTCGATGGGCATGAGCGCCGACTACGAGACCGGCATCGCGCTGGGCGCCACCTCGGTGCGCGTCGGCAGCGCCATCTTCGGCGACCGGCCGAAGCCGGCCTGAGCCGGCCGGCGCGCCGATCGGGCCGCTACAGCTCGCGGCCGAGCAGCGCCTCGTCGTAGGGGTAGCGCGAGATGCGCTCGATGCCGGTTTCGGTGACCAGCACCTCCTCCTCCAGCTTGACCCCCTGGGCGCCGCCGACCTCGCCGATGTAGCTCTCGACCGAAACCACCAGCCCCGGCTCCAGCACCCCGTCGGAGGAGTAGGCGTCGAAGTCGCCCTTGTGGGCGACCAGCGGCGTCTCGCCGTGCAGGCCGACGCCGTGGATGATCGAGGGGTAGCGCCGGTCGTAGAAGCGCTCGGGAATCTCCCAGGCCCGCTCGGTCAATTCGCGGTAGGTCATGCCCGGCCGCATCGCGGCGATGTTGTGCTCCACCTGCTCCCAGGCCATGCGGTAGAGGCTGCGCTGCGCGCCGCTCGGCCGGCCCGGGCCGCAGAAGAAGGTGCGCGAGAAGTCGGAGTAGTAGCCGTTGCAGCCGATCGTGTCGCTGTCCAGGCAGAGCAGCTCGCCGGGCCGCAGCTTGCGCGGGCCGGCCTCGCTGAACCAGGGGTTGGTGCGCGGGCCGGAGTTCAGCAGGCGGGTCTCGATCATCTCCCCGCCCTGGCGGATCACCTCGCCGTAGAGCAGGCCGAACAGCTCCTCCTCGCTGACGCCGGGGCGCAGCGCCTGCTCGACCGCGTGGACCGCGGCCTCGGTCCCGGCCATGGAGATCTGCAGGCAGGCGATCTCCTCCGGCGTCTTCAGGCGGCGGGCGTGCAGCAGGCGGCCGGCCACGTCCTCCACCTCCAGCCCCTCGGCCTCCAGCGCCAGGGCGTGCAGGTGGCTGCAGCGGTCCAGGCCGACCCGTCCGCCGGGGTGGCCGCCCTCGCGCAGCAGCGCGGCGATCTCCTGGGCGAAGGGCCGGGCGGCGCCGTGGTCGCGGCTGTTGACCTGGGTCCAGACGACCTTCGACGTGCGCGATTCGTTGATCGTCTCCAGGTGGGTCGAGGTGTGCGCCGAGCCGGGATACTCGAAGAGGATCACCGGCCCCTCCAGCGGCACGTAGATATAGCGCGTCGAGTTGCGCAGGAAGTAGCCGAACATGTTGCGCGAGCCGGTGGCGTAGCGCTGGTTGTTCGGGTCGAACAGCACCACGGCCGCCAGCTCCGCCTCGGCCATCATGGCGCGCACCCGCGCCAGGCGGCCGGCGCGCAGGGCCTGGGGATCGAAGGCCCGGGGGATGTTGTCGGCGTTGCCGGTCAGGCCGTCGCGCGGGCCGTCGTGCAGCACCGGCGCGGGGCCGCCCGCCCCGGCCGCTTCGGCCGCAGGCGGGTCGGGAAACTCGGCGCGCAGGTCGCGGGGATCGAGGTTCATGGCGCGCCGCCCTCGCGCTTGCGCGCGGCGGCCGCGTGCGCGGGGGTGCTGCGTCCGAACAGGGCGCGGGTGCGCGCGGGATCGCCGATCACCCCGGGCTGCTGGGTGTAGCCCAGGATCAGGGTGTGACGTTCGCGGCCGCCGGCGACCGGCGCGACGCGGTGCAGGGCGTTGCGGCCGAAGAAGACCTGCAGGTCGCCGGGCCGCAGGTCCAGGGTGCGCACCGGCGCGCGCGCGCCGTCCAGCACCGCGGCGACCCCGGCCTCGTTCTCGTCCGCGGCCGAGCGCAGGCCGGGGCAGTATTCGAAGGCGCCGCCGGCCTCGGGCTGCTGGGTCATCAGCGAAACCACGAAGTCGGTGTTGTCGAAGTGCCAGGGATGGGTGCAGCCGGGCCGCAGCACGTTGACCACCAGCCCGGCGAGCGGGTCGGCGTATTCGTGCAGCGCCGGCGCGCCCACCACGGCGGCCAGGAAGCGCTGGAAGTCGCGGTCGTGGTAGAGCGCGCGCGCCGCCGTGCCCGGCGCGATCAGGTCGCCGCCGACGAAGCCGTTGCTGCGCTCCAGGAAGCGCTGGCGCGGCGGCGCGGTCGGGTCGGTGCCGGCGGCGTCCCCGGTCCTGTCGCCGGGCGCGCCGCCGTAGGGATTGGTGAAGCGCCGCTCGACGTGGGCCGCCGGCGCCAGGGTGCGGGTCTCGGCCTGAAGCGCCGCCAGGCCGGCCGGGGTGACGAAGTTCCTGAGCAGCAGACAGCCGGTCTCGGCCAGGCGGGCGCGGGCCTCGGCGATCAGGCGGCGGCCGGCGGCGCCCTCCAGCGCCCGCAGCGGATAGCGCGCCAGGTCGACGGGACAGGCGGCGGCCGGCGCCGGCTCGGCGGGGACGTCCGCCGGGCGGTCTGGGACGTCCGCCGGGCGGTCTGGGACGTCCGCCGGGCGGTTTGGGGCGGCGAGGGACATGGTCGGCACGGCCTCCGGGGTCACGGGTCTCGGCTGCTTGACAGCTAGTCGAGGTCTATTGATAAGGGAAACGAGGATGTGAAATCCGTTTAATGACAGTTCTTCATTGATCGGCCCGCGGCCCCTGGAGCTACGCCGTGACCCCGCCCTTACCGCCCGAGCTGCTGCGCTCCTTCCTCGCGGTCGCCGAGGCTGGCGGCTTCTCCGCCGCGGCGCGCGCGGTCAACCTGACCCAGTCGGCGGTCAGCCTGCACATCAAGCGCCTGGAGGCGCGGCTCGACCGGCGCCTGTTCACCCGCACCAGCCGGCGCGTGCAGCTCACGCCGGAGGGCGGCGCCCTGGTCCCCTACGCCCGCCGCCTGCTGCGCCTGCAGGAGGCGGCCGCCGAGGCGATCGGCCGCATCGGCCGCAGCCAGACCGTGCGCCTGGGCATCAGCGACGAGCAGGCCGACGCCTACCTGCCGGGGGTGCTGCCGGCCTTCGCCGCCGCCCATCCGGAGGCGCGGGTCGAGATCGTCTGCGCCCTCTCGCCCGAGCTGGTCGCGCGCCTGGGCGAGGGCGAGCTGGACCTGGCGCTGGCGATCCGCCACCTGGACGACCCGCCGGCGGCCGAGGTGCTGGCCATCGAAGAGCTGGTCTGGGTCGCCGGCCCCGGCCTGGACCTGACGCCGGAGGCCAGCCTGCCGCTGGCCTTCAGTCCGGAGGGCTGTGCCTTCCGGGCCCGCGCGCTGGAGGCCCTGACCCGGCGCGACCGGTCCTGGCGCATCCTCTACGAGAGCCAGAGCCCGACCGGGCTCAACGTCGCCGTGGCCTCCGGCCAGGCGCTGACCGTCAAGGCGGCGCGCTCGGTGCCGCCCGGCTGTTTCGTGCCGGGGCCGGCGGCGGGGCTTCCGCCGCTGCCGCCGGCGGTGGTCGACCTGCACCGCGCGCCCACCGCCATGACACCGGCGCACGAGGACTTCGCCGACCTGTTGGCCGCGGCCGTCAAGGACGGCCATGGCCCGCCCTGATTCCGCCGGTTTGCCCCTGCTTGCTGCCGGTGTCGTGCTCGCCGTCTCTTGATCGCCTTGCGGCGGCGCAGCATCTATGGCGCGGCAGTCAGCGGGATCGATGGAGCGGCATGGCAAGCAACGGCAAGGCGACGGCGACGCACGGCGCCGAGGAGCGAGAGTCGGACGTGCGGCGGATTCCGCCGCGCCAGTCGGGCTTGCTCGGGCGGCTGCAGGACCTGCTCGAGAAGAGTGCGACCCAGAAGGCGATCGCGGTGCTGATCGCGCTCAACGCCGTCACCCTGGGGCTGGAGACCAGCGAGGCGGCGATGGCCGCGGCCGGGCCGCTGCTGATCGTGCTCGACCGCGCCTTCCTGCTGATCTTCACCGCGGAGATCCTGGCCAAGCTGCTGGTCTACCGCACGCGCATCCACCGCGATCCCTGGAACCTTTTCGACATGGTGGTGATCGGCATCGCCTGGATGCCGGCGACCGGCGGGCTGTCGGTGCTGCGCGCGCTGCGCATCCTGCGCGTGCTGCGCCTGATTTCCGCCGTGCCCTCGATGCGCCGGGTGGTCACCGCGCTGCTGCGCGCGATTCCCGGCATGGGCTCGATCGTCGCGCTGCTGACGCTGATCTATTACGTCTTCTCGGTGATGGCGACCAAGCTGTTCGGCGCCAGCTTTCCCGAGTGGTTCGGCACCATCGGCGCCTCGGCCTACTCGCTGTTCCAGATCATGACCCTGGAGTCCTGGTCGATGGGCATCGTGCGCCCGGTCATGGAGGTCTACCCCCTGGCCTGGGCCTTCTTCGTGCCCTTCATCCTGGTCACCTCCTTCACCGTGCTGAACCTCTTCATCGGCATCATCGTCGACGCCATGCAGAGCCAGCACCAGGCCGAGGTGGACGAGGCCGCCGCCGCCGAGGGCCAGGCGCGCGCGGCCGACACCGACCGCATCCTGGCCGAGCTGCGCGCCCTGCGCCGCGAGGTCGCCGACCTGCGCGGCGAGCGCTGACGGGCGACGGGGGCCGCTGCGCAACGGGGCCCGGCGCGCACCGGCCCCCTGGCGCACCGGCCCCCTGGCGGACCGGGCCCCTGGCGAGCCGGGCCCGGCGGGGTTAGGTCGGGAAGACGCAACCGCGCGCCCGGCCGGGCGTTGGAGCCGAGGGGCGCCGCGCGCGCCCTCCCCTTGCGACGCGAAGAGAAACGGAAAGGAGGCTGACTTGGCCGACAGGACCCTGCTGATCACCGGCGCGTCGAGCGGCATCGGCGCCGCCACCGCGCGGGCCGCCGCGGCGGCCGGCTGGAAGGTGGCGCTGGCCGCCCGCTCGGCCGACAAGCTGGACGCGCTGGTGCAGGAAATCGGGCGCGAGCGGGCGCTCGCCCTGACCTGCAACGTGGCGCGTCAGGAGGACGTGGCCGGCGCCGTCGAGGCGGCGGCGGAGTTCGCTCCGCTGCACGGCGTCTTCGCCAATGCCGGGCTGGGCGCCACGGTGCCCGGCGCCGAGGGCGGCGAGGTCGAGAACTGGCGGCAGATGATCGACGTCAACGTCTGGGGGCTCTGCCTGACGGTGAAGGCGGCCCTGCCCTATCTGCGCGAGACCCGCGGCCATCTGCTGCTGACCGGCTCCCAGGCCGGGCGCAGCCACATCAAGGGCTCGGTCTACGGCGCCACCAAGTGGTTCGTGCACGGCTTCGGCCAGAACCTGGCCCAGGAGATGGCCGAATGGGGCGGCCGCTGCACGGTGATCGCGCCGGGGCTGGTCGACACCCCCTTCTTCGACGAGCCCAAGCCCCACGGCCTGACGGCCGAGGCCGTGGCCCGCGCCGTGATCTACGCCCTGGAGCAGCCGCCCGAGGTGAACGTGCGCGAGGTCTTCCTGTCGCCGCTGGACTGAGGCCGACGCGCGACGGCGGGCCCGGTGGAGACAGGCTCGGGATAGAGACAAGCCCCGGGTAAAGACAAGAGTGGGGGCGGCGCGATATAACCGGGGCCATGACCGACAGTGCCTCCCTCGCCCCCTCCCCGACGCTCGATCCGCTGGACCTGGCCCAGCGGCTGATCCGCTGCCCCAGCGTGACGCCCGCCGAGGGCGGCGCGCTCGATCTGCTGCAGGCCGAGCTGGAGGCGCTCGGCTTCGTCTGCCACCGCCTGGTCTTCTCCGAGCCGGGCACGCCGGACGTCGACAACCTCTACGCCCGGCTCGGCACGGCGCAGCCCAACTTCTGCTTTGCCGGCCACACCGACGTGGTGCCGGTGGGCGATCCCGAGGACTGGTCGTCGGACCCCTTCGCGGCGACGCTGCGCGACGGCGAGCTGCTCGGCCGCGGCGCCAGCGACATGAAGGGGGCGATCGCCTGCATGGTCGCCGCCATCGCCGCCCACCTGGCGGCGCACGGCCCGCCGGCCGGCTCGATCTCGCTGCTGATCACCGGCGACGAGGAAGGTCCCTCGATCAACGGCACGCGCAAGATGCTGGCCTGGCTGGCCGAGCGGGGCGAGCGGCTGGACGCCTGCCTGGTGGGCGAGCCGACCAACCCGAACGCCCTGGGCGACATGGTCAAGATCGGCCGGCGCGGCAGCCTGCGCGCGACCCTGAGCGTGCACGGCGTGCAGGGGCATACGGCCTATCCGCACCTGGCCGACAACCCGGTGCATCACCTGATCCGCCTGCTGCACGCGGTCACGACCGCGCCGCTGGACCAGGGCAGCGACCACTTCCAGCCCTCCACCCTGCAGGTCTCGACCATCGACGTCGGCAACCCGGCCTCCAACGTGATCCCGGCCAAGGCCACGGCCGCCTTCAACATCCGCTTCAACGACCTGCACTCCGGCGCCGCGCTGGAGGCCTGGCTGCGCGAGACCTTCGACCGCCTGATGGCCGAGGCGCCGAAGGCCGCCTACGACCTCGACCTGCGGGTCTCGGGCGAATCCTTCCTGACGCCGCCGGGGCCCCTGTCGGCGCTGGTGCAGGACGCGGTGGAGGGCGCCACCGGCCAGCGCCCCGAGCTGTCGACCACCGGCGGCACTTCGGACGCGCGCTTCATCAAGGACGTCTGCCCGGTGGTCGAGTTCGGGCTGGTCGGCAAGACCATGCACCAGGTCGACGAGCGGGTGGCGGTCGCCGACCTCGCCACCCTGGCCGAGGTCTACCGCCGGGTGCTCGACGGCTACTTCGCGCGGCGGCCGGACGCGACCGGCGGGAGCGGGGCCGCGTGATCCTGCCGAGCCAGGCCGAGACGCTCAGCTCGCTCTACGCCGTCTGGCGCCTGCTGCGCGGCGACCGCGGCGCCGTGGCGCTGCTCGACGACTCGCCGGCGGGCTTCGTGAAGTCCTTCTTCGCCGCGGTGCTGGTGCTGCCGCTGTGGGGGCTGCACGAGTGGGTATTGCTGAGCGACGAGCGGCTGGCGCGCGGCGGGCTGAGCGTGCTGCTGATCGAGGGGCTGGTCTACGCCATCTCCTGGCTGGCCTTTCCCGTCGCCATGGCCTTCCTGGCCGAGGCGCTGGGCCGCAGCGACCTCTACCTGCGCCACATCGTCGCCTGGAACTGGGCAGTGGTGCTGCAGGCGCTCTTCGCGGTGCCGCTGGCGGTGCTGGCCAGCGACCTCCTGGTGCCGGCGCTGGCCGGCCTGCTGCTCTTCGTGCAGATCGCCATCTTCGTCTACCAGTGGTTCATCACCCGCGCGACGCTGGAGCTCGACGGCTTCCCCGCGATCGGCGTCGTTTTCCTCGGCTGGGTGCTCGACCTGCTGATCGCCGGCCTCGGCCACTCTATGGTCATGGGCTAGAGCAGATGCCGGCCTGAAGAAATCGCGACGCGCTCCCGTCAGCTCGGCTGACTCGGCTCTACCACATTAAAAGTGAGAGCGATCTTTCGCGACCGGCGGACCCGCGCAGTGCGTCCAAACGATCACAAGAAACCTGCTCTAGGGCGGTTTCCGATCGAGTGGAACCACGACGTGGGTCTGCCGATCGGCCCAAAACCGCCCTAAACCATAGTGTTAGAGTGATGCTGTCCGACCTGGCGAATGGCAAATGCGATTCGATCAGGTCGGGCATCGCTCTAGCGCGCGCGGCCGCCCGTCAGTAGGTCACCCCGGACAGGTAGAGCCCCTGGGCCGGGGCGGTGGGGCCGGCGGCGCGGCGGTCGCGCGCGGCCAGCGCCTCGCTCACCTGGGCCGGCGTCCACCTGCCCTGGCCGACCAGCTTCAGCGTGCCGACCATGTTGCGCACCTGGTGGTGCAGGAAGGAGCGGGCGGCGGCGTGGATGCGGATCTCCAGCCCCTCGGGACCGCGATCGCGCGCCGCGACGCGCAGCTCGTCCAGGGTCTTCACCGGGCTGGCGGCCTGGCACGCGCTGGCGCGGAAGGAGGTGAAGTCGTGGTGCCCCAGCAGCCGCTCGGCGCCGGCCTGCAGCGCCTCCGGATCGAGCGGCTGCGGTACCCACCAGACGCGGCCGCGCAGCAGCGCCGGCGGCGCCGGACGGCAGAGGATGCGGTAAAGGTAGCGCCGGCCGGTGGCGGAGAAGCGGGCATGGAAGGCCGCGTCCACCGCCTCGGCCCGCAGCACTGCGATCGGCGCCGGCTTGAGGTGGGCGTTCAGCGCCTTCATCACCGTGTCGGGATCGCACGGCCGAGCGATGTCGACATGCGCCACCTGGCCGGTCGCGTGCACGCCGGTGTCTGTGCGCCCGGCCGCCTGCACCGTCGCCGCTTCGCCGCAGAAGCCGAGGACCGCGGCCTCCAGCGCGGCCTGCACGCTGGGCCCGTTGTCCTGGCGCTGCCAGCCGACGAAGGGCGCGCCGTCGTACTCCAGGGTCAGCTTGTAGCGGGTCATCGCGCGGCATCGGGCAGCGGCAGGCGCGTGCCGGGGGCGATGGCGAAACCGCGCAGGAAGGCCTCGGTCTCGCTGGGCGCCTTGCCGGGCCGCTGCAGCCGGGTCGGGCGCAGGGCGCCCTCACCGCAGGCGATGGTCAGCCGCGTGTCGAGCACCTCGCCCGGCGCGCCGCCGGCCTCCGGCAGCAGCTCGGCCGCCAGCACCTTGATGCGCGTGCCGTCGCCGGTCTCGAAGTGGGCGCCCGGCCAGGGGGTGAAGGCGCGCACCTGGCGTTGCAGCTCCAGCGCCGGGCGGCGCCAGTCCAGGCGCGCCTCGCCGCGTTCCAGCTTGGCCGCGTAGGTCACCCCCTCGGCCGGCTGCGGGCGCGGCGTCAGGCGGCCGGCGCTCAGCCCCTCCAGTGCCTCGACGATCAGCAGCGCGCCCAGCGCGGCCAGGCGGTCGTGCAGGCTCTGGGCGGTGTCCGCCGGGCCGATCGGCGTGGCGCGCTGCAGCAGCACCGGGCCGGTGTCGAGCCCCGCTTCCATCTGCATGATCGCCACGCCGGTCTCGCGATCGCCGGCCAGCAGGGCGCGCTGTATCGGCGCCGCGCCGCGCCAGCGCGGCAGCAGCGAGGCATGGATGTTGAGGCAGCCCAGGCGCGGCGCGTCGAGCACCGGCCGCGGCAGCAGCAGGCCGTAGGCGGCCACCACCGCGGCGTCCAGCCCGAGCACGGCGAAGGCGGCCTGCTCGGCCGGGTCCTTCAGGGAGGCGGGCGTGCGCACCGGCCAGCCGCGCGCCGCGGCGGCGGCCTGCACCGGGCTGGGCCGGGGCTTGTGGCCGCGGCCGGCCGGGCGCGGCGGCTGGGCGTAGACGCAGGCGATCTCGTGGCCGGCCTCGGCCAGGGCCAGCAGCGCCGGGACGGCGAAGTCCGGCGTGCCCATGAAGGCCAGGCGCAGGCGTGTGCTGGGACGCTCGTTCATGCCGCGCGGTGTAGCATGCCGCCGGCGGTTGCGGGAGGACGCATCACCACAGCAGCGCGACCTCGGACCTCGTGGGCCGCCTCAGCTCGCGGCCGAGTAGGTGGGCAGGGCGTGCTGCTTCTTCGCCTTGAGCAGCTTGCGCAGGATCATGTTGCGCTTCAGCGCCGAGAGGTGGTCGACGAAGAGGATGCCGTCCAGGTGGTCGATCTCGTGCTGGATGCAGGTCGCCAGGATGCCATCGGCCTCCAGCTCGCGGATCTCGTTCTGCCGGTCCAGGTAGCGCAGGCGGATCTCCGCCGGGCGCACCACCTCGCCGTAGTGGTCGGGCAGCGACAGGCAGCCCTCCTCGTAGTTGGCGTCGTGGTCGGAGACCCAGAGCAGCTCGGGGTTGGCCATCTGGTGCGGCTGCGGGGCCTCGCCGTCGCGCGCCACGTCGACCACGATCACCCGCTTGAGCACGCCGACCTGGGGCGCGGCCAGGCCGATGCCGGGCGCCTCGTACATCGTCTCCAGCATGTCGTCCATGAGCTGGCGGATCTGGTCGTCGACGCGCTCGACCGGCGTCGCCTTCTTCTTCAGGCGCGGGTCGGGGGCGGTCAGGATCGGCAGCTTGGCCATGGTCGGGGTTCCGGGTGTGGCGCGGCTTGGGCCGCAGATTGAAATCGTTCCAGCAACAGCTATGTGCGGCGCAGCATCCCGTCAAGACAGCCCGGCTCCGGCCGCCCGGCGGGCCGCGACTCCGCCGCTGCATGCTAGACTCGTCCGTTACCCGACGCCAAGGAGCCGTCCCCGTGCCGATCAGCCCCGAACTGCTGCTCGCAGGCCTTGCCCTGCTTCTCGTGCTGGCGCTGGCGGTGGCGCTGCTGCGCCGCCCGCGCGAGGACGGCGCGGCGGCCCGCCGCGAGGCCGAGCTGGCCGCGCTGCAGGAGCGCCTGAAGACCATGGCCGAGGGCCAGGCGGCGACCCAGGCGCAGATCGCCGAGGCGTTGCGCAGCCAGGAGCGCCAGCTCGCCGAGGCGATGGACGCGCGCCTGGGCGACTTCACCCGGCGGGTGACCGAGCGGCTGAACGAGCAGGCGCAGCGCCAGTCCACCACCATGACCGACCTGCGCGAGCGGCTGGCGGTGATCGACCAGGCGCAGAAGAACATCACCGAGCTGTCGAGCCAGGTGGTCGGGCTGCAGGACATCCTGTCCAACAAGCAGGCGCGCGGCGCCTTCGGCGAGGTGCAGCTCAAGGACCTGGTGGAGGCGACCCTGCCGCCTTCGGCCTACGAGTTCCAGGCGACCCTGTCGAGCGGCCGGCGCGCCGACTGCCTGATCATGCTGCCCAATCCGCCGGGGCCGATCGCCGTCGACGCCAAGTTCCCGCTGGAGAGCTACCAGGCGCTGCGCAACGCCGGCGACGAGGCGGCGCGGGTCGCCGCCCAGCGCACCTTCGCCGCCGACCTGCGCAAGCATGTGCGCGACATCGCCGAGCGCTACATCCTGGCCGGCGAGACGGCGGAATCGGCGCTGCTGTTCCTGCCCAGCGAGGCGGTCTACGCCGAGCTGCACGCCAACTTCCCCAACGTGGTCGAGGAGAGCTACCGCGCGCGGGTCTGGATCGTCTCGCCCACCACCATGATGGCGACGCTCAACACGGTGCGCGCCGTGCTGCGCGACGTGCGCATGCGCGAGCAGGCCGGCGTGATCCAGAAGGAGGTCGGCACGCTGCTGGAGGACGTGGCCCGGCTCGACCAGCGGGTCGGCAAGCTGGAGACCCACTTCGACCAGGCCAGCCGCGACATCCGCGACATCCGCATCTCCTCCGACAAGATCGCCAAGCGCGGCGAGCGCATCAAGGACCTGGAGCTGGAGGACGAGGAGGAGCAGCCCGGCGCGCGCCTCGCCGGCAGCACCGGCCAGGGTGCGGGCGCCGGACGCGGGGGCAGCGGCGCTGCGGCCGGCCGGGATGCAGCCGGTCACGATACGGGCGGCCGGGATGCAGCCGGCCGGGGCGGGCCGCGCCTGGTGGAGTAGCGGCAGCCGCACCCCCGCCGCCCCCCGCCGCACCGGCTGCGCGGAGCGGCGGGGGCGCTTGCCGCTTCGGGCGCGCTCAGGCCGGCGCCGCCGTCGGCGCCAGCTCCAGTTCGACCGGGACCGGCCGGCTGATGATGTCGAGCACCGGGCAGTGGGCGTCGACCGCGCGGCGCAGCGCCTCCAGCTTCTCGCGCGGCGCGTCGGAGACCAGGTGCACCTTGCCGCGGATGGCGCCGTAGCCGGGCCGCACCGCGGCGTCGACGGCGAAGAAGCCGCGCAGGTCGAGGTCGCCCTCCAGCTCGACGCGCACCGCCTCGAGGGGAATGTCCAGCGCGGTGGCGTAGGCGCGGTAGGTGATCTCCTGGCAGGTGCCCAGGGCGGCCAGGATCAGCTCGACCGGGTTGGGTCCGGCGTCGCCGCCGCCCAGGCTCTCCGGCTCGTCGACGGTGACGCTGTGGCCGCGCAGCCGGGCCTCGGAGCGCAGGCCCTCGACCTGGCGCGAGGCGCTGGCGAAGGTGGCGCGGGCCTTGCTCGGATCGGCCCGCAGGGCGGCTTGGGTCTCGGCGATCAGGGACTTCAGTTCGGTGGACACGAAAAACCCTCCATCTGGCGGTTCGGCGCCGATCGAAATCGGCGTCAAATCGAATGCCGAGCGTCAGCCGCGGCGGCCGGCGGACTCGCCAGGCGCGCCCGCAGGCCCGCGGATCACTCTCGGCGGCAGAAGGAGGGCCAGCGCTGTCGGACCTTGGGGAACCCGTTTGGTTGCCACTTGGCCACATGCCGTGTCGGACACGGTTGCCACCTTGCTCGGGTCAGCAGGTTGGCAAGGGCGCCAGCCCTTTCTGCATGCTTGCCTCGCCATACAGCCCGGCCGGCGCCCGGCTGTCAAGCCTTGCGGCGGCGGCCTTCGCCGCCGCCGCCGGTCGCAAATCACTCCAATCCGGTGATGGAGAGCAGGTGCCTCGTGATCGGCGGCCCCACGCCGTGGGTCCACACGGTCGCAAACCGCCCTAGTTCTGTACCCGGGCGCGGTAGGTCAGGGTGGTCGTGCCGTTGGCCGGAACCTGCAGGGTCCAGGTCAGGCGCTCGGCCGTGGTCTGGGCGTGCGGCTGGCTCTCCTCGACGATCTGGGTGCCGCGCGGGAAGCGGCCGACCAGCTCGACTTCGATCGGCTCGGCCTTGGCGTTGGTCACCACGATCTCCTGCGCCGACTCGAAGCTGCGGTCGCCCAGCCGCTCGTAGGCGGTGCGCCGGGCCTCGGCCGTCACGTCGAAGGCGCGGCCCAAGGCCAGCTTGACCTCGCCGCCGACCGGGGTGTGGTCCAGCCGGGCCTCGCCGGCGAAGACCGGCTGGCCCTCGCCCGCGTCCAGCGCCTCGTAGACGCGGATCGTGCCGGCGGGCAGCGGCTGGCGCTCGGCCCGCTCGGGGTTTTCGAAGACCAGCTCCAGGGCGGCCTGCACCGGGCCCTGGCGGTCGGGGCCGCCGACCATGGCCAGGCCGTCGAAGCTGTAGCGCCGCTCGCCGGCGATGTCGTTCACCTGGAACAGGCCGAACTGCTTACGCTCGCCCGGCTCCAGGGTGACCTCCAGGCCGGTGTCGTAGAGGTAGCGGTCGCCCACCGCGGCCGGCGGCGCGGCGGCGCCGGCGGAGTCCATCGCCATCATCGCCTCGGCCTGCATCCGCGCCTTCATCGGCGCCGGCGCGGTGCCGTCGCGGGCGACCTCGCCGGCCACCAGCCGCAGCGTGGCGAAGGCCAGGCGGGTCTCCAGCTCGTTGCTCAGGGTGACGTTGGCGGTCAGGTCCAGGCTGCCGTCGGGCGCCAGGTCGGCGACGTAGTCGGTGCGCCAGTCCAGCCCCTCGGTCAGGTAGCCGAAGGTCAGCTCGGACGGCCGCGCCTCGCTGCTATCCAGGGTGACCTCCAGGCTGGGCTCGGCGCGCAGCGGGCCGCTCGGCGGCTCCGGCAGCTCCTCCAGCACCAGGCGGCCGGGCGGGTTGATCTCGACCCGCCCCTCGATCTCGATCACCGTGCCGCCGGCCAGCGAGAGCAGCCGCGCCGGCGTGCGGGTCTCCGCGCCGGTCTGCGGGTTGGTGGTGACGTAGAGCACGCGCTGGCCGACCTTTTCCTCGAGCAGCCGGCGCGGCGTCAGGTCGGCGGCCCGGCGGCTGCGCTCGACCAGGCCGATGCCCTCCTGGCTGCTGTAGATCCGCAGCGAGCCGAGCAGCAGCCGCTCGCTCAGGCCCTCGACCTGCAGCGTGTTGCGCCCGGCGACCAGCGGCACCCAGCGGCGGTCGTGCACCAGCGCCAGGCCGTTCTGGTAGACCGTCAGGGTCAGGCCGCGCTGGGCCTCGGCCGAGATGGTCCGCTCGACCGCGCCGGCCGGCGGCGCCAGCGGCAGGGCCAGAGCGGTCGCGGCGGCCAGGGCGGTGCCGGCGGCCAGCGCGGCGGCCCGCAGCGGGCGCCGGGCGCGGAAGGTCGAGGCGGAGCGGGGCCGGGGGACGGCGGACAGGCGCATGGCGGTCTCTCGCGGTGGCAGGAGGTAGCGGCTTGCTTTGTCACAGCTATCGCCGCCCATTGCGGCGGGAGTTTGGCATCCCTCCGGTCGCGAGGGGCGGCTGGGTGGCTGGGCGGCTGGGCGGTTGGGCGGCTGGGAGCTGGCCGGGGGCGGCGCGCGTCAGGCGGGGCGGCGCAGGCGGAAGGCGGCCGAGAGCGTGCCGTCGTCCAGGTAGTCCAGCTCGCCGCCGACCGGCAGGCCCTGGGCCAGGCGGGTGATCGAGACCCCCAGCGGCTCCAGGCGCTCGGCGATGTAGTGGGCGGTGGTCTGGCCGTCGACCGTGGCGCCGAGCGCCAGGATTACCTCGCCGACCCGGTCGCGGCGCACCCGCTCCAGCAGGCCGGCGATGTTGAGCTGCTCGGGGCCGCGGCCGTCGAGCGCGGAGAGCGTGCCGCCGAGCACGTGGTAGCGCCCGCGGTAGGCGCCGGAGCGCTCGATCGCCCAGAGGTCGCCGACCTCCTCGACGACGCAGACCACCGCCGGGTCGCGCTGCGGGTCGGCGCAGAGGGCGCAGGGGTCGCGGTCGTCCAGGTTACCGCAGAGCGAGCAGGGGGTGATCGCCTCGGCCGCCCGCAGCAGCGCCTCGCCCAGCGGGCGCAACAGCGACTCGCGCCGGGTGATCAGCGCCAGCGCCGCGCGGCGCGCCGAGCGCGGGCCCAGGCCCGGCAGGCGGGCCAGGAGCTGGATCATGCGGTCGATCTCGGAGGCGGGCATGGGGCCGGGCGCGCGGTTGGCGATGCCTCCCCACTTAGCGCGCCCGCGCGCCCAGGTCCATGCCGGGCGTGCGCGGCGGCGGCTGACGCGGCCTTCCGTTGCCGGGGCAAACGCGCTAGAGCAGATGTCGACCTGAAGGACTCGCGACGCGATCCCTTCAGGTCGGAGAGCATCACTCTAAAACTTTGTAATCTGGCGGTTTCCGACCCAGAGTAGGTTATGATCGTATGTACCGGCTTCCGCGCGTCCGCCGATCACGCGACACCTGCTCTGCAGCATAGGGGAGAGTGGTTTTTCGCGACCGGCGGACCCGCCGAGGCGAGTCCAGGCGGTCGCAAATCACTCTAGACCGCGCGGCATGGCAGAGGGGGCCTAATGGCAGAGCGGGCGCAGGCAGCGTCCCGGCTTCGGCGGCTGGCCGGGCGCGGGCGGCAGGTGGCACCCGGCGTGGCGCTGGCGCTGGTCGTGGCGGCGGCGGCGCGCGGGCTGGAGGCCGGGCTGGGCTGGCCGGCGATGCTGCTTGCGCTGGGGCTGGGTCTGGCGCTGTCGCGCCTGGCGGGAGAGGGCGCGCCGGCGCGGCCGGGGGTCGAGCTGGCGGCCAAGCAGGTCCTGCGGATCGGCGTGGCGCTGCTGGGCGCGCGCATCACCCTGGAGGCGATCCTCGCGCTCGGCGCCACGCCGATCCTGGTCACCGTCGCGGCGGTGGTCGGCACCCTTCTGGCCGGCGGTTGGCTGGCCCGGCGGCTGGGCTTCGCGCCGGCCTTCGGCACGCTGACGGCCGGGGCGACGGCGATCTGCGGCGCCTCGGCGGCGCTGGCGCTCTCCTCGGTGCTGCCGCGCCACAAGCACCACGAGCGCGACACCCTCTTCGCGGTGATTGGCGTGACCAGTCTGTCGACCGCGGCGATGGTGGCCTATCCGGCGCTGGCCGCGCTGCTCGGCCTCGACGACCGCGCCGCCGGCTTCCTGCTCGGCGGCACGATCCACGACGTCGCCCAGGTGGTCGGCGCCGGCTACGCCATCTCGGGCGAGGCCGGCGACGTGGCCACGGTGACCAAGCTGCTGCGGGTGGCGCTGCTGGTGCCGGCGGTGCTGGCGGTGGCCTGGGTCTACCGGGCCGAGCTGCGCGCCCAGGGCGGCCGGGCGCGGCTGCCGCTGCCCGGCTTCCTGTTCGGCTTCATCGCCCTGGTGGCGCTGAACTCGGCCGGCCTGCTGCCCGAGCCGCTGCGCCTGGCCCTGGTCGAGCTGTCGGGCTGGTGCCTGGTCACCGCCGTCGCCGCGCTGGGCATGAAGACCAGCCTCACCGCGCTCGGCCGGCTCGGCGGCCGCGCCGTCGCCCTGCTGCTGCTCGAGACCCTGCTGATCCTCGCCATCGTGCTCGCGCTGCTGGCGCTGCTGCTCTGAGCGGCGGCCGCCCCAGCGGCGGCGTGGCCCGGGTCAGAGCCGCTCGAACACCAGCAGCAGGAAGGCGTAGAGCATCGCCACCTCCTTCAGCTTGTCGAAGCGTCCGGCCGCGCCGCCGTGGCCGGCCTCCATGTAGGTGTGCAGCAGCAGCAGCCGGTCGTCGGTCTTGGTGGCGCGCAGCCGGGCGACCCACTTGGCCGGCTCCCAGTAGGTCACGCGCGGGTCGCTGATCCCGGCGGTGGCGAAGATGTGCGGGTAGTCCTGCGCCGCGACGTTGTCGAGCGGGCTGTAGCTGCGGATGTAGTCGAAGGCCTGCTTGCTGCGCAGCGGGTCGCCCCACTCCGGCCACTCGGGCGGCGTCAGCGGCAGGCTTTCGTCGACCATGGTGTTGAGCACATCGACGAAGGGCACCTCGGCCAGCACCGCCTTGAACAGCTCGGGACGCAGGTTCACCGCCGCGCCGACCAGCATGCCGCCGGCGCTGCCGCCGTGGATCGCGATCCGGCCGACCGCGGTGTAGCGCGCGGCCACCAGGTGCTCGGCGGCGGCGATGAAGTCGGTGAAGCTGTTCTTCTTGGCCAGCAGCTTGCCCTGGCGGTACCAGGCGTAGCCCTTGTCCTTGCCGCCGCGGATATGCGCCGTGGCATGCACGAAGCCGCGGTCGACCAGGCTCAGGCGGTTGGGCGACCAGCCGGTCGGGATGGTCATGCCGTAGGCGCCGTAGCCGTAGAGCAGGCAGGGCGCCGAGCCGTCGAGCGGCGTGTCCTTGTGGCGCAGCACCGTCACCGGCACGGTTTCGCCGTCGGCCGCCGGCGCGTGCAGGCGCTCGACGCGATAGTCGGCCGGGTCGTGGCCGCTCGGCACCTCCTCCTGCTTGAGCTGGCGGCGCCGGTCGCTGGCCAGGTCCTGGGCGTAGGTGATCGGCGGTGTGGCCGGCGAGGCGTAGACGAAGCGCAGCTCCTCGGTCTCGTACTCGTAGCCGGGCTGCAGGCCCAGGGCGTAGGCGGCCTCGTCGAAGGCCAGACTGTGTTCGCGGCCGTCGGTCAGGTGGGTGGCGACGATGCGCGGCAGGCCGTCGGCACGCTCCAGCCGCACCATCCAGTCGGCCAGCAGCAGCAGGTCGAGGCGCAGCACGCCGGGCGCGTGCGGCACGACCTCGCTCCAGGATTCCCGGCCGGGCGCGGCCAGCGGCGCGGCCATCACCTTGAAGTCCTCGGCGCCGTCCGCGTTGGTCAGGATCAGCAGCCGGTCGCGCGCGGCGTCGTGATGCACCGAATACTCCTGGTCGCGCCGCCGCGGGGCGACCAGGCGCGGCGCCGCCTCCGGCGCGTGGGAGTCGATCAGGTAGACCTCGCTGGTGGTGTGGTCGTGGGTGACGATCACCACGAAGCGGCGGCTCTCGCTTTCGTCGAGGCCGACGAAGAAGCCGGGGTCGCGCTCCTCGTAGACCAGCGCGTCCTCGCTCTGGGCCGTGCCCAGGCGGTGGCGGTAGACCCGGTAGGGTCGGTGGTTGTCGTCCAGCACCACGTAGAAGAGGTGCTTGCCGTCGCCGGCCCAGACGAAGGCGCCGTTGCCGCCGGAGATCACCTCGGGCAGCAGCCGGCCGTCCTCCAGGTTGCGGATGCGCAGGTCGCAGACCTCGGCGCCGCTGGTGTCGACCGACCAGGCGAAGTGGGCGTGGTCCGGCGCGTGCGCCGCCCCGCGGATGGCGAAGAAGCCGTAGCCCTCGGCCTCGCGGTCGCCGTCGAGCAGCACCGTCTCCTGCGGCCCGCCGAGGGCGCCGTCGGCCGCCGTGCCGGCCTCGGCCAGGGCGCGCGGCAGGCGGCAGAGGATCGGGTGCTGGCCGCCCGCGCGGAAGCGGCGGTAGTAGGCCCAGGGGCCGTCGGGCTGCGGCACGGAGGTGTCGACCTCCTTGATGCGGCCCTTCATCTCGGCGAACAGCCGCGCCTGCAGCGCTTCGGTCGGCGCCAGCACCGCCGCGGTATAGGCGTTCTCGGCCTCCAGGTGGGCGCGGATGCGCGGGGTCAGCCGCTCCGGCTCGCGCATCACCCGCTGCCAATCGGGGTCGCGCAGCCAGGCGTAGTCGTCGCGCCAGCTCACGCCGTGCAGGCTGTGGGTGGTCGGCTCGCGCTCGGCGACCGGCGGCTGCGGCCGGTCGCCGGCTTGGGTCTCGGGGTGGGCCTGGGGCTGGGACGAAGAGCGGGAGGGGGACACGGGCGAACAGACCTCTCGAGAACAGGGCAGGGCCGACCGCGGCGGCCGGCCCCTGCGGAACGCAGGCGGCCGCGGTCGGCCGCGGTTTGGAGTCCCAGTTTACATGGCGGCTCGGGGAGGGTGGGAGAAGGGGCGGCACGGCACCGACCGCGCCGCCGCCCCACTCTGGCCACCGACCCTGGCCACCCGACTCAGCCGGTTCCGGCCAGCGCCTCCGGGGTCTGGCGCAGGTAGCCGGCCTCGAAGCCGGCGGCCCGCGCCAGGCCGTCGAAGTCGAGGAGCTGGACGCGGCCGTGCTTGAAGTCGACCAGGCCGGCGCGCCGCAGCTCGCGTAGGGTGCGGTTGGCGTGGACCAGGCTGAGGCCCAGGGTGTCGGCCAGGTCGTCCTGGGTGAGCGGCAGCGAGAAGCCTTGCGGGTCGGCCAGGCCCAGCCGCCCGAGCCGGGTCCAGAGCTCGCAGAAGAGGTGGGCCAGCCGCTCGCGCGCGCTGCGCCGGCCGAGCGAGGCGATCCGCTCGGCCAGCACCGCCTCCTCCTGGGCGTTGGCCCAGGCCAGGGCGAGGGCGACCAGCGGCTTGTCGTTGAGCACCTGGACGAAGGGCTGGATCGGCAGGACGAAGGCGACCAGTTCCGTCTTCGCCGCGATGGCGTGGTCGGCGTGCCTGAACAGCGCGGCGTTGAAGCAGAGGAAGTCGCTGGCCACGGCGTAGTTGACGATCTGCCGCCGCTCCGGGCTCGGCCGCTTGTAGCGCACCGCCCAGCCGCTCTCGATCAGGTAGATGTTCCGGTAGGGCGCATCCTTGCCGATGATCTCGTCGCCGCGCGCGAAGTGGGCGCGGTCGGTGCAGAGCGCGGTCAGGGCCTGCCCGAACCCGGCGTCCAGCGGCGCCAGGATTTGGAGCTTGTCGAGCAGCCGCTGAACGGTCAGGCCTACGGCTTCGGCCATGGGTAATCGCTGGTCCAAGGTGGGGGTCGCCTGTCTCGGGAGTGTGACGCCCAAGATAGAGCGGGTGGCGCCGGCCGAACCACCATAAAAGGCGGTCGCGACCCCGGTCCGGCGGCGGCGGTCATGGCAGCTTCAGCCCCACCTTCGGGGCCAGCTCCGCGACCTGCGGGTCGACGCCGTGGGGCGGCGGCGGCAGCCGCTTGCCGAGGAATTCGATCACGCTGCGCATGGCCGCCAGCCGGGCGTAGCGCTTGTCCTCGGCCGGGATCACGATCCAGGGCGCCTTGGCCGTCGAGGTGCGGCGCAGCATCTCCGACACGGCCGCCTCGTAGGCCTTGTGCTTGGCGCGGTTGCGCAGGTCGTCGGCGGTCAGCTTCCAGCGCTTGGTAGGGTCGTTCAACCGCTTCTGGAAGCGTTTCAACTGCTCGTCCGGGGAGATGTGCAGGAACAGCTTGATCAGCAGCGCGCCGTCGTCGATCAGCAGCCGCTCGAAGGCGTTGATCTCGCCGTAGGCGCGCGACCAGTCGCTCTTGGGCGTGAGCTGCTCGACCCGCTCGACCAGCACCCGGCCGTACCAGGAGCGGTCGAAGATGGCGAGCGTGCTCTCCTCGGGCAGGCGCTGCCAGAAGCGGTGCAGGTAATGATGCCGCAGCTCGTGCTGGCTCGGCGGCCCGATCGGCCAGACCTTGAGGCCGCGCGGGTCAAGCCGGGTGGTCATGCGCCGGATGGTGCCGCCCTTGCCGGCGGCGTCCCAGCCCTCGAAGACGATGATCGCCCGGCCGCAGCAGGCGCGCAGCGCGCGCTGCAGCTCGTGCATCTCCTCTTGCAGCCGTTCCAGCTCGTCGTCGTAGGTCGCCCGGTCGGCCTTGAGGGAGAGGTCGGCCTCGGACAGACGCGGGGCGTGATGCTTCGCCATGCGATAACCCTAAACATGCAGCGGGACGCGCGAAAGTGCCGCGTCGGCGCCGCGCCGCGGGGCTCAGCGCGCGCGGCCTTCGGCCCAGGCGCGCAGCAGCCGGGCGTTGCGCCGATGCGCCTTGAGCGTGATGTCGAAGAGGTCGCCGACCAGCGGCACCAGGCCGACCAGGTAGTCGAGCAGGAGATTGCCGGCCAGCCGCGCCAGCAGGCGCGGCGGCGCGCCCAGGCGCCGGGCCACCCAGAGGGCGTAGCCGCCGGCCAGGAAGGTCGCGCTGTCGCCCAGGCCGAAGACCAGGCCGAGCAGGCCGTCGAGCCCGACGCGCCAGCGCGTGCCGGGCACCGCGAACGCCTCGTCGAGCCACCAGGCCAGCCGCTCGACCTGGCGCAGCCGGCGCTCCGTCTCGCCGTCCAGCGGCGGTCCGGGCGGGGCCGCCGGCGTCATCGCTTGGCGATGATCCAGATCGCGTGGACCAGGCCGGGGATGTAGCCGAGCAGGGTCAGCAGGATGTTGAGCCAGAAGTGCGGCCCGATGCCGACCTGCAGGAAGACGCCGAGCGGCGGCAGCAGGATGGAGAGGATGATGCGCAGCACGTCCATGTCGCGGTCTCGCTTGGTTGGAGGGGCGGGAGGGCGGCGTCGCGGCGCCGCGCTTCGCCCTGCACCAACACCCCTGCGCGTCGGGCGTTCCGTCGCTCAGGCCTCGCCGGGGTCGCTGCGGCCGTCGGCCGGCGCGACGCGGTTGGCCGCGTAGAGCGGGCGCCAGTCGAAGAAGGGCGGCAGCAGGTTCTCCGCCTGGAAGTGGGCGGCCAGCGCCGGGATCGGGCAGAAGCCGGGCAGCCGGGTCATCAGCCGGTTGGTGGTGCGCCGCTCGGCCCCCTTGTGGCGCCGCCGCTTGGGCCCGTGGCCGACGTACCTGGTGTTCTCGAAGAAGCGCCAGTGATCGGCGACCACCCGGCCGTGGGTGAAGAGCGTATGGCTCATGTGCCGCGTGGTGCGCCAGCGCCGGTCGGCACCCAGCACCAGCCAGCTCGGATAGTGGCGGTCGTAGAGCACCCGCTGCTCCTGCGGGTGCAGCACGAGCTGCCCGCCGGTGGCGCAGTGGACCTGGCGGTAGAAGCCGACCAGGGCGCTCACGGCCTCCGGCGCGTGCAGGTAGTCGTCCTCGACGAAGTAGACCAGGCGGTCGGCGCCGGCGGCCTCGCGGAACTGGGCGTGCATCACCGGCCCGGCGCGGGTCTCGGCCGGGGTGCGGATCTCCCAGGGCACGGAAAGGCGGCCCAGCACCGCCTCCAGGGTGGCGCGGGCGTCGGGGTCGGAGCGGTCGTCGTCGACCACCACGCGCAGCTCCGCCAGGCCGGCGGTCTCGGCCGCCCGGTTGACGCTGGCGACCAGCGAAGCAACGCAGGTGGCCACCACCACCTCCAGCGGGTCGTCGACCAGGTCGTGGCGGCGGCTGCGCCGCGGCTCGCGCAGGCAGGTGCGCAGGTAGACGGTCAGGGCGCGCGGCGCCGGCGCGGTCTCGTCGCGGTCGAACAGCAGCTTGCCGGCGGCCAGGCTGTCCAGGTCGTCCAGGTCGTCGAGGCCGCGCAGCCGGTCGATCGGGCGCAGGTTGACCTGGCGGGCGCGTTGGATGCGATAGCCGAAGGGCCGCAGCAGCAGGCGGTCGATGGCTCTCAACAGGTCGTTCATGGGCGGCGGTCCGCGGCGGCGCTTGCGGGCGGGAGGGGGTGGACGAACCGGGGCGCCGGCGGGGCCGCCCCTGCCGGCCGGTGACGCCTTCTCCGCCGCCGGGCCGCCGCCTGTCAAGCCGCCTGTCAAGCTGCCTGTCAAGCCGCGCGCGCTGCGCTCACCCGCTAGAGCAGATGCCGACCTGAAGCACTCGCGACGCGATCGCTTCAGGTCGGCTGACTCTGCTCTCACACATTAAGGGGGGGGAGCGATGTCTCGCGACCGGCCGAACCGCGGCGCGGGTCCAGACGCCCGCAAATCGCTCTAAGCATCTGGGTTCGCGCGGTTTTTGCCCGACCGGCTAACCCACCAAGGTGGGTCCACAGGGTCGTAAACCGCCCTAGGCTTGGCGAAGACGATGGTCGCCTCGCCCAGCAGCAGGCCGAATTTGCTGACCCTGGCGCGGTTGATCAGCTTGCCGTCGGCCTGCAGGAAGAAGCGGTCGTCGAAGGTCACTGCCAGGCGCCGCGCGCCGAGTGCCAGGGAAAAGCGGTAGCGCCAGTGCAGCTCGTTGCCGACCACGCGGCCCCGGGCGGCGCCGATCACCTCCCCGGCGGTGCCGTGGTAGCCGTCGGTGCCCTCGGGCCGGATCCGCCAGACGCGGCGCTCGCTGGCGCCGTCGTCGTAGGCGAAGTCCTCGGTCAGGGTCAGGCAGCGGCCGTCCCAGGCGCCGTCGATGGCCACCTCGAACTGCCGGCGCAGCCGGCCGAAGCGGTCCTGGAAGACGCCCCAGGCGTGGGTCGAGCCGGCGAAGTAGTCCTCCAGCCGCAGCCGCGGGCGCGCCAGCCTGCGCAGCCGCGCCGTCGCCGCGCGGCGGGCGGCGGTCTCGGCCGGTGGCCGGCCGGCCGACCGGGCGGGCCGCGATCCCTCGGTTTCGCTCACCACAGACATGACTCCAGGCTCCCTCTCGACAGTCCTTGCGTGGGTCGTGCGGATGTTCCCGGCCGGGTCAGCCGAAGGGCGCGTTCAGCCGCACCACGGCGAGGTTGAGCAGCGCCGCCAGGCTGACCCAGGCGAGATAGGGCAGCAGCAGCAGGCTGGCCGGGCGCGCGAAGCGCCAGAAGGCGGCGATCAGCGCGACGATGGAGGCCCAGAGGAAGACCACCTCGAACAGCGCCCAGTCGGGCCGGTGGAAGCTGAAGAACAGGGCCGACCAGACGATGTTGAGAAAGCCGTTCAGCGAGAACAGCAGGATCACCGCCTCGCGTGCGCCGCGGTTGGGCGCCCGCCGCCAGGCGGTCGCGGCCGAGAGCGCGGCCAGGCCGAACACCAGGGTCCAGGTCGGCGCGAAGAGGGCGTCGGGCGGCTTCCAGCCGGGCTGCGCCAGCCCCTGGTACCAGGGCCCCAGGTCGGTGATCGTGCCGCCCAGCGCGCCGACCAGCAGCGCAACCAGCGCCGCCACGCCGACCGGCAGCAGCCGCCGACCCGGGGCCGGCCAGGGGCGGTTGAGGCCCTCGGCCATCATGACGGGGAGACCACCCGCAGCAGGTGGGCCATGTCCTTGAGGAAGATGCGCAGGTGCGCCCCGGGCCGCGCCTTGACCAGCTTCTTCTCCATATAGGCCTGCCAGGTCAGGTACTGCACGTCGGGATCGCGGCAGATCGCCACGAAGCGCTCGCGCCGCCGATCGCTGGCGTACCAGAAGGTCTGCATGATCCCCAGGATCCAGAACACCCGGCCATGGGCGCGCTGGAAGCGCTTGCGCGCGCCGGCGAGGGCGCGCGCCTCGCCGCTGGCAAGGCTGCGCGCGACCGCCTGGGCGCTCAGCGCGCCGCCCAGCATGGCGTAGTAGATGCCCTCGCCCGAGGCCGGCGCCACCAGGCCCGCCGCGTCGCCGGCGGCGATCACGTCGCGTCCGTTGTCCCAGCGCTTGAGCGGCTTCAGCGGGATCGGCGCCCCCTCGCGCCGCAGGGTGGCGTTGGCCGCCGTGCCGCTGTCGGCGCGCAGGGCGTCGACGGCGCCGCGCAGGGAAAAGCCCTTGTTGGCCGAGCCGACGCCGATGCTGGTCGAGGCGCCGTGCGGGAAGACCCAGGCGTAGAAGTCGGGCGACAGGCGGCCCTGGTAGTAGACGTCGCAGCGGTCGCCGGCGAAGCTCTCGGAGTCCTGCGGCGGCGAGGCGACGATCTCGTGGTAGGCGAAGACGCAGGGCACCCGCTCGGCGCCGGGGATCCCGGCCTGCCGGGCGACCTGGGAGCGGGCGCCGTCGGCCGCGATCACCCGGCGCGCGCGCACCCGCTGCAGCGTCTTGGCGCCGGGCGCCGGGCCGGGACGGTAGGCGATCACCGCGGTGCCGTCGGCGTCGCGCTCCAGCCGCTCGAAGCTGCCGGTGCGCCGCTCCGCGCCGTCGCGCGCGGCGCGCACGCGCAGCCACTCGTCGAAGTCGCAGCGGTCGACCATGCCGACGTAGCCGCCCTCGATCGGCATGTCGACGCTGCGCCCGCTGGGCGCGATCATGCGCGCGCGGGTGATCCGCGCCGTGATCAGGTGGTTGGGGATTCGGAAGTCGCGGATCAGGCGCGGCGGCACCGCGCCGCCGCAGGGCTTGATCCGGCCGGCGCGGTCCAGCAGCAGGACCGAGCGGCCGGCCCGGGCCAGCTCACTGGCCGCCGTGGCGCCGGCCGGGCCGCCGCCGACCACCACCACGTCAAAGGTCTCGCGCGGGGCGGCGCCGGCAGGCTCGGCCCCGGCGTTTCCCACCGCGGCGTTTCCCACCCCGGCATTTCCCACTCTCTGGCCCATGCTCTCCTCCTCCTTCGGCCCGCCGCGCGGGTTCGGGGTAGTTCGGGGCCGGCGCTAGCCGGCGGCCGGCAGGCTGACGCCGGCGGTCTTCAGGCGGCTCTCGCGATCCCGGGCGAGCCCCAGGGCGAGCTGCGCGGCGACCAGGAACAGCAGCCCCTCGGCCAGGAACACCGCGGCGTAGGCCAGCGCCGGCGCCTCGATCAGCAGGCGCGCCAGGTCGATCGCCGCCGTTCCGAGGAAGCCGCCCAGCCCGAAGGCGACGGCCTGGGCTGCGCCCCACAGGCCCATGCGCACCCCCTCGCGCGCGCCAGCGCCCTGGGTGGCCAGGCTCATCATCGAGCCGATGGCGGCCACCGCGAAGGCGCCGTTGGCCACGCCCAGCGCGAAGACCGAGGGGTGCAGCGGCCAGCCGTCGCCGGCCAGCAGGCCGCCGAAGGCGAGGTTCGCCAGCGCCAGGGCCGAGGCCAGGCAGCCGCCGACGATCCAGGACTGCAGGGAGCCGATGCGCCGGTGGCGCGCGGCGCTGCCCAGCACGCCGACCAGCAGCATGCCCAGGAAGACGCCGGCGTGCTGCACCCCGGCGAGCTGGGTGGACTCGCCCGGCGTCAGGCCGAAGACCGTGCCGGCGAAGGGCTCGAGGATCAGGTCCTGGGCGCTGTAGGCCAGCATGGAGACGAAGACGAAGACGGCGAAGCGGCGCGCCGCCGGCTCCGCCCAGACCCGGGCCAGGGCCTCGCGGAAGCTGCCGTCGGCGGCCGGCGTCGGGGCGGGCGCTTTGGGGGCCGCCCCGGGGGTCGCTCCGGGGGTGGCCCCGGGGGTCGCCCTGGGGATCGCCCTGGGGATCGCCCCGGGGATCGCCCTGGGGGTCGACATGGCGGCGCGGCCCTCCAGCCCGGCCAGCGCGGCCAGGGTCAGCGCGAAGGCCAGGGCCGAGACCGTGCCGGCCACCGCGACCAGGCGGGCCGGCGAGAAGGGGTCGAGGAAGTGGCCGGCCAGGGTCGCGGTCAGCACGAAGCCGGCGATCATCATCATCCACACGCTGGTCGCCGCCGCCGCCCGCCGGCGCGCCGGCACCCGGGTCGCCAGCAGGGTCAGCAGCGCCGTGCCGGCGGCCCCGACGCCGCCGCCGATCAGCAGGAAGGCGGCGACCGCCAGGGCGATGCCGGCGACCAGGTTGCTGGCCATCCAGGCGGTGGCGAGCGCCGCGCCCAGGCCACCCAGGGCCAGCGCGGCCATGCCGCCGAGGATCCAGGGCGTGCGCCGGCCGCCGCGGTCGGAGCCGTAGCCCCAGCGCGGCCGCAGCACCTGCAGGGCGTAGTGCAGCGCCACCAGCACCCCCGGCAGCATGGCCGGCAGCGCCAGTTCCACCACCATCACGCGGTTCATGGTGGAGGTGGTCAGAACAACGATGGCGCCCAGCGCCGTCTGCACCAGCCCCAGGCGCAGGATGCCCAGCCAGCCCAGCGGCGGGCCGGCGGCGCCCGTGCCGGCCGCGGCGCTCATCGGGCGCCCGCCGCGGCGGCCAGGGCCGCCATCTCCGGGCGGATCGCGAAGGCCGCGACCAGCATGCCCAGCACGTAGAGGGTGGTGCCGGTGGCGTTGTACCAGGGCGCCAGCGCGCGCGGCCGGCGCACCAGCCGCGCCATCAGCGCGAGCTGCACGGCCAGGCCGGCGCCCACCGCGGCGGCGAACAGCGGATGGCCCCAGGCGTAGAGCAGCCAGACCACGCCGGCCTGGGGCAGCGCCATGACCAGGCAGGCCAGGCGCGCGGCCCGCGCGACGCCGAGCTGCACCGGCAGGGAGCGCACGCCCATCCGCCGGTCGCCCTCGACCGCCTTGAAGTCGTTCAGCGTCATGATGCCGTGCGCGCCCAGGGCGTAGAGCGCGGCCAGCGCCACGATCTTGCCGTCGGGCAGCAGCGCGGTCATCAGCGCCGCGCCGGTGAACCAGGGAATGCCCTCGTAGGCCAGGGCGCAGGCGGCGTTGCCCCACCAGCCGTTGAGCTTCAGGCGCAGCGGCGGCATGGAGTAGGCCCAGGCCAGGGCGAGGCCGAGCAGCGCGGCGAAGAAGACCCAGGGGCCGAGCGCCCAGGCCGCGGCCAGGGAGAGCAGCGACCAGACCAGCGCGATGCCCAGGCCCCAGCGCCCCGGCATGCGCCCCGAGGGGATCGGCCGCTGCGGCTCGTTGATCGCGTCGACGTGGCGGTCGAACCAGTCGTTGACCGCCTGGCTGGTGCCGCAGGCCAGCGGACCGGCCAGGGCGATGCCGAGCAGGATCTCGCCCCAGCGCTCGGCCAGCGGCACGCCCGAGGAGACCACGCCGCAGAGCAGCGCCCACATGGGCGCGAACCAGGTGATCGGCTTGAGCAGCTCCAGCACGGTCGCCGGCGCCGGGTAGCGGCGCAGCGCGGGCGGCGCCGACGGAGTAAGGGTCTGGTCGCTCATGAGCGTAGTGTTCTATTGACACGCATAAGTGTCAAGTAGACATTACACATCGCCGACGCCAAGGCCGGGACCCGCGCCGGCCACCCCTCCCGCGGTCACTCCCCCGTCTGCCGCCCTGCGCCGTCCTTCGCACCGGGGGCGCCGGAAGGTCCCGAGCTGCCGGCACGCCTTGGCGTGCCGGGGCGAGGAGGGAGGAGGCCGCGCGGCTCGCGTGGCCGCGCGGGCCGGCCGCGGCGGCCGGGCGGCCCCGGCCCTGCTGGACGGTCTCAGTTGGGCGGTGTCTGGCGGGCGGTGTCTGGCGCGCGGGGTCTGGCGCGCGGTGTCTGGCGGGTTCTGGCGAAACCGGGGGGCCGCTCAGGCCTCCTCGTTCTCCTCGCCGATGCCGTAGCGGCGCAGCTTGGCGTAGAGGCTCTGGCGGCTGAGGCCGAGCATCTGAGCGGCCGAGGCGCGGTTGTCGTTGGTCAGCCGCAGCGCCGCCTCGACGCAGAGCCGCTCGATGATGTCGGTGGTGTCGCGCACCAGGTCCTTGAGCGGCACCCGCCCGACCAGCTCGGTGAGCTGCTCGACCGATTGGGGCAGCTCCTGGGTGCTGCGGAAGCTGGTGGCCACACGCCGGGTCAGCGGGCGGATGACGAAGCCCATGCAGGGCTCCTCGCCCTGCTCGACGGCGACGGCGGAGACCTCCACCTCGTCCGTGGTGCCCAGCTCGGTATGCAGCACGGTGGCGTAGTTGTTCACGGCGCCGTGCTCGCGCAGGGACTTGGCCAGCACCTGGCTGTCGACGCCGGGTCGGCCCAGCCAGCGCTCGAGCGGCTCGCCTTGGACCTGCTCCTCGCTGGCGAGCTGGGCCATCTCCAGAAAGGCGGCGTTGACCGTCAGGACGCGCCGCTCCAGGTCGGTGACCACGAAGCCGTCGGGCAGGTTCTCCATGACGCGCAGCACGCGCGAGGGGGCCTCGTCCTGGTCGAAGCGGCTGGGCGCGGCGCTGGTCTGGTGCAGGCGCACCAGGAAGTGCACCGCCTTTTCCTGGCGGAACAGCGTGGCGGAGACGGTGATCGGCTGGCCGGTCCAGGTCAGCGTCGCCTCGACCGGCTCGCCCTTGCCGATGGCGCGGGCCGTGGCCAGCAGGGCCTCGACCTCCTGACGCGTCTCGGTGGCGAAGAGCTCGGTAAAGGGCTTGCCGGCCAGGCGCTTCTCGCTGGCCCCCAACAGGCCGGCGGCGGCCGGGTTGGCGTCGACCAGGTTGCCGCTGCCGGCATCGACGATCAGCACCGCCTCGGCGGAGATCTGGAACAGCAGGCGGTAGCGCGTCTCGGCATGGCGCAGCCGCGCATACTCGCGCTCCATCGACTGCTGGTAGCCGACCAGGCGCTGCTGCGCCGCGGCCAGGGCGCGCAGGTCGCGGCCGATGGCGACGATGCGGCCGTCGCGGCCCGCCTGCATCGCGGCATAGCGGATCGGGATCGAGCCGTCGCCTGCGGCCGCGTGGTTGACCTCGCGCCAGCGCGGAGGGGCGGCGTGCTTGGCCTCGCGGATCAGGTCTTCGACTTTGGCGCGGCTTTCGGCAGTGACCGTTTCGATCCAGGGCTGCCCGATCCACGACCGCGCGCTGTCCATGGTCGCGCATTCCGTACCCAGGGCAACATCGTGGATCGTGCCGTCGAGATCGACGATCAGGGCGATGTCGGCGGCGGTTGCGATCAGCTTGGCTGCAACTTCCGCGTCGAGATCCCCGAGCAAAGACTCCGGCGCTCTAAACTGGACTGCCGTGTCGCGTGAGGCCTGCGGCTCCATTGCGTTTCCAGTTTCCCCTCGCCCGCGCGCTGCCAGTGGACGCGCCCGACGGTGTCACAAGGCTGTTGGCCGCGACCACGGCCTGCCGGCCGTCGCCGGCCATGGCATCCGCGCCCACGCGCATCACCAACTCGGGGCGGTCGTTGAAGGCTTTTCCGCCAACCAAGATGCGCAGCTCCGGGTTCCGCGACGTATGGCGCAAGGATCGGATAAACGATTGTAGGCCATCAAGCAACTCTACACAGCTCGCAGAGAAGCCGACGAGGGCGAACCATTCCTTGCGCAGCACGCCGGTCATCGAGTTGCAGCTTTGCGGCGCGGCCGCGACCTCCCAGCCGTCGCGCCGAAAGAAGTGCTCGATGATGGACAGGCCGAAGGTGTGCTGCTCGCCGGGGGCCGGCTGCAGCAGGATGCGGCGGCGCGGATGCGCCTCGGCCGACAGCTCCGGCTCGAAGGCCGGCGTCAACTCGCGCAGGATCTGCTGCAGGCGGGCCAGCCCGACGGTGACGTCGATGAAGCTGCACTCGTCGGCGAGCCAGAGGTCGCCCAGCAGGTGCGCCGTCGGCGACAACAGGTGCAGGAAGATGGTGTCCAGCGAGGTGGCGTGGGCGCGCAGCAGCTCGATGTGGGCCAGCGCCACCCCGACGTCCTGGGAGATCACCAGCTTGGCGAAGGCGCGCACGTCCTCGGCGTTGGGCTGGGTGTGGGCGCCGAGCACCACCGGCTCGCCGTTTTGCGCCTGCTCGGCGGACTCCAGGCCGTGCGCCAGTTTCAGGCGCGGAATGATCTCGCCTTCGATGGTGCGGGCCAGGCGGGCGCGCCGTTGCCTCTGCTCGAGGTTGGCGTCGCCGTCGGCCGTCGCCTGGTAGGGCGAGGCGGCGTGGGACGAGGCGGAGTGGGACGAGGCGGAGTGGGACGAGGCGGAGTGGGGCGAGGCGGGGCAGGGTGAAGTGGGGCGGATCGGCCCCCCGTCCCTCCGGTCCGCGCTCGCGGAGCCCGACCCCGCGTCGACCTCCCCGGCCTCCCCGGCCGCCAAATCGGCTGTAAGGTGCTCGCCTGCTCCGGCCATGGTTTCCTCCCCTCCGCTGCCCCCCTGTGGTTGTGCGTGCGTTTCGCGCGAGGGTCGCGGACTATTTCCATAACCAAGCTCAGCACGAGTGCGGGTTGCTGTGCAATCGAAACCGCAGGGCCCGTGCATGACTGCCTTTACCAACGCGATCCGGATCAGGCGCAACCCGGACAGTCCCCGCAGTCTACGTAGGGGCAAGGGCGAGTGTAAAGTCTAATTAACGTCTAGTTTGGTTGACACTTCCTTCCGGGCCGGCGTAAATTCTCCGTAACGCGAACGGCAAGCGCGGTGGACACGCGGGCCGACAGGTCCGGATCGCGCAGAAGGAGACGCGGGGCATGCGCCAGGAGGAGACGAACGCGGTGGGCACCCGGGGCGGGTCGGCAAGGGGGCCGCGCCGCGCCCTCTACACCGCCGCGCAGCGGCGCCGCCGCGACGCCTCCAAGTGGACCCTGGTGCAGGGCCTGCTCGCGCCGTTGCAGTTCCTCGTCTTCCTGGTCTCGTTGGTGCTGGTGTTGCGCTTCCTCGCCAGCGGCGAGGGCCTGGCCCTGGCGCATGCCTCGATCGTGATCAAGACGTTGGTGCTCTACACCATCATGGTCACCGGCGCGCTCTGGGAGAAGGAGGTGTTCGGCGCCTACCTCTTCGCGCCGGCCTTCTTCTGGGAGGACGTGGTGAGCTTGGCCGTGATCGCCCTGCACACCGCCTACCTGGTCGCCCTGGCGACCGGCTGGCTGGGCCCCCAGGGCCAGCTCCTGCTCGCGCTCGCCGCCTACCTCGTCTACGTGATCAACGCCGCGCAGTTCCTCTGGAAGCTGCGCTGCGCGCGCCGCGAGGAGGCGTGCGCGGCAGCCCAAGCGCGCGGACCGGCCGGCCTGTCCGCCCCCTCCGTCGCGGGAGCCGCCGAATGAGCCGGGCCGCCACCCTGACGAGCACGGCGCCCGCCGCGGCGGAGCCGGACCGCGCGCAGCCGTCGCACGGCGCCGGCTGCGGCGCGCCGCAGGTGCTGCGCGAGCGCGGCCAGCGCGAGGTCTTCTGCGGACTGACCGGCATCATCTGGCTGCACCGCAAGATCCAGGACGCCTTCTTCCTGATCGTCGGCTCGCGCACCTGCGCGCACCTGATGCAATCGGCGGCCGGCGTGATGGTCTTCGCCGAGCCGCGCTTCGGCACCGCGATCATCGAGGAACGCGATCTGGCCGGCATGGCCGACGCCAACGACGAGCTGGACAAGGTGGTCACCCGCCTGCTGGCGCGCCGCCCCGACATCAAGCTGCTGTTCCTGGTCGGCTCCTGCCCCTCGGAGGTGATCAAGCTCGACCTCTCGCGCGCCGCCCAGCGCCTGTCCGGGCAGTTCATGCCGGAGGTGCGGGTGCTCAACTACTCGGGCAGCGGGATCGAGACCACCTTCACCCAGGGCGAGGATAGCTGCCTGGCCGCGCTGGTGCCGGAGCTGCCGGCCGCGCCGGCCGAGGCGGCGCCCGAGCTGCTGCTGGTCGGCGCCCTGGCCGACGTGGTCGAGGACCAGATGCGGCGGAGCTTCGCCGCGCTGGGGATCGAACGGGTGGCGAGCCTGCCGCCGCGCCGCGCCGGCGCCCTGCCGGCGGTCGGCCCGAACACCCGGGTCCTGCTCTGCCAGCCCTTCCTGGGCGAGACGGCGCGGCGGCTGGAAGACCGCGGCGCGCGGCGCCTGGCGGCGCCCTTCCCGCTCGGGGTCGAGGGCACCACCGCCTGGCTGTGGGCGGCGGCCGCGGCCTGGGGCGTGCCGGAGGCGCGCTTTCGCGAGGTGGTCGCGCCGGCGCAGCAGCGCGCCCGGGTGTCCCTGGCCCGCCACCGCGCGCGCCTCGCCGGGCAGCGGGTCTTCTTCTTCCCCGACTCCCAGCTCGAAATTCCGATCGCTCGTTTCCTGGCGCGCGAGCTGGACATGGAGCTGGTCGAGGTCGGCACGCCCTACTTGCACCGCCAGCACCTGGCCGAGGAGCTGGCGCTGCTGCCGGCGCTGGGCCAGCCGGGCGGGCCGGTGCTGAGCGAGGGGCAGCACGTCGACCGCCAGCTCGACCGCTGCCGCGCCGCCCGGCCGGACCTGACGGTCTGCGGCCTGGGCCTGGCCAACCCGCTGGAGCGCGAGGGCCTGACCACCAAGTGGTCGATCGAGCTGGTCTTCACCCCGATCCAGGGCTTCGAGCAGGCCGGCGACCTGGCCGAGCTCTTCGCGCGTCCCCTGGTGCGCCGCACCAAGCTGGAGGTCTAGCCGCGATGCAGCTCACCGTCTGGACCTACGAGGGCCCGCCGCACGTCGGCGCCTTGCGCATCGCCACCGCCATGGAGCAGGTGCACTACGTGCTGCACGCGCCCCAGGGCGACACCTACGCCGACCTGCTGTTCACCATGATCGAGCGGCGCGACGCCCGTCCGCCGGTCACCTACACCACCTTCCAGGCGCGCGACCTGGGCAGCGACACGGCCGAGCTGTTCAAGGCGGCGGCGGTCGAGGCGGTGGCGCGCTTTCGCCCGCAGGCCCTGCTGGTCGGCGCCTCCTGCACCGCCGAGCTGATTCAGGACGACCCCGGCGGCCTGGCCAAGGCGCTGGACCTGCCGCTGCCGGTGGTGCCGTTGGAGCTGCCCTCCTACTCCAAGAAGGAGAACTGGGGCGCGGCCGAGACCTTCTACCAGCTCGTGCGCGCCCTGGCCGGCCCCCACGCCCCGGCGCCGGGCAGCGCGCCGCCGGGGCGCCCGGAGGGAGCGCAGCAGGACCGGCGGCCGAGCTGCAACCTGCTGGGCCCGACGGCCCTGGGCTTTCGCCACCGCGACGACGTCACCGAGATCACCCGCCTGCTGGAGTCGGTCGGGGTCGAGGTGCGGGTGGTCGCCCCGCTGGGCGCCAGCCCGGCCGCGCTGGCCCGCCTGGGCGAGGCCGACTTCAACGTGGTCATGTACCCGGAGATCGCGCAGACCGCCGCCGGCTGGCTGAAGCGCACCTTCAAGCAGCCGCACACCACGGTGGTGCCGATCGGCATCGGCGCCACCCGCGACTTCCTGGCCGAGGTGGCCGAGCTGGCCGGGGTCGACGTCGCCCCGGCCCTGGCCGGCGCGCCCTCGCGCCTGCCCTGGTGGTCGCGCTCGATCGACTCGACCTACCTGACCGGCAAGCGGGTCTTCGTCTTCGGCGACGGCTGCCACGCCCTGGCCGCCGCGCGCATCGCCCGGGAGGAGCTGGGCTTCGAGCTGGTCGGCCTGGGCAGCTACAGCCGCGAGATGGCCCGCGAGCTCCGCGCGGCCGCCGAGCGCTACGGCCTCACCGCGTTGATCACCGACGACTACCTGGAGGTCGAGGAGGCGATCGCGGCGCTGCAGCCCGAGCTGGTGCTGGGCACCCAGATGGAGCGGCACATCGCCAAGCGCCTGGGCATCGGCTGCGCGGTGATCTCGGCGCCGGTCCACGTGCAGGACTTCCCGGCGCGCTACGCCCCGCAGATGGGCTGGGAAGGCGCCAACGTGATCTTCGACACCTGGGTCCATCCGCTGATGATGGGCCTGGAAGAGCATCTGCTCGGCATGTTCCGCGAGGACTTCGAGTTCCACGACGCCGCCGGCGGCTCACACCTCGGCCCGGGCGCCCGCCGTGCGGCCGAGGGCGACGCGCCGGCCGGCGAGATCCGCCTGGCCGCCCCGTCGGCCACCCCCCCGCCAGCCGCCGCCCCGCCAGCCGCCGCCCCGCCAGCCGCGGTCCCGGGGGGACAGACGCCGCCCGACGGACAGGCGGCCGCGGACGCCGAGCCGGGGCCGGTCTGGACCGCCGAGGCCGAGCGCGAGCTCGGCAAGATCCCCTTCTTCGTGCGCGGCAAGGCCCGGCGCAACACCGAGCGCTTCGCCGCCGACCACAGCATCGCCGCCATCACCGTCGAGACGCTCTACGATGCCAAAGCGCACTTCGGCCGATAGGGCGACGCCCGTCCGCGTGGTCCTGGTCACCCTGGACCGCCACCTGGCCAGCGCCGCCCAGCGCGCCGCCAAGGGCCTGGCGCGCGACCTGCCGGGTCTCGACTTCGCCTTCCACGCGGCCACCGACTGGGCCAACGACCCGGCCAGCCTGGCGCGCTGCAAGGCGGACATCGCCCGCGGCGACATCGTCATCGCCTGCATGCTGTTCGTCGAGGAGCACATCCAGGCGGTGCTGCCCGACCTGCAGGCGCGGCGCGACCACTGCGACGCGATGATCGGCTGCATCTCCGCCGGCGAGATCGTCAAGCTGACCCGCCTGGGCAAGCTGTCCATGGACGGCAGCGGCCAGGGCGGCCTGCTGGCCCTGCTCAAGCGGCTGCGCGGCAAGAGCGGCGGCCAGGACGGCAAGCGGGGCGGCAAGAGCGCCGGCATGGGCGCCGGCGCCCGCCAGGTGGCGATGCTGCGTCGCCTGCCCAAGCTCCTGCGCTTCGTGCCCGGCACCGCCCAGGACCTGCGCGCCTACTTCCTGACGCTGCAGTACTGGCTGGCCGGCTCCGAGCAGAACATCGCCCAGCTCCTGCGCTTCCTGGTCGACCGCTACGCCGACGGCCCGCGCGCCCACCTGCGCGGCCGGCTGCCGGCCAAGCCGCCGGCCGACTACCCCGATCTGGGGCTCTACCATCCGCGTCTGGACGGCGGCATCGCCGAGCAGGCGGGCCGGCTGCCCCGGCTCAAGCCGGCGGCGCGCCGCGGCCGGGTCGGGCTGCTGCTGATGCGCTCCTACGTGCTGGCCGGCGACACCGGCCACTACGACGGGGTGATCGCCGCGCTGGAGGCGCGCGGCCTGGAGGTGGTGCCGGCCTTCGCCGTCGGGCTCGACCAGCGCCCGGCGATCCAGGCCTTCTTCACCCGCGACGGCCGGCCGACGGTCGACGCCGTGGTCTCGCTGACCGGCTTCTCGCTGGTCGGCGGCCCGGCCTACAACGACGCCGAGGCCGCCGAGGAGATGCTGGCCGAGCTGGACCTACCCTACATCGCCGCCCAGGCGGTGGAGTTCCAGAGCCTGGAGCAGTGGGGCGCCTCGAGCCGCGGGCTGATGCCGGTGGAGTCGACCATCCAGGTCGCCATTCCCGAGCTGGACGGTGCGGTCGGCGCCACGGTCTTCGGCGGCCGCTCCTCCGGCTCCGGCGAGCCCTGCGCCGGCTGCCACCGCCACTGCGTGTTCGAGGCCGCCGGCGCCCAGGACATGCAGGTCTGCCGCGACCGGGCCGAGGCCCTGGCCGAGCGGGTCGCCAAGCTGGTCGCGCTGCGCCGCACCCCGGCGGCCGAGCGCCGCCTGGCGGTGGTCGTCTTCAACTTCCCGCCGAACAGCGGCGCCACCGGCACGGCCGCCTACCTGGACGTCTTCGCCTCGCTGCACGCCACCCTGCGGGCGCTGCGCCGCGCGGGCTACGCCGTCGAGGTGCCGGACAGCCCCGAGGCGTTGCGCACCGCCCTGCTGGAGGGCAACGCCCAGAGCCTCGGTGCCGACGCCAACGTGGCCGCGCGCATCGCGGTCGACGACCATGTGCGGCGCGAGCCCTGGCTGGCCGAGATCGAGGCCGCCTGGGGCCCGGCGCCGGGCCGCCAGCAGACCGACGGGCGCAGCCTCTTCGTGCTCGGCGCGCAGTTCGGCCAGGTCTTCGTCGGGGTGCAGCCGGGCTTCGGCTACGAGGGCGATCCCATGCGCCTGCTGTTCGAGCAGGGCTTCGCGCCGACCCACGCCTTCAGCGCCTTCTACCGCTGGCTGCGCGAGGACTTCGGCGCCCACGCGGTGCTGCACTTCGGCACCCACGGCGCGCTGGAGTTCATGCCCGGCAAGCAGACCGGCCTGTCGGGCGCCTGCTGGCCCGACCGGCTGATCGGCGCGCTGCCCAACTTCTACCTCTACGCCGCCAACAACCCCTCCGAGGGGACCATCGCCAAGCGCCGCTCCGGCGCCACCACCATCACCTACATGACGCCGCCGGTGACCCACGCCGGGCTCTACCGCGGGCTCGGCGACCTGCGCGCCTCGCTGGACACCTGGCGGGCGCTGCCGCCGGACGCCACGCCGGCCGAGCGGGCCCAGCTCGCAAGCGTGATCCAGGCCCAGGCGGCCGCCGTCGAGCTGGCCGAGGCCGAGCCGCAGTGGCGGAGCGGCGCGGTGTCGGCGGAGGGCGACGAGGCGGTCGTGGAGGACGGGGCGCCGGCGGACGAGGCGGCGGCGCGCATCGCGGCGCTGGCCGGCGCGCTGCGCGAGATCGAGCAGGCGCTGATCCCCCAAGGCCTGCACGTGGTCGGCCGCGCGCCCGAGGCCGCCGAGCGGGCCGAGCTGCTGCACGCCATGGCGGCGCTGGAGCCGGCCACCGCGCCCTCCGCGGCGGCGGTCGCGGCGCTGGTCGCCGGCGCCACGCCGGCGCAGGCGGCGGCGCACGACGGGCAGGCGGACTCGCCGGCCCACCTGGCGGTGTTGCGCGACCTGGCCGCGGCCGACGCGCGGATGCAGGGCGACCACGAGCTCGACGGCCTGCTGCACGCGCTGGCCGGCGGCTACATCCGCCCGGTGCCCGGTGGCGACCTGCTGCGCACGCCACAGATCCTGCCGACTGGGCGCAACCTGCACGGCTTCGACCCCTTCCGCATCCCCAGCGCCTTCGCCCTGGCCGACGGCCACCGCCAGGCCGAGCGGCTGCTCGCGCGCCACCGCGCCGAGGGCAATCCGCTGCCGCGCTCGGTCGCCTTCGTGCTCTGGGGCACCGACAACCTGAAGAGCGAGGGCGGGCCGATCGGCCAGGCCCTGGCGCTGCTCGGCGCGCGGCCGCGCTTCGACGGTTACGGCCGGTTGTGCGGCGCCGAGCTGATCCCCCTGGCCGAGCTGGGCCGGCCGCGCATCGACGTGGTGGTGACTCTCTCGGGCATCTTCCGCGACCTGCTGCCGCTGCAGACCCGGCTGCTGGCCGAGGCCGCCTGGCTGGCCGCCAGCGCCGCGCAGGAGCCGGCCGAGCAGAACTTCGTGCGCGCCCACGCCCTGGCCTACCAGGCCGAGCACGGCTGCGATCTGGAAACCGCGGCGCTGCGCGTCTTTTCCAACGCCGACGGCGCCTACGGCTCGAACGTCAACCAGCTCATCGAGAGCGGCGCCTGGGAAGCCGAGGACGAGCTGGCCGAGACCTACAGCCGCCGCAAGTGCTTCGCCTACGGCCGCAGCGGCCGGCCGAGCAAGCAGGGGGCGCTCCTGCAGTCGATGCTGGGCGACGTCTCGCTGGCCTACCAGAACCTGGAATCGGTCGAGGTCGGGGTGACCACGGTCGACCACTACTTCGACACCCTCGGCGGCATCGGCCGCGCGGTGCAGCGGGCCCAGGGCAAGGGCGTGCCGGTCTACATCGGCGACCAGACCTGCGGCGACGGCAAGGTGCGCACCCTGGGCGAGCAGGTCGCGCTGGAGACCCGCACCCGCATCCTCAATCCGCGCTGGTACGAGGGGATGCTCAAGCACGGCTACGAGGGCGTGCGCCAGATCGAGGCGACGGTGACCAACACCATGGGCTGGTCGGCCACCACCGGCCAGGTGCAGCCCTGGGTCTACAGCCAGGTCAGCGAGACCTTCCTGCTCGACCCCGAGATGCGCCGCCGCCTGGCGGAGCTCAATCCCAAGGCGCTGGCGAAGGTCGCCGATCGCCTGCTGGAAGCCCACGACCGTCAGTACTGGAGCCCCGACGAGTCGACCCTGGAGGCCCTGCGCCAGGCCGGCGAGGAGCTGGAGGATCGGCTGGAGGGGATCACCGAGGGCGTGTCCGGGCCGGCCGAACGGCGGCTGGCCGACGGCGTCGCCGCATAACCGAGAACCCAAGGAGGCCCCTTCATGGGCAACATGACCGCCACTCTTCCCAAGCGCGCCGACGGCGAGGGCAGCGTGCAGGTCCAGATGGACCCCAACCTGCAGATCGGGAAGGCCAAGGTCTTCGCGGTCTACGGCAAGGGCGGGATCGGCAAGTCGACCACCTCCTCGAACCTCTCGGTGGCCTTCTCCAAGCTGGGCAAGCGGGTGCTGCAGATCGGCTGCGACCCCAAGCACGACAGCACCTTCACCCTGACCAAGCAGCTCATGCCGACGGTGATCGACGTGCTGGAGTCGGTCGACTTCCACTCCGAGGAGCTGCGCGTCGAGGACTTCGTCTACGAGGGCTACAACGGCGTGATGTGCGTTGAGGCCGGCGGCCCGCCGGCCGGCACCGGCTGCGGCGGCTACGTGGTCGGCCAGACGGTCAAGCTGCTCAAGGAGCACCACCTGCTGGAAGACACCGACGTGGTGATCTTCGACGTGCTGGGCGACGTGGTCTGCGGCGGCTTCGCCGCGCCGCTGCAGCACGCCGAGCGGGCCCTGGTGGTTACCGCCAACGACTTCGACTCGATCTACGCGATGAACCGCATCGTCGCCGCGATCCTGGCCAAGTCGCGCAACTACGACGTCCGCCTGGGCGGGGTGATCGCCAACCGCTCGGCCGCCACCGACCAGATCGACAAGTTCAACGCCGAGGTCGGCTTGGACGTGCTGGCGCACTTCCGCGACCTCGACGAGATCCGCCGCTCGCGCCTGAGCAAGTGCACCCTCTTCGAGGTCGAGGAGACCCCGGCGGTGGCCGCCGTGCAGGCCGAGTACCTGCGCCTGGCGGAGGCGCTCTGGACCGGGCGCGAGCCGCAGCTCGCCACTCCGATGAAGGACCGCGACATCTTCGACCTGCTGGGTTTCAACTGACCGGGACCGCCCTGAGATGCCCACCGCCACCTTCGCCCGGCGCCGCAGCCAGCTCGAGGCCTACTTCGACCGCACCGCGGTCGAGGCCTGGGCGCGGCTGACCTCCGACGCGCCGGTCAGCCGCATCCGGGCGACGGTGCGCGCCGGCCGGGCGCGCATGCGCGAGACGCTCCTGTCCTGGCTGCCGGACGACCTCGGCGGCCGGCGGCTGCTGGACGCCGGCTGCGGCACCGGACTGCTGGCGGTCGAGGCGGCGCGGCGCGGCGCCCAGGTGGTGGCGATCGACGTCTCGCCGACGCTGATCGGCCTGGCCGCCGAGCGGCTGCCGGCCGACGTCGACCCGGCGCGGCTCGACTTCCGGGTCGGCGACATGCTCGACCCGGCGCTGGGGCGCTTCGACCACGTGGTCGCGATGGACTCGCTGATCCACTACCGGCCGGCCGACACGGTGCAGGCCCTGGCGCGGCTGGCCGCGCGCACCGAGGGCTCGCTGCTGTTCACCTTCGCGCCGCGCACGCCGCTGCTCGCCGCCATGCACGCGGTCGGCAAGCTGTTCCCGCGCGGCGACCGGGCGCCGGCGATCGAGCCGGTCGCCGCCGCCGCCCTGCGCGCGCGCATCGCCGCGGCGCCCGAGCTGGCCGACTGGCAGGGCGCGCGCAGCCTGCGCGTCGACAGCGGCTTCTACATGTCCCAGGCCCAGGAGCTGCTGCGCCACGGCCCGCTCGGGCGGGAGGCCGCGCGGCGATGAAGCGCCTCAACGCCCAGCTCGCCCGGACCTGGACCCGCCTCGGCCCGCAGTTCCTGCCCTTCGCCGACGCGGCGAGCCGGGAGCTGCCGCTCGGCCGCCTGCTGCGCCTGTCGCTGTTCCAGGTCTCGGTCGGCATGGCCGTGGTGCTGCTGACCGGCACGCTCAACCGGGTGATGATCGTCGAGCTGGGGGTCTCGGCCGGGCTGGTCGCCGTGATGGTCGCCCTGCCGCTGGTCTTCGCGCCGCTGCGCGCGCTGATCGGCTTCCGCTCCGACACCCACCGCTCGGCCCTCGGCTGGCGGCGCGTGCCCTACATCTGGATGGGCACGCTGCTGCAGTTCGGCGGCCTGGCGATCATGCCCTTCGCGCTGCTGGTGCTCTCGGCCGAGGTGGTGCACGGCCCGGAGATCCTGGGCCAGCTCGGCGCGGCGCTGGCCTTCCTGCTGGTCGGCGCCGGCCTGCACACCACCCAGACCGCCGGCCTGGCCCTGGCCACCGACCTGGCGCCGCCGGAGAGCCGGCCGCGGGTGGTGGCGCTGCTCTACGTCATGCTGCTGCTGGGCATGGTGGTCAGCGCCCTGCTGTTCGGCCTGCTGCTGGCCGAGTTCAGCCAGATCAAGCTGATCCAGATCGTCCAGGCGGCGGCGGCGATCACGGTGCTGCTCAACGGCATCGCCCTGTGGAAGCAGGAGGCGCGCAATCCCGCGCGCACCCGCGCCGAGCGGCCGCGGCCCAGCTTCCGCGAGGCCTGGGACGGCATCCGCGACGGCGGCCGCACCAAGCGGCTGCTGATCGCCGTCTTCCTCGGCACCGCCGGCTTTTCCATGCAGGACATCCTGCTCGAGCCCTACGGCGGCGAGATCCTGGGCCTGGGGGTCGGGGCGACCACCCAGCTCACCGCCATTCTGGCCGGCGGCTCCCTGCTCGGCTTCGCCCTGGCGGCGCGGCGGCTGACCCGCGGCGCCGACCCCTTCCGCCTGGCCGCCTGGGGCAGCCTGGTCGGCGTCTTCGCCTTCTCCGCCGTGATCTTCGCCGCGCCGCTCGACTCGGCCGCGCTGTTCCGCCTCGGCACCGGCCTGATCGGCTTCGGCGGCGGCCTGCTGGCGGTCGGCACCCTGACCGCCGCCATGGCGATCGCCGACGAGGGCGCCGGCCGCGAGGCCCAGGCGGGCGCGGGCACCGGCCTGGCGCTGGGCGCCTGGGGCGCGGTGCAGGCCACCGCCGCCGGCGGCGGCATCGCGCTGGGCGGCGCCTTGCGCGACGGCGTCTCGCACCTGGCCGTCTCCGGCCTGCTCGGCCCGGCGCTGAGCGACCCGGCGGTCGGCTACTCGCTGGTCTACCACCTGGAAATCCTGCTGCTCTTCGCGGCGCTGGCGGCGATCGGGCCGCTGGTGCGCGCCGGCGGCGGGGTCCAGCGCCTTTCGACACCCACCACGACCAGGTTCGGCCTGGCCGAATTCCCGGGGTGAGCGCCCCGTCGCTTGATCAAGGAGGTCAGGGTCCATGTCCGCCAACATCACCGGCCATATCGATGTGGCCCAGGTCGTGCTTTACACCTTCTGGCTGTTCTTCGCCGGGTTGATCTTCTATCTGCGCCGGGAGGACCGGCGCGAGGGCTACCCGCTGGAGTCCGAGGTGACCGGCAAGCCCTACGACGAGGACTCCATCCTGATGCCGAGCCGGAAGGTCTTCCGCCTGGCCAGCGGCGAGCAGACCGACTCCATGCGCCGCGACCGGCGCGAGATCAAGCTGACGCCGACCCAGGGCTGGTCGGGCTCGCCCTTCGAGCCGACCGGCGACCCTATGGTCGACGGCGTCGGCCCGGCCTCCTGGGCCGAGCGGCGCGACGTGGTCGAGCGCACCGCCGACGGCCACGCCAAGATCGCGCCGCTGCGCAGCCTGCCGGACTTCGCCGTCGCCAAGGGCGACCTCGACCCGCGCGGCCTGCCGGTCAAGGGCTGCGACGGCAAGGTGGCCGGCACGGTCAGCGACCTCTGGGTCGACCACGGCGAGCAGATGATCCGCTACCTGGAGGTGGAGCTGGCCGACGGCGGCGAGCCGGCCGTCGGCAAGCTGCTGCTGCCGATGCCCATGGCCAAGCTGACCGGCCACCCGGCGCAGGTCTCCGTGACCTCCATCCGCAGCGACCAGTTTACCGGGGTGCCGCGCACCAAGAGCGCCGACGAGGTCACCCTGCTGGAGGAGGAAAAGGTCGTGGCCTACTACGCGGGCGGCTACCTCTACGCCAAGCCGTCGCGCATGGGCCCCGCCCTCTAGGCACGGGGATAAGGACGGCGGGGTAACCCGCCGGAGACCGCAGGGGTGCCGGCCGGCACCGGAGGAGCGAGACCATGTGCGAGATCGAGATCGAGGAAATCCCGGGCCTGCCCGGCAAGCTGCCCGCCGGCGAACGCCTGCTCTGGCAGGGCCGGCCGCGCTGGCAGGCGCTGGCCCGGCGCACCTTCAAGACCCGCTGGGTGGCCGGCTACTTCGCGGTCTTCGCCGTCTGGTGGAGCGTCTCGGCGGCGGCCGAGGGGGCGCCGCCGGCGGCGGCGGCGCTGGAGGGGCTGGCGCTGCTGCCGATCGCCGCGCTGGCGCTCGGCCTGCTGGGCCTGCTCGCCTGGCTGACCGCGCGGACGACGATCTACACCATCACCAGCCGGCGCGTCGCGATCCGCTACGGCATCGCCCTGCCGATGACCGTCAACCTGCCCTTCGCGCGGATCGGCTCGGCCGACCTGCGCGCCGAGCGCGACGGCTCGGGCGACATCGTGCTCAGCCTGCTCGGCCGCGACCGCCTGGCCTACCTGCACCTCTGGCCGCACGTGCGGCCCTGGCGCTTCACGCGGGTGCAGCCGATGCTGCGCGGCCTGGCCGAGGTGCGCCAGCCGGGCCGCATCCTGGCCGAGGCGCTGGCCGCCGCCCTGCACGAGCGGCAGGCCGCGGCCCGGGCCGAAGCCGCGGCGCAGCCCGAGGTGAGCCGAATCAACGACCCGCGCCGGCAGCCGGCCGAGGCCGGGGCTGAGGCTGCGGCCGAGGCGGTCCCCCTGCGGATCGCCGCGGCCGAGTGACGCCGGTCACGGCGCGCGCGACGCGCAGAGGACAGCAGGAAAGGAGCCTGCGGCCATGACAGCCCAGATCCATTCGGGGGCCCATTCGGGGACCCCTTCGGGCCAAGCCCCGCACATCCACCACCACAAGCCCTTTCCCAAGGCGATGCTCTGGGCCGCGGCCGCGCTGATCAGCTTTTCGATCCTGGTCGCCCTGGCCGGGCGGATGACCGGCTTCGGCACGGTGAGCAACCCGACGGCGACGCCGCGCGCGGCCTACGACCTGACCTTCGCCGACACGGCGGCCGGGGCGGTGGCGATCGCCGACGCCGTCAGCGGCGCGCCGGTGATCGCGCTGGAGCCGGGCACCAACGGCTTCGCCCGCGGCGTGCTGCGCGGCCTGGCGCGCGACCGCAAGCTGGAAGCCATCGGCCGCGCCGCGCCCTTCCGCCTGACTAGCTGGTCGGACGGGCGGCTGACCCTGCGCGACGTGGCGACCGGCCGCGAGGTCGAGGTCAACGCCTTCGGGCCGACCCAGATCGCCACCTTCGCGCGGATCCTCGAGGCCGCGGCGGCCAAGCTGCCGCCGCTGACGCCGGCGCAGCTCGCCGCGCAGGCGCCGGCGGCCGCAACGGGGGAGGGCGCACGATGACCACCGGCCTGTTCCGCCGCCGCGTCGAGGTGCCCTGCACCGTCGAGGTGGCCAACACCTTCGAGAGCCTGCACGCCCATGTCGAGTTGGCGGCCGAGCGCGACCTGCGCCCGGGCGACGCGGTGCGGGTGCACGGCCCGGCGATCCGGGCCGCCGACGGCGAGACCTTCACCCTGGCGCGGCGCGCCACCGTGACCCGCGCCGGCTGGCTGCGGCGGGCCTGGACCCGCCTGGTCGGCCATCTGGAGTTCATGGAGCTGCTGGACATCAGCTTCAGCGACAGGAGGAAGCTATGAGCAGCCGCGCCGCGCGCCGCATCGCCCCCGCCGACAACGAGTACGTCACGGCCGAGCTGGCCAAGAACGGCATCGCGCCCGAGGCCGCGCGCGCGCCCAACGCCGCGACGCTGGCGGCGCAGGAGGACACGCTGCTCTCGCCGCGTTTCTACACCACCGACTTCGACGCGCTGGACGCCGTCGACGTGAGCCCGGTGCGCGCCGAGTGGGACGCGCTGATCGCCGAGCTGGCGGCCGACGGCAACAAGCGCCACTTCAAGCGCGACCCCGACTGGGCGGCGGAGATCCGCGCCCTGCCCGAGGAGCTGCGCCGGGAGTTCATGGACTTCCTGATCTCCTCCCTAACGGCGGAGTTCTCCGGCTGTGTGCTCTACGCCGAGATGCGCAAGCGCGGCACCAACCAGGACATCATCGACCTGTTCAAGTACATGAGCCGCGACGAGGCGCGCCACGCCGGCTTCATCAACGACGCGCTGAAGGACTTCGGCATCGGCGTCGACCTGGGCTTCCTGACCAAGACCAAGACCTACACCTACTTCCAGCCCAAGTTCATCTTCTACGCCGTCTACCTCTCGGAGAAGATCGGCTACGCCCGCTACATCACCATCTTCCGCCACCTGCAGCGCCATCCGGACAAGCGCTTCCACCCGATCTTCAAGTGGTTCGAGCAGTGGTGCAACGACGAGTTCCGCCACGGCGAGGCCTTCGCCCTGCTGATGCGGGCCAATCCCCACACCCTGCGCGGCCTCAACAAGCTGTGGATCCGCTTCTTCCTGCTGGCGGTCTTCGCCACCATGTACGTGCGCGACCACTCGCGCCCGGCCTTCCACGCCGCGCTGGACCTGGACATCGACGACTACGACATGCAGGTCTTCCGCATCACCAGCGAGATCTCCAAGCAGGTCTTCCCGCTGACCCTCGACCTCGACAATCCGCGCTTCAAGGCCCTGATGGACCGCCTGTTCCGCACCGCCCAGCGGATCGACCGCGCCAAGCGGCGCGGCGGCCTGGGCGGCGCGCTGGCCCGCCTCGGCCTGGCCGGGGTGGCGGCGGCCACCGTGGCGCAGCTCTACCTGCTGCCGACCAAGCCGAACACGCCGCCGGCCGAAAGCCGGCTGGCGCCGGCCTGGTGAGGGAGGGGGCGCCCGCGCCATGACCGAGTTCGCCGCCCCGGCCCTCTTCGCGCTGTTCCTCTGGTGGTGGTCGACCGGGGCGATCCTCTGGCTGGTCGGCCTGCCGCGGCGCAGCCACCCCTGGTCCATGGCCGCGGCCAGCCTGCTGCTGCTGCCGCTGGCGCTCTGGGGCCTGCTGGCCAGCGGCGGCGAGACCGGGCTGCTGGGCGCCTACCTGGGCTTTTCCGGCGCTGTCGGCGTCTGGGCCTGGCACGAGATGAGCTTCCTGTTCGGCTATCTCACCGGCCCCAACACGCGGCCCTGCCCGCCGGGCGCGCGCGGTCTGGCGCGGCTGCGCGCGGCCACGGCCACGGTGATCTACCACGAGCTGGCGCTGGCGCTGACCGCCGGGCTGCTGGTCTGGGCGCTGTGGGACAGCCCCAACCAGGTCGGCGTCTGGACCTTCCTGTTGCTCTGGGTGATGCGGCTCAGCGCCAAGCTCAACGTCTACCTCGGCGTGCCCAACATGACCGAGGAGTTCCTGCAGCCGCACCTGGACTACCTGACCAGCTACTTCCGCAAGGGCCCGGTCAGCCCGCTGTTCGCGCTGGCGGTGACCGGTGGCACGGCCCTGGTCGCGGGGATGGCCTGGCGCGCGCTTGACCCGGCGACGCCGCCCGGCGAGACGGTCGGCCTGGTGCTGGCCGGCACGCTGCTGCTGCTGGCGGTGATCGAGCACTGGTTCCTGGTCCTGCCGCTGCGCGATGCGGCACTTTGGCGCTGGGCGCTGCGCGAGGCGGCGCCGGGTCTCACTTCTCCGCAGGAGGGCGCGCGGCCGGCGCGGCCGGGCGCGTCGCCCTGCGGCGGCGCGGGCGCCGGGCCGGGAGTGCGGCCGGGGCTGCGGCCGGGGCCAGGGACGGGGCCAGGGACGGGGCCGGGACAGCGGATCGGACCGGACGGCGCACAGAGCCATGCGCCGGGAACGGCCCTGCGTCGTGGAATCTCGGCTGTCGGCTGAGGCAAGACTGCGGCTAAGGCTGGAAAGCCGCGGCCGTCATGGGGTATCGGTATCGGCATCGGTTGAGCGGGAGACGACCCGATGGACTACGAAAGCTTCTTCGAAGGGCAACTCGCGAGCCTGCGCGAGGAGGGCCGCTATCGGGTCTTCGCCGATCTGGAGCGCCGGGCCGGCGCCTTCCCGCGCGCCACGCGCTACAGCGGCGAGGCCACCTCCGAGGTGACGGTCTGGTGCTCGAACGACTACCTGGGCATGGGCCAGCACCCGGCGGTGATCGCCGCCATGCACGAGGCGCTCGACCGCTGCGGCGCCGGGGCCGGCGGCACCCGCAACATCTCCGGCACCAACCACTACCACGTGCTGCTGGAGCGCGAGCTGGCCGACCTGCACCACAAGGAGGCGGCGCTGCTCTTCACCTCGGGCTACGTCTCCAACTGGGCGGCGCTGTCCACCCTGGCCGGCAAGCTGCCCGACTGCGTGGTCTTCTCGGACTCGATGAACCACGCCTCGATGATCGAGGGCATCCGCCATTCGCGGGCGGAAAAGCAGATCTTCGCCCACAACGACCCCGAGGACCTGGACCGCAAGCTGGCCCAGGTGGCGCCGGGCCGGGCCAAGCTGATCGCCTTCGAGTCGGTCTACTCGATGGACGGCGACATCGCCCCGATCGCGGAGATCTGCGACGTCGCCGACAAGCACGGCGCCATGACCTACCTGGACGAGGTGCACGCGGTCGGCCTCTACGGCCCGCGCGGCGGCGGCATCGCCGAGGCGCGCGGCCTGACCGACCGGCTGACGGTGATCGAGGGCACGCTGGGCAAGGCCTTCGGCGTGGTCGGCGGCTTCATCACCGGCTCGGCGGCGGTCTGCGACTTCGTGCGCTCCTATGCCAGCGGCTTCATCTTCACCACCGCGCTGCCGCCGGCGATCGCCGCCGGCGCCGTCGCCTCGATCCGCCATCTCAAGGTCAGCGACGCCGAGCGCGCGACCCAGCGCGACCGGGTCGCCAAGCTGCGCGCCCGCCTGGACGCCGCCGGCATCCCGCACCTGGACAACCCCAGCCACATCGTGCCCGTCATGGTCGGCGACCCGGTGCTGTGCAAACAGGTCAGCGACGTGCTGCTGGACGACTGGGGCATCTACGTGCAGCCGATCAACTACCCGACCGTGCCGCGCGGCACCGAGCGGCTGCGCATCACCCCCGGCCCGCTGCACAGCGAGGCCGACATCGACCAGCTGATGACCGCGCTGACCAGTGTCTGGGCCCAGGTCGGCCTGCTGCGCAAGTCCGCCGCGGAGTAGGTCGCGCGCCAGCCCGCAAGGGGCGGCGGTCTCGCGTTAGACCGTGCAGCCCTGCGGCAGCACCGTGTCGGCCTCGGCCGGCGCGAAGCGTGCCGCCAGGGTCCGGTAGCGGCTGTGGACGCCGTCGCGGTCCAGGTGGCACGAGCGCAGGTGGCGCGCGCCCGCCGACCGCTCGAAGGCCGTGCGGCCATGCAGGACCCGCTGGTTGTCGAAGATCAGCACGTCGCCGGGCTCGAGCGCGATCCGGGCCTGGTTGGCCGGGTCCTGAACCCGGCGGCTGAGGTCGGCGAGGGCGTCCAGCAGCTCCGGCATGACGGGGAACGGCCAGGTCTGCGGGCCGATGCAGCGGTCGTTGAAGCGCACGCCGCAGACCCGCCCCGTCGCGTCGCGGCTGAAGACGCGGGCCTCGGCCTGCAGGGCCACCTCGCCGGGATGGTGGCGCTCGAAGGCGATCTGGTGGCTGGCCAGAAGCTCGAAGGCGTCCGGCGCCTCGGCCCGCAGGTCCTCGGCGATGCGGAACCCGTCGACCATCAGCGAGGCGCCGGCGCCGCCGCCGGCGTCGGCGAGGCAGTGGAACAGCAGGACTCCCGGCGGGCTGTAGCGGAAGGGCTCGTCGGTATGGGGCACCTGGGCCCGCGCCGTCTGCCCGGCCACCTTGGGGTCCGGCTTGGAGACCAGGTCCTGGACCCGGCCGTAGCTGGTCTCGCGCAGGGGGCCGAGGCGGGCCGCGATCTCCGCCGTCGCCTCCGGCCGAAGCGGGGCGCCGCGCAGGCGCACGAGGCCGTCGTCGCAGAGCGCCTGCAGCAGCGCGAACAGCGCCGCCTCGCCGCCCTCGCGCAGCGCGGCATGGGGAAAGCTCGCCAACTCTTCGGTCAGGTTCGCCCGCCACAGGCGGGGCAGCGCCCGCCGCGCCGCGGCGGTCTCCGGCAGGTCATAGGCCCAGCGCCGCAACCAGCCGGCGTCGAAGGCGGACTCGTGGCCGTCGTCCCAAACCACCGCGAGCCGGGCGCCGCGTGCGACCAGGTCGCTGCGAGCGAGGCCCGGCGCGCGCGGCAGCTCGGCGAAGCTCATCCAGCGCAGCCCGGTGCGGGTATCGCCGCAGGCCGCGCAGCGGCAGGCGTTGCGCAGCCAGCGCGCGTGGAAGCGGGCCGCCACGCCGTCGCCCCAGGTCAGGCGCAGGTGCCCCGCCGCGTCCGTCTGCGCGCCGACCAGCTCCTCGCCGCGCGTCTCGCCGCGCGTCTCGCCGCCCGTCTCGCCGCCCGTCTCGCCTGCGACCCCCAGCATCGCCCATGTCCTCCGCGTTGATAGGAATAGTCAAAAGACTGCCGTTCAAAATTCCCTTGTGCAAACGAGTTATCGAGCGGATTCTGCGAATAGAATTCAAAACCAGAGCCGACTCTCTTGCTCTCGCTGACCGCCCTTCGCGCGCTCGCCGCCGCGGCCAAGCACCGCAGCCTGACCCAGGCGGCGCAGGATCTGGGTGTCACTCCGGGGGCGGTCGGCCACCAGATCCGGCAACTGGAGGCGCGGATCGGCAGGCCGCTGCTGTGGCGCGACGGCGGCGAGCTGAAGCTCGGCGAAACCGCGCGGCGCGCGCTGCCGCTTCTGCTGCAGGGCTTCGACACCCTGGAGCGCGCCTGCGACCTGCTGGCGCCGCCGCCGGAGGCGGCCGCCCTGACGATCGCCGCCGATCCCTCTTTCGCCGCGCTCTGGCTGGCGCCGCGGCTGAAGGCCGCGCGCGACAGCATCGCGCCCCTGGAGGTGCGCCTCGTCGCGCCGGTCGAGACCGCCGATCTCGCCCGGCAGGGTGTCGACCTGGCGATCACCTACCGGCAGCCCGGCGGCGCGCGGGTGGCGAGCCGGACCCTGCTGCACGAGCGCGTGCTGCCGGCCGCGAGCCCGAGCCTTCTCGAGCGCGCCGGCGGCGCGGCCGGGGCGGGCCAGGCGGGCGGGCCGGAGCTGGACAGCCTGCCGCTGCTGCATATCGATCGCATGCTGGGCGACGATGTCTACCCGACCTGGGCCGACTGGTTCCGCCATCGCGGCGTGGCGCGCCCGGATGTCGCCGAGGGCGCACGCTTCAGCCTCTCGATCATGGCCGTCCAGGCGGCGATCGCCGGACAGGGCGCCGTCCTGACCAGCCATCTGCTGCTCGACTCGGCGTTGGCGGCCGGCACGCTGCGCGCCCTGGCGCCGCCGCGCCTCGGGCTGCCGCTCGTGCGCAGCCTGGTCTGGCCGATCGGCGGCCCGAAACGGCGCAGCGCGGAGCGCTTCGCCGCCCGGCTCGTCGAGCTGGTGTGAGGGCCGGGCCGGCACCGCACAACCCCGGCAGGGCGCCCGTTCTGATGCATGTCAATTTTCATTGACGAACGTTCTGTTAAGCAGTCTGGACAGAACCGCGCGGGCCGGCGCGCCGGCCCGCCGAACGGGGAGGTCCGGTTTCATGCGCATCGTCCTGATCCATCCCAACTATCACTCCGGCGGGGCGGAGATCGCCGGCAACTGGCCGCCGGCCTGGGCCGCCTATCTCTCCGGCGCCCTGCGCGCGGCCGGTTTCGACGACCTCCGCTTCATCGACGCCATGACCAACGACCTGAGCGACGAGGCTCTCGCCGCGCTCCTGGCCGAGGAAAAGCCGGACCTGGTCGGCGCCACCGCGATCACGCCGTCGATCTACAAGGCTGAGCGCGCGCTGCAGATCGCCAAGCAGCAGCACCCCGACTGCGTCACCGTGCTGGGCGGCATCCACGCCACCTTCATGTACCAGCAGGTGCTCAGCGAGGCGCCCTGGATCGACGTGATCGTGCGCGGCGAGGGCGAGGCGGTGATCCAGAACCTGGCCCACGCCGTCGCGGTCGGCGACTGGCCGGCCGAGCGCCGGCGCATCCGTGGCCTGGCCTTCGCCGAGGACGGCAGGATCGTCGCCACTCCGGCCGAGCCGACCCTGAAGGACCTGGAGGCGGTCAGCCCCGACTGGAGCGTGCTGGAGTGGGAGAAGTACACCTACATCCCCACCGGCACGCGGGTGGCGATCCCCAACATGGCGCGCGGCTGCCCCTTCACCTGCAGCTTCTGCAGCCAGTGGAAGTTCTGGCGCGACTACCGGGTGCGCGAGCCGAAGAAGGTGGTGGACGAGATCGAGGCGCTGGTGCGCGACCACCAGGTCGGCTTCTTCATCCTGGCCGACGAGGAGCCGACCATCCACCGCAAGAAGTTCGTCGCCTTCTGCGAGGAGATGATCGCCCGCGACCTGCCGGTGCAGTGGGGCATCAACACCCGCGTCACCGATATCCTGCGCGACGCGGCGCTGCTGCCGCTCTACCGCAAGGCCGGGCTGATCCACGTCTCGCTCGGCACCGAGGCGGCGGCCCAGCTCAAGCTCGACCGCTTCAACAAGGAGACCACCGTCGCCCAGAACAAGAAGGCGATCCAGCTCCTGCGCGCCAACGGCATCGTCGCCGAGGCCCAGTTCATCGTCGGCCTGGAGAACGAGACGGCCGAGACCCTGGAAGAGACCTACCGCATGGCGCTGGACTGGAAGCCGGACATGGCCAATTGGGCGATGTACACGCCCTGGCCCTTCTCCGACCTGTTCCAGGAGCTGGGCGAGAAGGTCGAGATCTTCGACTACGAGAAGTACAACTTCGTCACCCCGATCATCAAACCCGAGGCGATGGACCGCAGCGAGCTGCTCGACCGGGTGATGAACAACTACCGGCGCTTTTACATGCGCAAGTCGTTCCTGGAGTACCCCTGGCTGAAGGACCGCACCAAGCGCCGCTACATGCTGAACTGCCTCAAGGCTTTCCTGAAGTCGGGCGTGCAGCGCAGCTTCTACGACCTCGGCCGGGTCGGCTACTGGGGGCCGCAGTCGAAGACGTCGGTGGACTTCCAGTTCGACGAGAGCCGCACCCGCGACGGCGACCTCAAGCCGCTGGCCGGCTCCCACGCCTGGCGCGCGGTCCACGACCAGGCCCGCAAGCGCGCCGACGCCGAGGCGACCCGCGCGCGCAAGCGGCGCGAGCGGGCCCAGGCCCAGGGAGAGGGAGAGACCGGAGCCGAGACCGTCATGGCCTGCGGTGGCGGCGACCGCCAGCTCAGCGAGGCCGAGATGATCTTCTACGAGGCCGCGCGCACCAGCGCCCGCAACGGCGCGTCCGGCGAGGCTGGCGCCCGCCGCGACACCGAAAGCCCGGCGGGAGCGGCGGAATGAGCGCGCACCCCCGCCCGGACCCCGAGGCCCGCACGCTGCCGCCGGCCGGGCCGCGTCCGGCGGCCCGGACCGCGGTGCGCGGCGGCCTGCTGGCCGAGCTGGCGGGCGAGGGGGAGGCCGCCGGTGCCCACTGCTCCGCGGCGGCGGTGGCACGGATCGGGCCCAATGCCCTGATCCAGACGGCCGCGGCCCTGCGCGAGGTCTACGGCGCCCGCCACGCGGCCGCGCTGTTCGAGGCCGCCGGGCTGACCCATCGCCTCGCGGTGCTGCCGGAGGCGATGGTGCCGGAGGCGGAGGTGATCCGGCTGCACGTCTGCCTGCGCACGGCGCTGGGGCCGCAGCAAACCCGCGCGGTGACGCGCGAGGCCGGGCGGCGCACCGCCGACTACCTGCTCGCCAACCGCATCCCGCGGCCGGCGCAGGCGCTGCTCAAGCTACTGCCGGCGCGGGCCAGTGCCGGCCTGCTGATGCGCGCGGTGGGGCGCCATGCCTGGACCTTCGCCGGCAGCGGCTCGTTCCGCTATCGCAACGGCCGCCCGACCCGCCTGGAGATCGCCGACTGTCCGCTGTGCCGCGAGATCCGCAGCGCGGCGCCGGTCTGCGACTACTACGCGGCGACCTTCGAGCGGCTGTTCCGGGTGCTGGTCGCCCGCGACGCCTACGCGGTGGAGACGGCCTGCCAGGCCGCCGGCGCCGCCGCCTGCCGCTTCGAGCTGCGCTACTGACCTGCGTCCTACGGCGCGCTCAGGCGGCCTCGGCCTCGATCCGACGGGTGGCCGCGCTCTGGCGTTCCAGCTTGTCCAGGCTGCGGGCGTCGAGCCGCGGGCTGAGCAGCAGCGTGACCTCGCCGGCCAGGGCGGCGAAGAGCGCGCTCAGGCCGTTGCGGCTGGCCAGCGGCGCCGCCAGCAGCCAGCGCTCGCCCGGCGCGGCCTGCGTCGTCAGCAGGCCCGCCTCGGCGGCCAGCGGCGCCTGCGCCACGGGGCCCCCGGGCAGCAGCAGCGGCCCGCTCCAAGCGGCGGCCGGGTCGGGCGCCGGGCCCTGCAGGCGCTCCAGGCGGGCGAAGCGCGGCGCGTCGGGCAGGTTGGCCAGGCCGCCGCCGCGCAGCAGCGGGAACAGCAGGTTGCGCGGGAAGGGCAACTGCGGGGCGAAGCGCGCGACCCGCACCTCGACCTCGGGCAGGCCGGGCAGCAGGCGCAGCAGCTTGTCCAGCACCGCCGCGATGTCGAGGGTGACGATCAGCGCCGGCGGCTCCGCCGCGAGCTGCGCGGCCAGCTCGTCCAGGGGGCGGCGCGGGTCGACGAGCTGCGGCTGCAGCCCGGCGCCGAGCACGGCGAGCAGGCCGCCCACCCAGCTCGGCGTGTTGGGCAGGAACAGCAGCACGCGCGCGCCGGCGGGCAGGGCGGCGGCCAACCCGCCGCCGAGCGGCCCGGCGCCGGCCAGCAGCTCGGGGCCGGTCACCGCCCGGCCCAGGAAATCGAGGCGGCCGGCTGCGCCCTGGGTCAACAGCGGTCCCAGCAGGGGGCTCAGAAGCCGTCCTCCCCCATCTCGGTCTTCGCCGTCTCTTCGTCCGCCGCCTCTTCGTCCGCCGTCTCTTCGTCCGCCGCCTCCGGCTTGGCCGGCGCCTGCGGCGCCCAGCCGGGCAGGGTCAGGCGGATCACGCCCTTGATCGGCCTGTCGGGGTCCTGGCGCTGGCCGCGGCGCAGGATGTCGATGCGGCCCTGGCGGGCCAGGTGCAGCGCCTGCTGGCGGACCGCCGGCAGGTAGCGGCGCCAGACGTCCTTGGGGTCGCTCTTCTTGCGGCGCGGCTCGGCGAAGGCCTGGGCCGCCTCGGTCGGGCAGATCGACTTGCCCGGGCCGCGTGCGGCGACCAGCGCCAGCAGGGTCTCGGCCACGGGATCGAGTTTCTCGTCGCGTTCGCTCACGGTGTTCGCATCTCTTCGCACAGGGCCCCGAGGCTCGCTCCGCGCGCCGGGCGCACGCGGGCGGTCCGAAGCGGTGGGGCGGGTGGTATCACGCCGCCGGCGCGCCTGTCATGCGGCCGCGCGTCCCGGCTGTCCGCGCGCCGCCGGACGGCCGCGCGCGTGGCGCCGCTGGACGCGATTCCCGGCCAGCCGGTAGACTGCGCGCCATGCTGGAGGGGATCAACGCACTGCTGGCCGCCACCGTGGTGTTCGTCGGGGGACACTTCTTCCTGTCGAGCCTGCCGGTGCGCGCCTGGATCGGCGAGCGGCTCGGCGCGGGCGGCTTTCGCGGACTCTACACCCTGGTCGCGGCGGGCAGCTTCCTGTGGATGCTGCTGGCCTACGGCGATGCACCGCGGATCGAGATCTGGCCCGAGCTGCCGGTCCTGCGCTGGGTCGCGCTGCTGGCCATGCCGGTCGCCTTCGTCCTGGTGGTTTGCGGCGTGACGACGCGCAGCCCCACCGCGGTGGGCGGCGAGGCGCTGCTCGACACGCCCAGCGTGCCGCTGCCCGGCATCCTGCGGGTGACGCGGCATCCGGCGCTCTGGGGCGTGGCGATCTGGGCCGCCAGTCACCTGCTGGTCAACGGCGATGCGGCGAGCGTCATCTTCCTGGGCGGCTTCCTGGTCCTGGCGCTCGGCGGCATGCAGCACATCGACGCCCGGCGCGAGGCGACCCTGGGCGCGGCCTGGGGCCCGATCAAGCTGCGCAGCAGCGCGATTCCCTTCGCCGCCCTGCTGTCGCGCCGCACGGAGATGGACTGGGCCGGGCTCGGCTGGTGGCGGCCGCTGCTGGGGCTGCTCCTCTACGCCGTCTTCCTCGGCGGCCATCTCCACATCTTCGGCGTCAGCCCGCTGCCGCTCGGCCTGCAGTAGCCGGGCGCCGCTGCGCGCCGGCCTGTGCGCCGGCTCCTGCCCCCTGGCCCTGGCCCTTCCGCCCGCGCCCGGCAGCCGCGAGAGGGGTGACGCCGGCGGCTTGCCCATGCTAGCCTCTGGGCTTCTTCCGACAGTCCTGTCTTGATCGCAAACGGGAGGCGCCGTATGGCCACTCACGCACAGCTCGCTGCGCACCTGATGCGCGGGGCCGCCGAGTTCTTCCGCAACGTCGGCGAACAGAACCCCCAGCTCAAGTCCGAGATGGACCAGAACGCCAAGACCTTCGAGCTGGTGGCCGAGCGGGTCGAGACCGATCCGGCCGGCGAGGTCGATGTGGAGCAGTTCGAGAACCCCTCCTGACCCGCCCGCGGTCGGCTCAGCCGGGCGGGTCGGCGTCGTCGAGCAGGCTGTCCAGCTCCTCGCCGACGCCCATCTCGCCGCCGTTCGGGCCGTAGAAGACCACCCAGGTCGCGAAGTCGTCGCTGAAATCGACGAAGCGGTGCTCCAGGCCGGCCGGCACGAACAGCGCGTCGCCCGGCCGCACCGCCACCGAGTCGTCACCGCGCCGAAAGGTCGCGTGCCCCTGGGCGACCAGGTAGAGTTCGTCCTGCTCGTGCGGCGTCTGGCGGTCCTCGCCGCGCGGCGCGTACCAGCGCAGCGACATGCTGCCGTGCGCGTAGACCAGGGCCGAGCTGCGACCCGGTTGCAGCGGCGCGGCCGCCGCCGCCGCCGCGCTCCAATGCCAGTCCGGGTCCGCCGCCCGGCCGGTCGCCCCGGGCCCCGCGCCGGTCGCCTGCGACTGTGGCGCGAGGTTGTCTGCGGGTTTCGCGGTCATCGCCCCCCCCGTCTCGCCTGTTGGCTGCGTGCCTTCGGGGCAGAGTGACCGGGACGCGGCGCCGGGTCCAGAGGCCGGCCGCGCGCCCAGGCCGCGCGCTCAGGCCGTGCCGCTGCCGGGCCCGCCGGCAGGGCCGCCCGCCGGTCCAGCCGCCGGCTCACCCGCCGTCTGGCCGTCGCCCTGCACGGCGATGCCGCCGACGCCGCCCTGGGCCTGCTGGGCGCGGCGCTGCTGGTAGAGCTTGGCGAAGTCCAGGCCGCCGATCATCACCGGCGGGAAGCCGCCGTCGCGCACCACGTCGGAGATCACGCGCCGGGCGAAGGGGAACAGCAGGCGGGCGCCGTCGATCGCCAGCACCGCCTCGATCTCGCCTTCCGGCACGTGGTTGCCCACGGTCATCAGGCCGGCGTAGTCCAGCTCGATCAGGAAGCAGGTCTGCTCCTCCAGCTTCGCCGTCAGGGTGAGCTTGAGCCCGAGCTCGTAGAGCCGCTCCTGGATCGCGCGCATCGGCATCTCAATGCGCAGGTCGACCTTCGGGCTCGACTTCATCTGGGCGTAGATCTGCGGCGCGTTGGGATTCTCGAAGGAGAGATCGCGCACGTACTGGGTGTGCACCGTCAGCAGGTTGTCCTGAAAGCTGCCGGTGGGCTGGGTCGGCTGCTGGCCGCTCTGGCTGTCGCTCATGATCTCGCTCTTCGTCCCGCGCTTTTTTCTGAGGATGGCCGGGGCCGGCCGCGGCGGCGCCCCGCGCTCCGGGGTGTCGTCTCTGGCGCGGGGCTAGCACGACGGCGCCGGCCGGACAAGCTGCCGCACGCCTGGCGCGGCCGCCTCGCTCAGGGCTTGCGGTCGTCGCGCGGCGGTCCGGCCGCCTCGCTCAGGGCTTGCGGTCGTCGCGCGGCGGTTCGGCCGCCTCGTCGTCGGTCCCCTCGGACCGCGGCCCGGGGCGGTCGTTGCGCCGCTCCTCCGGCCCGTCCTGCGCCTCCGCCTCGGGCCGCTCGGTCAGGTCGCGGTAGTCGCCCTCGATGGTCGTCGCGCCGTCGCGGCCGCGCGGTCCCCAACCGCGGCCGGGCTGCGGCGGCGGCGCGGCCTCGCGCCAGTCGCGCCCCTCATCCTGCCCCGCGCCCGGACCCCCGCCGGGGCCGGTGTAGACCCGCGTGGTGGCGTGGGTCTCGACGTAGCGCGTGGCGGCGCGCCGCAGGGCGTCGCGCAGCGGCGGCACGAAAAGCGCCAGGCCCACGGCGTCGGTGACGAAGCCGGGCGTGAGCAGCAGCGCGCCGGCGAAGACCAGGCAGAGTCCGTCGAACAGCTCGCGCGCCGGCATCACGCCGCGGTCCATCTGCTGGCGCGCGCGGTTGAGCGTGGCGATGCCTTGCAGCCGCAGCAGCCAGGTGCCGGCCACGGCGGTGACGATCACGATCGCGAGGGTCGGCCAGAGGCCGATCAGGCCGCCGACCTGAATGAAGACGGCGATTTCGATGAGCGGGACGGCGATGAAGGCCGCCAGCAGCAGAAGACCCATTCTTGCCCTTTCTTCGAGGCTCTCCTATGTAGTGGGGGCGAGGCCGGTGCCGGGCAAGGCCTCCGTTTCGCCGTGCGACGCGGATGCCGCTCCGATCCTTAGGCATCGGCCCGCGGCGGTCCGCACTCACGCCGCCCGATACGACGCAGACACCGGCCGATCCGACCGCCCCGAAGACGAGCCAAGAGACGCACGGACAAGCCTTATGGGCACTGGTCTTCTCGACATCATCATCCTCGGCGCCATTGCCGCCTTCCTGGTGCTGCGCCTGCGCAGCGTCCTGGGCAAGCGCACGGGGCATCAGGGCGGTCGCGAATACGACCCCTTCCATCAAGAGCAGATGCGCCGCCGGCAGGAGCAGGCGCGCGGCCGCGGCGAGCAGGGGGGCGAGCCCTCCGGCGAGGAGGACAAGGTGGTCCACCTGCCCGACAGCCGCGGCGACGCGGGCCGCGAGGAGGCCGCGCCGGACTACGGCGACCGGCCGGGCGCCGCCGGGCTCACCCGGATCAAGCTGGCCGACCGCGAGTTCGACCCCGACCAGTTCGTCCAGGGTGCGCGCGCCGCCTTCGAGATGATCGTCGGCGCCTTCGCCCAGGGCGACGCCAAGACCCTGCGGCCGCTGCTGTCGGACGACGTCTACAGCGACTTTGCCGGCGCCATCGAGCAGCGCCGCGAGGCCGGCGAGCGGCTGGAGACCACCCTGGTGGGCATCAAGTCGGCCGACATCGTCGACGCCGACCTGCGCGGCAAGACCGCCTTCGTCACCGTCAAGTTCGTCTCCGAGCAGGTCAACGTGACCTACGACGAGGAGGGGCGGGTGGTCGACGGCGACCCCAGCGAGGTCGAGACCATCACCGACATCTGGACCTTCGCGCGCAACACCAGCAGCCGCGATCCCAACTGGAGCCTGGTGGCCACCGCCGCGCCCAACTGAGGCCCGGCCACGCGGCCGGGCGCGCCGAGGATGCCTGCACCCATGCCGCTCGCCCGCCTGCGCGCTGCGCTGTTCGCCGGCCTGGCGCTGGCGCTCGCCCTGACCCTGTCCGGCTGCGGCGAGGAGCCGGCCGAGGAGGAGCGGGGCGAGGCGCCGGCGGAGGCGCCCGGCGAGGCCGCCGAGAAGGCGCCGCCGGCCGAGGCTCTGTCCGAAGCGCCGCCGCTGCAGCTCGAGGCCGTCGCCTTCGCCGACCTGCCGGGCTGGGCCGACGACACCCACGCCGCCGCGCTGCCGGCCCTGCGCCGCTCCTGCGAGGTGCTGCTGGCCAGGCCCGACGCCGCGCCGGTCGGCCCGTCGGCGACCGCGGGCGGCCCCGGCCTGGCCGGCACGGTCGCGGACTGGCGCGGCCCCTGCGAGGCCCTGGCGCTGGTCGACGCTGACTACGCGCGCGGCTACTTCGAGGACTGGTTCCGTCCCTTCGCCGTCGTCGATCCGGGCGACGAGACCCCGGCCGAGGGGCTGTTCACCGGCTACTACGAGGCCGAGCTGGAGGTCAGCCGCACCCCCAGCGAGACCTATGCCCATCCGATCTACGGCCCGCCCGACGACCTGGTAACCGTGCGCCTGCGCGACTTCCGCGCCGACCTGCCGGCCGAGCGCTTGGTCGGCCGGGTGGACTCGGGCCGGCTGGTCCCCTACCACGCGCGCGCCGAGATCGAGACCGGGGCGCTGGACGGCGCGGCCGAGCCGCTGCTCTGGGCCAAGGACCCGGTCGACCTCCACATCCTGCAGATCCAGGGCTCCGGCCGCGCCACCCTGCCCGACGGCGAGCGCCTGCGCATCGGTTTCGCCGCCTCCAACGGCCAGCCCTTCGTCGGCGTCGGCCGGGTGATGCGCGAGCGCGGCCTGGTCGAGCCGGGTCAGGCCTCGATGCAGGGGATCCGTGCCTGGCTGAAGGCCAACCCGGTACAGGCCACCGAGATCATGCGCGAGAACCCGCGCTACATCTTCTTCCGGCTGATCGAGGGCGAGGGGCCGATCGGCGCCCAGGGCGTGCCGCTCACCGCCGGGCGCTCGCTGGCGGTCGACACCGCCCTGCTGCCGCTCGGCGCACCGCTCTGGCTGGCCACCACGCGGCCCGGCGCCGACGACACGCCGCTGCGCCGCCTGATGGTGGCCCAGGACAGCGGCGCCGCCATCGTCGGCGCGGTGCGCGGCGACTTCTTCTGGGGCACCGGCGAGGCCGCGCTGGACCAGGCCGGCGGCATGGCCGAGCGCGGCCGCTACTGGCTGCTGCTGCCCCGCACCGTCGCCGAACGCCGTGAGGCGACGGGCTGAACCCGCCGCCGGCTGCACGAGCGGACTCCTCGGTCCAGCGGCCCCCGGCGCGCGCAAATCACGCGCCCCCTATGATGGAGATCCGGTTTCTTGGGATCCGCGGACCTGCGGAAACGGGTCCAGGCGGTCGGGCCAAAGCCGCCGATCACAATCTGCTCTCCACCAAAGGGTTAGAGTGATTTTTCGCGACCGGCGGACGCGCTGACGCGCGTCCAAACGGTCGCAAATCACTCTAGGCCGCGTCGTGGAAAATCAGGCCCAGGGCGAGGCGCCGGCCGCGGGTGATGCGGCTGACGCCGTGGCGCAGGGTCAGGCGGTAGGGTCCGCGCCGGCCCTCGGCCGGGCGCTCGCGCACCGGAAACACCACGGCGTCGCCCTGGTCCAGCGGGACCACCTCGGCGCGCGATTGGCTGCGCGGGCGCTGCTCGGTCAGCACGAAGGCACCGCCGGCGAAGTCGCTCGCGGTGTCGTCTGCGCCGCCCGCCGGGCCGGGGCGGCTGAGCAGCAGCGTGATCTGCAAGGGGAAGTGCAGCGGGCCGTAGAGATCCTGGTGCAGCCGGTTGTAGTCGCCGGCGCCGTACTTCAGCAGCAGCGGCGTCGGACGGGTTTGGCCGGCGGCGTGGCAGGCGGCCAGGAAGTCCTCCAGCCGCTCCGGAAACGGCGCGGTTCCGGCCGGCGCGCCCAGGCGCGCACGCCAGCGGTTGGCGATGGCGGCCAGCGGCGGATAGGCGGCGGCGCGCAGTGCCGCGACCAGCGGCGGCAGGGGGTAGGCGAAGTAGCGGTACTCGCCGGCGCCGAAGCCGTGGCGGGCCATGACGACGCGGCTGCGGAACAGCTCCGCGCGCTCGTAGAGCGCCGCCAGCTCGGCGCAGGCGGCCGGATCGAGCAGGCCGGGCAGCCGCGCCGCGCCCCAGGCGTCGAGGTCGACCTCGACCCGCTGCCAGTCGATCTGCGACAGGGCAGGGGCCCGGGCGGCGGGCCCGGCCCCGGCCGGCGTTTCGACTTGCGCTGACGGTCCCCGCCGGGTCATGACCGGGTCCTCACCGACCGGGCGTCCCGGCTGCGCGGAGCATTCGCCGTCTCGCGGCGTTGGCGCGGGCGGAGGGGCGCTCCGGGCCGCAAAGCGAAAGGAACCGACACCGCATGTACATCTCGATGCAGATCCTCCAGCCGCTGATCGCGCTGCTCGCCGGCATCGCCGTGCTGATCTTCCCGCGCATCCTCAACTACGTGGTCGCCGCCTACCTGATCCTGGTCGGCGTGCTGGGCCTGCTGCCGCACCTCGGCTGAGCCCGCCACGGCCCTGCCGCCGGCCCCGGCCCCGGTCCCGCCACCGGCCCCGGCCCGCAGCCCTTCGGGGCCTTGGCCCGGGGCTCTGCGCGGTCTCGGAGCTTTGCGCGGTCTCGGGGCTCTGCGTGAACTCGGGGCCGGCGCGTCCCGGCTGGCGGCGTGCTGGCCATGAGGTGTTGGCTGCGACGCCCGGTTACTGGGCGTTCTCGACGCCTTCCTCCAGCTCCTCGGCCGCCTGGTCCAGGCTTTCGCCGACCTGCTCGGCCGGGCCGTCCTGCTCCTCGGTCAGGGACATGCCGACGAAGAAGGCGGCGAGGATGGCCACGGCCACCAGGCCGCCGATCAGCAGGGGTCGCATCAAGCTCTCCTTTCCGGTCGGTTCGCTGCGGTGTGTCGTCCTGGGTGAACCCGCGCCGACAGGAAAGGTTCCCTACAGCTCCTCGCCCTCGGCCTCGCGCGACAGCAGCGCGGCCTTGCGCGGCAGGCCCCAGCGGTAGCCGCCCAGCCCGCCGTCCTCGCGCAGCGCGCGGTGGCAGGGGATCACCAGGCTGACCGGGTTGGTGGCGCAGGCGCGCCCGACCGCGCGCCAGGCGTTGGGCCGGCCGAGCAGGTCGGCGATCTCCCGGTAGGTCCGCGTCTCGCCGTAGGGAATCGCGATTAACTCGCTCCACACCCGCCGCTGGAAGGCGGTGGCGCGGACGTCGAGCGGCAGGTCCAGGTGCGGCGTCTCGCCGGCGAGGTAGGCCATCAGCACCTCCAGCGAATCCTGGATCGCCCGATCGTCGCGCTCGATCGATTCGGCTGCCGGGAACTCGGCGTGCAGCGCCGCCTCCAGCGCGTCGTCGGCATCGTCGAGCGCCAGGAAGCAGAGCCCGCGCTCGGTCGCCGCGACCAGCAGCCGGCCGAGCGGCGAGTCGGCCAGGGAGTAGACGATGCGCGCCCCGGCGCCGCCCTTGGCGTAGGTCGCCGGCGTCATCCCCAGGGTGCGGTCGGCCGCCTCGTAGACCCGGCTGGACGAGCCGTAGCCGGCGCCGTAGGTGGCCTCGGCCACGCGCCCGGTCTCGCGCAGCTCGGCGCGGAAGCGCTCGGCGCGCCGCGCCGCGGCGTAGTCGCGTGGGCTGACCCCCAGCGCCTTCTTGAACAGGCGCTGCAGGTGCCAGGGGCTGAGGTTCACCGCGGCGGCCAGGTCGGCCAGGGTCTGGCGCGGCGCGTCGGTCTCGATCTCCCGCTCGATCAGCGCGCAGACCCGCTCGACCGCGGCGAGCTGGCCGGGCGACAGCCGGCGCCGCGCGGCGGCCGGGTTCGCCGGGCGAATCTCGCCGCGGCTCTGGCCTGCCGGCTCCCGCTCGCTCACGCTGTCCGGCTCCCGCATCCGTTGCTCCATGGGGCGTGTCTCCAATCTAACGCGTTCGCAGCCAGACTGCGCGGGCGGCGTCGGCGCGGCTATCCGCTTCTTGCGCGGCGGCGTTCGGCCGGGCTTGTCGCGGCGGCCGGGCGATTCGCCTTCGTTTCAGGTCGAAAAGGTGTCGCCGGCACGACGCATGCGGTGTCACGCAACTGTAATAGTCTTGAAATTCGCAAGACGCGATGGCTGGCTAGAAGCCCGCGCAACCGCGCGGCAAGAACCGCAGCCGCACGGCACCTTCGTGCATCCTGCACAGTGAGAGCAAATGGGAGGTTCCTCCAGATGTCGCACCAGACCAAGCTGCTGACGGCCGCCGCCACCGTGGCGCTGCTGGCCGGCGCCGGCACGGCGCAGGCGCAGACCGAGATCCAGTGGTGGCACGCCATGGGCGGCGCCCTGGGCGAGCGGTTGAACGAGATCACCGACGGCTTCAACGCCAGCCAGGACGAGTTCGTCGTCACCCCGGTCTACAAGGGCAACTACACCGAGACCATGACCTCGGCGATCGCCGCCTTCCGCGCCGGCGAGCAGCCGCACATCGTGCAGGTCTTCGAGGTGGGCACCGCGACCATGATGGCCGCCGAGGGCGCCATCTATCCGGTCTACAAGCTGATGGAGGAGTCCGGCGTCGACTGGGATCCCAGCGTCTATCTGGATTCGGTGGTCGGCTACTACACCACCCCCGAGGGGCAGATGCTGTCGATGCCGTTCAACAGCTCGACCCCGGTGATGTACTACAACAAGGAGGCCTTCGCCGCCGCCGGGCTCGACCCGGAGAGCCCGCCGCAGACCTGGCCGGAGCTGGAAGAGGCGGCGCGCACCCTGATCGACTCGGGCGCCTCGGCCTGCGGCTTCACCACCGGCTGGCAGTCCTGGGTGCAGCTCGAGAACTTCAGCGCCTGGCACGACGTGCCCTTCGCCACCCAGTCGAACGGCTTCGAGGGGCTGGACACCGAGCTGGTGTTCAACAGCGACCTGCACGTCGCCCACATCGGCGCGCTGCAGGCCTGGACCGAGGACGGGGTGTTCAAGTACGGCGGCCGCCGCTCCGACAGCGCGCCGCTGTTCTATACCGGCGAATGCGCCATGTACATGAACTCCTCCGCCTCCTACGCCGGTGTAAAGAACAACGTGGAGTTCGACTTCGGCGTCGCCAAGCTGCCCTACTGGCCGGAGGCCGAGGGCGCGCCGCAGAACAGCATCATCGGCGGCGCCACCCTCTGGGTGCTGCAGGGCAAGGACGAGGCCGACTACGAGGGCGTGGCCAAGTTCTTCAACTACCTCTCCTCGGCCGAGGTGCAGGCCGGCTGGCACCAGGACACCGGCTACCTGCCGATCACCTACCCGGCCTATGAGCTGACCCAGGAGCAGGGCTTCTACGCCGAGAACCCGGGCACCGACACCTCGATCAAGCAGATGACGCTGAACGAGCCGACGGCCAACTCCAAGGGCCTGCGGCTGGGCAACTTCGTGCAGATCCGCGACGTCATCAACGAGGAGCTGGAGCGCATCTGGGCCGGCGACGTGAGCGCCCAGGAGGGCCTCGACGCCGCGGTCGAGCGGGGCAACGACCTGCTGCGCCAGTTCGAGGCGGACAACAGCTAAGGCTGCCGCACCCGAGGCGGGCCGTGCCCTGCGGCCGCGTCGAACCGTGCGACGGTTCGGCCGGCCGTGGGGCGCGCCCGGCCTTCCCGTCCAGGCCGGCCCCGTGCCCCTTTGGTCCTGCTGCCGATGATATCGCGTGATATCGAGGGGGCTCGATCCGGTCTAGACTGAGCGCCGCGCGCGGCCTGCGCCGCGCGCGGTCCCGTCTTCCCTTCGGATCCGTCCGCCCGCATGGAAAAGCGCGTCGTCTTCCGCCACGCCTGGCTGCCCTACCTGCTGCTGCTGCCGCAGTTGGCGGTCACGCTGATCTTCTTCATCTGGCCGGCGAGCCAGGCCCTCTACCAGTCGGTGCTGCGCCAGGACCCCTTCGGCCTGCGCACCAGCTTCGTCGGGCTGGAGAACTTCGCGCGCCTCTTCTCCGACCCCAGCTACCTCAACAGCTTCCAGGTCACGGTGGTGTTCAGCCTGGCGGTCGCCGCGATCTCCATGGGCCTGGCGCTGCTGTTCGCCGCCATGGCCGACCGCGTGATCCGCGGCGCCACGACCTACAAGACCCTGCTGATCTGGCCCTATGCCGTGGCTCCGGCGGTGGCCGGCGTGCTCTGGTGGCTGATGTTCAACCCGACCATCGGGCTGATGGCCAAGGTGCTGCAGGGTCTGGGCTACGACTGGAACCATTACGTCGACGGCGGCGACGCGCTGCTGCTGGTGATCCTGGCCAGCGCCTGGAAGCAGATCTCCTACAACTTCCTGTTCTTCCTGGCCGGGCTGCAGGCGATCCCGCGCTCGCTGGTCGAGGCGGCGGCGATCGACGGCGCCGGGCCGGGCCGGCGCTTCTGGACCATCATCTTCCCGCTGCTCAGCCCGACCAGCTTCTTCCTGCTGGTGGTCAACGTGGTCTACGCCTTCTTCGAGACCTTCGGCGTGGTGCACGCCACCACCAGCGGCGGGCCGGGCCAGGCCACCACCATCCTGGTCTACAAGGTCTACAGCGACGGCTTCGTCGGGTTGAACCTAGGCAGCTCGGCGGCGCAGTCGGTGGTGCTGATGGCCATCGTCATCGCCCTGACCGTGGCGCAGTTCCGCTACATCGAACGGCGCGTGCACTACTAGGGAGCCCAGCCGCGATGGTCGAGAACCGCCCCCACGTCACCTTCCTCAGCCACGCCGTGCTGGTGCTCGGCATTCTGGTCGTGGCCTTCCCGCTGTGGCTGGCCTTCGTCGCCTCCACCTACCCGCCGGAGGCCTTCAACGCCGGCGTTCTGCCGCTGTGGCCCGGCGACCAGTTCTGGGAGAACTACCGCACGGCGATCACCTCCGGCCTGGCGGCGGCGGGCGGCGTGCCGGTGGCCCTGATGATGCTCAACTCCACGGTGATGGCGTTGGCAATCGCCATCGGCAAGATCGCGATCTCGCTGCTCAGCGCCTATGCCGTGGTCTACTTCCGCTTTCCCGGGCGCATGCTCTGCTTCTGGACCATCTTCGTCACCCTGATGCTGCCGGTCGAGGTGCGCATCCTGCCGACCTACGAGGTGGTGGCGAACCTGGGCATGCTGGACTCCTACGCCGGGCTGTCGATCCCGCTGATCGCCTCGGCGACCGCCACCTTCCTGTTCCGCCAGTTCTTCCTGACGGTGCCCGACGAGCTGGTCGAGGCGGCGCGGATCGACGGCGCCGGGCCCATGCGCTTCTTCCGCGACGTGCTGCTGCCGCTCAGCCGGACCAACATCGCCGCGCTCTTCGTCATCCTCTTCATCTACGGCTGGAACCAGTACCTCTGGCCGCTGCTGGTGACCACCGACGAGTCCTTCTACACCGTCGTCATGGGTATCCAGCGCATGGTCGCGGTGCCGGACTCCGAGCCGCAGTGGCACCTGATCATGGCGACCTCGATCCTGGCCATGCTGCCGCCGATCTTCGTGGTGATCGGCATGCAGCGCCTTTTCGTCAAAGGCCTGGTCGAGACCGAGAAGTAACCCCCGATCCCCCTGTTCCCCGCTGCACGCAAGCTAAGAGGTTTCCGACACCATGGCCGACATCGGCTTCACCGCGGTCAAGAAGAGCTACGGCGAGACCCAGGTCATCCACGGCCTGGACATGGAGGTGGCGGACGGCGAGTTCATCGTCATCGTCGGCCCCTCGGGCTGCGGCAAGTCCACCCTGCTGCGCATGGTCGCCGGCCTGGAGGCGATCTCCGAGGGCGAGATCGCGATCGGCGGGCGCGTGGTCAACGAGCTGGAGCCGAAGGACCGGAACATCGCCATGGTGTTCCAGAACTATGCGCTCTATCCGCACATGAGCGTCTACGACAACATGGCCTACGGCCTGAAGATCGCCAAGCTGAGCAAGGCCGAGATCGACGAGCGGGTGCAGCGCGCCGCGCGCATGCTGGAGCTCTCGCCGCTGCTCGCGCGCAAGCCGCGCCAGCTCTCCGGCGGCCAGCGCCAGCGCGTCGCCATGGGCCGCGCCATCGTGCGCGACCCCGGCACCTTCCTGTTCGACGAGCCGCTGTCCAACCTCGACGCCAAGCTGCGCGTGCAGATGCGCCTGGAGATCAAGCAGCTCCAGCGCGAGCTGGGCACCACCTCGCTCTACGTCACCCACGACCAGGTCGAGGCCATGACCCTGGCCGACCGCCTGATCGTGATGAACGCCGGCGTGGCCGAGCAGATCGACACGCCAATGGCGATCTACGAGCGCCCGGCCAGCCGCTTCGTCGCCGGCTTCATCGGCTCGCCGGCGATGAACTTCCTGGCCGGCCAGGTCGGCCAGGAGGGGCGGGGCCTGACCCTCGACCAGGGCCCCGAGCTGCGCTCGGGCAACCTGGCGCTGGCGCCGCTGGCCGGGCGCGCCGTGACCGTCGGCGTGCGGCCCGAGCATCTGCACCTGGTCTCGGAGGAGGAGGCCGAGGTGCACCTGCAGGTGCGCGTCGTCGAGACCCTGGGCGCCGACCTGCTGGCCCATGGCCGGCTGGTAAACGGCGGCGGGGCCGCGGCGGCGGCGATCCCGGCCGAGGTCGACGAGATCGTCACCGTGCGGCTGCCCGGCGTCGTGCGTGTGGCCGAGGGCGACCGGCTGCCGCTGCGCGCCGCCGACGACGCGCTGCATCTCTTCGAGCCCGAGACCGGCAAGCGCCTGCTGGACGTCTGAACCGCAGCGCCGAAACGGCCTTCCGATCGCAGGGATCCGGGGCGCGGGGCCGCATGCCCGGCGGTGCGGCTCCGGCCGTGCGCTTCTGGGTGCGACACTCTGGCCGTGCGGCGAGGCCGCGCCTATCTTGCCGGCCGGGCCCGCGGCCGTGCCGCGGGTCTTGCCTTCGCCATCCCCGGAATCCGTCAGGAGCCGTTTTCATGTCCGAGGCCGCCACGGCGACCCCGCCCTTCCATCTCGCCTTTCCGGTCGCCGATCTGCCGGCGACCCGCCGTTTCTACGTCGAGCTGCTCGGCTGCCGCGTCGGCCGCGAGGCGGAGCGCTGGATCGACTTCGACTTCTTCGGTCACCAGATCTCGGCGCACCTGCGCCCCGACGAGGTGGCGCAGGCCCGGACCAACGAGGTGGACGGCGACCAGGTGCCGGTGCGCCACTTCGGCGCCATCCTCGAGTGGCAGGCGTGGCAGAGCCTGGCCGAGCGCCTGACGGCGGCCGGCACCGACTTCATCATCGAGCCGCACGTCCGCTTCAAAGGCGAGGCGGGCGAGCAGGCCACCATGTTCTTCCTGGACCCCAGCGGCAACGCCCTGGAATTCAAGGCGTTTCAGGACCCGGCCCGGATCTTTGCGCGCTGACGCCGCGGGCGCGTGACGCCGCCGGCCCCAAACCGGCCAGCCCCAAACCGGCCAGCCCGGGCCGGCGCGGGCGCCGCTACCCCTCCACCAGCGACTTGAGCTGGCGGTTGGCGACCGCGAGCATGGCCAGGTCCGGCGTGCCGGTGGCGCGCAGCTCGCCGAGGAGCTGCTCGCTGCGCGCGACCTGCGGCGTGCGGCCGGCGACCCAGCGGTCGATCGCCGCGGCGCCGTCGGCCTTGCCGAGCTGCTTGAGCCCGCCGTCGGCCTTGGCGGTCTCCAGCACCGACTCGGCGGCGCGGAACTGGTAGGCGTCGAGGTCGTCGACGATGGCGGTGATCGCCAGCTTGTCCCAGGCCGTGTCGGCGGTCAGGTGGCCGCTGGCCCGGCGCAGCCAGTCGAAGCCGAAGCGCGCGCCCACCTTGAAGTAGATGCGCCCGGCCTGCTCGACGTCGAGTCCGGCGAGGCCGGCCAGACGGACCACGTCGCAGGCGGCGTAGCGGTGGTGCAGGCTGGCCACGGTCTCGGCCAGGCTCTTCGGCACGCCGCTTTCGACCAACAGCTCGGCCTCCTTGGCGATCAGCTCGCGGTCGGTGGCGGGCAGCAGTTGGCGCAGCGCGGCGCAGAGCGCGGCGACGCCGGGGCGGTAGCGCTCCACCGTCTGGCCGATGTCCAGCGGCTGGCCCTCGACCCGCAGCATCCACACGGCGACACGCTCGGCCAGGCGCCCGATCTCGATCAGCATGCTGGCCTGGGCGCCGGCCGGCACCTTGTTGTCGAGCGCCTCGATCTCGGCCCAGAGCTCGGACAGGCCGAAGACGTCGCGCGCCACGGTGAAGGCGCGCACCACCTCGCCGGCCGGGTAGCCGGTCTTCTCGCGCACCTCCTGCACGAAGGTGATGCCCATGCGGTTGACCACCTCGTTGGTCGCCAGGGTGGCGGCGATCTCCCGGCGCAGGCGGTGGCCACGGATCTCCTCGGCATAGTCCTGGCGCAGCGGGCCGGGGAAGTAGGCCGCCACGTCGGCGTCCAGCGCCGGGTCGTCGGGCAGGTCGGAGGCCAGCAGCTCGTCGTAGAGCGCGATCTTGGCATAGGACAGCAGCACCGCGATTTCCGGGCGGGTCAGGCCGATGTTGGCCTTCATCCGCTCCTGGATGGTCTCGTCGTCGGGCAGATGCTCCAGGCCGCGGTCGAGCTGGCCGGCCCGCTCCAGGGTGCGCATGAAGCGCGCCAGGCGGTCGAGCAGATGGCAGCCCAGGTCCTGGGTGACGGAGATCGACTGGGTCTGCAGGTAGTTGTCGCGCAGCACCAGCGCGCCGACCTCGTCGGTCATCTTCGCCAGCAGGCCGTCGCGCTGTTTGCGGGTCAGCTTGCCGGCCTGCTCGGCGGCGCCCAGCAGGACCTTGATGTTGACCTCGTGGTCGGAGCAGTCGACGCCGGCCGAGTTGTCGATGGCGTCGGTGTTGAGCCGCCCGCCCTTGAGCGCGTAGGCGATGCGGCCGCGCTGGGTCATGCCCAGGTTGGCGCCTTCGCCGATCACCTTGCAGCGCAGCGCCTCGGCGTCGACGCGCAGGGCGTCGTTGGCGCGGTCGCCGACCTCCAGGTGGCTCTCCTCCTCGGCCTTGACGTAGGTGCCGATGCCGCCGAACCAGAGCAGCTCGACCTCGCAGGTCAGGATCGCGTGGATCAGCTCGTTGGGCGTCACCTTGTCCTTGGTCAGGCCGAAGGCCGCCTTCATCTCGGCCGAGACCGGCACCGACTTGGCCTTGCGGTCGAACACGCCGCCGCCCTTGGAGATCTTGCGCTTGTCGTAGTCCTCCCAACTGCTGCGCGGCAGCGCGAAGAGCCGCTTGCGCTCGGCGAAGGACTTGGCCGGGTCGGGATCGGGGTCGACGAAGACGTGCAGGTGGTTGAAGGCGGCGATCAGCCGGGTGTGCTTGGACAGCAGCATGCCGTTGCCGAAGACGTCGCCCGACATGTCGCCGACGCCGATCGCGGTGAAGTCCTCGCGCTGGATGTCCTTGCCCATCTCGCGGAAGTGGCGCTTGACCGACTCCCAGGCGCCGCGCGCGGTGATGCCCATCGCCTTGTGGTCGTAGCCGGCCGAGCCGCCGGAGGCGAAGGCGTCGTCCAGCCAGAAGCCGTAGTCCCGGGACACGCCGTTGGCGTAGTCGGAGAAGGTCGCCGTGCCCTTGTCGGCGGCGACCACCAGGTAGGGGTCGTCGCCGTCGTGGCGCACCACCTGCTTCGGCGGCACCACCTTGCCGCCCTTCATGTTGTCGGTGATGTCCAGCAGCGCGCGGATGAAGGTCTTGTAGGCGGCCACCCCCTCGGCCATGAAGGCCTCGCGCCCGGCCGCGGGCGGCGGCAGGCGCTTGGGCACGAAGCCGCCCTTGGAGCCGACCGGGACGATCACGGCGTTCTTGACCTGCTGCGCCTTGACCAGGCCCAGCACCTCGGTGCGGAAGTCCTCGCGCCGGTCCGACCAGCGCAGGCCGCCGCGCGCGACCGGGCCGAAGCGCAGGTGCACGCCCTCGACCTGCGGGGCGTAGACGAAGATCTCGCGGTAGGGCCGCGGCTCCGGCAGCTCCTCGATGGCGCGGCTGTCGAGCTTGAGCGCCACGTAGGGCTTGGTGCGGCCGGCGGCGTCGGGCTGGAAGTAGTTGGTGCGCAGCGTGGCGCCGATGACGTTGAGATAGCGCCGCAGGATGCGGTCCTGGTCGAGGTTGGCGACGGCGTCCAGCGCGGCTTCGATCTCGCCCACCAGCGCCTGCTCGGCCTTGGCCAGCTCGCCCGCCTTGCGGCCCTTGCGCTCCGCCGGGTCGAAGCGCAGCGCGAAGAGCCCGGCCAGCTTGGCGGCGATCGCCGGATTGCCGGCGAGAGTCTCTTCCATGTAGGCCTGACTGAAGGGGATGCCGGCCTGGCGCAGATACTTGGCGTAGGCGCGCAGGATGCGGATCTCGCGCGCCGTCAGCTCGGCCGCCAGCACCAGGGCGTTGAAGCGGTCGCCCTCCATCTCGTCGGCCCAGGTCAGTGCGAAGACCTCGTGGAAGGCGGCGCGCACCCGCCCCAGCTCGGCCGTCTGCCCGGGGCGCAGGCGCAGCGAGAAGTCGTGGATCCACACCGGGCGGTCGCTGCCCTTGGGCCAGACCTCGTACGGCACCTCGGAGATCACCCGCAGGCCCATCTGCTCCAGCATCGGCAGCACGTCGGACAGCGGGATCGGCTCGCCGGCCACGTAGAGCTTGAAGTGCAGCACCTCGGCCATCGCCTTGTGCGGCCGGTAGAGGTCCATGGCGAGGCGGCCGTCCTCCAGCGTCGCCTCGACGTTGGCCAGGTCGGCCACGGCGTCCTTGACCAGATGCGCTTCGCGGTAGTTGCTGGGGAAGGCGTCGGCGTAGCGGCGGTAGAGGCGCAGGCCGGCGTGCTCGCCGTGGGCGGCGATCAGCGCCGCCTCGAACTCGTCGGTCCAGGAGCGCGCGGCCTCGGCCACCTCGGCCTCCAGGGCGGCGACGTCGACGCGCGGCACCTGGCCCTGGGTGGTCTTGACGATGACGTGCAGGCGCGCCAGCAGGGCGTCGCCGAGCTGGGTGGAAAAGGCGCTGACCTCGCCGGCGTAGGCCTTGGCCAGCAGGGCCTGGATCTTCAGGCGCAGCCGCGTGTCGAAGCGGTCGCGCGGCACGTAGACCATGCAGGAGACGAAGCGCTCGAAGGGATCGTGGCGCACGAACAGCGCGGTGCGCTGGCGCTCCTGCAGGTGCAGCACGCCGAGCGAGATGTCGAGCAGCTCGCCGACGTCGATCTGGAACAGCTCGTCGCGCGGGTAGGTCTCCAGAATGTGCAGCAGCGCCTTGCCGTCGTGGCTGGCCGGCGAGAAGCCGGCGCGCTCCACCACCTGGACCACCTTGCGCTTGAGCTGCGGGATCTCGCGCGGGCTCTGGCTGTAGGCCGCCGAGGTGAACAGGCCGATGAACAGGCGCTCGCCGCAGACGTTGTTCTTGCGGTCGAAGATCTTCACCGCGATGGCGTCGATGTGGGCGTTGCGGTGGACCGTCGAGCGGCGGTTGGCCTTGGTGATGCGCAGCAGCTCGGGCGACTTCACCCAGTCCTGCACGTCGGCCGGCAGCTTGCCCAGGTCGCGCAGGCCGTCGAACACCGAGAAACCGGCGTCGCGCAGCAGACCCAGGCCGCTGTCCGGGTCGATCTTCGCCACCGCCGCGGTGCCCTGGCCCTGGAAGCGGTACTCGCGATAGCCCAGGAAGGTGAAGTGGTCGTCGTCCAGCCACTCGAGAAAGGCGATGGCCTCCTCGACCTCCTCCTTGGGCAGGCGCGGCGGGTCGCGGTCCAGTTCGCGGATCAGGTCGCGGCAGCGCTGACGGATCGGCCGCCAGTCCTCCACCGCCAGGCGCACGTCGCGCAGCACCCCCTGCAGCAGCGTCGCCAGCTCGGCGTGCAGCGGGCTCGGCTGCTCCTCGATCATCAGCAGCATGCAGGATTCGGCGGCGCCGGCGATCTCCACCTCGCTACCCTCGCCCAGGCGCGTCACCTTGCCGGCTTCGTCGCGCTCGATCGGCAGGATCGGGTGGATCACCAGCCGCACCTCGACGTCGCGGCGGTTCAGCGCCGCGGTCACCGAGTCGACCAGGAAGGGCATGTCGTCGTTGACGATCTCGACGACCGTGTGGGGGCAGGCCCAGCCGTCGGTCTCGGTCCTGGGGTTGAGCAGTCGTACCTTGGCCTCGCCGGGCTTGCGGACCTGGGCGAAGTCCCAGACCGACAGCGCGGCGCCGGCCAGGTTCTCCGGCGCCTCGTCCTGGATGTCGTCCGGCGGCACGTTGGCATAGAACAGGCGCAGGAAGCGCTCCGCCGTCTCGCCCGCCTCGCCGCCCGGCCGCTGGCGCAGCAGCTGCGCCGCCGCGTCGATCAGTTGCGCCGTCTTCTTTTCCGCCTGACGTGCCATGGTCGGCTCGCCGCTCCCCAGCCTGAGAGGTCCGTGGCGGGCGCGCCCCGTCCTTGCGCGCGGCGCGGCGCCCGCCGTTGCTTCGCTCAGGCGCGAGCCTAACCCATTGCTATGGCGAAAGGGAGAGTCGCGCGACGAAAAGCCTGCCTACGCGGGCATGTCGCCGCGGCTTAAGTCCTTGTTCACCCGCGCTGGGTGACTCTGGGGTCTCACCCGCTGTCGCGGGGCCCGGCGGGCTGACCGGTCGCCGGCAAGAGGCCAACAAGGGAAGGCGCCCCATGCTGATGCAGGAAGCGCGTGGCGAGCAGGCGCTGCGCCGGCTCGATCCGGAGCTGCGCGCGCAGATCACGCCGGAACTGGAGGCGGCGCTGCGCCGCGAGATGGGGGCGCCGCAGTGGCAGCGCCACCCCTTCGACCTGCGGTTCAGCCTGCCCTGGTTCGGACAGCGCTACTACCTGGCCTTCGTCGCCGGGCCCGAGCGGCGCAGCGCGGCCCGGCGCCGGGTCGACCGCCAGAACCGGCGCGGCAACCGGATGCTGCTCACCGCGGCGGGCGCCACCCTCGCGCTGAGCTCCACGTTTCTGGCGCTGCTGGCGTTCGGCCTGCTGACGCCTTGAGGGCGGGCGCCGCGCCGAGGCTCAGCCGGACAGGCGGCGGAACTCCGCCATCGCCACCGTGGCGGCCACGCCGGCGTTGAGGCTGTCGAGCCCCGGCCGGCCGCCGGGGACGCGCACCAGCGCATCGCAATACTTGCGGGTTTTCGGGCGCAGGCCCTCCCCCTCGGCGCCGATCACGAAGACCGACTTCGCGGCGAAGTCGGTCTGCGCCAGGGTCGCCGGCGCCGCCCCGTCCAGTCCGTAGGCCCAGAAACCCAGCTTCTTCAGCGCCTCCAGGGTCTGCGAGACGTTGGTCACCCGGTAGATGTCGACGAACTCGGCGCCGCCGACCGCGTAGCGCACCACCGTCGGCGAGACGTCGACCGAGCGGTTGCGCAGCACGGCCACCGCCGGAATGTGGAAGAAGGCGGCCGAGCGCAGGATGGTGGCGAAGTTCTGCGGGTTGGAGACCTGGTCGAGCAGCAGCAGGCCGTCGGCCGTGGCCAGGCGGTCGAGGTCGCGGTCGCCGTAGATCCGGCGCGGCACCGCGAAGGCGCAGATGCCCTGGTGCTTGTCGTCCTCGGTGAAGGCGCCGATGCGCAGGAACTCCGGCCAGGCGACGAACTCGGGCGTCACGCCCAGCCGTTTCGCCTGCGCGATGAAGTCGGCGTGGTAGGCCTCCTTGCCGGCCAGCACCAGCCGGCGCAGGTCCCGCGGGCGCTGCAGCAGGAGCGCGCGCACCGAATGCTTGCCGAAGATCTTCTCCATGGGGGCTCCCAGACCACCGTTGCCACCGGGCGCGGCCAGCGCGCACCGCGCCGCGGCCATCTGCCTCGCGCCCGCCCGGTTTGGCAAGGGCCGGTTTGGCAAGGGCCGGTTTGAGCGGGGCCGGGTTGAGCGGGGCCGGGTTGGGCGGGGCGGGATTGGGCGGGGGCGGGTTCGCGCGCGCGCCGCGCGCTCAGATCACCTTCTTGCGCAGCCAGGCGGCCACCGCCTCGCCGGCCAGCACCAGGGCGATGATGGCCAGCAGGATGCTGGCGACGGTCTGCCAGGCGAAGGTGTCGATCGAGCCCTGCAGGATCAGGCCGATGCCGCCGGCGCCGACCAGGCCGAGCACGGTGGATTCGCGCAGGTTGATGTCCCAGCGCAGGATCGACACGGCGAAGAAGGTCGGCATGACCTGCGGCACCACGCCGTAGAGCAGCACCTTGAGGCGCGAGGCGCCGGTCGCCTCCAGCGCCTCGATCGGGGCGCGGTCGATCTCCTCGATCGCCTCGCCCAGCAGCTTGCCCAGGAAGCCCAGCGAGCGGAACACGATGGCCAGGATGCCGGCGAGCACGCCGGGCCCGAAGATGGCGACGAAGAGCAGCGCCCAGATGATGGTGTTGACCGAGCGGCTGGCGACCAGCAGGAAGCGGCCGAGCCAGAGGGTGGCGCGGTTGGGCGTGGTGTTCTGGGCGGCGATCAGGGCGATCGGCAGCGCGGCGAAGACCGCGAAGAAGGTGGCGATGGTGGCGATGTTCAGCGTCTCCAGCAGCGCCGCCAGGATCGCCTGCCACTGGCTGCCGTCCGGCGGCATCATGCGGGCGAAGAGGTCGCCCATCTGCTCCGGTGCGTCGAACAGCCAGGGCCAGAAGACGTCGATGGTGGTCAGCGACCAGGCGGTCGCCGCCGCCACCAGGGCGGTCAGCGCGAAACGCAGCCAGCGCTGGCGCGGCGTGTAGCGCTGCCAGCTACGCAGCGCGGTCGGCGCGGTCGTGTCCTCTACCACAGGTGCCTCCGGATACGGCCGCTGATCCCCTCGCTGACCAGGATGACGCCGATGATGCACAGGGTGATCGCCAGCGCGAAGTCGTAGTCGTAGCGCCCGAAGGCGTTCATCAGCGTGGCGCCGATGCCGCCGGCGCCGACGATGCCGACCACGGCCGAGGCGCGCAGGTTGCTGTCGAGCTGGTAGATCGCCAGGCCGATCTGGCGCGGCATGACCTGCGGCACCACGGCGTAGAGCAGGGTGACCGGCCAGCGCGCCCCGGCGGCGCGCAGCGCCTCCACCTGGCCCCAGTCGATCTCCTCGATCCGCTCGGCCAGCATCTTGGCGACGAAGCCGATGGAATAGAGCGTCAGGGTCAGCACGCCGGCCAGCGGGCCGAAGCCGACCGCCTTGACGAAGAGGATGGCTACGATGATCGGGTGGAAGCTGCGCGCCACGATGATGACCGCGCGGCCCAGCGCGTAGACGGCGCGCGGCGCGATGTTGCGCGCGGCGGCGAAGGCGATGGGCACGCTCAGGCCGACCCCCAGCAGGGTGGCCAGGATGGCGATCTTGATGCTCTCCAGAAAGCCGTCGATCAGCAGGTCGGCGCGCGCGAAGCTGGGCGGAAAGGCGCCTTCGAAGATGCGCAGGGCGCGTGGCACGCCCTCTTGAATGCGCTGCCAGTCGAAGGGCAGGCTGCCCAGCGCCCAGGCCAGGTAGGCGCCGGCCAGCAGGATCACGCCCCAGCGCAGCCAGGGGTTGGCGATGAAGGGCGGCTTGCGCCAGCTGCGTGGCCGCGGGCCGCCCGCCGGCGCGGCGGAGGTCTGGCTCATCGGCCCGCCGCCTCCCGGGCGCCGCCCGGCCCGGCCGCGCCGTCGCCGTGCGCCACCGCGCGGAGCTGGCCGGCGTGCTCGGCCTCCTCGCGCTCGGCCGCCGGCACCCCGGCGTAGATCTCGTCCATGGCGGCAGGGTCCAGGTCGCCCGGCGCACCGTCGAAGATGATCCGGCCGAAGCGCATGCCGACCACCCGCTGGGTGAACTCGCGCGCCTCGGTGACGTTGTGGATGTTGATCAGCACCGGTAGCTGCAGCTCGGCCGCCAGGGCCTGCAGCAGCTCCATGATCTGGCGCGAGGTGCGCGGGTCGAGCGAGGCCGTGGGCTCGTCGGCCAGCAGGATCTCCGGCTCCTGCATCAGCGCACGCACCACGCCGACGCGCTGGCGCTCGCCGCCGGACAGCTCGTCGGCGCGGCGGTTGGCGTAGTGGGCGATGCCGACCCGCTCCATCAGGTGGAAGGCGCGCTCCACGTCGTCCGGCGGGTAGCGCCGCAGGGCCGCCCGCCAGCTCGGGATGTAGCCGAGCCGGCCGGACTGCACGTTCTCCATCACCGTCAGGCGATCGACCAGGTTGAAGCCCTGGAAGATCATGCCGATGCGCCGGCGCGCCCGGCGCAGCTCGCCGCCGCCCAGGCGGGTCAGCTCGATGCCGTTCAGCTCGACGCTGCCCGAGGTCGGCTCGACCAGGCGGTTGATGCAGCGCAGCAGGGTGCTCTTGCCGGCGCCCGAGGCGCCGATCACCGAGACGACCTGCTCGCCCGGCACCTCCAGGTTGAGGTTCTTCAGGACCGGCTTGTCGTCGCCGTAGCGTTTGACCAGGTCCGTGATGCGCAGCATGGCGGTCTCCGACAGCAGGGGCGGCCGCGCGGGGCCGGCCGGTTCGCGGCGCGGCGCCGGACCCTCCTGGCCCGGGCGCCGCGCCGGCCCCCCATCCGGCCCCCCACCGGGTGGGTCCGGGTGCCGGACCCGGCGGCTACTTCAGGTTTTCCGGCGTGTAGGTCACGCCGTTGGCGGCCTGGATCTGTCGGATCACCTGCCAGTCCTCCTGGTAGGTGATCGGCACGAACTTGGTGACGCCCTTGAACTCCTCGCCCAGGGCCGTGCCGGTCATGTCGAAGGAGAAGAAGGCCTCCTTGATCTTCTCGACCAGCGCCGGGTCGAGGTTGTGGGCGTAGGTGTAGGAGGTGGTGGGGAAGCGCTTGGACTCGTAGATGATCTTCACCTCGGCGGGGTCGTAGAGCCCGCGGTCGGCCATGCGCTCGACCACCTCGGAGGCGACCGGCGCGGCGTCGTAGTCGCCGGCGACCACGCCCAGCATCGACTGGTCGTGCGAGCCGGAGTAGACCACCTCGTAGTCCTCGCCGGGCACCACGCCCATGTCGGGGAAGAGCGCGCGCGGCGCCTGGTTGCCCGAGTTGGAGGTCGGCGAGGTGTGGGCGACGCGCTTGCCCTTCAGGTCGCTCAGCTCGTCGATGCCGCTGTCGGTGCGGGTGTAGACCTGCAGGGTGTAGCCGAAGCGCCCGTCCTCGGCGCCCATCAGGGCGAAGGGCACGGCGCCGGCCAGGTTGACCGCGAAGGGCGTCGGGCCGGTGGAGAAGCCGGCGATGTGCAGGCGGCCGCTGCGCATGGCCTCGACCTGCGCGGCGTTGGACTGCACGGCGAAGAAGTGGACCTCCTTGCCGGTGGTCTCCTCCAGCTTGTCGATGAAGGGCTGCCAGATGTCCTCGTAGATCGCCGGGTCCTCGACCGGGGTGTAGGCGAACACCAGTGTGTCGGGGTTGACCAGCGCGTCCGGGTCGCTCGGCCGGTCCGCCACCAGGTCGCCGTTGGCGTCGCAGTAGAGCTGGTCCAGGTCGCCCCGGTTCGGGCAGTCCTGCGCCTGCGCCCCGGCCTGGAACGGGGCCGCCACGCTGCCGAGCAGCAGCGCCACGCCGGCCGCCGCGCCGAGCGCCAGGCGGCCGGCACGCCGCGCGGCTGGGATGGCGGCGGCGAAGGGGCTGCGCCCGGGGGCTCCGGGGCCCCCGGTGGCAAGGAAATCCGACATGCTGTCCTCCCGCTGACTGCGTTTTTTCTCTCTTGCGGCGGACCGGGCCCCGTCAGGCCGGCCCCGGCCCGACCCGGTGGTGTCTGACCTGGCCGTCGGGCCGTCACAAAAGCTTCATATCTCCCGAAGGCTACAGTCCGTTTGGTGGGAGTCGCAACAGCTTCCTGCATCGGATTTTGCATTTTCCAACATTTCTTTGTTACGACTGCAACAGCGCGGCCGGACGTCTCGCCGCCGGCCGTAACGGCCGGTGAGCGATTCGGCGCAGGGATTCGGCGCAGGGATTCGGCGCAGGGATTCGGCACAGGGATTCGGGGGAGGGATCGGGGGGTGAGCCAGAGGCTGCGGCGCAAGCAGCGCCAGGAGCGGATCCTCGAGCAGTTGCGCACCAGTCCGCACGTGCGGATCTCGGTGCTGGCCGACCGCTTCGCGGTGACCACCGAGACGATCCGGCGCGACCTCGACGCGCTCAGCGAGATGGGGTTGGTCGACCGCGCCTACGGCGGCGCCTCGGCGCGGCCCATGGGGCTGCAGCCGGCCGCCCACGAGCGCGGCGCCGCCTTCGTCGCCGAGCGCGGCCGCATCGGCGCGGCGGCGGCGGCGCTGATCGGGCGCGGCGAGGTGGTGATGATCGACGCCGGCTCCACCACCCAGCAGCTCGCCCGCCACCTGGCCGAGGTCGAGCTGGGCCTGACCATCGTCAGCAACTGCCACCTGGTCGCCGGCGAGCTGGCGGCCAACGGCGGCCGCCTGGTGATGTGCCCCGGCGAGTTCGACGGGCGCGAGGCGGCGGTCTACGGCAACGACACGGTGGAGTTCCTGCGCCGCTTTCATGCCAACAAGAGCTTCGTCGGCGCCAGCGGCCTGGCGGCCGACGGCTTCAGCGACGTCAACCGCGCCGCCGTCTGGGTCAAGCGGGCGATGATGGAGCGGGCCGAGGAGACCTGGCTGCTGGTCGACCACAGCAAGTTCGACGCCCGGCTGCTGGAGGTGGTGGCGCCGCTCGGCGCCCTGGCCGGGCTGGTGGCCGACCGCGCCCCGACCGGCGCCCTGCGCGCCGCGATCGAGCGCGCGGGGCTGCGCCTAGTGGTCGCCGCCCCGGCCGGGTGAGTGCGCGACGGGCTGCCTGGCGAAACACCCGGTAATAGAAGAATCGCCTTGTATTTATTGTATTCGCCGCATATTTTGCGGTTATGGATGAGATAGACCGCAAAATCATCGGCGCCCTCGCGGCCGACGCGCGTCGCCCACTGGCCGAGATCGCCGCCGCCGCCGGCCTCTCGGCCTCGGCCGTCAACGAGCGGATTCGCCGGCTGCATGCCAGCGGCGCGCTCCGCCGTCTGACGGTCGACGTCGACCCGGCGGCGCTGGGGCTGGAGATCCTCGCCTTCGTGTGGATCGCGCTGGCGCCCGAGACCGGCAAGGCGGGCAGCGAACAGGTGGGGACCGGCGAGGCGGCCTTCCGCGCGGCGGTGGCGGCCGAGCCGGCGATCTGCGAGTGTCACCATGTCACCGGTCCTTGGTCCTACCTGGCCAAGGTGCGCGTCGCCTCGCTGGCCGAGCTGGAGGCCTTTCTGGCGCGGCTCAAGGCGCGCGGCTTCCTGGCGCGCAGCGAGACGGTGATCGCGCTCTCGCCGGTCGTCGAGGCGGGCTTCGTGCCCAAGCCGGAGGGGGCGTGATGGACCCGCTGCTGCTCGGCAAGAGCCTACTGGTCGGGGTGGCGATCGCCGCGCCCCTGGGGCCGATCGGCGCGCTTTGCATCAACCGCTCGCTGTCCGGCGGCTTCTGGGCCGGGCTGTCCGGCGGCCTGGGCACGGCCCTGGCCGATGCCCTCTACGCCAGCCTGGCGGCGGTCGGCTTCGCCGCCTTCGCGGCCACCCTGGCGCTGATCGACGCGCCGCTCAAGCTGCTCGGCGGTCTGTTCCTGCTCTGGCTCGGCTGGAAGGCGATGCGGGCGGCGCCGCCGGACGCGGCGGCCCGGGTCGGCGCCCGCGACCTGGCCGGCACGGTGGCGGCGACCTTCTTCCTGACCGTCACCAACCCGATGACGGTGCTGTCCTTCGTGGCGGTCTTCGCGGGGCTCGGCCTCGCCGAGCGTCCGGGCACGGCGAACGTGGTCAGCGTGGTGGCCGGCGTCTTCCTCGGCTCGCTGCTGTGGTGGGCGCTGCTCAGCGGCGGCGTGGCGCTGGTCCGCCGGCGCCTGCCGGACGGCTTCGCGCGCTGGATCGCGCGCGGCTCCGGCGTGCTGCTCGCCGCCTTCGGCCTGCTGGCGATCGGCTCCCTGCTCGTCGGCTGAACCGCGCGCCGGGTCGCATAACCCGCCAAGACACACCCGGCCAAGACACACCCGGCCGCCCGCGTGGGGCGGCGCTGTCGTCACGGCATGTCGGAAAAAGACGATCTGGAGCGGGCGATGAGATTCGAACTCACGACCCCAACCTTGGCAAGGTTGTGCTCTACCCCTGAGCTACGCCCGCGCTCCTGATCGGGACCGGCGCGAGGGGCACGTCGGCCGCCCCGTCCGGTGAGGTGCGCGGATTTAGCGTGTTTGCGCGGCCGATGCAAGAGGGGAGTCGCAGCTCTTTTGCGAAGCCGGGGCGGAGCGGGCGCCGGAGCGCGCCGGCTGGCGTCGGACTCGCGCGGCCCGACCTGGCCGCGCGGGCGGTTCCACTCGGCCGGAAACCGTTCTAGGCTCCGCCGGCGCAAGCGGCGCGAGCCGCCCGCCAGCAGACAGGGTGACCCGATGAGCGACGCCGAAACCCGCAGCCCGCAAAGCCACCCGCAGGAGGCCCCGGCGGCCCCCGAGGCCCGCCTGGCCGACGGCCGCGCGCCGCTGACCCCGGCCGATCTGCTGGCCAGGCTGGACGCCCTGGGCATCGCCCACCGCACGGTCGACCACCCGCCGCTGTTCACCGTCGAGCAGTCCAAGAGCCTGCGCGGCAGCCTGCCGGGGGCGCACACCAAGAACCTCTTCCTGCGCAACAAGAAGGGGGCGATGTGGCTGGTCACCTGCTTGGAGGACCGCCCGCTGGACCTGAAGAAGCTGGGCGAACTGCTCGGCGCCGGCCGCCTGTCCTTCGGCAGCGCGGAGCGGCTGATGCGCCACCTGGGCGTGATCCCCGGCGCGGTCACGGCGCTGGCCGTGGTCAACGACACCGCGGGGGCGGTCACCCTGGTGCTGGACGCTGCGCTGCTCGAGCACGACCCGGTCAACCTGCACCCGCTGACCAACGCGCAGACCACGGCGATCGCCGCCGGCGACCTGGTGCGCTTCGCCGAGGCGGTCGGCCACCCGCCGCAGGTCGTCGACCTGTCCCGCGCCGAGCGCGCGCCCGAGTAGCCGCGCCCGATTCGCCAGGGCCGAGTCGCCTGGGTCGAGTCGCCTGGGCCGAGTCGCCGGGACCAAATAGCCGGCGCCGGGCCAGGTCCGCTTGGCCGTGCCGGCGTCCTGCCGGCCGGGCGGTCTTGCCCTGACCGGGCGGGCTGGCCACATAATCGACGCCTTCCGCCGGCCCGGCCCCCCACGGGGCCGGCCGGACACAAGACACACAGCCACACGCAAGCGACCCGACAACCGACAGAGCGAGCAGGCGGACCATCATGCATCCGAGCTTTGGCAGCGGCCCCCAGGCCCCCGGCGGCCAGACCCCCGACCTCCAGGGCGCCGACGGCGACCTGATCAAGGACGCCGACATGCAGTCCTTCGCCAAGGACGTGCTCGACGCCTCCATGTCGGTGCCCATCCTGGTCGACTTCTGGGCCGACTGGTGCGGCCCCTGCAAGCAGCTCACCCCGGCCCTGGAGCAGGCGGTGCGCGAGGCCAAGGGCGCGGTGCGCCTGGTCAAGGTCAATGTCGACCAGAACCAGGCGCTGGCCCAGCAGCTCCGCATCGCCTCGCTGCCGACGGTCTACGCCTTCTTCCAGGGCCAGCCGATCGACGGCTTCCAGGGCGCGCTGCCGGGCAGCCAGCTCAAGCAGTTCATCGACGGCGTGATCGAGCGCGCCGGCGTGCCGCCGCAGGGCGAGGGCGGCGAGACCGAGGTGATCGCCCAGGCCATGGAGCAGGCCAAGGAGCTGGTCGCCGCCGGTCAGGGCGAGCAGGCGGCGGCGATCTACGGCCAGGTGCTGCGCCACGACCCGGAGAACCTGGACGCGCTGGGCGAGTACCTGCGCCTGCTGATCGACCTGGGCCAGAGCGAGGAGGCGCAGATGGCCTTCGACCAGCTCGACGAGGCGACCAAGGCGCAGCCGCAGCTCCAGCCGGTCAAGACCGCCCTGGAGCTCTCCGGCGAGGGGCCCGGCGCCGGCGCGATCCCCGAGCTGATGGAGAAGGTCGCGCACGACCCCAACGATCATCAGGCCCGCTTCGACCTGGCGCTGGCGCTCTACGCGGCCAATAAAAGAGAGGCCGCGGCCGAGGCCCTGCTGGACATTGTGCGCCGTCAGCGTACTTGGAACGACGAGGCGGCCCGCAAGCAGCTCCTGAAGTTCTTCGAGGCCTGGGGGCCCGCCGACCCGTTGACCGTCGAGATGCGGCGGCGTCTGTCGTCGCTCCTGTTCGCCTGAAGCGTCGTGGTGCATGAAGCGTAGCCCCTTCGATCCCGCCTACGAGGACCTGCCCTCGGTCATTCCCGTCTTCCCGCTGTCGGGCGTGCTGCTGCTGCCCGGCGGCCGCCTGCCGCTCAACGTCTTCGAGCCGCGCTACCTGGCGATGACGGCCGACGCCATCGCCGGGCATCGGCTGATCGGCATGGTCCAGCCGCTCGAGGAGCCGGAGGGCGGCGGGGAGTCGCCGCCGCGCCACGCCGGCCAGGCGCCGGTCTACGAGGTGGGCTGTGCCGGGCGGATCACCGCCTTCAGCGAGACCGAGGACGGGCGCGTGCTGATCACCCTGTCGGGCCTGGCGCGCTTCCACATCCTCGAGGAGCTGGAGCCGGAGAAGGGCTACCGGCGGGTGCGGGTCGACTGGTCGGCCTGGCGCGACGACCTGGCTGCGCCCGAGGCCACCAACGGCGACATCGACCGGCCGCGCCTGCTGCAGGCGTTGCGCGGCTACTTCGCCAACACCGGGCTGTCGGGCGACTGGGACGCCATCGAGGAGACCCCGGACGAGCGGCTGGTCACCTCGCTGGCGATGATATGCCCCTTCGAGCCGAGCGAGAAGCAGGCGTTGCTGGAGGCTGTGGACCTGCACGAGCGGGCCCGCACCATGACGGCGATCATGGAGATGACGACGCTGGTCAGCGGGGAAACCGGTTCCGGCGACCTGCGGCACTGAGGTAGAAGGGGGCGTGCGGTGGCCGCGCCGCGGCCGCCGCGACCGCAGGACAAGGAGACGAGCGTAGACCATGGCCGAGACTCCGCAGACCCCTTCCGGCGAAAGCCCCGCGGGCGAGCCCCCCGCCGGCGCGCCGGCCCCGCCGCCGGCGGTCGATCCCAAGCTGCTGGAGATTCTGGTCTGCCCGCTGACCAAGGCGCCGCTGGAGTACGACCGCGCGCGCCAGGAGCTGATCAGCCGCCAGGCCGGGCTGGCCTACCCGATCCGCGACGGCATTCCCATCATGCTGCCCGACGAGGCCCGCCGCCTCGACGACGAGAGCGGGGGGTGATCTCCCGATCCGCGCGCGGGCCCGCCGATCGCAAGGACTCGCGCCGGGCGAGGCGGACGGGCGCGTGGGGCGGGCGCGTGGGGCGGGCGGTCGCGAAATCCGAGGGAGACGGTCGATGTCGAACGAGTCGAAGCCAGCTTCCGGGCCGGAGGCCGGCGCCGGGGTGGAGACGCTGCCGCAGAAGAGCGCCTTCGAGGTCCAGCACCATCCGCTGGAAATCCGCTACGCCAAGGAGACCAAGACGCTGGAGGTCGACTTCGACGACGGCACCAGCTTCGCCCTGCCGGCCGAGCTCCTGCGGGTCGAGAGCCCCTCGGCCGAGGTGCAGGGCCACGGCCCCGGTCAGAAGCAGATCGTCGCCGGCCGCCGCCACGTCGGCATCATGGCGATCGAGCCGGTCGGCAGCTATGCGGTGCGGCTGAAGTTCGACGACCTGCACGACAGCGGCATCTATTCCTGGGACTACCTCTACCGTCTGGGCCGCGACCGGGAGCGGATCTGGGCCGACTACCTGCAGGCGCTGGAGGCCCGCGGCCTGTCGCGCGAGCCGGCCAAACGGTAAAGCGGCGCCGGGCTGCCCGGACCCCCGTGCGGGTCAGCCGGCCGGGCGCAGGGCCAGGCGATAGGCGCTGGCCGCCAGGTCCATCAGATCGAACAGGCGGGCGACGTAGTGGTCGCGCAGGGTGAAGGCCTGCCCCTCGCTGGCCAGCAGCTCGCCCTCCAGGGAGTCGACCAGCCGGCCCAGGCGGCGCTGGTGCAGGCCCAGGTGCGCCTGGACCGGATCGGCCACCACGCCGGCGAAGGCCGCCACCAGCGCGCCCAGGGCCACCACGCCGCCGGTGGCCGCGGCGGTGGCGGCGACCGGCGCGGCGGCCGGAAAGGCGCCGTACCACAGGCCGCCCAGGCCGGCGCCCAGGGGGAAGCTGGCGACCGCCAGCTTCTGCGCCATGGCCTGGGCCAGCAGCGGCCCCAGGGTGATGGCGCCGGGGGTCCACTGCTTGAAGGCCAGGGCGCCGACGCCGGCGGAGACCAGCGCGTTGGTGACGTCGACGGCGGCGGTGCGGCTGCCGGTGTAGTGGGCCATGGTCTCGGTCAGCCAGGCGCGGAAGGCCGGATCGTCGGCCCGCCGGCCGACCGGCTGCAGCAGGCTGTGCAGCGTGGCGTCGATGCGCGGGTCGGCCAGGATTGCCTCGGCCAGGGCGTCGCGCTCCTGTCGCCGCGCGGCGGCGGCGGTGTCTGCGGCCTTTGCTGAGTCGGCGGCGGCGGTCTGGACGTAGGGCAGCTCGAGAAAGCGCGCGAAGACCCGCCACTCCACCTCGCGCGCCACGTCGGTGGTCAGGAAGAGCTGGCGCCGTCCCAGCCAGTCCGCCGTCTGGCGCCGGCCGAGGCCGCGGGCGCCGGCCGCCGCGGCGCGGGTGGCCACGTAGGGCAGGGCGAGCAGCAGGTTGGCGGGCCCGCGCGCCAGGTCCCAGCCGAGGGCGTGGCGGTGCAGCCCCAGCGCGCCGCGCCAGCCGTAGGTCTCGGCCACGAAACCGGGGATGCGCTGGCGCCGCTCGGCGCAGTAGCGGCGGATGCCGCGCGCCACCGCCTGGTGCAAGGCGCCCTGGTCGAGCGGCAGGTGCGGCTCCGGGGCCGGCGCGAGATCGAGCGGGTCGGGCGCGGGCATGGTGGCTTGGACCGTCCGGCGGGCGGGCAGGTGAATCGACGATACTCCTTTTGAGCCAGATAGGTGGCGAAAAGGTGGCTTGCGAGTCATCTCCGCTGGCCTTCCGTCCCCAGTTGCAGGTAAACAAGTCCCGCTCAACCGTTGGCCGATCCGTCCGCGCGGCCGGACCGAGCCCGCTCCGGATCGGGTGAGCCCGACGGCCGGCCAACGCCCATCGCCGCAGCCAGAGGACCAGGCCCCGCAGGATGAGACCGGACCGACCGACAGCCCGTATCCCCCTGCTGCTGCTGATCGCCCTGGTCGCCTTCGGTCCGCTCTCGACCGACCTCTACCTGCCCTCGCTGCCGGCGATCGGCCGGCACTTCGCCGCCGAGCCCGGCCAGGTCCAGCTCACCCTCTCGGTCTTCCTCGCCGGCTTCGCCATTTCCATGCTGGTCTACGGGCCGCTGTCCGACCGTTACGGCCGCCGGCCGGTGCTGATCGGGGCCCTGGCACTCTACAGCCTGGCCTCGATCGCCTGCCTGCTGGCGCCGAGCATCGAGGCGCTGATCGCGGCCCGCTTCCTGCAGGCGCTCGGCGGCTGCGCCGGGCCGGTGCTGGGCCGGGCCATCGTGCGCGACGTGCACGGGGCGGAGCGCTCGGCCAAGGTGCTCTCCACCCTGGCGGTGGCCATGGCGCTGGCCCCGGCGGTCGGGCCGATCCTGGGCGGCCTGCTGACCGAGGCCTACGGCTGGGCCGCCAACTTCGCTCTGCTTGCCGGCATCGGCCTGGCGGTGCTGCTGGGCGTCTGGGTCCTGCTGCCGGAGACCAACCGGCACCCCGACGCCAGCGCGCTCAATCCGGTGCAACTCCTGGCCAACTACGGGCTGCTGCTGCGCCAGCGCCGCTACGTCGGCTACGTCGGCGTGGTCGCCTGCAGCTATGCCGCGATCTTCTCCTTCATCTCCGGCTCGTCCTACACGCTGATCAACGGCCTCGGCCTGTCGCCCTCGGCCTATGGCCTGTCCTTCTCGGTGGTGGTGCTGGGCTTCATGGCGGGCAGCTTCCTGGCGACCCGGCTGCACGGCCGCCTGGCCACCGACCGCCAGATCAGCCTGGGCACCTACGCCATGCTGGCCGGCGGCCTGGGCGGCGCGGCGCTGGCCTGGAGCGGGCAGCACAGCGTCGCCAGCGTGGTCGCGCCGATGGCGCTGGTTCTGGTTGGCTGCGGCCTGACCATGCCCAACTCCATGGCGCGCGGGATCGGCCCCTTTCCGCGCATGGCCGGCGCCGCCTCGGCGCTGATGGGCTTCATCCAGATGGCCGGCGCGGCGCTGGTGGGCGTGGCGGTCGGCGTGCTTCAGGACGGCAGCCCGCATGCCATGGCCGGCGCGGTGGCGCTCAGCGGCCTCGGCGCGGCGCTGTTCTACGCCCTGCTGGTGCAGCCGGCGGCGGCGGTGGAGCGGGCCGCCTCCGGTCCCGGCCCGGCCAGCCTGCGCCCAGCGCCGGAGCAAGAGCCGGCCCGCGTGCCCGAACGGGCGGCGGAGTAGGGGCGAGGCCCCGCGACACGGCTCAGCGGTCGTTGCCGGGCGGCGGCAGGCGCTCCAGCGCGCCTTCGCTGCCGCCGCCGGCGCCGCGCTCGACCGGCTTGCCGGTCAGCCGCTCCAGCAGGTTCTCCAGCACGCCGGGCTCGCCGCCGGCCGCGGGCGCGGTCGGCGCCGCGGCGATGGCGCCGGCCCCCGGCAGCGGCCGCGCCGGCGCGCCCTCCAGCGCCCGGGTGGTCACCGCCCGCCACAGCCGCGCCGGGGCGCCGCCGCCGGTGACCTGGCGCATCGGCCGGCCGTCGTCGTTGCCCAGCCAGACCCCGGTGACCAGCTCGGCGGTGTAGCCGAGGAACCAGGCGTCGCGGAACGACTGGCTGGTGCCGGTCTTGCCGCCGGCCGGGCGGCCGGGGTCGGCGGCGCGGCCGGTGCCCTGCAGCAGGGTGGCGCGCAGCAGCGCCGTCATCTCGGCCAGGTCGGGCGGCGCGACGAGCTGCGCGCCCGGCGCCGCGTCGCGGCGGTAGAGCACCTGCCCCTCGGGGCTGGTCATCTCCACCACCCCATAGGGCCAGACCGCGCGCCCGGCGTTGGCGAAGACGGCATAGGCGCCGGTCAGGTCGAGCAGCGAGACCTCCGAGGTGCCGAGCGCCAGGGAGGGCGTGGCCCGCAGGTCGCCGCCGATGCCCAGGCGGTGGGCCGTGTCGGCGACTCGCTCGGGCCCGACCTCCAGGGCCAGGCGCACGGCGGCGGTGTTGAGCGACGTGGCGAAGGCCTCGCGCAGCGTCACCTGGCCGCGGTAGCGCTTGTCGTAGTTCTCCGGACTCCAGGGGCCCTGGGGCGTGTCCACCGTCAGCGGCGCGTCGGTGACGCTGGACAGCGCGCCGCGCCCGGACTCGATGGCCGCCAGGTAGACGAAGGGCTTGAAGGCGGAGCCGGGCTGGCGCCGCGCCTGGGTGGCGCGGTTGAAGGGGCTGTCGGAGTGGCTGCGGCCGCCGACCAGGGCGCGCACGGCGCCGTCGGGGCTCATCACCACCACCGCGCCCTGACCGATCCGCGAGTCGCTCCCCTCGGCCGCCAGCAGCTCGTTGAGCGCCGTCGCGGCGATCCGCTGCAGGCGCGGGTCCAGGGTGGTGCGCACGGTGACGTCGCGGTCGAGCTGGCCCAGCCAGCCCTCGGCCCGGTCCAGCGCCCAGTCGGCGAAGTAGCGCCCCCGGCGCGGCGCCGGCCGGCCGCGCGCTTTCGCGGCATAGGCCCGGTCCGCCTCGGCGCGGGTGATGAAGTCGGCGTCGACCATGGCCTCGAGCACCGTCTTGGCGCGGCGGTCGGCCAGCTCGGCGTCGTTGGCCGGGTTGTAGCGGCTGGGCGCCTTCAGCAGGCCGGCGATGATCGCCGCCTCGTAGAGGTTCACCCCGGTCGCCGGCTTGTCGAAGTAGCGCCGCGCCGCGGCGTCGACGCCGTAGGCGCCGGCGCCCAGGTAGACGCGGTTGAGGTAGAGCGAGAGGATCTGGTCCTTGCTCAGCTTGCGCTCCAGCCAGAAGGCGAGCAGCAGCTCCTGCACCTTGCGCTCCAGGGTGCGCTCGGGACTGAGAAAGAGGTTCTTGGCGAGCTGCTGGCTGATCGTCGAGCCGCCCTGCACCACGGCGCCGGCGCGCAGGTTGACGAAGAGCGCGCGGGCCAGGCCGATCAGGTCCAGGCCCGGATGGTCGTAGAAGCGGCGGTCCTCGATCGCCAGCACCGCCCGGGGCAGGTGCGGCGGCAGCTCGGCCACCGTCAGGGCGTCGCCGTAGAGGTCGCCGAAGCGGCCGATCTCGCTGCCGTCGGCGGCCAGCAGGCGCACGGTCGGCTGGCGCGTCATCTCGGCGATCTTGGAGACGCTGGGCAGGTCCCAGGCGTAGTAGGCGACCAGCGCGCCGAGCGCCAGCCCGGCCCAGAGGGTCAGGGTCAGGCCCCAGACCAGGGCGCGGCGCAGCAGCGAGCGGCGCGGCCGCCCGGCCGCCGCTCGGCCTCGCGCGCCGGCCTTGCGCCGCCGGCCCCCCGATCTGCTCCCCGAACCGGCCCCCGAACCGGCCCCCGAACCGGCCACCGAACCGCGCCCCGCCTTGCCGCCGCCGCCGGTCCCGCGCGTCTTGCCGGCCGCCCGGGCGGCCGGGCGGCGCTCGCCCTTGAGGTCGCGGGCGGCGCGCGTACGCCCTGTCTTGCCGGCGGCGGCCTTTGTACGCGTGCCGCCGGTCTGCGTACGCGTACGCCTCCCACGGGCGCCGCCGCCCGTGCTGCCTGCCTTGGTCTTGCTGTCGTCCTGACGCGCCACGCCTACCCTCGCCTGTGCTGCGGCCCGGGGGCCGCCGCCCGTGCCGCCGGCGCGTCTGGGCGGCGCGCGGCCGTTCAGGACCGCGACCGCGGGTCCGCCGATTACGAGCCGGTCTAGCCGACTCGCGGAGTCGTCGGCAAGCCGCCCCGCCCGTCCGAACGCCACACCTACCCGGGAAATCTGCTGACACTCGGCCGGAACTGCGCCGAAACTAGGCCAAAACCAGGGCGGGGCGCCATGCCGCCGGCCGCGCCTCGCGCGTCTGGAACGCAGACCGCGGGTCACGCGTAGACCGGGGGCGGATATATGAGGGAGAGCGAATGTTTATCGAGAAGATCAAGACCGAGGGCCTCGCCCACCTGTCCTATCTGCTGGGCGGCGGCGGCGAGGCGGCGGTGATCGACCCGCGCCGCGACTGCGAGGTCTACCTGGAGATGGCGCGCAGCCGGGGTTTGCGGATCACCCATATCTTCGAGACCCACCGCAACGAGGACCTGGTCTCCGGCGCCGCCCGCCTGTCGCGCCTGACCGGCGCGCCGGTGCATCACGGGCCCAATCCGGCCGCGCCGGTGCGCTATGCCGACACGGTGCGCGAGGGCGACACCTTCACCTTCGGCAAGCTGAGGCTGAAGGTGCTGGAGACCCCCGGGCATACCGACGACAGCCTGTCCTTCGCGCTCTATGACACCGGGTTCGGGGAGGAGGCGGTGGCCGTGTTCACCGGCGACGCCCTGTTCATCGGCGATGTCGGTCGCACCGACTTCTACCCCGAGCGGGCCGAGGAGGTGGCCGGGCTGCTCTACGACAGCCTGGACAAGCTGCTGGCGCTGGGTGACCAGACGCTGGTCTACCCGGCCCACGGCGCCGGCTCGGTCTGCGGCTCGGGCATGGCCGAGCGCGAGTTCTCCTCGCTCGGCTACGAGCGGGCCAACAATCCCATGCTGCAGTACCACGACCGCCACGCCTTCATCGCCGCCAAGCTGGCCGAGCATCACCGCCAGCCGCCCTATTTCCGGCTGATGGAGCAGGCCAACCTGGAAGGCCTGGACCTGCCCTCGGAACGCTGGGGCCCCGGCTTGGCGCCGCCGCCGGTCCCGCCCGCCGCCCTGGCCGAGCGCCTGGAGAGCAAGACCCCGCCGCGCCTGGTCGACGTGCGCGCGGTGGCGGCCTTCTGCGGCGCGCACATCCCCGGCGCGCTCAGCCTGCCGGTGGCCATGGTGCCGGCCTTCGCCGGCTGGCTGCTCGATCCCGAGTCGCCGCTGGTGCTGATCGCCGACGACCGCGACCAGGCCGAGCGCGCGGCGCTGGGGCTGCTGCGCATCGGTTTCGACCGGCTGGAAGGGGTGCTTGCCGGCATGGAGCCCTGGGCCAGCAGCGGCCGGCCGATCGCCACCCTGCCGATGGTCGCGGTGGAGGAGGTGCGCGACCGGGTCGAGACCTCGCCGGCGGGCTGGCGCCTGCTCGACGTGCGCGACGACGACGAGGTGGCGCAGACCAAGATCGCCGGCGCCGACCATGTCTACGCCGGCGAGCTGCCGCGCCGGCTGAACAGCCTGGAGGCCGGTACCCACTACACGGTGATGTGCGGCAGCGGCGTGCGCGCGACCATCGCCGCCTCGGTCCTGCAGGCCAACGGTTTCGAGCGGCTCGACGTCTTCATGGGCTCCATGGCGGCCTGGCGGGCCACCGACTGACGCCCGCCCCTTGCCGGCCGGCGGTCAGCCCGCCTCGGTCAACGCCAGGCCGATCCGGTGACCGCCGCGCGCGACGAAGTCGTCGAGCAGGGCGATCAGCCCGGCCGCGCGGGCGTCCGGCGTCGCGCCCAGGGCGCCGGCCGGCAGGGCGAGGCGGCCGGCGATGCCGGCCGGCGCCTCGGCATAGGACAGCTTGGCGAGCGAGGCGAGGGCGTCGGCCGCCACCGCTGCGGCGTGCGTGCGGGTTCCGTGGCTGCAGGCCGCGTGTGTGCAGGCGGCGGGCGGGCGCGCCGCCTGGGTTTGCGCCGCCCCGGTCCGGGCCGCGTGCGGCGGCAGGGGCAGCGGCGCCACGGCGCAGGCCGGCTCGGCGTCGCGGTAGGCCGGCTGGCCGCGCAGCAGCGCGGCGAAGCTGTGCAGCAGCTCGACCGCGATGCCGTCGACCCGGTTGTCGTTGGTGCCGAAGACCGGCGGGTCGCCCGCGACCTCGAGGCCGAGGATCAGGCCGCTGTCGCGCGCCCGGCGGGGTCGGGCGTCGGCGTACTTGATGGCGGCCAGGCTGTCGGCCAGCTCGGCCAGGCCGGCGAGGCCGTAGACCTGGGTGCGAAAGACGTCGCGGTCGTGCAGCGCCATGGCCAGCCGCGCGTAGGCGTAGCGGTCGTGCGCGCGGTGGAGGATGCTCGCGGCCTCGCCATGGACCCGGGCCAGCCAGTCGAGCGTCGTCTCCAGGCGTTCGCAGACCGCGTCGTGGTCGAGCCGCTCGCCCGCATAGACCGTGCCCGCCGGCCCGACCTGCTCGCCGGTGAGCTCGTCGCGCCCGCCGTTCAGGGCGTAGAGCAGCGCCTTGGGCAGGTTGGCGCTGCCGGTCAGGCAGGGTAGTTGCTTGCCCAGCTTCAGGGCCGCGCCGTCGCCGGCCAGGGCGTAGTCGTCGCCCCACACCGGCCGCATCAGCTCGTCGTTGGCGACCTGCAGGCCCCCGGTGGCCAGCGCCGTGTCGGCGCAGAACCGTTTGAAGGGCGCCGGCAGCGCCGGCGACCAGAGGAGGGTCGCGGCGGGTCCGGACGCCGGCCCCAGGTTGCGCAGGCTCTGCAGCAGGCGGTAGCTGGTGCGCGTGACCAGCGGCCGCCCTTCGGCGTCCAGCCCGCCAAGGACCACGGCGGCCCCGGCCGCCGAGCGCTCGCAGAGTTCGCGCAGCGTGATCATCAGCTCGTCGACCAGCGCCTGCGCGCCGGCCTCGTCGAGGCGGCCGGCGGCCAGGTCGCGTGCCAGGTAGATGTCGAGGAAGCCGCAGATGCGGCCCAGCGGCAGGGCGGCGTCGGGCCGTTCCTCGGCCGCGCCCAGGTAGGCGAAGGTGAGCCACCGCACCGCCTCGCGGGCGTCGCCCGCCGGGGCGGCCAGGTCGCAGCCGGAGCGCGCGGCCCTCTCGCCCAGCGCCTCCAGCGCGCGGCGCTGGGCGGCCAGCTCCTCGCGCAGGCGCAGCGTTTCCTCCTCGGCGCCGGCGTGGTCCAGCTCGGTCTTTTCGTGGCGCTTGTCGCGGATCAGGCGGTCCAGCCCGTAGAGCACCACCCGGCGGTAGTCGCCGGCCAGGCCGCCGCGCGCTGGCGCGTCCGGCAGCCCGGTGAGCAGGCCGTGGCGTCGGCAGGCCAGGATTTCCGGCGTGCAGGTCGCGTCGATCGCGGCGGCCAGGTCGGGGCCCTCGCCGGCGGCCGGCGCGGCCGGCCACTCGGCCTCCCGCCCGTGCGTGCCGTTTGCGGCGGTCTGCCGGCGCAGCGCGCGAGGGTGCGGCGTGGGCCCGGCCAGGAAGTCCGGCGCGCCGAGGTAGGGGGTGAGGTTGCACCGCAGGAAGTCGCGCAGGTCGATGTGGCGCTGCCAGCGGCCGGCGCGGAACCCGGACCAGGGTCCGCCGGCGTCGGCCGGCGCCGGGGCGGCGCCGACCTCGCGCGTCAACCCGCGCGTCAAGCGGCCTTGGCGTCCACGCGTCGCGGGCGTCTCGATTGGCTCGGCCTGACCCTCTTCGCGACTCCCGACACGGCGTTCGTACATCTCTCGGCCCCCCGCTTCCGCACCGCCTCCTGCAGCCTTGTGCCTGGTGCGTCGCTGCTTCGTTGCTTGCCGCTACCTGCCGACAGAGAGTGTCGTACAAGTTGTGTGGCTCTGCCAGTCCTTCGCATTGAGGTGCCTCAAGGCGCCGTCCGGGGCCCGGCGGTGTGCGGCGCGGGGGCTGGTGGTCGGCCGGCCGCCTCCCTAAATCCAGCGGCAGTCATTCCAACCACGTGCCAAGCGGCTCTGCGGGACGAAAGGGCAGCAGCGATGGAAAAGGCGATCTTCGCGGCCGGGTGCTTCTGGGGGATCGAGGCGGCCTTCCGCCGCCTGCCCGGCGTGGTCGAGGCGGTCAGCGGCTACACCGGCGGCATGACCGAGGCCCCGACCTACGAGCAGGTCTGTAGCGGGCGCACCGGTCACGCCGAGGCGGTGGAGGTGACCTACGATCCGGCGCGGATCGACTACGCCAGCCTGGTCGACACCTTCTTCGAGATTCACGACCCGACCCAGGTGGACCGCCAGGGGCCCGACATCGGCACCCAGTACCGCTCGGCGCTGTTCCCGCTGGACGACGCCCAGGCCGAGACCGCGCGGGCCAAGAAGCAGGCGCTGATCGCGCGCGGCGTGCCGGTGGCCACCGAGATCACGCCGGCCGGCCCGTTCTGGCCGGCCGAGGACTACCACCAGCGCTACCTGGAAAAGCGCGGCCGGGCCGGGCACGGCTGAGGCCGCGGACTCGTTTCGCAAGAGGAAAGGACGGCGATGTTCGACGCCAACAAGCTGCTCGGCAACCTGCTGGGCGGACAGGAGGGCAAGGCGGCGGCCAAGGGCGCCTTCGGGGGCAGCATGGCCGGCGGGCTGGCCGGCACGGTGCTGGGCAACGTGCTGACCGGCAAGGGCGGCAAGAAGCTGGGCAAGCGCGCGGTGCAGCTCGGCGGCCTGGCGGTGGTTGGCGGCATCGCCTACGCCGCCTGGAATCACTACCGCAACCGCGACGCCCAGGGGCGGCCGCAGCCGGCCAACGCCGAGGAGGCCCTGAGCCCGCCGCCGCCGGACAGCGGCTACCTGCCGGCAGGCGGGCCGGCGTCCGCGCCGGCCTCGGCGGGCGATGCGCGCCTGGCGCCGCCGGCACCGGAGAGCGACCTCTCGCTGCTGCTGCTGCGCGCCATGATCTCGGCGGCCAAGGCGGACGGGCAGATCGACGGCGAGGAGCAGCGGCGCATCTTCGAGCGGCTGGGCGAGGCCGAACTCGACGCCGAGGCGCGGGCCTTTTTGTTCGACGAGCTCGGCAAGCCGCTCGACCTGGAGGCGCTGGTGCGCGGCGTCGAGCGGCCGGAGGTGGCGGCGGAGGTCTACGCCGCCTCGGTCCTGGCGATCGAGGTCGACACCCCGGCCGAGCGCGGCTACCTGCAGATGCTGGCCGGGCGGCTGGGCCTGGAGGACGGCCTGGCCCGGCAGATCGAGGCCGAGGTGGCGGCGGTCAAGGCGGCCGGCTGACCCCCGCCGCTCGCGCGTGGCAGGCCGGCCCGCGAGGCCAGCCGGCCCCCACGCGGGTTACCGCTACTCGGGCCGCCCCCCGGTGGCGCCGGCCTCGGGTCAGGCCGGCCGACGCGGCGGGCCGGACAGGCGGCCGGTGACGCGCAGGCCGTCGCGGACGTTGCGGCCGATCAGCACCAGATTGACGGCCCCGGCCAGCAGCTCGACCGCCTGCACGGCGTAGAAGGCCGTGTCCAGCGCGCCCTGCTGCGCCTTCCAGGCGAGAAACAGCGCCGCCGGCACCAAGATCAGCAGGCCGTTGCCGGCGATCAACGGCATGCGCGCGCGCTTGGCGCGCACCGGCGCGTCCGTGCGCCCGCGCGCCAGGCGGACGCCGCTGGCGCCGGTCACCGCCAAGGCCGGGATCAGCAGCAGCAGGCCCCAGGCGATCGCGGTCTTCACCGCCACGATGGCGGCGGTCTCGCCACCCAGCTCCACGACCAGCGTGGACCCCCAGAAGGTCAGGATGATCAGGCCGGCCACGACCCCGGCGATCCCGTGCAGGCGTGCAAGCATGAGCTGGGCCTCCAGATTGGGATGTCTATGCGCATAATAATGTCAATTTGACAATATGCTGTCAATAAATCTGCAGCTACGCGACCGTCGTTTAGGCGCGACCGTTTGACGCGGCGCCCCGGCGCTCAGCGCGGCCGGTAGGGCGTTTCTTCCAGCCGGCGGCTGATCGCGCGCAGCGTCTCGCGGGTCCGCGCCAGGGCCGACGGCTCGAGTCCCGCGGTCAGCCGCGCCGCCCAGGCCTCGTAGCGGGCCATGGCGGCTTCGTAGGCCTGCGCGCCCCGCTCGGAGCGGGTGACCAGAGGCGCGCGGCGGTGGTCGGGATTGTCGCGCAGCGCCACCAGACCGTCGCGCGCCAGCTCGTTGACCAGTCGTTGCACCGACTGGCGCGCCAGCCCCATGCGGCGGGCGATCTGCGAGACGGTCAGCGCGCGGCCTTCCAGGGAGATGGCGCCCAGCACCTTCCAGCGGGCGCTGGTCAGGCCCAGGTCGGCGGTCAGGCGATCGCCCTCGACGGCGAGGACGCCCCCGACGCGGAAGATCTCCAGCACGATGTCGGTGAAGACCTGGGGGTCGGCCGGCTCGGTGCCGTCGGCCCGGGCGGGGGGATCGGCCGGGACGGGGGGATCGGTCGGATCGGCGGGGGCCTGCGCCTTGCTCTGCTGTGGCATGGCAGCATTCTGACAAAAGCGCAGACTGGCACCAAATGCAAAGCGCGGCGGTCGGCGCCGGCCGCGCCTGGGTCAGTCGGCGCCGGCCTGCAGGGACAGCGGGGCGAAGCCGACGTAGATGCGGGCATCCGCCGGCAGCCCCTCGGCCCGCGCGAAGCGGACGGCGTCGGGCAGCACCAGCGTCTCGGTGAGTGCTGGCCAGCCGCCTTCGGGCAGCGTGACCGCCGCGTCGCTCCGCCCCTCCAGGCCCAGGCAGATGTCGAAGCGGCGGCTGCGGTAGAGGGCCCGCTGGCGGGTGACCACGAAGAGGGTGTGCGCGCAGGCGGTCGGCTCCTCCTGCGCGTCGTCGCCGGCCGGCAGCACGCAGTCGCCGCAGAACGGGCAGTGGACGCGCTGGTCGGGGTGGTCGGCGAGTTCGACCGTCTGGATCCGACGCATCAAGACACCTCCGGGGAACTTCGCTGGCGTGGGACAGCCGTCGCCGGCTGCCTACACGGGTGTGAACGCCAGGGCCCGCCGCTCCATTCCTTCGCCCCGTCGCCGGCACTCCGGGGCGGCTGGTCCGGGCGGATATCTCGGTATGAAATCCTTAATCCCGCTGCCTTAGAAGGGGCGGCGAATGGACGGAGCGAGCCCCGTGAAGACCTGCCTTGTCGTCGACGACTCCAGGGTCGTGCGCCTGGTGGCGCGCAAGATCCTCGAAGGCTTCGACTTCCGCGTTGCGGAGGCGGCCGACGGTCGCGAGGCCCTGGACTACTGCCGGACGCAGTTCCCCGATGCGGTTCTGCTCGACTGGAACATGCCGGTGATGGACGGCCTGGCGTTCCTGCGCGCCCTGCGCGCGCTACCCGGCGGGGCGGCGCCGCGCGTGGTCTTCTGCACCACCGAGACCGACCTGGCGCAGATGGCCCAGAGCATCGAGGCCGGCGCCGACGAATACATCATGAAGCCCTTCGACGCCGACATCGTCGAGGCCAAGTTCGCGCAGGTCGGGCTGCTGTAATGCGTCGGCATCATCTGATCGAGGAGGCGAAGGCGGAGCTGGACGTCGCCTACGACGCGGTCAAGCAGGCCGAGCAGGAGCTGATGCGCCTGGAGTTCGACTACAACGAGCGTCTCAAGCAGATCAACGGCAGCGCCGCGCCCGACGAGGTGGCGCGGCTGACCCGCGAGAAGGAGGAGAACCAGCAGGCGCTCGACCTGGAGGCGCTCTACGAGCTGCAGCAGTCGGCGACCCAGCGCTTCGCCCTGGTCAGCGCCGCCTTCGCCATCGTCGGCTCGGTCAAGGACGATCACATGACCGTCGACCTGATCGAGCGGCTGCTGTTCCAGGACGAGGAGCTGCGGCGCAACCGCGTTGCCATCGACCGCCACCTGCGCGGCTTCCAGAAGAGCCTGCGCGCCTACATGCTGGAGGACAGCAGCCGCGAGCGCGACGCCGAGATTCGCGGCAACTGGACGGCGATCGAGGAGATCCTGCGCAGCCTCGGGCGCAAGATCTGAGGCCGCCGCCGGCGCGGCTCAGAGGCCGGCCAGCGCGACCAGCAGCAGGACCAGGGTGGCGAGGAAGCCGACCGCCCAGATCAGCGAGCGCCAGGGGCTGAGCCCGAAGGCATAGGCCGGCAGGTAGCCCAGGCGGGCGCCCAGGTAGACCAGGGCGCAGGCGCGGGTCAGCGGCGTGGACTCGGCCCCGCCCAGCGCCAGCACCGCCACGGCGACCGTGAAGAGCAGCAGGCTTTCGGTCAGGTTCGTCTGCGCCCGCTGCAGCCGCCCGGCCAAGCCCTCCAGACGGCGCGGCTCGTCGCGCGGCCCCATCAGGTAGCGGGGGCCGAGCTGCAGATTGGCGGCGACGGCCAGCAGACAGAGCTGCAGGGCCCAAAGCAGGCCGGTGGCCGCGAGGATCTGGAGTTCGAGGGTCATGCCGGGCGTTTCCTGTCGGCGGGAGGGCGCGGTTATGCCGCAGGGAGACTGGCACGCGCTCCGCCCCCGTCAACTCCCCCCGTCAACTCCCCCGTCGACATCCCCGTCGAAACCCGGCGGACTCCACCGGCGGGGGCCGCCCGGGCTTGCCGCAGCGCCGCCGCCGGGCCACCTCAGCGGCAATTCGCGCGATCGGCGGCATCGCCGGCGGCCTCGGCTGCGTATAATGGTTCGTAGCATGGTTCGCCGGGCGCCGAAGCGCCTCGCCCCGGGGCGTGCCGTGTGCCGCGACGAAAGGACGGACTCCTTGCTGACTGCTGCTGCCCGGCCGACCGCTCCGACGCGCGCCTTGTCACGCGCCTTGTCACGCGCCTTGTCACGCGCCTTGTCGGGCGCCGCACGGACCGCCGCGATGCTGGCGCTGCTGCTGGCCGGGCTGCCGGTCATGCTGCTGGCGCCGGCCGGGGCCGCGGCCCAGGCGCCGCGCGGACCGCAGCCGGTGGTGCTGGCCGCGGCGGAGACGGCCGAGGTCTACGACCGCATCGAGGTGCTGGGCACGCTGGAGGCCAACGAAAGCGTCGTGCTGACCGCCAACGTCGGCGAGCGCATCGTCGAGCTGCTGTTTACCGAGGGCGAGCGGGTCAGCGCCGGCGACCTGCTGGTGGTGCTGGAGCAGGAGGAGGAGCGCGCCCGCCTGGAGGCGGCCAACGCGATCCTGGCCGAGCGGCGCGCCGCCTTCGCCCGCACCACCCGCCTGGAGGAGCGCCAGATCGCACCGACCGCCCAGGTCGACGAGCGGCGCGCCGCCCTGCGCGAGGCCGAGGCGGAGGTGGAGATCGCCCGCGCCCAGCTTCAGGACCGCAGCCTGCTGGCGCCCTTCGACGGGCGCATCGGCCTGCGCCGCGTGTCCCCCGGCACCCTGGTCGAGCCGGGCGACCCGATCGCCACGCTCGCCGACATCGCGCAGCTCAAGCTGACCATGGACGTGCCCTCGCGCTTTCTCGGCCAGCTCCGGCCCGGCTTGCGCCTGCGCGCGCGCACCAGCGCCTTTCCCGACCGCGACTTCGAGGGGCGCCTGCAGGTGATCGATACCCAGATCGACCCGGTCACCCGCACGGTGGCGGTGCGCGCCCTGGTGCCCAACCCCGAGGAGCTGCTGCGCCCCGGCCTGCTGATGACGGCCGAGCTGCTGTCGGCGCCGCGCCAGGCGGTGGTGGTGCCGGAGGAGGCGCTGGTGCCGCGCGACCAGCGCAACTTCGTCTATCTGGCGGTGCCGGGCGAGGGGGGCGATCCGCGCGCCGAGCGCCGCGAGGTGCGCATCGGCGCGCGCCGGCCCGGCAGCGTGGAGATCGTCGCGGGGGTGGAGGCCGGCGCCCAGGTGGTGATCCACGGCAGCCTCGACCTGCAGCCCGGCGCGCCGCTGCGCGTGCTGGGCGTCGCCGACGGCGAGACCGGCGTGGCGGAGATCCTCGCGCGCGGGCGCGGCGAGGGCTAGGCCGGCATGCTGCTGTCCGATATCTCGGTCCGGCGGCCGGTCGTCGCGGCGGTTCTCTCGCTGCTGATCGTCGCCTTCGGCATCGTCGCCTTCGAGCGGCTGCCGCTGCGCGAGTATCCCGACATCGACCCGCCGGTGGTGACCATCGACACCCAGTACCCCGGCGCCGCCGCCCAGGTGGTGGAGACCCGCATCACCGAGGTGATCGAGGCGCGCATCGCCGGCATCGAGGGCATCGCCTTCATCGAGTCCTACAGCGAGGACGGCCGCTCGCGCATCACCATCGAGTTCCGCAGCGGCCGCGACGTCGACTCCGCCGCCAACGACATCCGCGACCGCGTCTCCGGCGTGATCGACAACCTGCCGCCCGACGCCGACCCGCCGGACATCCAGAAGGCCGACTCCAGCGACGACGTGATCGTCTGGTTCAACCTGGTCAGCGACCGCATGAGCGTGCTGGAGCTCAGCGACTTCGCCGACCGCTACCTGGTCGACCGCTTCTCCACCCTGGACGGCGTCGCCCGGGTGCGCATCGGCGGGCGCCAGCGCTACGCCATGCGCGTCTGGCTCGACCGCACGGCGCTGGCCGCGCGCGACCTGACGGTGATCGACGTGGAGGAGGCGCTGCGCGCCGACAACGTCGAGCTGCCGGCCGGCAGCATCGAGTCGGAGGCGCGCAACTTCACCGCCCGGGTGGTGCGCGGCTTCCGCACGGCCGACGACTTCGCGGAGCTGGTGCTGGCGCGCGGCGACGACGGCTACCTGATCCGCCTGGGCGACGTGGCGCGGGTGGAGAAGGCGGCGGAGGAGACCCGCACCACCTTCCGCGGCAACGGCGCGCCGATGGTGGGCATCGGCGTGATCAAGCAGGCCCAGGCCAACACCCTGGAGGTGGCGCGCGCGGCCAAGGCCGAGGCCGAGCGCATCAACCCGACCCTGCCCGACGGAATGGAGCTGCGCCAGAGCTACGACAGCAGCGTCTTCATCGAGGGCGCCATTGCCGAGGTCTACAAGACCCTGGCCATCGCCATCGCCCTGGTGATCCTGGTGATCTACCTCTTCCTCGGCTCGGCGCGGGCGACCCTGGTGCCGGCGGTGACCGTTCCGGTCTCGGTGATCGGCACCTGCACGGTGCTGTTCCTGCTCGGCTTCTCGATCAACCTGCTGACCCTGCTGGCCGTGGTGCTGGCGATCGGCCTGGTGGTCGACGACGCCATCGTGGTGCTGGAGAACGTGGTCCGGCGCATGCAGACCTACGGCGAGAGCCCGCTGGTGGCGGCCTACCGCGGCGCCGGCCAGGTCGGCTTCGCGGTGGTCGCGACCACCGCCGTGCTGGCCGCCGTCTTCGTGCCGATCACCTTCGTCGAGGGCGACCTTGGCCGGCTGTTCACCGAGTTCGCTATCACCATGTCGGCGGCGGTGGTCTTCTCCAGCCTGGTGGCGCTGACGCTCTCGCCGATGCTGGCCTCCAAGGTGCTCAAGCAGGGCGAGGGCACCACCCTGGTGGTGCGCGTGGTCGAGCGGGCGCTGACCGGCCTGCGCCGGGCCTACGCCGCCAGCCTGCGCGGCGCGCTCAAGGCGCCGGCGGCCGCGCTGCTGGTCTTCGCCGGCCTGCTCGGCGCCTGCTGGTGGCTCTATGCGCAGGTCCCTTCCGAGTTCGCCCCGCGCGAGGACCGCGGCGCCTTCTTCCTGCTGGTCAGTGGGCCGGAGGGCGCCTCCTACGAATACATGGCGACCTACATGGACGAGATCGAGCGGCGCACCCTGCCGCTGGTCGAGGCCGGCGAGGTCAGCCGCCTGCTGGTGCGCGCGCCGCGCGGCTTCGGCCGGATCGACAACTTCAACAGCGGCTTCGTCATCTTCGGCCTGACCGACTGGGGCGCGCGGCGCAGCGCCTGGGAGATCATGGCCGACGTGCGCGGGCGGATCGCCGACCTGCCCGGGGTGCGCGCCTTTCCGCTGATGCGCCAGGCGCTCGGCGGCGGCACCGGCAAGCCGGTGCAGTTCGTGCTCTCGGGCGGCAGCTACGAGGAGCTGGCGGCCTGGCGCGACACCATGCTGGCCGAGATCGAGGCCGGCGCGCCGGGGTTGAGCGCCGTCGACCACGACTACAAGGAGACCAAGCCGCAGGTCGCGGTCGAGATCGACCGCAGCCGGGCCGGCGACCTGGGGGTCAGCGTGCGCGACATCGGCCGCACGCTGGAGACCTTTATGGGCGGCCGGGCGGTGACCACCTTCATTGACGGCGGTGAGGAGTACGACGTGCTGGTCGAGGGCGAGCAGGGCGACCGACGCACGCCCGACGCCATCGCCAACGCCTACGTGCGCACCCAGTCGGGCGCCCTGGTGGCGCTGGCCGACCTGGTGCGAATCGACGAGTACGCCGGGCCCAGCCGGCTCAACCGCTACGACCGCCTGCGCTCGGTGACCCTGGAGGCCAACCTGGCCGACGGCACCACCCTGGGCGAGGCGCTGACCTGGCTGGAGGAGACGGCGCGCGCCGAGCTGCCGGAGACAGCGGTGATCGCCTACAAGGGCCAGTCGCGCGACTTCATCGATTCCGGCGGCGCGCTGCTGTTCGTGTTCGGCCTGGGGGTGGTGGTGGTCTTCCTGGTGCTGGCGGCCCAGTTCGAGTCCTTCCTGCATCCCATCGTCATCATGCTGACCGTTCCGCTGGCGGTGGCCGGCGCGCTGGCCGGCATGTGGCTGACCGACGGCACGCTCAACATCTACACCCAGATCGGCCTGATCATGCTGGTCGGGCTGGCGGCCAAGAACGGCGTGCTGATCGTCGAGTTCGTCAACCAGCTCCGCGAGCAGGGCGTGGCCTTCCGCACGGCGGTGGTCGAGGCCTCGGCGGTGCGCCTGCGCCCGATCCTGATGACCGCGGTGACCACCGCGGCCGGCGCGGTGCCGCTGATCCTCTCCGCCGGCGCCGGGTCGGAGACGCGCGCGGCGATCGGCGTGGTGGTCTTCTCCGGGGTGATCGCCGCGACGCTCTTCACCCTCTACCTGATCCCCGTGGCCTACGCGCTGCTGGCCCGCGGCACGGCGCCGCGCGGCGCCGTCTCGCGCCGCCTGGACCGCGAGCTGGCTGCCCTGGAGGGGCCGCAGGCGCTGCGCGACCTGCCGCCGGACGCGCAAGGCGGCGACCAGCCCGGCGACGATCCGGGCGGCCGGCGCGCGGCGGAGTAGCGGGCGCCGCCGCCCGGTTTCGCGTTGCCGCCGGTGCGCCGCCCCGGCCTACAGCAGGCGGCCGGCCTCGATGGTGCCCCAGACGGCGGCCGCGGTGATCGCGAGGGAGACGAGCGCGGCGGCCAGGGCCAGCGCCAGCAGCACGCCGTCCTCCTCCAGGAAGGCGAAGGCCAGCAGCACGATCACCGCGACCGGGATGTACTGGCTGAAGGGAATCGGTGCCAGCAGCGTGGCGGCGAGCAGCAGGATGACCACGCCGACCACCCGCTTGGTCGCCTCGAAGGGCGTCGGCCAACGCGGCCGCACCACCCGCTCCATCCGGCGCAGCAGCGGCACCACGCGCGCCAGCAGCCGGGTCAGGCGCCGTGTCGAGAGGCGGCGGCGGGCAAGCCGGCCGGGCAGCACCGGTTCGGCGCGGCCGCGGATCATCTGCCCGGCCGGGATCGCCAGCAGCAGCGCCGCCAGGGGGGAGAGTCCCGGCACCAGCCCGAGCAACGCGGCCAGCAGCAGGATCAGCCCGAAGGAGCGGTCCTCCAGGTTGCCGAGCACCCAGCCGAGGGTGACCTGCCCGGCCGGCGCCTGCGCCGCCAGACGTTCCAGGATTGTCGAGGTCGGAACCCGCATGCTGCCCCCGGACTCCCGGTTTTCCGAGCCGAGGCGAGGCATGACGCCGCGGCTGCGAACAGAGCCCAGCCTATCGATGGCGCAAAGCCGGCGGCGGGTAAACAGGCTTGCGCTGTCGCCCCTCTTGCCGGCGGCGCCGGCGCGCCGATACCTTGCGCGCCATGACGGTCGAGCGCCTGTTCCGCAACAACGCCGCCTGGGTCGCGCGCAAGAGCGCGGCCGACCCGGACTTCTTCGCGCGGCTGGCGCGCCAGCAGGCGCCGCGCTTCCTGTGGATCGGCTGCTCGGACAGCCGGGTGCCGGCCAACGAGATCGTCGGCCTCGACCCCGGCGAGCTCTTCGTCCATCGCAACGTCGCCAACCTGGTGGTGCCCTCCGACCTCAACCTGCTCTCGGTGCTGCAGTACGCCGTGGAGATTCTCGGCGTCGCCCATGTCATCGTCTGCGGCCACTACGGCTGCGGCGGCATCAAGGCGGCCTGCGAGCGGCTGGAGCTGGGGCTGATCGACAACTGGCTGATGCCGATCAAGCAGGTCTGGATGCGCCACCGCGCCGAGCTGGAGGCGCTGGAGGCGGGGAGCGCCGCCCAGCTCCGCCGGCTGTGCGAGCTCAACGTGATCGCGCAGACCCGCAACATCGCCGCCACCTCCATCGTGCAGCACGCCTGGGCGCGCGGCCAGCAGCTCGAGGTGCACGGCTGGGTCTACGGGTTGGAGGACGGCCGCCTGCGCGACCTCGGCTGCTCGCTGCGGCGGCTCGACGAGATCGATCCGGCGCTGCGGATCGCGCCGCCGACGGCCGGGGCCTGACCCCCGCCCGCTGCGTTCGCCCGCCCGCTTCCCTCGGGCGCCTCAGGCAGGCGCGCCGGCCGCTACCCCCAATGACCACGGATTTGTCACCCTTTCGACGCAGGCCGGCCGCCCGCGCCGCCCTAAGTTCCCGACGAGAGCGAGTCGGGTGCGATCGGCGGACCCGTGGGAGCGGGGCCGTACGATCGCAACCTGCGCCCGCCGACCACCTGCGCCCGCCGACCACCTGTGCCCGCCGACCAGGAGCCCTCGCCGTGATGCCGCCTCTTGCCCCCCTTCTCCCGCTTCGCCCCCTCGCCCTGAGCGCGGCCCTGCTCGCCGCCGCGCTGCTGCTCGGCCGCCCGGCCGCGGCCGGGCCGCAGGAGGCGCGGGCCTTCCTCGCCGACTACAGCGCCGAGGCCATCGCCACCCTGTCCGACGAGAGCCAGAGCCCGGCCGATCGCGAGGCCGCCTTCCGTCGCCTGCTGCGCCAGGGCTTCGAGCTGGAGGAGATCGCCCGCTTCCTGCTCGGCCGCCATGCCGAGAGCGCCGACCCGGCCGAGTTCCGGGCCTTCGTGGAGACTTTCGAGACGGTGCTGGCGCGCCGCTATGCGCCGCTGCTGCGCGAGGCCGAGCGCGAGGACATCACCGTCGGCGGCGCCGAGCCGGTGGGGACGCGCGACGACCTCTTCCTGGTCACTAGCCGCATCACCCTGGAGGAGGGGGCCGCGGGCGGCGGCGGCGCGGCCGAGCCGCAGGTGCAGGAGGTGGTCTGGCGGGTGAAGGAGACACCGGCGGGCTACCGCATCCTCGACGTCATGACCCAGGGCATCTCCATGGCGATCACCCTGCGCGACGAGTACGGCGAGGTGCTGCAAAGCGGCGGTCTGGCCCAGCTCATCGACCGCCTGCGCGCCGTCCACGCGCGCGGCTAGAGCGATGCCCGACCTGATCGAATCGCATTTGCGATTCGCCAGGTCGGACAGCATCACTCTAACACTATGGTTTAGGGCGGTTTTGGGCCGATCGGCGGACCCACGTCGTGGTTCCACTCGATCGGAAACCGCCCTAGGCTCCGGACCCATAAAAGGCTTGCCGGCGCGAGGGCAGGTTTGATTCAAGCTTCCAAACGGTAGGGAGCTTGCGATGTCGGAGAGCCATTTCTGGCTGAGCGAGGCGCAGTTTGCGCGCCTTCAGCCGCTGCTGCCGAACAAGCCGCGCGGTGTGCCGCGGGTGGACGACCGGCGTGTGATTAGCGGGATCGTCCACGTCCTCAGGACGGGGTGCCGATGGGCCGACGCACCGGCGGTCTACGGCCCGCGCAAGACGCTGTACAACCGCTATGTCCGCTGGGCCAAGGCCGGCGTCTGGGCCGAGGTGTTCCGCGCCTTGGCTGACAGCGGCGGTCCACCGGCCGAGCTGCTGCTCGACAGTTCGCACGTCAAGGCGCACCGCTGCGCGGCCGGCGGTAAAGGGGGGGCGCCGTCCACGCCATAGGCCGCTCGCGCGGCGGCCGGACCACCAAGATCCACGTTGCGACAGACGAACTGGGGCGGCCGCGCGCCGTGATCCTCACGCCAGGCCAGCGCGGCGACAGCCCTGTGGCGCTCGCGCTCGTTGGCGCTCTGCCGCCACCGCGCAGACTGATCGCCGACGCCGCCTACGACAGCGACGGCCTGCGCCGGTTCCTGAGCGAGCGCGGCACCGAACCGGTCGTGCCGAACAACCCGACGCGCAAGCGAAAACACGCCTTCGATGCCGCCGCCTACCGGGCACGCAACGCGATCGAACGCACCTTCTGCAGGCTCAAGGACTGGCGACGCATCGCCACGCGCTACGACCGCCTGGCCGCAACGTTCGAAGCCGCCGTCCTCATCGGCGCAATCGTCTGCTATTGGTTATGAGTCCGGAGCCTAGAGCGATGCCCGACCTGATCGAATCGCATTTGCGATTCGCCAGGTCGGACAGCATCACTCTAACACCATGGTTTAGGGCGGTTTTGGGCCGATCGGCGGACCCACGTCGTGGTTCCACTCGATCGGAAACCGCCCTAGCGCGCGGCCTCGCGCGGCGAAGAGGCGCGCGGGGAGCCGCGCGGCCACACGGGGCGAAGGGGCGCGCCCGGCGGCGGCCAGCCGACTCAGACGTCGAGGTTGGAGACCTCCAGGGCGTTTTCCTGAATGAACTCGCGGCGTGGCTCGACCACGTCGCCCATCAGGGTGTCGAACAGGCCGTCGGCCGCCTCGGCCTGGGCCACGCGGACCCGCAGCAGGGTGCGCGCCTCGGGGTCGAGCGTGGTCTCCCAGAGCTGGTCGGGATTCATCTCGCCCAGGCCCTTGTAGCGCGAGACGCTCACGCCCTTGCGGCCCCAGCGCAGCACCGTGTCGGCCAGGTCGCCGGGCCCGTGCACGGCCACCTCCTCGCCGTCGCCGGAGACCAGCCGGCCGGCCTTCTCGTAGGTCTCCTGCAGCTCGCCGGCCATGGCGTCGAGCCGGCGCGCCTCGGCCGACTTCAGCATGGTGGCGTCGATCTGGCGGTGCTGGGTGACGCCGCGCACCACGCGGGTGAAGACCAGGCCGCCGTCGGCGCCGACGTCGCCGCTCCAGTCGGGCTCCCAGGCGTTGCCGGCGTGCAGCGCGTTGAGCCGGCGCGCCAGGTAGGCCGCCGCGTCGGCCGCCTGCTGCGGATCGCTCAGGATCTCGGCGTGCAGGGCCCCGGCGATCGCCGCCTGCTCGACCATCTCCAGGGCGCCGGCCTTGCGGGCCAGCGGCGCCATCAGGTGGCCGGCATCCAGCGCCTTGCGCACCAGGGCCTGCAGGTCGGCGCCGGCCACCTGGGCGCCCTGGTGGTCGGTGAAGAGCGCGCCGTCGCTGCCCTCGGCGATCAGGTAGTCCTCCATCTCGCGGTCGTCCTTCTTGTACTGCTCGGAGGACTTGCGCTTGACCTTGTAGAGCGGCGGCTGGGCGATGTAGAGGTGCCCGGCCTCGATCAGCGGGCGCATCTGCCGGAAGAAGAAGGTCAGCAGCAGGGTGCGGATGTGGCTGCCGTCCACGTCCGCGTCGGTCATGATCACGATCTTGTGGTAGCGCAGCTTGGACAGGTCGAACTCGTCCGGGCCGATGCCGGTGCCCAGCGCCGTGATCAGCGTGCCGATCTCCTGGCTGGAGAGCATCTTGTCGAAGCGGGCGCGCTCGACGTTCAGGATCTTGCCGCGCAGCGGCAGGATCGCCTGGGCCTTGCGGTCGCGGCCCTGCTTGGCCGAGCCGCCGGCGGAGTCGCCCTCGACGATGAACAGCTCGCTGAGCGCCGGGTCGCGTTCCTGGCAGTCGGCCAGCTTGCCGGGCAGGGAGGCGACGTCGAGCGCCGACTTGCGCCGGGTCAGCTCGCGCGCCTTGCGCGCCGCCTCGCGCGCGGCGGCCGCCTCGACCACCTTGGAGACGATGCGCTTGGCCTCGTTGGGGTGCTCCTCGAAATACTGCTCCAGCTTGTCGTTGACCACGGTCTCGACCACCGGGCGAACCTCGGAGGAGACCAGCTTGTCCTTGGTCTGGCTGGAGAACTTCGGGTCGGGCACCTTGACCGAGAGCACGCAGGTCAGCCCCTCGCGGCAGTCGTCGCCGGTCAGCGAGACCTTCTCCTTCTTGGCCAGGCCGCTGGCGGCGGCATAGGCGTTGACCTGCCGCGTCAGGGCGGCGCGGAAGCCGGCCAGGTGGGTGCCGCCGTCGCGCTGCGGGATGTTGTTGGTGAAGCAGAGCGTGGTCTCGTGGAAGGCGTCGGTCCACTGCAGCGCCACTTCCACGACGATGCCGTCGCGCTCGGCCGCCATCACCACCGGCGGCTCGATCAGCGCGGCCTTGGCCCGGTCGAGGTAGCGCACGAAGGCCTCGATGCCGCCCTCGTAGTGCAGGTCGGTGACCTTGGGCTCGGGGTGGCGGGCGTCGGTGAGCTGGATGTGCACGCCGGAGTTCAGGAAGGCCAGCTCGCGCAGCCGATGCTCCAGGGTCGGCTGGTCGAACTCGGTCATGGTGAAGGTCTCGGTGCTGGGCAGGAAGGTCACCTCGGTGCCCGAACGGCCCGGCGCCGGGCCGACCACCTGCAGCGGCGCCTCGGCCTCGCCGTGGCGGAAGCGGATCAGGTGTTCCTGGCCGTTGCGCCAGATGCGCAGCTCCAGCCATTCGCTCAGCGCGTTGACCACCGAGACGCCGACGCCGTGCAGGCCGCCCGAGACCTTGTAGGAGTTCTGGTCGAACTTCCCGCCCGCGTGCAGGCGGGTCATGATCACCTCGGCGGCGCTGACCCCTTCCTCCTTGTGGATCTCGGTGGGAATGCCGCGGCCGTTGTCGCGCACGGTGACGCTGCCGTCGCCGTTCAGCAGCACCTCGACCAGGTCGCAGTGCCCGGCCAGCGCCTCGTCGATGGCGTTGTCCACCGCCTCGTAGACCATGTGGTGCAGGCCGGTGCCGTCGTCGGTGTCGCCGATGTACATGCCCGGGCGCTTGCGCACCGCCTCCAGGCCGCGCAGCACCTTGATCGACTCCGCGCCGTAGGCCGCGGCCTCGCCGCCGGGGGCCTCCACGGGAGTCTCGGCGGCAGTCTCGGCGGCAGTCTCGGCGCCAGTCTCGGCGGGGGTCTGCTCCGGGGTGGGGGTCTCGTCAGCCATCTCTCGGGGTCCTTACGGGAAGGTAACGAAAATAGGGTCTCGGGTGCCGTGTCTCGCGGGCCCTTGGGGGTTGGTCCTTGCGGGTCGGTCCTTGCGGGTCGGTCCTCGTCTCAGCCGCCGCCCATCAGGGCCAGGCCGTCGCGCAGGGTGACCCGCTGCGCGCGCCCCAACAGGCCCTCGAAGGGGGCGGCGTCGCTGCCGGTGATCCAGGCCTGCAGGCCCAGCGCCAGCAGCCGCTCGAACAGCGCGGCGCGGTGCGCCGCGTCCAGGTGGGCGGCCACCTCGTCCAGCAGCAGCAGCGGGCCGCAGCCGGCCGCCAGGCGGACCAGCCGGGCGTGGGCCAGCACGATCGCGATCAGCAGCGCCTTCTGCTCGCCGGTCGAGCAGAGCGCCGCCGGCATGCCGCTGGCGCCGTGGGCGACCGCCAGGTCGGTGCGGTGGGCGCCGACCCGGGCGCCGCCCAGCTCGGCGTCCTGCCGCCGGTCGGCGGCCAGCCGCGTGGCCAGGCGCTCCTCCACCTCGACGGCGGCCAGCTCGTCCAGCCAGGCTTCGGCGTCGCCGGCCAGGCCCAGCTCGGCGCGCGGGAAGGGGCCGTCGGCCTCGGCTAGGGCGCCGGCCAGCCGGCTGACGGTCTCGCGCCGGGCGGCGGCGATCGCCACCGCCTTCTCCGCCAGGGTCGCCTCCAGCGCGCCCAGCCAGGCCGGGTCCCTGCGCCCCTCCCTGAGCAGGCGCGCGCGCTCGCGCAGCGCCGTCTCGTAGGCGGCGATGCGGCCCGAGTGGGCCGGGTCGAAGCCGTAGACCAGGCGGTCGAGGAAGCGGCGTCGGGCGCCCGGCCCCTCCTCGAACAGACGGTCCATCTGCGGCGTCAGCCAGACGCAGCGCACCACCTCGCCCAGCGCCTGCTGGCTGCCGGCGAAGGCGCCGTCCAGCTTGACCACCCGCTTCTCGCGCCCGCCGGGGGCGGTCCGGGGATCGCGGCCGGTGCCCACCTGGCGCGGCCCCTCGGGGGTCTCGACCGTCGCCGCCACCGCCCAACCGGCGAGTCCGGCGGCGGGATCGCCGGGGGCGGCGTTGCCCAGCTCGCGCCCGCCCGGCCGGCGGTCCAGGTCGCCGAGTCGCGCACGGCGCAGCCCGCGGCCGGGGCTCAACAGGGAGACGGCCTCCAGCAGGTTGGTCTTGCCCGCACCGTTGGGCCCGGTCAGCAGCACGGGGCGCGGCTCCAGCGCCAGCTCGACCTCGCGGAAGTTGCGGAAGCCGCCGAGGCTGAGCCGGGAGAGCCAGAGCACCCGCTCGGGCAGGGCAGAAGTCTGGGCTGGGGAAGTCGCGGTCACGTCCTCTCGCAGGCCGAAGGCCTCGGCCGCGGCCCGGGATGAGCCGCCCGAGGCCGCCTCCGGCTCACACGCGCATCGGCATCAGGACATAGAGGGCGGTGTTGTCCGCGGCGTCCCGCACGATCGTCGGCGAGGCCGCGTCGGAGAGCTGGAACACCGCGCCGTCGCCCTCGATCTGCCCGGCGATATCCAGGAGATAGCGAGAGTTGAAGCCGATTTCCAGCGCGGGGCCGCTGTAGGAGATCGGCACGTCCTCCTCGGCGCTGCCGTTCTCCGGGCTGGTCGCCGAGAGGGTGACCGTGCCGTCGCTCAGCGCCAGCTTCACCGCGCGGCTCTTCTCCGTGGAGATGGTCGAGACGCGGTCGACGGCCTTGCTGAAGCTGCGGCAGTCCACCTCCATGGTCTTGTCGGTGTTGGCCGGGATGACCCGCTCGTAGTCGGGGAAGGTGCCGTCGATCAGCTTGCTGGTCAGCACCGTGTCGTCGAAGGCGAAGCGGATCTTGGTCTCCGACAGGGCGATGCGGATCGGCTCGTCGGTCTCCTCGATCAGCTTGTAGACCTCGCCGACGGTCTTGCGCGGCACGATCACGCCGGGCATGCCCTCGGCGCCGGCCGGCAGCGGCATCTCGACCCGGGCCAGGCGGTGGCCGTCGGTGGCGACCGCGCGCAGCACCTCGACCCCCTCGGCCTGGGTGGCGTGCAGGTAGATGCCGTTGAGGTAGTAGCGCGTCTCCTCGGTGGAGATGGCGAAGCGGGTGCGCTCGATCAGCGTCTTCAGCTCCGCCGCCTGCAGCTCGAAGCTGCGCGGCAGGTCGGCCGGGCCGCTGGTCGGGAAGTCCTCGCGCGGCAGGGTCGCCAGCGTGAAGTTGGAGCGGCCGGAGCGCAGGGTCATCTGACCGCTCTCGCCGGCGGTGGTCAGCTCCACCTCGGCGCCTTCGGGCAACTTGCGGATGATGTCGTAGAGCGTGTGCGCCGGCGCCGTCGTCGCCCCCGGCTCGCCGACCGAACAGGGCACCTCCTCGACGATGGTCAGGTCCATGTCGGTGGCGGTCAGGCTCAAGCCGCCTTCGCGCGCGTCCAGCAGCACGTTGGACAGGATCGGAATGGTGTTGCGCCGCTCGACGACACTCTGGACGTGGGCGAGCGACCGCTGCAGGGCCGCACGTTCGATGGTCAGCTTCATGGCTCGCGTGAAACCTTGAAAGGCAAGTAGGTGATTGAAGTGTCGGGAGAAATCGACGCCCGGCCGGGCCCGCGCCGGGGTCCGTCCGGAGCCTGCCGCCCCGCCCCGTCCGGCGGCCGGCGGCTGCAAAAGCCGCGGCCCCTGGCGAACGGGAGCGCACTATAGCACAAACGTCAGACTCGGTAAGGCTTTTCCCCGATTCGCGGCCCGCTCCGGGCCGCCCGGCGAGGGCTGCCCGGGCCCTGGTCGGGGCTGCCCGGCGGCGCCCGCCGCGCAAGGATGAAATGGGCGCCGTGGCGGGTTATCTTGTCGCCCATGGACTTCAGCGACGCAGAGATCGAGCGCTACGCCCGCCACCTGGTGCTGCCGGAGATCGGCGAGGCGGGGCAGGCCCGGCTGCGCGCGGCCAGCGTGCTGGTGATCGGCGCCGGCGGCTTGGGCGCGCCGCTGCTGATGTACCTGGCGGCGGCCGGCGTCGGCCGGCTGGGCGTGATCGACGACGACCGGGTCGACCTGTCCAACCTGCAGCGCCAGGTGATCCACGGCACCGACGACATCGACCGCGCCAAGGTGGACAGCGCGGCCGAGGCGGTGGCCCGGCTCAACCCCGATGTGACGGTCGAGCCGCTGCGCGCCCGCCTGAGCGCGGAGAACGCCGAGGCGCTGGTCGCGCGCTACGACCTGGTGGCCGACGGCTCGGACAACTTCGCCACCCGCTACCTGGTCAACGACGCCTGCGTGCTGGCCCGGCGCACCCTGGTCTCGGCGGCGATCATGCGCTTCGACGGCCAGCTCTCGACCTACAAGCCCCATGCCGGGGCGGACCTGCCCTGCTTCCGCTGCCTGTTCGGCGCGCAGCCGGCGCGCGACCCCAAGATGTCCTGCGCCGACGTCGGCGTGCTGGCGGCGCTGCCGGGCACCCTGGGCGCGTTGCAGGCGACCGAGGTGATCAAGGAGCTGCTCGGCATCGGCCGCTCGATGGCCGGACGGTTGCTGCTCTACGACGCGCTGGAGACCGGCTTCCGCGAGGTGCGCGCCAAGCCCGATCCCGCCTGCCGCGTCTGCGGCCCGCAGGCCGATATCACCGCGCTGCGCCCGGAAACCTACGCGCCGGGCCAAGTCGCCGCCGAATAGTCGCCGCCGGTCCGCTGCGCGCCGCGCGCTGCCGTGGCGCCGCTTGCCGGCGGCGGGCGGGCGCGCCATCTTTGGGACCATGAGCCAGCCGCCGGACGACAGCGACAGCCCGAACTTCGACCGCAAGGTGCCGGCGGGCGACGACCGCGAGCGGCTGGTCTGCGCCGACTGCGGCTTCGTCGCCTACGAGAATCCGAAGATCGTGGTCGGCACGGTGGCCAGCCTCCAGCGCCCCGAGGGCGAGCGACTCCTGCTCTGCCGCCGGGCGATCCAGCCGCGGCGCGGCTTCTGGACCCTGCCGGCCGGCTACCTGGAGCTGAACGAGGACCCGGTCAGCGGCGCGGCCCGCGAAGCCTGGGAGGAGGCGCGCGCCAGGCTGGAGATCGACCAGCTTCTGGCGGTCTACTCCATCGCGCGGATCAGCCAGGTCCAGCTCATCTACCGCGCGCGGCTGAGCGACCCGGCGGTCGCGGCCGGGCCGGAGAGCGCGGAGGTCGGCCTGTTCGCCTGGGACGAGATCCCCTGGGGCGAGATCGCCTTTCCCTCGGTCGAGTGGGCGCTCGGCCACTGGCGCGAGACCCGCGGCCAGCCGGTCTTCGCCCCCAAGGGCAACCCCGCCGGCGCGACCGGCCGCATGGACGGGCGCTTCGCCGGACGTTGAGCGCCACCGCCGGCGGGGCGGCCCGGCGCGCGCCCTCCCCGGTGACTGCAAGGCAGCCCTTCCCGCGCTGCGGTGTCGTGCGGCGCGGCAACGGCCTAGAGTGATGTGCGACCGGCGGACGCGCCTCGGCGCGTCCGCCGGTCGCGAAGACTCACGCTCACCCTATGACGGAGAGCAGGTGTCGTGTGATCGGCGGAGCCGCAGGCGCGGGGCCAGACGATCACAGCCCGCTCCAAGCTCGCCCCCCCTTTCATGCCCGACAGCCAGCCCCTGTTCCCTTCCGCGCGCCGGTCCGGTACGAGCGCGCCGCCGCCGGACCCCCGCGCGGCTTACCGCCGCGGCCTGCGCCAGGCCGTGGGGGCGCCGGCGCTGGTGCTCTTCGCCAGTTACCTCGGCTTCGGCGCGCTGGTGCGCGAGACCGACCTGCACCTGCTGCACGGCCTCTTCTCGACGCTGACCGGCTGGGCGCTGCCGGGGCAGATCGCGCTGGTCGAGCTCTACGCCGCCGGGGCGCCGCTGGTCGCCATCGCCGCGGCGGTGGCGCTGACCAACGTGCGGCTGCTGCCCATGGCGGTGTCCTTGATGCCGCTGCTGCGCAGCCGGCGCTGGCCGCGCTGGCTCTACTACCTGGCGGCGCACTGGGTCGCCGTGACCGGCTGGGCGGCGGCGCTCAAGGTCTGCCCGCAGCAGCCGGCGGCCGAGCGGCTGCCCTACTTCCTCGGCTTCACCACCACTCTGTGGAGCGCCACCTTCGCGGCCACGGCGCTGGGCTTCTGGCTGGCCGGCTCGGTGCCGCCGCTGGTCTCGCTCGGCCTGGTCTTCCTCAACCCGCTCTACTTCATGCTGGTCTTCGCCGGCGACGTGCCCAACCGCCTGCGGCTCTACGCGTTGGGGCTGGGGGCGCTGGCCGGTCCGGCCTTCCACCTGCTCGACCCCAGCTACGGGCTGCTGCTGGCCGGCCTGCTGGCCGGCACCGGCGCCTTCCTGCTGGGCGGCGGCCACCGGCGCGGCGGCGGGCCGGGGCGCGGGCCGGGGCGCGGGCCGGGGCGCGGGGCGGCGGCATGAGCGAGCTGTTCGCCGGCGAGTTCTGGCTGGTCATCGGCATCATGCTGGTGGGCGCCGCCGTGACCTACGGCTGGCGGGCCCTGGGCGTGGCCTTGTCGGGCCGGCTGGACACCAACTCGCCGCTCTTCGTCTGGGTCGGTTGCGTCGCCTATGCCCTGCTGGCGGCGCTGATCGCGCGGATGATCGTGCTGCCCTACGGCCTGCTGGGCGAGACCGCGACCCTGGACCGCCTGCTGGCCGCCGCCGCGGCGCTCGGCGTGTTCTTCGCGACCCGGCGCAACATCCTGCTCGGCACCCTGGCCGGCGCCGGGCTGCTGGTGCTGCTGGTTTGGCTGCGCGGCGCCTACTTGTAGGGGTCGGCGGCGTCGCGCAGGCCGTCGCCCAGGAAGTTGAAGGCGAGCACCACCAGGATCACCGGCACCACCGGCAGCATCAGCCAGGGATAGAGCGCGACCACGTTGATGTTCTGCGCCTCGGTCAGCAGCACGCCCCAGGAGGTCACCGGCGGGCGCAGGCCGAGGCCGAGGAAGGACAGCGCCGTCTCGGCCAGGATCATGGTCGGGATCGCCAGGGTGGCCGAGGCGATCAGGTGGCTGGCGAAGCTGGGCAGCAGGTGGCGGCCGATGATGCGCAGCGGGCTGGCGCCCATGAGCTGCGCGGCCATGGCGAAGTCCTCCTCGCGCAGCGACAGCAGCTTCGAGCGCACCGCGCGCGCCAGGTCCGGCCACTCCAGCAGCGCCAGGATGATGGAGATGCCGAAGAAGACCAGCACCGGCGACCAGGTGACCGGCAGGATCGCCGAGAGGGTCATGAACAGCGGGATGGTGGGGAAGGAGCGCAGGACCTCGATTGCCCGCTGGATCGTCTCGTCGACCAGCCCGCCGTAGTAGCCGGCCAGGCCGCCGAACAGCATGCCCAGCACGAAGGTCAGCGCCACGCCGATCAGCCCGATGGTCATGGAGATGCGCGCGCCGTGGACGATGCGGCTGAACAGGTCGCGGCCCAGCCGGTCGGTGCCGAGCAGGAAGAAGGTGCCGCCCTCGGCCGGGCAGACCAGATGGGTCTCGGCCTCGAACAGGCCCCAGAAGCGATAGCTGTCGCCGGCGCAGAAGAAGCGCAGCGGCTGCACCTTCGCGGGGTTCGGCGTGTACTCGCGCCGCAGCGTGTCCATGTTCAGCTTGTAGTCGTAGCCGTAGACGAAGGGCCCGACGAAGCGGCCCTCGTGGAAGAGCTGCACGCCCTGGGGCGGCGCGTAGATGTGCTGGATGTGGCGGCTGTGCAGGTTGTAGGGCGCCACCACCTCGGCGAAGAGCACGATCAGGTACATCGCCAGCAGCAGGAGGCCGGAGACCAGGGCCAGGCGGTGGCGCTTGAACTTCCACCAGATGATGGTCCACTGGCCGGCCTGGTAGTAGCGCTCCTGGGCCGGCGACATCGGCGTCTCGACGCCGGGGTCGAAGGGGGCCGGGTTGACGTAGTGCGCCGCCGCCGGCGCATCGCGGCCGGGGTCGGCATCGCGCCCGGGTCCGGATTCGCGAGGTTCCGAGGCGGGGGGCTGGCGCGGATCGCTCATCGCCGGCGTCCCCCGGTGAAGCGGATGCGCGGGTCGAGCGCGGCCAGCGCCAGGTCGGAGAGCATCACGCCGATCACCACCAGCGTCGCCTCGAACATCAGGAAGGCGCCGGCCAGGTACATGTCCTGGCTCTGCAGCGCGCGCAGCAGCAGCGGCCCGTTGGTCGGCAGCCCCAGCACGACCGAGACCAGCACCGCGCCGGAGATGATCTGCGGCAGCAGGTTGCCGATGTCGGCGATGAAGGGGTTGAGCGCCAGGCGCAGCGGGTACTTGAAGATCAGCCGCCCCTCGCTCAGCCCCTTGGCGCGGGCCGTGACCACGTACTGCTTGTGCAGCTCGTCCAGCAGGTTGGCGCGCAGCCGGCGGATCAGGGCGGCGGTGCCGGCGGTGCCGATCACGATCATCGGGATCCAGATGTGCTCGAGCAGCGAGCCGACCTTCTCGAAGCTCCAGGGCGCGTCCTGCAGCTCCGGGGCGACCAGGCCGCCGATCGAGGTGCCAAACCAGACGTTGGCGAAGTAGAGCATCACCAGCGCCAGCAGGAAGTTGGGCGTGGCCAGGCCGAGGTAGCCGATGAAGGTGAAGAGGTAGTCGCCGGGCGAGTACTGCCGCACGGCGGAGTAGATGCCGATGGGAAAGGCGACGAGGTAGGTGAAGATCACCGTCGCCACGGCGATCACCGCGGTCATCAGGAAGCGGTCGCCGATCACCTCGCTGACCGGAAGCTGATACTCGAAGGAGTAGCCCAGGTCGCCCTGCAGCAGCCCCCAGACCCAGGTCAGGTACTGCTGCCAGAGCGGCTCGTCGAGGCCGTACTGCTCGCGCAGGAAGGCGATGCGGCTCTGGTCCACCGCCTCGCCCTGGGCCTGCAGCTCGGCGATGTAGGTCTCCAGGTAGTCGCCGGGCGGGAGCTGGATGATGAAGAAGACGACGGCCGAGATCACCAGCAGCGTCGGGATCATCACGAAGAGGCGGCGGGCGATGTAGGGCAGCATCAGCGGGCCCCCATGGCTCCGGCCGTGTCGGCCGCGCCGCCGCTGTCGCCGCCTGGGCGCCCGGGGAGGTGAAGCTGCGGCCCGCAGTCCGGCTCCGGGCGCGCGGGGAAGCTGCCGGACCAGGCGCGCAGGTAGTGGCCCGCGCCCAGGTGGATCAGCTCCAGGTGCTTGTCGTCGCGCAGGGTGAAGGGCTCCGGCCAGGCGTCGGGCTGGCTGACCTTGCCGTCCATCAGCGCGCCCAGGTCGAGCGGGCGGGCCGGGTCCGGCTCCGGCACCGCCGAGAGCAGGGCGCGGGTATAGGGATGCTGCGGGTCGCGGAACAGCGTCGCCTTGGGCGCCAGCTCGACCAGCCGGCCGCGGCACATCACGGCGATGCGGTCGGCGATGTAGTCGACCACCGCCAGGTTGTGGCTGATGAACAGATAGGTCAGCCCCAGCTCGTCGCGCAGGTCCTTGAGCAGGTTGAGGATCTGCGCCTGGATCGAGACGTCGAGCGCGCTGACCGGCTCGTCGCAGATCAGCAGGTCGGGCATCAGCGCCAGGGCGCGGGCGATGCCGATGCGCTGGCGCTGGCCGCCGGAAAAGGAATGCGGGTAGCGGCGCAGGTGGCGCACGTCCAGGCCGACCACCTGCATCAGCTGCTTGACGAAGTCGGCGCGCCAGGCCGCGTCGCCGATGCCGTGGATCTGCAGCGGCTCGCTCAGGATCTCGAACACCGTCATGCGCGGGTTGAGCGAGGAGAAGGGGTCCTGGAAGACGAACTGGATGCGCCGGCGGAAGCGGGTCAGCGCTTCGCCCTCCAGACCCAGCACGTCCAGGGTGCGGCCACGGTCGTTGAACAGGATCGAGCCGCTGTCCGGCGCCAGCGCGCGCATGATGATCTTCGACAGGGTGGTCTTGCCGCAGCCGCTCTCGCCGACCAGGCCGAGGCACTCGCCGCGGCGCACGGTGAAGCCGACGTCGTCGACGGCGAGGATGCGCTGCTCGTTCGCCTGGCGGCCCCAGTGCCCGAGGAAGCCGCCCTTGCGGATGGTGAAGGCCTTGGTCAGCCCCTGCACGCAGAGCAGCGGCGGCTCCGCACCCGATTCCGCACCCGATTCCGCACCCGCTTCCGCCGTGCCGCTCTCCGCGTCGTCCGCGGGCCGCTGGTCGGGCCAGGGCTCCTTGGCCTGGAGGATCATGCCGTGGCCGTCGTGCTGGATCTCGCGCAGCGGTGTCAGCCGCTCGTCGGGGGCCATGTCGAAGCGCGGCACGGCCTTGAGCAGCGCCTTCAGATAGGGATGGCGCGGATCGCCGAAGATGTCGTCCAGGCTGCCGGACTCCATGATCTGCCCGCGGTACATCACCACCACCTGCTCGGCCACGTTGGCGACCACCCCCAGGTCGTGGGTGATCATCAGCATGGCCATGTCGAGCTCGCCCTGCAGGTCGCGGATCAGCTTGAGGATCTGCGCCTGCACCGTGACGTCGAGCGCCGTGGTCGGCTCGTCGGCGATCAGCAGCGCCGGGCGGCAGACCAGGGCCATGGCGATCATCGCCCGCTGGCGCAGGCCGCCGGACAGCTCGAAGGGATAGGTCTTGAGCGCGCGCGCCGGCTCGGGAAAGCCGACCAGGCGCAGGGTCTCCGCCGCCGCCGCGCGCGCCTGCTGCGGGTCGACCTTGCGGTGCAGCAGCAGCGCCTCGCAGATCTGGTCGCCGACCGTGTGCACCGGCGAGAGCGAGGTCATCGGCTCCTGAAAGATGATCGAGATGCGCCCGCCGCGCAGGGCGCGCATCCGCGGCCCGGCCGGCGCCAGCTTGGCGATGTCCTGGGGCTGCGCCTGCGGCCCCTCGGCCGGGTCGGTGAACAGGATCGCGCCGCCGGTGATCCGCGCCGGCTTGGGCAGGATGCCCATGATCGCCTGGCTGATCACCGACTTGCCGGAGCCGGACTCGCCGACCAGCGCGACGGTGCCGCCGACCGGCACGCTGAAGCTGGCGCCGCGCACGGCCTCCAGCCGCCCCTCGGGCAGATGAAAGGCGATCTCCAGGTCGCGCACCTCCAGCAGAGGGGGCCCGCCGGGGCCGGCCGCGCCGGCGGCGGACTGGCGGTGGGGCCTCTGGCTGGCGGGCGGGGCCGGGCTCACAGCGCCATCGGCTCCTGCGGGTGCGGCCGCGGCGCGTCGCTGTCGGCATCGACGCCGATGTCCAGCAGGTTGCCCGCCGTCGTGGGGTCGAGCGGCAGGTCCTTTTCGCGGGCCGCGCGGGCGGCGTGCCAGGCGACGTCCTTGAAGCCCAGCAGCGTGGAGTCGAAGACCAGCTTGCGCCCCCCGCCGCGCAGGGTGAGCTGCAGGAAGCCGCCGCCGGACACCCGCTCGCCGCGCGCCTGCCGGCGGGTGCCGTAGAAGCGCAGCTTGACCTGGTCGAGCGCCGGCCAGGCCAGGCCGCGCGTGCCGATGTCCTTGACGAAGACGCCCTCGGGGTTGACCGCGACCTCGGTCAGGTGATGGCGCAGGGTGCGCAGGCCGAACAGGGCGAAGGCCGCCGAGAGCGATCCGAAGATGCCCAGGAGCCAGGGGTTCACCGGGTTGGTCGCGAGCACCACCAGGCCGAAGGCCGTGCCCACGCCGGACCGGATGTAATCGCCCACCAACGCCCGCGGCGGATACCGATAAAAGGCGGTGTCGAGATCGCTCATCGCGCCGCTGACTCTGCTCCTTCCTGACGGCCTCCTCTCACGCGGGCGGCACTATAGCAGCCAAGTCCCGAAGAATCTCGGCCGTGGTCGCCGCGCCGGATAAATCCGGCCGGCCCGCGGGCGCCGGCGCCGCCAGGCTGCGGTCGATCGCCGCCGCCAGGGCCAGGGGGTCGCGGTCGCCCCCCGCCGCGCAGGTCAGCCAGCCGCGCCGCGCCAGCAGCTCGGCGCGTTCGCGCTGCTCGCTCTGGCCGTCGGCCTCGTAGGGGACGATGACCGCCGGGCAGCCGGCGTGCAGCACCGCCACGGTGGTGTTGTAGCCGCCCTGGCTGATCGACAGGGCGCAGGTCTGCAGGCGGGCCGGGAAGTCGGGCCGCGCGCGCTGCACCTTGACCCCGGCCGGCGCCGCCCGGCGCAGCGCCAGGAAGTCCGCCTCGGGCAGATTGTCGCCGACCAGCAGCCGCCAGGGCAGGTCGCGCGCCCGGCTGGCCGGCCGGGCGACCAGCGCGCTCGTCAGCAGGGCCAGGCCGAAGGCGCCGCCGCCGGCGGAGACCAGCACCTCGCCGCGCGGCGGCCGGCGCAGCGGCCGGCCCGCCTCCAGCACGTAGCCGCTGTAGGTCAGCCGCTCGCCCAGGGCGGCGGTCTGGGCAAAGCTCGCCTCGAAGGGGATCAGCGCCGGGTCGCCGTGCACCAGGATGCGGTCGTAGGCCGCCGCCGCCTCGGCCATCCAGGCGGTCTTCTCCGCCGGCTTGCGCACCAGCAGGTCGCGCACCGAGGCGACCAGCCAGGGTCGCGGCCGGCGCGCGCGCGCCGCGCACAGCAGCGGCTCCAGCTCGAAGCGCAGCTTGCGCCGGCCGAAGGGGTAGTGCTCGGTCACCAGCACCCGCGGCGCCTCGGCCTCCAGAATCTCCAGCAGCCGCGCCCGCCGCGCAGCCTGCAGGGCCGCGTCGAGCGGCCGGTCGCCGGGACCGATCAGCGCGGCGAAGCTCTCGTCGCGGCTGCGCAGCCAGGGCTCGAGCTGGATCAGGCGGGCCCGGCCCAGCTCCAGGTGGCGCAGCGGCCGGCCGCCCGAGACCAGCGCCACCGACAGGCCGCGCGCGGCGCAGGCTCGGGCCAGCGCCGCGGCGCGCTTGAGGTGGCCGATGCCGAACAGGTGGGTCACCACGAAAAGAACGTCGGTCATGGCACCATCCGCTCGTTGAGCCGGTCAAGTGCAAGTCTACCGTCGCGAGACAGGCGGAAACGCTGCATCGACTCGCGGTCGAAGTCCACCGGGGGCCTTCCCGTCAGGTCCCAGCCGCTGGCCAGGCAGTAGAGCGCGCGGATCACCCCCCGATGGGCGACGGCCACGCTCGGCCGCCCCTCCCGCGCCAGCCGCGCGAGCAGCGGGCGCAGCCGTGCCTGGACCTCGCGCGGGCTCTCCCCGCCGGTGGGCCGGAAGTCCAGGCCGCGCGCCTCGTTCGCGGCCATGGCCGCGCCGTGGCGGGCGCGCAGCGCCGCCAGGGTCTCGCCCTCCCAAGCGCCCCAGTGCATCTCGTTCAGCGCGGCCAGCGGCGTCGCCTCGGGATGGCCCAGCAGGTGCGCGGTCTCCCGCGCCCGCGCCAGGGTGGAGCTGAGCCAGCGGTGGCCGGCCAGGTCGGCCGGCAGGCGCCAGCCGCTGGCCATCACCCGCCCGCGCTGCGACAGCCCCACGTCGCGCTGGCCCTGGATGCGCCTGGCGGCGTTCCAAGCCGTCTCGGCATGGCGGATCAGCACCAGGGCGGTCATCGCGCGATGTCCGCGCCGACGGCCTGGCACAGAATGGCGTCGAGCGTCGCGGCGGCGGCGGTCAGGGAGTGGCTGCGCTCCGCCTTGGCGCGGCCGGCGGCGCCCAGCCGCGCGGCGCGCGCGCGCGCGTCCAGCAGCCTGGCGACCCGCGCGGCGAAGGCGGCGGCATCGCGCGGCGGCGCCAGCAGGCCGGTCTGGCCGTCGGCGACCAGGGCGCCGACCCCGCCCTCGGCCCCGGCCACCACCGCCAGTCCGGCGGCCATGGCCTCCAGGATCGCCATGCCGTAGGCCTCCTCCACGGCGGGCCAGACGAAGAGCTCGGCCGCCGCCAGCCGGGCCCGCACGGCGGCCGGGTCCAGCGCGCCGCTGAAGCGCACCCGCGCGCCCAGCGGCGCGAAGGCGGCCGCGACCTCCGCCCGCGCCGGGCCGTCGCCGACGATCTCCAGGCTCCAGGGCCGCGCCGTCAGCCGTGCCAGCGCGGCGGCCAGCAGGCGGTAGGAGGCCAGCTTGGCGCCGGGGCGCATCATCGCCACCGCGATCAGGCGCGGCGACCCCGCGGGGGCGGCGCGTCGCGGCGCCGGCGGCAGCTCCAGAAAGGGCGGCAGGTCGCGGTGTCGTTCGGGATGCGGCAGGCAGGCGGCGTTCCGCGCGGTGAGCGGCAGGATCGCCGCCGCCTGGTCCAGCGCCGCCAGCACCGCGCGGTGGCTGAGGTCCCAGGGGCCGCCGGCGCGCTTGGGCGCCACCGAGGCCTCGGCGACCAGGTAGGGGATGCCCAGCGCCTGGGCGACCGCCGGGCCGACCCAGTCCGGTGCCTTGTAGTAGAGGTGGTAGGTGAACCACAGGTCCGGCCGGCGCGCGCCGCACCGCCGCGCGACGTAGCGCGCCGCCAGCCGCGCCCCCAGCTCGCGCAGCCGCGCCTGGCGCGCCGGGTCGCCGGTCGGCTCGCGGCTGCGCAGGCGGCAGGCCAGCGTCACTTCGTGCCCGGCGGTCTCCAGCGCCTTGACCAGCAGCCGCGCCATGGTGCGGTCGCCGGAGGGCACCGGATGGTCCGGCGGCTTCATCGGAGCGTAGAAGGCGACCTTCATGGCGCGCCGCCCAGAAGGTGCGCACTCAGAAGGTGCGCACTCGGAAGGTGCGCACTCAGGGGGTGCGCGCTCAGGCGGCGCGCGCTCATGGGGCGTCCGCCGCAGGCGTCGTCGTTTCGACCCCGAAACGGCGCAGCAGTCGGGCAATGCCGCCGGCCATGTCGAACTCGGCCCGCACCCGACGGCAGCCGGCCGTGCCCAGGCGGCGGCGCAGGGCCGGGTCGCGGATCAGCCGCGCCAGCGCGGCGGCCAGGGCCGCCGGGTCGCCGGGCGGCACCAGCAGTCCGGTCTCGCCGTCGAGGATCAGCTCGGGGATGGCCGAGACCCGGGTTGACAGGCAGCAGAGCGCTTGGCTCTGCGCCTCCATCAGCACGTTGGGCAGGCCGTCGCGGTCGCCGTCGCCGGCGATGCGGCTGGCCAGCACGAAGAGGTCGGCGTCGCGGTAGGCGGCCAGCACCCGTTCCTGCGGCTGCGCGCCCAGCCAGTCGATGCGCTCCTCCAGACCCAGCACGGCGGCGCGTGCCTTGAGCGCCTGCGCCTGGGCGCCGCCGCCGATGTGGGTCAGGTGCCAGGCCAAGCCCGTCGGCAGTTGCGCCAGGGCCGCCAGCAGGTCGTGGTACCCCTTCTTCTCCACCGCCCGGCCGACCGAGAGCAGGCGCACCGGCGCCCCAATGTCCGTGCCGTCGTTGGCGCCGGTGCCGTCGCTGGCATCCCTGCGGGCCGGCGGGTCGGGAAAGCGCGTGAAGTCCAGGCCGTGGTAGAGCAGCTCGACCCGGCCCGGCGCCGGCGCTAGCGCGGCCAGGTGTTCGGCCCCGATGCGGGTGCAGGTCACCGCCCACTCGGCCTCGGCCAGCTTCTCGCGCTTGTCCCACGCGGGACTCGTCCAGATGTCGCGGGCGTGGGCCGAGACCGACCAGGGCAGCCCCCGGATCAGCGCGGCGTAGCGCGCGACCGAGGCCGGGGTGTGCAGGAAGTGGGCGTAGAGCCGGTCGACCTCCGCCGGCAGCTCGGCGGCCAGCACCAGGGCCTGGCCGAAGCGGCGCAGGCGGTTGCGCGTGGGGTCGCGCGGCAGGTCGCGCCAGAAGGCCCGCCAGGCCGCGCGCAGGCCCCGCCGGCCCCGTACCCGAAGCCAGGCGCGCAGCACCCGGCCGGGCGCCTGGTGCAGGTACTCCGGCAGGTAGGCGACCGGCGCCGCGATCTCGCGGTGCACCGGGTGGGTGGCGGTGTCCGTGGGGTGGCGCAGCGACCAGAGCTGCAGCCGCAGGCCGGCGCGCTCCAGCGCCAGCAGCTCCTGGGCGATGAAGGTCTCGCTCAGGCGTGGATAGCCCTTCAGCACCACTGCCACGGTCGGCGCCACCATCGGCGCGGCGGGCGGCGCGGCGGGCGGCGCGGCGGGCGGCGAGCTCGGTGAGGACGAGGCGGGCGGCGGAGCGGTGGCGGAGCGGGACACGAGGCGGGCTGACCTGCGGCGGTCGGTGGGGGACGCCAGGCGGCGCGGTCGCGACGAGCCTGGGGCCCGCAGAGAGGCACAGGCGGCCGCGCGACGCAAGCCGGGCGCCGGCGGCGTCGGCCGCGGGCGGCCTCAGCGGCCGGCGGCGGCCAGGCGCGGGTGGCGGCCGCGGGCCAGGCACTGCTCGGCCAGGCGCACCACGTTGGCGCTGCCGTCCAGCAGGCCGGGAATCACCCGCTCGCTGGGGCGCGCCTGCTGGGGCAGGCCCTTGAGCGCGGTGGCCATCACCTTGGGATCGCGCGCCGCCCGCCGCCCGCCGGATTCCAGCATGCGCACCAGGCCCAGGTCCTGGGCCCGCCCGGCGCGGATGCGCTGTTCCAGTCGCGGCTCGGTGCGCGGGATCATCAGCGCGCGCTTGTCGAAGGACAGCACCTCGCAGAAGGTGTTGTAGCCGCCCATGCAGACCACGCCGAGGGCGCGCTGCATCAGGCTCTCGACCTGCGGGTGGAAGGTCAGCGCCTCGACCTGCTCCAGGCGGTTGACCCGCGCCATGAAGTCGGCCTGCTGCTCGCCGCCCATGAAGGGGCCCAGCACCACCAGCGCCGGGTAGGGGATCGAGGGGTCGGCCTCATAGGCCGATAGCACCCAGTCGACGATGGCCTCGCCGTCGCCGCCGCCGCCGACGGTCACCAGGATGTAGGGCTCGGCGATCTTCTCCAGGTAGAAGGGCTGCGGCGCCTCGACCGCCGGCCGGCGCAGATAGCCGGTGTAGCTGATCCGCTTGGCGACCGAGGCCGGCAGGTCGAGCCCGGCCAGCGGCTCGCAGATCTGCGGCAGGCCGTAGACCCAGATGTCGTCGTAGTACTCGGCCAGCGCCGGCAGGACCTGCTTGCGCTCCCACTCGTGGGACAGCATCTCGGGATCGTCCATCACGTCGCGCAGGCCCAGCACGCAGGGCACGCCGCGGCCGTTCAGCAGCGCCAGGGTGGGCGTCACCTCGCCGCGCAGGCCCAGCGGCTCCTTGTCGACGATGAAGAGGTCGGGGTCGAAGACGTCGGCCGTGTGCTCGATGATCGAGCCGCGCAGCGACAGCGTGTCCTCCACCGCCAGCGGCAGCTTCAGCGAGGTGTACTCGCCGTTGCGTAGCTTGATGACGCCGGGAATGCGCACGAAGTCGACCCGGCTGCGGAAGCCGAAGCTGCCGATGATCGGCGAACCCGAGAGGATCAGCACGCTGGCCTCGGCGTCCGCCCCGACCAGGGCGTGGGCGATCTCGCGGCAGCGGCGCAGGTGGCCGAGCCCGAAGGAATCGTGGCTATAGATCAGGATGCGCGCACCGCGGCGACGATGGGCCATCTCGGCTTGCTCCCCCAGTTAGCGGGGTCCGTTTCGCATTGGAACGGACCCGATCGCCCCGCGTTCCCTCGGTCGCATTTCCGCCGGTTCTTGCCGCCGTCCCCCCGAACGGCCGCCGGCTCTTCTGGCACGCGCGACCGGGCGCGATCATGCCAGAGGCCGCAGGCATCGCAAAGGGTTGCATCGCGAAGGCGGGTGGGCGGCGCGGTGGCGCGCGTGTCCGGCGGCCTCGGCCGGGGCCGCCGGCCCGCTCTGTGACGCCGCTCACAAGCTGTTGCGCATAAACGCGTTTGCCGGCTCGGGTGCGTGGTTTACGCTCGGCCCCGCTTCGAAGGGTCTTCGGAGGGATCTCGAAGGGTTCAGGGTGGGGCGCGGCCGGGCGGCCATGGACGGCAATCTCTTTCGCTACATCTGGCGCCATTCGAAGCGGGAGCAGATGGCGATCCTGCTGCTGGTCGCGCTGTCGCTGCCCTTCTACTTCGCCTCGCTCGACCTGCCCAAGCAGATCGTCAACCAGGGCATCCAGGGCCAGGGCTTCGAGTCGGTCACCGACACCCAGCCCTTCGGGCGCATCCACCTGCCCTTCGGCGAGGCGCTGTTCGGCGAGCCGGTGCTTCTGTTCGAGGGCGTCATGCTGGAGCAGCCGGGCTACCTGCTGGCGCTCAGCTTCGTCTTCCTGGCGCTGGTCTGCATCAACGGCGGCTTCAAGTTCGTCATCAACACCGCCAAGGGCCGGCTCGGCGAGCGCATGCTGCGGCGCCTGCGCTACGAGCTGACCGACCGCCTGCTGCGCTTTCGCTTGCGCACCCTGCGGCGCATGAAGTCGGCCGAGGTGGCGACCATGATCAAGGACGAGGTGGAGCCGCTGGGCGGCTTCATCGGCGACGCCTTCGTCACCCCTGCCTTCCTGGGCGGCCAGGCGATCACCGCCATGGTCTTCATCATGGTGCAGTCGATCTGGCTGGGGCTGGTGGCCGGCGCCATCCTGGCGGTGCAGGCCATCCTGATCCCCAAGCTGCGCGTGCCGATCCTGCGCCTGGGCAAGCAGCGCCAGATCACCGCGCGCCAGCTCGCCGGGCGCATCGGCGAGGTGATGGACGGCGCCGTCGAGGTGCACGCCCACGACGCCTCGAACTGGGAGCGCACCGAGCTGACCAGCCGGCTGGGGCGGATCTTCGAGATCCGCTTCGAGATCTACCGGCGCAAGTTCTTCGTGAAGTTCCTCAACAACTTCCTCGGCCAGTTCACGCCCTTCATCTTCTACTCGGTCGGCGGCCTGCTGGCGATCTACGGCCAGCTCGACATCGGCGCGCTGGTCGCGGTGATCGCCGCCTACAAGGACCTGCCCGGCCCGGTGCGCGAGCTGCTCAACTGGGAGCAGACGCGCAACGACGTGCAGATCAAGTACGACCAGGTGATCGAGCAGTTCCAGCCGACCGACGTGGTGCCGCCCGCCCAGCAGGACCCGGAGGCGCCGGTCGCGCCGCTGACCGGCGCGCTCAAGGTTTCCGGCCTGATGCTGACGGACGAGTCCAACAACCGCGTGCTCGACCAGATCGCCTTCGAGATGCCGCTGGACGGCACCCTCGCCCTGGTCGGCGACGCCACCAGCGGCAAGGACCACCTGACGATGCTGCTGGCCGGCCTGGTGCCGCCCAGCGGCGGCTCGATCCAGATCGGCGGCCACGACCTGGCGCGGCTGCCCGAGGGGGTGACCGGCCGGCGGCTCGGCTACGTCGGCCCGGACGCCTACCTCTTCCCGCAGTCGGTGCGCGAGAACCTGGTCTACGGCCTGAAGCACCGCCCGCTCGCCGAGGCCGAGCGCGACGAGGCGGCGCAGCGCCGCCACCGCTGGCTGCTGGCCGAGGCGCGCAAGACCGGCAACATCGCCTTCGACCCCGAGGCCGAATGGATCGACTACGAGGCGGCCGGCTGCGACGGGCCGGAGGCACTGGACCAGCGGCTGATCGAGATGCTGCACCTGGTCGAGCTGGACAACGACGTCTACCGCTTCGGCCTGGGCCGCACCATCGACCCGCAGCGCCGCCCGGAGGTCGCCGAGGGCATCCTGAAGGCGCGCGAGAAGCTGGCCGAGCGGCTGGCCGCCCAGGGCCACGAGGACCTGGTCGTGCGCTTCGACCGCAAGGCCTACAACCCCAACGCCACCCTGGCCGAGAACCTGCTGTTCGGCACCCCGCGCAAGCCGGACTACGCGCCCGAGGCGCTGCCCGACAACCGGCTGGTGCTCGAGGTGCTGCGCGAGGCCGGGCTGGAGGAGGAGCTGCTGGCCAAGGGCCTGACGATCGCCGAGACCATGGTCGAGATCTTCGCCGATCTGCCGCCCGGCCACCCCTTCTTCGACCAGTTCAGCTTCATCTCCGCCGACGACCTGCCGGAGTTCCGCAGCCTGGTGCAGCGGGCCGAGAAGACCGGCGCCGCCGGGCTGCCGGAGGCCGAGCGCAAGCGCCTGCTGGCGCTGCCGTTCCGCTACGTCGACGCGCGCCACCGCCTCGACCTGATCGACGCGGACTTCCGCCGCCGCCTGCTGCGGGCGCGCGATGCGCTGCACCGGCGGATCGAGGCGGAGGACTCGGACGCGGTCGCCTTCTACGCGCCGCGCGAATACAATGCCGCGGCCAGCCTGATGGACAACATCCTGTTCGGCCGGCTGGTCTACGGCCGGGCCGAGGCCGAGGAGACGATCGGCGCGGCGGTGGCCGAGACGCTCGACGAGCTGGGTCTGCACGACGCCGTGGTGCTGGTCGGGCTGGACTACAACGTCGGCGTCGGCGGCAAGCTCTTCTCGGCCAGCCAGCGCCAGAAGGTGGCGATCGCCCGCGCCCTGCTGAAGCGTCCCGACCTGCTGATCCTCAACGAGGCGACGGCGGTGATGGACGGCGCCACCCGGGCGCGGCTGCTCGACCGGCTGCTCGCCCAGCGCGGCGGCACCGGGGTGGTCTGGGCGCTTGAGCGCGCGCGCCTGGCCGAGCGCTTCGCGCGCGTGCTGGTGCTGCACAACGGCCGCTTGGCCGAGCAGGGCGATTTCGCGGAGTTGAAAGACAAGGGGCGTACCTTGCCGACGCTGCTGGCCGAGGACTGAGGCGGCGGGGGCATCCCGGCCGGAGCTGGTCACACGGCGGCCGAGGCGCGAGAGTCGGACGGCGCCCCCCGGGGAGAACGCGAAGCGAGGAGTCGAGGGATGGGTCTGGAACAGGAAGTCGAGGTGCTGCGCCGCATCCCGCTGTTCGCCAACATCGAGCCGGCGCGCCTCAAGCTAATGGCCTTCGCCAGCGAGCGCATGACCTTCAAGCCGGAGCAGGCGCTCTGCAGCGAGGGCGAGGCGGGCGACGCCGCCTACATCATCGTCGAGGGCAAGGCCGACATCCTCAAGGACACCGAGGACGGCCCGGTCAAGGTCGCCGAGGTCGGCCGCAACGCCATCATCGGCGAGATCGCCATCCTGATCGACGTGCCGCGCACCGCCTCGGTGGTGGCCACCGAGGAGCTGACGGCGCTGAAGATCACCAAGGACCTCTTCTACCGCCTGATCGCCGACTTCCCCGAGATGGGGGTGGAGATCATGCGCGTGCTCGCCCGCCGGCTGGAGGAGACCACCGACAAGCTGGGCGAGGTGGAGGACCGGCTGCGCCGCTGCGAGCGCGGCTGAGGCGGCCGCTCAGGCGGCCGCTCAGGTCTGCGCCGGCAGGTGGCTGTCGGCGCGCTTGAGCACCAGGTTGAAGGAGATCGAGATCCGCGGCGCGCGCGCCAGGTTGGGATGCACGAAGTGGTGCAGGAAGGCCGGCCAGAGCAGCAGCAGGCCGGGCGCCGGCAGCAGGCTGTACTCCGCCTCGATCTGCGGGTCGCCCCTGATCGCGGTCATGTTGGCCTGGGCGCGCGGGTCGTAGAAGGAGATGGCGCCCGGCCGGCGGTCGCGCCGGCCGGGCAGCGGCTCGCTCTCGCGCGGCACCGCCACGTAGTAGGTGCCCGAGAGGTAGGCGTGCGGGTGGTTGTGCGGGTCGTGGTAGTCGCCGAAGCGGTTGACGTTGGCCCAGCCCTGCAGCGTCCAGCGGACCTCGTAGTCCAGGCCGGCCCGGCGCAGGTAGTCGATCGCCGTCTTGTTGATGCACTGGCGCAGCCAGTCGAGCGCCGGGTGGCGCGCCTCCAGCAGGTTCTCCGCCCGGTAGTCGCCGGTCAGCTCGCCGCCCGCCGCGGCCGCGGCGGCGTCGCGCTCCAGAATCAGCGGCGCCAGCACGCGGTTGGCCTCGGCCGCGCCGGGCAGATGGCGCTGCAGCAGGGTGGTCGGCCAGAGATCGAGGAAGCCCTCGGCGTCCGGCCGGCGGGACGGCGGGCCGCTCACGGCGTCGCCGCCCGCCCGGCGTCCAACGGCGGAAGGCGCCCGGCCAGCCAGGCCGCGCGGCGGGCGCGGAAGTAGCGGCAGGTCTCGCCGTAGGCCAGGCGGGTGCCGCAGTCCGCCAGGCCCAGCTTGCGCAGCACCCGCTGCGAGCGCACGTGCGCCGGGTCGGTCACGGCGACGATGGGGTCGAGGCCCAGCATGCCGAAGCCGTAGGCCAGTAGCGCCTCGCCGGCTTCGGTGGCGACGCCCTGGCCCCAGGCCTCCGGCCGGTAGAGGTAGCCCAGCTCGCTGGGCGCGCCGGCCCGCTCCTCCAGGGGATAGAGCCCGATCCAGCCGAGCAGCCCCGGCCGGTCGCGCCAGGCGACGTAGTAGACGGCGCCGACCTCCGGCCAGCCGGACTCCAGCTTGGCGCGGTACTCGGCGCGCAGCGCCTCGGCCGGGCGCGGCGGATGCAGGTAGCGCATCACCGCCGGGTCCTGCTCCATGGCGATATGCGCCTCCAGCTCCGCCAGGCGGGGCGGATAGAGGCGCAGGCGGTCGGTCAGCAGCTCCGGGTGCGGCATGGCGCCAGGGTAGTCGAGATGCGGCCGCGGCGGAACGGGGTCGCGGGCACCGGGCGGCGGGCCCCGGGCGGCGGCGCCCGGGCGCCGTGGCCTTGCCCGCCGCGCGTGCGGCTCAGGCGGAGGTGCGGCCGGCCAGCCAGTCGGCGCGGTCGAGCCGGTAGAAGGGCAGCTCCTCGCCGTAGGCCGTGCGCACCCCGTCGCGGTTGAGGCCGAGCTTCTCGGCCACCGCCAGGGAGCGGTGGTTGCCCGGCTTGATCACCGCCACGATGGGGTCGAGCTCCAGCGTGGCGAAACCGTAGTCCAGCACCGCCTCCGCCGCCTCGGTGGCGTAGCCCTTGCCCCAGGCCTCCTGCGCGAAGCGCCAGCCGATCTCGACCTCGGTGTTGCCCTCCAGGGTGACCAGCAGCACCAGCCCGAGGAACTGCCCCGGCGCGTCCTTGGCGAAGACCGACCAGAAGCCCAGGCCCGGGCCGTAGTCGCGGTCCAGCCGGCCGATCATCTGCACCAGCCGCTCCTGCCGGTCGTCGTCGGTGATCGGCTCGCGCACGAAGCGCATCACCTCCGGATCGGCGTCGAGCGCCATCAGGTCGTTCAGATCGGCGGCGCTGGCCTGACGCAGCAGCAGACGCTCGGTCTCCAGCCGCGGCAGGCGTTCGGCCGGCGGCGTGTGGTTGGCATCGCTGGGCATGCTCCTACCCCTACTGGTCGCGGGCTCCGGCTTCAAGACTTGTGGCCCCCCGAGCCTGCGACTTCAGGGCCTCTGCGCCGGCAGCGCGTCGAGCAGTAGCGCACGCGCGCCCAGTCGCGCGCCCACTTGCGGCGCCAGGCGAAGGGGCGGCCGCAGGCCGCGCAGATCTTGCGCGGCAGCTCCGCCTTGCGGCGCATGCGGCTCACGGCTTGAGCCGGTCGTCCAGGGGCCGCAGCACCGAAACGGCCTCGCCTGCGCTCAGGCCAGCCGCCGCGAGATCCAGGGCCGGATCCGCAGGAAGCCGCGGTAGGCCCGCTCCAGCAGCCAGAGGGCCGGCGGCCAGGCGGCCAGCGGGGCCAGGCGGCGAAAGCCGGGCAACTGCCGCCACAGGGCCACGAAGGCGGCGGCGCCGCTGCGCAGGCGGCCGTCGGCCGCGCGCACGTGAAAGCGCCGCAGGGCCGCGTCGCGCGAGAGGTCGCAGCCGGGCCGGGCCCCGGGGTGGCTGACGTCCTGCCAGGCGATCCGGCCGGCGCGGTCCAGCCGCCGGTAGGCCGCCACCTCGCGCCGGCACAGCGGGCAGGCGCCGTCGTAGTAGACGGTGAGCTCGGCGCGCGCGGAGCCGGTCAGAGTCGCTGCTTCGGCCATGGCCTCGACATAGCGCGCCGGGCGGTCTAGGGAAGCGGTCTCGCGAAGGCGCGCGAAGAAGACGCGTGTGACGCCGCAGGTACCGGTGAGGAGAGGCGACGATGGGTGATCTGGCGATCGGAATCGTAGGGTGCGCGGGGCGCATGGGCCGGCTGCTGCTGGCCGGGGTACTGGATGCCCCGGGCGCGACCCTGGCCGGTGGCAGCGACCGGCCGGACAGCGCGGCGGTGGGGCAGGACCTGGGCACCCTGGCGGGGCGCGCGGCGCTGGGCCGCAGCGTGACCGGCGACGCCGGCGCGCTCTTCGCCGCCAGCGACCTGGTGATCGACTTCACCCTGCCCGAGGCCACGGCCGGCCACGCCGCGCTGGCGGCCGAGCACGGCACCGCGCTGGTGGTCGGCACCACCGGCCTGCGGGAGGAGCAGCTCGCCGAGCTGGAGCGCGCCGCCCAGACGGTCCCGGTGCTGCGCGCGCCTAACATGAGCCTGGGCGTCACCCTGCTGATGGAGCTGGTGCGCCAGGCGGCGGCCAAGCTGGACGAGTCCTACGACATCGAGGTCGTCGAGATGCACCACCGCCACAAGGTCGACGCCCCCTCGGGCACCGCACTGGGCCTGGGCGAGGCGGCGGCGGCCGGGCGCAACCTCGACCTGGACAGCGCCTCGGTGCGCGTGCGTGACGGCCACACCGGCCCGCGCCCGCGCGGTAGCATCGGCTTCGCCACCCTGCGCGGCGGCGACGTCGCCGGCGACCACAGCGTGATCTTTGCCGGCGAGGGCGAGCGCCTGGAGCTCGGGCACCGCGCCTCCAGCCGGCAGGTCTTCGTCCAGGGCGCCCTGACGGCCGCCCTCTGGCTACGCGGCAAGCCGGCCGGCCTCTACGCCATGAAGGACGTGCTGGGGATCTGACCGCCCGCGCCGGCGCCGCGCCCGGTCGCTCAGGCGCGCGCGGCGGTCGCCGCCCGATACAGGGCCCAGAGCGAGACCAGCCCGACCGCCGGCCAGATGAGCAGCAGGTCGATCCGGATGTTCGCCGCGGGCGTCACCGCCACCACGGCGCCTTCCCAGGCGGCGTAAGCCAGCCAGGCACCGGCCGCGATCCGGCAGGCCCGGCGGCCGGCCCGGCGGCGCTTGCCGCCGCGCAGCAGCAGCCCGCCGGCCAGGAACAGGGCGCCGATCAGCGCGATCGACAGCGGCCGGCCGACCAGCAGGGAGGCGAAGAGGTCCATGGTTTTGTCCTTCGGGCGGAACGGAGGGCCGCGAGCCGGGGCCGCGAGCCGGGCGGCGCACCCGGCGCCCGGCGGCGTGACGGTCGGGGCCGCCGGGAGAGACGGCTGGGCGCGTACGGCCTATGGCTTGAGCACCTGGCGCGCGCCGTAGCCGTCCTCGATCACCGCCTCGGCGCCCCAGGCCGCCGGGTCGCTGTCGGCCGGCAGGGGCAGCCGGCCCCAGGCGCGCAGGGCGTTGGGCGGCGCCGCCGGCGCCTCGGGGCGGGGGCCGAAGAGGTCGAGGCTGAGCGTCACGCCCAGGCCCTCGCTGGAGCTGCCCTGCAGGCCGATGCGCGGGTTGGACGCCTGGCCGGTGAAGCGGCGGCCGTGGCGGATCGCCTCGGGTCCCGCCGAGACCGCGGCGCCCCCTGGTCCGGCGGCGCGCAGGGCGACGACCCGCTCGTCCGGGCGCAGGCCGGTGACCAGCAGCTCCAGCGCGGGGCTGCCGTCACGGCTGCGCGTCGCCGCCACGCTCAGGGCGGCCAGGGGATTGGCGGGCGAGTCGGGCGGAGCGGCGGCCGGGTCCGCGCCGCCGGACGTCGCGGTCCCGGCGGTTTCCGGCGTTGCTGTCGCGGGCCGCTCGGGCGCCGCCGGGGCGTCCGGGCCGGCGCAGGCCGCCAGGACGAGGGGCAGCACGAGAGCCAGGACGAAAGCCGGGGCCGGCCTCAGGCCCAGCGCCCGGACCGCCGGCACGCCCGCCGGCACGCCCGCCGGCACGCCCGACCGCATGCCTGACAGCGGGCTGCTGCGGGCGACGGCGGGCGGCCGGGCGGCGGCGCGGCGCGGTTGCATGGCGGCGGTGCTGGGCGGCATCCTGTGCGTGGCTCGGTTCCTCGGGGACGACGGTGTCTGCGCCCAAGGTGGGCTCCCGGGGCGCGAAAGCCAACGTCCCGGCCCGGGGGCGATCGCGGCCTTCACCTTGTCGAAAGGCCGGTGCGGGCAAAGATGAAGGAGGAAGCGGCGTCAGGTGCGCGCCGCCGGGCCCGCCCCGCCAGGCCCGCAACTGGAACGAACGGGACGCCATGGCAACGGCCACGACCTTGAACCGGCGGACGGGCAAGCGCGCGGCGGCACCGCGCCCCGCGCGCCGGCGCGGCGCGGAGGACGCGCTGCCGGCCGCGCCGCGCATGAGCCGGCGCCCGGCCGTGCGGCCCCAGGGCGCGGGCAACCGCCGGGCCATCCTCGACCGCGGCCGGCTGCAGGAGGCGATTGCCCGCATCATGCTGCGCGCCTCCACGCCGGAGCGCGCGCGCAGCGAGATCCTGGAACTGCTCAAGGGCGCCTTGGCCGAGGGCCGCGAGGAGATCCGGCGCCGTTTCGAGGCCGGGGCGGCCGGGCGCACCGTGGCGGCGCTGCTGGCCTGGCAGACCGACCAGATGCTGCGGCTGATCTACGACCATGTGGCCGAGGACCTCTATCCCCTGGCCAATCCCTCGATGGCCGAGCGGCTGGCGCTGGTCGCCGCCGGCGGCTACGGCCGCGGCGAGCTGGCGCCGTCGAGCGACATCGACCTGCTGTTCCTGCTGCCCTACAAGATCACCCCGCGCAGCGAGCAGGTGGTGGAGTCGATCCTCTATCTGCTCTGGGACCTGGGCTTCAAGGTGGGCCACGCCACGCGCAGCGTCGACGACTGCCTGCGCCAGGCCCGCCAGGATGCCACCATCGCCACCAACCTGCTGGACTCCCGCTACCTCTGGGGCGACCAGGCGCTGTTCCTGGAGTTCAAGACGCGCTACGCCGCCGAGGTGCAGGCCGGCAACGGCGCCTGGTTCGCCGAGGCCAAGCTGGCCGAGCGCGACCGCCGCCACCAGCGCTACGGCCAGGGCTCGCGCTACACCCTCGAGCCGAACGTCAAGGAGTCCAAGGGCGGCCTGCGGGACCTGCACACCCTCTTCTGGCTCGGCAAGTTCATCTATCAGGTGGACGAGGCCGACAAGCTGGTCGCCAAGGGCGTCTTCACCAAGGCCGAGGCGCGCACCTTCGACAAGGCGCTGGACTTCCACTGGACCCTGCGCTGCTGGCTGCACTACCTGACCGGCCGCGGCGAGGAGCGCCTGACCTTCGACCTGCAGCACCGCATCGCCCCGTTGATGGGCTACACCGAGCATGCGGGGACCCGGGCGGTCGAGCGCTTCATGAAGCACTACTTCCTGGTCGCCAAGGACGTGGGCGACCTGACCCGCATCTTCTGTGCCCAGATCGAGGCGGAGCACAACCGCCGCTCGCGCTTCCGCCTGCCGCTGCTGCGCCGCCGGCGCCAGGTCGGCGGCTTCAAGCTGGAGGGCGACCGCCTGAGCGTGAAGGGGCCGGAGCACTTCGCCGCCAAGCCGGTCGACCTGCTGCGCATCTTCCAGGTGGCCCAGGCCCACGACCTGGACATCCATCCCGACGCGCTGCGCTGGGTCAGCCAGTCGCTGAAGCTGGTCGACAAGAAGCTGCGCGCCGACGGCCGGGCCAACCAGGTCTTTCTGGAGATCCTGACCGGCAAGCGCGACCCGGAAACGGCGCTGCGGCGGATGAACGAGGCCGGGCTGCTCGGCCGCTTCCTGCCCGACTTCGGGCGCGCGGTCAGCCTGATGCAGTTCAACATGTACCACCACTACACGGTGGACGAGCACACGCTCTTCGCCATCGGGGTGCTGCACGCCATCGAGCAGGGCCGCCTGCAGGAAGAGGCGCCGATCGCCAGCACCGTGGTGCACAAGGTGCTGAACCGCCGGGTGCTCTACCTGGCGGTGCTGCTGCACGACATCGCCAAGGGCCGCCCCGGCGACCACTCGGAGGAGGGGGCGAAGATCGCCCACCGCCTCTGTCCGCGCCTGGGCTTTTCCACCGAGGAGACCGAGACGGTGGCCTGGCTGGTGCTGCACCACCTCGCCATGTCCGACACGGCCTTCAAGCGCGACATCGACGACCCCAAGACGATTCAGGACTTCGCCGCGCTGGTGCAGTCGCGCGAGCGGCTGAACCTGCTGCTGGTGCTGACCGTCGCCGACATCCGCGCCGTCGGACCGGGGGTGTGGAACGCCTGGAAGGCCTCGCTGCTGCGCGAGCTCTACTGGCGCAGCGAGGAGGTGCTTTCCGGCGGCTTCTCGACGGAGGGCCGCGAGCGGCGGATCGCGGACAAGAAGGCGGCGCTGCGCCAGGCCCTGGAGGAGAGCGCCGAGGTCTTCGAGCCGGCCTGGATCGCCTCCTTCCTGGAGCGCGGCTACGACGCCTACTGGCTGTCGCTCGACGTCGAGACGCTGCTGCGCCACGCGCGCATGATCCGCGAGGCCGAGGCGGACAAGCGGTTGCTGGCGGTCGACACGCGTGTCGACCCCTACCGCGAGGCCACCGAGGTGACGATCTACACCGCCGACCACGCCGGGCTGGTCAACCGCATCGCCGGCGCCCTGGCGGTCGCCGGGGCCAACGTCGAGGCCGCGCGCATCTTCACCCACAAGGACGGCATGGCGCTGGACATCTTCTGGGTGCGCGACGCGGCCAGCGGCGGCGCCTTCGACAAGCCGAGCAAGCTGGCGCGCCTCTACGCCGCCATCGAGCAGACGCTGTCCGGCTCGATCCGCCCGCTGGCCGAGCTGCGCCGCCAGGCGCCCAACCTGCCCTCGCGCTTCGAGGTCTTCACCGTCGCCCCGCGCGTGCTGATCGACAACGCCGCCAGCCGCCACCACACGGTGATCGAGGTCAACGGCCGCGACCGGCCGGGCCTGCTCTACCGCCTGACCCTGGCGCTGGCGCGACTCGGCCTGATGGTCGACTCCGCGCAGATCACCACCTTCGGCGAGCGCGCGGTCGACACCTTCTACGTGCAGGACGCGCTCAGCTCGAAGATCGAGAGCCCGCAGCGCCTGCGCAGTGTCCGGCGCAAGCTGCTGGAGGCGCTGGAGGACCCGGTCTGCGCGCCGGCGGGCACGGCCGGCGCGCGCGGCGGCAAGGAGGCGGCGAAGAAGGCCGCCGCCAAGGCCCCCGGGCGCAGCCCGGTCAACGCTGGGGGCAATGCCGCGGCCAGCGCGCGCGCGCCGGGCCGCTCCGGCGCCAAGCCGGGCACCAAGCCGGGAAGCAAGCCGGGGGCCGGCAAGAGCGCGGCGGCGCGCGCCGGCCAGACGAAGCGGCGGAGCGAGGGAGAGCGCGGCGTGTGACCGGTCTGGCCCGGCTGTTCGGGCCCGCCGGGGGCAGGTTCCAGGGGGCGGCGGGTCGCCGTCCGGTCGAAGGTGCAACACAACTTTTCCCGCTGGCCGCTTGACCGCGGGGGCACATTGCGCTCTTAAGGTCCGCCCGGGGGATGGGGACCGGCGCCGTGGGCGTAGCACTGGGTCCGCCTTGACCGTCCTATGACCGGACGGCCCACTCTCCGGCGGCCCGGGTCGGGGCCTGACCGCTGGCGTTCACCGCGCGATTGCGATCGCGATTGTGAGTGTGACGGGGGGCGGCTCGGGGCAGACCGTTTGGAGCGGTGGTGTTTGTGTCCGGCGGCGGCGCCTCGGCGCGTCCATGGGGGCACGCGCCGCTTTTGGAGGCGACCGTCGCGCGGCGGCGCCGCGACTTGGAACGATGGAGTTATCCGCGATGTCGTGTGCCGCCTGGCGCTCGGCTGCTTGTGCGGCTGGGCTGGTTTGCGTGTTGGGGGTGAGCGCCGTGCTGGGCAGCGCCGCGCTGTCGGCGCCGGCCTTTGCGCAGCGCCCGCCGACGCCGGTCGACGCCGCGCCGGTGACGGTCGACACCATCACCATCGAGGCCGAGGCCGTCGGCACGCTGCTGTCCAACGAGTCGGTGCTGATCCGCCCCGAGATCGCCGGGCGGATCGTGGCGATCGGCTTCGAGGAAGGCCAGGCGGTCGCGGCCGACCAGCAGCTCTTCCAGCTCGACGATTCCATCTACCAGGCCGAGCTGGCCGACGCCCGGGCGCGCCTGCAGCTCGCCGAGCGCAGCTTCGAGCGCGCCAAGCAGCTCCTGCAGCGCGGCGCCGGCACCCAGCGCGCCCGCGACGAGGCCCTGGCCAGCCTGCAGACCGCCCGCGCCGCGGTGGAGCTGGCCGAGGCGCGCCTGACCAAGACCACCATCGAGGCCCCCTTCGCCGGGATCGCCGGCCTGCGCCGGGTCAGCATGGGCGACTTCGTCACGGTCGGCCAGGACATGGTCAACCTGGAGAACATCGACCCGGTGAAGGTCGACTTCGCCATCCCCGAGCGCTTCCTCGGCGATCTCGACAGCGGCCAGACCGTGCGGATGACCGCCGACGCCTTCCCGGGCGAGACCTTCGCGGGCGAGGTCTACGCGGTGAACCCGCGGATCGACCCGGCCGGCCGCAGCATCCAGGTGCGCGCGCGCATCGACAACAGCCAGCGGCGGTTGCGCCCCGGGCTGTTCGTGCGGGTCAACCTGGAGCTGGCGCGGCGCGAGAACGCCATCCTGGTGCCCGAGGAGGCGGTGGTGCCGCGCGGCGAGCAGCGCTTCGTCTACAAGATCGTCGACGGCAAGGCGGTGATGACGCCGGTGGTGATCGGCCAGCGCCGCTTCGGCGAGGCCGAGATCCGCGAGGGCCTGGCCGAGGGCGACACGGTGGTCACCGCCGGCCAGCTCAAGCTGTTCGACGGCGCGCCGGTCAGCGTGCGCCAGCCAGAAGAGCCGGCGAGCTGAGGCGCGGCGGCCGATGAAGATCTCCGAACTCTGCATCCGGCGGCCGGTCTTCGCGACGGTGCTCTCGCTCGCCATCGTGCTGATCGGCCTGGTCAGCTACGAGCGGCTGACCGTGCGAGAATACCCGGAAATCGATCCGCCGGTGGTCAACGTCGAGACCACCTACCGCGGCGCCAGTCCGGAGATCGTCGAGACCCAGGTCACCCAGATCCTGGAGGAGCAGCTCTCCGGCATCGAGGGGGTCGACTTCCTGACCTCGACCAGCCGGCAGGAACGCAGCCAGATCACCGTCACCTTCGAGCTGACGCGCGAGCCCTCCAACGCCGCCGCCGACGTGCGCGACCGGGTCAGCCGGGCGCGCGACCAGCTTCCCGACGACGTCGACGAGCCGGTGATCCAGAAGGTCGAGGCCGACGCCCAGCCGATCATCTACCTGGCCTTCTCCAGCGACCGCCACTCGCCGATGGAGATCACCGACTACGCCGACCGCTACGTCAAGGACCAGCTCCAGACCCTCAGCGGCGTGGCGCAGGTGCAGATCTTCGGCGAGCGGCAGTACTCCATGCGGATCTGGCTCGACCCCGACCGCCTGGCCGCCTACGGCCTGACGCCGCAGGACGTGGAAGCGGCGCTGCGCTCGCAGAACGTCGAGATCCCGGCCGGCCTGATCGAGAGCCGCGACCGCCAGTTCACCATCCTCTCCGAGACCGACCTGCGCACGCCGGCGCAGTTCGACCAGCTCATCCTCAAGCGCGCCAACGGCTACCTGGTGCGCCTGCAGGACGTGGGCTATGCCGCGCTCGGCCCGCGCAACGAGGACCGGGTGGTGCGCTACAACGCGACCGCGGCGATCGCCCTGGGCGTGGTCAAGCAGGCCACCGCCAATCCGCTCGACGTCTCGGCCCTGGTGCGCGCGCGGCTGGAGCGGATTCAGGAGGACCTGCCCGAGGGCATGCAGGTCGACGTCGCCTACGACAGCTCGGTCTTCATCCAGGAGTCGATCGACAACGTCTACACCACCATCGCCGAGGCGGTGCTGCTGGTCATCGGCATCATCTTCCTGTTCCTGCGCTCGCTGCGCGCCACCCTGGTGCCGCTGGTCACCATCCCGATCTCGCTGATCGGCGCCTTCGCGCTGATGGACCTCTTCGGCTTCTCGATCAACACCCTGACCCTGCTGGCCATGGTGCTGGCGATCGGCCTGGTGGTCGACGACGCCATCGTGATGCTGGAGAACATCTACCGCCACGTCGAGGAGGGCATGGCGCCGCGCGAGGCCGCCCTGCGCGGCTCGCGCGAGATCGGTTTCGCGATCATCGCCATGACCATCACCCTGGCGGCGGTCTACGCCCCGATCGGCTTCATGACCGGCACCACCGGGCGGCTGTTCACCGAGTTCGCCTGGGCGCTGGCCGGCGCGGTGCTGGTCTCCGGCTTCGTGGCGCTGACCGCCTCGCCGATGATGTGCGCCCTTCTGCTGCGCCACCAGAAGAGCCACGGCCTGGTCTACCGCGCCATCGAGCGGGTGCTGGAGGTGACCACGACCGGCTACCGCCGCGCCCTGGGCGCCTCGCTGAAGCTGCGCCCGCTGGTGCTGCTGGTCGGCCTGGCGGTGGCCGGCGGCGGCGGCTTCATCTTCACCCTGCTGGATTCCGAGCTGGCGCCCTACGAGGACCAGGGCACGGTGCTCGGCATCTTCCTGGCGCCGCAGGGCTCGACCATCGACTACACCGACCGCTGGGCGCGCGAGCTGGAGGAGATCTACGCCGGCAACGAACAGGTCGAGGCCTTCTTCGTGGTCTCCGGCTTTCCCATCGTGTCCCAGGGCGTCTCCTTCCTGCGCCTGAAGCCCTGGTCGGAGCGCGCGGTGGCGCAGCAGGAGGTGGTCGGCGCGCTGCAGCCGCAGATGTTCTCGGTGCCGGGCCTGCTGGCCTTTCCGGTCAGCCCGCCGCCGCTCGGCCAGAGCCCCGGCGACAAGCCGGTGGAGTTCGTCGTGCTGACCACCCGGCCCTACGAGGAGCTGAAGGGGATGGCGGACAAGCTGCTGGCGCGCGCCCAGGAGAACGCCAACCTGCTCAACGTCGAATCCAGCCTGAAGCTCAACACGCCGCAGCTCCGGGTCGAGGTGGAGCGCGACAAGCTGGCCGACGTCGGCGTGCCGGTCGACGTGCTCGGCCGCACCCTGGAGACCATGATGGGCGGCCGCCAGGTCACCCGCTTCAAGCGCGAGGGCCAGCAGTACGACGTGGTGGTGCAGCTCTCCGACGTCGACCGCGCCACCCCCGACGACCTGGCGCGGGTCTACGTGCGCGGCGCCGACGGCGAGATGGTGCAGCTCTCCAACCTGGTCGCCATCGAGGAGACGGTGGCGCCGCAAGAGCTCAACCGCTTCAACCAGCTCCGCTCGGCGCGGATCAGTGCCAACCTGGCCGAGGGCTACACCCTGGGCGAGGCGCTGGCCTTCATGAACGCCGCCGCCGACGAGGTGCTGCCGGCCGCCGCGATGACCGACTACGCCGGGCAGTCGCGCGAGTACCGCGAGTCCAGCAGCTCGATCTTCGTCACCTTCGCCCTGGCGCTGGCCTTCATCTACCTGGTGCTGGCCGCCCAGTTCGAATCCTTCCGCCACCCCTTCATCATCATGCTGACCGTGCCGCTGTCGATCGCCGGCGGCCTGCTGGCGCTCTGGCTCGACGGCTCGACCCTCAACATCTACAGCCAGGTCGGCCTGGTCACGCTGATCGGCCTGATCACCAAGCACGGCATCCTGATCGTCGAGTTCGCCAACCAGATCCGCGAGCGGGGCAAGCCGGTGCGCGAGGCGGTGATCGAGGCCTCGGTGCTGCGTCTGCGGCCGATCCTGATGACCACCGGCGCCATGGCGCTGGGCGCCGTGCCGCTCGCCATCGCCAGCGGCGCCGGGGCGCAGAGCCGCCAGGACATCGGCCTGGTGATCGTCGGCGGCCTGCTGATCGGGACCTTCTTCACCCTCTTCGTGATCCCGGCGGTCTACAGCTACCTGGTGCGCGACCGCGCCGCCCCGCCGGAGCAGGACCGCGCCGCGCCGGCCGAGACCGACGGCCTCAAGGCCGCCGAATAGCGCCCGCGTGGGCCGCGCGGGTCGCGAGCCGCTCCGGCGCCCGGCGGCGGGCTGCGGTCTTCCCCGTCAGGCCGAGTGCGACGTCTCGCGCGACGCGTCGGGGGCCGCGTCCGGGCCGGATCGCGCGCCATAGGGCCGCACGGCGGCGGCGACCGCGGCGGCCTCCGCCTCGACCTGGGTCATCAGGGCCTGGGCGTCGTCGACGCGCTGCACGCTCTCCAGTTCGGCGGCCAGGGCCGCCAGGCGGTTGAACCCCAAGTTCGCCGCCATGCCCTTCAGCGCGTGGGCGGACTCGTGCACCCGCGTCTCGACGGCCTGGGCGTTGCGCTCCGTCAGCCCGTCGCGGAGGGACTCCAGACAGTGAGCGAGCGACTCGGGGACATGCGCCAGGAGATCGGCGACGGCCTCGGCCCCGAGCGCGGCCTCGAGCGCGCGCAGGGTGGAGTCGTCCCACCGCCGCTCCGCCTCGGCGGTGGTCCGCGCTGCCCCGCCGTTCTCTGCCCCGCCGTTCTCTGCCCTGCCGTTCTCTGCCCCACCGTATCCTGCTGCGTCCGCCGCCGTGCCGTCCGTGCCGTCGGCCGGCTCGCGCGGCGACCCGGCGGGACGGGCGAGCTGCTCGATAACGCTGACGAGCTGCGCCCAGTCGACCGGCTTGGTCAGAAAGCCGGTCAGGCCGCAGCCGGTATAGAGCCGGCGATTCTCCGGCGTGGCGTCGGCGCTCAGCGCGAAGATGGCGACCTCTCCGGTCGGGCTCGGCAAGGCGCGGATCCTTCGCGTCGCCTCGGTGCCGTCCATGACCGGCATGTGCATGTCCATCAGGATCACGTCGAAGCCCTCGGGCGCGACCGCCACGGCCTCCTGGCCGTTGCCGACGCCGACCACCTCGGCGCCCAGGGACTCGAGCATGCGCACGATGATGGCGCGGTTGGCCACCACGTCCTCGGCCAGCAGGATGCGCCGGCCGCGCAGCGGCCGCTTCGCCACCAGCGCCGCGACGTCCAGCGCCCCGTCGGCCGCCTGGGGCGCGGCGGCGACGGCTTCCAGCGGCAGGTCGAGGGTGAAGCGCGATCCCAGCCCCGGCGCGCTCTCGACCGTGATCTCACCGCCCAGGGCCCGGGCGAGCTCCCGGCTGATCGTGAGCCCCAGGCCGGTGCCGCCGCGGCTGCGGGTGCTGCCCTGCTCGGTCTGGACGAAGGGTTCGAAGACGCTCGCCTGCTGGTCGAGCGGGATCCCCGGGCCGGTGTCGCGCACCATGATGCGCAGGCGCGGATTGCCCGCGGCGTCGGTCGCGCACTCGGCGTGCAGCTCGACCAGGCCCTCGGAGGTGAACTTGAGGGCGTTGCCGAGCAGGTTGGTCAGGATCTGCCGCAGGCGCTGCCGGTCGCTGTGAATGTGCTGCGGCAAGTCCGCCGCGAGGGCGAAGCGGAACCGCAGCCCCTTTTCCTGGGCGGCGGCCTCGTAGAGGGATTGCACCTCCGCGAGCAGGGCGGAGAGGTTCATCAAACCGCTGTTCAGGGTCAGCCGGCCGGCCTCCACCTTCGACAGGTCGAGCAGCTCGTTCAGCAGCGAGACGAGGTGCTCCGCCGAGCGACGGGAGACGTCCAGCAGCGCGGCCTGGTCCGGCTTGAGGCGCTCCATCGACAAGAGGTCGAGGGCGCCGAGGATGGCCGCCATCGGGGTGCGCAGCTCGTGGCTGACCTGCGCCAGGAACTGGGACTTGGCCTGGCTCGCCCGCTCCGCCAGGCGGTAGGCCTGTTGGAGTTCCTGCTCCATGGCTTCGCGCCGGTCCTCGGCGAGCAGCAGCCAGCCCACCGTGTAGGCGCCCAGGGTGTAGACGAAGGCGAGCGGCAGGCCGATCGCCGAGAGGATCCCGATGGTTTCGGGCAGGCCGAGCAGGAGCAGGCCGGCGGTGATCGGCAGCAGGCAGGCGAGCCCCCCGAGGGCCAGGTGATGGGCGCCGAAGCCCGGCAGCTTGCGGCGGAGCGCCCAGAGGCCGATGGAGAGCAGCACCACGCCCGTCAGACCGACGAAGGCGGGGGCGACGCCGCTGCCGCCGATCAGGGCGCGCGTCGCGCCGGTCATCGCGGCCGCCAGCACTGCGGCCCAGGGACCGCCAAAGGGCCCGGCGAGGATCAGCGGGATCGAGCGGGTGTCGAAAATCAGCCCTGGGGCCAGGGTCAGCGGCGCCAGCATCGCGGCGCTGGACATCAGGCCGAACACCAGGCCCAGGCAGAGCGAGCGCAGGATCGCGGGCCGGCCCTGCAGCCGCGAGGCGATGGCGGCGTAGGCCACCGCCAGGACCGCCATGATCCCGACATTCTGAATCAGCGGCAGCAGGAGCGGCAGGTCCGGCATCGTCGTGTTTCCCGCATGAGCACGATGCGCAGTGTCACGCCACGGCGTTAACGCCCCATAAAGCAGAATTCGCGGCGCCGGGCCGGTTTTGTAACAATTTGTGATGTTCGGCCGGGCGGCCGCGCCGCACCGTTATTCGGGGTGGGCCGTCACTCGGGGCGGACCGTCACTCGGGGCGCGGCAGGGACAGCAGCACCCAGCCGGCGCGGCGCTCCAGCCGCGCGGCGCCGGGGCGGGCGGCCAGCCGCTCCGCCAGCGGCGCGGCGCGCGGGCAGGCGACCAGGTCGCGGGTGTGGTCCAGATAGTCGATCGTCGCCGCCGCCTCGCCGGCGCGCCGGCAGGCGTCGCCGGGCGCCGGATAGCCGGTCCCGAACGGCGCCCAGGCGGCCGGCGCCTCGGCGCTCGGCGCTGCGGCCGGCGGTGTGTCGCCCGTCGCTGTGTTACGCGTCGCTGTGGCGCCCGTCGGTGTTTTGGCGCAGGCCGCCAGCAGCGCCACGAATGCCGCCGCCAGCGCCGCCGGGGCGGCGGCGCGGCGCCGGGGCGTCACGCCGCGTCCTCCAGCGCCTTGACGCCCGGCAGGGTCTTGCCCTCCAGCCACTCCAGGAAGGCGCCGCCGGCGGTGGAGACGTAGGACAGCGCGTCCAGCACCTGGGCGCCGGCCAGCGCCGCCACCGTGTCGCCGCCGCCGGCCACGCTCAGCAGCCGCCCGGCGCGGGTGTAGTCGGCCACGGCCTTGGCGACGAGGTTGGTGCCGGTCTCGAAGGGCGGCACCTCGAAGGCGCCGAGCGGCCCGTTCCACACCAGGGTCTTCACCTCGCCCAGGCGGTTGACGATGTGCTCGGCCGTGGCCGGGCCGACGTCCAGGATCATCCGATCGTGCGGCACCTGCTTGATCGGCACGGTGTCGTAGGGCGGATTGGCGACCAGCGCGTGGGCCACCAGCGCGTCGGTCGGCAGCAGGATGTCGCAGTCGTTGGCCTTGGCCCGGCGCACGATCTCCTGCACCGTTTCGGCCATCTCCGCCTCGCAGAGCGAGGCACCGACGTCGACGCCCAGGGCGTGCAGGAAGGTGTTGGCCATGCCGCCGCCGACGATCAGGAGCTGCACTTTCTCGACCAGGTTGCCCAGCAGGTCCAGCTTGGTCGAGACCTTGGCGCCGCCGACGATCGCCGCGACCGGGCGCTCGGGCTGTTCCAGCGCGCGGGTCAGCGCCTCCAGCTCCTGCTGCATCAGGCGCCCGGCGGCGGCCGGCCGGCGCCGGGCCAGCGCCTCGACCGAGGCATGGGCGCGGTGCGCGGCGGAAAAGGCGTCGTTGACGTAGAGGTCGCCGAGCGCCGCCAGGCCGGCGGCGAAATCGGGGTCGTTGGCCTCCTCGCCGGCGTGGAAGCGCAGGTTCTCCAACAGCAGCACCTCGCCCGCGGCCAGCTCGCCCACCGCGGCCTCGGCCGCCGGGCCGACGCAGTCCTCGGCGAAGGCGACCGGGCGCCCCAGCACCGCGCCGGCGGCCGCCGCGACCGGCCGCAGCGACATCTCGGGCACCCGCTTGCCCTTCGGCCGGTCGAAGTGGGCGAGCAGCACCACCTTGGCGCCGCGCCCGGTCAGGTCGTCGATCGTCGCCCGCGTGCGCTCGATCCGCGTGGCGTCGCTCACCTGCCCCTGCTGGAGCGGCACGTTGTAGTCGACGCGGACCAGCACCGTCTTGCCGGAGACCTCGAGGTCGTCGATCGTCTTGAAGCTGGGCATGGGCTCCTGCCTGTCGGTTGGGCGGGGACGACTGTGCGATTGCGCCAGCGCAAGGCCGGGCGTGCGCGCCGAGTGATACTCGATCTGCCTGGCGCGCGCCAAGGCGTGCCGCACCGCAAGCGGGGACCGGACCCTCTCGTGCACAGACTGCTCCTTCTCCTGCTGCTCGCCGCCGCGCTGGTCGGTGGCTGGCTCTGGTGGGACAGCCGCCCGCCGAAGGTGGCCGTGACCGTGCCCCAGCGCGGCCCGGCCGTCGAGGCGGTCTACGCCACCGGCGAGGTGGCGCCGACCCGCGAGGCGGAGCTGGCCTCGACCGAGACCGGCCGCATCCGCGCCTATCCCGTGGTCGAGGGCCAGCCGGTGCTGTCCGGCGAGGTGCTGGTGCAGCTCGACGATCTCACCGCCCGCGCCGAGCTGGAGGCGCTGCTGGCGCGTGTCGAGTTCCTCCAGGGGGACCTGGAGCGGGCGCGCCGCCTGCTTGCCGGCGGCCATGTCTCGCGCCAGGCCTACGATCTGAAGAAGTCGGAGCTGGATCAGGCGGTCGCCGCCGCCGAGGCGCAGCGCCAGAAGCTGTTGGATCTGACCCTGGTGGCGCCCTTCGATGCCGTGGTGCTGCGCAAGGAGCACGAGATCGGCGAGGTGGTGCAGCCGGGCGACGTGCTGCTCTGGCTCGGCAGCGCGCGGCCCTACTGGATCGAGGCGCAGGTCGACGAGGAGGACATTCCGCGCGTCTCGCTCGGCCAGACCGCACTGATCAAGGCCGACGCCTTCGCCGGCGCAAACCTGCGCGCGCGGGTGGCGGAGCTCACGCCGATGGGCGATCCTGTCAACAAGCAGTACCGGGTGCGCCTGATCCTGCCGGCCGACTCGCCGCTGATGATCGGCATGACGGTGGAGGTCAACATCCTGGTCCGCCAGGAGGCCGCCGCCCTGCTGATCCCGGAGACGGCCCTGGTGGGCGAGGCCGTCTTCCTGGTCGAGCGCGATGCCGAAGGTCGGCCGGTGGCGCGGCGGCGGCCGCTCACGCTGGGGGTCTACGGCGACGGCCGGGTCGAGGTGCTGCGCGGGCTGGCGGCCGATGCACGGCTGCTGGCCGCGCCGCCGGCCGGGCTGGCCGACGGCGACCGCCTGCGCCTGGCGGAGACGGCCGGGGCGCCCGCGGGCGCGACGCGGCAGGGCGCGGAGGAGGACAGGGAGCCATGAGCGGCCTGCTCGGCCTGGTCGCGGACATCGCGCTGGGCCACCTGAGGAAGCGCAAGCGCCAGACCGCCGTGTCCCTGGTCGGGGTGGCGCTGGGCGTCGGCTTCTTCATCGCCGTGGCGGCGCTGATGCAGGGCTTCCAGCAGTATTTCGTCGCCAAGATCATCGACGTCAGCCCGCATGTCACCATGAAGGACGAGTACCGCGCGCCGCCGGCGCAGCCGGTCGAGCAAGCCTTCGGCGGCGGCGCCGTGCGCCTGGTCGGCGTTAAGCCGAAGGAGGAGCTGCGCGGGATCAAGAACGGGCTGGCCAAGGTCGCCGAGCTGGAGCGGCTGCAGGGGGTCGCGGTGGCGCCGATGCTGACCGGGCAGGTGATCCTGCGCTACGGCTCGCGCGACGTCTCCGCCCAGATCCAGGGCATCGAGCCGGCGCGCGAGCGCCGCGTGTCCAACCTGGAGCGCGACATGACGGCTGGCGCGCTCGACGACCTCTTCACCACCGCCAACGGGGTGATCCTGGGTGCCGGCCTGGCCGAGAAGCTGGGCGCCGAGCCGGGCGACAGCGTCACCGCGCTGTCGACGGCGGGGGTGGTGCTGAAGATGAAGGTGGTCGGCCTCTACGCCACCGGCATCACCGAGATGGACAATGCCCAGGGCTATGCTCTGCTGAAGAAGGTGCAGGTGCTGGAGGACCGGCCCAACGTGATCAACCGGGTGCGCCTCAAGCTGGCCGAGGTCGACGGCGCCGAGCCGCTGGCCCGCCGCATCGAGGCGCGCTACGGCTACCGCACGGAGTCCTGGGAGGAGGCCAACCAGAACGTCCTCGGCATCTTCGTCATCCAGAACGCCATCATGTACTCCACCACCGGCGCCATCCTGGTGGTGGCCGCCTTCGGCATCTTCAACATCATCTCCACGGTGGTGCTGGAGAAGGTGCGCGACATCGCCATCCTCAAGTCGCTCGGCTTCGAGTCCCGCGACGTCGAGCGGATCTTCGTGGTGGAGGGGCTGCTGGTCGGGCTGGCCGGCATGCTGCTCGGCTGGGCCCTGGGCTGGCTGCTGATCGAGCTGCTGGCCCAGGTGCGCTTCACGATCGAGGGTTTCGTCAAGTCGGAGGGCTTCAAGCTCGACCGCGGCTTCCTCAACTACGCCCTGGCCGGCGCGGCGGCGGTGACCGCGGCCACCCTGGCCGCCTACCTGCCGGCGCGCCGGGCCGCGCGGGTCGACCCGGTGGAGATCGTGCGTGGCGCCGCCTGAGCCGTCTCCGGGTGGGTCGCCCGATCCCTGCGCGGCGGCGAAGCCCGCGGCGGGACCGCTGCTGCGCGCCGAGCGGGTCACGCGGGTGCTCAGCGGCCCGCAGGCCGGGGCGGTGCCGGTCACCCTGGTCGAGGAGGTCGACCTGACCATCGGACGCGGCGAGTTCGTGGCGATCACCGGGCCCAGCGGCTCGGGCAAGTCCTCGCTGCTCTATCTGCTCGGCCTGCTCGACCGGCCGAGCCGGGGCGAGGTCTACCTCGACGGCCAGCCGACCTGCGGGCTCAGCGACGCGCGGCGGGCTCGGCTGCGGCTGGAGAAGCTGGGCTTCGTGTTCCAGTTCCACTTCCTGCTGCCGGAGTTCGACGCCCTGCGCAACGTCACCCTGCCGCTGCGCAAGCTGGGCCGCCTCTCGGCCGCCGAGGTCGACGCGCGCGGCCGGCAACTGCTGGCCGAGCTCGGCCTGGAGGCGAGCGCGGGCAAGACGCCCGACCAGCTCTCCGGCGGCCAGCGCCAGCGCGTCGCGGTGGCCCGCGCTCTGGCCAACGATCCCGAGGCCATCCTGGCCGACGAGCCGACCGGCAACCTGGACAGCCGTAACGCCGCCACGGTGTTCGACATCTTCGCGCATCTGGCCGGCGCGCATGGGCGCAGCGTCGTGGTGGTCACCCACGACCGCGAGCTGGCCGCCCGCTGCCACCGCCGCGTCCTGCTGGTCGACGGCCGCATCGTGGAGGCGGGCTAGGGCGGTTTGCGACGGTATGGACCCGCACAGCGGTTCCGCCGGTCCCGAGCCCTGGCGCAGGTGGCGCGCGTCTGCACCCATTGGGTGGGGCGCCGCCGGGCAGGGCGCGCGCGAAGCGCCGCGTCACCGATACGCGACGCAGCCGGCCCGTGCCGACGCGAAGCCGGACGGTCGGCGACGGGCTTCGTAACGCTTTGGGGCGGGGCTGCGTCCCTGACCGAGCCGCTTGACGCACCTCATGGTGCGCTGCGGCGAAAGCTGGGACAGCTCGTCCATGACACGCGCCGAGGTGCAGACGCCCGAGACGGCTCCCGTGCGGCCCGGCAACGGCCTGAGTCGTGCGGAGGCGGCGCGCCGGCTGGCGCAGGTCGGGCCGAACCGCCTGCCCGAACCGAAGCTGCCGGGCCTCGTGCGGCTCTTCGCGCAGCAGTTCCTCAGCCCCTTCATCTACATCCTGCTGATCGCCGCCGCCGTCTCCCTGGCGATCGGCCAGCTTCCCAGCGCCGTCTTCATCGCCGCCGTGCTGCTGCTCAATGCGGCGATCGGCACGGTGCAGGAGTACTCGGCCCAGCGCTCGGCCTCGGCGCTGCGGGCCATGGTGCGCGGCACCGCCCACGTGGTGCGCGACGGCGCGGCCATGACGATCGACGTCGAGGAGGTGGTGCCCGGCGATCTGGTGCTGCTGTCCTCCGGCGATCGCGTGCCGGCCGACGTGAAGCTGCTGAGCGCCCACTCGCTGGCGGTCGACGAGTCGCTGCTGACCGGCGAATCGCTGGCGGTGACCAAGTCGGCCGAGGCCTCCGTGGCCGAGGACGCGCCGCTGGCCGAGCGGGTCGACTGCGCCTTCGCCGGCTCGGTGGTCACCCACGGCCGCGGCCAGGGCCTGGTGACGGCGACCGCGCTGAACACGCGGATCGGCGAGATCGCCCGGCGCATCGGGCGCGAGCGCGTCTCCGAGCCGCCGCTGATGATCCGCATCCGCCGCTTCACCTACCAGGTGGCCGGGGCGATCCTGATCGCCATCGCGCTGCTGGCGCTGGTGATGGCGACGGTGGGCGGCTACGACGGCCAGGAGATCCTGATGATGGGCGTCGGCCTGGCCGTCTCGACCATCCCCGAGGGCCTGCCGGCGGCGCTGACCGTGGCGCTGGCCATCGGGATGCGGCGCATGGCGCGGCGCAACGTGATCATCCGCAAGCTGATCGCGGTGGAGGCGCTGGGCTCCTGCACCTTCATCTGCTCCGACAAGACCGGCACGCTGACCGTCAACGAGCTGACCGTGCGCCAGGTGGCGCTGCCCGGCGGCAGCCGCTTCGAGGTGACCGGCGAGGGCGTGGCCCCCGGCGGCGAGATCCGGCCGCTGGACCTGGAATCCAAGCTGGAGCGCCTGCGCGAGCTCTGTGTCACCGGCGTGCTGGCCAACGAGAGCTACCTGGACTACTCGGGCGGCGAGTGGGCCTCGGACGGCGACATCGTCGACGTCGCCTTCCTGGTGCTGGCCAAGAAGCTGGGCCTGTCGCTGAGCGAGCTGCGCGCCCAGCAGCGCCAGCTCGACCTGATCCCCTACGAGTCGGAGAAGGCCTACTCCGGCAGCCTGAACCTGCGCGACGGCGAGCCCTGCCTCTACGTCAAGGGCAGCCCGGAGCGGCTGCTGGCGCTGTGCAGCCACATGGAGACGGCCGAGGGCGTGGTGCCGATCGACGCCGCCGCGCTGGAGGCACAGTTCGAGGCGCTGGCCGGCGAGGGCTACCGGATTATCGCGCTGGCCCAGCGCCGCGGCCACAACGGCCACAAGATCGACCGGCTGGACGCCATGACCTTCCTGGGCATGGTGGCGATGATCGACCCCGTGCGGCCCGAGGCGGTCGAGGCGGTGGCGCGCTGCCGGGCCGGCGGCATCGGCGTGGCGATGGTGACCGGCGACCATCCGGCGACCGCCCATGCCATCGCGGTCGAGCTGGGCATGGCCGGTCCGCAGGAGCGCGCCGTCACCGGGGCCGACATCCGCGCCGCCCGCGAGAAGGGGCAGATCGCGTTGGACGCCCTGATCCGTCCGGCCCGCGTCTTCGCCCGCATCGAGCCGGCGCAGAAGGAGCTGATCGTCGACAGCTTCATGCGCGAGGGCCACTTCGTCGCGGTCACCGGCGACGGCGTCAACGACGCCCCGGCGATGCGCCGGGCCAACACCGGCGTGGCCATGGGCAAGCGCGGCACCGACGTGGCCAAGGAGGCGGCCGACCTGATCATCACCGACGACCGCTTCGACTCCCTGGTCGCCGGCATCGAGCAGGGGCGCATCGTCTACAACAACATCCGCAAGGTGATCGCGCTGCTGATCGCCACCGGCTTCTCGGCCCTGCTGCTGTTCTTCCTGACGGTCTTCGCCGGCCTGCCGATGCCGCTGACGGCGGTGCAGCTCCTGTGGCTCAACCTGGTCGCCAACGGGCTGCAGGACGTGGCGCTGGCCTTCGAGCCGCGCGAGGGCGGCGAGCTGAGGCGGCGCCCGCGCACGCCCAGCGAGCCGATCTTCGAGCGCCACATCGTCGAGCACGTGCTGGTCGCCGGCGGCGTCATGGGCGTGCTCGCCTTCGCGACCTTCGCGGTGCTGATGCGCGAGGGCGTCGCGCTGGAGCAGGCGCGCAACTTCACCCTGATGCTGATGGTGATCTTCGGCAACATCCACGCGCTGCAGAGCCGTTCGGAAAGCCGCTCGCTGTTCCGCATCCCGCTGCTGGCCAACCCCTTCCTGGTGCTGGCGGTGCCGGCTGCGCAGCTCGTGCACATCGGCGCCATGTACCTGCCCGGCCTGTCCGACGTGCTGGATCTGCAGCCGATCAGCCTGCGGACCTGGCTGCTGCTGCTGGCCGTGGCCCTGATCCTGCTGGTGGTGGAGGAGGCGCACAAGGCGCTGATCCGCCGGCGCGCGGCGGCCGAGCGGGGTTAGGCCGGCGCCGGCAGGCGCTTCATCATCAACAGCCAGTCGCCCTCGGGCCCGCCCGGCCAGCCGACGATCGGCCGACGGGCCGCCTCGGCATAGCCGGCCGCCCGGTAGAGGCCCAGGGCAGGGGCGTTGCCGGCGTGGACGATCAGGCTGATCCACCCGGCGCCGTTGTCCCCGGCCAGGCGGTCGGCTTGGGCCAGCAAACGGCGGCCCAGGCCGCGCCCTTGGAAGGCCGGCTGGACCGCCAGGGCGTTGAGGTACCAGCTTCCCGGCATGCCCGCGGCGGCGGCCAGAGCTTCGGCAGAGGCCTCCAGGGCGGCCAGCGGCCAGAGCTGCGGCGCCAGCTCCGGCGCACGGGCGGCGGCGTAGGGCCGCGGCTGGCGGTAGCCCAGCAGCAGGCCGGCGAGTTCGGGGCAGCCGCGCCGGCGGCGCGGCGTTTCGGCCACCAGGGCGTTGCGGTAGGAAAAGCCGCCGCGCTCGCGCCGGGCCCGGGCGACGCCCACCTCCAGCGGGCTTTCCCCGGGGGCCGCCTGGCGCGCCCAGAGGTACTGCGGCAAGCCCTCGCCCGCCAGGTTGACCAGGTGCGCCAGCAGCGCCGCGTCCTGCGGCTCGGCCGGCCGCAGCGGACCGGGCCGGCGCCGCGCCGCACCGTTGGCGGTGGGGCTCGCTTCGAGCTGCATCATCGTCCGGACCTCCTGGCTGTTTTCGTCTGCACCGACTGCGGGGCAGCCTGAGCCGTCTGGAGGCGTGCGGCTGTTGCGGCGATCACCGCCGGGCTGTGAGGCGGCTCACAGGTAGGGGCGGAGTTCGCAGGGGAGAAATGCGGGCACGCGGCGCCGACCGGGCGACTCGGTCGCAGGACACCTGGCTGTAGGGCACCCGGCCGCAGGGCACCCGGCCGTAGGGACTCAGCCGTAGCGCAGCAGGCCCGCGCCGTGGCGCTTCAGCCAGGCCTTGGTCCAGCCGGGCTCCTCGCTGAGCGCGTCGCAGAGGCGCCAGAAGGCCGGCGAGTGGTCCAGGTGGGCCAGGTGGGCGACCTCGTGGGCGACCACGTAGTCGAGCACCGCCAGCGGCGCGAAGACCAGCCGCCAGGAGAAGTTCAGGTCGCCGCGGTGCGAACAGCTCCCCCAGCGGCTGCGGGTGTCGCGCAGGGTGATCCGCCCCAGCCGGCGGTGGTCGCGCGGTGCCAGGGTCGGCAGCGCCGCCGCCTTGGCGCGGGCGCGCGCGGCGATCTCGCGCCGCGCCTCGGCCTTCAGGTGGTCGCCCACCCGGCGCGGCAGGTGCTCGGCCGCGCCGCCGACCCAGAGGATGCCGCCCTCGCCCCCCTTGCCGCCCTCGCCCGCCTTGCCCTCGGCGCCCCCCTTGCCCTCGGCGCCGGGCCGCTCGCGCCAGGGCGGCCGGCGGCTCCAGGGCGCGTGCTGGATCAACAGCTCCTCGCCCAGCACCGGGATGCGGGTTCCCGCGGCCAGCGGAATCGGCTCGGGCAGGCGGCGCAGGCGCTGGGCGATCCAGTCCCGGCTGCGCTCGACGAAGGCCAGCCCCTCGGCCAGCTCCACGCCCGGCGGCAGGGTCAGGCAGAGGCCGCCGCCGCCCGCGCCCTCGGCGCCCTCGGGCAGCGGCCCCGGCGCCATGCGCAGGGTCATCCGCCGGGCCCGGGCGTTGACCCGCACGGCCACCGGCACGCGCCGGCCCTCGATCTCCACCGCCGGCTCGTCGCGCGCCGGCGCGCGCGCGGCCGTTCGGGCGTCGGGCACCGCGCTGGGGGCCGCTGCGGCCCTTGGGGCCGGCGGAGGGACGGCGCGTGGCCGAGGACGGCTCATCGCTGGGGCCTCATAGCGCTGCCATCATAGGGCGAAAGCCCCGAGTCGGGAAATCTCGGGTCGGGGAGTCGCGCCCTTCGGCGGTCGCCTGCCTTGGACGCCCCGCGGCACCGGCTCAGCCGGCCTCGGCGAAGCTGCGCCACTCGGCCGAGAGCTCCTGCACCGCGGCCTCGAAGAGCTGGCGGCCCTTCTCGGCGCTGGCCAGGGTGGGGTCGGAGCCCATGCGCCCGTCGGGGAAGCTGCGGCGGTAGTCGGCGGCGTCGGTGAAGGGGCCGCTGGGCGCCACCTTGGGGCTCATGCCCGCGGCGCCCCGGGCCGCGCGGGCGCCGGCCTCGGGATAGCCGTAGTAGGTCAGCGAGACCTCGCTGGCCGTGGCGTGCTGGCCGTCGGCGCCGCCGAACAGCTCCTTGCTCAGGCGCTGCACGCCCGGCACCTCGAACCAGTTGCGCAGCTTGCAGCGCAGCGCCGGCCGGTTGGAGGGGGCGGCGCCGAGGCTGGCCTCGGCGTAGACCTCGGAGAAGGCGGCCTGCACCGTGGCGATGTTGCCGCCGTGGCCGTTGAGGAAGAAGAAGCGGTCGAAGCCGTGCCGGGTCAGGGAGTTAATCCAGTCCTGCAGCAGCGCGATCAGGGTCGTCGGCCGCAGCGTGATCGAGCCGGGAAAGCCCAGATGGTGCTGGGCCATGCCGACCGACACGGTGGGGGCGACCAGCGCGCCGGTCTGCGCCGCCACGCCCTCGGCCAGGATCTCCGGGCAGAGCGCGTCGGTGCCGACGAAGCCGGTCGGGCCGTGCTGTTCGGTCGAGCCGATCGGGATCAGGATGGCGGTGGAGGTCTTCAGGTAGGCCTCCACCTCGGGCCAGGTGGCGAGCTGCAGCTTCATGGTCTCTCCTCGGTTTCGCGCGCAGCAGGCTAAAGCGATTTGCGCGCCCAGGGAATCGGGCAAAGACACGGGCCTGCGGCAAAGCCCGCTGGCTCGCGCGCGCGGCTTTTGCTATCCGCTGGCCGAGCCGCAACGAGGGAGAGCAGCGCCGATGGCCTACTGGCTGATGAAGAGCGAGCCGGGCACCTGGTCCTGGGACGACCAGGTGGCCAAGGGGACCGAGCACTGGGACGGGGTGCGCAACTACCAGGCCAGCAACAACATGAAGGCCATGAAGTGCGGCGACCGCGCCTTCTTCTACCATTCGGTCAACGAGAAGCGGATCGTCGGCATCGTCGAGGTGGTCAAGGAATACTACCCCGACCACACCGACCCCTCGGGCCGCTTCGGCATGGTCGACGTCAAGGCGCTGCGCCCCTTCGCGCGGCCGGTCAGCCTGGCCGAGATCAAGGCCGACGGGCGCTTCGACGACCTGCCGCTGCTCAAGCAGTCGCGCCTGTCGGTGCAGCCGGTGCCCGACGCGGCCTGGCGCCAGCTCTGCGCCCTGGGCAAGACCGATCCCGACTGAGCGACCGGCGGCCGGGCCGACATGCGTCCAGACGGGCGCGAGACATCGCTCGCAGTTTAATTTGTTAGAGCAGAGTCAGCCGACCTGAAGGGAGCGCGCCGCGACCCCTTCAGGTCGGGATCTGCCCTAGCGGGGCGGCCAGGCCCAGCCCGGCCGCGCCACCGCGCCCGTTTCGACCTCGGCGACGAGAGTCTCCCCCAGGTGCGTGCGCAGTTCGTAGCGGGCGCAGCTCGGCTGGCTCGCCAAGGCGTCGACCAGGTCGCGCAAGGATCGGTAGCCCGACACCGCAAGAGTCAGAACCATCTCGCCGTCCGTTTTTGTGGAGGGATCGATCCTGGCATAAAACAGGCAACGACATCGCCGCGCCAGGCCGGCCGCCAAGTCTCCGGAGCCGAGAGCCGCCATGCCCCAGACCGAGCCCCAGACCGAGCGGAGCGATTACCCCCTCCCCCTGTGCCGCCTCGCCGAGATCGAGGACGGCGAGGGCAAGTCGCTGGAGGTCCACGACGGCACCCAGGTCCGCGAGCTGGTGGTGCTGCGCCAGGGGCGGGCGGTCTACGGCTACCTCAACGCCTGCCCGCACCTGGGGGTGCCGCTGGAGATGCGGCCCGACCGCTTCATGAACGCGCGCGGCAGCCACGTGATCTGCCGCACCCACGGCGCGCTGTTCCGGCCGCACGACGGCTACTGCGTGTCCGGGCCCTGCGTCGGGCAGGCGCTGACCCCCATCGCCGTCGCGCTGGACGCCGCCGAGCGGGTGGTGCTGATCGCCCCGCTGCCGCCGCCGGTGTGAGGTTGGCCGCCATGACGGAGCCGGACCAGGCCAGGGCCCGGCGCCGGCGCGAGCTTCGGCGCCGCTTCCTGCCCATGGTTGTTAACCGGTGGGTTTTTCTGGAATAGTCGGCTAGAAGCCAGAGAGGGGGTGGCCGGGCGAAGGCGGCCATCTGCGACCGGGCCGCGCAGCGCCGAGGGCTGCGCCCCGCAACGAGACAGGCCCCCCGAGGAGGAGAGCAACGCGCCGGGTCCAAGCCGCGCGGCGCGGCAGGCCGCAACGAGACCGATTGAGGGAGCGCGACCCCAGATGAGCAGCACCTTCCCCGTCCCCGACGAGATTGCCGAGAACGCCTGGGTCGACGCCGCCGGCTACCAGCGGATGTACGAGCAGTCGGTCGCTGACCCCGAGGCCTTCTGGGCCGAGCAGGGCAAGCGGATCCACTGGTTCAAGCCCTACAGCCAGGTCAAGGACGTCTCCTACGCGCCCGACGACGTGCACATCCGCTGGTTCCACGACGGCACCACCAACGCCGCCTACAACTGCATCGACCGCCACCTGGATACCAAGCGGAACGACACGGCGATCATCTGGGAAGGCGACAGCCCCCAAGAGCACAAGCACATCACCTACGGCGAGCTCTACGAGGAGGTCTGCCGCCTGGCCAACGCGCTGAAGGCCAACGGCGTCAAGAAGGGCGACCGGGTGACCATCTACCTGCCGATGATCCCCGAGGCGGCCTACGCCATGCTGGCCTGCGCGCGCATCGGCGCCATCCACTCGGTGGTCTTCGGCGGCTTCAGCCCCGACGCGCTGGCCGGCCGCATTCAGGACTGCGAGTCCAGCTTCGTCATCACCTCCGACGAGGGCGTGCGCGGCGGCCGCAAGATCCCGCTGAAGGCCAACACCGACAAGGCGCTGGCCTCCTGCCCCGGAGTCGAGAAGGTGCTGGTGGTGCGCCGCACCGGCGGCGCGATCGACTGGGTCGACGGCCGCGACCTCTGGTACCACGAGGAGCTCGGCAAGGTCTCCGACGACTGCCCGGCCGAGGAGATGAACGCCGAGGACCCGCTGTTCATCCTCTACACCTCCGGCTCGACCGGCAAGCCGAAGGGCGTGCTGCACACCACCGGCGGCTACCTGGTCTTCACCGCGATCACCCACCAGTACGTCTTCGACTACCACGACGGCGAGGTCTACTGGTGCACCGCCGACGTCGGCTGGGTGACCGGGCACAGCTACATCGTCTACGGGCCGCTCGCCAACGGCGCCACCACGCTGATGTTCGAGGGCGTGCCCAACTACCCCGACGCGGCCCGCTTCTGGCAGGTCTGCGACAAGCACAAGGTCAACATCTTCTACACCGCGCCGACCGCGATCCGCGCGCTGATGCGCGAGGGCGAGCAGCCGGTGAAATCCTGCAAGCGCGACTCCCTGCGCCTGCTCGGCTCGGTCGGCGAGCCGATCAATCCCGAGGCCTGGCTGTGGTACCACAACGTGGTGGGCGAGGGGCGCTGCCCGATCGTCGACACCTGGTGGCAGACCGAGACCGGCGGCATCCTGATCACGCCGCTGCCCGGCGCCACGCCGCTCAAGCCCGGCTCGGCCACGCGCCCCTTCTTCGGCATCAAGCCGGTGATCGTCGACGCCAACGGCCACCACCTGGAGGGCGCCACCGAGGGCAACCTCTGCATCGCCGAGTCCTGGCCGGGGCAGATGCGCACGGTCTACGGCGACCACGAGCGCTTCGTGCAGACCTACTTCTCGACCTATCCGGGCAAGTACTTCACCGGCGACGGCTGCCGCCGCGACGAGGACGGCTACTACTGGATCACCGGGCGGGTCGACGACGTGATCAACGTCTCCGGCCACCGCATGGGCACCGCCGAGGTGGAGTCGGCCCTGGTCGCCCACGACAAGGTGGCCGAGGCGGCGGTGGTCGGCTACCCGCACGACCTCAAGGGGCAGGGCATCTACGCCTACGTCACCCTGGTGGCCGGCGAGGAGCCCAACGAGGCGCTGCGCAAGGAGCTGGTGCAGTGGGTGCGCAAGGAGATCGGCCCGATCGCCAGCCCCGACCTGATCCAGTGGGCGCCGGGCCTGCCCAAGACCCGCTCGGGCAAGATCATGCGCCGCATCCTGCGCAAGATCGCCGAGAACGACTATTCCAACCTGGGCGACACCTCGACCCTGGCCGACCCCGGGGTGGTCGACGATCTGATCAGCAACCGCATGAACCGCGCCTGACGGCGGGTCCGGCGGGGCGACCGGCGAGCGCGCGACCGGCGAGCGCGCGACCGGTGAGCGCGCGACCGGCGGGCGGGCTGAGTCCGCCGCCCGCCGGCCGCCTGCCTACACCGCGCGCAAGCCGGCGAGGAAGCGGCTTGCCGCCCGCTCGATGTCGGCCATGCCCTCGCCGACGGCGCCGGCGACCTGCTGGACCTGGGCCGAAGCCTCGCCGGTGCGCTCGGCCGCCGCGCTCATCTCGCCGGCGGTGCTGGAGGCGCGGTCGGTGCTCTGCGCGGCGCGGGTGACGTTCTCCGAGATGTCGCCGGTCGCCGCGCTCTGCTCCTCGACGGCGGCGGAGATCTCGGTGGCGATCTGCTCCATGTCGCGGATGGTGGTGACGATCCGGCGGATCGCCTCGACGGTCTTCTGGGTCTCGCCGCGCACCCCGCCGATCTGCTGACTGATCTCCTCGGTGGCCTTGGCCGTCTGGCCGGCCAGCGACTTGACCTCGCCGGCGACCACGGCGAAGCCCTTGCCGGCCTCGCCGGCGCGCGCCGCCTCGATGGTGGCGTTGAGCGCCAGCAGGTTGGTCTGCTCGGCGATGTCGGTGATCAGATCGACCACGCGGCCGATCTGCTCGACCGCGTCCGACAGGCTGGAGACCAACTGGTCGGTCTGCTGCGCCTCCTGGGCCGTCGACTTGGCGGTGTCGGCGGCGCGCACCGCCCGCCCGGCGATCTCGCGGATGGCGGCCGAGAGCTCCTCCGCCGCCGCCGCCACGGTCTGCACGTTGCCCGAGGCGCTCTGGGCGCTGCCGGCCACCTCCTGGGACTGGGCCAGCGTGTCCTTGGCGGTGCCGGACAGCCGCTCGGCGGTCTCCGTCAGCACCGTGGAGTGCTGCTGCATCGCGCCGACGGCGCCGCCGACGATCTGCTCGAACTCCCCGGCCAGGGCCTCGCGGTGCGCCTGACGCTCCTCGGCCTGGCGCTGCTCGCTCTCGGCCCGCTCGGCCTCCAGGCTGCGCACGCGCTTCAGGTTCTCCTTGAAGCTCTCCAGGGCGCGGCTGATCTCGCCGATCTCGTCGCTGCGCCCGGTGTCCGCGACGGCCGCGTCGAGCTGGCCGTCCTGCAGCTTGCCGATGGTGGCCACGGTGCGGCTCATCGGCCTGCGGATCAGCGTCTGGGTCAGCCCCAGCAGGGCCACGATCAGCACGGCCACCAGCACCAGCCCGCCCAGGATCATGCCGTTGCGCAGCGCGGTGGCCTCGGCCAGCAGGACCGCTTCGGGCACCGAGACGGCGACCGCCCAGTTGCGTCCGAAGCCGGGAACCTCCGCCGGCACCACCACATGCTGGACGCCGGCCGCGTCGCGCAGCCGCTGGCTGCGGCCCTCGTCCAGCGCGCGCTCGACCGCCGCGCCCAGGGCCGGCGCCGTCTCGGCGACCGGGGCGCCGAGCCGCCCCGCCTCGCCGGTCGCCGCCCAGAGCGCGCCGTGGGAGACGAGTTGGACCTGCCCGACCCCGTAGGGGCGGATGGCGGCGAAGGTCTCGGACAGGTCGGAGAGGTCGATGTCGACCCCGGCCACGCCGACCGCCCGGCCGTCGCGCGAGATCGGCACCGTGGCCGAGAGCAGGAAGGCCTGCTGCCCCTCGATGTCGTACAGCACGGGGTTGGTCATGTAGGGCGCGCCGCTGCGCAGCGGCTGCTGGTAGTAGGCCGACTGCTCGCCCGCCGCGTCCATGCCGGTCAGGTGATGGCCGACCACGCCCTGGCCGAAGTCGTAGAAGTAGGGGGCGAACCGGCCGTCGGGGGTCTGGAGCGGGCCGCCCTCGCCGCCGGCGAGCGCGGCGTCGCGCCCGTCGAAGGCCTCGGGCTCGAACCCCATCCAGGCACCGGCCAGGGTGTCGGACTCCTGCACCACCCGGCGCAGCATCGCGGTGACCTGGGCGCGCTCGGCCAGGCCTGCCGCCAGCAGACCCTCGGTGCCGCTGTCCAGCACCCGTGCCGCCTGCATGGCTTCGGCCAGGCGGGTCCGCGCCTCTTCGGCTTGGGCGCGCGCGGTCTCCTCCAGGCGGGTCACGGCCAGGTCGGAGACCACGCCGCTCACGGTGGAGGAGAGGACGACCAGGCCACCCCCCAGGAGGACCGCCAGAAGGCCGGCGCCGGCCAGCGCCAGACGCATCCCGATCGATCGCATCTTCATTGCCCATCCCCTTCTATGCCGGTGCGGACCCGGTCCCGCGAGCGTGCCGCGGCCGGGTGAGCGGGAGGAAATTGACTGCATCACTTCCTAATGGCCCGTTACCGCCATTGACGAATCGCGGGCAAATCTTGTCCCCCAGCAGTCAAGCCGCGTGTAAAACGCAATCTATACATCTCTGGGTCGGCGCTTCGCCTCCGCTCGCGAAGCCCGAGCTGCCCCAGCCCCGCTGCGGCGGGGCCCCGCCGGGCCTGGCCGCGCCTGGCGCGGCCGGGCTTTCGTATCCGAATTAAGGAATTTTTCGACTCTGCTCGCGCAGACTTGCCGCGCTACGCAAGGGCGGCCCCGCCCGGCCGCTTGTGGAATTGCTCGAGGGCCGGCCGCGTGCGCAACCTGAAGATCTCCCACCGCATTCTCCTCGTCTCGCTGATCGCCCTGGCGGGCTTCCTGGCCGTTGCCGGCGTGACCCTGTGGTCGGACGCCGCCGGCGAGCGCACGGCGCGGCTGCGCGCCGAGGCCTTCGCAGAGGTCACCCTCGTGCGCGGCATTGCCGAGGGGCTCGCCGAGCTTCGCGGGCACGAGCTGGAGTTCCTGCGCCGTCAGGACCCGGCCGCGGCCGAGGCCCATCGGCGCCACGGCGAGGCGGTGCGCGACAAGCTGTCGGCCCTGCAGGACCGGCTTGCGGGCGCGGACGCCGAGACGCTGGCCGAGATTGCGCGGGTCTTCGACGCCTATCGCGACAGCTTCGCCGGCGCGCTCGCCCTCCGGCAGCGGCTGGGCCTCGACGAGACCCAGGGGCTGCGGGGCGAGCTTCGGGCCGCCGTACACGCGGCCGAGGCGCAGATCGAGGCGCAGTTCGCCCAGGGCCTGATGGTGCAGCTCCTGCAGCTCCGCCGGGCCGAGAAGGACTTCATCATCCGGCTCGAGCCCGACGATGTCGGCAAGCATGGCGAGATCGTCGGGCGCTTCGTCGAGGCGGCGGAGGCCCTCAGCTACATTCCGGCCGAAACGCGGGAGAACCTGGTGGCCGCGGTCGAGTCCTACGGCGCGCGTTTCGTCGCTTTCGCCGAGACCCGGCGCGAGCTGGAGGCCCGGACGCAAGAGCTCTCGCGGCTCTATGGCCTGGTCGCGCCGCAGCTCGCCGCCCTGCGGGAGCGGCTGGAGCGACGCTACAGCGACGCCGCGGCGGTGGACGCCGCGCGGGATGCGCGCGCCTTTACCATCACCCTGGGCCTGATCGGCGTCATCGGCCTGCTGGTCGTGGCGGTCAGCATCCTGATCGGCCGCTCGATCACCGCGCCGCTGCGCCGCCTCACCGTCGGGATGCAGCGCTTGGCCGAGGGCGACAAGACGGTGACGGTGGACACGCGCGGCCGCGACGAACTGGCCGAGATGGCGCGCACCGTCGGGGTCTTCCGCGACTCCATGCTCCGCAGCGCGGAGCTGCAGGCCGAGGCCGCGGCGCGCCAACAGGCCGACCTGGACCGAGCCCACCGGCTGGAGCAGGTGACGGCCCAGTTCGACCGCGACGTCCAGTCCCTGCTCGAGGAGCTGGGCCGGGCGGGGGCCGGCCTGCAGACCACCTCGCAGGAGTTGGGCGAGACCTCCGCCGCCTCCGAGCAGCAGGCCGGCAGCGTCGCCTCCACCGCCGAGGAGACCTCCGCCAGCGTCGAGACCGTGGCCGCCTCGACCAACCAGCTCTCCTCGTCCATCGGCGAGATCTCGGGCCAGGTCGCCAAGGCCTCGGACGTCGCGCGCGACGCCGCCCGCAAGGCGGGCGAGACCTCCCAGGTGGTCGATGCCCTGAACGAGGCGGCCGAGCGCATCGGCGAAATCGTCTCGCTGATCTCGGAGATCGCCGAGCAGACCAACCTGCTGGCGCTCAACGCCACGATCGAGGCGGCGCGCGCCGGCGAGGCGGGCAAGGGCTTCACCGTCGTTGCGACCGAGGTGAAGTCGCTGGCCGGACAGACCGCCAAGGCCACGGAGGACATCGCCGGCCAGATCCAGGCGATCCAGCAGCGCACCGCCAATGCCGTCTCGGCGATCCGCGAGATCACCCAGCGGGTCGGCGACATGGAGGGCATCACCGCCAGCGTCGCCGCCGCCATCGAGGAGCAGAACTCCGCGACCAGCGAGATCTCCAAGACCATCGAGGAGGTCGCCACCGCGGCCCAGCGCATGAGCGCCACCGTCGGCGACGTCAGCGCCGCGGCGCAGAGCACCGGCCGCTTGGCCGGCCAGGTCCTCGACGCCTCGGTGAAGGTCAACGAGCAGTCGAGCGGGCTGGGCGCGCGAATCCAGGGCTTCCTGCAGGCTGTGAAGGCGGCGTAGGGCGGCTGGCGTAGGGCGGCTTTCCGCGCACGGCCGCCTGACCGGGGCCGCCGGCCACGCGCAACCGGCGTCGGGGGCAGGTCCTGCGGCAGGACGAGCCCCCCCCCGCGAGCGAGCGGCCGACGCGGGACTCGCCCGGCCGCCCCGAATCGCGCCCGCACCGAAGTCACACCATCGCCCAAGCTTCGCAAGCGGCGGCCTCGGACCGGGCAACTCCGGCGCGGCTCCCCCGGGCGCCTTCGGCCGCCGCGTGTCGCCGGCCTCAGGCCGCGCGGATGGCGGCGAGGAAGGCTTCCACCTGGCCTTTCAGGCTCTCCGACTGGCGCGCCAGCCCGCCCGAGGCCTCGAGCACCCGTTCGCCGGTGGCCCCGACCTGGCCGGCCGCGTCGGTGACCTGGGCGATGGTGTCGGCCACCGCTTGGGTGCCCCCCGCCGCCTGCTGGGCGTTGGCCGAGATCTCTCCGGTCGCCGCGGTCTGCTGCTCGACCGCCGAGGCGATGGTGGCGGCGATCGCGTCGATCCGCTGCACGGTCTGGGTGATCGCGTCGATGGCCGCCACGGCGCCGCCGGTGGCCTGCTGCATCTCGCCGATCTGCTGGCTGATCTCCTCGGTCGCCTTGGCGGTCTGGCTGGCCAGGGTCTTCACCTCGGAGGCGACCACGGCGAAGCCCTTGCCGGCCTCGCCGGCGCGCGCCGCCTCGATCGTGGCGTTGAGCGCCAGCAGGTTGGTCTGCTCGGCGATCTCCGAGATCAGCCCGACCACCTGGCCGATCCGCTCGGCGGCGGCGGCCAGGCCGCGCACCGTCTCGTCGGTGCGCTCGGCTTCGCTCACCGCCTGTCGGGCGATCTCGGTCGAGTCGCTGACCTGTCGGCTGATCTCCTGAGTCGAGGCCGAGAGCTCCTCGGTGGTGGAGGCGACGGTCTGCACCGAGGCCGAGGTCTGCGCCGCCGACGCCGAGGTCTCCGCGAGCTGGCGGCTGGCACCTTCGGCCAGTTCGGACATCTGCCGGGCCGTCGTGTCCAGCTCGCTGGCGGCCGCGGTGACGGCGGCCAGGCCCTCGCCAACCGAGCGGTCGAACTCGCCGATCAGGCGCTCGACCTGCGTGCTGCGCTGTTCCTTGGCCGCCTGTTCGTCCGCCGCCGCGGCCTCCAGCCGGGCCTGTGTCTGCGCCGCCTCCTTGAAGACCTGCACGGCGGCGGCCATCTCGCCGATCTCGTCGCCGCGCGCCCGCCCGGGCACCTCGACGTCGGTGTCGCCCTCGGCCAGGCGGGCCATCGTGCCGGACATCGCCCGCAGCGGGCGTGCGATGCCGCGCGAGATCAGCAGGGCCAGGGCCACGCCCAGCACCAGCGCCACGGCGGCGCCCAGGACGTTGGTGGCCTGCGCGCGCGCGCCGTTGGCGAGCGCTTCGGCGAGCAGGCTGTCCTGCTTGGCGGCCCCGTCATTGCGCAGGTCCTCGATCTGCGCGTCGATGTCGCTGCCCAGTTGCGTGACCGTGGCCACCAGCTCGGCCTCGGTGCGCAGCAGCCGCTCGGTTTCCTCCATGATCGCCAGGAAGGCCGGGCGGTGCCCGCGCACGGCGGCCAGCAGCCGGGCCTGTGGCAGGCCGGCGAGCTGGCTATCCAGCTCGTCGAGCCGCGCCGAGAGCGCGCTCAGGCTGGCCGACAGCTCCGCCTGGCGGGCCGGGACGCCGCTTTCCAGGTAGCGGGTCAGCGCCGTCGCCGTCTGCTGATAGAGAAGCCGGGCGGCAAAGGCGTCGTGGGCCAGGTCGTTGCGCCCGATGCCGCGCAATCCGGCGATCAGGTCGTCGAGCGCCGCGGTCACGCTGGCGTTCATCGGCTCGACCTGTTCGGGCAAGAGGGCGCGGCGCGCGAAGACCGTCTCGACCAGGCGGGCGAGGTCGCTGGCCAGTCCGTCCTGCGCTGCGTCGATCCGCGCGAGCGCCGCGCCGCTGTCGCCGTCGGGCGCCTCCCGGCGGGCGGCGGCCAGGGCGGCGCGGAAGTCGCCGAGCTGCTGGTCGACGGCGGCGCGGTTCGCGTCATTCGGGGTCAGCAGGAAGGCGCGCAGGTCGCGTTCCAGGCTGGCCAGGTCCTTTTCCAGGCCCATCACCCGGTCCAGCGTGCCGGCGGAGTCGGCATAGGCCTCGAAGCGGGCGTCGAAGCCGCGCAGGGCGGTCAGCCCGATGCCGGCGACCAGGAGCAGCAGAAGCAGCAGCGCGGCATAGCCGCCGCCGATGCGGTGGACAATGCGCAGCCGCTGGCGTCGGCCGCGGGAGGATTGCAAGGGGACCATGCCGAATGCCTCCACTTTTGCGCGAGTCATGGCAAGCATCTCCCGCAAAAAGTGAATGCATTCTTAATCGGGAATTTGAATGCGTGAAGTTATACGATGAAACAGCCTATTGGCGGACTCCCCGCGATAAATTGCACGTCAATCGCTGGGGAATTTCCGCCGGGGGCGGCTCAGTCGCGCTTGCGCGCCGCCTTCTCGGCGAGGCCGCTGCTGCCCTCGCGCTTGGCGAGCTGCTCCCAGACCTCCTGCGGGTCGAGGTCGCTGGCGGCCCAGAGCACCAGCAGGTGGTAGAGCAGGTCGGCGCTCTCCGCGGCCAGGGCGGCGCGGTCGCCGCGCACCGCCTCGATCACCGTCTCGGTGGCCTCCTCGCCGACCTTCTGGGCGATCTTCGGCACGCCGCGCGCCAGCAGCTTGGCGGTGTAGGACGCGCTGGAGTCGGCGCCCTTGCGCGCCGCGATGGTGGCGAGCAGCCGTTCCAGGACCGCAACGTCGCTCATGCCGTGCCTCCGGGGCCGTCGTTCGGCGCCTCCGCCGGGGCGGCCGGGTCGGTGCGCAGGGCGAGCTCCTGGGGCTCGCCGGAGACCTCGGCCGGGCGCACCGGCAGGCCGGCGGCGGCCAGGCCGCGCTTGGCCTCGGCGATGGAGATTTCGCCGAAATGGAAGATGCTGGCGGCCAGCACGGCGGTGGCATGGCCGTCGCGCAGGCCTTCGGCCAGGTGCTCCACCGTGCCGGCGCCGCCCGAGGCGATCACCGGTACCGGCACCGCGTCGGCCACGGCGCGGGTCAGCGCGACGTCGAAACCGGCCTTGGTGCCGTCGCGATCCATCGAGGTGAGCAGGATCTCGCCGGCGCCGGCCTCGGCCATGCGCCGGGCCCAGGCGACGGCGTCCAGGCCGCGCGCCTTGCGCCCGCCGTGGGTGTAGACCTCGAAGCCGCTGGGGATCTCGGCGCGCGGGCGCGCGCTGCGCTTGGCGTCGATCGCCACGACGATGCACTGGCTGCCGAACTTCTCCGCGGCGGCGCCCACGAAGTCGGGTGTCTCCACGGCGGCGGTGTTGATCGAGACCTTGTCGGCGCCGGCCAGCAGCAGGCGGCGGATGTCCTCCAGCGTGCGTACGCCGCCGCCGACGGTCAGCGGCATGAAGCACTGCTCGGCGGTTTCGCGCACCACCTCCAGCAGGATTCCGCGCTTTTCGTGGCTGGCGGTGATGTCGAGGAAGCAGAGCTCGTCGGCGCCGGCGGCGTCGTAGACCTTGGCCTGCTCGACCGGGTCGCCGGCGTCGCGCAGGTCGACGAAGTTGACGCCCTTGACCACCCGCCCGTCCTTGACGTCGAGGCAGGGGATGACGCGCAGCTTCATCACGGCCCCAGGCCCTCCTCGGGCGTGCCGGCCAGCAGGGCCAGTGCCTGGGCCGGGTCGATGCGGCCGTCGTAGAGGGCGCGCCCGCAGACCACGCCGCTCACCCCGAGCTCCTCGAGCGGCAGCAGCGCCGCCAGGTCGTCGATCGAGGCGACGCCGCCCGAGGCGATCACCGGGATCTCGACCGCCTCGGCCAGGGCGCCGGTGGCCTCCAGGTTGACGCCCTCCAGCGCGCCGTCGCGGTCGACGTCGGTGTAGAGCAGGGCGGCGACGCCGGCGTCCTCGAAGGACTTGCCCAGGTCGGCCGCCTTGGTCTCGCTGACCTCGGCCCAGCCCTCCACCGCGACGCGGCCGCCGCGGGCGTCGACCGCGACCACGATGCGGCCGGGAAAGCGCTTGGCGGCGGCGCGCACCAGCGCCGGGTCCTTGAGCGCCACCGTGCCCAGGATGACCCGGGTCACCCCCAGCTCCAGCCAGTATTCGATGGTCGCCATGTCGCGGATGCCGCCGCCGAGCTGCACCGGCAGCCGGGTGGCGGTCAGGATCGCCTGGACCGGGTCGGCGTTGACCGGCCGGCCCTCGAAGGCGCCGTTGAGGTCGACGATGTGCAGCCACTCGAAGCCGGCGCCGGCGAAGCTGCGCGCCTGGGCCGCGGGGTCCTCGTTGAACACCGTGGCGGCGTCCAGCGCACCGCGCAGCAGCCGCACGGCCTTGCCGTCCTTGAGGTCGATGGCGGGGAAGAGGATCATGACGTCTCGCCGTCCGCTTTGGGCTCGCGATTGAGGTCGCAGTAGTAGTAGTGACCGGTCATCCAGCGGCCGTCGACCCGGGCGTAGCGGGGGTTGCTGCCCCAGCGCGCGAAGCCGAGCTGCTCGTAGATCTGGATGGCGCGGGCCTGGGTCTCGCGCACGTCGAGCTGCAGCACCTCCAGGCCGGCCTCGCGGGCGCCGCGCGCGACCCGCTCGACCAGCTCGACGGCCAGGCCGTAGCCGCGCGCCCAGGGCGCCAGGAAGAAGGTGCTGAGCTGGCCGACGGCGGCCGAGGCCTCCTGGTTGCGGGTTGGCCGCAGGAGCTGGGCCGAGCCGCAGATCGTGCCGTCCAGCCGCGCGACGAAGAGGTCGCGCTCGGGCACCAGCAGGATGCCCTTCCAGTAGGTCTCCATCATCTCGCGCGGCGGCGGCGCCAGCCAGCCGAAGCCGCCGCCGTCGACGATCGCCGCCTCGGCGGCGTCGCAGAGGTCGTGCAGGTCGGTGGCCTGGAAATCGGTCAGGCGCTCGATCTGGCGGGGGACGCTCTGGCCTTCGGGCACGGCGGACTCTAGGGCCTCCAGGCAAGGAAGTTGGCGAGCAGCTTCAGGCCGGTGGCCTGGCTCTTCTCGGGATGGAACTGGGTGCCGATCAGCGTGTCGCGCCCGACCACCGCGCTCACCGGGCCGCCGTAGTCGACCTCGGCCAGCACCTGGGCCGGCGTCTCGGCGCGCAGGTGATAGCTGTGCACGAAGTAGGCATGGGCGCCGACCGGCAGGCCGGACAGCACCGGGTGCGCGGCGTCGTGCAGCACCAGCTCGTTCCAGCCCATCTGCGGGATCTTCAGGCTCGGGTCGCGTGGCGTCAGCTTGACCACCTCGCCGGGGATCCAGCCGAAGCCGGCGTGACGGCCGTGCTCCAGGCCGCGGCTGGCGAAGAGCTGCATGCCCACGCAGATGCCCAGCAGCGGGCGCGCGCGCGGGCCGGCCACCTCCTCCAGCGCCTCGACCATGCCGGGCAGGGCGTGCAGCCCGGCGCGGCAGTCGCCGAAGGCGCCGACCCCGGGCAGCACCACGCGCTCGGCCGCGGCGACGGCCTGCGGATCGCTGGTGACCAGCACCTCGCCGGGCTGCCCGCTCTCGCGGGCCGCCCGCTCCAGCGCCTTGGCCGCCGAGCGCAGGTTGCCCGAGCCGTAATCGACGATCGCGATGGTCATGATGCGCGCTGATTAGTGCCTACGGCGGCGCCTGTCCAGGGAAGATCCCCGGATCAGTCCAGCCGCAGGAGCGAGGTGGGCGACAGGGCGATCAGGATCACCAGGAGGTGACCCAGCAGAACGTGCAGATAGAAATAGGCGCGGTAGACGCTGGTGCAATCGAGCGACCAGAAGGCGCAGGCCTCGTACACCCCCACCTCGTCGCTGCGCAGGTACCAGAAGTCCTGCTGCCCCAGGCTGATCGGGGAGATCACCGTGTCGACCGCGAAGACCAGCGGGTCGAAGCGCGGATAGGTCGGCGGCATCACCTTGCCGCTCAGCATGGCCGGGTCGGCCACCGACTGGGCACCCGACCACAGCAGCGTGTCGGCCAGGCCGGGCGGGCCGTCGTCGCGGGTGTGCATCTGGAACTTCGCCAGGGTCGGGTAGACCGCGTCGTTGTGATAGGCGTCGTTGAACACCGCGGTGCTGCCGGCCAGCAGCAGGATCAGAAGCAGCACGGCGCGAAAGGGCTGGTACCCGTAGCGCACGGTGACGCCGGCGAAGAAGCGCCACCACCTAGCGACCGGGCGGTCGCGGTACATCCGGGTGATGCGCACCTGCTTGCGGATCGCCACGGTGCGGGCGTCGTTCTCCAGGCCCATGCGGCGGAACACGCGCTCGAGCTGGTCGAAGGGCTGGAAATTCAGCCGGTCGGTGCCGCGATCCAGATCCCGCCGGCGGCCGTGGCCGGTGCGGAACTGCCGCTCCAGCCAGAGCAGGCGCGACTGCGGCAGCAGGCTGATCGTCCCCACGCCGAAGCCGTACTTCAGGCCGTTGACCAGGCTGCGCAGGCCGGGCAGGCGGTAGCGGTGCTTGGCCTGCCGGTGCAGCCGCGGCCACTCCTCCGCCGCCAGGGCGCGGCGCTGCCGCCCCACCTTGACGGCCGGTGGCCTCCGGCCACGCCACAGCGACCAGACCACGGCCCAGCGCGCGCGCCAGCCCAGCCTCTCCCGGGCCCGCGCGTTCCGGTCGGTGTGGATCGTGCCGTAGGCGAAGCCGTCGAGGTGGATCGGGTAGGGCTCGACCGGCCAGGTCTGGAAGTCGTCGCGCAGGCGCGCCGTCGTCATGCGCGACAGCCGCACGGCGCCTTGCGTGCACCAGAAGCTGTCCTCGAAACCGTGTGGCAGGCGGCCACGGAACCAGCGGAACTCGCCCTTCACCTCGGCCCGGCTGGCGTTGAAGACCACGTGGTGGTGCTTGTCGGTCTCCTCGGCCAGCGGCGAGCGTTGCAGCAGCAGGCCGGAGATTTCCAGGTCCTGCTCGATCCGGGTGCCCAGCAGCCAGATCGTGCCCTCCACCCGGGCCGGGCCGCGGAAGTAGAGGTCGCTGCCGATCTCCGCGCCCTTCAGGCTGAGCACGACGAAGTCGCTGGCGCGCCCGGCGGCGCCGACGCGAAAGCCCGGCTTCGTGCCCGGCTCGAGCCGGAAGTCCGCGAAGGACAGCAGGCCGCCGATGCGCGCGTTCTCCAGCTTCAGCCCGCCGCGCACGCTCAGCTTCGGCGTCCAGGCCGGCGCGGCCGGGCCCTTGGCGCGCGCCTTTTCGGCTTCTTCCTGTGCCCCGTCCTTTACCTCCTCCTCGGCGTCCGGGCGCGGCGCCTCCTCGTCCGCGCCGTCGTGGATCTGCGCCTCGCCGAAGCGGGCGAAGCCCTTGACCGACAGGCCGTCGGCGATCAGCGCCAGTCGCTCGGCGGCGTAGTGCCCCTCGACCAGCAGCCGGCCTCCGATCCGGGCGGTCTGCAGCGACGTCGCTCCCTCGACCCGCATGGCGCCGTCCAGGCTGAGGGTCCCGCCGATGAAGGCGCCGGTGAAGTCGAGCGCCGTGGGCTGATCGTTCGGGGTCTTGGCCTGGCCGCTGCCGATGTGGCTGTCCATCAGATGCAGGTCGCCGGTGATCCGGGCGCCCAGCAGCTTCAGCGGCGCCGCGCTGCGCAGCCCTTCGCCGTAGAGATCCCCGTCGACCTCCAGGCCGAGCGCGGTGAAGGAGATGTCTCCCGCGGCCTCGGCTTCGGGCGGCTGCAGCGAGGCCATCAAGGACAGGTTGGAGCTGACGGTGGCATCCGAGAGGTCCACGCCGCCGCGAATCTTGCTGCTTTCCAGGTGCAGCCCGGCCTCCCAGCGCGAGCCTTCCCAGCTCGCCGCCGGTCCCCTCGGCGCGACCAGCGTCAACTGCTTGAGCAGGCCGACGCCGGCGATCCGGGCGTTGCGCAGGTAGATGCCGCCGGTCACCTCGGCCGCGTTCAGGATCGCCCGGCCGAAGACCTGCACGCGGTCGGCCATGATGGCGCGGTCGCGGCTGGTGTAGTCATGGCTGCGCTCGCCGTTGCTCTCGTCGTGCTCCTCCCCGATCTTCGGGGCGATCGGCCCGATGCGGCTCCGGCGCAGGTCGAGGTCGCCCTCGATCCGGGCGTCGCAGAGGTGCAGCCCCCGATCGAAGGTGGCGCCGACGGCGATCAGGTCGCCGCCCAGCCGGGCGCCCACGAGGCTCGCGTGGCGGCAGGCAAGGTGGGAGATGTCGATCCGCGGCGCGCGCAGGTGTTTGAGCAGCAGGTCACCGGCTTGCGCGCCGTCCAGACGGATACGGCAGTGCTGCAGCCGCAGCGGCCAGGCCAGGGTGAGGTCGCTGAGGTCCAGGTGGCCCTCGACAAGATCGATTTCTTGCAGGTTGATGCCGCCGGGCCCGACGCGGGCGGCGAGCGCCTGATCGCGGCACAGCGCGGCGATCAGCCGAACGCGAATGCGCCGGTCGGTTTCGCCGTCCAGGCCGTCGAGTCCGGTGCCGGCCTCCACGCCCTCGAGCCAGGCGGCCTCGGCCGGCAGCAGTCGCCCGAACCCCTCTTCCATGGCCTCGGCAAGAAGCATGCCGGCCTTCTCCCTCGCCGGCCTTCTCCCTTGCCGGCCCCGTGCGCGGCCGCAGCCGTCGCCCTCGGCGTCATGCTACCCCGCCTTGAGGTTTATGCAAGAGAGGGTTGTGGTTTTCGCGGGCCCGCGGACCCGCGGGGAGGACGCCGGACCTTGCCGCCGGTCAGAGCGTGCCCTTGGTCGAGGGCACCTGGTCGGCCTTGCGCGGGTCGATCTCGAGCGCCTTGCGCAGCGCCCGCGCCAGGCCCTTGTAGCAGGACTCCACGATGTGGTGGTTGTTGAGGCCGTAGAGCGTCTCGACGTGCAGGGTCAGCCCGGCGTTGAAGGCGAAGGCCTGGAACCACTCGCGGAACAGCTCGGTGTCCATCTCGCCGAGCTTGTCGCGCGTGAACTCCACCTTCCAGATCAAGTAGGGGCGGTTGGAGATGTCCAGCGCCACCCGGGTCAGGGTCTCGTCCATCGGGATCAGCGCGTCGGCGTAGCGGGTGATGCCGGTGCGCTCGCCCAGGGCGCGCGCCACGGCCTGGCCCAGCGCGATGCCGGAGTCCTCGGTGGTGTGGTGGCCGTCGATGTGCAGGTCGCCCTCCACCGACAGCTCGATGTCGATCAGGCTGTGGCGCGAGAGCTGCTCGATCATGTGATCGAGAAAGCCGAGGCCGGTCGAGACGTTGTAGATTCCGGTGCCGTCGAGGTTCACGGCGGCGGAAATCCTGGTCTCGCTGGTCGAGCGGTCCACCTGGGCGCGGCGCATCGTCGGGCGTCCTTCCAAGATTCTGGGCCGAGTCTCTGGGCCGGGTCTCTGGGCCGGGTCTCTGGGCCGGTGCAGTCCCGCGCAGGCGCCCGGCGGCCGCGCTGGGCCCAGCCCTGGCCCGAAAGCCGGCTATGTAGCAGCCCGCCCGACGCAATGCCAGGGGGTGAGCCGCCCGCCGCGCCCTTGGCCGCCCCGGCCGCCACCCGGATCGGCCCGGCCTGTCACGCGGCGGCCAGTCTCTCCTTGACCCCACCCGCCGGTGCCGCCATCTCTGCGGCATGTCAGACACTTCTCCTGCGTCCTCGGGGGCCGGGCCCTGGCACGGCACCACGATCCTCTCCGTGCGCAAGGGCGGGCGCGTCGTGCTCGCCGGCGACGGACAGGTCTCCTTCGGCCACACCGTGATGAAGTCCAACGCCCGCAAGGTGCGCCGCCTGCACGGCAAGGGCGCGGCCAAGGGCGAGGCGGCGGCCGACGTGATCGCCGGCTTCGCCGGGGCGACGGCCGACGCCTTCACGCTGTTCGAGCGGCTGGAGGCCAAGCTGGAGTCCTATCCCGGCCAGCTCGCCCGCGCCTGCGTCGAGCTGGCCAAGGACTGGCGCACCGACCGCTACCTGCGCCGGCTGGAGGCCATGATGGCGGTGGCCGATACCGAGACCACCCTGGTGCTGACCGGCAACGGCGACGTGCTGGAGCCGGAGGACGGGCTGGTCGGCATCGGCTCCGGCGGGACCTACGCCCTGGCCGCCGCCCGGGCCCTGATCGACCGAGACGATATGGACGCCGAGGCGATCGCCCGGCGCGCCATGAAGATTGCCGCGGACATCTGCATCTACACCAATGACAGCATCACCCTCGAAAGCCTCTGAGGCCCCCGGCGTCGCCGCCGATCCCGGCAGCACCGCCGCCGCCTTTAGCCCGCGCGAGATCGTCAGCGAGCTGGACCGCTACATCGTCGGCCAGCGCGAGGCCAAGCGCGCGGTCGCCATCGCCCTGCGCAACCGCTGGCGCCGTCAGCAGCTCCCCGACGACCTGCGCGAGGAAGTGCTGCCGAAGAACATCCTGATGATCGGCCCGACCGGCGTCGGCAAGACCGAGATCGCGCGCCGCCTGGCCAAGCTGGCCCAGGCGCCCTTCCTGAAGGTCGAGGCGACCAAGTTCACCGAGGTCGGCTACGTCGGCCGCGACGTGGAGTCGATCGTGCGCGATCTGGTCGAGATCGCCATCCACATGACCCGCGCGCGGCTGCGCCGCGAGGTCACCGCCAAAGCCGAGCTGAACGCCGAGAACCGCATCATCGACTCCCTGGCCGGGCCCAACGCGCGGCCCGAGACCCGCGAGTCCTTCCGCCGCCGGCTGCGCGACGGCGAGCTGGGCGACGCCGAGGTGGAGCTGCAGCTTCAGGACACCGGCGGCATGCAGCTCCCGACCATGGACATCCCCGGCATGCCCGGCGCCCAGATGGGCATGATCAACCTGGGCGACATCTTCGGGAAGGCCTTCGGCGGGCGCACCCAGACCAAGCGCCTGAAGGTCTCCGAGGCCTACGAGCCGTTGATGGCCGAGGAGTCCGACAAGCTGATCGACCAGGAGCGGGTGACCGAGGAGGCGATCCGCGCCGTCGAGAACAACGGCATCGTCTTCCTCGACGAGATCGACAAGATCACCGCGCGCAGCGACAGCCGCGGTGGCGCCGACGTCAGCCGCGAGGGCGTGCAGCGCGACCTGCTGCCGCTGATCGAGGGGACCACCGTGGCGACCAAGCACGGCCAGGTGCAGACCGACCACATCCTCTTCGTCGCCTCCGGCGCCTTCCACATCGCCAAGCCCAGCGACATGCTGCCCGAGCTGCAGGGCCGCCTGCCGATCCGGGTCGAGCTGCAGGCGCTGACCCGCGACGACTTCAAGCGCATCCTGACCGAGCCGGAGAACTCGCTGATCCGCCAGTACGAGGCGCTGATGGCCACCGAGGGGGTCACCCTGGCCTTCGAGGAGGCGGCGATCGACGCCCTGGCCGACCTGGCCGCCGAGATCAACGCCTCGGTCGAGAATATCGGCGCGCGCCGGCTGCAGACCGTGATGGAAAAGCTACTCGAGGAGCTCTCCTTCACCGCCACCGACCGCACTGGCGAGACCGTGACCGTGACCGCCGAACAGGTGCGCGAGCGCGTCGGCGTGCTGGCCCAGAACGCCGACCTCAGCAAGTTCATCCTGTAGAGCGATGCCGACCTGAGTGGTGCGCCCTGGCGCGTCGCCAGGTCGGACAGCATCGCTCTCCCTTTAATCTGTTAGAGCAGAGTCAGCCGACCTGAAGGGAGCGCGTCGCGAGGCCTTCAGATCGGCATCGGCTCTAGAGTGATTTGCGACCGTTTGGACGCGCGTCAGCGCGTCCGCCGGTTGCGAAAAATCACTCTAACTCTTTGGTGTGGAGCAGGTTTCTTGTGATCGGCGGACCCATGCTGTGGGTCCAAACGCTCACAATCTGCTCTCAATCTGCGGCTCTGGCCGCGGCGGCCCGGTTGATCCGGGCCGCTCCGCGCAAGCCGCTCCGCCCGAGCCAGCGTGCCCGAGTCGGGCTTTGGGTATAATTGCGCATGGACCGTGTTGATTTGCCGCAAAGCGCATTTCGCGCGCGGTGGTTTATTCTCGCGGCATGAGTGCTGAAAGCCCCGCGTCCGCCTGAGCGCCCGCGATGGACGAGGTCATCACGGGCTATCTCTTCTACGAGATCGCCGCGATCCTGGTCATCGCGGCGACCGTCGGCTTTGTCGGTCTGACGGCGCGTCAGCCGCTGATCGTCAGCTTCATCGCCGTGGGCATCCTGGTCGGCCCCAGCGGCCTCGACATCGCCCGCTCCGACCGGCAGATCGACCTGCTGGCCGAGTTGGGCATCGCGGTGCTGCTGTTCCTGGTCGGACTCAAGCTCGACCTCAAGCTGGTGCGCAGTCTGGGGCCGGTGGCGCTGACCACCGGCCTGGGCCAGGTGCTCTTCACCTCGGCGATCGGTTTCCTGCTCGGCCTCGGCCTGGGGCTGGACGCGACCACCAGCTTCTACGTCGCCGTGGCGCTGACCTTTTCCTCGACGATCATCATCGTGAAGCTGCTCTCCGACAAGAAGGAGATCGACGCGCTGCACGGCCGCATCGCGCTGGGCTTCCTGATCGTGCAGGACTTGGTGGTGGTGCTGGCGATGATTGCGCTGTCCGCCGCCGGCATCGGCGCCGCCGCCGGCGGCGGCGCGCAGGGGGACGAGGCGGCTGGCGGCGCGCTGGGCGGGCTGGGCGAGATCGCGCTGGTGCTGGTCTCGGGCGTCGGGCTGCTGGCGGCGGTCGCCCTCTTCATCCTGGTCCTGGCCAACCCGCTGGTCGCCCGCCTGGCGCGCGCGCCGGAGCTGCTGGTCTGCTTCGCCATCGGCTGGGCGGCGCTGCTGGCGGCGGTCAGCCACTATCTGGGCTTCGGCAAGGAGCTGGGCGGCCTGCTGGCCGGCGTCAGCCTGGCCTCGACCCCCTTCCGCGAGGCCATCGCGGCGCGCCTGGCCTCCCTGCGCGACTTCCTGCTGCTGTTCTTCTTCGTCGCGCTGGGCGCCGGCCTCGACCTCGGCCTGCTGGGCCAGAGCCTGGGACCGGCGCTGGTGCTGGCGCTCTTCGTGCTGATCGGCAACCCGCTGATCGTGCTGGTCATCATGGGCGCCATGGGCTACCGCAAGCGCACCGGCTTCCTGGCCGGGCTGACGGTGGCCCAGATCAGCGAGTTCTCCCTGATCTTCGTCGCCGTCGGCGTCGACCTGGGCCATGTCAGCCCCGAGGCCCTGGGCCTGGTCACCCTGGTCGGCCTGATCACCATCTCCCTGTCCACCTACATGATCACCTATTCCCAGCGCCTCTACGCCCTCTTCGAGCCGCTGCTCGGCCCCTTCGAGCGGCGCCGGCCGTTCCGCGAGGCGGCGGTGGAGGCGGCCGCCGCCCGCGAGACCGGCAGCGAGGTGCTGGTGTTCGGGCTTGGCCGCTTTGGCGGACAGATCGCCTGCGGGCTGGAGTCGGCCGGCCGGCGGGTGCTGGGCATCGACTTCAACCCGGCCACGGTGCGCTATTGGCAGCGGACCGGGCTGGCGGCGCGCTACGGCGACGCGGGCGATCCCGAGCTGGTGGGGCACCTGCCGCTGGCCGGGGTGCGCTGGGTGATCTCGGCGGTGCCGGAGCATGAGACCGGCTTGACCCACACCGACCCCCGCCTGACGCTGATGGCGGCGCTGCGCGAGGCCGGCTACCAGGGCAAGGTGGCGGTGACCGCCCACCGCGAGGCGGAGGTGGCGCGCCTGAGCGCAGCCGGGGCCGATCTGGTGCTGCTGCCCTTCCGCGACGCCGCCGACCAGGCCGTCGACCTGCTGCTGGGCCGGGCGCCGCCGCCGCGCCCCGACCGCCCGCTTCCCGAACCCGGCGGACAGGAGGCCCTGGCCGAATGACTGGTTTCGCGACGATCCTGCTGGTCTGCGCCGGCACGGCGGCCGATCGCGCCCTGGTGGCGCGGGCTCTGCCCCTGCTGGCGCCGGGCGGCCGGCTGCATCTGCTGGCCGCCCTGGCGCCCGAGGAGGCCGCGGTGCCGGAGGTCGTGGCGAGCCGGCGGGCGGGGCTGCAGGCCCTGGCCGGCACGGTGGCGCGCGAGGCGGCCGAGCGGGGCGCGCGGGTGGACAGCGCCCTGGCCTGCGGCCGGCGTTACCTGGAGATCGTGCGCGCGGCGGGCCGGCTGGCGGCCGACCTGGTGATCAAGGCGGCCGACCCCTCGCCGCGGCCGGCCGTGCCGCTGTTCGCCAGCGTCGACCAGCACCTGCTGCGCAAATGCCCCTGCCCGCTGTGGCTGCTGCGGCCGCGCGCCGCCGAGGCGGCGGCGGGCGAGGCGGTGGTGGCCGCCGTGGATCTGGGCGCGGATGACCTGAGCAGGGGCGACCTGAGCAGGGGCGAGCCGGGCTCTGGCGGCGACCGGGAGGCGGATCCGGAGGATGGCCTCAACCGCCGCCTGCTCAGCACCGCCGGCCGGCTGGCGGCGGCGGGCGACCGGTGCCTGTGGCTGCTGCACGCCTGGGAAGACCCCTTGGCCGAGGAGGTGGCGCGCTGGTCCAGCGGGCCGCCGACGCCGGCGGCGGCCGGGCGGCGCCAGGCCGCCGAGGCCCAGGCCCAGGCCCGCCTGGAGGCCCTGGCGGCGCGGGCGCGCGGCTGGCTGGCGGCGGACGGCCTGCCGCCGCTCGAGCTGCGCTGCGAGCTGGTCGCCGGGCCGCCGCGCAGCGTGCTGCCGCAGGCCGCCGCCGCCCTGGGCGCGGAGCCGCTGGTGCTCGGCACCCTGTCGCGCGGCGGTCTGTCCGGCGTGCTGATCGGCAACACCGCCGAGGACCTGCTCAACGCCCTTGACGGCAGCGTCCTGGCCGTCAAGCCCCCCGGCTTCGTCAGTCCGCTGCTGGATTAGGCTCCGGACTCATAACCAATAGCAGACGATTGCGCCGATGAGGACGGCGGCTTCGAACGTTGCGGCCAGGCGGTCGTAGCGCGTGGCGATGCGTCGCCAGTCCTTGAGCCTGCAGAAGGTGCGTTCGATCGCGTTGCGTGCCCGGTAGGCGGCGGCATCGAAGGCGTGTTTTCGCTTGCGCGTCGGGTTGTTCGGCACGACCGGTTCGGTGCCGCGCTCGCTCAGGAACCGGCGCAGGCCGTCGCTGTCGTAGGCGGCGTCGGCGATCAGTCTGCGCGGTGGCGGCAGAGCGCCAACGAGCGCGAGCGCCACAGGGCTGTCGCCGCGCTGGCCTGGCGTGAGGATCACGGCGCGCGGCCGCCCCAGTTCGTCTGTCGCAACGTGGATCTTGGTGGTCCGGCCGCCGCGCGAGCGGCCTATGGCGTGGACGGCGCCCCCCCTTTACCGCCGGCCGCGCAGCGGTGCGCCTTGACGTGCGAACTGTCGAGCAGCAGCTCGGCCGGTGGACCGCCGCTGTCGGCCAAGGCGCGGAACACCTCGGCCCAGACGCCGGCCTTGGCCCAGCGGACATAGCGGTTGTACAGCGTCTTGCGCGGGCCGTAGACCGCCGGTGCGTCGGCCCATCGGCACCCCGTCCTGAGGACGTGGACGATCCCGCTAATCACACGCCGGTCGTCCACCCGCGGCACACCGCGCGGCTTGTTCGGCAGCAGCGGCTGAAGGCGCGCAAACTGCGCCTCGCTCAGCCAGAAATGGCTCTCCGACATCGCAAGCTCCCTACCGTTTGGAAGCTTGAATCAAACCTGCCCTCGCGCCGGCAAGCCTTTTATGGGTCCGGAGCCTAGAGCAGGTTGCGCTCGTCTGGAGCCGCTCCTGCGGCTCCGGCGATCCCAAGCAATCTGCTTTAACACATTAAAGTGGGCGCGAGGTCTCGCGACCGGCGGACGCGCCGAGGCGCGTCCATAGGGTCGCAAATCACTCTAAAGCTGCTGCGGGTATTCGGCGATCTGCGGTGCGCGCGTCGTGGGCGTAGCGATAATGTCCGACACCGCCTCGTCCAGCAGCGGTGAGAGGAGGTCGTGGCAAGCGCCCGCCGGGGCGCGTGCGTCCCGGCGGGCGGGGCGCTACTTCATGGTGGGCATGACGAACTCGGCGCCGCTGCGCAGGCCGGTGGGCCAGCGCGAGGTGACGGTCTTCATCCGGGTGTAGAAGCGCACGCCCTCGGGGCCGTGCATGTGGTGGTCGCCGAACAGCGAGCGCTTCCAGCCGCCGAAGGAGTGGAAGGCCATCGGCACCGGGATCGGCACGTTCACGCCGACCATGCCGATGTTGCAGCGGGTGGTGAAGTTGCGCGCCGCGTCGCCGTCGCGGGTGAAGATCGCCGCGCCGTTGCCGTACTCGTGCCCGTTGACCAGCTCCAGCGCCGACTCGTAGTCCGGCGTGCGCATCACCGAGAGGACCGGGCCGAAGATCTCCTCGCGGTAGATCTTCATCTCGGGCTTGACCTCGTCGAACAGGCAGCCGCCGATGAAGTAGCCGCCCTCGTAGCCCTGCAGGCTCAGGCCGCGGCCGTCGACCGCCAGCTTGGCGCCCTCGGCGACGCCGGAGTCGACGTAGCCGGTCACCCGCTCCAGGGCCTGCCGGGTGACCAGCGGGCCCATGTCGGCCTCGGGGTCGGTGTAGGGGCCGATCTTCAGGCCGCGCACCTTCGGCTCCAGCCGCTCCATCAGGGCGTCGCCCGCCTCGCCCACGGCGACGGCGACCGAGACCGCCATGCAGCGCTCGCCGGCCGAGCCGTAGGCGGCGCCCATCAGCGCGTCGGTCGCCTGGTCCATGTCGGCGTCGGGCAGCACGATCATGTGGTTCTTGGCGCCGCCCAGGGCCTGCACGCGCTTATTGTGCGCCGTGCCCTGGTGGTAGACGTACTCGGCGATGGCGGTGGAGCCGACGAAGCTGACGGCCTCCACGTCGGGGTGCTGCAGCAGGGTGTCGACCGCTTCCTTGTCGCCGTTGACCACGTTGAACACGCCCTCCGGCAGGCCGGCCTCGGCCAGCAGCTCGGCCAGGCGCAGCGGCGCCGAGGGGTCGCGCTCGCTGGGCTTGAGCACGAAGGTGTTGCCGCAGGCGATGGCCACCGGGAACATCCACATCGGCACCATGGCCGGGAAGTTGAACGGCGTGATGCCGGCGACCACGCCGAGCGGCTGGCGCACCGAGTAGCTGTCGACCGCGGTGCCGACGTTCTCGGTGAACTCGCCCTTGAGAAGCTGCGGGATGCCGCAGGCGAACTCCACCACCTCGATGCCGCGCGTCACCTCGCCGGCGGCGTCGGCCAGCACCTTGCCGTGCTCGCGGCCGATCAGCTTGGCCAGCTCCTCGCGGTTGGCCTCCAGCAGCTCCTTGAACTTGAACAGCACGCGGGCGCGGTTGAGCGGCGTGGTCGCCGCCCAGCCGGGAAAGGCGGCCTTGGCGGCCTGCACGGCGCGGTCGACCTCGGCGGCGCTGGCCAGGGCGACCTGGGCCGCCTCCTCGCCGGTCGCCGGGTTGAACACCGGACTGCTGCGCCCGCTGGTCCCGGCCAGGCTGCGGCCGCCGATGAAGTGGTTGATCGTCGCGCTCATCTCGTTCATCTCCCTCCGGAACTGGTCGCCGGCGGCAGCCTAGAGCGATTTGCGAGCGTAGGGAATCGTCGCGGCGCGTCGTCGGGACCCGGCCGGGCCGCCGGCGCCGAGCGGAACCCAGGGGGGGCCGTGAGCATGGACACGCTGGAGCGGATGAGCCTGAAGCTGGAGCTGCGCCGCCTGCTGACGGCCGCGGCGCGTGCGCGCGAGACGCGGCGCTACGCGGACCTGGCGGCCGAGGCGCGGGTGCCGGCGCCGCACCGCATCCACACCCTGACCGGCCTGCTCGAGGAGATGATGGCCGAGGACCAGGCCGCCGGCCGGCCGCTGCTGGCCGCGCTGGTCGTCTCGCGGCGCGCCGACGCCCTGCCGGCCCCCGGTTTCTTCCAGCACCTGCGCGCCCTGGGGCGCTATGCCGGCCCCGACCGCGGCGCCGCGGCGCAGGCGGCCCACTGCGCCGAGCTGGAAGCCGCCTGGGACTGGTGGGGGCGCGACGCGGCGGCCCCGTGAGCCGGCCCCGTGAGCCGGTCCCGTGAGCCGGTCCCGTGAGCCGGTCCCGTGAGCCGGTCCCGTGAGCCGGTCCCGTGAGCCGGTCCCGTGAGCCGGCCCTGGGGCGGGCGGGCGCCGCGCGCGGCAGCGCTGTCGCGGCGCCTGTGCCGAGGCTGGCCCCCGACTCCCGCGCGTGTTTAACTCGCCGCCGGTTCCAGTCCAGGAGGGGACGAGACCGCGATGGCGGCCGAGGAGGTGGTGAGCGCGCCGCAGCCGGCGCGGCTGCAGGTGGAGCGCGAGGCGCAGCGCCTGCGGCTGCGCCTGAGCGGCGCCTGGCTCACCGCCACGGTCGGCGCTCAGGACGCCGCGCTGGCCGAGCTCGACCCGGGCGGCGCGGCGGCGGCGGAGTTCGACCTGACGGCGGTGGAGGCACTCGACACCGCCGGGGCCTGGCTGGTCGAGCGGACCCGCGCGCAGCTCGCGCGGCGCGGCCTGGAGGTGGCGCTGGCCGGCGTCGATCCGGCCCGCCAGGCGCTGCTCGACAAGGTCACCCAGCGCGAGGCGGCGCCGGCGCCGCCGAAGCGGCCGGGCAGCCTGCCCGCCCTGCTGGCAGAGCTGGGCGCGGCCACCGTCGAGTCCGGGCGCACGGCGCGCGAGCTGCTCGGCTTTCTCGGCATGACGGTGGTCATCCTCGGCCGCTTGCTGCGCCGGCCGGGGCGGCTGCGCGCCACCTCGCTGGTCTACCACCTGGAGAAGACCGGGCTGGACGCGCTGCCGATCGTCGGGCTGCTCGCCTTCCTGATCGGCGTGGTGCTGGCCTACCAGGGCTCCGACCAGCTCGCCCGCTTCGGTGCCGAGATCTTCACCGTCAACCTGGTCGGCGTGGCGGTGCTGCGCGAGATGGGCGTGCTGATCACCGCGATCATCGTGGCCGGCCGCTCCGGCTCGGCCTTCACCGCCCAGATCGGCACCATGAAGGTCAACCAGGAGGTCGACGCCATGACCACCATCGGCCTCGACCCGGTCGAGGTGCTGGTGATCCCGCGGGTGCTGGCGCTGATCATCGCGCTGCCGCTGTTGACCTTCTACGCCAACGTGCTGGGCCTGCTGGGCGGCGCCATCATGGCGACGGTGGTGCTCGACATCGACCTGCTGACCTTCCTGCGCCAGCTCCGCGACGCGGTGGAGCTGAACACCTTCTGGGTCGGCATGATCAAGGCGCCGATCTTCGCCTTCGTGATCGCGCTGATCGGCTGCTACGAGGGGCTGAAGGTCTCCTCCAACGCCGAGTCGGTCGGCCTGCGCACCACCCGCGCGGTGGTCGAGGCGATCTTCCTGGTGATCGTGCTCGACGCCCTCTTCTCGGTCTTCTACTCGGTGATCGGCCTGTGAGCGGCGGCAACGGCGAGAGCGCGCGCGGCGCGGCCCCGGCCGGCGACCCGGTGATCCGCGTCACCGGCCTGACGACCCAGTTCGGGCGTCACGTGGTGCACGAGAACCTGGACTTCGCGGTGCGCCGCGGCGAGGTCATGGGCCTGGTCGGCGGCTCGGGCAGCGGCAAGTCGGTGCTGCTGCGCTGCATCGTCGGGCTGCTGCGCCCGACCGCCGGACGGATCGAGATCCTCGGCCGCGCCGTCGAGGGGCCGGGCGACCCCGACCTGCGCGCGCTGCAACGGCACTGGGGCATGCTGTTCCAGGACGGCGCGCTCTTCTCCTCGCTGACCGTGGCGCAGAACATCGAGGTGCCGCTGGCCGAGCACAGCGACCTGCCGGCGCGGCTGCGCCGCGAGATCGCCGAGCTGAAGGTGGCCCTGGTCGGCCTGCCGCCGAGCGCGGCGCACAAGTATCCCAGCGAGCTGTCCGGCGGCATGCGCAAGCGCGCCGGCCTGGCGCGCGCCCTGGCGCTGGACCCCGAGATCCTGTTCCTCGACGAGCCGACCGCCGGGCTCGACCCGATCGGCGCCAGCCAGTTCGACGCCCTGATCGGCGACCTGCAGTCGGCCCTGGGCCTGAGCGTGGTCATGGTCACCCACGACCTGGACAGCCTCTATGCCATCTGCGACAGGATTTCCGTGCTGGTCGACAAGCGTGTTAAGGTCGGAACGATCCAAGAGCTGGAACGTGAACCCGATCCCTGGATTCAGGACTATTTTCTCGGTCCGCGCGGCCGGGCGGCGGCGGGCGCAGCGGAGCGTGCGGCCGGAATCGACCCTGCGGCCGGGGCGAACGCCGAGGCGCCCTAGCGGGCGCGGCGGCTTTGTTTGGGCGTGAGCGCGAAGGGGGCGGATGGAAACCCGGGCGAACTACATCCTGGTCGGCGCCTTCGTGCTGGCGCTCTTCCTCGGCAGCTTCGCCTTCGTCATCTGGCTGGCGAAGTTCCAGGTCGACACCACCTTCGAGCGCTACGACCTGCTGGTCTCCGGTTCGGTCACCGGCCTGGCCGAGGGCAGCCCGGTGCGCTACTCCGGGGTGCGCGTCGGCGAGGTGGTGGACATCAAGCTGGAGCCCGACGACCCCGGCACCGTGCGGGTGATGGTGCGCGTCGACGCCGAGGTGCCGGTCAAGACCGACACCACCGCCAGCCTGGAGATGGAGGGGCTGACCGGCGGGCGCTACGTGCTGCTGCAGGGCGGCACGGCGGCAGCGCCGCGGCTGCGCGCGGCGGCGACCGAGGCGGTGCCGGAGATCCGCACCGAGGCCTCGTCCCTGGAGCAGGTGCTGGAGGGCGTGCCCGATGCCGTCGCGGCCATGCAGACCACCCTGGCGCGGGTCAACCTGCTGCTGAGCGACCGCAATCTGGCCAGCCTCGAGACGACGATGACCAACATCGAGTCGCTGACCTCCGAGCTGGCCGGCCGGCGCGACCGGATCGGCGCCCTGGTCGACGACGCCTCCGGCACCCTGGCCAACCTGAACGAGGCCAGCGCCGTGACGGCGGACCTGGCGCGCGACGCGCGCGGCCAGTTCGGCGACCTGACCCAGAAGACCGGCACCACGCTGGACGCGGTGCGGCGCCTGGCCGAGCGGCTGGAGGGCGAGGTCGACACCTCGGCCACCGGCCTCAACGAGATGATCGCCGAGCTGCGCGGGGCGGCGCAGTCGATCGATGCCATGGCCGGCGAGGTGCAGGCCATGGTCGCGGAGAACCGCGAGCCGATCCGCGACTTCACCGCGACCGGCCTCTACGAGCTGGCCAACCTCCTGACCGAGGCGCGCAGCCTGGTCACCAACCTCAACCGCGTCTCGCTCGAGGTGCAGCGCGACCCGGCGCGGTTCATCTTCGGAGATCAGCAGGAAGGCTATGAAGCGCCGCGTTGAGGGGAGGCCGCCCGTCCGGCCGGACCGCCGGGGACTGTTGCGCGCGGGCGCGGCGGCGGCCCTGCTGGGCGCGCTGTCGGGGCCGCTGGCCGGCTGCACCCAGCTCGTGCCGGGCCAGCGCCCGCCGCCGCAGTTCTTCCGCCTGTCGCCGAAAAGCCGGTTCGACGAGAGCCTGCCGGAGGTCGACTGGCAGCTCATCCTCGAACCGCCGATCGCCAATGCCGCGCTCGACACGGTGCGCATCGCGCTGATGCAGCAGCGCATGGAGGTGGAGTACTACGCCCGCGCCAACTGGACCGACCAGGCGCCGCAGATGGTCCAGACCCTGATGATCGAGTCCTTCGAGAACTCGCACAGGATCGTCTCGATCGGTCGGGAGTCCCTGGGCCTGCGCGCGGACTTCGTGCTGAAGAGCGAGCTGCGCGAGTTCCAGGCCGAGTACTTCCACGGCGCCCTGCCGCAGGCCCACGTGGCGCTCAACGTCAAGCTGGTGCAGATGCCGCGGCGCGCCATCGTCGCCAACCACAGCGTCGCGGCGCGCGAGCCGGCCGAGGCCGACACCCTGCCGGCGGTGGTGCGCGCCTTCGACGCGGCGCTGGGCGACTGCCTGCGCGACCTGGTCGGCTGGACCCTGACCACCGGCGAGCGCTTCTACACGGCCGACCCGCGCCGGGGCAGCGGCTGACGCGGTCGCCGCCGGCGGGGCAGCGGCGAAGGCGGCCTGCGCCCGCTACAGCGGCTCGCCGCGGGCCAGGCGGGGCAGATCGCCAACCAGCCCCATGGCGTGGCGCATCAGCAGGCGCTTGAGCGGCGCGGCGCGGTCCACCGCGGCCATGCCCAGATCGCGCAGCAGGCGCAGCGGCGGCAGGTCGTTGGAGAACAGCCGGTTCAGCCCGTCGGTCACCGCGATCAGCGTCAGCGTGTCCGGCCGGCGCCAGCGCTCGTAGCGGGCCAGCGGCTCGGCCGCGCCCAGGTCGAGCCCCAGCCGCCGCGCGTCGATCAGGCACTCGGCCAGGGCCGCCACGTCGCGCAGGCCGAGGTTGAGGCCCTGCCCGGCGATCGGGTGGATGCCGTGCGCCGCGTCGCCGACCAGCACCAGGCGGCCGGCGCGGTAGCGCTGGGCGTGGTGCAGGGAAAGCGGATAGCACCAGCGCGGCCCGGTCAGCCCGAAGCGGCCGAGGCTGTCGCCGAAGCGGCGCTGGCACTCGGCGGCGAAGGCCGCGTCGTCGAGCTTCATCATCTCCGGCGCCAGGTCGCGGCGCTCGGTCCAGACCAGCGAGGAGCGGTGGCGGCCGTCCGGCCCGTCGGTCATCGGCAGCACGGCGAAGGGGCCCGCGGGCAGGAAGTGTTCGTGCGCGACGCCCTCGTGCGGCAGCTCGTGGGTCAGGGTGGCGACCAGGCCCATCTGGGGGTAGTCCCAGCGCAGGGTGCGGATGCCGGCGGCCTCGCGCAGGGGCGAGCGGCGGCCGTCGGCGGCGACCAGGAGCTGCGCCGTGATCGCGCCGCCGTCGGCCAGGCGGGCCAGGATGCCGGCCTCGCCGCGGCCCTCGCCGTCGGCCGGGCGTTCGGCCGCGGCGACGCCGCCCGGGGCCACCAGGTGCAGCGACTCCAGCTCGCGCGCGCGCGCGAAGAGGGCCTGGCGCAGGCGCCGGTTCTCGACGATCCAGCCGAAGGGGCCGCGGCCCAGCTCGTCGCTGTCGTAGTGCAGGAACAGCGGTGCCGCGCGGCGTCCGACCTGGCCGTCGGAGACGCGGATGTCGCGGATCGGCTCGGCCTCCGGCGCGACGTGGCGCCACACGCCGATGGCGCGCAGCAGGTTGGCCGAGGCGGCGGCGATGGCCGAGGCGCGGCCGTCGTAGGCCGCCTCGGTCAGCTCGGAGGGCGTCTGGGCGTCGACCACCGCCACCTCGACCCCGGCGCCGGCCAGGGCGATGCCCAGCGTCAGCCCGACCAGCCCGCCGCCGGCGATGGCCACCTCGACCCGGTCCGGCGCCTTCGCGCTGCCGCTCCGGGTCGTCCCGCGTTTGTGCAAGCCCGCTTCCATGGCCGCCAAGATCGAGCCTCGGGCCGGCGCTGTCCAGCCCGGGGCGTGGCGCGCGGGCTGCGGCAGATTGCACTGCACAATTACGCGCCACCACAAAGCGCATGCACAAAAAAACGGCATGTGTGGGCGTCTGCCAGCCCGGTGGCGCGACCTTGGCGTGCGCGGCCGCGCCCCTGCAACCGCCGCGAATCGCCCCGGTCTTGCGGGCTCCGCGGCCGCCCGCCGGGGAACTGGCACGCTTCTTGATTATGGAAGGCAAGGCGGCGCTGCCGGACCGGCCCGAGGGGCGGCGGCAGGCCGCGCGTCTCGGGGGAGGCGCGATCCGCCAGCAGGGCGGGGGCGCGTTTCGCCAAGGCGGGAGGCCACGGAGAAGGAACGAAAGGGCAGAGGCGCGATGAAACTGGTTATGGCCATCATCAAGCCCTTCAAGCTCGACGACGTGCGCGAGGCTCTCACCGGACTGGGTGTCGAGGGTCTGACGGTCAGCGAGGTGAAGGGCTACGGACGGCAGAAGGGACAGACCGAGATCTACCGCGGCGCGGAGTACTCGGTGAACTTCCTGCCGAAGGTGAAGATCGAAGTCGCGGTCACCGACGAACTGGTCGAGCAGGTGGTGGAGGCCATCCAGAAGGCCGCCAACACCGGGCGCATCGGCGACGGCAAGATCTTCGTGCTCGACCTGAGCTCGGTCGTGCGCATCCGCACCGGCGAGACCAACGCCGAAGCACTCTAAAGCAAGGCACACGAAGGAGGGGCTAGAGATGCAGCTCTGGCGCAAGTCTTTCGGCGTGATCGCCCTGGCCGGCGCGACCGGCCTGGCGTTCACCGGCCCGGCGCACGCCGAGGTCTCGGCCGAGACTCAGTACATTTTCAACACCCTGTCGTTCTTCATCCACGGCGCCCTGGTGATGTGGATGGCGGCCGGCTTCGCCATGCTCGAATCGGGCCTGGTGCGGACCAAGAACACCGCCTCGATCTGTCTGAAGAACATCGCGCTCTACTCGATCGCGGGCATCATGTACTACCTGATCGGCTACAACCTGATGTACAGCGACGTGAGCGGCTACATCGGGTCGTTCAGCCTGCTCTACAACACGAGCGGCGCCGAGCTGGAGCTGATCGGCGGCAGCGAGGACCCGGCCGTGCTCGAGGAGGTGCTCGGCAACGGCTACTCGATCATGTCCGACTGGTTCTTCCAGATGGTCTTCGTGGCGACCGCCGCCTCGATCGTCTCGGGCACCCTGGCCGAGCGCATCAAGGTCTGGCCCTTCCTGATCTTCGTGGTGGTGCTGACCGGCATCCTCTACCCGATCCAGGGCTCCTGGACCTGGGGCGGCGGCTGGCTCAACGACATCGGCGGCGGCTTCAGCGACTTCGCCGGCTCCACCATCGTCCACTCGGTGGGCGGCTGGGCGGCCCTGACCGGCGCCGTCATCCTCGGCGCGCGCAAGGGCAAGTACGGCCCCGACGGCAAGGTCAACCCCATGCCGGGCGCCAACCTGCCGCTGGCCACGCTGGGCGCCTTCATCCTCTGGCTCGGCTGGTTCGGCTTCAACGGCGGCTCCCAGCTCGCCCTCGGCTCGGCCGCCGACGCGGCCTGGATCGCGGTGGTCTACACCAACACCAACCTGGCGGCGGCCGGCGGCGTGGTGGCGGCGATGCTGCTGACCCAGGTGCTCTACAAGAAGATCGACCTGACCATGGCGCTGAACGGCGCGATCGCCGGCCTGGTCTCGATCACCGCGGGCCCGGACCTGACCAACCACTTCCTGTCGCTGATCATCGGCGCCATCGGCGGTTGCCTGGTGGTCTTCGCGGTGCCGCTGCTCGACAAGCTGAAGGTCGACGACGTGGTCGGCGCCATCTCGGCCCACCTGGTCGCCGGCATCTGGGGCACCCTGGCGGTTGGCATCTTCGGCGGCGGCGACCTGGTCGCCCAGGTCGTCGGCATCGTGGCGATCGGCGTCTTCATGGTGGTCACCTCGGCCATCGTCTGGCTGGCGCTGAAGGCCACCATCGGCATCCGCGTGTCCGACGAGGAAGAGGAGCTGGGGCTCGACAAGACCGAGCTCGGCATGGAGGCCTACCCCGAGTTCGGGCACGGCTCCCAGACCCTGAGCTGACCGCGCCCAGCCCCAGCGGCCGCGCCGCCGGCGGCGGCCGTTGGGGCAGCGGCGACAGCGTTTAAGGCGATCCTCCGCCTGACTTGGCCCGACAGGCAGACCCTGTCGGGCCCTTTTTTTGCGCGCTGCCGGCGGGGGCTTCCGGCGGGGCTGCCGGTGGGGCGATGCCGGTGGGGCGCCGCCGCCGGGGGCGGACTCGGGAGGTCCGGACTCGGGATGTCCGGGGGGCGCCTACAGGCGCAGCAGGCCGACCAGGTCCTGCACCTCCTCGTAGACCGGCTGGGCGATGGCGCGGGCCTTCTCGGCGCCGGTCCTGAGGATGCCGTCGACGTAGGCGGTGTCCTGGCTCATGCGCCGCATCTCCTCGCCGATCGGGCCGAGCACGGCGACCGCCAGGTCGGTCAGCACCTGCTTGAAGTGGCTGAACTGGGTGCCCTCGAACTCGGCCAGCACCTCGGCCCAGGACTTGTCGGCCAGGGCGGCATAGATGCCCAGCAGGTTGTAGGCCTCGGGCCGGGCCTTGCGCGTCGCCTCGGGCAGGTTGCCGGCGGCGTCCAGCACGCCCGGCCCGGGCAGCAGCTCGGTGTCGGTCTTGGCGCGGCGGATCTTCTGCGCCAGCTCGTCCGGTCCGTCGCTCATGTTCAACCGGCTGGCGTCGGCGGGATCGGACTTGCTCATCTTCTTGCTGCCGTCGCGCAGGCTCATCACGCGCGCGGCGGCCGAGAGGATCAGCGGCTCGACCAGCGGGAAGAACTCGGCCCCGTAGTCGTGGTTGAACTTCTGGGCGACGTCGCGGGTCAGCTCCAGGTGCTGCTTCTGGTCCTCGCCCACCGGCACATGGGTCGCCTTGTAGGCCAGGATGTCGGCGGCCATCAGGTTGGGATAGACGTAGAGGCCGCTGGAGGCCTGCTCGCGGTGCTTGCCGGCCTTCTCCTTGAACTGGGTCATGCGGTTCAGCCAGCCCAGCCGCGTCACGCAGTTGAAAATCCAGGCCAGCTCGGCGTGGGCGGGGACCTGCGACTGGTTGAAGATGATGCAGCGCTGCGGGTCGACGCCGGCGGCCAGGTAGGCGGCGGCGATCTGCCGGGTCTGGCTGCGCAGCTCGGCCGGGTCCTGCCAGACGGTCAGGGCGTGCAGGTCGACCACGCAGTAGATGCAGTCGTAGTCGTGCTGCAGGGCGACGAACTGGCGGATCGCGCCCAGGTAGTTGCCGAGATGCAGGTTGCCGGTGGGCTGCACGCCCGAGAAGATGCGGTTCATCGTGCTTCGTTTCACTGGACTGGACCGGGCGGCCGGTCCCTCGCGGCACCTCGAATGAGGCCCCGCGTGGGTCGACCGCGCGGCGCCTTATCGCCGCTGGCCGGGACGGGGTCAAGCGTCGCCCGGGCCGGGCGGCGGCCGCGGGCGCGCCCGTGCGCGGGTTAGGCCGAGGGCGCGCCGCGCCGGCGCAGCAGGCCGCGCAGGTCGCGCAGCTCGACCGCCCGGGTGGCCAGGGCCAGCAGCGCGTAGACCGCCAGGCCGGCGGCGACCAGCCCGGCCAGGGCGGCGAAACGCGCCGCCTCCGGCCCCGTCAGCCAGGGCGCCAGCGCCGCCGCCAGGGCCCAGACCGCCAGGCCCATGGCGACGCTGGCCAGCAGAGCGCGCGGCAGCCGCCGCCGGGCGCGGGCGTCGAGCGCCAGGTGGCCGTCGGCGCCCAGGCGCCAGGCCAGCAGCCCGGCGTTGACCCAGGCGGCCACCGAGGTCGCCAGGGCGATGCCGACGAAGCCGAGGGTGAAGAACAGCGCCAGGCTGAGGGCGATGTTGACGGCGACGCTGACCAGCGCGAAGCGCAGCGGCGTGACCGTGTCCTCGCGGGCGTAGAAGGCCGGCTGCAGGATCTTGACCAGCACGAAGGCGGGCAGGCCGGCGGCGAAGGCGGTCAGCGCCAGCGCCGTGTTCTGGGCGTCGGCCAGGGCGAAGGCGCCGCGCTCAAACAGCACCGTGACGATCGGGCCGGGCACGACGGCCAGCGCCACCGTCGCCGGCAGGGTCAGGACCAGGCCCAGCTCCAGCGCCCGGTTGAGCGCGTGCTGTGCCGCGGCGTCGGCGCCGGCGCGCAGCTTGCGCGCCAGGTCGGGCAGCAGCACCACGCCGATGCCGATGCCGATCAGCCCGAGCGGTAGCTGGTAGACCCGGTCGGCGTAGTAGAGCCAGGAGACCGCGCCGGCCTGCAGCGTGGCGATCATGGTCCCGATCAGCAGGTTGATCTGCATGGCGCCGGAGGACAGCAGGCCGGGGCCCATCAGCTTGACCAGCCGCTTGACCCCGGGGGTCAGGCGCGGCGCCGGCAGCCGCAGCGTCATGCCGGCGCGCCGCGCCGCCAGCAACAGCAGCAGGAACTGCAGCACGCCGGCCACCGCCACGGTCCAGGCCAGCGCGTGGGCCGGCCGCGCCGCGTTCGGCACGACGAAGAGCAGCGCGGCGATGAAGCAGAGGTTGAGCACGATCGGCGCGGCGGCGGCGGCGGCGAAGCGATGCAGCGAGTTCAGCAGGCCGGACAGCAGCGCCACCAGCCCCATGAACAGCAGGTAGGGAAAGCAGATCCGCGTCAGCTCGACGGCGCGCTCGAACTGCACGGGGTCGTCGAGAAAGCCCGGCGCGATCAGCGGCATCAGCCAGGGCATCGCGGCCATGGCCGCCGCCGTCAGCAGCAGCAGCCAGAACAGCAGGAAGGCCAGCGCCTCCTCGGCGAAGGCGCGGGCGCGCGCCGGCCCCTCCACCTCCAGCCGCCCGGCGAACAGCGGCACGAAGGCGGCGTTGAAGGCGCCCTCGGCGAAGAGGCGGCGGAAGAGGTTGGGGAACTTGAAGGCGACGAAGAAGGCGTCGGCCAGCGGGCCGGCGCCGAGCGTCCCGGCGATCAGCACGTCGCGCAGGAAGCCCAGCACCCGGCTGGCCGCCGTGTAGCCCCCCACCGTGGCGAAAGCGCGAATCAAGGCCATGGGGCAGGCTTGTAGACAAATGCGGCCGGCGCGGGAAGCGTCGGCGGCCGGCGTGTGGCACCCGCGCGGCGCCGCACCGGCGCCGCACCGGCGCCGCACCGCTGCGGGGGCCGCTGCCGGGGGGGGGGCGCACCGCTGTGGGGGGCGCGGCGTTCGGCCGAAAAGGAAAGGGCCCCCCGGTTTCCCGAGGGGCCCTCGCCCGCCGCGCCCGGAGGCGCGGCGCCGTTCGACGGCGGCAGCGTCGTCAGTCGACGAGCTTGAGGTCTTCCGCGGCGGACTTGCCGTTGCGGCCCTGCTGCAGCTCGTAGGAGACGCGCTGGCCCTCGTTGAGGGTGCCCAGGCCGGCCCGCTCGACGGCGGAGATGTGCACGAAGGCGTCGGAGCCGCCGCTGTCCGGCTGAATGAACCCATAACCCTTGGTGGGGTTGAACCACTTGACCGTGCCGGTCGCCATGATCTGTGTCCTTTCGTCAGATCCAAAGTTCCAGGGCGGCGGAGATGCCGACCCCGGTCGCAGTCGCAGTCTTTGTCGTGAAGTCGTGCGACGGCCTTTGGACGGACGCAGCGTAGCGACAACGAAACGATCGCAACTGTCGCGCAATAAGATGCGCCTGACGGCGCGGCTTTGCAAGCCCCGGACGCGGCGCCGGCGGTGGCGCGCGGGCCTGTGGGGGGCTTGCGGGCGCGGGCCGCGCCAGCCCCCGGCGGGCACGAAAAAAGGCCGCCCAGCGGTGCGGGCGGCCCCTCTCGCGGGTCCGCGAGGACCCGAGCTCGCTCCCGTCGGAGCGCGGCGTCAGCCGACGAGCTTCAGGTCTTCCGCGGCGGACTTGCCGTTGCGGCCCTGCTGCAGCTCGTAGGAGACCTTCTGACCCTCGTCGAGGGTCGACAGGCCCGCGCGCTCGACGGCGGAGATGTGCACGAAGGCATCGGCCCCGCCGCTGTCCGGCTGGATGAACCCGAAACCCTTGGTCGCGTTGAACCACTTGACCGTACCGGTCGCCATGATCTGTTTCCTTTCGTCAGATCCAAAAGTTACCCGGCCGGCCCCAGGGCCGCCCGGTCGCAGTCGCAGTCTTGTCGTGAGGTCGTGCGACGGCCGTTGGAAGGGACGAAGCGTGGCGACAACGAAACGATCGCAACTGAGTGACGGTTAAGTGCGCCCCCGCAACGCGTTTTGCAAGCGTTTCCGGCGGACGGGCGGAAAAAAGACCGTCGCGGCGCAGCTCGTGACGCCGCGCAGAAGGCGGCGCGCCCGGCGGTGAGCCGGTCCGGCCGCCGCCGCCGTCAGCGCCCCGGGACCACCCGGCGGTAGGCCAGGGCCTCGGCGATGTGGGCGCGGCGCAGCGAGTCCGCGCCGTCCAGGTCGGCCAGGGTGCGCGCGACGCGCAGCACGCGGTGATAGCCGCGCGCCGACAGGCGCAGGCGCTCGGCGGCCTGGGCCAGCAGCTCCCGGCCGGCCGCGTCGGGCGCGGCCACCCGCTCCAGCAGCCGTCCGTCGGCCTCGGCGTTGTGGCGCGGCGTCGGCGCGCCCGGTGCGGCCTCCGGTGCGGCGTCCGGCGCGGCGGCGTAGCGCGCCGTCTGCGCCGCGCGCGCGGCGGCCACGCGCGCGGCCACCTGGGCGCTGCCCTCGGCGGGCGGCGGCAGGGTCAGGTCGGCGGCCGAGAGCGCCGGCACCTCGACGGTCAGGTCGATGCGGTCGAACAGCGGGCCGGAGATCTTCGCCTGGTAGTCCTGGGCGCAGCGCGGCGCGCGGGCGCAGGCCTGGGCCGGGTCGTCCAGGTGGCCGCAGCGGCAGGGGTTCATGGCGGCGACGAGCTGGAAGCGCGCCGGGTAGCTGACGTGGGCGTTGGCGCGGGCGATCGCGACCTGGCCGGTCTCCAGCGGCTGGCGCAGGGACTCCAGGGCGCCGCGCGCGAACTCCGGCAGCTCGTCGAGGAACAGCACCCCCAGGTGGGCCAGGGAAATCTCGCCCGGCTTGGCGCGCAGGCCGCCGCCGACCAGCGCCGGCAGCGAGGCGGAGTGGTGCGGGTCGCGAAAGGGACGGCGGCGCAGCAGCTTGCCCTCGCTTAGCGTGCCGGCCACCGAGTGGATCATCGAGACATCCAGGGCCTCGGCCGGCGCGAGCGGCGGCAGCAGACCGGGCAGGCGCGCGGCCAGCATCGACTTGCCGGCGCCCGGCGGCCCGATCATCAGCAGGTTGTGGCCGCCGGCGGCGGCGATCTCCAGCGCCCGCTTGGCCGTCTCCTGGCCCTTGATGTCGGCCAGATCGGGCCCGGCGGCGCCGGCCAGGCTCTCGGCCGCCGGACGGGGCGGGCTCAGCACCTGGCTGCCCTTGAAGTGGTTGACCAGGCCCAGCAGCGTGTCCGGCGCCAGGATCTCGATCCCCTCGGCCCAGGCCGCCTCGCCGCCCTGGCCGGCCGGGCAGATCAGCCCCTTGCCCAGGGCCGAGGCGTGGATCGCCGCCGGCAGCACGCCGGCCGCCTTGGCGATGCGCCCGTCCAGCGCCAGCTCGCCCAGGGCCAGGTAGCCCGCGACCTCGGCCGGCGGCAGCACCTCCATGGCGGCCAGCAGGCCGAGTGCGATCGGCAGATCGAAGTGGCTGCCTTCCTTCAGCAGGTCGGCCGGCGCCAGGTTGACCACGATGCGCTTGGCCGGCAGCCCGAGGCCGATGGCATGCAGCGCCGACTTCACCCGCTCGCGGCTCTCGGCCACCGCCTTGTCCGGCAGGCCGACCAGGGAGAAGGCCGGCATGCCGGGGCCGATCTGCACCTGCACGTCGACGTCGACCACCTCGATGCCGAGGAAGGCGACGGTATTGACCCGCGCAACCACCCGGTGACGTCCTACACCCGCATGCCTCGACTCTTGCACCACCAGGAATAGGCGAAGCCGGCCGGTGCGTCACGCGGGAAATGCCGCGCCCGCCCGGGGCTGGGGCCGTGCCCACCCGGCGCTGGGGCCGCTCACGCGCGCGGCCAGGTCGGATGGTGCAGGTCGATGACGAAGGCGTGGGTGTGGCGTAGCGGCGGGTGGCGGTGCGGATGGCGGTGCGGCTCCGGCCCCTCCCACCCCGCGTGCGCGTGCTGGTGGTGGGCGTCGTGGACATGCAGGTGATCGTGGTGCAGCTCGCCGTGGCTGTGTGCCAGCACCTGCGGGTCGCGGGCCGGCCAGAGCCGCGCGGCCGCCAGGGCGGCGGCCAGGCAGAGCCCGGCGAGCAGGGCGAAGGTCGCCTCCGGGCCGAGGTGCGCCCCGGCCCAGCCGGCCAGGGGGTAGGTGCCCAGCCAGCAGAGGTGCGAGAGGGTGAACTGGGTGGCGAAGAGCGCGGGGCGGTCGCCGGCCGCGGCGGAGCGGCGCAGCAGCCGGCCGGCGGGAGTCTGGATCAGCGCGCCGCCGGCGCCGAGCAGGGCCCAGAGCGCCAGCAGCCAGCCCAGGGTCGTGGCCAGCAGCCCGGTCGCCAGGCTCGCGGCCAGCAGTGCGCCGCCGGTCAGCATCACCGGGCGGTCGGGCCAACGCGCCAGCAGCCGCGGCAGGGCCAGCGCCACCGCCATGGAGCCGGCCCCGGCGGCGGCGAAGGCGAGCGCCGTGTCGGTCGCGTCGCCGCCCAGCCGCGCGCGCACCAGCACCACCGTGTTGACGAGGATCATCGCGCCGGCGGCCGCCACCGCCAGGTTGAGCGCCAGCAGGCCGCGCAGGCGCGGGGTGCCCAGGTAGATGCGCAGGCCGGCGCCCAGGTTGGCCAGCGGCCCGCCGCCGCGCTCGGGCGGGCGCGGGCGGGGCAGGGGCGAGAGGCCGACCAGCCCGGCCGAGATCAGAAAGGCGGCGGTGTTGGCCAGGAACAGCCCGTCGTAGCTGACCAGCAGTAACGCCAGGGCCGCGGCGGTCGGGCTCAGCAGGGTCTCCAGGTCGTAGGCCAGCCGCGACAGGGAGAGCGCGCGGGTGTAGTCCGCCTCGTCCGGCAGGAGGTCGGGGATGGTGGCCTGGAACAGCGGCGTGAAGCCGGCCGAGGCGGCGTTGACCAGGAAGATCAGCAGGTAGATCTGCCAGATCTCGGTCACGAAGGGCAGGCCCAGCACGACCAGGGCCCGCGCCAGGTCGAGCGCGACCAGCAGCGCGCGGCGCGGCAGCAGGTGGGCGATGGCGCCGGCCAGCGGCGCGAGGGTGACGTAGGCCACCATCTTCAGCGCCAGGGCGATGCTCAGCACCAGCCCGGCGTCGCCGCCGGCCAGGTCGTAGGCCAGCAGCGCCAGGGCCACGGTGGTCAGGCCGGTGCCGAACAACGCCACGACCTGGGCGGCGAACAGCCGCCGGTAGGTGCGGTGGGACAAGGGGCCCAGCAGCGCGGGGCGGGCGATCGGGGCACGGCGCATGGCACCAGCTTAGACGTCGCCCGTGCGGGCCCGTCAATCGCCCTCGCCGTCGCGGCGGCGCCCGGACGGGCCGGGCCGGCAAGGCGGCCCGGCCCGCGGGCACGGCCCCGGGAGGGGGAAGGCGGGGCAGGCTTACTCCCAGTGCCGCGGCCCGTTCGCGCCGCCGCGCATGCGGTGCATCTCGCGCAGTTCGCCGCGGCTGACGGCGCCGTCCTCGTCGGCGTCGAGCCAGCCGTGCATGCGGTCCATCGGCCGGCCGAACTCCTCCGGCGTCACCTGGCCGTCGCCGTCGTCGTCCAGGCGCTGGAAGCGGTCGACCATGCGCGCGCGCATCATCTCCTGCCAGAGGCCCTGGAACTCGGCCAGGTCGAGCGTGCCGTCGCCGTTGCCGTCGGCGCCGCTGAAGCGGGTCTCGCGGAACTGCGTCATCTCGGTCCGGGTGATGCGGCCGTCGCCGTCGGCGTCGACCTGCTCGAACATCCGGGCCATGCCCGCACCGCGGCCGTCGCCCGGACCGTAGCCGGGACCGTAGCCGGTGCCCGGCCCGCCGGCGCGGCCGTGCGCGGTGGCGACGCCGGCGGCCGCCACGGCCAGGGTGGCGGCGCCCAGCAGGCCCAGCGCGAGCTTGGTGTGCGGGCGCAGGCGGTGGGCGGTCTTCGCGGGCGTGGTGTCGGCTGCCATGGGAACTGTCTCCTCGTCGGTTGCGCCTTGCGATGGGCACAAGCTAGGCAGCGGCTGTCGCAGAGCTGTGTCGGCGCCGGCGGGAAAGAGTCGCAAGCCATGGCAGGCGGCGGCTTTGCGACAGACCGTTACACTTTCGCCGCGCAGGCGGGGGCGGCCGGCGGCACAATGGGCGGCATGACGGAGATGGACAGCGAGAGCGCGCACATCCTGGTGGTCGACGACCACCGCGAGATCCGCGACGCCCTGGCCAAGTACCTGGGCCGCCACGGCTACCGGGTGAGCCTGGCGGACTCGGCGGCGGCGGCCCGGCGGCTGCTGGAGACGGCGGCGGTCGACCTGGCCGTGGTCGACATCATGATGCCCGGCGAGGACGGGCTGAGCCTGACCCGCGACCTGCGCGCGCGCACTGAGCTGCCTGTGGTGCTGCTGACCGCGGTGGCCGAGGAGACCGACCGCATCGTCGGGCTGGAGCTGGGCGCCGACGACTACGTGACCAAGCCCTTCAATCCGCGCGAGCTGCTGGCGCGCATCAAGGCGGTGCTGCGCCGCGCCCACAGCCTGCCGCCGCAGCGCGCGCTCGGCGCCGGCCCCTCCGTAGCCGGTCCCGGCGCCGCCGGCCCCTCCCCGGGTGCGTCCGCCGGGGCGCCTGCCGGAACAACGGCCGTGGGCCGCGCGCCGCGGCTGCGCTTCGCCGACTGGGTGCTGGACCTCGACCGGCGCGAGCTGCTGGCCGCCGACGGCACGGCGGTGCCGCTGTCGACTGGCGAGTTCCTGCTGCTCGGCGCCTTTCTGCGCCATCCGCGCCGGGTGCTCAGCCGCGACCAGCTCCTCGACCTGACCCGCGGCCGGGCGGCGCAGCCCTTCGACCGGGCGATCGACAACCAGGTCTCGCGCCTGCGCCGCAAGATCGAGGCGGACCCGAAGCGGCCCCGCCTGATCGTCACCCACTGGGGCGGCGGCTATGCCTTCGCCGCCGACGTCAGGCCGGCCGACCTCAATTCGGCCCGCCGCAATCCGGCCGGCGGCCCGGCGGAGACCGACGAGGCATGAGGGCGGATTGGCGGCGCCTGCGTCCCTGGCCGCGCAGCCTGGCCGGTCAACTGATCGCCCTGCTGTTGCTCGCCCTGATCGCCAGCCACCTGATCGCCGGCGCGCTCTTCGTCGGCGAGCGGCGCGACGCCCTGCTGGCGGCGCAGCGCGAGCAGGTGCTGGCGCGCACCGCCACCGCGGTGCGGCTGCTGGCCGCGACGCCGCCGGCGCAGGCACGGCGGCTGCTGCGCGCCGCCTCCTCGCCCGAGCTGCGCTTTCGCGTGACGCCGCGGCCGCCGGTCCCGGCCGCGGCGATGGACAGCCGTCTGGAGCGCCGCCTGGCGGCGGCTCTGGCCGCGCGGCTGGCGGGCAGCGGCGCCGGCGCGCCGCGCGTCGCCCTCGGCCGGCTGCCGCATCACGAGGGGATGCCCGGGGACATGTCGGGCGGCATGCCGGGCGGGATGCGCGGCCGGATGCCGGAGCGTGGGCCGGAGCGCGGGCCGGGGCCGGGCTGGCACGGCGCGTTCGGCCTGACCCTGGCGGTGCCGCTCGACGCCGCCTCCGGGGAGGCGGGGCTCTGGCTGGAGGCGCGTACCCTGGCGCCCCTGCGCGCGCCGGGCTGGGCCGGTCCGGCGGTGGTGGCCCTGGCGGTCTCGGCCCTGGCGATCAGCCTGGTGGTGGTGTTGACGGTGCGCCGGGTGACGCGGCCGCTGCGCGGCCTGGCCGACGCCGCCGAGGCCTTCGGGCGTGGCGAGCCGGGGGCGCCGTTGGCGGTTGCCGGGCCGGCCGAGGCGCGGCGCACCATCGCCGCCTTCAACGAGATGCGCGCGCGCATCCGCCGTTTCGTCGACGACCGCCTGCGGCTGCTGGCGGCGATCAGCCACGACCTGCGCACGCCGATCACCGCGCTGCGGCTGCGCGCAGAACTGGTCGAGGACGAGGAAACCCGCGCCAGGATGCTGGAGACCCTGGAGGAGCTGCAGCGCATGGTCGAGGCGACCCTGCGCTTCGCCCGCGAGGAGTCGGCCAGCGAGCCGACCCGGCGCGTCGACCTGGCGGCGCTGGTGGAGTCGCTGGTCGCCGACTTCGCCGAGCTGGGCCGCCCGGTGCGCTACCAGGGGCCGGAGAGCCTGCCCGCCAGCCTACGCCCCGATGCCCTGCGCCGGGCCCTGCGCAACCTGATCGACAACGCCCTGACCTACGGCGCGGCGGCGGAGGTCCGCCTGGCGCCCGGCCCCGCGGGGGTGGAGATCTGCGTCGACGACCGCGGCCCCGGCATTCCGCCCGAGGCGCGCGAGCGGGTCTTCGATCCCTTCCAGCGGCTGGAGGACTCGCGCAGCCGCGAGACCGGCGGCGTCGGCCTGGGCCTGTCGATCGCCCGCTCCATCGCCCGCGGCCACGGCGGCGACCTGACGCTGCACGACGCGCCCGGCGGCGGCCTGCGCGCGCGTCTGTGGCTGCCGGCGGGCGCTACAGCAGCGCGCTGACCCGCGCGCGCAGCGCCGGCACCACCTCCGCCTCGAACCAGGGGTTGCGCTTCAGCCAGGCGGTGTTGCGCCAGCTCGGGTGCGGCAGCGGCAGGAAGGCGGGGGCGTAGCTGCGCCAGGCGCGCACCGTTTCGGTCAGGCTGGCCCGGCGCGCCCGGCCCAGGTAGTGGCGCTGGGCGTACTGCCCGACCAGCAGGGTCAGCTCCAGGTTCGGCAGCAGCGGCCGGATGCGCGGGTGCCAGGTCGGCGCGCAGACCTGCGGCGGCGGCTTGTCGCCGCCGCGCGGATCGCGCCCGGGGTAGCACAGGCCCATCGGCAGGATGGCGATCCGCCGCGCGTCGTAGAAAGTGGCGCGGTCGACGCCCAGCCAGGCGCGCAGGCGGTCGCCCGAGGGGTCGTTGAAGGGCAGGCCGGTGGCGTGCACCCGCGTGCCCGGCGCCTGGCCGACGATCATCAGGCGGGCGCTGGCCGCGATCTGCAGCACCGGCCGCGGTCCCAGCGGTAGCGTCTCGGCGCAGACTCGGCAGGCCCGCGCCGCGGCGACGGTCCGCTCCAGCTCCTGTGGCACTGCTTCGGCTCTCCGGGTCCTGCTGTGCGGTGGCGAAGAAGTAGGGCGTCAGGGCGGTGCTTGCCGGCGACGGACCAGCTCGGCCCGAAGCGCGCGGATCTGGATGGCTAGGTGCCGCTCTTCCGCCGCGAGCAGCCGGACCTGCTGGTCCAGGCTGATCTCCCGATGGCAGAACAGCTCCAGTCGCACGGAGGTCACGACGAAAACCAGGAGCGACCCCAGGAGCGTCCAGCTATAGGGCGGGTTGAGGGCCTCGTAAACGATGAGGCCCAAAGAGGCGGCGGCCAGGGCGAGGTCGACCAGCGCGAAGCGGCGCCAGACGGGTCGTGCCGGCTCCGGCCCGCGCCGGATGCCCCCCTCCGCTCGCGCAGGAAAGCCTCGAACTCCGCACTCTCGAGGATGTCCCGATAGCCCTCGGCCGTCCGCCGCGATTCCGCGAGCGTTCGGTCGAGGCGTCGCGAGGCCCGGCGCCGCGCGGCCAGGGCCCGCAGGTAGAGCGAAACGGCGAGGCCCCCCAACAGGGCGGCGAGCAGGCCGGCCGTGGCCCACGGGCCGAGGCTCTCGCCGAGCGTGCCGGGCAAGGGCCACACGCCGTCGGAGAGCAGCGCGAAGAGAACGGCGATCAGCGCCGCCTGGATGAGCGGGCCGGCATAGAGGTAGGCGACGAGCCAGCGGTCCCGCCGCCAAAGCCGCTGCGTCAACCGGCGTTGCCGCGAGTCCTCGGCGCGCAGGAGCGCGAGGATCTCCCGGTCGGTGCCGTTCAGGTCGTAGCTGTCGGAACTCATGGCTTCACCGCCTGCGTGCCGGCCAGTATAGGCGCCTTGCGACAGGTCCGGTAGTCGCGCGTCAGGCCTCGGCGCCCGCCTCGGCCAGCACCTCCTCGACCCAGGCCGGGACCAGCTCGCTGGCCGGACCGTAGCGCTTTTCCGCGAAGAGGCTGGCGCCCTGGCTGGGTTCGAGATTCAGCTCCAGGGTGTGGGCGCCGGCGTGGCGCGCCTCCTCGACGAAGCCGGCGGCCGGGTAGACGTTGCCCGAGGTGCCGATCGACACGAAGAGGTCGCAGGTCGCCAGCGCCAGGTAGATGCGCTCCATCTGCAGCGGCATCTCGCCGAACCAGACCACGTGGGGGCGAAGCTGGCCGGCGCCGTGGCAGGCCGGACAGGGGCTGTCCGCCTCGATGTCGGTGGTCCAGGCGCTGTCCTGCCCGCAGTCCTGGCAGCGCGCGCGCAGCAGCTCGCCGTGCATGTGCACCACGTCGCGCAGCCCGCCGCGCTCGTGCAGGTCGTCGATGTTCTGGGTGACCAGCAGCAGCTCGCGCTCGGCGCTGCCCGGCGGGCTGCCGGCGGGGGCCTGGGCGAAGGCGCGCTGCAGCCGGGCCAGGGCGCGGTGCGCCGGGTTGGGTTGCACCGCCGCCTCCAGAAGCTGGCGCCGGCGCTCGTTGTAGAAGGCCTGGACCCGCGCGGGATTGCGCAGGAAGGCGTCGGGCGTGGCCACCTCCTCCAGGCTGACGCGCGACCAGATGCCGTCGGCGTCGCGGAAGGTGTCGAGGCCGCTTTCCTTGGAGATACCGGCGCCGGTCAGCACCACGATGCGCTTGATGGGAGACGCCATGGGGCTCTTCTCCTCCGGGGTCCGCTGTGATTCGTCGACTCGGGGCTCTGGCTTGTCGGCTGCGCGCCCCATGCGATATGACCGCGATGACCGGGGAACAAGGGGCAAGACCGTGACCGATCCGTCCGACCCGCGTGCGCGGGACGCGCAGACCGGCGGCACCGCGCCGGAACAGGTGCCCGCCAGCCCGCAGCCCGCCAGCCTGTTGTTCGTATGCAGCGGCAACATCTGTCGCTCGCCCACCGCCGAGGGGGTGATGCGCCGCCTGCTCGACGAGGCCGGCCTGACGCAGGTGCGCACCGGCTCGGTCGGCACCGGCGGCTGGCATGTCGGCGAGCCGCCGGATCTGCGCGCGCGTGAGGCCGCCGCCCGGCGCGGCTACGACCTGTCGGCGCTGCGAGCCGAGCAGCTCGCGGCGCGGCACTTCGAGACCTTCGACCGCCTCTACGCCATGGACCTGGGCCATCTGCGCCATCTGCGCGCGCGCGTGCCGGCCGCGCTGCGTACGCGGGTGCGCCTGTTCCTGCATCCGCTGGACCCGGAGGTCGGCTTGGGCCGGAGCGGCGCGCGCGAGGTGCCGGACCCCTACTACAGCGACCAGGCCGCCTACGAGCTGGTGCTCGACCTGGTCGAGGAAGGCGCGCGCGAGATCCTGGCGGCGCTGCGGGCCGGCCGGCTTTGACCCTGGCCGAGGCGGTCGAGGCGGCGCTGGGCCTGCGCCCGCTCAAGACACGGCCGCTGGGCGGCGGCTGCATCGCCGAGGTGGCGGCGGTCGACCTGCCCGACGGCCGCCGCCTGGTCGTCAAGCGCGGGCCGCCGCGAACGGCGCGGCCCGCCGGCGGGGACCCGTCCGACGGTGGGGCCGGGGGGCTGGCGCTGGAGGGCTGGATGCTCGGGGTGTTGGGCCGCCACGGCCTGCGGGTGCCCGAGGTGCTGTACGCCGATGCCGAGCTGCTGGTGATGACCCGCCTGGACGCGGGCGGCCGCCTCGACACGCCAAACCAGGGGCAGGCTGGCGAAGCCCGGACTGCCGAAGCCCGGACTGGCGAAGTCCGGACTGGCGAAGTCCGGACCGCCGAAATCCGGGCCGCCGAGGCCATCGCCGCCCTGCACGCCCACACCGCGCCGGCCTTCGGGCTGGAGCGCGACACGGTGATCGGCGGCCTGCCGCAGCCCAATGCCTGGCTGCCGCGCTGGCTGCCCTTCTTCGCCGAGCGGCGGCTGCTGCACATGGCCGGCCTCGCCGCCGGGCGCGGGCGCCTGCCCGGCGCGGATCTGGCGCGAGTCGAGCGGCTGGCCGGCCGGCTCGAGCGCTATCTGGGCGAGCCGGCGCGCCCGGCCCTGCTGCACGGCGACCTCTGGGGCGGCAACGTCCTGGTCGGCGCCGACGGCCGGCCGGGCTTCATCGACCCGGCGATCTACTACGGTCACCCGGAGGTGGAGCTGGCCTTCACCACCCTCTTCGGCACCTTCGGGCGGCCCTTCTTCCGCCGCTACGCCGAGCTGGCGCCGCTGGAGCCCGATTTCTTCGAGGTGCGGCGCGACCTCTACAACCTCTACCCCCTGCTGGTGCATGTCGCGCTGTTCGGCGGCGGCTACCTGGACAGCGTGCGCCGGGTCCTCGACCGCTACGTCTGAGGCACGTCTCAGGCACGTCTGAGGCCCGCCGCCGGCGAAGCCCGCGCGCGCCCTTGCAGCAATCGGCGGCGCCGCGGCGTTGGCGGGGCGGAGTCGATGACAGGCGGAGGTGGCGTGACCCGCGACACCCGCACAGAGGTTCAGGACCCCGAAACGCCGGAGGGCGCGGCCGCCGCGGGGCGCTCCGGCCCCGGCGCGACGCGCTCCGTCCCCCTCGCGGTGAAGCTGCTGCGCTGGGTCGAGCGGCTGGTGCTGCTGGCCGTCGCCGTCTTCACCGTGATGGCGGCCGGGGTCGAGGTGCTTCGGGTGGTCGAGACCGGCAGCGTGGTGCTGGCCGACCTGCTGCTGATGTTCCTCTATGCCGAGGTCATCGGCATGGTCGCCGTCTTCTACCTCTCGCGCACCACGCCGCTGTTCTACCCCATCTTCATCGCGATCACCGCGATCGCCCGGCTGATCGTGCTGCAGTCGAAGGAGATGGACCCCCTCAAGATCATCTACGAGGCGGCGGCGATCCTGCTGCTGGCCGGCGCCGTCGCCCTGCTCAAGCGCTTCGCGGCCGACTGAATGCCGGGCCGGCCGCCGGGCCAGCGGCGCGTCTCACACGGCCGGGACCCGCTCCAGCTCGTAGACCACCTCCTCGGTGTAGTGGGGGCCGTCGCTGCCCAGCACCGAGGAGAAGAGCGCGAAGTGCTCGACCGTGAAGGGGCCCAGGCGCAAGGGGCTGTTCTGGGCGATGAAGCGGCCGAGCTTGGGCCCCGGATCGCCCTTGAAGCGTGCCAGGGTGACATGCGGCTTGAACTTGCGCCGCTCGGCCGGCAGGCCGGCGCGGGCGACCGCGCTTTCCACCTTGGCCTGCAGGTGGGTGAGCGCCGGGGTCGGCGGCACGCCGACGTGCAGCGAGCGCAGCTTCGGCCCCTCGCCGAAGGTGGCCAGGCCCTCCAGGGTCAGGTCGAAGGCCGGCGCGTCGATCGCCGAGAGGGTGTCGTGCAGGTCGCGCGCCTGGCCGCCGTCGACCTCGCCGACGAAGCGCAGGGTGAGGTGCAGGTTCTCCGGCGGCACCCAGCGCGCGCCGGGAATGCCGCTGCCGGCCAGGGCGTCGAGGCGCTCGCGCACCTCCTCGGGCAGGCTCAGGGCGACGAACAGGCGCATGGCGAGGACCCTCCCGACGGTGCCGCGCGCGCAGGCGGGACCCGCCGCGCTCCAACGGCGGCCAGTCTAACAGGCGCCGGCGGCGCTGCGGCAAGTCCCGCCGGGCCGAAGCCCCGCCTGCCCGCGGCCGCCGGCGGCCGGCCGCTTTTTGCTTTGCAGCCCGAGGGTTTGCATCTTACCGTTGCGCCAGGATGAAAAACCCGGCGGGCGAACGACCGGGACGGGATGGCTCACATGTTCGGGAAGCGGAAGTCCGGGTGATGGAGGACCGCCAGCCGGCGCTGGTCGTCGAGGACATCACCAAGTCCTTCGGGTCGCTGGAGGTGCTCAAGGGCATCTCGATGACGGCGGCCCAGGGCGACGTGATCGCGCTGATCGGCGCTAGCGGCTCCGGCAAGTCCACCTTTCTGCGGTGCATCAACCTGCTGGAGATGCCCGACAGCGGGCGGGTCTGGGTCGGCGGCGAGCTGATCGAGGTGCGCCGCGACCGCCGCGGCCGCCGCACCTTCGACCGGCGCCAGGTCGACCGGCTGCGCCGCAGGCTCGGCATGGTCTTCCAGCAGTTCAATCTCTGGACCCACATGACGGTGCTGCAGAACGTCATGGAGGCGCCGGTGCATGTGCTCGGCCGGCCGCGCGAGCAGGCCCGGGCCTATGCTCTGGAGCTGCTGGCCAAGGTCGGCATCGCCGAGCGGGCCGACTACTATCCCGTGCATCTCTCCGGCGGCCAGCAGCAGCGCGCGGCGATTGCCCGGGCGCTGGCCATGGACCCCGACGTGCTGCTGTTCGACGAGCCGACCTCCGCCCTCGATCCCGAGCTGGTGGGCGAGGTGCTGCGCGTCATGCGCCAGCTCGCCGAGGAGGGGCGCACCATGGTGATCGTCACCCACGAGATGGGCTTCGCCCGGGAGGTCGCCGACCGGGTGATGTACCTGCACGAGGGCCGCGTCGAGGAGGAGGGGCCGCCGGACCAGGTGTTCGGCAACCCCAGCTCCGAGCGCTGCCGTCAGTTCCTCGCCTCCCACCTGGCCATGGCCGGCTGAGGCCGCGTGGACGGGGCGCGGGGCGAGACCGCAAGACGCAAGACGCCGTATGGCCGCGACGACACTCGGCCCAAGACTCCGGGGCCCAAGACCCCGGGGGCCAAGACTCCGGGGCCCAAGACTCCGGGGGCCAGGACTCAAGGCTCGTAGGACACACGACAGGGAACAGCGAAGAGGGATCCTCATCATGCGCAGACTCGCACTCACCCTGGCCGCCGCCGCGGCCTTCGGCCTCGCCGCTCCGGCCGCCGCCGAGACGGTGCGCATCGGCACCGAAGGCGCCTATCCGCCGTTCAACTACATCGACGAGAACGGCGAGCTGCAGGGCTTCGACGTCGAGATCGCCAAGGCGCTCTGCGAGGCCGCCGAGTTCGATTGCGAATTCGTGGTGCAGGACTGGGACGGGATCATTCCCGGCCTGCTGGCCGAGAAGTACGACGCCATCATCGCCTCCATGTCGATCACCGAGGAGCGCAAGGAGGTGGTCGACTTCACCGACAAGTACTACCAGACGCCGGCCAAGTTCGTGCAGCAGGAGGGGGCCGGCTACAGCATCGTCGAGGGCGTCGGCGCCGACGAGTCGATCGGCGACGTCGACAAGGTCACGCTCGACACCGACAGCCTGGACGGCGCCGTGGTCGGGGTGCAGTCGGCGACCGTCCACGAGGCCTTCCTGCAGGACAACTTCGGCGACGTGGTCGAGATCCGCAGCTACGGCTCGCAGGAGGAGGCCAACCTGGACATGGTCTCCGGGCGTGTCGACCTGCTGCTGGCCGACTCCGTGGTGCTCGACGAAGGCTTCCTGAAGACCGAGGCCGGCGAGGGCTACGAATTCGTCGGTCCCGGCTTCACCGACAGCCGCTGGTTCGGTGACGGCATCGGCATCGCCCTGCGCAAGGGCGATGACGAGCTGCGCCAGGCCCTCAACGCCGCGATCGACCAGATCCGCGCCGACGGCACCTACAAGACGATCAACGACAAGTACTTCACCTTCGACGCCTACGGCGCCGAGGTGGAGATGAACTAGCCGGCGCCGGACACGCCGGGCGGGGCGGGTCGACACCACCCGCGGCCCGGCCCCGCCACCTTTTCGTCTCGAGCCTGTCGGCTCGGCGCCCCGCGCCGGTGCCGGGCGGCGGCGCTCGGTGAGCAGGGACCCGCGGGTCGCCGTCTCGGGGGCAGCATGGAAAGCTTCGCGGCGCTGGAGGCGCGCGGCCTGACGCTGATCGACGGGCTGCAGATGACGCTGCTGGTCGGCCTGCTGTCGCTGGCGCTGGCGATCGTCTTCGGCCTGCTGGCCGCCTGGGCCAAGCTGACGCCGCTGCGTCCGCTGCAAATCGCGGCGAACACCTACACCACGGTGATCCGCGGCGTGCCGGAGCTGGTGCTGATTCTGCTGATCTACTACGGCGTGCCGACCCTGGTGCAGCAGGTGGTTCGGAGCTGGGGGCCGGCCTTCGCGGGCTTCCGCCTCGACCTCGATCCCTTCGCCGCCGGCACCATCACTCTGGGCTTCATCTACGGCGCCTTCGCCGCCGAGGTCTTCCGCGGCGCCTATCTGGCGGTGCCCCGCGGCCAGCTCGAAGCGGCGGTCGCCTGCGGCATGCACCGGCCGCTGATCTTCCGGCGCATCCTCTTTCCGCAGATGCTGCGCTACGCCCTGCCGGGGCTGGGCAACGTCTGGATGGTGCTGATCAAGGCGACGGCGCTGATGTCGGTGATCCAGCTCGACGAACTGATGCGCAAGGCGGAGATCGCGGCCGGCGCGACGCGCATGCCCTTCACCTTCTATCTCGCCGCGGCGCTCTTGTTCCTGGTGATCACCGCCGTGTCCATCTTTGTCCAGGCCCGGCTGGAGCGCTGGGCCAACCGCGGCGTGCGGCGGACCTGAGGGGGCGGCGATGAACCTGGAGCTCATCTGGGAGACCCTGCCGCGCTTTCTCTCCGGCGCGCTGCTGACGCTGGAGATCACCTTCGTCTCGGTGGCGCTCGGCCTGCTGCTGGCCATCGGCCTGGCGCTGCTGCGGGTCAGCCGCAACCCGCTGCTGTCCTGGCCGGTGCTGGGCTTCACCTTCTTCTTCCGCGGCACGCCGCTGCTGGTGCAGCTCTTCCTGGTCTACTACGGCGCCGGCCAGTTCTCCGACGCGCTGGCCAGCGTCGGCCTGTGGACCTTTTTCCGCGACGCCTGGTTCTGCGGCGTCTTCACCCTGACGCTCAACACCGCCGCCTACACCTGCGAGATCCTGCGCGGCGGCATCCAGGCCGTGCCGCATGGCGAGGTGGAGGCGGCGCGGGCCTTCGGCATGTCGGGGCAAAAGCTCTACCGGCGCATCATTCTGCCCAAGGCGGTGCGGATCGCCTTTCCCGCCTACACCAACGAGGTGATCTTCCTGCTGCAGGCCACCTCGCTGGTCTCGCTGATCACCCTGATGGACATCACCGGCGTGGCCTCGCGGGTCGCCGCGCGCTCCTTCGCCTACTACGAGATGTACCTGACCGCCGCCGTGCTCTACCTGGTCATCGTCTACGGACTGCAGGGCGTCTTCGGCCGGATCGAGCGGCGCCTCTCCGGCCACCTGCGTGCGCGGGACGAGCAGGGGCCGGCGGTGCCGCGCGGCTGAGGGCGGGGCGGCTGTAGGCGGGGCGTCTGTAGGCGGGGCGTCTGTAGGCGGGGCGGCTGGGTGCGGGCAGGCGACTCAGCCGGCGTCCTCCAGGGCGCCGTCGGGGCGCAGGGGGGACTTGGCGAGGGCGGGCGCGGCCTCGCGGCGCTTGAGCTCGCCCAGGATCTCCAGGCCGCGGCCGATCTGCGCGTCCAGCTCCCACCAGGCGAGCCCGGCCGCCGGCGGGGCCGGGCGGGCCGGCGCCCGGGCAACCGCCTCGACCAGGTAGCGCGCCTCGGGCAGCGGCGGCGCCGGCGCGGCGGTGGGCGGGCGCAGGCCCGCCAGCAGGGCACGCGCCAGCAGCAGCGGGCGGCGGCGGCGCCCGACCACGGCGCGGCCGGCCAGGGGATCGTGGCCGCGCCGGGCCAGCTCGCGGCCGATCTCGGCGTAGAGGTGGCGGGCGGCGAAGATGCCGGGTCGGCAGCCGCGCGGCAACCCGGCGATCCCCGAGTCGGCGCGGTCGTAGAGCGCCTCGGCGGCGGCCAGCAGCCGCGCCACGGCGGCGCCGATCTCCGGCCGGAAGGCCGGCGCCGCCAGCCAGGCCTCGGGCTCCAGGCCGACCTCGCGCAGCCAGGCGGCGGGCAGGTAGAGGCGGCCGCCGCGCGCGTCCTCGCCGACGTCGCGGGCGATGTTGGTGAGCTGCATGGCCACGCCCAGGTCGCAGGCGCGGCCGACCGCCTCCGGCGCGCGCGCGCCCATCAGCAGCGCCATCATCGCGCCGACCGATCCGGCCACGCGCACGCCGTAGGCCCGCACCTCGCTCAGGCTCTCGTAGCGGCGCCCGGCGGCGTCCCAGGCGAAGCCCTCGATCAGCGCCTCGGGCAGGGCGCGCGGAATGGCGTGACGGTCGACCACCTCGGCGAAGGCGCGGTCGGCGGCGATCGCGCCCGGCCGGCCGGCATAGACCCGCTCCAGCCGCTCGCGCAGCCGCTCCACCGCCGCCAGCCCGCCGGCCGCGCCGGAGGCGCCGCCGCCGCTCTGGCCGTCCACCTCGTCGTCGGCCAGGCGGCAGAAGGCGTAGAGGGCGTAGGCCGGCGCGCGCACCTGCTCCGGCAGCAGCAGCGAGGCGAGGAAGAAGGAGCGCGAGCCGCCGCGGATCAGCGCGCGGCAGGCGCTGCGGTCGGCCGCCCGCGCCAGCATCGCCTGGAAGCCGGGCTCAGACCAGGGCGGCCGCATCGGGCACCACCTGGTCGAGGATCCGCGCCGAGGAGAGCACCCCCGGCAGGCCGGCGCCGGGATGGGTGCCGGCGCCGACGATGTAGAGCCGCTCCAGCTCCTCGCTGGCGTTGTGGGGACGGAACCAAGCCGACTGGGTCAGCACCGGCTCCAGGCCGAAGCCGGCGCCGCGGTAGCTGAGCAGCCGGGTCTCGAAGTCGGCCGGCGTCTGCACGCGCTGGCTGACCAGGGCCGCGCCCAGACCGGGCAGGAGCGTCGCCTCCAGGTGCGCCTGCAGGCGCTGGCGGTAGGGCTCGGCCGCCTCCGCCCAGTCGGTGGCGCCGTCCAGGTTGGGCACCGGCGAGAGCAGGTAGAAGGCGTCGCAGCCGGGCGGCGCCAGGCCTGGGTCGGTCGCCGTCGGTCGGTGCAGGTAGAGGCTGAAGTCGTCGGCCAGCCGCTTGGCGCGGAAGATGTCGTCGATCAGCCCGCGGTAGCGCGGGCCCAGCAGGATGCTGTGGTGCGGCACCGCCTCGTAGCGTCGGTCGGTGCCGAAGTACCAGACGAACAGGCCGTTGGAATAGCGCGCCCGCGCCAGCCGCCGGTCGCCCCAGCGCCGCCGCTTGAGGCCGGGCAGCAGGTGCTTGTAGGTCCAGGCGGTGTCGGCGTTGGAGACCACCACCGCGGCGGCCAGCCGCTCGCCGTCGGCCAGGCGCACGCCGGTCGCCCGCCGGCCGTCGTGCAGGATCTCCGCCACCTCGGCGTTGCAGCGGATGCGGCTGCCCTGCCCGGCGATCAGCGCCGCCAGGCCGCGCACCAGCGCGTTGGTGCCGCCCATGGCGAAGTGGACGCCCCACTTGCGCTCCAGGTGGTTGATCAGCGTGTAGACCGAGGTGACGGCGAAGGGGTTGCCGCCGATCAGCAGCGGGTGGAAGCTGAAGACCACGCGCAGGCGCGGGTCACGGATGTGCCGGGCGACGCTGCGGTAGACCGAGCGGTGGCCGCCCAGCCGGAGCAGGTCGGGCAGCACCCGCAGCATGTCGGACAGGCGCTGGAAGGGCAGGTGGCCCAGCTCCTCGAAGCCGATGCGGAAGACCGTCTCGCTCTCGCGCATGAAGCGCTCGTAGCCGGCCACGTCGCCGGGCGCGAAGCGCGCCACCTCCGCCCGCATGCGCGCCGGGTCGCCGGAGTAGTCGAAGTGCGCGCCGTCGGCGAAGCGGATGCGGTAGAAGGGGTCGAGCGGGCGCAGCTCCACCGTGTCGGCGAGCCGCTGGCCGCAGAGGGCCCAGAGCTCCTCGAACAGAAAGGGCGCGGTGACGATGGTCGGCCCGGCGTCGAAGACGAAGCCGTCCTGGCGGAAGGCGCAGGCCCGCCCGCCCGGCTGTTCGAGCTTCTCCAGAACGGTGACGCGGTAGCCGCGCGCGCCCAGGCGCACCGCCGCCGCCAGGCCGCCGAAGCCGCTGCCGATCACCACGGCGTGGGGGCGCCCGGCGTCGGCCGCGCCGCCCGTTTCGGCGGGCAGGGCCCCGCCGCGCCCGCTGATGTCCATCGCGCGCATGGCGAAAGCCTAGCAGCCCGAGTGTCAATTCACCAGAACATTGCTACTGTCAGAATGACTAGACAGTGGTCCGGGGCAGGACGCCGTGGCGCCGGGCGACCTCGACGATGGCCGCGGCGGTCTCCGCCGGCGCCTCCTCGTGGGCCAGGTGACCCAGACCCTCGAAGAGCCGCAGCTCGCTGCCCGGCACCTGGGCCTGGACCCGGCGGGCCTGGTAGGGCCGGATCGCCCGGTCGGCGCCGCCGACCAGCAGCACCAGCGGCACCGGCAGCCGGGGCAGGGCGTGGTAGAGCGGCTCCAGCTCCCAGCCCGCCATCATGCCGAGTGCCGCCCCGACATGGCGCGGGTTGCGCGCCAGCCGGCGATAGAGGGCGCGCCCGCGCGCGTCGATGCTGGAGCCGGTGGCCGCGAGCAGCCGCTCCAGCATGCCGGCCCCGGCGCGCGCGGCGAAGAGGCGCGGCGCCAACGGGTTCCACACCGCCAGGCGCATGGCCGGGCCGAACAGCGGGTTGGCCGCGCCGGGATAGGGCAGCAGCGCGGCGTTCAGCCCGATCAGGGCAGCCGGGCTCAGCCGGTTGTCCAGGCAGAGCTGCGCCAGGATCGCCGCGCCGGCCGAGTGACCGGCCACCAGGGCGGGCCCGCCGGACGCCCCCGCATCCAGCCTGGTCAGCAGCGCCGCCAGGCCGCGCGCCATGGCGGCCAGGGACAGGCCGCGCAGCGGCGGCAGGGCGGTAAAGCCGTGGCCCGGCAGGTCCGGCACCAGCACCCGGAAGCGCGCGGCCAGGGCCGGTGCCAGGTCGCGGAAGGAATGGCTGGAGGCGCCGGTGCCGTGCAGCAGCAGCAGAGCCGGCGCGTGCGCGGCGCCCAGCTCCTGCAGGTGCCAGGTCAGCCGGCCGGCCGCCGGGTAGGGCGCGGTGACGAAGCGGCTGGCCTCGCGGTTGGGCCAGTCGGCGCCGTCGCGCTCCCAGCTCAGGCCCTCGCCGAGCATGCCGCTTCCCCCGTTTCCGTCTCGCCGCCGCCGGATCAGCCCGTCCGCCGGGCGCGCACGGCCTGGTTCAGTTTCCGCGCGTCGGCCTGGGGCAGCGCCAGGTAGTCGGCCGCCATCAGCCCGGCCAGGCTGCGCGCCCGCTCGCTCGGGCGGGGCGCGGTGTCGACCAGCAGGCCGGCCTGCCCCTCGCGCGCCAACAGCCGGGCGGCCGCCTCGGCGTCGGCGCGGGCCTGGGCGCGGCCGGGCTGTCCGTCGCGCGCGATATTGGCCTGGCCGTCGGTCAGCACGACCAGCAGCGGCGTGACGCCGCGCCTGCGCAGGGCGCGCGCCAGCCGGCCGGCCGCCTCCAGGCCGGCGGCCAGCGGCGTGCCGCCGCCGCCGGGCAGCGCCGCCAGCGCCCGCTTGGCCCGCACCAGCGAGCGGGTCGGCGGCAGCAGCAGCTCGGCCTCGGTGCCGCGGAAGGCGAGCAGCGCCACCTGGTCGCGGCGCACGTAGCAGTCGGCCAAGAGCAGCTCGACCGCGCCCTTGGCCTCGGCCAGGCGATGGAAGGCGGCCGAGCCGGAGGCGTCGACCAGGAAGAGGGTGGCGGTCCCGCTGCGCTGCTTGAAGCGGGTGACGCGGAAGTCCTCGGCGCGGATGGCCAGGCGCCGGCGTCCGCCGTCCGCCGGGCCGGCGCTCTCGTTCCCCTCCTGGTCCTCGTCTTCGCCGGTCCGGCGCAGGCGCTGCCAGGGGGCGGCGGCGCGCAGCGTCTCGACCAGGTCCAGGCGCAGGCCCGGCGCCGGCCGGCCGGGCCGCGCGCCGATCGGCCGGCCGCGCTTGAGCGACGGCTTGGCCAAGCCGGCCGTGCCGCCGGCCTGGGCGCCGCGCGACCCCTGGCCGGCCAGCTTCAGCCGGTCGAGCAGGCCGCGCGGGATCGCCGCCGCCGCCGCCTCCAGCACCCGCTCGGAGAGTTCGGGGCCGTCCGCGCCCGGCTCGCGCTCGTCCGGCTGTGTCTCCGCCGGTTCGGGGTCTGCGGATCTGGGGGGCGGAGGCGCGCGCTCCCGCGCCTCTTCGGGGGGCGGTGCTTGCGGCGGCGCCGCGTCCTCGGCGTCCGGGTCGGTCTCGGCGGGCGTGTCCGCCTCACCCGCGTCCGGCGGCGGCGGGAGCCGGGTGGCGCGCGGCGCCAGCACCAGGGCCGCGGCCAGGGCGACGTCGTCCTCGCCGACCTGGCGGCGGCCGTCCAGGGCGGCGGCGGCGCGGGCCGCGTGCAGGGCCTGCAGCGGCGCGCGCAGGGAGGCGATGCCGAGCGCCGCCGCGCCGGCGCAGAGCGCGCGCAGCACGGCCTCTTCGGCCTGCACCCGGGGCAGCAGCGCGCGGGCGGCGGCGACGGTCTCGGGCTCCAGAGGCAGCGCGACCAGATCGCGCAGCGCCAGTCCCGAGAGGTCGAGGCAGAAGCCCAGCCGCTCGCACAGCACGGCGGGCGGCGCCTCCTCCTCCAGGCCCTCGTCCTCGGCCACCACGCCGACCCGGGCCGGCAGGCGGGCCGTCAGGCCGTCGCGCTCCAGCGTCACCGCGCCGCTGTCGAGCGCGGCCGCGATCCGCCCGGCGGCGGCCGGCGACAGCCGCTCGGCCATGGCCAGCAGCAGCACGCCGCCGTCGGCCTCGGCCAGCAGCCCCGTCTGGGCGACCGGCCGGCCCCGGCGCAGGGTGGCCGCCAGGTCGAGCCCGCCGAGCAGGCGGTCGTCGCCGACGCCGGCCGGGACCCGGCGCAGCGGCAGCGCGGCGGGCAGGAGCTGCTTGAGCAGCGCCAGCCAGCGTTCGCGCGGCGGGCCGACCGGCGCGCGCAGGCGGATGCCGCCGGTGCCGGCCGGGTCGACGGCGAAGAGCGCGGCGGCCAGGCCGGCGTTGAGCCAGACCGCCGCCGCGGCGGCGTCCGCCTCGGCGTCGCCGCGCGTCTGGGCCGGTCGCTGCAGCCCGGAGATGACGGCGCCTTCAGGCAGCGAAGACCTCCTCCAGGGCGCGGTCGACCCGCACGCCCGAGCCGGCCTCGTCCAACGGGTCGCGGCGCAGGCGGTGGCGCAGGGCCGAGGGGGCGATGCGGCGAAGCTGCGCGTCGCCCACCTCGCGCTTGCCCTCCAGGGCGGCCAGGGCGCGGGCGGCGCGCACCAGCACCAGCTCGCCGCGCAGGCCGTCGGTGCCCAGCGCCATGCACAGCGTGGCGGCGCGGCGGTAGGCGGTCTCCGGCACCGCGACCTCGGCCAGCTTGCGGCGCGCGGCGACCAGTCGCCGGCGCAGCTTGTCGCTCTCCTTGGCCCAGGTCTCGGCGAAGCCGGCCGGGTCGCGCTCGAAGGCGTCGCGCCGGCGCACCACCTCGATGCGGGTTTCCAGATCCTCCGGCGTGCCGACCTCGACCGAGAGGCCGAAGCGGTCGAGCAGCTGCGGGCGCAGCTCGCCCTCCTCCGGGTTGCCGGAGCCGACCAGCACGAAGCGGGCCGGATGGCGCACGCTCAGCCCCTCGCGCTCGACCAGGTTCTCGCCCGAGGCGGCGACGTCGAGCAGCAGGTCGACGATGTGGTCCTCCAGCAGGTTGACCTCGTCGATGTAGAGGAAGCCGCGGTTGGCGCGCGCCAGCAGGCCCGGCTCGAAGGACTTCTCGCCGTGGGCCAGGGCCTTTTCCAGGTCGAGGGCGCCGACCACCCGGTCCTCGGTCACCCCCAGCGGCAGGTCGACCACCGACACCGGCACCCGCGCGGTCTTCGGCTTGTGGCCTTCGTGGTCGGGCGCGCAGGCCTGGCAGAGACCCTGCGGCGCCTCCGGCGCGCAGCCGTAGGGGCAGCCGACGATCACCGGCTGCGGCGGCAGCAGCGCGGCCAGGGCGCGGATCGTGGTGGACTTGCCGGTGCCGCGGTCGCCGAACACCAGCACGCCGCCGATGCCGGGGTCGACGGCGGCGATCAGCAGCGCCTGCTTCATCTCCTCCTGGCCGACGATGGCGGGAAAGGGAAAGACGGGCCGGGGCGGCGGCGCGGCGGCGATGGCGCTGGGCTGGGCGACCCCGTGGACGGCCTGGCCCGGGGCGGTGGTCTTTCGGGTGCCGCTCTTGCCGGCCGTCTTCGCGGCGCCGTTGCGCCGGGCCGGCGCTGTCGCGTCCGTCATGGCCGGGCCTCGCGGTCGGGGCCGGCGGTCCCGGCGGCGGGGCGGCCCGCCGTCCCGGGGGGCTGCGGCGCGCGCGCCCCCGGCCTCTCCTGTGGCGCGCGGCGCGCCAGCGTGTAGCGGTCATTCATGGCGCCGTCGTTCCCCCCGTCTCCCGTTTCGCCGTTTTCCCTCCGACCGCCTGTCTGCCCAGCTTGACGTGAGGCAGGCTTGACGCAAGTGCAGCATGTTTGCCGGACGTGGGCAACCGCTCAGGCGGCGCTGCCTGCGCCGCAGCCCAGGCTTGCGCCGAAGGCGCTTGTGTTCGCCTCTGGCGGCGGCCCAGGGTCGCGCCATCCCGGCGGACGGGGAAGGCGAAGGAGCGGGGAAGGCGAAGGAGCGGGGAGACGACAGGACGGGGGAGACGACAGGACGGGGGAGACGACAGGACGGGGGAGACGGGGCAATGAGCGAAGCGGCGGTGCGCACAGCCTTCCGCGATCAGGCGGAGGCCTGTCGGCGCCTTGGCTCGCCCTTCACCGCGCGACTTTGCGCGCTTTGCGCCGAGCGGCTGGACCCGGCGCAGGGCCGTGCGGCGGCGCGGGTGCTGGCCTGGCCGGACGACCCCAGCGCGCGCGGCGCGGCCGTGCCGCTGCGCTTCGCCGGCGCGCTGCACGCCCTGGTCCTGAGCGGTCGCGCGCCGGAGCTGGCCGCGGTCTATCCGCCCGCGGCGCCCGATGACGACGCGGCGCTCTGGCGCGCGCTGCTGGACGCCCTGGCCGCGCACGACGGCTTCGTCCACGACTGGCTCGACTCGCCGCCCCAGACCAACGAGGTGCAGCGGGCCAGCGCCCTCTTCGCCGGGCTGGCGCAGGTGGCCGCGCAGGTCCGCAAGCCGCTGGTGCTCTCGGAGATCGGCAGCTCGGCCGGCTTGAACCTCAACCTGGATCGCTACGCCTACCGCCTGGGCGGCCGGACGCTCGGCCGGGCCGACAGCCCCGTGCGGCTGGAGCCGGAGTGGCAGGGACCGGCGCCGCCGGGCGCGCCGGTGACGGTGGCCGAGCGGGCGGGCTGCGACCTCAACCCGCTGGACGCCACGGACCCGGAGCATGCGCTGCGCCTCGCCGCCTTCGTCTGGCCCGACCAGGGCGCGCGCCTGGCCCGCCTGCGCGCGGCGCTGGAGATCGCGGCCGCACACCCGCCGCCGCTGGCGCGGGCCGACGCCGTCGACTGGATCGCCGCGCGCCTGGCGACCGCGCGCCCGGGGCACTGCCACGTGATCCTCCACTCGATCGCGCTGCAGTACCTGCCGCCGGTCGCCCGCGCCGCCGTCACGGCGGAGATCCAGCGCGCGCTGCATGCCGCGCCGCCCGAGGCGCCGGTGGCCTGGCTGCGGATGGAGGGCGATGACCGCCGTCCCGGCGCCGCGCTCAGCCTGGCGACCAGCGCCGTGCCGGGCCCGGTGGAACTGGCCCGCGTCGACTTCCACGGCCGCTGGCTGGTCTGGTCGGGGTAGAGCGATGCTCGACCTAAGGGACTCGCCTTGGCGAGTCGCCAGGTCGGAGCGCATCGCTGCAAGCCTCTGGGTTCGGGCGGTTTGCGACCGCCTGGGCGCGCCGCGCGGTGCCGCCTCAGGAGGGGATCGGACGGCGCGGGGTGCGCGACGGCGGCTCGCCGAAGCGCTCGCGGTAGGCGCGCGAGAAGTTGCTGACGTGGTTGTAGCCGACGAAGGCGGCCACCTCTTTCACCGTCATCGCGCCGCTTTGCAGGTAGGACCGCGCCGTGGTCATGCGCGTGTCGCGAATGTAGTCGGCGCAGTTCCGGCCGGTCTCCTTGAGGAAGAGCTGATTCAGGCGGCCGGCCGTCATGCCGATGCCGGCGGCCAGCAGCTCCACCGACAGCGGTGAGGCCAGGTCGTCGCGGATCCGCTCGACCACGGTGCGGAAACCGACCCGCTGCCAGTCGGTCGCGTCCCCGATCTCCGCTTCGGCCGCGTGGGCGTAGCTGTCGATCACCTCCGAGAGGAACTGCGCCGCCGTGCCCTCCAGGCGCAGCCGGCGCGCCGGACCCGCCGAGCGGGGCGAGAAGAGACTGGTGGCCAGGGCGCGCAGCCGTCCCCCGGTCGGCACGGTCTCGACGGCGCAGACCTCCCGCTCCAGGTCCAGGTAGGGCGCCAGAGCCTCGGGCGGACGGGGCCCCAGCCGCGCGCGCAGCAGCCGGACCGGCAAGACCACGGCGACGTGGCGGATCGTCTGCTCGGCCTCGAGGTGGAAGCTGGTGCCGGGACGGTCGATCCGGTCGATGATCGCCTGCTGGCCCAGGCGCTGGACCTGCCGGCCGTCCGGCAGCGCCATGATCGAGCGGCCGACCAGGTGCAGACTGCCGCCCACCCAGGGTTCCGACAGGGTCGGATTGACCGCGAGCTCGCAGTCCTCCTGCACGTGAAACTCGCCGAGATAGAGCTGCAGGCCGCTGTCGAAGCGGAGGGTCGAAAGCCGGCCCTGCGCTCCGGGGACGGAGATCAGATCGCCGCCGCCGAGGTCGAAGGGGTACATTTCCGCGCTCTGCTCAAGGTTTTTTCCCTGTCTTCCTGCATTCAACGGCATGGGTGCCCCTGGTCGGTCCGCGGATCTTTCGTGCGTAAAGGAAGACGGCGCGCGTTTCGCCGCGCCGATGATAATTCCAGCAAAAATGATAAGGGAATTTCGTCGAAGGCGGCAAATTTTCCGCCTACTTTTAATCAAATTTCGGTTGGAAAAGGAGAGTGCCCACCCGGGCAAGTCAAAATTCATGCGGCAAAATATCAAGAAGCGCGAATTTTTCGTCATTAAATCTCATGTTCTCGAATTCGGGCCCAACAGGCAAATGAAGACCTGCCTGAGGGCCACCGCGGCGGCGGCGCTGCTCGCGCTGGGCGCGGCGCCGGGCCTGGCCGCGCCGGGAGAGGGCGACACCTCCGGCTTTGGCGACCCCGGTGCGGACGGCCAGGCCGGCGGCCTCGTCGTCTCGGGGCCGGTCACGGGCGATCAGCTTGGCGGCGACGGCGGCAACGGCGGCACCGGCAGCGGCGGTTTGCCGGCCGGCAGCGGCGGCGCCGGCACGGGCGTGGGCGGTGACGGCGGCGCGGGCGGCGCCAATGACGGGAGCGAGGGCGGCGGCGGCGGCGGCGGCGGCGAGGCCCTGCGGCTCGGGGGCGCCGGGGCGCTGACCGTCGAGTCGAGCGGGCGTGTGCGCGGCGGCGCCGGGGGCGTCGGCGGCGGCGGCACGGACTTCGGTGGTTTCACCGGCGCGGGCGGCGGCGGCGGCGGCGGTGGCGACGCCCTCTACGGCGTCGGGTCCGGCCGGATCGTCAACCGGGGCAGCCTGCGCGGCGGCGACGGCGGCGACGGCGGGTCCGGCGGCTTCAGCGGCGACGGCGGTTACGGCGGCCGGGGCATCGCCGGCAGCCTTCTCGAGATCACCAACAGCGGCACGATTGCCGGCGGCGACGGCGGTGCCGGCGGCGATGCCGACGACAGCGATCGCTCCTACGGCGGCTTCGGCGGCTTCGGCGGGCACGCGATCGCGGGCGACACGCTCTTGATCACCAACAGCGGCACCATCCGTGGCGGCGAAGGGGGGCTGGGACGGGACGGCGACGGCGGCGACGGGATTCGCGGCGCCGACCTGACGATCACCAATGCCGGCCAGATCATAGGCGGCCGCGCCGGCGCCAACCTGCAGGACGGGCCCGCGGGTGAGGACGGCGCGGCCGTCCGCTTTACCGGCGGCACCAACCGCCTGACCCTCTCCTCCGACACCGGCGGCGCGGGCATCACCGGCCTGGTCGACGGGACCGCCGGCAGCGACGACACGCTGGAGCTGGGCGGGCCCACGGCCGGCGGTGGCGCGCAGGCGCGCTTCGACGTGTCGAACATCGGTGCCGCCGCGCAGTACCGCGGCTTCGAGCATTTCGAGAAGACCGGCACCTCGACCTGGACGCTGAGCGGCACCGGCAGCCAGGACTGGCGCGTGCGCCAGGGCACCCTGGCCGGCGACAGCAACAGCCTGGGCGGCGACGTGAACGTGGAGGGCGAGCTGGTCTTCGATCAGGCCTTCGACGGCGGCTATGGCGGCACGCTCACCGGCGGCGGTCGGCTGACCAAGGCCGGCGGCGGCGTGCTGGTGATGTCGGCGGACAACGGCGCGTTCGCCGGCAGCACGGCGGTGCGCGGCGGGACCTTGCAGGTGACCGGCGCGCTGGGCGGGGCCCTGGAGGTCGGCGGCGGCGGACGCCTCGCCGGCACGGGGACCCTGGGCGCCGTCACTGTCGGCGCCGGCGGGGTCCACGCGCCGGGCAACTCCATCGGCACGCAGGTGGTGACGGGAGATTACGTCAACGCCGGGCTGCTGCAGGTCGAGGCCACGCCCACGGCCGCCGACAAGATCGTGGCGCAGGCCGGGGTCGACATCACCGGCGCGCGGCTGGAGCTGCAGCTCTCGCCGGCCACCCCGTCGAGCTGGGACCCGGTGAACGGCCCCTACACCCTGATCGACAAGCAGAGCGGCGGCGCCGTGGTCGGCCGCTTCGCGTCGGTCTCCGACAACCTGCTGTTCCTCGACCCGCTGCTCGACTACGCCGGTGGCGACGGCAACGACGTGACCCTGGAGCTGTTCCGCAACACCGTCGCCTTCACCGCGTTCGGGCGCACCCCCAACCAGGTGAGCACCGCCGGGGGCATCGAAGGGCTGGGCACGGGCAGCCCGGTCTGGCTGGCGCTGGCCTCCAGCACCGCCGGATCGGCCGTGCGTGCCGGCCTCGACAGCCTGTCGGGCGAGCTCTACCCCTCGGTCCAGGGGGCGCTGGCCGCCGACTCCGCCGTGCTGCGCCAGGCCGCCAACGCGCGCCTGCGCGCCGTCGCGCAGGCCCGGGCGGCGGAGGGCCTGGCGGTCTGGGTGCAGCCCTACGGCCTCTGGTCACAGGCCGGCGGGACCGCCAACGCCGCGACGGCGGAGCGCGCGGCCGGCGGCCTGCTGGTCGGCGCCGAGTTTGCGGCGGCGGACTGGCGCCTCGGGCTGGTCGCCGGCCACGGCCGCAGCGACCTGGAGGTGCCGGCGCGCGCGGCCTCGGCCGAGAGCCGGGACTACCACCTCGGCCTCTACGGCGGCACGGAGCTGGGCCCCCTGGGGCTGCGGGCCGGCCTGGGCTATAGCTGGCACACGGTCGAGGCCGACCGGCAGGCGCGGATCAACGGCTTTTCCGACAGCCTCAGCGCGGACTATGCAGCCGGCACCTTGCAGCTCTTCGGCGAGGCCGGCCGCCGCTTCGAGGTGCTGGGCGCCGGCCTCGAGCCCTTCGTCAACCTCGCCCATGTGCGCCACGGCGTCGACGGCTTCACCGAAACCGGCGGGGCGGCGGCCCTGAGGGTCGAGGGCGCGGCGCTGGAGACGACCTATACGACGCTCGGCCTGCACGCCGACGGCCGCTTTGCGGTGGCCGGCGCTCCGGTGACCGCCGCCGCCACGCTCGGCTGGCAGCATGGCTTCGGCGAGACCACGCCGGTCGCCACCCACGCCTTCGCCGGCGGCAGCGGTTTCGCCATCGAAGGCGCACCCCTGGCCGGTGACAGCGCCACGGTGGAGACCGGCCTGTCCGTCGCCCTGACCGAGGGCGTCAGCCTGGGGGTCTCCTACCAGGGGCGCTTCGCCGCCGACGCGCGGCAGGACGGCGTCACCGGCACGCTCAGCCTGCGCTACTGAGCGCAGGCGCCGGGCCGCGTGGCGGCCGCCGGCGGCCTGTCCTCCGCCGCCGGTCTGTTCGCCGCGCTGTCGCTGCAGCTTTGGGCGCACCGCGGCCTGGCGGTCCTTTTCGATCTCGCCCCCGTCGGCTGTTTCTGGAGCGATGCCCGACCTGAGTGACCCGCCTTGCGAGTCACGCGGCGCGGAACCGGCGCGCCCCCATACCGTTGATACGGCGCGGTTTATGGATGTGGCGCCGGCTCCGCCGTCTGTCCCGGCGGGCGGCGACGCGGCGCGTGCGAAGGGAGCGAGCGATGTCCTATTGGCGGTTCGGCGCGATGATCCTGACCTCGACCGTCACGATGTTCGTGCTGATGTACCTCAACACCTACGCCCTCGAGCATCTCTTCTGGTCCGAGACCCGCGCCTACATGGCCCTGCTGATGGGCGCGACCATGGCGGTCATCATGCTGGCCTTCATGCTGTCGATGTATTCCAGCACGCCGCTCAACGCGGCGATCTTCGTCGGCGCCCTCCTCCTGTTCGCCGGGTCGCTCTGGCTGGTGCGCAGCCAGGAGACGGTGCAGGACCGCTCCTTCATGGGCGCCATGATCCCGCACCACTCGATCGCGATCATGACCGCCTCGCGCGCGGAGCTGAGCGATGCCCGGGTCGAGAAGCTCGCCGAGGAGATCGTTGCGGCGCAGAACCGTGAAATCGCCGAGATGCGCTATCTCATCGCCGACATCGGGACGCGCGGCGAGACCGAGACGATCTACCAGGACCCGCCGGCGCGGGCCGGTACGCTGGAGGACGCCTTGGACCGGACCCTGACCGCCGGGCTGGATCCCGCGCCGGTGGCGCGCGATGACCTGCCCGAGGATGCCCTGCCCGAGGATGCCCTGCCTGGGGACGCCCCGCCCGGCAATGCCGGGGGTGAAGCGCTGAGCTGCGGCTTCCGCCGGGTCGCGGACGAGGACCCGATCCTGCTCACCGGCGCGGACGCCGCGGTGATGAAGCTGAACGGCATTTTCCTGACGCTGGAGGGGCGTGGCGACGGCGTCTATGCCACGCCGGGCCTCACCATGACGCTCCGCGAGCTGCCGGAGGCGAACTGGCGCGGCGGGGCCGAGCTGATCTTCGCGCTGGAGCGGGGCCCGACGGTGGGCTACCGGGGCTTCTACGACTGCGACCTGTGACCACCGCGCTTCGCGGACGACCGCCGGCATCGCGCGGGCCGCGGGAGGGGGCTTAGAGCAGGTTGTGATCGTCTGGACCCACGGTGTGGGTCCGTCGATCGCGAGAAATCGCTCTCACTTTAATGTGTTAGGGCAGAGTCAGCCGACCTGACGGGAGCGCGTCGCGAGTCCTTCAGGTCGGCATCTGCTCTAGAGCGATGCCCGACCTGATCGAATCGCATTTGCGATTCGCCAGGTCGGACAGCATCACTCTAACACTATGGTTTAGGGCGGTTTTGGGCCGATCGGCGGACCCACGTCGTGGTTCCGCTCGATCGGAAACCGCCCTAGGCTATCCTTTTAGGCGGCCAGCCAATCGGTTGATTTCGACCAGCGAAGAGAAAATGGCGGAGAATCGGGTGGCGACGTCGCGACGATCTTTTGTTAGCTCCCGATAAAAGATTAGCCCATCACCGGAGAAAACATTGGCAATAACCGAATCTTTTTCAAATAAATCGAATTGTGGATGCTCAGAAAGATAGGCGTTTGCATCATTTTCTGTTCTGCGTGCGTCCAGCAATGCTGTAAATTGTTCTTCATTGTTAAAAAAATCGACAATTTCATCAACGCGCGACTCCCGCACCAATAGAGGGAGGTAGCCCGTAGCAAAGGTCGTATTCTGGCCAAAGCCGATTACGGTCTGCTGCGATTTCTCGAACTCACCGCCGATCTTGATGCTTAGATCAGCCGCGAAGTAGTCGCTGAAACCGCTAAGGACCGGGACGCTCTCCATGAAGTCAGCGAGGCGATCGATCTTGGCGCCAGCCATGGCCTCTCCGCTCAGTCCCAATTGGTATGCGTGGTATATCCGTCCCTCGAGGAAGAAAGCGTTGCTGATTAAGAGATGCCCTGGTGGTAGATAGCCTAATTCCAGAGCGTCTCTGAATAGATTGCAGTGATCAGAATCGGATATTAAGTCGGAGAGGCGGCGCCTTGGTAGTGTAAAACCGTCAGCTTCTAAGACAAATGGTTGCGCTTCATCTTCGTCGAATTCCTCAATGAGGGTGAATTCGATTTCTCCCTCACCGTCAAACCCAAAGATACTACCATCTACTCTCGCCGAGCCGCTCCGCTGCTCATTCGTGAACGACGTTGCGTAGGGTGCATCGCTACGCCCATACCGCCTTGACCACTCCTCGTCCACAACACACTCTGAAAGAGAATCGAGGACCCCATAAGTATTGGCATCCAACAGGGCTCCCGCGGTGACATTGAACAAGCCGGGCAGTCTGATCGCTCCATCGTTCGACGAGAGGAACGACATCACGAACTCGGTTTTGCGATCGATAGATTGAGCGCCTACCGTGCTTGCTGTGGCGACCAAAAAGCCGCCAATGATCAGAGTTGCTAAAGGTTTGGTCATTTCATCCCCCCCACGTAACTCTGTGCTAGACCCGCACGCTCAGCAGAAAAGCTGGTGCACGTGATCCATTGGAGACGGCGAAAGCAGGGCGACCGACTCTTTCGCGGAGAAAAAAGCCACTCCCGCGACATTCGTCTATCCGCCTGGGATACTGTACAAAATCCCCGAAATCCTGCCTACGCAAATGAGTTTCACCTGCCCGTTCAGAGATTTATCGTGGTGCTGCGGGTGAAAACGCGCTCCGTCTCAAGGTGACCGTCCTGGGGGCAATCCAGGGCACGGCCAACCCAATCTGGAGAGGCGGGATGGGGGCAAAGTCGCTCGATGTATTGCTGCCTATGAAGCGGGACTTGATCGGGAGGAAAGTAAACCGTCCGACCCGGCCTCAGAGAAAGCGGCCGCGACGCGCGCGGAGAAGACGCGTCTTTTTGGTGCCTTCGGTTCGCTATGCGAAGACCGATCCGTCTGAGGCCCGGGAATTTCGGGGAACAGCGGCTTGGGCTCTCCGTTTTCATGAAAATACCACGAAAACAGATATTTGATGGCGGAGAGGGAGGGATTCGAACCCTCGGTACGCTCGCGCGTACAACGGTTTTCGAGACCGCCCCGTTCGACCGCTCCGGCACCTCTCCGCCGTGGCGGCTCCGTCGGGAGCCGCGGCCGCAACCGCCGGCGCGCAGGCGCGCGGCGGCCGGGAATTCGGCTATCTAAAGTGTGTGCCGGCCGAACGCAAGCCCGCCAGTGTGTGGCCGCCGAACAGGAGCTCCCGAACAGGTGTCGAGCCGACCGCCGGCCCATTCGACACCGCAGACTGACTGATAGCGGCCCGCGCAGACCGCGCCCGCTCTCTCGCCGCGCAGGTCCAGCCCCGCCGGCGGGCGGTTTTCGCGCCGGCGGGGCTGGACCTGTGCGGCGGGCGCGCCTATCTGCGGGGCTCGCGGCCGGGGCTGTGGGCCCGCGCCGCGGCCTGGACCGCGCGGAGCGGGCGTTTATGCCGGGGTGTTTGCGCCGGGGCGTGTGATCGCCGCCGGGAACACCCCGAGACCCGCCGGTTGACAGGGCCGCGGGCGTGCGTATAGTGCCGGCCTTCGCGCGCCGCGGTGACGTCAGCGCGCGTTCCCCGTTGATCAGCTTTAGCCGAAGAGCGCAAACGATGTTCGCAGTCATCAAGACGGGCGGCAAGCAGTACCGGGTCGCGAAAGACGACCGCTTGACCGTCGAGAAGCTGGCCGCCCAGCCCGGCGAGACCGTCACCCTGGACGAGGTGCTGATGGTCGGCGGCGACCAGGGCACCACGGTCGGCGCGCCGCGCGTCGACGGCGCCAGCGTCACCGCCACGGTGGTCGAGCAGACCCGCGGCGGCAAGCTGATCGTCTTCAAGAAGCGGCGCCGCAAGAACTCGCGCCGCAAGAACGGCCATCGCCAGCACCTCACCGTGCTGCAGGTCGAGGGCATCAACGTCGGCGGCGCCAAGCCGAAGAAGGCGGCGGCCAAGAAGAAGGCCGAGGCCGCCCCGGCCGAGGCGCCGGCGGAGAGCGCGGCCGAGAGCGCCGGCGCAGCGAAGGCGGAGTAAGGACCCATGGCTCACAAAAAGGCAGGCGGCAGCTCCCGCAACGGGCGCGACACGGCAGGTCGGCGCCTGGGCATCAAGAAGTTCGGCGGCCAGGACGTGGTGGCCGGCAACATCCTCGTGCGCCAGCGCGGCACCAAGTGGCGCCCCGGCAACAACGTCGGTCTGGGCAAGGACCACACCATCTTCGCCCTGGTCGACGGCAAGGTGAGCTTCGCCAAGAAGGCGAACAACCGCACCTACGTCTCGGTGGACCCGCTTCCGGAGGCCGCGGAATAGCCGCGCTTCCGTCGCAGGCGGGCGGGCCGTGCCGAACGGCCCGAACAGGACAGGACGGGGGAGCGCAGCCGGCGCTCCCCCGTTTTCTTTTGCCCGGCGCGTTTTCTTTTGCCCGGTCTTCTTCTTCGCCCCACGCCGCCGTGTGACGGGCGCCCCGGGCGCCGGTTCGCCGCCGTCTCCTGTCCGCCGTCTCCTGTCCGCCGTCTGCTGTCCGCCGTCCCTTGCCGGCCGTCCCGGCTCCGGCCGCCCCGCTGCCGCGGGGCCCCGCAACCCTGAGGTCGCACGCGCCATGAAGTTCCTCGACGAAGCCAAGGTCTACGTGAAGGCCGGCGACGGCGGCAACGGAGCCTGCTCGTTCCGCCGCGAGAAGTACGTCGAATTCGGCGGCCCGGACGGCGGCAACGGCGGCAAGGGCGGCGACGTGGTGGTCGAGGCGGTGGAGGGGCTCAACACCCTGATCGACTTCCGCTACCGCCAGCACTTCAAGGCGCCGCGCGGGCGCGACGGCATGGGCCGCGACCGCACCGGCGCGGCCGGCGGGGAGCTGGTGATCGCGGTGCCGGTCGGCACCCAGGTGCTCGACGCGGAGAAGGACTTCGTGCTCGCCGACCTGACCGCCGTGGGTCAGCGCGTGGTGCTGGCGCGCGGCGGGCGCGGCGGCGCCGGCAACGCCGCCTTCAAGTCCTCGACCAACCGCGCGCCGCGCCGCGCCGACCCCGGCCAGCCGGGCGAGGAGCTGTGGGTCTGGCTGCGCCTCAAGCTGATCGCCGACGCCGGCCTGGTCGGCCTGCCCAACGCCGGCAAGTCCACCTTCCTGGCGCGGGTCTCGCGGGCGCGCCCGAAGGTCGCCGACTATCCCTTCACCACCCTGCACCCCAACCTGGGCGTGGTCGGCGCCGGCGAGGAGGAGTTCGTGCTGGCCGACATTCCCGGCCTGATCGAGGGTGCCCACGCCGGCGCCGGGCTGGGCACCCGCTTCCTCGGCCACGTCGAGCGCTGCCGCGTGCTGCTGCACCTGGTCGACGCGACCGAAGAGGACCCCGCCGCGGCCTGGCGCACCGTGCGGGCCGAGCTGGCCGGCTACGGCGCCGGCCTGGAGGCCAAGCCCGAGGTGCTTGCCCTCAACAAGGTCGACGCCGTGCCGGCCGAGGACCTGAAGGCGCGCGCCGCCGGCCTGGAGGCGGCCGCCGGAGTGCAGCCGATCCTCTGCTCGGGCGTCAGCGGCGACGGCGTGCAGACGGTGCTGGCCGCGCTGCTGGAGCACATCCTGGCCGACCGCGCGGCGGAGGCGGAGACCGACGCGGAGGCGGCGCGCGGCGGCGCGTCCGATCCCGGCGGCCCCTCCGGCGCGCAGGGGCCGGAGGCGGGCTGGCCGGGGGGCTGGCGGCCATGACGACGCGGTCGCGCGCGGCGGCGTCCGGCCAGGACTCCGCCCGGACGTCGGCCCAGGTTCCGGACCGGACTGCGGCCCAGACCCCGGCGGCGGGCGCGGCCCCCGCACCCGGCGCGCTCCGGCTCGGCAAGGCGCGCCGTCTGGTGGTCAAGATCGGCTCCGCCCTGCTGGTCGAGGAGGCCAGCGGCGAGATCCGCCGCGACTGGCTGGCGGCCCTGGCCGAGGATCTGGCGGCCCTGCGCGCCGCCGGCTGCCAGGTCGTGGTGGTCTCCTCCGGCGCCATCGCCGTCGGGCGCCACACCCTGGGCCTGCCGCCCGGCAAGCTGAAGCTGGAGCAGAAGCAGGCGGCGGCGGCCACCGGGCAGATCCGCCTGGCGCATGCCTACCAGGCGGCGTTGGAGCCCCACGGGGTGAGCGTCTCCCAGGTGCTGCTGACCCTGGACGACACCGAGGAGCGGCGCCGTCACCTCAACGCGCGGGCGACGCTGGACACCCTGCTGCGCCTGGGCGCCCTGCCGGTGATCAACGAGAACGACACGGTGGCCACCTCGGAGATCCGCTTCGGCGACAACGACCGCCTGGGCGCGCGGGTGGCGGCCATGATCAACGCCGACACCCTGGTGCTGCTGAGCGACATCGACGGGCTCTACACCGGCGATCCGCGGCGCGACCCGCGGGCCGAGCACCTGGCGCGGGTCGAGCGGCTGACGCCGGAGATCGAGGCGATGGCCGGCGAGGCGCCGCCGGGCCACTCCTCGGGCGGCATGATCACCAAGCTGGCGGCCGCGCGCATCGCGGTCGACGCCGGCTGCCGCATGGCGATCGCCAACGGCCGCGTCGCGCACCCCCTGCGCGCGCTGGCCGAGGGGGCGCGCTGCACCTGGTTCCTGACCGGCATGACGCCGCGCGCCGCGCGCAAGCAGTGGATCGCCGGCACGCTGCAGCCGGCCGGGCGGCTCACCGTCGACGCCGGCGCCCGGGCGGCGCTGCAGGCCGGCAAGTCGCTGCTGCCCGCCGGCGTCACCGCGGTCGAGGGCGGCTTCCAGCGCGGCGATGCCGTGCTGGTGCTGGGCCCCGACGGCCGCGAGCTGGCACGCGGCCTCTCGGCCTACGATGCCGAGGCGGCGCGCCGCATCGCCGGCCAGAAGAGCCGAGACATCGAGGCCCTGCTCGGCTACCGTGGCCGCGAGGAACTGATCCACCGCGACGACCTGGTCGTCACGCAAGCGAAACGAGTCGAGGAATGACCGCCGACGCCGCGCGCGCCCAGACCCGACAGCCGCAAGCCCCGGAGTGGCAAGCCCCGGGGCCGCAAGGCCCGGAGCCGCAGGCCGCTGACCAGCAGGCCGCTGACCAGCAGGCCGCTGATCGGCGAAGCGAGGCGGGAGAGGAGCTGAAGGCCCGCATGCTGGCCATCGGCGCCGCCGCCAAACAGGCCGCCGGCGTGCTGGCCGTCACCCCGGCCGAGACCCGCGACGCCGCGCTGCGCGCCGCCGCCGCGGCCCTGCGCGCCGAGGCGCCGGCGATCCTGGCGGCCAACGCGCGCGACCTGGAGGCGGCGCGCGCGCGCGGCCTGGCCCCGTCGCTGCTCGACCGCTTGGAGCTGAGCGAGGCGCGCGTCGCGGCCATGGCCAAGGGGGTCGAGGAGATCGCCGCCCAGCCGGACCCGCTGGGCCGCGTGCTGGCTGCCTGGGAGCGGCCGAACGGCCTGCGCATCGAGCGCGTCTCGGTGCCGCTGGGGGTGATCGGCATCGTCTACGAGAGCCGCCCCAACGTCACCGCCGATGCCGGCGCGCTCTGCCTCAAGGCGGGCAACGCCGCGATCCTGCGCGGCGGCTCGGAGTCCTTCCACTCCTCCGGCGCGATCCTGGACGCGCTGCACAAGGGGCTGGCGGCCGTCGGGCTGCCCGAGACCTGCCTGCAGCGCCCGCCGGTCACCGACCGCGCCGCGGTCGGCCACCTGCTGCGCATGCATGAGCATCTCGACCTGATCATCCCGCGCGGCGGGCGCGGCCTGATCGAGCGCGTCATGCAGGAGGCCAGCGTGCCGGTCCTGGCGCACCTGGACGGCAACTGCCACACCTACCTCCATGCCGCCGCCGATCCGGAGATGGCCAAGGCGATCGCGGTCAACGCCAAGATGCGGCGCACGGCGATCTGCGGGGCCACCGAGACCCTGCTGGTCGACCGCAGCGTCGCCGAGACGCTGCTGCCGCCGATCCTGGAGGACCTGCTGCAGCGCGGCTGCGAGCTGCGCGGCGACGCGGTGGTGCAGCGCCTGACCCGCGCGGTGGCGGCGGCCAGCGAGGCCGATTGGGACACGGAGTTCCTGGGGCCGGTCCTGGCGATCAAGACGGTCGCGGGCCTGGAGGAGGCGATCGACCACATCGCGCGCCACGGTTCGCACCACACCGACGCCATCGTCACCGACGACGCGGCGGCGGCCGAGACCTTCCTCAACCGGGTCGACTCCGCCATCGTCATGCACAACGCCTCGACCCAGTACGCCGACGGCGGCGAGTTCGGCATGGGCGCCGAGATCGGCATCTCCACCGGGCGGCTGCACGCCCGCGGGCCGGTCGGCGCCAACGAGCTGACGATCTACAAGTACCGGGTGCGCGGCCAGGGCCAGGTGCGGCCCTAGGGCCGAGCCCGAGCCTGTCCGCTGGATCGTCCATGGCGTCACCCCGGCTGCGGCCGCCTCCCTTCGTCACGCGCCGCTGTTTGGCCGCCGAGCTGGGCGGCCGGCTGCCGGCGGCCGGACAGCGCATCGGCCTGCTCGGCGGCTCGTTCAATCCGGCCCACGACGGCCACCGCCAGGTCTGCCTGCAGGCGCTCAAGCGGCTGGGCCTGGACGAGGTCTGGTGGCTGGTCAGCCCGCAGAACCCGCTCAAGCCGGTCGCCGGCATGGGGCGTCTGGCCGATCGCCTGGCGCGCGCGCGGGCGGTGGCGGCCCATCCCCGCCTGCGGGTCACCGCACTGGAGCGGCGGCTGCCCACCGCGCTGACGGCCGAGACGCTGCGCGCGCTGCGGCACTGGTTTGCGGGCGTCCACTTCGTCTGGCTGATGGGCGCCGACAACCTGGGCCAGATCCACCGCTGGACGGCCTGGCAAGAAATTTTTCACACGGTCGGCGTTGCGGTCCTCGACCGCCCCTCCTATTCTTTCACCCCAGTGGCCGGGAAGGCCGCGCGGCGGTTCGCCCGCGCCCGCATTCCGGAACGCAAGGCCGGAAGGCTGGCATCGGCGCCGCCGCCGGCTTGGACTTTCCTGCATATTCCCAGGTCTGCGCTCTCGGCCACGGCGTTGAGGGCCCGCGCGCCGTCAGGCCTCCCGGATGCCGTCGCCGACGGCGGGAGGGACGAAAGCGGGCCGCCGGGCGGCCGCCGGACGGAGCCGGCCGCCCCGAGAAGGTGAGGGTGGAAGCCATACTCGACCGCAGCGCGACGCAGAGCGTCACGGACGGGCCAGCCGCCGGCGCGGCCGCCCATCCCGGCGACAGCCGACACCTGGTCGAACTCGTTCAATCCTCGCTCGACGACGACAAGGCGGAAGACATCGTCGTCATCGATCTCGCCGGCAGATCCTCCATTGCCGACTACATGGTGATCGCCAGCGGCCGCTCGAGCCGCCAGGTGGTCTCCCTGGCCGAAAAGCTGCAGCAGCGGCTGAAGGCGGCCGGCTACGGCCCGGTCGCGATGGAGGGGCAGCGCAGCGGCGATTGGGTCGTGGTCGACGCCTTGGACGTGGTCGTGCATCTCTTCCGGCCCGAGGTCCGCGAATTCTACAATCTCGAGAAGATGTGGATGACGCCGCCGGCCGGCGAGGAGCGCGGGGCGCGTGCGGTCAACGCGTGAATCCGGCGCCCACCGCGCGCGAGAGCAGATTGTGATCGTTTGGACCCACAGCGTGGGTCCGCCGATCACAAGAAACCTGCTCTACACCAAAGGGTTGGAGTGATTTTTCGCGACCGCCGGACGCGCTGACGCGCGTCCAAACGGTCGCAGATCACTCTAGAGCGATGCCCGACCTGATCGAATCGCATTTGCGATTCGCCAGGTCGGACAGCATCACTCTAACACTATGGTTTAGGGCGGTTTTGGGCCGATCGGCAGACCCACGTCGTGGTTCCACTCGATCGGAAACCGCCCTAGGGCGGTGCGCGACCGTGTGGACCCCTATGGTGGGGCTGCCGGTCGTGATCGTCCGGGCCGGCTTCCGCAGACTCGCCGAAGCGCACCCGGAGGGTCGCAAGGCGTTCTCGCGGCCGGAGCGAGGTAGGGAATGCGATCAGTGCTGGCGGCCGTCGGCCGCCTGAAGCCGGGGCCTGTGCGCGAGCTCTATGCGGACTACGCCGGCCGCCTCGGCCGCGGACCGCTGGGGCCGCTCGAGCTGCGCGAGGTGGAGGAGCGCCGCCCCCTGCCCCCCGCCGAGATGATGGCGCGCGAGGCCGAGCTGCTGCGCGCCGCCCTGCCGCGCGGCGCCGTGCGCATCGCCCTGGACGAGCGCGGCAAGACCCTCGACAGCGCGGCCTTCGCCCGCCGCCTCGGCGCCTGGTGCGAGGAGGGGCGGCCGGCGCTCGGCTTCTGGATCGGCGGCGCCGAGGGGCTGCATCCCGAGCTGCGGGCCGAGGCGGACCTGGTGCTGTCCTTCGGGGCGATGACCTGGCCGCACCTGCTGGTGCGCGCCCTGCTCGCCGAACAGCTCTACCGCGCCGAGACGATCCTGACCGGCCACCCCTATCACCGGGCCTGAGCCGATGCGCCGCGTCCCGCCACCTGCCGCATTTCCGTCGCATCGGCGCGGCAGTCTGGACGCCATGGCGCGTCTGCTGCCCGTTTCCGCCCCCGCCCTGCTGGCGCGCGCGCTGGTCGCCGCGCTTGCCGCCGGACTGGTGGCGTCTGGCCCGGCGGCCGCCGACGAGGCGCCGCCGTCCGAGCGACTGGAGGAGCTGCAGCGCGAGATCGAGGCCGGCGAGGCGGCGGAGAGTGCCGCCCAGGCGCGCGCCCGCAGCCTGCGCGCCGAAGCCGAGGCGCTGCGCCAGGAGTCCATCGCCGCCGCGGCCAGGGCCCAGGCGCTGGAGCGCCGCCTCTCGACGGCCGAGATCGCCGTCGGCTTCCGGCGTGCCGCCGAGCTGCGCCAGCGCGCCCGTCTGGCGGAGCGGCGCACCCAGCTTTCGGTCACCCTGGGCGCCCTGCAGCGCATTGCCCTGCAGCCGCCCGAGACGCTGCTGACCTCGCCCGGCGGGGCGCTGGAGACCGCCCGGTCGGCGCTGCTGCTCTCGACCACCGTGCCGGAGCTGGAGCGCCGCGCGCAGGAGGTGCGCGCGGCCGTGACCCGGCTTGCGGCGCTGACCGAGGCGACGGCCTCGGAGCGCGATGCCCTGGCCGCCACGCGCCAGGCGTTGAGCGACGAGCAGGCCCGGCTGGAAGGTCTGGCCGAACGCAAGATCGCGTTGCAGCAAGAGGCTCTGGCCGAGCGCGCCGCCGCCGCGCGCCGGGTCGAGCGCCTGGCGGCGGAGGCCGAGACCCTGCAGGAGCTGTTGCAGCGGCTCGCCGAAGAGGCCGAGGCGCGGCGCCGGCGCGAGGCGGAGGCGGCGCTGGCCGCGCTGCAGCGGGCGGAGGCGCTGCGCCGCGAACACCAGGCCCTGGACGAGGAGTTGCGGGCCGAGCCGGCGCCCGACGTGGCGCTGGCGCGCGAGGCGCGGCCGGGCGGCAGTGCCGGCCGGCCCCAGGTCGCCAGCCTGCCGGCCGCGCCCCTGGCCAAGCCCGGCAGCGTGCGGCCCTTCCCCAGCGTGCGCGACAGCCTGCGCCTGCCGGTGGCCGGCAGCCTGGCGGTGGGCTTCGGCGAAAGGCCCAGCGGCGACATCGACGGACGCGCCCGCGGGATCTATATGGAAACCAGACCGGGGGCGCAGGTGGTCGCGCCCTACGACGGACAGGTGGCCTTCGCGGGGCGGTTTCGGCGCTATGGGCTGTTGTTGATCATCGAACACGACGGGCGATACCATAGCCTGCTGTCGGGACTCGAGCGGATCGACGCCGTCGTGGGTCAGTGGGTTCTGGCGGGCGAGCCCGTCGGGGTGATGGGCCAGCGGGGCGGCGGCCTGGGCGGCGACACGGACGGCGGCAACACGGACGGCGGCAGCGCGGCGGGCAGGGGGGCGCCACGCCTCTACTACGAGCTGCGGCGCGACAGCCAGCCGATCGACCCCCTACCCTGGTTGGCGATGGACGAAGAGAAAGCGAGAGGCTGATGCGCTTTGCGAAAACGGCGGTCGCGGCCGCCATCTGTGCCGTGGTCCTGCTGCCGGCGGGCGCCCAGGCCCAGGAGAGCGACGAGGAAATCTTCCGGCAGCTCAAGGTCTTCGCCGACGTCTTCGAGCGCGTGCGCGCCGAATACGTCGAGGAGGTCGGCGACGAGCAGCTCATCGAGGCGGCGATTCAGGGCATGCTCAGCGATCTGGACCCGCACTCCAGCTACCTCGACGCCGACAGCTTCAAGGACATGCAGGTGCAGACCCGCGGCGAGTTCGGCGGGCTGGGCATCGAGGTCACCATGGAGAACGGCGTGGTCAAGGTGGTCTCGCCGATCGACGACACCCCGGCCTTCCGCGCCGGGATCGAGGCCGGCGACCTGATCACCCACATCGACGGCGAGCCGATCGTCGGCCTCGACCTCTCCGAGGCGGTGGACCTGATGCGCGGGCCCGTCGGCACCTCGATCTCGGTCACCGTGCGCCGCGGCGACGAGGAGCCCTTCGACGTCACCATCGAGCGCGACATCATCACCGTGCAGTCGGTGCGCTCGCGCGTCGAGGGCGACATCGGCTACCTGCGGGTCACCGCCTTCAACGAGCAGACCATGCCCGGCGTGGAGGAGGCGGTCGCCGGCTTCAAGGAGGAGCTGGGCGACGCCTTCGGCGGCATCGTGCTCGACCTGCGCAACAACCCCGGCGGCCTGCTCGACCAGGCGGTGTCGGTCTCCGACGCCTTCTTGGAGCGCGGCGAGATCGTCTCCACCCGCGGCCGCTACGAGGAGGACTCGAGCCGCTACAACGCGCGCGCCGGCGACCTGCTCGAGGGCCTGCCCATGGTGGTGTTGATCAACGGCGGCTCCGCCTCCGCCTCGGAGATCGTGGCCGGCGCGCTGCAGGATCACCGGCGCGCCATCGTCATGGGCACCAAGTCCTTCGGCAAGGGCTCGGTCCAGACGGTCATGCCCCTGGGCAGCGCCGGCGCCATGCGGCTGACCACGGCGCGCTACTACACCCCCAGCGGCCGCTCCATCCAGGCCAAGGGCATCGACCCGGACATCATCGTCGAGCGGGCCCGTCTGGAGGCCATCGAGGGGCCGGAGCGGCGCAGCGAGGCGGACCTGCGCGGCCGCCTGGAGGCCGAGGAGGCGCCGCTCGAGGGCGAGGCGCCGGACGCCGAGGGCGCGGCCGAGGAGCCCCAGGACGAGGCGCTGGTCGACTACCAGCTCGCCCGCGCCCTCGACCTGCTGCGCGGCCTGACGCTGTTCAGCCAGCGCAGCGTCAACTGAGCGGAGCGAGGCTCGCAGGTCAGACGTGCCGCGCCGCAGCAAGACGGACGACAAGGCCGGCCCAGGCGGGACCGATCGGATGATCGGTCCCGCCGGCGACGGCCCCATCGGCAGCGCCGCCCCGCCGCGCCGCCGGCGGCGCAGCCCGGCCGGCCGCCTGCTGCTGGCCGCCTGGTTGCTGCTGATCGGCCTGCTGCTGGCCGGCGGCGGCTATGTCTTCTGGCCGGAGATCGCGACGACGGCGGAGCGGCAGATCGCTGCCCTGACCGGCGCGCCGCCGCCGCCGCAGGCGCCGGTCGAAGTGGCCGAACGCTCGGTGGTGCCCGGCCAGGGCGCGGGGTCCGACGCGGGGCCCGACGCGGCCTCCGACGACGCCTCCGACGACGCCTCGGACGACGCCCCCGAGGACGCCTCCGAGGAGGCCCCCGCGGCGGGCACGGACCGGGGCCCGGCCGAGGGGCCCGACCGACCGGGGCCGGCGGAGTCGGCGGCCGCAGGGTCGCCGCCGGGCGCGGGCGAGCTGGAGCTGGACGCGCCGCAAGCGGCCCCTTTCGACTCGGTGCCGCTGCCCGAGCCGGAGACGCCGACGGACGCCGGCGGCGCGGCCCCGGCCGCCGCGGTGGCAGAGCCGGCGGGCGGCGCCGCCGGGACTCCCCAGACGGCGGCCCTGCCGCCGGAGCCGGACGCCAGCCCACCCGCGGCGCCGACGCCGCCCGCGATGCCGGCCTGGAAACGCTTCGCCATGCCCTTCACGCCGCCGGCCGATCGGCCGTTGATCGCGGTGGTGATCACCGATCTCGGGCTCAACGGCCCGCGCACCCTGCAGGCCATCGAGGAGCTGCCGCCGGAGATCTCCCTGTCCTTCTCGCCCTACGGCAAGCAGGTCGAGCAGTTCATGCGCACGGCCCGCGCCTTCGGCCACGAGGTGCTGCTGGACCTGCCGATGGAGCCGGCCACGCGCGACGATCCCGGCAGCCTGGCGCTGCGCACCGGGGTGGGCGCGCGGGTCAACCTCGACCGCCTGGACCTCGTCCTGACCCGGGGGCGGGGCTATGTCGGCGTGGTCGGGGCGCTGGGCTCGCGCTTCGTGATCCACGACGAGGCGCTGGAGCCGGTGCTGCGCGCGCTCGGCCGGCAGGGGCTGCTTTATCTCGACAACCGGCCGCTGGACCGGCCGCACGCCGCGCTGCAGGCGGCCGCGCTGGGCCTGCCGGTGGCGGTCAACGACCGCAGCCTGGACGCCCGCATGGCGGCCACGCCGGCGGTCGAGGCCGGGCTGGCGCAGGTCGAGCGGATCGCGCGCGAGCGGGGCACGGCGGTGGCGCTGGGGCGGCCCAATCCGACCACCCTGGAGCGCCTGGCCGCCTGGGTGCAGACCCTGCCCGGCAAGGGGCTGGCGCTGGCGCCGATCACGGCGGTGGCCGACAGCCAGCCGCTGCCCCGGCAGGTCGAGCTGCAACCGGAGGGCCGCTCGGCGCCGGCCGAGCGCGGCGGAGAGGCCGAGTGAGCGGGCGGTCTGGGAGCGAGCGCCCGGTGCGCGGGCAGCCGGAGGCCGAGGCCGCCGGGGCGCGGCCGCCCCGGCCAACGGCGCCAGGGCCGGGCGCGGCCCTGCCGACCGCCGAGCAGGTGGCGCGGCTGCCCTTCCGCCTGGGTGTCGGCGCCGTGCTGTTCAACGCCGAGGGCAAGGTCTTCGCCGCCCAGCGCGCCGACACGGCGCAGCCGGCCTGGCAGCTTTCCCAGGGCGGGATCGACGCGGGCGAGACGCCGCGCGCGGCGGTCTTCCGCGAGCTGAAGGAGGAGATCGGCACGGCCAATGCGCGCATCCTGGCCGAGACGCCAGACTGGCTGAGCTACGACCTGCCGCGGGAGCTGGTGCCGAAGGTCTGGAAGGGCCGCTACCGCGGCCAGAAGCAGAAGTGGTACGCCCTGGCCTTCCTCGGCTCCGACGCCGAGATCGACATCTTCGGTCCGCAGGCCGAGTTCCGCTGCTGGGCCTGGACCGATCTTCGCGCCCTGCCGGCCGGCATCGTGCCCTTCAAGCGCGCGCTCTATGAGCGCCTGGTCGCCGAGTTCGGCCACCTGGCCCGCTGAGGGCCTGTCAGGCGGCGCTCGCTCCCGCCGAGCGGGGGGGCACCCGAGCGCACCGCCGCGGCCGCTCAGCGCCCTGTCAGGCCCGTGCAGGCTGTCCTTGAGGCGACAACCTTACGGACTCGCGTCTGCGCGGCTGCCGGCCGCGAAAGACTCCCTCCGGGTCAGGCGCTCGTCGGCGCGCGGCGGCGCGGCAGGTTACGCCGCCAGGGCGCCGTTCTGCTCCAGGCGGCGGCGGCGGTACTGCATGATCCGGTAGGCCAGGTTGGCGAACCAGGAGACGCTGCGGCCTTGGGGGTTGAGGCCGGCGGCCTTCCAGGTCATGGCGGTGGCCCGCTCGACGCGCGGCAGGCGGTAGTAGCCGTAGGCGCGGCCCATGTAGGCGTCGCACCACTTGCGGTGATCGTAGGGCTCACCGGCGTCGGAGTTGGCGGCCCAGTAGGCGCAGGCCAGCTCGTCGTCCTCGGTCTCGCGCATGCGGCCCAGCGCGATCATCAGGCGCCGCGACTTGCCGATGTTCTCGGCTTCGAGATAGCGGCGCAGGAAGGAGTAGAAGAGCTTGTAGTGGCGCAGCTCGTCGGCCGCGATCTTCTTGCAGATCTCCTTCAGCACCGGCTCGTCGGTCGTGTCGCCGATGGAGGCGTAGAAGCTGGAGGTCCCCACCTCGACGATGCAGCGCGCGACCAACTCGCCGGAGCGCGAGCCGCGCACCGACTGGGTGGCGTCGAGCGGCAGGCGGAAGCCGTCGAGGAAGCGCTGGAAGGAGGCCTCGAAGTCGAAGTTCGGGTCGGCACGCTGCGCCCACTGGCCCAGGGCCTCGCCGTGCTGCACCTCTTCCCGCGCCCAGCGCTGCGCCTCGGCGCAGAACTTCTCGTCGTCCGGAAAGACGTTGCAGAGATAGGTGGCGTAGTCGCCGCCGTTGTACTCGACCAGGCTGGCGGCCTTGACGACCTTCAGCGTGTCGGCGTCGACCTTGCTGGGGTCGAAGCTGTCCCACGGCAAATCGTCCAGCGTCCAATGCTTGGCAGACATGTCCCCTCGTGCCCTATGCTTCAGCGACCTTGGCCCGGCACGGCCCCGTACCGGGCGCGTCCCGTCCCGACGGAGCCGCGTTGCTGAGTCTGGCGAACGTTTGGCGTCGACAACCGTTCCGGTGCGAAGGCTGCCGCGCCGGTCTCATTTTGGTACGCACGGCCCGCGCTGCAAGATGGTGGATGCCGGCAGCGTCCGTACCGGCGTGAATCAAAAAGAAGGCGGACGGCGGCGCAGACGCGGCGCCGGCCCGTCGAAAGCGAAACCGGCGGGGTCTGTCCAACCCCGCCGGTTCCTTGTCACATTCCCGCGGCCGGCCGGGCCGGGCCCGGCGCAGGATCAGGCGGCGGACGCCGCCTGGATCATGCCCTGGAGGCGGGCGACGCGGCGCTCGGCCGCCTGGCGCTCGGCCGCGGACTTGGCGTCGGCCAGGTCCTCGCGGGCGTTCTTCAGCTCCTGCTCGGTGGCTGCCCGGTCGATGTCGCCGACCGGCACGGCCTGCTCGGCCAGCACGGTGCAGCGCTCGGGCGTCACCTCGGCGAAGCCGCCGTCGACGAAGATCTTCTCGCTGACCTCGCGGCGATTCTGGCGGTAGACCGCGATCACGCCGGTGCGCAGCGAGGAGATCAGCGGGGCGTGGCGGGGCAGGACGCCGAAGTCGCCCTCGGCGCCGGGCACCACCACCATCTCGACCTTCTCCGACAGCAGCAGCTTTTCCGGAGAGACCAGCTCGAATTCCACCTGCTCGGCCGCCATGAGGCGCGCTCCCTAACCGTCGTTTCCGGGTGCTTCGAAGCCCGAAGCCTCAGGCCGCCTCGGCGGCCAGCTTCTTCGCCTTCTCCACGGCTTCCTCGATGGTGCCGACCATGTAGAAGGCGGCCTCCGGCAGGTGGTCGTACTCGCCTTCCACCAGCCCCTTGAAGCCCTTGATGGTGTCCTCGAGCTTGACCTGCACGCCCGGGGAGCCGGTGAAGACCTCGGCCACGTCGAAGGGCTGCGACAGGAAGCGCTGGATCTTGCGGGCGCGGGCGACGGTCAGCTTGTCCTCTTCCGACAGCTCGTCCATGCCCAGGATCGCGATGATGTCCTGCAGCGACTTGTAGCCCTGCAGGGTCTCCTGCACGCGGCGGGCGACGTTGTAGTGCTCCTCGCCGACCACGCCCGGCTCCAGGATCCGGCTGGTGGAGTCCAGCGGGTCCACGGCGGGGTAGATGCCCAGCTCGGCGATTGAGCGGCTCAGCACGGTGGTGGCGTCCAGGTGGGCGAAGGAGGTCGCCGGCGCCGGGTCGGTCAGGTCGTCCGCCGGCACGTAGATCGCCTGCACCGAGGTGATCGAGCCCTTGGTGGTCGTGGTGATCCGCTCCTGCAGCGCCCCCATGTCGGTGGCCAGCGTCGGCTGGTAGCCCACCGCCGAGGGAATGCGGCCCAGCAGCGCCGAGACCTCGGAGCCGGCCTGGGTGAAGCGGAAGATGTTGTCGACGAAGAACAGCACGTCCTGGCCTTCCTCGTCGCGGAAGTACTCCGCCAGGGTTAGGCCGGACAGGGCGACGCGGGCGCGCGCGCCCGGCGGCTCGTTCATCTGGCCGTAGACCAGCGCCACCTTGGAGTTTTCCCCCTCCAGGTCGATCACCCCGGCGTCCTGCATCTCGTGATAGAGGTCGTTGCCCTCACGGGTGCGCTCGCCGACGCCGGCGAAGACCGAGTAGCCGCCGTGGGTCTTGGCGATGTTGTTGATCAGCTCCTGAATCAGCACCGTCTTGCCCACGCCGGCGCCGCCGAACAGGCCGATCTTGCCGCCACGCGCGTAGGGCGCCAGCAAATCGACGACCTTGATGCCGGTGACCAGGATTTCGGCCTCGGTCGACTGCTCCTCGAACTCCGGCGCCGAGCGGTGGATCGGCAGACGCTGCTTGGTCTTTACCGGGCCGCGTTCGTCGATCGGCTCGCCGATCACGTTGAGGATGCGGCCCAGCGTCTCCTTGCCCACCGGCATCTCGATCGGGTTGCCGGTGTCCTTCACCTCGTGGCCGCGCACCAGGCCGTCGGTGCCGTCCATGGCGATGGTGCGGACCTCGTTCTCGCCCAGGTGCTGGGCGACCTCGAGCACCAGACGCACGCCGTTGTTGTCGCACTCCAGCGCGTTCATGATCGGCGGCAGATCGCCTTCGAACTGCACGTCCACGACGGGCCCCATCACCTGGGTGATCTTGCCCACCAGATTCTTGGCCATCGGACCTCTACTCCCTGGCTTCTCGCCGTCTCGGCGCCGGCGGCCTGAGCCCCGGGCGCGCGTTACCGTATCTGTCTTGCGCCGTCGCCCCGCACAGGGCGGGGCGGGCGCGCGTTACATCGCCTCCTTGGCGGAGATGATCTCGATCAGCTCCGTGGTGATCGCCGCCTGGCGGGTACGGTTGTACTGCAGGGTCAGGCGGTTGATCATTTCGCCGGCGTTGCGGGTCGCGTTGTCCATCGCGGTCATTCGCGCGCCCTGTTCGCTGGCGTTGTTCTCCAGCAGGGCGCGGTAGATCTGGACCGAAAGGTTGCGCGGCAGCAGCTCGTCGAGGATCGCCTCCTCGCTCGGCTCGTAGTCGTAGACCGCCCCCTCGGGCAGCGCCGCCTCGGCCTCGGCCTCGTCCTCGGCCAGCTCGGCGGCGGCGAAGGGGATGAGCTGCTGGCGCGTGACGATCTGGGTGATCGCCGACTTGAAGCGCGCGAAGAGCAGCGTGCAGACGTCGAACTCGCCGGCATCGAACATGCGGCGGATCTTCTCGGCGATCGCGTCGGCCTTGTCGAAGCTCGGGTAGGGCTTGTTGACGTCCTCGATCGTCTCGACGATCAGGTTGCCGTGGGTGCGGCGGAGCTGGTCGCGGCCCTTGCGGCCGACGCAGAGGATCTTGACCTCCTTGCCGTCCGCCTTGAGGCCGTCGATCAGCCGCTTGGCGTCGCGCACGATCGAGGAGTTGAAGCCGCCGCACAGGCCGCGGTCGGCGGTGGCGACCACGACCAGGTGAACCTGGTCGCTGCCGCTGCCGACCAGCAGCTTCGGGCCCTGGCCCGCCACCACGCTGGCGGCGACCGAGCCGAGCATGCGGCCCATGCGCTCGGCATAGGGGCGCGCCGCCTCGGCCTGCTCCTGGGCGCGGCGGAGCTTGGCCGCCGCGACCATCTTCATGGCCGAGGTGATCTTCTGCGTCGACTTGACGCTCGAGATGCGGTTGCGCAGGTCCTTGAGGCTGGCCATCGGGTCCGCTTCGTCCTAATCCGCTACCGGAAGTCTCTGCTTGGCGAGCGCGGGAACCCCGCTCAATCGGCCGTGTAGGTCTTGGCGAAGCCCTCGAGGAAGGACTTCAGCTTGCCCTCGAGCTCCTCGGTCAGATCCTTCTGGGTGCGGATGCCTTCCAGCAGGTCCTGCTGAGTCTCGCGCAGCTCGGCGAGCATGCGCTGCTCGAAGTCGCCGACCTTGTTCACCGCCACCTTGTCCAGGTAGCCGCGGGTGCCGGCGTAGATCGCGCAGACCTGCTCCTCGACCGGCAGCGGCTTGTACTGCGGCTGCTTGAGAAGCTGGGTCAGGCGCTGGCCGCGCTGCAGCAGGCGCTGGGTCGCGGCGTCGAGGTCGGAGGCGAACTGGGCGAAGGCTTCCATCTCGCGGAACTGCGCCAGCTCCAGCTTCATGGTGCCCGCGACCTTCTTCATCGCCTTGATCTGCGCGGCCGAGCCGACGCGGCTGACCGAGATGCCGACGTTCAGCGCCGGGCGGATGCCCTTATAGAAGAGGTTGGTCTCCAGGAAGATCTGACCGTCGGTGATCGAGATCACGTTGGTCGGAATGAACGCGGAGACGTCGCCGCCCTGGGTCTCGATCACCGGCAGCGCGGTCAGCGAACCGGCGCCGTTGTCGTCGTTCATCTTCGCCGCGCGCTCCAGCAGACGGGAGTGCAGGTAGAAGACGTCGCCGGGGAAGGCCTCGCGGCCCGGCGGCCGGCGCAGCAGCAGCGACATCTGGCGATAGGCGACGGCCTGCTTGGAGAGGTCGTCGTAGCAGATCACCGCGTGCATGCCGTTGTCGCGGAAGTACTCGCCCATGGCGCAGCCGGCGTAGGGCGCCAGGAACTGCAGCGGGGCGGGGTCGGAGGCGGTGGCGGCGACGACGATGGAGTACTCCAGCGCGCCGTTGTCCTCCAGCAGCTTGACGAACTTGGCGACCGACGAGCGCTTCTGGCCGACGGCGACGTAGATGCAGTGCAGCTTCGTCTTGGGGTCGTCGGCTGCGTTGACGCTCTTCTGGTTGATGAAGGCGTCGAGCGCGATCGCGGTCTTGCCGGTCTGGCGGTCGCCGATGATCAGCTCGCGCTGGCCGCGGCCGATCGGGATCAGCGCGTCGATCGCCTTCAGGCCGGTCTGCATCGGCTCGTGCACCGACTTACGCGGGATGATGCCCGGCGCCTTGACCTCGACGCGGTGGCGCTCGACGTCCTCGAGCGGGCCCTTGCCGTCGATCGGGTTGCCCAGCGCGTCGACCACGCGGCCCAGCAGACCCTTGCCCACCGGCACGTCGACGATGGCGCCGGTGCGCTTGACCGTGTCGCCCTCGTTGATGCCGCGGTCGTCGCCGAACAGCACCACGCCGACGTTGTCGTGCTCCAGGTTCAGGGCCATGCCCTTGACCCCGCCGGGGAACTCGACGAGCTCGCCGGCCTGGACGTTGTCCAGACCATAGACGCGCGCCACGCCGTCACCGACCGAGAGAACCGTGCCGATCTCGGCGACATCGGCCTCGGCGCCGAAGTTCTCGATCTGCTGCTTGAGGATCGAGGAGATTTCCGCGGCCCGGATGTCCATCATCCAACCCCTTTCATGGCGAACTTAAGCCGTTCGAGCTTGCTTTTCAGGGACCCGTCGACCATGCGGCTGCCGACCTGGACGATCAGCCCGCCGAGCAGTGAGGGGTCGACCTGGGTGTCGATCTGTACCTTGCCGCCGACCTTCTTCTGCAGGGTCTCGGCAAGTTCGGCCTGCTGCGCGTCGGACAGCGCCTGGGCGGAGATCACCTTGGCGGTGACCTCGCCGCGGCGCCGGCGCAGCTCGGCGATGAAGGCGTCGATCATGCGGGGCAGGGCGAAGAGCCGCCGGTTCTCGGCGACCACGCCGACGAAGCGGCGCACCAGCTCCCCGGCCCCGGCCTTGTCGAGGATCGCGGCGATCGCCTTGGCCTGGTCGGCGCGCCCGTAGACCGGGCTGCGGATCAGGTTGCGCAGATCGTCGCTGTCGGAGATCAGCTCGCGCAGGCCGGTCAGATCGTCGGCGACGGCGTCGAGCTGCTTCTTCTGGTCGGCCAGTTCGTAGAGGGCGAGGGCATAACGCCCCGCCAGGCCGCCTACGGTTTCGTCTGTGCCTGCCAAGCCCGTCGGCTCCCCAAGAAACAACACCGATGGAGTTCGAAGCTCCGCGGCGCGCGGGCGCGCCGAGCCGGTCTTCGAAAACCGCGCGCGCCGACCTCTGCTTGTCCTGCCGGAGGCTGTGACCGGTCCGCGCTGCGCGAGACGTGCACTCCCATCGCGCGGGACGGGCCCGCGGCGAAAGCGTGGGGTAGGTATCACAGGCCTCTGGAGCGTGCAAGCCGAGTCGGGCGCGCTTTTTGCAGCGCAACCGGCGGCTCCGCGCCGCCGGACCGCAGGAGCGTCCGGCGGCCGGCAATACAGAGATAGAGCGTTGAATTGCAAGGGGCTTGCGCGGCGGGCCGGCCGCCCGGCCGCGGCGCGGCTACCAGAAGCTGTAGGGGTCGATGTCGACGGCCAGGCGCACCGCGCTGGGCAGCGCCACGGCGGCCAGCCAGCCGCGCAGGATCTGCTGCAGCGGCAGGTCGCGCCGGGCCTTGACCAGGAAGCGGCGGCGGTGGCGGCCGCGCAGCACCGCCAGCGGCGCCTCGGCCGGCCCCAGCACCCGCAGGCCGGCCACCTCCGGCGCCGCGCGGGCCAGCACGCGGGCGGCCTGGTCGGCCTGGTCCGGATCGGGGGCCGAGAGGATCAGCGCGGCCAGGCGGCCGAAGGGCGGCCAGCCGCCGGCGCGGCGCTGGTCGATTTCCAGTTCCAGGAAGCGGTCGCGGTGGCCGCCGGCCAGGGCCTGCATCACCGGGTGGTCCGGCTCGTAGGTCTGGATCAGCACCCGGCCGGCGCGCTCGGCCCGGCCGGCGCGGCCGGAGACCTGGTGCAGCAGGTGGTAGGTGCGCTCGCCGGCGCGCAGGTCGCCGCCCTTCAGGCCGAGGTCGGCGTCGATCACCCCGACCAGGGTGAGCAGCGGGAAGTGGTGGCCCTTGGCGGCGAGCTGGGTGCCGATCACGATGTCCAGCTCGTGCGCCTGGATCTGGCGGATCAGCTCGCTCGCGGCGGCCGGCCCGTCGATGTTGTCGGAGGACATGAGCGCGCAGCGCGCCTGCGGGAAGCGCGCCGCCACTTCCTCGGCCAGGCGCTCGACGCCCGGGCCGATGGGCGTCAGCGCGTCGGCCTCGCCGCAGGCGGGGCAGCGCGCGGGCACGCGCATGCCGAAGCCGCAGTGGTGGCAGACCAGCCGGCCGAGGAAGCGGTGCTCGACCAGCCAGGCCGAGCAGTCCGGGCACTCGAAGCGGTGGCCGCAGGCGCGGCAGAGGGTCAGCGGCGCATAGCCCCGGCGGTTCAGGTAGAGCAGCGCCTGGGCACCCTCCGCCAGGGTCTGCTCCAGCGCCGCCAGCAGCGGCGGCGACAGCCAGGAGGCGCCGATCCCGGGATCGCGCCGCGGCGGCTGGCGGCGCAGGTCGACCAGCTCGACGGTGGGCATCTGGGCGCCGCCGTGGCGGTCGGGCAGGCGCAGCTCGCCGTACTTGCCGGCCTGCACGTTGACCACCGACTCCAGCGACGGCGTGGCCGAGGCCAGCACGATGGGCAGGCCGCCGTGGCGGGCGCGCACCACCGCCATGTCGCGGGCGTGGTAGATCACTCCGTCCTCCTGCTTGAAGGCGGCCTCGTGCTCCTCGTCGACCACGATCAGCCCCAGCTCGCGATAGGGCAGGAACAGGGCCGAGCGGGCGCCGACCACCACCCGCGCGCGCCCCTCGGCGACCGCTCGCCAGGCCAGCCGCCGCTCGCGGCTCTTGAGGTCGCTGTGCCACTGCACCGGCGGCGTGCCGAAGCGGCGGGCGAAGCGCTCCAGCCACTGCGCCGAGAGCGCGATCTCCGGCAGCAGCACCAGCACCTGGCGGCCGGCGGCCAGGGCGGCGGCCACCGCCTCGAAGTAGACCTCGGTCTTGCCCGAGCCGGTCACCCCGTCCAGCAGGGTGACGGAGAAGCCGGCGTCCAGCCGCGCGCGCAGCGCCGCCGCCGCCTCGGCCTGGGCGGCCGAGAGGGTCGGGCCGGGATGCGCCGGGTCGGGATCGCCGACCGGCAGGCGCGGCGTCACCGCCACCTCCTCCAGGGCGCCGGCCGCGATCAGGCCCTTGATCACGCCCACGCCGACGCCGGCCGCGCGCGCCAGCTCGGCCTGGCTGCGCGCGAAGCCGTCCTCGGCCGCCGCCAGGGCGCGGCGGCGCGCCGCCGTCAGGCTCAGCTCCGCCGGGGCCGGGCGGCCGGGGTGCAGCACCCGCTTGACCGGGCGCGGCGGCTCCAGCGCGCCGGGCGAGGACAGGGTCATGCGCAGCACCGCGCCCGGCGGCGCCAGGGTGTAGCCGGCGACCCAGTCGACGAAGCGGCGGTGCGCGGCCGGCAGCGGCGGCAGCGCCAGCCGCCGGGCGACCGGCTTGAGCTTGGCGGCCGGCACCGGGTCCGGCGTCGCCGGCGGGTCCCAGACCAGCCCGATCAGCTCGCGCCGGCCGAGCGGCACCTGCACGTAGTCGCCCGGCGCCAGCTCCAGGTCCGGCGGCACGCTGTAGGTGTAGGCCCCGGCCAGCGGCAGCGGCAGCAGCACGCGCACCCGCCCGGCGGCCGCGTCGCCGCCCGACGCCGCGCCCGAGTCGGGCGCGGCCGCCGAGTCGGCGCGGCCGCCGCCGCGCCGGTCGAGCAGGTCGCCGGAGGCCGCGGCAAGGGGGCTGTGGTTGGCGCGCGATCGGACCATGAGATACAGTTTAAGGGTTCGCCCGGAGTCTTGAGGAGGTGCGCCGTCGCGCGGCGCCGCTGCGGCCGGTCTCGACGGTCGCCGTTTGGGCTCCACTCTGGACGGACACCCCGGGGCGGGTCTATCTCCGGCGCAACTGGCCCCACCCGCAGCGGGCTCCGGCGTGACCGCCGGAGCGCCGGCGCACTCTGGACCGAGGACGAGAAAGACCGCCGCCATGAAGTTCTTCATCGACACCGCCGACGTCGCCGAGATCCGCGACCTGGCCGCCACCGGCCTGGTCGACGGCATCACCACCAACCCCTCGCTGGTCGCCAAGACCGGCCGCCCCTTCCTGGACGTGGTGCGGGAGATCTGCGAGATCGTCCCCGGCCCGGTCTCGGCCGAGGTCACCGCGACCGACCACGAGACCATGCTGGTCGAGGGCCGCAAGCTCGCCGGGCTGGCGGGCAACGTCTGCGTCAAGGTTCCGCTGACGCCGGACGGGCTGAAGACCTGCAAGGCGCTGAGCGACGAGGGGACCAAGGTCAACGTCACCCTCTGCTTCTCGGCCGCCCAGGCGATCCTCGCCGCCAAGGCGGGCGCCGCCTTCGTGTCGCCCTTCGTCGGCCGGCTCGACGACATCGGCGCCGTCGGCATGGACCTGATCGCCGAGATCGTCGAGATCTACGCCGCCTATCCGGCGATCGAGACCGAGGTGCTGGTCGCCAGCGTGCGCGGCCCCAACCACGTCATCGAGGCCGCCAAGCTGGGCGCCGACGTGGCCACCCTGCCGCCGGGCGTGCTGCGCGCGATGTACAAGCATCCCCTGACCGACCGGGGGCTGGAGGCCTTCCTGGCCGACTGGGCCAAGACCGGCCAGACCATCCTGAGCGAAGAGGACGGACATGGCGAACCGGCGCGACGCAGCGCCTGACAGTCCGGAGGGGCTGACGGAGGCCGGCCGCCGCACCCTCGCCGAGGGCGAGGTGGCGGCCTACCTGCGCCGCCATCCCGACTTCCTCAAGCGGCATCCGGACCTGCTGGACGCCATGGTGCCGCCGGTGCGCGCCACCGGCGACGGCGTGGTCGACTTCCAGCAGGCCATGGTCGAGCGTCTGCGCCGCGAGCTGCAGGAGATGACCGCGGCGCGCGACGCGCTGGTCTCGCTCGGGCGTGCCAACGCGCTGGCGCAGCAGCGCCTGCACCACGGCCTGCTGGCGCTGCTCGGCGCGCGCTCCTTCGAGCATCTCATCGAGACGCTGACCACGGACCTGGCCCTGGCGCTGGACGTCGACGTGGTCTCGCTCTGCGTCGAGCCCTCGGAGGTCGATCTCGGCCCGCCCAAGCGCCCGCTCGGGGTCTACCGGGTCGAGGCCGGGCTGGTCGACGCGCTGCTGGGCCCCGGCAAGGCGGTGCGCCTGATCGGCGATGCGCCGGGCGACGGCGCGGTCTTCCCCGGCACCTCGGGTCTGGTGCGCTCGGCCGCGCTGGTGCGGCTGCGCATCGCCGCCTCGACGCCGCCGGCGCTGATCGCGCTGGGCAGCCGCGATCCGCATCATTTCGAGGAGGGGCAGGGCACCGAGCTGCTCGCCTTCCTCGGCCAGGTGGTCGAACACCTGGTGCGGGCATGGCTGGACCTGCCCGAGTGACCCGCCGGGCCCGGGCCGCGCGCGCGGACGCCGGGCTGCTCGGCTTTCCCGGCACGCCGGAGCTGGAGGCCGCGGTCAGCGCCTGGCGCGCCTGGCTGGCCGAAGAGAAGCGGGCCTCCGTCCACACCAGCGCGGCCTACGACCGCGACCTGCTGGACTTCCTCGCCTTCCTGACCGGGCACCTGGGCCGGCGCCCGGTCCTGGCGGACCTGGACGGCCTGCGCCAGGCCGACTTCCGGGCCTGGCTGGCGCGGCGCACCCTGGACGGCCTGGCGCGCAGCTCGACGACGCGCGCGCTCTCGGCCCTGCGCAGCTTCTACCGCTGGGGCGCGCGCAGCGGCCGTCTCGACAACAGCGCGCTGACCAACCTGCGCGGGCCCAAGCTGCCGCGGACCCTGCCCAAGGCGCTGACCGCGAGCGAGGCGCGCGGCGCGGTCGAGTCGATCGCCGAGCTCTACGACGAGCCCTGGCAGGGCCAGCGCGACACGGCGATCCTGCTGCTGCTCTACGGCGCCGGGCTGCGCATCGGCGAGGCCCTGGGGCTGAGCGCCGGCGAGGCGCCGGCGCCCGAGCAGGACAGGCTGCGCGTGCGCGGCAAGGGCGGCAAGGAGCGCATCGTGCCGCTGCTGCCCGCGGTGGTCGAGGCGATCGCCGCCTACCGCGCCGCCTGTCCGCATCCGCTGCCGCCCGAGGGCGCGCTCTTCCGCGCCAAGCGCGGCAAGCCGCTGTCGGCGCGCCAGGTGCAGCAGGCGCTGCAGCGCCTGCGCGGTCTGCTCGACCTGCCGGAGACGGCGACGCCGCACGCCCTGCGTCACTCCTTCGCCACCCACCTGCTGGCCGCCGGCGGCGATCTGCGCGCGATTCAGGAGCTGCTGGGCCACGCCAGCCTCTCGACCACCCAGCGCTACACCGCGGTCGACACCGCCCATCTGCTCGCGGTCTACGAGCGCACCCATCCGCGCGCCGACGGCGCGGTCGACGCGCAGCGGCCGGAGGACAAGCAGCGGCCGGAGGACAAGCAGCGGGAGGAGGACAAGCAGCGGGAGGAAAAAGCGGCGGAAACGCCGTGAGGCCCGGCCGCGTACCACCGGCTGGAGCGATTTGCGCCCGTTTGGGCGCCCGTCAGCGCGTCCACCGGTCGGCAGAAAGGACGAAGATCATGAGGCTCTCGCTTCCGCGCCTTGCCGTCGTGGCGCTCGCCGCCTTTCCCCTTGCCCTCCTTCCGCTGGCCGCCGGGCCGGCCCTGGCCCAGGGCAACAGCGGCAAGGCCGGCAAGCCCGCCCATGCCGGCAAGCCCGCCCACGCCGGCAAGCCGGACGCGCCCGGCCGGGGCGGCAGCCGCAACGACGGCGAGATCACCGGCGAGGCGGTGCTGCTGGGCGTGCTGACCGCCGCCGAGAAGGCGCTGATCCGCGACTGGTATGGCAGCCACGGTCCGGTCAACGTCTCGGCGCTGCCGCCGGGCATCCGGATGAAGGTCGCGCGCGGCGGCGCGCTGCCGCCGGGGATCGCCAAGAAGCAGCTTCCGCACGGCCTGCTCGCCCAGTTGCCGCGCCGCCCCGGGCAGGACTACGCCCGCATCGGCCGCGACGTGGTGCTGATCGAGAAGGCCACGGGCATTGTCATCGACATCCTCGAGGACGCTCTGTAGGGCTGCTCTGCAGCGGGCGCGCCTCGGCGCGTCCGCCGGCCCGGCAAAAACCGCCCGAACCCAGAGGCCCGAACCCGGGGGCCCCAACCCAGAGGCCCGAACCCGGGGGCTTGGCGTGATGCTCTGCGACCCGGCGACTCGCCAGGGCGCGTCTCTCAGGTCGGGCATCGCTCCAGTCCCCTAGGGCGGTTTCCGATCGAGTGGAACCACGACGTGGGTCCGCCGATCGGCCCAAAACCGCCCTAAACCATAGTGTTAGAGTGATGCTGTCCGACCTGGAGAATCGCAAATGCGATTCGATCAGGTCGGGCATCGCTCTAGAGTGATTTGCGACCGTTCAGACGCGCGTCAGCGCGTCTGCCGGTCGCGAAAAATCACTCTAACCCTTTGGTGTAGAGCAGGTTTCTTATGATCGGCGAACCCACGCTGTGGGTCCAAACGCTCACAATCGGCTCTAGCCCGGCCTTGCGCACCGCGTGACGAGTCGTCGCAGGCCGGGCGCGGGGGCCGCCGCCGCGGCGCGGCGATCTAGGGCGGTTTCCGATCGAGTGGAACCACGACGTGGGTCCGCCGATCGGCCCACAACCGCCCTAAACCATAGTGTTAGAGTGATGCTGTCCGACCTGGCGAATCGCAAATGCGATTCGATCAGGTCGGGCATCGCTCTAGTTTCTTCGGCGTTGCCCGAGAGGGCTTCACTTCGCGGAGGAGCTTGCCATGCCTGTCGCATCTTTGCCCCTGCCCCGACGCGGGACCGGTCCGGCCGCCGCCGTGGCCGCCGCCGTCCTGTCCGCGGCGCTGCTCGCGACGACCCTGCTCGCCAGCCTGCCGGCGGCGGCCCAGAGCCCCTTCCCCGAGCACAACGCCGCCCGGCCCTGGGTCGGCGTGGACCTGGGCCCGACCCCGCAGGCCCCCGAGGGGCCGCTGCCGGTGGTGATGGCCGCAGAGCGTCGCGCCATCCATGCCTGGTTCGGCACCGCGCCGGCCGCGCGGGTGGCGCTGCTGCCCCAGGGGATCCGGTCCGCCTACGCGCGCGGCGCCGTCCTGCCGGCCGGCACCGCGACGCAGGACTTGCCGCAGGAGCTGCTCGCCGCGCTCGCCGAGCGGGCGGAGCACCGCTTCGTCGTGGTCGACAGCGAGGTGCTGCTGCTCGATCCCGAGGGCGTGGTGCTCGACGTGGTCTACGGCGCGCTCTGACGCGCCGGCGGTCCCCGCGTCAGCCCGCCTGACGCCGGGCCAGCCGCAGGGCCAGGGGGCCGCAGGCCGCGCCCAGGGCCAGCAGGGCGAAGGCCCAGCCCCAGGCGCCCGGCACCCCTGTGCCGCCGGCGGCGTCCAGCACCAGGCCGAAGGCGAGCGGCGAGAGGAAGCCGGTGCCGAAGCCCAGCAGGCTGTGGAGGGCCATGACGGCGCCGCGCCGCTCGGCCCCGGCGGCCGCCACCGCGCCGGCGGTCAGCGAGCCGGAGTCGCTCATCACCAGCAGGCCGACCGCGCCGGTCATGGCCAGCAGCAGCCAGGTTGCCGCGTCGGCCGTCAGCCCGAGCCCGAGCGTGCAGAGCGCCGAGGCCAGCATCAGCAGCGTCACGGTGCGCGGCCGGCCGAAGCGCAGCGACAGCTCGTTGCCGAGCACCGAGGCCGGCAGCCCGATCATCAGGGCGGCGGTGGCCAACCGGGTCGCCTCGGCCTGACCCAGCCCGCCCAGCGCCGGGGCGGCGACCAGGAAGGCGACCAGCCAGGCGCGCCAGCCGAACAGCTCCCAGATGTGACAGGCGTAGGCCAGCACGTAGGCCATGGCCGCGCGGTCCTTCAGGGCCTGGCCCCAGTCCGGCCCCCGGCCCGGCGTCTGCTGGCCCGCCGGCCGGCGCGCCGCCACCCCCAGCCAGACCAGCAGCGCCGCGGCCAGGCTGCCGGCGGCGCCGAACAGGAAGGCGGCTGGCCAGCCGAAGCGGCTGGCCAGCTCGCCGGCCGCCAGCACCGAGAGGCCGACGCCGATGGAGAAGTGCGCGGTGTACCAGGCGATGGCGCGCGACTGCGCCGGGCCGGCAATGCGGTCGGCCAGGATGCGCGCGCCGACCATGTAGCTGCCGGCCAGGGCGGCGCCGGCCAGGACGCGCCAGGGCAGGGCGCTCCAGAAGTCGCGGGCGAAGAGCGCGAACCCCAGCGTCGCCAGCGCGCCCAGCAGGTTGCTCGCGATGAAGATGCGGCGGGCGTCGGTGCGGTCGGTGCGGCCGACCAGCAGCGGCACGGCGGCGGCATAGCCGGCGTAGTAGAGGCCGCTGACCCAGCCGGCCTGGCCGGCCGTCAGCCCCCACTCGACCTCGAACAGCGGGATCAGCGCCGGGAAGGTGGCGTTGCCCAGCATCGCCAGGACCAGCGCGGCGCAGACCAGGGCGGTCAGCGGCAGCGGCGCCGGGCCGTCCGCCGCCGGCTCCTCCGCGCCGCCGGGCGGCGGCCCGGAGGGATCGTGAGAAGGGCTGTCGGCGGCGGGCATGGCAGCCCCTGTTTAGCCGTCGGCCGGCCCCGTGGAAAGCGCCCCCGCGCCGGGTCGGCGTCGCGGCGGCGCCCGGAAGGCCTTGAGCTGTGGGGGTTTTTCTCCGGTGATCCGATGCTTCCGACAATTCGTAGAACCATTCGAAACAGCATCGCAGGAACGTCGGGAGCTTTGTCGCCATGGCGCACTATGAGAACCCCGAGGCCCAGCGGGCCGGCTCGGCCTTCATTCGCCGCTCCATGGCGGAGCCTCTGCTAACGCGCGACCGCGAGTTCGAGCTGGCCCGCGCCTGGCGCGAACGCGGCGACCAGACGGCCCTGCACAAGCTGGTGCGCAGCTACACCCGCCTGGTGGTGTCGATCGCGTCGAAGTTCCGCAACTACGGCCTGCCGATGAGCGACCTGGTGCAGGAGGGCTCGGTCGGCCTGATGCAGGCGGCGGCCCGCTTCGAGCCGGAGCGCGACGTGCGCTTCTCCACCTACGCGGCCTGGTGGATCCGCTCGGCCATCCAGGACTACATCCTGCGCAACTGGTCGATCGTGCGCACCGGCACCACGGCGGCGCAGAAGTCGCTGTTCTTCAACCTGCGCCGCCTGCGCGCGCGGATCGAGGAGAGCAGCGGCGGGCAGCTCGACGACGCCGGGCGCCGGAAGATCGCCGAGGAGCTGGGCGTGCCCCTGGCCGAGGTGGAGGCGATGGAAAGCCGCCTGGCCGCCGCCGACCAGTCGCTCAACATGACCGTCGGCGAGGACGGCGAGGACGAGTGGCAGTCCTTCCTGGCCGACGAGCGCGCCACCCCGGACGTCAACGTGCAGACGGTGCACGACAGCCAGCTCCGCAGCCTCTGGCTGGCCGAGGCACTGCAAACCCTGGACCGGCGCGAGCGCATGATCATCGAGGCGCGGCGTCTGACCGACGCGGGTGCCACCCTGGAGGAGCTGGGCAGCCAGCTCGGCGTCAGCAAGGAGCGGGTGCGCCAGCTCGAGCATCGGGCGATGGGCAAGCTGCGCAGCGCCATCATGGACCGCTCCGACACGCCGCAGGACCTGCTGCTGGAGGGCTAGAGCGATGCCCGACCTGGCGAATCGCATTTGCGATTCGCCAGGTCGGACAGCATCACTCTAACACTATGGTTTAGGGCGGTTTTGGGCCGATCGGCCGACCCACGTCGTGGTTCCACTCGATCGGAAACCGCCCTAGGCTCCGGACCCATAAAAGGCTTGCCGGCGCGAGGGCAGGTTTGATTCAAGCTTCCAAACGGTAGGGAGCTTGCGATGTCGGAGAGCCATTTCTGGCTGAGCGAGGCGCAGTTTGCGCGCCTTCAGCCGCTGCTGCCGAACAAGCCGCGCGGTGTGCCGCGGGTGGACGACCGGCGTGTGATTAGCGGGATCGTCCACGTCCTCAGGACGGGGTGCCGATGGGCCGACGCACCGGCGGTCTACGGCCCGCGCAAGACGCTGTACAACCGCTATGTCCGCTGGGCCAAGGCCGGCGTCTGGGCCGAGGTGTTCCGCGCCTTGGCCGACAGCGGCGGTCCACCGGCCGAGCTGCTGCTCGACAGTTCGCACGTCAAGGCGCACCGCTGCGCGGCCGGCGGTAAAGGGGGGGCGCCGTCCACGCCATAGGCCGCTCGCGCGGCGGCCGGACCACCAAGATCCACGTTGCGACAGACGAACTGGGGCGGCCGCGCGCCGTGATCCTCACGCCAGGCCAGCGCGGCGACAGCCCTGTGGCGCTCGCGCTCGTTGGCGCTCTGCCGCCACCGCGCAGACTGATCGCCGACGCCGCCTACGACAGCGACGGCCTGCGCCGGTTCCTGAGCGAGCGCGGCACCGAACCGGTCGTGCCGAACAACCCGACGCGCAAGCGAAAACACGCCTTCGATGCCGCCGCCTACCGGGCACGCAACGCGATCGAACGCACCTTCTGCAGGCTCAAGGACTGGCGACGCATCGCCACGCGCTACGACCGCCTGGCCGCAACGTTCGAAGCCGCCGTCCTCATCGGCGCAATCGTCTGCTATTGGTTATGAGTCCGGAGCCTAGAGCAGGTTGTGATCGTTTGGACCCGCAGCGTGGGTCCGCCGATCACAAGAAACCTGCTCTACACCATAGGGTTAGAGCGATTTTTCGCGACCGCCGGACGCGCTGACGCGAGTCTGAACCGTCGCACATCACCCTAACGGCTCAGCCGCCCCGCGCCGCGGCACGCTGCTCCGCGCCGCGGCCCACCGGCCGTCGGCATCACAGGCGGTACACCTCGACGTGGCCGTCACGGCCGCGCAGGGCGATCTCGCCCAGGTGGACGCAGCCCTCGCGGGTGCCGGCCGCCGCCAGCACCTCGGCGCTGGCCAGGATCGTCACCTCGCTGCCGTCGGCCTGGCCCGGCTCCGCCATGCCCAGGTCCTTGCCCAGCCCTTCCAGGCGTTGGGCCACGTTCACCGTGTCGCCGATCAGCGTGTAGTTCATCCGGCTCGGCGCGCCGATGTTGCCGACCACCGCGGGGCCGCTGTGCAGGCCGATGCGCAGATGCACCGGCGCGTCGCCACGGGCGCGGCGGGCGGCATTGTCGGCGCTCACCGCGGCGGCCATGGCCCGCGCCGCGCGCAGGCCCCGGGCGGCGTGGTCGGGCTGGGTCTCCGGCGCCCCCCAGAAGGCCATCAGCGAATCCCCGATGTACTTGTCGACGATGCCGCCTTCGGCCTCGACACAGGCGGCGAGCCGTCCGAAGTGGTCGTTCAGCAGGGCGGCCAGCTCCTCCGGCGAATGCTGCTCGGCGAGTTGGGTGAAGCCGGCGATGTCGGTGAAGAGCACGGTGACCTCGCGCGACTCCGAGCGGGTCGCACCGGGGCCGACGCGCATCAGCCGCGCCACCAGCGGGCGCGGCACGTAGATCTCGAACCAGCCGAGCGCGGTGCGCATGCTGGCGAAGGTGCGCTGGGCGGCGTCGAGCTCGCGCAGGCGCGAGCGCTCGAGTGGCGGCATCGCCTCCAGATTCAGGCGGGCGACGGCGTCCGCGGCGGCCTCCAGCCGGCGCACCGGCCGCGCCAGCTTGCGCCCCAGCAGCACCGCCAGGCCGATGGCGACCAGCAGGATCAGCACCGCCACCGCGCCCGAGCCGATCAGGCGGCGCAGCGGCTGGTTGAGGTTGTCCAGCGGCGCGTAGATCCCGACCGTCACCGGCTCGCCCGCCATGGTGCCGAGGTCGCGGTAGACGAAAAGGTAGCGCTGCCCGCCCACCTCGGCGGCATGGGCCTGGGCGTTGCGGGCCACCAGGATCTCGCGCAGCGTCTCGTCCAGCAGCGGCGCCTCCCACATGCGCGCCAGCACCACGTCGCCAAGGTCGTCGGGCGTGGGCAGCGGCTTGTCCTGGGACAGCGCGGGCAGCGCGGCCGGCATGTTGGCATGGGCCAGCACCCGCTCGCGGCCGAGCAGCACGAAGGAGCGGGTGCCCCCGGTGGCCAGGGAATCGACGAAGTCGCTGATTGCCGTGATCGCCACCACCACGCTGACCGCGCCCCGGAAGCTGCCGTCGGGGTCCACCAGCGCGGCCGAGGCGCTGACGTGAGGCGCGGCCAGGTCGTCGGACCAGACGACGACGTAGCCGTCGCCCAGGTCGCCCGCGCGTGCCTGGGTCAGCAGGCGGCGGATTTCCGGCCGCTGCGACCAGTCGCTGACCAGACGCACCAGCCTGCCGCCGAGATAGCCGACGCGGCGCGCCTGCCCGTCGGGCGTCACGAGCGCGATCCCCTGGATCTGGTCGCCGGCGGCCAGGCTGCCGGTCAGCACGGCCTCGACCTCCGCGACGTCGTCCAGGTCCAGATCGCCGTCGCGCACCAGGCGGGCGATGTGGTTGACCTGGAAGCGGCCGTCCTGCAGATGCGCGCGCGTCAGGCCGCTCAGGGAATCCAGGTACAGTTCCGCCGAGTCGCCGAGAAGGTCGAGCGTGTTCAGCTCGTTGGCCCGCCAGGTGACGAAGCCGACCGCCAGCACCGCGAGGGTCAGCAGGCCGCCGAAGGTCAGCGTGATGGCGCTGGCGATCGGCACGCGCCAGAAGCGGCCGGCCGGGTCCCGCCGCCCGCCGCCGGTCTCGCCGCCCGCATCGCCGCCCATCTCGTTATGCGTTTCTCTCGCCGTCTCGCCCTCCGCCGCCTGTGTCATGCCCGCCCGCTCCAGCCCCTGCGGGGGTCTACTGCACGACCAGCTTGACCGTCTGTCCCGCCTGCACCTCGGCCTCGGGCGGCAGGCCGTTGAGGGCGCGGAAGCGGGCCTCGCGGTAGTCGGGGAAGGGTAGGCGCCGGGCCAGCTCGGCAACGCTCTCGCCAGCGCGCACGCGGTGCAGCACCAGGCGCTGCGGCTCCAGCTCGGCGGCCTCCCGTTCGCTCAGCCGCCGGAAGCTGTAGAGCGTGTCGACGAAGGCGTCGGCGTACTGCCGGCTCTGGCTTGGCGTGGCGACGAAGACGAAACGGTAGGCCGTGCCGTCGGGCATGCGGATCGCCGCCAGCCGCAGGTGGCGCGGGCCCTGCTTGGTCTCCAGCTTGGCCAGGCCGGTGGCGGCCGGCAGGCCGTCGACGCGGAAGTCGGCGAGCTGCTCCAGGCGGACGTCGCTGCCGGCCCACTCCTGCTGCAGGTAGGTCAGCAGGTCGCGGCTTTTCGGCCGCGCGCGGTCGAAGACCAGGCGCACGCCGGCATCGTTGACCGCGATCACCTGCTTCTGGCCGTTGAGCAGGCGAAAGCCCGGCGGCACCTGGAAGGCGAAGCGTAGCTCGGGGTGCAGGAAGGCGCGGCCGCGCACGAAGCCCTCCTCGGGGCTGTAGCCGTAGAGCAGGCCGTCCAGCTTCTCCAGGTAGATGTCGCGCGCCAGCATGGGGTCGGCCACCTCGCTCAGGCCGGCCTCGCGGATCGCCTCCGCGATGCGGTCGGCGGTGCGCGGATGGGTGGCCATGATGTTGAAGGCGTCGGGCGCGCCGGGCTGGCCCGCGATCTCCGCCTCCAGGCGGCTGTGGCGCAGCAGGTTGTCGAGGAAGCCGGCCATGGCCTGGGGATCGTAGCCGGCGCGGGTCAGGTACTTCACGCCCAGCACGTCGGCCTCGAACTCCTGGTCGCGCGAGTAGGCGCGCAGGCCCAGCTCGGCCACGGTGTTGCCGATCTGGGCGGCCTCCTCGCCGAACAGCAGGCCGAGGCCGAGGCTGGCGATCTGACCGAAGATGCCGGCGCCGACCCGGTTGAGGCCGTGGCGCGCGTTCACGTGGCCGATCTCGTGGGCGATCACGCCGGCGAGCTGGGCCTCGTTCTCGGCCAGCGCCAGCAGGCCGCGGGTGACGTAGACGTAGCCGCCGGGCAGCGCAAAGGCGTTGACCACCGGCGAGTCCAGCAGGGTGAAGGTGTAGTCCAGGTCCGGGCGCTCCGAGGTGCGCGCCAGGAACTGCCCGATCGAGTCGACGTAGGCCTGCAGATCGGGGTCCTGGTAGGCGCCGCCGAAGGACTGGACCATCTGCTCGTGCTGCTGGGCGCCCAGGCTCTGCTCCAGGCCGGACAGCCAGTCGGTCTCGGCCGCGGCGGGCGGGCTGGCCAGCGCCAGGGCCGCGGCGCAGAGTCCGGCCAGCGCGGCGGCCAGCTTGGCCGACAGCGCGGCGGGCAGGCGGCGGCGAACGGACGCGAAGGTCATGGCTCCTCCAACACCTCGATCTGGTCCGGCGAGACGATCTCGATCATCGGGCCGTTGAACGATTCCAGCCAGCCGCGTACCCGCAGGCGCCGGCCGGCATAGTCGCGCGGGTCGAGACCGGCGGCCCGGAATCTGCGCCGCGCATCGGGCGAAAGCGTGGCGGTGAAGTCGCTGCGCCAGTCCGCCCCGAAGTTCAGATAGGCCCGCCCGCGCACCACCGCAGCGTCGGCCACCCGTCCCTCGACGATCACGAAGCGCGCCGGGTCGAGCTCGGGCAACTCGGCCGGCAGGGCGTCGGCCTCGCGTACCCGGTAATACGCATCGGCCCACAGGCCGCGTTCCCCGGCGCGAGCCTCGGCCTCCAAGCGCAGGCGCGCGGCTCGCCGGGGCGTCGGCTCCAGGCCGGCGACCAGCGCCCAGCCGGCGGCCAGCAGCAGGTCGCCCAGGTCGCGCCCGTCCGGCAGGCGCACGTGCCCCACGGCGCGGCCCCAGCGGTCCTGCCCGGTCGGCGTCACCGCCAGCGGCAGGTCCAGCGCCAGCACCGCCAGGCCCTGCCGGGCCCGCTCGGCGCTGCGCCAGACGCCGCGGTAGCCGAGCGGGGCGGGCGGCGCCAGCAGGCCGGCCAGGCGCAGCCGCGTGCCGTCGGCGAAGCGCAGGGTCGTGGCGTCCTCCGCCGCCACCGCAACGCGCGTCGCCGAGGGCGCCGGAGTCTCGGTCTGCGCCGCCGCGCCGCCGGCCAGCAGCAGCCAGACGGCCAGCAGCCGGAGCGGCAGCGAGCGCGGCAGGAGGGGCGGCGTGCGTGATCGGCGCATGGCGGGGCGGCGCTGCGAGTGGCGCGGCCAGCTTAACACGCGCCGTGCCCGAAGAGGCCGTGCCCGTGGCGCCTCAGGTGGAAATGTCGGGGGCCCGAAACCGCTAAAGCGCCACGCCGGGCGCCGCCAGCGGACGCAGACGCGCGTGCATCTCCTCGGTGAAGGGGCGCGACTTGCGGGTGGTCTCGTCCATCAGGACCAGCACCGTCTCGCCGCTGGCCACGCAGGTCTCGTCGATGAAGACGCCCTGGGCCAGGGTCATCGAGCTGCGGCCGAGGCGCAGCACGCTGGTGCCGATGTCGACCGTACCCGGCCAATGCACCTCCGCGCGGTAGTCGAGCAGCAGGCGCGCGATGACGAAGGCGCAGCCCGCCGGTGCCAGCGGCCGCTCGGGGTCGTAGATCATCGCCGTGCGGCCGGACTCCAGAAAGGTGGCGTAGACGGCGTTGTTGACGTGGCCCTGCCGGTCGGTATCGCGATAGCGCAGCACGTCCCGGCTCCAGCTTACGTAGCTGGCCCGGTCGGTCGGCGCGAAGGCGGGCTGCTCTGCGTCTTTCGTCTCGGCTGTGCGCATCGGGCTATCCTTCGGACGTTGTCTTTCGGACTTTTTCTTTCGGACTTTTTCTTCTGCGCCGCTGCTTTAGCATGGCCCCGGACGGCGACAAAGCGGCGCCCGGGCGCCCCGCCGGCACAAGACAGCTTCCCGGCGCGCAGGGGTGTCGACCGCCGCGGCGGGCGCGATATAAGAACGGGCCCGCGCCGGCTCGGCCACCGCTCAGGGAGACCCAATGGCGGCCCACGATCTCTTTTCGCCCATCGACGCCTACGAGACCGGCCGCCTGCCGGTGGACGAGTTGCATACCCTCTACTGGGAGCAGTCGGGCAACCCCGCCGGGCAGCCCGTGGTCTTCCTGCACGGCGGACCCGGCGCCGGCGCCTCGCCGGACCATCGCCGCTTCTTCGACCCCCAGGCCTACCGCATCATCATCTTCGACCAGCGCGGCGCGGGGCGCTCCACGCCGCTGGGCGAGACGCGGGCCAACACCACCCAGGACCTGGTCGCCGACATGGAGCTGCTGCGCGAGCGGCTGGGGGTCGAGCGCTGGCACCTGTTCGGCGGCTCCTGGGGCTCCACCCTGGCGCTGGCCTACGCGCAGGCGCATCCCGAGCGGGTCTCGGCGCTGTTGCTGCGCGGCATCTTCCTGTGCCGGCACAGCGAGGTGACCTGGTTCCTCTACGGCATGCGGACCTACTTCCCCGAGGTCTGGGAACGCTTCGCCGGCTTCGTGCCGCCGGCCGAGCGCGACGACCTGCTGCAGGCCTACCACCGCCGCCTGATGGACCCCGACCCGCGGGTCCACCTGCCGGCCGCGCGGGCCTGGAGCACCTACGAGGGCGCCTGCTCGACCCTGATGCCGAGCCCGGAGACCGTGGCGGCCTTCGGCGAGGACAACATGGCGCTGGGGCTGGCGCGCATCGAGGCGCACTACTTCGTCAACCGCATCTTCCTGCCCGAGGGCGCGCTGCTGGAGCGGGCGGAGCGCCTGCGCGACGTCCCGGGCGCCATCGTGCAGGGGCGCTACGACACGGTCTGCCCGCCGACCTCGGCCTACGACCTGCACCGGGCCTGGCCGACCGCCAGCTTCCGCATCATTCCGGACGCCGGACATTCCGCGATGGAGCCGGGCATCCGCCGCGCCCTGGTCGAGGCGACGGAGCGCTACAAGCATTACCGGTGATGCCGGGTGAGGTCGGAGGAGGCGGGGTGATACCGCCCCGCGCGGGGCCGGACAGACCGCGGCCTGGTCGCGGCCGGCAATCAGCGCTTGCCCACATTCAGTCACAAAGTAAACTCTTGCGGCAATATTCAGGGGCCTGTCCGGGGGACGCCGTTCCATGCCGCGTCGTTTGCTTGCCATGCTCGTCGGCCTGCCGCTCTGGCTCGGTGCGGGGGGCGCCTGGGCCGAAGAGGACCCCGGCTTTCTCTCCTTCGGGGCCGGCTGGTGGGACCTGATCGCCCAGGACGACAACCAGGCCGACTTCCGCCTGGAGTACCGCCACGGCCAGCGCTTCCTGAACATCGTCAAGCCCTGGGCCGGCATCGAGGCGACCTCGGCCGGGGCGCTGTGGGCCGGCGGCGGCCTGCTGATCGACATCTACTTCGGCCGGCGCATCGTGCTGACCGGCAGCACCGGCGTCGGCGGCTTCTACGAGGGCGGCGGCAAGGATCTCGGCAGCCCCATCGAGTTTCGCTCGACGATCGAGCTGGGCTACCGCTTCGACGACCGCTCCCGCTTGTCGCTGGCCTTCGGGCACCTGTCGAACGCCGGGATCGGCGACGACAACCCGGGCACCGAGGTGCTGAGCCTCTACTACCATTTGCCGGTCGACACCCTGTTCGAATAGCCAGGCGGCTGCCTCCTCGGGCGAGGTCTCCTCTCCCTCCAGTCAATCGCGAAGGAGAGGCCGGCGGCGGCATGCTGCGCGGCAGATCGAAGGCGCCGTGCTGCGGCCGGCCGCAGACGGGTCGCAGACGGCGGCCTCGGCACCGGCAAGCTCGGCACCGGCAAGGGAGCCTCGTCGTGTCTCGCACTGCTGCATGGATCCTGGCCGCCGGCCTGGCCGGCCTGCTGCTGGGGGGACTGCTGGGATTTGTCGCGCTCTCGGCGATCGCCGCGCCGGTGGCGGCGCAGCAGCCGGCCTGGAACTGGCAGGCCGACTCGCAGGAGTCTCGGCTCAAGGCCGCCCCGACCGCTCCGGTGCACCAGGAAAGCCCGGGCGAGGGGGAGGCGGCCGAGAAGCCGGCCGAGAAGTCGGCCGAGAAGTCGGCGGAAAACTCGGCCGGCACCGGTGTCGCCGGTGCCATTTCCGGCATCATGGGCCCCAACGACGGCAACGCGCTGTCCAACGACGCCCGCATCGAGGCGCTGCGCCGCCGCGCCCAGACGGGCCAGCCCCTGCGCCCCTGAGCGGCGGCGCGCGGAGTGCCCGCGGCGAACGCGGGCCTCGAGCGCGCACCCTGTCGCAAGGACAGGGGCCGTGACAGGCAGGTGCGGCCGGCCGCGCTGCCCGCGCTTCGGGGCGCCCTGCACTGCACACGGACGTCTCCCAAACGGACGCCCCCAAGCGGCCCCTGCGCGCGGGGCCGTCTTCTCGCCGCAGCCTCCTTCGGTGCGCGTCGCGCTGCCCCGAGGGGACGGGCGGCGCGGGCGCGCTACCTCTTTCGCGCGGGTGCCTGCCCATCCGCGCGGGTAGGCCTGTCCGTTGAGGTTCTCGCCAGCCCCACACGCAGCGGTGAAACTGACCGAACGCAGGAGGCGCGCCGCGCGGCCCGGGCGGGTCGCTGGTCGGCGCCGAGGAGGCGGAAGGAGAGACGCCATGCAAAGCCGCACAGTCTGGCGGGGCGCGAGCCGCGCCGCCCTGGTCCTGGCACTGGCCGCTTCGGGCGGTCTGCCCGGCGGGGGCCTCGTTTCGGCCCCGGCTTGGGCCTTCGAGCAGGTCGACTGGGCCTGGAGCCTGACCGCCGCGACCGACGTCGACACCGACGTCGCGGTCACGCCCGAGCTGACGCCCAGCGGCGCCGTGGCGCTGGAGGCCTTGCAGCTCGCGATCGGCGACCCCAACGCGGTCTCGCAGATCGAGGGCGTCACCGTCGCCTGGCCCGAGGGGCGGCCGGCGCTGGATGCCGAAGTCGACCTGGGCTACGTCGCCGCGGCCGCCACCACGGTGGCGAACAACCTGGACGTCGGCAGCGATGTGCCGGTCGCCTTCACCGTCGGCCAGTTCGCCCTGGCCAAGGCGCCCTTCGCGCGCCAGATCTCCGCGCCCGGGGGCGGCGAGGCGGCGGCGGTTGCGGCGGCCGGCGAGGCCGTGGGCGAGAGCGACAACCTCAACCAGGATCTGGCCCTGCTGCTGCTGTCCGGCGTACTGGCCGGCGTGGTCGCCCAGGGCGATCTCGACTCGTTGGCCACCGTCGCGGACATCGAGGGCGCGGCCGCGGCCAGCGAGGCGACCACGGTGGCCAACACTGTCGCGCTCTCGGTGACGCCGGCCGGCCCCAACGACGGGGTGGTCCAGGGCGACCTGACCCAGTTCAGCCCGAACGACGTGACCGCGACCTCCGGCATCGCGCGCGTGGCGGTGGGCAACCAGGTCAACATGGGCCTGAGCGGGCGGCCGCTGGCCGCCTCCACGGCCACCGCGGTGGGCAACAACGCCAGCCTCGCCGTCGGCAACTGACGCACAGGGGGTGGCGCCATGCGGCCGGGGCGCCGGGGTTCGGCACAGCGGAACACGGGACGGCGGAAGGCGGGAAGGCGGGACGGCGGGGCGTCGGACTGCTGGACTTTCGTTGGACTTAGGGCGCGCGCCGGGCCGCGCCCGCGCGCCGTCAGGGGACGTCCGGCGGCGTGTCCGGCGGCCAGGGCAGTTCGGGCATCCAGGGCGGGGCGCCGGGCGGGCCGCCCGGCCGCGCGGGTGGGCTGAAGCTGGCCCGGAAGCGCCGCATGAAGTCTTCCTCCGTGCGTTCCCACCAGTAGGCGTGGCTGACCTCGGCGTGGTCCAGATCCTGGCGCAGCAGGTGGTACTCGGCCGTGTGCACCAGGCTGTAGCTGCGCGCCGGACCGTGCAGGGAATAGGCGTGGCGGTCCGGCACGTAGCTGCGCAGCGGGCAGTCGGCGCCGCGCCAGCCCCAGGTCTCGACGATGTCGATCCGCCGGCGCAGACGCAGGGTCACCTCGACCCGCACGTGGGTGACGATCAGCACCCACTGGCGCCGGGTCGCGATCTCCGCCAGCTCGCGCGCCGTCGCCTCCGACTCGATGCTGGCGGTCGAGGTCAGGCCCAGGCTCTCGGCGGTGATGGCGGAGCTGAGGTTGTGCTTGATGATGCGGGTCAGCTCCTCGACGATCTTCGAGCTCTCTTCGTGGCTGATGCGGAAGGACTGCAGGTTCTCCTCCTTGCGGTCGAGGTCGATCTCCAGAATCTCGATCAGGTGGCGGCTGTCGCGCCGCAGCAGCGCCCAGGTGCAGTCCAGCGCGCGGTAGGGCTTCCAGCGCACCTGCTGACCCTCCAGCCAGAACTGCGGCGGCGGGTCGAAGGCGCCGTCGCGCGGCTTGGCGGCCGCGCCCTCGGCCCCGCCGGTGCCAGCCCCGGCTTTGTCCCCGGCCCCGGCTTCGCCCCCGACCCCGGCTTCGCCCCCGGCCCCGGCTTCGCCCCCGACCCCGGCTTCGCCCCCGGCCTCGGCTTCTCCCCCGGCCCTGCCCTTGACCGGCGGCACCGGCGCCAGCTTGCGCTCGCCCAGGGCGTGGTCGACCGGGCGCGCCCGGTGCAGGCGCTTGAGCCGCCCGGCTTCCTCGCGGATGTGGTCGCGGAACTGGCGCAGCTCCCGGTCGCTCAGGCGGTCGCCGGGCCGCACGCCCCGCAGCCCGTCGAGGATGAAGCGGATGGAGTCGGTGGAGACCTCCGGTTCGCCGACCAGCTCGACGATGTTGCGCACCCGCCGGGCGCGGTCGACCGCCTCGGGCGCCGGGGTGCCGCGCACGATCTCCGAGCCGACGATGTGGGTTTCGTCGAAGCTGCCCTTGCCGCGCCCGTCGAAGGCGAAGACCTCGGTGCCGGCCAGCGGCGCGCCCGGCCGCGGCTCGCCGGCGGCGCGCGTGGTCTCGCCCGCTCCCGCGGCCGCCCCCGGCAAGACCTCGTGCGGACCTTCGGCCATGGCTGCGCCTTCCGCGCTGTCCCTCGGGCGCCGGACCGGCCGCCGCGCGGTGCCCGTGGCGTCAAGTCCAGTCCGACGCTGGGAATTGTCGCATAAGAACGCATTGCGCGCGAGTCGCCCAGGGGACCGGCCGGTTGCCGCGCCAGGCGGGCGACGGAGTGGCCGGCGGGGCCCGGCGGCGGCGGCACGGCCGGCCGGGGCGCACTGGCGGCGCTGCCGGGAACGCCCCCCGTCCCCCGGCCGTTGATCCCGGCAGCGGCCGCTGACGGGCCGCCAGCCGTCTTCCCACCGGTCCCGTTTCCAAAGGAGTCTTCGCCCGTGCCGATCCGGCCCGACGCCCACCCGTGCCGCCCCGGCGGTCCGTCCGGATCGCAGAGCGCGGGGCAGGGCGCCGCCGCCTCCGGCCTCGGGCGGCCGCAAGACGCTGCCGCCCGGCCGGCCGGTACGGCCGAGCCAGAGGGCGGGGGCCGGCGGGACGGTTTGGCCGCGGTCGCCCGGCGGCTGCTCGAGGCCGGCGGCGGCGACGCGGGCGGTGACGACGCGGGCAGTGACGAGAGGGACGGCGGCAAGAGGGACGGCGGTAAGAGGGACGGCGGCCAGCGGGACGGCGACGGCCGTGGCGGCGCCGAGGGGCCAAGCGATGACGGTGGCGAGCGGGCCGAGGGCCCGCGGACGGTGCGGCTCGGCGCGCTGCTCGACGAGGTGGCCGGGCGGGCCTTCGGGCCGCTGCTGCTGGTGCCGGCACTGCTGGCGATCCTGCCGGTGATCGGCGCGATTCCCGGCATGTCGGTGCTGACCGCCGGGCTGCTCGCGCTGATCGCCGGCCAGGCGCTGCTCGGCCGCCGCCAGCCCTGGATGCCGGCGCGGCTGCGCCGCCTGCCGGTGCGCCGCCGGCCGCTCGCCGAGGGGGTGACACGGGCCGAGCCCTGGCTGCGCCGGATCGACCGGGTGCTGCGCCCGCGCCTGACCTGGATGACGCGCGGCCCCGGCCTGCTGGCGGCCATGCTCTGCGTACTGGCCATGGCCGGGCTGATGGTGCCGCTGGCGGTGGTGCCCTTCGGGGTGATGGCGCCGGGCACGGCGGTCTTCCTGGTCGCCCTGGGCGTGACGGCGGAGGACGGCGCCTGGACCCTGGCCGGCTGCCTCGCCGCCCTGGCCGCCGCCCTCGCTTCGCTCCGCCTGCTCGGCTGGCTGTGAACGCCCCCGGGCCGGCGGCACGGCGGGGAGCTCGGCGGCACGGCGGGGAGCTCGGCGGCGTACACGGCGGCGCGCGCCTCTTGCGCCCGGCGCCGCGAAGCCGCAGATTGCAGCCTCCGGCCCGTCGGCGGCGCCCCGGCGCCCTGGCGCACCGACCGCCGCGCGCGGCCCGCAGGCCGCCCGCCTCGGCGTGTCCCCGTAGCTCAGCCGGATAGAGCACCAGATTCCTAATCCCTGAACCTGAACGAGATAAGATATTGTAATTACAGGGTATGCAAGTCACGATCACGGTTCGCGATGGCGTTTGCGGACCGTTTCAGCGCCCGTAGCTCAGCTGGATAGAGCGACGGCCTCCTAAGCCGTAGGTCGCAGGTTCAAATCCTGCCGGGCGCGCCAATTTTCATGACACCAGTGGTGCTGAATGCCCTTTGTACGATTCGCAACGTTCCCAAGAACCCAGAGCCCACCCGACTTCATCGAAGAATTGGTTGGGGTGTTCGAGCGTCACGAATCGGAGATATCTACCCGCGATCTGGCGAAGGGACTGACAAGCGACGAGGTTCTTGCCGTCCTTCGCCCGGACCTAACTGACCTCGGATTTGTGGTCGAGGCGGGGAAGCGCGCAGAGCAGAAGATACGGCGACCGGTCTTCTTTGGGGAGAACGCCCAGCCGAGCTTGCAGTACGAGATTGACGCTTGGCAGCCAGAGTGGCGCGCTGGCCTAGAGGTCGAGGCGGGCCGAGCTTGGATGGGCAATGCGGTATATCGCGACCTCATTCAAGCGCTTGTGATGGTGAACCTGGATCACTTGGTGCTCGCCGTCCCGAATGGGTACAGGTACAAGTCGGGCGGCAGGGAAGTCACCAGCAACGACTACGACAATACCGTGGCTGTGGCTGATGCGCTCTTCGGGCACTCGCGTATCCGAATGCCATTCTCCTTGTGCATCGTCGGATACTAGTCGCAGCAATTACCTCATCTAGTATGGTTCTTGTTTTGTGCTCGTAAAATATTGACAGCAAGTATACGACTCGCTAGCGTTACAGTGACGGTGTCTTCAACCATTGCGAGTCGTGATATGGCTAGGAAACCAAACAAGGAAGTGACGAGTGCCCGTGCCGCATCGGCCGCAGCGAAAGTGCTGCGGGACCCGAAGTCTACCAAGGCTCAGAAGTCAGCAGCCGCTTCGGCACTGACGCAGCGGCCCGACAGGCGCAAGAAGGGCAAGTAGCCCAGCAGGGCGCACAGTCGCGAGGAGACGGTCGATGGCAGTTGTGCGTCGGAAATGCTTTATATCTTACCACCACGCCGACCAAGACGAGGTGAGCCAATTCGTTCGCGACTTTGACCACGAGCTCGATACGTTCATCGCTCGTGGGCTTGGTCAGGAGATGAGCGAGGACATCGTCAACAGCACCAATACGGACTATGTCATGCAGCGGATTCGGCAGCTCTATCTGTCGGACTCAACGGTGACGCTGGTCATGCTTGGGCGGTGTACATGGGCGCGTCGCTACGTCGACTGGGAGATTCAGGCGTCGCTCCGGCAGGGCCAGACCGTGACGCCGAATGGCCTGCTGGCCATCAAGCTGCCAAGCTATCCGTCAAGCGGCGGTCAATACCCGCAGCGTCTCAACGAGAACCTATTGGGCCATGACAATTGCTTTGCCCGTTGGATCGCTTACCCAAGCAGCACCGACGCACTAGTAAACGCAATTGAATCAGCGCACGGTCGAAGGACCACCCATGCCAAGTACATTGTGAACCGCAGGGATCGGTTCGCCTACAACAAGCGGTGCTGACATGGCGGCGACTGCGCCCGCACCCCAACTGACCGGCGATGAACTTGTTACCTTCGTGCTCGGCGAAGACCTCGGTGCCTTTGTATCAATCGACGCGGTCGTAGTCTGGGTCGGGCTTGGGCTCGTTGGGCTCGTTCTTGCCGTCCGGCTCTTTGGCTTCTGGCGCGGTGGCTGGAGGCGGTTTGAGATCGATGAGACGCAGTTCGGTCTTGGCGATCAGAGAATCACACTACGCCCAAACGTCACAGACAGGCAGATCGCATACAAGATCTGGGTAGAGCTAAGCACTCGAAAGATCGGGCTTCCCATTGATCTGAACGACGACGTGATCTCGGAGGTATACGACTCTTGGTACAACTTCTTCTCGGTTACGCGCGAACTCATCAAGGATGTGCCGGTATCCCGCTTCAGGCGCAAGGACACAGAGAAGATCATCCGCCTGTCAATCGAGGTTCTGAACACCGGGATACGGCCACACCTGACAAAGTGGCAGGCTCGGTTTAGGCGCTGGTATGAGAGGGCATTGGAGCACGAGGATCGGGTGGATGCAGCACCCCAGGATGTGCAGAAAGAATTTCCCGATTATGAGGCGCTAAAGGAGGACTTGGAGCAGGTGAACCAGCGACTGATCCGCTACCGTGAGAAGATGTACGAGCTGGTCACCAATCTCTAGCCGGGCATGGCCCAGAGCAAAGACCAGAATCAAACTTGACGCCGACCTTCCCCATATTTGGCGGCTGGCCTTCGTGATTTCTGCGCGCTACAAAGCCCCTTCGTTCGGCTCGAAGGGGCTCACGTCGGCCGCCCGACGGCGGCAGCGGTCGCACATGCGATGGTGCGGCCCCTCGCTCGCAAATATGCCACCACAAGTCATGCAGGCCCGCTCGACGGTCGGGGTGCGAGGCTTGCTGCGCTCCTCGACCCTCGGGCCGCCTCGGGGCCGTCGCCTTCTTGGGCTGGGGCGCGGTGATCGCGGACGGAGTGGTTCGGTGACGATCACGTCGGGCAGCGGCGGGTCGAATACGGCCACGCCCCGCGCCGCGAGGTAGCGGGCCTCCTTGCGCGAGATGCCGAGCTGCCGGAGTTGGTCGAGTGTCATGCCGGGGGAGCCGCACGACCAGCGCGCCCGCCGGGCGTCGGACAGAAACCGCGCCAAGTCGACGGAGGCAAGGCGCGGCTCGGTCACGCCACCACCTGCGTTGCGATCAGGGCATGCGTGCCGTCTAGCGGGTCCACGAGGTAGAGCGACAGGGTGCCCAGGGGCGCGCCGGTCTGCGTGATGGCGAACCCCTCCTCGGCGTGGATGCCGCGATGGACCTCGTCGGCTGCGAGCGCCGGGTGGCTGAACGACCGTCGCGCGCCGACCGAGACCGTCACCTGCCCGGCGGCCAGCCCAGCGGAGTGGGCCAGCGCCAGCCGACCGGGCGCGGGCATGACCAACGGCCCGGCACCAAGGTCATGCGGAGCTGCGAGCAACGCTCGGAAGGCGGACAGGTTCGCTCGGTCGCGGCGGCGCTCGCGCACCAGCCAGCGGATCGCGTCACGCAGCGCCATCGGCCAGCAACTCCCGGAAGCGCTTCACCGCCGGGTCCGACGGCGCGCCGTCGGTCGGCTCGGCGGGACCGGTCTGGTCTCGGAGCGCGGTGATCTTGCCAGCGGCGTAGGTCTCCAGCGCGGCAACCGCTCGCTCGCGGTCGCATCCGGTCGTCTGCATCAGGTCGGCGATGGCGGTCTCGTCTCGCGGCAGACCCTCGTAGATCGCCTCCATCTTGCCGGTGATGTGGGCAATCTGGCGGTTGCTCTCGGCCAGCGCGGTCCTGACCTGCTCTTGAGTTCGCTCCGTCATCGCAGCGCCTCCTGGATGATCTTGGCGTCCTCGTCCCGCCACTCCCGCAGCCGACCGGCGATGGTCGCCATGAAGTGGTCCGTCGCACGCTCGACACGCGCGAGGGCGTCCGCCGTCTCGGCTCGCTGGGCCACCTTCTCGGGCGCGAACTTCTGCGCCGCCATCTGGCGGAGGATCGCCTGGTCCTTGTCGGACAGCCCAGAGAGGTAGGCGGGGGCGTTGAGCACGGCGCTGGCCGTCGCCGTGTCGCCTTCCTCGATGACCTTGCGTAGGCCGGACAGCGCCTTGTCGCTCCGCGACCAGTGCGACCTGATCTGCGCGGCGAGGCCGGGTTCGACCGTCGGCTTGAGGGTGGACGCGATCTCGGTGTCCAGATGCTCGACCTGCTTGCGCAGTGTCGTGACCGCCCGCCCGGCCTGCTGCACGGCGCGCTCCGCGAACGGCTGGGCAGCCTGCGCGAGGCGACCCTTGTCCTGAACCTTGGATGCGGTGTCGTTGATCCTGCCGTAGGCGTCATACAGACCCGTGAGCGCGTCGCGGCCCAGAGTGGCACCGGGGCCGTCGCCCTTGAGGACTGCCGGGTGGTGGTCGGGCGGGATGTCGAGGCGAACCACGACGCCCGTCGTGGCCTCCGTGTTGCTGGGCGGACGAGCCCGCCGGTTCATGTCGTGGGGTTGCTGTGCCATGTGTCTCTCCTTCGGTGTCAGTACATGCCGGTATGGCGACCGCTGGCGGCGCGATTGCCCCAGAGGTCTCGGACGCCATAGGCGAGGGCGTCCAGCCAGTGGTCGCGCGGCCACTTCGGGTCTATGTCCTCCGGCCGGAGCGTGCCGCGCGGGGCCTCCGGCAAGGTTTCGAGAAGGTGCGGGCAGCGGTTGGTGAAGTAGAGGCCGGGGCCGTCGCCCGTGACCGCATTGCTGAGCAGGCTGCGGATGAGGGACCACTGCCCGACGCGGTCCTTCTTGATCGGCTTGTGCGCGCCGATGCCGTTCTCGCGCAGGAGCTGGATGACGGTGTCCGATTGCAGGCCGCGCGCGTCGTCCATGACGACATGCGGGTTGCGCCAGCCGTGCCGGGCGGACATCTCGCGGACCATCTCGGCGAATGCCTGCGGCGGCGCGCCGTTGCCCAAGGAGAGGTCGCTGGGGTCGGCGGTGTCGGTCTCGTCCAGGGCGATGATGCTGCCGTAGCGGTACGGGCCGACATCGCTCTTGAGCTGGCCCAGAAGGATGCAGGTCGCCGGGGCAGCCGTTCCCCAGTCGCCGCCGCAGCGCAGCCGCATGCTGGCGTGGGCCGGGTCGCGGATGATGTGCACCGCCGGGTCGAACACGTCGAACATGACGCCGCCCAGCACCGACCAGTCGCCGTTGATCCAGGCGTCGGCAAGAGCCTGGTCGGTGCCCGTGCTGGCGACAAGCTGGCGGCGGTAGGCGACGCGGTCGATGTATGGATTGTCCTCCAAGGTGCTGGTGGTCCAGATCCACCAGTCGCCGACGTTGTCTTGAAACGGATGCCACGGCGGAGCCTTCGAGATGAAGTTCTTGAACAGCACCGTGTGGCTGCGACCGTGCGGGTTGGCGGTTAGGTGGATGTCCACCCGGCGGCCACTCGGGACGCGGAGGTTGGACCGGACGCGCTGGAGGAAGGCGAACGCCTGCGGCGGGTAGTTGCCGACCTCGTCGGCGAACAGGCCGGTGTAGCTGCGGCCCTGATGGCGGGCGTAGCTGTTCTCGTCGCCGATGTTGGTGAAGGTGATGACGCCGCCGGTCGGCAGGTAGATTGTGCCTTCGGCCTTGTTGCGCGAGCATCGCCCGAAGGCGGCGGACGCGAGGTCCAGAACCTCGGTCGTGAGTTCGAGCAGCCCGCCCCAGCTCTCCCGCATGACCAGCGGGCGCGCGTCTGCGCCGTGCAGCCGGCAGTGGTCGAGCAGGTCGAGCATCATCGAGAACGACTTGCCCGATCCGCGCCCGCCCGCGTTCAGGATGTTGCAGTGTCCGCGGAAGCTAAGCACCGCCTGCTGGAAGCGGGTGGGGGCGACCGTATCGGCGACGCTAGCCGTCATGCTCGATCTCCCGGTGCCGTCCCTCGATGATCGCCCGGAACTCCTCGTCGGACATGCGCTCCGGTATCTGGATGTTGATCTGCGTGTTGTTGACGGTGCGTGCGCCCTCCATGCCCTCGCCCTCCCGCCAGCCGCACCGAGCCTTGGCGAGGAAGATGGCGGCGACGGTGATGCCCTTGCGGGCGTGCTCCAACAGGATGTCGGTCAGCTCGTCGCCGAGCGCGGCGCGGCCCCGGTCGAGGGCCTCCTGCGCCTCGGGGTCGCGGCGGCGCATGTCGCGGAAGGTCTCGCACGAGATGCCCAGGGCGGCGGCGATGCTGGCGAGGTTTCGGCCACCGGCCGACATGCGCTCGATGAGCCCGTATCCGGCGGGCTTGAGAACGTACCGGATGCCGCTCAGCCCGCCGGGGTGTTCCGTCGCCACATAGCGGCTGCGCGGTCCCCTCGCGGTCCGGGGGACGGTCCGCTGCGGGGGTGCGTCGGGCAGGTTCGGTGGCCTAGGCATAACTTAGCTTCCACAGGTCCTGGGACTGGTGATCCGGGGGCCGCCGGGCCATGGGGTTCGACGGCCCCCGCACCGAGCGCGGCTGGACCCTGTCCGCGCCAGTTTGATGATGCCTGCCCGGTGCGGGGCGGACTGTCCTTTTATCCGGCAAACGGGGAGGGACGGTTGGCGAGAGGCCCAGGGGGAGGCAGCGTCGTCGCAGCAAGTCGGATCGCCGCTACCCGACTTGGGACCCGACTTACCGCAAACCTCCGAATACCAAGGGTTAAGTCGGGTAAGTCGGGTAAGTCGCTTAGAAACAGAAGAAGACGGTACAGCGACGTGCGCGCCGACTGCACCGCCCCTTTGGGCGCAACCCGAAAACCCCCGACTTACCCGCCTTCCCGACTTAAATTCGCGCAAGCCCTTGGGCCCATGAGCGAAATTACAAGTCGGGTAGGAAGTCGGGTACGCCGACCGAGCCGACTTAGAACGGCACGTCATCGCCATTCTCCGGCGGCCCGATATCCACGGCCCAGCTCGCGACATCGGCGGGCCATGCGACGGCGCGCCCAAGGTGCTGCTCCCATCGCTGGCGACACAGCTCCAACGGCGGTAGCCAGAAGCCGCGATGCTGGCGGCGGTCGCGACCCTCGCCGAGATAGACGCGGACGCTCTTCGCGCCCTGACCGGCCAGCACCCGCAGGGCATCGCCGAGCGCCTTCTCGTCCTCTTCCTTTAGCCGCGTCTCCCTGACCAGCAGGCGGGTCGGGACGAACACGGCCCCGTTGCGCGTATCTGGTGCAAAGTCGCACGGTAGGTCACCCTCGCGGAGCATGTTGTGCACGACCATCTGCGCCGGGGGCAGCGACATGTCCTTCTGCTCTTGCAGCGCGGCGGTAACGGGGCGGCTCCACATGCGGAACTGGCCGTTGCTGACCGCCTTGCCCCAGAATGCCCCGGTGAGCCATCGGAACAATGCTGTGCGGCCACCCTCGCGCCATTCCTTGTGCATCCGCGCGAAGTACTCGCGATCCTGATTGTGCCCGCCCGCGTCTACCCGCAGCACAAGGTTGCGCCGATCATCGCGCTCCGCGCGGATTACATGATCGTCGTTTGACGCCATGATGAGCCGGAACATCTTGGGGGCGGTGAAGCCGTCTACGCCCTTCGGCTCCACGAACAGGTCGGGCCGCGTGATGAGCGTCTTGAGCTTGGCGGCGTGCCGCCGGTTTCCGGCGAAGAACGCCTCGTCGGCGAAGATGACGCTCTTGTTCATCAGGTGCTTGTTGAAGTTGCCTACAACCTGATCCTCGTCATCCAGCGTGAGGGCATGGATGCCGAAGAACTCCATGAACCGCTCTGCCCAGAAGGTCTTGCCGGACCCCTGCGGCCCCTGAAGGATAACCGCCGTCTCGCACGGGCCGGGGTTCCAGAGCGCGTCGGCCATCCACGCGAGCAGGAAGTGCATGACCTCCTCGTCGCCCCTGCACATGTTGTTGAGCATGTGGTCGAGGAGCATGTCGCAGTAGCCTTCGGGCATGGCCCCGGTGTCGAAGATGGTGCGGCGCGAGGGCTCGGGACCGTTGGGCCCGATGCGCATCTCGGACCAACCCGGACGAAGGGGCATTGGCCAGCCGCGCCATAGGTTCAGGACACCCTCGGGCATGTTCTCAGGCTCGACACCCGGAAGGAACTCGACGCGGTCGTAGCGTCGGGTCAGCGGGTGCGTGAGCCAGTACTTCGTCAGCGGCGTTCGCCTCGGCTTGCCCTCGGCGTCCACGCCAATCTCGACGGTCTTCTCGATGTGGGCGTTGTGGAACTCGGCAAAGCTCATCGTGACAAGCTCGCCTCGGTCATCGAACCAACCGACACGTGCCTTGTTGCCGTACTCGCGGATCACGAACCTCGGACCAAGCTCGTTGATGCAGTGCGAGTCACGCCGCGCCTCGATGAGCTCGTCCATTGCCCGCAGCTCGGCGTCGGTGAGGCGGAACGTCTTGGCCCATTCGGCGATGCTGGGTGTCGGCAGGCCCTCCTTGGCCGCCCGCGCACAGAGTTCATCGTAGGTGACCCGACGCCGCTCGATATATGGCAGCGAGTTGAAGTAGTCGGGATGGGTTACGTGATGACCCTTCACGCTCAGGATGGGCGTGCCGTTGTGGAAACTGATTTCGGGGTTGGCCCCGTCCGGGGCAGTATGCTGTTCAGGCATTGCAGCCTCCTCTTGCTCGGTTGGATGTGCTCACTGTCTCTTCCTTCCGCTTGGAAATCTGGCCCGCGCCGCTCCTCTTCGGCGCGGGCCGCTTGCTATTCGCACTCGACGCGACGCGCCTCCATCCACTCGTGCAGCTCCGACACCCGGTACCGGATGAGGCGGCTGCTGATGCGATGGAAGGGCGGCCCGCCAGCGTCGCGGACGCGATAGTTCTCGAGTGTGCGGATGGGCATGCCCAGGAGGCGCGCGGCCTCCTCTGGGCTAAGGTACTCCTGCACGACGGCGGACCGCTCGCGCAGAAGCTCAGCGACGCGCGACGCGATCTCGCGCGCGTGCCTCTCCCAGACGGGATCAAGTTCGGACATGACAAGGCCGTCCTCTGGCGGGACGTCACCCCGCGAGGGTTGCCTTGCTATCGGCGTTTTCGAGCGATCGGCCTGGACCGGCTAAAGGGGCGGGCTGGACCTCGACGCGAGGGGCCTATCCAGCGGGCCTTTTCGGTCTTCGCGCTGCCTGCGCGACAACTATACGTATACCCCGCGTGTCGCCGCCGGGCAAGGTCAACGGGCCTTGGCGGTCTCAAGAATGTAGGCGCTCATCCGCTCCTGATCGGCCAGTAGCTCGTCGCGCAGGGCGCTGGAGTGGACGTAGTGGGCCTCGATCCCCGGCTGCTTGTGGTCGAGCAGCGCGCGGGCGCGGCTCTGCGGGACGCCCAGACGCTCGGCCATGGTGCGGTAGGTGTGCCGCAGGATGTGGCCGGTCTCGCCGCGCATGGTCTTCTCCTTCCAGACCCGCGTGGCGATGACCTCGCGCCCGTCGTTCGTGCGCGTTGGAAACAGCCACGGCGGATCGCGATACAGGGCGTCGCCGATCCGCAGTGCCTCCTCGACCAGCCCGACCATCGGCTCGGACAGCGGCAGGGCGAAGCTCCGGCCCGACTTCATGCGCGGGATGGTGATAGCCCTGCCGTCGAGGTCGATCCACTCGCGCTCGATGCCGACCAGCGTGCCGGGCCGCAGGCCGGACAGCAGGCCCAGGCGGTGCATCGCCGTGCGCAGTGGGTTCGGGAGCTCGCCGGAGCGCCGCCACCAGTCCGGCAGGTCTTCGGGCAGGATGATCGCCTCGCGCTGGCGCTCGGGGTGGAAGTGGACCCCGCCGACCGGGTTGGCGCGCAGCACGTCGTCGTCGTCCAGCTTGATTGCGAAGTTGTACGCCGCCCGCAGCGACCGCATGACCTGATTGGCCGGGTACTTGCCGTGGTTCTTGGTCAGCCGCTCGTGCCGCTCCCGGCACATCGACTTCCGCAAGTCGCTGATCGGGTCGTCGCGCCAGTCGTCCAGGTACTTGTCAAGATGGCGGCGGAAGCCCTCGATTGTTACCTCCGCGCGGCCCTGCTCGCGCATCCACGTCTCGTAGGCGTCCCAAAGCTCGCCGACCGTCATGCTGCCGACGCCCGGTGTTGGCTCAGCCTCCGGCTCCGGCTCGTTGGGATCAACGCCCGCGCGTATCTGCCGCAGCACTTCTTGGGCGTGCTCGCGTGCCCGCCGCAGGCTCAGGTCGTCGGTCGAGCCCAAGGTGTGGCGCACGGTCTTTACGAGCCTCCGGTCCCGCCAGAGGTCCGCCTGTACCTTCCATGTCTTCGAGGTCTTGTTGATGGCAAGTATGAGGCCCTTCACGTTGGCGTCTCGCACGAACCGGGTGCGGCCCTCGTACTTGGCCGCCTCCACGGTCTTCTGTGTTAGGATATCTGGCATGGTCTTCTCCTGCTGCGAACCGTGTTACCCAGCCCGGAAACGGTTCGCAGGACCGTTCTGGCAGCGGGCCAAGGCGTAGCACAGCGGGAATCATGGGCCAAATATGTTAAGAAAGGCAATCGTTTAGTGGCGAACGCGGTCCCCAGCGGGGTCGGTAAATGGTATTCCTAATCTGGGGGTCGCAGGTTCGAATCCTGCCGGGGACGCCAATTGCTGCGCTTCAGCCAGGCCCCTTGATCGGCGGGGGCCGTGGCGGCCGCCGCTTCACTGCGGACCGTGCCGACTTCCGTCGCCGTCTAGGGCGGTTTCCGATCGAGTGGAACCACGACGTGGGTCCGCCGGTCGCGAGACATCGCTCTCGCTTCAATGTGTTGGAGCAGATGCCGACCTGCAGGGATCGCATCGCGAGTGCTTCAGGTCGCCGCCTGCCCTAAATCCGGTCGCGCAGGGCGTACCAGTTGAGGGCGAGGAAGAGCAGCGGGGCGCGCAGGCGGCGGCCGCCGGGGAAGGCGGGGATGCGCAGCTCCTCCAGCAACTTCAGCCGGTCGCGGTTGCCGGCCACGGTCTCGGCGTAGAGCTTGCCGGTGAAGTTCGACAGCATCACCCCGTGGCCGGAGTAGCCGCCGGCGGAGATCACGTTGGGCAGCACCTCGCGCACGAAGGGCTTGCGCGGCAGGGTGATGCCGACGTTGCCGCCCCAGGCGTGGGTCAGCTCGACGTCGCGCAGCGCCGGGTAGACCTCGGCGATCTGGCGGCGGATGCCGCCGGCGATGTCCGCCGGGTCGCCGCTGCCGTAGACCTCGCGCCCGCCGAACAGCAGCCGGCCGCAGCGCGTGCGCCGGAAGTAGCGCACCACGAAGCGCGAGTCGTCGACGCTCTCGCCGCCCGGCAGCACCGGGCTGTCGTCGCCCAGCGGCGGCGTGGCGCCGATGAAGGAGCCGATCGGCATGACGTGGGCGGCGGTGGCCGGCTCCAGATCGCCGCCGTAGGCGTTGACCGCGATCAGCGCCTTGTCGGCGGTGATCGTGCCCGACGGCGTGGTCACCCGCACCTTGCCGCCCTGGCTGGCCAGGCCGGTGGCGCGGGTGGTCTCGTGCAGCCGGGCACCGGCCTCGGCCGCCACGCGGGCGGTGCCGACGATCAGCTTGAGCGGGTGGATGTGGCCGGTGCCGGCGTCGCGCAGGCCGCCGTGGTAGCGGGTCGAGCCGACCCGCTCGGCCGTCTCGGCGGCGTCCAGAAAGCTGATCTTGTCGTAGCCGGCGCGACTTTGCAGGTAGTCGACGTAGCGGCGGTACTCCGGCACCAGGCGCCGTTTGTGCGCGACCGAGAGCTGGCCGGCCACGTAGTCGATCTCGATGCCGTGGGTCGCGGCGAAGTCCAGCAGGTGGGCCTTGCCCTCCTCGGCCAGGTCGAACAGCGCCTTGGCGCGGGTCCAGCCTAGTTCGGCCTCCAGCTCGTTGAGCCAGCCGCGCTGGCCGGTGCCGAGCTGGCCGCCGTTGCGGCCCGAGGCGCCGTCGCCGAAGCGCGCAGCCTCGATCAGGCGGACGTCGACCCCGGCCTTGGCCAGGTGCGCCGCCGCCGACAGCCCGGTGAAGCCGCCGCCGACGATCACCACGTCCGCCGTCGCGCTGCCGTCGAGCGGCGGGTAGCTCGGGCGCGCGCCGACGCTGGCTTCGTACCACGACAGGCCGGGGGCGATCGGGGACTGGTAGGTCATCAGGTCGGTCCTTGCTGGTCTCGGGCGGGCGTCGGGCGACGTGCCGCGGGGCGCGCGACTCCGCGCCGGCAGCGGGTCGCCGCCCCCTGTCTTACGGCCTCGCGGCGCGCTGCCCAAGCCTCCCGAAGGGGGCAGCGACAGGCGGCCGCGCACACCGCGGCTCAGCCCGCCGCCAGAGCGGCGGCCGCGCCTTCGCTTCCGCCCTCACTCTCGCTCCCGGCGCCCTTGACTGCGGCGATCGTGCAGCAGGCCAGCCGCGCGACGGCCTGGGCGCCCAGTCCCTGGGGGTCGGCCTGCGGCGCGTACTCGACGAAGGCGGCGCCGACGATGCGCCCGCGCCGGGCGGCGCCGAAGACCACGTCCAGGGCCTGCTGCCAGCCCAGCCCGCCGAAGGCCGGCAGCAGCACGCCGGGCACCAGCGCGGGGTCGAGGCCGTCGACGTCGATCGACAGGAAGATGTCGCCGCCCTCGGGGATCGCGTCGAGCGCCGGCTGCAGGCCGGTGCGATGCAGCTCGCGCGCCGGAAAGATCTGCGCGCCCCAGGCGCGGGCGTCGGCCACCTCCTGCCGCCGGGCGCTGCCGGGGCCGCGCGCGCCGATCTGCACGATCCGCACGACCTGCGCCATCTCCGAGGCGCGGCGCATGGTGCTGGAAAAGCCGTGGGTGACGCCGTCGACCTCGTCGCGCCAGTCGATGTGGGCGTCGACCTGCACCACGGTCAGCGAGTCCCGCCGCCCGGCATAGGCCGAGAGCATGGGGATCGGCGTGGAGTCGTCGCCGCCCAGCAGCAGCGGCACGCAGCCGGCGTCGAGCAGCCGGCCGGTGACCCCGGCGATCGCGGCGCGGTTGGCGGCGCCGTCGGTCAGGCTGCCGGCCAGGTCGCCGCAGTCGACCACCCGCGCGCCGTTGAACAGCGGCGTCATACTGTCGAAGTCGAACTGGCTGGGGCCGGCCGAGATCCAGCCGAGCGCGCGGCGCAGGGCGCCCGGGGCGTTGGCGGCGTGGCTGGCGCGGCCGGGGCGGTAGGGCGTGCCGTGGCCGGCGCCGAAGATCGCCACCTCGGCGCCGCGCCCGGCCAGCGCGTCCAGGTCGTCGCAGGTCTCCACGCCGCAAAAGCTCGGCGCGGGGCTCAATAGCGTCTCGGGACTCGCCGTCACCCTCGTCTCCTCGTCTCCGGTGGCCCCTGTGCCGGGCCGTTGCCTTGGACTGCTGTATCCGACCGGGCGTCAGCCTAAAGAGCCCGCCGGCCGGCGCGAAAGGGGCGGCCGCGCATGTCCGCCATTCGCCGGCGCCGGCGCGGATCTGCGCGGGACAGGTCTCGGGCCGGGGTCGCGGGGGTCGGCGCCGCGGGGCGCGGCCTCAGCGGCGCGCCGCGCGCCGCCGGGTCGGCGCCTTGCTGGCCAGCTCCAGCAGGGCCTGGGCGCAGATTGCCTGGTCGGGCAGGCCGCTGCGCTTGCAGGCGGCCTCGGCCTCCAGCAGGCGGGTCAGGGCGCGGCCCAGCCAGGCCGGCGGCCAGCCGCGTGCCTGGGCCAGGAAGGCGTCCTGCAGCTTCCAGAACACCGGCGGGCGCATCTGCCGCAACGCGCCCTGGGCGTCGCGGCCGCTGGCCAGCGCGGCGGACATCAGGTGGAGCTGCTGGAAATGGCGGGCGACGGCGCGCAGCACGCCGACCGGCGACTGCCCCTCGGCGAAGCTGCGGGCCAGGGCCCGGTCGAGCGCCGCCGGCTGGCCGCCGCCGACGGCATAGGCGACGTCCTGCAGCGACAGGGCGGCGGTGTCGCCGACCACCGCCGCGGCGGCGGCCAGGTCGACCCGCGGCCGCGCGCCGCCGCCCTCCGCTTGGGCGCCTTCCGCGGGCGGGCCGTCCGCAACGGCGCCGCCCATGTAGGTGATCAGCTTGTCCAGCTCGCTGCGCGAGACCAGGCGGTCGCCGCCCAGGTTGGCCGCCAGGTAGGCCTTGGCGTCGGCGTCGACCGCCAGGCCCGCGGCGCCCAGCATCTGGTCGATCAGCTTGGGCAGGCCGGCGCCCTCGTCGCGGTAGCAGGCGACCGCCGCGCCGGCGTCGCTGGCCTCGACCGTGCGCACCAGCCGCGACGCCTTGGCCGAGCCCAGGTCGCCGGCCTCGACCACCACCAGGGCGTCGCCCGGCGGGTCGGCCAGGAAGGCCTCGATCAGCTTGGCCTCGTCGTTGCCCGCCTCGCGCAGGCGCACGACGCGCCGGCCGCCGGTCAGCGCCATGGCCGCCGCCTCGTCGTACAGGCGGGCGGGGTCCTCCTTGAGCTGCTTGGGCGTCAGCTCGGCCAGGCGGAAGGGGTCGTCGGCGGCGCCCAGCACGGCGCGGGTCGCGGCCTGGCCGCGTTCGCGCACCAGGCCCTGGTCCGGGCCGTAGAGCAGCAGCAGCCGCAGGCCCGGGTCCGGCTGGGCGCAGACGGCGTCGGCCCGGGCGGGCTGCACTTTCATGGCACCACCCCTCTCGGCTGCGCGGCCTACTCGCCGATGTAGAGCTTGCGGGCCAGGGTGCCGTCGGCGCGCGCCTCGATGAACCAGGAGGCCAGGCGCGCCTGCATCTGGTCGGCGAGCTGGTCGATCGCGCGTTCGCGGGCGTCGAGCTCGGCGCGGTAGGTGGCGTACTCGGTCTCGACGATGTTGTAGGAGGCCAGGGTGCTGGCGCTGCCGCGGTAGAGCGTGGTGCCGTCGCTGGCCAGCTTCAGGTTGTAGCGGGCGGTCAGGCGGAGCTGGGCCCGGGTCGCGGTGGCGTCGTCGGCCAGCAGCCGCTCGCCCACGCTCTCGCTGAGCGCGGTTTCCAGCAGGTAGGCCGGATTGGCCGGCAGACCGCGCGGGGTCAGGCGGTTGCGCAGCGCGTTGTGGAGCTGCTGGCCCGGGCGATCGGAAATCGGCGCGATGTGGATCGCCTGCAGGTCCTGCGAGCTGCGGTAGGACTCCAGCGGTCCCTCGGGGTTGAAGGAGCCGTAGAGCGGCCGCACCCGGCAGCCGGCCAGGAGCGCCGGCGCGGCCAGCAGCGGCGCCGCCAGGGCGGCGCGCAGGAGTTGGCGGCGGGTCGCGTCCAAGGCTCAGACCACCAGGTTGACGATGCGGTTCGGCACCACGATCACCTTGCGCAGCGCCTGGCCCTGCAGGGCGCGCTGCACCGCCGGGTCGGCCAGGGCCGCGGCCTCGGCGGCGTCCTTGTCGGCGTCGCGCGGCAGCTCGATGGTCGCGCGCTTCTTGCCGTTGACCTGCACCGCCAGGGTGACCGACTCCTCGACCAGCAGAGCGGCCTCGGCCTGCGGCCAGGGGGTCTCGGCCAGCAGGGTCTGCTGTCCCAGGCGCTGCCAGAGCTCCTCGGCCAGATGCGGCATCATCGGCCCGGTCATGCGCACCAGCAGCTCCAGCGCCTCGCGCAGCACCCAGGCGCCGGCGGCGTCCTTGGCGGTGAAGCCCGACAGCGCGTTGGTCAGCTCGTAGAGCCGGGCCACCGCCTTGTTGAAGTGGAAGGCCTCGATGTCGCGGGTCAGGCCGGCCAGGGCCTTGTGCACCTGGCGGCGCAGGTCGAAGGCCGGCCCCTCGATGGCGGCGGGCTGCGGCGCGCCGGCCGGCGGCAGGGCCTCGCGGGCGCCGTCGACCAGGCGCCACAGGCGGTTGACGAAGCGCCAGGCGCCCTCGATGCCGGCGTCGGTCCACTCCATCTCGCGGTCCGGCGGCGAATCCGAGAGCATGAACCAGCGCGCGGTGTCGGCGCCGTAGGCGTCGATGATCGCCGCCGGGTCCACGGTGTTACGCTTGGACTTCGACATCTTCTCGACCCGGCCCTCGGACACCGCGCGGCCGTCGGCGGTGGTCAGGCGGCCATCCGCGCCGCGCTGCACCTCGCCCGGTTCCAGCCAGGCGCCGTCCTCGGCGCGGTAGGTGGCATGGGTGATCATGCCCTGGGTGAACAGGCCGGCGAAGGGCTCGGCCACGCCGACGTGGCCGAAGCGCTGCAGCGCGCGGGTGAAGAAGCGCGCGTAGAGCAGATGCAGCACGGCATGCTCGATGCCGCCGATGTACTGGTCGACCGGCAGCCAGTAGCGGGTGGCGTCGGGATCGACCGGCCGGTCGGCGCTGCGCGGCGAGCAGAAGCGCGCGAAGTACCAGGCGCTGTCGACGAAGGTGTCCATCGTGTCGGTGTCGCGCTCGGCGGCGCCGCCGCACTCGGGGCAGTCGACCTGCTTCCAGGTGGGGTGATGGGCCAGCGGGTTGCCCGGCTTGTCGAAGTCGACGTCCTCCGGCAGGGCGACGGGAAGCTGGTCGTCGGGCACCGGCACCGGGCCGCAGCTCGGGCAGTGGATGATCGGGATCGGGCAGCCCCAGTAGCGCTGGCGCGACACGCCCCAGTCGCGCAGACGGTACTGCACCGTACCGCGGCCGGCCTCCAACTCCTCCAGACGCGCGATGACCCGCCGCTTGGCGTCGGGCACCGCCAGTCCGTCAAGGAAGCCGGAGTTGAAGATCGTGCCGTCGCCCACGTAGGCCTCGGCGCCGACGGCGAAGCCGGCCGGGTCGGCTTCGGGCGGCAGCACCACGGGGGTGACCGTGAGGTCGTACTTGCGCGCGAAGTCCAGGTCGCGCTGGTCGTGCGCCGGACAGCCGAAGATGGCGCCGGTGCCGTATTCCATCAGCACGAAGTTGGCGACGTAGACCGGCAGCTCGATGCTGGGGTCGAGCGGGTGGCGCGCCGTCAGCGGCGTCTTGTAGCCGCGCTTCTCGGCCGTCTCGATCGCCTCCTCGCTGGTGCCCAGGCGGTCGCACTCGGCGACGAAGTCGCGCAGCGCCGGATCGCGCTCGGCCAGGGCGGCGGTCAGCGGGTGGTGCGGCGAGAGCGCGCAGAAGCTGGCGCCGAACAGCGTGTCGGGGCGGGTGGTGAAGACCTCCAGCGGGCCGTGGCCAGCGGCCGGCTCGGCGGCCTGCCCGTCCGCCTCCAGGGGGAAGAAGACCCGTGCGCCTTCCGAGCGGCCGATCCAGTTCGCCTGCATCAGCCGCACCTTCTCGGGCCAGCGCTCCATGCCCGCCAGCTCGTCCAGCAGCTCGTCGGCGAAGGCGGTGATCTTGAAGAACCAGCCGGGCAGCCGGCGCCGCTCGACCGCCGCGCCGGAGCGCCAGCCCTTGCCGTCGATCACCTGCTCGTTGGCCAGCACCGTGTGGTCCACCGGGTCCCAGTTGACCCAGGTCTCGCGCCGGTAGACCAGGTCGTGGGCCAGGAACTCCAGGAACAGCCGCTGCTGCTGGGCGTAGTACTCCGGGTCGCAGGTGGCGAACTCGCGGCTCCAGTCGAGCGCCAGGCCCATCGACTTGAGCTGGTCGCGCATCGCCGCGATGTTGCCGTAGGTCCACTTGGCCGGATGGACCTTGCGCTCCATCGCCGCGTTCTCGGCGGGCAGGCCGAAGGCGTCCCAGCCCATGGGATGCAGCACGTTGAAGCCCTGGGCGCGCTTGTAGCGGGCGATCACGTCGCCGATCGTGTAGTTGCGCACGTGGCCCATGTGGATGCGCCCCGAGGGATAGGGGAACATCTCCAGCACGTAGTACTTCTCGCGGCCCGGCTCCTCGGTCGCGCGGAAACAGTCGGCGGCGGCCCAGGCCGCCTGCCACTTGGCCTCGATCTCTTTCGCGTTGTAGCGGCTCATCTCGGGAATACTGTTCTAGAGCGTCAGTTCAGGGCGGCGATGCGCAGCTCGCGCGCGCGGGTCAGGATGGCGTTCTCCAGGTCCAGGCCGGTGGTCTCGCCGACCGGCGCGTCCTGCCAGCCGCCGCTGCCGCCGGCACTGACCTGGCCGCTGTTGACCTGGCGGAACACCCGGGCGCGCACGCCGTCGGCGCGCAGGTCGCGGCCGAGAATGAAGATGTTCACCTTGAAGCGCTCGTTCGGGCTCTCGGGCGGCGAGTACCAGTCGGTGATGATGACGCCGCCGAAGGGGTCGGCCGAGGAGAGCGGCATGAAGGACACGGTGTCGAGCGAGGCGCGCCACAGGAAGGCGTTGACGCCGATCCCGGTGCCGCCGGCCGCGCCGCCCTCGCCGGGCTCGTCGTCGGCGAAGATGTCGAGGCCGCTGGGGCCGAAGACGCTGCCCTCGGAGCCGACGTCGTAGGCGTCCTGTCCGGTGTCGCGCCGGTCGTCGTCGGGATAGATCGTCCGCGATTCGCCGCCGCCGCAGGCCGTCAGCCCCACGCTCAGCAGGATCGCCAGGGTTGCCGCGCCGAAGCGGCGCTGCCAGCCACCTGAATTCATGACCTCACTCTTCGTCCCTTGAGTCGGCCGCGAGGCATGCCCCCGCGGCCGATGTGAACCCGCGCCGCATCGTCCCGCGCGCACTGGACCACGCCAGCGCCCGCCGCCGGTCGTTCGGCCTGGCGACGGCGGCGCTCAACCTAGCGTCCGGGGCGGCACGAATCCAGCGGTTCCACGCCGCCGCGCCCGGCGCGGCTCAGGCGCCCGCCTCGATGCGCAGCGCGGCCTGGCGGGTGAAGGGGCTCAGCGCCAGCGTGCGGTAGCGCAGGCCGCGCGCCGCGACCAGCTCCTGGAAGGCGCGGTACTCGTGGGCGCGCCAGCCGGGGTAGGCGAAGTACTCGTCGAACACCAGCACGCTGCCCGGCACCAGCCGCCCGGCCAGGGCCGTGAGCACGTCGACCGTGGAGGCGTAGATGTCGCAGTCGATGTTGGCGAAGGCCAGCGGCTCCGGAGTGCGCGCCAGCAGCGGCGGCAGGGTGTCGGCGAACCAGCCGACGTGCAGCGCGACGCCGGGCGGCATCTCGGGCAGGCGCCCGCCGGTGGAGTAGGCGCCGGCGCCCTCGTCCGGCAGCCAGCCCTCGGGCAGGCCCGCGAAGGAGTCGAAGCCGTGCCAGCCGCCGCAGGTCTCGGGCGGGCGGGTCTCGGCCAGCAGCCGCAGCGAGCGGCCGGTGTAGACGCCGAACTCGCAATGCAGGCCGTGGGTCGGCGCCGCCGCCAGGGCGTGGCGCAGCAGGCTGGGCTTGAAGCCGAAGAGCGCCGGGCGGGCGCCCTCGCGCGCCTCGGTCTCCTTGACCAGCGCGACCGCCTCGCGCAGGGCCGCCTGGTCGGGGTCCAGCCGCTCGGCCTGGCGCCAGGCCGCGACCGCCTCGGGCGGCGGCGCGTCCGGCGCCGCCAGGCTCAGCACCGCGGCGTGGTAGGCCGCGGCCAGGCCCATCTGCGGGTTGGCGCGCCGCGCCGCGGCGAAGCGCTCGGCGGCCCGCGCCGGATCGCCGCGGTCGAGGGCGCAGAGGCCGAGGTGCCAGAGCGCGCCGGCCAGCTCCGGCAGGCGGGCGAGCGCGGCCTGCGCCGCCGCCTCCGACTCCGCCACCTGGCCCAGGTCGGCCAGGCAGGTGGCGCGGTTGTGCAGGGCGAAGGCGCCGGTCGCGCCCGGCGCGCCGGCGGCCACCTGCAGCGGTGTCAGCGCCTCGTCCGGCAGGCCGGCGGCGAGCAGCGCGGCGCCGTAGGGCAGGGCCAGGTCGGGGGCGTCGGGCCGGGCCGCCGCCAGGGGCGCCAGCAGGTCCACCGCTTCGGCCGGGCGCTTGGTCTCGACCAGCAGCTCGGCGGCCAGCAGCGCCGGTGCCTGGGCCTCGGGGGCCGCCGCGCGGGCGGCCTGGACGGCGGCCAGCACCTGCTCGGCCGGCCGGCCCAGGCTGCGCAGGAGCTGCGCGCGGTCGTAGTGCAGGCGCGAGTCGCGCGGGCGCGCGGCGCAGGCGGCCTCCAGCGCCGTCAGGGCTTTGGCCCCCTGGCCGCTGGCGAAGCGGGCCTGCGCCAGGGCGTGCAGCAGGCCGGCGTCGTCGGGCTGCCGGCGCAGGGCCGCCTCCAGGTGGCCGGCCGCCTCCGCCCAGCGCCGGGCCGCCAGGGCGGCCTGCGCCAGGGCGCGCGGGTCGCGGCCGGCGGCGGTTGTCCGGCCGGGGGCTGCGGCTTGCCTGGCGGGGCGCGGGGCGGGGCGCGGGGCGGCGCGTCGGGGCGGCGGCGTGCGGGGCATGGGCGATTCGGGGGCGATTCGGGGACGACTCGGGGGGGCGACTCGGCAAAGAGCGGGGTGCGGCGGATTTAGTGCGGGCCGGGGCGTGGACTGTAGCGCGGTGCGGTCGGGCAAGGCCAGATGTCGAGCCAGGGCCGCTGCGTCCCGCCTGCCGGTTCCCTAGGGGCGCAAACTGCTCTACGCAGGAACTCCGCCCAACCGCCGAGCCGAGAGGAGAGAGCCGCCATGCAGAACGCCCAGGGCCGGGAGGACGTGGTGCGCGCCTTCGCGACGCCGATCTACCGCCGCCGCTGGCCCGACAGCGCGGCGCTCAACGCGCGCCTGAGGGAGCTGGTGCTGGCGCGGCGGGCGGCGGCGGCCTCGACCCGGCGCAGCAACGTCGGCGGCTGGCAGTCGAGCCACGACCTGATGTCCTGGGGCGGCCCCGAGATCGCCGAGCTGGGCCGGCGCCTCAACGAGGCCTTCGGCGCCTGCATGGAGGCGGAGATCGGCACCCGCGCCTTCACCTGCAAGCTGGCGGTGACCGCCTGGGCCAACGTCAACGGCGACGGCGACTACAACCGGCACCACACCCACGCCGGCAACCACTGGTCCGCCGTCTACTACGTCGACCTGGGTGCGCCCGATCCGGCCGTCTCGCCCAACGGCGCCATCGAGTTCCTCGACCCGCGCCCGGCGGTCGGTGTCTACGACCTGCCGGGGGCGCCGAGCTACACCACCTGGACGATCCCGCCGGAGGCCGGGGAGATGCTGATGTTCCCCTCCTGGCTGCGCCACGGCGTGCTGCCCTTCCGCGGCGCCGGCACGCGCATCTCCATCGCCTTCAACCTTCGGGTTGGCGAGCTGCAGGTGAAGCGCGCGCAGGCTTAATCGTTCATGGCTCAATTAAATAAGTAATATTTAAGTCATTCGTGTTTTCCGGATCACGCCGCGGCAATAACAGCACAGAGAAATCCAAGTCGTTGTTGCACAGCCATTAAGCGCGGATAGAGTGGCGTCCAGCACAAGGGGGCGGCGCAGCCGCTTCGCCGGTGCGTTCGCAACACCCGGGGGGCTCGAGAGGCGGTCGCGACGCTGGCGGCCTCGACAGAGGGAAGCCGGGTGGGATGTCAACGGCATCTGAGCTTTGATGGAGGAGCAGCAGATGAAGAAGGTCCTTCTGGGCACCACGGCGATCGGCGCGGCTGCGCTGGTGGCTGGCCCGGCGGCCGCGCAGGACGGGAAGATCTCCCTGGGCGTCGGCGGCTACTACGAGAATTTCATGACCGCGGTCTTCCAGGACAACGACGTCCCGGGCCAGGAGTACAACGAGTTCAACGTCCGCCAGGAAGGTGAGATCCACTTCACCGGCGAGACCACCCTGGACAACGGCCTGACGGTCGGCTTCCAGGCGCAGCTCGAGGCCGTCACCCAGGGCGACCAGATGGACGAGACCTACCTCTACTTCGAGGGGAGCTGGGGTCGTCTGCAGATGGGCTCGGAGAACTCCGCGCCCTACCTCATGCAGTACACCGCGCCGGCCGCCGGTCTCGGCCTGAACTCGGCCAACATCGTGCCGATCAACAACTTCTCGTCGGCCAGCACCGCCACCTTCCTGAACGCGGTGTCGGACGCCAACAAGATCACCTACTTCACGCCGCGCTTCGCCGGCTTCCAGCTCGGTGCGTCCTACACGCCGAACGTCGATAGCCTCGGCGGCAACCAGCAGTCGAGCGGCCTGAACCTCGACGAGCAGGACGGCGACTACAACAACTTCTTCGGCATCGGCGCCAACTTCGTCGAGTCCTTCGGTGGCGTCGACGTCGCCGTGTCGGCCGGCTTCGAGTACGGCTCGAACGAGGAAGACAACGCGGGCGGCCCGGACTACGACGACTTCTACGGCTACTCCGGTGGCCTGAACGTCGGCTTCTCCGGCTTCACCGTCGGCGGCTCGGTGCAGCACAACAACGGCGGCCTGGACGACGATGCCGACACCCTCGTGTGGGATGCCGGCGTGACCTACGGCCAGGGCCCCTGGGAAGTCGGCTTCACCTACCTGTCGGGTGAGACCGAGACCTTCAACGGGGTCACCGGCGCCAGCACCGGCGACGACAAGATCGACCGCTTCGAGGTCGGCGGCAACTACCGCCTGAGCCCGGGCGTCAAGGTCGTCGGCGCGCTGCAGTACAGCGAGATCGAAGACGACTCCGCGAACCGGGACGAGGACGCCTGGGGCGTCATCCTCGGCACGCGCCTGGACTTCTAAGTCCAGTCTCGATGTCTCCGGGCCGGCCTTGAGCCGGCCCGGACCGCGAGCAAGGGGGCGGACCTGCGGGTCCGCCCCCTTCTTGTTTGCGAGCTCTTTGCGCCGGCGTTTTGGCGTCGGGCCCAGGAGGGGCGAGGCGGCAGCCGCTGGTCCCGCGCGACGCCGCCGGGCGTGCCGTCGGCGCGTGTCCGGCGCGATGAGGTGGCCGCTGGGCACCCCGGCCAGCGGCGCGGCAGGGCGGGCCTGCCGCCGTGCGGGGCCGGTGGGAGCGGGAAAAGCTTCACGGGTGAATGGTATGGGGCTAAAATACAAACGTATATACAACATTTTGCGTATTTCGACGCATTCATCATAGGCAAGCGTTTTCGGTTTGGCCGTTCCGCCGGGCATCTGCTGCGGCAAAAGGCCGCAAAACCGCGGCAAACAGCGGGTTCCGGCCCCGATCCGGCCCGATCTTGAAATGTTCTTCCGGCAGTTGTGCGCGGCGGCCCTGGACAAGGGCGTGGCGCGGTCACGGCACACGCGCATCCGGCGGCCCGAGGTCATGATGGGCAGCGGGCGGGCCGCAGAAAGGGCGGCGACGGCGCTGGTCGAAGACGCCGGGTTGCCGCGCCCCGGCCCCGCGAGTCTGTCTTCGGCCCGGTGGGGCGAGCGGTGCGTGCGCGCCGTCGGCCGGCGCGGTCAGGTGGTCAGAGCGTGCGCAGCAGGCGCGAGCGTTCGACGGAGCTGGCCAGGCGGTCGAGCAGGCGGCGCAGCACATCGGCCTCCTGCGGGCTGAGCCCCAGCACCTCCGGCTGCTCCATCGTTTCGTAGACCGGCAGCAGGCGGTCCTTCAGGCTGCGGCCGCGTTCGGTCAGGAAGACCACGCGCCGGCGCTGGTCGTTGGGGTCGCGGTCGCGCACCACCCAGTCCCGCCGCTCCATCTCCGCCAGCACGCCGACGGCGGTCGGCTCGACCGTCCCGACCCGGCGCGACAGCTCGCGCTGGGAGATGCCGTCCTCCTGCCAGAGCGCGCAGAGGAAGTACCACAGGCCGATCGGCACCCCCTCGTCGGCCAGCCGCTCCTGCATGGCCTTGCTGTAAAGGCGGTGGGCCTCGCGCAGCCGGGCGCCCACGCCGTCGAACTGCAGGTCCCCGGCCTGGTCCGGAGTCGTTTCGCCGAGAACCTCGGTGGCGTCCAGGGGCCGGTTGGATTCAGGCAGGGGCGAAGAAGACATGCGGCGCACTCGGCAATCGTTTAGCAGTTTTGTTTAATTTATGGAGGCGACATCGGCCATTCAATATGTCAAAAATCAAAATACCGCAGGTTTATTGGTTATATACATAATCTTTTTGGGCGGCAGTCAAATAAAAAGCCGTGGGAATCGGCGGTGCACCACGGTCTCCGACGCCCGGTCGCGGCGCCGCGCCGGCCGCCGCCGAGCTGCTGCGACCGCGCGTCACACCGCCGCCGGCCGCCGAGCCATTGTGTAATTTTACAAGATCTTAGCCGCGCAACATCGAGAGACTTTGCAGGGCAGCCCCGCAAGTGGCGTAAAGCCGGCGCATTCGCGGCTCGTGGCATATTCGCAACAGCCCGGCCCAAAAGTCACACCGCCAGGCCCCTTAGGCTTGTGACCAAAGGAATTCTGCGTAGAGTGCCGCTTCATCGGTTCATTACCGAATGAAGGTCACCCGGGGGGCTCGAGAGGCGGTCGCGACGCTGGCGGCCTCGACAGAGGGAAGCCGGGTGGGATGTCAACGGCATCTGAGCTTTGATGGAGGAGCAGCAGATGAAGAAGGTCCTTCTGGGCACCACGGCGATCGGCGCGGCTGCGCTGGTGGCTGGCCCGGCGGCCGCGCAGGACGGGAAGATCTCCCTGGGCGTCGGCGGCTACTACGAGAATTTCATGACCGCGGTCTTCCAGGACAACGACGTCCCGGGCCAGGAGTACAACGAGTTCAACGTCCGCCAGGAAGGTGAGATCCACTTCACCGGCGAGACCACCCTGGACAACGGCCTGACGGTCGGCTTCCAGGCGCAGCTCGAGGCCGTCACCCAGGGCGACCAGATGGACGAGACCTACCTCTACTTCGAGGGGAGCTGGGGTCGTCTGCAGATGGGCTCGGAGAACTCCGCGCCCTACCTCATGCAGTACACCGCGCCGGCCGCCGGTCTCGGCCTGAACTCGGCCAACATCGTGCCGATCAACAACTTCTCGTCGGCCAGCACCGCCACCTTCCTGAACGCGGTGTCGGACGCCAACAAGATCACCTACTTCACGCCGCGCTTCGCCGGCTTCCAGCTCGGTGCGTCCTACACGCCGAACGTCGATAGCCTCGGCGGCAACCAGCAGTCGAGCGGCCTGAACCTCGACGAGCAGGACGGCGACTACAACAACTTCTTCGGCATCGGCGCCAACTTCGTCGAGTCCTTCGGTGGCGTCGACGTCGCCGTGTCGGCCGGCTTCGAGTACGGCTCGAACGAGGAAGACAACGCGGGCGGCCCGGACTACGACGACTTCTACGGCTACTCCGGTGGCCTGAACGTCGGCTTCTCCGGCTTCACCGTCGGCGGCTCGGTGCAGCACAACAACGGCGGCCTGGACGACGATGCCGACACCCTCGTGTGGGATGCCGGCGTGACCTACGGCCAGGGCCCCTGGGAAGTCGGCTTCACCTACCTGTCGGGTGAGACCGAGACCTTCAACGGGGTCACCGGCGCCAGCACCGGCGACGACAAGATCGACCGCTTCGAGGTCGGCGGCAACTACCGCCTGAGCCCGGGCGTCAAGGTCGTCGGCGCGCTGCAGTACAGCGAGATCGAAGACGACTCCGCGAACCGGGACGAGGACGCCTGGGGCGTCATCCTCGGCACGCGCCTGGACTTCTAAGTCCAAGCGGACCGAGGCAGCGGTTCGCCTCCGGGCTCGACCCGGAGGTCGGACGCAGGTCTCAAGGGGAAGGGCGGATCCTTCGGGGTCCGCCCTTTCTTTTGTCCGCTTGTCCGCGGCTCGGCTCCCTCCGCCTCTCCGGCAGCCGCGCCATCGCCGGGCGGGCGCCGGGCGGGCGCCACCGCTTGGCCCGCCGCCGGCCGCGTGCTAGTCAGGCGGCGCTGGGGCCGGCAGGGGCCGCTGCGCCTTGCCGTCGAAGAGGCGGGCTCTGCCGCGTCGGAGTCGGGGCGTTCGAAGGGCGCCGCCGCCCGGTGGCCGGGCGCCACGCGGATGCGTTCATCTGGGAGTCGCTGCGTTCATGGGTGCGATCATCTGGCTTGCCTCCTTTCCCAAGTCGGGCAACACCTGGATGCGGGCCTTCCTGCACAATCTGCTGCGCAATCCCGACCGGCCCATGCCGATCAACGAGCTGGACAAGTTCACGCTCGGCGACAGCCAGTACTCCTGGTATCAGCTCTTCACCTCCAAGCCTGCGCCGGAGCTCACGCTCGAGGAGCTCGCCGAGCTGCGGCCGAAGGTCCACCGCGCCATGATGGGCGCCCATCCGGACTCCGTCTTCGTCAAGACCCACGGCTATCTCGGCGCCAGCAAGGGCGCGGCCATTCACACGATGGAATGCACTGCGGGCGGCATCTACATCGTGCGCAACCCGCTCGACGTCACGCTCTCCTACGCCGACCATTTCGGGCTGAGCCTCGACGACGCGATCGAGGCGATGGGACTGGAGGGCGCGCTCTCCCAGGCGACCGAGACCCAGGTGATCGAGTTCCTCAACTCCTGGTCCACCAACGTCAAGTCCTGGACCCAGGTGCCCAACCCGCGCCTGCACGTGGTGCGCTACGAGGACATGCTGGACAGGTCGGTGCGCACCTTCACCGGCGTGGCCCGTTTCCTCGGCCTCAATCCGCCGCGCCCGCGAATCGAGAAGGCGATCAAGTTCTCCTCCTTCCGCACCCTGAAGAAGCAGGAGGAGGAGCAGGGGTTCCGCGAGCGCAGCGAGCACTCCAAGGCCTTCTTCCGCAAGGGGCGGCGCGACCAGTGGAAGCGCGAGCTCAGCCCGGCGCAGATCGCCCGCGTGGTCGAGCTGCACCGCGAGCAGATGGCCCGCTTCGGTTACATCCCCCAGGGCTACTGAGCTCGGGAGGCACCGCCGCCGATGCCCGCCCGCCGCACCCGCCGCCGCCCTGTCCAGGTGTTGCTCACCCTGGCCCTGGCGGCGATCGCCCTGATCGGCTGGCTGGCCTGGAAGGGCCATCTCGGCGAGACCGGCCCGGCCGACCCCTGCCGGGGCCTCGATGGCGAGGAGCGCGCGGCCTGTCTGCGGGCCCGCTGACCGGCGCGCCGCGCCCCTGCGGGCCGCCCGCGCACTCCGGGCCATCCGCGCACGCCGGGCCGCGCAAGGGAAGAAGGCCGCCCCGGCTGAGGCGGCCTTCCCGAAACAAGCCGAAGGGCATCTGAGACTGTGGAGGAGCTTCCGGCTGTTTCCAACCCGCAGGGGTCCGGCGCCCGCCGGCTTCGCGCGGCCAGGGCCGAGCAGTTGCCCCGGGGCGGTTTGCGACCGTTTGGACCCACAGCGTGGGTCCGCCGATCACAAGAAACCTGCTCTATACCAAAGGGTTAGAGTGATTTTTCGCGACCGGCGGACGCGCCGAGGCGGAACCAAACGGTCGCTAATCGCTTTAGCGCGACTCCGCCGGCTTCGGCGTGGAGGGCGCCTCGGCCGTCTGGGTGCTCGTCTTGGTCTCGCTCATCACCGTCTGATGGCTGCCGCCGATACAGCCGGCCAGCGCCGGAGCAGCGAAGGCGGTGACCGCCAGGGCGGCCAAGCCGCCAGCAACAATCTTGCGCATTCCCACATCTCCCAGCAATGAAGCTAGGAGAGAGGATAGGGCGGCCGCCGCTCCCGGTCCATAGGTATTATGGGGAATTTTTTGCGTCCCTCGCCGGCCCGCCCGCCGGCCCGCCTGTCGCGCGGCCACCGGCGGCGCCGGCCTGCGGCCTCGGGCCACCAGGTCCCAGGCCACCAGGTCCCAGGCCACCAGGTCCCAGGCCACCAGGTCCCAGGCCACCAGGTCTCAGGCCGCGCGCTTGTCCAGCTCGGCCAGCAGGGCGTCGCCCATGGCCTCGGTGGAGACCAGGGTGCAGCCCGGGGACATGATATCGCCGGTGCGCACGCCGCTGGCCAGCACCGCCTTGACGGCGGCCTCGATCAGGTCGGCGTCCTCGCCCAGGTCGAAGCTGTAGCGCAGGCACATGGCGAAGGACATGAGCGTGGCGATGGGGTTGGCCTTGCCGTCGCCGGCGATGTCGGGGGCCGAGCCGTGCACCGGCTCGTAGAGCGCCTTGCGGCGGCCGGTCTCGTCGGGATCGCCGAGCGAGGCCGAGGGCAGCATGCCCAGCGAGCCGGTCAGCATGGCGGCGACGTCCGACAGCAGGTCGCCGAACAGGTTGTCGGTGACGATCACGTCGAACTGCTTGGGATTGCGCACGAGCTGCATGCCGCAGTTGTCGGCATACATGTGCGACAGCTCCACGTCGGAGTAGGCCTCGCCGTGCAGCTTGGTCACCTCCTCGCGCCAGAGCACGCCGGACTCCATGACGTTGGCCTTTTCCGACGAGCAGACGCGGCCCTGGCGCTTGCGCGCCAGCTCGAAGGCGACGGCGGCGACGCGGCGGATCTCGTGGGTCGTGTAGACCTGGGTGTTGACGCCCTTGCGCTCGCCGTTGGGCAGGTCGAAGATCCCGCGCGGCTCGCCGAAGTAGGTGCCGCCGGTCAGCTCGCGCACGATCATGATGTCGAGGCCGGAGACCACTTCCGGCTTGAGGGTGGAGGCCTCGACCAGCGCCTCGAAGCAGATCGCCGGGCGCAGGTTGGCGTAGAGCTCCAGCTCCTTGCGCAGGCGCAGCAGGCCGCGCTCGGGCTTCTGCTCGAAGGGCAGCTCGTCCCACTTGGGGCCGCCGACGGCGCCCAGCAGCACGGCGTCGACGCCCTGCGCCTTCTCCATGGTCGCGTCGGTCAGCGGCACGCCGTGGGCGTCGATGGCGGCGCCGCCGACCAGGTCCTCGGCGACGTCGAAGCTGACCGCGCGGCGCTTGTCCATCCAGTCGACCACGCGGCGCACCTGGCCCATCACCTCGGGGCCGATGCCGTCGCCGGGCAGGATCAGCAGGCTTTTGTTCGCAACCATGGTGGGGTCTGTCCTCGTCCTGTCGTGCTGCGGCCCTTCGGGGCCGGCGACCTCTGCCGCGGCGGCCGTGCGAAAGGGCGCGGAGGGATGCGGCGCCCGGGCGCCGCGTCGCGATAAGCGCGTGAACCCGGCTGGCGCTAGGCGTAGAGCCAGGGCTGGCTGGTCTTCTGCCGCGCCTCGAAGCTGTCGATCTGCGGCGCCTTTTCCAGCGTCAGGCCGATGTCGTCGAGGCCGTTCAGCAGGCAGTGCTTGCGGAAGGGATCGATCTCGAACTCGATGGTGCCGCCGTCCGGGCCCTGGATGGTCTGGTTCTCCAGATCCACCGTCACCGTGGCGTTGGCGCCGCGCTGGGCGTCGTCCATCAGCTTGTCGACCTGCGCCTGCGGCAGCACGATCGGCAGGATGCCGTTCTTGAAGCAGTTGTTGTAGAAGATGTCAGCGAAGCTGGGGCCGATGATGCAGCGGATGCCGGCGTCCAGCAGCGCCCAGGGCGCGTGCTCGCGCGAGGAGCCGCAGCCGAAGTTGGCGCCGACCACCAGGATCTTGGCGTCCTTGTAGGCCGGGTGGTCGAGCACGAAGTCGACCGGCTTGCCCGCGTCGTCGTGGCGCAGGGCGTAGAACAGCCCCTCGGACAGGCCGGTGCGCTTGATCGTCTTCAGGAAGCGCGCCGGGATGATCATGTCGGTGTCGACGTTGGTCAGCGGCAGGGGGGCCGCCACCGACGTCAGCTTGGTGAACTTTTCCATCGTGCCTCTCGCATCCGCTCCGACCCCACCGCCACCGCGGCGGGCCGCACAAGCTCCGGCGAGGGTGTAGCGCAAAGCGCGCGCCCGCTCAACGCACGGCGGCGGGAGGGCGCTATGCGCCGCGGGCCCCGTGCGCCCCGTGCGCCCCGTGCGCCCCGACTTCGCCCGGGACAGCCCGGACCGGCTCAGTGGCGGAAGTGGCGCATGCCGGTGAAGACCATGGCCAGGCCGGCCTCGTCGGCGGCCTCGATCACCTCCTGGTCGCGCACCGAGCCGCCGGGCTGGATCACCGCCGTGGCGCCGGCCTCGACCGCGGCCAGCAGGCCGTCGGCGAAGGGGAAGAAGGCATCGGAGGCCACCGCGCAGCCCTGGCCGGCGCCGGCGCCGAAGGCCTGCTCGGCCTTGATGGCGGCGATCCGCGCGGAGTCGACGCGGCTCATCTGGCCGGCGCCGATGCCGATGGTGGCGCCGCCGCGGGCGTAGACGATGGCGTTGGACTTGACGTGCTTGGCGACCCGGAAGGCGAACAGCAGGTCGGCGATCTCCTGCCGGCTCGGCTTGCGCTTGGTCACGGTCTTGAGCTGCTTCTCGCCGATGCGGCCGAAGTCGCGCTGCTGCACCAGCAGGCCGCCGGCCACGGTCTTGGCGCTGAGGCCCAGCGCGCCGGGGTCGGGCAGGTCGCCGGTCACCAGCACCCGCAGGTTCTTCTTGGCGGCCAGCACCTTGCGCGCGGCGGCGTTGACGTCGGGCGCGATCACCACCTCGGCGAACAGCTCGGCGATCTTCTCGGCCGTCGCGGCGTTGAGCGTGCGGTTGAGCGCGATGATGCCGCCGAAGGCGCTGACCGGGTCGCAGGCCAGCGCCTTCTCGTAGGCCTCGGTGACGTTGCGTCCCTCGGCCACGCCGCAGGGGTTGGCGTGCTTGATGATCGCCACCGCCGGGCGCGTGAACTCGGCGACCAGCTCGAAGGCGGCGTCGGTGTCGTTGATGTTGTTGTAGCTGAGCTGCTTGCCCTGCAACTGCTCGGCCGTGGCCACGCCCGGCCGCGACGAGCCGGCGTGGTAGAAGGCGGCCTGCTGGTGGGGGTTCTCGCCGTAGCGCAGCATCTCCACGCGCGCGCCGGCCAGGGACAGCTCCTTGGGCAGGGGGTCGTCGATCTGCTGGGCGAACCAGCCGGACACGGCGGCGTCGTAGCCGGCGGTGTGGGCGAAGGCGGCGGCGGCCAGGCGCCGGCGCAGCGCGACGCTGGTCTGGCCCTGCTCGGCCTCCAGCTCGGCCAGCAGCGCGCCATAGTCCTGCGGGTCGGTCAGCACGGCGACGGCGGTGTGGTTCTTGGCCGCGGCGCGGATCATCGCCGGCCCGCCGATGTCGATGTTCTCGATGCAGGAGTCCGCGTCGGCGCCGCGCGCCACGGTCTCGCGAAAGGGATAGAGGTTCACCACCAGCAGGTCGATCTGCTGGATGCCGTGCTGCGCCATCTGGGCGGCGTGGGTCGGGTCCAGCCGCTTGCCCAGCAGGCCGCCGTGGACCCGCGGATGCAGGGTCTTGACCCGGCCGTCGAGAATCTCGGGAAAGCCGGTCGCCTCGGCCACCTCCTGCACCGGCAGGCCGGCCTCGGCGATCGCCTTGGCGGTGCCGCCGGTCGAGATCAGCTCGACGCCCTGCGCGTGCAGGCCGTGCGCCAGCTCGATCAGGCCGGTCTTGTCGGAGACGCTGAGCAGCGCGCGGCGCAGCGGCACCAGGTCGAGCGAGGCATCGGGGTTGGTCTGGGTCTCGGAAGCGCTGCTCATCGGTGGGTCCTGCCGGTCGGTCCTGCTGCTCGGTCGTGACGGCGCCTTGGGCGGCCTGCGCCCGCGCCCGCCCCGCCGGAGGGCGGGGGTGTGGGGCTACACCGAATCGGGCCGCCGCGCAACGCCACCCCGCAGCCAGACCAGGAAGCCGGCGGTCAGCGCGGCGGCGGCGGTCAGCGGAATCCAGGGCTGCCAGAGCTCCGCCGCCAGCGCCAGCGCCAGCAGCAGCAGGTTGACCCCGGCGACCGCCCGGCTGCAGGCGGCGTGGCTCAGGCCGCGCTGCACCGCGCGCTGGTAGGCGTGGCTGCGGTGGGCCTGCCAGGGCCGCTCGCCGCGCGCCAGGCGCAGCAGCAGGGTGGTGGTGGCGTCGGCCCAGTAGTAGGCCGGCAGGATCAGCGCGGCGGCCCAGGCGCCCTGGCCGGCGGCCAGGACCAGCAGCCAGCCGAGCAGGAAGCCGAGCGGCACCGAGCCGACGTCGCCCAGGAAGACCTGCGCCGGCTGCCAGTTCCAAGGCAGGAAGCCGGCCATGCCGGCGAGCAGGAACAGCGCCAGCGCCAGGATCGCCGGCGGCCAGCCGCCCAACCAGCCGAGCAGCGCCACGCCCAGCGCGATCGAGGCCGTCTCGACGACCGACAGGCCGTCGATGCCGTCCATGAAGTTGAACAGGTTGACGAACCACAGCCAGGCGAGCGCCGTGACCAGCAGGTCGGCCCAGAGCGGCAGCAGCCCCTGGGTCAGCGGTGGCGCGCCGACCATGCCGCCGATCGCCAGCAGCACGGCGGCGAGCTGCACCCCCAGGCGCAGGCCGGCCGGCAGGCTGGCGCGGTCGTCCTTCCAGGACACGGCGGCCAGCAGCGCGGTGGCAATCAGCACCGACCAGAGGCCGGGCAGCCCGCCGCCGCCGAGCGCGAGGCCCCAGAGGGCGAGCAGCGCCACCAGCCCCGCGACGATCGGCAGCCCGCCGCCGCGCGGCGTCGGCTGGCTGTGGCTGGAGCGCGCGTTGGGCCTGTCCAGCGCCAGCGCGCGCAGGTGCGGCAGCAGCCGCCCGAGCGCCCAGTGGACGAAGAGCGCCAGCAGGCCCGCCGCGGCCAGCGCGACAGCCAGCGGCGGCACGCCGGACAGCAGCGCGGCCGCGTCGGCGGTTGGTCCGCTCATGTCGCGTGCGTCCTGCGGCCGCGCGGTCCGCTCGCCGGGCGGGCGGTGCAGGCGAGAAGGGCGGCGGGACGGGCGGCGGTGACGGGCGGCTGGCGCAAGGTCGAAGGCGTCCTCGAGTGGCGCGGGAAGGGCCGGCGCGCAAGGCGGCCACGGCCGCCGGCGGGCGGCATCGGCCGCGGCGCCCCGGCCCGGCTACGGCTGGCTGACCTACACGCTCTCCCCGCGCCGCGCAACGCCGCGCGCGCAAGACGGCGCCGCGCCCCGGGCGCGGCGCCCTACTTGCGGGCGGTTTCGCGGCGCAGGGCCCATTTCACCGTCAGTCCCTCGGGCGGGCAGCGGCCGGACAGCACCACCTGTTGGCTGCGGCGCTCGGTGCCGCCGCCGTGATAGACCGAGTCCTCCAGGCTGACCTCGGCGCCGGCGGCCCGCAGGCGCCAGCCGCCGGCCTTGGCCAGGCGCAGCAGCACGCCGCCGCCGGCCAGCAGGTTGGCGCGCACCTCGGGGTGCAGGTGGAAGCGCACCGCGAAGCGCACCTCGCGCGCCGGCCCCGCCGGTCCGGCCGGCGCCAGCCGGTCCTCGCCGCGCAGGTCCTCGCCGCCGGCGCTGAGGTAGAGCCGGCGGACGTGGCGCAGGCCGAAGCGCTGGACGTAGCCGTCGTGCGCCGCCTCGACCCAGATCGCGCCGTCGGTCTCGTCGCGCTCGCAGTAGGGGGTGGCCGCGCGGGTGGCGACGCCGCCGCCGCGTCCCAGCGGCGAGGAGTTGACGTCGCCCAGGGTCAGGGTCGAGTGGGCCGGCGTGCCGCGCAGCAGGCTCCGGTAGGCCGCCGGCAGCTCGGCGGCGCCGGGGCCGCAGTTGACGATCATGCGCTCGCGCGCCACCGAGACCTCCAGCGCCAGGGTGCCGGCGTGGGCGCCCTGGTCGTAGCCCGGCGGCGGCGGCGGCCCGGCGTCCAGAATCGCCAGGGTGCGTCCGCTCTGCAGCCGCTGGAAACCGCTTTGCGGCGCCGACATGCGCGGCCGGCGCCGGGCGTTGGCCCGCTGCAGCACCAGATCGACCTTGAAGCCCTGCTCGGCGGCGGTGCCGTTGAACAGCGCCAGGCCGCCGTCGCCGTGCTGGTAGAGCCGCAGCATCGGCGCCATGGTCTCGATCGCGCTGACCAGGTTGGGCGGCACCTCCTGGCCGGCGGCGTGCAGCGTGGCGCGCAGGTCGATCAGGTCGCGCAGCATCGCCAGGTGGCGGGCCGGGCTGCGCTCGGCCTGGCCGCCGTCGGGCAGGATCTGGCGGGCCAGCTCGCCCTCCAGCAGCGCCAGGCCGCGGCGCATCAGGTCGCGCCGCCCCGGCAGGCAGGCGCCGGCCAGGATCAGGCCGCGCAGCGCCAGCACCAGGTCGGAGCCGGCCAGCCCGGCCGGCAGCACCCGGGCCAGGTGGCGGGCCTGGCGGGCGGTGGAGTCGAGCAGGGCGCGGCGAAACTCGCTCTCGCCGCTGGCGGCGAAGAAGTCCCACTGCCCGAGCCAGTGGGACAGGCGGCGCGAGGCGGTCAGCGGCGCCCAGGCCACCGGATCGAAGCGGTGGTGCTCGGCCAGCCAGCTCTCGGTCAGCTCGCGCGCGCGCCGGCGCGCCGCGTCGCCGGCCGTGGCACGCAGGTCGCGCAGCCAGGCGAAGCCGTGCAGCTCCTCCAGCCAGGCGGCCTCGGCCTCGGCCGGCCGCCAGAAGGGCGCGGGATCGAGCAGGGTCTGGCCGGCCAGGCGCCAGCGCCCCTCCAGCAGATCGGCGCCGGCCTCGACGTCGCCGGGCCAGGGGTCGGGCGGCGTCGCCTCGGGCGTGACCGAGTCACAGCCGCCCAGGGTCCAGTCGTAGAGCGGCAGGCCGAACAGCGGCTGCTTGGCGGCGTAGGCCAGGCGGCCGAGCAGCAGCGGGCGCGGCAGGCTCCAGAGCCGGCGCCAGCGGTCGAGCCGGCCGGGCGCGCGCCCGCGGCCGCCGGGGCGGCTGCCGGCGGCGGGCCGGAGCGGGGAGCCGCCTGCGCTGCGCTCGCCCATCGCCGCCACCCCTCCGTCCCAGGCGTCAGGCGCCGCGCAGGGCGCGGATATTGTCGGCGTAGGCCCCGGGGCCGCCGGCGAAGGTCGCGGTGCCGGCAACCAGCAGGTCGGCGCCGGCGGCGATCGCCTGGGGCGCGGTCTCGCGGTTGATGCCGCCGTCGACCTCCAGGTCGATGGCGCGGCCGCTCTCGTCGATCAGGCGGCGCAGGGCGCTGAGCTTGTCCAGGGCCTGGGGGATGAACTTCTGGCCGCCGAAGCCCGGATTGACGCTCATCACCAGGATCAGGTCGAGCAGGTCCAGCACCGGCTCGACCACCGAGACCGGCGTGGCGGGGTTGAGCGAGACGCCGGCCTTCTTGCCGCAGGCCTTGATGAGCTGCAGCGTGCGGTGCAGGTGGGCCCCGGCCTCCGGGTGCACCGTCAGGATGTCGGCCCCGGCCTCGGCGAAGGCCTCGATGTAGGGGTCGGCCGGCGCGATCATCAGGTGCACGTCGAAGGGCTTGGCCGAATGGGGCCGCAGCGCGGCGACCACCTGCGGGCCGAGGGTGATGTTCGGCACGAAGTGGCCGTCCATCACGTCGACGTGGATGTAGTCGGCGCCGGCGGCGTCGAGCGCGCGCACTTCCTCGCCCAGGCGGGCGAAATCGGCGGAGAGGATCGAGGGGGCGATGCGGACGGGCTGCTGCATGGGGTTTGAAGTATCAGCGCCCGCGGCCCCCGTCAAAGCCGCTGTCCCCGGCGTCCCCGCTTTCTCACGGCGCCTGCCGCCGCACCGGCCGCCGTACCGCTGCGCCGGCGCGGCTCAGAACTCGCTGGCCGCGTCGTGCAGCGCGCGGGAATCCGCCGGCGCCTGGTCGCGCTCGGCCAGGCCATAGTCGCGGATGATCCCGGCCACGCGCAGGCGGTAGTCGCTGAAGAGCTCGGCCCGGCCGCAGGCCTGCGCCGCGCGGTGCTGGCCGGTGCAGCGCCAGGCGCGCACCGCCGCCTCGTCGCGCCAGATCGACAGGGAGAGCAGCTTGCCCGGCTGCGACAGGCTCTCGAACCGCTCGATCGAGATGAAGCCGTCGGCCTGCTCGAGCAGCGGGCGCAGCTCGGCGGCCATCGCCAGGTAGTCGTCGCGCCGGCCCGGCTTGGGGGTGAGCTCGAAGATCACGGCGATCATGGGCGGTGCGGCCTGCCGGCGGCGTTCAGGAGCCGACCCGCTGGAAGCTGCGGGGCGCGGCCTCGCGCAGCTCGATGGCGTCGCGCTGCAGCTCCAGCACCGCCAGCCCGCGCTCGGCGGTGCCGTCGCCGCTCAGCCGGAAGATGCCGTCGACCCCGGCGAAGCCGTTGGGATCGGTCAGCTCGGCGGTGGCGTAGTCCGGTGCCTGGCCGGCCTGGCCGGCCTCGCGCGCCAGCACCGCGGCGAGGGCCGTGGCGTCGTAGGCCAGCGAGGCCAGGCGCGGCGGCGTCTCGCCGTAGAGCTCGCGGTAGCGCGCCGCCCACTGGGTCCAGCCTTCGCGCTCCGGCGCGCCGAACCAGCCGCCGACCAGGGCGTTCTCCCGGCCCAGGCCGGGGTCCTCCCAGAGCTGGGTGCCGAGGTACTGGGTCTCGGCGGGGTCGATGTCGTAGTAGGGCAGCAGCGGCGCCAGGCCGAGCAGCTCGTTGCCGCCGGCCGGGATCAGCAGTGCGTCGTAGCTGCCGCGCGCGGCAGCGAGCTGGCGCACCACCGGCCCGGCCTCGTTGACCGCCCGCGGGTCGTAGGTCGCCACCTGGGCGACGTAGCCGCCGTAGCGCGCCGCCGCCTGCTGCAGCGCCTGCAGCACCGTGTCGCCGTAGGGGTTGCGCGGCGCCAGGGCGGCGAAGCGCGTCAGCCCCTGGCGGGTGGCGTAGTCGACCACGCGGTCGACCTGCGCGGCCGGGTCGAGGCCGATCACCCAGACCCCGCGACCGCCCACGCTGCGGTCGTTGGAAAAGGCGATCACCGGCACCTGCCGGCTGCGCGCGCGCGGCGCGCCGGCCGCCACCGAGGCGGAGAACAGCGGCCCGAGCACCAGGTCGGCGCCCTGGTCGAGCGCCGCCTGCATGGCCTGCTCGGCGCCCTGGGGCCGGCCCGTGGTGTCGTGCACCGTCAGCTCGAAGCTCTCGCCGCCGACGTCGAACACCGCCATCTGCGCGGCGTTCAGCAGCGCCTGGCCCAGGGTGCCCTGCTGGCCGCTCAGCGGCAGCAATAGCGCCACGCTGGCCTCGCCGGGCGCACGCGGCGGCTCCGGCGGCGGCGTCGGCTCGGGCGCGCGCTGGGCGGTCGGCGGCGTCGGCGTTTGTCCGCCGCTCTGCGGTGCGGCATCATTCGCGCCGCTGCAGGCCGACAGGCCGAGCAGCAGAACCCCGAACAGAGCGACGGCGCGCGCCGGGCGCGGCACCGAAACGAAGGGCAGGCATGAAGGGATCACGATCCGCTCCCGCTGGTGAAACCGAAGGCGACTCCGAGGCTGCGGCCGAAACCGCCGCGCCGGGGGCGGAGGCGGGCCTGCTGCGCGTGACCACGCCGCTGAAGCCGCTGGACCCGGGCCTGCATCTGGTGGCCTGCCCGATCGGCAATCTCGCGGACGTCACGCTGCGCGCCCTGGCCACGCTGGACCAGGCCGACCTCCTCGCCTGCGAGGACACGCGCTATACCCGTCGACTGCTGCAGGCCCATGGCCTCGACCGCCCCGATCGTTCTCTCGTCGCCTACCACGAACATAACGCGGCGCGCGTGCGACCGAAACTGATCGAAGCGCTCAAAAGGGGCGAGACGGTGGCGCTGGTCAGCGACGCCGGCACGCCGCTGGTCTCCGACCCCGGCTACAAGCTGGTGCGCGCCGCCATCGAGGCGGGCGTGCGCGTGGTGCCGGTGCCGGGCGCCTCGGCGGTGCTCGCCGGGCTGGTCGCCGCCGGCCTGCCGAGCGACCGCTTCTGCTTCGCCGGCTTCCCGCCGCCCAAGTCGGCCGCGCGCCAGCGCTGGCTGGAGGAGCTGAAGGCGGTCCCGGCCACGCTGGTCTTCTTCGAGGCGCCGCAGCGCCTCGCCGCCAGCCTGGCCGACATGGCCGCGGTGCTGGGCGCCGACCGCCAGGCGGCCGTGGCGCGCGAGCTGACCAAGCTGTTCGAGGAGCTGCGGCGCGACGAGCTGGGCGCGCTGGCCGCCGCCTATGCCGAGGCGGCGCAGCCCAAGGGCGAGATCGTGGTGCTGGTCGGCCCGCCGGCCGCCGAGGCGGTCGGGCCGGAGCAGCTCGACGCCCAGCTCCGCGCGGCGCTGGCCGCCGGCGGCAGCCTGAAGGACGCGGTCAAGGCGGTGCAGGCGGCCAGCGGGCTGCCGCGCAAGCAGGTCTACGCCCGCGCCCTGGCGCTGAGCGGCGCCCGGGAGCCGCAGGCGTGAGCCCTGCGCCCGCCGGCCGCCGCCGGGGGACGGCCGCGAAGGGGGGCGGAGGCGGGCGCGGCGTCGCGGCGCGCCGGCACGCCTACGGCGCGGGGCGGCGGGCGGAGCTGCTGGCAGCCTGGTGGCTGCGGCTCAAGGGCTATCGCATCCTGGCCCGCGGCCTGCGCCTGCCGGTCGGGGAGATCGACCTGGTGGCGCGGCGCGGCCGCCGCCTGGCCTTCGTCGAGGTCAAGCGGCGGCGCAGCCTGGAGGCGGCGCTGGCAGCGATCACCCCGCGCCAGCGCCGACGCATCATGCGCGCGGCGGAGGCCTGGCTGGCCGGCCGGCCAGACCTGGCCGGCTGCGAGCGCCGCTTCGACGCGCTGCTGCTGGTGCCCGGCCGCCGGCCGCGCCATCTGCCGGACGCCTGGCGGCCTTAGGGCGGCCCCCACTGGTTTTTTCCACGCGAAGCCTTACCCTCCTGCTGCGATGACGACGGGGACGACGACAGGATGATGGCGGGCGAGCAGCTCCCTCCAGCCGGCGACCGCGCCCGGAGGCGGCGGTGAACTGGTCGCTGGCCAGCGGCCGGCAGGACTTGGAGTCCGCCCTGCGCCGGGTCGGCGGCCTGCCGGACGCCGAGATCGACCTGGCCGAGACGGCGCTGCTGCTGGCCGCGCTGGACCAGCCCAAGCTGCCGCTGGAGCGCTACCGCCACCACCTCTCGCTGATGCGGCGCGACGCGGCCGACCTGGCCGCCGCGAACGACGGTGCCGTCGACCTGCAGACGCGCCTGCGGGTGCTGCGCGAGGTGATCTTCGCGCGCTACGGCTATGCCGGCGACGAGGAGACCTACGACGACCTGCAGAACGCCAACCTGATGCGGGTGATCGACCGGCGCCGCGGCCTGCCGGTGGCGCTGGGCATCCTGGTGAGCGACGTGGCGCGCGCCCAGGACTGGGACGTGGCGGGCCTGTCCTTCCCCGGCCACTTCCTGCTGCAGCTCCAGGTCGGCGCCGAGCGGGCCGTGGTCGACCCCTTCAACGAGCTGCGCGAGCTGCAGGCGGCCGACCTGCGCGAGCTGCTCAAGGTGCTGGCCGGCGTGGACGCGGAGTTGCGGCCGGAGCACTACGCGCCGACGGGCAACCGCGAGATCCTGCTGCGCCTGCAGAACAACCTGAAGCTCCGGCACCTGCGCGAGCAGCGCCCCGAGCAGGCATTGCAGATGGTCGAGTCGATGCTGCTGCTGGCGCCCGACCAGGCCGGCTTCTGGCGCGAGGCCGGGCTGCTGCACGCCCACCTCTCCAACCTGCGCGCGGCCATCGTCAGCCTGGAGCATTTCCTCGAGCTGGCGCCGCCGGGCAGCCTGCGCCAGCAGACCGACGAACTGCTGCGCCAGTTGCGCGGCCGGCTCAACTGAGTCGTCCCTGACCGACCGGCCAGGCGCGGGCTGCGCCGCGCCCCGCCCCGGCGGCTTCCGCCCGGGGCCGGGGAGTGCTACCTGAGGGCCGGCGCCACGGCGCCCGCCAGGCCGGAGCGCGGCCTGGCCGTGAAAACGCGGCGCGCGGCCCGTGCAAGCGGGCGCCGCCGGCAGGTCATCGCAAGCCGGGAGTCCGCTCGTCCATGTCGTCCGCCGCCCCGTCCCTGGCCGCCCCGTCCCTGGCCGCCCCGTCCCTGGCCGTCGCCATCCAGATGGACCCCATCGAGGGGGTCGACATCAACGCCGACAGCACCTTCGCCCTGGCCCTGGAGGCGCAGGCGCGCGGCCACGCGCTCTGGCACTACCTGCCGCAGGACCTCAGCTTCAATCACGGCCGCCTGACCGCACGCGCGCGCCGCCTGCAGGTCCGCCGCCAGGTCGGCGACCACTTCAGCCTCGGCGCCTTCGAGCCGCTCGACCTCGCCGGCGTGGACGTGGTGCTGATGCGCCAGGACCCGCCCTTCGACATGGCCTACATCACCGCCACCCACCTGCTGGAGCACGTGCATCCCGCGACCCTGGTGGTCAACGACCCGACCAGCGTGCGCAACGCGCCGGAAAAGCTCTTCGTCACCCACTTCGCCGAGCTGATGCCGCCCACGCTGATCACCAGCGACAAGGCGGAAATCGTCGCCTTCCGCGAGGCCCAGGGCGACATCATCGTCAAGCCGCTGTTCGGCAACGGCGGGGCGGGCGTGTTCCACCTGACCCCGGAGGACGAGAACCTGGGCGCGCTGCTGGAGCTCTTCACCGAGCTCTACCGCGAGCCGATCATCGTGCAGCGCTACCTGCCGCAGGTGCGCCAGGGCGACAAGCGGATCATCCTGGTCGACGGCGAGCCGGTCGGCGCGATCAACCGCGTGCCGGCCAAGGGCGAGGCGCGCTCCAACATGCATGTCGGCGGCCGCGCCGAGAAGGCGGAGCTGACGGCGCGCGACCGGGAGATCTGCCGCGCCCTGGGGCCGACCCTGCGCGCCCAGGGCCTGATCTTCGTCGGCATCGACGTGATCGGCGATTACCTGACCGAGATCAACGTCACCAGCCCGACCGGCATTCAGGAGATCGACCGCTTCGACGGCGTCAACCTCTCGGCGCTGATCTGGGACGCCATCGAGCGGCGCATCGCCCGCGTCGAGGAGTAGCGGGCGGGGCGCGCCCCCGGCGGCCGGGCCGCCGGGCCAGCGGCGCGGCGCTACTCGCTCAGGGCGGGCAGGTCGCGGTAGAGGTCGAGCGCCTCGGGGTTGGCCAGGGCCTCCTTGTTCTTGACCTGGCGGCCGTGGACCACGTCGCGCACCGCCAGCTCGACGATCTTGCCCGACTTGGTGCGCGGGATGTCGCCCACCTGGACGATCTTGGCCGGCACGTGGCGCGGCGTGGCGCCCTGGCGGATGGTCTGCTTGATGCGCGTCTCCAGGTCGGCGTCGAGGCTCAGGCCGTCGCGCAGCCGCACGAAGAGCACCACCCGCACGTCGTCCTGCCAGTCCTGGCCGATGACGATGGACTCCACCACCTCGTCCAGCTTCTCCACCTGCCGGTAGATCTCGGCCGTGCCGATGCGCACGCCGCCCGGGTTCAGCGTGGCGTCGGAGCGGCCGTAGACGATCACGCCGTCGTGGCGCGTCAGCTCGACGAAGTCGCCGTGGCACCACACGCCGGGGAAGCGCTCGAAGTAGGCGCTGCGGTAGCGCGCGCCGTCGGGGTCGTCCCAGAAGTAGAGCGGCATGGAGGGGAACGGCTTGACGCAGACCAACTCGCCCTTCTCCTCGCGCACCGGCCGGCCGGCGTCGTCCCAGACCTCCACCGCCAGGCCCAGGCCGCGGCCCTGGATCTCGCCGCGGTAGACCGGGCTGATCGGGTTGCCCAGCACGAAGCAGGAGACGATGTCGGTGCCGCCGGAGATGGAGGCGAGATTGAGGTCGTCCTTGATCTTGCCATAGACGTAGTCGAAGCCCTCGGGCACCAGCGGGCTGCCGGTCGAGCAGAGGGTGCGCACGCTGGACAGGTCGTGGCTGCGCTTCGGCTCCAGCCCGGCCTTGGCGCAGGCGTCCAGGTACTTGGCCGAGGTGCCGAACAGCGTCATGCCCTCGGCGTCGGCCAGGTCGAAGAGGATGTTGCCGTCGGGCGCGAAGGGCGAGCCGTCGTAGAGCAGCAGCGTCGCCTCGCAGGCCAGGCCGGCGACCAGCCAGTTCCACATCATCCAGCCGCAGGTGGTGAAGTAGAAGACGCGGTCGTCCGGCTTCACGTCGGCGTGCAGGCTGTGCTCCTTGACCTGCTGCAGCAGCGTGCCGCCGACGCCGTGCACGATGCACTTCGGCTTGCCGGTCGTGCCGGAGGAGAACATGACGTAGAGCGGCGCGTTGAAGGGCACGCGCGTGTAGGCGATCTCGCCGGCCGCGTAGGGCGCGAGCGCCGCCTCCAGGCTCACCGCGCCGGGGAGCTGCCGGTCGGCGTCGGCCAGGCCCAGCAGCGGACAGACCACGGTCTTGCGCACGCTGGGAAGCTGCGCCAGGAACTCGCGCGTCTTCGGCAGGGTGTCGATGGTCTTGCCGTTGTAGTGGTAGCCGTCCGGCACGAAGAGCAGCTTCGGCTCGATCTGACCGAAGCGGTCGAGCACGCCCTGCACGCCGAAGTCCGGCGAGCAGGAGGACCAGATGGCGCCCAGCGAGGCAGTGGCCAGCATGGCGGCGACCGTCTCCGGCATGTTGGGCAGGAAGCCGGCCACCCGGTCGCCGGCCTCGACGCCCTCGGCCTTGAGGAACTGCTGCAGCCGGCTGACCAGCGCGTGCAGCTCGCGCCAGGACAGGCGGCGCTTGACCTTGTCCTCGGCCCAGAAGACCAGGGCGTCGGCATCGGCCTGCGGGTGGTCCGGGCCGCGACGCAGCAGGTTCTCGGCGAAGTTCAGCCGTGCCTCGGGAAAGAACTGCGCGCCGGGCATCTTGTCCCCGTCGACCAGCGCCGGCTTGCCCGGCCCCTCGCCGCGGATCTCGCAGAACTCCCAGACGGCCGTCCAGAACGCCTCGGAATTCTCGATCGACCAGGCGTAGGCCGCGGGATAGTCCGCCAGCGCCACCCCCTCCTTCTCCTGCAGGTACTGCAGGAAGTGCGTCAGGTTCGCTTCGGCCACCCGCTCGGGCGAGGGAGTCCACATCGGCTGGTCGGCGGTGGGAAACATCGCTGCTGGTCCGCTTTCGTCTCGGCTGTCGTCTCGGTGGTGTTCCAGGGGCCGGGGCAGGGATCGGGGATCGGGACCTGGCCCTGCCGCGCGGCCGGCGCGAGACTAGAGCAGGTCGGGGCCCTATGGAACCGCTTTGCGGGGCGGCGTGCCCGCCGCGCTGACGCCCGTCCCGCCCCGCTGACGCCCGTCCCGCCGCCGCCCTGACCACCGTCCCGCGTCCGGTCGCCGGCGCGTGCGCGCCCTCGCGGGCGTCCCTTCGCTCCGCCCGTGCAAGGTTGCCATGCAAGCGGCGGGGCTGGCCCGCCGCCGGCCGAGCCTCTAGTCTTGCGCGACAGATGTCAGACAACTCCACCACAACCGAGACGGCCGTCGCCCCGGACCGGGTGACGCCCGGGTGCGCGACGCCCGGACGCGCGCGGACGGGAAGCGCGGCGGCGGGAAGCGCGGCGGCGGGAAGCGCGGCGGCGGGTCGCGCGCCCCTGAGCGCCGCCGTGACCGGCGCGCTCTACATGACCGCCGCCTCGCTCGGCTTTTCGGTGATGAACATCCTGATCCGCGAGGTCTCGGCGGAGGTCGAGCCGGCGCAGATCGCCTTCTTCCGCAACCTCTTCGCCTCGCTGTTCATGCTGCCCTGGCTGCTGTCGAGCGGCGCCGCCAAGGCCCTGCCCACGACCAACCTGAAGCTGCACCTGCTGCGCGCCGGCATCGGCCTGATCGGCATGCTCTGCTGGTTCTACTCGGTCTCCCTGCTGCCGCTGGCCCAGGCGGTGGCGCTGAACTTCACCGTGCCGCTCTTCGCCACCGCCGGCGCCGCGCTGATCCTGGGCGAGGTGGTGCGGGCGCGGCGTTGGAGCGCGACCTTCGTCGGCTTCCTGGGGGTGCTGATCATCCTGCGGCCCGGCGACGGCGAGATCACCTGGCTGACCGGCCTGCCGGTGCTGGCGGCGCTCTTCATGGCCTCCTCGGTGCTGATGGTGAAGACCCTGTCGGGGCGCGACGCGCCGGCGACCATCGTGCTGTGGATGAACCTGCTGCTGACGCCGCTGTCGCTGATCCCGGCGCTGTTCGTCTGGCGCTGGCCGAGCCTGGAGATGCTGGGGCTGCTGGCGCTGATCGGCGCCGTCGCGGTGATCTCCCACATGGGGCTGACCCGCGCCTACGCCCGGGCCGACGCCTCGGCGGTGCTGCCCTTCGACTACATGCGCCTGCCCTTCATCGCGCTCTTCGCCTTCTTCCTCTACGGCGAGGTGCCGGACCTCTGGACCTGGGTCGGCGCCGGGGTGATCGCCGGCTCGACCGTCTATATCGCCCACCGCGAGGCGCGGGTCGCGCGCGAGCACACGCGGGCGAGCCGGGTCGCCGCCGATGCCGGCGGGCCGCAGGGGCGGATCTAGATGCCGGGTGCGGGGGGCAGGGGCTAGGCGATGGGACTGCGCAGCCGGAGCGGCCCGCTGGCGCCCAACCTGGAGGGTGCGCTCTGGATGCTGGGCTCCGCCCTGGTGTTCACCGCCAACGGCGTGCTGGTCAAGGCGCTGGCGGCCTCGGGCATGTCCTTCTTCCAGATCGCCCTGGCGCGCGCCGGCTTCGCGCTGCTGGCCGTGCTGCCCTTCGTCTGGGCGGTCGGGCTGCCGGCCCTGCGCACGGCCTATCCCGTCTCCCACCTGATTCGCGCGCTGGCCGGGGCCGGCGCCATGCTGTCGGGCTTCTACGCCCTCTCGCGCCTGCCGCTGGCCGAGGTGACGGCGATCGGCTTCACCACGCCGCTCTTCGCCACGGTGCTGGCGATCTTCGTGCTGGGCGAGGTGGTGCGCTGGCGGCGCTGGACCGCCACGCTGGTCGGCTTCGCCGGGGTGCTGATCATGCTGCGCCCCGACTCGCTGCTGGTCGGCGAGGGGATCGAGCTCGGCGGCTTCCTGGGGGCGCTGGGCATGGCCTTCGGCATCGCGGTGGCGGTGATCATGGTCAAGCGCCTGCCCAAGAGCGAGCCGCAGGCCGTGATGCTGCTGTGGTTCTGCCTGGCCTCGATCGCGCTGGCGCTGGTCCCCGCGATCCGGGCCTGGCAGCCGCCGACGTTGGAGCAGTGGGCGATGCTGGCGGCGGTCGGCGTCATCGGGGTCTGCGGCCAGTCGCTGGTGATCAAGGCCTACCGCGCCGGCGAGGCCAGCTTCGTGGCGCCCTTCGACTACTCGAAGATCCTCTTCGCCATGGTGCTGGGCTTCGCCTTCTTCGGCGAGGTGCCGGAGGTCTGGACCCTGTCCGGCGCCGCCGTCATCGTCGCCTCCACCCTCTATATCGCGCGGCGCGAGGCGCGCCTGGGCACCCGCAAGGAGCGCGAACGCGCCGCCGTGGTGGAGTAGCGGCGTCGCGCCCGGCGCGGCCGGCTACTCGATCACCACGGCGGTGCCGTTGGCGCTGACCATCAGCATGGATTCGCCCACCGTCTCGTAGTCCAGGTCGACGCCGACCACGGCGTTGGCGCCCAGCGCCTGGGCCTTTTCCACCAGGTCGGCGATGGCCTCGTCCTTGGCGTCGCGCAGGGCCTTCTCGTAGGCGCCGGCGCGCCCGCCGACGATGTCGCGGACCGACGCGAAGAAGTCCCGGAAGATGTTGGCGCCGATGATGCACTCGCCGGCGACGATGCCCTTGTAGGCGACGATGCGCTGGCCTTCGATCCCGTCGGTGGTGACCACGAGCATGGCGGTGGCGAGTCCTCTGCGCTGTCTGAGCCGTCGGTGGTGTCCGGCCGCCCCGGCGGGGTCCGGGCGGCTGCGGGGCGACGATAGCAAGCTTGTGCGCTGCGCGCGATGTCGTCAGCTTAGGGCCGCCATGTCCTTCGCCGCGCCCCCAGAGCCCTCCGCGCCGGAGCCGACCCCGCAGGGCGCGGGGCGGCGCGGCCTGCTCGCCTGGTGCCTTTACGACTGGGCCAACTCGGCCTTTCCGACGGTCATCGTCACCTTCGTCTTCGCCGCTTACGTGACCAACGTGATCGCGCCGAGCCCGGAGGTCGGCACCGGCCAGTGGGGCTTCGCCATGGGGCTGTCGGGCCTGGTGATCGCCCTGGCCAGCCCGGTGTTGGGGGCGATCGCCGACCAGAATGGCCGGCGCAAGCCCTGGATCGCCGCCTTCTCCCTGGCCTGCGTGGCCGTCGGGGCGCTGCTCTGGACGGTGACGCCGGAGCCGGGGGCGCTGGTCTGGGCGCTCTTCCTGGTCGCCGCGGCCAACGTCGCCTTCGAGATCGGCACGGTCTTCTACAACGCCATGCTGCCCGAGGTGGCGCCGGCGGGCATGATGGGGCGCCTGTCGGGCTGGGCCTGGGGCGCGGGCTACGCCGGCGGGCTGGCCTGCCTGGGCGTCAGCCTGCTGCTCTTCGTGCAGCCCGACGCGCCGCTGCTCGGGCTCGACAAGGCGGCTTACGAGCATGTGCGCATCACCGGCCCCTTCGTCGGCCTTTGGTTCCTGGTCTTCGCGCTGCCGCTGTTCCTCTTCACGCCCGACCGGCGCGGCACGGGCAAGCCCGCCGGCGCCGCCGTGCGCGAGGGGCTGAAGACCCTGGGCGCCACCTTGAAGGCGCTGCCGCGCTACGGCCAGGTGCTGCGCTTCCTGATCGCGCGCATGCTCTACACCGACGGGCTCAACACGCTCTTCGCCTTCGGCGGAATTTACGCCGCCGGCACCTTCGGCATGGGCTTCGACGAGATCCTGATCTTCGGCATCCTGCTCAACGTCACCGCCGGGCTGGGCGCCGTGGGCTTCGCCTGGGTCGACGACTGGCTGGGGCCGAAGCGCACCGTGCTGATCGCCGTGGGCTGCCTGATCGCCCTGGGCGCGGCCATCCTGGTGGTGGAGTCGAAGCTCTGGTTCTACGTCCTGGGCTGTGCCATCGGCACCTTCATCGGCCCGGCCCAATCGGCCAGCCGCACCCTGATGGCGCGGCTGGCTCCGGCCGAGGTGCGCACCGAGATGTTCGGCCTCTACGCCCTCTCCGGCAAGGTGACGGCCTGGATCGGGCCGATCCTGGTCGGCGGCGTCACCCTGCTGGCCGAGAGCCAGCGCTGGGGCATGGCCACCATCCTGCTGCTCTTCGTCGCCGGCGCGCTGCTGCTGCTGCCGCTGAGGGAGCCGCCTCAGCAGGCCGCACAGGGCCGGCCCGAGGACGAGGCGGCGGCGCGGGGGTAGCGCCGGCGCAGACGGCCGGCCCCGGTGGCGAGGGCGCGCAGCCCACGGCCGGCGGCGGCAAGCGGCGTGATCAGGGCGGTCGCAAGCCCGGCGCGCAGGGCGCGCGCCCGCAGGTCGCGGGCGTGGGCCAGGTGGCGGGCCAGGCCGGCGTCGCTGGTCACCACGCCGGGATGAAGCACGGCCGGGCGCCGGGGGACGGGCTGGACAGAACGGGACATGGCGGGCTCTCCTGTCGCGAGCGGGGAGGGGAGGAGCGAGCCGCGCGGCTTGCGGCTTGCCTATCGAAAGGGTATTTCCTTCCGCTGCGTCACAGAATCGCGGTCTTGTTCATAGAATTTGATATTTCAGGGAACAGATAGGGCTGTGGGATGGCAGCGGTGAACAACATCAACGAGATGGAGATCTTCGTCCGCGTCGTGCAGGCCAAGTCCTTCTCGGCCGCCGCCCGGGCCCTGGACCTCTCGCCCTCGGCGGTGTCCAAGCAGATCGGCCGGCTCGAGGACCGCCTGGGCGCCCGGCTGCTCAACCGCACCACGCGCCAGCTCTCGCTGACCGAGGTCGGCCAGGCCTTCTTCCAGCGCGCCGAGCGGATCATCGCCGACATCGCCGAGGCGGAGCGCGCGGTGGGCGACCTGCATGCCGCGCCGCGCGGCCTGCTGCGGGTCAACGCCCCGGTCGCCTTCGGCCGGCTGCACATCGCGCCGCTGCTGCCGAAGTTTCTGGAGAGCTTTCCCGAGATTTCGGTGGAGCTGACGGTCAACGACCGCTTCGTCGACCTGGTCGAGGAGGGCATGGACCTGGCGGTGCGCATCGGCGAGCTGGCCGATTCCTCGCTGATCGCCAAGCGCCTGGCGCCCAACCGCCGGGTGGTCTGCGCCGCACCCGCCTATCTGGCGGCGCGCGGCACGCCGGCGCGGCCGGCCGACCTGGAGCGGCACAACTGCATGACCTACACCTACCGGACCAACCGCCACGACTGGCGGCTGGAGCAGGCGGGCGCGGCGGAGACGGTCACGGTCTCCGGCAACCTGGAGACCAACTACGCCGAGGTGCTGATGGCCGCCGCCCTGGCCGGCACCGGCATCGTGCTGCTGCCGATGTGGATCGCCGGCCCGCAGCTCGCCACCGGCGAGCTGGTCGAGGTGCTGCCCGACTGGCGCGCCCAGGACAGCGCGATCTACGCCGTCTATCCCCACGCCCGCCACCTCTCGCCCAAGGTGCGGGTCTTCGTCGACTTCCTGGCCGGGGAGGTGGGCGAGCTGGCCCGCTGCTGGGAGCGCGACCGCCTGCCGGCGCCGGCCGGCCGGACTCTGGCCTGACCCCGACCGGGCCCGCCGGCCCTCGCCGCCGGGCGGCTCAGGTCATGCGGATGCCGCCGTCGAGGCGGAAGGTCTCCATGTTCAGCATGGCGTTGTCGACCAGGTGCAGCACCAGGCGGGCGAACTCCTCGGGCCGGCCGAAGCGCTTGGGGAAGACCGGCTGCTGGGCCAGGTTGTCCTGCACCTCCTGGGGCATGTTGAGCAGCAGCGGCGTACCGATCAGGCCCGGGGCGATCGCCAGCACGCGCACGCCGGCCTTGCCGAACTCGCGCGCCGCCGGCGCGTTGAGCCCGACGATCCCGGCCTTGGAGGCGGCGTAGGCGGCCTGGCCGATCTGGCCCTCCCAGGCGGCGACGGAGGAGGTGGAGACGATCACCCCGCGCTCGCCGTCGTCGTTGACCGGCTCGGCCGCGGTCATCTGCGCGGCGGCCAGGCGCAGCATGTTAAAGCTGCCGATCAGGTTGACGCGGATCACCTGCTCGAAGGCGGCCAGCTCCATCGGGCCGTCGCGCCCGACGATGCGCTTGGCCGGTGCGATGCCGGCGCAGTTGACCAGCACCCGCGTCGGGCCGTGCGCCTCGGCCGCGCGCTCGACCGCGGTCTCGGCGGCCGCCGCGTCGGCGACGTCGCAGGCCAGGCCCAGGCCGCCGATCTCCGCGGCCAGCGCCTCGGCCGCCGCGCCGTCGAGGTCGAGCACCGTCACCTTGGCCCCGGCCGCCGCCAGCGCGCGCGCCGTCTCGGCGCCCATGCCCGAGCCACCGCCGGTGACCAGCGCCCCCAGTCCGTTTACGTCCATCGCTTGCCTGCCTCCTGTTCTTCCGCCCGTTCTTCCGGTTTGCGCCCGCGGCGTCGGGCGGCCTATAGCACGCCGCCGGACGGGCCAGAAGAGGCGGGGCGCAAGAGGCGGCTCCGGCGGCTCCGGCGGTCCCGCCGGGCCACCAGCCCCTTCCGTTCGCGCGCGGCGGCGCTATCTTGCCAGCCATGCTGATGCCGCAGGTTCCCCGCCCCGCCTTCTGGCTCGGCCTGGCCGGCCTGATCCCCTTCGCCGCCGGCGCCGTGGCCGTCTGGGCGCTGCCGCGGGCCTGGGACGACTTCGCCCAGTTCATCCTCATGGCCTACGCCGCCTGCATCCTCTCCTTCATGGGGGCGGTGCACTGGGGCCTGGCCATGGCCGGCACCGGCGTCGGCGGCCCCGGTCCGGCCGGCGGCGACAGCCATGCCGGCATGACTTGGACGCGCACCGGCGGCTCGGTGGTGCCGCCGCTGCTCGGCTGGCTGTCGCTGCTGATGGCGCCGTTGCCGGGGCTGATCCTGCTGCTGGCCGGTTTCGTCGGCCTCTACTGGGCCGATGTGCAGGCGATCCGTCTCGGCCAGGCGCCGACCTGGTACCTGCCGCTGCGCCGGTTGCTCACCGCCGGCGTGGTGCTCTGCCTCGGTGCGGCGGCGCTGCGCCGGGTGGTGGCCTGAGGCCGCTGCTGCGCTGCGGGGCGCCGTCGGTGCTGGCCGGATGCGCGCGGCGCCTTTCCCTGGCGCCCGATCGGCGCTACATCCCGCGGCCATGTCCGACAGCTCCGACTCTCCGCCCGCCGCCCGCACCGCAGGAGGCACCGCCGCCACCGGCCCCGACACGCCGGCCGATACCGGGCCGGCCGGCAAGCCCCTGCCCAACCCGCGCCGCGTGGCGCTCGACCTGCTGCGCGCCGTGCTGCGCGGGCGGCGTCCGCTCGACGAGGCGCTGGCCGCCGAGCCGCGGCTGGCGCTGCTGGCGCCGCGCGACCGCGCCTTCGCCCGCCGGCTGGTGGCCACCTGCCTGCGCCGGCTCGGCACCCTGGACGCGCTGATCGCGCGCTGCCTGGCCAAGCCGCTGAAGCCGCAGTTCAACATCGTGCAGGACCTGCTGCGCCTCGGCGCCGCGCAGCTCCTGATCCTCGGCACGCCGCCCCACGCCGCGGTGGCGGAGACTCTGCGCCTGGCCGAGAAGGGCAAGCAGGCCGGTTTCAAGAAGCTGATGACCGCCGTGCTGCGCCGGCTGGAGCGCGAGGGGCCGGGCTGGCTCGCCACGCTCGACTGCGCGCAGGCCGACACGCCGGCCTGGCTGTGGCGGGCCTGGGTCGCGGCCTACGGCGAGACCACGGCGCGGGCCATCGCCGCCGTGCAGGCCGGCGACCCGCCGCTCGACCTCAGCCTGGTCGATCCGGCGACGGCGGAGGGCTGGGCCGCGCGGCTGGGCGCGCAGGTGCTGCCGACCGGCTCCCTGCGGCTGCCGCCGGGCAGCGGCGAGGTGGCGCGCCTGCCGGGCTACGAGGCGGGCGCCTGGTGGGTGCAGGACGCCGCCGCGGCGCTGCCGGCGCGGCTGCTCGGGCCGGTGCGGGGCAAGCGCGTGCTCGACCTCTGCGCCGCGCCCGGCGGCAAGACCGCGCAGCTCGCCGCCGCCGGCGCCAAGGTGGTGGCGGTGGACGCCGATGCCGAGCGGCTGAAGCGCCTGGTCGACAACCTCAACCGCCTCAAGCTGGCGGTGCCCACCGTGGCCGCCGATCTGCGGAGTTGGCAGCCGCCGAGGCCGGCCGAGGCGGTGCTGCTCGACGCGCCCTGCTCGGCCACCGGCACCCTGCGCCGCCACCCCGACATCGCCCACCTGAAGCGGGCCGAGGACCTGCCGGCGATCGTTGCCGTGCAGAAGCGCCTGCTCGCCAACGCCCTGGCCTGCGCCGAGCCGGGCGCGCCGGTGGTCTACGCCGTCTGCTCGCTGCAGCCGGAGGAGGGGCCGGAGGTGGTCGCCGCGGTGCTGGCCGAGGGCGCGCCGGCGGTGCGCGAGCCGATCGACCCGGGCGAGGTCGGCGGCCTGGCCGAGCTGCTCGACGCCGAGGGCGCGCTGCGCAGCCTGCCCTGCCATCTGGCCGAGGCCGGCGGGCTCGACGGCTTCTATGCCTGCCGCCTGCGCCGGCTTTAGAGAGAGAGAGACGTGACCGGTTGGACGCGCGTCAGCGCGTCCGCCGGTCGCGAAAAATCACCCTAACACCTGATCCCGGCGGGATGCTGTCCGACCTGGCAATGCGCCAAAGCGAGGTCCTCACGGGGCCTCGCTCTCGGCGTGATCCGCGCCGCCGCCGTCCGCGGCTGTCCGCGCGCCTCAGAACGGCAGCTTGAAGCCGCCGGGCAGGTCGAGGCCGCCGGTGATCTCCTTCATCTGCTCGGAGGCGGTCTCCTCGACCTTGGCGCGGGCGTCGTTGACGGCGGCCAGCACCAGGTCCTCCAGCACCTCGATCTCCTCCGGCTTGGCCAGCGAGGGATCGATGCGCACGGCCTTGACGTCGCCCTTGCCGGTCATGGTGACCTTGACCAGCCCGCCGCCGGCCTGGCCGTCGATCTCGGCCTGGGCCAGGCGCTCCTGCATCTCGCCCATCTTTTCCTGCATCTGCTGGGCCTGCTTCATCATCTGGCCAAGGTTCTTCATGCCTCGTCCTCGTGCTCGCTGTCTGGGTCCGGGGTGTCGGGGTCGATGGGCGCCTCCGCGCTGCCGGCGGGCGGCGGTGCCAGATCGGCCACGCTGGTGACGCGGCGCAGCTTGGCGCCGGGGAAGGTTTGCAGGGCCGCCTGCACCAGCGGGTGCTGCTGGGCCTCGACGTAGGCGGCGCGCTCGGCCTCGGCCTCGCGCTCGGCCAGGGTGGTCTCGCCGGCCTCGCTGGACACGCTGACCATCCAGCGCTGGCCGGTCAGCTCCTCCAGCAGCTTGGACAGGCGGCCGGCCAGGTCGCCCGGCGCGCGCGGGCCGGGGTTGAACTCGAGCTGGCCGAACTGGCAGCGCACCGGCCGCACGTCGGCGCGCAGCGCATGGGCCAAGCGCACCTCGCGCCGCTCGCTGAGCAGGGCGACCACCTGCTCGAAGGTCTCCGGGCGCGGCTTGGCGGCCGGCGCCGATCGCGGCGTCGCCTCGGGGGCGAGGCGCGTCTCCGTCTGGGGGGCGATCTGCGCCTGGGGCGCGCCGGCCGGCTCCGGCTCGGCCTGGCGCAGCGCCTGGCCGCCGCCGGCGACCGCACGGGGCGAGGGCGGCGGGCCCGCGCCGCCGCCCGGCGCCGGCCCGCCGGCGTTCGTGCCGCCTCGCGCGCCACCGCCCCTGCCGCCGCTCTCGCGGAGCTGGCGCACCAGGTCGGCCGGGTTGGGCAGGTCGGCGGCGTAGGCCAGGCGGATCAGCACCATCTCGGCCGCCTGCAGCGGCGCCGGCGCGCGCTGGGTCTCCTCGACGCCCTTGAGCAGCATCTGCCAGGTGCGCCCGAGGGTGGCCACGTCCAGCTTGCCGGCCAGCTCGCGCCCGCGCACCCGCTCGGTCTCCGGCAGGCCCTCGCCGGCCTGCTCGGGCACGAGCTGCAGGCGGGTGACCGTGTGGGTCAGCTCTAGCAGGTCCTGCAGTACCACCAGCGGGTCGGCGCCGCCGTCGTAGAGGTCGCGCAGCAGGCCCAGCGCCTCGGCGGTGCGCCCGGCCATCACCTCGGCGAAGAGGTCGTAGATCCGCGCCCGGTCGGCCAGCCCCAGCATGCGCTTGACCGCCTCGGTCTCGACCTGCGTGTCGCTCAGCGCCATGGCCTGGTCGAGCAGCGAGAGGCCGTCGCGCACCGAGCCGTCGGCGGCGCGCGCGATCATCGCCAGCGCCTCCGTGTCGGCCGTGCGGCCTTCCTGGGCGCAGATGCCGCGGAAGTGCTCGACCAGCACCGCCTGGTCGACCCGGCGCAGGTCGAAGCGCTGGCAGCGCGAGAGCACCGTGACCGGCACCTTGCGGATCTCGGTGGTGGCGAAGATGAAGACCACGTGCTCCGGCGGCTCTTCCAGCGTCTTCAACAGCGCGTTGAAGGCGTTGCGCGAGAGCATGTGGACCTCGTCCACGATGTAGACCTTCTTGCGCGCCGAGACCGGGCGGTAGCGCACGCCGTCGATCAGGTCGCGGATGTCGTCGACGCCGGTGCGGCTGGCCGCGTCCATCTCGATCACGTCGACGTGGCGATCCTCGGCGATCGCGGTGCAGTTCTCGCAGACGCCGCAGGGTTCCGGCGTCGGCCCGCCGCTGCCGTCGGGGCCGATGCAGTTGAGGGCGCGGGCGATGATGCGGGCGGTGGTGGTCTTGCCCACGCCGCGCACGCCGGTCAGCACGAAGGCGTGGTGCAGTCGGCCGGTGGCCAGCGCGTTGGACAGGGTGCGCACCAGCGCCTCCTGCCCGATCAGGTCCTTGAAGGTGGCCGGCCGGTACTTGCGCGCCAGCACGCGGTAGGGCGTGGCGGCGCCGCTTGCCGCTGCCTCCGCCTGAAGGCCGGCCGCGTCCGGCGCGGCGGGGGTCTGGATATTGTCCGGCGTGTCCGGCATCCGCTCTCCGGCCCGGGCCTCGGCTTGTGGCGGCTGGCGGGGAATGAAGGGTGTGAGACTGGTCGGCGACCCGGCCGGAAACTCGTTACGGCTGCTTCCTTCCGGACCTGACCGGGTTGGCGAGGCGACCGTCCGCCGCCAGCCTCACGGGGCGACTATATCAGACCGTCCGCCCCCGACGGCAAGGGGGCGTTTTCCACCGCCGCCGAAGGCCGGCCGCAGCCGGGCGGCGGTCCGGCAGATGGCGGCGCGGCAGATGGCGGCGCGGCTCAGTCCGACTCCGCCGCCGTGAGGCGCAGCGGGCCGCCGGGCGTGGGCAGGGCGAAGCGGATCAGGCGCCCCGCCGCGTCGTACCAGAGCTCGCGCTGCAGCTCGCCGACCAGGACCCAGCGCTCGGCGGTCACCGGGCCCCAGCCGGTCTCCACCGTCTCGCGTCCCCGCCGGTGGCCGCGCACCCGCTTCAGCCGGCCATCGACGGCGTCGACCAGGCTTTGCGCGCGCGGCGTGTCGCGGTGCCAGCCGGAGGCCGTCATCAGGTAGCCGGAGATGGTGAAGCGTTGGCCGTCGCGGGTGCCGCGCAGGGCCTTGTCGCGGCGCCAGGCGCGGACCTGGTGGCGCCGGGCGCCGATGCGGCTGTCGCTGACCAGCCCCTGCAGCCAGCCTTCGGCCCAGGTCTCCTCGGCGAAGTGCCGGAAGGCCCGGGGCGCGCCGCCGGCCGGATCGGCCGGGGGCAGCAGCAGGCGGCTTTCGCTGCGCGCGGTCAGCCGCCCCTGGTCGCGGGACAGGGCGATCAGATGCGTGCCGGCCGGTGCGCCGGCCACCTCGGCGGTAAAGCGCAGACGGTAGTCCTCGGGAAACACCGGTGCCGCCACGGCCGGCCGCAGCAGAGTGCCCGCCAGGAGGTAGGGCAGCCCGGCCAGCAAACGGCGGCGTGTGACGGCGCTTTCCATAAGAGGCGAAGTGTCTCGCGTGGCCTGCGCGCCGGCAAGCCTTCACGCGGGGGAGGGGCGGGCCGTGTCGCCGGCGGCGGCCGGGTGGGGGCGGGCTGCGTTGCGCGGTCTCCGCCGGCGTGCCACTGTCGCGGCGATGTCCGGATTGCCCCCCACGCCCGCGCGGCCCGACGGCGCGCGCGCCAATGTCCCCCCGCGGCCGGACGGCGCGCGCGCCAATGTCTATGCCGCCGGCCCGCTGGACCGCGCCGATCACCTGCGCCGCGACGCCGATTGGCAGGCGGCGGCGCTGGCCAATGCGGCCAGCCGCTTCGTGCCGGTCTGGCGCGGTCGCCACCTGTTCCACGAGGGCGAGCCGACGGCCGGGCACGGTGGCGCGGCCGGGGCGGTTGCCGTTTTCCTGACCGGCGACCGGGCCGCGGCGCTGCTGGCCACGGGGGCGGAGGCCAGCTTCCTGGGGCTCGCTGCGGAGGGGGCCTACTTCGCCCTGGACCTGGGGCATCTGGAGACGCCCGACCACCAGCCGGCGCTGGCGGGCCTGGGCGACTTCGCCGACCTGCGCCAGATCGGGCCGCTGCTGCCGCGCGACGAGGGGGCGATCCTGGCCCACGCCCGTGCCCTGGTGCACTGGCACGGGCGGCACCGCTTCTGCGGCCTCTGCGGCGCGCCGACCGAAAGCCGCGAGGCCGGCCACCAGCGCCGCTGCCGCAACCCCGACTGCGCTGCGCCGCAGTTTCCGCGCACCGATCCGGCGGTGATCATGCTGGTCCACGACGGGGACGGGCGCTGCCTGCTGGGGCGCAGTCCGCGCTTTCCGCCGGGCATGCACTCGACCCTGGCGGGCTTCGTCGAGCCGGGCGAGAGCCTGGAGGACGCGGTGGTCCGCGAGGTCTTCGAGGAGGTCGGCCTGCGGGTGGAGGAGCTGCGCTACCACTCCAGCCAGCCCTGGCCCTTCCCGGCCTCGCTGATGCTCGGCTTCCACGCCCGGGCCGCGCCGGGGCCGCTGCGGCTGGACCTGACGGAGCTGGAGAGCGCGCGCTGGCTGACCCGGGCAGAGCTGCGCGCCTCGCCGGAGGACGAGCGCTTTCGCCTGCCACGGGCGGATTCCATCGCCCGGCGGCTGATTGCCGACTGGTTGGAAGGATAGGACGGGTCAGCTCGCCCCGTCTTCCGGCCCCTCCGAGCGCGCGCTGTCGTCACGCCGGTCGGCGGCGGCGCGCTGCTTCTTGTCCTTGTCGAGCTTGTAGAGCTCCCAGAAGCCCCAGGCGAAGATCAGCCCGGGCAGCAGCACCAGTTCGAAGAGCTTCAGTCCCTCCGCGCCCATGGTCCGCGCTCCCGCCGTGGTGAAGGCCCGCTCACGCCGCCGCCCGGTTCAGCCGCCAGACCGCGAGGTTGAGGCAGAAGGCGATGCTGACCCAGACGAGGTAGGGCAGCAAGAGCAGCGCCGCCCCCAGGTCGATGGGATAGAACACCGCGATGTTGGCGGCGATCGCCAGCCACAGGCCGGCCATCTCGACCAGGGCCAGCCGCATCCGGCGCAGCCCGAAGAACAGCGCCGACCAGAGCGCGTTGAGCGCGAGCTGCAGGGCGTAGACCGCGAAGATCTCGGCGGCCAGGCCGACGCGCTGCCAGACCAGCCAGCCGGACACGGCGATCAGCGCGTAGAGCACCATCCAGACCGGGCCGAACAGCCAGTCCGGCGGCGTCCAGCTCGGTTTGCTCAGCCGCTTGTACCAGGCGCCGGGGCGGAACAGCGCACCGCTCAGCGCGACCAGGAAGTTGGCCGCGACGAAGCCCAGCAGGGCGAGGTTCGTGGGGCTGGTCAGGGTCTCGAGCACGCCGGGCCGCTCTCGCCGTGGTGGTCGGGAAGCTACCCTCCCAACATGGGGCGAGGGGGCGCGGCTGCAAGCCGGCGGCCGGATGCGGCGTCTGCGCCACCCGGGTTGCGGACGCCGGTCTCAGGCGGCCGGGCTCAGGGGGGGCGGGGTTAGGCGCCTTGGCCCGACGGGCCGTCGAGCAGCAGCGCCAGGCATTGCAGAGCGCGTTCCACCTCGCGCTCGCTCGGGTCGAAGGCCAGGGCGATTTCCCCCGTCGTCTGGCGCAGGCAGGTGCCGGTCAAGACGCCGGCCAGGCTGTGCTGCACCGTGACGGGGGTGCCGACCACCGGCGGGCAGGCCACCTCGACCCGCAGGCCGCCGCGCGAGACGTCGCGCACGCGCCCGAGAAAACGCGTTCCCGCCAGGCGCAGGGTGACCGGCACGCCCTCGGCCGCGATCCGCAGACTGCGGCGGCGCTCGCTGCCTGGCGGGGCTGGCGCGGGCGGCTCGGCGCGCGCCGGCTCGGAGCCGGGCGCAGGCTCGGGGGCAGATTCGGGGGCAGATTCGGGGGCAGATTGGGGGGCGGGGGCGGCGACGGAAGAAGGCTGGGCAGCGGCGCGCATCCGGCTGGGCTCCTTGCTCGACGATCACGCACGACGATCCCGCAAGGCTGCGGGACCCGGGTTAGGGAGCGGTTAACCGCGCCGCCGCACGAGCGTCGTCCCGCCCGGCGCAAAAGGCGTAGATCCAAAGGCTTAACTCCAGGGGGTTAGGTCGCGCGGGGCGCCCCGCGCGCGTCCGGCTGACCGATCGCCCCGACCCGCTCCACACAACACGCCCCACAGGGCCCGCAACACCCAGCCCGCCGAGACGTTTCGCCTTCCAGCGCGTTATACTTGCGTTGCGGCCCGTCCGCCGGTCTGCGCCCGCCGTCCCCAACACTTGCGTGTCTGCGGCCGATCCATGTTCGAGAGCCTCGACCTGCTGCTTGGCGGCGAATCCGTCGTCCTTCCCCTCGGCGAGATCCTGATCCGCCTGCTGGCGGCGGCCGCCTGCGGCGCGGCGATCGGGCTGGAGCGCGAGATTCACGACAAGCCGGCCGGCCTGCGCACCCTGATGCTGGTCAGCATCGCCGCCAGCGCCTTCACCATTCTGGCGCTGGAGCTGGCCGGCGTCTCCGACCGGGTGGCGCGGGAGTCGCGGCCCGACCCGGTGCGCGTGATCGAGGCGGTGGTGACCGGCGTCGCCTTCCTGGGCGCCGGCAGCATCATCCGTGGCGGCGACCGCGTGCAGGGCGTGACCACCGGCGCGGCGATCTGGCTGGTCGGGGCGATCGGCACGGCCTGCGGCAGCGGCCTGCTGCGCATCGCCTTCGCGGTGACGCTGCTCTCGCTCTTCGTGCTGGTGGTGCTGGGCTGGCTCGAGCACCGCCTGGGCCGCCGCCGTCGGGGGCGTCAGGCAGCCGGCGGCGGCGCCGACGGCAGGGGGCCGGAGTGACGCCCGGCCGCCCGGCCGTCGCCGCCTCACCCGAGGGGCACCCGCTGCCCGGCCCGAGGCCCGGCCCGCGACCCGCCTCGGCGGTCAGGGGGTGCCCGCGTCCTCCTGGCTCAGACGCTGCAGATAGGCGGCCAGCGCCTCGGCGTCGTCGAAAAGGTGGAACTCCGCCCGGTTGCGGCCCTCCGCCTCGGGCGGGTCGATCTCCACGATCCAGCGTGCGGCCGGGGCGCGGGGCTCTGTGTCCGCGGTGATCGTCACCTGACGCGCGGCCAGCCGACCCAAGAGGCGATAGGGAAAGGACTCGGTGCCGCCGTCGAGGGTCAGCGAGGCCCAGGGCAGGGCGCGCAGCCGCGCGTAGAGCGCGACCAGGGGGGCTGACTCCATTCCGCTGGACTCCTGCTTGCCTGTGGCCGCCGCCGAGCCCAGCAGATCACAGGCAGATACCTCGAATCCAACGGAAAAGAGCCTTCCGATCCGGGCAGGCCGCCCGGCCCCGGGGGTCGCGAGAGCCGGTGGTGAGCGTCGGGCCCCACGGTGTGGGGCCAGACGATCCCAAGACACCGGCTCCGGGGGGGCGACCGTGTGGACCCACTTTGGTGGGTCCACACGGTCGGGCAGGAACCGCCCGAACCCAGAGGCCCGAACCCAGAGGCCCGAACCCAGAGGCCCGAACCCAGAGGTTTGGCGTGATGCGCTCCGACCTGGCGACTCGCCAGGGCGAGTCACTCAGGTCGGGCATCGCTCTAGGCGAACATGTCGGGCTGGGTGGCCTTGAGCTCGGACCAGATGGTCTGGAAGTGCAGCCAGCCGATGAAGTCGTTGCCGACGTGCTCGCGGCTGTGGCGCGCGCGTTCCGGCGTGACGAGCTGCGGCGTCTGGCCGCTCGCCTCGACCAGAAGCTGCTGCTGGCAGCAGCGCTCCAGGGCGATGAACCAGAAGGCGGCGTCGTCCACCGAGTGGCGGCTGCCGGTCAGCAGCCCGTGGTTCTGGTGGATCACCGCACGCACCCCCTTGAAGGACTCGGCGATGCCGTCGCCGGCCCCGGCCTGGACCGCGACCGCGCCGGCCTCGGCGGCGACCACCCGGTGGTTCTCGTAGAAGGCGCAGGCGTCCTGGCTGATCGGCGCCAGCGGCCGGCCGAGGCTGGCGAAGGCGGTGCCGTGGAGCGTGTGGGCGTGGCAGACGGCGACGAGGTCGGGGTTCTCCGCGTGGATCGCCGCGTGCAGCACGAAGCCGGCGCGGTTGAGCGCGTGGCGCCCCTCGACCACGCGGCCCTCGTGGTCGGCCAGCACCAGGTTGGAGATCTTCACCTGGTTGAAGTGGACCGCCATGGGATTGGTCCAGTAGAGCTGCGGATGCTCCGGGTCGCGCACCGAGATGTGGCCGGCGAAGCCGTAGTCGAAGCCCTGCAGCGCGAAGGCCCGGCAGGCGGCGACCAGCCGCTCCTTGCGGTGCTGGCGTTCGGCGGCCGGGTCGTCGAAGCGCGGCACTTCGGGGAAGGCCAGGCCGGTCTGCTCGGGCTGGTAGATGGACTCCCGCGTCGGCCCGGGCTGCTGGGCCTCGCCGTTCCAGGCGCGGGCGGTCGGTGCGGCGTCGCTCATGGCTGGTCGTCTCCCTCGGCGGCCTCTTGCGGGCCTTCGGTCTACACAGGCGTAGACGATAGCGCAGCCGCACGGGCGGCCACCAGCCTCGCTGGGGACCCAGCAGGCGCGACGCGCCGATGCGGTCCGGCCTCGGCAAGGGCGATGCTTGGCAAGCGCAGGCGTCGTTCGCCAGACGCCTGGTCAAGTCGCCCGTGCCGGTCGGCGAGGCGCGAATCCGGGGGGAAGCGAGGCTCCCCCACACCCGCGGGGATGGACCTGACCCAGACGGAGCCGACAAGATGCAGCGCACGGCTCCCCCTCACCCGCTCGGTCGCATGTCCCTCTCGACATTCGGCGGGCTAGAGTGATTTGCGACCGTTTGGACGCGCGTCAGCACGTCCGCCGGTCCGGCGCATTCCGCAAGTCAGGCCGCCGGCTCTGCTTCACGCGTGAAAGCGGGGGGCGAACCGAGATTCCTCTCGGGCGGGAAACTGGTGGAGCCGAGGGGAGTCGAACCCCTGACCTCTACAATGCCATTGTAGCGCTCTCCCAACTGAGCTACGGCCCCGAAACCAGAGTGTGCGGGTGCTTGGGGACACCCTGTCTGTCGCCGCCTTGCGGTCCTCGCCCGCTGGGCTCGGCCCGGCTTGCGCGCCCCGGACGCGGGGTCCGACGGGCGCTGCGCTCGGCGGCGGAGCGCGGAAGTTAGAAAGAGGGCGGCGGCTTTGCAAGAGGGAATTTTCGCGGCCCGTCCCGCGGCCGGTCCGGGCGGCGCGCGCCCGGCGACGGGCCGCCCGCTGGGCCGTTCGGCCACCGCCGCCGCTGTGCGGCTACTCCTTGTCGTCCTCGTCGACGGCGACCTCGCTCAGCTCCTCGCTGTCGTCCTCGTCCTCGTCGACGACCAGGCCGTCGTCCTGCTCGTCGCTGGCCAGCAGCTCCTCGTCCTCTGTCTCGTCCTCGTCCTTTGCGGCGGCCGGCGGCGGCGCCTTCTTGGGCGCCTCCTTCTCCTTGACCGGCTTGCCGCGGCGCGACTTCAGGAAGGCCTCGGGGTCGAACTCGGCCCCGCAGGCCGGGCAGACGATGGGCGAGCGCTGGAAGTCGTAGAACTTCGCGCTGCAGGCTTGGCAGATGCGCTTGACGCCCCACTCGGGTTTCGACACGGGCTCGGATCCTCCAGACGGTGGCGGGCCGGCGCGCCGGGCGCGCGGCGCGACAGGTTCAGTATCGAGTCTCGGCGCGCGCACTTGCCACGCAGCGCGGGCGAAGTCAAATGCTCGCCGCAGCCCTGGGCCGGCGCCGCGGCCGTGGCAGGCGGTGGCGGGTCCGCACGGTCGCGCACGCTCCTTCCCATCACAGCCCCCTCCCGGCGGCCGGCTCACGGGCTGGACCGGCGGCCCCCCTTGTGTTCTCTTGCGGGCGCATTCGCCGGGTCGTGCCTGTTCGCGGCCCGGTTCGACCGTCCCTCGCAACATCCGGCTTCGCCCTTGACCCGCCTCGTCGCTCATCCCTCCCAAGACCTGTCCGGGCAGGTGCCCGTGCCGGGCGACAAGTCGATCTCCCACCGCGCGCTGATCTTCGGCGCCCTGGCGGTGGGCGAGACCCGCATCGAAGGCCTGCTGGAGGGCGAGGACGTGCGCGCCACGGCCCGCATCCTGGGCCAGCTCGGCGCCGAGGTGACGCGCCGCGGCGCCGGCGCCTGGACGGTGCACGGCCCGGGCCTCGGCGGGCTGCAGGAACCCGACGACCTGCTCGACTTCGGTAATTCGGGCACGGCGGCGCGGCTGCTGCTGGGGGTGCTGGCCGGCCATCCGCTGACCGCCTTCGCCACCGGCGACGCCTCGCTGCGCCGGCGGCCGATGAACCGGGTGATCGAGCCGCTCGCCCGTATGGGCGCGCAGTTCCTCTCGCGCAGCGGCGGGCGGCTGCCGCTGGCGGTGACCGGCGCCGCCGAGCCGGCGCCGCAGGTCTACCGCCTGCCGGTCGCCTCGGCCCAGGTGAAATCGGCCGTGCTGCTGGCGGGGCTGGCGGCGCCGGGCGAGACCACGGCGATCGAGCCGGAGCCGACCCGCGACCACTCCGAGCGCATGCTGCGCGCCTTCGGCGCCGAGCTGCGCGTCGAGGACACGGCCGAGGGCCGCGCGGTCACCCTGCGCGGCCAGCCGGAACTGGCGGCCACGGCGGTCACCGTGCCGGCCGACCCCTCCTCGGCCGCCTTTCCGCTGGTCGCCGGGCTGCTCTGCCCCGGCTCGGAGCTGCTGCTGCCGACCGTCGGGGTCAACCCGCTGCGCGCCGGCCTGTTCGAGAGCCTGCAGGAGATGGGCGCCGAGCTGACGCTGGAGAACCGGCGCGAGCTGGCCGGCGAGCCGGTCGCCGACCTGCGCGTGCGCAGCGGCCCGCTGCGCGGCGTCGCGGTGCCGGCCGAGCGCGCGCCGGCGATGATCGACGAATACCCGGTCCTGGCGGTGGCCGCCGCCTTCGCCGAGGGCACCAGCGTGTTCCACGGGGTCGGCGAGCTGCGGGTCAAGGAAAGCGACCGCCTGGCCGCCGTGGCGCGCGGGCTGAGCGCCTGCGGCGTGGCGGTCGAGGAGACGGCGGACAGCCTGACGGTGCACGGCGCGGGGCCGCAGGGCGTGGCCGGCGGGGCCGAGATCGCGGCCGACCTGGACCACCGCATCGCCATGGCCTTCCTGGTGCTGGGCCTGGCCGCGCGCGCGCCGGTGGCGATCGACGACGCGCGGACGATTGAGACCTCCTTCCCCGGCTTCGCGGCCCTGATGGGCGCGCTCGGCGCCGACCTGCGCGGCGAGGCTGCCGCGTGAGCCTGGTGATCGCGCTGGACGGTCCGGCGGCCTCCGGCAAGGGCACCCTGGCCCGCCGGCTCGCCGCCGCCTTCGACCTGGCCTATCTGGACACCGGCAGCCTCTACCGCGCCGTCGCCGCCCGGCTGCTGGCCGCCGGCGCCGACCCGCACGACGCCGCCGCCGCGGCCGCCGCCGCCCGGGCGCTGCAGCCGGCCGACCTGGCGCGGGCCGACCTGCGCAGCCAGGCGGTGGGCGAGGCGGCCTCGGTGGTCGCCGCCAACCAGGCGGTGCGCGCCGCGCTGCTGGCCTTCCAGCGCGACTTCGCCGCGCACCCGCCGGACGGCAAGGCGGGGGCGGTGTTGGACGGGCGCGACATCGGCACGGTGGTCTGTCCCGACGCGCGGGTGAAGCTCTACGTCACCGCCAGCCCCGAGGTCCGCGCCGCGCGGCGTCATAGAGAGTTGATCGGCCGCGGCCAGCCTTCTATATACGCGCACGTTTTGACGGAGATCCGCGAGCGCGACGCGCGCGACAGCGCGCGGGCGACAGCGCCCCTGAAGCCGGCGGAGGACGCCATCCAGCTCGACACCAGCGAGTTGGATATCGAGGCGGCCTTCCGCGCAGCCCGGGATATCGTGGTCGACAGGCTGCCCTCCGCCGAGACAGAGTGAGAGCTCCAATAAGCCCGGTTCGGGAACGCACGGCCCCCGTCGTGCGGCCGGGAAGACCGCCGGAGAAAACCGGCCGGCCAGGATAGCGAACGATACGAAAGGAAGACGAACCGCATGTCCGACACCCAGACCGGCGCCGCTGCGCCGCAAGAGAACTTCGCCGCCCTGCTCGACGAGCAGCTCGGCGGCGGCGCCACCCTCGAGGGCTCCGTCCTCAAGGGCCGCGTGGTCGCCGTCGAAGGCGACAGCGTGCTGATCGACGTGGGCCTCAAGTCCGAGGGCCGCGTCGCGATGAAGGAATTCGCCAAGGCCGGCGAAGAGGGCGGGGTCACGCCCGGCGCCGACGTCGAGGTCTTCCTCGAGCGCATGGAGGACCGCAACGGCGAGGTGATGCTCAGCCGCGACAAGGCGCGCCGCGAGGAGGCTTGGAACCAGCTCGAGAAGGCCTTCGAGAAGAGCGAGCGCGTGACCGGCCACATCTACGGCCGCGTCAAGGGCGGCTTCACCGTCGACCTCTCCGGCGCCACGGCCTTCCTGCCGGGCAGCCAGGTCGACATCCGTCCGGTGCGCGACGTCACCCCGCTGATGCACAAGCCGGAGCCCTTCCAGATCCTCAAGATGGACCGCTCGCGCGGCAACATCGTGGTCTCGCGCCGCGCCGTGCTGGAGGAGGATCGCGCCGATCAGCGCAAGGAGCTGATGGAGAGCCTGAAGGAAGGCCAGATCCTGACCGGCGTGGTGAAGAACATCACCGACTACGGCGCCTTCGTGGACCTGGGCGGCGTCGACGGCCTGCTGCACGTCACCGACATCTCCTGGCGCCGCATCAACCACCCGACCGAGGCGCTGTCGATCGGCCAGCAGGTGCAGGTGCAGGTCATCCGCTTCAACCCGGAGACCCAGCGCATCTCGCTCGGCATGAAGCAGCTCGAGGCCGACCCCTGGGAGGGTGTCTCCGCCAAGTACCCGGTGGGCACCACCTTCACCGGCCGCGTCACCAACATCACCGACTACGGCGCCTTCGTGGAGCTGGAGCCGGGGATCGAGGGCCTGGTCCACGTCTCCGAGATGAGCTGGACCAAGAAGAACATCCACCCGGGCAAGATCGTCTCCACCTCCCAGGAGGTCGAGGTGATGATCCTGGACGTCGACGAGAACAAGCGCCGCATCTCGCTGGGGCTCAAGCAGGTCCAGGCCAACCCCTGGGACGACTTCCTGGAGAAGCACCCGATCGGCTCGCAGCTCTCGGGCGAGATCAAGAACATCACCGAGTTCGGCCTGTTCGTCGGCCTGCCCGGCGAGATCGACGGCATGGTCCACCTCTCCGACCTGGACTGGGAGCGCTCCGGCGACGAGGCGGTCAAAGACTACGCCAAGGGTCAGACCGTGGACGTCAAGGTGCTCGACGTCGACGTCGACAAGGAGCGGATCAGCCTGGGCATCAAGCAGCTGGCCTCCGACCCCTTCGAGGCGGCGATCGAGCGCCTGAAGAAGGGCGACGTGGTGACCTGCAGCGTGACCGAGGTGACCGACGGCGGCATCGAGGTGGCGATCGCCGACGGCGCGACCGGCTTCATCCGCAAGTCGGACCTGGCGCGCGACCGCTCCGAGCAGCGCCCCGACCGCTTCGCGGTGGGTGAGAAGGTCGACGCCAAGGTCACCCAGATCGACCGCAAGAGCCGCAAGATCTCGCTCTCGATCAAGCAGCTCCAGGTCGAGGAGGAGAAGCAGGCGATGGCCGAGTACGGCTCGACCGACTCGGGCGCCAGCCTCGGCGACATCCTGGGGGCGGCCCTGAACAAGGCCAAGGACCAGGCCCAGCAGGCCGAGGCCGCCAAGTCTCAGGACGACGACGCGGACAAGTAGGTTCGGGTCTCCTCCGAGAGGTCCAGCCGGGGCCCGGTCCGCCATCTGCCGAGGCGGGCCGGGCCCCGGTTTTTTTCGGCCGCGCGCAGGGGGGCCAGGGCGCTTGAGCTATCCCCTTGTTCGTAAAGGCTTCTCGAAACGGTTTTCTTGATTCCGCCGCGCCGCTCTGGCACGCTCTTGTCGAGAACCGGGCGAAGGTCCGGCGGGCTGCTGCGGCAGCGGGCTTCACAGAGCGACAGGCAAGCGGGCACCGCGCTCCCCCGGGAAGGCGGCTCGCGCAATCGGACGGCGATGCAGGCCGGGCGGGGGGCAGGCCAGATGACCAAATCCGAGCTGATTCAGCGTTTGGCGGAGCGCAATCCGCACCTCACCCACCGCGACGTGGAGCGGATCGTCTCGACCATCTTCGACGAGATCGCCGCGGCCTTGTCGCGCGGCGATCGGGTCGAGCTGCGCGGCTTCGGCGCCTTCTCGGTCAAGCACCGCGAGGCGCGCACCGGGCGCAACCCGCGCACCGGCGAGCAGGTCGAGGTCGAGGAGAAGTCGGTTCCCTTCTTCAAGACGGGCAAGCAGTTGCGCGAACGGCTGAATGCCGGTTGACTAGGTCCGGCGCGGCCGGTGGCCGCAGACCGGACGTCGACGACGGCGGCGGGCGCCCTCTGCCGTGCGACCTGCCGCGCGACCTGCCGCGCGGTCCCCGGCGCAGGCCGCGCTGCCGCGCGCCGGCCCGGCGCAGCCTGACGGAGACGAGATGCTTGTGATCCGCCTGATTTCCTCGCTGGTGCTGCTGCTTTTCGCCGCCGCCTGCGTGCTCTTCGCCGTGCTCAACTACCAGGCCGTGCCGGTCGATCTGGTGGTCGACCGCGTGCCGGTGCCGCTGTTCCTCCTGGCGCTGGTGCCGCTGGCCCTGGGCGTGCTGATCGGCTGGTTCCTGGCCTGGCTGAAGGCCGGGCGCACCCGCCGCGAGAAGCGGCGCGAGCACAAGCGTGTGCGCGACCTGGAGCGCGAGGTCGACAGCCTCAGGACCCGGGAGGCGGAGGCGGAGAAGCGGCAGAGCGCGCCGGCGATGACGCCGGCCGCCGCGCCGGGCCTGTCGGCGCCGGGCGAGCCGCGCCGGCTGGCGGCGCCCGCCGGCGGACGCTGATGCGCGTCATCTCCGCCGCCGAGGTCCAGGCGGCGCTGGATTTCGATACCCTGGTCGGCCGCCTGCGCGACATCTTTCGCCGTGGCGGCGAGGCGCCGGCCCGCCAGCAATACGACATCCCCATCACCGGCGAGCCGGCCCAGACCCTGCTGCTGGCCCCGGCCTGGCAGGCGGGCCGCCACGTTGGCGTGCAGATCTCCACCGTGACGCCGGGCAACGGGGCGCGCGGCCTGCCGGCGGGCATGGGCGCCTATCTGCTGCTCGACGGTCGCAGCGGCGCGCCGGCGGCGCTGATCGACGGGCCGATGCTGACTCTGCGGCGCACCGCCGCCGCCTCGGCCCTGGCCTCGGCCTACCTGTCGCGGCCGGACAGCGCGCGGCTGCTGATGGTCGGCACCGGCGCCCTGGCGCCGCACCTGATCGCCGCCCACGCCGCCGTGCGGCCGATCCGCGAGGTGCTGGTCTGGGGCCGCACCCCGGCCAAGGCCGCGCGCCTGGCCAAGGCGGTCAAGCTGGGGCGGGTGCGCCTGGCCTGGACAGAGGACCTGGAGGGGGCGGTGCGCGGGGCCGACATCGTCGCCTGCGCCACCCTCTCGCAGCAGCCGCTGCTGCGCGGCGCCTGGCTGCAGCCCGGTCAGCACCTGGACCTGGTCGGCGCCTACCGCCCCGAGATGCGCGAGAGCGACGGCGAAGTCTTCCGCCGGGCCCGCGTCTTCGTCGACACCCGCGCCGGCGCCCTGGCCGAGGCCGGCGACCTGATCCAGGCCATCGCCGAGGGGGCGCTGAGCGCCGCGGACGTGGCCGCCGACCTTTTCGAGCTGGCGCGCGGCGAGAAGGCCGGCCGGCGCTTCTACGACCAGATCACCCTGTTCAAGGCAACGGGCAGCGCGCTGGAGGACCTGGCGGCCGCCCAGCTCACGGTGGAGCGGGCCTGAGGGCGCGGCGCGGAGAGACGGGAGACGGGCATGCGCGTTCTGATCGTCGGCGGCGGCGTGGTCGGCCTGTCGACCGCCTGGGCCCTGGCCAAGGCGGGCCACGAGCCGCTGCTGTTCGAGGCGGGGCCGTTGCCCAATCCGGGCGGCGCCTCGCACGACCAGCACCGGCTGATTCGCCTGCACTACGGAGCGGCGGCCGGCTACACCCGCATGGTGCTGGAGGCCTTCGGCGCCTGGGAGCGGCTGTGGGACGACCTCGGCCGCCGCCACTACGTGGAGACCGGGACGCTGGCCTGCGCCCTGGCGCCGGACGGTCCGGCCGGGCAGGGCGCCGGGGATAGCGCCGGGGACAGCGCCGGGGACAGCGCCGGGGACAGCGCCGGGGACTCCGTGGCCGACAGCCTGGCCAGCTTCCGGGCGCTGGGCCTCGAGCACCAGCGGCTCGACCGCGCGGCGCTGGACGAGCTCTGCCCGCTGTTCGACCTGCCGGAGACGGCCTGGGGCCTGCTGGCGGCGCCCGGCGGCCTGCTGCTGGCCGATAAGATCGTCGGCCACCTGGCCGGCTGGCTGCGCCGCGAGGGGATCGGTCTCTTCGCCGAGACGCGCGCCGTGGACCTGGACCCCGGGGCCGGGGCGCTGCGCCTGGCCGACGGGCAGATCGCCCTGGGCGACGCCATCGTGGTGGCCGCCGGGGCCTGGACCGCCAAGCTGGTGCCGGCCCTGGCCGCGCGGCAGACGCCGCAGCGCCAGATCGTGGTCTCGCTGGTGCCGCCGGACAGCCGGGCGGCGGCCTGGGCCGCGGCGCCGGCCCTGGTGCGGCTGCCCACCGCCCAGGCGGGCTACGCCTGCCCGCCGGTCGCCGGCACCGGCCTGAAGGTCGGGATGATCGCGGCGCGGCGGCCCGGCGACCCCGACGCCCTGGCGCCGGGCAGCCACGCGGAGGCCGAGGCGGTGATCGCGCCGCTGCGCGGCCTGCTGCGCGACGGCACCGACTACCGCGTCGCCGGCTACCGCGTCTGCCCCTACAGCCTGAGCCACGAGACCACCGCCGGCGCCGGCCGCTTCCTGACCCACCGCGAAGGCTGTCTGACGGCCATCACCGGCTGCAGCGGCCACCTGTTCAAGTTCGGCCCCCTGATGGGCGAGCGCCTGGCCGCCACCGCCACCGGCACCCTGGCCTTCGCCGACTTCGCCCGCTGGGCGGCGGGGCAGGCGGGCGTGGCGCCCGCCGCCTGAGGGCCGGCCGGCTACTCCGCCGCCGTGGCGGCGGCGGGGGCGAAGCGGCGTTCCATCTCGCGGCGGACCTGGACGGCCTGGCTGGTCTCCTCGATCGCCACGTCGGCCCAGCCGACCGTGCCGCCCTCGGGGATGTCGCGCGTCAGCCGGACGCCGTGGGCCAGCCCGATGGGCAGGGCGCCGCGCGCCAGCGACTCGGCGGCCGGCATCAGCTTGCCCCAGACGGTGTAGCCGCCCTCGCCGTCGAGCGTCTCGCCCGCCTTCAGCGCCCGCTTGGCGGTGGCCGCCACGTCGCCGCGGAAGCCGCCGCTGCGCCCGGTCGGCTCGCCGCGCAGGGCGGCCGAGAGGATCGAGACGTTGAGCTCCAGCCCGATCAGGTGGAAGGGCTTGTACATGGCGGCGTAGCGGCCGCTCTCGTCGGTGTTCATGCCGTACTGGCGGAAGCAGGCGGCGGCGTAGTCGTTGGGCGCCTCCAGCACCACGTAGACGCCCCAGCGCAGGTCGCGGAAGACCGGCCGGCCGTCGCGCTCCAGGGAGGAGACCACCTCCACCTGGCCGGCGTGATCGAGCTGACCGCCGGCCGCGCGCGGGCGCAGCACCCGGGCCAGGTCGTCGACGCCGCAGGGCGGGAAGGCCAGGCCGTCCGGCGCCGGGGTCAGGCCGGTGCCGTTGGCGATCGCCGCCATCTCGATGGCCGACTTGGTGCCGTCCAGGAAGGAGTTGAACATCTGCGGGTTCATCCCCGCCGCCTCGGCCTGGCCCGGGGTCAGGCCGTAGTGCGGCCAGACGGTGTCGGGGGTCGAGGCGTGGTAGCTCGGCAGGTACTTGGTGCCCTTGCCGGCGGCGGCGACCCGGAAGCCGCAGGCCCGCGCCCAGTCGACCAGCTCGCAGGTCAGCGCCGGCTGGTCGCCGTAGGCCATGGAGTAGACCGTGCCGGCGCGCGCGTGCGCCTCGGCCAGCAGCGGCCCGGCCAGCACGTCGGCCTCGACGTTGACCATGACGATGTGCTTGCCGGCCTCGGCGGCGGCCAGGGCGTGGGCGATGCCGGCGGCGGGGTGGCCGGTGGCGTCGATCACCACCTCGACGTCGGCGCGCGCCACCAGCTCCAGCCCGGATTCGACGAAGGCGGTGGCGTCGATCCGCGCCGGGTCCCAGCCGACGCCGGCGCAGGCGGCGCGGGCCCGCGCCGGGTCCAGGTCGGCGATGGCGCTGACCGCCAGGCCGGCCGTCGTCGGCACCTGGCTGAGGAACATGGAGCCGAACTTGCCGGCGCCGATAAGGCCGACCCGCACGGGCGTCTCGCGGGCGGCGGCGAGGCTTGCCAGGTTCATCGCGCTACTCCGCCGCCGCCTGGCGCGCCGCCACCAGCTCGGCCAGGCAGTCGTCGGCCAGCGGCTGGATCGGCGTGAAGTCGCGGTGGGCGATCCACTCCTTGCGGGTGAACTTGCGGATGTGATTGTCCACGTGGCAGAGCGAGAGATAGACGATGGTGCGGTCCCAGGGGCTGATGTTCGAGGGGCTGGCGTGCACCAGGTTGCCGTGGAACAGCAGGATCGAGCCGGCCGGGCCGGTGGGCGCGACGATGCCGCCCTGCTCGGCCAGGCGGGTGACGGTGGCGCGGTCCAGGGTCCACAGCGGGTAGGAGGTGGTCTCCAGGTCGTGGCCGGCCGCCTGGGTGCCCTCCGTGTGGCTCTGCGGGATGAACATCAGCGGGCCGTTGACAGCGCTGACCTCGTCGAGGAACAGGGCGATGTTCATGGCGCGCGGCTCGGGCATGCCGTCGTCGCGGTGCCAGGTGCCGAAGTCCTGGTGCCACTGCCAGACCTCGCCGTCGAAGGCCGCCTTGGCGTTGACCTTGAACTGATGCATGTAGACCGGCCCGTCGAGGAGCTGCATCACCGGCTCGACCAGGCGCGGGTGGGCGCCCAGGCGGCGGAAGGCCTCGTTGTAGGTGTGGGCGGCGAAGGCGGTGCGTGCCACGCCCGAGGACTCGCGCCAGACCTCCTCGCGGTCGCTGGCATAGATGCGCCGGGCCTCGTCGCGCAGCAGGCCGATCTCGTCGGGCGAGAAGACCTGCGGCAGGAAGAGATAGCCCTCGCGCTCGAAGGTCGCGCGCTGCTCCGGGGTGAGTTGCATGGCCTTTCCTCCGGCGGGGCGTTGGTTCGGTGCGCGCGGTGGCGGCGCCCGCCCGGCCGCCCCGCGCCTTCGCGTCGGTTGCGCGGCCGCCTCAGCCGGCCAGTGCCAGGCTCTCCTCCAGGCGGGCGACCAGCGCGGCGGCCGCCTCGGCCACATGCGCCTCCGCCAGGGTGCCGGCGCGCTCGACCTCGCCGGCCAGGATGGCCTCGGCCAGCGCGGCATGTTCGCGCCAGACGGCCGCGCGCTGGCCGTGATCGCGCAGCACCGCGCCCATGACCCGGCGGATGTGGAACCAGTGCACCGCCGCGGCCTCGGCGATCAGGGGATTGTCGGCCAGGGCGTAGACCGTCTCGTGAAAGGCGATGTCGGCCTCGACCAGCGCGGCGACCTCGCCGGCGGCCACCGCCCGCGCGCCGCGCGCCTGAGCGGTGGTGAGCTGCGCTTCGGCCGGGCCGCGCCCCTGCGCCGCCGGCAGTGCCGCCACGCGCCGGGCCGCTTCGCGCGCCGCCAGGCGGTCGAGCGCGCCGCGCACGGCGTAGACGCGGCGCGCGCTCTCCGGGTCGAGGCGCGCCACCCGCAGGCCGCGCCGGCCGCCGGCTTCGACAAATCCCTGGGTCTTGAGCAGTGCCAGCGCCTGCACCACCGGCTGGCGCGAGACGTTCAGCTCGGCCGCCAGGCGCTCCTGCACCAGCGGCGCGCCGGGCGCGAGCTGGCCGTCGCAGATGGCGTCGCGCAGGGCGCTGTAGACCCTGTCGGCGAGCTGCGGCTGGCTGGCGATCGGCTGCATGGCGCGTCTCTCCCCAATTTCCGAATTCTGTATTCAAAAATCAGGGGAGTCAATCGTGGCGGCGGCGGCCCCGGGGGCAGCTCGGAGCGGCCCGGTGCGCCCGGTACGCCCGGTGCGCCCGGAGCGGCCCTGGGGCAATCCTGCGGCACCCCCCCTGGCGCGGGGGGCGGTTCGGCGGCGCGCGGGGGGCCGGGAAAGTGCGCGGGCGTCCCGGGGGAGGCGACGGACGGCGCCGGCCAACCCGGCGGCGCGCCGACGTGGCTGGCGTGGGGCGGCCGCCGCGGCTACCCTGGCGCGATGGGGCATCTGCGCGAGGCCGCCCTGGTGGTTCTCCTGGGCACCGTCTGGGGGCTGAACTTCTCCCTGGTGAAGTTCGCCAGCCAGTCGGGGATTCCCTACACCCTGCTGGCCTTGCTGGTGATCCTCGGCAATCTCGCGCTGTTCTACGGCCTGGCGCGCGTCCAGGCCGGCGGGGTCGCGCTGGGCCGGAGGTTCTGGCGCTTCTACGCCGGCTGCGGGCTGCTCGGCTACCTGGTGCCCTTTTTCCTCGGCCTCTATGCCGCGCCGCGCATCGGCGCGGGGCCGCTGGCCGTGGTGGTTGCGCTGACGCCGATCCTGACCCTGGCGCTGGCCGGCCTGAGCGGCGACGACCGGCTGACGCGGCGCAAGGCGGCCGGCGTGGCGCTCGGCTTCCTGGCCGTGCTGCCGCTGATGCAGCGCGAGGCGGCCGCGCTGCTCGGCCTGTTCGGCCTGGGGCTGCTGGCCGGCCTCGGCGTGGCGCTGATCTACGCCCTCTACCACGTCTATATCTCGCGCTTCTGGCCGGCCGCGCTCAGCTCCGCGCAGGTCGCCTTCGGGGAAAGCCTGGCGGGGGCCGCGCTCATCGTGCCGATCCATGCCGCCGCCTTCGAGGCCGCGGCGGTGCCGACGTCGCTGGCGACCTACTGGATCGTCGGCGCCCTGATCCTCTTCGCCGGGATCGAGGTGCTGCTCTACTACACGCTGGTGCGGCGCGGCGGGCCGGTCTTCGTCTCCCAGGCCGGCTACCTGGCGGTGATCGCCGGCGTTGCCTGGGGCATGCTGCTGTTCGGCGAGGCCGGCACGCCGGCCCTCTTCCTCAGCGTCGTGCTGATGGTCGGCGCGCTGGTCCTGGTGCAGCCGCGCGTGGCGCCCTGACCGGCTGGCCCGACGCTCAGTCCGCGCCGGAGCGCCGCGCCGGCGTGGGCGCCACCTGGGGGAAGCCGACCAGCACACCGCGGCGGCGCCGCTCGGCCGCGCGCAGCGGCGTCGGCGCGTAGAGCTGCTTGCTCGCCTCGACCAGGTTGACGCCGCTGAACTGCGGGAACCAGCGCTGGCCGGCGCGTTCCCAGGCGGCGGCCGAGCGCAGCAGCGCGGCCGAGCGGGTCGGCGGCACGAAGAGCGCCTGCTCGGTGCGCTGCGGCACGAAAAGGTTGTCGCGCAGTAGGGCGCGGAGCTGGTTGGGGCTGTAGGGATGGCCGTGGCCCAGGGGCGTGCGCTCCAGCCGGGCCCAGATGCCGCGGCGGTTGGGCGCCACCACCAGCAGCCGCCCCTGGCCGGTCAGCACCCGCCAGACCTCGCCCAGCATGTCCTTGAGATAGTCCGAGGCCTCGACCCCGTGGACGATCAGCACGCGGTCGACCGAGTAGTCCTGCAGCGGCAGCTCGGTCTCGTCGACCAGGCAGGAGACGTAGGGCCCCTCCGGCGGCCACTGCAGCACCCCCTGGGGCGCCGGCATGAAGGCCAGCACCCGCTCCGCCTCGTCGCGGAACTGCCGCAGGTAGGGGCTGGCGAAGCCGAGGCCGAGCAGCGCCTGGCCGCGCAGGTCGGGCCACATCTGGCGCACGGCGCGCCGGATCAGGTGGCGCGCCACCTGGCCCGTGCGGGTCTCGTAGAACCCATGCAGATCGGTCACGTCCTGCCACATGCCCTATCGCCTGCCCAATCGCCGGTCCGCGGGTCCGGCCGGCCCCCGGTTTGACCCCGGCCCCGCCGGTGTTAGCTTGGCCGGCAGGGCAATCCCGCTAAAGATAGGAACCAGCGAGGCCGCACGCGATGTCGCAGCTCGACGTCCATCAGATTCCGGTGCTGACCGACAACTACATCTACCTGGCCCGCTGCCGCGCCAGCGGAGCGACGGCAGTGGTCGATCCGGCGGTCGCCGGGCCGGTGCTGGCCGAGGCCGAGCGCCTGGGCTGGCGGATCACCCACATCCTCAACACCCACCATCACGGCGACCACGTCGGCGGCAACCTGGAGATCAAGCAGGCGACCGGCTGCACCATCGTGGGGCCCCGGGCCGACCGCGCGCGCATCCCCGGCATCGACGTGGAGGTCGACGAGGGCGAGCGCTACCGCCTGGGCGAGGCGGAGGCCGAGGTCTTCTTCGTGCCCGGCCACACGCGCGGGCACATCGCCTACTGGTTCGCCGAGAGCGACGCGCTGTTCTGCGGCGACACGCTCTTCGCGCTGGGCTGCGGGCGCCTGTTCGAGGGCACGCCGGCGCAGATGTGGGACTCCCTGTCGAAGCTGCGCGCGCTGCCGGCGACGGCGAAGGTCTACTGCGCCCACGAGTACACCCAGAAGAACGCGCGCTTCGCGCTGAGCGTCGACGCCGCCAACGCGGCGCTCAAGACGCGGGCCGAGGAGATCGACCGCCTGCGCGCCGCTGACCGACCCACCGTGCCCTCGACCCTGGGGGAGGAGCTGGCCACCAACCCCTTCCTGCGCGCCGACGCGCCCGAGCTGGCCGCCCAGCTCGGCCTGAGCGGCGCCGCGCCGGCCGAGGTGCTGGCCGAGGTGCGCAGCCGGCGCGACAGCTTCTAACCGGTGCGAGTCGTCAGACGCGAGAGGCGACAGGTCCCGTGACGCCGAAGGAAATCATCGCCACCCTCGGCCTGCAGCCGCACCCCGAGGGCGGGCACTACGTCGAGGTCTATCGCGAAGCGCCGGAGGGCGGCGGGCGCGGCGCGGTGACCGCCATCTACTACCTGCTGCAGGCCGGCGAGATCAGCGCCTGGCACCGGGTCGATGCGGTGGAGATCTGGCACTGGTACGCCGGCGCGCCGCTGGTGCTGACGATCAGCCCGAACGGCCGGGACGCCGAGGCGCAACACCTGGGGCCGGAGCTGGCGGCCCGGCAGCGGCCGCTGCGCGTGGTGCCGGCCGGGGCCTGGCAGACGGCGGAGAGCCTGGGCGCCTGGACGCTGGTCGGCTGCACCGTCGCCCCGGCCTTCGAGTTCTCCGGTTTCGAGCTGGCGCCGCCGGACTGGCGCCCCACGCCCCGTCCCGCCCCGCGCCCGGGCGGCGGCGGGTCCTGAGGCCGCTGATCCCGAGCCGGCGCGCCTGAGCTGGCCGGTCAGGCGCCGCGCCACGCGTTCCACACCAGGCCCAGGATAGCGGCGCCGGCGAACAGCAGCTCGACCCCGGCGATCAGCCCCAGCACCCAGGTGGCGGTCAGCGGCAGGCCGAAGAGGATGACCAGGCCGAGCCCCAGCGACACCAGGCCGGAGAGCAGCAGCAGGCCCCAGCCCGGCATCTGGCGGTTGCGCAGGGCGCTGACCAGCCGGACGATCCCGACCGCCAGGAAGTAGCCGGTCAGCACCGCCGTCAGGGTCAGCACGCCGGCCGCCGGGTCCCACAGCAGCAGCACGCCCAGCACCACCGCCAGGAGCGCCGCGAGCAGACGCCAGCCGAAGGCCGGCGCGTCGCGGCTGCCGAGGGTGGTGACGAGCTGGACGCCGCCGCCGATCACGAACAGCCAGCCGACCAGCAGGGTCACCGCCACGGTGGAGACCTGCGGCCAGAGGATCGCCAGCGCGCCCAGCACCAGGAAGACCAGCCCCTCGATCAGGAACAGCCAGCGCCGCCGCTGCACCGCCTGCAGCAGATGGCGGCGAAAGTCCTCCAGAGGGCCGCCCGGGCGCGGGTCGCCGTGGGGAAGGGGATCTGTCATGGCGTGCATCGCGCGGCCTTGCGGCCGACGCCTCCTCTTGTTTCGGACCACGCTCTGCGCGGGATCTCGCGGTTCGCGTCCGCCCGGCCCAACGTTCGGCGCGCGGCCGCGTTCCGCCGCGTTCCGCCGCGTTCCGCCGCGTTCCGCCGTGTCGGCCCGGCGGGCGCACCCTCAGTCCGGCCGCCCGCCCTGGGCGAAGGCCGGGTCCAGCTCGACCTGGAAACCCTGGACCAGGCGGTTGGTCTCGTTGGCCATGCCGACCACCGCCATCAGCTCGGCCAGCATGGCGTCGTCCATGCCCTTGGCGCGCGCGGCGGCGGTGTGGGAGTTGATGCAGTAGCCGCAGCCGTTGCTGGCGCTGACGGCGACATAGAGCATCTCCTTGGTCAGCGGATCCAGCGCGCCCGGCGCCATCACCTGCTTCACCGAGTCCCAGGTGCGGCGCAGCAGCGCCGGATCGACGGCCAGCGCCTTCCAGAAGTTGTTGATCCAGTCGCTGCCGCGCGTCGCCATGATGTCGTCGTAGACCGCGCGCACCTCGGGCCCCGCCTCCGCATAGTCGACCAGCTTGACCGTCGCCATGTCCGTCTTTCCTCCGTCTCTCGGTGGCGGGACCAGTCTGCCCTCCGCGGCCCGGAAGGCAAGGCGGGACCGCACGCGGCCGACGCCCGGGCGAGGGCGGGTTGGGGATCGCCGCTTGCGCCGGGGGCGGGCCGGGGACAGATAACGCCGTGCGGCGGCCGCTCACGAGGCCCCCGCTTTCGTCACACTCGCCCCGAAGGACCTTCGCCCCATGTCGCTTCTGCCCGTGAGCGTGCTAACCGGCTTTCTCGGCAGCGGCAAGACCACGCTGCTCAACCGCCTGCTGCAGGACCCGGCGATGGCCGGCACGGCGGTGGTGATCAACGAGTTCGGCGAGGTCGGGCTGGACCATCTGCTGATGACCTCGGCCGAGGAGAACGTGGTCGAGCTGGACAGCGGCTGCCTCTGCTGCACGGTGCGCGGCGACCTGATCGAGACCCTGGGCGACCTGCAGCGGCGCAGTGCGGCCGGCGAGATCCCGGCCTTCACCCGCGTGGTGGTGGAGACCACCGGGCTGGCCGATCCGGCGCCGATCATCCACACCCTGGTCAACGACCCGCGGCTGATGAACCGCTACCGCCTGGACGGGGTGATCGCCACGCTCGACGCGGTCAACGGCATGGCCACCCTGGACGCCCATCCGGAGGCGGTGAAGCAGGCGGCGATGGCCGACCGCGTGGTGGTGACCAAGACCGATCTGGCCGGCGCGGACGGCGCCGCGCTCTGGACCCGGCTGAAGGAGATGAACCCCGGCGCGCGGATCGAGCGGGCGGTGTCCGGCGCGATCGACCCGGAGCGGCTGTTCGACGTCGGCCTCTGGGACCCCAAGACCAAGAGCCCCGACGTGGAGGCCTGGTTGCGCGAGGAGGCCTATCTGACGGGCCAGGCCGATCACGCGCAGGACCACGGCCATGACCATGGGCAGGAGCACGGTCATGGCCATCACGGCCACCAGCACGACGTCAACCGCCACGACGACCACATCCGCGCCTACTGCATCGTGCGCGACCAGCCGATCGCCGGGGCCGCCTTCAACCTCTTTCTGGAGCTGCTGATCGCCAACCGCGGCGCCGACCTGCTGCGGGTCAAGGGCGTGGTCCAGGTTGCCGAATACCCCGACACCCCCGCCGTGATCCACGGCGTGCAGCATGTCTTCCACCCCGTGGTCTGGCTCGACGCCTGGCGCGACACGCCGCAGACCCGGCTGGTCTTCATCACCCGCGACATTCCCCAGAGCTTCGTCGAGAAGATGCTCGACGCGCTGACCGGCGAGCGGGTGACGGTGCACGACGGCCACCTGACGGTGCAGCCGCCCGCGTGAGGCCCGGGCGGCGGCCAAACCCCGGCCCCGACTTCCGGCCCCGACTTCCGGCCCCGACTCCCGGCCCCGAACCCCGCCCCTGGGCGGTTGGATCGCTTTACCCTCTCGTAAGACCTCGCCGGCAAGCTGGACGCGGCCGATGTCGGGCTTGGCGGCTCCGCCGGGCGGGAGGTCTCTGCGTGAGCGAGCGATACGTGACCCTGGTCGCCGAGGGCGAGGCGGCGTTGAAACGCGGCGATCCGGCGGAAGCGCGCGCGCGCTTCGAGGCGGCGATTCGCCTGCGCCGGGCCTTCGCGCCGCTGCGGCGGGCGCACGGCCGGGCCTGCCTGGCCGCCGGCGATGCGGCGGCGGCCTACGCGGCCTTTCGCCAGGCCGCCTTTCTGGAGCCTGGCGATGCCAGGACCCTGGGGCGGCTGGCGCGGCTGGCGCGGACCGCCGGCGACCGGGCCGCGGCCGCCGACTGGGGCCGCCGGTACTGGGCGGCGCGCGGCGGCCGGGGCGATCCGATCGGCGCCGCTGCAGGCGGGGGGCCGGCCGGCCTGATCGGGCGGCTGGGTCGGAGCCGGGCGGCCGGCGCGGCCTTGGACGAGGAGCTGCCGCCGCCACCGCGCGCTCTGCGTCGCCAGGTGCGCGCGGCCGAGGCGGCGCGGCGGGCACGCGAGACCAAGCGGGCCTACGCCCTGCTGGCCGGGGCCGTCGAGGCGGCGCCCGGCGACCCGGGGCTGCGCGCCCGGCTGGGCCGGCTCAAGCTGGCGCTGGCCGACGGGTTCGGCGCGCTGGAAGACCTGCAGCGGGCGCGGGCCGACTTGCCGGACAACGGCTGCGTCGCCGGCCTGCTGGTGCAGGCGCTGGTCGAGACCGGAGACCTGGACGCGGCCCAGGCCCGGTTGGCCGCGCTGACGCCGGCGCAGCGTGCCGCCTGGGATGTGCGCCTGGCCGAGCTGGCTGTGACCTCGGCGGCCGGGGATCTCGACGCCGCCGTCGCGCAGGCCGAGGCGCTGCTGCACGCGGCGCCGGACAGCCTGGAGGCCCTGCGGCTGCTGATCGCCAACCTCGCGGCGAAAGGCGCGTTCGATGCCGCCGCCGCCGCCATCGAACGCGCCAGCGCGATGGCGCCGTTGCGCGGCGACCTCTTCCTCACGGCCTCGACCATCCGGTGTCTCGCCCCCGAGGGGCCGCTCTTCGCCCGCGCCGAGCGGCTGGTCGCGACTCCGGCGGCGAGCCAGCACGACCGCGCCGCCGCGCACTTCGCGCTCGGCCGCACGCTCGCCGAAGCCGGCGCGGTCGAGTCGGGCTTCGCCCACCTGGCCAAGGCCAACGCCCTGGTCGACGTGATCTACGACCCCGAGGAGGTCGACCGTTTCGTCGCGCGCAGCCTGGCCGCCTTCACGCCGGCGCTGTTCGCCGCGCCGGCCGAGCCCGCGCGCGGTGCCGGTCTCATCCTGGTGGTCGGGCTGCCGCGCTCCGGCTCGACCCTGGTGGAGCGCATCCTGGCCAGCCACCCGCGGGCCGCCGGCGTCGGGGAGTCGCCGGCGATCTACGCCGCCATCCGCGATCTCATCCTGCGCCCCGACTATCCCGAAGGCGTCGCCGCGCTGACGGAGACGGAGCTGGCGGCGCGGGCGCGCCGCTACCTGGAGGCCGTCGGGCGCGCGGCGGGCGGGGCGCCGGTGGTGGTCGACAAGGAGCTGCTGAAGTTCCGCTTCCTCGGGCTGGTCGCGCGGCTGCTGCCGGGCGCGCGAATCGTCCACTGCCGCCGCGGCCCCATGGACCTTGGCTACTCGATCTTCCAGCAGCAGTTTCGCGGGCAGCACCCCTATGCCTACGCGCTGGAGAGCATCGCCCACTTCCACCAGGCCCACGACCGCCTGATGGCGCACTGGCACAGCCTGCTGCCCGGGCGGATCCACGAGCTTCGCTACGAGGACCTGGTCGCCGACCAGGAGGGCGAGACCCGGCGCCTGCTGGCCGCGGTCGGCCTGCCCTTCGATCCGGCCTGCCTGGACTTCCACCGCAGCGCCGGGGCGGTGCGCACCGCCAGCCTCTACCAGGTGCGCCAGAAGATGAACGCCGGTTCGGTGGCCGCCTGGAGACGTCACGCCCGCGAGCTGGCGCCGCTCAGCGCGGCCCTGCGGCGCTACGGCGTGGCCTGCTGAGCGCGCGCGCCGGCCGCAGGCCGCGGCCGGGCCGTCAACCGGCGATCTGCCGCGATCAGCCGCCGAACAGCAGGGTGATCTGGTCGCCGAGAGACTCGAGCAGGTTGTGCACGCCGCCGTCGGGCAGCAGATCGATGCCGGCGGCGGCTTTCAGCAGATAGAGCCCGCCGAGCAACGGGATCGCCAGCAGCAGCAGCAGCAGCAGGTACATCAGCCAGGTCGAGCCGCGCGAGAGCATGCCTTCGCGCGCCAGGCGATCCAGGCTGCGGCGCTCCTTGCCGAACAGCAGCACGAGATAGATGCGCTGACCGAACAGGGGAAGCGAGCGGCGGAAGTCCACCAGATGGCGGCCCGGCGCCCGCCCGCCGAACATCAGGCGCAGGGCGGCGCGCTGCTCCGAGGTGAAGCTGTCCGCCACGGCCGGGTCGATGCGCTGGAAGTAGGTCGCGAAAAACGGGTCCTTGCGCCAGTCGGCCCGGGCCGGCGCGCGCCGGGCGCCGCTCGCCGCCGCCTCGGTGGCGGCCGGTTCGGCAGGGCGCTCGCCGGCGTGCGGCGCTTCGGGGCGACCCGGGGAGGAATCGGGAGAAGGCGAGGTGGTGACCATGGCCGCGAGCATGTCCCGGGAGCCTTTGCGAAAGGGTTAAGAGGAGCTTTCACGGCGATCCGGCGCCCCGGCGCGAGCGGCACCCGCCTGCGTCGTCCCGGCCTCGCCCTCCGGCGTGTTCTCCGGCTCCCTGTCCTCCGGCTCCCTGTCCTCCGGCTCCCTGTCCTCCGGCTCCGTCTCGGCCCGGTCGGCGTCAGCCCGTGCCATCTCGGCCCGCTCCGCTTCGGTTTGCGGGTCGGGCACCGGGGCGGTCGGCTCGGCGCGCGGGTCGAGCTCGAAGACCTGGGGCGAGCTGCGGGTATCGGCCAGCACGAAGTCCTCGCGCTGCTCCGGCGGCAGGGCGGCGCGCTGGCGCATGCGGTAGCCGGCGAAGGCCGCGAAGAGCAGATGCAGCACGGCGGTGTAGGCAAAGAGGAAGCCGGGCGCGCTCTGCTGCATCACCCCGGCCGCGGCGAGCGGGCCGAAGACGGCGCCCAGGGCGAAGGTCAGCAGCAGGCCGCTGGAGGTCTCGACCGCGTCCTCGGCCGCGATGAAGTCGTTGGCGTGGGCGACGCAGAGCGCGTAGAGCGACAGGGCGGTGGCGCCGTAGGCCAGGGCCAGCACCGGCAGCAGCCAGGCGGACAGGGCCGTGCCCGGCTGCACCAGGGCCAGGCCCAGGCCGGCCAGGGCGCCGACCAGGCAGGCGCCGACGATCACCGCCCGCCGGTCGACCAGGTCGGACAGCCGGCCGAGCGGCCACTGCGCCAGGGCGCCGCCCAGCACCGCCACCGCCATGAAGGTCGCCACCTGCTCGGTGGTGCCGCCGGCCGCCGTGACGTAGGCCGGCGCCAGGCTCCAGAAGGCGCCGTTGGTCAGGCCCACGGCCAGGCAGCCGATCACGCCGACCGGCGAGACGCCGTAGAGGCGGCCCAGCCGCAGGCGCACCTCGGCCAGCGGCGCCGGCGCCGGCGAGGTGGTCAGGCTGACCGGCACCAGGGCCACGGCGATCAGGATCGCCACCAGGCTGAACAGCTCGAAGCCACGGGCCGGGGCGAGGGTCAGCAGAAGCTGGCCGGCGGTGATGGCCGCGAAGTTGGCCACCACGTAGACCGACAGCACGCGCCCGCGCGTCTGGTTCGTGGTGCGCTCGTTGAGCCAGGACTCGATCACCGTGTAGAGGCCGGCGAAGCACAGGCCGGTCACCGCGCGCAGGCCGGACCAGACGGCGGGCTCGGGAAACAGGGCGTGCAGCAGCGGCGCGGTCGAGGCGACGGCGGCCAGCGCGGCGAAGGTGCGGATGTGGCCGACCCGCTTGATGACGTAGGGCGCGAGCACGCAGCCAAGCCCGAAGCCGACGAAGTAGGCCGAGCCGAGCAGGCCGATGACCGGCGTGGCGAAGCCCTCCAGCTCGGCGCGCACCGGCAGCAGCGTGCCCTGCAGGCCGTTGCCGAGGATGAGGATGGCCGCGCTGACGATCAGCGCGAGGACCGGGCCGAGCAGTGCCCGCATGACGGATCCCTGGCTTGGCGATGCCGCGTCGCGATGGCGGTTGGCCGGACGCAGCCCCCGGCGGCCCGGCGCCGGGAGTCTACAGCCGCTGGCTTGCCGGACTCAATCGGCCGGGTTGTAGTCGAACTGGGCGCAGACCAGGCCGTGGTCGGTGGCCCCGGGCGGCGGGTCCTCGCCGAGGTGGTCGTTCCAGACCTTCATCTCGCGGAACGACCAGACCCGCTTTTGCGCGTAGTCGTAGAACTGCTCGGAGACCAGGATGTGGTCCAGGCTGTCGTACTCGCCCTTGTAGATGTGGGTGTAGGTGACGTCACGGAAGGAGCGGAGCTGCTGCAGCGCGCCGGCGACATAGAGGCCGCGGTCGCTGGTCCAGCCGGCGCGGCTGTCGGCGTAGAAGCGGAAGCTGGGCTGCGCGGTGACGATCGCCAGGGTGTTGCTGTTCGGCGAGTCGTTGTAGTCGCCCAGCACCACCACCGGCACGTCGGTGTCGCGCATCCGCTCGTTCAGCAGCCAGCGCGCCGCCGCCGCCTCGGCCGTGCGCCGCAGGGTCGAGATGGCGGCGCCCAGGGCGGTGGCGTGCGGCTTGATCGCGTCGTTGCGCCACTCCTCGGAGTCCAGCCGGGTCGGCAGCTTGGACTTGAGGTGGGCGACGAAGACCTCGATGGCGGGCAGCGCCGGCTTGTCGGCATGGGCGACGCTCAGCTTCAGCAGCGCGCGGGAGAACTTGGAGATCCGCACCTCGATGTCGTCGTCCTGGTCCTCGCCGCCGGTCTGCGCGCGGTCGACCTCGCGCTTGATCAGGCGAAAGTCCGGCGGAAAGTCCTTGATCATCTCCTTGCCCCGGATGGTCCAGGGCCGGCGTACGGCGGCGGCCACGGCGATGTCGTACCAGCCGCTGTCGCGGATGAAGGCCAGCTCGTAGCGATCCGCCAGGGCCGGGGCGGCGAAGATGTCGCGCAGGCACTGCGGCGACCAGAGCTCCTGAAAGGCGATCACGTCGGGCCGCATCTCGGCGATGCGCGCGGCCGACCAGTCGATCTTTGCGCGATATTCCTCCGGCGTGTAGCGCTTGCCGCGGAAGGGGGCGCCCGCCTCCTGCAGGTTGTAGAGGTTGAAGCTGGCAAAGCGGATGTCGGCCATGGCGGCCTCTCCCCCTCGGTCCCCGCGCCGCGCTCGCGCCACGCGCGTTAAGCCATCATACCCCTCTTGTCTTGCGGGGGAATGACGTTCGCACCGAGGCGCCCCGAGAGAGGGCCGGGCGCCGGCCGGACAATCGGGCTGCGCTCGTCGACGAGGCCGAGCGCGTGGCGTGCCCCAAAGGACGCGGTTCGACCTCACCAAGGCCCAGGGGACGGTCTTCGATCTATAGGGAAAGTGGCGCGCCCGGGAAGATTCGAACTCCCAACCTCCTGATCCGTAGTCAGGTGCTCTGTCCAGTTGAGCTACGGGCGCTTGCCGGGCGGAGCGAAAAGGCCGCGCTGTGGCGGGCTCCGCCGTGAGGAGGCGCGGAACATAGGCGAATCGTCGGGGCGGTGCAAGAGGCTCGCGTCATCGTCTTGTTGCGGGCCGGTCCAGCCGGTCGCGGCCTGGCCCGGCCGGTCCCGGCCGGCCCGATCCAGGTCCATGATTTACAAAGCTTTTGATGGAGGAACGAGGCGGCGGAGCGGGAGTCGGCGGGCGCCGGCCGCAGCGGCTTCGAGGCCCGGGCGGCGGCCACGCGATCCCGCCCTTCGCCGCCGCCGCGACGCCTCGGCACACGGCCCTTGCCGCGCGGCTTCGGGGCTGTCCGGCCGCTTCAGAAAACTTCGTAACGGGGCGCGGCAAGTCCTGCGAAAAGCGGGCAAATGCGCTTGTCCCCCTGGGAGCGCTCAAGTAGTATCCCTCCGCCGCGTTTGGGGGGATTCGGCATTGGCTTTCCGCACGCGTTGGGGAATTTCGCGTCTCGGCCGGGCAATTCTTTGCCGAGTCTTAACAACAGCATGAGATGATCGAATGAAGCGCGTTACAGGCCTGATCGCCGTCGCCCTGGCCACAGCGATTCTCACCGGCTGCTCGGCCGACGAATCGGAGCTGTGGCCCTCGCTCGAGGCCAGCGACCCGGGCAACGGCGCGCAGGCCGCCCAGGCATCGCAGCAGGCGCAGCAGCCCGGCGCGCCCCTGGAGCTCAATACCGGTGTGTTCGAGCCGGCCGGCGTCACGCCGGGCCAGCCGACCGGCACCGCGGTGGGCGAGAAGGTCCAGGCCCTGCGCGGCGACCTGCAGCGCCTGCAGTCGCAGGTGGCCGAGGAGAACCGGCTGCTGCAGCAGTATCGCGGCAACGCCCGGCAGACCGCGCGCGACTACAACGCCCTGGTCAGCAGCATCAACGCGCGCCTGCAGACCGGCACCACCCCGGGCAACCCGGAGCTGGTGCAGCGCTGGAACGAGGCGCAGCAGGAGCTCGCCCAGGTCGCGACCTCGATCAACAACATGAACAGCCTGGCCGCCAACACCGCGGCCACCGCGTCGCTCTCGGCCTTCCTGCTCGACTCCGTGCGCGCGACCTACGGCCTGCAGGGCGCGGTCGACGAGGACCATCGCCAGCTCGCGATCCTGGAGGACGAAACCAACCAGACGGTGGTGCTGATCGAGCGGCTGCTGACCGAGCTGACCGAGGACGTGCAGCGCCAGAGCGCCTACCTCAACTACGAGCGCTCGGAGCTGACGGCCTTGTCGGTGGCGATCCGCAACGGCGAGTTCTTCGCCGGCAGCCTGGGCAACCGCTCCTACGGCATCGCCGCGCCGCCGCCGCCGGGCGGTGGCGCCGGCCTGGTCGGGCGCGCCCAGCCGCTGGTCGTGATCCGCTTCGACGAACCCAACGTGGACTACGAGCCCTCGCTCTACGGTGCCGTCAACCAGGCGCTGGCCGCGCGGCCCAACGCCGGCTTCGACGTGGTCGCCGTGGCCGCCGGCGGCGGCGGCCAGGGGCAGGCGGCGGTGGCCAGCGGCCGCGCCCTGCGCAGCGGCGAATCGGTGGTCCGCTCGCTGACCGACATGGGCCTGCCGGCCGACCGCGTCTCCCTCTCGGCCGCGACCAACCCCGCTGCCGGCATCAACGAGGTGCACGTCTACCTGCGCTGAAGCCGGTCTCTGAGCTCGGGCAGCGCTTCGGTGCCGCGCCCTTGGCCGCTTCGGGCGGCAGGACTGGTCGCGGCGTCGCGCCGCCCCAGGTTTTCCGTAATGCCGCCCGCATCGCCGGGCGGCCGGACGACCGGGGAGACGACCCATGCGCAGCCCGCTTTTCCGCTTTGCCCTGACCGGTCTCTTCGCCGTTGCCGTGGTCTGCGCCGCCGCCTTGGCCGGCGCCACGGGGCTGCGGGCCGAATCGGCCGGCGACATTCGCCGGGCGATCGAGGGCCAGCTCGCGGCCTTCCAGCGCGACGACGGCCGCGCCGCCTTTTCCTATGCCTCGCCCTCGATCCGTCAGAAGTTCGGCTCGCCGGAGATCTTCATGCGGATGGTGCGCAGCGGCTATCCGCAGGTCTACCGCCCCCGCGCGGTGGAGTTTCAGGCGCTGAAGCTGGACGGTGGCCGCGCGGTGCAGCGGGTCTTCTTTGTCGGCGCCGACGGCGGCGGCGTTCTGGCGCGCTACCTCATGGAGCGTCAGCCTGACGGAAGCTGGAAGATCGACGGCGTGCGGATCGAGCGCCGGCCGGACGCCACGGCCTGACGCCGGCCGGCGCGAGTCGGCGCGGGCGTTGCCAGCGCTCGGCTGTGTCGGCTAGACCCTTCTCGACGCGAGGGTGACGGACGGGGATGCGGCGCGGCGCCCAGGGGGCGGCCGGTCGCCCGCGCCCTCCGGACGGCAGGAGCGGGGCGGGCGCCCAAGGGCAGCGCCGTTCTCCTGCCCGGGAGCGGGGTGCGATCGGATGGCGCCGTCTTGCGGCTCGGCCGGTCTCACGCAGGCCGCTCCAAGACGATAAACGCGAGTGATTTTCGCGATCCGGCGGCGGCGCGTTGCTCGTCCCTCCGGCCGCGAATCACTCTGGAGTTCGGGTCGGGAGTGGGATGTGACGATGGCCGGCAAGACCTTTCCGGTTTCCTGGTGGGAACTGCACCGCGACGCCAAGGCCTTGGCCTGGCGCCTGATGGACAAGATGGACAAGACCGGCCCCTTCAAGGGGGTGGTGGCGATCGCCCGCGGCGGCCTGGTGCCGGCGACCATCGTGGCGCGCGAGCTGGACCTGCGTTTGATCGACACGCTGTGCATCGCCTCCTACGACGACCGCCGGCAGGGCAACGTCAAGATCCTCAAGTCGATCGAGGGCGACGGCACCGGCTGGCTGATCGTCGACGATCTGGTCGACACCGGGGCGACCGCCCGGGCGGTGCGCGAGCTGCTGCCCAAGGCGCACTTCGCCAGTGTCTACGCCAAGCCGGAAGGCAAGCCGACGGTCGACACCTACGTCACCGAGGTGAGCCAGGACACCTGGATCCTCTTCCCCTGGGACAGCGAGATGCAGGAAGTCCCGCCGATCGCGCGCAGCCGCTGAGCCGGCGGCGACGCGCCGACGCGCCGACGCGCGTCCAAACGGTCGCAAATCACTCTAGAGCGATGCCCGACCTGATCGAATCGCGTTTGCGATTCGCCAAGTCGGACAGCATCACTCTAACACCATGGTTTAGGGCGGTTTTGGGCCGATCGGCGGACCCACGTCGTGGTTCCACTCGATCGGAAACCGCCCTAGCGTGGGTCGACGGCGATGTTGTCGATCAGGCGGGTCTGGCCCAGCCAGGCCGCCGCCAGCAGGCGGGCCGGGCGGTCGACGCGGGTCAGCGGCGTCAGATCGTCGGCGGCGTGCAGCGCCAGGTAGTCGATCTTGGTGAAGCCGGCCGAGCCGAGTCGCATCTGTCCCTCCGGCAGCAGCAGGCCGGCCGGCGTCTGGCCGTCGGACAGCTCGTCGCCGATCTCGCGCATCACCTGGTAGAGCAGCGGGGCCACGGCGCGCTGCTCGGCGGTCAGGTGGACGTTGCGCGACGACAGCGCCAGGCCGTCGGCCTCGCGCACCGTGGGCACGGGCACGATCTCGACCGGGATGTCGAGGTCGCGCACCATGCGCTTGACCACCGTGAGCTGCTGGTAGTCCTTCTCCCCGAAATAGGCGCGGTCCGGCAGCGCCTGCAGCAGCAGCTTGCAGACCACCGTGGTCACGCCGTCGAAGTGCCCCGGGCGGTAGAGCCCTTCCAGCACGTCGCTGACGCCGGTCACGCTGACGGTGGAGGCGAAGCCCTCGGGGTAGATCTCCGCGACGTCCGGCGCGAACAGCAGCTCGCAGGCGTGCTCGGCCAGCAGCCGCGCGTCGCGCCCCTCGTCGCGCGGATAGCGGCTGAGGTCTTCCTTGCGGTCGAACTGCTTGGGGTTGACGAAGATCGTGGCGACCGTGTGGTCGCAGTCGCGCGTCGCCCGCTCGACCAGCGCCAGGTGGCCGGCGTGCAGCGCCCCCATGGTCGGCACCAGGCCGACGGTCTCGCCAGCCCGCCGCCAGGGCCGGCTGGCGGCCCGCAACTCCGCGACGTGGCGGAGGATCGGCAGGGTGGCGCGCCCGCTCATCCGCGCCGCGCCCGGTAGAGCTGCTCGGGGCCGGGGAAGGCGCGGTTGCGCACCTCCTCGGCGTAGTGCCCGACGGCGGCCTGCACCGCCTTGCCCAGGTCGGCGTAGCGCTTGACGAAGCGCGGCACCCGCTCGCCCGACAGGCCGAGCAGATCCTCGGTCACCAGCACCTGGCCGTCGCACTCGGCGGCGGCGCCGATGCCGATGGTGGGAATCGCCACCGCCCGCGTCGCGGCCTGGGCGACGGTCTCCAGCGTGCCCTCGATCACCAGGGCGAAGGCGCCGGCGCGGGCCACGGCGCGGGCGTCGGCCATCACCTTGTCGGCCTCGGCCTCGTCGCGGCCGCGCGCCCGGAAGCCGCCCAGCGCGTTGACCGACTGTGGCGTCAGGCCGACATGGCCCATCACCGGCACGCCACGCGCTGACAGGAAGGCGATGGTGTCGGCCATCTCCCGGCCACCCTCCAGCTTGACCGCCGCGGCGCCGGTCTCGGCCAGCACCCGCGCGGCGCTGCGAAAGGCCTGCTGCGGGCTTTCCTGGTAGCTGGCGAAGGGCAGGTCGACCACCACGCAGGCCTGGCGGCTGGCCCGCGCGACGGCGCGGCCGTGGCCGATCATCGTCTCCAGGCCGACGTTCAGGGTCGACTCGGCACCGTAGACCACCATGCCCAGGGAATCGCCGACCAGCAGGATGTCGACCTGGGAATCGAGCAGCCGGGCCATCGGGGCCGAGTAGGCGGTCAGACAGACCAGCGGCGTGCCGCCCTTGCGAGCGGCGATGTCCGGCGGCGTCAGGCGCTTGCGCGGCGCGGCGTCGGGGGCGGCAGGCTTGGGCTCGCCGGAAGGGGGCTCGCCGGAAGGGGGCTCGCCAGGCTGGGGCGTGGTGGACACGGGAATCTTTGCGCTCCGCAGTGGGCCCCGTCGGGGGATGGCGCAGAGGAATAGCGCGCCAGGGCGGGCGAAGGCAACGCGGCCGGCCTTCGCTGCGCCGGCGTGCGCCCGGCTCGCGGCGCCCGGCCGCCGCATCGCGGCGGGCGCGCTGTGCGGAGAAACGGCCGGCCCCCGGCCGCCCCGGCGCCGCGCTTCAGCTCCCCTCGGCGATCTCGTTCAGCGCTGCGAGGTTGGTCAGCTCGACCCGGTTGGCCGGCTGCAGGGAGATCAGGCCGCTGGTCTTGAGCTGGGTGAAGGTGCGGCTGACCGTCTCCGTGGTCAGGCCCAGGTAGTCGCCGATGTCGGTCCGGCTCATCGGCACGGCGATGGGGTTGGGAGTCTGGCCGCGCTGCTCCGCGCGCTTGGAGAGCATCAGCAGGAAGCTGGCGATCTTCTCCTTGGCGGTCTTGCGGCCGAGCAGCAGCATCTGCTCCTGCGCCACGGCCAGCTCGTGGCTGGCCATGCCGAGCAGGCGCCGCTCCATCTTGGGGAAGCGCTCGAGAAGCTGCTCCAGCCGCTTGCGCGGGAAGCGGCAGACGGCGGAGTGGATGATCGCCTCGGCGCTGTAGGCGTAGAGGTCATTGTGGGCCAGGCCCATGAAGTCGCCCGAGAAGAGGAAGCCGATCACCTGGCGCCGGCCGTCGGGCAGAAGCTTGTAGACCTTCACCGCGCCGGCGGTGACGCTGTAGACGCTCTCGGCCGGCTCGCCCTCGTCGAACAGCGGGTCGCCCGGGTGCAGTTCCACCGTGCTGACGATGCGCGAGACGTGGCTCAGCTCGTCGTCGGCCATCGGCGCGCAGAAGGTCAAATGCCGAACCGAGCAGGCGCCGCAGGGCGACATGCCCGCGTCGCGCTCACCGGGCTCGGCCGCGACGGCGGGCCCGAGCTCCCGAATCCTGTTGATGTCGAAGGGCGACATAGTGCTGCGCTGCGTCCGATCGGCTGCCATACCGTGTCCCGCGAATCTGACGCATCCGGACCGACAATTCAACAGCTACTGCCTGCGTCATTCCCTTTATACCGCAGAATCGCGATTCAGGGCCATAGCTGCAATTTGTTGAAAAAACGCCATAATATCGAATCGCTTCGAGCCGCTGCGCAGCCTTGACGCAGATCAAGGCAGGTGGTGCATGGCTGGCATCACGATGGCGGCATGCGCTGCCCCGATGTCGACCCCGATCCCGAAGATCAGGACCCTGCGTCCCAGGACCCTGCTTTCCAGGACTCTGCGTCCCAGGACTCTGCGTCCCAGGACCCTGAGTTCCCGGAGCCTGCCCCCTGGGACTCTCCATCCCGGGAGCCGGCCTCCTGCTCCGGCGCCGCAGGTCTGCCGGAGGCGCAGAGCCCGTCGCCGACCCGAGACATCACCGTCAAGAGCCTCACGGCCGACCGCCTGAACCAGGCTTTCCCGCTGATCCAGGCGATCGCGCCGAACATCACGCTCGAGGCCTGGAAGGAGTTCGCGCTTCCACTGGTGCCCCGGTCCGGGGACGACCGGCGCTGGCAGGGGGGAATCCTGATCGTGGAGGACGGGCGCGGCTACATCTCCGGCCTGGTCGCCTACCGGGTTCAGCGCGATCTGCTGCACGGGCCGGTGCTGGTGGCCGAGCACTTCGTCGCCTTCGACTTCTTCGAGCGGGACCGCATTGCCGAGGCCCTGGCCCGCGCGCTCGAGGGGCTGGCGGCCGGCCATCGCTGCGCCGCCATCCACACGGTGCTGCCCGAGGGCGCGGAGCGCGGGCGCCGCCAGTGGCTGATCGACATGCTGAAGCTGCGCGGCCACCAGCCGCATCGCGTCGCCCTGCACAAGCCGATGGCGCAAAAGGCCGCGGGCGGACAAAGCGCGTCTATGCCATCGACGCGCTGATCGCTACACTGGCGGCATTGTGCCGTCTCAGCTTCCTCTCTCCCTCGCCCGCCCACTCCTGCGCGCGCTGACCCACACGGCCGGCGCGCTGGCCTTTGTCTGCCTGCTGCTGGTGCCGCCCCTGGCGCCCGCCCGGGCGGGCGACACGGCTGCGCCCGCCCGGGCGGCCGACACGGCTGCGCCGGCCGCGCCCGCCCGCGACTCGCAGGCCGCGCCGGCCCGGGCCATGGTGACCACGGCCAACCCGCACGCCACGCGCGCCGGCGTCGCCATGCTGGACGCCGGCGGCAGCGCGGTGGACGCGGCCATCGCCGCGCAGCTCGTGCTCGGCCTGGTCGAGCCGCAGTCGTCGGGGATCGGCGGCGGCGCCTTCCTGCTGCACTTCGACCCCGACAGCGGCGAGACCCGCGCCTTCGACGGGCGCGAGGCCGCCCCGCTGGCGGCAACGCCGGAGCAGTTTCTCGCCGCGGACGGCACGCCGATGGACTTCTGGGACGCCGTGCCCGGCGGCCTCTCGGTCGGCGTGCCCGGCGTGCTGCGGATGCTCGAGCAGGTGCATGGCGCCTACGGCAAGCTGGCCTGGGCGCGGCTGTTCGAGCCGGCAATCGCGCTGGCCGAGGAGGGCTTTCCCGTCTCGCCGCGCCTGCACGAGCTGGTCGCCCGCGACGAGCTGCTGCCGGAGTTCCCGGCCGCCGCGGCCTACTTCTACACCCCGGCCGGCAACCCGCTGCCGGTCGGCACGATTCTGCGCAACCCGGCCTACGCCGAGACCCTGCGGCGGATCGCCGCGCACGGCGCCTCGGCCTTCTACGAGGGGGAGATCGCCGCCGACATCGTCGCCGCGGTGCGCAAGGCGCCGGTCAATCCGGGCCGCATGACCGCGGCGGACCTGGCCGCCTACCGCGCGGTCGAGCGGGCGCCGCTGTGCCGGCCCTACCGCGACTGGCGGGTCTGCGGCATGCCGCCGCCGACCTCGGGCGGCGTGGCGGTGCTGCAGATGCTCGGCCTGCTGGAGTCCTTCGACCTGGCCGCAGCCGGCCCCAACGCGCCGCGCACGCTGCACCTGCTGGCCGAGGCGGGCAAGCTGGCCTTCGCCGACCGCAACGCCTTCCTGGCCGATCCCGACTTCGTGGAGGTGCCGGTCGAGCGGCTGCTCGACGCCGCCTACCTGGCCGCCCGTGCCGAGCTGATCGACCCCGCGCGGGCGCTGGCCGAGGCGGCGCCGGGGCTGGAGCGGCGCAACGGCACCTGGGTGCAGGTCGAGCCGCCGTCGACCAGCCACCTCTCGGTGGTCGACGCCGAGGGTAGGGCGGTGTCCATGACCACCTCGATCGAGAACGCCTTCGGCTCCCGCCTGATGGTGCGCGGCTTCCTGCTCAACAACCAGCTCACCGACTTCGCCTTCGTCCCCGAGACCGAGGACGGGCTGCCGGTGGCCAACCGGGTCGAACCCGGCAAGCGGCCGCGCAGCTCCATGTCGCCGACCCTGGTGTTCACCGAGGACGAGGACCTGGCCCTGGCGATCGGCTCGCCCGGCGGCAGCCGCATCATCGGCTACGTGGCGCGCGCGCTGACCGGTGTGCTGGACTTCGGCCTGGACGTGCAGGCGGCGATCGAGCTGCCGCACGTGGTCAACCGCAACGGCTCGACCGACCTGGAGGCCGGCACCGCGGCGGCGGAGGCCAAGGCGGCGCTGGAGGCGCTGGGGCATGCCGCGCGCGTGCAAGAGATGACCAGCGGGCTGCACGGCATCCGCGTGCGCTCCGACGGCAGCCTGGAGGGCGGCGCCGACCCGCGGCGGGAAGGGGTCGCGCTGCCGGCCGGGAGCCAGCCGTGAGCGCGCCGCGCGCGCGTGCGGCCCGCCCCTGCCTGCGTCTCAAGCCAAAGGCGGAGCGGCGCCTGCTGCACGGCTATCCCTGGGTCTTCTCGAACGAGATCGAGATGACGCCCGAGGCCAAGACGCTGGAGCTCGGCGCCCTGGTGCGGCTGGAGAGCCACGAGGGGCGCCCGCTGGGGGTCGCCAGCTTCAACCGCCACACGCTGATCGCCGGCCGCCTGCTGTCGCGCGATCCGCAGGCGGAGATCGACGCCGGCTTCCTGCATGCGCGGCTGGCCCGCGCCCTGCGGCTGCGCGAGCAGCTCGTCGAGGGGCCCTACTACCGCCTTTGCCACGCCGAGGCCGACGGCCTGCCCGGCCTGGTGATCGACCGCTTCGGCGAGGTGGTGGTGATGCAGCTCAACGCCGCCGGCATGCAGGCGCTGGAGGCACCGCTCTGCGCGGCCGTCGACGAGCTGCTGAGCCCGGCCACGCTGGTGCTGCGCAACGACACGCCGGCGCGCCGGCTGGAGGGGCTGGAGCAGGAGGTCCGCGTGCTGCGCGGCGAGCCCGACGGGCCGGTCGAGCTGCGCGAATACGGCGCCCGCTTCCTGGCCGACCCGGCCGGCGGCCAGAAGACCGGCTGGTTCTACGACCAGCGCGACAATCGCCGCTGGGTGGCGCAGCTCGCCGGCGGCGCGCGGGTGCTCGACGCCTACAGCTATTCCGGCGGGTTCGCCGTCCAGGCGGCTTTGGCCGGGGCGGAGTCGGTCACCGCGCTGGACCGCTCCGACGCCGCCCTGGGGCTGGTCGAGCGGGCGGCGGCGCTGAACGGCGTGGCGGCGCGGGTGCAAACCCGGCGCAGCGACGTCTTCCGCGAGTTGGAGCGGCTCGGCGAGGCGGGCGAGCGCTTCGATCTGGTGATCTGCGACCCGCCCGCCTTCGCCAAGACCAAGAAGGAGATGCCGCCGGCGCTGCGCGGCTACCGCAAGCTGGCCCGTCTGGCGGCCGCGCTGGTGGCGCCGGGCGGCTGCCTGGCGCTCTGCTCCTGCTCGCACCACGTCGGGCCCGACGCCTTCGCCGAGCAGTGCGCGCGCGGGCTGAACGACGCGCGGCGGCCGGCGCGCATCCTGCGCCGGGCCGGCGCGGCGCCGGACCACCCGGTGCACCCGCAGCTCCCCGAGAGCGACTACCTCAAGTGCCTGGTCTACGCCCTCGACTGAGCGCCGCGCCGCGGGCGCGGTCGGCCGCGTCCCCGCTCGTAGTCGTCGAGGCCGCGCTTGAGCTGCCAGGCGGCCAGGCCCAGGCCCAGCAGCGCCAGCACGAAACCGGCGTCGCCGCGTCGCCCGTCGAGGCCGGCGGCGGCGAACAGCCCGGCCAGGAACAGCAGCCCGCCGCCGGCCCCGCCGAGGAAGCGCTGGGTCGTCCGGTCGAGTAGGCGATCTTCGCTCATGCGATCCTCCCGTTGCCTCGAAAGGGGCCCTGTCGTCCGACTTGGCCTGGCGCGCTGGACGGGCAAGGGGGCGGCAAGGGGGACGGGCCGCTTTCGCTTCGCGGGGCGGCGCTTTAGGCTTGAAGCGATTCGGCGCTGCGGGCGAGAGGGCCGGCGCCGGAGCGTGCAGGGTCGGAAGGGAGCGCCGCGTGATCGACCATGTCTCCATCCCCGTCGCCGACCTGGCGGCGAGCACGGCCTTCTACCGGCGGGTGCTGACGCCGCTCGGCATGACCCTGCTGGTCGAGCGGGAGGCCACGGTGGGCTTCGGCAAGCGCTATCCGGAGTTCTGGCTGAACGCCCGTCCCGGGCTGACGCCGGCGCCGATCGACAGCGGTCACCACGTCTGCCTGCGGGCCCGCTCGCGCGAGGCGGTGCTGACCTTTCACGAGACGGCGCTGGCCGCCGGCGGGCGCAATGCCGGCCTGCCGCGCGACCGCCAGGCGGCGATGACCGACTATTTCGGCGCCTTCATCTTCGACCGGGACGGCAACAAGATCGAGGCCGTGACCTTCCCGCCCCGCGAGGCCCCCGGGCCGGGCGGCCCGGGGGAGAGCCGGGAGTGATCGGTTCTCCATCATCGGGGTGGCGTGAGGCTTCGCGACCGTTTGGACGCGCATCAGCGCGTCCGCCGGTCGCGAAAAATCACTCTAACCCTTTGGTGTAGAGCAGGTTTCTTGTGATCGGCGGACCCACGCTGCGGGTCCAAACGATCACAATCGGCTCTAGAACGATGCCCGACCTGATCGAATCGCGTTTGCGATTCGCCAAGTCGGACAGCATCACTCTAACACCATGGTTTAGGGCGGTTTTGGGCCGATCGGCGGACCCACCTCGTGGTTCCACTCGATCGGAAACCGCCCTAGCGGGCCGTCTCGCCGCCCGCGGGGCGGTGGCCGCTCCCGCTCTTCTCGGCACGATCGTAGCCGCGCTTGATCTGCCAGAAGATGAAGAGCACCGAGAAGAGCGCCATGATCAGGCCGGCCTCGTACATCGCGCTCTCCTGCGCGCCGGCCGCCAGGAACAGGCCCAGCAGCGCCAGCAGGCCCACGGCCACACAGAAGACGGTTCGCAGCACCATCAGCGGATCCCCTCGAGTCCCCGGAGCGATCGCCGCCTCCTTGGAGCCGCTGCGCACGGCGCCGTCGTTCGCGGGACGATCCCTCAGCATCGTGTTGTTGGAGCCGCTGCGGCCGCCCGGAGGGACTCGCAAGGGCGAGCCCTTCGGGCCGCATCGGCGCCCGGCGGCGATAAGGCCACGCCACCACGCCGCCTGCGTTGACCCAGGTCAAGCGCCAAGTCAAGCGCGACCGTCGCGCGTTCTGGTTCGCGCCCTGGTTCACGCCGGGATCGCGCCGGGATCGCGCCGGGATCGCGCCGGGATCGCGCTGGGGCCGCTCCGGCCCGTCAGCCCCGGGTCCGCTTGCCGTCGCGCCGGGCTGCGGCCTGTTGGCGCAGCGGCAGGCTGAGCCGGAAGCGGGTGCCCTCGGCATCGCTGCCCGTCAGGCGGATGTCGCCGCCGTGGGCGCGCAGCAGCTCCTTGGCGATCGCCAGGCCGAGGCCGCTGCCGCCGCTGCGGGTGGAGGCGGCGAAGGGCTGGAACAGCCGCTCGCGCGCCCGCGGCGAAAGGCCGGGGCCGTTGTCGGTCAGCTCGATCTCCAGCCGCCCGTCCTGCCGCTGCGCGGCCAGGCTGACCAGGCCGGCGCCGGCCTGGTAGGCGTTGCGCGCGAGGTTCTCGAAGACGCGGAAGAGCTGGCTGCGGTCCGCCTCCAGCAGGGTGCCGGGGGCGACGCAGTTGTCCCACTGGCGATCCTCCCGGTTCTCGGCCGTGAGGTCGGCGCCGACCTCGTCCAGCAGCGCCTTGAGGTCGACCTGGCTGAGGTCGAGCGAGGCCGGCCCCTCGCGGGTGAAGTCGAGGGTGCGCCCGCAGAGCTCGACCGCCCGGTCGATGGCGTTGAACAGGGTCGGCACCACCCGGCGCACCTCGGAATCGCTGGAGTGGGCCAGGCGGTCGGAGAGGAGCTGCGCGGTCGAGAGCATGTTGCGCAGGTCGTGGTTGATCTTGGTCACCGCGATGCCGAGCGCGGCCAGCCGCGTCTTCTGGTGCAGCGAGGCGCGCAGCGCGGCCTGCAGGTCGTGGAGCTGGCGCTCGGCGACGCCGATCTCGTCGCTGCGTCCGGACGGCGCGACGATCCGCGCGGCGTCCTCCGGGTCTTCGCGGAAGGCGATCATGTTCTCGGTCAGCCGGCGCATCGGCACCACCATGACCCGGATCAGGGTGAGGTAGACCAGCCCGGCGGTGATCGCCGAGATGACCAGGCTGAGGCCCAGGATGCGCCAGCCGAAGGCGCGCAGCTCGGCCTGCAGCGGTGCCTCGTCCATCACCAGCTCGACCTCGACGCCCGGCTCCTTCGGCGAGATGCCGACCACCCGGATGACGCGGTTGTCGGCCGGAAAGAGGCAGGCGATGGCGTCGCGGATCAGGGTGAAGAAGCCGGCCTCGCGCAGGTCGAAGCTGGCCTCCACCCCGCCGACCGGCTCCTCGATCATCAGCATCAGCTTGCCGGGCCGGTCGGGCTTCTTCAGCGCCACCGAGTAGGCGCCGACATGGGCCAGGATCTCCCGCTCCACCGCCGGGTCGATCATGTCCACCGGGCTGGCCTCGAGGGCCAGGATGCCCAGGTGGCCGGTGGCCAGCTTCTCCTCCAGGTAGGCCAGCCGGTAGCGGCCGACGGAGGGGGCGAAGATCAGCACCTCGGCCAGCATGACGAAGAGCACGGTCAGCACCAGCAGACGCGCCGAAAGGCTGCGCGCCGGCGGCGGCAGGGACAGGCGGCGTGGCGATCCGGCTTCCGGGGCGTCGGTCATGGCCGCCTTATAGCACTGGCGGCGGCGCGACGGCAGCACAGCGGCCGGGCGGTAGCCGGCGGGGGTGGGCCCCCGGACTCGGCGGCGTTCGGGCTCAGGGCAGGCGCAGCAGCAGGCGCACCAGCTTGCGGGTCCGCGCGCTGAACAGCTTGGGGGTGTAGAAGCTGCCGGCCGCGCGCTTGCCGACCTCGCCCAGGGTCGGGTAGGGGGCGATCGTCTGGGCCAGGGCGGAGACCTTCAGGCCGTTGGCGATGGCCAGGATCCAGGGCTGGATCAGCTCGCCGGCCTGCGGCCCGACCAGCGAGGCGCCGAGGATCCGTCCCTTGGGCGTGACCACCAGCTTGCAGAAGCCCTCGGTGCGGCGCTCGGCGCGGGCGCGGTCGTTCTCGTGCAGGTCCCAGCGCAGCAGGTTGACCGCATGGCCGGCCGCGCGCGCCTGCGCTTCGGTCAGGCCGACCTGAGCCAGCTCGGGGTCGGTGTAGGTCACCCGGGGCACCGCCCTGGTCTCCACCTTGGCGGGCAGGCGGAACAGCGCGTTCTTCAGGACCACGCCGGCGTGGTGGCTGGCCATGTGGGTGAACTGCGGTCCGCCGGCGACGTCGCCGGCGGCGTAGACGCGCCGGTTGCTGGTGCGCAGCCGCGCGTCGGTGCGGATGCCGGCCTCGTCGCAGGCGATGCCGGCGGCCTCCAGCCCCAGGTCCGCGACCGTGGGCCGGCGTCCGGCGGCGAGCAGCAGGTGGGAGCCCTCGATTCGCTCCGGCGCGCCGTCGCGCTCCAGGGCGACGGCCACGCCGCCCTGCGCCTTGGCGACGTGCGTGACCTTGGCCTGTTCGTAGAGCGCGACCCCGTCGTCGCGCAGCCCTTGGCGGACCACCTCGACCAGCTCCGGGTCGTCCTTGGGCAGCAGGTCGCCCATCTCGACCAGGCTGACGCGCGCGCCCAGGCGGCGGAAGGCCTGGCCCAGCTCGCAGCCGATCGGGCCGCCGCCGACGACGATCAGGTGCGCCGGCCGCTCGGTGAGGGCGAAGACCGTCTCGTTGGTCAGGTAGTCGACCTCCGCCAGTCCCGCGATCGGCGGCACCGCCGGCCGCGAGCCGGTGGCGACCACGAAGCGCTTGGCGCGGATGCGCCTGTCGCCGGCGACCAGGCTGCGCGGGCCCTCGAAACGGGCGGAATCGCGGATCACCTCGACGCCCAGGGCGGTGAAGCGCGCCACGGAATCGGTCGGGGCAATGCCGGCGATGACCTGCTGCACGTGCTGCTGGACGCGCGCGAAGTCGACCTCCGGTTCCGGCGCCGCGACCCCGAAGGCGGCGGCCGCCCGCCAGGCGTGGGCCGCATGCCCGGCCGCCAGCAGCGCCTTCGAGGGCACGCAGCCGAAGTTCAGGCAGTCGCCGCCCATCTCGCCCTTTTCGATCAGCACGGTCTCCGCGCCCATCTGGCTGGCGCCGGCGGCGACCGACAGGCCGGCCGAGCCCGCCCCGATCACGCAGAGGTCGGGTTCCAGGGTTTTCATCCGTGGCTCCTTGGTTGCGGGCCCTGTTGGCGGCGCGCCTCACCCGCCCAGGGCGGCGCGCCGGGCCTTCCATTTCTTATAGGCCACCGGCAGCAGCGCAAGCACCGCCAGCCCCAGGATCGGCGTCAGGATCTCGGGACTGAAGATGATGCCCACGTCGGGCGTCTTGCCCTGGGCCAGCAGCGCGCCGACGCCGTTGCCCAGGCTGGCGTAGACGAAGGTGCCCGGCACGATGCCCAGCAGCGTGCCCAGGGTGTAGGTGCGCAGCGACACGCCGAGGAAGGCCGGCACCAGGTTGACCAGCCAGAAGGGGAAGACCGGGATCAGCCGCAGCACCAGCAGGTAGCTGAGGGCATGCTCGTGGAAGCCCGCTTCCATGCGCTTGAGCGTGCCGCCGACCCGCCGCCGCAGGCTGTCGCCCAGGGCGGTGCGCGCGGCCAGGAAGACGGCGACCGAGCCGAGGGTGGCGGCGGCGACCACGTAGACGGTGGCGACCCAGGTGCCGAAGAGGAAGCCGCCGACCACGGTGAGCACCGCGCCGCCGGGGATCGAGAAGGCGGTGGCCAGCGCGTAGAGCAGCATGAAGGCCAGCACGCTGCGCAGTTCGTAGCGCTCCACCTGGGACAGCAGCCAGTCGCGGTTCTCGGCCAGCACCTCGAAGCTGATGAAGCGGCCGATGTCGAAGCCGAACCAGGCGGTCGCCCCCACCGCCAGCAGCAGGCTCAGCGGCAGCCAACGCAGCCAGGCGGCCCGCCGCAGCCGGGCATCGGCGCCGGGATCGCCCGTGCCCGGCCGCTCGCTCCCCGGCCGCGCGCCCTCCGGCCGCTCGCCCTCCAGCCGCTCGCCGGGCGGCCGCTCGACGGGGGCAGCGCCGTCGTCGCGGCCGCGCTGTGGGGGGGGCTGGTCCATGGTCTCGCCGTCGATCCGTGTCATGATCCGTGGCCGGGGGCGGGCGGCTTTCGCGTGCATGGCAGGGCGCGTCGCCGGCGCCGCCGCGAACCGGCGCGTCTGTGCGCATGTCGGTTGGGCGCGCGTGTCGGTTGGGCGCGCGTGTCGGTTAGGGATGTAAAATCCTACGGCCTCACCGGCCAATCACCGATCGGTGAGGCCGGGCGGCGGGCCGGGTCTGCTGCCCGCAACGTTGACACCCCGCGGGGGCAACTCTATACACCCTCGGCAATTCCGCACAGCTTCCGCGATATGGAGAGTTCAAGGTGAAGCGCACGTATCAGCCGAGCGCGCTGGTCCGCAAGCGTCGGCACGGTTTCCGCAGCCGCATGGCGACCAAGAACGGCCGCAAGGTCATCGCACGCCGTCGTGCCAAGGGGCGCAAGGCTCTCTCGGCCTGACTTCCCGTGACATGCGTCCGGGCACGCGGCTCGCGCGCCTGAAGCGTCGCAGCGAGTTCCTGCGCGCCGCCGGGCGTGGACGCAAATGGGCGACCCCCGGACTCGTGCTGCAGGCCTGCCAGAGACCCGCGATCGACGGCGGTCCCGACCTGGGGCCGCCGCGCGTCGGTTTTACGGCCAGCCGCAAGGTCGGCAACGCGGTCGCGCGCAATCGCGCCCGGCGCCGCCTGCGCGCTGTGGCCGATGCCGTTCTGCCCGCCGCCGGCAAGCCGGGCACCGACTATGTCCTGATCGCGCGGGCCGGCACGCTGACCCGCGACTTTCCGGATCTGGTCGCCGATCTGCAGGCGGCGCTGGCCCGGGTCGCGCAGGAGCGGGGCGGGCGAGGGCCGGCCGGACGGTCTCGCCGCGGATCTCGCCCAGAACCTCGCAACGGCCGGGGCAAGGCCCCATCTCGGCGAGGGGACGGGGACTCGCGGAGCGACGGGAAGAAGGGGCAATGACCATGGCCCAGGCCAAGCGGCGTGCCGATAGCGGCGGCGGGGCCAGCCTTGCGCGGCTGGCCGGGCTGCCGCTTGTCTGGCTGCTGTCGGCCGTGATCTGGGCCTACCGCCTGTTGCTCTCCCCGGTGCTGCCGCCGGCCTGCCGCTTCGCGCCGACCTGCTCGGCCTACGCCCTGGAGGCGCTGCAGCGCCACGGGCCGCTGCGCGGGAGCTGGCTGGCGGCGCGCCGCATCCTCCGTTGCCATCCCTGGGGCGGCTCCGGCTACGATCCGGTGCCCGCGGCCACTGTTCCCCGGGACCCTCCCCAAGACTTCCTGCCCCCCTGCGGCCACACAGCCCACAGGAGCCGATAAGCCCGCCATGGACCAGAAGAACCTGATCCTCGCCGTCGTCCTCTCGGTCGGCATCCTGCTCTTGTGGGAGGTCTTCATCGGCGGCCCGCAGCGCGACGCCTTGCAGGAGCAGCAGGCCGCCCAGCAGGCGGAGCAGTCGCTGGACCGCGAGATCGCGCCGACTCTCGACGGGCAGACGGCGCCGGGCGCGGCGGACACGGCGGGCGGCGCCGGGCGCCTCAGCCGCGACGAGGCGGTGGAGAGCCAGCCGCGGGTGCGCATCGACACCCCCACGCTGCGCGGCTCGATCAACCTGACCGGCGCGCGCTTCGACGACCTGGTGCTGCGGCGCTATCAGGAGACCATCGACGACGACAGCCCGAACATCGAGCTGCTGCACCCGGTCGGCACGGCGCGGCCCTACTTCGCCCGCTTCGACTGGACGGCCGTCGGCGGGCTGGAGGTGCCCGGCCCCGACGCGGTCTGGGAGGCCGACCGCCAGACCCTGACCCCCGACCAGCCGGTGACCCTGAGCTGGCGCAACGGCGCCGGCCAGGTTTTCGAACAGGTGGTCGCGGTCGACGACAACTACCTCTTCACCGTCACCCAGCGCGTGGTCAACGAGAGCGGCGCGGAGATCAGCCTGGCGCCCTACGGCGCGATCTCGCGCAGCGGCACGCCGCAGACCCTCGACTTCTTCATCCTGCACGAGGGGCTGATCGGCGTGCTCGGCGACGAGCTCTTCGAGATCTCCTACGACGACATCCAGGACGAGCGGCGCGAGCAGGCGACCTCCACCGGCGGCTGGATCGGCATCACCGACAAGTACTGGATGACCGCGCTGGTCCCCGACAGCGAGTCCGAGGTCGAGGGGCGCTTCCTCTATTCCGAGGAGGGCGGGCTGCCGAAGTACCAGACGGACTTCGTGTACCAGCCCACCGTGGTGCCGGCCGGCGAGAGCGCGCAGATCACCAGCCGCGTCTTCCTGGGCGCCAAGCAGGTCACGCTGCTCGACCGCTACGCCGAGGAGTTCGGCATCAACCGCTTCGACCTGGCCGTCGACTTCGGCTGGTTCTACTTCCTGACCAAGCCGATCTTCCTGGCGCTGCACTGGCTGGCCAGCGTGATCGGCAACTTCGGCGTGGCGATCCTGATTCTCACCGTCGGCATCAAGCTGATCTTCTTCCCGCTGGCCAACAAGAGCTACCTGGCCATGGCGAAGATGCGCAAGCTGCAGCCGCAGATGCTCGACCTGCGCGAGCGTTTCGGCGACGACAAGCAGCGCCTGAACCAGGAGATGATGGCGCTCTACAAGAAGGAAGGCGCCAACCCGCTGGCCGGCTGCCTGCCTATCGTCATCCAGATCCCGGTGTTCTTCGCGCTCTACAAGGTGCTCTTCGTCACCATCGAGATGCGCCACGCGCCCTTCTTCGGCTGGATTCAGGACCTCTCGGCGCCCGATCCCACCTCGGTGCTGAACCTCTTCGGCCTGCTGCCCTGGGATTCGCCCGAGCTCGGCCTGCTGAACGTGCTCAACCTGGGCATCTGGCCGCTGCTGATGGGCCTGTCGATGTTCATCCAGCAGCGCCTGAACCCGCAGCCGGCCGACCCGATGCAGGCGAAGATCTTCCTCTTCATGCCGATCGTCTTCACCTTCCTGCTGTCGACCTTCCCGGCCGGCCTGGTGATCTACTGGACCTGGAACAACACCCTGTCGGTGCTGCAGCAGGCGGTGATCATGAAGCGCGCCGGCGTGCCCTTCGGCAACAAGGGGCGCGACGTGCTGCCCAAGCACCTGCGCCGCGGCGGCTCCGCGGGCAGCGACAGGGAGGAGACGGACGACGAGGATCGCGAGGCGGAGGACACGGCCGGCACCGAGACGAGCGCCGCCGCGCCGGCCCCGAGCAGTTCCGCCCCGAGCAGTTCCGCCCCGAGCAACCCTGCCCCGAGCAACCCCGGGCCGAGCAAGCGCGAGCGCAAGCGCGCGGCCAAGGGCGGCGGCAAGCGCAAGAAGTCCTGAGGCGCCGATCATGCAGCCGGAGGCGGCGGCGCCGGACCTTGAGGCGGGGCGCAAGCTCTTCGCCGGCCCCTGCGGCTTCCTCGGCTCGGTGGCGGCGCTGACCCAGCTGCCCGCCGGCGACCTGCCGGAGGTGGCCTTCGCCGGGCGCTCCAACGTCGGCAAGTCGTCGCTGGTCAACGCCCTGACCGGGCGCAAGACCCTGGCGCGCACCTCCAACACGCCGGGCCGCACCCAGCAGCTCAACTTCTTCGACCTGGGCGGCCGGCTGATGCTGGTCGACCTGCCCGGCTACGGCTATGCCCAGGCCTCGAAGAGCGCGGTCAAGCTCTGGACGCGGCTGACCCGCGACTACCTCAAGGGGCGGGCGCAGCTCCGCCGCGTGCTGCTGCTGATCGACGCGCGCCACGGGCTCAAAGCGAACGACCGCGAGGTGATGGAGGAACTGGACAGCGTCGCCGTCGTCTACCAGGTGGTGCTGACCAAGGCGGACAAGGTGAAGCCGGACGCGCTGGAGGCGCTGCTGGCGCGCACCCGCGCCGAGCTGGCCGGCCACGTCGCGGCCTTCCCCGAGGTGGCGGTGACCTCGGCCGTGAAGGACCGGGGCATCGCCGAGCTGCGCGCCGCCCTGGCCGAGCTGGCCCTCGCCGCGCCCTGAGCCTCGGGCGCCGGGCGTCGGCCGGCACCTTGCCGGCGCCCGCGGGAAAGAAAGCGGCTGCTTTTCATTGCCTTAGGCGGCGGTGGCCGGGCCGGTCGCCGGCGCGAAGCGATTCCCTCGCGCGGCGTTCTGCTCTATGGTCCGGCGCGACGCCGGCCGCCGGGACGGGGGCGCCGCCGTCTCCAAGTCACAACGCCCGAAGTCCGCCCGCCAGCGGCAGCAGTGGATTGCCATGACCCAGCCGACCAAGAACATCGCCGAGACCAAGCACTGGCTGCGCACCGCGCGCACCCTGACCGAGGCGCTGCCCTTCATGCGGCGCTATGCCGGCAAGACCTTCGTCATCAAGTACGGCGGTCACGCCATGGGCGATGCCGAGCTGGCGCATGTCTTCGCCCGCGACGTGGTGCTGATGAAGCAGGTCGGGATCAACCCGGTGGTGGTCCACGGCGGCGGCCCGCAGATCGGCCGGATGCTGGAGCGCCTGAAGGTCGAGACCGAGTTCGTCGAGGGCCTGCGCGTCACCTCGGCCGAGACGGTCGACGTGGTGGAGATGGTGCTCTCCGGCTCGATCAACAAATCCATCGTCTCGGCGATCAACCAGGCCGGCGGCACGGCGATCGGGCTTAGCGGCAAGGACGGCAGCCTGATCCAGGCGCGCAAGCTGCGCCGCACCCGGCGCGACCCCGAGAGCAACATCGAGAAGATCCTCGACCTTGGCTATGTCGGCGAGCCGGTGCGGGTGAACCCGCAGGTGCTGGCGGCGCTGGAGCAGTCCGGCATGATCCCGGTGATCGCCCCCATCGGCGTCGGCGCCGAGGGCGAGACCTACAACATCAACGCCGACACCGTGGCCGGCGCCGTCGCCGCCGCGGTCGGCGCGGCGCGGCTGCTGCTGCTGACCGACGTGGTGGGCGTGCTCGACAAGCAGGGCGAGCTGATCCCCGAGCTGAGCCTGGCCGACGTCGAGCGGCTGCAGGGCGACGGCACCATCTCCGGCGGCATGATCCCCAAGCTGCAGACCTGCGTCGAGGCGGTGCGCGGCGGCGTCGACGCCTCGGTGATTCTGGACGGGCGCGTGCCGCACGGGCTGTTGCTGGAGACCTTCACGACCAAGGGCGTCGGCACGCTGGTCCGGCCCTGACCGCCAAGCGGCGCAGCCGCAGGACCGACCGCGCGGCGCAGCCGCAGGACCGGCCGCGGGAAAATTGTCGAGCGTCGGCAACCTTATAACCTGGACGGGCAGGGCGGGGGCGCCCACCTGCGCGCCATGACGCACACGCACGATTCCGGCCAGGCCCCAAGCCAGGACCCGGCGCGCGGTCACGAGCAGGGGACCGGCGGCGGCCATTCGCACGGCCATTCCCACGGCCACACGCACGGCCATCACCACCACGGCAACGAGCGCCAGGTCGGCCTGGCGGCGCTGGTGATCGGCAGCTTCATGCTGGTCGAGGTGATCGGCGGCCTGATCTCCGGCTCGCTGGCGCTGCTGGCCGACGCCGGCCACATGCTGACCGACTTCGGCGGCCTGGCCGTCGCCTGGGCCGCCTTCCGTCTGGCCCGGCGCCCGGCCGACCGGGCGCGCACCTACGGCTTCGACCGCGTGCCGGTGCTCTCGGCCTTCGTCAACGGTATCATCCTGATCGGGCTGTGCGTGTGGATCGTGGTCGAGGCGGCCCAGCGCCTGGCCGAGCCCAGTCCCGTGCTGGCCGGCCCCATGATGGCGATCGCGGTGATCGGCCTGCTGGTCAACGTCGTGGCCTTCTGGCTGCTGCACCGCGCCGACCGCGACAATCTCAACGTGCGCGGCGCCCTCATCCACGTGGTCGGCGACCTGCTCGGCTCGGTGGCGGCCATCGCCGCCGCCGGCGTCATCCTCTGGACCGGCTGGACGCCGATCGACCCGCTGCTCTCGGTCCTGGTCGCCGGGCTGGTGCTGCGCAGCGCCATCATGCTGCTGCGCGACTCCGGCCACATCCTGCTGGAGGGGGCGCCCAAGGAGCTGCGTCACGAGGCCATCGCCGCCGACCTGGAGGCCGAGATCCCGGAGCTGCGGGAGGTCCACCACCTGCACGCCTGGTCGCTGTCGGAGGAGCGGCCACTGGTCACGCTGCACGCCAGCATCGCGCCGGGCAGCGACCCGCAGCAGGTCATCCAGGCGATCAAGGCGCGCCTGGCCGAGCGTTTCGACGTCGATCACTCCACCGTGGAGATCGAGCTCGACGCCTGCGCCGACGCCGCGCTGCCGCGGGCGGCCCAGTAGCCGCGGCGCCGGGCGGGCTTGGCGCGACCTGTCACCGTCTGGAGGCGCCTCGACGCGTCCGCCGGTCACAGCCGGCTCTACACCTCCCGGGCGAGCTCGCTGACCAGGTCGCCGAACTCGCGCAGGAAGACCGAGCCCTTGACCGTGCGCTGCACCAGAACCGAGCGCTTGTCGGCCTCGTCGGTCTTGCGCTTGGCGAAGTCCAGGGCGCCCAGGCGGTCGAGCGCGCGGCTGACGGCCGGCTTGGAGATCCGCAGCGTCTCGGCCAGGCCGCGCACCGTGTGCGGCGGCGGCGCCATGTAGACCTCCAACAGGATCGCGAGCTGGCGCTGGGTCAGGTCGGGCCAGTCGCGCGCCAGCACCGCCGCGCCGGACGCGCGGTAGAGGGCGAGCGCCTGCTGCGGCGTCATCTGCATGGCCCGAAGTCCGCCGCGCCGCCGCTCACCGCGTGGTGACCACCGTGCACTTCGCCAGGCTCGCCACCTTGTGGGAGACGCTGCCCAGCAGCACCCCCTCGACGTCGCCCATGCCGCGCCGGCCGAGCACGATGGCATCGACCTTCTTGCGCTCGGCGAACTCCAGGATGGTGCGCGCCGGGTTGCCGGTCTTGACTTCCGAGCGGACCCCGCGCAGCCCCTTCTCCGCGGCGACGTCCTTGGCCTTGTCCATGATCGCCTCGGTATACTCGTCGAGCACGTACTGCGGCTCGCCCGAGAGGTGCTCCAGCTCGATGAAGCGGCGCACCTGCTCGCTCGGCCGCAGCTCCTTGGCCACGGTGAGCAGCGTCAGCTTGCCGCCGAACCTCTCCGCCAGCGCGCAGGCGTGCTCGGCCGCGTGCAAGGCATGCTCCGAGCCGTCGACGCAGCACAGGATGTTCTGAAACATGGGGTCCCCCACCCGCTTCGTTCTCCCTGCGTAACGAAGGCTACCACAGCGCGGCCGAGAGGGATACGCGGCGCGGCGCCCGGGCTCCCGGGTGCCGGCCCGATTTCTGGCGTGGGTTCCGGCCGGTTTTTTGCGCCCTCAGCGCCAGCCGCCGCGCGCCCCGGTCTCACGCAGCAGGGCGAAGAGCGCGCGCAGCCCCTGGGCCTCGCCGCCCTCCGGCCGGCCGGGGCGCGCCGAGGGGGTCCAGGCCATGAGGTCGACATGGATCCAGGGCACCGAGTCGGGCACGAAGCGCTCGAGGAACAGCGCGGCGGTGATGGCGCCGCCGAAGCCGCTGCTGGGGATGTTGCAGAGGTCGGCCACCTTGCTGTCGAGCAACCGCCTGTAGGGCTGGTGCAGCGGCAGGCGCCAGAGCGGGTCGTCCTGGCTGTCGGCCGCCGCCAGGGCCGCGCGCGCCAGGGGCTCGTGGTTGCAGAACAGCGCCGGCACCTCGGTGCCCAGCGCCACCCGCGCCGCGCCGGTCAGCGTCGCCATGTCGATCAGCAGGTCGGGCGCGTCGCGCCCGGCCTCCGCCAGGGCGTCGCAGAGGATCAAGCGCCCCTCGGCGTCGGTGTCGCCGACCTCCACCGTCAGGCCCTGGCGGGTCCGCAGCACGTCGAGCGGCCGGAAGGCCTCGCCGGACACGGCGTTCTCGACCGCCGGCACCAGCACGCGCAGGCGCAGGGGCAGGCCGGCGTCCATGATCAGGTAGGCCAGCCCCAGCACATGCGCGGCGCCGCCCATGTCCTTCTTCATCAGCTTCATGTTGCCGGCGCTCTTGAGGTCGAGCCCGCCGGTGTCGAAGCAGACGCCCTTGCCGACCAGGGTCACCTGCGGCCCGGTTTCGCTGCCGCTCCAGCTCAGGTCGAGCAGGCGCGGCGCCCGCGCCGCGCCGGCGGCCCGTCCCACCGCGTGGATCGCCGGGTAGTCGGCGGCCAGCAGGTCGTCGCCGACGGTGACGGCCAGGCGGCCGCCGTAGCGCTCGGCCAGGTCGCGCGCGCTGCCTTCCAGGTCGGCCGGTCCCATGTCCTCGGCCGGCGTATTGATCAGGTCGCGCACCAGGCCGACGCCGGCGGCCAGCCGCGCCACCTCGTCGCGGTCGACCGCCTCGGGCCAGACCAGGCGCGCCAGCGGCGCGGCGTCGTCGCTCTTGTAGCGGCGGAAGCGATAGCCGCCGATCGCCCAGCCCAGCGCCGCCGCCTCCGCCAGCTCGGGCGGCAGGTCGGCGCTCAGACGGTAGTCGCCGGCCGGCAGCTCCTGAGGCAGGGCGGCGAAGCTCCAGAGGTCGGCCGGCGCCTCGACGCCCAGCAGCACCGCCTCCAGGCGGCCGTCCCCCTGCGCGCCGGGCAGCAGGGCGCGCTTGCCCGCCTCGGCGGTGAAGTCCAGGGCCCGCACCCAGGCCGCCTGGGCCGGCGTGGCGCCGGCCAGCCAGGCGTCGAACTGCGCCCTGGTCATCGGGCGCAGCTCGACCGGTGTCGCCGAGCTGTCGATCAGGTGATCCGTCGCGGCGGGGGCGGCGGTGACGACGTTAGGATCGGTCATGACTCCCCAAGATTTCCTGCGGTTGTCTGTGAACGCGCGGCGCGCCAGAAATGAGGGCCGGAAACGGCGCCGCCCGGCGGGCGGCGCCTGCGGCGGCGGGAAGGGGCCAAGAATGTCAGACGTGCAGACGGAAATCACCACTGCAAAGGCGCAGGCGGAGGCCGCCGGGCCGATGACGCTGGTGATCGGCAACAAGAACTATTCCACCTGGTCGATGCGCGCGGCGCTGGCCCTGGCGCTGACCCCGGCCGAGGCCAGCGAAATCCTCATCCCCCTCGACCAGCCCGGGACCCGCGACGAGATCCTGGCCCACTCGCCCAGCGGGCTGGTGCCGGTGCTGATGCACGGTGGCGTGCAGATCTGGGACTCCCTGGCGATCGTCGAGTACCTGCACGAGCTCTTCCCCCAGGCCGGGCTGTGGCCGGCCGAGCGCAAGGCCCGCGCCGTCGCCCGCGCGGTCAGCGCCGAGATGCACAGCGGCTTCGCCGCCCTGCGGCGGGAGATGTCGATGGATATTCGCAAGTCGGCGCCGACGACGCCGAGCGCCGCCTGTCAGGCCGACATCGACCGCGTCGCCCGGATCTGGCGCGACTGCCGCGGCGGCTTCGGGGCGGAGGGGCCCTTCCTGTTCGGCCGCCCCTCGGCGGCGGACTGCATGTACGCCCCGGTGGCCGCGCGCTTTCGCACCTACGGCGTGGCGCTGGACGAGACCTGCCGGGCCTACGTGGAGACCCTGTTCGCCTGGCCGCCGATGCGGGCCTGGGTGGCGGCCGCCGAGGCCGAGCCCTGGGAGCTGCCCGACCACCAGTAGAGCCGGTGTCGCGTGATCGTATGGCCCCGCGGGCGCGGGACCATACGATCCCGACCTGCTCTCGTGTCCCGACTGCGAAAAGCACGGCATCGCATTTCGGCGCCGACGGGACAGGAGGCCTTTAATTTTCCCGTGAGTCAGGGGCCGAAGCGGCACCGTGGCCAGTGCCGAACTGCGGAACCATCACACGAGGCGCGGCGGCGCCGGCTCACTCGCCGGGCGTGCCGGCGTCGGCCGGCGTGGCCGGGGCCGTCCCCTCGACGGGCGCCCCCTCGACGGGCGCCCCTTCGACCGACGCCCCCTCGGCCCCTGCTGCGGCGCCTTGCGTCTCCTCGCCGATGTAGGTGATGCCGCGCGAGGCGTAGTAGGCCAGCGCGCCCGGATGCAGCGGCACGCCCAGGCCGTTGAGGGCGGTGTCGAGCTGGATCAGCCGGCCCTTCGGATGCCCGGTGTCGAGCAGTTGGCGCGAGGCCGGGTGCCACAGCGCGGCGGTGATGCCCTCGATCAGCGCGTCCGGCAGATCGGCCGAGACCAGCCACTGCGCGCCGACGCTCAGCGTGCGGGTGGCGGCGACGCCGCGGTAGGTCCCGGCGGGGATGGTGGTGTGGTTGAAGAAGGGCCAGCTCTGCTCGATCGTCTCGGCCTGCGCGCCGACGATCGGGACCAGTTGGATCGCGGTGCTCTCGGCCAGCCCGGCGATCGCCGCCGTCGGCGTGCCGGCGACCAGGAACAGGCCGTCCAGCTCGCCCTGGCGCATCTGCTCGACGGCGGCGCCGGAGGAGAGGAAGCGGGCCTCCAGGTCCTCGACCGCCAGGCCGTAGGCCTGCAGCACCAGGCGCGTGTCGACCAGCGTGCCGGAGCCCTCGCGGTCGACCGAGATCCGCTTGCCGGCAAGGTCGGCGACCGAGCGGATGCCGGCATCGGCGCGCACCACGAGCTGGATCGCCTCGGGGTAGAGGTTGGCCAGGGCGCGCAGCTTGGTCAGCGGCGTGCGGCCGGCGAAGACGCCCTCGCCGTGATAGGCCCAGAAGGCCACGTCGGCCTGGCAGAGGGCGGACTCCAGGGTGCCGTTCTCGATCGCCTCGACGTTGGCGACCGAGCCCTCGGTCGACTGGGCGACCGCGATCAATCCGGGCACGCCGCAGCTCCCGCCGCGCGCGCAGTCGCGGCTGCCCGGCGGGTTGGAGATGGCGCTGGCCAGCAGGCTGCCGATCGGAAAGTAGGTGCCGCCGGTGGAGCCGGTGCCGATTCGGAAGAAGCTCAGGTCCGCGGCGGCCGCCCGGGCTGAACCGGCCCGGCCGGGCGCGGCCGGCGCGGCGCTCAGCAGTCCGGCAGCGGCGAGGCGCGTGATCAGATCGCGGCGGGTCAGCGGCATCGAAGCGGGGGCCTTTCGCTCTCTCGGGGACCGGTCCGCCGAGTATGGCCCGGCGCGGCGCGGAAGGGAACGGCCGCGCCCTTGCACCGGCATGACCGGCCGGCGGACAATGCCGCGGCCGGCCGACGCGCCGGCCCTCTCACCGTGGTACGCGGAGCCGCGCCGCCATGAACCTCGCCCAGCTTCTCGTCCGTGCCGCCCGCAGCCGGGGCGAGCGGGCCGCCGTCGCCCGCGGCGCCGGCATCGTCATGACCTATCGCACCCTGGCGCGTCGCGCCGCCTGCCTGGCGGCCGCCCTGCGCGGCCGTTTCGGACTGCAGCCGGGCGAGCGGGTGGCCTTGGCGATGAAGAACGCGCCGGCCTATCTGGAGCTGCTCTACGGCTGCTGGTGGGCCGGGCTGGTGCCGGTGCCGATCAACGCCAAGCTGCATCCCAGGGAGGTCGCCTACATGCTGGGCAACGCCGGTGCGCGGCTCTGCTTCGCGAGCCCGGAGCTGGCGGCCGGCATCGCCGGGGAAAGCGCCGGCCTGGACTCGCTGGTCGAGGTGATCGACGTCGAGCGGCCGCTCTACGCGGGCCTGTTCCAGGGCGACCCGGTCGAGCCGGCGGTGTGCGCCATGGACGATCTGGCCTGGCTGTTCTTCACCAGCGGCACCACCGGCCGACCCAAGGGGGCGATGATCACCCACGGCAATCTCTGGACCATGACCGCCTGCTACTTCCCCGACGTGGACGCGGTGGCGCCGGAGGACGCCACGGTCTACGCCGCGCCGATGAGCCATGGCGCCGGGCTTTACTCCCTGCCCTACATGGCCCAGGCGGCGCTGCACGTGATCCCCGAGTCCGGCGGCTTCGAGCCGGAGGAGTTCCTGCGGCTGTTGGAGGTGCACCGCGGCCTCGGCGCCTTCTTCGCGCCGACCATGGTCAAGCGCCTGGTCGAGCACCCGGCGGCCGGCGACGCCCGGGTCGAGCACCTCAACACCCTGGTCTACGGCGGCGGGCCGATGTACCGCGCCGACCTGACGCGCGCCCTGGAGGTCTTCGGCAACCGCTTCGTGCAGATCTACGGCCAGGGCGAGAGCCCCATGTGCATCACCGCGCTCGGCCGCGACCTGCACGCCGAGCGCGACCACCCCGACTACGCGCAGCGCCTGGCCTCGGTCGGTCGCGCGCAGATGCTGGTCGAGCTGCGCGTCGCCGACGCCGAGGACCGCAGCCTGCCGCCGGGCGAGGTCGGCGAGGTGCTGGTGCGCGGGCCCTCGGTGGTGCCGGGCTACTGGCGCAACCCCGAGGCGAGCGCGGCGGCCCTGCGCGGCGGCTGGCTGCACACCGGCGACCTCGGAACGCTGGACGGTGACGGCTTCCTGACCCTGAAGGACCGCTCCAAGGACGTGATCATCTCCGGCGGCAGCAACATCTATCCGCGCGAGGTGGAGGAGGTGCTGCTGCAGCATCCCGACGTCGCCGAGGTGACCGTGATCGGCCGGCCGCATCCGGACTGGGGCGAGGAGGTGGTGGCCGTGGTGGTCCCGCGCGGCCCCGAGGCGCCGGGGGCGGGCGCGCTCGACCGGCTCTGCCTGCAGCGGATCGCCCGCTTCAAGCGGCCCAAGCGCTACCACTTCGTCGCGGCCCTGCCGAAGAACGCCTACGGCAAGGTGCTGAAGACCGAGCTGCGCCGCCTGCTGGACCGCGAAGAGGCGTAGGGAGGGGCGGCCCGGCGGAGCCGTCTTGCGGGGCAGCCGGCGACAGCCGGCGCTCGCCTTACAGTTCGCCCGGCGTCGGCCGCCGCGCCTCGAAGCTGAGGATGTCGTCGTCCTGGCGCGGGGCGTGCCCGTGCCGGTAGTTGCCGGACGCCACCACGTCGACGAAACCGGCCGCCCGCAACGCCAGCGAGACCTCGTTGACGCCCCACCAACGCAGTTTGAACAGCTCGAGCTCGCTTGCCATCAGGTTGCCGTCGCGCCAGTGGTCGTAGCGCAGATGGGACAGGGTGGTCTGCGCGACGTAGTCGGTTTCGACCCGATGCTCGGTCAGCGTCAGCAGGTCGCCCTCGTCCGTCGTCCAGCTTCGGATCGAACCGGACGGCCCGAGAAAAGCGCCGATGGGGTCGAGGTCGAGGAGCAGCTTTCCGTTCGGCGCCAGGTGCGCGTAGAACCGCGTCAGCACCGCGGCGGCCGCGCCTGCCTCGGTGACCAACTGAAGCGACCCGGCCGGAACGATGATGGCGGCGAAGCGCGTGTCGTAGGAGAAATCCTCGAAGCGCTGCTGGGTCAGCGCCGGGCGCAGGTTTCGTCTGCGGCAGGCCTCCCGGCAATAGCCCAGCATCTCGGCCGAGGCATCGAAGCCTTCGATCGGAAAGCCGGCCTCGAGCAGTGGCACGAAAAGGCGGCCGTTGCCGACGGCGGGCTCCAGAATGGGGCCGTCGTCGCAGTGCTCTAGGCGCTGCCGGTAGTAGGCCTGATCCCCGAAGGAGTGCCCGACCGGCTTGTCCAGGTCGTAGACCCAGGAGGCCAGTCTGCCGTAGCGATTCTGCATGTCTTTCCTGAAGTTGGGAGGGGCGAGCGTCGTACGCGGGGACGCCCGGGGGGCGGCCGGGCTGGGGGGCCGGGCTGGGGGACCGGGGGCGGGGACGGAGCGCGGGGACTGGAGCGCGGGGACTGGGGTCCGGGGACTGGGGACCGGGGCGCGGGGACCTCAGCCGTGCCTGTCCTCCGGCGGTTCCGCCTCGACCTGCGTGTCGGGCGGCCCGGCCGGGCGCCGGCGCCGGCCGAAGCGCTCGGACAGGCCCTCGATGCGCCGCAGGTAGGCGTCGAGCTGGGCCATGGTCTTCGACTTGTCCAGGCTCTCGTCGCGCAGCCAGACCCGCAGGGTGGCGAGGTAGATGCCGACCAGCCCCTGGACGCGCAGCAGGCCGCGCCAGCCGTCGGTCGGGATCTGCGCCGCCTCCAGCATCCAGGTCATGGAGCGGCCGAGCTGGGGCAGGCCGCCCAGGGCGGCGACCGGGTCGGCCCAGACGTCGGCCAGGATGTTGCCGATGGCCTCGCGATGGGGCTCCAGCGCATCGAAGCGCCGCATCATCACGTCGAACAGACGGTCGCGCGCCGGGCTATCCTCGAGCCCCTCCAGGTCCTCGGAGAGCACCTCCGCGTCGAGGCGGCGCGAGAAGGCGGCCAGGATCTCGGCCTTGGTGGCGAAGACGGGGTAGAGCTCGGAGAGCTTGAGCTCCGCCGCCGCGGCGATCTCGCCGAGGGAGACGTCGCGCCAGCCGCGCGCGGCCGCCAATGCCAGCGCGGCGTCGATCGCGGCGCCGGCGATGTCGCGCGGCGGCGCGGCGCCGGCGCTCTTGGCCCCCGCCTTGGCCGCGCCGGACGTGGGCGCGGTCTCGGCCCCGGTTCGGGCGTCGGACTTGGCCCCGGTCTCGGCCCCGGTCTCGGCCCCGGTCTCGGCCCCGGTCTCGGCCCCGGACTTGGCCCCGGTCTCGGCTCCGCTCTTGCTGCCGCCGGGCGCGCTGGCGGGGGCGCGCTTGCTCTTGCCGCCGGTCTTTGTCTTCGCGGTTCGGGCGCCGCTTTTCGCGGGCTTGGCATCGGCCATGGGGCTGCCTCGTGCGGATGGCGTCTGACTGACTGAAAACGTAGGGCGCGGCCGTCGCTTCTCCCACCCCCCGGGGCTGCAAGCGGGGGCGTCGCGTGACCCGCCGCCCGGGCGCGGCGGCCGGGCGCGGCCCGGTCTAACCCCCCTCTAGCCCTTGCGGACCGGGCCGACGCGGCCTTCGGTCAGGCGCACCAGGGAGTCGGGCGTGACGGCGAAGACGGCGTTGGGCGTGCCGGCCGCCGCCCAGATCTCGCTCAGCGCCATCAGGTCCTCGTCGAGCGCCACGAGGGGCGGTGTGGCGTGGCCGACCGGCGGCACCCCGCCGATGGCGTAGCCGGTGGTCTCGCGCACGAAGGCCGCGTCGGCCTTGCCGATGGGCTCGCCGACCAGGGCCGCCACCTTCTTCTCGTCGACGCGGTTGGCGCCGCTGGCCACCACCAGCACCGGCCGCCCGCTCTGCTTGCCGCGGAAGATCAGCGACTTGGCGATCTGCGCGACGCTGCAGCCGATGGCCGCCGCCGCCTCCTCGGCGGTGCGCGTCGAGGCGGGGAACTCGCGCACCTCCAGGGCGACGCCCTTGGCCGCCAGCGCGGCCTGGACGCGCGCCGCCGCCGCCTTCAGGCCCACGGCCGCGCCCTCACGAGGCCAGCTCGCGGCTGCGCCGGGCGGCGGCCGCGATGGCTTTGGTCATGAGCGGCTGCAGGCCGTCGTCGTCCATCAGCACCTTGAGCGCCTCCAGGGTCGTACCGCCGGGACTGGTGACGTTCTCGCGCAGCCTGGCCGGGGAGTCCTCGGCGCGGTGCACCAGCTCGCCGGCGCCGGCCACGGTGACCCGCGCCAGACGCTCGGCCAGCGCGGGCGGCAGGCCCGCCTCGGCGCCGGCCTTGGCCAGGGTCTCGATCAGCAGGAAGACGTAGGCCGGGCCGCCGCCGGACAGGGCAGTGACCGCGTCCATCTCGGCCTCCGTGTCGATCCAGGCCGTCTCGCCCACCGCCGCCATCAGCTCGGCGCAGAGGGCGCGCTGGGCGTCGCCCACCTCCGGCGTGGCGTAGAGCACCGACATGCCGCGCCCCACCGCGGCCGGGGTGTTGGGCATGGCGCGCACCAGCGCCACCGGGCCGCCGTCCGGCGCCAGCAGGCCGGTCAGGCTGTCCACCGTCTTGCCGGCGGCGATCGACAGGAACACCGTCTCCGGCCGCACCAGGCGGGCGAGCGGTGGCACCGCTTCGGCCATCATCTGCGGCTTGACCGCCAGCAGCACCACCTTGGGCACCAGGTCGTCCGGCAGCTCGGCCGCGGAGGCGACATGGCGCACGCCGCGCGCGGTGAAGGCGGCCACGCCGCCGGGCTGGGGATCGATCACCGTGACCTGCGCGCCGGGCAGCCCCCGGTCGAGCCAGCCGGACAGCAGCGCGCCGCCCATCTTGCCGCAGCCGAGCAGCAGCAGCGGCCCCTCGATAGACATGAAGACGAACTCCATTTTCTGTTCAGCACCGCGGGCGCCGCACGCGGCCTCGCGGATGGCGGGGCTCAGGCCTCGCCCACCGTGTCCATCATGGCCGCGGCCATGGCCTCCTCCACCTTCTGGCCGCCCCAGATCACGAGCTGCAGGGCCGGGAACAGCCGCTCGCACTCGCCCACGGCGGTGTCGACCATGTCCTCGAGCTGCTCCACCGAAACGCCGGCGACGCCGCGCAGCGGAATCGTGTGGCGGAACAGCAGCAGCCCCTCCTCCGCGGTGAAGTCGAAATGGCCCAGCCAGAGCCGCTCGTTGGCCGCCGCCAAGAGCTCCAGCACCGCCGCGCGGCGCGTGTCCGGCACCTTCACGTCGAGCTGGCAGGACAGGTACATGGCACAGGTGTCCGGCTGCCAGATGACGCAGAGATGGTAGTCGGTCCAGTGCCCCTGGACCTGGACGATCATCTCCTGGTCGCTGGAGCGGTCGTGCGCCCAGTCGTTGGCGTTGACCAACTCCTCCAGCAGATCGAGCGGATTGCTGGTGACATTGGCGTCGTGTGCCGTGAGGTCCATGGCGCAGCAGCCTCCCGAGTTGCCCCACCGCCGACGGAACCGCCGACGGTAGCAGGCCGCAACGACTCGCCCAGACCTGGTGGCCGACCCGAAATCTCGGCAAGCGTCGCGCGGCACCCACCACATTTAGGCTGCCAAAAGGCTTTCGCGTCGTGCAAGAGAGGTGGCGCGGAAATCCATCCACAGGCCGCAGGTTTCACGGACCCGCAACCTTGCCGCCTCCTCGGGCCGGCCAGAGGGCGCGCCGACGGGACGGCGGCGGCATGGGGCCGGTGCGGGCCGGGACGGGCCCGGTACGAGGGCGGCGCGGCAGCTCCCTCTCGACAGAGCGGCCCGGACGGTTTACCTATGCGGCTCCACGCGCGGCTCGCCCGCGCGGCGGGGCGCCCGTAGCTCAGCTGGATAGAGCGCTTCCCTCCGGAGGAAGAGGTCGGGGGTTCGAATCCTCCCGGGCGCGCCACTTCCCAAGCACATGACCGCCGCTGCATTCTGACGAAGCGGTCGAACCCGCTTCGAAGCGGCGTGCTTGCCGCGTCCTGCCCCCTGTCCGAGCGCCGCTCCGCCCCGCCGCGGTCTGTCCGCCGCGGTCTGCCCGCCGCGGTCTGCCCGCTGCGCGCGGGGGCCGCGCGGCGCTGCGGGCAACCGGGCAAGCCGGCGAAGCCGAGCCGCCGCGGGCGAGGGTAGACGCCAGGCCGCAGCGGCGACCCCTCTACACCCCCTGTCCAACCACTCCGAGGAAGGCGCATGTGCCACCACATGTTCGTCGTGACCGGCGGGCCCGGGTCCGGCAAGAGCAGTCTGATCGCGGCCCTGTCCCGCCGCGGCCTGCGCGGTCTGCCCGAGGCGGGGCGGGCGATCATACGCGACCAGGTCCGGATCGGCGGCTCGGCCCTGCCGTGGGCGGACCGGGCCGCGTTCGCCGAGCTGATGCTGGGGTGGGAGCTGCGCTCCCACCACGAGGCTGCGGCCCTTGCGGGCCCGGTCCTGATGGACCGTGGCCTGCCCGACGTCATCGGCTACCTGACCCTGTGCGGCCTGCCCGCCCCCGCGCATGTCGAGGCGGCGGCGAGGCTGTTTCCCTATAACCGACGCGTCTTCCTCGCGCCCTATTGGCCGGCGATCTTCACCCTCGATGCCGAGCGCAAGCAGAGCGAAGAAGAAGCCGAGGCGACCGGCCGGGTCATGGCCGAAACCTATGCCCGGCTCGGCTACCGGATCGTCGAGCTTCCGCGGACGGGGATCGAAGACCGCGCCGACTTCGTCATGGATCATCTGCGGGCGGGCTGACGGCCCCCGCTGTCCGGCCGCGCGCTCTCGCAGGCACCGTCGGGTCTCTTGGACACCCCTGGGGGGCGGCGGCGTTGGGAAGTCCGTCACGATGCCGAGCAGGGTGTGACGGCCGTCCGACGCGCTGGCGTGCGTGGGGCTTGCCCGGCGCCTCGACGATCTGATGTCTTTGACAGACCAGGGGCGCGCACCCTGCCCGGGCGCAACCGCGCCCGCCCGCCCGATGCGGGCCGGCATTCCGAAGCAAAGGAGTTCTTGAAACACGGAGGGTTCCGAAATGGATATGCTTGCCGATGCCTACCCCACACGCCTGTCCGCGCCGATGGCGATGTTTCCGCGGCGCGATCCCGTGGTTCACGGCACGCCCGAGGCGGTCGCCCGCGGCCCGTTGAGCGGCGATGCGGTCGCCCGCTTCGAGCGCGACGGCTTCCTCGCCTTCGACGGCTTCTTCGACGCCGAGGAGGTCGAGGCCTTTCGCGGCGAGCTGGAGCGCCTGCGCGAGCTCGAGGCCGGCAGCGACCGCCCCGAGGTGATCACGGAGCCGGACTCCGAGGCCGTGCGCTCGGTCTTCGCCGTCCACCGCCAGAACGCGCTGTTCCGCAAGCTGGCCGAGGACCGGCGGCTGGTGGAGATGATGGAGCAGCTCCTCGGCGGGCGTGTCTACGTCATGCAGTCGCGCGTCAACTTCAAGCCCGGCTTCACCGGCAAGGAGTTTGACTGGCATAGCGACTTCGAGACCTGGCACGCCGAGGACGGCATGCCGCGCATGCGCGCCATCTCGGTCAACATCGCGCTGACCGAGAACACGCCCCACAACGGCCCGCTGATGCTGATCCCCGGCTCGCACAAGTGGTTCGTGCCCTGCCGCGGCCGCCAGCCGGACTCCCACTACCAGACCTCCCTGCGCCGTCAGCGCTTCGGCGTGCCGGATCACGACAGCCTGAAGCGCCTCTACGACGCCGGCGGCCTGGCCGTGCCGACCGGCGGCCCCGGCTCGCTGGTGCTGTTCGAGTGCAACACGATGCACGGCTCCAACTCGAACATCACCCCGCTGCCGCGCTCCAACGTCTTCCTGGTCTACAACGCCACCGCCAACGCGCTCACCGCGCCCTACGCCGCCGAGCGGCGGCGGCCCGACTTCCTGGCCGAGCCGGGACCCGGCCAGGGCGCCGGCCAGGACGCCGGCCAGCGGGTCGAGGAGGCGCCGCGGCGCGCGGCCTGAGGCGCCCCGCGTCCCCGCCGCGTCAGGGGAGCCGCGGCGTCAGGGAAAGGGATAGAGGCAGCGCGCGTGGCGGGCCCCGTCCTCCAGCGCCGCCAGCTCCGGCGCCCGCTCGGCACAGTCCGGGCGGGCCCAGGGGCAGCGCGGATGGAACTCGCAGCCCGACGGCCGCGCCAGCAGCGAGGGGACCTCGCCGCTCAGCGCGATGCGCTGCAGCCGGGCGTCGGGGTCGGGCTCCGGGTTGGCGGCCAGCAGCGCCTTGGTATAGGGGTGCGCCGGCCGCGCGAAGACCTCCTGCACCGGCCCGGTCTCGACCAGCCGGCCCAGGTACATGACCGCGATCCGGTCGGCGACGTGACGCACGATGTTGAGGTTGTGGGTGATGATCAGCATCGCCAGGCCCAGCTCGCCGCGCAGGCGGTTGAGCAGGGTCAGGATCTCGCCCTGGACCGAGACGTCGAGGCCGGCGGTCGGCTCGTCGGCCAGAACCAGCGCTGGGTCGAGCGCCAGGGCGCGGGCGACGCCGACGCGCCGGGCCTGGCCGCCGGAGAGCTGGTGCGGGTAGCGGTCGAGGAAGGCGCCCGACAGGCCGGCCGCCTCCAGCAGGCGGTGCAGCTTCGCCTCCGGGTCCGTCAGGGCGACGCCGTGGATCTGGAAGGGCTCGAGCAGCAGGCTGCGCACCGTCATGCGCGGGCTGAGCGAGCCGACCGGGTCCTGGAACATCATCGCCATGCGTCGGCGCAGGCGGCGCCAGTCGGGCCGGGCGTGCAGCGGTGCACCGTCGAACCAGGCCTGGCCGTCGGCGATCTCGGTCAGGCCGTTGATCGCCCGCGCCAGGGTGGTCTTGCCCGAGCCGCTCTCGCCGACCACGGCCAGGGATTCGCCGGCCCGGATTTCCAGCGAGACGCCGGCCACGGCCTCGACGGAGCGGCGCTCGGCCGGCGCCAGGAGGCCGGACAGCCCCCGGGCGACGGGGAAGCGAACCCGCAGGTTCTCCAGCTTCAGCAGGGCATCGCTCATTGCGCCACCTCCGCGAAGTGACAGCGCGCCCAGTGGGCGCCGGCGGCACCCTGGCGCGCCGGCGCGCGTTCGCGGCACAGGGCCTCGGCCCGCGGGCAGCGCGCCGCGAAGATGCAGCCGGGCGGCGGCGCCGTCAGGTCGGGCAGGCTGCCGGGGATCGAGGGCAGGGCCGCGGCGGGCTCGTGGATGCGCCCGGGATCGCAGTCCAGCAGGGCGCGGGTGTAGGGATGCGCCGGCGCGTGGAAGACGTCGCGCACGCGGCCCTCCTCCACCGCCTCGCCGGCGTACATCACCACCATGCGCTGACAGAGCTCGGCGATCACCCCCAGGTGATGCGAGATGAACAGGATGGCGCAGCCGATGTCGCGCTGCAGCTCCTGCAGCAGCTCGATGATCTGCACTTCCAGGGTGGCGTCCAGCGCGGTGGTCGGCTCGTCCGCGATCAGCAGCTTGGGCTGCATCATCACCGCCATGGCGATGGCCACGCGCTGACGCATGCCGCCGGACAGCTCGTGCGGGTAGGCATCCAGGCGCGCGCCGGGGTCGGGAATGTGCACCCGCTCCAGCATCTCCGCGGCCCGCTTGCGCTTTTGCGCGCGCGACAGGCGCTCGCGGTGTTGGATGTCGACCATCTGGCGGCCGATCGTCAGCACCGGGTTGAGCCCGGTCATCGGGTCCTGAAAGACCACCGAGACGTCGCGGCCGCGGCGCCGGCGCATCTCCCCCTCCCCGAGGGTCAGCAGGTCCTCGCCGGCGAGCCGGATCTCGCCGGCCGGCACCTCGGCGTTCTCCGCCAGCAGGCGCAGCACCGCCGAGATCAGGGTGGACTTGCCGCAGCCCGATTCGCCGACCAGCCCGACGACCTCGCCGGCGGGCACCATCAGGTCCACGTCGCGCAGCGCCTGCAGGCGGCCGGCACGGGTGTGGTAGTCGACGGACAGGCCCCGGATTTCCAGAGCTGCCGTCATCGCTCTCTCCTCAGTTTCGGGTCGAGCACGTCGCGCAGGGCCTCGCCCAGGAAGGTGAAGCCGAGCGTGACGAGAATCAGCGGCACGCCGCCGGCGATGATCAGCCAGGGCGTGTTGCGGATGTAGTCGAAGCCGTTCTTCAAGGTGGCGCCCCAGCTCGGCGTGCCGGGCTCGACGCCGACGCCCAGGAAGCTCATGCCGGCCTCGATGGTGATCACCACCGGCAGGTTGATGGCCGCCAGGATGAAGAAGGGCCCCAGCACGTTGGGCAGGATGTGCTTGGTCAGGATGCGCCCGGCCGAGGCGCCCATCGCGCGCTCGGCGTCGATGAACTCCTTGCCGCGCAGGGCCTGGGTCTGGGTCCGCGCCACGCGGCCGTACTCGCTCAGCGAGGTCAGCACCACCACGAAGATCACCGTGCCCAGCCCGCGCGGCAGCAGGGCGCCGAGGGCCAGGGCCAGGATGATGGTGGGATAGGCGCGCAGCGTGTCGAACAGGAAGAGGATGGCGTTGTCCAGCCAGCGCGGCCCGAAGCCGGCGATCATGCCCAGCGTCAGGCCGATGGCGGCGGCCAGGCCGACCGCGCTGAGGCCGACGAAGAGGGCGATGCGCGCGCCGTGGAGCAGCCGCGAGAGCGTGTCGCGGCCCAGGTTGTCGGTGCCCAGCGGATGCTCGAGCGAGGGCGGCGCGAAGCGCGCCATGACGTTCATCGCCGAGTAGTCGTAAGGCGCCAGCCAGTCGGCGAAGATCGCCCCGACCGCCAGCAGGGCGATGATGGTGATCGCCGCCACGGCCAGCGGGTCGGACAGCAGCCGGCCCAGGGCGCTGTGGCGGAACCCGCCGGCGCCGCCTTGCGCGTTGGAAAGCGTGCTCATGGCTACCTCCGGGTCCGCAGCCGCGGGTCGAGGGCGGCGTTCACCAGGTCGGCGACCAGGGTGCAGAAGATGAAGAAGGCGATGGCGACCAGCATCGAGCCCATGACCAGGGGATAGTTGCGGCTGGTCACCGACTCGAAGATCAGCCGGCCGATGCCGGGGCGCGCGAAGACGATCTCGGCGAAGACGGCGCTGGACAGCAGCCCGCCGACGCCGACGCCCAGCACGGAGACCGCCGGCAGGATGGCCACGCGCAGGGCGTAGCCGTAGATGATCTTGCGCGGCGGCAGGCCGAAGGCGCGCGCCGTGCGGATGTGGTTCTCGCCCAGCACCTCCAGCATGGAGGCGCGCACGATCCGCGCGATGTAGCCGACCCAGGCCAGGCCGATCGCGAAGGCCGGCAGCACCAGGTGGTGCAGGCGGCTGAGCAGGTCGCCGCGCTCGCCGGCGCCGATCGCGGGGAACCAGTTCAGCACCACGGCGAAGAGCAGCAGGCTCCACAGCGCCACCACGAAGGAGGGCGCGGCCAGGAAGCCGACCGAGAGCACGCCGGTGATGCGGTCGAGCAGACTGTTGCGGTAGGCGGCGGAGAAGGCGCCGAGCAGTGTCCCCAGGGTCGCCGCCCAGGCGATCGAGGCGAAGATCAGGATCAGGGTGTTGGGCAGGGCCTCCAGCACCGGCACGGCCACCGGGCGGTTGCGCAGCACGTCCTCGCCCAGGTCGCCCTGGAGCACGCGGCCCCAGAAGTCGACGATCTGCACCGGCAGCGGCTTGTCCAGGCCCATGCGCTCGGCGAAGTGGAGGCGCATCTCTTCAGTGGCGCGGGGGCCGAGCAGCACGCTGGTCGGGTCGCCCGGCAGCGTGACCATGAAGGCGTAGAGGGCCGAGACGGCGACCACCAGGATGGCCAGGCCGAGGGTCAGGCGTTGCAGGAGATATCGGGTCATGTCATGGCAGCGCGGCCCCGGGCGGTGCGCGACCGCCCGGGGCGCAGCGCCCTTACGCCTTGGCGAAGAACTGGATGAGCGGCTGGCCGTCCGGACGCAGGGCCGGCGCGACGCTGTCGCGGTAGAGCACCGGCGAGGCCTCGTGGGTGATGAAGCGGTAGGCGCCGGACTCCTCCATCAGATCCTGCATGCGCTTGTACATGCGGTCGCGCGCGGCCGGGTCGCTCTCGACCATCGCTTCCTGATGCAGGCGGTCGAACTCGGGATTGTCGAAGCGCTCCCAGTTCCACTTGCCGATCTGCTCGCTGGTGAACCAGGTGGTCGCGTAGTAGGGGTCGGGCGTCATGGAGAAGCGGTTGAGCACCAGCTCCAGCGACTTCCAGCGGTCGCCGTCGCTCTCCTTGCCCAGCGACCAGAAGGCGCCGGACTCGCTGACGTTGATCGACAGGTTGATGCCGACCTCGGCCAGGGTGGCCTGGATCACCTGGGCGGCGGTCGTCCAGGTCGACTTGTTCAGCACGTCGAGAGTCAGGTTGAGGCTGTCGACGCCGGCCTCGTCGAGCAGGGCGCGGGCCTTGGCGAAGTCGGCCTGCGGCGGCACCAGGCTCTTCTCGCGGTGGCCGGTCAGGCCCGGCGCGATGATGCCGGTGGAGGGCTCGGCGACGCCGAAGTAGGCGGCCTGCATGATCGAGGGCACGTCGATGGCGTGCTGGATCGCCTGGCGCACCCGCAGGTCCTGCAGCTTCGGGTTGGCCATGTTCATGCCGACCCAGACGTAATAGAGCGAGGGGTATTCGGCCAGCTCGCCGGCGGCCGGCGGGCTCGCGCGCAGCCGCTCGATCGAGGCGAGGCTGACGCCGGTGTAGTCGATGTCGCCGGCCTCGAAGCCGATCTCCGCCGTCGCCTCGTCGTCGACCGTGAGGAGCTGGACGCGCGCGAAGTCCGCGGCCGGGCCGGAGAACTCGGGATTGCGCACCAGCACCCAGCGGTCGCCGGGGCGCAGCTCCTCGACGCGGTAGGGCCCGGCGACGGTCGGCGGCACCGCAGTCTCGATGCGGCCGCCGGCGCCGATCGCCTTCTTGCAGACGATGGTGCCGGCCAGGTAGGGCAGGGCGATCGACCAGATCGGCGCGAAGGGCGAGTCCAGCTTGATTACGCCGCTGTAGGGGCCGGTCACCTCGACCTCCCGCATCGGGCCGACGTCCGACTTGAGGGCCGAGTTCATCTCCGGGTCGATGATCCGCTCGAAGGAGAACTTCACGTCCTCGGCGGTGATCTCGCCGAAACCGTCGGACCACATCTGGCCCTGCTTCAGGGTGAAGGCGATCTCGGTCGGCGAGGTCTGCTCGATCGACTCGGCCAGATCGAGCTGCCAGCCCCACTCCTCGCCCGGCACGTACTGGATCAGCTTGCGGTAGATGCAGCCGTAGAGCATCTCCTCGCCGAAGCCGGAGGCGTCGACCGGGTCGAAGTTGTCGGCTTCCACGTAGGTGCGGATGTTCAGGGTGTCGCCGTCGGCCCAGGCGCGAACCGGCAGGGCGGAGGCGGCGGCCAGCGCGCCGGCGCCGGCCAGAACCTGGCGACGGCTGAGCTGCGCTGCGGTGAAGCGGGTAAGGATCTCCCTCATGATTTCCTGCCTTCCTTGGACGAATTGGCTCAAAGTCGTCGGCGCCGGCAGGGGGGCGGCCGCCCCCGCGGCGAGCGCGTTCGGTTCATTTGCTGCGAAGGCCGCGATGATCTTGCAGCGCTTTGCTCTGGACAATGGCGCGCTTCGGCTGCCGGTTTGGCGTTTCGACGCGGGGGCCGCGTCAGACCGCGTCAGGGCAGCAGCTCGTAAGCCTTCAGAAATTCGGTCTGCTCGAGCTCCGGCGCCGAGATCACCCGGCGGATGTAGGGCGGCAGGCCGGGATCGTCGGCGGCGAAGACGCCGGTCTCCTCGAGCCGCGCGCGATGGTCGGGCTGGGTCCCCAGATACTCCAGAAACAGGCGCGCGGAGAAGGGCGCACGGGCCGAGCGCCCCTGCACGCCCAGGGTCAGGCCGGAGAGGAACTTCAGCTCGCGGCCCTGGGTGGGGTAGAGGATCGTCTGGGACAGCGAGGTCTGGCTGCTGGCGTTGTAGTCGACGATGATGATGCGGTCGCCGAGCAGCAGCGCGATGCCGAGGTAATGGCTGTAGTGCGAGCGTCCCATCGGGCTGGCGTCGGCCTGGATGCGCTCGGTCAGGCGCGAGAACCAGACCCCGTTGCGCGGGTGCAGGCGCAGCAGCGAGCGGCGGATGTAGCCCGGCCGCGAGGGGGTGAAGTAGTAGTAGTGGTAGTAGCCCCGGTAGCGTTCGAGCGGCTGCTCGGAGACCGAGATCATGGCGTTCAGCGCCGGGGCGGCCGGGCCCAGGGCGCGGATCAGGGTCTGGGTCTTGGGGGTGACCGAGACGATGCCGGCGAACTGGCCGTGCGGCATCATGATCTCGTCCACCGCCACGCCGAAGTAGTCGCAGATCCGCCGCAGGTTACGGTCCGAGGGCTGGGCGGAGCCGTTCAGGTACTTGGTGAACTGCTGGCGGTTGATGCCCAGCTCGCGGCAGACCTGGGAGATCGACGGCGTGTAGCTGCACAGAAGGCGAAGGTTGCGGGCAAGGTCGGGAGTCATGCGCGCAATCTAATGGCGCTGGCGTGGCCCTCAAGCGCGATCTTGGCAGGGGTGACGGCCGCCCGAAGCAGGCCCCGAAGGCCCGGACGGACGGCGGGGCGGCGCGCCAGGATTGTGCGATCGGGCGGCAGTTTGCCGACCGGCGGACCCACGAGAGTGGGTCCACACGGCCGGAAAACCGTCCGCGCCAGAGCCGCCGCCCTGCCGCCGTCCCGCCGCCGCCCCGCCGCCGTCAGCGGGCCACGCGCGGGATCAGGTGCCGTCCCGGGATCAGGTGCCGTCCCGGGATCAGGTGCCGTCCCGGGGCACCGACAGGTCCCACTCCTTCTCGTAGAAGAGGGTTTCGCCCTCGAAGGCCTTGAGGCTGGCCTTGAGGTAGAAGTTCTCCGCGTCGCAGGTCATCTCGGTCCAGGTCTCGGTCCGGGTCTGCCACTCGCCGCGGCCGATCTCGTAGGTCCAGGCCGCCTCCATGCGGGCCGACAGGGGATCGGTCGGGTTGAGGCTCCAGACCTCGCGGATCTTGCGGCCCGCCTCGATGCCGGTGGCGGCCAGGCGGTGCTTGCCGCCGTCGGTGATCTGGGTGATCACCTCGGTGCCGTCGTCGGCGACCTGGACGTGGCGCTCGCTGTCCTCGGGCCGCAGCTCGACGTTGGCCAGCGGGGTGGCGCCCTCGGGGTCCTCGAAGGGCCGCGGTGCCGGTCCCTCGCCCTGGCGCACCGGCAGCGCGAGCTGGCAGCCGGCGGGGTCCAGCTCCAGCGACAGCGCCTCCGCCGAGGGCCAGATCATCGGCCAGTAGCCGGTCGACAGCGACAGCCGCAGCCGGTGCCCCGGCAGCAGGCGGTAGGCGATGTCGTTGAGCCGGACGGTGCGCTCGATCGGCTCGCCGGGGCGCAGCGGGGTCACCGTCTGGTGATGGTCCGCGTGGGTCAGGTTGAGCGCGCCCTTGGTGATGAAGGCGACGGTGCCGTCCGGGCGCACGTCGCTCAGCCGCGCCACCACGAAGCCGCCCGTGGCGTCCGGCGTCGCCTTGATCTTGACGAAGGCCGGCCCGACCAGATCGAGCGGTGCCTCCAGCTCCGGGCCGTCGAGCACCAGCGAGCCGGCGTCGTCCGCCGTCTGGTCGTCGGCCAGCTCGTAGCGGTCGCGCATGCCGGGGCAGAAGCGCTGGGCGGCCCGCCCGACGCCCTGGTCGGCGGTGATCTTCAGCGGCGCCTCCGCCGGCGTTCCGCCCAGGCCGTCGGCACCGAAGGGCAGGCGCTGCAGGTGCACGTTCGGCGAGGGCCAGCGCTCCTCGGCCGCCCAGACGCCGTCACGCACGTCGATGCGCCGGGCCGGCTTGGTCGACTCCATGATGTGGTAGGTGACCACCGGCTCCTGCTCGATGCCGTTCTCCTCGCCCTTCAGCCAGCGGTCCCACCAGCGCTTGCACTCCTGCAGGAAGCCGACGGCCGGCTCCGGGTAGGCCTGGTGCGGGTACTTGTGGACCCAGGGGCCGATCAGCCCCTTGACCGGCGAGCTCAGGTTGGAGAGCAGCCGCGGGATGGTGTTGGAGTAGGCGTCGGCCCAGCCGCCCACGGCGAAGACCGCGGCGGTGATGGCGCTGTAGTCCTCGCAGACCGAGCCGCGCTTCCAGTAGGCGTCGCGGCGCTGATGGCGCAGCCAGGTGTCGATCAGCAGCGGCTGGTGCTCCAGGCGCGCGCGCCACATCTCCCGCCAGCGCTCGCCGACGATCTCCGGGTCCGGCGGCCGCGAGGAGTAGGCCAGCATCTGCGACGACCAGCCCATGTTCTCGGTCAGCAGGCAGCCGCCCATGTAGTGGATGTCGTCGGCGTAGCGGTCGTCGGTGGAGCAGATCGTGACGATCGCCTTCAGCGCCTCGGGGCGCAGCGCGGCGATCTGCAGGCCGTTGAAGCCGCCCCAGGAGATGCCGATCATGCCGACGTTGCCGTTGCACCAGGGCTGCCGGCTCAGCCACTCGATGACCTGGACGCCGTCGTCCAGCTCCTCGTCGGTGTACTCGTCGTCCATGAAGCCGTCGGAATCGCCGTTGCCGCGCACATCGACGCGCACGCAGGCGTAGCCGTTGGCCGCGAACCAGGGGTGGTTGATGTCGTCGCGCATCACCGTGCCGTCGCGCCGGCGGTAGGGCAGGTACTCCAGAATCGCCGGCACTGGCTGCCGCTCGGCGCTCTCGGGCAGCCAGATACGGGCGGCCAGCCGGGTGCCGTCGGCCATGGTGATCCAGACGGGATCCTCGATCCGCACGTCGTGTTCGGTTGGTACTTCTCGCATCCACTCCTCCTGATGGTGTGGCGCGAAGCTACGACCGGGGTTTTCGCGCCGGCAATTGCGCGCACTCGGGCGAGCTGACGCACTGTGACGCACGGCGTGACTCGCCTCGGGACGCGCGGCGGTGGCGCGGCGCAGGGCGGGCCGGGCGCGGGCCGGGCGCGGGCCGGGCGCGGGGCGGCGACGGGGACGCTCGGGGCAGGTGGCGGCGGCCGGGGCGGGGTTGGCCCGGTGGCCGGCCCTTGTCGCACCGGCCGCTGTGGGCTTCCGCCGGGGCGCTTATAAAAAACAGTCTTGACTGTTTGTTTATTGTCCGCCTAGCCTTTTCCCATAAGCGGCGTATCGCCGCGGCCGGCCGCCGAAGCGGCGGCGCGGGGGGCGACCGGGACCCGGCGACCGGGACCGAAACGAAGGGGCCGGGGCCAGGGCGTGACCGGCCGAGATCCGAACCGCGACAGGGAGACCGAGGATGACTTTTCGCAACATGGCCGCGGCCGGCGTCTGTGCCGCGCTGCTGCTGCCGGCGGCGGCGGGGGCCGAGACGTCCTTCATCGCCAATTCCTTCTATTCCGCCGAGCATCCGCACTCGAAGTACGGCTACATCCAGTGGGCCGAGATGGTGAAGGAGCTGTCCGACGGCGCGCTGCAGCCGGAGGTCTACACCGGCACCGTGCTGCTGGCGCCGCGCGCCAACCTGCAGGGCATCCGCGACAACGTCGTGCAGGTCGCCCACCACGCCGCGGTCTACACCCCCTCCGAGCTGCCGGTCGCCAATGCGGTGCAGGAGCTGGGCTTCAACTACGCCGATCCGCTGGTCGCCATCTTCGCGGTGACCGACTTCAGTACCCACAACCCGACCCAGCTTCAGGAGTGGGAGGACAAGGGCGTCGTCTACCTCGGCGCCTACGCCACGCCGCCCTACCTGCTGTTCTGCCGCGAGCCGGTGCGCAACCTGGAGGAAATCAAGGGCAAGCGCCTGCGCACCGCCGGCTCGACCGTGTCCCAGTGGGTCGAGTCGGTCGGCGGCATCCCCGTCAACGTGCCCTCCAGCGAGATGTACAGCGGCCTCGACCGCGGCACGCTGGACTGCGCCACCAACGCCGGCAACGACCTGATGGACCGCTCGCTCTGGGAGGTGGCGCCGCACACCACGCTGCTGCCCACCGGCATGTATTGGTCGGGCCCGCAGTGGGGCTACAACCCGGACTTCTGGGCCGGCCTGACCGCCACGCAGCGCCAAGTGCTGATGCAGGCGACGGCGCGGGCCATGGCACGGATGAACATCAACTACATCCAGCGGGCCGAGGACGCGCTGGCGGAGGCCGAGAGCAAGGGCAACAACATCTACGAGCCCGAGGCCGACCTGATGGATTCGGTCCTGGCCTTCCGCGAGGCGGCCCTGAGCGCGGTCTACACCAAGGCCGAGGAGACCTACGGCCTGGCCGACGGCAAGCAGGTGATCGACGCCTTCCGCGCCACCTGGGACAAGTGGGAGAAGCTGCTGGCCGAGGTCGACCGCACGGACGAGGAGGCCCTGGCCGCGCTGGCCATGCGGGAGATCTACGGCGACCTGGACCCCGAGACCTACGGCGTCTACTGATCGGTCGAGGCCAGCGCCGGGCGGGCGTGTGCGTCCGCCCGGCGGGGCCCGGCGGCGCCGGACGGCGCCACGGTCCTCAGAAGCGGGAGCACCCGATCGGCCCATGACGTCGTCCAAGCCGTCGCCGCACAAGCCGGGCCAGCGCCGCACCCAGGCGGAGCGCTCGGCCGAAACCCAGCTCAAGATCCTCGACACCACCCTCGACTGCCTGATGGACCAGGGGCTGCGGGACACCTCCACCGTGGACGTGGCGCGCCGCGCCGGCGTCTCGCGCGGCGCCCTGCTGCACCACTATCCGAGCAAGGACCTGCTGCTGCAGGAGGCGTTGCGTCACCTGCTGACCCGCGAGGTGGCGGAGATCGAGGCGATGGCGGCGGACATCGAGCGCGGTCGGGTCGACTTCGACCACTTCCTGCGAACCCTCTGGGAGCACTTCTCCGGGCGCCTGTTCATGATCACGCTGGAGTTCCTCACCGCGGCGCGGACCGATCCGAAGACCCGCCAGGTGCTGGCGACCGAGGCACTGGCCTTCAACGCCTCGCTCGACCGCATCTGGGAGCAGCTCATGCTGAACTCCGCGCTGGCCCCGCGCGAGCGGCGCCTGGCCCTGAACGTGACCCTCTGCTTCCTGCGCGGCATGGGTACCCAGACGGTCTGGCGCGACGATCCGGAGCTGTTCCGCGACATGCTCGACTACTGGAAGCAGACCCTGGCGCGCGCCGGCATCCTCGACGCGCGGGGCGGCGCGTGATGCTGGCCTGGCTGGAGCGTGCCGCCACGGCCGTCGACCGCGCCCTGTTGGCCGTCGGCTGCCTGTTCCTGGCCGCGATGATGCTGCACATCACCGCCGACGTGCTGCTGCGCGCGACCCTCAACGCCTCGATCATCGGCACGCTGGAGACGGTCTCCTACTATCACATGGTACTGGCCGTCTTCCTGCCGCTGGCCTACGTCGAGCGGCGCAACGAGAACATCCGCGTCGACCTCTTCGCGCAGATGCTGCCGCGCCGGGGACAACTGGCGCTCTACGTCCTGGCCTGCCTGATCGGCCTCGGCTTCTTCGGTGCGCTGACCTACCAGAGCGCGCTCGACGCCTGGCGTTCGACCCTGCGCGAAGAGACCATCATGTCCAACTTCCTCTTCTACATCTGGCCCAGCCGCTGGGCGCTGCCGCTCGGCTTCGGCGGCGCCGTGCTGGCGGTGCTGGCCAACCTGCTGCGCGCGCTGGCGCGCGGCCGGGCGCTCTAGGTCGTCGCTCCCATGGACAATCTCGAAATCGGGGTCGCCGGAATCGTCGTCGCGCTGCTGCTGATCGCGCTGCGCGTGCCGATCGGCATCGCGCTCGGCGCCGTCTCGGTGGTCGGCATCTGGGTGATGACCAGCGCGCGCGTCGCCTGGGGCATGATCTCGGCCACGCCCTTCGACTTCGTCGGCCAGTGGGAGCTGACGGCCGCGCCGATGTTCCTGCTGATGGGCTACATCTGCACGGCGACCAACATGACCGGCGGGCTGTTCAACGCGCTGCGCCTGTTCCTGGCGCGGCTGCCGGGCGGGCTGGCGGTCTCCAGCGTCGGCGCCTGCGCCCTCTTCGCCGCCGCGTCGGGCTCCAGCGTCGCCACCGCCGCCGCGATGTCGCGCATCGCCGTGCCGGAGATGCTGAAGTACCGCTACGACCGCGGCCTGGCGACCGGCACCATCGCCGCCTCCGGCACGCTGGGCTCGCTGATCCCGCCGTCGGTGCTGCTGGTGCTCTACGGCGTCTACGCCCAGGTCTCGGTCGGCCAGCTCTTCATGGCCGGCTTCATTCCCGGCCTGCTCTCGGCGCTGATCTACATGGCGATGATCGTCGCGCGGGTGAAGGCCCGGCCGGAACTGGCCGGCAGCGTCGACCTGCAGGTGGCGCCGGGTGAGCGCTGGGCGGCGCTGAAGGAGATCTGGCCCCTGCCGGTGCTGATCTTCTCGGTGCTCGGCGGCATCTTCGCCGGCATCTTCTCGCCGACCGAGGCCGGCGCCATCGGCGCTTCCGTCGCCTTCGTGATCGCCAGCCTGCGCGGCGCCATGAGCCGGGCGGCGATCAAGAGCGCGCTGAAGCAGACGGCGGTGAGCACCACCAGCATCTTCCTGATCCTGATCGGCTCCGTCTTCTTCACCCGCTTCCTGGCGCTCAGCGGCGTGCCGGGGGCCTTCGCCGACCTGATCCTCGGCGTCAGCAGCGAGACCTGGTGGATCATCCTGGCGGTGGCGGTGATCTACCTGGTGCTGGGCATGTTCATCGACTCGATCGGCCTGCTGCTGCTGACCCTGCCGCTGGTCCTGCCGCTGGTCGACGGCGCCGGACTGGACCTGGTCTGGTTCGGCATCATCGTCATCAAGCTGCTCGAGATCGGCCTGGTGACGCCGCCGGTCGGCCTCAACGTCTACATGATCAAGGGCGCGCTGGGCGATGCCGTCACCCTGCAACAGGTCTTCAAGGGGGTCGGCTGGTTCGTCGCCATGGACGTGCTGACCCTGGCCCTGCTGGTGGTCTTCCCGCTGCTCGCCCTCTTCCTGCCCACCCTGATGCTGCGCTGACGGCGCGCTCCGCAAGACGCCAACGACACCGAGGAGGGATGCCCCCCGTGACTGCCACGCTGTTCACCAATGCCGCCGTGCTCGACACCGAGGCCGGCGAGATCCGCCCCGACCGCAGCGTGCTGGTGCGCGACGGCCTGATCGCCGAGGTGACCGAGGGGCGCCCCGGCGGCACGGCCGAGCGGGAGGTGGACCTGCGCGGGCGCATCCTCATGCCGGGGCTGTGCGACGGCCATGTGCACGTCACCGCGATCACGCCGGACTTCGCGCGGCTCAAGCGGCTTTCGCCCTTCTACGTCGGGGCGCACAGCGCCGAGCTGATGGAGGCCATGCTGCTGCGCGGCTTCACCACGGTGCGCGACGCCGGCGGCGCCGACCACGGCCTGGCCCGCGCGGTGGCGGAGGACCGGGTGATCGGCCCGCGCCTGCTGTTCTGCGGCCACGCCCTGTCCCAGACCGGCGGCCACGGCGACATGCGCGGCCCGGGCGAGCAGGACCTCGACCAGTGCCTGTGCTGCGCCGGGCTGGGGCTGGTCTGCGACGGCGTGCCGGAGGTGCGCCGCGCCGCGCGCGAGGAAATCCGCAAGGGCGCGACCCACATCAAGATCATGGCCTCCGGCGGCGTCTCCTCGCCGACCGACCGGATCGACAGCACCCAGTTCGCGCTGGAGGAGATCGACGCCATCGTCGAGGAGGCGACGGCCGCCAACCTGCACGTCATGGCCCATGCCTACACCGCGCGGGCCATCAACCGTCTGCTCGACCGCGGCGTGCGCACCATCGAGCACGGCAACCTGCTGGACGCGGAAAGCTGCCAGGCCTTCCTGCGCAACGGCGCCTTCCTGACGCCGACCCTGGCGACCTACGACGCCCTGGCCAAGGAAGGGGTGGAGGCCGGCATGGCCCCCGAGCTGCAGGCCAAGACCTTCGAGGTGCTGGACGCCGGCGCCCGCGCGCTGGAGCTGGCCCACCGCGCCGGCGTGCGGATGATCTACGGCTCGGACCTGCTGGGGCGCATGCAGGTGCACCAGCTCAACGAGTTCCATCTGCGCAAGGACGTGGTGCCGGCCGCCGAGCTGATCCGCGCCGCCACCTGCACCGCCGCCGAGGCCTTCCTGCGCAAAGGCGAGTTCGGCGTGGTCGCGCCGGGCGCGCGCGCCGACCTGCTGGTCGTCGACGCCAACCCGCTCGACGACATCACCGTGCTGACCGCGCCGGAGCGCAACCTGCGCGCCGTCATGAAGGGTGGCCGCTTCTACAAGAACGAACTGGACTGACGCCGGCGCGCGCCGGACGGCCCCGACCCCGCAAGGGGACGGGGAGGGATAGGACAACAACGGAGGAACGCGACGATGACGGATTTGGCGACCCGCGATTACCGGGAACGCTCCTACGGTGCCCACGAGGTCGGCCTGGGCCGCCGCCCGGGGATCGTGGTGGTCGACTTCCAGAAGGGCTTCACCGAGGCGCGCTATCCGCTGGGCGGCGCGCCGCTGATCATGCAGGCGGTGGAGCAGACCGAGCGGCTGCTGAAGGTGGCGCGGCAGCACGGCATCCCCATCGCCAACTGCAACACCGCCTACAAGTCCTGGGAGGACATGCCGCACTGGAAGATCACGGCGGTGCGCGAGGAGTTCCTGCACGGCCACCCCTCGGTCGAGCTGGACCCGCGCATCTACGAGCCGGACTACGACGTCTTCGTGACCAAGACCGGGCCGTCGATCTTCTTCCAGACCCCGGTGGTGCCCTATTTCGTCAAGCAGCAGGTCGACACGGTGATCGTCACCGGCTGCACGACCAGCGGCTGCATCCGCGCCTCCTCGATCGACAGTTTCCAGTGGGGGTTCCGCACCATCGTCGCCGAGGGCTGCGTGGGCGACCACGAGGAGGGGCCGCACAACGACAATCTGCGCGACATCTCGCGACGCTACGTCGATCTCAAGTCGACCGACGCGCTGGTCGCATACCTCGAGGACTGCGGCCGGCGCAATGCGCGCGACTGAGTCTGGACCGACTCCCGCGGGGGTGGTTTAGGCTCTCGCGGATCGCGTGACGGACCGCGGCCGTCCCTGGGGGGCGCCACCGCCGCGGCCCGTCACGCCCTTTCGCCGACACCGAACAGCAGAGGACGAGAGAGCGGGATGCAGCTTGCGCAGTTCAAGGCACTGACCTTCGATGTCTATGGCACCCTGATCGACTGGGAGAGCGGCATTGTCGAGAACCTGAAGCCGCTGACCGAGCAGGTCGGGCGGCCGCTGACCCGCGACCAGATCCTCGAGGCCCATGCCTTCCAGGAATCGACGGCCCAGCGCCAGACGCCGGCCCTGCGCTACCGCGACCTGCTCGCGGTGGTCTACAAGCGACTGGCCGAGGAGTGGGAGGTGCCGGTGACCTGGGAGGAGTGCCTGACCTACGGCGGCTCGGTCGGCACCTGGCCGGCCTTTCCCGACAGCGCCGAGTCGCTGGCCTATCTCAAGCAGCACTACAAGCTCGTGGTGCTGTCCAACGTCGACAACGCCAGCTTCGCCGAGAGCGGCAAGAAGCTGGGTGTCGCCTTCGACGCCGTCTACACGGCGGAGGACATGGGCGCCTACAAGCCGTCCCTCGGCAACTTCGAATACATGATCGAACAGCTCGGCCGGCGCGGCATCGCCAAGTCGGAGATCCTGCACACGGCGGAGAGCATGTTCCACGACCATCAGCCGGCCAACCGCATGGGCCTGGCCAACTGCTGGATCTACCGCCGTCACGACAAGCAGGGCTTCGGCGCCACCCGCGATCCCGGCGAGATGCCCGCCTACGACGTGATGTTCAAGAGCATGGCGGAGTTTGCCGAGGCGCATCGGCGCGAGTGCGCCGGCGGCTGACCTGGCGAGCCGGAGCGCCGCGGCGCGGCGCTACCGGACGCCGCCTCCAGACGCTGTCCCCCCAGACGCGCTTCCCCAGACGCGATCCCCCAGACGCGATCCCCCGGACGCGATCCCCCGGCGGCGAGGCCGCCGGGCCGCCCGTTTCCGCCCTCGCGCCGCGTCGCCCTCAGCGTGCGGCGCTAAGGGCTTGTTAGCGGAGCGGTCGTAATTTCGCTATCCTGCCCGAACGCGGGACGCGGCCCGGCCGGCGGATGGCGCCGTGGGGCGCGGACTTGGGACGCGGACTTGGGACGCGGACTTGGGGGGCGGCGGAGCGGACTGGGGGCGCGATGACAGAACCCGATAGAGAGCGCCTGCGGAGCGGTGCGGCCGAGCTGCCTTCGCTGCACGCGGTCAACCGGCAGATGCTGGTCTATTGGCGCTCCAAATGCGACGGGCAGGGACCGCCGCGCAAGGCGGTGATCGACCCGACGGAGATACCCCAGATCCTGCCCGATCTGCTGATCTACGAGCGGATCGCGCCGGACCATTTCCGGGTCCGGGTGGTCGGGACTCGGGTGACCACGCGGATCGGGGTCGATCCCACCGGCGCCAACATCGTCGCGCTCTTCTCCCGGGCCTTCAAGGCCAGCGTCGTCGCCGCCATGAACCGCATTCTCGACGAGCCCTGCGTGCAGATCACCACGGTGAAGGACCGCTTTCCCTCGGGCCGCGAGAGCCTCGTCGAGGTGGTGCGGCTGCCGCTCAGCGACGAGGCGGGGGTGCCGCGCTACATCATCTCCTCCACGGCGGAGCTGCAGCCGCTGACCTTCAGAGACCCGCGCGAGGCGCCGGAGTTGATGGCCGAGCCGGTGGAGAACGCCTTCTTCGCGCTGGAGGACTTCCTCGGCCCGGCCTGACGGGCGGGCGACGCCGGGGCGCCCGCCGCTCCGGCCGCGCCTCACCAGGTGCCGCTGTTCTCCATCGAGGCCCAGGGCTCCCGCGGCGGCAAGGGCTCGCCGCGCTGGAGCAGCTCGATCGAGATGCCGTCGGGCGAGCGCACGAAGGCCATGCGGCCGTCGCGCGGCGGGCGGTTGATCGTCACGCCGCCGTCGGCCAGCCGCTGGCAGGCGGCATAGATGTCGTCGACCCGGTAGGCCAGGTGGCCGAAGTTGCGCCCCCCGTCGTAGCTCTCCGGGTCCCAGTTGTAGGTCAGCTCGACCATCGGGGCGCGTTGCGGCGACTTGGCCCGCTCGACGTCCTCGGGCGCGGCCAGGAAGATCAGGGTGAAGCGGCCCTTCTCGTTGTCCATCCGCTCGACCTCGACCAGGCCCAGCTTGTTGCAGAAGAAGTCGAGGGATTCGTCGATGTCGCTGATGCGCACCATGGAGTGGAGGTACTGCATGGGCCGTGTCTCCCCTGTTCGCGGTGTCTTCGGGCGCGCGCCGCAGAGATGGCGGTGGGCGCGTGTCGGCCTTCCCTCTGCCACAAGCGCGCGGCGCCGGGAAGAGGCCGCGCGCTTTCGCATCGCCCGCTCGGCGCCGGCCGCCCCCGCACACGCGAAGGGGCCGCCGGTCACCCGGCGGCCCCTCGGTTCATCGCGCCGATGCCGTCTGGCGGCTGCGCGCCGGCGGCGGCTATCGGGTGATGGTGAGGGTCACCCGACGGTTCAGCCGGTTGTCGGTGTCGTCCGGCGTCGCCTCGGCCAGGTCCCGCTCGCCGGTGGCGTCCACCACCACGCGGCCGCCGGCCAGGCCCAGCTCCATCAGCGCCTGCTTGACCGTCGTGGCGCGCGCCTCGGACAGGCCGGCGTTGTAGGCCGCGCTGCCGGTCGTGTCGGTATGGCCGACCACCTCGATCCGGGTGCCCGGGTTGGCCTTCGCGACGTCCGCCGCCTGGCGCACCATTTCCCGCGCCGAGCCGGTCAGCGCGGCGGAGTCGGTGGCGAAGTAGACCGTGAAGTCACGCGGCTCGAAGGCCATGGGCTGGGCCGGAGTCAACTGCGCCATCGCCGCCGCGAAGGCTTCGCGGCAGGCGGCGATGTGGTCCGGCTGGTAGTTCTCCTCCTGCTCCTGCAACCAGCAGTCGAAGGCGGTCTGCGCCTCGGCGGCCAGGTCCGGCTGGTCGCTGCGCGCAGGGCCGTCGAGCGCGGCGACCAGGCGCGCCCGGGCGGCGGCCAGCTCGCCCTCGGTGCCGGCCGGCAGACGGCGTTCGGCCAGCGGCTGCGGGGCCGGCGTCTGGCCGCCGGCGGCGGCCATGGCCTTGCCTGAGAAGAAGTCGGAATCGCTGTAGTCGCCCTCGTCGTACTCGGCCATCGCCAGGTCGACGTAACCGCCGTAGAGGGCGTTCTGGAACGGCGTGCCCGCCGGCTCGATGTCCTGGGCGTCGCCCAGCATCAGGCCGGCGCAGCCGGTCAGGGTGGTCATCGCGCCGGCGGCGACCACCGCGCGAAGAAACGTGAGCTGCATGCGGATTCTCCCCCTCAAGTCTGTCTGAGGGGTCATCGCTCCCGACCCCTCGCGAAGGCGCAGGAAACCGGGCGGCCGCGCCGCAAAGGCCGGTTCCGCGAAGCGCCTCGGCAGGATAGGACGCCGGCGCGCGGGGCGGCGAGTCTCAATCCACCCGTTTGGCGGGCGAATTCCCCCTCGGAGCGGACCGGCCGGGGCGCGGCGCACGCTGCGGCAGCTCGGCGAGCACGCGCTGCTTTTCCGGCGCGGTGAGCAGCGCCCAGTCGGTGATCTCGCCGACCGACCGGCTGCAGCCGATGCACAGGCCGCTCTCTCCGTCGACCTGGCAGATCGACACGCAGGGACTGGCCAGCGTGTCGTCCATCAGGCTGCGGCCGGCCGCGCGCAGCAGCAGCCGGCGGCGTTGGCGCTCCTCGGCCGGCAGGGGCAGGGGCGGGGACAGGGGCGGGGACGCGGATGGGGGCGCGGATGGGGGCATCGGCGGAGGAGACTCTGGAGGGCGGGCTGCACAGGAAAGCGGGCCGGGCAGAATATAGGTGGCTTTCGCGTCGCACAAAGGCGGGGATGCCCCTATCCTTGCCGCCGGTGCCCCGCACAGCGCGGAGCCGCGTCCACCGATCCGAAGAGCCGCCGCCCGGCATGCCCAGCGCTTCCCTGATCCGCCGCGCCCGCCTCGCTTCCGGTCTGCTGCTCTTTGCCTATGTCACCACGCACCTGCTCAACCACGCGGCCGGCCTGATCTCCCTGCCGGCCCTGCAGGCGGTGCTGGAGGTGCAGCGCTTCGTCTGGACCGGCCCGCCGGGTCTGACGCTGCTCTACGGCGCCTTCGGGCTGCATGCCGCGCTGGCGCTCTGGGCGCTCTATCTGCGTCGCGACTTCCTCCTCAAGCCCGGCGAGACCTGGCAGCTTCTGCTCGGTCTGGCCATCGTGCCGCTGCTAGCGCTGCACCTGGCCGGCACGCGCGGCGTGGCCACCGCCTTCGACACGCAGATCGGCTATCCGGCGGTGCTGCTGATCTACTTCGAGCTCTCGCCGGCCACCGGTCTGCGCCAGCTCGCCGCGCTGCTGGCGGTCTGGGCGCACGGCTGTCTGGGGATCTATCTCTGGCTGCGCTTCAAGCCCTGGTTCGGGCGCTGGCGGCCCTGGCTCTTCGCCGGCGCGCTGCTGTTGCCGACCCTGGCGCTGGCCGGCGCCTGGATGGCGGGGCGCTGGGCGCGGGGTCTCCACGCGCGCGGCGAGCCGCCCTTCACCGAGGCGCTGGTGGCGCAGTTGACCGACCCGCAGCGCCTGGCCTTCACCGGCGCGGCGGAGCGCTGGCTGCTGCTCGGCTACGGCGGGCTGCTGCTGGCGACCCTGGCGGCCCGCGGCCTGCGGCGCCTGTTCGAGCATCGCCGCGGCGTGGTGGTGCTGAGCTATCCCGGGGGGCGGCGCGTGCGGGTGCCGCGCGGCACCACGATCTTGGAGGCCAGCCGCGAGGCCGGCATCCCGCATGCCTCGCTGTGCGGCGGACGCGGGCGCTGCTCGACCTGTCGGGTGCGCATCGGCGCCGGTCTGGCCGCGCTGCCGCCGCCGAGCGCGGAGGAGGCGCGGGTGCTGCAGCGGGTCGGGGCGCCGCCCAACGTGCGCCTGGCCTGTCAGACCCGGCCGGGCGAGGACCTGGCGGTGGAGCCGCTGCTGCCGCCCGGCGTCACCGCGCGCGAGGCGCGGGCGCGCCCCGGCTACCTGCAGGGCGAGGAGCGCGAGGTGGCGGTGCTCTTTGCCGACCTGCGCGACTTCACGCGGCTGGCCGAGTCGCGTCTGCCCTACGACGTGGTCTTCCTGCTCAACCGCTACTTCCGCACCACCGGCGAGGCGGTCGAGCAGGCTGGCGGGCGGGTCGACAAGTTCATCGGCGACGGCATCATGGCCCTGTTCGGCGCCGAGACGCGGGGCGGCGGTCCGCAGGCCCGCCAGGACGCGGCGCGCCGCGCCCTGGCGGCGGCGCGGGCGATGGCCGAGGGGCTGGACGAGGTCGAGCGGGCGTTCGGCAGCGAGTTGCCGGTGCCCCTGCGCATCGGCATCGGCATCCATCTGGGCCCGGCGATCGTCGGCGAGATGGGCTGGGGCCAGGCCACCTCGCTGACCGCCGTGGGCGACACGGTGAACACCGCCAGCCGCCTGGAGCAGGCGAGCAAGGACTTCGCCGCCCAGCTCGTGGTTTCCGCCGAGGCGGTGGCCGCCGCCGGGCTGGCGCCGGACGCGTCGCCGCTCGCCGACGCCGAGCGCCGCGAGGTGGCGCTGCGCGGCCGCCGCGCGCCGCTGGAGGTGCTGGTCTTCGCCGACGCGCGCCGCCTCCCGCCGCCGCAGGGGTAGGCCGCCGCACGGCCAGGTCGCCGCCGTTGCGGCGGCTCAGGCGGTGCCGCCGACGGTGATGGCGGAGACCAGCAGGGAGGGCTGGCCGACGCCGACCGGCACGCCCTGGCCGTCCTTGCCGCAGGTGCCGATGCCCGGGTCCAGCGCCATGTCGTTGCCGACCATGGCGACCTTCTTCATGGTCTCGGGGCCGTTGCCGATCAGCGTCGCGCCCTTGACCGCCGGGCCGATCCTGCCGTCCTCGATCAGGTAGGCCTCGGTGCAGGAGAAGGTGAACTTGCCGCTGGTGATGTCGACCTGGCCGCCGCCGAAGGACACGGCGTAGAGCCCCTTCTTGACGCCGGCCAGCATCTCCTGCGGGTCCTTGTCGCCGCCCAGCATAACCGTGTTGGTCATGCGCGGCATGGGGTTGTGGGCGTAGGACTGGCGTCGCCCGTTGCCGGTCGGGGGCATGCCCATCAGGCGGGCGTTCTGGCGGTCCTGCATGTAGCCGACCAGCCGGCCGTCCTCGATCAGCACCGTGCGCTCGCTGGGCGTGCCCTCGTCGTCGACGGTCAGCGAGCCGCGGCGGTCGGGCAGGGTGCCGTCGTCGATCACCGTGACGCCGGGGGCGGCGACCTGTTCGCCCAGCAGCCCGGCGAAGGCCGAGGTCTTCTTGCGGTTGAAGTCGCCCTCCAGGCCGTGGCCGACCGCCTCGTGCAGCAGGATGCCCGGCCAGCCGGCGCCGAGCAGCACCGGCATCTCGCCGGCCGGCGCGTCGACCGAGCCGAGGTTGACCTCGGCCTGGCGCAGCGCCTCGTCGGCCGCCGCCTGCCAGCTTTCCGGCGTGATCAGGCCGTCGTAGCCGACCCGTCCGCCGGTGCCGTAGGACCCGGTCTCCAGCCGGCCGTCCTGCTCCAGCACGACCGAGACGTTGAGGCGGACCAGCGGGCGGATGTCGGCTCGGCGCTCGCCGCCGGCACGCAGGATCTGCACCGCCTGCCAGGAGCCGGCGAGCGAGACCGTGGCCTGGCGCACCCGCGGGTCCCTGGCGCGGACGTAGGCGTCGATTTCGCTCAGCAGCTTGACCTTGGCCTCGAAGGCCAGCGCGCCCAGCGGGTTGTCCGGGGTGTAGAGCTGCCGGTTGGTGTTGCTCGGCGCCGCCGCCATGGTGCCGCCGTAGCCGGCCTGCACCGTCTTGACCGTCTCGCCGGCGCGCTGCACGGCGGCGTCGGTCAGCTCGCTGGCGTGGGCGTAGCCGGCCGCCTCGCCGGCCACCGCGCGCAGGCCGAAGCCCTGGTCGGTGTCGAAGCTGGCCGACTTCAGGCGCCCGTCGTCGAAGGCCAGCGCCTCCGACTGGCGGTACTCCAGAAAGAGTTCGCCGTCGTCGGCCCGGGCCAGGGCGTCGTCCACGATGCGCTCGAGCTTGGCGCGGTCGAGGCCGGCGCGGGCGTAGAACAGCTCGTCGGTATCGGCCAGGTGGGTCATGGCGGCTCTGCTCGGCTCCTATCGCTTTGAGGCATTCGGTCGCGTCGCCTGCTAATGTAGAGGCTTGCGGGCGCGAATGCAGGGGGCGGCTCCGCGCGGGGGCGGTCCGGGGACGCCGGGACACCCGCCGCAGCGCCCGGCCAGAGACGAGAGGGGGACTGCCGGCCGATGCCCTTGGGCCTCAGCGAACATCGACTGCGCGAAGAGTTGACGCGCGAGGTGCATGCGCGCCCTTTCGCGCATCTGCAGCCGAGCGAGCGGGTCACCCACATCGCCCTGATGACCGGCGAGGGCGGGCTGGAGGGCGAACGCGCCCACGTCGCCGCACTCTGCCAGCGCTACGGCAAGCCGCCGCCGGGCGACACCGCCAACTTCCACCTGGTCGACCTGGGGCCCTTCCGGCTGCGTTGGGAGCGGCACACGGAGTTCTCCACCTATGCCTTCTACGCCCGCGAGGCGGCGCCTCTGCGCGACGACGGCAAGGTCGACCGCTTCGCCCACCCGGTGATCGAGCGGGTGCCGCGCGACTGGGTGCAGCGGTTGCCCGGCGAGTTGCTGGTCGGCCTGCACCTTGAGCTGGAGGCGCGTGACGCGCCCAGGCTGGAGACCGATCCCGACAGCATCGGCGAGCTGATGCAGATCGAGAACTACGCCGGCTCGGCCGTCTCCGGCGGCTCGGCCATGGCCTGGATGAACTTCTGGGTCGGCGCCGACGGCTTCGGCCGGGCGCTGATCCGCGACGTCGGCCTGCGGCCGCGCCAGGCGGGGCGACTCGTGCAGCGTCTCTGCGAGGTGGAGACCTATCGCATGATGGCGCTGCTGGCGCTGCCGCTGGCCCGCCGCCACGGCGGCGAGCTCTCGCGCCTGGGCGAGCGCCTGCGCGGCATCATCGACGAGATGACCGATTGCGCGCGGCTGGAGGACGAGCAGCGCCTGCTCGGCGAGCTGACCGACGTCTCCGCCGGGATCGAGCGGATCTCGGCCGAGACCAACTACCGCTTTTCCGCCGCGCGCGCCTACTACGCCCTGGTGCAGCGCCGCATCCAGGAGCTGCGCGAGGAGCGCATCGAGGGCTTCCAGACGATCCAGGAGTTCATGGACCGCCGCCTCAGCCCGGCCATGCGGACCTGCGAATCGACCCAGGACCGGCTCGACACGCTCTCGCGCCGGGTCGCGCGCGCCGGGCAGCTCCTGCGCACCCGCGTCGACGTCACCCTGGAGGCGCAGAACCGCGACCTGCTGGAGTCGATGAACCGCCGGGCCAAGCTGCAGCTCCGCCTGCAGGAGACGGTCGAGGGCCTCTCGGTGGCGGCGATCAGCTACTACCTGGTCAGCCTGGTCAAATACCTCGCCGAGGGCGGCGAGTCCTTCGGGCTGCCGCTGACGCCGAACCAGATCACCGCCCTGTCGATCCCGCTCGTGGTCGGCCTGATCTGGTTCGGCATGCGCCGGGTCAAGCGCGCCCTGCGCCGGGGCGACCGGCGGACCTGAACGGGCTGGCCGGTTCGGGCCGCGACCGGCTTTCGCGAAGCGCACCAAGGGCTTGCGTCGAATTGCCGCAAGCGAATCTGGCTTCCCGCAAGGCGCGTTCGTCGGTATGCAAGCAGTCAGGCGGAATTTCGCCTGCCGGGCCAGTATGCCGCATCAGGAACGCCTTGTTGCGCTGCTGCGCTTGGTCTAGGTTCCGCCGCGTCCGGGCGGCTGCGAGTGCGAACGCGACGCACTGCCGTTCCTTCGCCCCCGGACCAAGAGGGGACAGAAAGCGCCGGCGCCTGCCGATCTCGCGGCCGGGGGCCGAGCCAAGAGGGTCGAGACACGGACGATGACGAAGCTGACGAACAAGGCCGGCGCCCTGGGCGCCCTGCTGCTGGGGCTCTTCGCGGCCGGCACGGCGCGCGCGCAGGAGATGCTGGGCCAGCCGGTGCCGGGCGGTCTCGGGCTGCAGGCCGGCGCGACGCCGGTCAAGGAGCAGATCCACGACTTCCACAACATGCTGCTGGTGATCATCACCCTGATCTGCGTGTTCGTGCTGGCCCTGCTGGTCTACGTCATGTTCCGCTTCCGCGCCGCGGCCAACCCGACGCCCTCGAAGACCACGCACAACACCCTGATCGAGGTGATCTGGACGGCGGTGCCGGTGATGATCCTGGTGGTCATCGCGATCCCCTCGATGAAGCTGCTCTACGCCCAGGACGTGGTCCCCGAGGCGGACATGACGATCAAGGCGATCGGCAAGCAGTGGTACTGGAGCTACGAGTATCCCGACCACGGCAACTTCGCGTTCGACGCCTTCATGCTGCAGGACGAGGATGCCGCCGCCGCCGGCAAGCCGCGCCTGCTGGCGACTGATCAGGCGGTGGTCATCCCGGTCGACACCACCGTGCGCATCCTGGTCACCGCCGGCGACGTGCTGCACTCCTTCGCCGTGCCGGCCTTCGGCATCAAGACCGACGCCGTGCCGGGGCGTCTGAACGAGACCTGGGTGAACGTGCAGGAGGAGGGCACCTACTACGGCCAGTGCTCCGAGCTCTGCGGCACCGCCCACGCCTACATGCCGATCATGGTCAAGGTGGTCTCGCAGGAGGAGTTCGACGCCTGGGTCGCCGAGGCGCAGGACGAGTTCGCCGCCGCGCCCGCGCCCGCCCGCAACCAGATCGCCGCGGCGGTCGAGTAGCCGCCGCGCGGCTGTGCCCGCGGCCGCACGACAACGACAAGAACGCGTCAGTAATCGACGGCTCGAGGAAAGATCCATGGCTCACAGCGAAGCGCACGCCCACGATCACCACGATCACAAGCCGGGCTTCTTCGTTCGGTGGTTCTGCTCCACCAACCACAAGGACATCGGCACCCTCTACCTGGTCTTCTCGGTGATCGCCGGCCTGATCGGCGGCGCCTTCTCCGTGCTCATGCGCATGGAACTGCAGGAGCCGGGCGTGCAGTACTTCAACCTGCTGTCGGCCGACCCGGGCCAGATGTGGAACGTGATCATCTCCGCGCACGGGTTGATCATGGTTTTCTTCGTGGTCATGCCGGCGTTGATCGGCGGTTTCGGCAACTGGTTCGTGCCGCTGATGATCGGCGCGCCGGACATGGCCTTCCCGCGCATGAACAACATCAGCTTCTGGCTGCTGGTGCCGGCCTTCCTGCTGCTGCTGGGCTCGGCCTTCGTGGGCACCGGCGCGGGCACGGGCTGGACGATCTACCCGCCGCTGTCCTCCTCGCTCGGCCATCCCGGGCCGTCGGTGGACATGGCGATCTTCGCGCTGCACCTGGCGGGCGCCAGCTCGATCCTCGGCGCGATCAACTTCATCACCACGATCTTCAACATGCGCGCGCCGGGCATGAGCCTGCACCGCATGCCGCTGTTCGTCTGGGCGATGCTGGTGACCGCCTTCCTGCTGCTGCTGGCCGTGCCGGTGCTGGGCGGCGCCATCACCATGCTGCTGACCGACCGCAACTTCGGGACCAACTTCTTCAACCCCGAGGGCGGCGGCGACCCGATCCTGTTCCAGCACCTCTTCTGGTTCTTCGGGCACCCCGAGGTCTACATCATGATCCTGCCGGCCTTCGGGATCGTCAGCCACATCGTCTCGACCTTCTCGAAGAAGCCGGTGTTCGGCTACCTGGGCATGGCCTACGCCATGGTGGCGATCGGCGTGGTCGGCTTCGTGGTCTGGGCGCACCACATGTTCACCGTCGGCCTGGACGTGAACACCAAGGCCTACTTCACCATCGCGACGCTGATCATCGCGGTGCCCACCGGCATCAAGATCTTTAGCTGGATCGCGACCATGTGGGGCGGCTCGATCGAGTTCAAGACGCCGATGCTCTGGGCGATCGGCTTCATCTTCCTGTTCACCCTGGGCGGCGTGACCGGCGTGGTGCTGGCCAATGCCGGCGCCGACACGGTGCTGCACGACACCTACTACGTGGTCGCCCACTTCCACTACGTGCTCAGCCTGGGCGCCGTCTTCGCCATCTTCGCCGGCATCTACTACTGGATCGGCAAGATGAGCGGGCGCACCTACCCCGAGTGGGCCGGCAAGCTGCACTTCTGGACCACCTTCATCGGCGTGAACCTGATCTTCTTCCCGCAGCACTTCCTGGGGCTGCAGGGCATGCCGCGCCGCTACATCGACTACCCCGACGCCTTCGCGCTGTGGAACTACGTCTCGTCGATCGGCTCCTACATCGCCTTCGCCTCGACGCTGTTCTTCATCGGCCTGCTGGCCTGGGTGCTGATGAGCGGCCGCAAGGTGGGCGAGAACTACTGGGGCGAAGGCGCCACCACCCTGGAGTGGACCGTGTCCTCGCCGCCGCCGTTCCACACCTTCGAGACCCTGCCGCGCATCCGCTAGGCGGCCAGGGGCCGAAGGGGCAACGACGTCGCCGCCCGCCGCCGGATCGCCCGGCGGCGGGCGGGGGCCTTGAGAAAGCCGCAGCCGTCATGGTCGAGCAGGGTTTGACCTCGTGAGCGACAGCATCTATCAGCCGGGCCTGCGCGGTGCCCTGACGGACCTGCAGCAGGCGCGCGACTACTGGGCCCTGCTCAAGCCGCGGGTAATGACCCTGGTGGTCTTCAGCGGCGTGGCCGGCCTCTATCTGGCGCCGGGCAGCCTGCACCCGGTGCTGGCCGCCGTCGCCGTGCTCTGCATCGCGGTCTCGGCCGGCGCGGCCGGGGCGATCAACATGTGGTACGACCGCGACATCGACGCGGTCATGGCGCGCACCAAGCGCCGGCCGATCCCCGCCGGCCGGGTCGAGCCGAGCGAGGCGCTGGCCTTCGGCGTGGTGCTGAGCGTCTTCTCGGTCATGCTGATGGGGCTGGCGGTCAACTGGACCGCCGCCGCGCTGCTGGCGTTGGCCACCCTCTTCTACGTCTTCGTCTACACCGTCTGGCTGAAGCGGCGCACGCCGCAGAACATCGTGATCGGCGGCGCCGCCGGCGCCTTCCCGCCGATGATCGGCTGGGCGGCGGTGACCGGCTCGGTCGACCTCGGCTCGATCCTGCTCTTCGCGCTGATCTTCATGTGGACGCCGCCGCACTTCTGGGCGCTGTCGCTCTACCGCTGCGCCGACTACGCCAAGGTCGGCGTGCCGATGCTGCCAGTGGTCGCCGGCAAGGCGGCGACCAAGCGCCAGATGCTGCTCTACACCCTGCTGCTGCTGCCCCTGGCGCCGCTGCCGGCGGTGCTGGGCGTGACCGGCTGGCTCTACGGCGCCGCCGCGGTGGTGCTCGGCCTGCTGTTCGTCGGCCATGCCCTGCGGGTGCTGCGCGCGCCGGCCGCTGCGGGCGGCGATCACGCGCCGGCCAAGCGCATGTTCCGCTTCTCGCTGACCTACCTGTTCGGCCTCTTCGCGCTGATGATGCTCGACCGTGCGCCCGGCCTGTCCGCGTCGCTGGCGCCGCTGCTCGGTCTGGGAGGCTGAGGCCCGTGAGCCCGAAGGAGGAGCGCCGCCGTCCCGGCGACAGCGACATCCACCGCAAGAAGCGGGGCAAGAACCTGGCGCTGCTGGCCGCGCTGCTGGCCTTCATCGTGATCGTCTACATCGTGTCCATCGTCCGCATGGGCGGCTAGGAGGCGGAAATGAGCGAGACACGCAAGTCGCAGGGCAAGAATGCCAGGGTCGCGGTGGTCCTGCTGAGCATCGTCTTCGGCATGGTCGGCCTGTCCTTCGCCGCGGTGCCGCTCTACGACCTCTTCTGCCGCGTCACCGGCTTCGGCGGCACCACCCAGATCGCCGACGCGCTGCCCGAGCAGACCGGCGAGCGCAGCATCACCGTGCGCTTCGACGCGCTGGTCGACGAGCGCCTGCCCTGGAGCTTCGGGCCGGAGGAGCGCAAGGTGACGATCCGTCCCGGCGTGCCGGGGCTGGTCTTCTACAATGCCGAAAACCGGGCGGCGCGGCCGACCATCGGCACGGCGGTCTTCAACGTGACGCCGCCCAAGGCCGGGCAGTACTTCAACAAGGTGCAGTGCTTCTGCTTCGACGAGCAGACGCTCGCCGCCGGCGAGTCGACGCGCATGGGCGTGAGCTTCTTCATCGATCCCGCGATCGAGGAGGACCCGGCCACCGCCGACGTCACCACCATCACCCTGTCCTACACCTTCTTCCGCGATCTCGACGATTGGGAGGAGCAGTTGGAGCAAGAGGAGCAGATCGGCGCGGCCGGTCCGGCGGCGCGCCCGCAGGCCGCGGCGCTGGCCGGGGAGTAGGCCGCGGCGGCGGCCCGGCGGCGGACTTGCACGCCGGGGCGCTTTTGCGGCAGACCTAGAGCAGGGCGTGATCGTTCGGAGCCGCAGCATGGCTCCGCCGGTCACGGGGAAACCTGCCCTGGATCATGGCGGTGGCGTGAGGCTGCGCAGCCGCCGGGCGCGCCCGGCGGACCCAGGGGCGCAGATCACGCCAGCCGACGAGACGAGAGGGGACCGGCCCGTGGGCCGGCGGGAAACGAGAGAAACGAAAATGAGCGATCACGCCAAGCCGAACCATCCCTACCACCTGGTCGATCCCAGCCCCTGGCCGCTGATCGGGGCCCTGTCCGGTGGCGTCCTCGCGCTCGGCCTGGTGCTCTACATGCACGACATGGCCGCCTGGATGCTGCCGCTCGGCGTGCTGATGGTGCTGGTCACCATGGCCGGCTGGTGGCGCGAGGTGATCATCGAGGCGACCTTCCGCAAGCTGCACACCCCGGTGGTGCAGATCGGCCTGCGCTACGGCATGCTGCTGTTCATCGCCTCGGAGGTGATGTTCTTCGTCGCCTTCTTCTGGGCCTACTTCGACCCGGCGCTGTTCCCGAACGAGGCCAAGCAGGTGGCGCGCGCCGAGGCGCTGGGCGGGGTCTGGCCGCCGGAGGGGCTGGTCACCTTCGATCCCTTCTCGCTGCCCTTCATGAACACGCTGATCCTGCTGCTGTCCGGCTGCACAGTGACCTGGGCGCACCACGCCCTGCGCGAGGGCGACCGCAAGGGCATGCTGCAGGGGCTCGGACTGACCGTGATCCTGGGGCTGCTGTTCACCGCGCTGCAGGCCTACGAGTACAGCCACGCGCCCTTCGGCTTCAGCGACTCGGTCTACACCGGCGCCTTCTTCATGGCGACCGGCTTCCACGGCTTCCACGTGATCGTCGGCACGCTGTTCCTGGCGGTCTGCTGGTTCCGTGCCTACAAGGGCCACTTCACCAGCGACCACCACTTCGGCTTCGAGGCGGCGGCCTGGTACTGGCACTTCGTCGACGTGGTCTGGCTGTTCCTCTTCGTCTCCATCTACTGGTGGGGCGCCGGCCCGGTCCTGATGTGAGCGGCGTGGGCGCGAGCCGACGTCAAGGCGCGCCGTGACGGACGGCCGCCCGGCGCCGCAGACCCGCTATCCGCGGGTCTCGCCCTGGGTGGCCGGTCCGGCCTGCCGCTGCCCGCGCTGCGGCCGGGGGCGGCTGTTCGAGGGGTTTCTGACCGTGGCGCCGCGCTGCGCGGTCTGCGGCGCCGACCTGGCCAAGGCGGACAGCGGCGACGGCCCGGCGGTCTTCATCATCTTCGTGCTGGGCGCGCTGGTGGTGCCCCTGGCCCTCTGGCTGGAGGTCGCCCTTGCGCCGCCCTACTGGGTTCATGTGGCGCTCTGGCCGGCGGCTATCCTCGGCCTCACCCTGGCGCTGCTGCGGCCCTTCAAGGCCACGCTGATCGCGCTGCAGTTCCGCCACCGGGCCAGCGACAGCGGCCAGACCAGCTACGATTGACGCCCGCATGCCCGATCGTCCCGCGACACCGCCGCCCGCCGCCAGCCAGTCGACCACCAGCCAGTCGCCTGCCCCCCACTCGCCTGCCCCCCACTCGCCTGGCCCCCGGCGCGTCTTCCGGCCGCGCCTCTGGCCCAGCCTGCTGACGCTGGTGATGGTGGCGGTGCTGCTCGGTCTCGGCTTCTGGCAGCTCGACCGCCTGGCCTGGAAGACCGCGCTGATCGCCGACCTGGAGCAGCGCACCACGGCGCCGCCGATCACCCTGACCGAGGCGCTGGCCAACCCGGTTGCCGCGGAATACCGCCGCGTCCGCGTCACCGGCCGCTGGCTGCACGAGCGCGAGCTGCATCGGGTCGCGCGCACCTATCGCGGCACGCCCGGGCGCCACCTGATCACCCCGCTGCGGCTGTCCGACGGCCGCAGCCTTCTGGTCAACCGCGGCTGGGTGCCGGATGCCGCGGCGGACCCGGCACGACGCGCCGCGGGGCGGCCCGAGGGCATCGTCACCCTGGTCGGGCTCGCCCGCCAGGGCGGCTGGCAGGGTCGTGCCTTTGCCCGGCCCGCCAACGACCCGGCCGAGAACGAGTGGCTGTGGATGGACCTGCCGGCCATGGCCGAGGCGGCCGGCCTGGAGCGACCGGTCACCGGGCTCTACCTCGCCGCCGTCCCCGACCAGCACGCCGGGCGCTATCCGATCGGCGGCCAGACGGTGGTCGAACAGAAGAACGACCACCTGCAGTACGCCATCACCTGGTTCGTGCTGGCCGTCGCCGCCCTGGTGATCTTCGTGCTGTCCCAGCGCCGCGAGGTCGGCGGGACCGCGACGGACCCGCAGGCGCCGTCTCCGGGCGACGGCGGCGATTGGTAGCGCGCCAGCTCCGTAGCGCGGCCGATCAGTAGCGCGGTAGGCCGGTGACGGCGCAGCCGCCGGTGGTGTAGGCGTCGTCGAAGCCCCCGGTGCGGCTGGTGTTGATCACGACGAAGCCGTCGCAGCCGGCGACCCGCACCCAGCCGGCGTAGCCTCGGACATGGCCGCGGGCGCCGCCGCTGCTGTTCTTCTGTGCGATCATCTCGATGCTGCGCACCTGGCCTTGGGCGATGCCGAATTCCGCCAGCTTGCGCTCCACCGTATCCCGGGGCGCGGCCTGGGCGGCCGCCTCGGGGGCCGTCGCGGGCTGGGCGAGGCCGAGCGCCAGCACGACGGCCAGCGCGACGGCCAGCGCGGCCAGCGCGCGGCGGCTGCGGGCTGCGGAGAGAGCGGTCATCGAGGAAGCGGCCATGGGTCCGTCTCCTTCGACTGGGGCCCCGGACGCCGGGCTGTGCGGCATCGACCCGCGAACGCCGCACGCCGGCCGCCCCGGGACGGAGGGGGCTGGTGAAGGTCCGGCCTCGGTGGTGGGACCTTCGGCTTGCATGCGGGCAAACGACCGGGGGCTGTCGTCCGTTCCGCGCCGCGGCGTTGTGAAGCCGATGCGGGCCGGCCCGCACGCAAGAAGGCCCGGGAGAGTGTCTCTCCCGGGCCCCTTGGCCGTCGCGATCTCTCGCCAGTTGTGCGGCGCTACTCGCCGCGCAGCATGGCCAGGATGTTGAGAATGTAGATGAACAGGGTCACGAAGGCCCCGTAGAGCATGAAGGCGCCGAAGATCGACTTGCGCGTGGTGACCTCCGCGCCGTCGGACTCGAAGTACATGTTCTTGATCATCTGCGTCTCGTAGGCGGTCAGCCCGGCGAACACCAGGACCACGCCGAAGGACAGCAGCAGGCCGAAGCCGCTGGACTGGACCAGGAAGGCGTTGACCAGCAGCGCGATCAGCAGGCCGATCACCGCCATGGTCAGGAAGGCCCCCATCGGCCCGAGGTTGCGCTTGGTCGTGTAGCCGAACAGGCTCATGCCCGCGAAGGTGCCCGCGGTGATGAAGAAGGCCTGCGGGATCAACATCGGGTCGACCTGCAGGTAGGCGTAGAACATCGGCCCCAGCAGCGCGCCCCAGAGGCCGGCGTAGGCCCAGAAGCAGGCCTGGGCGGCGCCGACCGACTTGGTCATCATGATCTTCGGCGCGAACCAGCCGAGCCCGAGGATGCCGATGAACAGCACCCAGAAGAGGCCGCCCGACAGGGCCTGCACGGCGGCCGGATTCATCGCGATCAGCATCGCGATGGCGCCGGTGAAGGCCACGCCGAGGGACATGTAGTTGTAGACGCGCAGCATGTAGCTGCGCAGACCCTCGTCGATCTGCGCCGCTTCGGTCTGGCTCCGCGTCATGTAGCGACGGTCGGGGTTCACCATCTGTGTGTCTCTCTCTCCGGGTCACGGTGTGGTGGTTTGCCTCGCGCATAGATATTGGGAATCCGCGCGGGCGAATCAACTCATTCCCACATGAGCCTTGCGATAATTTCCGCAGGCTTTCGGGGCAAACTATTCGTTGCGCAGCAGCGGCGCCGCCTTCACCGAGAGGGCGCGGAAGGTGCCGGCGAAGCCGAACAGCAGGGTCACGGCCACGGCCAGCACCATGGTCAGCGCCACCGACAGCGGCAGGAAGCTGAACTCCAGCCCCATCACCTGGGTCACGATGACCCAGCCGGCCGCCGTGCCGATCGCCGCCGCGATGGCGGCCGTCACCAGGCCCATCAGGCCGTACTCCAGCAGGAAGGCCTGGCCGACCGCGCGGCGGGTCGCGCCCAGCACCTTCAGCACCACGGAGTCGTAGATCCGCCGGTGGTGGCCGGCGGCGACGGCGCCGGCCAGCACCAGGATGCCGGCCAGCACGGTGACGCTGGCGGTGGCGCTGACGGCAGTGGCGATGTCGCGCAGCGTCTCGGCGAAGCCGGCCAGCGCCTCCTTCACCCGGATCGCGGAGATGTTGGGGAAGGCCTCGGTCACCGCGCGCTCGAGCGCCGCCTCCTGGTCGGGGGCCAGGTGCACCGTGGCGATCGAGGTCTGCGGCGCCGCCTCCAGCAGGCCGGGCGAGAAGATCATCACGAAGTTGATGGTGAGCTCCGACCAGTCGATCGGGCGGACGTTGGCGATCTCCACCTCGACGTCGCGGCCCAGGATGTTGATCGTCAGCGTGTCGCCGATCTCCAGCCCCAGGGCGTCGTAGATCTCCTTGTAGAGCGAGACCTGCGGCGGCCCGTCGTAGTCGGCCGGCCACCAGCTTCCCTCGACCACCGTCTCGCGCGCCGGCTTCTCGCGCGCCCAGGTCAGGCCGCGGTCGCCCCGGAACACCCAGCGGATGTCCTCGGGCACCTGCATCTCCTCCGGGCGCTGACCGTTCACGCCGACGATCCGCCCGCGCAGCATCGGCACCGACTCGACCCGCTCCACGCCGGGGAAGTCGCCCACCAGCTCCTTGAAGGGCGCGACCTGCTCGGGCTGGATGTCGATGAAGTAGAAGCCCGGCGCCTCCTCCGGCATCTCCTCCAGCACCTGGCCGCGCAGGTTGCCCTCGGTCAGGGCGATGGCGACCAGCACGGTCAGCCCCAGGCCCAGGGACATGACCACGTTGCCGGTCGCCGCGCCGGGGCGGTGCAGGTTGGCGATCGCCAGGCGCAGGCCGGGGTGGCGCGGTCGCGGCAAACGGCGGGCCAGCCAGACCACGCCCAGGGCGGCCAGGCGGAAGGCGATCAGCGCGGCCACCGCGCCGGCGACGAAGCCGGCGGCGAAGCGCCGCTCCTCGGCGCCCAGGATGGCCAGGGCGGCCAGGGCCGCCGCCGCCGCCGCCAGGGCGGCCAGGGCCCAGGCCGGCGGCAGGGCGCGGGCCCGCTGCACCATGTCGCGGAACAGGCTGCCGGCGGGGATCTGCTGCGCGCGCGCCAGCGGCCAGAGCGAGAAGACGAGGGTGGTCAGCACGCCGAAGGCCGCCGCCTCGATCAGCGGCGCGGCGTAGAGCCCGCCGGCGAAGTCGAAGCCCAGCCGCGCCTCCAGCAGCGGCGCGGCGGCCAGCGGCACGGCGGCGCCGAGCGCGAGGCCGGCCAGGATGCCCAGCGCGGCCAGCGCCAGCACCTGCGCCAGGTAGGTCTGGAAGATCAGGAAGGCGGGCGCGCCCAGGCACTTCAGCGTGGCGATGGTGGCCCGCTTTTCGTCGAGGAAGGCGCGCACGGCATTGGCGATCCCGACGCCGCCGACCAGCAGCGCCGTCAGCCCCACCAGGGTCATGAACAGCGCCACACGCTGCACCGACTGGGACAGCCCGGGCGCGGCGTTCTGCAGGTCGCGCACCCGCCAGCCGGCGTCGGGCAGCGCCGCGTTCAGCCGCGCGCGCCAGGACTCCAGCCGCTCGCCCGCCGGCAGGTCCAGGCGGTAGTGGTAGTAGATCAGCGCGCCGGGCTGCTCCAGCCCGGTCCCCGCCAGGGAGTCGAAGGCCACCATCACCCGCGGGCCCAGGGTGAAGGCGCGCGCCGCGCGGTCGGGCTCGCGCGCCACCGTGCCGCGGATCTCGTAGACCCGCTCGCCCAGGCCGATGCGCTCGCCGACCTCCCGGTCCAGGCGGTAGAGCAGGCTTTCGTCGACCAGCGCGCCCCAGACGCCGTCGCGCGCGGCCAGCGCGGCGTCGAGGTCGACGCCCTGGTCGGTGGTGGCCTCGCCGTAGAGCGGATAGGCCCCGTCCACCGCCTTCAGCTCGACCAGGCGGCGGGTGTCGGGGGTCTCGGCGTTGCGCGCCATGGCGCGCAGCTCGGCGGTGCGCGACAGGCGCGCCGCGTTGTCGCGCAGCCAGCCCAGCTCTTCGGCCGTGGCCTTGCGGTGGATCAGCCGCAGCTCGACCTCGCCGCCCAGCAGGGCCCGGCCGTTCTCGGCCAGCCCGTCCAGCATCGCCGAGGAGAGCGAGCCGACGCCGGCGATCGCCGCGACGCCGAGCAGCAGGCAGGCCAGGAAGATGCGAAAGCCCTTGAGCCCGCCGCGCAGCTCGCGCCGGGCCAGGCGCAGCGCCAGCGGGCCGTTGGGACCGGAGACGGTGGGGGAGGGGGAGGCCGCCATCGCCGGATCAGCCGCCCGCCGCGACCTTGGGAGCGGTCCGCCCGGCGGCTTCGCCGCCGCCGCGGCCGTCGTCGACGATCCGCCCGTCGGCGAGCTGCACCCGCCGGCCGCAGCGCTCGGCCAGGGCCGGGTCGTGGGTGATCAGCACCAGGGTGGTGTCCTTCTGGGTGACCAGGTCGAACAGCAGCTCGATCACCGTCTCGCCGGTGGCGCCGTCGAGGTTGCCGGTGGGCTCGTCGGCCAGCAGCAGGCGCGGTGTCACCGCGAAGGCCCGCGCCAGCGCGACGCGCTGCTGCTCGCCGCCGGAGAGTTGGCCCGGGTAGTGGGTCAGGCGGTGGCCGAGCCCGACCTGGCGCAGGGTCTCGGCCGCCTGCGCGAAGGCGTCGCGTCGGCCGGCCAGCTCCAGCGGCACGGCGACGTTCTCCAGCGCCGACATGGTGGGGATCAGGTGGAAGTCCTGAAAGACGATACCGATTCGCTCGCCGCGAAAGCGCGCCAGCCGGTCCTCGTCCAGGTCGCCGAGGTCGGTGCCGTCGATCGCCACGCGGCCGGCGCTGGCGCGCTCCAGGCCGGCCATCACCATCATCATCGACGACTTGCCGGAGCCCGAGGGCCCGACCACGGAGACGGTCTCGCCGCGGCCGACCTCCAGGTTCAGGCCGCGCAGCACCTCCACGGGGCCGGCTTCGTTGCCGTAGGTCAGCTCCAGGTTCGTCAGGGTGATCATCGGCTCGGTCATGCAGTGTCCTTCGCGGCGGGGGCCCCGTGTCTTGCGCCGGCCCGGTGTTCTGCCCGGGTCCTGTGCAACGCCGGGTCCCGCCCCCGATATGGGCGGCGCAGCGCGGATTGAAAGCCGTCGTGACGGGCTTGGCGGAGTCTACGCGCTGGCGGTCGCGGCCGATCAGTCGCTTGATCGCCGGCGCCGCGCACTTAACTCTTGGGGCGTCATGCGTCTTCTCGCCACACTCGTCCTGCTCCTCCCGCTCCTCGCCCCGGCCGCGCGCGCCGCGCCGCTGGAGATCCTCGCCTTCGGCGATTCCCTGGTGCACGGCTACGGCCTGCCGGCCGGCGAGCCCTTCCCGGCGCAGCTCGAGGCGCGGTTGAAGGCGGCGGGCTACGAGGAGGTCAGCGTGCTCAACGCCGGCAACTCCGGCGACACCACCGCGGCTGGCCTGGCGCGGCTGGACTGGGCGCTGGCCGAAGCGCCGGACGCCGCGATCGTCGTGCTCGGCGCCAACGACGGCCTGCGCGGGATCGAGCCCTCCAACACCTACGCGAACCTCGACGCCATCCTCGCCGAGCTGGAGGCGCGCGGCATTCCGGTGCTGCTGGCCGGCATGCTGGCGCCGCGCAATCTGGGCCAGGACTACGCCGAGGAGTTCGACAGCGTCTTCCCGCGCCTGGTCGAGCGCTACGACCCGGTCTACTACCCCTTCTTTCTGGAGGGCGTGGCGACGGTGCCGGCGCTGAACCAGGCCGACGGCATCCATCCCAACGCCGAGGGGGTGGCGGAGATCGTCGAGCGCATCCTGCCCAAGGTCGAGGCGCTGATCGAGCGGGCCCGCGCGGACGAGGCGGCGGCTCAGGGCTAGGGCGGTTTGCGACCGTGTGGACCCACTTTGGTGGGGCCGCCGGTCGGGCAAAAACCGCCCTGGCGCGGGCAAGCGAACAGGTGGGGGGAAAGCATATGGAATACCGTCCGCTCGGACGCAGCGGCATCGAGGTGAGCGCGGTCTGCCTCGGCACCATGACCTGGGGCACGCAGAACAGCCAGGACGAGGGCTTCGCTCAGATGGACCTGGCGGTCGAGCGGGGGGTGAACTTCTTCGACGCGGCCGAGATGTATCCGGTGCCGCCCTCGGCCGAGACCTACGGCCGCACCGAGGAGATCATCGGCAACTGGCTGCAGAGCCGGAAGTGCCGCGACAAAATCGTGCTGGCGACCAAGGTGGTCGGGCCGGGGCCGCGCTTTCCCTACATCCGCGACGGTGCCTGCCGGCTCGACCGCGCCAACATCGAGCGGGCGATCGACGACAGCCTGCGCCGGCTGAAGACCGACTACGTCGACCTCTACCAGCTTCACTGGCCGGACCGCGCCACCAACACCTTCGGCCGTCTCGGCTACCGGCCGGCGGCCGAGGAGGAGAGCGTGCCGCTGGAGGAGACGCTGGGCGTGCTGGCCGACCTGGTCGCCGCCGGCAAGGTGCGTCACGTCGGCCTGTCGAACGAGACGGCCTGGGGCGCGATGACCTTCCTGAAGCTGGCCGAACAGGGCCGGGGCCCGCGCATGGTCTCGATCCAGAACCCCTACAGCCTGCTCAACCGCAGTTTCGAGGTCGGTCTGGCCGAGGTGGCGCTGCGCGAGGACTGCGGCCTGCTGGCCTATGCGCCGATCGCCGCCGGGGTGCTCAGCGGCAAGTACCTGGACGGCGCCCAGCCGGCCGGCGCGCGCCTGACCCTCTACCCCCAGAACGACCGCTACAAGACGCCGGCGGCCGAGCCGGCGGTGCGCGCCTACGTCGACCTGGCCCGGCGCCACGGCCTCAAGCCGGAGGTGCTGGCCGGGGCCTTCGTGCTGCGCCAGCCCTTCACCACCGCCTCGATCGTCGGCGCCACCAGCCTGGCGCAGCTCGAGACCCAGCTCGCGGCCCTGGACGTCCAGCTTTCCGAGGACCTGCTGGCGGAGCTGGAGGCGATCCACGCCCGCCACACCATCCCCTGCCCCTGAGCCCCGGCCCAGAGTCCCAGCCCTGAGTCCCGGCCCAGAGTCCCGGCCCAGAGTCCCGGCCCTGCGGCGACCCCGAGCGCGGCGCGGGCGCTGCGCGCTCGGTGAGGTGGCGGCGGGCTCGCGCGCGCCGGCCGCGGTTGTTCAGGAGCCGCTGCGCAGGGAGGTCAGGCCCTGCTCGACCGCCTGGCGGCGCGGGTCGTCGGCGGGCAGGTCGCGGGTCAGCGACTCGGCCTGCTCCAGGGCGGAGACCGCCTCGTCGCGGCGGCCGAGCACGGCGTAGGCGCGCGCCAGGCGCAGCCAGCCCTCCAGGTCCTCCGGCTCCTCCTCCAGCCGCCCGGCGAGGCGCTCGACCATCCCCTCGACCATCTGCTGGCGCTCTTCCGGGCTCATGTCCTGGGCCGCCTGCATCTGCTCGCGGGTCGGGCCGGGCCGGGCCGCCTCGCCGCCGGCCAGCGGTCCGGCCGGCGGGGCGCCGACCGGCGGCGCCGTGGAGGCGGTGTCGAAGCCGGTGGGATCGATGTTGGCGGCCCGCGCCACCTGGTTCAGCCGCGCCTGGATCTGCTGTCGGCCGGTGATGTCCGGCGGCAGGTCGCGCAGCAGCGCCGCCCAGGCCTCCACCGCCTGGCGCGGCTCGCCGGCCTGTTCGTGCATCACGCCGCGGTAGTAGCGGGCCAGCGGCTCCTGCGGGTCCTGCGCCAGCGCGGCGGCGATCTCCTCCTGGGCGGCCGGGGTGACCACCCCGTCGGCGGCGGCGATCAGCGTCTCGGCCCGCTGGGCGCGCAGGTCGGGCCGGTCGAAGCCGCGCGCGATGGCCTGCTCGTAGGCGGCGGCGGCCTGCTCGTAGCGGCCGATCACCGCGTAGTTGCGCGCCAGGATCTCCCAGCCGCGCGGGTCGCGCGGGTCGGCGCGCATGCGCTCGGCCAGCTCGGCGATCAGCCGCTGGCGCTCGTTGAGCTGCTGGCGCTCCTCCTGCCGCTCGGCGAAGGGGATCGAGGGCATGCCGGGCGAGCCGAGCACGAAGAGATAGAGGCCGAGCGCGCCGAGCGGCAGCAGCGCGGTGAGCAGCATGGCCAAGGCGCGGGCCGGCTTGGCCTCCCGGCGGGCGTCCTCGGCCCGCGTCTCGGCGACCTGCAGCATGCGCCGCTCGATCTCGGCCTGGGCGGCCTGGGCCTCGCTGGGCGTCAGGTTGCCGCGCTGCAGCTCGCGCGCGACCTCGGCGAGCTGGTCCTTGTAGACCTGCAGGTCGTAGGCGCTGGTCGAGGCCGCCTCCCGCGGGCGGCGCAGCAGCGGGCGCAGCACGAGCGCGACGGCCAGGGCCGAAAGCGCGGCCGCGGCAATCCAAAAGATCCAGTTCATGCGCCCTCTTCGTCGAGCAGGCGTTTCAGGCGGCGGCGCTCGGCCTCGCTCAGCGGCTGGGGCGCCGCCGGTTTGCGGGGCCGGCGCAGCAGGTAGATGCCGACGCCCAGGGCGCCGAGCAGCAGGACGCCGGCCGGTCCGTACCACAGCAGGTAGGTGGTCGGCTTGACCGGCGGCTTCATCAGCACGTAGTCGCCGTAGCGCGCCTGCAGGTAGTCGAGCACCTCCTGGTCGCTGTCGCCGGCGAGCAGCCGCTCGCGCACCACCAGGCGCATCTGCCGGGCGATGTCGGCGTTGGAGGAGTCGATCGACTCGTTCTGGCAGACCACGCAGCGCAGCACCTTCGAGAGCGCCCGGGCGCGGGCCTCCAGCGCCGGGTCCTCCATGATCTCGTCCGGCATCACCGCCAGGGCCGGCGGCGCCGCGAGCGGCTGCGCCAGCAGCAGCGCGGCGAAAAGGGCAAGCCAGAATCGCTTCATTGCCAGCCTCGCGTCATTGGCGCGCCTCCGCGACGGCCGGCAGGATCTTGCTCTCCACCTCCGGCGGGTTGATCGGGCCGACGTGGCGGTAGCGGATGCGCCCCGCGCCGTCGATCACGTAGGTCTCCGGCACGCCGGTCAGGCCCCAGTCCAGGCTGGCGCGCCCCTCGGGGTCGGCGCCGATGCGGCTGTAGGGGTTGCCCAGCTCCTCCAGGAAGTCGACGGCGTCGGCCGCCTCGTCCTTGTAGTTAATGCCGACCAGCCGGAGGCCCTCCTGCTCGGTCAGGCGCACCAGGATCGGGTGCTCCGCCCGGCAGGGCACGCACCAGGAGGCGAAGACGTTGACCAGCGTCACCTCGCCGGTGGCCAGGTCGCCGGTGGCCAGTCCGGGGGTGTCGAGCCCGGCGATCGCCGGCAGCTCGAAGGTCGGGGCCGGCTTGTCGATCAGCGCCGAGGGCAGCTTGCTGGGATCGCGTCCGCTGTCCAGCGCCCACCAGAAGGCGACGCCCGCAGCGAGGAAGATGACCAGGGGCAGGACGTAGAGAAGGTAACGCATCATCCGCTTGTTCTAGTGACGGGACCAAACTTCGGCAGCATCAAACGTCGACAGCACCAAGTTTCGATAGGGCCGGATCTCGGCGGGGCGGCCGCCGGCCATGCCCGCCGGCCACGGCGGCCGGCTACTCGGCCGGTTGCACCGCCGGGCCGGCCGGGGCGCGGCCGCGGGCGCGCCGCGGCGCCCCCACCCGCAGCCGCCGGTCGCTGAGCGAGACCAGGCCGCCGGCCATCATTGCCAGCGCGCCGAGCCAGAGCAGCGGCACCAGCGGCTCGTAGTAGAGCCGCACGGTCCAGCCGTCGCCCTCCTCCTCCTGGTCGCCGATTACGGCGTAAAGATCGGCCAGCCAGCGGGTGTGGATCGCCGCCTCGGTGGTCGGCATGCCGGCGACCGGGTAGACGCGCTTTTCCGGGGTCATCACGGCGATGCGCGCGCCGGTCTCGTCGCGCACCGTGAAGGTCGCGGTCTGCGACATGTAGTTCGGCCCGGGCAGTTGCTCGACGCCTTCGAATGTGAAGCTGTAGCCGGCCATTTCCTTGGTCTCGCCCGGCTGCATCACGGAGATGCTCTCCAGCTTCCAGGCACTGGAGCCGACCATGCCGAAGATGGCGATGGCGAGGCCGGCATGGGCCAGGGTGGTGCCGTAGTTCGAGCGGGGCAGGCCGCGCGCCCGCGCCCAGGAGTCGGCCAGCGGGGCACGGAACAGCTTGATCCGCTCGGCCAGTTCGGTCAGCGCGGCGACGAACAGCCAGGCCCCCAGGCCCAACGCCAGCGCCGCCAGCACCGGACCGCCCTCCTGCAGGTAGAGGGTGGCCAGCCCGACCAGCAGCGCCAGGGCGCCGGCCAGCTTGAGGCGCGCCAGCACGCCCTTCAGGTCGGCCCGCTTCCAGGCCAGCAGCGGCCCCAGGCCCATGACGAAGACCAGCGGCAGCATCAGCGGCACGAAGGTCATGTTGAAGAAGGGCGGGCCGACGGTGACCAGGCCGCCGCCCAGGGCGTCGAGGATCAGCGGATAGAGAGTGCCGATCAGCACCGTCGCGGTGGCCGTGGCCAGCAGCAGGTTGTTCAGCACCAGCCCGCCCTCGCGGCTGACCGGCGCGAAGAGGCCGCCGGGCTTCAGCGCCGGGGCGCGGAAGGCGAAGAGGGTGAGCGAGCCGCCGATGGCGACCACCAGCATGCCCAGGATGTAGAGGCCGCGCTCGGGATCGCTGGCGAAGGAGTGCACCGAGGTCAGCAGGCCGGAGCGGACGATGAAGGTGCCGAGCAGCGACAGCGAGAAGGTCAGGATCGCCAGCAGGATGGTCCAGACCTTGAGCGCGTCGCGCTTTTCCACCACCACGGCCGAGTGCAGCAGGGCGGTGCCCAGCAGCCAGGGCATGAAGGAGGCGTTCTCGACCGGGTCCCAGAACCACCAGCCGCCCCAGCCGAGCTCGTAGTAGGCCCACCAGCTCCCCAGCGCGATGCCGCCGGTCAGGAAGGTCCAGGCGGCCAGCGTCCAGGGGCGCACCCAACGGGCCCAGGCGGCGTCGACCTTGCCCTCCAGCAGCGCCGCCACGGCGAAGGCGAAGGCCACCGAGAAGCCGACGTAGCCGAGGTAGAGCATCGGCGGGTGGAAGGCCAGGCCGGGGTCCTGCAGCAGCGGGTTGAGGTCCTGGCCGTCGAGCGGCGGCGGGAAGATCCGCTCGAAGGGGTTGGAGGTGAAGAGGGTGAAGGAGATGAAGCCCAGGCCGATCAGCCCCTGGATGCCGAGCACCCGCGCCTTCAGGCTGGGCGGCAGGTTGCCGCCGAAGACCGCCACCGCGCTGCCGAACAGCGCCAGGATGACGATCCACAGCAGCATCGAGCCCTCGTGGTTCCCCCACACGCCGGTGATCTTGTAGAGCATCGGCTTGGCCGAGTGGGAGTTGGCCACCACGTTGGCGACGGTGAAGTCGCTGACCACGTAGACGTAGGTCAGCGCCGCGAAGGAGACGAGCGTCAGCAGGAACTGGGCCAGCGCGGCCGGTCCGGCCGCGGCCATCCAGCCGGGTTTGCCGAGATGGGCGCCCCACAGCGGCACCACGGTCTGCACGCCGGCCACCAGCAGGGCCAGGATCAGGGCGAAATGGCCGAGTTCGGGGATCATCGTCTCACCTGTCCTTCCGCTCGCGGCGTGCGCGCTCGATACCGCCGTCGCTCCGGCGGGACACTCAACCTGCGTCCAGCGTGAGTCGGGGACCGAGTCACGCTAGCGCGGCGGGGCCTGCCCGCTCTCCGGCCGCCACTCGCCGGACGCCTTGAGCGCCTCGGCGACCTCGGTCGGCATGTAGTTCTCGTCGTGCCGGGCCAGCACCTCGCGGGCGACGAAGGTGCGGCCGTCGGGCCCGATCGAGCCCTGGGCGACCACGCCCTGCCCCTCGCGGAAGAGGTCCGGCAGGATGCCGTCGTAGCTCACGGCAACGGCGTTCGACAGGTCGGTGACCTTGAAGACCACCCGGTTGCCCGCGAGCTGGCGCACCGAGCCTTCCTCGACCAGGCCGCCGATGCGCACGTACTGCTCGGGCGTCAGCCCCTGCTCGGCGATGTCGGTGGGCGAGTAGAAGAAGACCAGGTTGTCCTCGAAGGCGGTGAGCACCAGCGCCGTGGCCGTGCCGAGCGACAGCAGGCCGAGCAGCGCGATGTAGAGGCGGCGGCGCTTGCGGGTCATGCGGCTCATGGGGTGGCCTCCTGGCCGGCGCCGCGCCGGCGGCGGCGCGGGCTGGCCGCACGCAGCGCCTGCATCCGGCGCTCGCGGCTCTTCAGCTCGCGGCGCGAGGCGGCGAAGAGATAGCCCAGCAGGACCGCCGCCAGGGCGAAGCAGGGCCAGACGAAGGCGGCATAGCCGCCCATCTCGAAAAAGCTGCGCAGCGCCTCCATGGCCTCAGCGCCCCTCCGCCTGGGCGGCGCCGAGGGCGCGCAGGCGCGCGCCCAGCAGCTCGCTCTTGATGCGCAGGATCAGCACCACGAGGAAGTAGAGGGTGAAGGCCAGGGCCATCAGGCCGAGCGGCCAGAGCATCGACTCGTGGATCGCCGGCGTGCCGATCCGCGACACGCTGGCCGGCTGGTGCAGGGTGTTCCACCAGTCGACCGAGAACTTGATGATCGGCAGGTTGACGACGCCCACCAGGCAGAGCAGCGAGGCCGCCTTCTGGCCGCGCTCGGCGTTCTCGAAGGCGTTCATCAGCGCGATGTAGCCGAGGTAGAGGAAGAAGAGGATCAGCACCGAGGTCAGGCGCGCGTCCCACACCCACCAGGTGCCCCACATCGGCTTGCCCCAGAGGCTGCCGGTGACCAGCGCCAGGAAGGTGAAGGTGGCGCCCACCGGGGCTGCCGCTCGCGCCGCGATCACGCCGAGCGGGTGGCGCCAGATCAGGTAGCTGGCCGAGCCGGCGGCCATGGTGGCGTAGACGAAGAGCGACATCCAGGCCGCGGGCACGTGGACGTACATGATCCGCACCGTGTCGCCCTGCTGGTAGTCGGCGGGCGAGGCGACCAGCGCCAGATAGAGCCCCACGACCAGGCTGACCCCCAACCCGCCGAGCGCCCAGGGGTAGACCAGGTCCGCGGCCCGCACGAAGCGCGCCGGATTGGCGAACCGATGCAGCGAGCGACTCTCGCTCACGTTTGTGGCTGCGCGACTCACAGAAACCAATCCGCCAAAGGGTCGATCCGATCCGTCCTGTTCCGCGCCCGGCGTCCGCAGCCTGCGGTAGGCGGCCGCCGGGGGCGCCTATTCTGCGCGGGCCGGCGCGATTTTGTGTTTGTCCCGTAACATGACCAGCCCGGCCGCGCGGGTCTAGAGGGCCCTGTGCGATTCTCCCGAATTCTGTGCGAAGAGGCCCGCACGGGCTACCCTTATCGCGCTGGAATCCGGCGGAAATCCGGCAATCTGGCCGTGCGGCGGCGCTACTCGACAGATTGCCGCAGGGCGGCGGCCCCGGCGAAGGCGGCCAGCGGCAGGGCCGCCGCCAGGATGCCGCCGAGCAGCAGCAGGTGAGGCCGGGCGCTCAGGCCGAGCAGGGTGGCGTCGACCGCTGAGACCCCGAAGATCAGCACCGGGACGTAGAGCGGCAGCACCAGCAGCGGCACCAGCACGCCGCCGCGCCGCGCCCCCAGCGCCACCGCGGCGCCGATCGCGCCGATCAGGCTGAGGCTGGGGGTGCCCAGCGCCATCGCCGCCAGCAGCACGCCGTAGCCCTGCGGCGGCAGGCCGTAGAGCAGGCCGATCAGCGGCGCGGCGGCCAGCAGCGGCAGGCCGGTGGTCAGCCAGTGCGCCAGCCCCTTGGCCAGCACCACGGCCTCCAGCGGCAGCGGCGCCTGGGCCAGCAATTCCAGGTTGCCGTCCTCGTAGTCGGCGAGGAACAGCCGCTCCAGCGAGAGCAGCACCGCCAGCAGGGCGGTCACCCAGACGATGCCGGGCGCGATGCGCGCCAGCAGGTTGGGCTCCGGCCCCAGGCCGAAGGGGAACAGCGCCGCCGTCAGCACGAAGAAGAGCACGACGGTCAGCGCGTCGCCGCGCTGGCGCAGCGCCAGGCGCAGGTCGCGCCCGACCACCGCGGCGAAGGGGCCGCCTACCATCCCGCCGTCTCCCAGGCCAGGTCCTCGGGGTCGGGCGGCGCCGGGGCGTAGGAGTCGAGCGAGAGCGCCTGCGCGCCCGCGCCGGGAAAGCCGATGTGGGTGGCGATCACCGCCAGCCCGCCGGCCGCGCGATGCGCCGCCACCGCCTCGGCCAGCCGCGCGACCGAGGCGCTGTCCAGCCCCACGGTGGGCTCGTCGAGCAGCCACAGCGGCACCCGGCCGAGGCTGACCCGCGCCAGGGCCAGCCGCCGCTTCTGCCCGGCCGAGAGCAGCCGGCCCGGCCGCTCGGCCAGCTCGGTCAGGTCGAAGCGGGCCAGCGCCTCGGCCACCGCCTTCGGCGCAAGCCCGCGCAGCGCGGCCCAGAAGCGCAGGTCCTCGGCGACGCTCAGCGCCGGCTTCACCGCCTCGCCGTGCCCCAGGTAGCGCAGGCGGTCGTGGTGGGCGCCCAGGTCGTCCCAGACATCGCCGCCGTCCCAGGCCAGGCGGCCCGCGGCCGGGCGCAGCAGCCCGGCCAGCACGCGCAGCAGGCTGGACTTGCCGGTGCCGTTGGGGCCGGTCAGCAGCAGCAGGTCGCCGGCCTCCAGCGCAAAGCCGAGGCCGGCGAAGACGGCGCGCTCGCCGCGCAGGCAACCGAGGTCGGAGGCTTCGAACAGGGGCATGGGGCGGGACAGGAGAAGAGCCGCTGCTAGGCCGGGTCGCCGGGCAGGTGTTCGTCGCCCGGGCCCTCCGGGCGTAGCGGGCGGCCGCCGCTCTCGGCGGTCAGGCGCACCGCCGCGCGATCCCAGGCGCAGGCGACCTGCTGAAAGTTCTCGAAAAGGCGGCGGTAGTAGACGAAGTCGTCGGCGCCGTCCGCCTGCTTCCAGCGCTCGCGCTGGATGAAGGTGGCGGCGGCGTTCCAATCGCGCACGAAAGGTCCCTTCATCCAGGTGCGATAGAACTCCTCATCCAGGATGCCGTTGAGGATGCCGATCGCGACCAGTTCATAGTGATTGAGATAGTCCAGGACCGCCTGCCGTTCGGTTCGATCCTTCTCTTCGCGCGGATTGTGCAGCCGTTCGAAGCTATCGCTGCGGCGGTGGTACATGAAGATCGCGTGCAGCCCTCTGTAGTGATCCGTAGACTCGAACTTCTCGATCAGGTCGAGCGTCGCGCGCTTGCGGGCGGTGGCGCGCGCCTGCACCACCCCCCAGGCCGCCGCCAGGGCCGAGATCGCGACAACCGCCGGCGTGAGTAAGGACCACCAGGAAAAAGATGAGGCCACGCAAACGATCAACGCTCGCGTGGCCTCGGTTGTCGCTTGAAGCTCGGAGCATTCCATCTGGAATTCAGTCCCGAGCACCTTCCTTGAGCATGGTTTCCATCCTTTCGCCACCGCAGGCGATCAAGACGCCACGACTGAAACTCTCGACAAGAGAGTGCCGAAGGCGTGCAGCGACTGTCAAGCTGCCGCGCAAGCCGCAGACCGGCCGGCCAGCATCGGCGAAGATCCGAAAAGGTAGTGGCATCCGACCGGTTATCAACGGCCTAACGCTCGGCGCGAAAGGGGGCGGTCCCGCGGGACCGCCCCCTTGTTTGCCGGTGTCTGCCGGTGTTCGCCGGCTTCTGCCGGCGAGCGTCTCGGGGCTTGCCTCGGCGGCCTACTCGGCGGCCGCCTTGTCCTCGCCCATCAGGTTGCGCAGCACGTAGTGCAGGATGCCGCCGTTCTTGTAGTAGGCGACCTCGTCGGCCGTATCGATGCGGCAGAGCAGGGTGATCTCCCGGCTGCTGCCGTCGGGCCGGCGGATGGTGCAGGGCACCTCCATGCGCGGCTTGAGGCCCTTGGCCAGGCCATGCAGGTCGAAGGTCTCCTCGCCGGTCAGCTCGAGACTGGCGCGGTCCTGCCCCTCCTTGAACTGCAGCGGCAGCACGCCCATGCCGACCAGGTTCGAGCGGTGGATGCGCTCGAAGGACTCGGCGATCACCGCCTTGACGCCGAGCAGGCGGGTGCCCTTGGCGGCCCAGTCGCGCGAGGAGCCGGTGCCGTACTCCTTGCCGGCGATCACCACCAGCGGCACGTCCTCCTCCTGGTACTTCATGGCGGCGTCGTAGATCGCCATGGTCTCGCCGTCGGGCAGGTGCTTGGTGAAGCCGCCCTCGACGCCCGGCACCATCTCGTTGCGGATGCGGATGTTGGCGAAGGTGCCGCGCATCATCACCTCGTGGTTGCCGCGGCGCGCGCCGTAGGAGTTGAAGTCCTTCGACTGCACCTGGTGCTCCAGGAGGTAGAGGCCGGCCGGGCTCTCGCGCTTGATCGCGCCGGCCGGGGAGATGTGGTCGGTGGTCACCGAGTCGCCCAGCACCGCCAGCACCCGGGCGCCGGAGATGTCCTCGACCGGCGCCGGCTCGGGCGCCACGTCCTCGAAGAAGGGCGGGTAGGCGACGTAGGTGGAGGCCGGGTTCCAGCCGAAGGTCTCGCCCTCGCTGGTGGCGATCTCCTGCCACTTCTCCGGGCCCTTGAAGACGTCGGCGTAGCGGCTGCGGAACATCTCCGGCGTCAGCGCGGAGAGCAGCACCTCCTGGATCTCGTGGTTGGTCGGCCAGATGTCCTTCAGGTAGATCGGCTGGCCGTCCTTGCCGGTGCCCAGCGGCTCCTTGAACAGGTCGATGCGCATCGAGCCGGCCAGGGCGTAGGCCACCACCAGCGGCGGCGAGGCCAGGTAGTTGGCCTTGCAGTGCGGGTTGATCCGCCCCTCGAAGTTGCGGTTGCCCGACAGCACCGAACAGACCAGCAGGTCGCCCTTCTCGACCGCCGCGGCGATCGGCTCGGGCAGCGGGCCGGAGTTGCCGATGCAGGTGGTGCAGCCGTAGCCGACCAGGTCGAAGCCGAGGGCGTCGAGGTGGCTCTGCAGGCCGGAGGCGGCCAGGTAGTCGGTCACCACCTGAGAGCCGGGGGCCAGGGAGGTCTTGACCCAGGGCTTCACCTGCAGCCCCAGCTCGTGCGCCTTCTTGGCGACCAGGCCGGCGCCGAGCATGACGCTGGGGTTGGAGGTGTTGGTGCAGGAGGTGATGGCGGCGATCACCACGTCGCCGTGGTTCAGCTCGTAGTCGCTGCCCTCGACCGCGACGGCGGCGTTGAGGTGCTTCTCCTCGATCAGCGCGGCGCCCGGGCTCTCGGAGTCCAGCTTGCCCTCGGGGCCGACCGGGTCGATGTCCAGCTCCTTGGCGGCGTGGCTGATGAAGGCGCTGGCCGCGGCTGACAGCGGCACGCGGTCCTGCGGGCGCTTCGGCCCGGCCAGGGAGGGCTCGACGCTGGCCAGGTCGAGCTCCAGGCTGTCGGTGTAGACCGGCTCCGGCCGGGACTCGTCCAGCCACAGGCCCTGGGCCTTGGCGTAGGCCTCGACCAGCGCGACGCGCTCGGGGTCGCGGCCGGTGAACTCCAGGTAGCGCAGGGTCTCCTGGTCGATCGGGAAGATCGCGCAGGTGCTGCCGAACTCCGGCGACATGTTGCCCAGCGTGGCCCGGTCGGCCAGGGTCAGGTGCTTCAGGCCGTCGCCGTAGAACTCCACGAACTTGCCGACCACGCCCTTGCGGCGCAGCATCTCGGTCACCGTCAGCACCAGGTCGGTGGCGGTGGTGCCTTCCTTCAGCTCGCCGCTCAGCTTGAAGCCGATCACCTCGGGGATCAGCATGGAGACCGGCTGGCCGAGCATGGCCGCCTCGGCCTCGATGCCGCCGACGCCCCAGCCCAGCACGGACAGGCCGTTGACCATGGTGGTGTGGCTGTCGGTGCCGACCAGGGTGTCGGGGTAGGCGACGGTTTTGCCGTCGACCTCGCCGGTCCAGACCACCTGCGCCAGGTACTCCAGGTTGACCTGGTGGCAGATGCCGGTGCCCGGCGGCACGACGCGGAAGTTCTCGAAGGCGCCCTGGCCCCAGCGCAGGAACTCGTAGCGCTCGCCGTTGCGCTCGAACTCCAGCTCGACGTTCTTCTCGAAGGCGTCCGGGCCGCCGAAGGTGTCGACCATCACCGAGTGGTCGATCACCAGGTCGACCGGGCTCAGCGGATTGATCTTCTTCGGATCGCCGCCCAGCTTGGTCATCGCCTCGCGCATGGCGGCCAGGTCGACCACCGCGGGCACGCCGGTGAAGTCCTGCATCAGCACGCGCGCCGGCCGGTAGGCGATCTCGCGGTCGCTCTTGCGGTCCTGGGCCCACTTGGCCAGCGCCTTGATGTCGTCGACGCTGACGGTGCGGCCGTCCTCGTAGCGCAGCAGGTTCTCCAGCAGCACCTTCAGCGAGAAGGGCAGGCGGCTGATGTCGCCGATCTGCGCCTGTGCGGCTTCCAGGCTGTAGTAGTCGTAGCTCTTGCCGCCGACCGTCAGGCTGCGGCGGGTGTTGAGCGTGTCGGTTCCGGGTTTCACGGCTGTCGATCTCCCAAGGCTCGTCGGGCGCCCCTTCGTTGTCGCAAAGGTCCGGGGGCGCGCAGGCGGACAGGCCGAAGGCGGACGCACCGCCGGCGACGCGGCATGGCGCCGCTCCGAGGCCGGAAAGGCTGCCTGCCGCCGTCGTGCGGAGCGCCCCGCGACCGGTAGCGACCATGTGCGCGGGAAACCGCTCTTTCGAACGCGCCGCCAATGTATGGATTCCGCCGCGCGTGTCCAGATCGCGATTGCCCCCGGGCCGGGCGTGCCGGCGGGCGGAGCGCCGGTAGGGTCGCGAACTCCCGCAGGACGGGCCGAGGGCGCGCCCTTCTCGGGTCTTGACGCTTTCCGGGCTTTGCCCTTTAGTGCTGAAGCGTCGCGACAGCGGCATGTAAACTAGAACGAAAACGCATAGCTCGGGAGGTCGGGCCCAGCGGCCGGCGCACCAGGACACGCCGAATAAGGCGGGGGGCGCCCGGGGGGAACAGCAAGCCGCGGGCCCGGGAAAAGAGCGCCGGTCGGGAGACGGCGGCGACGGTGGGCCAGTGACCCGCCCACGCTCCCCGTCTATCCGGTGAAGCGCCTTTTCCGGTCTCCCCGGCGCGGAGGCCCGGATGAGCGCTGAGCTCGACACCTTTCCCAAGCTGCTGCTGCACCATGCCGAGGTCCGGCCGAAGGCGCCGGCGATGCGCGAGAAGGACTACGGCATCTGGTTGACCAGTAGCTGGGGGGCGGCGCGCGCCGAGATCGAGGCGCTGGCCTGCGGTCTGCACCAGCGCGGCTTCCGGCGCGGCGACCGCCTGGCGATCGTCGGCGACAACCGGCCGCGGCTCTATTGGGCGATGTGCGCCGCCCAGGCGCTCGGCGGCGTGCCGGTGCCGCTCTACCAGGACTCGGTGGCCGCCGAGATGGCCTTCGTGCTGGACCACGCCGAGGTGCGCTTCGCGCTGGTCGAGGACCAAGAGCAGGTCGACAAGCTGCTCGACGTCAAGGAAAGCAGCAGCGCGCTGGAACAGATCTTCTACGACGACGAGCGCGGCCTGCGGCACTACACCCAGGACTTCCTGCACCACTACGAGGCGCTGGTCGCCGAGGGGCGCGACTTCGCGCGCCGGCACCCGCAGTTCTTCGCCGACGAGGTCGCCAAGGGGCGCGGCGGCGACGTCTCGATCATGTGCTACACCTCGGGCACCACGGGCAATCCCAAGGGCGTGGTGCTGACCTTCGACAACGTGCTGCAGTCGGCGCGCAACGGCGCCGAGTTCGAGGGGCTGAGCGACAAAGAGGACATGCTCGCCTACCTGCCCATGGCCTGGGTGGGCGACCACATCTTCTCCTACGCCCAGAGCTACGCCGTGGGCTTTTGCGTCTCCTGCCCGGAATCCGGCGCCACGGTGATGCAGGACCTGCGCGAGCTGGGGCCGACCTACTTCTTCGCGCCGCCGCGCATCTTCGAGAACATCCTGACCACCGTCATGGTCCGCATGGAGGACGCCAGCGCGATCAAGCGCCGGGCTTTCCACTATTTCATGGGGGTGGCGCGGCGCGCCGGCATCCGCATCCTCAATGGCCAGCCGGTGCCGCTCGGCGACCGGCTGCTCTATGCGCTGGGCGAGCTCCTGGTCTACGGGCCGCTGAAGAACACCCTCGGCCTGACCCGGGTGCGTCTGGCCTACACCGCCGGCGAGGCGATCGGCCCCGACATCTTCGACTTCTACCGCTCGCTGGGCGTCAACCTGAAGCAGCTCTACGGCTCCACCGAGGCCAGCGTCTTCGTCACGATCCAGCCGGACGGCGAGATCTACGCCGACACGGTGGGCAAGCCGGCGCCCGGCGTGGAGGTGCGCATCGCCGAGGACGGCGAGGTGCTGTTCCGCGGGCCCGGCGTGTTTCAGGAGTACTACAAGAACCCCGAGGCGACGGCCGAGACCAAGTCGGGCGAGGGCTGGGTGCACACCGGCGATGCCGGCTTCTTCGACGACAAGGGGCACCTGCGCATCATCGACCGCGCCAAGGACGTCGGCCGCATGACCGACGGCCAGCTCTTCGCGCCGAAGTACCTGGAGAACAAGCTCAAGTTCTTCCCCAACATCAAGGAAGCCGTGACCTTCGGCCACCAGCGCGACCATGTCACCGCCTTCCTCAACATCGACCTGGCGGCGCTGGGGAGCTGGGCCGAGCGCAACAACGTGGCCTACGCCAGCTACATCGAGCTGGCCCAGCACCCGCGGGTGCGCGAGATCCTCCGCGAGCATGTCGAGGCGGTGAACCGCGACCTCTCCGGCGACAGCCACCTCGGCCACACGCAGATCAAGCGCTTCTTGATCCTGCACAAGGAGCTGGACCCCGACGACGGCGAGCTGACGCGCACCCGCAAGGTGCGTCGGCGGATCATCGCCGAGAAGTACGGCGAGCTGATCGAGGCCCTCTACTCCGGCCAGGACGAGGTCTTCGCCTCGACCGAGGTCACCTTCGAGGACGGCCGCAAGGGCAGGATCGAGGCCACCCTCAAGATTCTGGACGCCGAGACCTTCCCGGTCGCCGACGCCGGCGCGCCGGAGCAGGCGGCCGCGGCCTAGCCGGCCGGCCGTCCGCTTTCGCCCCTCAACCTGGACGCCGCCCCGCCGATGCCCGACGCCTCCCAGACCGCCGCCGCCGAGACCGCCGCCGCCGAGACCCCGCTTGCCGACAGCCCGGCCGCTGCGCCGACGGCCGCACGGCAGTTCAGCGAGACGCTGCTGGAGGTCAGCAACATCACCCTGCGCTTCGGCGGCGTGAAGGCGCTGACCGACATCTCCTTCGACATCAAGAAGGGGGAGATCCGCGCGATCATCGGCCCCAACGGCGCCGGCAAGTCCTCGATGCTCAACGTCATCAACGGCTTCTACACGCCGCAGGAAGGCACGATCCTGTACAAGGGACGCCAGCGCAAGGCGATGCGCCCGCACGAGGCGGCCAGCAACGGCATCGCGCGCACCTTCCAGAACATCGCGCTCTTCAAGGGCATGTCGACGCTCGACAACATCATGACCGGGCGACTGCTGAAGATGCGCTCCAACCTGCTGCTGCAGGCGCTCTACTGGGGCCCCAACCGGCGCGAGGAGAGCGTGCACCGCGCCTTTTGCGAGCGGATCATCGACTTTCTCGAGATCCAGGCAATCCGCAAGACGCCGGTGGGCAAGCTGCCCTACGGCCTGCAAAAGCGCGTCGAGTTGGCCCGCGCCCTGGCGATGGAGCCGGAGCTGCTGCTGCTCGACGAGCCGATGGCCGGCATGAACGTCGAGGAGAAGGAGGACATGTGCCGCTTCATCCTCGACGTGAACGACGAGTTCGGCACGACCATCGCCCTGATCGAGCACGACATGGGCGTGGTCATGGACATCTCCGACCGGGTGGTGGTGCTCGACTACGGCAAGAAGCTGGCCGACGGCGCGCCCGACGCGGTGCGCGCCGACCAGGCGGTGATCGACGCCTACCTGGGGGTGAACCATTAGCGCGCGGCGCGCCGCGCGCGCCCGGCCGGGCAGGGGAGGGATCGGCCGAAAGGGACGGGACCGAAGGGACGGGACCGAAAGGAAACGGGCCGAAAGGAAAGGGGCCGCTGGGACTCATGAACCTACGCGCAGTCGCTATCTGGCTGGTCTCCGTGCCGGTCATCGTGGTCGCCCTGGGCTATCTGCATCAGGGCCTGGCCGCGGCCGGGCTGATCAGCTTCTTCACCTGGCCCTTCTACTTCGAGGTCATCCTCAACGGCCTGCTGCAGGGCGTGATGTATTCGCTCGTCGCGCTCGGCTTCGTGCTGATCTTCAAGGCTTCGGGCATCTTCAACTTCGCCCAGGGCTCGCTGGTGCTCTTCGCGGCGCTGACCATGGTCGGGTTGATGGACCTGGGGGTGCACTGGACCCTGGCCTTCCTGCTCACCGTCGGGGTGATGGTGCTGGTGGCGATCGCCGTGGAGCGCCTGGTGCTGCGCCCGCTGGTCAACCAGCCGCACATCATCCTGTTCATGGCGACCATCGGCATCTTCTACTTCCTCGACGGCTTCGGGCAGACCCTCTGGGGCTCCGACGTGCGGGTGCTCGACATCGGCATTCCCAAGGACCCGCTGTTCATCCTCGGCGGCCTCTTCGAGGGCGGACTGCTGATCAACGCCTTCGACCTGATCGCCGCCGCCGCCGGCGCGCTGCTGGTCGCGGTGCTGGCGCTGTTCTTCCAGTACACCCGCACCGGCCGCGCCCTGCGCGCGGTGGCCGACGACCACCAGGCGGCGCTGTCGGTCGGCATCCCGCTGAAGACCATCTGGGCCATCGTCTGGTCGGTGGCCGGGATCGTCGCCCTGGTCGCCGGCATCATGTGGGGCGGCAAGCTGGGCGTGCAGTTCACCCTGGCGCTGATCGCGCTGAAGGCCCTGCCGGTGCTGATCCTCGGCGGCTTCACCTCGGTGCCCGGCGCCATCATCGGCGGCCTGATCATCGGCGCCGGCGAGCAGGTGGCCGAGAACTTCGTCGGCGCGGCCATCGGCGGCGCCATTCAGGACTGGTTCGCCTACATGCTCGCCATGGTCTTCCTGCTGTTCCGACCGCAGGGCCTGTTCGGCGAGAAGATCATCGAGAGGGTCTAGAGCGTCATGCTTTACCGTGAAGCCGGCCAGTTCAAGACCAGCTACGCCGCCGACCAGGCCCTCTTCCCGATCGCCCAGGACAGGTGGGGCGTGCTGCTGCTGCTCGCCTTCGCCGCTTTCGGCCTGCCGCTGCTGGCCGGCGAGTACCTGCTGAACTCCATCCTGGTGCCCTTCCTGGTCTTCTCGCTGGCGGCCATCGGGCTCAACATCCTCACCGGCTACTGCGGCCAGCTCTCGCTGGGCACCGGCGGCTTCATGGCCTGCGGCGCCTTCTTCGCCTACAAGCTGACCACCGCCTTTCCCGAGATCCACATCGTCGCGATCTTCCTGCTGGCCGGCCTGGGCACCGCCTTCGTCGGCATCCTCTTCGGCATCCCCTCGCTGCGCATCAAGGGCTTCTACCTGGCGGTCGCCACCCTGGCCGCCCAGTTCTTCCTGATCTGGGTGTTCAACAAGTTCGGCTGGTGGACCAACTACAGCCCCTCCGGCGTCATCTCGGCGCCGCCGCGCGAGGTGGTGCCCGGCGTGGTGGTCACCGGCACCTCGGGCACGCCGGCGGCCAAGTACCTCTTCCTGCTGGGCTTCGTGGCGGTGCTGGCGCTGGTCGCCAAGAACCTGGTGCGCAGCCGCATCGGCCGCACCTGGATGGCGATCCGCGACATGGACATCGCCGCCGAGATCATCGGCATCCGGCCGATGTACGCCAAGCTCTCGGCCTTCGCCGTCAGCTCCTTCTTCATCGGCATCGCCGGCGCGCTCTGGGCCTTCTGCTACACCGGCTCGGTCGAGGCCCTGGCCTTCGAGATCAACCGCTCCTTCCAGGTGCTCTTCATGATCATCATCGGCGGGCTCGGCTCGATCCTCGGCTCCTTCCTGGGCGCCGCCTTCATCGTGCTGCTGCCGCTGGCGCTGAACAACGGCATGCTGCTGCTCGACTCCGACATCTCCGTCGCGCTGGTCGCGCACATCGAGTTCATGCTGTTCGGCGCGCTGATCATCTTCTTCCTGATCGTCGAGCCCCATGGGCTGGCCAGGCTGTGGACCCTCGCCAAGGAGAAGCTGAGGCTCTGGCCATTCCCCTACTGACGGCCGCGGTCGGCGGCGGGGCGGCTCGGCCGCGCCGCGGGCCGCCGGCCTTCACCCGGTCGCCGGGGCGTCGCGACGGCGCTGAGGCGGCCCAAGACCAAGGACCGAACCCAGATTCTAGGGAGGCTTTCGAGATGCGGTTCAAATCCCTTTGCCTGGCCGCGGCGGGCGCCGCGCTCCTGGCCACGGCGGCGACCGCTCCGGCGCCGGCCGCGGCGCAGGAGCAGTACATTCCCCTGCTGGTCTACAAGTCCGGCCCCTATGCCCCCAACGGCATTCCCATCGCCGCGGGTTGGGAGGACTACCTCAAGCTGATCAACGCGCGCGACGGCGGCGTCGGCGGCGTGAAGCTGGTCTGGGAGGAGTGCGACACCGGCTACAACAACGACCGCGGCGTCGAGTGCTACGAGCGGCTGAAGAAGCCGACCGCGGCCGGCGTGCAGCCGCTGTCCACGGGCATCACCTACGCCCTGATCGACCGCGCCACCCAGGACAAGATCCCGCTGTTCAGCTCCGGCTACGGGCGCACCTCGGCGTCCTACGGCCCGGTCTTCCCCTACGTCTTCATGCCGCCGCTGACCTACTGGTCGGGCGCCGATGTCATCGTGCAGTACATCAGCGAGCAGGAGGGCGGCGACCTCAGCGACAAGAAGGTGGCGCTGGTCTACCACGACAGCGCCTACGGCAAGGAGCCGATCGCCACGCTGGAGCGCCTGGCCGAGGAGGAGGGCTTCGAGCTCTCGCTCTTCCCGGTCGCCCATCCGGGGCTGGAGCAGAAGGCCACCTGGCTGCAGATCGGCCGCCAGGTCCGCCCCGACTGGGTCGTCATGTGGGGCTGGGGCGTGATGAACTCGACCGCCGTCAAGGAGGCCGCGGCCGTCGGCTACCCGATGGACCGCTTCATCGGCATCTGGTGGTCGGGCTCCGAGCCCGACGTGGTGCCGGCCGGCGCCGACGCCAAGGGCTACAAGGCACTCAGCTTCCATGCGCCCGGCGAGAACTACGAGGTGCTGCAGGAGATCGTCGAGCAGGTCTACGACGGCGACGCCGAGGCGGCGCGCGCCAATGCCTGGGGCGAGGTGCTCTACAACCGCGGCGTCTTCCTCATGGCCATGCAGGTCGAGGCGATCCGCGCGGCCCAGGCGATCCACGGCGAGGGCCAGACCCTGACCGGCGAGCAGATCCGCGACGGCTGGGAGGCGCTCGACCTCTCGGAGGCGGACCTGGCGGCGCTCGGCATGGCCGGCTTCACCAAGCCGGTGAAGATCACCTGCGAGGACCACGAGGGCGGCGGCCAGGCCTTCATGCAGCAGTGGGACGGCGAGAACTGGAACATCGTCTCCGACTGGTACATGCCCCGGCGCGAGGCGCTGAAGGCGGCCTACAAGGAGGACGCCCTGGCCTACGCCGCGGAGAAGGGCATCGAGCCGCGTAGCTGCGAGTGAGCCGGCGGCGGGGGGCGCGCCCCCCGCCGCGCCCCCGCCGCGCCCCCGCCGTGACGCCCGGTCGTGCCCCGCAGGCCCGAGCGGGTCGCCGCAGCGCGCAACGACATCCGTTCGAAGAAGGGCCCGCGCCGCCATGTCCCAGTCCAGCCAGGCCGTCCCAGGCGCCGCCGAGGGCAGCGCCCCGGCCGCCGAGTCGCTGCTCGCGGTCAACAACATCGAGGTCATCTACGACCACGTCATCCTGGTGCTGAAGGGCGTCTCGCTCACCGTGCCGCGCGGCGGTATCGTCGCGCTGCTGGGCGCCAACGGCGCCGGCAAGACCACCACCCTCAAGGCCATCTCCAACCTGCTGCGCGCCGAGCGCGGCGAGGTCACCAAGGGCTCGATCGAGCTGGAGGGCGAGCGCGTCCAGGGCCTGACCCCCAACGACCTGGTCAAGCGCGGCGTCATCCAGGTGATGGAGGGGCGCCACTGCTTCGAGCACCTGACCGTCGAGGAGAACCTGCTGACCGGCGCCTACACCCGCGGCGGCGACCGCGCCGGCATCCAGCGGGACCTGGAGATGGTCTATACCTACTTCCCGCGCTTGAAGGAGCGGCGGAGCAGCCAGGCCGGCTACACCTCCGGCGGCGAGCAGCAGATGACCGCCATCGGCCGCGCCCTGATGAGCCGGCCCAAGGTGGTGCTGCTGGACGAGCCCTCGATGGGGCTGGCGCCGCAGCTCGTCGAGCAGATCTTCGAAATCGTCAGGGAAATCAACGAGCGCGAGGGGGTGACCCTCCTGCTCGCCGAGCAAAATACCAACGTGGCGTTGCGCTATGCCAGGTACGGCTACATCCTAGAGAACGGCCGCGTGGTGATGGACGGACCGGCCGAGCGGTTGCGCGAGAACGAGGACGTGAAGGAGTTCTACCTCGGTCTCTCCGCCGCCGGCCGGAAAAGCTACCGCGAGGTCAAGCACTACAAGCGACGCAAGCGGTGGCTGAGCTAGGCATGGCGACGGACGAACATTTCGATTCCCTGGAGACCCGCAACGACGAGCAACGCGAGACGGCCCTCTTCGAGGCGCTGCGCGAGCAGGTCGCGCGCCTGAAGCGGTCGGCCGGCGGCTGGGCCGAGCGGCTGGCGGAGATCGAGCCGGCGGCGCTGACCGGCCGCACCTCGCTGGCCGCCCTGCCGGTCACCCGCAAGCACGACCTGATCGCCTTGCAGAAGGCGGCCCCGCCCTTCGGCGGGCTCAACGCCGCCGCGCCGGGCGAGGCCGGGCGCCTGTTCACCTCGCCGGGCCCGATCTTCGAGATGGAGGCGCGCGAGAGCGATTACGGCCGCATGGCCCGCGCGCTCTTCGCCGCCGGCTTGCGTCCGGGTGAGGTGGTGCACAACTGCTTCGCCTACCACCTGACCCCCGGGGGCTGGATCTTGGACTGGGGGGCGCGCGCGCTGGGCTGCGCCGTGGTCCCGGCGGGGGTCGGCAACACCGAGCAGCAGGTTCAGGCCATCGCCCACCTGCGTCCCCAGGGCTGGGCCGGCACGCCGGACTACCTCAAGGTGCTGCTCGACGCCGGCGCCGAGCTGGGGCTTGACCTCGGCTCGATCACCAAGGCGCTGGTCTCCGGCGGCGCGCTCTTCCCCTCGCTGCGCGCCGACTACGCCGCGCGCGGCGTGCGGGTGCAGCAGTGCTATGCCACCGCCGAGCTGGGCCTGGTTGCCTACGAGACCGCCGGGCCGGACGGCCCGCACGAGGGAATGGTCGTCGACGAGGGGGTGATCGTCGAGATCGTCCGCCCCGGCACCGGCGATCCCGTGCCCGACGGCGAGGTCGGCGAGGTGGTGGTCACCAACTTCAACCCGGCCTATCCCATGCTGCGCCTGGCCACCGGCGACCTCTCGGCGGTGCTGCCGGGCGCCAGCCCCTGCGGGCGGACCAACCAGCGCATCAGGGGCTGGATGGGCCGCGCCGACCAGACCACCAAGATCAAGGGCATGTTCGTCCATCCCGAGCAGGTGGCCGCCGTGATCGAGCGCCATCCCCAGGTGGCGCGCGGCCGTCTGGTGGTGGAGCGCAGGGGCGAGAGCGACCACATGCGCCTGCTCTGCGAGGTCAGCACCTCCTACGAGGGCTTGGCCGAGCGCCTGGTCGAGAGTCTGCAGGCGGTCTGCAAGCTCAAGGGCGAGGTCGCGCTGGTGCATCCCGGCGAGCTGCCCAACGACGGCAAGGTGATCGAAGACGCCCGCAGCTATGAGTGATCCGGCCGGGGCCGGGGCGCCCGAGCCCGAGTGGTTTCGCAGCTTCTTCACCGGTCTGGCCGTGGAGATGTGGCGTCAGGCGGTGCCCGAGGCGCGGATCGCCGCCGAAATCGACTTCGCCGCCGACCTGCTGGACCTCGACCCGCCCTGGGAGGACGAGGCGGCAGAGGGGATTGCAGACGGGACGGGGGAGGCGGCGCGGCGCACGGACCCGCGCGGCGGCCGCATTCTGGACGTGCCCTGCGGCACCGGGCGCCATGCCCTGGAGCTGGCCACACGCGGCTATCCGGTGACCGCCGTCGACCTCAGCGCACCGGCGCTGACGGAGCTGAGCGAGGCGGCCGCGGCGGCGGGGCTGGCGCTCGGTCCCGGCCGCGATCTCGAGCTGCGCCGCCTCGACATGCGCGCGCTGCCCTTCGCCGGCGAGATGCAAGGGGCCGTCTGCCTGGGCAACTCCTTCGGCTATTTTCCGCCCGAGGACTGCCGCACCTTGCTCGCCGGGCTCGGCCGCGCGCTGCGACCGGGCGGACGCCTGCTGTTGCACAGCGCCATGGCCGCCGAGTGTCTGCTGCCCGGGCTGGAGCCGCGCACGGAGCTGCAGGTCGGCGACATCGCGGTCGCCGTGGAGAACCGCTACGACGCCCTGGCCGGGCGCCTGGACACGCTCTATCACCTCCGGCGCGGCGCCGAGGCGGTGGAGCGTCAGGCCAGCCATTGGGTCTTCACCCTGGCCGAGATCGCCCGGATGCTGGAGGCCGCCGGATTGAGGCCGCAGGCCATTTTCGGCGATCCCGAGGGCGAGCCCTTCGCCCTGGGCGAGACCGACGAGGCTTATATCCTGGCGGAAAAACCATTGTAGATCAAAGTGTTGGGTGGCTTTTGCGCTTTTTTGTCGACTGTTGCCGGAAAAACACATTCTCGCCCCATTTCGGGCCAGCACCAGCCACTTTCCGGGGCGATCTTTCTCATCACGGAGACTTCCCCTCTCTGTCGAGGCTACCAGCCGGCCTCAAATGCCCCCCAAAGCAGGCTGGAAGACGGCCCGCCGGTCCCGACCCCCGGCGGGCCGTCGCCTTTTGCGGCGGTTTTACGCACCGTGGTTCCGGGGGTCGGCCTGCGCCTACGCCTATCGCGCAACACGCTGACAAAAGGCGCATTTGTCGCAGCGGAACGGTTGGTTCCCATCGCCCGGCATGGTTTCATGGCGGAGGCGGCGCTTCACCGCCCGGGGTTGCGGTCCGCGACCCACGAGCCTGGAGGCGAAATCAGGGGAGACGAGGATGTCCGGACGTCTGGCACTGGTGACCGGGGGCACGCGCGGCATCGGGCGCGCCATCAGCGAGGCGCTGCGCGATGCCGGCTACAAGGTCGTGGCCAACTACGGCGGCAACGACGAGGCCGCCAAGAAGTTCTCCGAGGAGACCGGCATCGCGGTCTCCAAGTTCGACGTGTCGGACTTCGACGCAGTCAAGACCGCGATCGAGGAGATCGCGGCCGAGCACGGGCCGGTCGAGGTGGTGGTCAACAACGCCGGCATCACCCGCGACGGCACCATGCACAAGATGTCGCCGGAGCAGTGGCAGGCGGTGATCGACACCAACCTGACCTCCTGCTTCAACGTCTCGCGCTGCGTCATCGAATCCATGCGCGCGCGCGGCTTCGGTCGGATCGTCAACATCGGCTCGATCAACGGCCAGGCCGGGCAGTACGGCCAGGTCAACTACGCCGCCGCCAAGTCCGGCATCCACGGCTTCACCAAGGCCCTGGCCCAGGAGGGGGCGGGCAAGGGCATCACGGTCAACGCCGTCGCCCCGGGCTACGTCGAGACCGACATGGTGCGCGCGGTCCCGGCCAACGTGCTGGAGAAGATCGTCGCCAAGATCCCGGTCGGCCGCCTCGCCCAGCCGGAGGACATCGCCCGCGGCGTGCTGTTCCTGGTCGCCGACGAGGCCGGCTTCATCACCGGCGCGACCCTGTCGATCAACGGCGGCCAGCACATGTACTGACGCGCCGCGGCCCAGCCGGCCGGGCGATCACCAGGCCGGCGAGCAGCAGCAGGCCGCCGGCGATCTGCCCCGCCAGCAGCACCTCGCCGAACAGCAGCCAGGCGAGCGCGCCGGCGACCAGCGGCTGCAGCAGCAACACCAGCGAGGAGTAGCCGACCGGGAGCTGGCGCAGGCTCTGGGCGACCATGCCCTGGCCGAGCGCCTGGCCGACCAGGCCGAGCGCGGCCACCACCAGCCAGCCCTCCAGGCTGGCCGGCAGCAGGCTCTCGCCGGTCAGCAGCGCCAGGGCCAGCAGCGCGAGGGCCGCCGCCGCCGAGGACCAGACGATCAGGGTGGCCGCCGGAAAGACCGCGCGCAGCCGCTTCAGCGCCAGCAGATAGGCGGCGTAGAACACGGCCGCGATCACCGCCTGCAGGTCGCCGGTCAGGCTGGCGCCGCCCCCGCTCCCGTCCCCGCCGGTGCCGGCGCTGCTCAGCCAGACCGCGCCGCCCACGGCCAGCGCCAGGCCGCCGAGGTAGCGCGCTGTCGGCCGCTCGCCGTAGAGCCCCCAGGCGCCCAGGCCGACCAGCACCGGCGCCAGGTTCACCAGCAGCGTGGCGTTGGCCACCGAGGTGTGGCCCAGCGCGGTGTGGAAGAAGGCGAGGTCGCCGGCGAAGAACAGCCCGGCCCCGGCCAGCAGCAGCAGATCGCCCGCCCGCGCCGGGCGCCGCTCGGCGGGCGCGGGCAGCAGCGCGGTCAGCAGGCCGGCGGCCAGGCTGGCGAAGGCCATGCGGTGGAAGGCCGTGGAGAGCGCCCCCAGCTCGCTCAGCCGCACCAGGATCGGCGCGACGCCGATCATCGTCGCGCCGAAGGTGACCGCCGCCAGGGCGAGGACACCGTCGGACGGCGCCAGGCCGCGGGCGGACTCTCTGAGACTCATCGGGGGCACTCCATAGGATCGCGCAGACAGTCTAGGCCGCACTGCAGCATCACTGAAACGAATTGTCTTGATCGGGGTAATCACATATCGTGATAATCATGATTCCGCTGCTCGACCTCGATCTGCTGCGCACCTTCGTCGCCGTCGCGGAGGGCGGTAGCTTCACCCGCGCGGGCCGCGACCTGGGCCGGACCCAGTCGGCCGTCTCCATGCAGATCAAGCGGCTGGAGGCGCAGCTCGACCGGCGCCTGCTCGACCGCTCGGGCCGCCGGGTGGCGGTCACCGCCGAGGGGCAGCTCCTGCTCGGCTACGCCAAGCGGCTGCTGCAGCTCAACGACGAGGCCCTGGCGCGGCTGCTGCGTCCCCAGGTCGACGGCGCCGTCCTGATCGGCACGCCGGACGACTACGCGACCAGTTTCCTGCCGGGCGTGCTGGCGCGCTTCGCCCGCGCCGCGCCGCGGGTGCGGGTCGACGTGGCCTGCGACGAGTCGGTGGACCTGATCGGCGAGGTCGAGGCCGGACGCCTGGACCTGGCGCTGCTGACCCGCACGCCGGCCATGCGCGGCGGCGAGGCGGTGCGGCGCGAGCGGCTGGTCTGGTGCGCCGTGCCCGGCAGTCCGGCCCTGGAGGCCGCGCCGCTGCCGCTGGCGCTGTTTCCCGAGGGGTGCCTGTTCCGCCAGCTTGTCGCCCAGGCCTTCGACGTGGCCGGGCGCGACTGGCGCATTGCCTACTCCAGCCCCAGCCTGACCGGGATCGGCGCGGCCGTCTCCGCCGGCCTGGCGGTGACGGTGCTGGCCGAGTCGACCGTGCCGCCCGGCCTGCAGGTGCTGGGTGCCGAGGCGGGGCTGCCGAAGCTGCCGACGGTGGAGATCGCCCTGTTCCGCCGCCCCGAGGCCCTGAGCCCGGCGGCGCAACTGCTCGCCCAGCACATCATCGAGACCCTGGGCCGCGCCGAGCCGATGGTGGTGGCGGCCTGACGCCGCCCACCGCCCTGGCGGGTGGGGCGCGGCCGGCGCGGGAACCATCGGCCCGGCGCGGAGTTTGCACTCCGGGACAGGCCGGGGCGGCCCCCGCGCGCGCCCGGCCCCGCGTGATTGGCCCCCGCGTGATTGGCAGGAGAGTTTGCGAGAGGCGATGTCGACAGAGTCACCGCACGGCGCGCGCGCCGAACAGTCCGGCAAGCAGGCCGAAGAGGAGACCGCCAAGGCGCCCGGCGCAGAATCTGGCGCAGAATCTGGCGCAGAGTCCGGCGCAAAGCCCGGAGGGCAGTCCGCTGGGCAGTCCGCTGGGCAGTCCGCTGGGCAGTCCGCTGGGGAGTCCGGCACGGTCGAGGAGAGCCCCGGAGAGCTGGCGCGCATGTATGCCGACTTTCCGACCGAGACGCTCAAGTCGCTCTATCTGGCCGAGCGCGAGCGGCGGCTGACGGTGCGCTCGCAGCTCGCGGTGCCGGCCTCGGTCATCTCCTTCGCGCTGTTCGGCTACATCTCCTTCGCGCGCAATTTTGACGTGACCCAGCTCGACCAGCCGCTGACGGCGTCGATGCTGGGGCTGTTCGGCCTGTCGATGCTGCTGCTGCTGATCGGCGCCGGCTTCCTCGCCCGCCTGGAGGTGCGCTTCATGATCCGCCAGCTCACCTACGACGAGACGCCCGACGAGGGCCAGGCGGAGCGCGACTACCTGATCGACCGCTACACCCGCTTCACCCGTCTCAACGACAAGGCGGCGAACGACCGCGCCTGCGCCTTTCTGCTGATCCTGGGCGGGCTGGTCGCCTTCGTGCTGCTGGTCGCCCTGCTGCCCTTCCACCTCGCCGCCACCGGCGGCGGCTGAGCGCGCCCGACCGACGGGGGGGGGCGTCAGGCTGCATCGGCGTCCGGTGGTGGTCCAGAGCGGCTGCTGATCTGGGCGGTCCGGCGAAGCGGCCACCCGCGGCGGAGCAGTGGCGGGCCGTGCGAGACGAAGTTCGAACCCGGCGCCAGCGGGTCGGGGTGGCGTGGCGGCGGCCCGCTAAGAAGAAGTGGCGGTGAGGGAGGGATTCGAACCCTCGAAGGGCTGTTAACCCTTACACGCGTTCCAGGCGTGCGCCTTCAACCACTCGGCCACCTCACCCGCATCGGGGCGTCTAGGTAGCGAAGCTGGGGCGCCGATGCAATGCTCAACTTGGCCTGCGCCGCGCGCGGCGGGTCGGGGGCGCGTCACCGGGCCGGCCGAGCGGCAGGTCACCCGGCAGGTCGCCCGGCAGCGGCGGGGGCGCTTTCCTGCCTTGCTCTTGCCATCCGGCTGCGCCACTTTGCGGGCCATGCGCTTGGTTTTCCACGTGCTCGGCTGGTTGCTGGTCTTCTTCGGTCTGGTCGTCTTCGCGGGCGACCTCTGGACCTACCTGACCCTCGACCGCTTCATGCTGCGCCCGCTCGGCGAGGTCTGGGCGGCGATCGACCGCAACAGCCTGGCGGTCCTGCAGCCGGCCATCGAGCGCCACGTCTGGGCGCCGCTGTGGCAGGACGTGATCTTCCCGATCCTGCTGCTGCCGGCCGCGCCGGTGCTGTTCGCGCTCGGCGTCCTGCTCGTCGCGGTGACCCGCCGCAAGGGGCCGCCGCCGACCAAGAAGCGCATGTTCGGAAGCTGAGCCCCGGCCGGGCGGCGGCCGGGGCGCGGGGGCGGTTGGCGCGGCGCGCGGGCCGTCAGGCCGCCGAGCGGGCCGCCAGGGCGCGCAGCGGCGCGCCGGCGTCCTCCAGAATCGGCACGCCGTCGCAGGGCAGCAGCGTCTCGACCTCCAGCTCGGCCAGCCCCGCCACCGAGGCGCGGAGCTGCGCGGGGTCGTCCAGCTTGTCCTCCGGCAGCAGCTTGCAGGCGCCCGCCGGCCAGCCGATCACCGCGTCGCCGACGCAGAGCAGCCGGCGCTCCGGCCAATAGAGCGCCACCTCGCCGGGCGACTTGCCGGCGGCGTCGACCGCCTGCAGCGGCCCGAAGGTGGCGCCGACCAGCAGCGCGCCGTCGACGGCGATCCCCTGCGCCTCGGCGTGGGGGCGGTCGGCCGGGTTGATCAGCACCTTGGCGCCGGTGGCCTCGCGCAGGCGGTTGGCGGCGCGCCCGTGGTTGCGGTTGGTCAGCAGGATCAGCGCCACGCCCTTGGCGGCGATCGCCTCCAGCTCCGCCGGCTCCGGCTCGACCGGGTCGATCACCAGGTTGCCGCCGACCTCGGTCTCCGCCAGCTCGATCAGGTAGCCGTTGAAGTCGTAGCCGTGCGGCGGCGAGAGCTTCGACCAGATGTGGATGCCGGGCAGGATCTCGCGCATCGCGGGGACCTCCTCGCGCGTGGGACGGACGGTCAGGCGGAGGCCGCCTCGTCGGACTCCAGGCCGCCGACCTTGGCCGCCAGGGCCGCCTCCAGATAGTCGTCGATGTCGCCGTCCAGCACCGCCTTCGAGTTGGTCTTCTCCACGCCGGTGCGCAGGTCCTTGACCATCTGGTAGGGGTGCAGGACGTAGGAGCGGATCTGATGGCCCCAGCCGATGTCGGTCTTGGCGTCCTCGGTCGCCTGGGCCTCGGCCTCGCGCCGCTTCAGCTCATGCTCGTAGAGCCGCGCCTTCAGCATCGCCATGGCGGTGGCGCGGTTCTTGTGCTGCGAGCGGTCGTTCTGGCACTGCACCACGATGCCGGTGGGCTGGTGGGTGATGCGCACGGCCGAGTCGGTCCGGTTGACGTGCTGGCCGCCGGCGCCGGAGGCGCGGTAGGTATCGATGCGCAGGTCCTTGTCCTCGATCTCCACCTCGATGGCGTCGTCGATCACCGGATAGACCCAGACGCTGGCGAAGGAGGTGTGGCGCCGCGACTGGGAATCGAAGGGCGAGATGCGCACCAGGCGGTGCACGCCGCTCTCCGCCTTCAGCCAGCCGTAGGCGTTGTGCCCCAGGATGCGCACCGTGGCCGACTTGAGCCCGGCCTCCTCGCCGCCGCTCTCCTCGATCCACTCGATCTTGTAGCCCTGCCGTTCGGCCCAGCGCAGGTACATGCGCAGCAGCATCTCGGCCCAGTCCTGGGCCTCGGTGCCGCCGGCGCCGGCGTTGACCTCCAGATAGGCGTCGTTGGCGTCGGCCTCGCCGGACAGCAGGCTCTCGATCTCTGCCTTGTCGGCCTCGACCTTCAGGCGGTCCAGCTCGGCCTCGGCCTCGGTGACGGAGTCCGCGTCCGCCTCGGCCTCGCCCAGCTCGATCAGGGTCAGGGCGTCGTCCAGGCGCTGCTGCATGCCCTGGGTGCGCTCGATCTGGCCGGCCAGGGCCGCGCGCTCGCGCATCAGCGCCTGGGCGCGGTCCGGGTCGTTCCAGAGCTCGGGGTCCTCGGCGAGGGCGTTCAGCTCCTCGAGCCGCTTGAGAGCCTGATCCCAGTCAAAGATGCCTCCTCAGCAACGCCATCGACTCACGGATCGAGTCGACCGTTGCTTGCGTCTCGGCGCGCATGGGCGGCGCGTCCTCCTGCCTGTCTCGCGGTGCGGTTCGTCCGGCCTCGGCCGGCCTCCCGATATAGCCAGCCGGGCCGGGCCGGGACAAGGTTTGTAGCCGGCCCGCCGTTGTGGCCGGCCCGGCGCGACCGGCCCGGCTCCTGCTGGTGCGCCGCCGGAGCGGCGGTGCCGCGCCGGGCGTTAATGTGGTAGAGCAGCTTCAGCCGACCTGAAGGGAGCGCGTCGCGATCTTTTCGGGTCGGCATCTGCTCTAATAGAGCCCCGAGCCGCTGGTGCTCGGCGCCTGCGGCGCGGAGGGCTGCGGCGCCAGGCCGCCGCCAGCCGTCTGGCCGCCGACGTTTGGTGTGCCCAGGCCCGAGCGGCCGGTCTCCGGGCCGCTGTCGCGCCGCCGCGGCTCCTCGCCCGGCTTGAAGGCTTCCCAGATCACGCCGTTGTCGCCGGGGGCGGCCGGCCGGCCGGTGTCGTGGACCACGCGCATCAGGCGGATGCCGTCGGGCATGCGAAAGGGCGTGGCCGGCGCGTCGGCCAGGGCGGCGGCCATGAAGTCCTTCCAGATCGGCAGCGCGACGCGGCTGCCGGCCTCGCGCGGGCCCAGGGTCTTGGGCTCGTCGAAGCCGACGTAGACGCCGACCGCCAGGTCCGGCGAGAAGCCGACGAACCAGGCGTCGCGATAGTCGTTGGTGGTGCCGGTCTTGCCGGCCAGCGGCTTGCCGATCTCGCGCGCCCGCACGCCGGTGCCGCGCTGGATCACGCCCTCCAGGATCGAGACCATCTGGTAGGCGCTGCGCGGGTCGGCGATCTGCGGGCGCGTGTCGGGCAGGCGCGGCGGCGCCTGTCCGCTCCAGACCTGGCGGCCGCAGTCGGGGCAGCCGCGCCGGTCGTGGCGGAACAGCGTCTCGCCGTAGCGGCCCTGGACGCGGTCGACCAGGGTCGGCTCGATTCGCTTGCCGCCGTTGACCAGCATGGCATAGGCGGCCGTCAGGCGCAGCGCCGTGGTCTCGCCGGAGCCCAGCGCCATGGCCAGCACCTCCTCCAGATCGTCGACGATGCCGAAGCGCTCGGCGTAGTCGGCGACCACCTCCATGCCGACGGCGTCGGCCAGGCGCACGGTCATCAGGTTGCGCGACTTCTCCACCCCGATCCGCAGGGTGGTCGGCCCGTAGAACTCCTTGGTGTAGTTGGCCGGCTTCCATTTCGGCAGGCCGGGGCCCTGGTCGATGGTGATCGGCGCGTCGAGGATGATCGAGGTCGGCGTGAAGCCGTTGTCCAGCGCCGAGAGGTAGACGAAGGGCTTGAAGGCCGAGCCGGGCTGCCGGCGGGCCTGGGTGGCGCGGTTGAACTCGCTGATCTCGGCCGAATAGCCGCCGCTCATCGCCAGCACGCGCCCGGTGTGGGGATCGAGCGCGACCAGCGCGCCCTGGACCTCGGGGACCTGGCGCAGGCCGTAGGCGGTCACGGCCGGCGGCTCGGCGCCCTCCTCGACCGGCAGCGGCTCGACCAGCACCAGATCGCCGCGCGCGAAGACGTCGGCGGGCGCGCGCGGTGCCCGGCCGACCCGCTGGCCCTCGGCCGGCGGGCGCGCCCACTCCAGCGCCGACAGGGCGATCTCGCCCTGGCTGCCGTCGGGCAGGCCGATGCGCGCGGCCGTCGCGTCCAGCTCCAGCACGACGGCGAGTCGCCAGCCCTCGGCCGCCGCGCCGGCCGGGACCTCGGTCTCGGCCAGGCGCGCCGCCCAGTCCTCGCCGAGCGGCTCCAGCCGGCCGACCGGCCCGCGGTAGCCGTGGCGCCGGTCGTAGGCGATCAGCCCGGCGCGCAGGCTGCGGTCGGCGAGCGCCTGGAGCTGCGGGTCGACGGTGGTGCGCACCGACAGCCCGCCCTCGTAGAGGCCGGCGTCGCCGAAGACCTGGGCCAGCTCGCGGCGCACCTCCTCGGCGAAGTAGTCGGCCTGGGCCGTGCGGGTCTCGCTCCGGCGCGAGACGGTCAGCGGCTCGGCGCGCGCCGCCTCGGCCTCGGCGGCGTCGATTGCGCCGTCCTCGCGCAGGCGCGAGATGACCCAGTTGCGCCGGTCGACCGCGGCCTCGGTCCGGCGGGTGGGGTGGTAGTTGTTCGGCGCCTTGGGCAGGGCGGCCAGGTAGGCGGCCTCGGCGGTGGTCAGCTCGTCCAGCGACTTGTCGAAGTAGTTCAGCGACGCCGCCGCCACGCCGTAGGACCCGAGTCCCAGATAGATCTCGTTGAGATAGAGCTCGAGGATCTTGTCCTTGGGGAAGGTCTGCTCGATGCGGAAGGAGAGGATCGCCTCCTTCACCTTGCGCTCGATCGAGACCTCGTTGGTCAGCAGGAAGTTCTTGGCCACCTGCTGGGTGATGGTCGAGGCACCGACCGGCCGGCGGTCGCTGCCGAGCTGGCGCAGGTTGGTCACCACCGCGCGCAGCAGCGCCACCAGGTCGATGCCCGGGTGCGCGTAGAAGTTCTGGTCCTCGGCGGAGATGAAGGCCGCCTTGACCCGCTCGGGGATCGCCTCGATCGGCACGAAGACGCGCTTTTCCGTGGCGTACTCGGCCAGCAGGCGGCCGTCGTTGGCGTGCACGCGGGTGACCATCGGCGGGCTGTAGTCGGCGAGCTGTTCGTGCGCCGGCAGGCCCTTGGAGAAGTGATAGACGCCGAAGGCCAGGCCGCCGGCGCCCAGCAGCAGCCCGACGAGCAGCAGCGCCGCGGTGATCTTCAGAAGCTTGCCCATTGCCCTCGGCCCATCAGCCCTGCCCCGATCCTGCTCCAATCGCGCCCCGGCCCCGGGGCGGCCCCCTTGACGAACGCCCGGCCTCCCCGGCGGTGTCCCTCTCGGACGGGGGCCCCGCGCGCCCGTCGGCGTCGCGCCGCCGGCGGGTGCGCAAGCATCCTGCCCGGTAGTGTACGACAGCTTGGGGCGGCAATGTGACGCCTGCGGGGGCGGGCCTCAAGAGCCGCTGCGCCGCGACGAGGGCGCGAGCGCGCATCAGAGCTCGCCGCCGGCGTCAGTTGCTGTGCATGGCCGTCTGCAGCTTGAAGAAGCGCTCGACCGAGGCGAGCAGGCCGTCGGTCACCCTGCGGCGGTGTGCCTCGGTGCGTAGCTGGCGCTCCTCCTCGGCGTTCGACATGTAGCCGATCTCCACCAGCACCGAGGGCACGCTGGGCGACTTGAGCACGGCGAAGCCGGCCGAGCGGTGGGTGTTCTTGAGCAGCTTCACCCGCTCGCCCAGGGAGTCGACCAGCATGTTGGCGAAGGAGCGCGACAGGTTCAGCGTGTCGGTCTGCATCAGGTCGATCAGGATGTGCGAGACCGTGTCGCTGTGCGGGCTCAGCTCGACGCCGCCCAGGGCGTCGGCCTTGTTCTCCTTGGCCGCCAGGGCCGCCGCCTCGGCGTCGGAGGCGTTTTGCGAGAGCGTGTAGACCGAGGCGCCGCGGATGCGGCCCGAGGGGTGGGTGTTGGCGTGCAGCGAGATGAAGAGGTCGCCGCGCGCCTGCTCCGCCGCGCGGAAGCGGTCGCGCAGGGGGATGAAGCGGTCGTCCTCGCGGGTCATGACCACGCGGTAGCGCCCGCTGGCCTCCAGCTTGCGGCGCAGGGCCTCGGCATAGTCCAGCGTCAGGTTCTTCTCGTAGGTGCCCGACACGCCGATGGCGCCCGGATCGACGCCGCCGTGGCCGGCGTCGATCACCACCGTCGGCCGGGGGTCGCTCGGCACCGGCGGGGCGCTGGGCAGGGCCGCGCGCACCAGCGGCAGCTCCTCCTCCGACACCAGGCTGCGGTCCAGCTCGCGGGCCAGGAAGCTGGCCCGGTCGGTGCGCGCCAGGTCGACCACCAGACGGTAGCCCTTGCCGTTGCGCGGCGGGATCACGAAGACCTCGCGCAGGCTGGCCGGGCCGGTCAGGTCGAGCACCACGCGGCTGGTGGTGGGGGTGAACAGGCCGTAGCGCAGGTCCCCGATCAGGCCGCCGGCCTGGCCCGAGGCCTGGGGCGGCCAGTCGATCTCCGGCAGGTCGATGACCACCCGGTAGGGCTCGGCCAGGGCGAAGACGCGGTAGGCCGGCGCGGAATCCAACTCGAGCACGAAGCGCGTGAACTCGGGGTGGGCGCCGATCCGCACGTCCTCCACCACCGGCTTGGCGGTGGCCGGCGCGGCCAGGGCGCAGAGCAGCGCGACCGCCAGGGCGGTCAGCACGCCGGTCATGCGTCGCAGCTTGTGCACCCGAAGACTCCCCACCCGGCGGCGGCCCCGAGCCGGCGCGAGACCTGCGCGGCTGCGCGCTCGCGAGGGCCGCCAATCGCCAAGTATTCGGGACGAATCCTTGACAGGACTTAAATACACGCCCCGCTATTGCCGACGCAACGGTTTTGCGGCGCCAGCGACGCAAAAAAGTCCGCTGTCACCGAAAGATGCGCGCCGGTCTTCAGGTAACGGGATATGTCGAATCGCCGCCAGGGCGCGCCGCCGCGGCGGCGCCGGGCCGCACAAACGCCGTTCGCCGGCCGATGAATTCTGTCGTTGTTTCCGGTGGCGCGAATGCCTATGGTGAGGCTTGCGGTGTCTTTTCCTCGAAGACCGGCGATCCGGGAGGAAAAGGCGAGGTCGCAGCGCCCGCGTCAACCAGGCGTTCCTCTTGCAACGGGGACGGTCGTGTCGACGCGGAGACGGTGGCCGGCCGCAGGGCACGAGGATCTCGTCGGCGGCGGTCGGCGCCCGAGAAATCGAAGCAGGCGCAGGCGTTGTCGCGAGCGGATCGGCTCGGTGCCGGCGCCCGAGGCGCGGGCGTCGGATCGCCGGTCCACCTTGTTCGAAACCCGGGGCGTCCGTCCCGATGTCCGCGGCACACCCGATGATCGGGCGGCGGATCCGGCCGGGCAGCACGAGCGACGTAAGGATTTGGCCCGAGGTGATGGGCTGGCAGATGCTTCATAGCCGGAACGCTGCGTTTGCGAGCGCGGCGCTGCGGTCTGCCGCCATCGCGCCGGCACCGCTGCGCGCTTCGGCGAGTCGCGCCCCCCAACCGAGCACAACCCCCGGCGCGTTCCGCGCCGCAACATCGCGCGCGTCTCGCGCCGCCCCCACCGGCTGCGGTCCTGCCGCAGACCGGCGTCGGGGCGCCGGGCGCGCCCTGGAGTCGAGAGTTCATGGCAAAGCGTATGCTGATCGATGCCACCCACCCGGACGAGACGCGGGTCGTGGTGGTCTCCAACGGGAAGGTCGAGGAGTTTGACTACGAAACCGCGGCCAAGGCGCAGCTAAAGGGCAACATCTACCTGGCGAAGGTCACCAAGGTCGAACCCTCGCTGCAGGCCGCCTTCGTCGACTACGGCGGCAATCGCCACGGCTTCCTGCCGTTCAGCGAGATCCATCCCGACTACTACCGCATCCCGATCGCCGACCGCGAGGCGCTGCTGGCCGAGGAGGAGGCGCTGCGCGCCAAGGCCGAGGCCGTCGCCGAGGAGGAGGCCGCTTCGGAGGCGGACGACGACGAGGACGAGGACGAGCGGGCCGAGGCTCCGGCGCGCGGCCGCCGCCGGCGCCGGGCCAAGCCGGTCGCAGACGAGGACGGCGACGAGGACAACGGCGTCAACGGCGGCGAGGGGCCGGTCGAGGAGATCGAGACCGAAGGCAGCGTCGACACGGTCGGCGGCGACGAGGTCGAGGAGGCCGCGCGGCGCCGCGCCAAGCTGATGCGCCGCTACAAGATTCAGGAGGTCATCAAGCGCAAGCAGGTGATGCTGGTGCAGGTGACCAAGGAGGAGCGCGGCACCAAGGGCGCGGCGCTGACCACCTACCTCTCCCTGGCCGGGCGCTACTGCGTGCTGATGCCCAACACCGCCAAGGGCGGCGGCATCAGCCGCAAGATCGGCAACGCCGCCGATCGCAAGCGCCTGAAGTCGGTGCTCAGCGAGCTGGAGATCCCCGAGGGCATGGCGGTGATCGTGCGTACCGCCGGCGCGCAGCGCACCAAGGCCGAGATCCGGCGCGACTACGAGTACCTGCTGCGGCTGTGGGACGACATCCGCACCAAGACGCTGGAGTCGACCGCGCCGGCCCTGATCCACGAGGAAGCCAACCTGATCAAGCGGGCGATCCGCGACCTCTACACCCGCGACACCGAGGAGATCCTGGTCGAGGGCGAAGAGGGCTACAAGGCGGCCAAGGGCTTCATGAAGATGCTGATGCCCAGCCACGCCCGCAACGTGAAGCACTACGCCGACACCCAGATCCCGCTGCTCTACCGCTACGAGGTGGAGCAGCAGCTCGACCTGATGCACGAGCCGGAGGTGCGGCTGAAGTCGGGCGGCTCCATCGTCATCAACCCGACCGAGGCGCTGGTCGCCATCGACGTCAACTCGGGCAAGGCGACCCGCGAGCGCCACATCGAGGAGACGGCGCTCAAGACCAACCTGGAGGCCGCCGACGAGGTGGCCCGCCAGCTCCGTCTGCGCGACTTCGCGGGGCTGATCGTCATCGACTTCATCGACATGGAGGAGCCGCGCCACAACCGCGAGGTGGAGCGGCGCCTGAAGGAGGCGATGAAGGCCGACCGGGCGCGCATCCAGCTCGGCCGGATCAGCCCCTTCGGGCTGCTCGAGCTGTCGCGCCAGCGGCTGCGCCCCAGCTTGTTCGAGACCGAGACCGAGGTCTGCCAGGCCTGCCGCGGCACCGGCTTCCTGCGCTCCGACAACTCGGCCAGCCGCCATGTGCTGCGCGCGATCACCGAGGAGGCGATCAAGCGCGGCGGCGGCGAGGTGGTGCTGACCGTGCCGACCTCGGTGGCGCTCTACCTGCTCAACGACCGCCGCGAGGCGATCCTCGACCTGGAGCGCCGCTACGGCCTGGGCATCGCGGTGCGCGCCGACCAGGGGCTGCTGCCGCCGGACTACGAGATGAAGCGTCTGAGCAGCGAAGGCACGCCGCCGGCGCAGCTCCCGGCGGGCAAGCCGGCCGCCGAGGAAGAGGAGAGCGAGGAGGCCAAGGCCGAGGAGGAGCGCCGGACCAGCCGGCGCGGCCGGCGCGGCGGCCGCAAGCGTCGCGGCGAGGAGGAGGCGCGCGCCGCCGAGACCCGCGAAGAGGACGCCCTGACCGAGGCCGCCGGCGACGGCGCGGCCGAGGTTGAGGCTGAGAGCCGGTACACCGAGAGCGACGAGGAGCAGGACGAGGACCGCAAGGCCAAGCGGCGCCGGCGCGGCAAGCGCGGCGGGCGTCGCCGCTCCAAGACGCGCCAAGCCCAGGACGAGCAGGGCCAGGACGAGCAGGGCCAGGACGAGCAGGACCGCGACGCCGAGGACCAGGACGAGCACGGCCGCGACGCGCGCGCGGAGGAGAGCGACTCCCGCGAGGCCGAGCCTTGGGCCGAGGCCGCCGCGGAGGCGACGCCGGGCGAGACCCTGCAGGCCCAGCCGGCGGCCCAACCGGCGGCCCAGCCGGGTGCGGAAACGGCCGGTGAGCCGGAAGCCGCGCCGGCGGACGAGGCGGCGGCCGGTGAGGCGTCGGCCGACGCCGAGAGCCAGCCCGCGCCCGAGGAGAAGCCGAAGCGGCGCACCCGCCGGCCGCGCCGCAAGGCGGCACCGGAGGCGGAGCGCGAGGCGGTTGCGCCAGAGGCGACTGGCGCCGAAGCCACTGGCGCCGAAGCACCGGCCACCGAAGCGCCTGCCGCCGAAACGCCTGCCGCGGAAGCGACGGGGCCCGAGACGCCGGCCGCCGAGGAGAGGAAGCCGAAGCGGCGCAGCCCCGCGCGCAAGCGGACCAAGCCTGCGGCCGAGACACCGGCTGCCGAGGCCCCCGCTGCCGAGGCGCCGGTCGCCGAAGACAAGCCTGCCGCGGACCAGGCGGCGTCCGCCGAGGCTGCGCCGCAGCCGCAGGCCGAGTCGAAGACCGAGACCGCGGCGGAAGACCAGACCGACGCGGCGGCGGAGCGCACGCCGGAGCCGGCAACCGCGGGCGGCGAGCCCGAGCGGCCGGAGAGCGGCCTGCGCAAGTCCGGGCCCAAGCGCCGGGGCTGGTGGAACCGCATCGTCGGCTGACGGTACAGCGCGGGCGATTGCCGACCCCCGGGGCGGCAGCCGCCCGCGCCGTCCGCTGCAACAGCTTGCAATAGCGCAGGCGGTGATCGTCTGGACCCACAGGCGGTGGGGCCGCGGATCACAAGAAACCTGCTCTACATCATAGAGTTAGAGTGATTTGCGACCGGCGGACGCGCTGGCGCGCGTCCAAACGGTCGCAAATCACTCTAGGGCGGTTTCGACCCGGCCGGCGGAGCGGCCAAAGGGGGGGCACAGGGTCGGGACCCCTCCCTCGCAAGACCATCCCCGCTCGCGGCGGGTGGTTGTCAGCCGCCGGCGCCGGTGAAGGCGGCCAGCCTGTCGCAGGCGGCCTGCATGGTGTCTTCCGACCCGGCGAAGGAAAAGCGCACGAAGCGGTGGCCGCGTGCCGGGTCGAAGTCGACGCCGGGCGTGATGGCGACGCCGGTCTCCTGCAGCAGGCGGCGGCAGAAGGCCGGACTGTCGTTGGTCAGCCGGCCGGCATCGGCATAGAGGTAGAAGGCCCCGTCGGCCGGCGCCAGCCGCTCGAAGCCGGCGGCCGGCAGGCGCTCCAGCAGGATCGCGCGGTTGCGCGCATAGGCGGCGACCCGGGCGTCGAGCTCCTCGGTGCAGTCGAAGGCGGCGACGGCGGCATGCTGCGACAGGGTCGGCGCGGCCACGAAGAAGTTCTGCGCCAGGCATTCGACCGGCCGCACCAGGTCTTCCGGCAGCACCATCCAGCCCAGTCGCCAGCCGGTCATGCAGAAGTACTTGGAAAAGGAGTTGATGACGATCGCCCGGTCGGTCAGCTCCAGCGCCGAGGTGGCGCGGCTGCCGTAGGTGATGCCGTGGTAGATCTCGTCGGAGACCAGACGGATGCCCGCGGCCTCGCAGTAGTCGACCAGGGCCTGGAGGCTGTCGCGGTCGAGCACCGTGCCGGTGGGGTTGGAGGGGCTGGCGACGATTAGGCCGTCCAGCTTGCCCGCCTGTCGCAGCAGCTCGGGCGTCGGCTGGTAGCGGTGCTCCAGGTCGCTCTCCAGCAGCACCGGCTCAAGGTCGAGGGCCCGCAGGATGTTGCGGTAGGCCGGATAGCCGGGCGCGGCCAGCGCCACCCGGTCGCCGGGTTCGAAGGCGGCGAGGAAGGCCAGCAGGAAGCCGCCGGACGAGCCGGGCGTGGCGGCGATGCGGGCCGGGTCGAGTGTCACGCCGTAGGCTCCGGCGTAGTGGCCCGCCAGGGCCCGGCGCAGCTCCGGCAGGCCGAAGGCGTCGGAATAGCCGAGCAGCGTTTCGTCCAGCGCCCGCTTGGCGGCGTCGCGCACCGCCTCGGGCGCGCGGGTCGCGGGTTGTCCCACTTCCAGGTGCAGCACCTCGGCCCCCTCGGCGGCGCGCGCGTTGGCGCTGCGCACCACGTCCATGACGATGAAGGGGGCGATGCGGCCCCGCTGGGCGACCTTCAAGACCATCGGTTGCGACTCCTGTCGTGCCGGCTCGGCTATTGCGCCCGCTCGGCCAGGCCGAAGCCGCGCGGATCGGCCGCCACGGTGCAGGGCTGGGCGCCGTCCTGCTGCAGTCCCTGCGGACAGGTGAAGGCGTTGACCAGGCCGACGTCGGGCCGGCGCACCAGCGGCACGCCGGGGAAGGCGGCCTCGACCTCGGTCAGTTCGACGCCCTGCTCGGCGATGATGCGCCCGCCCTGCCAGACCAGGCGCGGCGCGCGCAGGGCGGCCCCGGCCTCGGCCTCCGCCTCGACCAGGCGCTGGAGCACCTGCACCAGATGCTGGAAGCCCGCTTCGCCGCCGCTGGCGGTGATCGCCTGGTCCAGCCGGCCGGTGTCCGGGTCGGCGACCAGGCCGACCGCCAGCGGCGCGCTGTTGCGGGCCGTCTCCGGCGGCGGCGCCGGCAGCACGACGCCCAGGCCGCTGGCCAGGCGGCCGCGGCCGAACAGGCCGTTCAGGCTGAAGCTGCAGCTCACCGCGTTGCCGCGCCGGTCGCCGACCACGAAGCCGGCGGCGAAGGGCGGTTCGTCGCTGCCGGTGGCCGGCGGCGGCGGAGCGGCCGCCATTTCGCGGATCGACTCCGCGCCGATCAGGGTCTGCGGCTCGACCACCGGCAGGCCGTCGGCGCCGATCCAGACCTGGCGCGCGGCGAGGGCCTTCAGGCCGGCCTCCGCACTGAGGCGCGCCTGGCGGGCGGGCGGCGCGTCGGCCCAGTCGGCCCGGTCGAGCAGCCGCCACATCTGCCCGGCCGCGACGCCGGCGCTGCTGCGCGGCGGCGGCAGCAGCAGCAGGCTGTCGCCCACCGCCAGCTCGAGGGGAATCAGGAATTCGGCCTTGGCGTCGCGGATCGCGCGCGGGTCCATCGGTACGCCGGCCTGGGCCGCCGCCTCGGCATAGCGGCTGGCCAGGCTGGGGCTGTGCAGGTAGCCGCCGCCCTGCGCCCGCAGGCCGCCGAGCAGCGAGGCCAGCTCGACGTTGCGCAGGCGCTGCCCCTCCTCGATCCAGTCGCCCGCCTCGGTCTGGAACAGGGCGGCCAGCTCCGGGTCCTGGGCGAGGCGGCCGCGCGCCGCCTCCAGGTCGCGGGCGAAGGCCCGGCTGGCGATGAAGCCGAAGCGCGCCAGGTTCTCGGCCGGCGCCACCAGTTCCTCCCAGCGCAGGGTGCCGTAGCGGGCGTGCAACAGGGCCATGGCGCGGGCGAGGCGGGGCTGCACCGTGCCGTCGGCGCCGCGCACCGGCGGGAAGACCAGCGCGTCGCCCAGGCGGTCGCCGTCGCTCCACACCAGGCAGGTGCCGCCGCCGCCGAGCCCGACCCGCGAGGGCAGGGTGGCGGCCAGGGTCAGGCCCATGGCCACGGCGGCGTCGGCGGCGCTGCCGTTGTTGCCCAGGACGTCGCGGCCGACCACGGCGGCGTTGGGCTCGTCGGCGGCGACCAGGCCGGCGAAGCCCTCGACCGAGACCAGCAGGCCGCTCTCCGGCCCCTCGGCGCAGCCGGCCAGCAGCAGCGCCGCGGCACCGGCCGCAAGGGTGCCACGAAACCGGGGCGTTCCCGGCCTTCCCGCGCTGGCGCGTTGCGGCGCGCCCGCCGCGCACCTACCCTCTCCGGCGAGGGGGGCGACCGCACGGGACAGCATGCACCGCATCTTGCGCCAGACAGGGACGAGGACCGAGGGCCGGCCGCGCCGGGCGGCGCGCTGGCGTGCGCCCTTGGCCGCCGGCCTGTTCGTCGTGTCGCTGCTTGCCGTCGCGGTCGGGGGCAGCGGGCCGGCGGCCGCGCAGCAGCGCAGCCTTTCGGTCATTCGCGACGCCGAGATCGAAGACACCATCAGGACCTACGCCACCCCTCTGTTCCAGGCCGCGGGCCTCAGCCCGAGCGCCATCGACGTGTACTTGATCGCGGACGACTCGCTCAACGCCTTCGTCACCCAGGGGTCCAAGATGTTCCTGCACACGGGCTTCCTGATGGCTTCGGAAACCCCGCTGCAGACCCTCGGCGTGATCGCCCACGAAACCGGCCACCTGGCCGCCGGCCACTATATCGGGCGGCGCGAGGAGATCGAGACCGCCGGCGTCACGGCGGCGGCCAGCAGCCTGCTGGCGATCCTGGCCGGCATCGCCACCGGCGACGGACGGGTGGCGGCGGCGATCAACCGCAGCGGCCAGGATATCGCTCTGCGCAACCTGCTGTCCTTCACCCGCGGCCAGGAACAGGCGGCCGATCAGGCGGCGGTCCGCTACCTGCGCGGCACCGGCGCCAGTCCGGAGGGGCTGCTGGAGTTCTTCCGCCTGCTGGAGGACCAGGAGGTGCTGCTCTCGGCGCAGCAGGACCCCTATCTGCGGACCCATCCCCTGACCAGCGACCGCATCTCCTTCCTCGAGCGCGCAGTCGGCGACTCGCCCTACACCGGTCAGGGCGTGCCGCCGGAGCTGCAGGAGCGCCACCAGCGCATGCGCGCCAAGCTGGCCGGCTTCCTGCGCCCGCCGAACGAGGTCTATCACCTCTTCCCCAAGGATGACGACAGCCTGCCGGCGCGCTACGCCCATTCCATCACGGCCTTCAAGCAGGGCTTCCTCGACCGGGCGCTGGAGATCCTCGACGGCCTGATCGCCGAGCGGCCGGAGGACCCCTACTTCCACGAGCTGCGCGGCCAGATGCTGCTGGAGAACCAGCGCGTCGCCGAGGCCCTGCCGGAGTACCGCAGGGCCGTCTCCCTGCGCCCGCGCGACGCCCAGCTCCGCCTGCGGCTGGCGCAGGTCCAGGTCGAGCTGGGCGGCGAGCAGACCTTCCGCGACGCCCTGGAGAACCTGACCGCCGTGCTGGCGCGCGAGCCCAACAACGCGACCGCCTGGCGGCTGTCGTCGATCGCCCACGGCCGTCTCGGCAACCAGGGCATGACCGCGCTCTCGCTGGCCGAATACAACTATGCCCGCGGCAAGTGGCGCGACGCCTTCGGCCAGGCGGAGAAGGCGCAGCGGCTGCTCGAGCGCGGCACGCCGGGCTGGCTGCGCGCCTCGGACCTGGCCGCGGTGGCCGAGCGCGAGGCCCGCGAGGCGCGCGAGCGTGAATAGGCCGCCCGAGGGCCGCTCAGGCCCCGCCGGCGAGGGCGCCGAGGCGGGACCACCCACGCGAATGTGAATGGCGGGGCCATGACGCCGCCGCAATCGGCCGGCTAGAAGGGCCGCTGACCTGTCACTCCGGAGAGGAATGCACGTGATGAAGCAGTTGGGATCCTGGGTCGTCGCCGCCCTCGTCGGCCTGGGCGTCGGCATGGTGGTGGCGCAGGACTCGGGCGCGCCCGCCGCCGAGCCGCAGCAGAGCAGCGTGAGCGAGAACGCCAGCCTGAGCGAGGCCGAACAGCGCGAGGTGCGCGCGCTGGTGCGCGACACCCTGCTGGAGAACCCGGAGATCCTGATCGACGCGTTGCGGATCTACGAGCAGCGCCAGCGCCAGGCCGAGGCCGACCGGGTCGGCCAGGCCCTGACCACCTACCAGGACGCACTGACCAACGATCCCGGCGACCCGGTGATGGGCAACCCCGACGGCGACGTCGTGGTGGTCGAGTTCTTCGACTACAACTGCCCCTACTGCCGCAAGGTGGCCGAGCCGCTGCGCGAGGCGGTGGAGGCCGACGGCAACATCAAGCTGGTCATGAAGGAATGGCCGATCCTGGGGCCGGAGAGCTACTTCGCCGCCCGGGCGGCGCTGGCGGCGAAGCGCCAGAACGCCTACGAGCGCTTCCACTTCGCGATGATGGAGCGCTCCGGCAAGCTGACCCAGGAGCAGGTGCTGAGCCTGGCGGAGTCGCTGGGCCTCGACATGGCGCGCCTGCAGGCGGACATGAAGAGCCCGGAGATCGACGAGCAGCTCCAGAGCGTCTACGACCTGGCCGACGCCCTGGGCATCACCGGCACGCCGGCCTTCGTCGTCGGCGAGCAGCTCCTGCCTGGCGCCGTCCCCATGTCGCGCCTGGAGCAGGCCGTGGCCGCGGCGCGCGACGACGGCTAGAGGCTTTGCGCCCGGCGGACCCGCTTCGGCGCGTCCGCCGGGCGCGAAGCCCCACGCCAACGGCCTGCTGTAGAGCCGCTTTCTTGTGACCGGCAGACCCGCGGGCGCGGGGCCCGGCCCGCCGCAGGGCAGCCATGCCGGGGCGAGGGGGCTCTTTCACACAAAAATGTTGGAAATAATGGGCGCGGCGCCGTAGACTGCGGATCTTTCATCCTACCTCCGCCCTCCGCGATCCCATGTCCGCTGCCTCCGCTCCAGGTGCGTCCGCCGGGCGCGCCGCCTTTTTCGCGCTCTATCTGCCCAAGCTGGTCACCGTTCTGCGCGAGGGCTACGGCCTGCGCCATCTGCGCGCCGACGCCCTGGCCGGTCTGACCGTGGCGATCGTCGCGCTGCCCCTGTCCATGGCGATCGCCGTGGCCTCCGGCGCGACCCCGGCGCAGGGGCTCTACACCGCGATCATCGGCGGCTTCCTGGTCTCCGCGCTGGGCGGCAGCCGCTTCCAGATCGGCGGCCCGGCCGGCGCCTTCATCGTGCTGGTGCTGACCACGGTCCAGACCCACGGCTACGACGGCCTGCTGCTGGCGGTGCTACTGTCCGGGCTGTTCCTGCTGCTGCTGGGGCTGCTGCGTCTGGGCAGCTACATCAAGTTCATCCCCTATCCGGTCACCGTCGGCTTCACCGCCGGCATCGCCGGCCTGATTCTGGTCAGCCAGCTCCGCGAGCTCTTCGGCCTGGAGCTGGCGGGGCCGGAGCCGGGGCCGCTGCTGGACAAGCTGCCGGTGCTCTGGCGCGCGGCGCCGAGCTTCGACCCGGCGGCGACGGCATTGGCGCTGGCGAGCATCGCGGTGATCCTCGGCCTCAAGCGCTGGCGGCCGCACTGGCCGGGCATGCTGATCGCGGTCGCCGGCGCGGCGGCGGCGACCGCCGCCCTCGGCCTGCCGGTGGAGACCATCGGCAGCAAGTTCGGCGGCATTCCCGGCGGTCTGCCGGCGCCGCGCCTGCCCGACGTCTCGCTGGCCAAGATCAACGCGGTGCTGCCCAGCGCCGTCGCCTTCGCGCTGCTCGGCGCCATCGAATCCCTGCTCTCGGCGGTGGTCGCCGACGGCATGACCGGGCGGCGCCACCGCTCCAACTGCGAACTGGTGGCCCAGGGGCTGGCCAACGTGGCCTCGGCCCTGTTCGGCGGCCTCTGCGTGACCGGCACCATTGCGCGCACCGCGACCAACGTGCGCGCCGGCGCCCAGGGGCCGGTGGCCGGCATGTTGCACGCGCTGTTCCTGCTGCTCTTCGTGCTGCTGGCCGCGCCGCTGGCCAGCGCCATCCCCCTGGCGGCCCTGGCCGGGGTGCTGGCGGTGGTCGCCTGGAACATGGTGGAGCGGCAGGCCATCGCCTCCCTGCTGCGCCGCGCCCGGGGCGAGGCGGCGGTGCTCTTCGTCACCCTGGCGCTGACCCTGTTCCGCGACCTGACCGAGGCGATCGTGGTCGGCATCGCCCTCGGCGCGCTGCTGGTGCTCCGCCGCATGGCGCAGGCCACGGCGGTCGAGGCCGAGCGGCCGCTGGTGGCCGAGGACCGCGCCGACGAGACCGGGCCGGCCCGCCGGCCCTACGACCAGGCCGCGGCCAGCGACCGCGCGGTGATGGTCTTCCGCATCTCCGGCGCCTTCTTCTTCGGCGCCGCGTCGGCCGTGGGCGCCGTCTTCGACCGCATCGCCGAGACCCCCCGCGTGCTGATCGTCGACTTCAGCGCCGTGCCCTTCGTCGACTCCACCGCGGCGCAGACCGTCGAGGGGCTGGTGCGCAAGGCGCGGCGGCGCGGCGGCCGGGTGCTGCTGACCGGCAGCCGGCCGGAGGTGCGGCGCGCCCTGGCCGCCCACGGCCTGCGGCCGCCGCAGGTCGCCTATGCCCCCAGCATCGCGGCGGCGCTGGCCCGCATCGGGAAGGCCAAGGGCGCGGGGCAGGCCAAGGGCGCGGGGCAGGCCAAGGGCGCGGGCGCGGCGCGCGAGTCCGCGTGAAACTCCGTGTTCGGGGCCGCGGTTCGGTTGCCGCCCCGCGGCGCGCGTGGTAACGCTTGCCGCCAAGCTGACAAGCCGAATCGCGGGGTTGAGAGAGTGGCCGCTGCGCCGCGGGTCCTGCTGTTGAACGGACCCAATCTGAACATGCTGGGCACGCGTGAGCCGGAGGTCTACGGCCGGGCGACGCTGGCCGATCTGGAGGCGGCCTGTCGGCGCCGCGCGGGCGAACTCGGCCTGGGGCTGGAGTGCCGGCAATCGAACCACGAGGGGCAGCTCGTCGACTGGGTCCAGCAGGCGCGCGGCACGGTCGACGCGCTGGTGATCAACCCCGGCGCGTTGACCCACACCTCGGTCGCCCTGCTGGACGCGCTGCAGGCGGTCCAGCTTCCGACGGTCGAGGTGCATCTGTCGAACATCCATCGCCGCGAAGCCTTCCGGCACCACAGCTACGTGTCGCTGGCGGCCGACGGCGTGATCATGGGATTGGGCCTGCAGGGCTACCTGCTGGCGCTGCAAGCGCTGGCGGCGAAGCTCGGCAGCGAGGTGGAGGTCTGAGGTGAGTAAGTACGATATCGACGAGGAGGCGATCCGCAAGCTGGCCGAGCTCTTGAACGAGACCGGCCTCAGCGAGATCGAGATCGAGGACGACGACCGGCGCCTGCGGGTGGCCCGCCAGGCGACGCCGGTGCACGCCGTGGCCCCGGCCGCGCCGGCCGCCGCCGCGGCGGCGGCGGTGGTCGAGGAGGCGCCGGCCGGGCCGCACCCCGGCACCGTGACCTCGCCCATGGTGGGCACGGTCTATCTGGCGCCCGAGCCCGGCGCGCGGCCCTTCGTGCAGGTGGGCGACGAGGTGCGCGAGGGCCAGACCCTGCTGATCATCGAGGCGATGAAGGTGATGAACAACCTGCCCGCCCCGCGCGCCGGCAAGGTGACGGCGGTCCTGATCGACGACGGCACGCCGGTGGAGTTCGGCGAGCCCCTCGTCGTCGTCGAGTAGGGCGGGGCGCCGGTGTTCGAGAAGGTCCTGATCGCCAACCGCGGCGAGATCGCCCTGCGCATCCACCGGGCCTGCCGGGAGATGGGCATCCACACCGTGGCGGTGCACTCCACAGCCGACGCCGATGCCATGCACGTGCGCCTGGCCGACGAGTCGGTCTGCATCGGGCCGCCGCCGTCGGCCAAGAGCTACCTCAACATGCCGGCGATCCTTTCGGCCGCCACGATCACCGGCGCCGACGCCATCCATCCCGGCATCGGCTTCCTCTCGGAGAACGCCACCTTCGCCCAGATGGTCGAGGAGCACGGCTTCGTCTTCGTCGGGCCGGAGCCGGAGCACATCGCCCTGATGGGCGACAAGGTGCGCGCCAAGGAGGCGGCGCGCTCCCTGGGCATTCCCGTGGTGCCCGGCTCCGAGGGGGCGCTGAGCGACCCCGAGGAGGCGGCCGCGGTGGCCGCCGAGATCGGCTACCCGGTGCTGATCAAGGCCGCCGCCGGCGGCGGCGGGCGCGGCATGAAGATCGCGCGCGGGCCGGAGGAGTTCCTCAGCCAGGTGCAGGCCGCGCGCGCCGAGGCCAAGGCCGCCTTCGGCAACGACGAGGTCTATCTGGAGAAGTACCTCTCCAAGCCGCGCCACATCGAGGTGCAGCTCCTGGCCGACGGCCAGGGCGGGGTGATTCACCTGGGCGAGCGCGACTGCTCGATCCAGCGCCGCCATCAGAAGGTGATCGAGGAGGCGCCCTCGCCGGCCCTCAACGCGGTCGAGCGCGCGCGCATCGGCGAGATCGCCATCGGCGCCATGCAGAAGCTGGGCTACCGCTCGGCCGGGACGCTGGAGTTCCTCTACGAGGACGGCGAGTTCTACTTCATCGAGATGAACACCCGCCTGCAGGTCGAGCACCCGGTCAGCGAGATGATCACCGGCATCGACCTGGTGCGCGAGCAGCTCCGCATCGCCAACGGCCAGCCGCTGGAGCTGACCCAGGACGAGGTGGTCTTCGAGGGGCACGCCATCGAGTGCCGCATCAACGCGGAGAACCCCGACACCTTCGTGCCCTCGCCGGGCCGGGTGGCCGAGTACCACGCCCCCGGAGGGCTCGGCGTGCGGGTCGACTCCCACCTCTATGGCGGCTACCGCGTGCCGCCCCACTACGACAGCCTGGTGGCCAAGCTGATCGTCCAGGGGCGCAACCGCAACGAATGCCTGATGCGGCTGCGCCGGGCGCTGGAGGAAATGGTGGTCGACGGCATCGACACCAACCTGCCGTTGCATCGTCGGCTGGTCTCGGCGGCCGACTTCATCGACGGCTCCTACGACATCCACTGGCTGGAAGCCTGGCTCGACAGCCACGCAAAATAGCGCGCCCTCTGCATGCCGCCCTCTGGACGCGGGCGGAGGATTGCTTAACCTAAGGCGCATGCAGTTGACGCCGGAGTTGCTCCTTCGCGCCTACGCCGTCGGGATTTTCCCGATGGCGGAGAGCCGTGACGACCCGGAGATCCATTGGATCGACCCGGAGATGCGCGGCCTGCTGCCGCTGGACCAGGTGCACGTGCCGCGCAAGCTCAAGCGCAAGGTGCTGCGCGACCTCTTCGAGGTGCGCGTCAACACCGCCTTCCGCGAGACCATCCGCTGTTGTGCCGAGCGGGCGAACAACCGGCCGGAGACCTGGATCAATCCGACCATAGAGGCGCTCTACGCCGAGTTGCACCGCATGGGCTTCGGCCATTCGGTGGAGAGCTGGCGGATCGACCCGGACAGCGGCGAGGAGACGCTGGTCGGCGGCCTCTACGGCGTCGCCCTGGGGGCGGCCTTCTTCGGGGAATCGATGTTCAGCCGCGAGACCGATGCCAGCAAGGTGGCGCTGGTGCATCTGATCATGCGCCTGCGCAAGGGCGGCTTCGCGCTGTTGGACACTCAATTCACCACGCCGCACCTGCGCCAGTTCGGCACGGTCGACGTGCCGCGCAGCCACTACCGCGCGCTGCTCTCCAAGGCATTGATGCGCCAGGCCGTCTTTCCGCGCCAGCTCAGCCGCGAGGAGATCGAGCGGCAGATGCAGGACTTCGACTGACGGGCGCTTCGCGCGCCTATTGCCGCGGCGCCGCGTCCGCCTCGGCCCCGGCCGCTGGCGCGTCCCCCTCCGGCGCTTGCGAGAGCTGCTCGGCGCAGTCCTTGACCCAGACGTCGTAGACCGGGTGCTCGAGTGCCGCCACCGCCGGGGAGGAGGCGTACATCCAGCCGGAATAGAGCTGCTGGCGCGGCCGGTCCCGCTCGATCTCCGCGATCTCCAGAAAGGCGATGGCTTCCGGCGCCTCGGTCGGCGGCGTCTTGTGGCAGGCGCGCACGACGATCTCCAGCCCGCCGAACTCGACCGGGGCATCGACCCGCGCCTCGAAGGTGGAGATGCGCGCGGTCACCTTGTCCAGCCCCTGCAGCACGGCGACGGGGTAGGCCGGCGGCGGCCAGTCTGCCGCGCCGCTCGGCTGCGCCTGGGCCGGCGCGGCGGTGCCCGCCAGCAGCGCGGCGAGGGCCGGCGCAAGAAGGACGCGCCGATGCGGGACGGGCCGATGCGGGACGGGCCGTTGCGGGACGGGCCGTTGCGGGACAGGCCGGGCGGTCACCTGCGGTCTCCGTAAGGATTGTCGAGCGACTCCACGAGGCGCCGGAAGGTCTCGCGAAGCTGCGCCTCGTCGGCGCCCATCAGCAGGCCGTCCTCCAGCGCGTCCTGGGCCATCTGGCGGATTTCCTCCAGGTTCTCGTTGAGAACCTTGATCTTCTCCTTGCAGGCCAGGGGCTTGCCCTCGGCATCCTGCCAGGTCGGCGGGGCGAAGTCGGGGCGCTGGGGCTTGGCGTCGCTCATGGCTGCAGGACTTAGCTGCCCAGCGTGACAATCGCAAGGCAGGGCACTGCGCCGCTGGCCGTCGGTCGCGACAGTGCTATCTTGCGGCCGCCGCGGCGCGCCGGTCGGCAGGGCGCGCGCCGGCCTGTTTCTCGTTTTCTTGGGGGGCTCTCATGGACAGTCTGAACCAGATCCTGGACAGTCTGGTTTTCTACGCCACGACCTACGGCCTGAACGTGGTCGGGGCGATCGTCATCCTGCTGGTCGGCCTGGTCCTTTCGAGCTGGGCCGCGCGCGCCGTCGAGGGCGCGCTGGCGCGCAGCCGGCGGGTCGACGAGACGCTGCGCGGCTTCTTCGCCAGCTTCGTGAAGTACTTCATCATCGTCTTCACGGTGCTGGCGGTGCTCGCCCAGTTCGGCGTGCAGACCGCCAGCCTGATCGCCGTCTTCGGTGCCGCCGGCCTGGCCATCGGCCTGGCGCTGCAGGGCACCTTGAGCAACCTGGCGGCGGGCGTGATGCTGCTGCTGTTCCGCCCCTTCAAGGTCGGCGACTTCATCGAGGCCGGCGGGCTGTCCGGCACGGTCAAGAGCATCACCCTGTTCATCACCGAGCTGGCGACGGCCGACAACGTGCAGATCGTGGTGCCCAACGGCCAGCTCTGGGGGACCTCGATCCGCAACTACTCCTTCCACGCGACGCGCCGGCTCGACCTCACCCTGGGCATCGCCTACGAGGCCAACATCGCCGACGCCAAGGCCGCGATCCTCGAGGAGATCGGCAAGGACGCCCGTGCCCACGGCGAGCCGGCGCCGATGGTGGCCGTCCTGGGGCTGGGCGAGTCCTCGGTCGATCTGGTCGTGCGGGTCTGGTGCGCGGCCGGCGACTACTGGCCGCTGAAATTCGACCTCACCGAGGCGCTGAAGACCCGGCTGGACCGCGAGGGCGTCGCGATCCCCTATCCGCAGCGCACGGTGCATGTGGTCGGGAGCGCGCTCGGCACGAGCGCCTGAGGCCGCCGCCGGCCCCGTTGCGGCCGGGCCGGCGAGTCGGCGGCGGGGCGGTGGCGGCTCAGGTCGGGCCGAGGCCGCCGCCGCTGCCGGCGCCGCCGCCCGATTCGCCGCCGTCGGCGCCGCCGAAGATGAAGCGGCCCAGCAGGTCGATCACGTTGATCGCGCCCTGGGTGTACTGGATGGAGCCGCCCGGCTCGATGTTCTCCAGCGACCCGCCCGGCTGCAGCTCGACGTAGTTCCCGCCCAGCAGGCCCTCGGGCACGATCCGCGCCGAGGTGTCCTCGGGCAGCTGGATGCGCTCGTCGATCGAGATGGTGACCTCGGCGAAGAAGGTCTTGGGGTCCAGCGCCTGGTCGGTGACGGTGCCCACCTTGACGCCGCTCATGCGCACGTCGGAACCGGTGGAGATGCCGGTGGCGTCGTCGAACACCGCCCGCACGGCGTAGCCGCTGACCGTCTGCACGCCGCTGGCCGAGAAGGCGAAGACGACGAAGGCGGCGGCGACGACCAGCACGACGCCGCCCATGACGGTCTCGATGATATTGCGGTTCATGGCTGCGAAACCCGCTCCCCCTCAGCAGTGCTTTGCGGCGAAACCGCCGGCGCGCGCCCCCCACGCGCCGCGTCGCGGCTGCCTACGCCGGCCGTCCGGTCTCACTCCGGCGTCCAGGCCTCGTAATCGCCGGTGGCCTTGGCGCGGCGGCCGCCCTCCAGGGTGTGGCCCGGCGGGCGGTAGGCCAGCTCGGTCCCCGTGAGGTTGGGCTGGTGCTCCTTCATCCACGGTCGGCGCGGCGGGCCGCCCTCGGGCGGGGCCTCGCTGGTGGTGTGGTGCAGCCAGGCGTGCCATTCCGGCGGCACGCGCGACGCCTCGACGTCGCCGGCATAGACCACCCAGCGCCGTTCGCGCCGCAGCGAGTCCTTGCGCGCCAGCGCGCCGCGCTTGTCGCGATAGTAGGTGTTGCCCTGGCTGTCGGTGCCCACCAGCTCGCCGTGCAGCCAAGTGAAGATCTTGGTTCCGAGTGACGTCATGACTCTGTTCGAAGGTGGCCTGAAGGCGGCGCGACTATCGCACCTCCGCCGCCGAGCGTCCAGCCATACGCGCCGCCCCGCACACCCCGCACACCCCGCACCCCCCTGCCGGCCCGGACGGCCCCGGGTGCCGCGACCCTGGACAGCCGGGCGGTGGGCGGCGATATAGGCGCTCGGCGGCACGCGAGCGCGCAGCGGCCCGGAGTCGGGCCGCTCGCGACGGCACAGGCACGACGATCGAGGCGGCATGACCCAGGATTTCTGGCGCGACAGCGGCTATCACCTGTTGGAACGGGACGCCGCCGGGCACCTGCGGGTGACCGACGACTTCCTGCGCGCCTACCTGAAGCGCCCCGAGGTCAGCCCGGTGGCGGAATCCAACGCCGCCGAGCGCGCGCTTCACGCCAGCCTGCTGGCCAACCCGCGCGAGGCGGTGTCCGAGGCGCGGCTGGCCGCCATCGCCGACGCGGAGGCGATCGAGACCTACCGCATCGTGCTGGCGTTCCGCGACCGCCTCTGCGCCGCCGGCACGGTGGAGGCCGCCTATCTGGGCCTGCTCTCCGATCCGCCCGATCCGGCGCGCGGCGCGCCGCCGGTGCCGCCGCTGTTCTACGACCAGCTCGCCCAGGTGGTGGTCCGCCACATCCTCGACGGGGTGGAGGACCCGCTGCGCGCGCGCGCCGGCGAGCTGCTGTTTCGCGCGCAGAAGGTGACGATCAACGAGGGCCATGTCATGGCCGCCGATGCCGAGACGGTGGAGATGTACGCCAGCAGCGGCGGCTTCGGCTCGCTCGGCAAGCTGCTGGCCGAGGCCCAGACCCCCTTGCGCACCATCGAGCTTGAGGTGTTGAGCGCGGAGAACGCGGCGCTCTACTGGACCCGCGACACCCGCTACGACACGGTGCTCAACCTTAACTTCGCCGGCGACGGGCTGGACGCGCTCTGCCGCGTGCTGGAGGCCTGGGTGGGCCACTTCCTGGAGGTGGAGGTCTCGATCCAGCCGGTGCAGCAGATCAGCGACGAGCGCTGGGTCTGGCACATCGGCCTCGACGCCGAGGGCACCCGCGTGCTCAACGACCTCTACAACGGGGTCGAGGTGGGCGAGGCGCGGCTGGCCCGGCTGCTGTCGCTGTTCCGCCTGGAGTTCCGCGACGCCGCGGCCATGCGGCCCGATATCGCCGGCCGGCCGGTCTACCTGGCCCTGGCGATGGACGAGGCCAGCAACCTCAAGCTCAAGCCGCAGAACCTGCTGGCCAACCTGCCGCTCGCCCCGCGCGTGTGAGCCGGCGCGGCCGCGGTCGAACGGGGGCGCCCCCGCCGCGTCAGCCCAGGCCGTGGCGGCGCAGCTCGGTCGCCAGGCGGCCGCGCAGCCAGAGCGCGAACATGCGCAGATCGCTGAGCAGCGACCAAAGCGGATGGCCGAAGGTGGCGGGGCGGTTGCGCTCGATCGCCGCGTGGCCGAGCCAGGCCAGGCCGTAGCCGACCGGCAGGACGGCCGCCAGCAGCCACCAGGTCCCGGTGAGCGGGGCGGCGGCCAGCAGCGCCAGGCCCAGGGCGGTGCCGAGGAAGTGCAGCGCGCGGGTGCCGGGGCGGCGGTGCGCGCCGAGGTAGACCGGCCAGAAGGCGGCGTAGCTCTCCCCGCGCGGCTGATCCGCGCCGCCGGGCGCTGCGTCGCCGTCACCGCTTCTCCTTGGGCCCATCCGTTCCTAGCTTGAAAATCCCCGGCGTGCCGTTAGGCTGCGCGCCATCCACCGAACGAGAATGCGGAACTTTTCCATGGGCTACAAGGTCGCCGTGGTCGGCGCGACGGGCGCCGTCGGACGCGAGATCCTCAAGACGCTGGCGGAGCGGGAGTTCCCCGCCGACCAGGTCGTGCCGCTGGCCAGCGAACGCTCGGCGGGGCAGCAGGTCACCTATGGCGAGGACCAGGTCCTCGACGTGCAGGATCTGGCGAAATACGACTTCAACGGCACCGACATCGCGCTCTTCTCGCCCGGTGCCAAGATCTCGGCCGAGTACGCGCCCAAGGCGGCGCGCGCCGGCACCGTGGTGATCGACAACACCAGCCAGTTCCGGATGGACCCCGACGTGCCGCTGGTGGTGCCCGAGGTCAATCCCCAGGCGCTGGCCGATTATGGCAAGAAACACATCATCGCCAACCCGAACTGCTCGACGATCCAGATGGTGGTCGCGCTCAAGCCGCTGCACGAGCTGGCGCGCATCAAGCGGGTCGTGGTCTCGACCTACCAGTCGGTCTCCGGCAGCGGCAAGGAGGCGATGGACGAGCTATTCAACCAGACCCGCGCGATCTACGTGAACGATCCGATCGTCAAGGAGAAGTTCACCAAGCAGATCGCCTTCAACGTCATCCCCCACATCGACGTCTTCATGGACGACGGCTCCACCAAGGAGGAGTGGAAGATGGTGGTGGAGACCAAGAAGATCCTCGACCCCGCGATCAAGGTCAGCGCGACCTGCGTGCGGGTGCCGGTGTTCATCAGCCACGGCGAGTCGGTGAACGTCGAGTTCGAGTCGCCGGTCGAGGAGGCCGAGGCGCGCGCCGCCCTGCAGGCCGCCGAGGGCATCAGCGTGGTCGATCACCGCGCCGACGAGGGCTACGTCACCCCGGTCGAGGCGGCCGGCGAGGACATGGTCTACGTCAGCCGCCTGCGCGCCGACCCGACGGTCGACAACGGCCTGGCCTTCTGGGTGGTCTCCGACAACCTGCGCAAGGGCGCGGCGCTCAACGCCGTGCAGATCGCCGAGAAGCTGGCGAGCGACTACCTCCGCGCCTGATTCGCGGCTCGCGCGCGGCCCCCGACCCGGCCGGACCGCAGACGCGGTCCGGCCAGCGGGCGGGTCGCGCGCGGCGGTTCGGCCTCTCGGTTCGGCCGGTCAGTCGCGCCGGTAGAGCTGGCGCGGCCAGCGGCGGTGCAGCCAGAGCCAGTCTTCCGGCTTGTGCCGGATCCAGGCCTCGAGTCGGTCGTTGAGGGCTTGCGTCATCTCGGCAATGGCCGCCGCGCGCTCTGGCGTCTCGGGCACCGCCAGCGGCGCCGCCACGGTCAAGCGGAAGCGGGCGCCGCCCAGCCGCTCGATGCGGCAGGGAAAGAGCGGCACGCCGAAGCGCAGCGCGAGCTGGGCCGGCGCCGCCGGCGTCATGGCCGGCAGGCCGAAAAAGCGCGCCTCGATCCCCTCGTTCAGCTTCTGGTCGGCCAGCAGGCCCAGGGTCTTGCCCGCCTGCAGGGCGCCCAGGGTCTCGCGCGTGCCCTCGCGGCCCTTGGCGACGCGCCGGCCGCCCATCACCGCGCGCCAGCCCTCAAGGCGGTCGCGCACCAGCGGATTGTTGGGCTGGCGCACCACGGCCACGGTGTCGAGGCCGGCCAGGGCGCTGGCGGCCAGCGGCATCACCTCCCAGTTGGCGAAGTGGGCCGAGGCCAGGATGGCCGAGCCGCCGCGCGCGCACAGCGCCGTGAAGTCCGGGTGCAGGTCCAGCTCCAGGCGCGCCCCGGCCTCGCGCAGAAGGTCGCCGAGATGCGGGTACTCCGCCGCCGTGCGGCCCAGGTTCTCCCACATGGCCGCGAGCAGACGGTCCTGCGCCGGCCGGTCCAGCTCGGGCAGCGCCAGGCCCAGGTTGGCGCGCGCGGTCCGCTGCGCCGGCAGCAGCGGCCCCAGCCGGCGCAGCAGCCAGCCGCCGGCGGCCGACGCGCGGTCCAGCGGCAGCGCGGCGAAGAGGGCCATGACGGCGCCCAGGCCGACCGCCTCGAGCCGCCAGCGCAGCCGCTTGCCGAGCCCGGCGGGCTTAGCCATGGGCGGCCTCCGCCGGCGCGGCGAAGAGGGCGGCCAGCAGCCGGTCGAGCGCGGCGGGCTGGGCGAAGACCAGCTCGACCGCCAGGGTCTCCACCGCCGCGCGGTGGGCGGCGGGCAGCCGCAGCGCATCCTTTTCGGTGGTGATCAGCGTCGCGCCGGCGGCGGCGGCCTGCGCCGCCAGGCGGTCGAGCTCGGCCGCCGTGTAGGGGTGGTGGTCGGCGAAGCCGGCGGTGGCCACCAGCTCGGCGCCCAGGTCTTCCAGCGTGGCGAAGAACTTGGCCGGCCGGCCGATGCCGGCGAAGGCGAGCAGCCGGCGGCCGCGCAGCGCGGCCGGGCCGCGCGGGCGCAGCGCGGCGCCCAGCACCGGCTTGCCGCCGGCGCGCCGGGCCAGGCCGTGGCGGTCGGGGCCGACGATCACCAGCGCGTCGGCGCGGGCGAGGCCGCGGGCGAGCGGCTCGCGCAGCGGTCCGGCCGGGATCACGCGGCCGTTGCCGAGGCCGCTCGCGCCGTCGATCACCAGCAGGCTCAGGTCCTTGGCCAGGCGCGGGTTCTGGAAGCCGTCGTCCGTCACCAGCAGTTCGGCGCCGGCCGCCGCGGCGGCCCGCGCCCCGGCCAGGCGGTCGCGCGCCACCCAGGTCGGCGCCCGGGCGGCCAGCAGCAGCGCCTCGTCGCCCACCTCGGCCGCGTCGTGCCGCTCCGGATCGACCGCCAGCGGCCCCGCCTGCCGGCCGCCGTAGCCGCGCAGCAGCGCCGCCGGGCGACGGCCCTGGGCCTGCAGCCGGGCCAGCAGCGCCAGCACCGTGGGCGTCTTGCCGGCGCCGCCGGCGACCAGGTTGCCGACGCAGATCACCGGCGCGCCGGCCCGCCGCGGCCGGCCGGCGCGCTGGCGCAGCCAGCCGGCCGCGGCGTAGAGGCCGCCCAGCGGCCGCAGCAGGTCGGATAGGAGGCTCGGTCCCTCCCAGAAGCTCGGCGCGCGCATCGCCGGCTCAGGCCGAATTGCGGGCGTCTGCCGGCCCGGCCGTGGCGCCGCGCGCGGCGCGCTTCAGCTCGTGCGGGGCCGGCTGCACCGGCGCCGGCTCCACTGCCGGCCAGCCGAAGCGGCGGTCGGCCTCGGCCGTCAGGCGGTTCAGCTCGCGCTCCAGGGTCAGGCGCACCGCCTCGTCGCCGCCAGTTTTGTCCCCGCCAGCCTTGTCCCCGGCGGCCTCGGCCGCGATCGGCGCGCCCCAGAGCAGCAGGCCGCGCCCGAAGGGCAGCACCAGGCAGAAGCGGTCCCAGGTGCCGAGCAGCCGCCGGCGGCTGGCCGCGCCGCTGATCGGCACGATCGGCACGCCGCCGGCCCGCGCCGCCGCCACCGCGCCGGCCTTGGCGCGCATGCGCGGGCCCTTGGGGCCGTCCGGCGTGATGCCGACCGCATCGCCGCCGCGCAGCCGCCGCGCCATCTCGCGCAGCGCGGCGGCGCCGCCCCGGCGGCTGGAGCCGGCGATGGTGGCGAAGCCCAGGCGCGCCATGCCGGCGGCGATGAGCTGCCCGTCGGCATGCTCGGAGATCAGCATGTGCAGCTCGCGCGGCCGGCGCGGCCAGGCGGCGCGCATCATCACCATGCGGCCGTGCCAGAAGGCGGCGATGAAGGGCGCGCCCGAGTCCAGCAGGGCGCGCGTTTCCTCCGGCATCTCCTGGCGCCAGCGGGTGGTGCGGTGGACCAGCCGCAGATAGCCGGCGGCGGCGGCGGCGGCCAGCCGGCGCACCGCCTGCGACTTGCCCAGCCGCTTCAGCCAGCTCATTCCGCCACCGCCTGGGCGGCCGTCGCGGCGGCGCGCCCGGCGCCTGGGCCGGTCTCGGCGTCGCCCGGCGCCTCGGTCTCGGCGAACTGGAGCTGGTAGAGCCGCGCGTAGGCGCCCCCGGCGGCCAGCAGCTCGGCGTGGGTGCCCCGTTCGACCACCCGGCCGCCGTCCAGCACGTAGATGATGTCGGCGTCGATCACGGTGGACAGGCGGTGGGCGATGACGATGGTGGTGCGCCCGGCCATCAGCTCGGCCAGCGCCTGCTGCACGTGACGCTCGGACTCGGTGTCCAGCGCGCTGGTCGCCTCGTCGAGCAGCAGGATCGGCGCGTTCTTCAGCATCGCGCGGGCGATGGCGATGCGCTGGCGCTGACCGCCCGAGAGGCGCACGCCGCGCGGGCCGACCAGGGTGTCGTAGCCCTCGGGCAGGGCCTGGATGAAGTCGTGGGCGCCGGCGTGGCGCGCCGCCCGCTCGATCGCCGCCGGCTCCGGGTCGCTCTGGCCGTAGGCGATGTTGGCGCGCACCGTGTCGTCGAACAGCATGATGTCCTGGCTGACCAGCGCCACCTGGCGGCGCAGGCTGGTCAGGTCGACCGCGCGCACGTCCTGCCCGTCGACCGTCACCCGCCCCCAGGTGACGTCGTAGAAGCGCGGGATCAGGTTCAGCACCGTCGTCTTGCCGGCGCCCGAGGGGCCGACCAGAGCGACGGTCTTGCCGGCCGGCGCCACCAGTTCGACGGCCTCCAGGGCGCTGGCGCCGCCGCCCTCGTAGGCGAAGCTGACCTCCTCCAGCCGCACCTCGCCGCGCTCCACGCTCAGCGCCGGGGCGCCGGGCTGGCTGACGATCTGCGGCTCGCGGTCCATCAGCTCGAAGACCCGCTGGGCCGCCGCCAGCCCCTCCTGCAGGTTGGCGTTCAGCTTGGCCAGGCGCTTGAGCGGCTCGTAGGCCAGCAGGGCGGAGGCGATGAAGGCGGTGAAGGAGCCCGGGTCCGAGGTGCCGGCGATCACCTGGCTGCCGCCGTAGACGATCACCGCGACGATGGCCAGGCCGCCGAAGATTTCGATCAGCGGGTTGGAGAGGTTGCGCACGCGCGAGCCCTTGAGCTGCAGGCGCAGCACCTCGTCGATGCGGGCCTTGGCGCGGGCCACCTCCATGGCCTCGGTGGCGTAGGACTTGACGTGGCGGATGCCCTGGAAGTTCTCGTCCAGCAGGGTGGCGAGCTGGCCGGTCTGGTGCTGGGTGGAGCCGGAGATGCGGCGCATGCGCTTGCCCAGCCGCAGGATCGGCCAGACCGCGACCGGCAGCACCACCGTGGCCAGGATCGCCAGCAGCCAGTCCTGGTAGAACATGCCGATGCCCAGGGCCAGCGCGGTGAGGATGTCGCGGCCGATGCCGACCACCGTGGTCGAGACGGCGTTGCGCATCAGGTTGACGTCGTGGATGAAGCGGCTGACCAGGGTGCCCGGCGCGGTCTCGGTGAAGAAGGCCAGGTCGTTGCCCATCACCCGGCGGAACAGCGCCCGCTGCAGGTCGGCGACGATCGACAGCCCGACCTTGGCCATCAGCACCGCCTGCACGTAGGTCGCCAGGCCCTTGACCGCGAAGATGGCGAAGGCGGCGCCGGCGATCGGCCAGAGCATCTCCGCCTCGGCGTTGACCAGGATGCGATTGATGATCGGGTCGAGCAGCTGCGGCAGCGCGCCGGTGGTCGCCGCCATCACGGCCATGGCGCCCAGCGCCAGCGCGATGGTGCCGCGGTAGGGCTTGACGTAGCCGCGCAGCAGGCGCCGCGCCAGCGGCCAGGAGCGGGCGTCCAGCGGCAACCGCCGCCGCTCGGCGGCCTTGGCCGGCGGGCCGGGTGTCACGGGCGATGGGGAAGCAGCACTCAAGAGCCTATCCGGGCGTTTCCGGGCATTCATCCGGGCGCGATGGCGACGCGGGGCGGGAAAAGCCCCGGCGGCGCGCGCCTGCCCCGCGCAGGCGCTGGATGCCCCCGTAGATGCCCCCGCGGGCCATCGCGCGCAAGCTAGCACTTGCCCGCCGCCCGGCAAAGCCGGGTCCGCCCGGGATGTATCCCAAACGACCCGCCGTGCCGGCCAGAGGGGCGCGATCCCCGCCGGCATGGTCGGGGACAGGGGCCGGCTCGCCACCGCCACCGCCGCGCCGGCGCGGCGGTAAGCCCGCGCGCCGGTCTCCCTGCGGACGGAGAATGGCGACCCCGGCGGCGATCAGGCTGCCGCGCCGCGCCGTTTCAGATTGGCCGGCCGGGATCGCGGCCGATCGGCCCGCGTGTCCGGCGTCAGGCCGCGGCGCAGCGCTGCGGCCCGAAGGGCGCCAGGTTGTCCAGGAACTGCTCGGCGCAGGCACGCCAGGAGAACTTGAGCGCGTGGGCGCGGCAGCGCTCCGGCGGGATCGCCAGGGCGCGGGCGATGGCGTAGCCCAGGTCCTCGTCGAGCACGCCGATGCCGTGGCCGTCGACCACGTCGAGCGGGCCCGGCACCGGGAAGGCGGCGACCGGCAGGCCGCTGGCAGCGGCCTCCAGCATGACCAGGCCGAAGGTGTCGGTGCGGCTGGGAAAGACGAAGACGTCGGCGCTGGCGTAGTGGCGGGCCAGGTCCTCGCCCTGCCGGGCACCGGCGAAGACCGCCTCGGGGTGGCGCGCCTGCAGGGCGGCGCGCTGCGGCCCGTCGCCGACCACCAGCTTGGTGCCGACCGGCAGGTCCAGCTTCAGGAAGGCCTCGATGTTCTTCTCGACCGCAACCCGGCCGACGTAGAGGTAGACCGGCTTGGGCAGGTCGAGCGCGGGGTCGTCGCGGGGGCGGAACAGCTCCGTGTCGACGCCGCGCGACCACGGCCGCACCCGCGCGAAGCCGCGGTCCTCCAGCTCGCGCTTGAGGCCCGGGGTGGCGACCATGATGCCGCTGGAGGCGCCGTGGAAACGGCGCATGACGGCATAGCCCCAGGACTCCGGGACCGGCAGGCGCGCCGAGAGGTATTCGGGAAAGCGGGTGTGGTAGCTGGTGGTGAAGGGCAGCCCGCGCGCCCGGCAGTAGGCGCGCGCCGCCCAGCCCAGCGGCCCCTCGGTGGCGAGATGGATCGCCTCCGGCGCAAAGGCGTCGAGCCGGCGCGCCAGCGCGCGGCCCGGCGTCACCGCCAGGCGGATCTCCGGATAGGTCGGGCAGGGTAGGGTGCGGAAGAGGTCGGGCGAGACCACCGCCATCTCGTGCCCCAGCGCCAGCAGCTCCTGGCGCACCCGGCCGAGGGTGCGCACCACGCCGTTGATCTGCGGGAACCAGGCGTCGGTGACCAGCGCGATGCGCATCAGGCGGCGGCCTGGTCGTCGGCGCGCCGGCCCGCGCGGTCCCGCGCCTTGGCCGGCGGCAGCGCCGCGGTCGCCGGTTCGGCCTGCGTCACCCGCCGCGGCTGCGGCGCGGGCAGGGCATCGAGGTTGCGCAGCTCGGCCCAGTGGAGGATCTCCAGCCGGCCGTCGGCGTGCTCGACGCAGGCCGTGCAGCTCTCCACCCAGTCGCCGTCGTTGATGTAGAGGACGCCGTCGATCTCGCGCTGCTCGGCGTGGTGGATGTGGCCGCAGACCACGCCGTCGACGCCGCGCCGACGCGCCTCCTCGACCACCGCCTGCTCGTAGTTGTCGATGAACTGGACGGCGTTCTTGACCCGCTGCTTCAGGTAGGCCGAGAGCGACCAGTAGCCGAAGCCGAGCAGCCGGCGCGCGCGGTTGAACCAGGTGTTCGCCCAGAGCATCCAGGTGTAGGCCCAGTCGCCCAGCAGGGCGAGCCACTTGGCGTACTTGACCACGCCGTCGAAGGCGTCGCCGTGGATCACCAGCAGGCGCCGGCCGTCGGCGGTCTCGTGGATATGGTCGTTGCAGACCTCGACGCCGCCGAAGTGGACGCCGGTGTAGTGGCGCAGCGCCTCGTCGTGGTTGCCGGCGACGTAGATCAGCCGGGTGCCCTTGCGCGCCTTGCGCAGCAGCTTCTGGACCACGTCGTTGTGGGCCTGCGGCCAGTACCAGGAGCGCTTCAGCCGCCAGCCGTCGAAGATGTCCCCGACCAGGTAGAGATAGTCCGACTCGGTGTGGCGCAGGAAATCCAGCAGGTAGTCGGCCTGGCAGCCGCGCGTGCCCAGGTGGATGTCGGAGATGAAGATGGCGCGATACCGCCGGGGGCCGAGCGTTCCGTGCATCCTCTGCCCTCGCTCCTGAACTCCTGGGCGGATGAACTCCTGGGGCGGAGTCGTCGTGACGGGGGCGCGCCCGGGGTCGAACTTCGGGGCGTGCCGGTCTTTTGTTGTCGTCGGGCGTATAACAATATATGGAGATCTGCGTCTATTCTTCAGCCGAGGCGTCCTTGAAAATTCACGATAGCGTAACCGGATTGAAACGACTGGGGTGCTGCCAAGATGTTGTCACGGAAAGCGAAGTGAATACTTGTCGTGAGCGGCCCTGAGATGGCGTTCGACACCCTGTCCCCGGCCCGCGGCGGGGCTGCCGCGGTTCCCCCCGGGGTGCCGGCGGTGCGCTGCGTGCAGGTGATCTTCAATCCCACCGCCGGCGGCGCCCGGCGCCAGCGCTACCGCGCCGTGCTCGACCGCCTGCGGCGGGCCGGCGTCGCGGTGGTGGAGCGGCCGACCGGCCGGCGCGGCGATGCCGAGGACTTCGCGGCGACGCTGGCGCCCGGCGCTTGCGACCGCCTGGTGGTGGCCGGCGGCGACGGCACGATCAACGAGGTGCTCAACGGTCTGGGCCGCAACCCGCTGGGCGGCGGCACCACGCCCTTGGCGCTGCTGCCGCTGGGCACCGCCAATGTGCTGGCGCGCGAGCTCGGCCTGGCGGTGCGTCCGGCGCGGGTGGCGCACACGATCCTGGCGGGGCCGGCACGGCCCGTCGCCCTGGGCGAGGCCAACGGTCGCCGCTTCGCCCTGATGGCCGGCGTCGGCTTCGACGCGCATGTGGTCGCGCAGGTCGGCAAGGGGCTGAAGCGGCGCCTGGGCAAGGGCGCCTACGTCTACGAGACGCTGCGCCAGGTCGGCCGCTTCGGCTTTCCCGCCTATCGCGTCGAGATCGACGGCGTGGCGCAGGAGGTCGCCTCGGCGGTGGCCGCCAACGCCCGCCACTACGGCGGCGGCTTCGTGATCGCGCCGCGGGCGCGGCTGGAGCAGGGCAGCCTGCAGGTCTGCCTGTTCGACACGCCGGGCCGGCTGGCGGCGCTGAAGTACGCCGCCGCCCTGGTGCTGGGGCTGCTGCCGCGCCTGTCCGACTTTCGCGTCGTCGAGGGGCGGCAGGTGCGCATCCAGGGGCCGCCGGAGGACCCGCTGCAGGGCGACGGCGACATCATCGCCGCCCTGCCGGCCGAGGTGCGGGTGCTGCCCGACGCGCTCAATCTGGTGTTTCCGCCGACCGGCCGTTAAGGTCGCGCCCATGGCCCGCAGCGCCCCCGGCACTCCCCGCCCTCCCGGCACTCCCCGCCCTGAGGTCCCGCAGCTCTACGAGCATCCGCTGTCCTTCGCCTGCCAGGTGGCGCGGCTCTGCCTGGTGGAGAAGGGCCTGCGCTGGCGCCGCCGGCGGCTCGACCCGCTGCTCGGCCTCGACCTCTACGACCCCTGGTTCCTGGCGCTCAGCCCCGACCTGACGCTGCCGGTGCTGCGCCACGGCACCCGCTGTCCGGCCGGGGCCGAGGCGGTTTGCCGCTACGTCGACGGCGCCTTCGTCGGTCCGCTGCTCGACCATCGCGACGAGGCGCAGCCCTGGATCGATCTGGTCCAGGCATTGCCGCTGGAGCTGCTCGGTTATGCCCGCTTTCCGCGCCTGGGGCGCTGGCACCTGAAGCGGCGCTATCGCCGGCTGGAGGATCGGGCGGCGGCCAACCCGGCGCTGGCGCCGCGCTACGCCGAGGAGGGGGAGGCGGTGGCTCGCCTGGCGCGGGATCTGACGCGGCCCGAGCGGGTCGGCGCCGCCGAGCGCCAGCTCGAGGTGACGCTCGACCGGGCCGAGGCGGCCCTGGCGCACCGTCCCTTTCTGACCGGGGCGCAGGTCAATCTCGCCGATATCTTCTGGGCGGCGCTGCTGGCGCGGCTGGAGGGGCTCGGCTACGCCGGCCTCTGGCGCGACGGGGCGCGGCCGGCGGTCGCGGCCTACTGGGCGCGGCTGCGCGCGCGGCCGAGCCTGGCCAAGGCGGGGGTGCGGCCCCGGCCGGGGATCTTCACCCTGCTCGGCCTCGGCCTGCGCGGGGCCTGGGCGCCGCTGCTGCGGCTGCTGCTGGCGGCCCTGCTGGCCGGTCTCGGTCTCTGGATGTGGATGCGCGGCGGCCTGCCCGGCTTTTAGCGCCGCCCCGCCTGGGGCCCCCCGCCTGGGGCCCCCTGGCTGGAGCCCCCCTGGCCGGAGCCCCCCGCTGGCGTGGTCCCGCCTACGCCGGGCCGTGCACCCAGCCGTTGAGCGTCAGGCGGCCGTCGGCCGGGTCGTCGCTGTCCAGCTCGACCGGACAGACCTCGTGCATGGCGGCGCTGGGGAAGAAGACGATGGAGTTGTCGTCCGGCTCGATGCGCGACCAGATCTGCTCCTCCCAGAAGCGCCAGCCGCCCAGGTCGCTGTCGTAGAGCCGCAGCTCGCCGCCCCGGAAGGGGCGCGGCCGGCGGCTCATGTAGTAGACGAAGGAAATGCGCCGGCTGTCGATCTCGCTGCGCGCCTCCTCCGGGCCGGAGACGTCGCGGTGGGCGCGGTAGAAGTGGCCGCCGCTGTGCAGGGTCATCTGCAGCTCGATGCGCGTCGGCGTGAAGGGCGCGACGCCCAGCGGCGCGAAGACCTCCGGCAGCGCCGCCTCGATGCGCGGCAGGAACCAGGCGATGATCTCCGGCGGCTCGTAGAGCAGCCGGGCCTGGCGCGACTGGGCCTGCACCTGATGGTCGCCGTCCTCGACCACCGTGGCGTCCTGCATTTCGCCCAGGTGCTCCAGGCCGTAGGCGAAGGCCGTGTCCCGCCAGGCCCGGGGCAGGAACTCGCGGCGATGCACGAAGGGCACGGCCAGGGTCAGGCCGGCCGGCGGGGCGGCCAGCGGCCGGCCGTCGAGCGCGCCGGCGGCGGCGCGGGCCTGCAGGAAGTCCGGATTGACCGCCAGCGCCGCGCGGTAGTGCTCCAGCGCCTGGGCGAAGGCGCCGCGCAGGCGCGCGAGGTCGCCGAGGCCCTTGTGCGCGGCGGTGCTGTCGGGGTCGATCGCCAGGGCCTTGCGGAAGCTGTTCTCGGCCAGCTCCAGGCGGCCGGCCCGCAGCAGCTCGCCGGCGCTGGTCGCCACGGCGTCGGCCTCCAGCGCGTCGGCCAGGGCCTGCTGGTCGGCCGCCTCCGCGCCGCGGTCCTGCGCCTTCAGCGCCGCGGCGAGGCCGCGCAGGGCGGCGATGTGCTGGGGGTTGGCCGCCAGCAGGCGGGCATAGCCCGCCTCGGCCGCCGTCGCGTCGCCGGCGGCCAGGGCCGCCGACGCCTGCTCGAAGACTGCATCCGCCTCGTTCATCGCGGACGATGCTAACGCACCCGGGCCGGCGCAGGCCAGGGGCGGCGGCGCGCCCGGGACGAGCAACGCGCCGCCGCGCGACCCGCGGCCGGGCTACTCGGCCGCCCTGGTCGCCGTCTGGCCGTCGATGATCAGGCCCAGCGCGCTGGCGCTGACCTGGACCTTCTGGCCGTCGGCGATCTTGCCGGCCAGGAGCATCTCCGACAGCGGGTTCTGCAGCTCGCGCTGGATCACCCGCTTGAGCGGCCGGGCGCCGTAGACCGGGTCGTAGCCGGCGTCGGCCAGCCAGCGCTTGGCGGCCTCGTCCAGTTCCAGCTCGATCTTGCGGTCGGCCAGCAGCTTCTCCAGGCGCGCGAGCTGGATGTCGACGATGCCGGTCATCTGCTCGCGGGTCAGGCGGTGGAACAGCAGGATGTCGTCCAGCCGGTTGAGGAACTCCGGCCGGAAGGCGCCGCGCACCACGGCCATGACCTGCTCGCGCACGGCGCTGCTGTCCTGGCCCGGCTCCTGGTGCGCCAGCACCTCCGAGCCCAGGTTGGAGGTCATCACGATCAGGGTGTTGCGGAAGTCCACCGTGCGGCCCTGGCCGTCGGTCAGGCGGCCGTCGTCGAGCACCTGCAGCAGCACGTTGAAGACGTCCGGGTGGGCCTTCTCGATCTCGTCGAACAGCACCACCTGGTAGGGCCGCCGGCGCACCGCCTCGGTCAGCGCGCCGCCCTCCTCGTAGCCGACGTAGCCCGGCGGCGCGCCGATGATCCGCGCCACCGCGTGCTTTTCCATGTACTCCGACATGTCGAGGCGCACCATGGCGTGCTCGTCGTCGAACAGGAAGCTGGCCAGCGCCTTGGTCAGCTCGGTCTTGCCGACGCCGGTCGGACCGAGGAAGAGGAAGGAGCCGATCGGCCGGTTGGGGTCCTGCAGCCCGGCGCGCGCCCGGCGCACCGCCTGGGAGACGGCCTGCACCGCCTCCTCCTGGCCGATCACCCGGCGGCGCAGCTCGGCCTCCATCTGCAGCAGCTTCTCGCGCTCGCCCTCCAGCATCTTGTCGACCGGCACGCCGGTCCAGCGCGAGACCACAGCCGCGACCTGCTCGTCGCTGACCTGCTCGTTGAGCATGCGAGTCTCCTGCACCTCCTCGGCCTCGCCGAGGCGCTTCTCCAGGTCGGGGATCACGCCGTAGCGCAGCTCCGCGGCGCGGTCGAGCCGGCCTTCGCGCTGGGCGATCTCCATCTCGCCGCGAGCCTGGTCGAGCTGCTCCTTGAGCTTCTGGGCGCCGGCCAGCTTGTCCTTCTCAGCCTGCCACTGCGCGGTCAGCTCGGCCGAGCGCTGCTCCAGGTCGGCCAGCTCCTGCTCCAGCTTCTCCAGCCGGTCCTTGGAGGCCTGGTCGGACTCCTTCGTCAGCGCCGCCTGCTCGATCTTGAGCTGGACGATGCGGCGGTCGAGCTCGTCGATGTCCTCGGGCTTGGAGTCGACCTCCATGCGCAGGCGCGAGGAGGCCTCGTCGATCAGGTCGATCGCCTTGTCCGGCAGGAAGCGGTCGGTGATGTAGCGGTTGGACAGGGTGGCCGCCGAGACGATGGCGCCGTCGGTGATGCGCACGCCGTGGTGCAGCTCGTACTTCTCCTTCAGCCCGCGCAGGATGGAGATGGTGTCCTCCACCGTCGGCTCGGCGACGAAGACCGGCTGGAAGCGCCGCGCCAGGGCGGCGTCCTTTTCCACGTGCTTGCGGTACTCGTCCAGCGTGGTGGCGCCGACGCAGTGCAGCTCGCCGCGCGCCAGGGCGGGCTTGAGCATGTTGGAGGCGTCCATCGCGCCCTCCGCCTTGCCGGCGCCGACCAGGGTGTGCAGCTCGTCGATGAAGACGATGATCTCGCCCTCGGCGGCCGCGATCTCCTGCAGCACGGCCTTCAGGCGCTCCTCGAACTCGCCGCGGAACTTGGCGCCGGCCACCATGGCGCCGAGGTCGAGCGCCATCAGTTGCTTGTTGCGCAGGGTCTCCGGCACGTCGCCGTTGACGATGCGCAGGGCCAGCCCCTCGACGATGGCGGTCTTGCCGACGCCGGGCTCGCCGATCAGCACGGGGTTGTTCTTGGTGCGGCGGGACAGGACCTGGATGGTGCGGCGGATCTCCTCGTCGCGGCCGATCACCGGGTCCAGCTTGCCCTCGCGCGCGGCGGCGGTGAGGTCCTGAGCGTACTTCTTGAGCGCGTCGTAGCCCTCCTCGGCGCTCGCCGAGTCGGCGGTGCGGCCCTTGCGGACCTCCTCGATCGCCTGGTTGAGGGACTGGGCGGAGACGCCGGCGTCGCTCAGCGCCTTGGCCGCGCCGGTGCCGCTGGCCATGGCCAGCGCCAGCAGCAGCCGCTCGGCGGTGACGTAGGAGTCGCCGGCCTTCTCGGCCAGCTTCTCGGCCTGCTCGAACAGGCGCGCCAGCTCGGGCGCCAGGTAGACCTGGCCGGCGCCGGCGCCCTCGACCTTGGGCAGCTTGTTCAGCTCCGCCTCGGTCAGGGCCAGCGCCTGCTTGGCGTCGCCGCCGGCGGCGCGGATCAGGTTGGCGGCCAGTCCCTCCTTGTCGTCCAGCAGGATCTTGAGCAGGTGCTCGGGTGTCAGGCGCTGGTGGTTGCTGCGCAGCGCCAGGCCCTGCGCGGCCTGGATGAAGCCGCGCGAACGGTCGGTGTACTTCTCGAAGTCCATGCTCTGCCCTCTTCGTTCACGGCTCGTGCGAGCCCGCGATCGACGATGCTGTCGGGTGACGGATGGCCCGTCGGTGAAAGCGCGGGAGGCCCAGAAGAGTAGCGGCGCCTCCCGCCGCCGCCCTTGATGTGCGTCACCGCACCGCCGGGCTGCCGCTTTGCATATGGGGTGTGGCTAAAATGACACAAGAGGGTCAGACCCTTGGCGCGCCGGGCCGCGGGCGCCCGGCGCAAGGCACGAGGGATCGCTGCAGGGCCGAGGCCGCCCGCGGGGGCAGCTTTTCGTACCGCCGCCCCGTCTCCCTGTCAGGAGGCCCAGGGCGATGTGCGACCCTCTGGACTCGCGTGGGTGCGTCCGCCGGCCACAACTCGCTCCGGGTGGTTGAGTCAGGGGGCGGCGGAGTCAGAGGGCGGCGACCGCCTCGATCTCGACCTGCCAGGCGGGCTGCGCCAGGAAGGCGACGCCGACCAGGGTGGAGGCCGGCTCGGCGCCGCCGAGCAGCGCGTCGCGCTGGGTGCGGAAGGCGCCGACCAGGGCCGGATCGGTGATGTAGGCGACCACCTTGACCAGGTGCTCCGGGCCCAGCCCGGCGCCCTCCAGCACGGCCAGGACGTTCAGCCAGGCCTGGCGCATCTGCGCCTCGCCGTCGCCGGGCAGGCGGCCGTCGGGATGCACGCCGACCTGGCCGGAGACGTGAAAGCAGCGCCGCCCGGCCGGGATCTCCACCATTGCGCTGTAGGCGGAGAAGGGCTTGGGCGCGCCCTCGGGGGTGTAGGTGGGATGCAGGGTGGCGGGCATGCCCGGCTCCTCTCGTGGGGTCGCAGAAAAAATCGCCGCCGGCGCGGCGCGTTAAGGCGGCCTTAAGACTTCAGCGCCTAAATTGGTCTCACTAGCCCTTCCCCAAGACGTTAGTTCTCACATCGGGAACCCATCTTACCCAGAGCCGCGGCCCCCAACCGCGGCTCTCCCCTTTTCCGGGGGCGCCGGTCGGGCAAGAACCGCACGAACCCAGAGACTTGGCGTGATGCTCTCCGACTTGGCGACTCGCCAAGGCGGGTCGCTTAGGTCGGCATCTGCTCTAACACCATAGGGTTGGAGTGATTTTTCGCGACCGGCGGACGCGCTGACGCGCGTCTGAACGGTCGCAAATCACTCTAGCGGCGGCGCAGGTACATGATGGCCAGCACCACGGCGCTGCCGAGCAGGGCGGGCAGGATGCCCATGCGCAGGGCGAACAGCAGGCTGTCGATCGAGCCGGGGCGGACGTGGCTGCCCATGAAGGCCAGAACGCTCAGCAGGTAGGCGACGCCGGCGATCTTGGGCGCCCACTCCTTCAGCCAGGTCTTGTCCTGCGGGCGCATCGCCTCAGCCTCCCCATCTCGGCCGCCGTCGTCGCCGTCGTCGCCGTCGCGCCCGCGCCGTCAGTAGGCGAACTCGCGGAACAGCGGCGCCAGCTCACCCTGCCAGCGGCCGTGGAAGGCCTCCAGCTTGCGCTCCGCCGGGCTGCGGCCCGAATCGACGATCTCGCGCAGCGTATTCAGGAAGTGAACCTCGCTCTCGCCGGCGGAGTCCAGCCGGGCGCGCCCCTTGAGGCCGGCGGCGGAGATCTCCAGAACCCGGCCGGCCAGCTCGCGCAGGGTGCCGCCGCCGGGCGCCGGCGTGGCCAGGCCCAGGCGCGGCACCTCGTCGCGCAGGCGCTGGTGCTCCTCGGCCGTCCAGTCGGCGATCAGGTCGGCCGCCGCGTCCAGCGCCGGCTGGTGGTAGAGCAGGCCGACCCAGAGCGCGGGCAGGGCGCAGAGCCGCTTCCAGGGCCCGCCGTCGGCGCCGCGCATCTCCAGGAAGCGCTTCAGCCGCACCTCGGGGAAGAGGGTGGTGAGGTGGTCGGCCCAGTCGCTGAGAAACGGCGTCTCGCCCGGCAGCGCGGGCAGGCGGCCGGCCAGGAAGTCGCGGAACGACTGGCCCGAGGCGTCGAGATAGCGGCCGTCGCGGTAGACGAAGTACATCGGCACGTCGAGCACGTAGTCGACGTAGCGCTCGAAGCCCATGCCGTCCTCGAACACGAACTGCGGCACGCCGGTGCGGTCGGGATCGGTGTCGGTCCAGATGTGGCTGCGGTAGCTGAGGTAGCCGCTCGGCCGGCCCTCCAGAAAGGGCGAGTTGGCGAACAGCGCCGTGGCCACCGGCTGCAGCGCCAGGGAGACGCGGAACTTGCGCACCATGTCGGCCTCGCTGGCGAAGTCCAGGTTGGTCTGCACGGTGCAGGTGCGCAGCATCATGTCCAGGCCGAGCCGCCCCTTCTTGGGCATGTAGGCCTTCATGATCCCGTAGCGGCCCTTGGGCATCCAGGGCATCTCGGCGCGCGTCCAGGTCGGCGCGAAGCCCTGGCCGATCATGCCGATGCCCAGCGGTCCGCAGACCTCCTTCACCTGGTAGAGGTGGGTGTGCACCTCGTCGCAGGTCTGGTGGATGGTCTCCAGCGGCGCGCCCGACAGCTCGACCTGGCCGCCCGGCTCCAGGGTGATGTTGCAGCCGTTCTTGGTCAGGGCGATCGGCTTGCCGCCCTCGGTGACCGGAATCCAGCCGAAGCGTTCGACCAGTCCCTCCAGAATGCTGCGGATCGACCTGGCGCCGCCGGCCGGGTCCTCGTAGGGCAGCGGCTTCAGGCTCTCCTGGTCGAAGGCGAACTTCTCGTGCTCGGTGCCGATGCGCCAGTCGACGGCCGGCTTGCAGCCGGCCTCGAGGTACTCGACGAGCTGCGCCTTGGACTCGATCGGCGCGCCTTTTTCCTGCGGCGGTGCGGACATGGCCGTCCTATTGACTGAACTCGACCGGCGCGCCGGCCCCTTGGCAGGGCACCAAAAGCCATGCCGTCCCAGGGGTCAAGCGCCGATGCGACGGCTCAGCTGTGCGCGAGCGTCATCAATGACCGCCGGGCGTCGCGGCGGTCAGCGGCCCGGCGGGCGGCCGCGCCAGTCGCCGAGCCAGGCCTGCCAGCAGGTCAGCGCCGCCAGCCCGGCGGTGTCGGCGCGCAGGATGCGTGGGCCCAGGCCGACGAATCGGGCCTGCGGCAGGCGGGCCAGCGCGCTCAGCTCGTGTGCGGCGAATCCGCCTTCGGGACCGACCAGCACGGCCCAGGGCGCCTCGGCCAGCCCCGCCGCCGCCGCCTCGGCCAGCGCCTCGGCCACCGGCCTGGCGGCGCCGCGCTCGGCGCAGACCAGCAGGTGCCGCTCGGGCGGCCAGGCATCGATCAGCTTGCCCAGCTCCTGCGGGGCGGCGACGCTGGGCACCGACAGGCGCTCGCACTGCTCGGCCGCCTCGCGCGCATTGGCCGCCAGACGCTCGGTGTTGACGCGGTCCATGGCGGTGAAGCGGGTCATCACCGGCCGCAGCTCGGCGCAGCCCAGCTCGCTGGCCTTCTCCACCAGGAAGTCGATGCGCCCGCGCTTGATCGGGGCGAAGACCAGCCAGAGGTCCGGTTCGGGGTGCTGGGCGCGCCGGCGCTCGCGCACGGCGAGCGAGGCCCAGCCCTTGCCCAGTCCCTCCAGCTCGGCCAGCCACTCGCCGTCGCGGCCGTTGAACAGCGCCAGGCGGGCCCCGACCTGCAGGCGCAGCACGGTGCGCAGGAAGTGCGCGCGGCCGTGGTCCAGGCCGATCACCTGACCCGCGTCCAGGTCCTCCGCGACGTGCAGGCGGGTGGCGACCTTGGGTTGCGGTGACGCTCGGTCGCCGCTGTCTTCGGGGGGCTCGTCGGTCGGTGGCGGCATGGGGGTCCGGTGGTTCGAGCTGACATGCCGCCGCACGGGCGGCCGGCCCCCGCGTGGCGGCAACTGTGCGGTTGAGTTGGCCGGCCGTGGCGGCCAAAGTTAGGCCATGTCCGCACCACAGCAAAGCACCGCCGACCGCAGCGACATCCCCAAGGGCTCCTGGGTCGATCGTTGGGCGCCGCCGGCGGCGCGCCCCTACCTGCGCCTGGCCCGGGCCGACCGGCCGATCGGCACCTGGCTGCTGCTCTGGCCCTGCTGGTGGTCGATCGCCCTGGCCTCGATCTGGCAGGGCCAGGCGCCCAGCCTGCTGCTGCTGGCGCTGTTCGGCATCGGCGCCGTCGTGATGCGTGCGGCCGGCTGCACGATCAACGACATCTTCGACCGCAAGATCGACCTCAAGGTGGCGCGCACCGCCACCCGTCCGATCGCCAGCGGCCAGGTCCCGGTGGTCCGCGCGCTGGTCTTCCTGGGCGGTCTGCTGGCGGTGGGGCTGGCGATCCTGCTGCAGCTCTCCGACGCGGCGATCCTCTTGGGCCTGGCCTCACTGCTGCTGGTGGTGCCCTATCCGCTGATGAAGCGGGTCACCTACTGGCCGCAGGCCTGGCTCGGGCTGACCTTCAACTGGGGCGCCCTGATGGGCTGGGCGGCGGTGACCGACGCCCTGGCCTGGCCGGCGCTGCTGCTCTATGCCGCCGGCTTCTTCTGGACGCTGGGCTACGACACGATCTACGCCCACCAGGACAAGGAGGACGACGCGCTGATCGGCGTGAAGTCCGCCGCCCTGCGCCTGGGCGCGGCCAGCCGGCCCTGGCTGGGCGGCTTCTACGCCGTGACGACGCTGCTGCTGGCCGCCGCCGGCTGGGCCGCGCAGACGCCCTGGCCCTACTACCTGGGCGTTGCGGCGATGGCGGCGCACTTCGCCTGGCAGATCGGCACCCTGGACATCGACGACCACCGCAACTGCCTGCAGCGCTTCAAGTCCAACCGGCACGCCGGCGCGCTGTTCTTCGCCGGCTTGCTGCTGACCGCCGCGCTCGCCGGCGGCTGAGGCGGGCCGCCGGCAAGACAAAGCCGTAGCAGGGGGCGGGGCCTGGTGGTCCGCCGTGGGAAGGGGGGTACACTGGCGCCATGTCCACGGCCCCCATCCGCGACCCTCAGGCCTTCGTGACCAGCCAGACGGCGATCGAGACCGCGCCGCTGGTACCGGAAATCCGCCTGCATCTGGCCAGCGAGGTGGTGCCGCTGTGGCAGGCGACGGAAGCCGAGCTGGAGGGCCTGGGCCTGCCGCCGCCCTACTGGGCCTTCGCCTGGGCCGGGGGGCAGGCGCTGGCGCGCCACCTGCTCGATTCGCCGGAGGTGGTGCGCGGCAAGCGGGTGCTCGACTTCGCCTCCGGCTGCGGCCTGCAGGGCATCGCCGCCGCCCGCGCCGGCGCCGCCGAGGTGCTGGCCAGCGACATCGACCCCTTTGCGCTGGCGGCCCTCGCCCTCAACGCCCGGCTCAACGGCGTCGAGCTGGCGATCTCCGACCGGGATCTGATCGGCAGCGACCAGGGCTGGGATGTCGTGCTCGCCGGGGACGTCTGCTACGAGCGGCCGATGGCCGAGCGGGTGGCGGCCTGGCTGCGGCAGCTTGCCGCGCGCGGCGCGCTGGTGCTGCTCGGCGACCCGGGGCGGACCTATCTTCCCGGCACGGGTCTGGAACGGGTCACGGCCTACGCCGTGAAGACAAGCCGGGAACTTGAAGACAGTGATGTGCGAAACGCGGTGGTCTGGCGCGTCACTTATTAGCGCCTGGGTAGAAAGTGTTGAGAAGTTTCCCCGCTTGTAGAGAAAGTTTGCTTATAGTGTAGGGCTTCGAGCCCCTGTTTCGTCTTTTCGCCGCACACACGATGGACTCTGCTCCCCCCGCCACGCGCACACCGGTCCCCCCCGATTTCGACGCGGAGATCGGGCAGATGGTGGCCCACTGGGATCGGCTGCGCGGCGACCAGCGGCTGCCGGCGCCGGCGGCGATCGATCCGGTCGAGCTGAAGCCCTTCCTGTCGCGCCTTTTCCTGGTCGACGGCCCGAGCCTGGAGGAGATGCACCTGCGCCTGGCCGGCACCAGCTACCGCGAGCTCTACGGCTTCGAGATCACCGGCCGGCGGCTGCTCGACCTGATTCCGGAGACCGAGCGGCCGGATCTGGTGCGGGAGTATCGGCACTGCCGCGACACGGCCGCGCCGGTGTTCCATGCCGGCTCCATGAACTGGCGCGAGCGCGGCGCCCAGATCCGCTACGACCGGGTGCTGCTGCCCTTCGGCCAGGAGGGCAGGGTGACGCGCATCCTCGGCTTCGCCGTCTTCTTCGACAGCCAGGGCCGCAAGATCCTGCGCTAGAGTGATGTGCGACCGTGTGGGCGCGCGTCAGCGCGTCCGCCAATCACAAGAAACCTGCTCTAACCGATCCCACCGGCCGCAGGCGGCGCCGGGGCAGGGCCCGCTCCTGTCCGGGCTAGGGCCGCGAAGTCGGCGAAGTCGGCGGCCAGGGCATCGGCGCGCAGCCGGCCGACCAGCGCGAGACGGCGCCGCGCGTCGGCGATGTTCGCCAGGATGTGGCGGTCCAGCGTCTCCGCCGGATGGTGCGCCGCGCGCACCAGCTCCTGCGCCGCGTCCTGGGTGAGCGCGGCGTGGGGCCGTCCCTCGGCCCGCACCGCCGCCAGGCCGAGCGGCCGACCGTCGCCGCGGGTCAGGCTGCCGTGGTCGCTCAGGTAGGTGGGCAGCGCCGCGAAGGCGGCGCGCGGTCCGCTGTCGGCGACGAACCGGCGGGCCAGCCGGCCGTAGTGGTAGTTGGCGCCCTCGGTCTCGTGCATGCGCGCGAGCTGGGCGTCGCTCAGCCAGGTCACGGCGACGCGCACGCGGCAGCCGGGCACGCGGCGCAGGGTCGAGGCGATGGCGCCGTAGCCGGTGACATGGGCGGAGTAGACCACGTCGGTGTCGTGCAGCCAGCCGGCGGTCACCGGGATGTCGCGCTCCAGGCCGGGGCGGCCCAGGAACTTGCGGGCGAGCTGCGCCGGCGCCCGGTTGGAGCCGTGGGCCAGCACCGGCGTGCGGCCGCTGAAGTCCGCCTCGGCGATCGGGCGCAGCTCCGCCCCGTCCGCGCCGGCGCGCCACAGGAAGCAGGCGGCCGGCGCGTCGTAGGGGTAGCCCTTGGCCAACGCCAAGCGCGCGTCCGGTGCGTCGGGAAGTCGAAAAGCCATGCCTTACGCGTCCGGCGCGGGGGCGGCGCCGGGCGGAAGGTCGTCCGCGCGCGCGCCCCGCTGGTCGAGGCCGTCGCTCTCGGCGGAAGGCCTCAGTCGGTGCAGGGCGGGGGGACGTCGGGGTCCGCCTGCTCGATCCGATAGCGGGTGTGCGCGTCGTCCACCGTCTGCCAGGCCCGGCGCGACCACTCCTGCTTGGCGTCCTGGTAGCTGTGGAACGGCCCGATCCACTCTTCGGCGCCGTGGAGCGGCTGCTGGAATCTCGTGTCGCGATACTCGCCGCCGACCACCCAATACTGCTGCATGGTTGCTTGTCACCTTCACTAGGCCAGCCGAATAGCCATCATTCTAGGCGCTTGACGTAGGAGTCGCCAATCCCGCCGACAACATTGGAGCGCGCAACCCTTAAGGCTTCGCAAAAAAACACCTCGGCCGCGCCTCACTGCCAGCGGAAGAACAGGCGGAAGTGGTTTTCCAGGGCCCCGGCGACGACGGACCGCCAGCGCCGGGGCACGTTCTTGATCGTCCCGTTGGCGGCCCAGATGCGGCCGCTCTTCAGGTCGGCCCAGCCGCCGAAGGCGAAGTCGCGCTTGTCGCGGCCGCGCAGGATCGTCTCGTGCCCCGAGTTGGAGACGAGCAGCTCCCACCCGCTGTCGGAGAAGCAAAAGGCGATGCGGCTGCGCGGGGCGATCGGCCCGGCGATCTCGCGCACCACGATGTCGGCGGACGCCGGCAGCGGCGCTACGGCGCCGGCCGCGCCCTCGTCCCTTTCCATCCGTCCCAATCCGTTGCCTGGACGCTCTCGAGTGTCCCGCCGAAGATGGGAAGCCCGCGCCCCGGCTCAAGCCTTCTCGGCGCCTTTCGCGCGCGGCGGCGATTGGACGGCTGCGCCCTGGGGCCCACGCAAAAGACCGCGGGGCTTGCGGTGCAAGCCCCGCGGTCACGAACGCGTCGAGCGGGGGATCCGGGGGAGGAGGGACTCGACGCATTCGGGGAAAACGGCACGCTGCGACACGCCGTGCCGGCGTCAGTCGTCGAGGTCGACGTCCTCTTCGTCCGTCAGCGCACCGGCCGCCGCGCCGGCCGCGCCGCCGATCAGGCCGCCGGCCACCGCCGAGCCGCCGGTCACGGCGGCCCCGGCCGCGCCCACGCCGGCGCCGATACCGCCGCCGCTCAGCGCGCGTTCTTCCGTCGTGTTGCCGCAGGCCGCAACGAAGCCGGCGAGCGCCAGCACGGCAACGATCTTTGCGAAGGTCTGCATCTCGGGTGCCTCCTTCCTCGCAAGCAACTCTCGACTCGGCAAACGTCGCCGCGCCGTCGGCGTTCCCGGGCAAAGACGCCGCGCCGCCGGCGTCGCCGCTTCCTGCCCCGCGCGCGCGCCCTCTGCCCCGCCTACACTCTAACGATATGGAATGACGGGCTTCTCGCGCGCCCGCTGCCGCCGCGCGACGGGGACCCCAGGCTCGCCCAGTGCTCTCGCGGTCGCGCCGTCACACCGAGATCACAGGCCGCGCTTGCCGGGCCGCGGCCGGCGCGCCATCTTCGCCGCCAACGTCGGTGCCGGCCGGGGTGGCCAATGGCAGCAGAGGAGACGAGGCGGGGCATGCCCTACAGGTCGTTGCGCGAGTTCATGGAGCGGTTGGAGAGCAGCGGCCGCCTGGTGCGCGTGACGCACCCGGTCTCTCCGGTGCTGGAGATGACCGAGATCCAGACCCGCCTGCTGGCCGAGGGCGGGCCGGCGGTGCTGTTCGAGAACGTCACCGACGGCAGCCGCCGGTGGGACATGCCGGTTCTGGTCAACCTCTTCGGCACGGTCGAGCGGGTGGCCTGGGGCATGGAGCGCGCGCCGGGCCAGCTTCGCGAGGTCGGCGAGACCCTGGCCTTCCTGCGCCAGCCGGAGCCGCCCGGCGGCTTCCGCGAGGCCTGGGACATGCTGCCGCTGCTCAGGACCGTGGTGGCGATGAAGCCGAAGACGCTGGGCCGCGCGCCCTGTCAGGAGGTGGTGCTGGAGGGCGCGGACATCGACCTCTCCGAGCTGCCGGTGCAGACCTGCTGGCCGGGCGAGCCGGCGCCGCTGATCACCTGGCCGCTGGTGGTCACGCAGGGCCCCAACCCCAAGGGCGACAAGGCCGACGCCTTCAACCTGGGCATCTACCGCATGCAGGTGACCGGGCGGGACACCACGCTGATGCGCTGGCTGAAGCATCGCGGCGGCGCGCAGCACCATGCGCGCTGGAAGAAGGAGCGACGCGAGCCGCTGCCGGCGGCGGCGGTGCTCGGCGCCGACCCGGGGACCATCCTGGCGGCGGTGACGCCGGTGCCCGACACGCTCAGCGAATACCAGTTCGCCGGGCTGCTGCGCGGCCGCCGGGTCGAGCTGGTCGACTGCAAGACCGTGCCGCTGAAGGTGCCGGCGGAGGCGGAGATCGTGCTGGAAGGCTACGTCAGCCTGGAGGACTACGGCGACGAGGGGCCCTACGGCGACCACACCGGCTACTACAACGCCGTCGAGCCCTTCCCCGTGTTCACCGTCACCGCCGTTACCCGGCGGCGCAAGCCGATCTACCTCTCCACCTTCACCGGGCGGCCGCCGGACGAGCCCAGCGTGTTGGGCGAGGCGCTGAACGAGGTCTTCATCCCGCTGCTGCAGCAGCAGTTTCCGGAGATTCGCGACTTCTGGCTGCCGCCCGAAGGCTGCAGCTACCGCATCGCCGTGATTTCCATGAAGAAGGCCTACCCCGGCCACGCCAAGCGGGTGATGCTCGGCGCCTGGAGCTACCTGCGCCAGTTCATGTACACCAAGTGGGTGATCGTCGTGGACGAGGGGGTGGACGCGCGCGACTGGAAGGACGTGATGTGGGCCATCTCGACCAAGATGGACCCGGCGCGCGACGTCACCCTGCTGGAGAACACCCCGATCGACTACCTGGACTTCGCCAGCCCCGACAGCGGCCTGGGCTCCAAGATCGGGCTGGACGCCACCGACAAGTGGCCGCCGGAGACCAAGCGCGAGTGGGGCGAGGTGATCCGCATGGAGCAGGAGGTGATCGACCGCATCGACCGCCTCTGGCCCGACCTCGGCCTGCCCGGCTCCGGCCGGGCGATCTGGAAGTAGCGCGGCCGGCTCCGGCCGGGCAATCTGGAAGTAGCGCGCGGCGGCCCGGCCGGCGCTGCGGCGGGTCAGGCCGCGCGCACCTGGGAGAGAAAGGCCGCGACCTCGCGCTCCAGGGTGTCGACCTCCCGGGCCAGCGCCTCGGCGGCGCCGGAGACCTCGTCGGCGCTGGAGCGTGCCGACTCGGTGGTGCCGCGCACGTCGCCCATCTCCTCGGAGACCGCGCGCGAGGCCTCGGCGGCGCGGCCGGTGTTGCTGCTGATCTCCTGAATCGCCGCGGTCTGCTGCTCCACGGCGGCGGAGATGGCGGTCGCCACCTCGGCCAGCTCGCCGATCGTCTCGCGGATGCCGCCGATCGCCTCCACCGCCTCGCCGGTGACCGACTGCATCTGGCCGATCTGGCCCGCGATCTCCTCGGTCGCCTTGGCGGTCTGGGCCGCCAGGTTCTTGACCTCGCCGGCGACCACGGCGAAGCCCTTGCCGGCCTCGCCGGCCCGCGCCGCCTCGATGGTGGCGTTGAGCGCCAGCAGGTTGGTCTGCTCGGCGATGTCGGAGATCAGGCGCGTCACCTCGCCGATCTTCTGCGCCGTCTGGGCCAGGCCCTGCACGGTCGCGTCCGTGGTTCCGGCCCGGCTGACCGCGGTCTGGCTGATCCCGTGGGCGTGGTTGACCTGCTGCGAGATCTGGCCGATCGAGGCCGACATCTCCTCGGCCGCGGCGGCCACGGTCTGGGCGTTCTCGGTCGCCTGCCCGGCGCGCTCGCTGGCGCCGGAGACGGCGCTGGCCGTGCGCGCGGAGACGGCGCTCAGGCCCTCGGCCTGGCCGCGCATGCGGGCGACGCCGCCGGCCGCCGCCTCGACCACCCGGGCGACGCTGGCTTCGAAGCGGTCGGCCAGCTCGGCCAGGGTGCGCTTGCGCTCCTCCGTCGCCCGTCGCTCGCTCTCCTGCTGCTCGCGAACCAGCCGCTGGGTCTCGGCCTCGGCCGTCCGCGCCTGGTGCACGGCCACCTCGGACGCCGCGAAGGCGGCCGACAGCCGCTGGGTCAGCCAGACCAGCACGCCGGTCTCGACCACCACGATGACCGCATGCAGCACCACGCGCAGCAGGTCGCCGCCGCCGGGGAAGACGGCGGCCGGGAGGACGAAGTTCAGGATCAGGTGGTGGACGGCGGTGGCCGCCGCAGCGACCAGGATCGTGCGCCAGTCGCAGAAGGCCGCCAACATGGCCAGGGCGGCGAAGAAGTACATGTGGACGTCGATCTGCCAGGGGTGGCCGCGCAGTTCGTAGAGCATCACCGCGATCTGGACGATGAAGGCCACGGCGCTGGCGTAGCGGAAGGCCGGCGCCTGCGGGTCGACCCGCCAGAGTGCCGTGGCGATGCCGGCGAACAGCGCGGCGACGGCCGTGGCCGCGGCCCACGCGCCTTGCAGGCCGGCACCCAGCGCGGCGATCAGGGGCACATGCAGCCAGAGGCTGGCCAGGATCACCTTGCCGATCTGGCTGCGCAGGGCGGCGATTGCGGTCATCTCGCGGTTTCCTTGGAGAGCAGACAGGCCCCGAAGGCCTGCGGGTCGAGCGCGACCAGGGCGCCCCGACGCCAGAGTTCGGACCAGGCGAGTCGCCGGGGAAACACGGCGACCAGCACGTTGGGCCAGGCCCCCGCCCGCACCGCCCGTCCCTCGGCAGAGGCGACCGCGGCCAGGGCGGCGTCCCGGCCGGTGCCCGGTGCGAAGACCAGGGCGACCTCGGCCTGCGGCCCGGGCTGGCGCACGGCCAGCAGCGGCAGCAGCAGGGCCGACAGCAGGATCAGGGCGACGGCCAGCAGGATACCGCGGCCGGTTGCGTCGCGCCGAAGCTGCGAGGCCGCCGTTTCGGCAGCGTCCGCCATTGGGAAGAGTCCAGCCGTTTCGTTGCGCAGGAACCTAAGCTTGGCGCGCTAAGCATTCGTAAAAATCGCGCGGCTTGCGCCACCCATGCGCCGCCCGATTCGCGTGTCGCTTGACCGGACCGAAGGCTTGCGCGATGGAAGATACCCCCTCACCGGCAGGAAAGGCCCGCCGCAGCCCCATGACCGAGACCTCCGACGCCGATCCCGCCGCCTCCATCTCTGGTCCCAACTCCGCCTCCGAGCGCTCCGCCGCGCTGCGGGCCGCCGCGGCCTACTTCGACGCGGGCGGCTTCCAGGCCGACCTGGCCCGCCGCGTCGCGGTGAAGAGCAGCAGCCAGGAGGCGGACAAGCGCCCCGAGCTGGCGCGCTACCTCAGTGCGGAGATCGTCCCGCAGCTCGAGGCGCTCGGCTTCACCTGCGCGCTGCATGCCAACCCGGTGGTCGAGGGCGTGCCCTTCCTGGTGGCCGAGCGGATCGAGGACCCGGCCCTGCCGACCGTGCTGACCTACGGCCACGGCGACGTGGTGCGCGGACAGGAGGGGCAGTGGCGCAGCGGCCTGGGCCCCTGGACCCTGGTGGCCGAGGGCGAGCGCTGGTACGGGCGCGGCACCGCCGACAACAAGGCGCAGCACACCATCAACCTGGCCGCGCTGGGCTTCGTGCTGGCGGCGCGCGGACGCCTGGGCTTCAACGTCAAGGTGCTGCTGGAGACCGGCGAGGAGGTCGGCTCGCCCGGCCTGCGCGAGTTCTGCCGGGCGGAGAAGGACCGCTTGGCCGCCGACCTGCTGGTCGCCTCCGACGGGCCGCGCCTCAAGCCCGAGGCGGCGACGCTCTACATGGGCTCGCGCGGGGTGTTCAACTTCCGCGTCCGCCTGAACGCCCGCGCCGGCGCGCACCACAGCGGCAACTGGGGCGGCGTCCTGAGCAACCCGGGGGTGCGCCTGGCCCACGCGCTGGCCACGATCGTCGGCCCCCAGGGCGAGATCAAGGTGCCGGAGCTGCGGCCGGCGCCGCTGTCCAACAAGCTGCGCGCCGATCTGGGCAAGCTGTCCTTCGACGGCGGCGCCGACGCGCCGGCGATCGACCCCGACTGGGGCGAGCCGGGCCTGACGCCGGTGGAGCGGCTCTACGGCTGGAACGCGCTGGAGATCCTGGCCTTCGGCGCCGGCGATCCGGCCGCGCCGGTGAACGCCATCCCCGGCGACGCGGTGGCGACCTGCCAGCTTCGCTTCGTGGTCGGGACCGACTGGCGCGACATCGTGCCCGCGGTCGAGCGGCACCTGAAGGCCAACGGCTTCGCCGACTGCGTCGTGGAGCCGGCCGAGATCACGCCGATGCCGGCGACCCGCCTGGACAGCGACCACCCCAGCGTCGCCTTCGCCGCCGCCTCGGTGAGCCGCACGCTGGGCCATCCGCCGCTGCTGCTGCCCAACCTGGGCGGCACCATTCCCAACGACGCCTTCAGCGAGATCCTCGGTATGCCGACCGTGTGGGTGCCGCACTCCTACGCCGGCTGCCAGCAGCATGCGCCGGACGAGCACGTGCTGGCGCCGGTCTGCCGCGAGGGCCTGCAGATCATGACCGGCCTGTGGTGGGACATCGGCGACGCTCCGGCAGCGGCGGTCGGCCGCGCCGGGTGAGGCGCCGCCGGAAGGGGCCCTGCCGCAAGGGGCGCGGGCCTGACGCGGCGGCGCGCAGGGCCTATATCGCGCACGACCCACCCTACTGACCGGAGATCCCATGACCGCATCCGACCGCCACGCCGACGCCGATCTCGCCCTGCTGCAAGACCTGATCGCCAAGGCCAGGGCCGGCGGGGCCGAGGCGGCCGACGCCGTGCTGGTGCGCGGCTGGTCGCTGTCCCAGGAGCTGCGCCACGGCAAGACCGACCGGCTGGAGCGCGCCGAGGGGCGCGACCTGGGGCTGCGGGTCCTGCTCGGCCGGCGCCAGGCCATGGTCTCGACCACCGACGTGGGGGCCGAGGCGCTGGACGCGTTGGTCGAGCGCGCCGTCTCCATGGCCCGGGTCGTGCCGGACGATCCCTACTGCGGCCTGGCCGACCCCGCGCAGCTCGCCGGCGACTGGCCGGAGCTCGACCTGCTCGACCCCGAGGAGCCCGCGCCGGAGTTGTTGATCGAGCGGGCCCGCGCCTGCGAAGAGGCGGCGCTGGCGGTCGACGGCGTGACCAATTCCGAGGGCGCGAGCGCCGGCTGGGGCTCCAGCCGGGCGAGCCTCGTCGCCTCCAACGGCTTCGCCGGCTCCTACGTCAGCTCCGGCCATTCGGTGGCTTGTTCCGTGCTGGCCGGCGAGGGCCTGAAGATGGAGCGGGACTACGACTTCTCGACCGCCGTCTTCGGCGCGGACCTGGAGGACGCGGCGACGGTCGGCCGGCGCGCCGGCGAGCGCACGGTGCGGCGGCTGAACCCGCGTCGCCCGAAGACCGGCAAGTATCCCGTGGTCTTCGACCCGCGCATCTCCGGCGGGTTGCTGCGCAACCTGGCCGGCGCGATCAACGGCGCGGCGGTGGCGCGCGGCACCTCCTTCCTGCGCGACAAGCTGGGCGAGCCGGTCTTCGCCCCCGGCATCGTCGTCCACGAGGACCCGCACCGCCGGCGTGGCCTGCGCTCGCGCCCCTTCGACGCCGAAGGCCTGGCGACCAGCCCGCGCCGCCTGATCGACGATGGCCGGCTGACCACCTGGCTGCTCGACCTCGCCACGGCCCGGCAGCTCGGCCTGGAGTCGACGGGCCACGCGGCGCGCGGCGTCTCCGGCCCGCCGGCCCCGGCGGTCACCAACCTCTACATGGCGCCGGGCGCGGTGAGCCCGCAGGACCTGATCGGCGCGATCGACCAGGGCTTCTACGTCACCGAGCTGATGGGCCAGGGCGTCAACCCGGTGACCGGCGACTACAGCCGCGGCGCCGCCGGCTTCTGGATCGAGAACGGCGAGATCGCCTATCCCGTCAGCGAGGCGACGATCGCCGGCAACCTCACGGAGATGTTCCGGCAGATCACCCCGGCCGACGACCTGGTCTTCCGCACCTCGGTCGACGCGCCGACCCTGCGCATCGACGGCATGACGGTGGCGGGAAACTAGAGCGATGCCCGACCTGATCGAATCGCATTTGCGATTCGCCAGGTCGGACAGCATCACTCTAACACTATGGTTTAGGGCGGTTTTGGGCCGATCGGCGGACCCACGTCGTGGTTCCACTCGATCGGAAACCGCCCTAGAGCCGATTGTGATCGTTTGGACCCACAGCGTGGGTCCAAACGATCACAAGAAACCTGCTCTACCCCAAAGGGTCAGAGTGATTTTTCGCGACCGGCGGGTGCGTCGACGCGAGTCCAAACGATCGCCAATCACGCGAGTGACGGCCTCGCGCTCGACGCCGGGACGGCGCCGGACGAGGCCGTGGGCCAGCAGGCTCGGGAGGCGTCACAGCCGGGCCGATCAGGCCTCACTCACGGGCACAACGCGCAAGCGGGACGTCCGCGCGGCGGATGCGTGGGAGCCCGAGGCCGAGCTGACGCCCCAGGCGACGCGCGCGTTGATGCCCAGTGGACTGCTCGAGCCGTCGCGTCTAAACGGTCAAGTATATCAGCTTCTTATTGAAAAAAGCGGAAAAACGGGAAGAGCTTCGCAGGCCATCCGAAAAATGAGGAGTATCATGGAGCCGAGAGTCAATATCATTACATTGGGGGTCGCGGACCTGGGCCGCTCGAGGCGGTTCTATATCGATGCCTTGCGGTGGCGGGCGGCGGCCGAAAGCAACGAGGAGATCGTTTTCATTCCGCTCAACGGTGTTGTCCTGGCGCTCTATCAACATGAGGCCCTGGCGGAGGACGCCTGCGTGGCGGCGGACCGGTCCAGTTTCAGGGGATTTACCCTCGCCTACAACACGCGCTCGAAGAGCGAAGTCGATGAGACGCTGGATGTTGCCAAAGCGGCTGGTGCGACAATCGTGAAGCCTGCCCAGGATGTCTTCTGGGGCGGTTACTCCGGCTATTTTTCCGATCCGGACGGCTTTTTGTGGGAAGTCGCGTATGACCCCGAATCCAGGATCAACGAAGAGGGGAACCTGGTCCTTTCCTGAGATTTTCGGGCCGATTTAGAGAGGCGCGGTCGGTGGACGAGCTGCAACTTCTCACCGATCTGCACAAGGCGGGCCCGCGGCAGGGACCTGGCGGCGCGGCCGAGACCCGCCTGGCCATCGTCCTGTCGGGGCTGGCGCCTGCGCGCGGGCTCAGGATCGCCGACATCGGCTGCGGCACCGGCGCCGCCAGCCTGGTGCTGGCCGAGGCCCTGGACGCGCAGGTCACGGCGGTGGATTTCCTGCCGGCCTTCCTCGCGGTGCTCGAAGCGCGCGCGCGTGCGGCCGGGCTGGCCGGGCGGATCACGACCCTGTCGGCGTCCATGGAGGCGCTGCCGTTCGAGCCCGAGTCCTACGACGCCCTCTGGTCGGAGGGCGCAATCTACAACATGGGCTTCGCGGCCGGGATCACGGCCTGGCGGCGGTTCCTCAAGCCCGGCGGCATCCTGGCCCTGTCCGAGCTGACCTGGCTGACCGCCGAGCGGCCGGCCAAGCTGGAGGCGTACTGGACGCGGGTCTATCCCGAGGTCGACACCGCCGCCGGCAAGGTCGCGGTGTTGGAGCAGCGCGGCTTCTCGCCGCTCGGCTACTTCGTGCTGCCGCCGCACTGCTGGCTCGACAACTATTGGCGGCCGCTGCAGCGGCGTTTCCCCGCCTTCCTCGCGGCGCAGGGGCACAGTGCGGCGGCGCGGCACCTCGTCGCCGCCGAGGAGGCGGAGATCGACCTCTACGCGCGTTACGCCGCTCAGGTCGGCTACGGCTACTATGTCGCGCGCAAGCTGGGGTGAGGCGGCGCGGCCGCGGCTCACGCCGTCGCGCGAGCCGGCGAGACCGGCCCGCCCCCAACACGGCCGCGTGCCGGGCTCAGTCGCAGCCGGCCCGCGCCGGGCGCGGGGAGATCCGCCCCAGGCGCGGCGTCCAGGTGACCAGCCCGACGGCCAGTGCCGCGACGGCGAGGCCGGCGATGTCGGCCAGGCTCAGGCGGTTGCCGAAGGCCAGGTAGCCGATGACCATGGTGACCGGCGGCGAGAGGTACATCAGCGCCGAGACCTTGGTCGCCTCCATCCGGCGCAGCAGCACGAACATCAGGCCGTAGGCGGCCAGCGAGACGACCAGCGCCAGCCAGGTCACGGCGAAGAGCAGCTCGCCGCCGAAGCGCGCCTGGAAGCCCTCCAGCAGCCCGGCGAAGGGCGCGATCACCAGCAGCGAGGCCACGGCGTGGACCGTCGTGGTCATCAAGATTGGCGGCTCGGCCCGGGCGGTCTTGCCGGCGCGCGTGCGGCGGTCGAAGACCGAGGCGAGGCTGATGCCCAGCACCGCCACGAAGGGCAGCAGGTAGGCGACCAGCGCGCCGCCCAATGCCACCTTGTCGGCGACCACCAGCGCGACGGCAGCCAGCCCCACCGCGACGCCGGCCCACTGCCGCGGCGCCACCTGCTCGCCGCACAGGCGACCGGCGATCACCGCCGTGACCATCGGCTGCAGCGCGGTGATGAAGGCGGCGATGCCCGGCGAGACGCCCAGGTCGAGCGCCGCCAGCACGGCGACCAGCCAGACCGCGTGGGCGAGCACGCCGATCACCGCGTGGCGCCCGAGTTCGCGCGCCGACAGCCGGCGCCAGGCGCGGAAGGCCGTGGTCAGCAGCACCAGCACGACGGCGACCATGACGTAGCGCCAGAACAGCAGGGTGAAGGTGCCGGCGTAGTCGAGGCCGTACTTGGCGCCGATGAAGCCGGAGCTCCACAGCAGCACGAAGAGGCCGCTGAGCAGCAGGGTCACGGCGCTGCCGGTCGCCAGCGGACCCCGGGTGAGCGCGGGGGCGAGAGCGCCGGACAGCGGCAAGCGGGGCAGACGGCTGCGCAACATGGTTGGTCTCCTCAATCCGCCGTGGCCGCCAGGGGAGAGGCGCTCGCCGCCTCGGCGGCGCGGCGCGCGATCACCCGCTGCAGGCTGACCAGGTCGTCCAGCTCCATGTAGACCTGCTGGAAGTGGCGGGCGCCGCTGTTCGGCTCGAAGCCCCGGCGGCCGTGCAGGACGCGCTGGTTGTTGATCATCAGCAGGTCGCCCGGGGCCGGGCGCACCTCGATGGTGCTGTCCGGCGCGTTGAGGATCTCGGCCAGCCGCCGCTGGGCGCGGTAGAAGGCGGGCACGTCCTCGAAGGCGTGCGGGCGCTGCGGCAGCGGCGTCCAGTTGGCATAGCGCAGGATGGCGAGCTGGCCGGCCTCGTCGAGCTGGATGCGCGGGGCAATGTGGCGCGTGTCGGCCGCCTGCGAGTAGAGGCAGTGTTGCACCGGGATGCGGCACAGCGCCTCCAGCGCGGCCGGGTCGCGGCGGCGCAGCTCCTCGACTGCGCGGGCGCCGTCGGCATAGAGCGACTCGCCGCCCACGGCGTCGTTGCGCAGGCAGTGGAACAGCATGACGTTCGGTGGCCAGGCGTAGCCCGAGCAGTCGGTGTGCAGCGGCAGCGGCGCGGCGGTGAAGCCCAGGGTGTAGGCCCCCGGCGTCACCTTGATGTCGGCCACCCGGTCGAAGGCGATCTCGCGCACGTAGGCCAGCCGCTCGGCGAAGCGTTCCACCTCGCCGCTGCGGCGCGGCACGCCGGTGACGCGCACCAGGCCGCGCCGGCGGTAGGCGGCGATCAGGCGCTCCAGCTCGCCCGGCGCGGCGAACAGCCGGTCGTGCGCGAAGCTGGGGATCGCCGCGCCGTCGTCGGCGCCCCAGGGGGCGAGCCTTGCCGCGCTGCTGTAGGGGCGCGGCGGGTCGTAGCGGTTGTCCCACAGCCAGTCCAGGTCGAAGCGGCTGGGCGCGGCGCCGTCGCTCCACTCCAGATGGATGCCGCCCGCGTCGTCCACCGTGGCCTTGATGGCGGTGAGGTGAGCTGGGATAGTCTCGCTGAGTGCCTGCCGCTCGCCCGTCTCGGCGTTCCAACGGTCCGGATGCCGGCAATTGTCGCGCAACCAGACATAGTGAAAGCGGTTGCGGGTCCCGTCGGCCCAGGTCAGGGCCAGGTGGTCGTCCCGCAGCGTCACGGCGGGGGCCGCTGCGTGGGCATGCGTGGTCTGCGGCATGGTCCGTCTCCTTCGGCGTCGAGGCCCCGTGGCCTCCTGACGCCTCCAGGGTGGGGCCGGGCAGGGGGCAACAGAACGCGGCTTTGCGTGAAAGGCGTCTTCACGGAATCCGAGAGGCGCGGTTTGGAGACTCCCTCGCTGGGGTGGCATGACGCCCCCGCGACGGTGGGGACGGCGGCATGGATCTCTTCGACGAGCTGCGCATCTTCGAGCGCATCGCCCGCAGCGGCAGCCTGTCCCAGGCGGCGCGTGACCTGAACATCGCGCCGGCCGGGGTGAGCAAGCGTCTGTCCGATCTGGAGCAGCGCCTCGGCGTGCGGCTGTTCCACCGCTCGACCCGCGGCCTGGCGCTGACCGAGGAGGGCCGCGCGGCGCTGGAGCGCACGCGCGGCATCCTGGAGGGGGCGGAGGCGCTGGAGGCGCTGTTCCGCGACCGCGGCGCGCAGGTCACCGGCACCCTCAGGCTGGCGGCGCCGTCGCGGTTCGGCCTGCTCTACGTGGTGCCGGCCCTCGCCGACTTCCTGCAGCTCTACCCCCAGGCGGGGGTGGCCCTGGCGCTGACCGACCGGCGCCAGGACCTGGTCGCCGACGGCCTGGATCTGGCGGTGCGAATCGGGCGCAGCCCGGACTCCAGCTACGTGGTGCGCAAGCTGGCCGACAGCGCGCGGGTGGTCTGCGCCGCCCCGGACTACCTGGCGCGCCGCGGCCGGCCGCGGCGGCCGGAGGATCTGGCGGCGCACGACTGCCTGGTGCTGGAGGACAACGACGTCTGGCGCTTCTCGCGCGGCGACGAGACCTGCGAGGTCAGGCTGACTCCGCGGGTGCGCTGCCGCGACGGCGACGCGGTCACCGAGCTCTGCCGGCGCGGCGCCGGCGTGGCGCTGAAGTCGGTCTGGGACGTGCACGAGGACCTGGCGGCCGGCCGACTGGTCCGGCTGCTGCCCGACTATCGCAGCGAGAGCGCGGCGCCGATCTCGATCCTGCTGCCGGACCGCCACTTCGTGCCGCCGCGGGTCGGCGCCTTCGTCGACTGCCTGAAGGCGCGCATCGGCGACCCGCCGGTCTGGCAGAGGTAGGCGGCGGGCAGACGGCTACGCGCCGCGCCGCCGGCGCCCGGCCCCGTCGTCCGGCGTCCCGTCGTCCGGCGTCCCGTCGTCCGGCGCGGCTTCGTCGTCCGGCTCGGCCGCGTCGAAGTCGAAGGCGAGCTGGGCCTCGTCGAGGGTCTCGTCGAGCGGCACGAAGGGGCCGGAGACCGCCATCACGCCGTCGGCGCTGGGCTCCGGCGCGTCGCGCAGGAAGATGCGCAGGGTGGCGAAGCCGCCGAGCAGCAGCAGCGCCAGGCCGAGGAAGCCGTAGAGCCCGCCGGGGCCGAGCCGGTCCATGGCCAGGGAGGCCAGCGGGCCGGCCAGTGCCGAGCCGATCGAGAAGGTGAGGATCAGGGTCGCCGCCGCCGGCACGATCGAGCTCTCGGGCAGGCGGTCGTTCACGTAGGCGATCACGATGGGATAGAGGGTCATGGCGCCGGTCCCCGCGACCGCGGCGGCCAGGCCGGCCAGGATCAGGCCGCGCGGGCCCAGGCCGCTGCCCGCGATGCCCGCGCCGGTGTCGGCGGTCAGCGGCAGGGCGCCTTCGGCCCCGAGCAGGGCGCCGAGCGCGAGCGCGGCGACGCCGAGCCCGGCGGCGGAGAGCGCCACCACCCGCCGGCGGTCGAGCAGATCCGAGAGCAGCGCCAGCGGATACTGGGCCAGGGCGCCGGCCACCAGCGCCGCCGTCATGAAGAACGCGGCGCCGGTCTCGCCCAGGCCGAGGCGGTGGGCGAAGACCGCGCCGAGGCCGAGGAAGGCGCCCTGTACGACGCCGGTCGCCACGCAGCCGATCAGCCCCAGCGGAGTCTCGCGGTAGAGCCGGATGATCGAGTAGCGGTCGATGCCGCTGCCGTCGCCGGAGACGGCCGGGGCGCTGAAGCGGGTCATGGTGACCGGCACCAGCGCCAGCGACATGAGGATCGAGGCGACGACGAAGAGCTTCAGGCTGTCCGTCGTGCCGAGCGCGCCGAACAGCGGGCCCACAGCATAGCCGAAGATGGCGCAGATGCTGGAGACCGCCAACACCCGGCCGCGCACCGCCTGGGTGGCGCGGGCGTTCAGCCAGCTCTCGGCGCAGGTCGCCAGGCCGGCGAAGGACAGGCCGGTGACGAAGCGCAGGCCGACCCAGAACCAGTCGGCGACGTAGAGGCCGTGTGCCAGGACCACCACCGAGATGATCGAGGAGGTGGCGGCGAAGGTGCGGATGTGGCCGATGCGGTCGACCACCGCCGGCGCGCGCAGCGAGCCGAGGCCGTAGCCGACGTAGTAGGCGGCCGTCATGGCGCCGACCACGTTGACCGAGAGCCCTTCCGCCTCGGCGCGCAGGCCCAGGATCACGAACTGCAGGGAATTGCCCGCGAGCAGGATCGTCAGGCTCAGGATCAGCGCCGTGACGGAGAGCAGGGCGTCGCGCATGGCCGGAACTCCTGGGCCGGAAGGGGCGCTTGCGAGCGCTCGTCTCGCGCGATTTGCGACCGTCTGGACCCGCGCAGCGGTTCCACCGGTCGCGAGACATCGCTCTCAGTTCAATGTGTTAGAGCAGAGGCAGCCGACCTGCAGGGATCGCGACGCGAGTCCTTCCGGTCGGCCTCTGCTCTAGCCGAGACGCCCCGGCGCTGTCGAGCGTTCCGGCGGCGGCCGGGGCAACGCGAAGCGGGCCCCGAGGAGGTGCCTCGGGGCCCGCTGTCGTCGGTCTCGGGCGCGGGGCCGCCGGTTCAGTCGCCGCTGGCCACCTGCGGCGCGCCGCCCAGCTCGGCGATGCTCCGCTCGATGCGTGCCCGCTCGGACTGGAAGGCCTCCAGGTCGGCCCCGGCCAGGATCTCGCCGCTCGGCAGCTCGATGTTGCGCGGGTTGACCTGCTTGCCGTCGACCAGCACCTCGTAATGCAGATGCGGCCCGGTCACCCGTCCGGTGGCGCCGACGTAGCCGATGATCTGGCCCTGCTTGACCCGGGCGCCGGCGGTGATGCCCTTGCCCAGCTTCGACATGTGGGCGTAGGCCGTCTTGTAGGTGCCGTTGTGGCGGATGCGGGCGTAGATGCCGTAGCTGCTCCAGCGGCCGGCCTTCTCGACCACGCCGTCGCCGGCGGCATAGATCGGCGTGCCGGTCGGCGCCGCGAAGTCCAGGCCCTTGTGCACCTTGTTGTAGCCCAGCACCGGGTGCCGGCGGGGGCCGAAGCCGGAGGACAGGCGCGCGCCGTCGACCGGGGTGCGCAGCAGGGTCTTGCGGACCGACTGGCCGTCTTCGTTGAAATAGTCGGTCACGCCGCTCTCGGGCGTGTAACGGTAGAGGCGCAGCGGCTTGCCCGAGAGGACCAGCTCGGCGAAGAGGACGTCGCCCGACTTGACGAAGGCGCCGCTGTCGTCGCGGTAGCCGTCGTAGAACAGGCGGAAGGAGTCGCCCTTCTGGATGTCGCGCTGGAAGTCGACGTCGAAGCTGAAGGTGCGCACGGC
>CBDDTF010000002.1:0-2500 GCA_965233705.1 Algihabitans sp. | reverse complement strand
CCAAGGCTAAGTACTCCTCGACGACCGATAGTGAACGAGTACCGTGAGGGAAAGGTGAAAAGCACCCCGATGAGGGGAGTGAAACAGAGCCTGAAACCGAATGCCTACAATCAGTGGGAGCCCGAAAGGGTGACCGCGTACCTTTTGCATAATGGGTCAGCGAGTTGGTCTTGCGAGCAAGCTTAAGCCGACAGGCGTAGGCGCAGCGAAAGCGAGTCTGAACAGGGCGTTCAGTTCGCAGGATCAGACCCGAAACCGGGTGATCTAGCCATGGGCAGGCTGAAGGTGGGGTAACACCCACTGGAGGGCCGAACCCACGTTCGTTGAAAAGAACGGGGATGACCTGTGGCTAGGGGTGAAAGGCCAATCAAACCCGGAGATAGCTGGTTCTCCGCGAAAACTATTTAGGTAGTGCGTCGGACGGTGGCTCTCGGGGGTAGAGCACTGGATGGGCTAGGGGGGCGCGAGCCTTACCAAACCTAACCAAACTCCGAATACCGAGAAGTCCAGTCCGGCAGACAGTCTCAGGGTGCTAAGGTCCTGGGACGAGAGGGAAACAGCCCAGACCGCCAGCTAAGGTCCCCAAGTCACGGCTAAGTGGGAAAGGATGTGGGAAGGCCAAGACAACCAGGAAGTTGGCTTAGAAGCAGCCATCTTTTAAAGAAAGCGTAATAGCTCACTGGTCTAAACAAGCCGTCCTGCGCCGAAAATGTACCGGGGCTCAAGCCGTGCACCGAAGCTGCGGACGCCGCAAGGCGTGGTAGCGGAGCGTTGCCTAGGCCTGCGAAGCGGGACCCGCGAGGGCCCGTGGAGGTATGGCAAGCGAGAATGCTGACATGAGTAGCGATAAGGAGTGTGAGAAACACTCCCGCCGAAAGTCCAAGGGTTCCTGCGCAAGGCTAATCCGCGCAGGGTGAGCCGGCCCCTAAGCCGAGGGCGAAAGCCGTAGGCGATGGGAACCAGGTTAATAGTCCTGGGCCAGCGGGTGGTGACGGATGCCGTAAGTTGTCCGGACTGATCGGATTGTCCGGGCCGCGAAGGCGTCCCTGGAAACAGCCCCCGCATGCGACCGTACCCGAAACCGACACAGGTGGACTGGTAGAGCATACCAAGGCGCTTGAGAGAACTGCGTTGAAGGAACTCGGCAAATTGCCCCCGTAACTTCGGGAGAAGGGGGCCCCGGCCCTGGGCAACCAGGGTCGGGGGGCACAGACCAGGGGGTGGCGACTGTTTACTAAAAACACAGGGCTCTGCGAAGCCGAACAAGGCGACGTATAGGGTCTGACGCCTGCCCGGTGCCGGAAGGTTAAGAGGAGGGGTTCACGCTCCGAATCGAAGCCCCGGTAAACGGCGGCCGTAACTATAACGGTCCTAAGGTAGCGAAATTCCTTGTCGGGTAAGTTCCGACCTGCACGAATGGCGTAACGACTTCCCCACTGTCTCCAACGCAGACTCAGCGAAATTGAACTCTCCGTGAAGATGCGGAGTACCCGCGGTTAGACGGAAAGACCCCGTGCACCTTTACTACAGCTTTGCAGTGACGCTAGGACCGGCTTGTGTAGGATAGGCGGGAGGCTTGGAAGCCAGGGCGCCAGCTCTGGTGGAGCCACCCTTGAAATACCGCCCTTGCCTGTCTTAGCGCCTAACCGCGGCCCGTGATCCGGGTCCGGGACCCTGCATGGCGGGTAGTTTGACTGGGGCGGTCGCCTCCCAAAGAGTAACGGAGGCGCGCGATGGTGGGCTCAAGCCGGTCGGACATCGGCTGTTGAGTGCAATGGCATAAGCCCGCCTGACTGCGAGACCGACAGGTCGAGCAGAGACGAAAGTCGGCCATAGTGATCCGGTGGTCCCGCGTGGAAGGGCCATCGCTCAACGGATAAAAGGTACGCCGGGGATAACAGGCTGATCTCCCCCAAGAGTCCACATCGACGGGGAGGTTTGGCACCTCGATGTCGGCTCATCGCATCCTGGGGCTGGAGCAGGTCCCAAGGGTATGGCTGTTCGCCATTTAAAGCGGTACGTGAGCTGGGTTTAGAACGTCGTGAGACAGTTCGGTCCCTATCTGCCGTGGGTGTTCGAGACTTGAGAGGAGCTGTCCCTAGTACGAGAGGACCGGGATGGACGCACCTCTGGTGGACCGGTTGTCGCGCCAGCGGCACAGCCGGGTAGCTATGTGCGGACGGGATAACCGCTGAAGGCATCTAAGCGGGAAGCCCCCCTCAAAACCAGGTCTCGCCATAAGAGCCGTCGTAGACCACGACGTCGATAGGCCGGAGGTGGACGCGCAGCAATGCGTGAAGCTGACCGGTACTAATCGCTCGATCGGCTTGCTCCCTCCCTCTCCAGCTCTGCCCAGATCGATCCGCCCGGACCAGCCGGGCCATCGACCCGCGCCAGCCGCAACACCACGCGTCGACCCCCAAACACCGCGCACCGGACCCGGGCCCACCGCCCGCAGCCGGCGCGCCCGGGCCCAGGCGGGTTTCGCCGACCTGGTGGC
>CBDDTF010000001.1:7500-1296338 GCA_965233705.1 Algihabitans sp. | reverse complement strand
TGCCGGGCTCCAGCGTGATCGGCATCGAGCTGCCCAACGCCAAGCGCGAGACGGTTTTCCTGCGCGAGCTCCTGGCGGCCGAGGCCTTCGAGCGCGCCGGCGGCAACCTGCCGATCGTGCTGGGCAAGGACATCGGCGGGCATCCGCAGCTCGTCGACCTGGCGCGCATGCCGCACCTGCTGGTCGCCGGCACCACCGGCTCGGGCAAGTCGGTGGCGGTCAACGCCATGATCGTCTCGCTACTCTATCGCCACGGGCCGGAGAAGTGCCGCTTCATCATGGTCGACCCGAAGATGCTGGAGCTCAGCGTCTACGACGGCATTCCGCACCTGCTGGCGCCGGTGGTCACCGACCCGAAGAAGGCGGTGGTGGCGCTGAAGTGGGCGGTGCGCGAGATGGAGGAGCGCTACCGCTCCATGAGCCGTCTGGGCGTGCGCAACATCGACGGCTTCAACGCCCGCATCGAGCAGGCGCGCAAGTCGGGCGAGGTGCTGACCCGGCGGGTGCAGACCGGCTTCGACCCGGACACCGGCCAGCCGATCTACGAGGAGCAGCCCTTCGAGCTGGAGACGCTGCCCTTCATCGTGGTCATCGTCGACGAGATGGCCGACCTCATGCTGGTGGCCGGCAAGGAGGTCGAGGCGGCGATCCAGCGCCTGGCGCAGATGGCGCGCGCCGCCGGCATCCACCTGATCATGGCGACCCAGCGCCCCTCGGTCGACGTGATCACCGGCACCATTAAGGCCAACTTCCCGACTCGCATCTCCTTCCAGGTGACCAGCCGGATCGACAGCCGCACGATCCTCGGCGAGTCGGGCGGCGAGCACCTGCTGGGCATGGGCGACATGCTCTACATGGCCCACGGCGGGCGGATCACCCGCGTGCACGGTCCGTTCGTCAGCGACCAGGAGGTCGAGGAGGTGGTCGCCTACCTCAAGGCCCTGGGCGCGCCCGACTACATCGAGGGCGTGACCGAGGAGGACGACAGCGGCGGCGGCCTGGACCTGCCGGGCGGCGGCGGCAACTCCGGCGACGAGCTGTTCGACCGCGCCGTCGCGGTGGTGGCGCAGCACCGCAAGGCCTCGACCTCCTTCATCCAGCGGCAACTCCAGATCGGGTACAATCGCGCCGCCCGCCTCGTAGAAGAGATGGAGTCGCAGGGAATCGTCGGGCCGGCCAACCACGTCGGCAAGCGCGAGATCCTGCTGCCCAACCACGGACAGGACGGAGACTAGAGCGGTGCGGCTGTCGGATTTCACGCGGACTGCGGCCGGGCGCGCGGACAGAGCGCGGCGCGCCCTGCCGGCCGGCCTGCTGGCGCTGGTCCTGCTCCTGGCCCAGGGCAGCCCCCTGGCGCTCCCCTTGGGGGCGGCTGCGGCCCAGTCGGAGGCGCCCGACGCGGCGCCCTGGCGCCCGGCCGAGCCGATCACGGCGGAGGACCGCGCCGACCTGGCGCGGGCGGAGGACTATCTCAACCGCATCGAGACGGTGCGCGGCCGCTTCGTGCAGATCACCTCCAGCGGCCATTTCAGCGAGGGCATGCTCTACCTGCGCCGCCCCGGCGAGCTGCGCTTCGAGTACGACGACCCGGTGCCGCTGCTGCTGATCTCCGACGGCCACACCATGGTGATGTACGACAAGTCGATCGAAAGCGCCTCGCAGATCCCGCTGTCGCAGTCGCCGCTGTGGTTCCTGACCCGCGACCCGATCGACTTCACGGACACGGTCGAGCTGCTGGCGGTCGAGCGCGGCCAGGGCGCGCTGCTCGTCTCCATGCTGGGCGAGAGCGCGCTGGGCAAGGCGCAGGTCGACCTGCTGTTCAGCGACAGCCCCCTGGAGCTGCGCCGCTGGAGCGTGGTCGACGAGGAGGGTTACATCATCCAAGTCTCCCTGGTGGACACCGAGTTCGACGTTGCGCTGGAGGATTCCCTGTTCCAGTACCGCGACCTGCCCAACGTCGGCCTGGAGGAGCGCAGCGGCGGCAGCCGCTGAGCGCGCCCCTGACGCCGCGCCCCTGACGCCCCCCTGACGCCGCCCCCCAACACGCCCCCCGGCCAGGCCCGGAGGCTGCCGCCGCCCTTGCCCGAAACGGGGCGCGGGCGGCCAGGCTCCATTGAAGTGCCCGCGCCTGGGCGCCTATGTGGCGGGGGCCCCTTGCTGTGGCCATATTCGCCTGCTTGTGTCGCGGCTGCGACCCCGTCCCCGGCCCTGGAGCCCCATGCCGATGCGCTGCCTTCGCCTTCTGCCCGCCGCCCTTCTCGGCCTCGCCCTGGCGCTCGGCGCCGGCGTGCCGGCCGGCCACGCCCAGGCGCCGCAGGTCGCGCAGGGCGGCGAGCCGCTGCGCCTGAGCGCCGAAGACCGTCAGGACCTCGACCGCCTGGAGCGTTATCTGCGCGGCATCGACACGTTGCGCAGCCGTTTCGTGCAGGTCTCCTCCGACGGCGGTTTCGCCGAGGGCACGCTCTGGCTCGACCGGCCCGGCAAGATGCGCTTCGAGTACGACGACCCGGTGCCGGTGCTGCTGATCGCCAACGGTCTGGAGCTGCTCTACTACGACCGCGAGCTGGAGGAGCCGACCTTCGTGCCGCTCTGGCAGACGCCGCTGTGGCTGGTGCTCAAGGAGGAGGCCAGCCTGACCGAGGGGATCGAGGTGCTCGGCTTCCGTCGCGGCCCCGAGGAGCTGAGCGTGCGCGTGCGCGAGAAGGAGAGCCCGGATCGCGGCGAGCTGGTGCTGCGGTTTGCGCGCGCGCCGCTGTCGCTGCTGGGGTGGACCGTGGTCGACCCGCAGGGCGTGGCCACCGAGGTCTCGCTGGTCGATCCGCGCTGGGACGTGGCGGTCGACGAGGAGCGCTTCGAGAGCCGCGACCTGCCCAACGTCGGACTCGGCAAGCGCTGACTCGGCAAGCGCCGACTCGGCAAGCGCCGACTCGGTAGCTGCCGAGCGGCGGGGGCGCGGAACGGGGCGCGCGCTGCGCCGCCGGCCCGGCGGACTCAGCCGCCCGGCTCGGCGCGGCGCTTGGCCGGCAGGGGCGCGGTCCCGACGGACAGGGCGCGCGAATCGGAGGCCGCCGGGCCGTCCGGCGCTTGTGCCTCCGGCGTCTCGCCGGCGGGCGCTGGCGGGTCGGGCAGGCGGCAGATGACCTGCGTGCCGGCGCCCGGCTTGGAATGCAGCTCGACACGGCCGCCGTGCAGCTCGACCAGGGACTTGACCAGGGACAGGCCGAGGCCGACGCCGACGTGGCGGGCGCCACTGTCGCTGGCGCGTTCGAACTTGCCGAAGACCCGTTTCTGGTCCTGCGGCGGGATGCCGGCGCCGGTGTCGGTGACCGCCAGCAGCACCTCGCCCGCGGCCCGCTCCGCCACCAGGCGGATGCGGCCGCCTTCCGGGGTGAACTTGATGGCGTTGGACAGCAGGTTGAACAGCGCCTGGGTGACGCGCCGCTCGTCGCAGAGCAGCACGCCGAAGTCCTCCGGGCAGTCGACCTGCAGCTCGAGCCCGGCGTTGCGCACGCGCTCGCGCACCAGGTTGCTCACGTCGGCCAGCAGCTCCGGCACCGGCACGGCGGCGCGCTCCAGGATCAGGTAGCCGGCCTCGATGGAGGCCAGGTCCAGGATGTCGTTGATCAGCGCGATCAGGCGCTGCGAGGAGTCGACGATGGCCCGGCTGTACTCGCGCTGGCGGTCGTTCAACTGGCCGAAGTACTGGTTCTCCAGGATCTCGGCGAAGCCGATGATGGCGTTGAGCGGCGTGCGCAGCTCGTAGGAGATGTTGGCGATGAACTCGGACTTCAGGCGGTCGGTGGTCTCCAGCGCCTCGTTGCGCTCGCGCAGCGCACGCTCGACCCAGATCGAATCGGTGACGTCGACGAAGGTGAACAGGCTGGCGCCGTCGGGCAGGATCACCTGTGTCCAGTCGAGCTGGCTGCCGTCGGCCCGCTCCAGGCGCCCACTGGCCTCGCGCGGCTCGATGCTGGCGACGACCATCTCCTCCTGCAGGTCGGGCCAGGCGGAGTCGGCCACATCGTAGTAGTGCCGGGTGCGGCTGATCACCTCGCGCGCATGGGGGTGCTCGTCCAGCAGTTCGCGCGGCAGGTCCCACATGCGGGCGTAGGCGGGGTTGTAGAGCTTCAGGCGGCCGTCGGCGCCGAACACCGCCACCCCTTTGAAGAGGTTGTCCAGCGTCTCGCGCTGGACCTCCAGCAGCGTGTTGTAGGTGCGCTCCAGCCGCAGGGTGTCGGTCACGTCCTCGAAGGTCAGCAGCACGCCGCCGAAGGGGTGCGGGTTGATCACCGCACGCAGCGTGGTCCCGTCGGGCAGGTGCATCAGCTCCTCGACCGGGTCGATCGCGCGCTGGAACTCGCGCAGGCTCTGGCGCTTGAACTCGCCGAAGTCGGCCTGCTCCGGCAGGCGGCGGTTGGCGCGTAGCTGGTCCCAGATCTCGGTGACGTGGGGCTCGCTGGCGAGGAAGGCCTCGTCGAGCTGCCAGAGACGGGCGTAGGCCTGGTTGAAGAAGGTCAGGTGCATGTCGGGGCCCAACACGGCGATCCCGACGTTGAGGTTCTCCAGCACGTCGCCGTGCGCGCGGTCATGGCGGGCCAGCTCGGCGCGCAGCTCCTCCACGGCGGTCAGGTCACGGGCGTGCCCGACCAGGGTGCCGTCGGCCAGCGGCGTTTCCGTGATCTCCAGCAGGACGCGCCGGCCGCCGGCGACCACGTGGAAGGCCTGGGAGCGGCTCTCGCCGCTGTCCAGCGCCTGGCGCGCCAGGGCGTGGGCGCCCGCGCGCTCGGCGGCGTCGACCAGCTCGGCATTGCGCGCCAGCGCCTCGGTCCGCTCCAGCCCCACGGCGGCGAGGTAGGCGTCGTTCGCATAGAGCAGGGAGAGATCGCCGCCGCGCCACCAGACCGGGCGCGGCAGGCCGTTGATCAGGCTGTAGAGATTGTCCCGCGCGACCTCGGCGGCCTCGCGGCGGTGCAGCTCGTCCTGCCACTTGACCGTCAGGTCCGCGACCTGCGCGTGCGCGCCGGCCAAGGTCGCCTCGGCCTCGGCCCGAGCCTGGGCGCTGGCCGCCGCCGCCTCCCCGGCCGCACGCAGGTGGTGCCGGGCGCGCCAGGCCAAGCCGCCGGCCGCCGCGGCCAGGGCGAGCAGAATCGCGGCTGCGATCCAGGCCGGCGTCATCCCCTATGTCGATCGAGGCCGGGCGAACCAGCTCACGGCGTCGACTCCCCTTTATCCCCCGGCGCCCCGGTCGTGACCGGGGGCAATTGCGCCCGGTGCCGGCCGCGACATGGCTGCCGCGTCCGAACGCCGGCCTGCCCCCTCGGTGCGTCGGTGCCGCCCCCGGGCAGCGCCGACCGGCGCAATGCCACGTCTTTCGAGTCTACGGGCTCGGTCCGTTGCCAAGCAAGCAATGCGGTCGGCGGCGCCTCGGGACGACCGACGAAAAAAGGGAGTAGCCGGGAGAGACGGCCCGCCGGGCCTCACGGATCGGGAGGCGCCGCGGGCCTCCGGCCCGCTGTCGGCGGCGTCGCACGCCGCCGGCGGGGCGTCGACCGCACCGGCGCCGGGAGCATTGCTCTAAGCCTCTGGGTTAGGGCGGTTTTCGCCCGACCGGCGGACCCACCGAAGTGGGTCCACACGGTCGGAAACCGCTCTAGTAGCGGTAGGCCTCGTTCTTGAAGGGGCCATCGGTCGGCACGCCGATGTACTCGGCCTGGTCGCCGTTGAGCTTGGTCAGGGTGGCACCGACCTTGCCCAGGTGCAGCTCGGCCACCTTCTCGTCGAGCCGCTTGGGCAGCACGTAGACCTGCCGCTCGTAGTCGGCGGCGTGGTTCCACAGCTCGATCTGGGCCAGCACCTGGTTGGTGAAGCTGGCCGACATGACGAAGCTGGGGTGACCGGTGGCGTTGCCCAGGTTCACCAGGCGCCCCTCGGAGAGCAGGATCATCTTCTTGCCGTCGGGGAACTCGATCTGGTCCACCTGCGGCTTGATGTTGTCCCACTTGAGGTTCTTCAGCGCCGAGACCTGGATCTCGGTGTCGAAGTGGCCGATGTTGCAGACGATCGCCCGGTCCTTCATCTCGCGCATGTGGTCCAGGGTGATGACGTCCTTGTTGCCGGTGGCGGTGACGAAGATGTCCGCCTTCGGCGCGGCCTGCTCCATGGTGACCACCTCGTAGCCCTCCATGGCGGCCTGCAGGGCGCAGATCGGGTCGACCTCGCTGACCATCACGCGGCAGCCGGCGCGGCGCAGGGACTCGGCCGAGCCCTTGCCGACGTCGCCGAAGCCGCAGACCATCGCGATCTTGCCGGCCATCATCACGTCGGTGGCGCGGCGGATGGCGTCGACCAGCGACTCGCGGCAGCCGTACTTGTTGTCGAACTTCGACTTGGTCACCGAGTCGTTGACGTTGATCGCCGGCGCCTTGAGCGTGCCGGCCTTCGCCATCTGGTAGAGGCGGATGACGCCAGTGGTGGTCTCCTCGGAGATGCCGCGCACCTCCTCCATCATCGGCAGGTACTTCTCGCTGTGCATCAGCTGCGTGAGGTCGCCGCCGTCATCGAGGATCATGTTGATCTTCCAGCCGTCGGGGCCGGTGATCGTCTGCTCGATCGCCCACCAGAACTCCTCTTCGCTCATGCCCTTCCAGGCGAAGACGGGGATGCCGGCGGCGGCGATGGCCGCGGCGGCATGGTCCTGGGTCGAGAAGATGTTGCAGGACGACCAGCGCACCTCGGCGCCCAGCTCGACCAGCGTCTCGATCAGCACGGCGGTCTGGATCGTCATGTGCAGGCAGCCGGCGATACGCGCGCCCTTGAGCGGCTTCGAGGGGCCGTATTCCTCGCGCAGCGCCATCAGGCCGGGCATCTCGGTCTCGGCGATCTCGATTTCCTTGCGGCCGTAGTCGGCCTGCGAGATGTCCTTGACCTTGTAGTCGGTGAAGTCGGCCATGAGAAAGCGGTCCTCGCTCGGTTGTCCCGATCGCGTCGTCTCGGGAGGTTGTACGGAGGTTCCCAGGGAGATCTCTGTCCGGGTCGCCCCGGAGATACCAGGATCGCCCCCCAACAGCAAGTTGGGCTCGGGTGAGTGGGGCTGGTCCTAGGAAAATCAATGTGTTGCCTCGTTGGGCGCTACAGGGGTGCGGAGCCCCGCGGGGCGAGGGCGCGTCACTCCGCGAGGGCCGCGGCGGCGGCGGCCTCGCGGTCCGCGCAGGGGAGCTGGAGGTGGATCGCGGTGCCGCTTCCCAGCGCGCTTTCCACCTCCAGATGCCAGCCCAGGCGTTCGGCGAGACGCCGCACCGTGGCCAGGCCGAGGCCCGTGCCCTGCGCCATGGATTCGGTCGCGCGGGCCCGGAAGAAGGGGTGGAACATGCGCTGCTGGTCCTCTTTCGAGATGCCGACGCCGGTGTCCCAGATCGTCAAGCGCGGGCCCGCCGGGCACTCTTCGCCGCTGACGCCGATGCGACCGCCCTCGGGCGTGTACTTGGCGGCATTGGACAGCAGGTTGCTCACGATCTGCAGGGCGGCGCGGCGATCGGTGGCGGCCTCCAGGCCTTCGGGCACCTCGATCTCCAGGGTCAGGTCCTTGGCGCGCAGCAGCGGCGCGACCAGCGACGCGGCGTCGTCGACCACGCTCAGGGAATCGACCGGCTCCTTGCTGAAGACCTCCGGGTCGGCCTGACTGCGCTGATACTCCAGCACTTCGTTCACCAGGCTGAGCAGGAGTTGGCCGGCATCCTGAATCTGTTCGAGGTAGCTCTTGTCGGTGTCCGAGAGGCGCTCGCGGCTTTCGTTGGAGAGCAGCTCGGAAAAACCGATCACGGCATTCAGCGGCGTGCGCAGCTCGTGGCTGATGGTGCGCATGAGGCGGGTCCGCGCCGCCACCTCGCGTTCGGCCTGCTGCTGGGCGGCCTGCAGTCGCGTGTTGGTCTCCTGTAGGTCCTGGGTGCGCTGCGCCACCTTGGTCTCGAGGGAGTCCCGCAGGGCGGTGAGCTCGGCGTTGGCGGCGGCCAGGGCGCTATGGCTCGGTATGGTCAGGATCCGCGGCAGCAGGACCCAGACCAGCGCCGCCGTGGAGACCGAGACCAGGGCCGTGCTGGCCTTGGCGACGCCCGCGAGCGCGTAGAGCGGTTCCCACAGGGTGACGATCGCGAGCAGATGCGTCAGCGCGCAGGTGATGATGAAGCCCGCGAACCAGAACAGGACCTTGAAGGGGTTCAGGTCGGGCCGCTTGATCGCCACCGTCAACAGGACGGCCGGGATGGTCAGATAGGCCAGGGCGATCAGGGCGTCGGAGGCCACGTGAAGCCAAAGAACCGGCGGGTCCCAGAAAAGACAAAACCCGTGTGGCGAGAATTCGTTGCTTTCAAATAGCCATTCCAGCATCGAAAGCGCTCCTCGGCCGAGCTTGATCTCGGCAGCTCTACTTATACGGGGCCGCGGCAGATCCTGAAAACCCGAAGCACCGCGCTAGCAGAGGTCATCCAACGAAATATAAGTTAAGTAATCAACAAGAAGGCGAAAGCATGCGGATCTCTGTGGCGCGGCCGCGCAACGGGGCGCGCCCGGGGGGGCGATGCGGCCAAGCCGTCACCGGCCGCCGGGACCGGTGCGCGACCTTCCGGCGTCCACCTGCGCGCGCAGGGGGAGGCCCGCTTCCTACACGGGGTCAGAGCCGCTCGTTGAAGAGGTCGAGCAGGCGGGCGATCTCGCCGGCGTCGCTCAGCATGGAGATTTCACTGGCCAATCGCGCCGCCGCCGCCGAGTCCAGGCGGCGCACCCGGTCCTTCACCCGCGCCAGGCCCTTGGGGCCCATGGAGAGCTCACGCACGCCCAGCCCGACGAACAGCGGGGTGTAGCGCGGGTCGCCGGCCATCTCGCCGCAGACCGAGACACTCTTGCCGGCGCGCAGGCCGGCGTCGACGGCGAAGTGGATCAGGCGGAAGACCGCCGGATGCAAGGGGTTGTAGAGGTGGGCGACCCGCTCCTCGCCGCGGTCGATCGCCAGGGTGTACATGATCAGGTCGTTGGTGCCGATGGCGAAGAAATCCGCCTCGCGCGCCAGGGCATCGGCCGACAGCGCGGCGCCCGGCACCTCGATCATCACGCCCAGCGGCGGCAGCGACCTGGCCATGGCGACCTTGCGGCGTTTCAGGCGGCGCCAGACCTTTTCCAGGATCGCGCGGGTGGCGCGCAGCTCCTCGACGCTGGTGATCAGCGGCAGCAGGATGCGGATCGGCCCGGCCGCCCCGGCGCGCAGGATCGCCGCGAGCTGGGCTTCCAGCAGCTCCGGCGCGCGCAGCGACAGGCGGATGGCGCGCAGGCCCAGCGCCGGGTTGGCGCTCTCGCCCAGGTGGCCGCCCAGGGAGGAGGCGAGCTTCTCGCCGCCGACGTCGAGGGTGCGGATGGTCACCGGCTGGCCGCCGAGCCCGGCCACCATGCCGGTCAGCACCTCGGTCTGCTCCTCCTCGTCGGGCAGGTCGTCGCGGTTCATGAAGAGAAACTCGGTGCGCAGCAGGCCGACCCCCTCGGCGCCGGCGGCGGTGGCCTGGCCGACCTCGCGCGGCAGCTCCAGGTTGGCCTGGAGCTGGAGGCGGGTGCCGTCGCGCGTCTCGGCCGGCAGGCCGCGCAGCCGCGCCAGCGCGCGCACCTGCCTGGCCTCCTCGGCCTGGCGCTTGCGGTAGGCGGCCAGGCGCTTTTTCGTCGGGTTGACGATCACCAGGCCTTCGAAGCCGTCGACGATCACCGTGTCGCCGGGGCCGATGCCGCCGACCACGCCGGGCGCGCCGAGCACCGCCGGCAGGCCCAGCGAGCGGGCCATGATCGCGGTGTGCCCCTCGGCGCCGCCCAGGGCGCAGGCGAACCCGGCCACCTTGACCGGGTCCATCAGCGCGGTGTCGGCCGGGGTGATCTCCTCCGCCACCACGACGCTGCCGGGGTCGAGGTCGCCGAAGCCGGTGAAGCCGCGCCGGGTGAGGTTGCGCAGGATGCGTTGGCCGACCTCGCGCACCTCGCTGGCGCGGCTGCGCAGATAGGCGTCGTCGAGTTCGGCGAAGGCGCCGGCGATGGCGTCGATCTCGCGGGCGACCGCCGCCTCGGCGTTGATCCGCTTGGCGATGCGCCCCGTCACCCCTTCGCGCAGCCGGCGCGACGAGAGCATCTGCAGGTGCGCCTCCAGAAGGTAGCCGAGCTCCTCGCCCGAGGCGCCATGCAGCGCGGAGGACTTGCGGCGGATCTTCTGGAGCTGGCGCACGGCCTTGTCGACGGCCGCCTCGAAGCGGGCGGTCTCGGCGCCGACCTTGGCGGCGGCGACGCTGTACTCGGGCACCCGCGCCACCTCGCCCTCGCGCAGATGCGCGGGCCCGATCGCGACGCCGGGGGAGACGCCCAGCCCCTCGAAGACCCGTTCCTTCGTCTCCGCCCTGCCGGTGCGCGGGGCCCCGGACCGCTTGGTCTGGCTGGACTTGCGCGGCTCAGTCTTCATCGAACTTGCGGGCGACCAGCTCGGCCAGGGCCTCGACGGCGGCCGTGGCGTCGGGCCCGCTGGCCGCGACCAGGATCTCGCAGCCGGGGGCGGCGGCCAGCATCATCAGCCCCATGATCGAGCTGCCGGAGACGGCGTTGGGGCCCTTGGTCACCGTGACCTCGGCCTGGAAGCTGCCGGCCAGCTTGACGAACTTGGCGGCGGCGCGGGCGTGCAGGCCGCGCTGGTTGGCGATGGTCACCCGCCGCTCGGCGCGCGCACCCGCCGGGTCCGCCGCCTCGGTGGAGCCGGGCGCGCGCGACGAGGGGCCGGGGGCGGTCTCGCTCATGCCCGCGCCCTCAGCGCACCGCCTCGCCGGCCAGAAGCTGCGAGGCGACGTTGATGTACTTGCGCCCGGCCTCCTGGGCCTGGGCGACGGCACCGGCCAGGCTGGCGGTCTGGCGCACGCTGGCCAGCTTGATCAGCATCGGCAGATTGACGCCGGCGATCACCTCGACCTTGGCCTGGTCGAGCACCGAGATCGCGAGGTTCGAGGGCGTGCCGCCGAACATGTCGGTCAGGATCACCACGCCGTCGCCCGCGTCGCAGGCCTTGACCTGCTCGATGATCTCGCCGCGCCGGGCCTCCATGTCGTCGTCCGGGCCGATGCAGATCGCCGCCACCTGCGGCTGCGGCCCGACCACGTGCTCCATGGCGGAGATGAACTCCTGCGCCAGGCGGCCGTGGGTAACCAGAAGAAGACCGATCATCGGCGAAACTGCCTCTTGCTTGAGGAGCCGGAGGCTAGCGCACCCGGCGCGCGGAAGCCAGCCGCAAGCGCCGGGCCCGACTCCCTGCCGGCGGCGCGGAGCGTCAGTCGGCCGGCTTGTCGCGGTGGCCCAGGGTGACCGGGCGGCCCCGGTCCTGCAGCCAGGCCGCCAGCTTCTCCGCGATGGCCACGGAGCGGTGCTTGCCGCCGGTGCAGCCGACGGCGATGGTCAGGTAGCTCTTGCCCTCGGCCTCGTAGCGCGGCAGCAGCGGCGCGACCAGGCGGGTCAGGTTGTCGAAGAAGGGCGCGAAGGCCGGATCGCCGGCGACGTAGTCGGCAACCCGACGGTCGCGGCCGGTCAGCGGGCGCAGCGCCTCCACGTAGTGCGGATTGCGCAGGAAGCGCACGTCCAGCACCAGGTCGGCCTCGCGCGGCAGGCCCTGGCGGAACGAGAAGGAGGTGACGAAGACCGCCAGCCCCGCGGCGCCCAGGCCGAAGTGGCCGGTCATCAGGCGGCGGAAGTCGGGCACCGCCAGGCTGGAGGTGTCGACCACCAGGTCGGCGCGGGCCTTCAGCGGCGCGGTCATGGTGCGCTCGGCGGCGATGCCGTCGGCCAGCGGGCGCTCCTGGGCCAGCGGGTGGCGCCGGCGGGTCTCGGTGAAGCGGCGCTGCAGCACCTCGTCGGCGCAGTCCATGAAGACCAGCTTCACCTCCAGCGCCGGTTCGGCGACCAGCGCGTCGAGCTGTTCCAGAAAGGGCTGCGCGGCGAAGTCGCGGTTGCGGATGTCGGCGCCCAGCGCCACCGGGCGGTCCAGATGGCCGGCCAGCACGGCCGGGCCGAGCAGGCTGAGCGGCAGGTTGTCGATCGCCTCGTAGCCGATGTCCTCCAGCACCTTCAGGGCGGTGGTGCGGCCGGCGCCGGACAGGCCGGTGACCACCACCACCGGCAGCGCCTGGGGCGCCGTCGGCTGGCGCCGGCCGCCGGCCCCGGTCTCCGGCGCGGCGCGCCCGGCGGCGCGGCTGCGCGCGGCGAGGCGCAGCTTGGCGGCGGCCGAGGGCTGGTGGGCGTCGAGCACGACGGCCGGCAGGCTCTGGCCCAGCAGCACCACGCAGTGCTCCTCGGGCAGGCGGTCGATCGCCGTGTCGGCGCGCAACTCGACCACCAGGCCGATCTCGGTTTCCGGCAGGCTGGGCAGGCCGGCCAGGCCGACGCCGCGCACCTCCAGCGTGCCCTCCAGGGCGGCCGGCGCGCTGGCCAGCACCCGCGCGCCGTCGCGGCTCAGGCGGGTCTGGTCGTCGGCGACCAGGCGGGCGCCGTCGTCGATCAGGCGCAGGGCCAGGTCCGACTTGCCGCTGCCGCTGGGGCCGCGCAGCAGCACGCCCAGCGGGCCGTCGGGCGTCTCGATCTGCACCGCCGTGGCGTGCAGCAGCTCCTGTTCGGGAAATCCGCTCATCGCTCGCTCTCGGGCCCTCGCCCGCGTCCAAGTCCTTCGCGCGCCCGCCCGCCCCGGTCAGGCGGCGGGCAGGCGCACCGTGAAGCGTGCCCCCGCGACCCGGCCGGACCGGAAGCGGTTCTCGGCATATATCACCCCGCCGTGCGCGTCCACGATCTGCTTCGAGATCGAAAGGCCCAGTCCGGAGTGGGTGCCGAACTTCTCGCCCTCGGGGCGCTGGCTGTAGAAGCGGTCGAAGATGGCGTCCAGCTTGTCGTCTGGCAGGCCCGGCCCCTCGTCGGAGATGGTGATCACCACCCAGTCGCCGCCCTCGCCCCGCGGCCGGCTGTCGCGCCGCGCCTCCAGGGTGATGGTGCCGCCGGGCGGCGAGAAGGAGAGGGCGTTGGATAGCAGGTTGCGGAAGATCTGGCCCAGGCGGCCCTCGAGGCCCTGCACGCGCAGATTCCGGTCGCTGCCGGCCTCGCAGACGATCTCGATGCCGTGCTCCTCGCCGACCGAGCGGTAGACGTCGGCCAGGGTGCCCAGCAGGCTGGCGACGTCGACCTCCTCGGCGTCGGCGCGCGCCAGCTCGGCGTCCAGGCGCGAGGCGTCGGAGATGTCGCTGATCAGGCGGTCCAGCCGCTGCACGTCGTCGACGATGATCGACATCAGCTTCTTCTGCTGGCCGGCGTCCTCGATGCGCGCCGCCGTCTCCACCGCGCTGCGCAGGCTGGTCAGCGGGTTCTTGATCTCGTGCGCCACGTCGGCGGCGAAGGCCTCGATCGCCTGCATGCGCGCGTTCAGGGCGTCGGTCATCTGCTGCAGCGCCTGGGCCAGGTCGCCGATCTCGTCGTGGCGTCGGCTGAGGCTGGTCATGAAGCTGCGCTGCCCCCGGCCGCGCGCGCCGCCGCTGCTGCCGCCGCGCACCCGGTCGGCCGCCTCCGCCAGACGGCGGATCGGCAGCGCGATGGTGCGCGCCAGGTAGAGCGAGAGCAGCACGGTGACCGCCAACGCCACGCCGAAGACCAGCAGCACGTCGTGGCGCCGGTCGCGCACCGCCTGCTCGACGCCGGCGCCGTCCTTGGTGATCATCAGCGCACCGAGCACCTGGCGGTAGCGCTGCACCGGCACCGCCAGGGAGAGCACCATGCGTCCCTCGCTGTCGACCCGCACGCGGCCTTGGGACTCGCCGGCCAGGGCGGCCAGCGCCTCGGCGTAGTCCTGGGCGCTCTGGTTGGGCGGCTCGCGGTAGCGTGGCAAGCCGTGGTAGCCGGGCAGGCCGTTGACCACCGCGTCGTAGAGCTCGCCGATCCAGCGCACCAGCGGGTTGCCGGTCTCCAGCGGCGGCAGCTCGGTGACCTTCACCTGGCCGCCCGGGCCCATCAGCAGGAAGGAGTCGGCCTGCAGCGCCCCGGCCCGGTCGAACACCCGCGCGCGCAGCGAAGTCCCGGCCAGCAGCAGCCGCACCGTCTGGCGGGTGGCGTCTTCCATCAGGCGCTGCTCGCCGCTGTCCGTGTCGGCCACGGCGGCCGAGCCGAGCGCCAGGGCGAAGGTCTCGGCCTGGACCTGCAGCGCCTTCAGCTCGGAGTCGATCAGCGACTGGCGGTACTGGTCGAGGTGCAGCAGCCCGAGGATCGGGATCAGCAGCACCAGCATGTTGAGTGCCAGGATGCGCCGCGTCAGCGGCGAGCGCCAGGCCGGCCGGCGTCGGCGCGCCGACGCCTCGCCGCCCTTCGCCCGGGCCTTGCGTTGGGCCTTGGCCGCGCGCTTGCCCGCCGCGCGGTCGGCCTGAGCCTGAGCCTGAGCCTGAGCCTGAGCCTGAGCCCGGGCCTGGGCCTGAGCCTGAGCCTGGGCCTGGCCGCGCGCCGCCGCCGCCCGCGCGTCGGGCGCCGCGTCGTAGGCGGGGTCGAAGGGCTCGGCAGTCATGGTCGGGCAGTCATGGTCGGGCGGTCATGGTCGGGCGGTCATGGTCGGGCGGTCGTCGTCGGGCTGTTACGCTGGGTCGGTCGCCGCGCGGTGGCGGGCAGGTGCCGACGCCATCCTGCCACGATCCCTGCCGCGACGGCACCGCCCGCGCGCGGCGCGCCCCGCAGCGGCCGGCGCGCTCACGCCTCCTTGTAGCGGTAGCCGACGCCGTAGAGCGTCTCGATCTGCGCGAAGTCGGAGTCGGCCTGCTTGAACTTCTTGCGCAGCCGCTTGATGTGGCTGTCGATCGTGCGGTCGTCGACGTAGATGTGCTCGCCGTAGGCGGCGTCCATCAACTGGTCGCGGTTCTTGACGTGGCCGGGGCGCTGGGCCAGCGCCTTGAGGATGAGGAACTCGGTGACCGTCAGGTTGACTGGCCGGTCGCGCCAGGTGACCAGATGGCGGCTCGGGTCCATCATCAGGTTGCCGCGCAGCAGCGGCTGTTCGCGCGGCGTCTCGCTCGACTCCTCGCGGCTGGCGCGCTCGCGGCGCAGCAGGGCGCGGATGCGCTCGATCAGCAGGCGCTGGGAGAAGGGCTTCTTGATGTAGTCGTCGGCGCCCATGCGCAGGCCGAGCAGCTCGTCGACCTCGTCGTCCTTCGAGGTCAGGAAGATGACCGGCAGGTTGGAACCCTCGCGCAGGCGGCGCAGCAGCTCCATACCGTCCATGCGCGGCATCTTGATGTCGAGCACCGCCAGGTCGACCGGCTGGGCGGCCAGGCCGCGCAGCGCCTCGGAGCCGTCGGTATAGGTGCGCACCTTGTAGCCCTCGGTCTCCAGTGCCATGGAGATCGAGGTGAGGATGTTGCGGTCGTCGTCCACCAAGGCGATGGTGTGCTGCATCGCGCGGGTCCCCCTCGGGTTGAAGCCTGTCCTGCACCGCCGCCGCCGCGCGCCGTCGCGACGCAGGGCGCCAGGGAGCAGACTGCCGCGGCTTTCGGGCCGCACGACGGCGGCGCGGCGGAAAGTCCCGGCCGCTTTGCCACAATTCGTTCGCGGTTCGAGCCTATGTGGGGTGGCCGTCGGCCGAAGGGAAGGGGGGGCTTCCGCCCGGCGCTCAGGCGTGCCGGCGCTTGCCGCAGGTGTTGAGGCCGACCAGGGAATAGGCCGGGCAGTAGCCGACGACGGCCGTCAGCAGCGGCACCAGGCCGAGCAGGCCCCACAGGGTCTGCGGGCCGACGAAGACCAGGGACAGCAGGCCGAGACCGAGGACCAGGCGCAGGAGGCGGTCGACGGTGCCGATATTGCGGGGCATGGGCAGGGGCTCCTCGAAGCCAAGGGGAAAACGTCGGGCGCGCCGGTCCGCGTGACCGGCGCCCCGCCGCCAGGGAGCGCGAAAACGCATTCGGTTTCCCTGATATAAGTCAACCGATGCCGCGCGGCGAGACCAGCGGGCCGACCCGCGGCCGGCACGAGGGGGCCGGCACGAGGGGGGCGGCACGAGGTGGAGCCGGCGCGACGTGCGGGTCGGCATGACGTGCGGGTCGGCATGACGTAAGCGCTGGCGCGACTTGACGGCGGCGGCTGCCGCGCGGCCAACTCCCGCCCATGAGCGATCCCACAGACGCGCGCGCGTCGATCCCGGCCTCGCAGGCTCCGCCCCCGTCTCCCGCGCAGCAAGTCCGGCGGCTGCTGCGCCAAGCGGAGACGGCGACCCTGACCACGGCGCTGGCGCGTGACGGCCGCGACAGCCCGGGCTGGGGCTGGCCCTATCCCTCGCTGGTGCTGGCGACGGTCGACCATGCCGGCTGCCCGCTGCTGCTGCTCTCCGACCTGGCCGACCACAGCGCCAACCTTGCGGCCGATGGTCGCGCCGGCTTTCTGGTCCGCGCGGGGGCCGGGCAAGCAGATCCCCTGGCCGGTGCGCGCGCCGCCGTGCTCGGCCGCATCGCCCCCAGCGACGACCCCTTGCTGAAGCAGCGGGTGCTGCGCCGCCACCCCGGCGCCGCCGTCTACGCCGACTTCGCCGATTTCCGCCTCTACCGCCTGGCGGTGGAGCGCGCGCATCTGGTCGCCGGCTTCGGGCGCATCCACTGGCTGACGGCCGCAGAGCTGCTGTTCGACACGGCCGCCTGCGTGCCCTTGGCTGCGGCCGAGGCGGAGATCGTCGCGCACATGAACGCCGATCATGCCGACGCCCTGGCCGTCATGGCGGCGCAGTTTCTGGCTCTGCCGGAGGCCGACGCGGAGTCGGACGACGCGGGCGAGGGGGCGCAGGCGGGCGCGGGCTGGACGATGACCGGCGTCGACCCCGAGGGCTGCGACCTGCGGCGCGGCGGCCGGCTGGCCCGTCTCGACTTCGCCAAGCCGGTGCACGACGCCGAGTCCTGCCGTGTCGAGCTGGTCCGCCTGACCCGCCAGGCGCGCCGGCGCGCCCAGTCCGCCGTGAGTCCACCCTGAGCCCGTCCTGCGGGCCTCCTGACGCCGGCGTATGCCGCCGCGATCATGGCGATATCCCGTCGATTTCACCGTCCCAGCCGGTCGATGACGGCAGAGTTGCGCCCTCGGGGCGGCATGGTTACACAGGTTTCATGCGGTCTGCTGGCGAGACCGCGGGAGCGAGCGAGGGAGGAGAGCAGGTGGGCAACCACGGACCGGTCGTGTCGCGCCACGGCCTGGACAGCCTGGGCTTACGCAATCTGAAGGACGTCTACTGGAACCTGGGCGCTCCGGCGCTCAGCGAGCAGGCGCTGGCGCGCGGCGAGGCCCGGCTGGCCGCCGGCGGTCCGCTGGTCGCGCTGACCGGCGAGCACACCGGCCGCAGCCCCAAGGACAAGTTCATCGTCGAGGAGCCGGAGAGCCGCGACGACATCTGGTGGGGCGAGGTCAACGTCGCCATCGCGCCGGATTCCTTTGCGCGCCTGCTGGACAAGGCCCGCGCCTACCTGCAGGGCCGCGACGTCTTCGTGCAGGACTGCTTCGCCGGCGCCGATCCGGCCTACCGCCTGCCGGTGCGCGTCGTCACCGAGTGCGCCTGGCACAACCTCTTTGCGCGCAACATGTTCCTGCAGCCTTCGCACGACCAGCTCGCGGACTTCGCGCCGGAGTTCACCGTGCTGCAGGTCCCCGGTCTGCAGGCCGACCCGGCGAGCGACGGCACCCGCTCGGACTGCTTCGTGCTGGTCAGCTTCGCGCAGCGCATCGTGCTGATCGGCGGCACCTCCTACGCCGGCGAGATCAAGAAGTCGGTCTTCTCGATCCTCAACTACCTGCTGCCGGCGCGTGGCGTGCTGCCGATGCACTGCTCGGCCAACATCGGGCCGGCCGGCGACACGGCGATCTTCTTCGGCCTGTCGGGCACCGGCAAGACCACCCTGTCGGCCGACGGCAGCCGCACGCTGATCGGCGACGACGAGCACGGCTGGTCGGACACCGGCGTGTTCAACTTCGAAGGCGGCTGCTACGCCAAGGTGATCCGCCTCGACCCCAAGGCCGAGCCGGAGATCCACGCCACCACGCAGCGCTTCGGCACGGTGCTGGAAAACGTGGTGATGGACCCGCAGACGCGGGCGCTCGACCTGGACTCGGCGCGCTATACCGAGAACACCCGCGCCTCCTACCCGATCGAGTTCATTCCCAACGTCAGCGAGACCGGGCAGGGCGGCCTGCCGAAGAACATCGTCATGCTGACGGCCGACGCCTTCGGCGTGCTGCCGCCGATCAGCCGGCTGACGCCGGAGCAGGCGATGTACCACTTCCTCTCCGGCTACACCGCGCGGGTCGCCGGCACCGAGAAGGGCCTGGGCAGCGAGCCCTCGGCGACCTTCTCGACCTGCTTCGGCGCGCCCTTCATGCCGCGCCACCCCAGCGTCTACGCCGCCATGCTGCGCGACAAGATGCGCGCGGCCGGCGCCACCTGCTGGCTGGTCAACACCGGCTGGTCGGGCGGCCAGTACGGGGTCGGCAAGCGCATGGACATCAAGCTGACCCGCGCCATGCTGCGCGCCGCCCTGGCCGGCGAGCTGGACGCGGTGGAGATGCGGCCGCACCCGGAGTTCGGCGTGCTGGTGCCGACCGCCTGCCCCGGCGTGCCCGCCGAGGTGCTGGACCCGCGCGCGACCTGGGCCGACGGCGCGGCCTACGACCGCATCGCCCGCGACCTGGTCAAGCGCTTCGAGGCGAACTTCAAGCAGTTCGAGCCCTACGTCGACGAGGACGTCAAGGCCGCCGGCATCTACCAGGCCCAGGCCGCCGAGTAGGCGCGGCAGCTAGGGCGGTTTTGGGCCGATCGGCGGACCCACGTCGTGGTTCCACTCGATCGGAAACCGCCCTAGGCCGTCACGGACACAGGGTTAGGGGCGCCGCTGGCTGCGGAACTCCCAGACGGTGACGCGGCCGTCGTCGTTGAGGTCGGCCGCCTCGAAGCGGGCCTGGCCGGCGGACATGAACTCGGCGCGGCTGACCGTGCCGCTGTCGTCGGTATCCAGCTCCTCGAAGTGGGCCTGGCGCCGCTCCTGGCGCTGCTGCGCCCGCGGGCCCTGGCCGGCCGGCATGCCGTTCTGGCCCATCATCATGCCGCCCTGGCCCTGCATGCCCTGACCTTGCATACCCTGACCCTGCATCATCTGGTTGGGCATGGCCTGACCGGGCATCACCTGGCCCGGCATCATCCGGCCCTGCATCTGGCCGCGCCAGCCGCCGGGGGCCGCGGCGAGGTATTCCTCCTGGGTGATCTCGCCGTCGCCGTCGGCATCGAGCTGGGCGAAGCGGGCCTCGTGGCGGGCCGCCGCCTCTTCGGGCTGCACGACGCCGTCGTCGTTGGCGTCGATCATGTCGAAGCGGGCGCCGCGACCCGGCCGCAGCACCTCACCGCCATAGCCCGGCCCGTAGCCCTGGCCCATCATCATGCCGCCCTGACCCATCATGCCGGGGCCCATCATGCCGGGGCCCATGCCCTGACCCATCATGCCAGGGCCCATCATGCCGGGGCCCATCATGCCAGGGCCCATCATGCCAGGGCCCATCATGCCGGGGCCCATCCTGCGGCCCATCATGCCGGGACCCATCATGCCGGGGCCGCGGCCATCGTCGGCGTAGGGGCAGTCTCCGCTGCGCCCCCGGTAATGGCGGCGGCCGTAGTCGTCGTCATCGCGATAGCCGCGGCCGTCGCCGTATCCGTGGCCGTATCCGCGCCCATATCCGCTGTGGTAGCCGTACCCCTGGCCGGGCATGTGCGCCGGACGCACGCCGCTGTCGCCGGCGGCGGCCGGTCGGTCCGGCCCCATGCCGCGCTGCATCTGCGCGGTGGCGGGCTGCTGCGCGGCGGCGCCGGCCAATAGGGCGAGGGCGGCGGAGGCCAGCAGCAGTCTGCGACTGGAGATGGTGATCCGCGCGAGAAGACGAGGTGACATCGGGGCTCTCCCAAATTTGTAGGCGAATGGTCCTAAAGCTAAAGCTTCGAGGTGCCGGAAGCTCAAGGTCAGCCTTTGTGAAACCAACGTCTCGACCGCAACTTTGATCTTGGTCAATTTTGCCGGCCTGGCGGCAGGTCCCGTAGACGCAAGTGTGCGTATAGTAAAGCCGACATCGGGATTTAGGCGATTTCAGAGCCGGATGGCGCCGGGCAGCCATGAGGGACGCGCAGGTGCGGCCTTGGCCGGCGGCCCCCGCCACCGCCGCCCGGCCTCACCGCCTTCCTGCTCGCAACTGCTCCGGGCCACGGCGGGTTGCCGGGGCGGCGCGTCCCTCCGCGCGGGACACCCGACCTTGGCCGGCGGGCTGGCGCCGGCCAAGGTCAGTGCGCGGCGTCCCAGCTTTCGCCGACGCCGATGTCGGCGACCAGGGGCACGCTGAGCTCCAGCGCCGGGGCGCAGGCGCCCTCCATCACCGTCTTGACCAGGCCGGCGGTCTCCTCGACCTCGGCCTCGGGCACCTCGAACAGCAGCTCGTCGTGCACCTGCAGCAGCATGCGCGCCCGCAGTCCGGCGGCGGCCAGCGCCGGCGGCACGCGGATCATGGCGCGCTTGATGATGTCGGCGGCGGTGCCCTGGATCGGGGCGTTGATCGCCGCCCGCTCGCCGAAGCTGCGCCGCGCCGGGTTCTTGTCGCGGATGGTCGGCAGGTGGACGCGGCGGCCGAACAGGGTGCGCACCGCGCCGCGCTCCTTCGCCTCGGCCTTGGTGCGCTCCATGTAGTCGCGGATCTCCGGGTAGCGCTCGAAGTAGGCGGCGATGTAGGCGCGCGCCTCGCTCTGCTCGATGCCCAGGTTCTGGGCCAGGCCGAAGGGCGAGATGCCGTAGATGATGCCGAAGTTGATCGCCTTGGCCCGGCGGCGGGTGGCCGGGTCCATCTCCGCCAGCGGCACGCCGAAGACCTGGCTGGCGGTCATGGCGTGGATGTCGTGGCCGGCGGCGAAGGCCTCGCGCAGGGCGTCGACCCCGGCGATGTGGGCGGTCAGGCGCAGCTCGATCTGCGAGTAGTCGACGCTCAGCAGCTTGCAGCCGGCCTCGGGGACGAAGGCGTGGCGGATCTTGCGCCCGGCCTCGGTGCGTACCGGGATGTTCTGCAGATTGGGGTCGGTCGAGGACAGTCGCCCGGTCGAGGCCACGGCCTGGCCGAAGGAGGTGTGCACGCGCCCGGTTTCCGGGTTGATCTGGGCCTGCAGCGCGTCGGAGTAGGTCGACTTCAGCTTGGCCACCTGGCGCCAGTCGAGCACCCGGGCCGGCAGCTCGTGGCCCTGGGCGGCGAGCTGCTCCAGCACCTCGGCGCCGGTGGCGTAGGCGCCGGTCTTGCCCTTCTTGCCCTGGCCCAGGCCCAGCTCGTCGAACAGGATCTCGCCGAGCTGCTTGGGGCTGGCGATGTTGAAGGTGCGGCCGGCCAGGCCGTGGATCTCGCCCTCCAGCTCGCCCAGGCGCGCGGCGAAGTCGTTGGACAGCCGCTTGAGCTGGCCGGGGTCGACCTTGATGCCGGTCTCCTCCATGGCGGCGAGCACCGGCACCAGCGGCCGCTCCAGGGTCTCGTAGACGCGGGTCACCCGCTCGGCCACGAGCTGCGGCTTGAACAGCGCGTGCAGGCGCAGGGTGACGTCGGCGTCCTCGGCGGCGTAGTCGGTGGCGCGCTCCAGCGGCACCCGGTCGAAGGTGATCTGCGACTTGCCGGCGCCGCAGACCTCCTTGAAGGGGATCGGCGTGTGGCCGAGGTGCAGCTTCGACAGCTCGTCCATGCCATGGCCGTGCAGGCCGCCCTCCAGCACGTAGGACAGCAGCATGGTGTCGTCGATCGGCGTGACTTCGACGCCGTAGCGGTGCAGCACCTCCAGATCGTACTTCAGGTTCTGACCGATCTTCAGCACCGCCGGGTCGGCCAGCAGCGGGCGCAGGATCTCCAGCGCCTGCTCCAGCGGGATCTGCTCCGGCGCCGTGCCGGCGTCGAAGTCCAGGGTCTCGCCGTCGGCGCCGGCGGCGGTGTGGCCGAGCGGGATGTAGCAGGCCTCGCCCGGCGCCACCGCCAGGGAGACGCCGACCAGCCGCGCGCGCAGGGAATCCAGCGAGTCGGTCTCGGTGTCGACCGCCACCCGGCCGGCCGCCGTGGCGCGCGCCACCCAGTCTTCCAGCGCCGCCGCGCTCTGCACCGTCGCGTAGCCCGTGCCGGGCGCCCGCTCGGCCGGGGCCGGCGCCTTGGCCGGGCCGCCGCCGTTATCCGCGCCGCGCTCGGGGCCGCCGTCCGCGCCGCCCGGCGCCCGCCCGGCCTCCTTCTCGTCGGGGACCAGGCCCTCGCCGCCGTCGGGGCCCAGCTTGTCGGCCAGGCGGTTGAGGATGGAGCGGAACTCGTAGTGCTCGAGGAAGCCGCGCAGCGCCGCCGGGTCGGGCTCGCGCAGGCCGAAGCCGGAAAGCGCGACCTCGACCGGCACCTCGGTGTCCAGGGTCACCAGCTTTTTGGAGATGCGCGCCAGCTCGGCGTTCTCGATCAGCCGCTCGCGGCGCTTGGGCTGCTTGATCTCCGCGGCCCGCTCCAGCAGCGCCTCCAGGCTGCCGTAGGCTTCGATGAGTTGGGCGGCGGTCTTGATGCCGATGCCGGGCACGCCGGGCACGTTGTCGGTGGAATCGCCGGCCAGGGCCTGGACGTCGATCACCTGCTCCGGCGGCACGCCGAACTTCTCGATCACCTGCTCGCGGCCGATGGCGCGCTCCTTCATCGGGTCGAGCATGTCGACCCCGTCGCCGACGAGCTGCATCAGGTCCTTGTCGCTGGAGACGATGGTGACGCGGATGCCCTGCGCGCTGGCCTGGCGGGCGTAGGTGGCGATCAGGTCGTCGGCCTCGTAGCCCTCCTGCTCCAGGCAGGGCAGGCCGAAGGCGCGGGTCGCCTCGCGGATCGCGGCGAACTGCGGCACCAGCTCCTCGGGCGGCTCGTCCCGGTTGGCCTTGTAGTCGGCGTAGATCGTGTTGCGGAAGGACTCGCCGGAATGGTCGAAGACCACCGCCAGCCCGTCCGCGTCGGTTTCGCGCAGCAGCTTGATCAGCATGTTGGTGAAGCCGAACACGGCGTTGGTGTGCACGCCGTGGCTGGTCATGCGCGGCGGGATCGCGAAGAAGGCGCGGAAGATGTAGCCGGAGCCGTCGACCAGGTAGAGGTGCTTGTAGGGCGGCGGGGCGCCGGCGGCGGAGTCGGGCGTCTTGGCGGCCGTTTCGGCGGGCGTCTTGGCGGGAGCGTCGGTCATGGGCCGCAAGATGCCCCCGGAGCGCGGCGCTGTCGAGGCGCCAGGACGGGCGCGCGCCCGGCAGGCGGCGCCAAGCCCTCTCCAAATCCTAAAGCCTGCGGCGATGCTGCTCGGCGCGACGGAGGCGCCGGCGCCAGTCGGTCGGTCAACACTCTTCGGCCGGTCAACGCTCTTCGGCTGGGCAACGCTCTTCGGCCGGGCAACGCTCTTCGGCCGGGCAACGCTCTTCGGCCGGGCAGACCTCTAAGATTTCGGGCGGCCGAGCTGCTCGTCCTCGTCCGCCATGACGCGGCAAAGTTGTGCGAAGGCCTCGCGGCAGCGTTCGCTGCGGATGCGCGTGAAGTTGCGGGCCACGTCGAGGCTGAGTCTCTGGCGGTCGTTGAGGCTTTCGGTCGGGGTGTCGTCCAGCCTGTCAAAGAAATAATTCGTATCGACATCGAGAACGCGCGCGAGCGCATAGAGGCGCGCTGCCGATATTCTGTTTATTCCCCGCTCGTATTTATGTGCTTGCTGGTAGGTGACCCCGATTAACTCGGCCAATTGCTGCTGAGTGAGGCCGAGCAGCGTGCGGCGTTCGCGAATACGTCGGCCGACGTGGCGCTCAATTTCCCGATCGCTGCTGCTGTGCCGGTCCACGTGCAAACCAGTAGTTTTAAAGCCCTTGGGAGTACACCTGTTGCGATATATCTTTTAAAGGGAATACGCAAAGAATCAACGGCAAATCCGTCGCAGATTGGTATAAAAATCCCGCAATGCGCGCGAAATAACAACTAAAGGGCGCATAACTCTCTATTTAAATTCGTCGTTTCATGGGGCGCGGCGCGGGTGACGTCGGAGGCGCCGCGAAGCAACCGCCCCGGCGTTCGTTTGGCCCGGCGTTCGTTTGGCCCGGCGTTCGTTTGGCCCGGCGTTCGACCTGCCCAGAGTTCGGCCTCCCCTGGAGTCCAGCCTGCCCGGAGTCCAACCTGGTAGCCGGGCGCAACGTCGCGCTTGGGCAGCGTGGCGACGGCCCGGGCCCGCCCCCGAGACTCGCCTCCCTGAGACTCGCCTCCCTGAGATTCGTTTCCCTGAGATTCGCTCCCGAGGCTCGTTCCCGGGGCGAGGCGCCCGGGACTCAGACGCGCAGGCGGAAGACCGCAGGCCCCTCGTCGTAGAGTTCGGGCTGCGCGCCCTGGCGCCGGTAGGCCAGGCAGGCGCGCTCGGCCTGCGCGCGCAGGGGCGCGGGCTTGCCGCCGCACGGCCTGGCCGCCTGCCGCCCGCCGCTGGCCAGCTTGTCGCGGGCCGCTTCCTCGCGAGCCAGCGCGAGCAGCAGGGCCGCGGCCTCGTTGCGGGGGCGCGGCGCGACCAGCGGGGCGGCGGGCTCGACGGGCCGCAGCGCGCCGCCGCCAGGCGGCGTGGCGGTCTCGTGCGGCACGTCGGCCCCGGCGAGCGCCGCCGGCGCCAGGGCGCGCCTGGTCGCCGTTCCGGTGGCGCTTGGCCCCGCTCCGCGAAGTGCCGGCAGTCCGGCCATCCCGCCACGTTCCTCGCTCCGAGCGGAGGCCCGCCCCCCGCTCCGCCCGCTCCGGACGGCTGCAGTTCTCGTCGCGGCCTTTCCAGTTAAGGTGAAGAAAGTGTAAACGCGCTATTTTCGTGAAATCAAGACTGTTCGTAAATTCTTAAGGACGATTGTTAACCATGACTGTTAACCGCCCCGACAGGAGTCGGCGCCGATCGCCCTTTGCGGGTGTTTCGGTCGCTTTGAACCCGCCAATCCGGGTGGGTTTCATCCTTTCTTAAAGGCTGTCGCGGAATCGTGGCTGCTGCGGCCGCCGCGGTGGTCTTAGACTAGAGTTAGACTAGCCGATGAGTCAGAGCGCACTTCAGGTAGGAGGGCGGGCCGTGACGCGGTCAGCCAAGCTCGCAGAGGAAGGCATGGACCCCGCACGCTGGCGCTTGGCCGTCGAGGCGGCCGGCGATCTCGCTTATGAATGGGACCTGGTGGCCGACCATATCGTCTGGGGCGGCCAGGCCAGCGCGTTCTTCTGCGTCGCCGCGGAGCATCTGCCGGCGTCCGGCGAGACGTTTCACGGCCGCGTCAATCCGGAAGACCTGCCGCGCCGCCTGCGCGCGCTGACCGACCACCTCAACAGCGCGCGCCCGTTCGACTGCGAATACCGGGTGCGCACCGACAGCGGCGATTTCCAGTGGGTGCACGACCGCGGCGCGGTGGAGCGCGGGCCGGACGGGGCGCCGCTGCGCCTGCTCGGCACGCTGCGCTGCATCACCCAGCGCAAGCAGCATGAGAGCCGGCTGGAGTACCTGGCCAACTTCGACGACCTGACCGGCCACTACAACAAGCTGCGCCTGCGCGAGGCGCTGGACCACGCCCTGGCCAACGCGCTGCGGTTCGACCGCACCGGGGCCTTCGTGGTGGTGGGCGTCGACTCTCTCGACCGCATCAACACGGCCTACGGCTACGAGGTGGGCGACAAGGTGCTGGTCGAGGTCGGCCGCCGGCTGGACCGCTGCCTGCGGGCGACCGACGTGATCGGCCGGCTCGGCGGCGACCGTTTCGGCATCGTGCTGGCCTCCTGCCCCTCGGGCGAGGCCCAGGCGACGGCGGAGCGCATCCTCCAGGCGGTGCGCCAGGGGCCGGTGCCGACCCAGTCCGGGCCGGTGCACGTGGCCGTCTCGGCCGGCGTGGTGGTCTATCCGCAGCAGTCGAAGACCGCCGTCGACGTGATGACCAAGGCGGAGGGCGCGCTGCTGTCCGCCAAGACGGCCGGGCGCGACTGCGTGTCGATCTACTGCCTGTCGGAGGCGCAGCGCGAGGACTTCCGCGCCTCCATGTCGATCGGCGAGGCGGTCAAGCAGGCGCTGCGCGAAGAGCGTCTGATGCTGGCCTTCCAGCCGGTGGTGCAGGCCCGGGACCACGGTGTCCACTGGTACGAATGCCTGCTGCGCATGCGCGACACCTCCGGCGAGCTGGTCCCGGCGGCCCGTTTCATTCCGGTGGTCGAGCGGCTGGGGCTGATGCGGGCGATCGACCGGCATGTGCTGGACCTGGCGGTGGCCGACCTGATGGCCCATCCCGAGGTGACCCTGGCGATCAACATCTCGGGGCTGACGGCGGCCGACCGCTCCTGGCTGCGCGCGCTGGTCGCCCATCTGCGCGGCCGGCCCGAGGTCGCCCGGCGCCTGATCGTGGAGATCACGGAAACCGCGGCGCTGCACGACATCGAGGACTCCGCCCGCTTCGTGTCGACGGTGCGCGATCTCGGCTGCCGGGTGGCGATCGACGACTTCGGCGCCGGCTACACCACCTTCCGCCACCTCAAGGCGTTGACCGTCGACATCGTGAAGATCGACGGCTCCTTCATTCGGCAGATCCGCGACAGCGCCGAGAACCAGCTCTTCGTGCGCAACCTGCTATCGCTGGCCCGCGCCTTCAATCTGGACACCGTCGCCGAATGCGTCGAAGACGCCGCCGCCGCGGCCTTTCTGGCTGACGAGGGGCTGGATTTCCTGCAGGGCTGGCATTTCGGCAAGCCGGAGCTCGCGCCGGCGTGGCGCCGGCGTGGCGGCGGCCGGGGCCAGCCGAACGAGACGGCGACCCTGCGCTACGCCCACGCCGCAAGCTGACCGCGCGACGCGCGGAGCGCGGCGGGGCCGGCGCCCCGGGCGCGGGCCGAGGACCGCCCTTCGGCGGCTCAGCCCCGGCGGCTCAGCCCCGGCGGCTCAGCCCTGGCGGCTCATTCCCGGCCGACCAATCCGGGCCGACCAATCCGGGCGCTTAGCTCTTGTCCTTGTCGCCGCTCATCTCGTCGAGCTGGCGCTGCAGCCGGTCGACCTGCTGCTTGAGCGTCTCCAGCTCTTCCGGCTTTTCGCCCTGGCTCTCGGCCGGCCGGCCCGCCGGCGTGCGCTCTCCCTCCTCGTCCTGCGCGGCGCCGTTGGGGAAGGGCGAGAACATCTTCATGGTCTTCTGGAACAGGGCCAGGTTCTGGCGCCGCGCCTGCTCCATCTTCTCCATGTTGTCGCTCATCGTGCCGAGCGAGAACATGCCGCCCATGGACTTCTGCATGGCCTGGGCCACCTGCTCCTGATTGGCGGCGAAGGCCTGCATCATCTGCTCCAGGTAGGTCGGCACCATGTACTGCATGCCGGCGCCGTAGAAGGAGATGAGCTGACGCAGGAAGGAGATCGGCAGCAGGTTCTCGCCCTTGGCCTCCTCCTCCACGATGATCTGGGTCAGCACCGGCCGGGTGATGTTCTCGCCGGTCTTGGCGTCGTAGACCTCGAACTCCACGTCGTCCTTCACCATCTGGCAGAGGTGGTCGAGGGTGACGTAGCTGCTGGTCGCGGTGTTGTAGAGCCGGCGGTTGGCGTACTTCTTGATGGTGATGGGCTTGCCGGCGCCGCCGCGCGCCGCGGTCTCGCCGGTGCGGCGGGTCTCCTCGCCGGCCTTCGAACTCTTGCGGTCGTTCACCTTGGGCGTGTCCTTATGCTTTGCTGTCGGCCCTGCCGGAGCGCGCCCCCCGCGCGCCCATCGCCCCCTGTTCGCGCCTCTCGTACCGTGGTCCGCCGTCGCGCGGCGGTCGCGATGCCTCAGGCTGGCGGTGCCGAATGCCGGTCTCGGCCCCTACTGCGAGGCGAGTGTGCTGCGCTGCGGCAAGAGCTGTCAATCGTCGTGCGCGGCTGCGCAGCGCGCGCTTGACCGCCTTCAGCACGGTTCCGATAGTGGGTCCGCATGAGCGAGGAGACGGCCGATCTGGACGCGCTGGCGCGGCGAACGCTGGACCTGATGCAGGACCAGGTCTCGGCGCTGGCCGCCGACCGCCAGACCGCCGAGCAGATGCAGCGCTGGCTGCAGGCGGTCGTGCAGATGAGCGGACCGCTGGCCGCCGCGCAGATGATGGCCGGCGGCCTGAGCGCCAACGCCCTGGCCGGCTGGGCCGGCCTCTGGCCGGGCGGCGGCGCGCCGGGTGGCGGGCCTGCCTGGGGCGGGCCCGGTTGGGGCGGGGCGCCGGGCGCGGCAGCCGCGCGCGAGACCACGGCGGGCAAGACGGCCGAGAGTGAGACGACGGCGGGCGACACGGCTGGGGGCGAGAGAGCGGGCGGCGATGCAGGCAGCGCAGACCAAGGCGCCGGACGAGCCGCCGCCCCGGCTGGGGCCGCGGCCGCTGCCGCTGCATCTGACGATGGCGGGGCTCGCGTGGAACGGCTGGAGGCACGCGTCGCCGAGCTCGAAGCCGCCCTGGCCCGCCTCGCCGGCGAGTCGCAGCCCCGAGTTGGCCGCCCGCGCGGCCGCGCTGGCCCGGGACAGCGCAAGCGCTGACCCCCAGGCCCTGCGCGCCGCCCTGGAGCGCGAGACGCTGCGCCGGGCGCACCGCCTGCTCGACGGTCTGGAGGCCTATCGCCACCATCCCTATCGCCGCGACCTGCCCAGCCCGCCCGCCCTCTGGCAGGCCGGCACCACGCGGCTGCTGGACTTCGGCGCGGTGCGCGAGGCCAGCCAGCCGGAGGGGCCGCCGCTGCTGGTCGTCCCCTCGCTGATCAACCGCGCCTACATCCTCGACCTCTCGCCGCGTGTCTCCCTGCTGCGCTGGCTGGCCGCCCAGGGCGTCCGCCCGCTGCTGGTGGACTGGGACGCGCCGGGCCCGGACGAGCGCGGCTTCACCCTGACCGACTATGTGGCCGGCCGGCTCGACCAGGCGCTGGACGCGGCGCTGGAGGCCACCGGCCGGGCGCCGGTGCTCGCCGGCTACTGCATGGGCGGCACCCTGGCGGCGGCTCTGGCCCAGCGCCGCCAGCGCGACCTCGCCGGCCTGGTGCTGTTGGCCGCGCCGTGGGATTTCCACGCCGACCAGCCCCAGGCCGCGCCGCTCGGCCTCGGCAGCCTGCTGGCCTTCGGCCCGGCGCTCGATCTGCTCGGCGAGCTGCCGGTCGACGCCCTCCAGGCGCTGTTCGCCGCGGTCGACCCGCTCGGCGGCGTGCGCAAGTTCCTCGCCTTCGCCGGCCTCGACCCCGACAGCGAGAAGGCCGAGGCCTTCGTCGCCCTGGAGGACTGGCTGAACGACGGCGTGCCGCTGGCCGCGCCGGTGGCGCGCGAGTGCCTGGGCGGCTGGTACGGCGCCAATACCCCGGCGCGCGGCGCCTGGCGGATCGCCGGCCAGTCGGTCGCGCCGGAGCGCCTGGGGCTGCCCAGCCTCTGCCTCGTGCCGGCGCAGGACCGCATCGTGCCGCCGGCCTCGGCCCGCGCCCTCGGCGCCGCCATCCCCGGCTGCCGGGTCGAGGCGCCGGCGGTCGGCCATATCGGCATGGTGACCAGCGGCCGGGCCCGCGCCGCGGTCTGGGACCCGCTGGCCGCCTGGCTGCGCGCCAGGGCGTGAGCTGCCGAACCGCGGGGCGGGGCGTGCAACGCGCCGCCCGGCGCCCCGTCTCTTGGCAGAGGAGCGAAAGCAGACACGGGTGCGGCTGACCTGGGGGCCGCAGACACGGGGGCGAAAGCGCCGGTTGCGCTGGGCGGCCGGCTCTTCTTAAATGCGGCCGAACGGCTTTTGCGATGCAGCACGACCGTCGTGGCGGCGCCCCGGGGCGCCCGGGGCGCGGTCGGCGCGGCGGACGGCCAACAGCGGGCGGCGCCTGGCACGGCGCGCGCCGCGCGTCACGGAACGGAGGATCCTTGCCATGAGCGACATCGTCATCGCGGGCGCCGCCCGCACCCCGGTCGGTGCCTTCAACGGCGGGCTGGCGGGCGTGCCCGCCTCCCACCTCGGCGCCGTCGCCATGGCCGAGGCGCTGAAGCGCGCCAAGGTCGAGCCGGGCGAGGTGGACGAGGCCGTGGTCGGCCAGATCCTGACCGCCGCCGCCGGCCAGAACCCGGCGCGCCAGGCGGCCATGGAGGCCGGCCTGCCGCAGGAGAAGACGGCCTACAACATCAACCAGCTCTGCGGCTCCGGCCTGCGCGCCGTGGCGCTGGGCTACCAGGCGATCCGCACCGGCGACAGCGCCATCGTGCTGGCCGGCGGGCAGGAGTCGATGAGCCAGGCGCCGCATGCCGCGCACCTGCGCAACGGCCAGAAGATGGGCGACCTGAAGTTCGTCGACACCATGATCAAGGACGGCCTGTGGGACGCCTTCAACGGCTACCACATGGGCAACACCGCCGAGAACGTGGCGCGCAAGTGGCAGCTCACCCGCGAGGAGCAGGACGAGTTCGCCGCGCGCAGCCAGCAGAAGGCCGAGGCGGCGCAGGCGGCCGACCGCTTCCAGGACGAGATCGTCCCGGTCACCCTCAAGACCCGCAAGGGCGACGTGGTGGTCAGCAAGGACGAGCACCCCAAGCCCGGCACCACCGCCGAGAGCCTGGGCAAGCTGCGCCCCGCCTTCGACAAGGAGGGCACGGTGACCGCCGGCAACGCCAGCGGCATCAACGACGGCGCGGCCATGGCGGTGCTGATGAGCGAGGCCGAGGCGGCCAAGCGCGGCGTCACCCCGCTGGCGCGCATCGTCTCCTGGGCGACCTGCGGCGTCGACCCGGCGATCATGGGCACCGGGCCGATCCCGGCCAGCCGCAAGGCGCTGGAGCGCGCCGGCTGGTCGGTCGAGGACCTCGACCTGATCGAGGCCAACGAGGCCTTCGCCGCCCAGGCCCTGGCGGTCAACAAGGACCTCGGCTGGGACCCGGAGAAGGTCAACGTCAACGGCGGCGCCATCGCGCTGGGCCACCCGATCGGCGCCTCCGGCGCGCGCGTGCTGGTCACCCTGCTGCACGAGATGGCCAAGCGCGACGCCAAGAAGGCCCTGGCCACCCTGTGCATCGGCGGCGGCATGGGCATCGCCATGTGCGTCGAGCGCTAGAGCAGATTGTGATCGTTTGGACCCACGGCGTGGGTCCGCCGATCACAAGAAACCTGCTCTACACCAAAGGGTTAGAGTGATTTTTCGCGACCGGCGGACGCGCTGACGCGCGTCCAAACGGTCGCAAATCACTCTAAGCCGCACATCACCCTGGTGACGCCGGCGCGCGGGAGGCCGCGCGCGAGCGGCCTCCCGCGCGACTTCGGCGCGACCTCGGCGTGGTCGCCGGGTCAGATCTGGACCGGGTCGGCGTCCTCGTGGCCCTTGAGCACGAAGCGGCGGCCGCAGTAGGGGCAGTCGATCTTGCCGTTGCCCTCCATGTTCAGCCAGACGCGCGGGTGCCCCAGCGGACCGTCGCCGCCGTCGCAGGCGACGATCTCCGCGTCCACGTGAAAGATCTCGGTGGGTTCGGGCATGGCTTGGACCTTGGCTCCGGCTGGCTGAAAGAAAAGCGGCGCGTTCGCGACGGCCGGACTATAACGCGCGCGCCGCGCCGTTCAACGGTCGGCCGTGGCGGCCGGCCGTGGCGGTCGGCCGTGGCGGTTGGTCGTGGCGTGGCCTCGCGTCGAAGCCTGGCGCGAGCGGCGGAGCCGCGCGGTGGTTCCATAGGATGGCAACCTGCTCTATGTAAGGCGCCGCCATGCCGAAAGATCAGCCCATGCCGACCCCGGCCCGCCAGCCCCGCTCCGACGCCGCCTCGCGCGAGTCCGACCTGCCCGACAACGCCGTCGAGGTGATCGGCCTGGGCAAGACCTACCGGGGCGCCGGCAAGGCCGGGCCGAAGCGCGCGCTGCAGGACGTCAGCTTGGAGATCCCGCGCGGCAGCCTGTTCGGCCTGCTGGGCCCCAACGGCGCCGGCAAGTCGACGCTGATCAACATCCTGGCCGGCCTGGTGACCAAGACCGAGGGCACGGCGCGGATCTGGGGCTACGACATCGACCGGCAGACGCGCCACGCGCGCGCCGCCATCGGCGTGGTGCCGCAGGAGCTCAACATCGACCCCTTCTTCACGCCGCGCGAGCTGCTGGAGCTGCAGGCCGGGCTCTACGGCGTGCCGCCGCGCGAACGGCGCACCATGGAGATCCTCGACATCCTGGGGCTGGCGGACAAGGCGCAGGCCTACACCCGCACCCTGTCGGGCGGCATGCGCCGGCGCCTGATGGTCGCCAAGGCGATGGTGCACAACCCGCCGGTGCTGGTGCTCGACGAGCCGACCGCCGGCGTCGACATCGAGCTGCGCCAGCAGCTCTGGAGCCGGGTGCGCGACCTCAACGCGCTGGGCACCACCATCCTGCTGACCACCCACTACCTGGAGGAGGCGGAGGAGCTCTGCGACACCATCGCCATCATCAACCATGGCCGGGTGATCGCCTGCGAGCCGACGCGCCGCCTGCTGCGCCGCCTCGACAGCAAGGAGCTGCAGGTGCACCTCGGCACGCCGATCGAGGCGGTGCCGGCGGTGCTGGAGCCCTTCCAGCCGGAGCTGGTCGGCGGCGACCACCTGGTCTTCCGCTACCGCACCAGCCAGAGCCCCGTGGCCGACATCCTCGACGCCCTGGCGCAGGCCCACCTGCAGGTGCAGGACATCCGCACCGAGGAGGCGGACCTGGAGGACATCTTTCTGCAGCTCACCCGCGGCGCCCACAGCCAGACCGGCGCGACCAGCCAGGGCGGCGGCGCCCCGAGTGGTGCCCCGAGTGGTGCCCCGAGTGGTGCCCCGAGTGGTCCCCCGGGCGGCGCCCCGAGCGGCGCAGGCTAGGGCGCATGCGGCCGGGCGCGCTGCTGGTCCTGGGGGGGCTGGTTCTGGGGCTGTTGCTGGCCGGCTGCGCCCGCCAGGCCCCGCCCGGGCCCGGCCCGACCGAGCCGCGTCTGGAGCTGGCCGACGCGCAGACCGGGCGCTTCGTCACTGCCGACGGCCTGGCGCTGCCGCTGCGAAGCTGGCAACCCAACCCCCATGCGCCGACGGCGGTGCTGCTGGCGCTGCACGGCTTCAACGACTACGGCGGCGCCTGGCGCACGCCGGCGCCGGCCTGGGCGGAGCAGGGCATCGCGGTCTACGCCTACGACCAGCGCGGCTTCGGCGGCGCGCCGGGGCGCGGCCTCTGGCCGGGGACGGCGGCGCTGACGGCGGACCTGCGCGCCGCGGCCGCGCTGCTGCGCCGCCGCCATCCCGGCGTGCCGCTCTATCTGCTGGGGGAGTCCATGGGCGGCGCGGTGCTGCTGGCCGCCGCCGGCGAGGCCCAGGCACGCGACCGGCCGCTGCCGGCCGACGGCCTGATCCTGGCGGCGCCGGCGGTCTGGGCGCGCGACACCCAGCCCTGGTACCAGCGCGCCGCCCTCTGGCTCGGCGCCACCTTCTTTCCCTGGGCCACGCCGAGCGGCGAGGGCCTGGACATCCGCCCCTCCGACAACGTCGAGGCGCTGATCGCGCTGGGCCGCGATCCCCTGGTGATCAAGCGCACGCGGATCGACGCCATCGCCGGGCTGGTCGACTTGATGGACGCCGCGCTGGCCGCGGCTGCGCGGGTCGAGCTGCCGCTGCTCTACCTCTACGGCGCGCAGGACGAGCTGGTGCCCAAGGCGCCGAGCCTGGCCGCCTGGCGCGCCCTGCCCAACACGGGCGAGGGGCAGCGCCTGGCCTACTACCCCGAGGGCTGGCACCTGCTGTTCCGCGATTTGCAGGGGGCGACGGTCACCGACGACGTGGCGGCCTGGGTCCGCGACCCGCAGGCGCCCTTGCCCTCCGGCGCCGATCGCCGGGCCGAGGCGCGGCTGGCCGCCGATCTGGAGGACGACATGCCGTAGCGCGCGCGGCCCGGCGCGACTCCGGGCCGATTTGGCGTCAGGCGTCTGGGCGTCGGGTCTCTGGGCGTCAGGCGTCGCTCTCGGACCCGCCGCCGGAGGTCGCTCCGGCGGCCCCGCCGGTGGCCGGCTTGGCCGCGGCCCGGCCGCGCGCCGCCGTCTTCGCCCGCGTGCCCGACTTGGCTGCCGTCTTGCCGGCCGACTTGGCCGCCGTTTTGGCCGCCGTCTTGCGGCTGCGCGCCGCCGGCTTGGCGGCCTCCAGCTTGGCCAGGCGCGCCTCCAGCTCGGCCACCCGCTCGGCCAGGGCCTCCTGCTCGGCGCGCGCCGTCTCGGCCAGGGTGCGGGTCACCTCGTAGTCCTCGCGGGTGACCAGGTCCATGTCGGCCAGGATGCGCTCGAACTGCCGGCGGAGCTGCGCCTCGGCCTCGTGCCGCACGCCGGCGGCCACGCCCAGCGCGCTGCTGGCCAGCCGGGCCAGGTCGTCGATCACTTTGCTCTGGGTCTGCATCGCCCCGCTCACTCCCGTGCTGTGGCGGCCCTCCGGGGGCCGGCGTCGCTTTGTGCGAAAGGTGCGCCCGCCGGCTCTGGCGATCAAGAGCGCAAGGCGTTACAAGGCGGCCCCATGATCCTGGTCACCGGCGGCGCCGGCTTCATCGGTTCGAATCTCGTCGGCGCGCTCGCGGCGCGCGGCGAGCGCGTGGTCGTGGCGGACTGGCTGGGCCGGCCCAGCGACGGCCACGAGAAGTGGCGCAACCTCGCCAAGGCGGAACTGGAGGCCATCGTGCCGCCGGAGGAGCTGCTGGCGGCGCTCGAGCTGGGCGAGTTCACGCCCGACGCGGTCTTCCACATGGGCGCGGTCTCGGCGACCACCGAGACCGACGGCGATCTCTTGGCGCAGACCAACATCACCCTGTCGCAGCGGCTGTGGCGCTGGTGCTGCGAGACGCGGGTGCCCTTCATCTACGCCTCCTCGGCGGCGACCTACGGCGACGGCGCGCAGGGCTTCGACGACGACGGCAGTCCGGACCATCTGGCGCGGCTGCGCCCGCTCAACGGCTACGGCTGGTCGAAGCTGGCCTTCGACCGCTGGGCGGTGCGCCGGGCCGAGGCGGGGGAGGCGCCGCCGCAGTGGGCAGGCCTGAAGTTCTTCAACGTCTACGGCCCGAACGAATACCACAAGGGCGGCCAGGCCTCGGTCGCCTGGCACCTGTTCCGCCAGATCCGCGAGACCGGTCGCGCGCGGCTGTTCAAGAGCCACCGCCCCGACTATGCCGACGGCGCACAGAGCCGCGACTTCGTCTGGGTCGGCGACTGTGTCGCGGCGATGCTCTGGCTCTACGATCACGGCCGGGCCAGCGGCCTGTTCAACGTCGGCACCGGCCAGGCGCGCAGCTTCCGCGACCTGGCGCGCGCCGTTTTCGCGGCGATGGAGCGGCCGGAGCGAATCGACTACGTGCCGACGCCCGAGGCGATCCGCGACAAGTACCAGTACTTCACCGAGGCGCGCATGGATCGGCTGCGCCAGGCCGGCTTCGATCGCCCCCCTACCGCGCTGGAAGAGGGTGTAAGCCGCTATCTGCGTGACCATCTGCTGACCGACGACCCCTATCGCTAGAGCGCCTGTTCCATGCTCGACACCCTGTTGCTCGCCGGCCTGCAGCCCCAGCTCGCGGCCATCGCCTATCCGCAGATCGACCCGGTCGCGCTCGATCTCGGCTTCTTCCAGATCCGCTGGTACGCGCTCAGCTACATCGTCGGGCTGCTGCTGGCCTGGCGCTACGCGCGCTGGCTGGCCGTGCGCTCGCCCTCGGGCCTCGGCAAGGTCGAGATGGACGATTTCCTGGTCTGGGCGACGCTCGGCGTGATTCTCGGCGGCCGGCTGGGCTACGTGCTCTTCTACCAGCCGGGCTACTTTCTGGAGAATCCCTTGAGCGCCCTGGCGGTCTGGCAGGGCGGCATGGCCTTCCACGGCGGCCTGCTGGGCGTGATCGCGGCCATGTGGCTGTTCATGCGCAAGCGGGCCGGCGGCTTCCTCCACCTGACCGACATCGTCGCCTGCGCCGCGCCGATCGGGCTGTTCCTGGGGCGTCTGGCCAACTTCATCAACGGCGAGCTCTACGGGCGGGTCAGCGACGTGCCCTGGGCGATGGTCTTCCCCGGCGCCGGCGCGGCGCCGCGCCACCCCAGCCAGCTCTACCAGGCCGGCCTGGAGGGGCTGGTCCTCTTCGTGCTGCTGTTCGTGCTGGTGCGCGCCGGGGGGCTGCGCCGCAAGGGCTATCTGACCGGCTGGTTCCTCGCCGGTTACGGTCTGGCGCGCATCATCGGCGAGCTGTTCCGCCAGCCCGACGCCCACCTGGGCTTCCTCTTCGCCGGGATGACCATGGGCCAGCTCCTTTCCCTGCCGATGCTGCTCGGCGGCCTGGCGCTGATCGTCTGGGCGCGCCGCCGGCCGGCCGAGGCCTGAGGCCGGCGTGACGCCGCTGGGCGCGCGACTGGTCCGGCGCATCCGGGCCGAGGGACCGCTGTCGCTGGCCGAATACATGACCGCCTGCCTGCTCGATCCCGAGGGCGGGGTCTATACCGGCGGCGACCCGCTGGGCGCGGCGGGGCACTTCACCACGGCACCGGAGATCAGCCAGATGTTCGGCGAGCTGCTGGGCCTCTGGGCCGCCGCCTGCTGGCAGGAGCAGGGCGCGCCGGCGCGCTGTCTGCTGGTCGAACTGGGGCCGGGGCGCGGCACCCTGATGGCCGACGCGCTGCGCGGCCTGCGGGTGCTGCCGGCCTTCCTGGCCGCGGCCGAGGTGGTGCTGGTCGAGGCCAGCCCGCGCCTGCGCGCGGCGCAGGCGGAGACCCTGGCCGGCCAGCCGGTGCGCTGGTGCGAGCGCCTGGACGAGCTGCCCGAGGCGCCGCTCTTCCTGCTGGCCAACGAGTTCTTCGACGCCCTGCCGATCCGCCAGTACCTGCGCCGCCCCGACGGCTGGGCCGAGCGCCGCGTCGGCCTGGACGCGGAGGGGGCGCTGGCCTGGGTGGGCGGCCCGCGCTTGCCCGGCACGCCGCCGGGCCTGAGCCCGGCCAAGCAGGCGGCGGCGCCCGGCGCCCTGGTCGAGGCCTGCACGGCCGGCGAGGCCGTGGCCGGCGAGATCGGCCGGCGCCTGGCCGGCCAGGGCGGCGCCGCGCTGCTGGTCGACTACGGCTACCACCCCAGCGCGCCCGGCGAGACGCTGCAGGCCCTGACGCGCCACAGCTTCGCCGACCCCCTGGCGGCGCCGGGCGCGGCCGATCTGACCGCGCATGTCGACTTCGAGGCGCTGGCCCTGGCCAGCGGCGTGACGGCGCACGGCCCGGTCGAGCAGGGCCGCCTGCTGGAGGCGCTGGGCATCTCCGCGCGCTGCGCCGCGCTGAAGGCAGGCGCCACGCCCGGGCAGGCCGAGGAGCTCGACCGGGCGCTGGCGCGGCTCACCCGGCCGGAGCAGATGGGCCGCCTGTTCAAGGCCCTGGCGCTGACCGCGCCGGGCGCGCCGGTGCCGCCCGGGTTCCCGCTGTAGCCGGCGCGAGCCGGCCCTGGCGCGAGGCCGGACGGTCTTAGTCGCGGCGCAGCAGGAACAGGCCGTCGCTGGCCAGCAGGTTGGCGCCCGCCAGGCGGCCGATCGGGCGGGCCCGGCCGCCGTGTCCCAGCACCAGGCCGCGCTCCACCGTGACGTCGCAGGCGGCGCAGAGCTCGACGAAGTCGCGCAGGGTGCAGAGATGGATGTTCGGCGTCGCGTACCAGCGCTCGGGCAGCGAGTCGGTGACCGGCATGCGGCCGTCGAGCAGCAGCCGCAGGCGCACGCGCCAGTGCCCGAAGTTGGGCAGCGACACGATGGCGCGGCGGCCGATGCGCACGAGCTGCTCCAGCACGAAGCGCGGATCGCGCGTCGCCTGCAGCGTCTGGCTCAGCACCACGTAGTCGAAGGCGCGGTCGGGAAAGTCGACCAGGTCGGTGTCGGCGTCGCCCTGCACCACCGACAGGCCGGCGCTGACCATGGCGTTGACGCCCTCCTGGGACAGCTCGATGCCGCGCCCGACCGCCTGCTTGTCGCGGACCAGATGGTCGAGCAGCTCGCCGTCGCCGCAGCCGATGTCGAGCACACGGCTGCCGGGCGCGATCATGTCGGCGATCAGTTGCAGGTCGCCGCGCAACGGCCGGCTTCGCGGGCGCGGCCGAGACATCTCCGATCGCGGGGACGCGGCGGCGGCGGTCTCCGCGCTCATGTCACCCGGTCCTCGCTGGCGCCCGCCTCCTCTGCGCCGACGGGCGCCAGCGGCGCGGTCGGCAGGCCGGCGCGCTCGCATTGGGCCGAGAGGAAGCCGTGCAGCGTGGCGTGCAGCTCCGGCTCGGCCAGCAGGAAGGCGTCGTGGCCCTTGTCGGTCTCGATCTCGACGAAGCTGACGTCGGCGGCGGCGGCGTTGAGCGCGTGCACGATCCGCTTGGCCTCGGCCGTCGGGAACAGCCAGTCGGAGGTGAAGGAGGCGATGCAGAAGCGCACCGGCGAATCGGTGAAGGCCGCGGCCAGCCGGCCGCCGAAGTCGGCCGCCAGGTCGAAGTAGTCCATCGCCCGGGTGATGTAGAGATAGGCGTTGGCGTCGAAGCGGTCGACGAAGGACTTGCCCTGGTGGCGCAGGTAGCTTTCGACCTGGAAGTCGGCGTCGAAGCCGAAGGACAGGCGTTGGCGGTCCTGCAAGCGACGGCCGAACTTGCGGTGCAGCGCCGGCTCGGAGAGGTAGGTGACGTGGGCCGTCATGCGCGCCACCGCCAGGCCGCGGCGCGGCTTGCGGCCGCTGCGGTAGTAGGTGCCCCCCTCCCAGTCGGGATCGGCCATGATCGCCTGCCGGCCGATCTCGTGGAAGGCGATGTTCTGCGCCGTGTGGTGCGGCGCGGTGGCCAGGGCGATGGCGGCGCCGACCCGCCGGGGATGCTTGGCCGCCCACTCCAGCACCTGCATGCCGCCCATGGAGCCGCCGATCACCGCCAGCAGCCGCGCGATCCCCAGGTGGTCGAGCAGCAGGCGCTGGGCCTCGACCATGTCGGTGATGGTCACCACCGGGAAGTCCAGGCCCCAGGGCTCGCCGCTGGCCGGGTTGCGGTCGGCCGGCCCGGTGGTGCCCAGGCAGCCGCCCAGGACGTTGGCGCAGATCACGAAGAAGCGGTCGGTGTCCAGCACCCGTCCCGGCCCGACCATCAGCGACCACCAGCCGGCCTTGCCGGTGATCGGGTGGGTCTCGGCGGCGAACTGGTCGCCGGTCAGGGCGTGGCAGACCAGCACGGCGTTCGACTTGTCGGCGTTGAGGGTGCCGTAGGTCTGGTAGGCCACGGTCACCGGGCTCAGCTCCGCGCCGCTGACCAGGCGCAGCGGCGCGGCCTCGGCCAGCACGACGCGATGCCCGGGCAGGCGGGCGAGTCGCTCCTGGTGGCTGGCGTCGGCGAGGGCGGACATGCGGGCGGCCTCGGAGGTGAAATCGGCTGTCGCGCCGCGGCCCTGGCGTGGGCGGTCAGCCCGGCGCGGCGGCGCCCCAATAAGGGACCTCGCGCGGATGAAGTCAACGGCGGCGCCGGGCCGGCGGCCCCGGGGCGGGCGAGGCGGCCGGCCTGTCATGCCGGCGCCGCATGCCAGACCCGCTGCGCCCCGGCCCGGCGCGTCGCGAGGCCACGTTGGCTTTGATTTCCGGCGGGTCACCGACTATCACTAGGCGCCCGTCACCCGGCCCGTCATCCGGCCCCGTCAACCCGGCTTCCGGCGCGCTCGCGTGAGCGCGCAGCAAGCCTCAACCCCGACCGCCCGAGCTGCACCGAATGTCCGCATCCCCTGGGAAACTCGAGGATCTGCGGCGCGAGATCGACGAGATCGACGCGCAGCTTCACGAGCTGCTGATCCGCCGCACCGAGGTCTCGCGCCAGATCGGCAAGACCAAGGACGGCAGCCGTCCGCGCGTGCGCCCGGCGCGCGAGGCCGAGGTGATGCGCGGTCTGGTCGCGCGCCATCGCGGCACCCTGCCCAAGGCGGTTCTGCTGCGCATCTGGCGCGAGATCATCTCCGACTCCACCGCGCAGCAGGGGCCCTTCGCGGTTGCCGTTTACGCCGACGACGAGTCGGCGGAGCTGCGCGATCTGGCGCGCGAGTTCTTCGGCGTGCTGACCCCGATTTCCGAGCTGGGCTCGGGCGTGCGCGTGCTCAACGAGGTGGCCAGCGGCAAGGCGACCCTGGGGGTGCTGCCGCCGGTCGACAGCGACACCGGCGACCCCTGGTGGCGCCATCTGGCGCGCGAGGGCGCCGACGTGCCGCGCATCGTCGCGCGCCTGCCCTTCGCGCCCTGGCCGCGCGACCGCGGCGGCGAGGACGAGGCCCTGGTGGTGGCGCTCGGCGCCGTCGAGGCCAGCGGCCACGACCGCAGCTTCCTGATCGCCGAGATCACCGACCGCATGAGCCGCGCCGCCTTCAAGGACCTGCTGACCCGGGCGGGGCTGACGGTGCGCGAGACGGCCACCTGGACCGACGGCGACGAGGCCCCCTATTGCTACTGCCTGGCCGAGGTGGAGGGCTATATCGAGGGGCCGGAGGTGCCGCCGCTGTCCGACCTGACGGCGACGGCCGGCGAGCGAGTCAGCCGGATCTGGACGATCGGCAGCTACCCGGTGCCGCTGGGTGAGGCCGAGATGGCGAGTGGGGCCGCGCGCGGCCAGAAGGGACGCCGATGAGCGAGACGACGCACCGTTTTCCCCCGCGCCCCGGGATTTTCGACATCGCCCCCTATGTGGGCGGCGAGGCCAGGATTCCCGGCGTTGCCGAGCCGATCCGCTTGGCCTCCAACGAGAACCCGCTGGGCCCGAGCGCGCAGGCGGTCGCCGCCTACCGCGAGGCGGCCGCCGGTCTGCACCGCTACCCCGACGGCGGCGCCACGGCGCTGCGCGCGGCGATCGCCGAGCTGCACGGGCTGGAGGCGGCGGGGATCGTCTGCGGCAACGGCTCGGACGAGCTGATCTCGCTGCTGGTGCGGGCCTACGCCGGGCCAGGCGACGAGGTGCTCTACAGCCGTCACGGCTTCCTGATGTACCCGATCGCCGCCAAGACCGCCGGGGCCACCGCGGTGGCCGCGCCGGAGCGCAACCTGACGGCCGACGTCGACGCGCTGCTGGCCCGGGCCGGCGAGCGGACCCGTCTGGTCTTCCTGGCCAACCCGAACAACCCGACCGGCAGCTACCTGCCGGAGTCGGAGGTCCGCCGTCTGATCGACGGGCTGCCGGAGCGCTGCCTGCTGGTGCTCGACGCGGCCTATGCCGAGTATGCCCAGGCGCCCGACTACGTCGACGGGCTGCGGCTGGTCGCGGAGACCGGCCGCGTGGTGGTCACGCGCACCTTCTCGAAGATCTACGGGCTGGCGGCGCTGCGCCTGGGCTGGGCCTACTGCCCGGCCGAGGTGGCCGACGTGCTCAACCGCGTGCGCGGCCCCTTCAACGTCACCGCGCCGGCGCAGGTCGCCGGGCTGGCCGCGCTGGACGACCAGGCGCACCTGCGGACCTCGGTCGCGCACAATGCCGAGTGGCGGCGCTGGTTCACCGAGCAGCTCGCGCGCCTCAACATCCGCGTCGAGCCGAGCGAGGGCAACTTCGTGCTGGTGCCCTTCGCCGACGCCGAGGGGGCGGCCGCGTTCCTGAAGAGCCGCGGCATCCTGGTGCGCGCCATGGCGGCCTACGGCCTGCCCGGCCACCTGCGCATCACCATCGGCACCGAGGCGGAGATGCGCGCGCTGGTCGCTGCGCTGGAGGACTACCCGCAATGAGCGGGGAGACGGAGCAACGGCCGTTCCGCCGCGTCGCGCTGATCGGCGTCGGGCTGATCGGCTCCTCCATGGCGCGCGGCCTGCGCCGCCACGGGCTGGCGGAGGAAATCGTCGGCTGCCTGCGCTCGGCCGAGAGCCGCGAGACGGTGGCCGAACTGGGGATCTGCGACGCGGTCTTCGCCGAGCCGGCCGAGGCCGTGGCGGGCTGCGACCTGGTGGTGTTGGCGACGCCGGTCGGCGCCTACGCCGCCGTGGCCGAGGCGATGCAGGCGGCCCTGGCGCCGGGGGCCATCGTCACCGACGTCGGATCGGTCAAGCAGGCGGTGATCCGCGACGTCGGCCCCGTGCTGCCGGAGGGCGTGCACTTCGTGCCGGCCCACCCGATCGCCGGCACCGAGCAGTCCGGCCCGCGCGCCGGCTTCGCCGAGCTGTTCGAGGAGCGCTACTGCCTACTGACGCCGCCGCCCGGCACCGACGCGCAGGCGCTGGAACGGGTCGCCTGGCTGTGGCGCGGCCTGGGCTCGATCGTCGAGGTGCTGGAGCCGGCCCACCACGACCAGGTGCTGGCGATCACCAGCCACCTGCCGCACCTGATCGCCTACACCATCGTGCACACCGCCATGGGGCTGGAGGAGTCGACCCAGCAGGAGGCGATCAAGTACTCCGCCGGCGGCTTCCGCGACTTCACCCGCATCGCCGCCTCCGATCCGGTGATGTGGCGCGACGTCTTCCTCAACAACCGCGAGTCTGTGCTGGAGATGCTGCAGCGCTTCAGCGAGGACCTGACGGCGCTGCAGCGGGCGATCCGCTGGGGCGAGGGCGAGGTGCTGGAGGAGCTGTTCCGGCGCACCCGGGCCGTGCGGCGCGGCGTGATCGAGCAGCGCCAGGCCGGCAGCTTCGATCCGCGCGAGCCGAACGGCGCCCGGTCCGGGCCCCGGGGCGCGGCCGCCTCCGGCACCGCGTCACAGGAGTCCTGACGCGGGCGGCATTTGCACCGCCCCGGCGCGGCCTCTACCCTTGCGGCCAGCCATGACCGATCCGCGCCCCGTCGACATGCCGTCCGCCGAGACGCTGCGCCAGCTCTACCGGGACCCGGTGGTGCGCGAACGGCTGGTGCCGCCGCCGGGCGAGGACTTCTGGGTGTTCGGCTACGGCTCGCTGATGTGGAACCCCGGGTTTCCGCATCTGGAGGTGCGCCAGGCCCTGCTCTACGGCTATCACCGGCGCTTCTGCGTCTACTCCCACCGCTACCGCGGCACTCCGGAGCGTCCCGGCCTGGTGCTCGGCCTCGACCGCGGCGGCTGCTGCCACGGCATGGTGTTCAAGGCGCCGGCGGCCGAGGCCGGACCGGTGATGGACTACCTGTGGGAGCGCGAGATGGTGACCGGCGTCTACATCCCGCGCTGGCTGCACTGCCGCACGCCGCAGGGGCCGGTCGCGGCCGCCGGCTTCGTGGTCGATCCGACCCACGCGCAGTACACCGGCAAGATGCCGGTCTCCCAGACCGCCGAGCTGATCGTGCAGGGCTACGGCCAGAAGGGCCCCTGCAGCGACTACCTGCAGAACACCCTGGATCACCTGCATGCCCTGGGCATCCACGACCGCCGCCTGACCCGCCTGCTGCGCGAGGTGCGCCGGCGCTGCCCCCCGGACGCCCGAGCGGGGGACGCCCGAGCGGGAGAAGGCTGAGCGGGAGCGCCGGCGGCTATTCCAGACCGAGGACGCGGAAGACATCGTTGAAGTCGACCAGCAGGTAGACCAGCAGCGCGACCAGCGCGCCGCCGACGATCGGCACGTACCAGGGCTTGGGGACCGGGTTGTGGGCGCGGCAGGAGGGACAGGTCTCCTGGTCCTCCTCCAGCGGGGCGTGGCACTTGCGGCAGATCCGGCGGGCCATGGCGGGCGCTGCTGTCCTCTTCGCGACGTTCCGGCAAGGGCCCCAAGGCTAGGGCGGTTTCCGATCGAGTGGAACCACGACGTGGGTCTGCCGATCGGCCCAAAACCACCCTAAACCATAGTGTTAGAGTGATGCTGTCCGACCTGGCGAATCGCAAATGCGATTCGATCAGGTCGGGCATCGCTCTAGGTGTGGAGCCTCAACAGGTTGTTCTCGGAGAGGCCGAGGCGGCTGATGGGCGTGTTGGTTTTCAAGCTACCATGTGGGCGATGCCAGTTGTAGCGATGGAGCCAGGCGGGCAGGTGCTGTGCGCGCTGGTCTGAAGTTTCATAGGCATGGGCATAGGCCCATTCGCGCAGGGCGGTTTGGATGAAGCGTTCGGCCTTGCCGTTGGTTTTAGGGGTATAGGGTTTGGTGCGGATGTGGCGTAGGCCGAGCTGTTTGCAGGCGCGGCGGAACGCCCGGGATTTGTAGCAGGCGCCGTTGTCGGTCATGACCTGTGTGACGGGGACGCCCAGTCGGGCGTAGTAGGCGACGGCGGCGTGCAGGAACGCGACGGCGCTTTCCTTGCGCTCGTCGGGTTTGATCTGGCTGAAGGCGACGCGGGAGGCGTCGTCGATGCAGACGTGGACGTACTCCCAGCCGGTGCCGCCGAGCTTGGTGCCGCGGCGGTTGCTCTGGCCTCTGCGATCGCCGGTGACGCGGTGGCCGGGCCGCTCGAAGCGGCCGAGCTTCTTGATGTCGAGATGGATCAGCTCGCCGGGATGCTCGCGCTGGTAGCGGCGCACCGGCGGGGCGGGGTCCAGGTCGCGCAGCCGGCTGAGGCCGGCGCGCTTGAGGACCCGGCTGACGGTGGCGGGGGAGACGCCGATGTCGCGGGCGATCTGCTGGCCGGCGATGCGCTGGCGACGCAGCGCGACGATGCGCTTTTGGGTCGCCTGGGACGTCGGCCGGCGCAGCTTGTGGGGCCGTGAGGAGCGGTCGCGGAGCCCGTCCGGGCCTTCGGCCTGGAAGCGCGCGACCCATTTGTTGACGGTTTTTGGCGAGACCCCGAAGGCCGTGGCCACGGCCTTCGGGGTCTCGCCGACCTCCAGAATGCGGCGCACAAGCAAGGCTCGACCGTAGGGCGTCAGACGGGCATTCTCATGGATGTCCATTCGGTCCCCCGAGCGAGTTTGATGATCTGGCAATCACCAGTCTCCTCGGCCGGGACCGAGTGGACAACCTGTTGGAAGCTCACATCTAGGCTCCGGACTCATAACCAATAGCAGACGATTGCGCCGATGAGGACGGCGGCTTCGAACGTTGCGGCCAGGCGGTCGTAGCGCGTGGCGATGCGTCGCCAGTCCTTGAGCCTGCAGAAGGTGCGTTCGATCGCGTTGCGTGCCCGGTAGGCGGCGGCATCGAAGGCGTGTTTTCGCTTGCGCGTCGGGTTGTTCGGCACGACCGGTTCGGTGCCGCGCTCGCTCAGGAACCGGCGCAGGCCGTCGCTGTCGTAGGCGGCGTCGGCGATCAGTCTGCGCGGTGGCGGCAGAGCGCCAACGAGCGCGAGCGCCACAGGGCTGTCGCCGCGCTGGCCTGGCGTGAGGATCACGGCGCGCGGCCGCCCCAGTTCGTCTGTCGCAACGTGGATCTTGGTGGTCCGGCCGCCGCGCGAGCGGCCTATGGCGTGGACGGCGCCCCCCCTTTACCGCCGGCCGCGCAGCGGTGCGCCTTGACGTGCGAACTGTCGAGCAGCAGCTCGGCCGGTGGACCGCCGCTGTCGGCCAAGGCGCGGAACACCTCGGCCCAGACGCCGGCCTTGGCCCAGCGGACATAGCGGTTGTACAGCGTCTTGCGCGGGCCGTAGACCGCCGGTGCGTCGGCCCATCGGCACCCCGTCCTGAGGACGTGGACGATCCCGCTAATCACACGCCGGTCGTCCACCCGCGGCACACCGCGCGGCTTGTTCGGCAGCAGCGGCTGAAGGCGCGCAAACTGCGCCTCGCTCAGCCAGAAATGGCTCTCCGACATCGCAAGCTCCCTACCGTTTGGAAGCTTGAATCAAACCTGCCCTCGCGCCGGCAAGCCTTTTATGGGTCCGGAGCCTAGGGCGGTTTCCGATCGAGTGGAACCACGACGTGGGTCTGCCGATCGGCCCAAAACCGCCCTAAACCATAGTGTTAGAGTGATGCTGTCCGACCTGGCGAATCGCAAATGCGATTCGATCAGGTCGGGCATCGCTCTAGAATGCTTTGCGGCGCCGGGGAATCGCCAAAGCTGCGGCCCTACAGGCAGCGGGAGTAGCCGCAGAGGGTGCAGAGGTCGCAGCCCTCCTGGTGCACCAGGCCGAGGCCGCCGCACTTGGGGCACTGCGCCACCCGCTCCAGGCTCTCGCCCGCCGCACCGGTCGGCGCCAGGCCGCTCTGCGCGTCGCCGCCGGCCTTGACCAGCGGGCGCCGCGGCCGGGTCAGCGACACCGGCTCGGGCAGGAAGCCGATGGCGATCATGTGCTCCTCGATCACCTCGCCGATGGCGGCCAGCAGCGAGGGCAGGTAGCGCCCCTTCATCCAGGCGCCGCCGCGCGGGTCGAAGACGGCCTTGAGCTCCTCGACCACGAAGGCGACGTCGCCGCCGCGCCGGAACACCGCCGAGATCATGCGGGTCAGCGCCACGGTCCAGGCGTAGTGCTCCATGTTCTTGGAGTTGATGAAGATCTCGAAGGGCCGCCGGCGGCCGTCCTGCACCACGTCGTTGAGGGTGATGTAGATGGCGTGGTCGCTCTCCGGCCAGGTCAGCTTGTAGGTGCGCCCCGGCAGCGCCTCGGGCCGGTCCAGCGGCCGGGTCATGTAGACGATGGCCCCCGGGGCCGGCGCTCCGGACTCGCCTTCGGGGGACCCGGACGCGCCTTCGTGTGGCCCGGCCTCGCGCGTCGCGGCGGCGGCCGTCTCGGGCGCTGGCGCCTCGGAGGTGTCCTGCGCCGACGCGGCCGGCCCGCCGGCCTCCAGCACCGCGCCGCGCAGGGGGCTGGGGCGGTAGGTGGTGCAGCCCTTGCAGCCCAGGTCGTAGGCCCGGCGGTAGACGTCCTTGAAGGCTTCGAAGCCGATGTCCTCGGGCAGGTTGATGGTCTTGGAGACCGAGCTGTCGACGTACTTCTGCACCGCGGCCTGCATCGCCAGATGGGCGCCGGGGTCCAGGCTCCGGGCGTCGACGAAGGCCGGCGGCAGGGGCGCCGCCGCGCCCTTCAGTGCCCGGAAGCGGCGCAGCGCCAGGTCGCTGACGGTCTGGCTGCTGCGGCGGCCGTCGGGCAGCAGCACCTTGCGGCTGTACTCGAAGGCGAAGACCGGCTCCAGCCCGCTGGAGACGTTGTCGGCCAGGATCGAGATGGTGCCGGTCGGCGCCACCGAGGTCAGCAGGCCGTTGCGCAGGCCCTTCTCGGCGATCGCCGCGCGCAGCTCCTCGGGCAGGCGCCGGGCGCCCTCGGTGGCCAGGTAGGCCTCGGCGTCGAACAGCGGGAAGCTGCCCTTCTCCGCCGCCAACTCGCTGGAGGCCAGGTAGGCGGCGCGCTGCAGCCGGGCCATCCAGGTCTCGGTCGCCGCCACGGCCGCGCGGCTGCCGTAGGTCAGGCCGAGCATGATCAGGGCGTCGGCCAGGCCGGTGATGCCCAGGCCGATGCGGCGCTTGGCCTGGGCCTCGCGCTGCTGCTGGGGCAGGGGAAAGCGCGACAGGTCGATGGCGTTGTCCAGCGCGCGCACCGCCGTGGCGGCCAGGGCGTCGAGCGCCTCCAGGTCCAGGGCGGCCTCGGGCTCGAAGGGGCGCGTGACCAGCGCCGCCAGGTTGATCGAGCCGAGCAGACAGGCGCCGTAGGGCGGCAGGGGCTGCTCGCCGCAGGGATTGGTCGCGGCGATCGTCTCGCAGTAGCTCAGCGGGTCGAGCCGGTTGATGCGGTCGATGAAGATCACCCCCGGCTCGCTGCTGGCGTAGGTCGCGCGCATCAGGCGGTCCCAGAGGTCGCGGGCGCGCAGGCTGCGGTAGGTCTCGCCGGCGAAGACCAGCGGCCAGTCGGCATCGCTCTCGACCGCCTGCATGAAGGCGTCGGTGACCAGCACCGAGAGGTTGAAGTTGGTCAGCCGCCCGGCCTGCGACTTGGCCTCGATGAAGGCCTCGATGTCGGGGTGGTCGCAGCGCAGCGTCCCCATCATGGCGCCGCGCCGGTGGCCGGCCGACATGATGGTGCGGCACATGGAGTCCCAGACGTCCATGAAGCTCAGCGGGCCGGAGGCGTCGGCGCCGACGCCGCGCACCCAGGCGCCGCGCGGGCGCAGGCTGGAGAAGTCGTAGCCGATGCCGCCGCCCTGCTGCAGGGTCAGCGCCGCCTCCTTCAGGTGCTCGAAGATCCCCGCCATGGAATCGGCGATCTCGCCCATCACGAAGCAGTTGAACAGCGTGACCTCGCGCGCCGTGCCGGCGCCGGCGATGATGCGGCCGGCCGGCAGGAAGCGCTGCGCCGCCATGGCCTCGAGGAACCGCGGCGCCCAGAGCTCCGGCGCCGCCTCGACCGAGGCCAGGGCGCCGGCGACCCGGCGCCAGGTATCCTCGCGGGTGACGTCGAGCGGCGCGCCGGACTCGTCCTTCAGCCGGTACTTCATGTCCCAGATCTGGGTCGAGAGATCGGGGGCGTGGCTCATCGTCCCTCCCGATGCCGGCGGCGGCACGGCTCTGCTCCCAAGGGTAGGGCGAAGGCCCCGCCGGATCAAGAACAGGGTGCGAACGGTGGGGCGCGCGGGCTCAGGTCCGCGCGGCGCGCCCCTCCTCCAGCAGCCGGGTGCTGGCGCTCTCGATGGCCTCGGACAGGGCCGCCCCGAAGGCCTTGCGGTCGAGGCCCGGCGGGATCTCCGGCAGCACCTCGACGACGATGTGGCCCGGCCGCTTGCCCAGCAGCGGCTTGGGCCAGACCAGCCCGGAGTTGAGCGCCACCGGCACGCAGGGCACCTGGAGGTCCTGGTAGAGCGCGGCCACCCCGGGGTGGTAGCGGCGCGTCTCGCCGGGCGGCAGGCGCGTGCCCTCGGGGAAGATGATCAGCGGCCGCCCCTCGGCCAGGCGCGCCCGGGCCTGGGTCAGCAGGCCGCGCAGGGCCTTGGCGCCGCCCGCCCGGTCGATCGCGATCATGCCCTGCTTGCGCACGTACCAGCCGAAGATCGGAATCCAGGTCAGCTCCTGCTTGAGCACGTAGCAGGGGTTCTCGAAGAACAGGCAGTAGCAGAAGGTCTCCCAGGCGCTCTGATGCTTGGAGGCGACCAGCACCGGCCGGTCGGGCAGGGTGCCGCGAATCTCGTAGGTCGTGCCCAGCGCCACCCGCAGCCACCAGAGGGTCCAGCGCACCGTCAGGCGCGAGACCGGCCGCGACCAGGCCGGCGGTCCCAGCAGGGTCCAGGACAGGCCGCCGACGATGGCGAGGGCGCCGGCGAACCAGACCAGGGTGAAGACCAGGGCGCGCAGCTTGGCCAGGGCGCTCATGCCGACTCCGCTCCGGCGGCTGCGTTGCCGAGCGCGTCGGCCGGGCCGCGCAGCACGGCGGCCAGATACTTCAGGTACTCGCTGACCAGCAGCCCGAAGCTGCCCGGCCAGGCCCACCAGTCGTCGCGGCGGAAGCCCTCGGGAAAGACCGGATGGGGGAGGATCTCCGCCGCGGGCAGGCGGCGGTGGAACTCCAGCAGGCTGCGCGGCATGTGGTAGACGGCGGTGACCAGGCGCAGCGAGCGGTAGCCGTTGTCGGCCATCCAGACGGCGGTCTCGGCGGCGTTGCCGCGGGTGTCGTCGGCCTCGTAGCCGAGCACGATGCAGCAGGCCAGCTCCTGCGGGGCGTTGCGCGCCAGGCGCAGCAGCTCGTCGACCTCGACGCCGTGGTAGACGCCGGAGATGAAGAGCTTGTCCGCCCGGCCCGCCGCCAGCAGGTCCAGCCCGGCGGTCAGGCGGCCGCTGCCGCCGGTCAGCACGACGATGGCGTCGGTGCGCTGCAGCGGCGTCGGCGCCGGATCGGGAAGCTGGCCGACGAACCAGACGAAACCGCCGACCAGGGCGGCCAGCAGCGGCCCCAGCAGCAGCGAGGCGAGCGAGAAGACGCGCCAGCGCCGGCGGCCGACCGGCCGGGCCCTGCCCTCCGGTGCTGCTGCGCCGCCCGGATCGGCCGTGTCGGCGGTGTCGCGCTCTTCGCCCTGCTTGGTCACGCCGGCTCCCTCCCTTCGCGGCCCGCCGCTGCCTTCAGCCTTCTGCTCGGCTACGGCAGCTTGGCGAGGGTGCGCAGCACCGTCCAGCGGGCCGTCAGCATGGCGACCAGGCCGGTGACCAGCGGCAGCAGCGCCAGCAGCGCCCAGTGCCCCCAGCCCAGGGCGATGCCGGGCAGCAGCACCGACTGCTCGCCGCGCAGCAGCCAGCCGACCGCGAGCGCGGTCAGCGCGGCGGCCAGTGCGCCGCCCAGGCCGCCGGCCAGGCCCAGCCGCAGGGCGTGCCCCTGGAACTGCTCGGCGACGTAGAGGTCGCGCGCGCCCATGACGTGCAGCAGCTCGATCACCTGGCGGTGGATCGCCAGGCCGGTGCGGGTGACGAAGACCACGCTGGCCACGGCCGCCGCGCCGACCAACGCCACCACCAGCAGGGCCAGCGCCTCGATCGAGCCGGCCAGCGCGAACAGCCGCGCGAGCCAGCGCTGGTGGTCGTCCACGGCGGCGCCCGGCACCGCGCTGTCCAGGCGCGCCGGCAGGTCGTCCAACGCGGCCTCGGCGCTGCGCAGGGTGACCGCCACCAGGTCCGGCGTGGGCAGCTCCGGCGCCGCCGCCGCCTCGCCCAGCCAGGGCTCCAGCAGGGCCGCGGTCTGCGCCCGCGACAGCACCTCCACCTCGACCACCGCGGGCGTGTCGAGCAGCACCTCGACGACCCGGTCCAGGCGGGCCTGGCGCGCCCCGGCGTCGGCCGGGTCCGCGGGCGGCGGCACCTGCACGGTCAGCCGGCCTTCCAGGTCGCCCTGCCAGCGCGCGGCCATGGCGTCCATCGCGACCGCCGCCAGCAGCGCCAGACCGGCCAGGTAGACCATGAAGGCGATCAGCCAGGGCAGGAAGCGGGCCGAGGCGTCGCGCGCCAGCGGCACCTCGCCGCGGCTGAAGAGAAAGCCCAGACGCATGCGCCTCACCCTCGCGCCCCGGCCGCCGCTTCGCCCGCCGCGGCCGGCGAAGCGGGCGCCGCCTCGGCCCGCACCTGGCCGTCGAGCAGGCGCAGGCGCGGCTGCGGCATGCGCGCCGCCAGGGATTCGTTGTGAGTCGCCAGCACCACGGTGGTGCCGGTGCGGTTGAGCTCGCGGAACAGATAGAGCAGGCGCATGGCGATGCGGTCGTCGACGTTGCCGGTCGGCTCGTCGGCCAGCAGCAGGCTGGGCCGGCCGATCACCGCGCGGGCGATGGCCACGCGCTGCTGCTGGCCGCCCGACAGGGTCGGCGGCAGCGCCTCCAGGTAGTCCTTCAGGCCAACCCAGGAGAGCAGCTCCTGCACCTGGTCGCGCAGCCGCGCCTCGCGCTCGCCGGCGATGCGCAACGGCAGCGCCACGTTCTCGAAGGCGGAGAGGTGCGGGATCAGCCGGAAGTCCTGGAACACCACGCCGATGCGCCGGCGCAGCAGCGCCCGGTCGCGCCGGCTCAGGCGGGCGACGTCGCGGCCGAACAGCGACAGCCGCCCGTCGCTGGGCGTCTGCGCCAGGTAGAGCAGCTTGAGCAGCGAGGACTTGCCGGCACCGCTCGCGCCCAGCAGGTAGTGGAAGGAGCCGGGCTCCAGATGGCAGTTGACGCGACGCAGCACCGCCGGCCCCTCGCCGTAGCGCAGCGTGACCTCCTCGAGCCGGATCAAGGACTTGCCTCTGTTCGCAAGAGCGGGAATCGGCGCATGCAGATGCGCCGACCATGACACGCGTCCCGGCGGGCGTAAAGCCGGCCGCGCCGGCCCGCCCCGGAGGCCGCGGCCGCCGGCGGCTGCCGAAACAAAGCGGGGACGCGATCCGGCCGGCTGCTTGCACCTGCGTTTGCCGCCCGCGTATAAGGTGCTGATCCGAGATGACGGTCCGGCGGCGACGGGCCGGCAAGACGAACCACCACAGAGTAGCCGGGGCGGCGCGGGGCTTTCATGGAACTGGCTTGTCCGAAATGCGGGACGCGCTTCCAAGTGCCGGAAGGCGCGTTGGGGCCGCACGGACGTCAGGTGCGCTGCGGCGCCTGTGGCCATCTCTGGCATGCCGAGCCGCCGGCGGCCGCCGCGGAGGAGGTGGCCGCGGCGCCCGAACCGGCCGCCCCGCCGCCCACCGAGTTGGCCAGCGCGCTGGGGAGCGAGGCCTATGCCGGCCCTGGCACGGCGTCGCGGCGTCGCGGCCCGCCACCGCTTGCGGCGTCGAGCGGCCCGCGTTGGGGGCTGCTGGTCGGCTGGCTGCTGTTCTTCGCGCTGATCGGCGGTCTGGTCGGCGGCGGCTGGTACTTCCGCGACCAGGTGGTGGCGCAGGTGCCGCAGACGGCGCGCCTCTACGAGCTGCTCGGCGTGCCGCTCGCCCAGCCCGGCCCCGATTTCGTGATCGACTGGAAGCGGGCAATCCGCACCGAGCAGACGGGGCCGACCGTCACGCTCAGCGGCCAGGTGATCAATGCCACCCAGCAGGTGCGCCCGGCGCCGCAGCTCGCCGTCGAACTGCTCAACGGCGAGGGCCGGCAGATCGACGGCTGGGCGGTGGAGCTCGGCGGCGGAGCGATGGCGCCCGGCGAGGCGCGCGACTTCTCCACCAAGGGGCCCTGGCCCGAGGTGGCGAGCGACGTGTCGGTGCGGCTGCTCGACTAGTATGGAGGGCCTGAAGCGCGGCCCGCGAAACCGGCCGGGGTCCGGAGGCTGAAGCATGCTGGCCTCGAATGTCTGGTGTCCCGCAGCGCGCGAAACTCGGGACATGGCGTTGCGGCTTCGGGACACCAGAGTGGTGTCTTGCGACCGGCGGACCCGCGGGCGCGGCGCCGGACGCAAGACACCCGGCTCTAAGGCGGCGGGCGCCGGTCCGCAAAGGAGGCAGACCATGACGGACCGATCGGCGGCGGCCCAGCGGCAGGCGGAGGGGCCAGGCCCTGCCGTCCGGCGCGCCTGAGCGGCGGGTGCGCGCCATGGCCCGCATCCTGCTCGCCGAGGACGACCCCGCCGTGCGCAGCTTCGTGGCGCGCGCGCTCGGCCACCGCGGCCACGCGGTGGAGGCGGTGGAAGACGGGCTCCAGGCGCTCGAGGCGCTGGAGGCGGAGCCTGACTTCGAACTGCTGATCACCGACATCGTGATGCCGGGGCTGGACGGGATCGCTCTGGCGCTGCGGGTCGCGCGCGACCGTCCGGACCTGCCCGTGGTGCTGATGACCGGCTATTCGGCCGAGCGTCAGCGCGCCCAGAACCTTGACGAGCTGGTCGCCCGCGTGGTGATCAAGCCCTTCAGCCTCAAGGAGATCTGTGCCGCCGCCGACGAGGCTCTGGCGCGCTGAGGCGCGGCTGCGGCGCCCGGGGGCGCCGGCCGGTCCCGCACCGGCAACCTCGTCCCGCTCACCTGTGCAACAGCCCCTGCGCGCCGATGCCCGCCGCCGCCCTCGTTCTGCTCTACCTCGCCGTGGTGCTCGCGCCGCTGGCGCTGGCCGCCGCCGGGCTGCGGCCGCCACGGCCGTTCTGGGACGAGCTGGCCTCCGGCGCCGGGCTGCTCGCCTTTGCCGTCATCCTGGTGGAGTTCGTCCTCTCCGGGCGCTTCCGCAGCGTGTCGGGCCGCATCGGCATGGACGTCACCATGCGCCTGCACCAGCTCCTGGCGCGCACCGCGCTGGTCCTGGCGCTGGTCCACCCCTTTCTCTACCGCGCGGCCTTCAATCCGCCCTATCCCTGGGACCCGACGCGCCAGCTCACACTGACCGCCGATCTGGCGGCGCTGGGCAGCGGGATCCTCGCCTGGGTGCTGCTGCCCGCCTTCGTGCTGCTGGCGATCCGCCGCGCCAAGCTGGAGTGGCGCTACGAGACCTGGCGCGCGGTGCACGGCCTGGGCGCGGTGGCGATCGCCGGTCTGCTGCTGCACCATGCTCTCAGCGCCGGGCGCTACAGCCAGGACCCCCTGCTCGCCGGTCTCTGGATCGCCCTGTTTCTGCTCGCGCTCGCCTCGCTCGCCGACGTCTACCTGATCTCCCCGTTGCGGCAACGTCGGCGCCCCTGGTCCCTGCGCCGGGTGCGCCCGGTCGCGCTGAAGACCTGGGAGCTGGTCCTCGAGCCGCAGGGGCATGCCGGCCTGGACTACCGCGCCGGGCAGTTCGTCTGGCTGACCCTGGGCGACAGTCCCTTCTCGCTGCGCGAGCATCCCTTCTCCCTCAGCTCCGCGCCGGCCGACGGGCCACGGCTGGAAGTCCTGGTCAAGGAGCTGGGCGACTTTACCGGCCGCATCGGCGCGCTCGCTCCGGGCACGCCGGCCTACGTCGACGGGCCGCACGGCAGCCTGGTGGCGGCCGGGCGCCGCGAGCCCGGCATTGCGCTGATCGCCGGCGGCGTCGGCCTGGCGCCCCTGCTCGGCATCCTGCGCCAACTGCATCTGGAGGAGGACCCGCGGCCGCGCCTGCTGGTCTACGGCAACCGGACGGCCTCGCAGATCGCCTACCGTGCCGAGCTGGAGGCGCTGGCCGAAGATCCGGCCTGCGAGGTGGTCCAGGTGCTCTCCGAGCCGCCGGCGGACTGGCCGGGCCGGGTCGGCCAGCTCGACGGCGCCTTAATCCGCAGCCTCTTTCGCGCGCCGCAGATGCGCGACTGGCTCTTCGTCCTCTGCGGGCCGCCGGCGATGATGGCGGCGGCGGAGGAGACCCTGATCGCGCTGGGCGTGCCGGCGCGCCAGATCCTGTCGGAGCGGTTCAGCTATGACTGAGGGACAGCCGTGATCGCCCGCCTGCGCGACCGCCTGTCGAGCCGGCGCCGGCTCGCCGTCGCCTTCTGGGGCCTCAACGCGGTGCTGCTGCTCGCCCTGCTGGCCTTCGCGCTGCGCTAGGGCGGTTTCCGATCGAGTGGAACCACGACGTGGGTCCGCCGATCGACCCAAAACCGCCCTAAACCATGGTGTTAGAGTGATGCTGTCCGACTTGGCGAATCGCAAACGCGATTCGATCAGGTCGGGCATCGCTCTAGAGTGTTTTGCGACCGTTTGGACGCGCGTCAGCGCGTCCGGCGGTCGCGAAAAATCACTCTAACCCTTTGGTGTAGAGCCGGTTTCTTGTGATCGGCGGACCCACGCTGTGGGGCCAAACGATCACAATCTGCTCTAGCGGGTGATGACGGCGCACAGGAAAGCGGCCCCGTCCGCGCTTTCGGGCAGGGCCGCCGGTCGTGGTCGTCTGCGCTCGCGGCGCGGCGCCGCCGGAGTCAGCCGGCGCTCTTGCCGCCGCCGCCGGAGCCGGCGTTCTTCTCGGCTTCCTTGGCGGCGGTCTTGATGGCGTCGCGCACCTCGTCGAGGCTTTCGGCGACGCGCTTGTTGATGGTCTCGGCCGCCTCGCTGTTGGACTTGGCACCCATCTCGGCGAGCTCCTTCATGTTGGCCAGCGCCGTCTCGAAGGCCTTCTTGAGGACCTCGGCCTGCTTGGCCATGCGGTCCTCGGGCGTGCCGGCCGCCGCCAAGTCCGACATGACCTTGGAGGCCTCGGTCATGGAGCTGCGCAGGATCTCGCCCTGCCGCTGCATGATCGCCTGCATGCCTTCGAAGGCGACCTTGTTGGCGTTGGTGATCGCCTCGATGTTCTTGCGCTGCGCCTCGATCAGCTTGTCCATCTCGACGCCCGGCACTTTGTACTGCTCGAGCATCTTGGAGTAGTCCATCATGGCGCTGAAATCGTAGTCGAAGGGGCTGTTGGACTTGGCCATGGCTGTTGGCTCCCAGTCTCGGGTGGTCGCTGTTGCGTCTTGCCGTCCGGCCACCGGTCCCCGCGGCAATCGCCGAACCCGCCCCCGACGGACCCATGTTGCCTGCCGTCGGGTTATGCTGCAATGCAGCATGGGATATGCGGCGTGATTCGGTGTGGGTCAAGCGATTTATGGGCAATTGATCGCGGCATGCGGGTGGGCCGGAGCGCCTTTGCACGGTCGGGTGCGTGGCGGCCCGTGGACGGTGGCGGGGCGGGGCCGGGGCGCAGTCGGGCCCGGTCGCCGGGTGGCGCCGCACAGCAACGGGGACTCTCGGTGGCGGTTTCCGACCGTAGGGCCCGTGGCGCCGGCGCGCCGGTCGGGCAAAACCCGGCCGGTCACGACGCCTTGGCGGGATGCGGTCCGAGCAGGCACGTCGCCAAGGCGCGCACGCGGGCCGGATATCGCTCGGGTCACAGGATGCGGCATTATGTCGCGGATAGGCCGGCGCTGGCGGGGCTGGGCGGCAGGACGGTTCCCTCGCGACGGAGACGGTCTGATTCCCAATTCCCGAATTTGGAGAAGTCGAAGAGCAAAGTTGAACCATTACGAAACCGGAATGAAAATCCTGCCGCCATCCGGCGAAACTCCCTGCGAAACCTCGCAACTCACGGGGGGTCCGGCGGCGTCGATCCGCGGCCGGAGGCGGCTACGTGAAAACGCGTAGGCGTCCGCCAGGCGTTGTTGCAAAGAGGAACATCCGCTAATTTCCGTCTCATTCATGGGCTTTTTACTTCCTAAGGTGCAGGCTGACGGTCGGGTCTAAATCGGCTGTTGCCGGGGTGGGGGTTATGGATAAGAGAGACAACGCAACGTTGGCTGGCCGCAGAATCGGCGGACCAGGCCGCGGGCCGGCGGCCCCGGCCTTGGCGCTCGCGGGCGCGCTCGGCCTGGGCGCGCTCGGCGCGACCCTGGGCGGCGGCGCTTTGCTGCCGGCCGCCCTGGCGCAGGACAGCCTCTCCTCGCCGCTGCCGACGGCGCAGCTCGACGGTTCGCCGGAGCTTGGGCTCGATCCCATGGCGCTGGGCCTGCTCGCCGCAGCCGAGGGGGTCGAGGTGCCGGCCGAGCTGCTGGAGACCGTGACGGCTGAGAACGAGCGCGCCGCCGAGCAGGCGATCGCGGCGTTCCTTTCGAACGGCAATCCGACGCCGCAGGAAGTGGCGGCGCGCGCGGTGGCGCTCTCCCGGGCCCTGCGCGGCCGCGCGCAGCCCGGCGGGCCGACCGTCGACTGGACCGACCGAATCGGGCGCCAGCTCTCCAGCACCCTCTGCGCGCCGCGCGTCATGGCCGTCGGCCTGGACGAGGACTACCGGCCGCGCGAGGGCGCCTACGCCTACGACCTCGGCGGTCTGGACACGCCCTTGGCCAACGGCTTCGAGCGCTTGACGCCGCAAAGCCCGGAGGTCGTCGGCGGCCAGCTTCAGGTGCAAAGCGGCGTCGGGCAGGGCGACCTGATGACCGATGTGGTCGGCGGCCTGTCGAACCTGGTGTTCGAGCTGCCGAACGACGAGTACCGTGTGATCCTGCTGACCACCGCCACGGTCGCCGACCTGGCGCGCCAGCCCTACGGGACGAGCATCAGCGTCAACGGCGTGACCTACCATCTGGGCGACACGCCCAGCGACACCTGGCGGCAGGGCGCGCGGCTCGTCTCGGCGCAGGGACCGGCCAGCGTGGTGGGCGCGGCCGGTGTCGAGGGCGGTGCGCTGCGCGCGCGCACCAACGTCGCCGACGGCCGGCTGCGCATCGACTTCATGCCGGGGACGACCGCGCTCACCGCGGTGCTCAGCGGCGTCATCATCGAGCCGTTGGAGCTGGACGACAGCCTGGATGTCGCCGGCGGGGATCAGATCGCCCTGGAGGAATGCCTGGAGCTGGAGCTGCAGACTCAGGTGGCGATGCTCGAGGGCATCGCGCCGGCGGCCGGCCCCGAAGCCGGGCCGGGCCGGACCGGCGAGGCGATCTCGCGCGGCGGCGGCCCCGGCGGGCCGACCACGCCCTTCGATCCCGAGGAGGGGGTCTCGCCGGTCACGCCGAACTGATCGCGGCCCCCATCGCGAGCGGTTGTCCGGGGTTTCCGCAGCCGCGGCGGCGCGAGAGCGCGAGGCGAAACTTCCGGCCTTGCGACACGTAGCTGCTTGTGTAGCGCATGACCCTCGCCGGGACACCGGCGAGCGGAAAGCAATGAAGAAAGAGGCAATGAGAACCAGCCGCCCCACTTGCCGAACCTGTCGCCCTGTCGCAAAGCCGGTCCCCGCGTGGTCCCGTGGCCGGCCGGCCGCGGCCGGCCTGCTCGCGGGCGCCGTCTGGCTGGCCGCCCTGCCGGCCTCGGCACAGCTCGCGCGCGAGGATGCGGTGATGAACCGCGAGCGGCCGGAGTACGATCCGATCGGCCTCCTCATGCCCTTCGGCGACCTGGCCGTGGAGGGCGATACCCTGCTGTTCCCGCGCCTGCGGCTTACCAGCGGCTGGGAAGACAACGTCTACCGGACCGAGGACGACACCACCTCCGACTTCTTCGTCGAGGCGGCGCCGGAGCTGGAGCTGCGCTTCGACGACGAGGTCAACCTCCTCTTCCTGCGCACCGGAGCGGCGCTGCGGCGCTATCTCAACGAGGACCGCAACGACTTCGAGGACCTGGAGGTCGCCGGCGGCGGCACCTACGAGGTCACCGAGGGGCTGCGCCTGCGCGGCGAGGCGGCCTGGGCGCGCCTGCACGAGGACCGCAGCGATCCCGACAGCGCCGGGGCGGCCTCGGCCGTGACCGAGTACGACCAGGTCTCCGGCGAGGCCGCGGTGGAGTACGAGCTGAGCGACCTGCGCTTTCTGCTCGGCAGCAGCGCGCGCGACCTGACCTTCGACGACAACGGCCGGGTGCCGGGGATCTTCCGCGACCGCTTCGAGTACGACACGCGTCTGCGCGCCGGCTACGAGTTCAGCCCCGGCGTGCAGGTCTTCGTCGAGCCCTCCTACAACTGGGTGCGCTACGACCAGGAGCGCGACGAGGACGGCTTCCTGCAGGACAACGAGGGCTGGCAGGTGCTGGCGGGCCTCGGCTACGACGTCAGCGGCGTGAGCTATGCCGAGATCGGCGTCGGCTACCGCAGCCAGAGCTTCGAGGACGACCGCTTCGACGATGCCAGCGGTTTCGCCGTCGATGCCGAGGTGATCTGGAACGCGACCGACCAGCTCACCCTCAGCCTCGGCGCCGGCCGCAGCGTCAGCCAGACCACCATCGCCGGCGCCTCGGCCAGCACCGACACCTCGGTCAGCCTCGGTCTCGACTACGAGATCCGCTACGACCTGCTGCTCAACTCGGGGGTGCGCTACACCAGCAGCACCTTCGAGGACACCGACCGCGACGACGATGACCTGGGCGCGCGGGTCGGGCTGATCTATCTCATCAATGAATACGCCTCTGCCGAGTTGGCGTATGAACTGGAGGTGCGCGACTCCTCGGCGCCCGACGCCGACTTCACCAGCAACACCGTCACCCTCGGGGTCGGGTTGCAGTACTGACGCCGCACGGGCGCCGCGGCGGGCGGACACTCCGGCCGCCGGCTGCGTATCATCAGTGGGCGCCGGCCAGGGTCACCGGAGAGACGGCACGAGACCAGGACGATCGAGGCGAACCATGAGCTTTGCGATTGCATGGATCCGATCCGCCCTTCGTTATGGGCCACTGGTGTTGGCGACCTTGACGCTGGCCTGTGCCGAGCCCTCTCGCCCGGCCGCCCAGGAGCCTGTGGCCGAGGACACTCCCGCGCAGTCGGAGGCGGCCGCGCTCGACCGCATCGCGGAGACCTATCAGCTCGCCTCGGGCGACCGCCTGCAGGTCAATGTCTTCGGTCATCCCGATCTGTCCGGCGAGTTCGAGATCGACGGCAGCGGCAACATCACCTTTCCCTTGCTGGGCACGGTGCCGGCGGCCGGCCGGACCATCGAGGAGCTGCGCACGCAGGTCGAGACGGCTCTCAACCGCGACTACCTGGTCGATCCCAGCGTCAACGTCGAGGTGCTGAACTACCGCCCCTTCTTCATCCTCGGCCAGGTCAACGAGCCCGGCAGCTATCCCTATCAGCCCGGCATGACCGTGCGGCAGGCCGTCGCCTTGGCCGGCGGCTACACCCGCCGCGCCAGCACCTCCTCCATGCAGCTCATCCGCCAGAACTCGGAGGGGACGACGGAAATGGAAGTCGGTGAGAACGCCTTGATCTTTCCGGGGGATACCATCGAGATCGAGCGGCGTTTCTTCTGATCGTGAGGAGCAGACAGCGCGGTTCTGGTCGCGGCCGGCGGCGCATTGGAGACTTCATGGCTTTTTTACTAGCGCTCGGCCATAATCGTGCCGGGTCCGCCGCGCAGGGGCGCGGCCGCAAGGAGCGTCCGGCCGCCACGGGGCGTCAGCCGCAGGGCCGGGGCGAGACGAGCGGGTCACCGACAGCGGGCAGGGCATGAGCGCAGACCCCTTCAGCATCAAGGAGCAGGGCGGCCGCGCCCAGGCGCCGGCGGCCGGCCCCGCGCAGCAGGGCGGCTACGGCGGCGGGCACGGCGGCGGCTGGGGTAGCGAGCCGCCCGGCGGCGGGCTGGACCTGCGCGGCCTGCTCGGCGCGCTGCGCCGGCGCAAGTTCATGATCCTCGCGCTGCTCGCCGTGGTCACGCTCGGGGCGCTGTTCCACGTCAGCCGGCTCGTCCCGCTCTACCGGGCCGAGGCCGAGCTCATCATCGAGCCGGACCGCCGCAACCTGGTGAACGCGCCCGAGGTGGTGCGCTCCATGCCGACCGACTGGATGACCACCCGCACCGAGGCCCAGGTGATCGGCTCGCGCGAGCTGGCCAAGGAAGCGGTGCTGCGCCTCGATCTCGAACAGAGCCCCCTCTACAACCCGCAGCTCCGCGCGCCCCGCCCGGGCGCGCTGGAGAGCCTGAGCCGCGCCGCGCGCGGGCTGCTCGCCCAGGTCGGCCTGGCGACGCCGCCGGCGCCGATCGAGCCGCCGGCGCAGGTCGCGGTGGAGGACCCGGCCGACAATCCGGCGATGCTCGACTGGCTGGCCGGCGCCTATCTCAACGGGCTGTCCGTCGACGCCAGCCAGAACAGCCGCGTCGTCTCGATCGTCTATGTCTCGCGCGACCCCGAGATGGCGGCGCTGGCGGCCAATACCTCGGCGGCGATCTACATCGAGAGCCTGCAGAGCGAGCGGTCGCAGGGCACCCTGGAGGCGGCCGAGTTCCTGCAGCGCCAGGTCGCGCAGTCGCAGCAGGCGGTGCTGGAGGCGCAGCGCCAGCTCGAGAGCTACCGGCGCGAGGCCGGCGTGACCGAGATCGGCGGCGAACTGCTGCCGGCGCGCCAGCTCGCGCAGCTCGAGCCGCAGTTGGCGCAGGCCCGCGCGGCGCGCAGCGAGGCGGCGGCGAACTACAACCAGGTGCGCCGCCTGCTCAACAACCCCGACGAGCTGGAGCAGGCCGGCGGCGTGGTCAACTCGCCGCTGATTCAGGAGCTGCGGCTGCAGGAGATCGAGCTGAACCGCAAGATCGCCGAGCTGAGCAGCCAGTTTCGCGCGAAGCACCCGCGGATGATCAACGCCCGCGCCGAGCTGGCCGACCTGCAGGCGCGGGTCCGCGACGAGATCGCCAAGATCGCCAGCAACCTGCGCAACCAGCTGGAGATCGCCCAGGCCCGCGAGGCCAGCCTTCAGTCGGAGGTCGAGCGGCTGCGCGAGGAGCTGCAGACGACCCAGGCGGCCGACGTGGAGCTGAGCCAGCTCGAGACCCAGGTGGAGGTCGCGCGCCAGCAGTACGAGGCGCTGCTGCAGCGCCTGCAGGAGGTGGACCTGCAGGAGGAGGCGCCGGTGCGCGCCGACGCCCGCGTTATCAACCGCGCCACCGCGCCCGGCGGCGCCTTCTATCCCAACAAGCCGATGATCGTGGCCACCGCCGCCATGGCGGCGCTGGTGCTGGGCATCGGCCTGGCCCTGGTGCTCGAGCTGGTGGACAGCGGCTTCCGCAGCCTGCGCCAGATCGAGAGCCAGACCGGCCTGCCCGGCCTCGGCATGCTGCCGCTGGTGCGGCTGCGCAAGGGCGAGTCGCCGCACCTCCAGGCGCTGGAGAGTCAAGGCTCCCACTTCGCCGAGGCGGTCCGCTCGCTGCGCACCGGGATCACCCTGTGCAACCCCGACCAGCCGCCGCGCAGCGTGCTGATCACCTCCTCGGTGCCCAGCGAGGGCAAGTCCTCCACCGTTCTTTCCCTCGCCGCGCAGTCCGCACGCGGCGGCCGCAAGGTGATCGTTGTCGACGCCGACATGCGCCATCCTTCGATCGGCCCGGCCCTCGGGTTCGACACCTGCCTCGGACTCGGCGACTACCTGGCGGGCGTGGCGCAGCTCGACGACATCATCGGCTTCGACGAGCGCACGGGGCTGCACTTCATCACCGCCGGCTCCGGCGAGCATCGGCCGGTCGAGCTGCTGGCCTCGCCGCGCATGAACCGGTTGCTGCAGGCGCTGGAAAAGGAGTTCCAGCTTACGATCATCGACACGCCGCCGGTGCTGGCGGTGTCCGACGCTTTGCCGCTGCTGCGCGAAGCCGATGCCACGGTCTATCTGGTGCGCTGGGAGAAGACCAAGCGCGACGCCGCCAAGGCCGGGTTGAAGCTGGCGCTGGAGTCCGGCGCGAAGCTGGCGGGCGTGGTGATGACCTACGTCGATGTGCGCAAGCACGCCCAGTATCACTACGCGGACTCGAAGTACTACTACCACAAGTCCTACCAGCGCTATTACACAAGCTGAGCAGCGTGGTCGCGTCGTTTTCCTCCCCGGGCCGGTCCCTCGGCGACCGCGGAAACGCGGGCCAGGCGGACCAAGCGGACCAAGTGGACCGGGCAGACCGGGCAGACCGGGCCGGCTCGTCCGGCCGGCGGCGGCCGCGGCTGGCCGCCGTGGTCGCTCTGCTGGCCGGCGTGGCGCTGCTCGGCCTGGCGGTGCCGCGCGTCGTCGCCGCCGGTCTGGTGCTGCCGCACGAGACGCTGGTCGCGCGCCTGGCGGCGGGGGAGAGCTTGGTCCTGCCCGAGCTGGCGCCGGCGATCCGGGCGCACGAGGCGGCGCTCGACTGGCATGCCAGCGCCCGCCTCTACCAGCGGCTCGGCCAGCTTCGCCTGGCGGCCGCCCGGGCCACCACCCTGGAGGCGGAACGGCGGCGCTTGCGCGAAGCGGCCGCGCGGGCGCACGAGGCCGCCGTGGCGCGCAACCCCGCGCTCGGCTACGCCTGGTTTCAGCTCGCCGTGCTGCGCCTGGAACTGGACGGTCCCGGCCCGGCTTTCGCGCGGGCCTTCGCGCGCTCGGTCGCGGTCGCGCCGGCGGCGCCCGCGCCGCTGTTCGCGCGCGTACGCCTGGGGCTCGGCGCCTGGCCGCGCCTGGACCCCGATAGCCGCCGCCTGCTCGGCGCGCAGGTCGCGCTGGCGGCGGAGATCGATCCGCAGCGGCTACTGGAGACGGTCAGCGGCGCCAATCGCCGGGCGCTGCTGCGCCGGCTGCTGGCCGAGCGGCCGGATCTCCTGGCCCGTCTCGATGCCCTGCTGACGGTGCCGCGGGCGCAAGACTGACCCCGACCGGCCGGTCCCACTCCTGGCGATCCGACCGATGGGATCGCGCGCGGCGGTGCCCCGACGAGGCGGAACCGCCCGGCTCATGCCGCCAGGACTGGGCCACGCCCAGGCCGAGCAGCGCGGCCAGGGGAAAGGTCACGCCGGGCAGTTGCAGGGAGAAGTCGAAGGCAGCATGGACGGCCGCCACGCCGCCGGCGGCCAGGGCGATCAGACCGTAAAGCCAGTCGTGGCGGCGCTGGCGCAGACCGCGCCAGCACCGCCAGGCGCAGCCCAGCAGCAGCGCCTGGAGCAGCAGGAAGGCCGGCCAGCCGGCCTCGGCGGCCAACTCGACATAGGTGTTGTGGGCGTGCAGGTAGGGCCTGGCGTCCTGCGCCAGGGCCGGGCTGCGGAAGCTCTCGAACAGCGCCGGAAAGCTGCCCAGGCCGAAGCCGCTCAGCGGCCGCTCGGCCAAGGCGGCCAGGCTGGCGTGTGTCACCTCCAGACGGCCCGCCAGCGCGCCGCCGTCGCCGGCCCGCAGCAGCAGCGTCTCGCCGACCAGGGCCAGGCCGCCGGTCGCCACCAGCAGCAGCGCGGCCAGTCCGGCCAGCCAGGGCAGCGGCCGCGCCCCGGGCCGCGCCATGAAGCCGAGGAAGACCAGCAGAAGGCCGACCAGGCTGGCGACCGTGCCGGCCCGCGAGGCGCTGAGCAGCACGGCCGCCAGCAGCAGCAGCGTCGCCGTCAGCGCCGCCCAGCCGCTGCGGCCCAGGCTGTCGACCGTCAGGGCCAGCCGCTGGCCGAGGCCCAGCCCCTCGCCGCCGATCGCGCTCAGGCGGCGCAGCAGCACCGCCAGCGCGGCCACGCCCAGCAGGCCGGCGTAGGTGGCGAAGTGGTTGCGGTTGACGAAGGTCCCGGTCACCGAATCCCCGAAGACGTCGCGCGGCCACCAGAGCACCAGCTTGAGCCCGCTGAACTGCATCACCATGCCGTAGGCGGCGATCAGCGTGGCGCTGGCGATCAGGCTCCAGAGCAGGACCCGCGCGCGCTGGGAGTCGCGGCCGTAGTGCAGCGCCAGCCAGAACACCGCCGCGCTCGCCAGCAGCCGCAGCAGCACGTCGCCGGCCGCCGCCGCGTCGGGCGTCAGGCCGGCGCCGCCCCCGGCCCCCGCCAGCCGCCAGGCCGGCGGGCGCGCGGCCTCCGGCCAGAGCGGCAGGCTCTGCGCCAGCCCCCAGGCCAGCAGCAGCGCGAAGCCGGCGACCAGCCACCAGGTCCGCGCCGCCGGCGGACCGATGCGGCCTGGCCGGCGCAGCTCGGCCGCGGCGAAGGCGAGCGCCAGCAGCCCGGCGGCCAGGCCCAGACCGGCCTGCGCCAGGTGCGGCGCGCCGCCGAAGGGCACCGGGGCGACGGCGACGAGCGCGATGAAGCAGACGAAGACGAGGCGGTCCATGCGGTCCTGCGGCGCCGGCGGCGCGTCAGTAGGCGTTGTCCTGCAGCAGCAGGGTGAAGGGCGTCAGGCAGAGGATCTTGAGGTCGAGCCAGAACGACCAGTTGTCGATGTAGTAGAGGTCGAGCGCGACGCGCTGGCGCATCTTCTCGGCCGTGTCGGTCTCGCCGCGCAGGCCGTGGATCTGCGCCCAGCCGGTCAGCCCGGGCTTGACCCGGTGGCGGGACAGGTACTGGCTGAGCGCCGCGGCATAGTGCGAATCGTGCTCGACGGCGTGGGGGCGCGGACCGACCAGGGACATCTCGCCGCGCAGCACGTTGAAGAGCTGCGGCAGCTCGTCCAGGCTGGTGCGGCGCAGGATGCGTCCGACCCGGGTGACCCGCGGGTCGTTGCGGCGGGCCTGCGGCACGCGGCCGTCGGGGTCGCAGTCCACGTACATGCTGCGGAACTTCAACAGCTCGAAGGTTTCGGAGCCGAAGCCGGCGCGGCGCTGGCGGAACAGGACGGGCCCCGGCGAGTCCAGCCGGATCGCCACGGCGATCAGCGCCATCGGCACGGCCGCGAGCAGCAGGAACAGGCTCGCCAGCACGCGGTCCTCGATCGCCTTGACCACCAGGTCCCAGGTCGACAGCGGCCGGCGCCAGAGGTCGAGCATCGGCAGCCCCAGCACGGTGGAGACTCCATGCACCGGAATGTCGCCGAGCAGCCGTTCCGGGGCGAGGCGCAGGTCCAGCGCCAGGCCGCGCGCCGCCGCCAAGGCGCGTTTCAGCGTCGTCTCGTCCTGCCAGGGCACGGCCAGCACGACCTCCTGCAGCCGATGGGCGGCGACCAGCTCGGGCAGGCGATCGAGCGGGCCGAGGGTCGGCAGCCCCGCCGCCGGCGGCGGGGCGCCGGCTTCCTGGCCGGTGGAGATCAGCCCGACCACCGTGACGCTGGTCCCGGGCGCGCGGGCGATTTCCTGGGCCAGGTCCCGCGCCATCGCCCCCTGGCCGAGAATCGCCAGCCGGCGGCCGGCCAGTCCCTGTCGCTTCCAGCGCGCCATCTGGGCGCAGGCCAGGGCGCGCAGCAGCAGCAGGCCGCCCAGGCCCAGGGCGATCCACAGTCCGAACCAGAGGCGCGAGTATTGCACGCTGGTCTTGGTCAGGACGCTGAGCAGCACCAGCGCCAGCGCGACGATCAGCCAGGCGGCGGCGCCCCGCGCGACCAGCCGCAGCGGGTCGCGCAGCACCGCGCGGTCATAGGCGCCGATCAGGTGCATGCCATTGGCGACCAGCAAGCCGGCCAGCAGAAACCCTGCGAGATAGAAGGAGTTGAGCGTCTCGAGGCCGAATGCGCCGCCGCTGCGCAGCAGCCAGGCGATGTAGCCGGTCAGCAGAATCACCAGCACGTCGCCGACCCGCAGAGCGCCGGCGAGCAGGCTCTCGTTGTCTGAGATGTGAGCAGACAGCCCCCGCCCCATGGGTCGCCCCGCCCCCCGGATTCCTGGCATCGCGCCCGCGGCCCTCCCGTTCAGCCCCGGTCCCGCGGTGCCGTCTCCGCAGAGCCCTACTCCGCGCCGTTCGCTCATGCAAGCTGCGCCTGATCCGTATTCCTACGGACTTCGCCGCCTGCGTGACCGGTCAGGAGCGGTGCAGCCACCAGGACTCTTCATTGACCGAGTAGATAGGGCGGTAATGGCGGATCTTCTCGGCCGGCATGACCTGGTCGATCTGGTTGTCGAGCACCAGGGCGCGCCCCTCGTGATAGACCACCAGGACCGCGTGCATGATATCGAGGTTCATGTCCTTCAGGACGACGATCCGCATGGACTCGTTGGGCCAGCCGAGGGCGCGCAGCGACATGAACTTGGCGATCGCGTAGTCCTCGCAGTCGCCGTGCTTGTCGAGAAACTGGAGCGGCGTGGCCCAGTAGTCCTCGACCCCCCAGTTGCGCGGGTCGATGATGTAGCGCTGCTCGTTCATCTCGTCGTTGACCGCCGCGACCTGGCTCATCGGGTCGCTGCCCTGCTGCCGGTCGAGGAAGGTCTGCCAGTCCTGCAGCAGGCACTCGCTGAAGATCCCGGGGCTGCAGTCGTTCGGCCGCTCGATCTCGTCGAAGTAGCGCTCGAGGGCGCCCTGCCACTTCGGGAACATGGAGATGTTGCTGGAGCGCGCCTCCTGGGTCCCGAAAATGGTGGGGTAGCTGCTGATCGCGTCGCTGGCCCGCGCCGGTGCGAGTGTCGTCGCGCCCAGCGCGAGGCCGCCGAGCAGTGCGGTGAGGGCGAGGCGGGGGGAAAGGAGGGAAGAGCGCATCCTGCGTCTCCGAAGCATCGTGTCGTCCGCGGTTGGCGGCGGGCGGTCGGCCCCGGGAGCACGCGGGCCGCACCCGGAACGGGCCTACCACTAAAGTTGCCGCACCGCCGCTTAATACTCCCTTAAGCGGGGGTGCCTAAGCTACCCTTCAACGCCAACGGCCGGGACGAAAGCAGCGCTTGCGTCTTGACCGGACCGGCTGTCTGGCCGATGCCTCCAATCCATGAGATCCCGAGCGCTAACGATTCTGGCCCCGTGACTGACTCCTCCCCCTCCGCCTCGCCCGCGCCGACCGACCCGGAGTCCCTGGAGACCTCCTGGTGGAAGAACTGGCGCCTGCCGGCTTTGGCCGGTGGTCTGCTGCTGGCCGGCGCGCTGGGCGTGGCGGCGATCATGAACTTCGTGGACTCGGAGCGGGCCCGCGACCTGCGCGCCTGGCAGGACCGCCTGGGCCTGATCGCCGACAGCCGGGCCGACGACGTGGCGCAGTGGGTGGCGGCGCAGCGACGCGAGATCAGCGCCCTGGCAGGCAACGCCAGCGTGCAGCTGCTGCTGACAGAGCTGGCCATGGTCGAGGGCGAGCTTGGCGCGGTGACCGACGGGCCCGGCCAGATCCAGTACCTGCGCAGCCTGCTGACGCTGACCGCCGAGCGTGCCGGCTACGAGGCGCCGCGCCTGGCCGAGGAGCTGCGCGCCAACGTCGAGCTGCCGAACCCGACGGGCCTGGCGCTGCTCGACGCCCAGGGCCGCCCGCTGGTGGCCACCGAGCGCTTCGCCGCGCCGCGGCTGGCGCCGCCGGCCGAGGGCACGCTTCTGGAGCTCTCGGCCGACCCCGATCTCGGCCTGTTGCTGACCCTGGCCGCGCCGGTGTCCGGCCTGCAGGCCGACGCGGGCGCGGCGCCGGTCGGCAGTGTCGTCGGCCGCCGCCCGGCCGCCGCCGCCCTGGTCGAGCGCCTGCGCCAGCCCGGCGTGCGGGTTGCGGGCCTGGAGCTGCTGCTGGTGCGGGCCGAGGGCGCGGCGCTGGAGTATCTCACCCCCTTGGCCGACGGCACGCCGGCGCTGGGCCGTCGGCTCGACCGCGAGACCGCCGGACTGGCCGCCGCCGAGGCCGTGGCGCAGCCCGGCGCCTTCCGGGCCGCCGAGGACTACGCCGGCACGCCGGTGCTGGCCACCGGCCGCGCGGTGCCGGGCACCGACTGGACCCTGGTGGCCAAGGTGGACCGGGCGGTCGCCTTCGCGGCGATCGACGCCCGCGCGGAGCGGCTGCTGATCGGTCTGCTGCTGGCCCTCGGCCTGGTGGCGGTGGCGCTGTTGCTGGTCTGGCGCCATGGCGCCTCGCGCCGCGCGGCCGAATCCGCCCGGCTCTACGCCAAGGCGGCGGCCGATCTGGAGCGCGAACGCCACCTGCTGCAGGTGGTCACCGACAACCAGCCGACGGCGATCCTGATCCTCGACGACGCCGGCCGTGTGCGCTTCGCCAACGCCCGCGCGGCCGAGCGGGTCGCCATGCGCGCCGAGGAGATGATCGGCAAGTCGCTGACGGCGATCCTGGGCTCGGCCGCGGCGGCGCGCACCCTGGCGCTGGCCGAGCGCGCGCTGGAGGAGAACGAGCGGGTCAGCGACGTGCTGCGCATCGAGGGCGACCCCGCCGTGGAGGGCGGCCGCCGCATCTACCTGGCCGACCACGTGCCGGTGCCGTCGGGCACCGACCTGCCGCGCGGCGTGCTGGTGGTCGAGCGCGACGTCACCGCCGAGCTGCGCGAACGCGCCCGGCGCGAGTCGACCCTGGACGCCCTGATCATGACCCTGGTCAGCGTGGTCGACCGCCGCGACCCCTACGCCGCCGACCATTCGCACCTGGTCGGCGAGCTGGCCCAGCGCCTGGCGCGCGAGATGGGGCTGGACGAGACCCAGGCCGAGACGGCCCGGGTGGCTGGGCTGCTGATGAACATCGGCAAGATCCTGGTGCCCGAGGAGCTGCTGACCCGCGAGGGCGCCCTGAGCGAGGCCGAGCGTGCCAAGATCCGCGCCTGCATGAACGCCAGCGCCGAGCTGCTGGCCGGCGTCTCCTTCGACGGCCCGGTGGTCGAGACGCTGAACCAGGTGCAGGAGCGCATCGACGGCGCCGGCGAGCAGGGACTCGGCCCCGAGTCGATTCTGCCGACCGCGCGCATCCTGGCGGTGGCCAACGCCTTCGTGGCGATGGTCAGTGCCCGCGCCCACCGCCCCGGCCTGCCGGTCGATCAGGCGCTGGGCGAGCTGATGGAGGAGATGGGCCGGCGCTACGATCGCGGCGTCATCGCGGCCCTGGTCAACTACCTGGACAACAAGGGCGGGCGCCAGCACTGGGAAAGCACGGCCGCGCAGTAGGCGGCTTCCCGCCGTCGGTCCGTCCCGCAGAAGGTCCTTGCCCGTCGCGCTCGGCCGGCCCTTTATCCGACGCCCGCGACCTCCCATACTTGGAGGGGAAGGCAGGAAAGGGCCGGACATGTCGATCGCCAGGTTGTGGAGCTGGGCGGAGCCGCGCAGCCGGCGTCCCGCAGCCGCGACGCCGGCGGACACGCGCGTCTACGCGATCGGCGACATCCACGGCCAGCTCGACCAGTTGCGGTCCCTGGAGCGCGCGATCCAAGCCGACGCCGAGACGGCGGCGGCGACCCGGCGGGTGCTGGTCTACCTCGGCGACTATGTCGACCGCGGGCAGGACTCCGCCGGGGTGGTCGCGCAGCTCGCCGCCGGGCCGCCGCCGGGCTTCGAGGCGGTCTACCTCAAGGGCAACCACGAGGCCCTGCTGCTCGATTTCCTCGCCGACCCCGACAGCGGCGTGACCTGGCTGATGAACGGCGGCGACACCACCCTGGCCAGCTACGGCATCGACATCGACGAGGAGCCGCCGGGCGGCGAGGCGCGGCTGAGCTTCCTGGCGCGCCGCTTCGCCGAGGCGCTGCCGCCGGCCCATCGCCGCTTCCTCGAGGCGCTGGCGGTCCGCCACGCGGAGGGCGACTACCTCTTCGTCCATGCCGGCGTGCGCCCCGGCGTCGACCTGGAGTCCCAGGATCCGGAGGACCTGATCTGGATCCGCTATCCCTTCCTGCAATCCGGCGCCGACTTCGGCAAGGTGGTGGTGCACGGCCACACGCCCGGGCCGGAGCCGGTGGAGCGCGACAATCGCATCGGCATCGACACCGGGGCGGTCTACGGCGGCCGCCTGACGGCCCTGGTGCTCGACGGCACCGAGCGCCGCTTCCTCCAGGCCTGAGCGCGGTGAGCCCCCCCGCGCCGCAGGCTCCCGAAGCGGCCGCCGCGCCGGCTTCGGCGCTTCTGCCGCCGGCCTGGGCCGACGCGCCCGCCGCGGCGCGGCTGCCAAGCTTCCTCGGCGCGGCCCTTGCCGCGGAGCTGGCCGGTCCGGCCGCCGGGGTCGCGGCCGCGGCGGTGCGCCAGGACGCGCTGGCGGCACGCTTCCGGCTGGCCCGCCAGACCCAGTGCCTGGCCGAGATCCGCAAGGCCGGCGTCGCGGCGGTGGCGCTCAAGGGCTTCGTCACCGCCCAGTGGCTCTATCCGGCGCCGGCGCTGCGCTGGTCGGGCGACCTCGACATCCTGCTGCACGGCGCCGAGCTGCAGCCCCTGCTTGCCCGCCTGTCGCGCTTGGGCTATCGCTTCCGGCCCTTGCCGGCCAAGCCCTGGGGGTTTCTCAGCCGCGCCTCCTTCCAGCCCTTCGCCTCGCCCGACGGCGCGGTCAACCTGGACCTGCACGTCCAGCCGGACTGTTGGCCGCTGGAGCGGGGGCTGGATGCCGCCGCGCTCTTTGCGGCGGCGCGGCCGCTGGGGGACCTGCCGGTGCTGGCGCCGGCGCCCACCCACCTCTTCCTGCTGCTGGCGAGCAACGCCGCCAAGGACAAGTTCGGACCCTATGCCGTGAAGAAGCTGCTCGACGCCTACCGCTGGCTGGCCGGTGCCGGCCCCGGGATCGACGCCGCGGAGTTGGCGCGCCTGGCGCGTCGCGCCGGCCTGCGGCGGCCGCTGGGCGTGTTCCTGGCGCTGCTCGCCGATTTGGGACTGCCCGAAGCGCGCCTGCCGGCGCACCCGCTGCATCGGCCGGGCCGCACCTATGCCCGGCTGCTGGCGGACTGGCGCGGCCTCTTTCCCGACAATCCCGGCGCCGTCCAGCGGCTGGCGCGCGAGCTGCGCCTGGGCGCCGAGCCCGGGGTCGCCGCCACCCTGGCCTGGCGCCGCCTCGGCGGCCTGCTGCGCCGGCCCAGCGGCCTGCCGGAGGGCTGGGCGTGAGCGACGGCGCCGCCCAACGCCCCTGGCGCGTCGCCTACCTGGTCAGCCACCCGATCCAGTACCAGGCGCCGCTGCTGGCCCGCATCGCGGCCGACCCGGCGATCGAGCTGGAGGTCTTCTTCGAGAGCGCCATTTCGCTGAGCGGCTATCACGACCCCGGCTTCGGGCGGCAGGTCGCCTGGGACACGCCGCTGCTCGAAGGCTACGACCACCGCTTCCTCCCGACCCTGGGCAGCAACCGGCGCCTGGGCAATCTCTGGCCCTGGCCCTACGGCCTGATCCGCGCGCTGCAGCGCGGGCGCTTCGACGCGCTGTGGGTGCACGGCTATGCGCGTCCGCACCACCTGCTGGCCATGGCGGCGGCCAAGGCGCTCGGCCTCACGGTGCTGCTGCGCGACGAGGTCTGGGATCGTGGCCGGCCGCGGCAGCCGGGCCTGCGCCAGACGGCGCGGCGCGGCGTGGTGGCGCTGGTTGCGCGGCTGGCCGACGGCTTTCTCGCGATCGGCAGCCACAACGCCGCCCACTACCGCGGCTGGGGCGTGCCGGACGCGCGCCTCTTCGCCATGCCCTACGCGGTCGACGACGCCGCCTTCGCCGCCAAGGCCGCCGCCGCCGCGCCGCAGCAGGCGGCCCTGCGCGCCGAGCTGGGGATCGGGGCGCGCCCGGTGGTGCTGTTCGTCGGCAAGCTGATGGGGCGCAAGCGTCCGCTCGATGCCCTCGAGGCCCTGGCCGGGCTCGACGGGCCGGCGCTGGCCCGCGACCCGGTGCTGGTGATCGCCGGCGACGGCGCCCTGCGCGGCGCCGTGGAGCGGCGCATCGCGGAGCTGGAACTGCATGCGCGGGTGCGCCTGCTGGGGTTCCGCAATCAAGGCGAGCTGCCGGCGCTCTACGGCCTGGCCGAGGTGCTGATCATTCCCTCGGAGACCGAGCCCTGGGGCCTGGTAGTCAACGAGGCCATGGCGGCCGGCACCGCGGTTCTGGCGAGCGACGAGGTGGGGAGCGCCGCCGATCTGGTGCGCGACGGCGAGACCGGCTACGTCGTCCCGGTGGGCGACACCGCGGCCCTGTCGGCGCGGCTGGGCGACCTGCTGGCCGACCCGCGGCGCGCCGCGGAGATGGGCCGGCGCAGCGCCGAGCGGGTGGCGGCCTGGGGCTTCGCCGCCGACCTGGTCGGGCTGAAGGCGGCGCTGGCGGCGCTGTGCCCGCGTGACCGGACGCGTGACCGGACGCGTGATTGGGCGCGCGACCGGGCGGATCGTCGGCAGACGGGGGAGAGCGATTTGCGACCGTAGGCAACCGCGCAGCGGTTCCGCCGGTCGCGAAAAATCACTCTAATCTTTTGGTTTAGAGCAGGTTTCTTGCGATCGGCGGACCCACGCTGTGGGGCCAAACGATCACAATCTGCTCTCGCGCGTGCCGGGCGGGCGCAGGATCGTCGGCTCGACGCGCAGCTGCGCCAGGAAGGGATGCTGGTTCGGCGTCCGCGCCGGCGCCTGGGCGGTGGCCAGGCTGGGCAGGCGCAACAGGATGCCGGCGAAGATCCAGAACACCACGTTGGTCGGGTCGAGGTCGAGGATCCAGCCCTTCAGCGACCAGGCGACGTTGACGCTGATCCAGGCGAGCAGCGCGGCGGCGACGCCGGCCAGGCGCGGATCGCGGCACTGCCCGAGGGCGCCCAGGCCGGCGCCGACCAGCGACAGGAAGACGGCGAGCATCAGCAGCGGCCCGGCGATGCCGAACTCCATCGCCGCCTTGGAATACATCCCCTCGAAGAACTTGCGCTCGCCGAAGGCGTCGGCCTCGGCGACATAGCGCGTCGCCAGGGTGCCCGAGCCGGTGCCCTGGCCGAGCGGTGCCTCGCTGATGAGCTGCCAGGTCTCCGCCAGGCCGAGATTGACGCTGTAGAAGCGCGCCAGCCCGGCGGTGGTCTGCGCCAGCCCGGCGAGGTTGAGGCCGATGGCGGCGGCGACCACCAGCACCGCCGGCACCGCCAGGCCCAGCACCGCCAGGCCGGCGCCGGCGCGGCGCTCCAGCAGCATGGTGGCGAACAGCAGCAGCGGGATGAACAGGAGCGCGCCGCGGCTGCCGGAGGTGACGTAGGCGATGCAGCCGATCACCAGGCCGGCGATCGCCAGCAGCCGCCAGCGTCGGGCCCGCTCGAAGCGCAGGGCGGCGTAGCAGATCGCCAGGCCGATGCCGCAGAAGCCGTAGAACTCCGCCGAGGAGGCGAAGGTAGCCGGGATGCGGCCGAAGAAGGTGCCCTGGCCGAAGTTGGCGAAGTTCTGGGTGGCGGCCTTGGCCGCGCCGCCGTGGAACAGGGTGATCGCCGCCTCGTAGCCGATGGTCAGGGTGAGCAGGAGCTGCAGCAGCGCGACCCCGTAGACCAGCAGGCTGACGACCACGGCGCCGCGCAGGAAGCGCCGCAGCGCCGCCTCGTCGCTGAGCGCGCCGCCGACGGCCAGCAGCAGCGGCACGTAGAGCAGCCAGATCTTGGCGCCGAGCAGCGCCACCAGCGGCGAGGCGACGCCGGGGTTGGCCATCTGCAGCACCGTCAGCCCGGCGAAGAGACTGAAGCAGACCAGCATGGTCGTGGTCACCGCCAGGCCGCGCAGGAGCTGCGGGCGCAGCAGGAAGATGCTGGCGTAGAGCGGCAGGACGAAGAGGATGTCCTTCAGCAGCTTCGAGGGACCGCCGACGCCGAAGCGGGCGAAGAGCACGCCGGTCAGGCAGACCCAGGCGAACAGCAGCAGCGGCACCAGTTCGGGCCGCCGGTAGGCGACCAGCCAGCAGGGAAAGGCCAGCAGCGCCGTCAGGGCTAGGATTTCGGCCATGGCCGGGGCTCAACTCCTCAGGGGCCGGCGGGATCGCCCCGACTATGACCGGGCCGGGCCGCCGGCATCAACTCCCGGGCTGCGCCTGCAGCCCTCACCTGGCGGACGGCGCCGCGCGCGTCGGCAGCGGGCCGAGGTCGATCAGCGGCTCCGGCGCCAGCCCGGCGCCCAGGTGGCGGTAGAGGCGGCAGAGCCGCGCGGCGTGACTGTCCCAGCCGTAGTCGGCCGCCGCCGCGCGCGCCGCCGCGCCCAGGCGCGCGCGCAGCGCCGCGTCGTCGAGCAGGCGCGCCAGGCCGGCGGCCAGGGCCTCGACGTCGTCGGCCGGGACGATCAGGCCGCTCTCCTCCTGCTCGACCACCGAGGCGGCGGCGTCGCTGACCAGGCAGGGCAGGCCGCTGGCCATGGCCTCCAGCACCACCAGCGGTCCGCCCTCGAAGGGCGAGGGCATGACGAAGAGGTCGGCGTCGGCGTAGAGCGCCGGCAGCTCGCCATGCGGCCGGCGGCCCAGGTCCGTGAAGCAGCCGGCGTAGCGGCGGTGGATCTGCGGCCCGCTGGCGTCGACCTGCGGCCCGACCAGCAGCAGCTCGGCCTCGCGCGGCGCCAGGCGGCGCCAGGCCTCCAGCAGCACCGGCAGCCCCTTGGCGGCGGACTGGTGACCGACGAAAAGCACGCGCAGCGGCCCCGGCCGCCGTTCGCCCGCGCGTGGCCGGAAGCGCTCCAGGTCGGCGCCCAGCGGCAGCAGCAGAATGCGCTCGGCCGGCACGCCGAGCTCGCGCAGCAGCCGCACGGAAAAGCGGTTCTGCGCCAGCAGCAGGTCGGCCAGCGCCAACTCGGCCAGCTCGCGCCCCTGCGTCGCGCCGGCGCGCGGCGACAGACCCCAGGCGCGCGCCGCCTCGGCCGCGTGGGCCGGTCCGCCGGGCGGCGAGGTGACCTCCAGCACCCGGGTCATGCCCAGCGCCTTGGCCGCCTGGAAGGTGTCGCGGGCCGAGCCGATCGCGCCGTGCACCACCACCGGGCCGGGGTGGGCCGCCAGGTTGCGCCGCAGCCAGCCGGCCGCCAGCCGGTCGTGCAGGGCGTTGGCGGCCGGGAACCCGAAGCCCAGGCGCGGCAGCAGTTCGGGCCAGAGGCCGGCCGGCGAGACGACCCGGGAGTCGGCCAGCGCCGGCTCGCGCCGCGCCAGCAGGCGGGCGTCCAGGCCGGGGAGGGCGCGGGCGAGCCGCCAGAGGCCGCGGTCGGGCTTGTAGTAGCAGCCGGTCAGGAAAACGCCGGGCAGGCCGCAGCTCTGGGCCGCCAGGGGCACGCGGTAGAAGAAGCCCTGCTTGGCCGGGTGGCTGGCCACCACGAAGGGCGGCGCGGCGGTTTCGCTCATCGCCGCCGCTCCAGACTCTCGTCGAACAGCGCCAGGTAGCGCGCGGCGATCCGCTCGGCGGTGAAGCCGGCGACATGGCGCAGGCCGGCCTCGGCGGCGGCGGCGCGGCGGGCCGGATCGGCCAGCAGCTCGGCCAGGCGGTCGCGCAGGCCGGCGACATCATCGTTCTCGAAGACCGCCTGAGCCGGGCCGGCGGCCTCGGGCAGGCCGCCCAGGCGCGAGACCACCAGCGCGCAGCCGCAGGCCAGCCCCTCCAGGGCGACGATGCCGAAGGGCTCGGCCCAGCGCGAGGGCACGACCAGGATCTCGACCTGGTTCAGCAGGTCGCCCAGCGCCGCGTCGCGGTGCGCGCCCAGGAAGTCCACCCGCCCGGCCAGGCCCAGGTCCGCCGCCCGGGCCTCCAGCGCCGGCTGCTCGGGACCGCCGCCGATGATCGCCACGCGGCCGTCCGCCAGCTCCGGCGGCAGCAGGGCCAGCGCCTCCAGCAGCAGGTCGGCGCCCTTGTCGGAGACCAGGCGGCCGAGGAAGCCCACCGCCCAACGCCGCGGCCCCCGGTTGCGCAGGCGGAACAGGTCGTCGCGGTAGGGGTTGGGGATCACCGGCGAGCCCGGCGGCAGGTCGCCGGCGATCGGCGTGCTGATCGCCACCGAGGTGGCGAAGCGCAGGCTGGCGGCCTTCAGACGGGTCAGGCGGTCGGGGGCGCCGCGCGGATCGACCAGCCAGCCCTGGTGGGTCACCACCCAGGGGCGCGGACGCAGCGGCAGGGCGCGGGCCAGGCGCAGGCTGAGGCCGTTCTGCCAGAGCAGGTCGGCCCCGGCCAGCCGCCGGCGCAGCTCCCAGAGGGAGGGACGGCGTAGTACCTCGTAGGGCACCCGCGTCGGGGTCTGCGGGTCGGCCGGCGTGGCCGTGGCCAGGACCACCTCGTGCCCGGCCGCCACGAAGGCGCCGGCCAGGGCGGCGCTCGCCGTCTCGATGCCGCCGAGGTTGGGATGGAAGTGGTAGGAGGTGATCAGCAGCTTCACGACACGCGCCTCCGCAGGCGGGCGAGCTGCCCGCGCAGATAGGCCAGGTCGTCGCCGTCCGGCAGCAGCAGCCGCGCCAGGCCGATCTCCAGGCGCAGCGTGGCCCGCCACAGCCCGACCGTCACCTGGGCGGCGGCGCCGAGCAGCACCGCCAGGGCGGCGCCGCGAATGCCCAGCGGCGCGACCAGCAGGGCGAGGCCGGCGGCCAGCACCACCAGGCCGGCGATCCGCGCGAGGTTGGCGTCGCCCGGCCGCCCGGCGCCCTGCAGTCCGCTGGCCAGGACGTTCTGCACGGCGAGCAGCGCCGCTCCCGGCGCCAGCAGCCGCAAGGCCGCCGCGCCCGGCAGGTAGTCGGCGCCGAACAGCAGCGTCACCAGCGGCTCGGCCAGCAGGGCCAGCCCCAGCGCCGCGACGCTGGCGACCACCAGGGTGAACTTGACATAGCGCGCCAGCACCACGGCCTGGCTGGCGGTGCTGGCCTGCACGGCGGTCTTGGGCATGACCAGCGCCACCGGCACCTGGGCGAGCTGGCCGAGGCCGCCGACCAGCGCCAGGGCCACGGCGTAGTAGCCGACCTCGGCGGCCGGCAGCAGCGCGGAGAGCACCATGCGGTCGAGCTGGCCGATGCCCATGGTCAGCAGCACGCCGACATGCACCGTCAGGCCGTAGAGCAGAAGCTGCTTGAACTCTCCCCTGTCCAGACGGCCCTGGCCGCGGCGCAGGTGCGGCGCGATCAGCACCAGGGCGATCAGGCCGGCGACCACCCCGCCGGTCACGTGCGACACGGCGACATGGGGAACGCTGACCGTGCCCAGGCCCCAGAAGGTCAGCATCAGCCCGAGGTAGACCAGCGGCTGCACCAGCCGCAGCAGGTTCCAGGCGAACACCCGGCCGAAGGAGAGAAGCTGGCCGATCATCGTGCCGAACAGCAGCTCGGCCGGCACCATCACCAGCAGCAGGAGCTGCGCCAGGCGGACCAGCGCGGGGTCGTACTGCGCCATGAAGATCGGGATCAGCAGCCAGCCGATGGCGATGCCCAGCGCGGCCCCCGGCAGGCCGGCTGCCATCAGCTTGACGAAGGCCTCGGCGCTGCCCGCCGTGCGCCGCGCGGCCCGCCAGTTGGCGGCGTTGCCCAGGCTGAGGCCGGCCAGCCCGGCGATCACCTGCGGCCAGAGCAGCACCGCGAAGAGCTCGCCGCGCCCGTCCGGCAGCAGCAGGCGTGCGGAGAGCACGCTGCTGGCCAGGCCGGCGACCTGCAGCAGGGCGGTGGTGAGATAGGAAACGACGAGATCGCGCACGAAGGAGACCTTGCTAGCCGGGCGGCCGGACGGCGTTTAGCACAGTTTGACCGGCCCCGGCGCGCAGAGGGCGATCGGCCGCACCCAGCCGCTCCGGCCCGTCCAGCAGCGCCAGCGCCGCCGCCGCCACCGACTCCAGGTCGATGCCGGTGATCGCCGGCGCCGCCCGGTCGTAGGCGGCGAAGTCGTCGGGGGCTCCGGCCGGGATCAGAACCCGGTGGCGCGGGCCGCGCCGGCCGTAGGCCCACCAGGCGGTCGGGCCGAACAGCGCCAGGGTGGGCACCCCCAGGGCGGCGGCCGCGTGCAGCGGGCCGGTGTCGTTGCCGACCGCCAGATCGCAGCCGGCCAGCAGCACCAGGCTGTCGCGCAGGCCGCGCGTGGCGATCTCCAGCCGCGCCGAGGGCGCGCGCGCGGCGAAGGTTCCGGCCAGGGCGGCCTCGTCGGGGCCGGCCAGGACCAGCACCTCCAGGCCGCGCGCGGCCAGCCGCTCGGCCAGGGCGGCGTAGCGCGCGGCGGGCCAGAGCTTGGCCGGATCGGTGCCGGTGGGCAGCAGCGCGACGCGGCGGGTGTCGCCGTCCCTGAAGGACTGGGCGCGCTCGGCCGCCGTGAGGGCCAGGCGCGGGGCCGCCGGCTGCCAGGGCTTGCCGGTCAGGGCGAACAGCGGGCGCTGGAAGATCTCGGCCACCGACTGCCCGTCCAGCTCCGGGTCGGGGCCGGCGCCGGCCGGATGCAGCGCCACCGGGTGGGTCAGCGACAGGCCGAAGCCGCGCCCGCCGGCATCCAAGCCCAGGCGGTAGCGCGCCGGCACCGCCCAGGCCAGCAGGATCTGCAGCAGGTCGACCTCCAGCAGCACCAGCAGGTCGCGCCGGTCCAGGTCCAGCCGGCGCCAGCGGCGCAGGGCCGCCCAGGCGCCGCGCCAGCTCGGGCGCGGCTGCGCGACCACGCGGTCGAGGCTGGGCTGGCCCTGCAGCAGCGGCACGGCGGCCGGCCCGCAGAGAAACCAAAGCTCGGCCTTTGGAAAATCCTGCCGCAACCGCTCGACCACGGCAGTGGCCGAGACCACGTCGCCCAGCCCGCCGAAGCGGACCACCAGCACGCGGCGCGGTGCGAAGTCCGGCTGCGGTCCCGGGCGCGGCGGGGCGAGGCGCCCGAGCAGCCGCAGCAGTGCGCCGCTGGCGCAGCGGCGCAGGCGTTTGCCGAGCCCTCTCACGCGGCGGCCTCCAGCCGCTCCAGCACGGCGGCGACGAGCGCGTCGGGCGTGATGCCGAGGATGCAGCGCTTGGCCTCGCGGAGGCAGACCTCGAGGCGGCAGTCGAAGCAGTCGGTGCGGTTGTAGAGCGGGCGGTGCCCGGGCCCGGCGGGAAACCAGACCCCCGGCTTGGCGCGGGCCGAGAAGACCGCGACGCAGGGCGTGCCGACGGCGGCGGCCAGGTGCATCGGCCCGGCGTCGTGCCCCAGGTAGAGACGCGCGTGCGCCAGCGCGGCGGCGGTCTCGCGCGGGGTCAACGCGCCGCAGAGGTTGAGGGTGGGGCCCGGCCAGCGGGCCAGCAGCCCGGCGCTGCGCGCGGCCTCGTCCGGCGCGCCGACCGCGACCAGCGCGAGCTCGGGTCGTGCCCGGCCGAGCCGGTCGAGCGCCGCCTGCCAGTTGGCGTCCTCCCAATCCTTGGACTGGACCTTGCCGCCGACGCAGAGCGCCAGGACATCGTGGCCGCCCAGCGGTGCCAGGGCCCGAGCCGCCGCGCCGCGCTCCGCCTCGCTCAGGGCCAGGTCGTAGCTGGCCGGGTCCTCCGGCGCGGCCGTGCCCAGCGGCGCCAGGCAGCGGGCCAGGCGCGCGGCCTCCGACTCCCAGAGCTCCGGCCCGAGTTGGCGATGCCGGCGCAGCTCTGCGCTGCCGGGCAGGCCGAGCAGCGGTGCGCCGCCGGCCAGGCGCAGGAAGACGGCGTCGCGGCGCAGCCGCCGCGGGTCCGTGGCGGAATTCAGGAAGATCGTGACGTCGGGCCGGAAGCGGCGCAGCCGGGCGGCCAGCCGCAACAGCGCCAGCGGGTCGCGCAGGCCCGCCGGATAGGCGAAGCTGCCGTGCAGCAGGCCGCTGTCGCCGACCACCGCGGCCAGCGGCGGCGCCAGGCTGGAGACCGGCGCGTTGGTCAGCACCCGCCGCTCGGCCGCCGGAAAGGTGCGCGCGATCAGGTGCAGCGCCGGCAGGGCGATCACCGTGTCGCCCAGGCTGCCCTGGCGGAAGATCAGGACGCGCCGGACCTTCTCCGTTTGAAGCTGTCCCATCGGATCATCCGCCGTCCGGGGCGGTTGGCCATCGTCCCGCCCGTCCCGGCGGCGCCTCCGGCCTTCGCCATCCGCCACGTTCCGCGCCCTTACATCCTGCCGCTCCTCGTCGGCGCGGCCTTGCCTACGCCGTTTGGCCGGCGCTTGCAATTGCCGGCGCCGGACCGCAAAGAGGGGTCGCGGGGGGACGGAGCGGCAATGCGCATTCTGCATGTGATCGAGAACCTGGCGCCGGACGAGGGCGGGCCGACGCGCGCGGCGCTGGAGATGGCGGCGGTGCTGCGCGCGCGCGGCCATGCGGCGCGCATCTTCGCCACCGACTGGCGGCGCGGCGGCCGCCGGGCGGTGCCGCTCGACCGCCCGGTCGAGGAGGCCGGCGCCGAGGTGCGCTACTTTGCGCACCGGCTGGGGCGCATCTGGCCGGTCTCCCGGCCGCTGGCGCGCGCGCTGCTGGACGAGGTGGCGGACTACGACCTGGTGCACCTGCATTCGCTCTACCTCTTCCACGACTGGGCGGCGGCCCGCGCCTGCCGGCGCGCCGGCGTGCCCTACCTGCTGCGCCCGCACGGCACGCTGGACCCCTGGCTGGCCGGCCGCCGGCGCTGGAAGCGGCGGCTGGCCGGGCTGGCTTTTCAGGACCGGGTGACCGAGGGTGCGGCCGCCCTGCACTACACCACCGAGGAGGAGCGGCGCCTGGCGCAGCCCTGGGCGCGCGGCCGGCCCGGCGTGGTGGTGCCCCACGGCCTGGACCTGGCCGCGACCGCGCCCGGCGCGGCGGAGTCCTTCTTCCAGGCGCTGCCGGAGGCGCGCGGCCGGCGCGTGCTGCTGTTCCTCGGCCGGCTGCACGCCAAGAAGGGCCTGGACCTGCTGGTGCCCGCCTTCGCCGAACTTCTCGCGCGCCACCCCGCGCTGCACCTGGTGGTGGCCGGGCCGGACTTCGGCGCGGCCGCGGGCGTGCGCCGCGATGCCGAGGCGCTGGGCGTGGCCGAACGGGTCAGCCTGCCCGGTCCGCTGGAGGGCGCGGCCAAGCAGGGCGCCTTCGCCGCGGCCGAGGCCTTCGTGCTGCCCTCCTACACCGAGAACTTCGGCATCGCCGTGGTCGAGGCGCTGGCCGCCGGCTGCCCTGTGGTGATCTCCGACCGGGTGCAGATCTGGCGTGAGGTCGCCGCCGCCGCCGAGGTGCACGCGCCCGAGGCGGCGGCTCTCGGCGCGGCGCTCGGCCGCCTGCTCGACTCGCCGCCGCGGCGCGCCGCGCTGGCGGCGGCGGCCCGGGAGGCGGCGGCGCAGTTCGACTGGGCGCAGGTGGCGCCGCGCCTGGAGGCCGCCTACGCCGCAGTAATCGGCGGGGGCATCGGCGGGAGCATCGGCGAGGGGCTCGCCGGGGAGCTGCCGGCGTGAGCCTGTCCGTGGTGATCCTGACCCTCAACGCCGAGGCGACCATCGGCGCCACCCTGGCGGCGGCGCGCGAGCTCAGCGACGACCTGCACGTGGTCGACTCCGGCAGCCGCGACCGCACGCTGGAGATCTGCCGCGCGGCCGGCGCCAGGGTGACCAGCCATCCCTTCGAGCACTACGGCGCGCAGCGCAACTGGGCGATCGACACGCTGCCGCTGGCCGGAAGCTGGGAGCTGCACCTGGACGCCGACGAGCGGCCGACGCCGGAGCTGATCGCCGAGATCCGCTGTCTGCTGGCGGCGCCGCCGCCCGCGGTGGTCGGCTTCTACATTCCGCGCCTGGTCCACTTCCTCGGCCAGCCGCTGCGCCACGGCGGCATGTACCCGATCTATCACCTGCGCCTGTTCCGGCGCGGCCACGGGCGTTGCGAGACGCGGCTCTACGACCAGCACTTCTACGTCGACGGGCCGACGGCGCGGCTGACCCACCCGATGATCGACGACATCCGCGGGCCGCTGGCGGCCTGGAAGGCGCGCCACCGCCGCTGGGCCGAACTGGAGGCGCGCCAGCTTGCCGCCCAGGCGGCGGCCCAGAGTGCGACCCAGAGTGCGGCCCGGAGCCCATGCCAGAGCGGTGGCGCGCCGCCCGACGGCGTGATCGCCGGCGAGTGGGGCGCCGATCCGGTGCGCCGCAAGCGCGCCCAGCGCGACCTCTACTACCGTCTGCCGCCGTTCCTGCGCGCGCTGCTGCTCTTCGCCTACCGGGCGTTGCTGCGCGGCGGCTTCCGCGACGGCCGGCTCGGCCTGCAGTTCTATCTCTGGCAGACCCTCTGGTTCCGCTGGCTGATCGACCGTCACCTGCTGGCGCTGCGCCGGCAGGCGCGCAAATCGGGCTGAGGTTACGAGTGACGCGGCGCGTCGCCGCGCCGGAACAGCAGGTCGGCCTGCACCGGCCCGTGCCGCGGGTCGGTGACGAGGTTGTGGCGTCCGGCCAGGCGGAAGCCGCGGGCGGTCAGGAAGGCCTCGACCTCGCCGGCCAGGGCCTGGCCGGTGTAGAGCTCCCGGTAGGAGCACTCGACGTAGATCCAGTCGAGTCGCGCCAGCAGTTCGCCGGCGCCGGCCAGGACCTCCAGTTCGGCGCCCTGCACGTCGATCTTCAGCAGCACCGGCGGGTCCAGCGGCTCGCCGGCCAGCAGGGTCGCCAGCGGCGCCTGGCGCACCGGCAGCACCCCGGTCTCCTGGGTGCCGGGGAAGACCTCGGTCTGGCCGGGCCCGATCGGCAGCAGCGAGGAGGAGTCGCGCCGCGCCGAGAGGTGCAGTGCGGCCTCGCTGTCGCTGCGGCCGGCCGCCGCCGCGATCAGCCGCACCTGCGGGGTGTCGGCGAAGAGGGCGCGAAAGCGCTGCGCCGCCTCCGGCAGCGGCTCCAGCGCCAGCACGCGCGCGGCCGGGAAGGCCTCCAGCGCGAAGAGGGTGAACTGCCCCTTGTTGGCGCCGACGTCGATCACCGTGCCGAGGGTCAGCCCGGCCAGGGCGGCGCGATGCTCCACCGTCATGGCGACGCCCTGCAGCAGGCCGCGGCGGCCCTGCGCGCTGGCCAGCAGGCGCAGCAGCTTGCCCGCCCGGGTCACGGCGCCAGCACCGCGAGGAAACGCCGGCCGATCGCGGCGATGTCGAAGCCGCGCTCGGCATAGGCCCGGCCGGCCGCCGCGCAGCGCGCGCGCAAGTCGGCGTCGGCGTAGAGCCGCTCGGCCCCGGCGAGGAAGCCGGCCATGTCGTCGGGCGCCGTCACCAGCCCGGCGCCGGCCTCGCGCAGGGTGCGGGCGGCCAGGTTCTCCGGCGGCATGGCGGCCAGCAGGGGGCGCGCGGTGCACAGGCTGGTCAGCACCTTCGAGGGGACGGAAAGCACGCCGGCGAAGGGCTCCAGAATCGCCAGCAGCACGTCGGCGCTCGCCAGCACCTCGGGCAGCCGCGCGTAGGGCTGGAAGTCGCGCAGCAGCAGGTTGTCCAGGCCGCGCTCGGCCTTGGCCTGCTCCAGCCAGGCCCGGCCCTTGCCCTCGCTGACCACGACGACGCGCACCTCGGGGCGGTCGGCGAAGGCCGCCGCCAGCTCCGCCAGCAGCGCCGGATTGTGCTTCAGCCCGAGCGTGCCGGCGTAGAGGAAGACGAAGCGTTCGCCCAGCCCCTGCGCACTCGACCAGGCGTTGGCGCGCGGCCTTGGCGTGACCTCGTCCAGCGGCGCCCAGTTGCGGATCTCGACGATCTTCTCCGTCGGCACGCCGCGCGCGGTCAGCAGCGGGCGGAAGTCCTCGGTGATCGCCACCACCGCGTCGGCGCGGGCGATGCTGCGCGCCTCGTAGCGGGTCAGCCAGGCGAGCGCCGGGCCGGCCAGCGGCCCCAGCTTGGCGCGCGCCAGCGGTGCGGCCGCCTCGGCATAGAGGTCCTGCACCCAGTAGACGAAGCGTGCGCCGCCGGCCGCCCGCGCCGCGCGCTGGGCCGCGCGCTGGATCGCCGGCGAGCAGTTGCCGGACAGCACCACGTCGGGCGCGAAGGCGGCGATGCGCCGTGCCAGGCGGCGGCCGTAGGCGCGCTCCTGCCGGGCGCGGCGCAACGGGTTGTACTTGTCGATCGGCGCCGGCAGGTCGATCGGCTCGACGGCGAAGCCGGGCGGGTCGTCCGGCGCCGGCTGCAGTCGACCGCGCGGCGAGGCGATGGCGCTGCTATAGAGGTGCAGGACCTGATGGGGCCGTCCCTCGGGCCCGGCCGCCTCGGGCCCGGCCGCCTCGGGGCTGGCCAGCCAGCGGCTGAGCTGCACCTGGAAGGGGTGGCCCGAGTAGTCGTGCACCAGGATCCGCATTGTGCCGTGCCGTCCCCTTACCCTTACCTCTGCCCGGCGGCGATGCCGGGATTCGCTTGCCAGCCGGGCGGCTTTGCCTTAGCCAGACGGCCAGCGCAAGCTTCTCCGAAGGACACCACGCCGCTCCATGACCGATCTGGCCGCGCAGCTCCAGGCGATTGCCGAGGTGAAGGTGCTGGCCGTCGGCGACGTCATGCTGGATCGCTACCTGACCGGCGTGGTCGAGCGGATCTCGCCCGAGGCGCCGATTCCCGTGCTGCGGATCCTCAAGGAGGAGACGGCGCTGGGCGGGGCCGGCAACGTGCTGCGCAACCTGGCGGCGCTGCGCGCGGCACCGCTGTTCTGCGGGGTGATCGGCGACGACGTGCCGGGGCGCGAGGTGCAGGCCCTGGTCGGCGAGGCGCTGGGCGGCGGCGCCCACCTGATGCAGGACAAGGAGATCTGCACCACCGTCAAGCAGCGCATGCTCAGCGGCGGCCAGCAGCTCCTGCGCGCCGACTGGGATGCCGGGCGGCCGCCCCGGTCCCAGACCCTGGAGACGCTGGAGCGCCAGGCCCTGGGCCTGCTGGGCGAGGCGCGGGCGCTGCTGTTGTCGGACTACGGCAAGGGCGTGCTGCAGCCCCGGCTGCTGCGCCGCCTGATCGAGGCCGCCCGCGCCGCCGGTCTGCCGGTGGTGGTCGACCCCAAGGGGCGCGACTACCGCCGTTACCAGGGCGCCGACTTCGTCACGCCGAACCGCCGCGAGCTGGCCGAGGCGACCGGACTGCCGACCGACAGCGACGCGGAGGTGGTGGCCGCCGCCGCACGCCTGATCGCCGAGGCGGGGGTCGCGTCGGTGCTGGCGACCCGCAGCGAGCAGGGCATGACCCTGGTCTCCGGCGACGGTCGGGGCGGCGTCGGCGCGGTGGTGCACCTGCCGGCCGAGGCGCAGGAGGTCTTCGACGTCTCCGGCGCCGGCGACACCGTGGTCGCGGCCTTCGGTGCCGGCCTGGCCGCCGGCCTGGCGCCGGCCGAGGCGGCCGGACTGGCCAACATCGCCGCCGGCGTGGTGGTCGCCAAGCGCGGCACCGCCGTGGCCCATCCCGACGAGCTGCTGCGCGCCGGCCAGAAGGTGCGGCTGCACAGCGCCGAGGCGAAGATCGTCGACCGGTCCGCCGCCGCTGCCCAGGCGCGCACCTGGCAGGCCGGCGGCCTGCGGGTCGGCTTCACCAACGGCTGCTTCGACATTCTCCATCCCGGCCACATCCATCTGCTGCGCCAGGCGCGCGCGGCCTGCGACCGGCTGATCGTCGGGCTCAACAGCGACGCCTCGGTGCGCCGCCTGAAGGGCGCCGGCCGGCCGGTGCAGGAGGAGGCGGCGCGCGCCGCCGTGCTGGCCTCGCTGGCCGACGTCGACCGGGTGGTGATCTTCGGCGAGGACACGCCCTACGACCTGATCGCCGCGATCGGTCCCGACGTGCTGGTCAAGGGCGCCGACTACAGCGAGGACCAGGTGGTCGGCGGCGATCTGGTCAAGGCGCGCGGCGGCCGCGTCGTGCTGGCCGAGCTCAAGGCGGGCCACTCGACGACCCGCACCGTCGCCCGCCTGGGCGGCGAGACGGCGACGACCGAGGCGTCGAACGTCGAGGCGGGCGGGAGCTAGCGGCCTGGGCCCGCTCGAGCATCTGCTCTACGCGCTGGCCTGGGCCAGTTTCGGCCTGGGGCACAGCCTGCTGGCGCGCGGCGCCGGCGCCGCCTGGCTGGCCCGCCGCTGCGGTCCGGCCGCGCGGCTGGCCTACAACGCCATCGCCCTGCTGCATCTGGCCGCCGTCTGGGGCTTCGGGCGCTGGCTGGCGGCCGGAGTCGTCCCCTTCGAGCGGCCGGACTGGCTGCTCGGCGTGCAGTGGGGCGCGGTGATCGCCGGCGCGCTGCTCGGCTGGGTCGCCCTCAAGGACTACGACCTCGGCCGCTTCGGCGGGCTCTGGTACCTGCGCCGCGGCGTGACGCCCGGCAGCGTCGCGGAGCCGCCGGAGCCGCTGGTGGTCGGCGGCCTGCACCGCTACCTGCGCCATCCCCTCTACACCGCGGCCTTTCTGCTGCTCTGGGGGCTGGTCGACGGCCCCTTCGCCCTGGCGACGGCGACCTGGGCCTCGGCCTACTTCCTGATCGGCACCTGGTTCGAAGAGCGCAAGCTGGTCCGCCTCTACGGCGAGACCTACCGCGACTACCGTCGGCGGGTGCCGGCCTACCTGCCCTGGAAGGGGCGGGTCGACACCCGCGATCTCGTCTAACCGCCCTGGGTGTGGAGCAAGCGACGGGCGGCCAGCCGCGCGAAGCGCAGGGTCAGCGCCTTGCGCCGCGCCGCCGACAGCTTGCGCTCGGCCGCCGCGCGCAGGATCCGTGCGTCGTAGGCGTCGGCCACGATCAGGCCATGCTCCGCCGGCAGCACCTCGTGCGGAAAGTCCGGCGGCACGGCGAAGTAGAGGCGCTCGCAGAAGTCCAGGTAGTCCGGCCACTTGCGGTCGGCGCGAAAGTCGGCGAGGCTGCTCTTGATCTCGACCGCCCAGAGCGCGCCGCCGTCGCCGAGCGCCAGCAGGTCGAGCCGGCGGCCGTTGGCCAGCGGCACCTCCGGCAGGCTGGCCAGGCCCATGGCGTCGAACAGGCGCATGACGCCGCGGGCGATGCCGCCGGCGGCGTTGACGCCGCAGCCCCGTTCGTCTATAGCGACATGCGACAGTTTGTCGCTTTTTCTGTGACCTTTTTCGGCCGGCGGTTGGTTCATCGGATGGCAACCCCTGCCTATGATACTGGGCTGGAAGGTAAGCGGGCGCCCCGGCGCCCGTCATGATGCGAGAGGCAGGACGCAATGGATCAGGACGCGCGGCACAAGACCGACACTGTCGGCGACGGCGCAACCGATGTCGAGCCGCGGGGCGCGGCGGCGGAGACCGCCGGCGACCCGGGCACGGCCGAGGGCGTCGCGAGCCCGCAGCGGCGCCGGGCGCTGCTGCGACTCGGCCTCGCGGCGACGGCCGCCTACGCCGCGCCGACGCTGCTGCGGATCGACCGCAGCGCGCAGGCGACCATCGCGCCCACGCCCTGTCCGCCCGGCCCGCCGTGGGAGCGCCCGCCGGGCTGCCACCCCGGCGGCGGCTGGGACGACGACGACGATGACGGCGGTTGGGGCGACGACGACGACGACCGTTGGGACGACTGACGCCGAGCTCCTGACACCGAACCCCTGACACCGAACCCCTGGCACCGCGCAGCCTGACGCTGCGCCGCCGACGCCGCGCCGCCGACGCCGCGCCCCTGAGGGGCGGCTCGGCGCGACGCCTCGCGCGGCGCGTCCGGTCGGGCCGCCGTCCGGCAGACGGGTGGACGCGGCGGCCGGCGGCCTCTATCTGTGGGCCATGAGCGAAGACCGTGTCACCGACCCCAGGCTGGACGAGCTGGCCGAGACCTTCGAGTTCCTCGAGGACTGGGAGGAGCGCTACAAGTACATCATCGACCTGGGCAAGGAGCTGCCGCCGCTGACGGCGGCGGAGAAGACGCCCGAGAACAAGGTCGAGGGCTGCGTCAGCCAGGTCTGGCTGCTGGTCGAGGAGGACCCCGAGCGCGGCGGCGCGCTGCGCTTTCGCGGCGACAGCGACGCCCACATCGTCAAGGGTCTGGTTGCCGTGCTGCTGACCCTGTTCAACGACCGCACGCCGCGCGAGATTCTGGATTTCGACGCGCGCGGCGCGCTCGATCGCCTCGACCTGGCCGGGCACCTCAGCCCCAGCCGCAGCAACGGCCTCTTCTCCATGGTCCGGCGCATCCGCGCCCTGGCCGCCGCCCGCGCCGGCGAGCCGGCGGAGGCGGCGGCGCGCTAACGCCGGCCCCGGCGTTTCAGCTCAGCTTCTTGACCACGCGGATGACGCCGGGGTCGTCGCTGTGCCGGGTCAGGGTGAAGCCCAGCTCGGCGTTCATCTGCAGCATGCGCTCGTTCTCCGCCAGCACGTCGCCCCAGACCTCGCCGATGCCGCGCTCGGCGGCGTAGGCGAGGATGCGCTGCATCAGCAGGTAGCCCAGCCCCCGGCCCTTGAGCTCGGAGCGCACGGCCACGGCATACTCGGCCGTGGCGTTGTCCGGGTCGGCGGTGATCCGCGCCACGCCCCAGATCTCGTTCGGCGAATCGGCCGGCACGCCGATCAGCGCCATTTCGCGGTTGTAGTCGATCTGGGTCAGCCGCGCGGCGTTCTCGTGGGTCAGCGACTTCATGTAGTGGAAGAAGCGCATGTGCACGTCTTCCGTGGTCAGGTGGTTGTAGGTCTCCATCAGCGCCGCCTCGTCCTCGGGGCGGATCGGCCGCAGGCACATCGGCGTGCCGTCGCGCAGCTCGCCGGTCTGCTCCAGGTGCTTGGGGTAGGGGCGGATGGCCAGGCGCCAGGCCGGCCGGCGCTCGGGGTCGGGGGCCGGCTGCACCTTGATGCGAGCGTCCAGCGCCAGCACGCCCTGGGAATCCGCCAGCAGCGGGTTGATGTCCACCTCGGCCACCTCCTGGAAGTCGGCGGCGAGCTGGGCCAGGTCGATCAGCGCCCGCGCCACGGCGTCCAGGTCGGCCGCCGGCTGGTCGCGGTAGCCCTCGAGCAGGCGGTGGATGCGCGTCTCGCGCATCATCGAGCGGGCCAGGGTCATGTTCAGCGGCGGCAGCGCCAGCGCCTTGTCCTTGATCACCTCGACCGCCGTGCCGCCCTGGCCGAACAGCACCACGGGGCCGAACTGATGGTCCTCGATGACGCCGAGGATCAGCTCGTGGGCGCCGGGACGGCGGGCCATCTGCTGCACGCTGAAGCCGTCGATGCGGGCGTCGGGCTTGGCCTCGCGGCAGCGCCGCAGCATGCGCGCCGCCTCGCGGCGGAGCTGATCGACGCTCTCGATGTCCAGCTTGACGCCGCCGACGTCGGACTTGTGGGTGATGTCGGGCGAGAGAATCTTCAGCGCCAGTGGGTAGCCCAGCTCCTCGCCCGCCGCCACCGCGGCCTCGGTATCGGCCACCTCGCGGGTCTGCACCGTGGGGATGCCGTAGGCGGCGAGCACCCGCTTGGCCTCCGGCTCGGTCAGCCAGGTCCGCTGCTCGGCCAGCGCCCGGTCGAGGATCTCGCGCACGACGCTCTGGTCCGGCTCGGCATGGTCGGGGACCGAGGCCGGGGTCTGCATCAGCAGGTCCTGGTTCTGACGGTAGCGCACCAGGTGCATGAAGGCGCGCACCGCCTGCTCCGGGGTCGGAAAGCTCGGCAGGTGCGTCTCGGCGAACAGCCGCCGCGCGGCCTGCGGCGCCTGCTCGCCCAGCCAGGCGGTGAAGACCGGCTTGCGCCGCTCGGGGTTGCGCGCCAGCGTGTCGACCACCGCCTGGGCGGCGTCCAGCGGGTCGGCCACCGCCACCGGGCAGTTCATCACCAGCACCGCGTCCACCTGGCGGTCGCCCAGCAGCCCCTCCAGCGCCGCCTCGTAGCGGCTGCCCGGCGCGTCGCCGATGATGTCGACCGGATTGGCGCGGCTCCAGGTCGCCGGCAGTCTGCCGTCGAGCTGCGCCACGGTCTCCGGCGAGAGCTCGGCCAGCGTGCCGCCGGCCTCGATCAGCGCGTCGGTCGCCAGCACGCCCAGCCCGCCGCCGTTGGTCAGGATCGCCAGGCGCTCGCCGACGCTGCGCGCCTGGCGGGCCGCGGTCGAGAGGGTCTCGGCCGCGTCGAACAGCTCCTCCAGGGTCTCGACCCGCAGCATGCCGGCGCGCTTGAAGGCGGTGTCGTAGACCGCGTCGGAGCCGGCCAGAGCGCCGGTGTGGCTGGCCGCCGCCTTCATGCCCTCGGCGTGGCGGCCGCCCTTGATGACGATGACCGGCTTGGCGCGGGCCGCCGCGCGGGCCGCCGACATGAACTTGCGCGCGTGGGTGACCGCCTCGACGTAGAGCAGGATGGCGCGGGTGTCGCGGTCGTTGGCCAGGTAGTCCAGCAGGTCGCCGAAATCGACGTCGGCCATGTCGCCCAAAGACACGACTTTGGAAAAGCCGATGCCGCGCGGCGTCGCCCAGTCCAGCATGGCGGTGACCATGGCGCCCGACTGGGTCAGGAAGGCCAGGTTGCCGGGCGCCGCGCCGATGTGGGCGAAGCTGCCGTTGAGCCCCAGCGGCGGCACCATCAGGCCGACGCAGTTCGGGCCGACCACCCGCAGCATGTGCGGCCGCGCGGCGTCGAGCACCGCCTGGCGGCGCGCCTTGCCCTCGGCGTCGCCGCCTTCGCCGAAGCCGGCGGTGATCACCACGCAGGCCTTGGTGCCGCGCGCGCCCAGCTCGCCGACCACGCCGGCGACGCTGTCGGGCGGCGTGCAGACCACGGCCAGGTCGGGGGCGAAGGGCAGGCTGGCGACGTCGGGATAGGCCAGCACGCCCTCGACCGCCTGGGCCTTCGGATTGACCGGCATCACCGGGCCGGCGAAGCCGCTGTGGAAGAGGTTGCGGGCCACCACCTGGCCAACCGACTTGTCGCGATTGCTGGCGCCGATCAGGGCGACCGACTGCGGTTCGAACAGCTTGTCCAGATTGCGGACCGACATGGGCGCTCCTTTCGTCCAAAGCGCTTGCTGCGATGCAGCATAGATCGGTGCGGAGCTTAACCGGCAGGAGTTAAAGGGGGGTTGCGCTGGATCAGGCCTGCTGCGCCAGAAGGTCGCGGTAGAGCTGTTCCGTCGCCGCGTCGAAGGCGCAGAAGACGACGCGGGCCGGATGGGCGTGGCCGGCCAGCCAGTCGGCCACCGTGTCCACCGCGACCGCCGCGGCGGCGGCCGGCGGATAGCCGTAGACGCCGGTCGAGATCGAGGGAAAGGCCAGGCTGCCGAGCCGGCGCGCGGCGGCGATCTCCAAGGCGCTGCGGTAGGCGCCGGCGAGCAGCGCCGGCTCGTCCCGCGTGCCGCCGTGCCAGCGCGGGCCGACGGCATGGATCACCCAGGCGGCGGGCAGCGCGAAGCCCGGCGTGATCACCGCCTGGCCGGTGGGGCAGCCGCCCTGCTCGGCCGCCACCGCGGCCATGGCCTCGGCCAGCTTCGGCCCGGCGGCGCGGTTGAGGGCCCCGTCGACGCCGCCGCCGGGGACCAGGCGGCTGTTGGCGGCGTTCACCACGGCGTCGACCTCCAGTCGGGTGATGTCGCCGACCGTCACCGCCATGCGCTCGCTGACGCTCATGGCTCCTCCCGTGCTCGGGCCGCCGCGCGGCCCCGCTGTGCGGCCGCCGTGTCCTCCGGTCGGTAGCGGAGGCTGCGCGTCAGCCGCCCGCCCTGCGGCGTCTCCAGCGCGTCCTCCCGGGCACGGTCGGCGCGCTGCGCGTCGCGGTCGGCCAGGTGCATGATGCCGACCGGCCGGTGCGGCAGCTCCGGCATGACCAGTCGCCCGCTGGCGGCGTCGGCCATCGGCCAGCCGGTGTAGTTCACCTCGTAGGGGAGCACGGCGGCCGGCAGGCCGTCCAGATGCACCGCCATGGTCAGGGCGAGCTGGTTGGAGCCGTAAACCCGGCCGCGGCCGGCGAGCAGGCGGCGCATGGCGGCCTGGATCGCGGCCCAGTGCGGCGCGTCGCCGCGCAGGGCGAAGACGCCGGAGTTGAACTCCTTGACGGCGAACAGCCGGCGCAGCTCCGCCGTAGTCAGGCCGGCGCGCTGGGCGTGCTTGAAGGTCGGCGTGCGGAAGACCGGCGGCGCCCAGCGGTGCCAGAGCTTGAGCGAGCCCTTGATGCGCGCGCTCTGCCAGTCGTCGGGCACCGCCGCAAGCGCGCCCCGCGCCGCGCCGGCCAGCAGCAGCTCCATGGCCGACCAGTCGCACAGCCAGGCGTCGGAATCGATCCACACGTAGGTGGCGTAGCCGGGGAAGTAGGTGTTGATGAACAGCTTGGCGACGCGTGCGATCAGCCGCTCGCGGCCCTGGAAGCGGCGGGCGCTGACCGCGATGTCCCAGCGCCCCGGCTCGAAGGCGTCGGCGGCGGCGCGCAGCTCGGCCTCGACCTGCGGGCTGCAGGCCAGGCCGATGACGCCGACCGCCACCTGCTGGCCTTGCGGGAAGTCGCGCAGCGAGCGGATCAGCTCCAACGCCATGGGGGCGTAGCGGTCGTCGGTGGCGGTGACGACGATCGTGTCCTTCATTCGGCGAGTCCCTTGACGGGGTCTTCGGTGACGGCGGGCCGCACGGGGTAAAGCCGCGCCAGGTACCAGAGCAGCAGCAGGCCGGGCACGGCCAGCAGGGTGGTGGCGATGAAGAAGCCGGGCCAGCCGAACTGCTCGGCGAGCCAGCCGGAGGAGGCCGCCAGGACGGTGCGTCCCAGCGCCATCAGGGAGCTCAGCAGGGCATACTGCGTGGCGGTGAAGGCCAGGTTGCACAGCGAGGAGAGGTAGGCGACGAAGGCGGCCGAGCCGAGCCCGCCGGTCAGGTTGTCCGCGCCCACCGCCAGGGTCAGCGCGCCGAGGTCGTGGCCCCGGGTGGCCAGCCAGGCGAAGATCAGGTTGGTGCCGGCCTGCAGCACGCCGCCGACCGCCAGCGCCGGCAGGATGCCGAAGCGCGCGACCAGCAGGCCGCCGGCGAACACGCCGACCATCGTCATGGCCACGCCGAAGACCTTGGTGACGCTGGCGATCTCGACGCCGGAAAAACCCAAGTCGACGTAGAAGGGGTTGGCCATCGCCCCGGCCACCGCGTCGCCGTACTTGTAGAGCAGCACGAAGGCGAGGATCGCCAGCCAGCCGCGCCGGGTGGCGAGGTCCGCCAGCGGCTCCAGGGTGGCGTGGCGCAGCCAGGCGGCCGGCCGCTGCGGCGGCGCCGGGCGGCGCTCGACCGGCTCGTCGCCCAGCAGCGTGCCCAGGATGCCGACGCCGACCAGCGCGGCCATGACGGCGTAGACCCAGGACCAGGCGATGAAGTCGGCCAGCGCCAGGGCGCCGGCGCCGGCCGCCAGCAGCCCGACCCGGTAGCCCGCCTGGGTCATCGCGGCGCCGGCGCCCTGCTCGTGCTCGGCCAGGATCTCGATGCGGTAGGCGTCGATCACGATGTCCTGGCTGGCCGAGAGGAAGGCCATGAGCAGCGCCGCCAGGGCCAGGAAGCCGAGAGAGTCGGCGGGGTCGCCCTGGCCGACCAGCGCGATCGCGCCGATCAGCAGGAGCTGGATCAGCAGCAGCCAGCCGCGCCGCAGGCCGAGCCGGCGGGTCAGCAGCGGCAGGCGGAGGTGGTCGAGCAGCGGCGCCCAGAGGAACTTCAGGCTGTAGGGCGTGGAGACGGTCAGCAGCCCGCCGATCGCCGCCAGGGTGATGTCGGCCTCGCGCAGCCAGAACGACAGGGTGGAAAAGCCGAGCAGCAGCGGCAGGCCGCTGGAGAAGCCCATCAGGAAGATGACGAGCTGGCGCCGCGTGAGGTACACGGCGAGCGAGTCCCGCCAGGCGCGGGCGTCGAAGGAAAAGAGCGCGGCCATGGCCAGAGGTTCTAGCCCCGCCGCCGGGGTCGCGCCAAATGGTCAGTTTGCGGCGGTTTCGCGGCAGGGGCGGGGGACCGGCCGGGACCCACCGGCGGGGACCGACCGGCGGGGACCGACCGGCGGGGACCGGCCAGCGTGGAGGGAGGCTGGAGGGATGTACGTTCTCGGCTTGACCGGCTCGATCGGCATGGGCAAGTCGACAGCGGCGCGCCTGCTGCGCCGGCTCGGCGTGCCGGTGCACGACGCCGATGCGGCGGTGCATCGCCTGCTCGCCCCCGGCGGCGCGGCGGTCGCGCCGGTGCTGGCGGCCTTTCCGGGCGTCGCCGGGCCCGACGGTGGGATCGACCGCCGCGCCCTGGGCGCGCGGGTGTTCCGCGATCCGGCCGCGCTGAAGCGGCTGGAGGCGATCCTGCATCCGCGCGTGCGCGCCGAGGCGCGCGGCTTCCTGCGCCGCCAGCAGCGCCGGCGCGCGCGCGTCGTGGTGCTGGACATCCCGCTGCTCTACGAGACCGGCGGCGAAGCGCTCTGCGACGCCGTCGTCGTGGTCTCCGCGCCGGGCTGGCTGCAGGCCCAGCGGGTGCTGCGCCGGCCGGGCATGACGCCGGAGACCTTCGCCGCCATCCGGGCCAAGCAGCTTCCCGACGCGGACAAGCGCCGGCGCGCCGACTTCGTGGTGCCGACCGGGCTGGGCAAGGGCCATACCTTGCGGCGACTCCGCCGAATCGTCAGACTCGCGCAGACGTCCAGAGGCCGCGCCTGGCCGCCGGCCACGGCCCGGGCGCCCGGCGCGTCCTGAGCCCGCCGGGCGGGCGCTTGGTACCGCAGACGACCCAGACTCAGGAGACCCCCGCCGATGCGCGAGATCGTGCTGGACACCGAGACCACCGGCCTGGACCCGCTGCAGGGCCACCGGGTGATCGAGCTGGCGGCGCTGGAACTGGTCAACCACGTCTCCACCGGGCGCGCCTGGCGCGAATACATCAATCCCGAGCGCGAGGTGGAGCCCGACGCCGTGCGGGTGCACGGCCTGGACAACGACTTCCTGGCCGACAAGCCGAAGTTCGCCGCCGTGGCCGAGGGCTTTCTCGAGTTCATCGGCACGGCCCCGATCGTCGCTCACAACGCCAGCTTCGACATGGGCTTCCTCAACGCCGAGATGCTGCGCCTCGGTCGGCCGGAGCTGGACAATCCCGTGGTCGACACCCTGGCGCTGGCCAAGCAGCGCTTCCCCGGCTCGCCCAACTCGCTCGACGCCCTCTGCCGTCGCTTCGAGATCGACAACGCCGCGCGCACCTTCCACGGCGCGCTGCTCGACTGCGAGCTGCTGGCCGAGGTCTACCTGGAGCTCAAGGGCGGCCGCCAGCCGGGCCTGGTGCTGGCCGAGGAGACCGGGGACAGCGCCGGCGGCGGCGACGGGATCGTCGGGCTGCAGGCCGGGCCGAAGAAGCCGCGCCGCGAGCCCCGCCCCCATGCCCCCAGCGAGGCGGAGCTGGCGGCCCACGCCGCCATGCTGGAGGGTCTCAAGGACCCGCTCTGGACGCGGGACTAGAGCGATGTCCGTTCCGGCGGGCGCGGGGACAGTCGTGGCCACGGCGCCACAAGGCCCGGCGCTCCGGCCGCCGGTCGCCGGGCGGGCGGCCGCTGTTGCCGCCGCCCGCGTCCGGGCAAAGCGGCAATCCTGCGAGCTCCAGACATGACTATCGTTGGTGCCGGGACTTCCCCGGCGCCGGGGCGATGCCGGGGACGCGGCGGCCGTGAGTTTCGCCGGGCCGGCCGGTTATTGCGCGCTCTACTGCGCAGGTTTGACTCGAAACCGCCCGGGAGACTCATTTTATTTCCGGGTGTTTCCGTCATATGATGTATTTCTGCTTGTAAAGATCGGATAAAATCGATCACATATTTCCATATCCGGCGGTCATACCCCTTTCGTTAGTATCTTGATAAGGCGCGCGGCGTATTCGCGGAGGCGGAAGACATCTTTCACCTTGCTCGTTCGAAGAGAAGGCCGTCGCCATGTCCGCACCCCGCGCCAGTCGCTTTGCCCCCGCCAACTGGAAGATCTCGGTCAAGATCCTCTGCCTCGTCCTGGCGTTGCTGACGACCACCCTGGTGGTCGCCGGCGCCGGCCTCTGGGGCCAATCGGCGCTCGAACGCGCCATCCTGCGCCTCGATGAGGTGGCGACGGAGGTGCGGATCGGCGCCCGCATGAACCAGAACCTCTTGGACCTGCGCCGGGTCGAGTACCGCGTCGCGGCCGAGCCGGCCTTCGCGGAGGAGGGGCGTCGGCAGATCGCGGCCATCGCCGCGGCGTTCCGCGACCGCGACCGTCGCCTGCGGGCGATGTACGAGGGCACCCGCGCGGCGGAGCTGGACGCCGCGACCGAGGAGTTCGACGCCTATCTGGCCGAGGTCGAGAAGACCATCGCGCTGTCCGAGGGCAGCGACCCCGCCGACGACGCCGCGCGCGCGGCCATCCTGGCGTCGATCCACGACCACCGGGCCCTGGCCGAGGCGCTGCGCGGCGGGTTGGAGGACTTCGTGATGGTCTCCGACGGCGAGGGCGACGCGGCGGCGGTGGCGGCGCGCGAGACCAGCCACTTCGTGCACAGCCTGATCCTGGGGATCGCCGGCGCCGCGCTGATCGGCGGCCTGCTGATCGGCTGGGCGATCGCCCGCTTCGGCCTCGTCAAGCCGCTGGAGAAGGCCATCGCCTCGCTCAAGGCGCTCGCCGAGGGCAAGCTGGACACCCAGATCTTCGGGCTGGGCCGGGGCGACGAGATCGGCACCATCGCCGGCGCGATCGAGGTCTTCAAGACCGAGGCGGCGGAGGCCGAACGGCTGCGCAGGGCACAGGACGCCAAGGAGGCCGAGCAGGCCGAGACCCGCCGGCGCGAGCTCGACGAGCTGGCGCAGAAGTTCGAGGCCCAGGTCGGCCAGATCGCCAAGTCGATCGGCAGCACGGTCACCGAGCTGGAAGGCACGGCGCAGTCCATGTCGTCCATCGCCGAGGAGACGGCCTCGCGCGCCGTCGCCGTCTCCGCCGCCGCCGAGCAGTCCTCCGGCAGCGTCGAGACCGTGGCCTCGGCCAGCGAGGAGCTCTCGGCCTCGATCCAGGAGATCAACGGTCAGGTCAGCCAGTCCGCCGACCTCGCCCGCGACGCGGTGCGCGAGGCCGAGGGCACCGGCGAGCGGGTGCGCGCGCTGGCCGAGGCGGCCGAGCAGATCGGCAGCGTCATCCAGCTCATCCAGGCGATCGCCGAGCAGACCAACCTGTTGGCCTTGAACGCGACCATCGAGGCGGCGCGCGCCGGGGATGCCGGCAAGGGCTTCGCGGTCGTGGCCGGCGAGGTCAAGGACCTGGCCAGCCAGACCGCCAAGGCCACCGAGGAGATTTCCAGCCGCATCCGCGCCGTGCAGAAGGAGACCGAGGTGGCGGTGGGCGCGATCGCGACCATCTCCGCCAAGGTGCGCTCCATCGACGAGGTCAGCGCCACCATCGCCGCTGCCGTCGAGCAGCAGGGCGGGGCGACCAGCGAGATCGCGCGCAACGTGCAGGAGGCTGCGCGCGGCACCCAGCAGGTGACCGGCAACATCGGCAGCGTCACCGAGGCCTCGCGCGAGACCGGCACGGCGGCCAGCCAGATGGCCGAGGCGGTGCGCGAGCTGACCCGCCAGTCGCGCCGGCTGGAAGAGGCCGCCGGCGGCTTCATCGAGGAGGTGCGCGCCGCCTGAGCCACGGCAGGTCGGCCGCGCGGTCTTGCGCGCCGCCGGTCTTGCGCGCCGGCCTTGCTCCGCCGGCCGCGCCGGCCCACTCTCTGCGGCGAAGCAGGAGGTGCCGCAGCCCGCATGAGCCTCATGACCGTCCCCGCCGCGCCATGACCACGCTCGCCGTCCGTCACGCGACGGTCTACCGCTATGCCCGGCCGGTGCGCTTCGGCGATCATCGTCTGATGTTCCGGCCGCGCGACAGCCACGACCTGCGGCTGCTCGACACGGCGCTGGACCTCTCGCCCCGGGCCGAGGTGCGCTGGCTGCACGACGTCTTCTCCAACTCGATCGCCGTCGCCAGCTTCGCCGAGCCGGCCGAGACCCTGAGCTTCGAGTCGCGCATCACGGTCGAGCACTTCGGTCTGCACGAGCCCGACTTTCCGCTCGAGCCCTACGCGCAGACCTACCCCTTCAGCTACTCGGCCGAGGAGGTCCCCGACCTGGGCCGCACCATCGAGCGGCACTATCCCGACCCCGAGCGGCGGGTCGACGGCTGGGCGAAGGCGGTGCTGGAGCGGCTGTCCGGTCAGGGCGGCGGTGCGGTCGACACACAGGAGCTGCTGGTCGAGATCAACCAGGCGATCGGCCGCGCGTTCGACTACGAGCGGCGCTACGCCCTGGGTACGCGCAGCCCGGCCGAGACCCTGGCCCAGGGCGCCGGCTCCTGCCGCGACCTGGCGCTTTTCATGATGGAGGCGGTGCGCAGCCTGGGGCTGGCCGCGCGCTTCGTCACCGGCTATCTCTTCGACCCGGCGCTCGACCGCCAGGGCACCCGCCGCGCCGGCGGCGGCGGCCGCCTGCCGGCGGTCCCCGGCGACAGCGCCATCCGCGGCGCCGGCGACACCCACGCCTGGGTGCAGGTCTACCTGCCGGGGGCGGGCTGGATGGAGTTCGACCCGACCAACGCGCTGGTCGGCGGCGCCCGCTTGATCCGCGTCGCCGTCGCCCGCGACCCCAGCCAGGCCGTGCCGCTGCAGGGCACCTACTTCGGCGCGCCCGAGGATTTCCTGGAGATGCGCGTCGAGGTCGAGGTCAGCCGCCTCGACGCGCCGGACGCCGCCACCGCGCAGGCCGCGCCCCCGGGCTGAAGGCGCCCCGGACCCCGTGTCGGTGAACCCGTCCCGGTGGACCCGCCCCGGTGGACCCGCCCCGGTGTCCGGCGCGCCAGCGGCTGCTTTCCATCCGAGAGCGATTTTTCGCGACCGGCGGACGCGCTGACGCGCGTCTGAACGGTCGCAAATCACTCTAGAGCGATGCCCGACCTGATCGAATCGCATTTGCGATTCGCCAGGTCGGACAGCATCACTCTAACACTATGGTTTAGGGCGGTTTTGGGCCGATCGGCGGACCCACGTCGTGGTTCCACTCGATCGGAAACCGCCCTAGAGCGATGCCCGACCTGATCGAATCGCATTTGCGATTCGCCAGGTCGGACAGCATCACTCTAACACTATGGTTTAGGGCGGTTTTGGGCCGATCGGCGGACCCACGTCGTGGTTCCACTCGATCGGAAACCGCCCTAGCGGCTACTCCGCCGCCTCGCGGTAGGCCTCCAGCGGCGGGCAGGTGCAGACCAGGTGGCGGTCGCCGTAGACGTTGTCGACGCGGCCGACCGGCGCCCAGTACTTGTCCAGCCGCAGGGACTCCGCCGGGTAGGCGGCCTGGGCGCGGCTGTAGGCATGCGCCCAGCCCTCGCCCGTCACCTCGGCCAGCGGGTGCGGCGCGTTGACCAGCGGATTGTCCTCGGCCGGCAGCTCGCCGGCGGCCACCGCATCGGCCTCCGCCTTGATCGCCAGCATCGCCTGGCAGAAGCGGTCGAGCTCGCGCATCGCCTCGGACTCGGTCGGCTCGATCATCATCGTGCCGGCCACCGGCCAGGACATGGTCGGGGCGTGGAAGCCGAAGTCGATCAGGCGCTTGGCCACGTCGTCGACGCTGATCCCGGCGCTGTCCTTGAGCACCCGCGTGTCGATGATGCACTCGTGCGCGACCAGGCCGCTCGGTCCGGTGTAGAGCACCGGGTAGGCCGCCGACAGCCGCTTGGCCATGTAGTTGGCGTTGAGGATCGCCACCTGGGTCGCGCGGGTCAGGCCCGGCCCGCCCATCATGGCGATGTAGGCCCAGGAGATCGGCAGGATCGAGGCCGAGCCCCAGGGCGCGGCCGAGATCGCGCCGATGGTGCCCGCTTCGCCGGCCGCCGGGTTGACGCCGGCGACCACCGGATGGTCGGGCAGGAACGGGGCCAGGTGCGCCGCCACCCCGATCGGCCCCATGCCCGGGCCGCCGCCGCCGTGCGGGATGCAGAAGGTCTTGTGCAGGTTCATGTGGGTGACGTCGGCGCCGATCTCGGCCGGGCGCGCGATGCCGACCAGGGCGTTGAGGTTGGCGCCGTCCATGTAGACCTGGCCGCCCTGGTCGTGGACAACCTGGCAGATCTCCTTGATCGCCGCCTCGAACACGCCGTGGGTCGAGGGGTAGGTGACCATCAGCGCGGCCAGACGCTCGCCGTGCTCGGCCGCCTTGGCCTTAAGGTCGGCGACGTCGATGTTGCCCTTCTCGTCGCAGTCGACCAGCACCACGCGCAGACCGGCCATCACGGCGCTGGCCGGGTTGGTGCCGTGGGCCGAGGTCGGGATCAGGCAGACGTCGCGCTGGGTCTCGCCGCGGCTGTGGTGGTACTTGCGGATGGTCAGCAGGCCGGCGTACTCGCCCTGGCTGCCCGCGTTGGGCTGCAGCGAGACGGCGGCGAAGCCGGTGATCTCGCAGAGCCAGGCCTCCAGTTCCTCGAAGAGCTGCTGGTAGCCCTGGGTCTGGTCGAGCGGCGCGAAGGGATGCAGGTGGGCGAAGCCGCGCCAGGTGATCGGCATCATCTCGGTGCTGGCGTTCAGCTTCATGGTGCAGGAGCCGAGCGGGATCATCGCCCGGTCGAGCGCGATGTCCTTCTCCGCCAGGCGCCGCAGGTAGCGCAGCATCTCGGTTTCGCCGTGGTAGAGGTGGAAGACCTCGTGCTCCAGGAAGCCGGAGCTGCGCGCCAGCCCGGCCGGCAGGGCCTCCTCCACCGTCGCATCCAGCTCGGCGATGTCCAGGCGCACCTCGGCCTCGGCCCGCGCCGCCTCGCTCGGCGCGAAGACCCGCCACAGCGCCTCGATCTCGGCCCGCCGCGTGGTCTCGTCAAGCGAGATGCCCAGGGTGTCGGCGTCCACCTCGCGCAGGTTCATGCGCGCCTCTCGCGCGCGCATCGCCAGGCTGTGGGCGCGGTTGGGCACGCGAACCTGCAGCGTGTCGAAGTAGTGCCCGGTGACGATCTCGTAGCCCAGGCGGCGCAGCCCCTCGGCCAGGATCGCGGTGAAGCGGTGCACGCGCCGGGCGATCGTCGTCAGCCCCTCGGGCCCGTGGTAGACGGCGTACATGCCGGCGATCACTGCCAGCAGCACCTGGGCGGTGCAGATGTTGCTGGTCGCCTTCTCGCGGCGGATGTGCTGCTCGCGGGTCTGCAGCGCCATGCGCAGCGCCGGCTTGCCGAAGCGGTCGACCGACACGCCGATGATACGGCCCGGCGTCTGGCGCTTGTGGGCCTGCTTGGTGGCGAAGAAGGCGGCGTGCGGGCCGCCGTAGCCCATCGGCACGCCGAAGCGCTGGGCCGAGCCGACGCAGACGTCGGCGCCCCAGTCGCCCGGCGGGGTCAGCAGGGTCAGCGCCAGCAGGTCGGCCGCCACCACGGCCAGGCCCTTCTGCGCGTGGATCGCCTCGACCGCCGGGGCGAAGTCGCGGATCTCGCCGCTGGAGCCGGGGTACTGCAGCAGCAGGCCGAACAGGCCGGTCTCCGGCAGGTCGCGCAGCGGATCGCCGACGATCACCTCGATGCCCAGCGGCTCGGCGCGGGTCTGCACCACGGCGAGGGTCTGGGGATGGCAGTCGCGGTCGACGAAGAAGGCGTTGCCCTTGGCCTTGGCGACGCGCCGGGCCAGGGTCATGGCCTCGGCCGCCGCCGTGGCCTCGTCGAGCAGCGAGGCGTTGGCGATCTCCAGCCCGGTCAGGTCGATCACCATCTGCTGGTAGTTCAGCAGCGCCTCCAGCCGGCCCTGGCTGACCTCGGCCTGGTAGGGGGTGTAGGCCGTGTACCAGGCCGGGTTCTCCAGGATGTTGCGCTGGATCACCCCCGGCGTGATGGTGCCGTGGTAGCCCATGCCGATCAGCGAGGTGTAGACCTTGTTGCGGTCGGCCATCTCGCGCAGGCGGTGCAGCGCCTGGCGCTCGCTCAGCACCGGCGGCAGCTCCAGCGGCCGCTCCAGGCGGATCTGGGCGGGCACCGCGGCGTCGATCAGCGCCTCCAGGCTGTCGAAGCCAAGCTCGTCGAGCATCTTGGCGATCTGCGGCTCGCCCGGGCCGAGGTGGCGGCGCACGAAGTCGTCGCGCTGCTCGAGCTGGGTCAGGGAGGCGCGGGAGCTGTCGGGGGTCGGCATGACGGGGATCCTCGTTGCGCGATCGAAAAGGTCCGGCCCGGCTCAGTCGAGCCCGGCGCAGTAGTCCTTGTAGGCGGCGGCGTCCATCAGCTCGCCGAGCTGGCCGCTGTCGCTCAGCGTCAGCTTGAAGAACCAGCCCGCGCCCTCGGGGTCGCTGTTGACCAGGCTGGGCTCGTCGGCCAGGGCCTCGTTGACCTCGGTCACCTCGCCGGACACGGCGGCGTAGACCTCGCTGGCCGCCTTGACGGACTCCACCGTGGCCGCCTCGTTGCCCTTCTCCAGGCCGGCGCCGACCTCCGGCAGATCGACGAAGACGACGTCGCCAAGCTGCTCCTGGGCATAGGCGGTGATGCCGATGGTGGCGGTGTCGCCCTCGACGCGGACCCACTCGTGGTCGCCGGTGTACTTGGTCTCGCTCATGTCGATCCCCTCGTTGAGTCTGTCAGTTTGCAGTTTGCGTCTGCGGTTCAGGTCTGGGGTTGGTTTGATCGGTTTCGGCGCCGGGCCGGCTACTTGGCGTAGCGGTGGGGCACGAAGGGCAGCTCGGCCACGGCGACCGGCAGCCGCTTGCCGCGCACCTCGGCAAAGAGCGAGGTGCCGGGCGTGGCCAGCACCGCCGTGACGTAGCCCATGGCCACCGGGCTGCCGGCCGTGGGGCCGAAGCCGCCGCTGGTCACCGCGCCGACAGCGCGGCCGTCGGCATCGAACAGCGGCGCGCCCTCGCGCACCGGCGCGCGGCCCTCCGGCTTCAGGCCGACGCGCTTGCGCGGCGCCCCCTCGGCGAGCTGGCCGAGGATGGTCTCGGCGCCGGGAAAGCCGCCCTCGGCCCGCCGGCGCTTGCCGATCGCCCAGCTCAGGCCGGCTTCGACCGGCGTGGTGTCCGGCGTCAGGTCGTGGCCGTAGAGGCAGAGGCCGGCCTCCAGGCGCAGCGAATCGCGCGCGCCCAGGCCGGCCGGCGCCACCTCCGGCGCCTCCAGCAGGCGCCGCGCCACCGCCTCGGCCTGCGCGGCCGGCAGGGAAATCTCGAAGCCGTCCTCGCCGGTGTAGCCGGAGCGGCTGACCAGCGCCGGTACGCCGGCCACCTCCATCTCGGCGAGCGAGAGGAAACGCAGCTCGCCGGCCGCCGGCGCGTGGCGGGTCAGCACCTCGACCGCCTTGGGCCCCTGCAGCGCGATCAGGGCGCGGTCGTCCAGCTCGCGCACCGCGATGCCCGGCAGGTTGGCGCGCAGGTGGGCCAGGTCGTCCGCCTTGCAGGCGGCGTTGACCACCACGAAGAAGCGCTCGGCGTCGGCGTCGGCGTCGGCGTCGGCGTCGGCGTCGGCCGCGGGCGGGGCCGCGGGCAGGCGCGCGACGATCAGGTCGTCGAGGATGCCGCCGGCCGCGTTGGTGAAGAAGGTGTAGCGCTGGCGCCCCTCGGGCAGCTTCTGCAGCTCGCCCGGCACCAGCCGCTCCAGCGCGGCGGCGACGCCGCTGCCGGTCAGCTCGACCTGGCCCATGTGGGAGACGTCGAACAGCGCCGCCGAGTCGCGGCACTGCTTGTGCTCGGCCATGATGCCGGCGGGGAACTGCAGCGGCAGCAGCGCGCCGGCGAAGTCGACCAGCTTGCCGCCCTGCTCGCGGTGCAGGGCCGCCAGCGGCGTCGGGCGGGGATCGGAACGGGTCTCGGGAGTCGTCTCGGTCATGCGGGTTCGGCGCGTGTCCTTCAGGGCCTTGAAAGCTCCGCCGACCACAGCGGCCGACAGCTCCAAGCCCCCTCTGTCACCGAACCTGAGAGATTGGCCCCGGCCTGTGGACGGCCGGCGGCTTTACCCCTTCGGTGGGGCCGCCCGTGTTGCCTGGGCGCGCCCGCTCTCCAGAGGCGTCGTGTCCGTCCCGCCCGGTCCGTTTGCCTGAGAGATTCCGGGGCGGTTGCTCCTTCGGCGCCGGGCACGTGCACGAACACGGCCCGGTCTCTCCCAGTCGGGACTCTAACGACGCACGCGTCAGACTAAGCATCGCCGCGGCGAAGTCAATCGGCCGTCGGCCGGTCCGCCCGCGGCACCGGCGGCACGCGGCGCGCTCTAGCGGTTCTCCCGGTTCCAGGCCAGTTCCTCGGCCGTCAGGGCGAGGCCGACGAAGATGCGGTATTCGCGCCCGGTCTGCCCCTCGGCCAGCGGAATAGCCACGTCGACCTCGTCGAGCAGGCCGACGGTGGTGCGGTTGCCCTCGAAGGGAATGGTGACGCTGTAGGCGTCGCGCGCCAGGATCTCCTCGTCGCGGCTGGCGACCGCGACGAAGTAGTCGAAGGTCGCCGCCCCCTCGGCGTTGGCCGGGCCGCGGCTGGCGGAGAGGATGACCTGCAGTGCCAGCTCGATCTCCTCCTCGTCGGTGGCGCACTCGGCGCGCACGTCGGCCAGGCGGGCGCGGAAGTCAACCTCCGTCAGGTCGCGGCCGCCGGGGACGAAGCGGGTCATCTCCTGCGCATCGACCACGGGCACGATGCCGGGGCAGGTCAGGTCGGGGCCCTCGTCGCCGCCGAACAGGCCGTCGACGCTGCTGCAGGCGCTGAGCGTCAGCAGGGCGAGTAGCGCAAGACTCCGCCTCACAGCGCGCTATGCGTCCCGTCGCACAGCGGCGGGGTACCGGTCTGCTTGCAGCCGCAGAAGAAGACCTCGCCGTCGGCCTCGGCCTTCCAGGCGAGCGGCGCCAGGCCGGTGTCCTTGTGCGAGCCGTCGCAGAAGGGCTGCCGGGCCGAGCGGCCGCAGGCGCACCAGTAGTAGGTGCGCCCCGCCTTCACCTGGGTCGGGTAGGGGGCCTTCTGCGCCGGAATCGGCTGCTCCGCCATGTCGCTTTTCTCGCCTTGCGGTCCTATGTTAGGCGAGGATGGATAGCGCGGCCGGGCCCCGGAGTGCAATGTCGCTGCGCAGGCTTTCCGGTCGCGATGGACGAGGGAGACAGCAGGGATGGACAAGCCCGCCGACGCGCGTGGCCCCGTGACGATCGAGCTGGCGACGCCGCGCGGCTTCTGCGCCGGCGTCGAGCGCGCCATCGAGATCGTCGAGCGGGCGCTGGAGAAGTTCGGCGCCCCGGTCTACGTCCGCCACGAGATCGTCCACAACCGCTATGTCGTCGAGGGCCTGGAGGCCAAGGGCGCGGTCTTCGTCGAGGAACTCGACGAGGTGCCCAACGACGCGCCGGTGATCTTCTCGGCGCACGGCGTGCCCAAGGCGGTGCCCAACGAGGCCGAGCGCCGCAAGCTGGTCTACGTCGACGCCACCTGCCCGCTGGTCAGCAAGGTGCACGTCGAGGCCGAGCGCCACTTCAAGGACGGCCACCACATCCTACTGATCGGCCACGCCGGCCACCCCGAGGTGGTCGGCACCATGGGCCAGCTTCCCGAGGGTGCGATCCAGCTCGTCGAGGAGGTCGGCGACGTGGCGGCGCTCGAAGTGCCCGATCCCGACAGCCTCGCCTACATCACCCAGACCACCCTGTCGGTCGACGACACCGCCGCCGTGGTCGAGGCGCTGCGGGCGCGCTTTCCCAACATCCACGGCCCGAAGAAGGAAGACATCTGCTACGCCACCACCAACCGGCAGCAGGCGGTCAAGGACATTGCCGGGCGCTGCGACGTGCTGCTGGTGGTCGGCGCGCCCAACTCCTCCAACTCCCAGCGGCTGGTCGAGGTGGCGCGGACCAGCGGCTGCCCCAAGGCCTTCCTGGTGCAGCGTGCCGCCGACATCCCCTGGGCGGAGCTGGAGGAGGTCGGCCACGTCGGTCTGACCGCCGGGGCGAGCGCGCCCGAGGTGCTGGTGCAGGAGGTGATCGAGGCCTTCAAGCAGCGCCGCGAGGTCTCGCTGCGCCTGGCCGAGACGGTGACCGAGAACGTCCACTTCAAGCTGCCGCGCGTGCTGCAGGAGGCCGATGCGGTCGGCGCCGGCCGCCTGCGCTCGCAGCAGGGCGTGGCCTGAGCCGACCCGCCGCCGCGCGCCGCCCCCTTTCGCCGGGCCGGCGTCCATGGCATTGATGGCGAAGCATTGACGGCCGACCTGAGATTGCCGTCCGGCGCCGGAAGGTCGCCGGTCGGATCGGCGGGGCGGCAACGAGGCGAGGCGCGGAAGAGGGCGGGCGCCGACCCGGCAGGCGGGTCCGGCGGCGGGTGCGAATGGCGGTCTATACGGAAGTTTCCGACGAGGAGCTGGAGGCCTTCCTGGCCGACTACGACCTCGGCGAGGTGCTGGCCTTCAAGGGCATCGCCGAAGGGGTCGAGAACTCCAACTTCCTGCTGACCACCGAGCAGGGCAACTTCATCCTCACCCTCTACGAGAAGCGGGTCGACCCCCGGGACCTGCCCTACTTCCTCGGGCTGATGGAGCACCTCGCCGAGCGCGGCATCGCCTGCCCGCTGCCGGTGCACGCGCGCGACGGCCGGGCCCTGCGCGAGCTGGTCGGGCGGCCGGCGGTGATCATCTCCTTCCTCGAAGGGCTCTGGCCGCGGCGCATCCATCCCCAGCACTGCCGCGAGCTGGGCGCCGCGCTGGCCCGGCTGCACCTCGCCGGCCGCGACTTCCCGCTGTCGCGCCCCAACGCCCTGTCGGTCGCCGCCTGGCGCCCGCTGTTCGAGGCCTGCGCGCCGCGCGCCCACGAGGTGCGGCCCGAGCTGGCCGGCGAGCTGGCGCGCGAGCTGGACTTCCTGGAGGCCCACTGGCCGGCCGAGCTGCCCGCCGGCGTGATCCACGCCGACCTGTTTCCGGACAACGTCTTCTTCCGGCACGAGAAGCTGACCGGGCTGATCGACTTCTACTTCGCCTGCAACGACCTCTTCGCCTACGACCTGGCGATCTGCCTCAACGCCTGGTGCTTCGAGCCGGACAACGCCTTCAACGCCACCAAGGCACGCTGCCTGCTGCGCAGCTATGCCGCCACCCGCGACGTCAGCCGGGCCGAGCTGGAGGCGCTGCCGGTGCTGGCGCGCGGCGCGGCGATGCGCTTTCTTCTCACGCGCCTGTACGATTGGCTGAACCATCCGCCGGGCGCATTCGTCAAACCGAAGGATCCCATGGAGTACTACAAGAAGCTCTGTTTCCACGCCGAGGTGCGCGGGCCCGGCGCCTACGGGCTGGAGCTGGCATGAGCGCCGGCGACGCGGCGGACGACACGCAGGTCGAGCTGTTCACCGACGGCGCCTGCTCGGGCAATCCGGGGCCGGGCGGCTGGGGCGCGATCCTGCGCTGGAACGGCCACGAGAAGGAGCTCTCGGGCGGCGAGCCGGAGACCACCAACAACCGCATGGAGATGCTGGCCGCGATCCACGGCCTGGAGGCGCTGAAGCGGCCGAGCCGCGTGCGGCTGACCACCGACAGCGAATACCTGATGAAGGGCGTCACCCAGTGGATGGCCGGCTGGAAGCGGCGCGGCTGGGTCACGGCGGCGAAGAAGCCGGTGAAGAACCGCGACCTCTGGGAACGGCTCGACTCGGCGCTGCAGCGCCACCGGGTGGAGTGGGAGTGGACCCGGGGCCACAGCGGCCACCCGGAGAACGAGCGCGCCGACGCGCTGGCCCGCGCCGCCATCGCGCACCAGCGCCGACGCAGCGCCTAACCCCGGTCCCGGCGACCTGTGCCGCCGGCCGGCCGCCGAACACCACGCCGTCGAACAACAAGAAGATGGGAGGAAACAGTGCTTCGTCGCGGTGCCGATATCCTGGCCGACCAACTGCTGCTGCACGGCGCCAGCCGCGCCTACGGCGTGCCCGGTGAGAGCTACCTGGCAGTGCTCGACGCGCTGGTCGACCGCCCCGCGTTCCGTTTCGTCGTCACCCGGCAGGAGGGCGGCGCGGCGATGATGGCCGAGGCCGAGGGCAAGCTGACCGGCCGGCCGGGCATCGCCTTCGTCACCCGCGGCCCCGGCGCCACCAACGCCAGCGCCGGCCTGCACGTCGCGCAGCAGGACTCGACGCCGATGATCCTCTTCATCGGCCAGGTGGCGCGCGGCATGCGCGGGCGTGAGGCCTTTCAGGAGATCGACTACACCCAGATGCTCGGCCCGCTGACCAAGTGGACGGCGGAGATCGACGACCCGGCGCGGATTCCCGAGCTGGTCGCCCGCGCCTTCTCGGTCGCCACCTCCGGCCGGCCCGGCCCGGTGGCGCTGGCCCTGCCCGAGGACATGCTGGTGGCCCAGGCGGAGGTGCCGGACGCCCCGGCCTTTCAGCCGGCCCCGGCCGGCGCCGACCCGGCCGACCTCGAGGCGCTGGAGGCCGCGCTCGGCGCCGCGCAGCGGCCGCTGGTGCTGGTCGGCGGCGGCGGCTGGTCGGCCGAGGCCAAGGCGGCGCTGGAGCGCTGGGCGAGCGCCAACGCCCTGCCGGTGGCGGCCTCCTTCCGCTGCCAGGACTACATCGACAACGAGCATCCCAGCTACATCGGCCACGTCGGCCTGGGGCTGGCGCCCGACCTGCGCCGGCGGATCGAGACGGCCGACCTGGTGATCGCGCTGGGCCCGCGCCTGGGCGAGATCACCACCCAGGGCTACGAGCTTTTCGCCGTGCCGACGCCGAGGCAGCGGCTGATCCACATCCACCCGGACCCGGAGGAGCTGGGCCGCGTCTACCGACCGAGCCTGGCGATCTGCGCGGCGCCGGCGCGGGTGGTGCAGGCGCTGGCCGCGCGCCCGGCGGTCGAGGCGCCGGCCTGGGCCGCCGATACGGCCGCGCAGCGCGCCGCCTTCGAGGCCTTCGCCACGCCCGCCAGGCTGGACGGCCCGCTGCAGCTCGGCGAGATCTGCGCGGAGCTGCGCAGCCTGTTGCCGCCCGAGGCCATCGTCTGCAACGGCGCCGGCAACTATGCCGCCTGGCTGCACCGCTTCCACCGCTGGCAGCGCTGGCGCACCCAGCTCGCGCCGACCAGTGGCTCCATGGGCTACGGCGTCCCGGCGGCGGTGGCGGCCAAGCTGGTCGCGCCGGAGCGCCCCGTGGTCGCCCTGTCCGGCGACGGCTGCTTCCTGATGACCGGGCAGGAGCTGGCCACGGCGGCGCAGTACGGCCTGGAGGTCGTCTTCCTGGTGTTCGACAACGGGCTTTACGGCACCATCCGCATGCACCAGGAGCGCGAGTATCCCGGCCGCGTCAGCGCCACCACCCTGGCCAACCCCGACTTCGCGGCGCTGGCGCGCAGCTACGGCCTGGAGGCCTGGACGGTGGAGACCACCGAGGCGTTCCGCCCGGCCTTCGACGCGGCGCTGACCTGCGGCGGCCCGGCGCTGCTGCATCTCAAGGTCGATCCCGAGGCGATCACCCCCGCGACCACTCTGACGCAACTGCGCGCGGCGGCCCTGGAGGCCGGCAAGTAGGCGCGGCCGGGGGGCGTCACTCCGCCGGCAGCAGCCGCTCGATGGCGGCGATCACCGGCGCGGCGTCGGGCCGGGTGGTGGTGGGAAAGCCCGCGACCGCCCGGCCGTCGGGCGCGATCAGGAACTTGTGGAAGTTCCAGCCCGGCTCGGCGTTGTCGGCGAGCTGGCCGCGAATCCAGGCGAACAGCGGGTGGGCGCCCGGCCCCTTCACCTTCTGCTTCTCGGTCATCGGGAAGTCGATGCCGAAGTTCACCTCGCAAAACTGCTTGATCTCGGCGTTGTCGTCGTACTCCTGGCCGCCGAAGTCGTCGGACGGCACGCCGAGCACCACCAGCCCGCGCGCGCGGTAGTCCTCCCACAGCGCCTGGAGCTGCTCGTACTGCGGCGTGAAGCCGCAGAAGGAGGCGGTGTTGACCAGCAGCACGGCCTTGCCGGCGAAGTCGCGCATCGCCAGCGGTTCGCCCTCGATCGAGACGAAGTCGAAGTCGTGGGCGCTCTCGGCGGCCGCGGCCGGCGCCGCCGGCGGCAACGCCAGCAGCAGGACGGCCAGCAGGACAGCGATCCGGCGCATGGGGCTCCCCCTCTTGAAGCTCGGTTCAGGTGGGGAGATAGCGCGCCCGCGGCCCGGCGCAATCGCCGCGCAGCGGTTCCCTGGGCGCGCCAATGGCCTTAAGCTGCGGCCATGCGTGAAACAGCCTCCCCCCGCCGCGTCGCCTCCCTGATTCCCAGCGCCACCGAGATCGTCTGCGCCCTCGGCTGCGGCGACCGCCTGGTCGGCCGCAGCCACGAGTGCGACTACCCGCCCGAGGTGGCCGAGCTGCCGGTGCTGACCCGCCCGCGCCTCGATTCCAGCCGGCCGAGCGGCGAGATCGACCGCGACATGCAGACCCTGCTGCGCGACGCGCTGGCGGTCTACGACCTGGAGAGCGAGCGCCTGCAGGCGCTGGAGCCCGACCTGATCATCACCCAGGACCTTTGCGACGTCTGCGCCGTCAGCCTCTCGGCCGTGGAGCAGGCCGTGGCCTGCTGGACCGGCACCGACGCCCAGGTGCTTTCGCTCAAGCCGACGCGGCTGGAGGACCTCTGGGGCGACATCCGCAAGGTCGCCGCGGCGCTGGGCGAGGCGCCGCGCGGCGAGGCGCTGGTCGAGCACCTGCAGGGGCGCCTGCGCAAGCTGGAGGAGCGGCTGCGCTCGCGCGGCCGTCCCAAGGTCGGTTGCATCGAGTGGCTCGATCCGCTGATGGACGCCGGCAACTGGATGCCGGAGATCGTCGCCGCCGCCGGCGGGCGCGACGTGCTGTCCAAGTCCGGCGCCCACTCCGGCTACCTGGACTGGTCGCAGCTCCGGTCCAGCGACCCGGAGGTGCTGGTTCTGCTGCCCTGCGGCTTCGACCTGGCGCGCACCCGCCGCGAGGCGGCCGGGCTGGAGGCCGAGGCCCGCTGGGAGGCGCTGAGCGCGGTGCAGCGCGGCGAGGTCTACGCCACCGACGGCAACCAGTTCTTCAATCGGCCCGGCCCGCGCCTGGTCGACTCCGCCGAGCTGCTGGCCGAGATCCTGCACCCCGAGATCGTCGCCCCCAGCCACCGGGGTTGGGCCTGGGAGCGCTACCCCGAGGCCTGACGCGCGGCGCCCCTCCGCAGGCCGTCCAGCGCCGGGCGGGCCGGGGGCGGCCTCAGCGCTTGAGCGCGCGCCAGCCGATGTCGCGGCGGCAGAAGCCCTCGGGCCAGTCGATCCGGTCGATCGCGGCATAGGCCTTGTCGCGCGCCGCCGCCACGTCGTCGCCCAGGGCGGTGACGTTGAGCACCCGCCCGCCGGCGGCGCGCAGGCGGCCCTCGCCGTCGCGCCGGGTGCCGGCGTGGAAGACCTCCAGGTCGGCCTCGGCCTTCAGCGCGTCGAGGCCGCGAATCTCGCTGCCCTTCTCGTAGCTGCCTGGATAGCCCTTGGCGGCCAGCACCACCGTCAGGGCGGCCTTGTCGTACCAGCGCAGGTCGAAGGCCTCGAGCTGGCCGTCGCAGGTGGCCACCAGCGCCGGCAGCAGGTCGCTCATCAGGCGCAGCATCAGCACCTGGCACTCGGGGTCGCCGAAGCGCACGTTGTATTCCAGCAGCTTGGGCGCGCCGTCCGGGCCGACCATCACGCCGGCGTAGAGCACGCCCTTGTACTGCCGCCCCTCCGCCTTCATGGCGGCGACCGTCGGGCGGATGATCTCCGCCATGATGCGCTCGGCCAGCTCCGGCGTGACCAGCGGCGCCGGGGAGTAGGCGCCCATGCCGCCGGTGTTCGGCCCCGCGTCGCCGTCGTAGGCCCGCTTGTGGTCCTGGGCGCTGGCGAGCGGCAGGGCGCTGACCCCGTCGCAGAGGGCGAAGAAGCTGGCCTCCTCGCCCTGCAGGCACGCCTCGATCACCACCTCGGCGCCGGCCGCGCCGAAGGCGCCCTCGGACAGGGCCGCGTCGACCGCGGCCTCGGCCTCGGCGACCGTCTCGGCCACGGTGACGCCCTTGCCGGCGGCCAGGCCGTCGGCCTTGACCACGATCGGCGCGCCCTGCGCGCGAATGTAGGCCTTGGCGGCCTCCGCCTCCTCGAACCGGGCGTAGGCGGCGGTGGGGATCTCGTGGCGCGCGCAGAGGTCCTTCATGAAGCCCTTGGAGCCCTCCAGCGCCGCCGCCTCGCTGCGCGGGCCGAAGGCGCGGATGCCCACCGACTCCAGGCGGTCGACCAGCCCGGCGACCAGCGGCGCCTCTGGCCCGACCACCACCAGGTCGAGGGACTGGCGCTTGGCGAACGCGACCAGCCCGTCGAGGTCGTCGGCGGCCAGGTCGACGCACTCGGCGACCGCCGCGATCCCGGCGTTGCCCGGCGCGCAGTAGAGCTTGTCGAGCAGCGGCGAGCCCGCGATCGCCCAGCAGAGCGCATGCTCGCGCCCGCCGCCTCCGACAACCAGAACCTTCATCGAACCTTCCCCTTCACGCAATTCCGTCCCGCCGACGGCGGCGACGCCTTCCACGGTGACGCCCGGCTCCTGTAGCATGCGGCCCGATCATGAGCGAGTTTTCCGACACCCTCCGGCCCCGCCCGAGCAACCTGCCCGAGTTCTCCGTCTCGGAGATCAGCAAGGCGATCAAACGCACGCTGGAAGGCAACTTCGAGCGGGTGCGCGTGCGCGGCGAGATTTCCGGCTTCAAGCGGGCGGCCAGCGGCCATCTCTACATGTCGCTGAAGGATGCCGACGCCGTGCTCGACGCGGTCTGCTGGCGCGGCCAGGCCGGGCGCCTGGCGGTGGCGCCGGAGGACGGGCTGGAGGTGGTCGCGCTCGGCCGCGTCACCAGCTATCCGGGCCGCTCCAAGTATCAGATCGTCATCGAGTCTCTGGAGCTGGCCGGCGAGGGCGCGCTGCTCAAGCTGCTGGAGCAGCGGCGCAAGGCCCTGGCCGCCGAGGGGCTGTTCGACGAGGCGCGCAAGCGCCGCCTGCCGTTCCTGCCGGAGGTGATCGGCGTGGTCACCTCGCCCACCGGCGCGGTGATCCGCGACATCCTGCACCGCCTGGGCGAGCGCTTCCCCCGCCGCGTGCTGGTCTGGCCGGTGCTGGTCCAGGGCGAGGGCGCGGCCGAGCAGGTGGCGACGGCGATTCGCGGCTTCAACGCCCTGCCGGCCGGCGGCGCGGTGCCGCGCCCGGACGTGCTGATCGTGGCGCGCGGGGGCGGCTCGCTGGAGGATCTCTGGGCCTTCAACGAGGAGGTCGTGGTGCGCGCCGCCGCGGCCTCGGAGATTCCGCTGATCTCGGCGGTCGGCCACGAGACCGACACCACCCTGATCGACTTCGCCAGTGACCGCCGGGCGCCGACGCCGAGCGCGGCGGCCGAGATCGCCGTGCCGGTGCGCGGCGAGCTGCTGGTGCAGGTCCAGGACCTGGAGCGGCGCCTGACCGGCGCCACCGGGCGTCTGCTCGCCCAGCGCCGCAACGAAGTCGAGGGCCTGGCCCGCGGGCTGCCCGACCCGGCCCGGCTGGTCGGCGAGCTGTCGCAGCGCCTGGACGAGCGGGTCGAGCGCCTGGACCTGGCCCTGCGCGCGCGGCTGCGCGACCGGGGGCAGGAGGTGGCCGGGCTGGCCGCGCGCCTGCCCGATCCGCGCCAGCAGCTCCGCCGCGCCGGCGAGAGCCTGGCCGAGCGCTGCGAGCGGCTGGACAGCGCCCTGCGCGCCCAGGTGCGGCGCAGCGGGCGGGAGCTGGCCGAGGTGGCGGCGCGCCTGCCGCGGCTGGCCGACCGCCAGGTGCCGCTGCGCGCCCGGGAGCTGCAGCGGCTCGATGCCGGGCCGCGCCTGGCGCGCGCGGTCGAGGGCCGGCAGCGCCAGGCCGATGCCAGCCTGCGCGAGCTGGGCCGCCTGCTGGAGAGCTACAGCTACCACTCGGCGCTGGAGCGCGGCTTCGTCGCCGTGCGCGACGACGCGGGGCGGGTGCTGACCCGCGCGGCCCAGGTCGGTGACGGCCAGGCCCTGGAGCTGGAATTCGCCGACCGCCGCCTGCCGGCGGTGACCGGCCGCGGGGCCGGCGGCGCGGGCGGCAAAGGGGGCGGCGGCAAGCCGGCGCCCCGGCCGAAGGCCCCGGCGCCCACACCGGCGCCCGCTTCCGCACCCGCCCCGGCGCCCGCGCCGAAGCAGGGCACCCTGCTGTGAGGGGGGGCATCCTCGGTCCGGCGTCGCGCGGCGGGGCGGCACGGCCGCTGCCGGTTTTGCGCTCCGCGCTGCTGGCTTTGGCCCTGGGCACGCTGTTGGCCCTGGCGACCCTGCCGGCCGCCCCGGCAGCGGCGCTGGAGCTGCGCGGCCAGGCGATCCAGGGCGGTCTTGTCTACGGCCAGGTGGCGCCCGGCAGCCGCCTGCGGCTCGACGGGCGTGCGGTCCGGGTGAGCCCGGAGGGGCGCTTCGTCCTCGGCTTCGGCCGCGACGCCGCGCCCAGCGCCACGCTGCGCGTGACCCGGCCCGACGGACAGAGCGCCACCCACAGCCTGACGGTGGTCCAGCGCGACTACGCGGTCCAGCGCATCGACGGTCTGGCGCAGGAGATGGTGAGCCCGCCCGAAGACGTTTGGGCGCGCATCAAGGCCGATGCCGCGCAGGTGCGCGCCGCGCGCGGCCACGACAGCGCCCTGCCGCACTTCGCCGGGCCCTTCCGGGCGCCGGTCGAGGGCGTGGTGACCGGCGTCTACGGCAGCCAGCGCATCCTCAACGGCAAGCCGCGCCAGCCGCACTACGGCGTCGACGTGGCGGCGCCGGCCGGCACGCCGGTGACCGCGCCGGCCGGCGGACTGGTGCGCCTGGCCGCGCCGGATCTCTACTACACCGGCGGCACGATCATTCTCGACCACGGCCACGGCCTCACCACCACCTTCCTGCACCTCGCCCGGCTGGAGGTCGCCGTCGGCCAGACGGTGCGCCAGGGCGAGGTGATCGGCACGGTGGGCAGCAGCGGCCGCTCGACCGGCCCGCACCTGGACTGGCGGGTCAACTGGTTCGACGCGCGGATCGACCCGCAGCGCCTGCTGGAGCCGGCGGGGGCGGGCGGCGCGGCCGCCGCGGAGACGAAGTGACGCCCGGGCGGGCGGGCCACGCCACACCGTCCCGGGCGTCGGCGAGCTGATCCAGCTCGCCGAGAGCGCGGGCAAGGAGGCCTTCGTCATCCGGCACGAACCGGCCTGTGCGGATGAACTCGGTCCGAGGTGAGGGGGCGCCCGAAACCGCGTGGCGGCGGCCTGGCTGCGCTGCGGTCAGGCGGCGTGGCTGGCGGCCGATTCGGTCAGCAGGGCATAGATCGCGTCGCTGGCGTCGGTGCCGCGCAGCTTCTCGCAGACCGTCCGGTCGCGCAGCAGGCGCGAGACCCGCGCCAGGGCCTTGAGGTGGTCGGCACCGGCGGTCTCCGGCGCCAGCAGCAGGAAGACCAGGTCGACCGGCTGCTCGTCGATGGCGTCGAAGTCGACCGCCGTTTCCAGACGCGCGAAGACGCCGTGCAGCCGGTTCAGGCTGGCGAGCTTGCCATGCGGGATGGCGATGCCGTGGCCGACGCCGGTGGTGCCCAGGCGCTCGCGCTCGACCAGCACCTCGAAGATCGCCCGCTCGGGCTGGCCGGTCAGCTCGCTGGCCCGCTTCGACAGCTCCTGGAGCACCTGTTTCTTGCTGGTGACGCGCAGGCCAGGCAGCACGGCCTCGGGCGTAAGCAGCTCGCTCAGATTCATGGTTCGACAACCCTCGATCGCTGCGGGCTCGACGCGGCGTCGGTGCCCGGCCTTGCGCCTCAGGCGCCGCGGTTGCCCCGCGGATCGACCCAGCCGACGTTACCGTCGCGGCGGCGGTAGATCATGTTGAGCCCGCCATGGGCCCGGTTGCGGAACATCAGCGCGGGCTCGTCCGACAGGTCCAGGCGCATCAGCGCCTCGCCGACCGTCAGCTCGGGAACCTCGCCCTCCATCTCCGCGATGATCGGCGGTGCCTCGCCGTCGCTGGCGGGCTCCTCGTCTTCTTCCTCGGTCGGCGCCGCCAGCACGTACTGCTGCGCCGGAATGCTCTCCAGGTCGGCCGCGCCCTTGTGGTGGTCGCGCAGGCGGCGCTTGTAGCGGCGTAGCCGCTTGGCCAGGCGGTCGGCCGAGGCGTCGAAGGCCGCATAGATCTCGTCGGCTTCGGCGGTCGCCTGCATCTGGATGCCGCGGCCGACGTGGGCCTGCACCTGGCTGCGGAAGAGATGCGCTTCGCGCGACAGCGTCACCGCGACCTCGATGGCGTCACCGAAGTACTTCTCGAACACACCGTCCAGCTTTTCGGCCACGTGCTCGCGCAAAGCATCGCCGAGGTCAAGCTGTCGACCCTTGACCGACAGATTCATCCCGTGATCCACCGAAACCTTAGTGTCGTCCTTGTCCGGAGGCGCCGGGCCGGCCGATCTCGCGTGTCTGGCCGAATGACGTTGCCCGCCCCCAATGAAGGCGCGGACCATAGTGACGGCCCTTCTGGCCGTCAATAGAGGTCGACCGGCCCCGTGCCTCTTGTCCTCCAGGCTATATCGGTGCCCGCTGTGGGGGCTGCAAGCGTAGCCTGTCCCGCATGGCCCTCATCCTCGCGATTCCTGCCCCGTCACCGCAGCCCGGCGGCGGGTGCGTCGGCGGACCGCCGGCTCTACGAGGCCAGCAGGGCCTTCTGCCGCCGGCGCTGGACCGAGGAGGGAATGCGCATGGATTCCCGGTACTTGGCGACGGTGCGCCGGGCGATGTCAATGCCTTCGCCGCGCAGCCGTTCGACGATGGTGTCGTCGGACAGCACGGCCCGAGGCGATTCGCCGTCGATCATGGCGCGGATCCGGTGGCGCACCGACTCGGCGGAGACCTCGCTGCCGTTGGCGCCGGAGACGGCGGTGGTGAAGAAGTATTTGAGCTCGAAGGTGCCGCGCGGCGTGGCGATGAACTTGTTCGCCGTCACCCGGCTTACGGTCGACTCGTGCATGCCGATGGCTTCGGCCACGTCGCGCAGGATCAGCGGCTTCAGGTGGCTGACGCCGTGGCGGAAGAAGCCCTCCTGCTGGCGGACCAGCTCGCTGGCCACCTTGACGATGGTGGTGGCGCGCTGGTGCAGCGCCTTGACCAGCCAGTTCGCGGTCTGGAGCTGCTCGGCCAGGTACTCGCGCTCCGTCTTGTGCCGGCAGGCGCCGGAGACGCGGGCGTAGTAGCTGCGGTCGACCAGCACGCGGGGCAGGGTCTCGGGGTTCAGCTCGACGGCCCAGCCGCCGCCCGGCAGCGGCCGCATCAGCACGTCGGGGACGATCGGCTCGGCCGGCGGCTCGTCCAGGCCGCTGCCCGGGCGCGGGTCGAGGCTGCGCAGATCGGCCAACATGTCGGCCAGGTCCTCCTCGTCGCAGTCCAGCAGCTTGCGCAGGCGGGCGTAGTCGCGTGCGGCGACCAGTTCCAGGTGGTCGAGCAGGCGGGCCATCAGCGGGTCGAGGCGGTCCCGCTCGGCGAGCTGCAGCGCCAGACATTCGCGAAGCGTTCTCGCGAAGATCCCGGTCGGCTCGAAGCCCTGCAGCACCGCCAGGACGCGCGCGACTTCGGCCTCGGCGACGCCGAGCTGGGCGGCGGCCTCCTCCAGGCTGACGCCGAGGTAGCCGGACTCGGTCAGGCTGTCGATCAGGTAGCGCCCGATCAGGCGCTCGCGCGCGTCGCCCAGGCTGAGGTGGAGCTGGTCGACCAGCCGGTCGCGCAGACTTTCGTCCTGGCTCAGGCGCTGGTCCCAGTCGTCGCCGCCCTCGGCGCCCGTGCCGCTGCGGCTCCGCCCGGCGGAGAGCGTCTCGCCCAGCGGGCCGGGCATGCCGTCGGCGGCGCCCAGGTCGTCGTAGACCGCCTCGGCGTCGAGCGGCGCGTCGCCCGCGCCGGGGAGCTGGTCGCTGCCGGCGCCGGCGGCGCTGTCGCGCGGCAGCGTCAGGTTTTCGGTCTGATCGGGGGCGGCGCGTTCGCGCCAGTCGCCCTCCTCGCCGGCCGGGCCGCGTTCGTCGGCGCGCAGCAAGGGGTTCTGTTCGATTTCGCGGGCGACGTAGTCCGACAGTTCGAGGTTCGACAGCTGCAGCAGCTTGATGGCCTGCTGCAGTTGCGGCGTCATCACCAGGGACTGGCTCTGGCGGACCTCGAGGCGTTGACTGACGGACATATAAAAAGCGTTACAAACTAAACCTTTCGCCCAGGTAAACTCGGCGCACGTCCTGATGCGCGACGATTTCCTCCGGCACGCCCTCCATCAGGACCCGGCCATCGTGGATGATATAGGCGCGGTCCACGATTTCCAGCGTCTCGCGGACGTTGTGGTCGGTGATCAGCACCCCGATGCCGCGGTCGCGCAGGTGGCTGACCAGCTCGCGGATGTCGTTCACCGCGATCGGGTCGATGCCTGCCAGCGGCTCGTCGAGCAGCACGAAGTTGGGCTGGCTGGCCAGGGCGCGGGCGATCTCGCAGCGCCGCCGCTCGCCGCCCGACAGCGCCGTCGCCGGCGCCCGGCGCAGATGGGAGATGCCGAATTCGCTGAGCAGCTCCTCCAGGGTCTGCTCGCGGCGCTGGCGGTTGGGCTCCACCGCCTCCAGCACGCCGCGGATGTTCTGCTCGACGCTCAGTCCGCGGAAGATCGAGGCCTCCTGCGGCAGGTAGCCGATGCCCAGGCGGGCCCGGCGGTACATCGGCAGGTCGGTGATGTCGTGGCCGTCGAGCATGACGTAGCCGGTGTCGGGCTGCAGCAGCCCCATGACGATGTAGAAGCAGGTGGTCTTGCCGGCGCCGTTCGGGCCGAGCAGGCCGACCGCCTCGCCGCGCTCGACGCCGACGGTGACGTCGCGCAGAACCGGGCGCTTCTTGAAGGCCTTGCCGACCGACACGGCGGCCAGCCCCCGGTTGTCGGCCACGACCTTGGGCGACCAGCCGTGGCCGTCGCTGGCCGGGCCGTCGCTGGCCGGGCCTTCGTGCGCCGGGCCTTCGTGCGCCGGGCCGCCCGTCGCGGGGCCGGCTTTCACTGGACCGTTCTTCACTGGGCCATCCGTCACTGGGCCATCCGTCACTGGGCCATCCGTCACTGGGCCGGGTCCTCCTGGCTCGGGCCGTCCTGGTCGGCCGCTCCGTCGCTGGCTGCGTCGTCGTCGGGGCGTGCGGGCAGGCCCCCGTCGGCGCCCTCGCGCGGGGTGAGAATGCCCTGGACCCGGCCGCCGGAGGTCGGCAACAGCCGGCTGACGCCGGTTGCCATGTTCACTTCCGCGCGTTGACCGTTGAGCTGCGTCTCGCCCTGCGTGATCCGGACGTCCCCCGCCAGAATCGCCACCTCCTCCTTAACATAATAGACGCCGCGGTCGCCACGCGCGTATTCCTCGGGGCTCGAGATCTCGACCTCGCCGAAGGCGTCGATCTGCACGATCTCGGTCTGGCCGCTGTCGTCCGGCCGCAGGGTGGCGACCAGCTCCTCCGCCTCCAGGCGGCGGCCGTCGGCCAGCACCGTGGCGTCGCCGCGGGCCACGGCGACCGGCGTGCCCTGGTAGTTCTCCCAGTATTCCAGGCTGTCACGCGCGGTCACCACCTCCTCGGCGGTCTCCAGGCGCAGGTTGCCGCCGCGCAGCACCGCGATCTGCTCGTCGACGAAGTAGACCGCGCGCTCGGCGTAGGCCACCTGGTCGGGCGAGGTGATGACCACGTTGCCCTCGGCGACGATGCGGTAGATGTTGCCGCCACGCTGGCCGCCGGCCCCGGAGTCTGCGGCCCCGGAGTCTGCGGCCCCGGAGTCCGGACTGCCGGATGCCGCGGCGCCGGACTCCCGGTAGTGGGCGGTCAGCACGTCGGCCGCCACCTGGGTGTCGCCCTGGCGGGCCAAGGCGTTGCCGCGGGCCACGTACTTGCGCTCCGAGCGCAGCCATTCGATGCCGCGGTCGGCGAAGATCTCCAGCGGCGCGCCGCTGCCGGTCGCCAGGCCGCCCAGGCTCTGGGCGGCGGCGGGCGGGTCGGCCAGCACGGCGGCGGCCAGGCCGGCGAGGAGGAAAAGCCGCAGCCCCCTCATCGCGCCGCCCCGCCATCGCCCGTCCCGCCATCGCCCGACCCGCCATCGGCCGCCGGCTGCTCCGCCGGCGTGCCGGTTTCGCCGCCGGTCTCGCCCTCGGTCTCGTCCGGGTAGATCACCATGTGGGCCTTGCCGGTGAACAGCACGCGCGCTCCTCTGTCTTCGACCCGCAGGCCTTGCGAGGTGATGGTTCCGAAGGTGCCCTGCCCGTAGGTCGCGGTGCTGCTGGTCGCCGTGTCGGCGGCCAGGTCGACCACCGCCTGCTCGGTCTGCAGCTCGTAGCCCTCGTCGTGAAAGACGTTCACATTGCCGTCCAGCAGCAGCACGTCCTGGCTGCGCTCGTAAATCCCGTGGTCGGCGGTGATCGCCAGCCAGTTGCCCTCGTCGTCGAACAGGTCGGCCGCCGGCTGGTCCATGTCGATGGTCTCCCCATCGCCCGGCTCGAGCTGCCGGGCCAGGTCGGCCGTCACCATGAAGGGGCGGCGGTTCTTGTCGATCCCCTCGTAGCGCGGATTGACCATCGTCGCCTCCTCCGGCACCGGCGTATCGGTCAGGCTGTCCATGGTGTCGAGCCGGAAGCCGCCGGTCTTCTCCACCTGGGGCCAGATCACGATGAGCAGCAGCAGACCGACGGCGAGCGCCGGCAGCAGGACCTTCATCGCGTTGACGAAGAGGCTGTAGGCACTGCGGCCGGACAGGCGCGGCGGCCGAAAGCGGCCGCCCTCCAGCGGCGCGGCGGCGCCGGGGCCGGACCGGATCTGCTCGGGGCTGCTCTGCGCCATGGTCATGGTACGTTTCTACGCCGTCCAGCATGTCCAGCGCCAGCCCGCTGACGGCGCCCGCCGGGCCGGGGCGCGCCGGGCCAGCGCGCGATTTCGGGGGCGGCGGACTCACGAATGGGCGAAGATGTCGACCTCCTCCCAGCCGGCCAGGTCCAGGGCGGCGCGCGTCGGCAGGAAGGCGAAGCAGGCCTCGGCATAGGCGGCGCGCCCTTCGCGGGCCAGCATGACGTCCAGCTTCGCCTTCAGCGCATGCAGGTGCAGCACGTCGGCGGCGGCGTAGGCCTGCTGCTGCTGGGTCAGCTCGGCGGCGCCCCAGTCGCTCGACTGTTGCTGCTTGGACAGGCCGACGCCCAGCAGGTCCTGGCAGAGGTCCTTCAGGCCGTGCCGGTCGGTGAAGGTGCGCACCAGCTTGCTGGCGATCTTGGTGCAGTAGACCGGCTGGCAGTCGACCCCCAGCCAGTGCCGGATCACCGCCAGGTCGAAGCGGGCGAAGTGGAACAGCTTGAGCACCTGCGGGTCGGCCAGCAGCCGCGTCAGGTTGGGCGCCTGGTAGCGCCCGTGGTTGAGCTGCACCAGGTGCGCGGTGCCGTCGCCGGCCGAGAGCTGGACCAGGCAGAGGCGGTCGCGGCGCACCCGCAGGCCCATGGTCTCGGTGTCGACGGCCACCGTCGGGCCCAGGTCCAGGCCGTCGGGCAGGTCGCCGTGGTGCAGGGTGATTTGCGTCATCGGGCGGGCTCCGCGCGCTCGGGGCAGGCCGCCCGCGCCGGGCCCGCCGGGGCGGCGGGGGCGGGGCGGTCTGCCGATCTGAAGGTGCGGCGAAGATATAGGGCAGCTCCGGGGTGTCAACGACCGCCCGGCGGTGCTATGAGGCCAGCGATTCGATCCGAGGCGCGAGGAGGCGAGACGAAGCATGGCAGGCCAGACGGTGACGATCTTCGGTGGGTCGGGCTTCATCGGCCGCTACGTCGTGGCGCGCCTGGCCGACCGGGGCTGGACGATCCGCGTTGCGGTGCGCCATCCGCGCCAGGCCAATTTCCTCAAGCCGCTCGGCAATGTCGGGCAGATCGTGCCGATCCGCGCCCGTCTGCAGAGCGACGAGGAGGTGGCGGCCGCGGTGCAGGGCGTCGACGCGGTGATCAACCTCGTGGGCATCCTGGCCGAGAGCGGCAAGCAGAGCTTCGACGCGGTGCAGCACCAGGGCGCCAAGCGGATCGCCGCGGCGGCGGCCGAAGCGGGCATCTCCCGCTTCGTCCAGATCTCGGCGATCGGCGCCGACCCGCGCGCCGAATCGGCCTACGCCCGCAGCAAGGGCCTGGGCGAGCAGGCGGTGCGCCAGGCGGTGCCGCAGGCCGTGATCCTGCGCCCCTCCATCGTCTTCGGGCCGGAGGACGGCTTCTTCAACCGCTTCGCCGCCATGGCCCGGCTGGCGCCGGCGCTGCCGCTGATCGGCGGCGGCAAGACGCGCTTCCAGCCGGTCTACGTCGGCGACGTGGCCGATGCCGCGGTCGCCGCGCTGGAGCGCGAGGATGCGCCGGGGCGCACCTTCGAGCTGGGCGGGCCGCACGTCTACAGCTTCAAGGAGCTGCTGCAGCTCCTGCTCAAGACGATCCGGCGCAAGCGTCTGCTCGTTCCCGTGCCCTGGTCGCTCGCCTATCTGCAGGGCGGCGTCCTGCAGCTCCTGCCCGACCCGCCGCTGACCCGCGACCAGGTCAAGCTGCTGGAGCAGGACAACGTGGTCTCGTCCAAGGCTCGGACCTTCAAGGACCTGGGCATCGAGGAGCCCCACGCCTGCGAGGTGATCATCCCGACCTACCTGGACCGCTACCGGCCGGGCGGCCGCTTCGTGCCGCAGGCGCCCGACGCCTGAGGGGCGGCGCCTGGGGGCGGCGCCCGGGGCTTGATGCGCGGGGCTTGACGCCCGGGGTTTGACGCCCGGGGCTTGACGCCCGGGGCTTGACGCTCTGGGCCGCGCCGCCGGCTACAGCACGCCGCCGTAAACCAGGCCCAGCAGCAGGCCGCCCAGCAGCAGGCGGTAGACCACGAAGGGCAGGAAGCTGGCCTGGCGCAGCCAGGCCATCATGGCGGCGATGGCGGCCAGGGCGGTGACGAAGGACAGGGCCGCCGCCACGGCGGCGTCGCGGCCGAGCGAGAGGTCGCCCGTCTGGTAGAGGTCGAGGCCGGCCAGGGTGCCGGCGCCGGCGATCGCCGGGATCGCCAGCAGCAGCGAGAAGCGCGCCGCCTCGGCCCGCTCGAAGCCGAGGAAGCGGGCCGCCGTCATGGTGATGCCCGAGCGGCTGGTGCCCGGCACCAGCGCCAGCACCTGGGCCAGCCCGATCAGCAGCGCCTGGCCCCAGCGCAGGTGCTCCAGCCGATTGATCAGCATGCCGAAGCGGTCGGCCAGCCCGAGCAGCAGGCCGAAGCCCAGCGTCGTCCAGCCGATTACCGCGACGTCGCGGAAGTAGACCAGCACCAGGTCCTTGCCGAAGAAGCCGACCGGCAGGATCGGCAGCGAGCCGAGCAGCACCAGTCCGGCCAGGCGGGCGCCGGGGTCGCGCCGGCCGGTCAGCAGGCGCAGCAGCCCCGCCGCCATGCGGACCAGGTCGCGCCAGACGTAGAGGCAGACGGCCGCCAGGGTGCCGACGTGCACGGCGACGTCGAGGTCCAGGCGCTCGGCCTCCGCCGCCCGGGCGCCGGCCGTGCCGAGCTGGTCGAAGGCCTCCCAGACCAGCACGAGGTGGCCGGAGGAGGAGATCGGCAGGAACTCGGTCAGGCCTTGCACGACGGCCAGAATGGCGAGCAGCAGCAGGGGCACGGGAGGCGGCTCCGGGCGGACGCGGGGCGGATCCAGGCAGCGGGCGACGACAGCGACGGCGCCTTGCAGGGCCGCGGGTCACCGACGTCTCCCGCCTGATCGACTGTTCTAGAGCAGGCTCGGGCGGCCTTGAGGCACGGCGAGACGGCTTCGCTTCTTCGGCGCACCGCCTGCTCTGCGCCTCTCATAGCAAGCCGCGCCGGGCCGGCGCCTCCTGAAATTTCGTCGCAATTCGGGCTTATCTCTTGGCCCGCCACGCGCGCGCGCCTATTTGCGCCGGGAGTTGCGCGGAATGCGCCACTATAAAGGTCAATATAGTTGACCTAATTGTGCAGATCGCGCTTCCCTCCCGCGGCGAGGTGCGGTATAGACGGAGCAGGCGATGCGGCTTGCAGCTTGCGGGCCGCCTCCGCGTGGACCGGCACCGGCCGGCGCCGCGGGGGCAGCGCGCGAGGCCTCGGCCGCCCGCCTGCCACGGTGGGGCGCGGACTGCGGGGTTCGCCGGGCGACGCCAAAGCGTCGCGGCGAACGCGGCGGCCCGCGCTCATCTGTCTCTGGCGCCGTCTGTCGCTGGCGCCGTCTGTCTCTGGCGCCGTCGGCGCGACGCTGATCGGTTTCGGGCGCCGTCGGCGCGACGGGCAAACAAGGTTTTTTCGGGAGGAAGGGGTCGGCCATGCCGAACCGGATGTTGCAGTTCGTCAGCACCCAGCAGAAGACGCCGCCGAAGCGCGACGTCGAGGCGCGGCGCGCCGATTTCGGCGAGATCTACGACGAGTTCGACCCGGCCGCCGCGGCGCAGCAGGCGGCGCGCTGCAGCCAGTGTGGCGTGCCCTTCTGCCAGGTGCACTGCCCGGTCCACAACAACATCCCCGACTGGCTGATGCTGACCGCCGAGGGGCGCCTGGAGGAGGCCTACGAGGTCAGCCAGGCGACCAACAACTTCCCCGAGATCTGCGGCCGCATCTGCCCCCAGGACCGCCTGTGCGAGGGCAACTGCGTGATCGAGCAGTCCGGCCACGGCACGGTGACCATCGGCGCGGTCGAGAAGTACATCACCGACACCGCCTGGGAGCAGGGTTGGGTCAAGCCGGTCCGGCCGCTGCGCGAGCGCGACCAGTCGGTCGGCATCGTCGGCGCCGGGCCCGCCGGGCTGGCCGCCGCCGAGCAGCTTCGCCGCAAGGGCTACCAGGTGACGGTCTACGACCGCTACGACCGGGTCGGCGGGCTGCTGATCTACGGCATTCCCAACTTCAAGCTGGACAAGGAGGTGGTCGCCCGCCGCGCCCGCCTGATCGCGGACGCCGGCGTCACCTTCAAGCTGAACTTCGAGGTGGGCCGCGACGCCAGCCTGGACGAGCTGCGCATCGACCACGACGCGGTGCTGATCGCCACCGGCGTCTACAAGGCGCGCGACCTGCAGGCGCCCGGCTCGGGCCTGGCCAACATCCAGCCGGCGATGGCCTATCTCACCGCTTCCAACCGCCACGGCCTGGGCGACAGCGTGCCGGCCTTCGAGGACGGCACCCTGCACGCCAAGGACAAGGACGTGGTGGTGATTGGCGGCGGCGACACCGCCATGGACTGCGTGCGCACCGCCGTGCGCCAGGGCGCGAAGTCGGTGAAGTGCCTGTATCGGCGCAACCGCACCAACATGCCCGGCTCCCAGCGCGAGGTGGCCAACGCCGAGGAGGAGGGCGTGGAGTTCGTCTGGCTCTCGGCGCCCGAGGCCTTCCTGGGCGACGGCGCGGTCAGGGGCGTGCGGGCCAGCCGCGTCCACCTGGGCGTGGCCGACGCCACCGGTCGCCAGACGCCGCAGATCCTGCCCGACAGCGCCTACACCGTGGCGGCCGATCTGGTGATCAAGGCGCTCGGCTTCGATCCCGAGGACCTGCCGCGGCAGTTCCAGGCCGACAGCCTGGAGACCACCCGCTGGGGCACCATGAAGGTGAACTACCGCAACATGATGACCTCGCTGGACGGCGTCTTCGCCGCCGGCGACATCGTGCGCGGCGCGTCGCTGGTGGTCTGGGCGATCCGCGACGGCCGCGACGCCGCCGTGCAGATCGACGCCTACCTGCAGGCCAAGGCGGCCGGCAAGTCCGAGACCGCGCCGGCGGTGGCGGCGGAATAACCGGCGGAAGAGCCGGCGGAAGACTCGGAGACCGGACGCCGGCGCGGCCCCAGGCCACGCGCCGGCCGGCTCCGCCAAGCAGCCCATACGAGATCGGCGGGCGCCGCGCGCGCCGCCGGCGCAGGGGAGAACAGACAGATGCCTCTCGACCTCAGCAAGCACGCCCAGAGCCCGCAAGCCGCCGCGCTGGCCCGCACCGGCCTCTACGACCCGGCCGACGAGCGCGACGCCTGCGGCGTCGGCCTGGTGGCCTCGATCGACGGCACGCCGCGGCGCGATGTGGTGGAGAAGGCGATCGAGGCGCTGAAGGCGGTCTGGCACCGCGGCGCGGTCGACGCCGACGGCAAGACCGGCGACGGCGCCGGCATCCACGTGCAGATCCCGCAGGAGTTCTTCCGCGAGCACATCGCGCGCACCGGCCATGAGGCCAGCACCGGGCAGATCGGCGTCGGCATGATCTTCCTGCCGCGCACCGACTACGGCGCGCAGGAGCGCTGCCGCGTGCTGGTCGAGCGCGAGATCCTGCATTTCGGCTACGCCATCTACGGCTGGCGCCAGGTGCCGGTCGACACCACCGTGATCGGCGAGAAGGCCAACGCCAGCCGGCCCGAGATCGAGCAGATCATGATCGCGAACGCCAAGGGCGCCGACCCGCAGCGCTTCGAGATCGACCTCTACATCATCCGCCGGCGCATCGAGAAGGCGGCCGAGGCCGAGTCGATCAAGGACTTCTATATCTGCTCCCTGTCGGGCCGCTCGATCATCTACAAGGGCATGTTCCTGGCCGAGCAGCTCTCGGTCTTCTACCCCGACCTGACCGACCCGCGCTTCGAGTCCAACTTCGCGATCTTCCACCAGCGCTACTCGACCAACACCTTCCCGACCTGGCGGCTGGCCCAGCCCTTCCGCGTGATCGCCCACAACGGCGAGATCAACACCCTGCGCGGCAACGTCAACTGGACCAAGGCGCACGAGTGCCGCATGGCCAGCGACGCCTTCGGCCGCCACATCGAGGACCTCAAGCCGGTGGTGCAGTCGGGCAGCTCCGACTCGGCGGCGCTGGACGCGGTGATGGAGCTGATGGTGCGCGGCGACCGGGATCTGCCGATGGTCAAGACCATGCTGATTCCCGAGGCCTGGAACCAGGACAGCCCGATGCCGCAGAGCTGGAAGAGCCTCTACAGCTACTGCAACTCGGTGATGGAGCCCTGGGACGGGCCGGCGGCGATCTGCGGCTACGGCGGGCGCTGGGCGCTGGCCGGGCTGGACCGCAACGGTCTGCGGCCGATGCGCTACACCATCACCGAGGACGGCCTGCTGTTCGCCGGCTCGGAGACCGGCATGGTCAAGCTGGACGAGGCCGCGATCGTCGAGAAGGGCCGGCTCGGCCCCGGCGAGATGCTGGCGGTCGACCTCAAGGAGGGCCGCCTCTACCACGACGGCGAGCTGAAGGACGCCCTGGCCGCCCGCCGGCCCTGGGACGCCTGGGTCAGCGGCATCGTCGAGGCCGACAAGGCCTTCCAGGTCGGCGGCGAGGCGCCGGCGCTGGACAAGCAGGAGCTGCGCCGGCGCCAGTACGGCTACGGCCTGTCGATGGAGGACCTGGAGCTGATCCTCCACCCGATGGTCGAGACCGGCAAGGAGGCGGTCGGCTCGATGGGCGACGACACGCCGCTGGCCGTGCTCTCCGACCGCTACCGCGGCCTGCACCACTTCTTCCGCCAGAACTTCAGCCAGGTCACCAATCCGCCGATCGACTCCCTGCGCGAGCGGCGGGTGATGACCCTGAAGACGCGGCTGGGCAACCTCGGCAACATCCTCGAGGAGAAGGCCGAGCAGTGCTCGATCATCCAGCTCGACTCGCCGGTGCTCAGCAACGCGCGCTTCGCGGCGCTGCGCGCGCATCTGGGCGAGACGGCGGTCGACATCGACTGCACCTTCGAGGCCGGCGGCGGCGAGAGCGCGCTGCGCGCGGCGCTGGCGCGCATCCAGCAGCAGGCCGAGGACGCGGTGCGCGGCGGCGCGGCGCATCTGGTGCTCTCCGACGAGGCGGTCGCGCCGGAGCGCGCGCCGATTCCGATGATCCTGGCCACCGGTGCGGTGAACACCCACCTGATGGAGCAGGGGCTGCGCACCTTCACCTCGATCAACGTGCGCGCCGGCGAGTGCATCGACGTGCACTACTTCGCGGTGCTGATCGGCGTCGGCGCGACCACCGTCAACGCCTACCTGGCGCAGGAGTCGATCGCCGACCGCCACGCCCGCGGCCTGTTCGGCGAAATGAGCCTGGAGGAGGCGGTCGCCCGCTACGTCCAGGCGGTCGACGAGGGGCTGCTGAAGGTGATGTCGAAGATGGGCATCTCCGTCATCTCCTCCTACCGCGGCGGCTACAACTTCGAGGCCGTCGGCCTGTCGCGCACCCTGGTCGACGAGTTCTTCCCCGGCATGCCCAGCCGGCTGTCCGGCATCGGCCTGTCGGGCATCCAGCAGAAGGTGCTGGAGCTGCACGACAGGGCCTGGGACGCCGACGTGATCGCGCTGCCGGTCGGCGGCTTCTACCGCTACCGCCGCGGCGGCGAGCAGCACGCCTGGGAGGCGGGGCTGATCCACACCCTGCAGGCCGCCGTCGCCAACGACAGCTACTCGACCTACAAGAAGTTCTCCGAGGGCGTGGCCAAGCTGCCGCCCTCGGCGCTGCGCCACCTGCTCGACTTCAAGGTGTCGCCCGACCAGGCCATCTCGGTCGACGAGGTCGAGTCGATCACCGCGATCCGCAAGCGCTTCGTCACCCCGGGCATGTCGCTGGGCGCGCTCTCGCCCGAGGCGCACGGCACGCTGAACATCGCCATGAACCGCATCGGCGCCAAGTCCGACAGCGGCGAGGGCGGCGAGGACGCGGCCCGCTTCACCCCGCACGCCAACGGCGACAACGAGAACTCGGCGATCAAGCAGGTCGCCTCGGGCCGCTTCGGCGTGACGGCCGAGTATCTCAACCAGTGCCGCGAGATCGAGATCAAGGTGGCGCAGGGCGCCAAGCCCGGCGAGGGCGGGCAGCTCCCCGGCTTCAAGGTCACCGAGATGATCGCCAAGCTGCGCCACTCGACGCCGGGCGTGATGCTGATCAGCCCGCCGCCGCACCACGACATCTACTCGATCGAGGACCTGGCGCAGCTCATCTACGACCTCAAGCAGATCAACCCCGACGCCAAGGTCTGCGTGAAGCTGGTGGCGCGCTCGGGCATCGGCACCATCGCCTCGGGCGTGGCCAAGGCCAACGCCGACGTGATCCTGATCTCGGGCCACAACGGCGGCACCGGCGCCAGCCCGCAGACCTCGATCAAGTACGCCGGCGTGCCCTGGGAGATGGGGCTGAGCGAGGTGCACCAGGTGCTCACCCTCAACCGGCTGCGCCACCGGGTGACCCTGCGCACCGACGGCGGCCTGAAGACCGGCCGCGACGTGGTGACCGCCGCCATCCTGGGCGCCGAGGAGTACGGCGTGGGCACCGCCTCGCTGATCGCCATGGGCTGCATCATGGTGCGCCAGTGCCACTCCAACACCTGCCCGGTCGGCGTCTGCACCCAGGACGCGGGGCTGCGCGACAAGTTCGTCGGCACGCCGGAGAAGGTGGTCAACCTCTTCTCCTTCATCGCCGAGGAGGTGCGCGAGATCCTGGCCGAGCTGGGCGTGCGCTCGCTCGACGAGGTGATCGGGCGCACCGACCTGCTGGCTCAGGTCAGCCGCGGCGCGGCGCACCTGGACGACCTGGACCTCAATCCGCTGCTGGCGCGCGCCGACAGCGGCGGTCTGCCGGTGCGCTGCACCCTGGAGGGCCGCAACGAGGTGCCGGAGACGCTGGACGCCCAGATGATCGCCGACGCCCGGCCGCTGTTCGACGACGGCGAGAAGATGCAGCTGCAGTACGCCATCCGGAACACCCAGCGCGCGATCGGCACCAAGCTGTCCAGCTACATCGTGCGCAAGTTCGGGATGACCGGCCTGAATCCCGGCCACCTCACCGCGCGGCTGCGCGGCTCGGCCGGCCAGTCGCTCGGCGCCTGGGCGGTGCAGGGGCTCAAGCTGGAGGTCTTCGGCGACGCCAACGACTACGTCGGCAAGGGGCTGTCGGGCGGCACCATCGTGGTGCGGCCGATGACCAAGTCGCCGCTGGAGACCGACCGCAACACCATCATCGGCAACACGGTGCTCTACGGCGCCACGGCCGGCAAGCTCTTCGCCGCCGGCCAGGCGGGCGAGCGCTTCTGCGTGCGCAACTCCGGCGCCGTCGCGGTGGTCGAGGGCTGCGGCTCCAACGGCTGCGAGTACATGACCGGCGGGACGGCCGTGCTGCTCGGGCCGGTGGGCTTCAACTTCGCGGCCGGCATGACCGGCGGCATGGCCTTCGTCTACGACCCGCAGGAGGTCTTCCCCCGCCAGGTCAACGGCGAGTCGGTGATCTACCAGCGGGTCGAGACCGAGCACTACGAGGCGCTGCTGCGCGAGCTGATCGGCGAGCATGTGCGCGAGACCCAGTCGCGCTTCGCCGAGCGGCTGCTGATCGACTGGAGCCTGGAGCGCGACAACTTCTGGCAGGTCGTGCCCAGGGAGATGGTCGAGCGCCTGGAGCACCCCATCACCCACGGCGCCCGCCAGCGCGCCTAGAATGATTTGCGACCGTGTGGGCCCACGTTTGTGGGCCCGCCGGTCGCGAAAAATCACTCTAACCCTTTGGTGTAGAGCAGGTTTCTTGTGATCGGCGGACCCACGCTGCGGGTCCAAACGCTCACAATCGGCTCTAGGCTCCGGACCCATAAAAGGCTTGCCGGCGCGAGGGCAGGTTTGATTCAAGCTTCCAAACGGTAGGGAGCTTGCGATGTCGGAGAGCCATTTCTGGCTGAGCGAGGCGCAGTTTGCGCGCCTTCAGCCGCTGCTGCCGAACAAGCCGCGCGGTGTGCCGCGGGTGGACGACCGGCGTGTGATTAGCGGGATCGTCCACGTCCTCAGGACGGGGTGCCGATGGGCCGACGCACCGGCGGTCTACGGCCCGCGCAAGACGCTGTACAACCGCTATGTCCGCTGGGCCAAGGCCGGCGTCTGGGCCGAGGTGTTCCGCGCCTTGGCCGACAGCGGCGGTCCACCGGCCGAGCTGCTGCTCGACAGTTCGCACGTCAAGGCGCACCGCTGCGCGGCCGGCGGTAAAGGGGGGGCGCCGTCCACGCCATAGGCCGCTCGCGCGGCGGCCGGACCACCAAGATCCACGTTGCGACAGACGAACTGGGGCGGCCGCGCGCCGTGATCCTCACGCCAGGCCAGCGCGGCGACAGCCCTGTGGCGCTCGCGCTCGTTGGCGCTCTGCCGCCACCGCGCAGACTGATCGCCGACGCCGCCTACGACAGCGACGGCCTGCGCCGGTTCCTGAGCGAGCGCGGCACCGAACCGGTCGTGCCGAACAACCCGACGCGCAAGCGAAAACACGCCTTCGATGCCGCCGCCTACCGGGCACGCAACGCGATCGAACGCACCTTCTGCAGGCTCAAGGACTGGCGACGCATCGCCACGCGCTACGACCGCCTGGCCGCAACGTTCGAAGCCGCCGTCCTCATCGGCGCAATCGTCTGCTATTGGTTATGAGTCCGGAGCCTAGAGCGATGCCCGACCTGATCGAATCGCATTTGCGATTCGCCAGGTCGGACAGCATCACTCTAACACTATGGTTTAGGGCGGTTTTGGGCCGATCGGCGGACCCACGTCGTGGTTCCACTCGATCGGAAACCGCCCTAGAGCGATGCCCGACCTGATCGAATCGCATTTGCGGTTCGCCAGGTCGGACAGCATCACTCTAACACTATGGTTTAGGGCGGTTTTGGGCCGATCGGCGGACCCACGTCGTGGTTCCACTCGATCGGAAACCGCCCTAGAGTGATTTGTGACCGTTTGGACGCGCGTCAGCGCGTCCGCCGGTGGCGAAACACCGCGCCAAGCCTCTCGGCGGGCAGGCGTCGCCGGCCGGCGCTACTTCGCGCCCTGGGCCGGGGCCAGCGGCGGCGTGCTGCGGGCGGCCTCGGAGCGGAAGGGGCGCAGCAGGAGCTGGGGCAGGCCCTGCTCGACCCGGCGCTCGACGCCGATGGTCATGTCGAGGCGGCGCGGCGTCGGGCTGCGCGTGCCGAACAGCCGGTCCCAGAAGCTGAAGATCGTGCCGTAGTTGCTGTCGGTGTCGCGCCGGACGGCGTGGTGGTGCACCCAGTGGAGGCCCGGCGTGATCACCAGGCGCGCAAGCGCGCGCTCCAGGCCCGCCGCCAGGCGCAGGTTGGAGTGGTGGAAGATCGCCGCCAGCAGCACCAGGATCTCGAACACCAGGACCGAGGCGATCGGCAGGCCGAGCAGGATGATCAGCCCGGCCCGGAAGCCGGCCGACAGCGCCACCTCGCCGAAGTGGAAGCGCACCGCCGTAGTGGTGTCGAGGAAGCGGTCCAGGTGGTGCACCTCGTGGAAGCGCCAGAGCAGCGGCAGCTCGTGGTTGGCGCGGTGCCACCAGTAGATCGCCAGGTCGAGGATCACCAGGTCGAGCAGCAGGCCCGGCCAGCCGCTCCACCAGGCCGGCCGCCAGTCCAGGCTGACGCTGGCCGCCCAGAGGCTGACCGGCACCACGAAGAGCAGCGAGAGGCCGACGTTGCCCAGCCAGAGCGCGGCGTTGCGCGCCAGGCGGTGCGGGCCGAAGCGCGCCTCGCCGCCGCGCGGCGCCGCCGGCGGGCGGGCCGCCGGGCGCAGCCGCTCGGCCAGGTAGAAGCCGGCCAGCCAGAGGCCGACGACCAGCGCCTTCCAGGTGATCAGGAACTCGATGGCGGCGTCCATGCGCTGCTAGATGGCGCGCCGCGCCGCCGGCGGCAAGCCACCTTCGCGTGAGCGCCCTTGCGCCCTCGGCCGGGCCTCAGCCGGCTTCGGCGGCGCGCTTCTTCTCCCAGCGCTTGCGCGCGTGGGGGTCGAGCAGGCGCTTGCGCAGGCGGATCGACTTCGGGGTCACCTCGACCAGTTCGTCGTCCTCGATGTAGGCCAGCGCCTCCTCCAGGCTCATGCGGCGCGGCGGCGTCAGCTTGATGGCGTCGTCCTTGCCGGAGGCGCGCACGTTGGAGAGCTGCTTGGCCTTGGTCGGATTGACCTCCAGGTCGCCCGGCCGGCTGTTCTCGCCGATCACCATGCCGGTGTAGAGCGGCGCGCCCGGCTCCAGGAAGAGCACGCCGCGCTCCTCCAGGTTCCACAGGGCGTAGGCCACGGCGTCGCCGTCGGACATGGAGATCAGCACGCCCGAGCGGCGGCCGGAGATCGGGCCCTTGTAGGGGGCGTAGCCGTGGAACACGCGGTTCATCACGCCGGTGCCGCGGGTGTCGGTCAGGAACTCGCCGTGGTAGCCGATCAGGCCGCGGCTGGGGGCGTGGAACACCAGTCGCTGCTTGCCGCCGCCCGAGGGGCGCATCTCGATCAGCTCGCCCTTGCGCTGGCTGACCTTTTCGACCACGGCGCCGGAAAACTCCTCGTCGACGTCGACCGTGACCTCCTCGACCGGCTCCAGGCGCTGGCCGCCCTCCTCCTTGAAGAGCACGCGCGGCCGGCTGATCGACAGCTCGAAGCCTTCGCGCCGCAGCGTCTCGATCAGCACGCCGAGCTGCAGCTCGCCGCGCCCGGCCACCTCGAAGGCGTCCTTGTCCTCGGTCTCGCGGATGCGCAGGGCCACGTTGCCCTCGGCCTCGCGCAGCAGGCGGTCGCGGATCATCCGGCTGGTCAGCTTCTCGCCCTCGCGCCCGGCCAGCGGCGAGTCGTTGACCGAGAAGGTCATCGCCAGGGTCGGCGGGTCGATCGGCTCGGCCGGCAGGGGCTGTTCGACCCCCGTCGCCGCCAGGGTGTCGGCCACGGTCGGCTTGCTGAGCCCGGCGACGGCGACGATGTCGCCCGCCTCGGCCCGTTCGACCGGCACCCGCTGCAGGCCGCGGAAGGCCAGCAGCTTGGTCAGCCGCGCCTCCTCCAACAGCCGGCCGTCGCGCGCCAGGGCGCGGACCGGCATGTTGACGCTGGCCGTGCCGGCGTGGATGCGGCCGGTCAGGATGCGGCCCAGGAAGGGGTCGTACTCCAGGGTGGTCGCCAGCATCGCGAAGGGTGCGTCGGGCTGCGCGCGGGGCGGCGGCACCTGGTCCACGATCAGCTCGAACAGCGGCGCCAGGGACTCGCGCGGCGCCTCCAGGTCGGCTGCCGCCCAGCCCTGCTTGGCCGAGGCGAAGAGGGTCGGGAAGTCGAGCTGGGTCTCGTCGGCGCCCAGCGCGGCGAAGAGGTCGAAGACCTCGTCCTGCACCTCGAAGGGGCGGGCGTCGGGCTTGTCGGCCTTGTTGATCACCACGATCGGCGCCAAGCCGCGCTTGAGCGCCTTGGCCAGCACGAACTTGGTCTGCGGCATCGGCCCCTCGGCGGCGTCGACCAGCAAGAGCGCGCCGTCGACCATCGAGAGAATGCGCTCCACCTCGCCGCCGAAGTCGGCGTGGCCGGGCGTGTCCACGATGTTCAGCCGCAGCTCGCCCCAGGCCACCGAGGTGCACTTGGCCAGGATGGTGATCCCGCGTTCGCGCTCCAGATCGTTGGAATCCATGGCCCGCTCGGCCACCTGCTGGCCTTCGCGAAAGGTGCCCGACTGGCGCAGGAGCTGATCGACCATGGTGGTCTTGCCATGGTCGACGTGGGCGATGATCGCCAGGTTGCGCAAGCCCGCGTTGGCCTGGCCACCAGCAGTGTGGCCGCGGCGGGCCTGGAGGTCTGTCACGATGGAGTTCTCACGAAAGGTTCAGTTTGTCGGCCGCGAGCTGCTTCAGCGAGCACTCGGGCCGGGGCCCCATATGGGAAATCACCTCGCCCGCGCAAAGGGAGCCGAGCTGGCCGCAGTGATACAGGCTGTGGCCGCGGGTGTAGCCGTAGAGGAAGCCGGCGGCATAGGCGTCGCCGGCGCCGGTGGTGTCGACCACCGCGCCGTTGGTGATCGGGTCGACCAGATGCACCTCCTCGCCGGAGAGCACCAGCGAGCCGTGCTCGCTGCGGGTCAGGGCCGCGATCTCGCAGTGGCCGCGCGCCTGCTGCAGGGCGGCGTCGAAGTCCGCCACCTCGAACAGGCTGGTGATCTCCGCCTCGTTGGCGAAGAGGATGTCGACATGCCCCTCGATGAGCTGGCGGAAGGCGGCGCGGTGACGCTCGACGCAGAAGGGGTCGGACAGGCTGAGCGCCACCTTGCGGCCGGCGTCGTGGGCCGCCTTGGCGGCCTCCAGGAAGGCCTTCTTGGCCGGCTCGGCGTCCCAGAGGTAGCCCTCCAGGTAGGTGACCTTGGCCTTGCGCACCAGGTCCAGGTCCAGGTCGGCGGGCCCGAACTGCACGGAGACGCCCAGGAAGGTCGCCATGGTGCGCTGCGCGTCGGGGGTGACGAAGATCAGGCAGCGCGCCGTCGGCGGGCCGTCGGTGGCCGGCTCGGCGCGGAAGGTGGTGCCGCCGGCGCGGATGTCGTGGGCGAAGATGCCGCCGAGCTGGTCGTTGCGCACCTTGCCGATGAAGCCGCCGGCGCCGCCCAGGGAGGCGAGGCCCGCCATGGTGTTGGCGGCGGAGCCGCCGGAGACCTCGACGCCGGGGCCCATGGCGGCGTAGAGCGCCTCGGCCTGCTCGGTGTCGATCAGGGTCATGGTGCCCTTGTTGAGGCCGTGGGCCTCCAGGAAGCTGTCCTCGGCGTGGGTCAGCACGTCGACAATGGCATTGCCGATGCCCACCACATCCAGCTCGGCTGCGGTCATGCTTGGTCCATCCATCGATTATGTTGTGCGCTGCGGCGCCATCCCTACCCGAGGGCGCCCTCCAGGTCCAGTGGGCTTGCCGGGGTCATCCGGCCCCGGCGCGGCTGCGCGGTCGGCCCGCGCCCTCCGGGCCGCCGCCTCCGGCCCCGGGATTGCGCCGCGTCCGCGCCCGATCTCGCCCAGAAATTGCCTCTTTGAGGGACACGGTGCCTCGGGGTAACACCCCATCTCATGATCTCCGCACTGAACAAGGCTTTCGGGCAGTTGACCGACCCCGCGTCGCGGCGGGTCATCTGGATCACCCTGGCCATGTCGACCGGCGTGCTGGCCCTGCTCTGGGGGCTGGCGGCCTGGGGCCTGGCGGCCGGCGCGGAGGGGCTGCAGGCCTGGCTGGGCGCCGACGGCTTCTGGGCCGGCCTGCTCGACTGGCTGGTCGGCCTGGGCGGCTTCGTCGCGCTGCTCTTCGCCTCGGCGATCCTCTTTCCCGGCGTCGCCTCCGGCATCCTCAGCGGCTTGTTCATCGACAAGGTCTGCCAGGCCGTGGAGGCGCGTCACTACCCGAGCCTGCCGCCGGCGCGCGAGCAGCCGCTCGGCGAGGCGATCGGCGACGGCCTGAAGCTGCTGGCGATCACCGTGGGGCTGAACCTCCTGGTGCTGCCGCTCTATCTCTTCGCGGCCCCGGTCGCGCCTTTTGTCTTTTTCGGTCTTAACGGTTACCTTCTCGGTCGCGAGTACTTCGAAATGATCGCCGTGCGCCGGACCGGGGCGAGCGAGATGCGCGACTTGCGGCGCCGCAATGGCGGCAAGGTTTTCTTCGCCGGGTTGGTGATCGCGTTGCTGATGTGGATTCCGATCTTCAACATCATCGTGCCGCTGGTGGCCGCGGCCTTCATGCTGCACGTCTTCGAGGGGCTGCGCCGCAAGGGCCCGGGCTCCTCGCCCCCCACCACCGCCTGACGCGAAAGGACCCGTCATGTTCGGTAAGCGCAAACCCGATACGCCCCAGTCCGGCGAACCCGAGGGCGGCGCCGGCCGCGCCCCGGCCCGGGCCAGCAAGCCTGACGCCTCCGCCGTGCTGGAACGCCAGCCGCAGCCGCCGGTGCGCCCGGCCAACTACCAGGCGGGCGGCGCCGCCCAGGCGCGCAAGCCGGCCGCGGCGCCCGGTGGCGACGGCGAGATGAAGAAGCTGATCGTCGGGCGCGACATCCGCCTGGCCGGCGAGATCACCGCCTGCGACAAGCTGGTGGTCGAGGGCGAGGTCGAGGCCGATCTGGCCGACGCCCAGATGCTCGAGATCGCCGAGAGCGGCCTGTTCAAGGGCCGCGCCGAGGTCGACGTCGCCGAGGTGAGCGGCACCTTCGACGGCGAGCTGACGGTGCGCGAGCGGCTGATCCTGCATGCCACCGGCCAGGTCAAGGGCTCCCTGCGCTATGCCGAGTTGGAGATCGAGCGCGGCGGCCGAGTGAAGGGCTCGATCGAGGAGATCTCCCACAGCGGCGAGCCGCTGCGGGCCAGCCAGACGGCCGCCTCGGCCAAGGCGGCGGAGACCGAGACCGACATGCCGATGTTCGGCAACGGTCAGGAAGAGGCCAAGGCCGGCGGCGCGGCCGGCACCCCCGCCGGCGGTGCGGCGGGCAACGCGGCCGGCTGAGACCGCTCCGCGTCGCCGAGGCCGCCGGCCGATTCTGCCGGGGGGGCCGCGGGGGCGAGCGCGCGGGCGGAACGCAGGTGCAAGGCGCCCGGTCCGGGCTGGGGACCGGCTGCGCCGGGGGTGAAGAGAGGGCGAGGTCCCTCGGGGGGCGAGACATGGCGCGACGCGGGATTGGGACGGGCAACGGGCGCTGGCCGAAGGCCGGGGCGACGCCGGCGAAGACGGGACTGGTCCTGGGGCTGGGCCTCGGACTTGGCCTGCTGCTCGCCGGCTGCGCGACCGAGCGCCCGGGCGCCGGGACGGCGCGGGCGCCGGTTGCCAGCGGCACGATGAGCACACTCGCCGTCGCGCCTGGCCAAATGCCGGGTGCCCGGACAACCGGCGCTCCGGGGAGCGCGGCTCAGACGCCGGACGCCTTGATCGGCGCTGCGCCCGCGCGTCTGCTGGCGACCCTCGGGCGGCCCGAACTGCAACGGCGCGAGCGCCCGGCCGAGATCTGGCAATACCGCGGCCAGGGCTGCGTGCTGGATGTCTTCCTCTACGCGGTGCGCACCGACGGCAAGCAGGTGATCCACCTGGAGGCGCGCGACGACGCGGCCGCCCGCACGCCGGTGGCCTCCTGCCTCGACGGCGTGGTGCGCACCCGCCTGGCGTCCTGAGATCCGCCTGAGACGCCACGGCCGGCGGGTGCGCGCGGCGCGCTTCGGCGCCATGCCCCGGCGAGACGCGGCGCCATCGCCCAGGGCGCCGCGATATCCGACCGACCGCCCCCGGCTGGCTCAGACGTGATCGCGGTCGAGCCCGATGTCGCTCAGGGTCGCGGCGCCCAGCCCCAACAGGTCGCGCTGCAGGCGGTGCTCCTGGCGAGCCGCGGCGATCTCGGCGCGCAGCGTCGAGCCGAGGTTGCCGAGCCCGTCGCCCAGGTGAACGGCCGCGCGGCGCACCAGGTCGCTGGCGCCGAGGCCGGGAATGGTGAAGTCGGCGACGAAAGCTGAATTGGCCATCGATTAAGGCTCCTGCAAAGCGCTCCGATGCGTCGGCAGCGGCTGTTATTCAGCAGGTATTCGCCTCGGTCGCGCGGCGCCAATGCCGCTTTTACGCAGCGCTTATGCAGCCTTTGCAGGGGTCCGCAAAGTCTTTCTTCATGGCTTTCGAGTAAATGTCGTGGTTACGACAGAAGCGGTCGCAATCGGTCCAAAGCTTCGCCGATCCGCCCCTCCGAGCTGGCGAAGCAGAGGCGCAGGTGCCCCTCGCCGCCCGGCCCGAAGGCGGAGCCGGGGGCCAGGCCGACGCCGGCTTCGTGCACCAGGCGCTTGGCGAAGGCCAGGGAATCGGTGACGCCGTCGACCTTGAAGAAGCTGTAGAAGGCGCCCGGCGGGTTGGCCAGGGTCACCCGCGGCAGATCGGCCAGGCCCTGGTAGACCAGGTCGCGGCCGCGCCGGCAGCGCGCGACCATCTCCGCGACGAAGGGCTCGCCCTGCTCCAGCGCGGCGATCGCGCCGTACTGCAGGAAGGACTGTGCGCCGGAGGTGTTGAACTCGATGATCTTGTCGAGCACCGGGCCCAGCGCCGGCGGGTGCACCACCCAACCGAGCCGCCAGCCGGTCATGGCCCAGGCCTTCGAGAAGGAGTTGACCGCGATCACCGGCTCGTCGGGCTGCGCCTGGGACAGGAAGGAGGGGGCGAAGGGCCGCGCGTAGGTGAAGCGGTTGTAGACCTCGTCGGCCATCAGCCAGACGCCGTACTTGCGCGTCAGGCTCAGCACCTCGGCGATGCCCGCCTCGTCCAGCATCCAGCCGGTGGGGTTGCTGGGCGTGGCGACGAAGAGCGCGCGGACGCCGCTCTTCAGCAGGTCCTCCAGCTTGTCGAGGTCGAGCCGGAAGCCGCCGTCGGGGCCGTGGTCGAGCGCGAGCTGCACCGGCTCGCCGCCCATCAGGCGCACGGCCGAGACGATGTTGGGCCAGATCGGGCTGACGATCGCCACCTTGTCGCCCGGCCGCAGGAAGGCCTGCAGGACCACGACCATGGCGTTCATGCCGCTCTGGGTCAGGGTGACCCGCTCCTCGTCCGGCCGGGCGCCGTAGAGCGCCGCCGAGTAGTCGGCCAGGGCCCGGCGCATCGCCGGCAGGCCCCGCTTCCGGGAATAGAAGGTCTGGCCCGCCTTGAGCGCGGCGATCGCTGGGTCGCTGATGAAGTCGGGGGTCGGCAGGTCGCCCTCGCCGACCCACAGGCCGATCACGTCGTCGCGGCCGAAGCCCAGCTTCCAGACCTCGACGATGCGCGACTCCTCCAGGGTCTCCACCTCGGGGCGCAGGGGCAACGGGGCGGCGGCGGGCAGGTTGGTGTCGGGCATCTATTCGCTCGGCTGCGATGCGGGCCGGATGCGGCCGGAATATGGACCGGGCGGCGGCCGTCTCGCGCGACGAGGCGGGCCGCGCGGTGCCGCACCGACGACCGCGCCAGGCCGGTCCGCATCCAACGGGTCGAGGTCCGCTCTAGCCGCTTTGCCCGGCTGCCGCAAGTCCGCGATTGTCCCGGTCACGCCTGGGTTGCAGCCGGGACAGGTCGGCTGCCGCGGCCGGGCTTTGCCATCCGGCCGCCGTGCGGGCAGACTGACCGTCGACCCCTAGACGGTAACGCGAGGGCCGCTGTGAACCTTTCGCTCGATGGCGTTTCCCTGCCGCTGGCCCTGCCGGCGACCAGCGACCCGCCGCCTTTGCGGGCGATGGTGCCGATCGTGGAGTCCCAGGCCGGCGGCGCCGCCGCCAGGGCGGAGTACCAGGCCAGCGCCGCGCTGTCCGGCGCCCAGGCGGTGGCCGCGGCGGGCGCCTACAACGGCGTCATCCAGGCGATCAACGCGGCGGTGCAGGCGATCTGCGCGCCCCTGGCCGCCGGCGGCGACGCGACCGCGGCGCAGATCATGGCCGTGTCGATCGAGATGACCGTCAAGGCCGCGGTGCACCAGGCCGAGGTGACCGCCACCGCGGCCGAGCTCGGCTGAACCGCCGGCCGGGCCGAGCGCAGGGTGTGACCGGCGGACTCGCCGAAGCCAGTTCAGGCGCTCGCCAACCCCGCTACAGCAGCGCGGGCGCCGGGCGGCCGCTGGCGCGGCAGGCGGCGGTCACGGTGTTGACCAGCAGGCAGGCGATGGTCATCGGCCCGACGCCGCCGGGCACCGGCGTGATCGCGCCGGCGACCTCGCGCACCGCGGCGAAGTCGACGTCGCCGACCAGCTTGCCCTTGCCGCCCGGCTCCTCCGGCGGCAGGCGGTTGATTCCGACGTCGATCACCGTCGCGCCCGGCTTGACCCAGTCGGCGCCGACCATATGCGGGCGGCCCACGGCGGCCACCAGGATGTCGCCCTCGCGACAGACCGCCGGCAGGTCGCGGGTGCGCGAGTGGGCCAGGGTGACGGTGCAGTTGGCGGCGAGCAGGAGCTGCGCCATCGGCTTGCCGACGATGTTCGAGCGGCCGAGCACCACCGCGCGCTGGCCGGAGAGGTCGCCCAGGCGGTCGCGCAGCAGCATCAGGCAGCCGAGCGGCGTGCAGGGCACCAGTGCGTCCTGGCCCGTGGCCAGGCGGCCGGCGTTGATCACGTGGAAGCCGTCGACGTCCTTGGCCGGGTCGATGGCGTTGATCACCGCCGCCGCGTCGATCTGCTCGGGCAGCGGCAGCTGCACCAGGATGCCGTGCACCGCGGGGTCGCGGTTGAGCCGCTCGACCAGCGCCAGCAGCTCGTCCTGGCCGGTGGACGCGTCGAGGCGATGCTCGAAGCTGCGCATCCCCACCTCGGCGGTCTGCCTGGCCTTGTTGCGCACGTAGACCTGGCTGGCCGGGTTCTCGCCGACCAGCACCACCGCCAGTCCCGGCTGCAGGCCGTCCTCGGCCAGACGCGCGACCTCGCGCGCGAGGCGTTCGCGCAGGTCGGCCGCGAAGGCCTTGCCGTCGATGATGTCCGCCGTCATTCGGTTGTCCTATGCCGCTGGAAAAAGGGGATCGCGGTCCGCGACTTACGCCCTATCGCGCCCCGGCGTCCAGCATGTCGGCGACACGCGCTTGCAGCGCGGCGTCGCCCTCGGCGATGCGCAGGGTCTTCAGGCGCCCGGTCTGGCCGGCGACGATCGTCAGGTCGCGCCGGGGCAGGCGCCAGCGCTTGGCCAGCAGGGCGATCACCGCGGCGTTGGCCCGGCCGTCCTCCGGCGGGGCGGCGACCTTGACCCGCACCACGGCCTGGCCGTCGGCCAGCCGCTCGATCCCCTCGACGCCGGCGCGCCGGGCGTTGGGCGTGACCCGCAGGCGGACCGTCAGCCCGCCCGGCTCCAGCCGGAAGGGCGAGCTCACGGCGTTCACATGCCGTAGGCGAGCGGCATGAAGGCTTCGTTGACCAGGCGCTGGATGAAGATGATGCCGATGATCAGCACCAGCGGCGAGAGGTCGATGCCCCCCAGGTCGGGCAGGATGCGCCGGATCGGCTGCAGCAGCGGCTCGGTGATCCGCGCCAGGAAGTCGCGGATGGTGTAGACGAACTGGTTGTAGGGGTTGGCCACGTTGAACGCGATCAGCCACGACAGGATGACCGCGGCGAACACGAAGATCAGGTAGATCTGGACGATCTGGTTGAACAGCCAAAGCAGGGCGGACATGGGCTTCCCGGCGGCTCCTTGGTCACTGGGCTCCCGGGCGGCCGCTGGGCCGAATCCCGGTGAATGATCGCGGGCGGGCATAGTCCGACGGCCGGCCGGTCGAAGGCAAGCGCCGCGGCGCGCCCGGCCTCTCGCCGGCCGTCGTCCGGGGCGCGCCCGCCGGGCCGCCCCGAATGCCGCTAGATGTGCGGACCGCGCGGCGAAATGGCAAGGCCGGCGCGCGGCTTCGGCGGCGGTTTCGCCCGGCTTCGTGACTGCCGTATTGACAAGGGGGCGGTCGGTACCCAATATCCGCCGCCTCGACAGGGGCACCGCCCATGACGGCGTGCGACGGCGGCGCGCCCCTGTGGACCCGGTCGGGGCCGTAGCTCAGTTGGGAGAGCGCAGCAATCGCACTGCTGAGGTCAGGGGTTCGACTCCCCTCGGCTCCACCACTTTCCCGCCCAAGAGGAATCACGGCACGAATTCTACTCTTGCGAGTGATTCGGAGCAAGTGGCCTGACTTGGGGGATGCGCCGGGCCAGCGGTTCAGCAAGACCTTGGAGACAGCAAAAAGCCCGGGCGCCAACGCCGGGCTCTTTGGCAATTCCGTCGCCGAAGCGACCCCTCAATCCATCGAATTTGCGGGTAGCCACGGCGGCGGGGCGCTGGCCGAGGGTCGCGACCTGGCGATCCGCGGCGACATCTGCGAGACCCGCTGGGAAAAGGACGGCGAGGCGCGCAGCGAGCCGCCGACACCCTGCGCTTCGCCGACCGCAAGCCCGCCTGAGCCCAACCGCTTCGGGACCAAGAATCAAGCCTGGGACGAGAGGCGAGAGCTGTATGCATGGCGCTCCGCCTGGGAGCGGACGTGCCACGACCTGCGCGCCGCCCACGGCCATTCGGAGCGTGTCAGCGTCAAAGCGGAATGGACGCACCTCGCCGACGCAGCGCGCGACGCAACTGGTTCGGTCGGGGCAGCGGCCGAACTCGCAGCGGCGGCGAAGATGGAGACCGCACCATGGCACCATCCGACGTCAACACGCAGCTTCGCACGCTGAAAGCTGCGGCAGACAACCGTGACGATCGGATCGCTCACCGGAGTTCGGCACGCAGGGGGCAAACAAGATCGGTTGAAGGGAGCAGGTCACCAAGACAGCCGGAGTGACATCAGCAACCGCAGGCCGTGAGTCGATTGCCTCCGCACGTTTTGCGGATTAGCTTTTCTGGTCATGGGTGTGGACATGCCAGCCTATTACGCGCACTCGCTGGAAAGCTGCGGCAAGCACGGTTGGCATCCGCTTCGTGTGCATCTGCGCGAAACCGCACGGCTTGCCGCCGCCCGGGGCCGGAAGTTCGGAGCGGCGGAAGCTGCGGCCTGCGCGGGGCTATTGCACGATCTCGGCAAGTATACGGAGGCTTTCCAGCGCCGGCTCGAGGGCGGCGGACCCGTCGAGCACTCGACGGCGGGGGCCCGGGAAGTGCTTGCCGCCGCCGATCGGGCGGAGGTCCATCTCGCCGAGCTGCTGGCTCATGCGATCGCCGGCCATCACGCCGGGATGCCGGATCGTCGGGGCGACGCCGGTGGCACGCTGGAGGCTCGCCTCGGCGCACCGCCGTCGACCCTCGACGCCCTCTGGCGAAACGAGCTCGGGCCGCTGCCCACCTCGCTGATGCCCGAAGACTTCGATTGGCACCGGGGGGACCCCCGGCGCCTGGCGTTCCAGCTCTCGATGCTCGGCCGCTTCCTGTTTTCCTGCCTGGTCGACGCCGACTTTCGCGACACCGAGGCTTTCTTCGCGTCGGCGCAGGGTCGGCCGGTCGAGCGCGACATCGACCTGCCGCTGAGCGCGCTTCGAGACCGCCTGGATGCGCATCTTCGCGGTCTGTCCGGCGGCGCTGGGCAGATCGACCGGCATCGCGCGACGATTCTGGCGCATGTGCGGGCCCAAGCCGGTCGCGAACCCGGACTGTTTTCGCTGACGGTACCGACCGGCGGCGGCAAGACGCTCGCCTCGCTGGCTTTCGCCCTGGACCACGCGATCGAGCACGGTCTCGATCGCGTGATCTATGCGATCCCCTTCACCTCCATCATCGACCAGACGGCTGGCGTGTTTCGCCAGGCTGTCGGGGACGAGGCCGTGCTGGAGCACCATTCGGCGATCGAGCGGCAGGACCCGCCCGCCGGCGACGAGCGAAGCGGGGCGGCCAAGCTCAAGCTCGCGATGGAGGATTGGGCTGCGCCGATCGTCGTGACAACCAACGTTCAGGTGTTCGAGAGCCTCTTCGCCAACAGGCCCGGACGCTGCCGCAAGCTGCACAACCTGGCGCGCAGCGTCCTCGTGCTCGACGAGGCGCAGACCATCCCGCGGCCGGTGCTCCGGCCCTGCGTCGCGACCGTTGACGAGCTGGCCCGCAACTACCGCAGCTCCGTGGTGCTCTGCACCGCGACCCAGCCGGCGCTCAACGCCCCCGATTTCGCGGGCGGGCTCGCGAATGTCCGCGAGCTGGCGCCCGACCCGCCAACGCTTCAGCGCCGCTTCGCCCGCGTCACCTTTCGCCGCGCCGGAGCGTTGAGCGATGACGATCTCGTCGAGGCTCTGGCCGATACGCGACAGGGACTGGTGATCGTCAACAGCCGCGCCCACGCCTTGGCGCTCTATCGAAGGGCGCGAGACGCCGATCTCGGCGGGCTCGTGCATCTGACGACCCGCATGGTCGCGGCCCACCGGCGCCAGGTTCTCGCGGGCGTTCGTGACGCGCTTGCGGGGCATCGGCCCTGCCGGGTCGTCGCTACGTCGCTGATCGAGGCCGGCGTCGACCTGGATTTCCCCCGGGTCTGGCGGGCCGAGGCGGGGCTCGACTCGGTGATGCAAGCGGCGGGGCGCTGCAATCGCGAAGGGCGTCGGGCCGTCGCGGAGAGCGTGGTGACGCTGTTCCGCCCGGCCGAGGCCGAGCACGCCGCGCCGCGAGAGATCGCCGCTCTCGCCGGCGACATGGCGCGAGTCGCCGAGTGCTACGACGACCTCGCCGACCTGGCGGCCATCCGCGACTACTTCCTCGAGGTCTATTGGCGCGTCGGGCCCGAGCAGCTCGATCGCCACGCTATCCTGGAGCACTTCAAGGTCGATGCGCGCGAGACCGACATGGCCTACCGCAGCGCCGCCGAGCGGTTTCGACTGATCGAGAAGGGCATGGCGCCGGTCGTCGTCCGCCGGGACCGGCAGAGCGCGGACGCGGTGGCGGCCCTGGCCCATGCCGACAAGATCGGCGGGCTGGCCCGCAGGCTGCAGCCCTATCTGGTGCAGATACCGCCGAAGGCGCGCGACGAGCTGGTTCGCCACGGCCAGGTCCGTTACGCCGCCGCCGCCAGCCTCGGCGAGCAGTTCGCGGTGCTGGAGGACGAGGCGCTCTACGGCGAGGACACGGGCCTCGTCTGGGAGGAGGCGGGCGAGCTGCGGACCAACGCGGCGGTCGTTTAGGGGGGACACAGGCTATGACCTATGGCGTGAAACTGCGAGTGGGCGGCGACTTCGCCTGCTTTTCGCGGCCCGAGTTGAAGGTGGAGCGCGTCTCCTACGACGTCATCACGCCCTCGGCCGCGCGCGGCATCATCGAGGCTATCCATTGGAAGCCGGCGATCCGCTGGATCGTGCGGCGCATTCACGTCCTGAAGCCGATCCGCTTCACCTCGATCCGCCGCAACGAGGTGGGGCAGAAGGCCTCGGTGCCGGTGATCAGGCGCGCCATGAAGGCGGGGACGACGGCGGGCCTCGGTCTCGTTGCCGACGCGCATCGTCAGCAGCGCGCCGCGAGCGTGCTGGTCGATGTCGACTACGTCATCGAGGCCGAGTTCGCGATGACGGCGCGGGCGGGGCCGGACGACAACCCCGGCAAGCACCTCGACAGCTTCAACAGACGCGCGCGCAAAGGCCAGTGCTTCCACCGGCCCTGCCTCGGTGCCCGCGAGTTCGATGCGCGCTTCCGCCTCGTCGAGCCGGACGAGCCCTTGCCCGCGGCGATCCCGGAGGACCGCTCGCTCGGCCTGATGCTCTACGACATCGACCACGACGGCGACCGGAGCTCCTTGTTCTTCCGTGCGGAGATGCGCCAGGGCGTCATCGAGGTGCCGCATCCGGACTCGCCGGAGGTGTTGAGATGACGATGCTGGCGGCCCTGGCCCGTCACTACGAGCGGCTGGCCAAGCAGGGCGAGGCGCCGCCTTTCGGGTACTCGCTCGAGACGATCGGCTGGTGCGTCGTGATCGACCGAAGCGGCGTGCCGACCGGTGTTGTCTCCCTGGCCGACGATACGACCAAGCGGAGCCGCGGGCGGAGTCTTCCCGTTCCCAGCCCCGTCAAGCGCACCTCTGCGGTCGCCGCGAATTTCCTCTGGGACAAGACGTCATACGCGCTGGGCGTGACGGCCGGCGAGGGAAAGCGGACGGCGCGGGAGCACGAGGCCTTCAAGGCCCTGCACCGAGAGGCGCTGGCCGACGAGGAAGATCCCGGCCTCGCCGCGCTGCTCGCCTTTCTCGATCGCTGGCATCCGGAGGCGTTTGCGGAGCCGCTGTTCCCGAGCGAGATGCGTGACGCCAACGTCGTCTTCCGGTTCGCGGAGGAGCGCGGCTATCTCCACGACCGGCCGGCGGCCAAGGCGATTTGGGCACGGCGCCTCGCCGATGGCGGTGCGCCGAAGGCGGTATGCCTCGTCAGCGGCGCGCGGGCGCCGTTCGCCCGTCTCCACCCGGCGGTCAAGGGTGTCTGGGGCGCCCAATCGTCGGGTGCCCCTTTCCTCTCCTTCAACTGCGACGCCTTCGAATCCTACGGCCATGAGCAGGGGGCTAACGCGCCGGTCAGCGAGCGCGCGGCTTTCGCCTATGCGACAGCGCTGAACCGCCTCCTGGCGAAGGACAGCCGGCACCGCGTGCAGATCGGCGACGCCTCCAGCGTTTTCTGGGCCGAGGCCGAGGAGGCGGAGAAGGCCGAGAGTGCCGAGACGATCTTCGGGGCGTTGCTGGGCGGGCGGGCCGACGAGTCGCTGCAGGCCGGCAAGCTGCGGCCGGTCTTGGAGGGTATCGCGCAGGGACGGCCGCTGACCGATCTCGACCCGAAGCTCGCGGCGGGGGTGCGTTTCTACCTTCTCGGCCTCGCTCCCAACGCGGCCCGGCTCTCGGTGCGCTTCTGGTTCGAGGGCGACTTTGGGCGCTTCGCGGACCTCTACGCCTTGCACGCCCGCGACATGGCGCTCGAGCCGCCGCCCAGGGAGCGCCTGCCGACGGTGCAGCGACTGGCTTTCGAGACGGCGGCGCGGCGCAAGGCGGAAAACATCCCGCCGCAGCTCGGCGGCGAGCTGCTCCGCGCCATCCTGACGGGCGGGCGCTATCCCGCGAGCCTGCGCGCCACGCTGCTCATGCGCCTGCGCGCCGACGGCGAGATCACCGCCCTGCGCGTCGCGCTGCTCAAGGCCGCCGTCGCCCGGGACCGCCGATTGGAGACCTCGCCCACCACCAAGGAGCCGCCCGTGACCTACGATCCGGAGTGCAGGGAGCCCGGCTATCTGCTGGGCCGCCTCTTCGCCACCTACGAATACGCGCAACAAGCCGCGCTCGGGAGAAGCGTCAACGCGACCGTCAAGGACAAGTTCTACGGTGCCGCGTCAAGCACACCCCAGAGTGTCTTTCCGCTGCTCGACCGGGGCTCGCAGCCTCACCTCGCGCGCTTGCGAAAGGAGCGACCCGGCCAGGCCGTCAACATCGAAAAGCAGATCGGCGCGATCATGGAGCGGCTCGACCCCGACGCCGATCCCTTTCCCCGCGCGCTGCCACCCGCCCAACAGGCGCTCTTCGCGCTCGGCTACTACCACGAGCGCAATCAGCGCTTTGCTCACACGTCCTCAGACGCCGCGACCGAGGAGGCCAATCAATGACGACCCTCGCCAACCGATACGAATTCGTCCTGCTGTTCGACGTCGCCAACGGCAACCCGAACGGCGACCCAGACGCCGGCAACCTCCCGCGCATCGACCAGGAGACGCAGCACGGCCTCGTCTCGGATGTCAGCCTGAAGCGCAAGGTGCGCAACTACACGGAGCTGGCCAAGGGGAGCGAGCCCGGATTTCGCATCTACGTCCAGGAGAGCTCGGTGCTCAACGACCGGCATCGCGAGGCCTACGTCGCGCTGCGCCCCGAGGACGAGAAGGCGAAGACGGCCGCCAAGCTGAACCCCAAGGGCGACGAGGAGGCCCGGGCCCTGCAGGCGTTCATGTGCGGCAACTTCTACGACGTGCGCACCTTCGGCGCGGTGATGAGCACCGGCATCAACTGCGGCCAGGTCCGCGGGCCGGTCCAGCTCACCTTCGCGCGCTCCATCGATCCGATCGTGCCGCAGGAGATATCGATCACGCGCATGGCCGCGACCAACGAGAAGGAGAAGGCGGCGCGCGAGGAGGGCGCCGACGAGGAGCGCCACGACAACCGCACCATGGGGCGCAAGCACATCGTGCCCTACGGCCTCTATCGCGCGCACGGCTTCGTCTCGGCCAAGCTGGCCGAGCGAACGGGCTTTTCCGAGGCCGATCTGGACTTCCTCTGGGAGACCCTGGAGCAGATGTTCGAGCACGATCGCTCCGCGGCGCGCGGCGAGATGACCACGCGAAAGCTCGTCGTCTTCCGGCACGACAGCGCGCTCGGCAAGGCTCACGCCCACGACCTGTTCGATCGCGTCCGGGTCGCGCGCCGCAACGGCGCGGGAGAGGCGCCGCGCCGCTTCGAGGACTACGAGGTGACGCTCGACCGCGCGGATTTGCCGGCCGGCGTGGAGATACGCGAGATGGTGTGACGCGCCATGGGCCGCGATCCGAGCCGGCCGGCCGACGCCGAGGCCGAGGCCGAGCCGGTCCCTCTCTCCGCGCTCCAGCACGCGATCTACTGTCCGCGTCAGTGTGCGCTGATCCACGTCGAGCGCGCTTGGGAGGAGAACCGGCTGACGGCCGAGGGGCGCGTGCTGCACGCCGCGACGGATCGGCAGGCCAGTCGGCGGCGCCGTGGCGTACGCGTCGTCACCGGCCTCGCGCTGTCCAGCCGCCGTCTTGGGCTCACCGGCGTGGCGGACGTGGTGGAGTTCCACGCCGTGGCGGACGGCGACTCTGCGGCGGAGACGCCCTATCCGGTGGAGTACAAGCGTGGTCGGCCGAAACTTCACCGCGCCGACGAGGTGCAGCTTTGCGCCCAGGCGATCTGCCTCGAGGAGATGACGGGCCGAACGGTGCCGGAAGGCGCGCTGTTCTACGGCGAGACGCGCCGTCGCGTCGTGGTCCCCTTCGACGACGATTTGCGCAGCCTAACCTGGGAGACGGCGGCGAGCGTGCATCGGCTGCTGGCGGTCGGTCGTTTGCCGCCGCCGGTCTACGAGGCGCGCAAGTGCCGGGCCTGCTCTCTGATCGAGGTGTGCCGGCCGCGCCTCGGCGGTCGCTCGGCGCGCGCCTTTCGCACGCGGGCGATCGCCGCGGCCGCCGCCGAAGACGGGGAGGACGGCTCCTGAAGAAGCTTCTCAACACCCTCTACGTCACGACCCCAGGGGCGCGCCTCAGGAAGGATGGCGAGAACGCCGTCGTGGAGCTGGACGGGGTCGAGGCGCGACGGGTTCCCCTGCATCTGCTGGGGAGCATCGTGGTCTTCGGTGGTGTCTGGACCTCACCGGCCCTGATGCAGGCCGGCTCGGCAGGCGGCATCGCGATCGTGTTCCTGGACCGCAACGGCCGTTTTCAGGCCCGCGTCGAGGGACCCGTGAGCGGCAACGTCCTGCTGCGAAGGGCCCAGTATCGGGCCAGCGACGAGGCGGCGGCCGACATCGCCCTCGGCCTGCTGGCCGGGAAGGTCGCCAACCAGCGCGCCGTTCTGATGCGCAGTCTGCGCGACCACGCCGACAGCGCCGCGCCCGATGACATCGCAGCGATCGAGGCCGCGTCGGCGCGCCTGGCCGATGTTCTGCGCCGGCTGGAAAAGCCCGATCGGCCCCTCGATGTCCTGCGCGGGCTCGAAGGGGAATCGAGCCGGGTCTACTTCTCCGTTTTCGACCGGCTGGTCCGCTCGCCCGACGAGCAAGTCTTCTTCAAGGGGCGAAGCCGCCGACCGCCGCGCGATTCGGTGAACGCCCTGCTCTCGTTCCTCTACACCTTGCTCGTGCACGACTGCCGGGCGGCGTGCGAGAGCGTCGGGCTGGATCCCGCCGTCGGCTTTCTCCATCGTGACAGACCCGGCCGACCGAGCCTGGCGCTCGACCTGATGGAGGAGCTTCGGCCGGTGCTCGCCGACCGGCTCGCGCTGTCGCTGCTCAACCGCCGTCAGCTTCGGGGCCGCGATTTCCGGTTCACCGACGGCGGCGCCGTGCTCCTGACGGATGACGCCCGCAAGCTGGTGCTGACGTCCTGGCAGGAGCGCAAGCGCGACGAGCGGCGACATGCCTTCATCGGCGAGACGGCTCCCTTGGGCCTCGTTCCCTATTTGCAGGCCCAGCTTCTCGCGCGGCACCTGCGCGGCGACTTGGACGCCTATCCGCCCTGGATCTGGAAGTAGGAGAGCATCGAGATGATGGTCCTCGTTACCTACGATGTCGCCACGAGCAGCCCGGGTGGTGGCGGTCGCCTGCGTCGTGTCGCGCGCGCTTGCCAGGATTTCGGGCAGCGTGTCCAGTTGTCCGTGTTTGAGATCGAGGTGGAGCCGGCCCAGTGGACCGCCCTGAAAGCGCGGCTCGAGAGCCTCATCGACACCGAGCAGGACAGCCTGCGCTACTACCATCTCGGTGCCAACGGCGCGCGACGGGTGGAGCACGTCGGCGCGAAGCCCGCTGCCGATCTCGGCGGGCCGCTGATCGTGTGATGCCGCCGGCGCGAACCCCGAGCTGGCGGGGCGAAGCCGGGAGGTTCGAGCAACGTCTCAAGACCCCAGGAACGTTGGGTTTTCGATCTGTCTTTCCTTCGCCCTCAAGCCGCCCGGTCGATTTCTCCAGAGGATCGCGCTCACGGTCATGTTTTCCCAACGCCTCGAAGCCACTAGAAAGCAAGAGTCGCCCCCTTCGCGGGGGCGCGGGTAGAAACGCGTCGGCCCGCGCGCTGCAGCAGCAGTTCCTGGGTCGCCCCCTTCGCGGGGGCGCGGGTAGAAACCTCGAAATTGGCGATGTCGGTCTCGGCGATCCGGAGTCGCCCCCTTCGCGGGGGCGCGGGTAGAAACTTGATGTGGGGCATAGCGATGTACTCCTTTCGCAGTCGCCCCCTTCGCGGGGGCGCGGGTAGAAACGTTTTGGGCGGCCCTGGCGGCGGCCCAGGCGGCGTCGCCCCCTTCGCGGGGGCGCGGGTAGAAACACTGCAAAAACGCTCCGCGACGGGCGCCCCGTGCCGTCGCCCCCTTCGCGGGGGCGCGGGTAGAAACTCGCTTGGCACTTCGTCGCAAAAACGCTCCGCGGTCGCCCCCTTCGCGGGGGCGCGGGTAGAAACGTCTGCCGCTGCCTGGGGCTGCGCTACAGGCGCGTCGCCCCCTTCGCGGGGGCGCGGGTAGAAACACTTCTGCGGCGGTTTCTTTTTGGGCAAGGCCGGGTCGCCCCCTTCGCGGGGGCGCGGGTAGAAACATAGGGTTGGTCTCACATCCTCCGCTATTTCACGTCGCCCCCTTCGCGGGGGCGCGGGTAGAAACGACCTGGCACACGCGATCGGTGCCTGCGATCCCGAGTCGCCCCCTTCGCGGGGGCGCGGGTAGAAACGCCTGCGGGTGCGCGACGCTCACGGTCCACCACGTCGCCCCCTTCGCGGGGGCGCGGGTAGAAACTCGACCAGCCAGAAGAGCGCCTGGCGCTGCTGCTGGGTCGCCCCCTTCGCGGGGGCGCGGGTAGAAACCGCGTGGAGATCGCGGGCGCTGTCGCGGGCCTGCGTCGCCCCCTTCGCGGGGGCGCGGGTAGAAACACCAGATCCTCGAAGCGCTCGGGGAAGTGCTTGGTCGCCCCCTTCGCGGGGGCGCGGGTAGAAACGGGGTCGAAGGCCACGTCCAGCAGGCGGCCTTGCGTCGCCCCCTTCGCGGGGGCGCGGGTAGAAACACGAACCGCGCATGACGGCGGCCGAGGCATACCGTCGCCCCCTTCGCGGGGGCGCGGGTAGAAACCTGCGTGGATGGGACGCGGGCGCCGGCGTCGATCGTCGCCCCCTTCGCGGGGGCGCGGGTAGAAACTCTTACGACGGCGCCTAAAGGAGCTGACTCATGGTCGCCCCCTTCGCGGGGGCGCGGGTAGAAACTCTCGCGGGGCGTAGGGGTCGGGGGCGAAGCCGCGTCGCCCCCTTCGCGGGGGCGCGGGTAGAAACTTTTCGGCCGTTGCGATCCGGGCGATCGCGGGTCAGCGTCGCCCCCTTCGCGGGGGCGCGGGTAGAAACGCCTCCTCGCATCCTGGCTCCTCGGGCCCGGACCGTCGCCCCTTCGCGGGGGCACGGACCACATCGAGGGCGCTGCACCGAGCTACACCTCTTGATGGGACGTGACCATTCGCACAAGCCGTCGCAGCCAACGCTTAAGCGTTTTTGATCGTTCGCGGTTTGCCTTGCGGGCTAGTTTCTGAAGTTCGGGCGTGGACCGTGTCCATATCGTGTAATGCGACATCTCAATTTCTGCCAGTCTGCCTGAAATCGGGGCAGCCGGATGGCGCGTTGATCGGCCGGAGAAGACGATCTCTTTATGAGCCATCGAGCTTAATCGCAAAATATTGCCCCACATTAATGCACTCAACATAACTTATTTGCCGCGTAGTGTGAAAATAAGTAACGTAAGGCTATGTCTCGGCTTCTCCCCAACCTGAACGCTGTCCGGGCGTTCGACGCAGCGGCCCGCCACCAAAGCTTCACCCGTGCCGCCGAGGAGCTCGGCGTCACCCACGGCTCGGTGAGTCGCTACGTAAAAACGCTGGAAGACGATCTGGGGCTACAACTATTCGAACGTCGCCACAGACAGGTGGCGTTGACGCCTGCCGGTGTGCGCTATGCCGGGATCGTCGCCGAGGCGCTCGCGCTGATTTCGCTGGAAACGGGCGCAAAGGCCGTGCAGGACGCCAGGGGGAAAGTGGTGCTCGAAGTGGACTCCGATCTGGCGTTGCTTTGGCTGATGCCGCGGATGAAGCGGGCAGCATTAGACGCGCTGGAGATCGACATTGAACTCCGCAGTTATCCAGAGCCGCCACGAACAATCGCGCCACACACAGATCTGGCCATCACCTGGGGGGCTCTCGACGTGCCGGGGTACTCAAGGGAGCTTCTGTTGGGTTTTTCGGCTTTTCCTGTTTGCGCACCGGAAGTTGCCGCGGACATTCAAGATAATGGGCTGTTGAACCAGAAATTGATCCATGACCGAGGCATGGGAGGGTGGAATGAGCTGCTCCAGCGCATGGGGCTGACGATGTCCTCGGCAGCCGGTCACTTGATATTCCACCGAACCTACCTTTGTCTCGACGCGGCCGCTCGCGGGCTAGGCGTCGCTGTCGGCGATGACGTCACCGCTGCTGACAGGCTGAGAGACGGGCGACTTGTTCGTCCCTTCGGCCTGAACGTGCCAGGTCGAAACGCATTTTATCTTTCTATCGGAAATCGTTCGCCGATCCGGCCGCCTGCAAAGGCCGTTCGCGAGTGGCTGTTGCAGCAAGCCAAAGATCATGAGCAGTGGGCGAGTAGACAACTTTTCGCAGACAGCAGGTGAGTGGCGCGCCTTGCCTGGGCCAAGGTCTCGCAAAGGGCGTCCGGATAGACGGCAGAGCGACGCTCCCCAGTTAACAAGCTCGGAATGGAGAGGGTGGGGCCGCCGGCGGCGTCTTCGGCGTGAAGGCCCGCGCGTGGCTTGAGGCACATCAAGGCGCCTGCGCGCGGGGCGGGTAAGTCTGGCGTCATGACCGACACCGCGTCCACCGACACCGCGTCCAGCGACACCGCGTCCAGCGACACCGCGTCCAGCGGCTCCGGCACCGGCACCGGCACTGGCACTGGCGCCGACACTGGCACTGCCGCCGCCGCCGCGCCGCAGGTCGCGCAGACGGGGCGCTACGAAAGCTTGGTGGCGAAGTACGCCCGCATGGTGCCGCGCTACACCAGCTACCCCACCGCGCCGCATTTCCACGCCGGGGTCACCGGCGCGACCTACGCCGGCTGGCTGGCCGGGCTGAGCGCCGGGGCCGAGCTCTCGGTCTACGTCCACATTCCCTTCTGCGACACGCTCTGCTGGTTCTGCGGCTGCAACACCAAGATCGTGCAGCGCTACGATCCGGTCGCCGCCTACCTGCCCAAGCTGCTGCGCGAGATCGCGCTGGTCGCCGCGCGGCTGCCGGCGGGGCACCGCACCAGCCATCTGCACTGGGGCGGCGGCTCGCCGACCCTGCTGGCGGCCGAGCACATCCGCGCGCTGGGCGGCGCGCTGCGCGACGCCTTCCCCCTGACGCCCGACGCCGAGTTCGCCGTCGAGATCGATCCGCGCGACCTGCGCGACGACCAGGTGGCCGCTCTGGGCGCGGTCGGCGTGACCCGGGCCAGCCTGGGCGTGCAGGACATCGACCCCCAGGTGCAGACGGCGATCAACCGCATCCAGCCGCTGGACTGCACCCGCGATGCGGTGGCGCGGCTGCGCGCGGCCGGGGTCGGCGCGCTCAACATCGACCTGGTCTACGGCCTGCCCTACCAGGACCGCGCGCGCCTGCTGCGCAGCGTCGAGGCGATGATCGCGCTGGAGCCGGCGCGCTTCGCGCTGTTCGGCTACGCCCACGTGCCGCAGATGAAGCGGCACATGCGCCTCATCCCCGAGGCGGCGCTGGCGGGGCCGAGCGAGCGCTTCGAGATGGCCGAGGCGGCGGCCGAGCGGCTGGTCGCCGCGGGCTACCGGCGCATCGGGCTCGACCACTTCGCGCGGCCCGACGACGCCATGGCGCGGCTGCAGGCCGAGGGGCGGCTGCGGCGCAACTTCCAGGGCTACACCGCCGACCAGGCCGAGGCGCTGATCGGGCTCGGCGCCTCGGCGATCGGCCAGTTGCCCCAGGGGCTGGTGCAGAACCACACGCCGATCCACGCCTACGCCGCGGCGATCGAGGCCGACAGCCTGGCCACCGCCAAGGGGGTGGCGCTGAGTGCCGAGGACAAGCGGCGCGCCGGCCTGATCGAGCGGCTGATGTGCGACCTGGCGGTGACGCCGCCGGCCGACCTGCTGGCGGCCGCGGCGCCGGCGCTGGCGGAGATGGAGGCCGACGGGCTGCTGCATTGCCACGCCGGGCGCATCGCGGTCACCGAGCGCGGCCGCCCCTTCCTGCGCTGCGTGGCGGCGCTGTTCGACGCCTATCTGGACCCGGCGCACAACCGCCACAGCGTGGCGGTCTGAGGCGGCTCCGCCCGCGCCCGCCGGCGCGGCTCACGCGCTGTCCTGGCCGGCCGGCCTCTGCGCCCCCGGCGGCGGCGGCGGATCCTCGTGCAGCAGATCCTCCATCCAGGTGATCTGCGGCTGCGGCGGCGCCTCCAGGGCGAGAATCTCGGCCTCGCCGGTCGGTCCGCGCAGGATCGCGTCGGCGCGCACCACCACCTCTCCGTCGTGCAGGCGCAACGGGTACCAGAGCTCGTCGCATACCTTCACGCCGTCGCGCGCATGGGCCAGGCAGCGAAAGGAGATCGAGGCGATCAGCCCCTCGAAGAGGCCGCCGTCGCGCGCGGCGCGGAACACCTGGTGGCCGCCCGGCGAGATCCGCTCCATGTCCAGCTTCGTCCGGGTGCCGGGCAGGATCTGGATGTCGAAGGCCTCGGCCACGCTGGGCGACACCGCCAGCAGCCGTGCCTTGTGGTCGCACAGCGCGGTGATCGTCGGCGCCGTGGCCACGGCGTGCAGCAGCAGCGCGTCGCTGCCCACCAGGCCGTCCCAGATCAGCGGGCGCAGCGTCTTCTGGCTGTCGATGTCGGGGCGCTGCCGCCCGCTTTCCCAGCGCGAGATGGTCGCCTGGCTGACGCCGAGGTTTGCGGCCAGATCCTGCTGCAGCAGCCCGTGGCTTTCCCGGTAGCGCCGAATCTCCCGTGCCCAGTCGATCATGCCCCTCGGCCCAGAGCTGTTCGGATGGCGGCCAGACCCCTGGCGTGGAACGTGTATCTCTTACGCATCTAACCGTTTCTAGAGCATTTTCCGATCAATCACGGTCATATCCGGCAGCAGCGAAGTAGTTTTCACACTCATCCGGCGTGAAGATGTCGACGGCTTCGGCGATGGCGTCCCAGAGGTCGTCGACGGTGCGGGCTGCGATCTTCTTGAGGAAGGCCTTGAGCTTTGAGAATGCCATCTCGATCGGATTGAAGTCGGGACTGTAGGGCGGGAGGTAGAGCAGTTCGGCTCCGGCGGCTTCAATGGCCTCGCGGACGGCGATGGGTTTGTGGGCCGGTAGATTGTCCATGACGACGACATCGCCAGGATTGAGGGTCGGGATCAGAACTTGTTCGACATAGGCGATGAAGGCTTGGCCGTGCATCGGGCCATCAAGGACCATGGGAGCGGTCATGCCGTCGAGACGGAGCGCGCCGACGAAGGTGGTCGTCTTCCAGTGGCCGTGCGGGACGGGCGCCCGACAGCGTTCGCCTCTTGGCGCGCGGCCGTAGCGGCGCGCCATCTTGGTGGAGGCTCCGGTTTCGTCGATGAAGACAAGACGCTCGGGCAGGAGCTCGATCTGCCGTGCGAACCAGGCGCGCCTGCGACGTAGCACGTCAGCCCGCTGCTGCTCGGATGCATGCGCGGTTTTTTTTGAAGCTGAGGCCATGCCGGTCCAGCAAACGCCAGATCGTGCTCAACGAGAAGACGGCGCCATGGGCCTCTTCGAGATGCGCCGCCATCTCCTCCAGAGTGATGTCCGGCCGTTCGTCGATCAGGGCCAGGAGTTCGTCGGCATAGACTTCGATCCGGTGCGAACGGCGGTCGCCGCCCAGCGGCCGGGGCTCGGTGTGCCCGAGCCGTCGATAGCGATCCATCCACTTGATCGCCGTCGAGGGGGCAATCCCGAACCGATCCGCGGCCCTTCGGCAGGAGAGCCCGCCTTCCACCGCACGGATCACGCGCTGTCTTAGGTCGTTCGAAAGAGGTCGCGTCATGCAAGCTGGCCTCCTCCACCAGCCTACATCGTGAATCACATTTCTCGACGCATGGGAATCCCCTTCGACTCCAGCAGGTCGGAAAATGCTCTAGCGGAATGGGCGGCGGCGAGCAAACCTGATGCTATGCACAACTTTCACTGCGCCGTCCCTGCGCGCGCGCCTCGGCCTTAAGCGTTGATTCGCCACGGCGCCTGCTTACATTTGCCGACGGGCGGTGCCGCAGCGGCGGGCCGCCGTCGCCGCGGTGCCGGAAGGGTTCGGGCCGGGGCGACCCGTTCCAGAAGCCCGGCCCGTTGCCGCGTCAGGCGAGGGCGGGCTGACGAGGGACCGAATGAGCAGATGAGCAGAGCCTCCTTGTTCAACTCACCGCTGCTGCTGGGCTTCGACCAGCTGGAGCGGACCCTGGACCGCATCGCCAAGACCAGCGGCGACGGGTATCCCCCCTACAACGTCGAGGAACTCTCGGAAGACCGCCTGCGCATCACCTTGGCGGTGGCCGGCTTCTCGGAAGACGACCTCTCGATCCAGATCGAGAACAACCAGCTCACCATCCGCGGCAAGCAGACCGACGAGCGCGAGCGGCGCTTCCTGCATCGCGGCATCGCCGCGCGGCAGTTCCAGCGCGGCTTCATGCTGGCCGACGGCATCGAGGTCGAAGGCGCGACGCTGGAGCGCGGACTCCTCCATATCGACCTCAAGCGACCCTATATCGAACCTGCGGTGCGGACCGTGAGGATCCGGACCGCCGGCGACACTGCACCCAAGACCCTGGCCAGCCGGGAGATCGAGAGCGGGTCGCAGGCCGAGGTCGAGGAGGGCGCGCGGCGCAGCGCCGCCGGGCGTACCATCAACGACGAGTAAAGCATTTCCGCGCTAGGCTCGCGGGGCCACGTCGAGGACCGCGAGAACCGGCCCGGACACGGGAAGACGGTGGGGCCGAGAGACCGGACCGCCGCAAACGTGGGAAAGGCAGACGAGAATGTCCCAGATCAACTTCGAGACCGCCCGCAACCTCAGCCAGCAGGACCTGCAGGCCTTCGGCCTGAACGACGTGGCCTACGTCAAGTCGGCGCAAGGCGACGAGGGCGAGACCGTCTTCGTGGTCCATGCCGCCGACGGCCAGGTGATGGGCACCCTGCGCGACCGCCAGACGGCCTTCGCCGCGGTCCAGCAGCAGGGCCTGGTACCGCTCAGCGTACATTAATCCAGGCTGGGATCCCGCGGGCGTGCTCCCGCGGGCGTGCTCCCGCGGGCCCGCCGGTCGGGCCAAAGCCGCCCTCTCACGGAAGCTTGAAGCGATGCCGCCCGGCCTGGCGACTCGCCGGTGCGAGTCCCCCAGGTCGGGCGTTGTGCGCCAGCCCTATGATGGAGAGCAGGTTTCTTGGGGGCGGCGGACCCACGCTGCGGGCCCAAACGATCGCAACCTGCTCTAGAGCGATGCCCGACCTGATCGAATCGCATTTGCGATTCGCCAGGTCGGACAGCATCACTCTAACACTATGGTTTAGGGCGGTTTTGGGCCGATCGGCAGACCCACGTCGTGGTTCCACTCGATCGGAAACCGCCCTAGCGCCCGCGGCCGCGCCGGGCCTTGGGGCTCTTGCTCTTGCTGTGGGCGTCGGCGCGCATCAGGGCGGCGGCGAAGGACTCCGGGTCGGTCTTCATCGGCGCGCGCCGGCCGGAGGTCTTGCCGTCTCGCGTCTTGCCGCCCTTCGGGCGGTTGTAGCCGGCGCCGATGTCGCCGGTGCCGTCCCAGACGGCGCGGTGGGGGATTTCCAGGTCGGCGTTCTCCAGACGCAGGATCTCGTCGCGCAGGCGCGCGGCCTCTTCGAACTCCAGGTCGGCGGCGGCCGCCTTCATGCGCTTTTCCAGCTCGGCGATGTGCGCCTTCAGGTCCTTGCCAACCAGCTCGCCCGCCTCGCCGCCGGTGCCGACGGTGACGTGGTCGCGCTCGTAGACCGACTCCAGGATGTCGCTGATCTGCTTCTTGATGGTGGCCGGCGTGATGCCGTGCTCGGCGTTGTAGGCCTTCTGCTTCTCGCGCCGCCGCTCGGTCTCCTCCAGCGCCGCCTTGAGGCTGTCGGTCATCTTGTCGGCGTAGAGCAGGACCCGCCCGTCGACGTTGCGCGCCGCCCGGCCGATGGTCTGGATCAGCGAGGTGGTCGAGCGCAGGTAGCCTTCCTTGTCGGCGTCGAGGATGGTGACCAGTCCGCACTCGGGGATGTCCAGCCCCTCGCGCAGCAGGTTGATGCCGACCAGCACGTCGAACACGCCCAGGCGCAGGTCGCGGATGATCTCGATGCGCTCCAGCGTGTCCACGTCGGAATGGATGTAGCGCACCTTCAGGCCGGACTCGTGCAGGTACTCGGTGAGCTGCTCGGCCATGCGCTTGGTCAGGGTGGTGACCAGCACGCGCAGGCCCTTGGCCACGGTCTCGCGGCACTCGGCGATCAGGTCGTCGACCTGGTTCTCGGTCGGCCGGATCTGGCATTCCGGGTCGATCAGGCCGGTCGGGCGGATCACCTGCTCGACGAAGACGCCGCCGGTGCGCTCCAGCTCCCAGCGCCCCGGCGTGGCGGAGACGTAGACCGACTGCGGGCGCATGGCGTCCCACTCCTCGAACTTGAGCGGGCGGTTGTCGATGCAGCTCGGCAGGCGGAAGCCGTACTCCGACAGGGTCGACTTGCGCGCGTAGTCGCCGCGGTACATGCCGTTGAGCTGGCCGATGGTGACGTGGCTCTCGTCGACGAACAGCAGGGCGTCGTCGGGCAGGTACTCGAACAGCGTCGGCGGCGGCTCGCCCGGATTGCGCCCGGAGAGATAGCGCGAGTAGTTCTCGATTCCGGCGCAGGAGCCGGTGGCCTCCATCATCTCCAGGTCGAAGGTGGTGCGCTGGCCCAGCCGCTCGGCCTCCAGCAGCTTGCCGGCGGCGGTGAACTCGTCGAGGCGGATCTTCAGGTCGCGCTTGATCTGCTCGATGGCCTGGATCAGCGTCGGGCGCGGCGTGACGTAGTGGCTGTTGGCGTAGAGCTTGATCGCCTCCAGGCTCTGGGTCTTCTCGCCGGTCAGCGGATCGAACTCGTGGATCGCCTCGACCTCGTCGCCGAACAGCGACAGGCGCCAGGCGCGATCCTCGTAGTGGGCCGGGAAGATCTCGACGGAGTCGCCGCGCACCCGGAAGGTGCCGCGGTGGAAGCTGGCGTCGTTGCGCTTGTACTGCAGCTCGGTCAGGTCGCTGAGAAGCTGCTTGCGGTCCAGCGTCTCGCCGGTGCGCAGGATGCGGGTCATGCGCGCATAGGTCTCCGGCGCGCCGATGCCGTAGATGCAGGAGACCGAAGCGACGATGATCACGTCGCGCCGCTCGAACAGCGCCCGCGTCGCCGAGTGGCGCATGCGGTCGATCTGCTCGTTGATCGAGGACTCCTTCTCGACGTAGGTGTCGGTGCGCGGGACGTAGGCCTCCGGCTGATAGTAGTCGTAGTAGGAGACGAAGTACTCCACCGCGTTGTTCGGGAAGAAGGACTTCATCTCCGAATAGAGCTGTGCCGCCAGGGTCTTGTTCGGGGCCAGGATCAGGCTGGGCCGCTGCTGCGCCTGGATGACCTGCGCCATGGTGAAGGTCTTGCCCGAGCCGGTGACGCCCAGCAGCACCTGGTCGCGCTCGCCCTGGCCCAGCCCCGCGGTCAGCTCCGCGATGGCCTGCGGCTGGTCGCCTGCCGGCTGATAGTCCGAGGCGACCTGCAAGGGCGGCGACTCGCCGTCGAGCGGCGCGCGCGCGACCTCCAGGTCGCTGAGGAATTCCTGATAGCTGTTCTCCGGCATGGCCCTAATGTAGGGCGCGGCCCCGCCGGAACACCAGGGGCGCGGCGCCAGGCCGAGGAAGCGGGCGCAAAGACCGGCGGTCGCCTCAGTCGGGAAGCTGCGGCGCGCCCGCCGCGTCGAGCGGGAAATGCGGGTTCCAGGCGACCTCCCAGACGTGGCCGTCGAGATCGCGGAAGTAGCCCGAGTAGCCGCCCCAGAAGGCGTCGGCGGCGGGCTTGAGGATCTCCGCCCCGGCCGCCGCGGCCGCGGCCAGCACGGCGTCGACCTCGGCCCGCGCGCGGGTGTTGTGCGCCAGGGTCACGCCGTTGAAGTCCTGCGCGCGGTGGCGGCGCTGGGCGGCCGGGCCGTGCGGCAGGCCGGCGTCCTCGGCCAGCTTGCGCCAGGGATAGAGCGACAGGGCCAGGCAGCCCAGGCGGTAGAAGCGCGCGCCGGCGACCTGGCGCGCCGCCGGCTGCCAGCCCAGCCGCTCGAAGAAGGCGGCGCTGCGGTCCAGGTCGTCGACGCCGAGGGTGATGAGGGAAAGCCGCTGTTCCATGACCGTCCTTTTGTGACCGTCCGTTCGCGAGGGGCCCTCCGCCTACCGCGAGTCGGGGGAGCCGGAAAAGCCGGATGCTGCAAAGCGCGGGGACGGCGGAGGCTGAGGCGGCGCCGGTCGCCGCCGGCCCGGCTCAGCGGAACAGCAGCACCGGGATCTTGCAGAGGCGCAGCATGGCGGCGGTGGTCGAGCCGATGATCAGGCTGCGGATGCGCGAGTGGCCGTAGGCGCCCATGACCAGCAGGTCGACCCCCTCGGCCTCCACCGCTTCGGCGATCACCGTCTCCGGCTGGCCGGGGCGGATCTCCGCCGTGGTCTCCAGGCCGGCGGCGGTCAGCGCCGCCTTGGCGTCGTCCAGCCGGGTGCGCAGCTCGGCCGTCTCGCCGCCGACCGAGACGAGGCGGATCTGCAGCCCGGCGAACAGCGGGCTGCGGGCGACATGGTCGACCGCCTTCCAGCTACTGCTGCCGCCGTCGAAGGCGACCAGCACGCTGGCGACCGGCCGGAAGGCGCGGGCGGCGACCAGCACCGGCCGGTGGCTGGAGCGCACGATGCGCTCCAGGTTGGAGCCGAGGTGCAGCTTGGCGAAGTCGGCGGCCTCGCCGCGCTTGCCGATCAGCACCAGGTCGGCCTCGGCCTCGGCCTCGGCGACGGTCTCCACCAGGTCGCCCAGCTTGAGTCGCGTCTCCACCTGGGCGACGCCGGCGGCCTCCACGATGGCGCGCGCGTCGTCGAGGATGGCGCGGCCGCGCTGGCGCGCCAGCTTGGCGGTGCGCTCGTCCAGCTCGCTCAGCTCGGCCAGCAGCGCGCTGCGCGCGCCCAGGGCGATGTTGCCGCTGAGGTCGATCGGCGCGCTCGCCGTCTCGCGCCGGCCCAGCACGTGCAGCAGCTCGACCGCGGCGCCGGTGCGCGCGGCGACCCAGGCGGCGTGCTCGCACACGCTGCGCGCATAGATCGAGCCGTCGACGAGGGCGATCAGTCTGGTCATGGCGCGTCTCCTCGCTGGTCCGCTCTCCGGCCCGCTCTAGTGTCCCATCAGACGCTCGAGGGCGCCCGGCTTGTCGTGGATCGCCAGCTTGTCGACGATCGTCTCGCTGGCCGCGTTGATGCCGACGATCTCCACCTCGGTGCCCTCGCGGCGGAACTTCAGCACGATCATGTCCAGCGCGGCCACACTGGAGATGTCCCAGATGTGCGCGCGGTGGACGTCGATGATCACCTTGTCGAGCGCCTCCTTGAAGTCGAAGGCGGCGGAGAAGGCCTCGGCCGAGGCGAAGAAGACCTGCCCCTCGACCAGGTAGGTGCGGGTCCGCCCGTCGTCCGAGAGGCTGGAGGTGACGCGGAAGATCTGCGCGATCTTCCAGGCGAAGAAGATGCCCGACAGCAGCACGCCGACCAGCACCCCGATCGCCAGGTTGTGGGTCAGCACCACGCAGGCGACGGTCGCCAGCATGACGATGGAGGAGCTGCGCGGGTGGTCGCGCAGGTTGCGGATCGACGACCAGCTGAAGGTGCCGATCGAGACCATGATCATGATCGCCACCAGCGCCGCCATGGGAATCCGCGCCACCCAGTCGCCCAGCACCACGATCAGGAACAGCAGGAAGACGCCGGCGCAGAAGCACGACAGCCGGCCGCGCCCGCCGGACTTCACGTTGATGATCGACTGGCCGATCATGGCGCAGCCGGCCATGCCGCCGATGAAGCCGGTGCAGGTGTTGGCGATGCCCTGGCCGATGCACTCGCGGTTGCGGTCGCTGGGGGTGTCGGTCAGGTCGTCGACGATGGTCGCGGTCATCAGCGATTCCAGCAGCCCGACCGCCGCCACCGCGGCCGAGTAGGGCAGGATGATCGCCAGGGTCTCGAAGGTCAGCGGGATGTCCGGCAGCAGGAAGACCGGCAGGGCGTCGGGCAGCGCGCCCATGTCGCCCACCGTGCGCAGGTCCAGGTCGAGCGCCAGCGTCGCCGCCGTCAGCACCAGGATGCAGACCAGCGGCGAGGGCACCGCCCGGGTCAGCCGCGGGAAGAGGTAGATGATCGCCAGGCCGGCGGCGACCATCACGTAGGTCAGCCAGGGCACGCCGATCAGCTCGGGAAGCTGCGCCATGAAGATCAGGATCGCCAGGGCGTTGACGAAGCCGGTGATGACCGAGCGGGAGACGAAGCGCATCACCGCGCCCAGCCGCAGCACGCCGGCGGCGATCTGCAGCAGCCCGGCCAGCACCGTGGCGGCCAGCAGATACTGCAGCCCATGCTCCTTGACCAGGGTGACCATCAGCACCGCGGTTGCCGCCGTCGCCGCCGAGATCATGCCCGGGCGCCCGCCGGTGATGGCGACGATCACGGCGATCGAGAAGGAGGCGTAGAGCCCGACCTTGGGGTCGACCCCGGCGATGATGGAAAAGGCGATCGCCTCGGGGATCAGGGCCAGGGCGACGACCAGACCGGCGAGGACGTCGCCGCGCAGGTTGCCGATCCACTGGTCGCGGTAGGCAAGAAGGGACTGCATCGAAAACCCGGTTCGAAGGACAGGAAGCGGCGGTGCGGGCGGCGGTGGGCGTGGCGGCACGGCCGGTGGTGCGGCCGGTGGCGCGGCGCTGGCGGCCGCATGCTGCAACGCAGCATGAAGCGCCTGTCCTACAGCATTGCGCCGCGATCGCAATGCTTTTCTGGGCGCTGTTCCCGCCGCCGGGCGCTTGGCGACTCCGCGTCCGGCGGCGAGACTGCGCGCTTGGCCGGCCCCCCAGCTCACGGCAGCTCACGGCAGCTCAAGGCAACCCGGCGCCGGCCGGTCGCGACCCCAACCAAGGAGTTTTTCCGGCATGTCCTCCGCCACCGCGCCGCTCGTCGTCTACGGCCTTGCCTCCTGCGATACCTGCCGCAAGGCGCGGAGGTGGTTGGCGGCGGAGGGGCTGGCCCATCGCTTCCACGACCTGCGGGCCGAGGGCGTGCCGGCCGACCGGCTGGCGGCCTGGCTGCGCGAGCCGGGGGCCGAGGCGATGGTCAACCGCCGCAGCACCACCTGGCGCCAGCTCAGCGAGGCCGAGCGGGCGCAGGCGGCGACGGCCGCGGGCGCGGCCGCGCTGCTGGCGGCCCGGCCGACCCTGATCAAGCGCCCGGTCTTCGACCTGCCGGACGGGCGGGTGCTGGTCGGCTTCGGGGCGGCCCAGCAGGCGGCGCTGCGCCAGGCGGGGTCGCCCGCGGCGGAATGACGGCCCGGTCCGCTGGCGGCGGGCCGGCTGGCGCAAATTTTACAAATTAAAATCATTCCAGATCTTGACCGGCAGCCCGGCCGGGCCAATCTCTGGCTTCGTTGCACATTGGAGGCGTTCCAAAAACGGCTCCACCTCCATCAAACGGCGCCGGTTCAGGCTCCATCCCGGTCAAGCGCGACAGCGCCCCGGGCTTGAGACCCGGCCGGTGCCGCCCCCACCCGGCGGCGGCCGTCGCCGCGCGCCAGAGACTCGAAGCGAGAGAGCGAGGAGCAAAATCCGATGCTGACCGTTGGTGATACCTTTCCCCAGTTCGACCTGACCGCCGTGAAGCCGGGCGCGCCGAAGGCGCCCTCCGAGGCCTTCGAGCCGGTCACCGACAAGAGCTTTCCGGACAAGTGGCTGGTCGTCTTCTTCTGGCCGAAGGACTTCACCTTCGTCTGCCCGACCGAGATCGCCGAGTTCGGCCGGCTGAACGAGGAGTTCGCCGACCGCGACGCCCAGGTGCTCGGCGTGTCGACCGACAACGAGTTCGTCCACCACGCCTGGAAGCGCGACCACGAGGACCTGCGCGAGCTGCCCTTCCCGATGGTCTCCGACCTCAAGCGCGAGCTCGCCGGCCAGCTCGGCATCCTCGACAAGGCCGAGGGCGTGGCCCTGCGGGCGACCTACATCGTCGATCCCGACGGCGTCATCCAGCACGTCTCGGTCAACGGCCTGAACGTCGGCCGCAACGTCAAGGAGACGCTGCGCATTCTCGACGCGCTGCAGACCGACGAGCTGTGCCCCTGCAACTGGGAGAAGGGCGAGGAGGTGCTGAAGGTCGCCTGACCGGCGGCCTTCGCCCCCACCGAACCGCCCGCCCGAACCGCCCTGGACCGCTCCGCCCCGCGCGACGGCCTGCCCCGCACGCCGTCGCGGGGCGGAGCGCCCGAAGCACCGAGGAGCCCGACGCCATGTCGATCGACACCCTGAAGAGCCGCATGCCGGCCTACGCCAAGGACATCAAGCTCAACCTGTCCAACGTGATGGAGCCGCAGAACCTGACCGAGCAGCAGGTCTGGGGCATCGCACTGGCCAGCGCCATCGCCAGCCGCAACCCGGAGGTGCTGGAGGCCATCGCCGCCGAGGCCGCGACCAAGCTCGCGCCCGAGGCCGAGACGGCAGCGCGCACCGCCGCCGCGCTGATGGCGATGAACAACATCTACTACCGCTCGACCCACCTGATCTCGAACCCCGAGTACGCCAAGCTGCCGGCGCGCCTGCGGATGAACGCCATCGCCAAGCCGGGGATCGACAAGCTGGACTTTGAGCTGATCTCGCTCGCCGTCTCGGCCATCAACGGCTGCGGCATGTGTCTCGACGCGCACGAGAAGGAAGTGATCGGCAAGGGCGCCACCAAGGAGGGCGTGCAGGATGCGCTGCGCATCGCCGCGACGATCCACGCCGTCGCCGTGACCCTGGAGACCGAGGCGCTGGCCCCCGCCGCGCAGGCGGCGGCGTGATGGCTCCGCGCAGGCGGCGGCCTGACCGCGCCGCGGTGGTGCGGCGCGACTCAGATCGGCAGCGTCAACTGGCTGACCAGCAGCAGCGCCCCGCCGGCGGCGCCGAGCAGCAGGACCGTGTAGGTCAGAACCTGACGGGTCCGCCGCCGGCGCCGCCGGCGGGGGCTTTCGTAGCTGAGCAGCGTGAGATAGCCGTTCTGCATGGTCTGCGCGGCTCCCCTCTTGCGACCGTCTCTGGACTCAAGGCCGCGACCCTGGCGGAGTCATGAGTCAAAGATGTGGCGGGCGCCGCCCCGGGATGTGGCGGGCGCCGCCCCGGGATGTGGCGGGCGCCGCGCCGGGATGTGGCGGGCGCCGCGCCGGGATGTGGCGGGCGCCGCGCCGGCCCGTGACCGGCAGACTTGCCAGCGCGACAGTTGTCATCCTCGGCGGCCTCCGATAGCTTCCGGGCCGATTTCCTGGCTTTCCGGAGGAACCCCGCGATGTCGCTGCTCGCCGACCGCCTGTCCCGCATCAAGCCGTCGCCCACCATCGCCGTGACCGGCAAGGCGCGGGAGCTCAAGGCCGCCGGCCGCGACGTCATCGGCCTGGGCGCCGGCGAGCCCGACTTCGACACCGCGGACAACATCAAGCAGGCGGCGATCGACGCCATCCAGCGCGGCGAGACCAAGTACACCGCCGTCGACGGCACGCCGGAGCTGAAGCAGGCGATCGCCGCCAAGTTCGAGCGCGACAACGGCCTGAGCTACACCCCCGAGCAGATCACCGTCGGCACCGGCGGCAAGCAGGTGCTGTTCAACGCCCTGATGGCGACCTTGAATCGCGGCGACGAGGTGATCATCCCGGCGCCCTTCTGGGTCTCCTATCCCGACATGACGCTGCTCGCCGAGGGCGAGCCGGTGGTCGTGCCCTGCTCCCAGAACGCCGGCTTCAAGCTGCAGCCGGAGGACCTCGAGCAGGCGATCACCAAGAAGACCAAGTGGCTGATCCTCAACAGCCCGGGCAACCCCAGCGGCGCCGCCTACACCGCGGCGGAGCTGAAGGCGCTGGCCGAGGTGCTGCTGCGCCACCCCCACGTGCACGTCATGACCGACGACATGTACGAGAAGCTGCTCTACGACGGCCTGGAGTTCGCCACCATCGCCCAGGTCGAGCCGAAGCTGTTCGAGCGCACGCTGACCGTCAACGGCGTGTCCAAGGCCTATGCCATGACCGGCTGGCGGATCGGCTTCGCCGGCGGGCCGAGCGCGCTGATCAAGGCCATGGCCAAGATCCAGTCGCAGTCCACCAGCAACCCCTCCTCGATCAGCCAGGCGGCGGCCGTCGAGGCGCTCACCGGCCCGCAGGACTTCATCGCCGCCAACAACGAGGTCTTCCGCGAACGGCGCGACCTGGTGGTCGCGGCGCTGAACCAGTGCCCCGGCCTGTCCTGCGCCACCCCGCAGGGCGCCTTCTACGTCTACCCCTCCTGTGCCGGGGTGATCGGCAAGACCGAGCCGAGCGGCAAGAAGATCCAGTCCGACGAGGACTTCGTGACCTATCTGCTGGAGAGCGAGGGGGTGGCCGCCGTGCACGGCGCCGCCTTCGGTCTCTCGCCCTACTTCCGCGTCTCCTACGCCACCTCGACCGAGGCGCTGGAAGAGGCCTGCAAGCGCATCAAGCGCGCTTGCGAAACGCTCAAGTAGGCACCGGCCATGAAGATCCTGATCTTCGGCACCGGCGGCATCGGCGGCTACTACGGCGCGCGCCTGGCGGCGGCCGGCGAGGAGGTGGTCTTCGTCGCCCGCGGCGCCTTCGCGCAGGCGCTGCGCCAGGACGGCCTGACGGTGTACTCGGCGCGCGGCGACCTGCAGCTCAAGCCGGTCACCCTGCACGAGAGCGCGGCGGCGACCGGGCCGGTCGACGCCGTCTTGATCTGCACCAAGATGTGGTCGCTGGACGCGGCCGCTGAGGCGATCCGCCCGCTGCTCAAGCCGGACACGGCGGTGGTGCCGCTGCAGAACGGCGTCGAGTCGGTCGAACGGCTGCGCGAGAAGCTGGGCGGCGACAACCTGCTCGGCGGCGTCGCCTACATCTCCGCCCACATCGAGGCGCCGGGGGTGATCCGCCACAACACCCAGCACGCCCGCATCGTCTTCGGCGAGCTGGACGGCCGGCGCTCGCCGCGCGCCGAGGCGCTGCTGGCGGCCCTGGAGCGCGCCGGCCTCGACGGCGTGCTGACCGACGACATCACCCGCGCGCTCTGGGAGAAGTTCTGCTCCCTGGCGCCGCTGGCCGGCGCTTGCAGCTACCTGCGCCAGACCGTCGGCGGGGTGCGGGCCGATCCGCAGGGACGGGCGCTGCTGCACGCCCTGGCGGCCGAATGCATCGCCGTCGGGCGCGCGCGCGGCGTCGCCCTGCCCGAGGATATGGAGGAGACGGTCTACGCCCGCTTCGACGAGCTGGGCGAGGCGGTCAAGCCCTCGATGCTGCTGGACCTGGAGCGCGGCAACCCGCTCGAGCTGGAGTGGCTGACCGGCGCCACCCTGCGCCTGGGCGCGGCGGCCGGGGTCGACACGCCGGCCAGCCGCAAGGTCTACGAGGCGCTGCGCCACCACGCCGACGGCGCCAGGGGCTAGGCCGGTGGGCGGAACGGCGGACAAGCCTGCGCCCGGCGCGGCGGACAAACCCGCGCCCGGCGCGGCCGGCGGGCCGGGGCGCGCGCCGGGCGGCGGCGGCCGCGGGCCGGCCTGGGTGAAGCCGGCCTCGGACTACGGGCCGCTGCTGGTCTTCCTCGTCGCCTACTTCACCGCCGATATCCTGACCGCCACCGCGGCGCTGATGGCGGCCACCCTGGTGGCGCTGCTGGTCTCCTGGGGGCTGGCGCGCAGCATTCCCTGGCTGCCGCTGTTCGCCGCCGCGATCCTGGGCGTCTTCGGCGGCCTCACGCTGGTCTTCGAGGACGACCTCTGGATCAAGATCAAGCCGACCGTGGTGCAGGTGATCTTCGCCGTCGCGCTCTACGTCTCGCTGCGCATGGGCCGGCCGCTGCTCAAGCTGATGCTGAACCAGGCCTTCGTCATGCCCGATGCCGCCTGGCGGGTGATGACCCTGCGCTTCAGCCTGTTCTTCCTGGTCATGGCCGCGGCAAACGAGCTGGTCTGGCGCACCCAGTCGACCGACTTCTGGGTGACCTTCGACACGGCCGGCCAGATGGGCATCACCTTCATCTTCGTGATGAGCCAGGTGCCCTACATGCTGCGCCACCACGAAGCGGCCGAAGCCGCCGCGGCGCAACAGGGCGCGGATGCCGGCGACGGCGCTGCGGGGGAAGGCGACGACGCCCGGCGCTGAGGCGTCCCTGAGAACGGACTGCCTGAGAACGGACTGCCTGAGAACGGACTGCCTGAGAACGGACTGCCTGAGAACGGGCGCCCGCACAGGGCCGTGCGAGGGCCGCCCGGACTGGCTGCTTTGGCCGGCGGCGGCGCTTCCTTCAATGGTATGTTAAGCAAAGCCGTCTATTGGCGTAGGTCCTGCCTTGCATTCCCGAAGGAGAGGGGTATGCCGGCCGCGCCGGAGACTGCCTTGACGGCCGCCATCGCGAGTATCCGCAGCCGGATCGCCCACCCCGAACAGGCGGCCTTCTTCGACTATTGGCTGGCCCGGCGCCGGACCCGGGGGCTGCCGGCGCGCCGCGACCTCGATCCGCTCGACTTTCCCAGCCTGCTGCCGCGCATCGCGCTGATCGACGTGCTGCGCGCGTCCGACGACCCGGAGGGCGGGGGCGCGCCGCGGTCCGGACCGGCCGCGCGTCACGCCGCGCCGCAGCGGCCGCCGGCGGCTCTGGCCTTCCGCTACCGGCTGGCGGGCACGGAGATCGCGGCGCGGGCCCGGCGCGACCCGACCGGCAAGCGCTTCGAGCAGCTCTACGCGGGCGACTACCTGGCCCAGGCCCAGGCCCTCTACGAGGAGATCGCGCGCGACGGGCTGCCGCATCTCTCCGAGCGCGTCTATCCGGTAGAGCCGGGCCGCGAGACGCTGCGCTACACGCGCCTGATCCTGCCGCTCGCCGCCGACGGCAAGACCGTCGACATGATCGCCCTGGTGATCGCCGTGATCGACCAGAAACGCCTGGATGACGCCCTGGAAGCCTTTCAGTGACCGAGACCACGCCCCTTTCCGTCGCCAAGCCGCTGCCCCCGACCGAAGGGGCCGCCGCCAACCGCGCCCTGTTGCAGGAGGTCCGCCGCCAGGCCGTCACCTGGGTGGTGCGCGACTTCGCCGCCGCCATGCTGGCGATCCATCCCGAGGGGGGCTTGCCCGGCCGCGATGCCTTCGACCCGGTGGAGGTGCCCCGGCTGCTGCCGCACCTGATCCTGGTGGCGGCCGAGCGCGATCCCTGGCGCTTCCTGGTCAAGGTGCAGGGCCAGTCGATGCGCGACGCCATCAAGACGAACCTGGCCGGGCGCTATCTCGACGACTTCCTGAAGCAGATCCCCAGCATGCGCTTTCCCATCGCCGACCGCATCGCGGTCTGCGAGACCGGCCTGGGCCTCTATGCCCTGCGCCAGCCGCGCACGCCCATCGCCTTCGATTTCGCGCGCATCGAGTGCCTGCACATGCCCCTGGCCGGCGACGGCCAGCGCGTCGACCAGATCCTCAGCGTGTTCGCCTACGAAGGCGAGAAGTCGGTTCGCTTCGAGGACCGGGACACCGCGCAGGCCGAGCCGTGACCGGCTACACCACGTTGCGTTCCAGGATCGGGCGGCCGGCCGCGAGGCGTTCGTAGCCGAAGCGCGAGAGGTCGAGGCTGAGGTAGCGGCCCGCCACGATCAGCTCGGCCAGGGCGCGCCCGACCGCCGGGCTCTGCTGCAGGCCGTGGCCGGAGAAGCCGTTGGCGAAGAGGAAGTTCGGCAGCTCCGGATGGGGCCCCAGGATGGCGTTGGCGTCGAAGCTGTTGACGTCGTAGTGGCCGGCCCAGGCGCCGGTCGGCTTGATCGCCTCGAAGGCCGGCACCCGCGCCGCCAGCAACGGCCAGAGCCGCGCCTCGAACAGGCCGTGGTCCACCTCCAGGTCGTCGCAGTCCGGGTCGGCCTCCTGCGCGCCGGGCGAGATGCCGCAGATGAAGCCGCTGCCTTCGGGCCGGAAGTAGAGGCCGCTGGGGTCGATGGTCAGCGGACAGCCGGGCAGCTCGTCGCGGCAGTCGAAGACGAAGACCTGGCGCTTGCGCGGATGCACCGGCAGGGCCTCGATCCCCGCCATCAGAGCCAGGTCGCGGGCGCGGATGCCGGCGGCGTTGACCAGCCAGCCGCAATTCACACGCCCGCCCTCGGCCAGCTCCACGCCGATCACCCGGCCGTGCCGGCGGGCCACGCCGATCACCTCGTCGGCCAGGTAGGTGGCGCCCAGCGCGACGGCCTTGCGCCGGAAGGCCTGCAGCAGTGCATAGGGGTCGAACCAGCCCTCTCCGGCCGTGCCGAAGGCGCCGCCGGCCAGGCCTTCCAGGCTCAGCCAGGCGAAGCGCTCGGCCAGGTCGGCGCGGTCGAGCAGCGCCACCGGCGCCCCCTCGGCCTGCTGCACGGCGTGGTTCGCCCGCAGCGTCTCCAGGCCGGCCTCGCTGGCCAGGAAGAGATAGCCGCGCTCGTGGAGCTGCACGTCGGGACGCTCGCCGTCGACCGCCAGCCGCTCGCCGATCTCGCGCAGGAAGCGCAGACCGAACTGCGACATGCGGATGTTCTCGGGCGTCGAGAATTGCTGGCGGATCGAGCCGGCCGAGCGCGCCGTCGCGCCGCTCTGGTAGCTGGGGTCGCGCTCGACCACGCAGACCCGTCCGGTGAAGTCCGGGTCGGCCAGCAGGAAGTAGGCGACGGCGGAGCCGATCACGCCGCCGCCGGCGATCACCACGTCGAAGCTGTGCGGGGCAGGGGAGCTGGGGTGGGTCATGGTCTCGAACCGTAGCAGTGCGCAACGCTGTCGGGAAAGCGCCGCGCGGTCGTGCGGTCTGTGAGAATGCGCCCGAATTCAGAAAGATAGCGCAATCGTGGCCAATCGGCGGGCTCCCGGCGGCCACCGGCGGGCGAGCCCCGCGCGACCTGTCGCCCCGCCCGCGGCTTGCCCCCGCACGCGGGGCGAAAGGCGATTGCCAAGCGCCGCCCGGCCTGAGACCATTTTCGCCGACCAGCCCGGGTACGGTGAAATGGCCGGGCTGCAGCGGACAGGGCGCGATGTCCCGGCCACCTCCCCGGGCGGCCGACCAACGACCCGCCAACCCGACGGCAAGCGCCGGGAGCGGGCCGCAACGCGGGGAGGAACCGTCATGACGAAGCCGCAGAACGGCGCGGCGCGCTGCGCCGTGCTTGTCGGGCCCTACGGCAGTGGCAAGACCAGCCTGCTCGAGGCCCTGCTCTTCGCCGCCGGGGCGACAGAGCGCAAGGGGGGCGTCGGCGACAGCTCGGCCGAGGCCAAGGCACGGAGCATGAGCGTCGAGCCCAACGCCGCCCACGCCACCTACCTGGGCGAGCCCTGGTCCTTTCTGGACTGTCCCGGCTCCGTCGAGCTGGCGCAGGACGCCCAGGACGCGCTGATCGCCGCCGACGTGGCGGTGGTGGTGGCCGAGCCGGAGGCGGCCAAGGCGCCGGCGCTGGCGCCGCTGCTCAAGTTCCTCGACGACCGCCAGGTCCCGCACATGCTGTTCGTCAACAAGATGGACCGGCTCAGCGAGAGCGGCGGCGAGCGCGTGCGCGACCTGCTCGCCGCCTTCCAGGCCGCCTCCGCCCGGCCCCTGGTGCTGCGCCAGGTCCCGATGCGCGAGAACGGCGCGGTGGCCGGCGCCGTCGATCTGGTCAGCGAGCGGGCCTGGCACTACAACCCGCACGGCCCCTCCAACCTGGTCGAGATCCCGGGCGAGCTGCGCGAGCGCGAGAGCGCGGCGCGCCAGCAGCTTCTGGAGACCCTGGCCGACTTCGACGACGGCCTGCTGGAGGAGCTGCTGGAGGACAGGGTGCCGGCCGACGAGGAGGTCTACCGCCACCTTTCGACCAACCTCGCCGCCGACCGCATCGTGCCGGTCTTCCTCGGCGCGGCTGAGCAGGACAACGGCATCCACCGCCTCTTCAAGGCGCTGCGCCACGAGGCGCCGGGCCCCGAGGTGGCGGCCGGGCGTCTGGGCGTGGCGCCGAAGCAGACGGCGGCGGGCGACGCGGTCTGCGCCGCCGTGGCGCGCACCCTCAACCTGGCCCATGCGGGCAAGGTCTCGGTGGCCCGCCTGTTCCGCGGCAGCCTGAAGGAGGGCGACCGCCTGGCCGGGCAGCGTCTGGCCGCGCTGTTCCGCGTGCAGGGCGGCCAGCTCGAGAAGGTGAGCGAGGCCAGCGCCGGCGACCTGATCGGCCTGGGCAAGCTGGAGGGCTTGAGCACCGGCGACCTGGTCTGCCCCGACAGCGTCGCCGCCGCCGACTGGGCCGTGCCGCTGCCGCCGGTCTATGCCCTGGCGATCCAGCCGCGCAACCGCAGCGACGAGGTGAAGATGAGCGCGGCCCTGGCCAAGCTGCTGGAGGAGGATCGCGCCCTGTCGCAGGAGACCGATCCCGACACCGGCGAAACCAAGCTGTGGGGCCAGGGCGAGGTGCATCTGCGCATCGCGCTCGACAAGCTGGCCGGCCGCTTTCACGTCGAGGTCGACTCCCAGCTGCCGCAGCCCGCCTACAAGGAGACGATCCGCAAGGGCGGCGAGCATCACGCCCGCCACAAGCGCCAGACCGGCGGCCACGGACAGTTCGCCGACATCAAGGTCGCCATCGCGCCGCAGCCGCGCGGCGCCGGCTTCGCCTTCCACGACCGCATCGTCGGCGGGGCGGTGCCCAGGCAGTTCATCCCGGCGGTCGAGGCCGGGGTGCTGGAGGGGCTGCAGCGCGGCCCGCTGGGCTTTCCGGTGGTCGACGTCGCCGTCACCCTCAACGACGGGCAGTTCCACGCCGTCGACTCCTCCGAGATGGCCTTCAAGACGGCCGGGCGCATGGCCATGCAGGACGGGCTGCCGCACTGCGAGCCGGTCCTGCTGGAGCCGATCCACCTGGTCCGGGTCAGCGTGCCCAACGCCTACACCAGCAAGATCCACGGCCTGCTCTCCGCGCGCCGCGGCCAAATCCTCGGCTTCGACGCCAGGCCCGGCTGGGAGGGCTGGGACGAGGTGCAGGCCTACCTGCCGGCGGCCGAGCTGGGCGACCTGATCATCGAGCTGCGCTCGCTGACCCAGGGGATCGGCAGCTTCACCGCCAGCTTCGACCACCTTTCCGAGCTGACCGGGCGCCTCGCCGAGCGGGTGGTGCAGAACCGCCAGGCGGCGCAGTAGCGGGGCCTGTGCGCCCTCGCCCTCTCGGGGCGGACTGACGCCTCGGGGGAACCCGGCGGGGCCTGGAGGAGTTGTCTTCGACGATGTCCGATGCTGCCGAAGCGGCGGCGCGCCGGCTGCTGGCCGCGCGCCGCGACCGCACCCCGCTCGATGCCCTGCCGGAGGCGCTGCGCCCGGGCGACCTGGACGCCGCCTGGGCGGCGCAGCGCGCCTTCGTCGCGGCCAGCGGGCAGACGCCGATCGGCTGGAAGCTCGGCGCCACCAGCCGCCGGGCGCAGGCCTTCCTGGGGGTCGACGCGCCCTTTGCCGGCGTGCTCTTCGCCGAGACGACGCGCGAGCTCTCCACCACGCAGGCGACGCAGCCGCTGAGCTTGCGCGCCGACGACTTCCTCTTCCGCCTGATCGAGCCGGAGTTCGCCCTGCGGCTCGGCCGCGACCTGGAGCCCGGCGGCGCGCCGGAGGAGGTGGCCGCCGCCGTGGCCAGCGTGCATCCCGCCGTCGAGATCGTCTCCAGCGCCTTCGGGGCGGCCTGGACCCGGGTCGGCGGGCTCTCGCTGATCGCCGACAACGCCGCCCACGGCGGCTTCGTGCTGGGGCCGGGCCGGGCGCTGGCGGGCTTCGGCGACCTGCTGGAGCGGCGGGTCCGCCTGACCGTCGACGGCCGCGAGATCGGCACCGGCAGCGGCGCTGCCGTCGAGGGCGGCGGCCCGCTGGGGGCGCTTGCCTGGCTGGCCAACTTCCTGGCCGGCTACGGGCTGCGGCTGACGGCCGGCAGCCTGGTCACCACCGGCGTGGTCACGCCCTTCGTCGAGGTCGCGGCCGGCCAGGCGGCGGCGGCCGACTTCGGCCCGCTCGGCCGCCTCGAGCTGCGCATTTCCTGACCCGCCGGCGGCCGCGGCCGGACGGCGCCCGTTCTGCGTCGGAGGTTCACTTTAGAATTTTTCCAAAAAACGTTGCATCGAGCGACGGAGGAACCATATTGCACTCAGAACGTAAGGCGGGGCGCGGCCCGGCCATGTCCGCAGAGCAAGGAGAGCAACGATGACCCTGAACACCGGTTTGAGCGACGAAGACCGCAAGGTGGTGGCCGAGGGCCTGTCGCGGGTGCTGGCCGACACCTACACCCTCTACCTCAAGACCCAGAATTACCACTGGAACGTCACCGGCCCGCGCTTCAAGGGGCTGCACGAGCTGTTCGAGGAGCAGTACGTCGAGCTGCGCGAGGCGGCGGACGAGATCGCCGAGCGCATTCGCGCCCTCGGCCACTTCGCCCCGGGCAGCTACGCCCAGTTCGCCGAGCTGAAGTCGGTCGAGGAGGCGCCGGCGACGCCGCCGAGCGCCGAGGAGATGCTCGGCCAGCTCGCCGCCGACAACGAGACCCTCTCGCGGGTGGCGCGCAGCGTCGTGACCTCGGCCGAGAACGTCGAGGACGAGGTCACCATCGACATGATGGTTGCGCGCATGTCGGTGCACGAGAAGGCGGCCTGGATGCTGCGGGCCCACCTGCAGTAAGGCCGTCCCCCCTGCTCGACGCGAGGACCAGGTCGCACCCGCATGGCCGGATTGGACACCTTTCTGCTCGGCTCCGCCGCCTCCCTGGTGGCGGGGCTGGGCACCGGCCTGGGGGCGCTGGCGATCTACGCCGTGCGGCGGATGACCCTCGCGCTGGAGACCCTGCTGATGAGCCTGGCGGCCGGCATCATGCTGGCCGCCTCGGCCTTTTCGCTGCTGATCCCCGCGCTGGAGGCGGCCGAGCCGACGGCCGGCGCGTTCGGGGCCGGCCTGATCGCCAGCGCGGCGGTATTGTTGGGCGCCGGGTTGTTCTGGCTGGTGCACCACTACGTGCCGCACGAGCACTTCATCAAGGGCCGCGAGGGCCAGGACCTCCTTGAGGTTAAGCGGCTCTGGCTCTTCGTGCTGGCCATCACCATCCACAATTTCCCCGAGGGGCTGGCGGTCGGCGCCGGCTTCGGCGGCGAGGACCAGGCGCGGTCCATCGCCCTGACGCTCGGCATCCTGATCCAGAACATGCCCGAGGGCTTCATCGTCGCCGCGGCGCTGGTGGCGCTCGGCAACGGCCGGCGCCTGGCCTTCCTGGTGGCGCTGCTGACCGGGCTGGTGGAGCCGGTCGGCGGCCTGTTCGGCGCCGGCGCGGTCGCCTTCGTGCAGCCGCTGCTGCCCTGGGCGCTGGCCTTTTCCGCCGGCGCCATGCTCTTCGTCATCGGCGGCGAGATGATCCCCGAGACCCACCGCAAGGGCTACGAGAGCCGAGCCACCTTCGGTCTGCTGCTCGGCTTTTGCCTGATGCTGATTATCGACCAGGCGCTCTGAGGCGACCGGCGCGCAAGGGAGCGCGGGGGCGAAGTCTCACGCCGCCCCGCATACGCGCGTCTTATCCAAGGACGCATGACGTCCGAGATGCCCCAAGTCTGCGAGGACGGCGCCCGGTGAAGGATCAGCGCGGCCTGCCCCTGGAATGCCGCACGCCCGAAGCGGCGGCGGCTCTGGAGACCGCGATCGAGGAGCTGCTGGCCTGGCGCGACGGCGTCGCGGCGGCCGTCGGCCGGGCGGTTGCGGCCGACCGGCGCGCGGCGCTGGCTCAGGTGGTCGGCGCCTACGACCTGCTGTGCCAACCGCCGCCGGACCAGCCCGAGCGCCTGCGTGAGGCCCTGGCCCGGGCCGGTGAGGGGCGTTCGGGGCCGCGCGGCCGGGCCCACCTGACGGCGGCGCGCGCCTGGGCGGCAGGCCGGCCGGACGCGGCCGTGGCGGCGCTGGAGGCCTGGCTGCTGGAGGCGCCGCAGGACCTGCTCGCGCTAGCCATGGCCCAGCGGCTCTACCAGGGGCTCGGCGAGGCGGAGAGTCTGCGCGACGCGCCGGCACGCCTGTTCGATGCCTGGGACGCGGCGACCCCCGGCTACGGCCAGCTTCTCGCCGCCCACGCCTGGGGCCTGGCTGAGACCGGTGCGCTGGCCGAGGCGGAGGAAGCCGGCGTCCAGGCCCTGGCGCGCGAGCCGGACACGCCGCTGGCGGTGCTGGCCGTGGCCGCCGCGCTGGAGCAGGGCGGGCGGCTGGCCGAGGCGCAGGAGTGGCTGGCGCTGCAGGAAACGGTCTGGCGCCCTGCCGAGCGTCTGGCGCCGCAGATTCAGGGGTATCTGGCCTTGCTGCAGGTGGACCGCGGTGCCGTCACCGCGGCGCTGGCGCGCTACGACGAGGCGCTGGCGCCGGGCTGCGCCGGGCCGGCCCGCTTGATCGACGCCGGCGGGTTGCTCTGGCGCCTGGAGCTGGTCGGCGCCGAGACCGGCGGGCGCTGGGCGCCGCTGCTCGAGGGCTGGGGCGCGGTTGCGGCCGTGACGCGCGCGCCCCTGGCCGCTGTCCACGCGGTGATGGCGGCCGCCGCCGGCGGCGACGCGCGCGCGCTGGCCGAGGCGCAGGCGCGGCTGGACGCGCTGGCGGAGGGGGCGGACCAGCGGGGCGCCGTGTTGCGCGCGGTGGGGCGCCCGCTGGCCGATGCCCTGGTCGCCTTCGCGCAGCATCGGCCCGCCGCGGCGGCCGACGGCCTGCTGGCGCTGCGCGGGCGCTGGGCGGCGCTGGGCGGCAGCCGCGCCCAGCGCGACCTTTTCGAGCAGACCCTGATCTACGCCGCGCTGGTCGCCGGGCGGCACCGCCTGGCGCGGGCCCTGCTGTCCGCCCGGCGCTGTCGCCGGCCGGCCTCGCCGCAGACCTGGCAGGCCAGCGCGGCGACCTTCGAGGCGCTGGGCGAGTCGGCGGCGGCGGCCGCCGCCCTGGCCCGGGTGCGCGCTCTGCTCGCCGCCTGATCTGGCGCAAAACCTCGGCAGACCAAATCGCTAGAATGGCGCCCAAGCGGGGTCGCGCCAGCGCGGCCGCGCCTTGGAGCAAACGGCGAGCCGGGGGAGTCGTCCCGCGAGTCCTCCGGCTCGGACGGCCTTGCTCTAGCAGTTCGACGCGGAGGGATTTTCTCGCGACCGCCGGGCGCCGCAGTGCGGTTTCCCGCCATCGCAAATCACTCTAGGTTTGTGTCCCATAACCCGAATCGAGGGAGAGATCGACGTATGTCCAGCGAACAGCTCCACGCCCCGCGCGAGCGCCTGAGCAAGCAGACCCTGGCGTTGCACCAGGCCATCAGTTCCCTGATGGAGGAGCTCGAGGCGGTCGACTGGTACCGCCAGCGCGCCGACGACTGCGAGGACCCGGCGCTCAAGGAGATCCTGCTGCACAACATGCGCGAGGAGATGGAGCACGCCGCCATGGTGCTGGAGTGGATTCGCCGCAACAACGAGGACTTCGCCGGCTATCTCGACGAGTTCCTCTACTCCAAGGGCGAGATCGGCCACCACGAGGAGGATCACTGATCCGCCCGCGCGCGCCCCTCGTCTAACCCCCGCTTTTCCGGCGCCAGGATCGGCCCTTGCCCACCGACAGCCCCGTTGCCTCCCCCCTCGCCGAGCGGGCCTACGCCATGCTCAGCGGCGACGACTCGACCGAGCGCGCCTGCGAGGCGATTCCCGAGTCGGCCTGCAGCGACGTTCCGCGCAACTACCTGCTGAACGTCGCCAACGGCGCCTGCACCAAGCTGGCCGAACAGCTCGCCAGCCCCGGGCTGGTGCTGCCCTGGCTGCTCTCGGCGCTGGGGGCGCCGGCGGTGATCGCGGGCTATCTCCTGCCGCTCAAGCAGGCGGGCTCGCTGCTGCCGCAGATGGCGGTGGCCGCGCGCATCCGCCGGGCGGCCCGGCGCAAGCTCTGGTGGGCGGGCGCCGGCGCCACCCAGGCGCTCTGCCTGCTGGCGATGATCCCGGCCGCCCTGACCCTGCCGCCGGTCGCCGCCGGGCTGGCGATCGCCGCGCTGGTGCTGGTCTTCTCGGTGGCCAGCGGCATCGGCTCGGTGGCCTTTCAGGACGTCACCGGCAAGACCGTGCCGAAGGGCCGGCGCGGGCGCATGCTGGCCAACCGGGCGACCATCGGCGGCGCCCTGACCCTGGTCGCCGCCCTGGTGCTGCGCTTCGGCCTGGAGGTCGGGGCGGCGATCTGGCCCTACCTGGCGCTGATCGCCGCCGCGGCGCTGCTCTGGGCCCTGGCGGCCCTGCTCTTCGCCCTGATCAGCGAGGCGCCGGGGGCGCAGGAGGGCGGCAAGAACACCCTGGCCGAGGCGCGGCGCGGCTTGGCCCTGGCCGGCCGGGTGCCGGCCTACCGCACCTTCCTCTGGGCGCGCGGGCTGCTGCTCTCGGTCGAGCTGGCGATGCCCTTCTTCGTGCTGCACGCCCAGGCGGTCTACGGCGAGGCGCTGTCCAACCTGGCGCTCTTCGTGCTGGCGGTGGGCCTGGCCAACGTGCTCTCCAGCCCCTTCTGGGGGCCCTTCTCCGACCGCTCGGCCGCGGCGGTGCTGGGGGTCGCCGGGCTCGTCGGCGCCCTGGCCGGCGGCCTGGCCCTGGCGCTGGCCCTGGTGCCGGCGCTGGCCGACCTGCCGCCGGCCAGCTACGCCCTTGTCTTCCTGCTGCTGGGCCTGGCCGAGGCCGGCGTGCGGCTGGGGCGCAAGACCTACCTGGTTGACGCCGCGCCCAGCGACGACCGGCCGCTTTACGTCGCCTTCTCCAACACCGCGATCGGCGGGCTGGCGCTGGTCGCCGGCGCCGCCGGCCTGGTCGTCGACCTGGTCGGCCCGCACAGCCTGATCGTCCTGCTCGCGGCGATCTCCCTGGCCGGCGCCCTGGTCGGCCGCCGCCTGCCGGCGCCGGAGAGCTTCCGGCGCCAGGCCGAGCGGGCGCGGGACTGAGGCGCGCCGGGCCGCCCCGGATCTCCCCGGCTGGACCTCCCCGGCCGGACCTCCCCGGCCGGACCTCCGCGGCCGGCCGTCTCCAGCCGGCGGCTCGCGGCCCGCTCTCCAAGCTGTGAGTTGGCGCGCCGGCCCGCCGGCTTACATTGGGCGGCAGGGCCAAGGGCAGGCCGCCCGATGGCAGGTCGCCCGATGGCTGGCCGGTATGGGAGGTTCGTCATGCTGATCAAGCGCCGCCGCGGCTGGGAGCTGCCGGAGTCCGCCGCCACGCCGGAATCGATCTACCGCGACCGCCGGCGGTTCCTGAGGACCGCCGCCGCCGGCTCGCTGCTGCTGGGCGCCGGCGGCCTGCTGAGCGCCTGCGAGGAGCCGGCCCAGGCCGAGAGCGGCGATCCCCTGGCCGAGCTCTACCCGGCCGAGGCGCCGGGCGTCGGGCGCTACCCCGCGCCGCGCAACGCGGACTTCACGCTAGACCGCGAGATCACCGAGGAGCGGCTGGCCGTCACCTACAACAACTTCTACGAGTTCGGCTCCTCCAAGAACATCTGGCAGCGCGCCCAGGCGCTGCCGCTGCGGCCCTGGACGGTGCGCATCTCCGGGGAGGTCGAACAGGAGATGCAGCTCGACATCGACGAGCTGCTGGCCAAGGTGGAGCTGGAGGAACGGCTCTACCGCCACCGCTGCGTCGAGGCCTGGTCGATGGCCGTGCCCTGGTCCGGCTTTCCCATGAAGCGGCTGGTCGAGCTGGCCCGGCCGCTGTCGGCGGCGAAGTACGTGAAGATGACCACCTTCATGGACCCCGAGGTGGCCTCCGGCCAGCGCTCGAGCTGGTATCCTTGGCCCTACGTCGAGGGCCTGACGATGGCCGAGGCGACCAACGAGCTGACCTTCCTCGGCACCGGCATCTACGGCAAGCCCCTGCCCAAGCAGAACGGCGCGCCGCTGCGCCTGGTGGTGCCCTGGAAGTACGGCTTCAAGTCGCTCAAGTCGATCGTGGCCTTCGAGTTCACCGCCGAGCGCCCGGTTTCCTTCTGGGAGGAGATCCAGGGCCGCGAGTACGGCTTCTGGGCCAACGTCAATCCCGAGGTGCCGCACCCGCGCTGGAGCCAGGCCACCGAGGAGCTGCTGGGCACCGACGAGCGGGTGCCGACCCAGCTCTACAACGGCTACGGCGACTGGGTCGCCGGGCTCTACGCCGGCATGGACCAGGACGCCCGCACGCTGTGGATGTGAGCGCGGCTCACTCCAGCAGCGTGCCCTCCAGTCGCCAGTCCTCGTCGCGGACCAGGCTGCCCAGGAAGCGGCGGGTGCCGGCCGCGTAGCCCTGCACCTCGATCGCCCAGACCTGCGGGCAGTCCTGCTGCACCACGAAGCGCACGCCGGACAGGAAGCGCTGCAGCGCCAGGCGCGGCGCCCGGTAGGCGCGGGCGTCGAGCGCGTCGACCCGCAACCGCACCACGCCGTCGCCGCCCTGGCGTGGCGTCGGGCACCAGCCCTGGGCCGGGATCGGCACCGCCGTCAGGCCGGTGCGGTCGACCACCCAGGGCCGGGTCGGCGCCGGGGCGGCCGCCGATCTCGTCCCCGCCCCCTCCGCCGGGCCCACCTCCGGCGCGCGCAGGACATCCTGGGCGGCGGCGGGCGGAACGGCGCGCGGCGAACCGGGCAGGGATACCAGGACCAGTCCTAGAAGCAGGCCCAGGACGAGGCCGAGGCCGAGCGCGAGGCAGAGGACGAGCGGGCGGCGCATGCCGATGATACGCGCGCGCCGCGTCCGGCGTGCACGCCCGGCCGGCGCACCGCGGCCGCGCCTTCGGCGGGCGCCCGCCCGTCGTCCCGGCGAGCGGGCCGGGCCAGGCCGTCAGGGTCAGGCCGTCAGGGCCAGGCCGTCAGGGCCAGGCGGCCAGGGGCGGCAGCGACATGAGGATGGCCTCGACGTTGCCGCCGGTCTTCAGGCCGAAGGTGGTGCCGCGGTCGTAGATCAGGTTGAACTCGACGTAGCGGCCGCGGCGCACGAGCTGGTGCTGGCGCTGCGCCTCGGTCCAGGGCTCGTGCATGTGCCGGCGCACGAGCTGGGGGTAGATCTCCAGGAAGGCGCGGCCGACGTCCTGGGTGAAGGCGAAGTCGGCCTCCCAGTCGTTGTCCAGGTAGTCGTAGAAGATGCCGCCGACGCCGCGCGGCTCGCCGCGGTGCTTGATCATGAAGTAGTCATCGCACCAGGCCTTGAACTTCGGGTAGTGGTCCGGGTCGTGGGCGTCGCAGGCGCGCTTCAGTGCGGCGTGGAAGTCGTCGGTGTCCGCCGCGTCGGGCACCATGGGGTTGAGGTCGGCGCCGCCGCCGAACCAGCCCTTGGTGGTGACGATGTGGCGGGTGTTCATGTGCACCGCCGGCACCAGCGGCGACTGCATGTGCGCGACCAGCGAGATGCCCGAAGCCCAGAAGCGCGGGTCCTCCTCGGCGCCGGGGATCTGCTTGGCGAACTCCGGGCTGAAGTGGCCGTGGACGGTGGAGGTGTTGACCCCGACCTTCTCGAAGACGCGGCCGTGCATCATCCCCATGCGCCCGCCGCCGCCCGACGCGGTCTCGCCGGAGGGGGCGTTGGTGTCGCTGCGCTGCCAGTCCTTGTAGACGAAGCGCCCGGCCGGCTTGTCGGCGTGCTGCTGCGGCGGCGCCAGCTCGTCCTCGAGCTGCTCGAAGGCGGCGCAGATCTGGTCGCGCAGTTCCTGAAACCAAGCCTCGGCCCGGCGCTGCTGCGCGCTCCAGCCGGCGCCGGCCTCGCCCTCGCGCGCCTCGGCGGCGCCTGACGTCTCGCTCATCTCTCCTCCCCGGGACCTGGGTCTGTGGGAAATCCGTCTCGCTGGCGCAGCGCCTCGCCCAGCACCATGGCGCCGGCCACCGCCACGTTGAGCGAACGCTGGCCGAGGCGCAACGGTATGCGCAGCGCGGCGTCGGCGGCCTGCGCCACCTCGGGCGGCACGCCGGCGCTCTCGCGTCCCAGCAGCAGCGCATCGCCGGCGGCGAAGGCGAAGTCGGTATAGCGTTGGCGGCCGGCGGTTGTCAGCAGCACCAGCCGCTCGCCGCGGGCGTGCTGCGCCTGCCGGAAGGCCGCCCAGGAGCTGTGGCGGGTCAGGGTGACGCCGGCCAGGTAGTCCATGCCGGCCCGCCGCAGGCGGCGGTCGTCCCAGACGAAGCCGCAGGGCTCGATCACGTCGATGGCGACGCCCAGACAGGCACCGAGGCGCAGCAGCGTGCCGGCGTTCTGCGGGATGTCGGGCTGGAACAGGACCAGGCGCATGGGGCTTCCGGGGGGCTTTCGCGACTCGGGCGGGGCGGGCAGGGCGCGTGCGGCGCGTGCGGCGGCCGGGCCTGCCGCCGGCGGGGCGAGGGGGCGGCCGTCGCCGGGGCGAGGGGGGCGGCCGTCGCCGGGGCGACGGGGGCGCGGAGCGGCGGGCGGGGCGGTTGTCCTTTACTTGGTCGTGTCATTTCCTCTATATCGCAGCCCGCGCGCAAGGCTGTCCGGGTCCGCGCGGCGGAACGGCCGCAAGGGCGGCCCGGACAACGTGGCGATGCGGCAGCTCGCCGCAATCGCCTGCGCGGCGGAGCGCAGTATCTTGCGGGTTGGCATCTTGCCTGCCCGGTTTCTGCGCGTTTCCGCCACCGCAAGGGGGTGTGCAACGTCAGTTGTAAGGACACGGAACGCAATCATGGCTGACAGCGCGAACGCACAGCATGACGTCGAAGACCAGTCGAAGCGCGACTTCCTCTACCTCGCCGCGGGCGCGGTGGGGGCGGTCGGGGCGGCGACCGTGGTCTGGCCGATGATCGACTCGCTCAATCCCTCTGCCGACGTGCTCGCGCTGGCCAGCATCGACGTGGACCTGAGCCCGGTCGAGGTCGGCCAGGCGATCACCGTCACCTGGCGCGGCAAGCCGGTGTTCATTCGGCATCGCACCGAAGCAGAGATCGAAGAGGCGCGCGGCGTCGATCTGGACGCCCTGATCGACCCGCAGACCGACGAGGCGCGCGTCGAGAAGCCGGACTGGCTGGTGATGGTGGGGATCTGCACGCACCTGGGCTGCGTGCCGCTGGGCCAGAAGCCGAGCGATCCCAAGGGCGAGTACGGCGGCTGGTTCTGCCCCTGCCACGGGTCGCACTACGACACCTCGGGCCGGATCCGCAAAGGCCCGGCGCCGCGGAACCTCGAGGTGCCGACCTACACCTTCCTCGACGACACGACCATCACCATCGGCTGATCCGGCCGCGTGACGGAACGCTAGCGCTTAAGGGGTCGCGACGCATGGCACTCCAGACCAACAGCCGGGTCGTGCGGTGGATTGATCACCGCCTGCCCGTGTTCACCTTCATGAATCATGAGCTGCACGAGTATCCGACGCCTCGGAACCTCAGCTACATGTGGAACTTCGGCTCGCTGGCCGGCATCGCCCTGGTGATCATGATCGTCACCGGCATCCTGCTGGCGATGCAGTACACCGCGCATGTCGAGCACGCCTTCGACTCGGTCGAGCGGATCATGCGCGACGTCAACTACGGTTGGCTGCTGCGCTACGTGCACATGAACGGCGCGTCCTTCTTCTTCATCGTGGTCTACATCCACATTCTGCGCGGTCTCTACTACGGCTCCTACAAGGCGCCGCGCGAGATCCTGTGGATGCTGGGCGTGGTCATCCTGCTGCTGATGATGGCCACGGCCTTCATGGGCTACGTGCTGCCCTGGGGCCAGATGTCCTTCTGGGGCGCCACGGTGATCACCAACCTCTTCTCGGCGATCCCGCTGGTCGGCCCGGACATCGTGACCTGGCTGTGGGGCGGCTTCAGCGTCGACAACCCGACGCTCAACCGCTTCTTCGCCCTGCACTACCTGCTGCCCTTCGTGATCGTCGGCGTGGTCTTCCTCCACCTCTGGGCGCTGCACCGCTTCGGCTCGAACAACCCGCTGGGCATCGACGCCAAGGGGCCGCAGGACAAGATCCCCTTCCACCCCTACTACACGGTGAAGGATCTCTACGGCCTGGGCGTCTTCCTGATCCTGTTCAGCGCCTTCGTCTTCTTCGCGCCGAACTACATGGGCCACCCCGACAACTACATCGAGGCGAACCCGCTGGTGACGCCGCCGCACATCGTGCCGGAGTGGTACTTCCTGCCCTTCTATGCGATCCTGCGCGCGATCACCTTCGACATCGGCATCCCCTTCACCGGGATCACGATCATCGAGGCCAAGCTGGGCGGCGTGATCGCGATGTTCGGCTCGATCGCGGTGCTCTTCGTGCTGCCCTGGCTCGACCGCTCGCCGGTTCGCTCGGGCCGCTTCCGCCCGCTGTTCAAGCAGTTCTTCGCGCTCTTCGTGGTCACCTGCCTGGTGCTGGGCTACATGGGCGCGATGCCGGCGGAAGAGCCCTACGTGACGATCAGCCAGATCGCGACGGCCTACTACTTCGCCTATTTCCTGATCATCCTGCCGCTGCTGAGCGTGCTGGAGCGGCCGAAGCCGCTGCCGGCGTCGATCAGCGAGCCCGTGCTCAAGGGCGGCGGCACCGTCGCCGGCGCGACGGCCAAGCCGATGGAGAAGCCGTAATGCTCAAGCGGCTCGCACTTTCCGCTTTCGCTGCCGCCGCCCTCTCGGTGGCGGCCGCCCCCTCGACCCAGGCCGCCGAGGCCGTCGAGCTGCCGGACTACGACTTCTCCTTCGATGGGGTGTTCGGCACCTTCGACCAGGCGGCGCTGCAGCGCGGCTTCCAGGTCTACCGGGAGGTCTGCTCGGCCTGCCACGGCGTCCGGCTGATCGCCTTCCGCAACCTGGCCGATCTCGGCTACGACGAGGAGGAGATCAAGGCGCTGGCGGCCGAGTACATGGTCGAGGACGGCCCCAACGATCAGGGCGAGATGTACATGCGCGAGGCCACCCCGGCCGACCGCTTCCCCTCGCCCTACGCCAACGAGCAGGAAGCCCGGATGATGAACGGCGGCGCCTATCCGCCGGATCTCTCGCTGATGGCCAAGAAGCGCGCCGGCGGGGCGGACTACATCAAGGCCCTGCTGGTCGGCTACGAGGAGGCGCCGGCCGATGTCGAGCTGATGCCCGGGATGTACTGGAACGAGTACTTCCCCGGCCATCAGATCGCCATGCCGCAGATCCTCTTCCCGGACTCGGTGAGCTACGCCGACGGCACCGAGGCGAGCGTGGCGCAGATGTCGCGCGACGTCGCCACCTTCCTGATGTGGACGGCGGAGCCGATGCTGGAGACCCGCAAGCAGATGGGGATCAAGGTGATCCTCTTCCTGCTGGTGTTCACCGGCCTGATGTACGCGGTCAAGCGCAAGGTCTGGGCCGACCTGCATTGATGAAACGCTCGGCGGGCGGCGGCTATGCGGCCTCCCGCCCGGCTGCGAAACGGGGAGGCCGCCCGCCTGGGCGGCCTCCTTTTGTTTTGTCGGCCCGAGTCTTGTCGGCCCGAGTCTTGTTTGCCCGAGTCTTGTTTGCCCGGCGCCGCGTCCGAAGACGGGCCATTTTCAGTGAGTGACTTTCTGTTACGTCTACTATCTATTCGGGTGCCCATATTAATCAAACATTTAAGAGACTAACGTATCCAATATGTCGGACCGGCTCTCCGCTCGGATGGAACGACAAGGAACCGACATGCTTTCGCTCAACCACAGCCTCAAGCTCCGGCTCAGCGCCATCACCGTGGCCCTGGCTCTCGTGGGCGTGATCGTCGCGGCCGGCGCGGCGCTGATCTTCGCCCGGCAGACGGCTTCGGTGAACGCCGTCGAGAACGCCAGCCAGACCGCGCAGACCTACGCCGCCGTCGTCGGCGACCGCCTGCAGCGGGCGATCGACGTGGCGCGCGCCAACAGCGACGCGCTGGAATCCCTGCACGCCTCCGGCATGCGCCAGCGCGAGGTCTACGACGACCTGCAGCGCCATTTGCTGAAGGAGAACCCCGACCTGCTCGGCGTGTGGACCGCGTGGGAGCCGAATGCGCTGGACGGCCGCGACGCCGACTATGTCGGCGCCCCGGGGCATGATTCGACCGGCCGATTCGTTCCCTACTGGTACCGTAGCGAGGGCGAGGTGGCGGTGGAGCCGCTGGCCGACTACGACGTGCCCGGCGCCGGCGACTACTATCTGGTCGCCCGCGACACCGGCCGCGAGACGGTGATCGATCCCTACCTCTACTCCGTGGGCGGCAGCCAGACCCTCCTGACCTCCCTCGTCGTTCCGATCCGCGCGGAGGGCAAGGTGGCCGGCGTCGCCGGCGTCGACATCAGCCTCGACGCCATCCAGGCCGAGCTGTCGCAGATCCGGCCGATGGAGGCGGGTTGGGTCGAGCTGGTGACCGACCGCGGCACCATGGTCTCGGCCCGTGACACCGCTCTGCTGGGCAAGGATGTCGCCGGCACCGGCTTCTCGCAGGCCGCCATCGAGGCGGCCAAGGCCGGGCGCGGCCTGACCGAGGAGGCGGCGACCAGCGCCGACGGCGAGTCGGTGGTGCGCGTGCTGGTGCCGATCCAGATCGGCGAGAGCTCCACCCAGTGGAGCCTGGCCGTCAGCATTCCGCGCAGCGCCGCCATGGCGGCGGTCAACGAGATGACCGTCACGGTGCTGCTGATCTCCCTGGCCATCGCGCTGGTGGTGATCGTCCTGGCCTGGCTGTCCAGCCGCCAGGTGAGCGCCCCGATCTCGTCGCTGACCGAGGCCATGACCCGGCTGTCCAACGACGAGCTGGACCTGACCATTCCCTACACCGAGCGGCAGGACGAGATCGGCCGCATGGCCAAGGCGACCGAGGTGTTCCGCGAGAACGCCGAGGCGCGCAAGCGGCTGGAGCGCGAGCAGGCCGAGGCCGAGAAGCGCAACGCCGAGGAGCGCCGCCAGGCCATGGAGAAGCTGGCCGACGAGTTCGAGGCGACGGTCAGCCAGGTGGTCGCCGCGGTGGGCAATGCCGCCACCTCGATGAGCGACAATGCCTCGCGGCTCAGCCGCATCGCCGGTAACTCCAGCGAGCAGTCGGTGGCCGCCGCGGCCGCCGCCGAGGAGGCCAGCGCCGGCGCCCAGACCGTCGCCTCGGCCGCAGAGGAGATGACCGCCGCGATCGCCGAGATGACGACCCAGCTCTCGCGCGCCAACGACCTGGCCGCCAGCGGCGTCGACAAGGCGGAGGAGGCCAACAAGCGCATCGACGGCCTGGAGGCCGCCTCCCAGGAGATCGGGGCGGTGGTCGAGCTGATCTCCGACATCGCGGCCAAGACCAACCTGCTGGCGCTCAACGCCACGATCGAGGCGGCGCGGGCCGGCGAGGCCGGCAAGGGCTTCGCGGTGGTGGCCAGCGAGGTCAAGGACCTGGCGGCCCAGACCGCCAAGGCGACCGACCAGATCAGCCGCCAGATCGCCGGCATTCAGGACTCCACCAGCGGCGCCGTCGAGGCGATCCGCGGCGTGCGCCAGAAGATCGACGAGATCAGCGACGCCGCGCAGTCGATCTCCGCGGCCTCGGAGGAGCAGAGCGCGGCGACCCGGGAAATCTCCCACAACGCCCAGCAGGCGGCCCAGGGCGCCGAGCAGGCCAGCGGCAACGTCGCTTCGGTCAGCGAGAGCGCCCAGGAGACCGGCGAGATGGCCAACGGCGTGCTCGGCGCCGCCGAGGACCTGACGAGCCAGTCCGGCCGTCTCGACGAGGCGGTGCGGGGCTTCATCGCCCGCGTGCGCGCGGCCTGATCGCGCCACCTCCCGCCACCGACGTTCCGACGTCACAGCGTCGGCCGAGCGGCCGCCCCCCAGCGGGGGCGGCCGTTTGCCGTCCGCGGCCGCATGCCGCGACGCGCGGCGCGAGCTGTGCTATGCCCTCGGCGCAAGGGTCGGACGGGGACCGCGCCGCGATCTCGCACGCGGACCCGCCCGATGGAGGCGAGCCGAACGGAGGAAAGCGGGGCAGGCCATGGCAACAGAGGGGGCGTCTCAGGCGGGGCGGGAGCCGGCACGGGCCGCGCCGCCGGTGATCGGGGTGATCGGCGGCAGCGGCGTCTACGACATCGAGGGGCTGGAGAACCGCCGCTGGCAGGCGGTCGACTCGCCCTTCGGCAAGCCCTCGGACGAGCTGCTGTTCGGCGAGCTGGACGGCCAGCCGCTGGTCTTCCTGCCGCGCCACGGCCGCGGCCACGTGATCCCGCCCAGCGAACTGAACTTCCGGGCCAACATCGACGCGCTCAAGCGCGCCGGGGTGAGCGAGATCATCTCCGTCTCGGCCGTCGGCTCCCTGCGCGAGGACCTGCCGCCGGGGCACTTCGTGGTGGTCGACCAGTTCGTCGACCGCACCTTCAAGCGCGAGTCCTCCTTCTTCGGGCAGGGGCTGGTCGCCCACGTCTCCCTGGCGCATCCGACCTGCAGCCGGCTGGGGGCGGAGGTCTCCGCCGCCTTGCAGGACCTGAGTGTTCCCCACAGCCAGGGCGGCACCTATCTGGCGATGGAGGGGCCGCAGTTCTCGACCCTGGCGGAATCCAACCTCTATCGCGCCTGGGGCTGCGACGTGATCGGCATGACCAACATGCCCGAGGCCAAGCTGGCCCGCGAGGCGGAGCTCTGCTACGCCTCGGTCGCCATGGTGACCGACTACGACTGCTGGCACCCGGACCATGCGCATGTCACCGTGGAGGCGGTCGTGAAGGTGCTGATGGACAATGCCGACAAGGCGCGCGCCCTGGTGCGCAGCCTGGCGCCGCGCCTGGCCGGGCGCAGCGCGGCCTGTCCGGCCGGTTGCCATCATGCCCTGGACGCGGCGATCATCACCGCCCCCGACAAGCGCGACCCGGCGATGACCGAACGGCTGTCGGCGGTCGCCGGGCGCGTGCTGCAGGGCTGAGCCGGGCGGAGACGCTCCGGCGCAGAAGGTCCGGCTGAATCAGGTCTGGCTAAACAAGGTCTGGCGATGAAGGTCGACGGCGTTCCCTACCGCACCATCTGGCTGGCCGAGGACGGCTGGTCGGTCGAGATCATCGACCAGACCCGGCTGCCGCACAGCTTCGAGACCCGGCGCCTGACCTCGGTGGAGGAAGCGGCCGAGGCGATCCGCTCCATGCAGGTGCGCGGGGCGCCGCTGATCGGCGCGACGGCGGCCTTCGGCATGGCCCTGGCGATGGCCGAGGACCCGAGCGACGCCGCCCTGCGGGCCGCCTACGACCGGCTGCTGGCCACCCGCCCGACGGCGGTCAACCTGCGCTGGGCGCTCGACGAGCTCTACGGCCTGCTGGCGCCGCTCGGCGCCAACGCGCGGGCGGCGACCGCCTACATCCGCGCCGCCGAGATCTGCGAGGAGGACGTGGCGCTCTGCCGCGCGATCGGCGAGCAGGGCCTGGGCCTGATCGAGGAGATCGCCGCGCGCAAGGGCGGTGCGCCGGTCAACCTGCTGACCCACTGCAACGCCGGCTGGCTGGCCACGGTCGACTGGGGCACCGCCACCGCGCCGATCTACCTGGCCCACGAGAAGGGGATTGCGCTGCAGGTCTGGGTCGACGAGACGCGGCCGCGCAACCAGGGCGCCAGCCTGACGGCCTGGGAGCTGAACCACCACGGGGTCGCCCACACCATCGTCGCCGACAACGTCGGCGGCCACCTGATGCAGCGGGGCCTGGTCGACCTCTGCATCGTCGGCACCGACCGCACCACGCGCGGCGGCGACGTCTGCAACAAGATCGGCACCTACCTGAAGGCGCTGGCTGCGCAGGACACCGGCGTGCCCTTCTACGTCGCCCTGCCGGGGCCGACCATCGACTGGACCTTGGACTCGGGCGCCGACATCCCGATCGAGGAGCGCGATCCCCGCGAGGTGACCCACGTGACCGGCCGCAGCGAGAGCGGCGAGCTGGTGAGCGTCGAGATCACCAGCCCCGGCAGCCCGGCCGGCAACTACGCCTTCGACGTCACGCCGGCGCGGCTGGTCAGCGGCCTGATCACCGAGCGCGGGGTCTGCGCCGCCTCGGCCGAGGGGCTGGCGGGGCTCTACCCCGAAAAGGCGGCGCGCGGCGACCGCGCCGGGCGCTGAGGCGGGCGGTGATGGACCAGGGCGCGATCCGGCACGCGGCGCTGCGCCGGGAGATGGTGGAGACCGCCCGGCGGATGAACGCGCTGGGCATCAACCAGGGCACCTCCGGCAATCTCGGCGCGCGCTGCCCGGACGGCGAGGGGCTGCTGGTCACCCCCTCCGGCCTGGACTACGAGGTCATGACGCCGGCCGACATCGTGGCGATGGCCTTCGACGGCACCTGGCAGGCCCCGGAGGGACGGCGCCCCTCGAGCGAGTGGCGCTTCCACCGCGACATCCTGCGCGCCCGGCCGGAGGTCGGCGGCGTGGTCCACACCCATGCCCGCTACGCCACCACCCTGGCCTGCCAGCACCTGGACATCCCGGCCTTCCACTACATGGTCGCGGTGGCCGGCGGCAGCGACATCCGCTGCGCGCCCTATGCCACCTTCGGCACCGCGGCCCTGTCGGACAACGCGCTGGCCGCGCTGGCGGGGCGCAAGGCCTGCCTGCTCGCCAACCACGGCATGATCGCCTGTGGCCGGGACCTGGCCGAGGCCCTGAAGATCGCCGTCGAGGTGGAGACCCTGGCGGCGCAGTACTGGCAGGTGCTGCAGCTCGGCGCGCCGAAGCTGCTGTCGGAGGCCGAGATGGATCGCGTGCTGGCGAAGTTCCGGGCCGGCTACGGCTATGCCAGCGGTCCGGAGGGCCCCGATGCCGCGCGTGGCGATGGCGAGCCTGGCGACGCCGGGGGCGGCGGACAGGGAGGGACGCGCGGATGAACGCGGCGATCCGCGGGCTCGATCATGTGCTGGTCGGCGTGCACGACCTGGAGGCGGCGCGTCACGCCTGGGCGCGGCTGGGCTTCAAGCTCTGCCCGCGCGGCCGGCACATCGGCTGGGGCACCGCCAACTACTGCCTGATGTTCCCGCGGGACTACATCGAGCTGATCGGCATCGTCGACGCCAGCCAGTTCACCAATCATCTGGACGCCTTCCTGGCCGAGCGCGAGGGGCTGATGGCGGTGGCCTTCGCCACCGACGACGCCGCGGCCTGCGCGGAGGCGCTGAGGGGCGAGGGGATCGCCGCCGAGGGTCCGAAGGACCTGAAGCGCACGCTGGAGCTGCCCGAGGGCGACGTGGAGCCCGCGTTCCGGCTGGTCTTCCCGCCGCCCGAGGCGACGCCGGAGCTGCGCAGCTTCGTCTGCGCCCACCTGACGCCGGAGCTGGTCTGGCGCCCGGAATGGCTGGTCCACCCCAACGGCGCCGAGGGCCTCGACGAGGTGGCGGTGGCGGTGGAGGCGCCCGGGGAGCTGGGCCTGGCCTATGCCCGCCTGTTCGGCATGGCGGGGGTGCGCGCCGCCGACGGCTGGGTTCAGGTCGCCGTCGGCGACGGCCGCCTGACCTTCCTGGGGCCGGAGGCCCTGGCCGCCCGCTTCCCCGAGGCGCCGGCGCTGCCGCGGCCGCGCCTGGTCGGGCTGGCGGTGCGGGTGCGCGACCTGGCGGCCACCCGCTACTTCCTGGAGGTCGCCGGCATTCCCCTGGCGGCGGAGGCCGACGGCCACCTGCGGGTCGGCCCCGCGCAGGCCAACGGGGTCGCACTGGAGTTCCGGGCCGCCTGAGCTACCTGCGCCGGCGGCGCGGCCGCCTTGGTTAGGGCCGCAGGCTGCATATATCGAGAGGGGCCCACAGCCAAGGGAGGCCAGCGCCATGTCCGATGCCGCCAAGAAGGGCTTCGACCTTTCGCACCTTAGTCCGGAGCAGCTTCGCGTGACCCAGGAGCACGGCACGGAGCGCGCCTTTACCGGCAAGTACAACGACGAAAAGCGCGCCGGCACCTACCGCTGCGTCGTCTGCGGCACGCCGCTCTTCTCCTCGGTCCACAAGTTCGACAGCGGCTCGGGCTGGCCTTCCTTCTGGCAGCCGATCGACGCGGAGACGGTCGGCACCAAGACGGACCGCAGCTTCTTCATGACCCGCACCGAGGTCCACTGCGCCACCTGCGGCGCGCACCAGGGCCATGTCTTCCCCGACGGGCCGGAGCCGACCGGACTGCGCTACTGCATCAACTCCGCCAGCCTCGATTTCGAGCCCGAGGGCTGAGGCCGCCCGCGGCGCGCCGCGGGCCGCGCGAACCGCGGACAAGCAGTTGAATTCGCCCGGGTCCGCCCGCATGTAATGCGCCAAGAGGCAGGGCCGCACGCAAGATCCGGCCGCGTCGTGGGGGAGGGGTCCGTCAAGGCGCGCCGCCGGTCCCCGTGTGCCTGGACCTGGCCAAATGAACCCGCAGTCGGTCAAGGCATGATCCCACTTCCCCCCGCGCAGATCCCGACCAGCCTCCCAGCGCCGCACGGGCCGACGGCATGTTGATCGACAGCCTCTACGTTCTGGGCGGTCTGGCGCTGCTGGTGCTGGGCGGCGAGTTGCTGCTGCGCGGGGCCGTCGGCCTGGCTCGCCTGCTCGGTCTGTCGCCGCTGCTGATCGGCCTGACCGTGGTCGCCTTCGCCACCTCCATGCCGGAGCTGGTGGTGACCCTGGCGGCGGGGCTGGAGGGCCGCCCGAGCATCGGCGTCGGCAACGTGATCGGCTCCAACATCGCCAACATCCTGCTGATCGTCGGCGCCGCGGCGATGATTCAGGTGATGCACCCGCCGCGCAGCCTGGCCTGGCGCGACGGCAGCGTGATGACCGGGGCGACGCTGGTGATGATCCTGCTTGCCTTCGTCGGCACGCTGTTCTGGCCGCACGGCCTGATCTTCCTGTTCCTGCTGGGCGCCTACATCCTGCGCAGCTACCTGGTCGAGCGCCGCCAGGGCGTCACCGCGCCCGACGGCGAGGCGGCCGAGGCGCTGGAGGCGGCGCCGGACGCCTGGCTGCCCGCCCTCGGGCTGGTCGCGGGCGGCACCCTCGGCCTGGTGGTCGGTTCGGAGCTGCTGATCGACGGCGCCATCGCGATCGCCCAGGCCGTGGGCGTGTCCGACGCGGTGATCGGGCTGACCCTGGTGGCCTTCGGCACCTCGCTGCCGGAGCTGGCGACCGCCGTGGTCGCCGCCCTGCGCCGCCACGCCGACGTCGCCATCGGCAACATCGTCGGCTCCAACATCTTCAACGTGCTCGGCATCCTCGGCGTGCTGGCGCTGGTCGCGCCCTTCCAGTTCTCCCCGGAGCTGCTGGCCTTCGACATCTGGGTGATGCTGGGCGCCACGGTGCTGCTGATGGCGGTGCTGGTCTCCGGACGGGCGATCGGACGCGGCCTGGCCCTTGTCTTCCTGCTGATCTACGGCATCTTCATTGCCGTGCAGTTCGATCCCGGCGCGGCGAAGGTGGCGCAAGGCGAGGTGCGGCCGCTGGCGGCGCTGGCCCCGTGACCGCGCGGCGCCGGGCGCGCTTTGGCTGACCCCGGCTCACCGTCCGCCTCCCCCGAAACCCTCTCCAGGTTCCGCATGTCCGACGCGCTTTCCCTGCCCGACGCCCTGCCCAAGGCCGCGCTGGTCACCGGCGCCGGCAAACGTATCGGCCGCGCCATCGCCCGCTCGCTGGGCCAGGCCGGCTGCGCCGTGGCGGTTCACTACAACCGCTCGGCCGAGGCGGCCGAAGCGGTCGCCGCCGAGATCCGCGACGCCGGCGGACGGGCGGCGACGCTGCAGGCCGACCTCGCCCGCGAGGCGGAGGTGGCGGGGCTGGTCGCCCGCGCGGCCGAGGCCGTCGGCCCGCTCGGCGTGCTGGTCAACAACGCCTCGACCTTCGAGATGGACACGGTGGGGACGGCCACGCGCGAATCCTGGGACCATCATCTCGAACCGAACCTGCGCGCGCCCTTCGTGCTGACCCAGGCGTTCGCGCAGCAGTTGCCGGACGACGCGGAGGGCGGCGTGATCAACCTGCTGGACCAGCGGGTCTGGAACCTGACGCCCTATTTCGTCAGCTATACCGTCGCCAAGTCCGGGCTCTGGACCCTGACCCGCAGCCTGGCGCTGGCCCTGGCGCCGCGCATCCGGGTCAACGCCATCGGCCCGGGGCCGACCCTGCCGAGCACCCACCAGTCGGACGCCCAGTTCGACCGTCAGTGGCAGGCCATGCCGCTGCAGCGCGGCACCACGCCGGAGGAGATCGCCCAGGCGGTGCGCTTCCTTCTTGCGGCCCGCGCCATGACCGGGCAAATGTTGGCCCTGGATGGCGGCCAGCATCTGGGCTGGGCTCAGCCGAAGGCCGCTCCCGACCACTTCGCCTGATCGCCGGTCCGGCGCGCGCGCCCTTGGCGACCCGGCCCGCCGCCCCTGAGCGTCCGGAGTAGGATGGACGACAGCTCCCCCAGTCCCTCGAGGCCAGGCGCCGCCAGCCCTGGCCGCGCCGCCAGCCCCGCCCCTGGCCCCGGCGACACGGTTGCGCGCGACTCGGCGTCAGGCCAGTCGTGTGCGGGTCAGTCGGGTGCGGGCCGGTCGGGTCCAGGTCAGTCGGGGGCGGGCGAGCCGGACGCGGGCTTCGAAACGGCCCTGACGCTGCTGGTCACCGCCCTGGAGGTGAACTGCGTCATCGGCGTCTATCCCGGCGAGCGCGACCGGGCCCAGCGCCTGCGCCTCGACCTCGAGCTGGAGGCGGAGCCGCCGGCGGCCTTCGACGACGACTTTGCCAAGGTGGTCGACTACGGCGCGGTGGTGGAGCGGGTCAAGCAGGTCTGCGCCGAGAACGACGCCCACCTGCTGGAGACCCTGGGCGACCGCATCCTGGCCACCTGCCTGGCGGACCCGCGGATCGGGGCGGCCAGCGTGTCCATCCGCAAGCTCGACCTGGACCGCGCCGCCAGCGGCATCGGCATCAACCTGTCCAGACGGCGCCGGGCGGCACCGCCAACTTAGGCGCGAAGGCTGAGGCCGAGCGCGCGAAAGGCCGCCTAAGCCCCGGTGCTTTCGAAGCTTTCCTCAGCCCGGCCCGGCCGGGTATGCGGCGGTCGGTTAAGGGAAATTGTTCACAGGTCGCCGCGCGCGGCGAAGGCGCCACCACAGGCTTTGCAAGAGGCGATCAGTGACACTTTTCTTTCGGACCCGCGAATAGGAATTCTGGAAAATCAAAGGGTTATATCTCTGCCCAAAAAACAGGCAATGTATGAAAGGCCGCAGTTTCCCTTACCTCAACCCCTCGGGCGCCGACTTTGCCAACAGACTTATCCACAGATTCCGTGGACAGCTCGGTAAAGCCCTTCGGGCGCACCAGGTTCGCTTTTTGTCAAGCGGCGAAAGCCTGCCTATTTGACCTGCACGGCGCCGCCGCTGACAGTCGCCGCCGACCGTCGCGGGGGCGGCCGCACGGCAAGGGCGAGTCGCGCCACGCGCCGGTGAGGTCGGGGAGCGGTGAGGTCAAGCGGCAGGGAAGGCATCGTCTTTCGGCATGGTGAAGAGCACAGGCAAGCAGCGTTCGGCCAAGGACCCCAGCCTGGGCGGCAAGCGCGCTCCGCAGGAGCCCTCGGTCTATCGCGAGGCGCCGACGCCGGCCGGTCTGCCGGGCCTGCGCGAAGAGCCGGCGGCCTACGACGCGCCCACCGGCGGCGCGGACGCGCTGGCGCGCAAGGTGGACGGCGGGCTCGGCGAGGGAGTCGAGGTGCTGGTCCGGGCGGTGCGGACGCTGCCCGGCGGGCCGGGCGTCTACCGCATGCTCAACGCCCGCGGCGAGGTGCTCTACGTCGGTAAGGCGCGCAACCTGAAGCGGCGGGTGACCAACTACACCCAGCTCTCCAAGCTGCCCCGCCGGCTGCAGCGCATGGTGGCCGAGACGGCGGCGCTGGAGGTGACCACGACCCACACCGAGGTCGAGGCGCTGCTGCTGGAATCGAACCTCATCAAGCGCTTCATGCCGCGCTACAACGTGCTCCTGCGCGACGACAAGTCCTTCCCCTACATCCTGATCACCGGCGACCACGCCTATCCCCAGATCGCCAAGCACCGGGGCAGCCAGGACCGCGAGGGCCGCTACTTCGGGCCCTTCGCCTCGGCCGGCGCGGTCAACCGCACGGTGACCGCGCTGGAGAAGGCCTTCCTGCTGCGCTCCTGCTCCGACGCGGTGTTCAGCCAGCGCACGCGGCCCTGCCTGCTCTATCAGATCAAGCGCTGCTCGGCGCCTTGCGTCGGCCGGGTCGACCAGGGCGAGTACGCGGCGCTGGTGCGCGACGCCCTGGATTTCCTGTCGGGCCGCTCGAGCCGGGTGCAGGAGGAGCTGGCCGGGCAGATGCAGGCCGCGGCCGAGCGGCTGGATTTCGAGGCGGCGGCGCGCTACCGCGACCGCATCCGCGCCCTGGCGCACATCCAGTCGCACCAGGACATCAACGTGGAGGGGGTCGAGGACGCCGACGTCATCGTCGCCCACCAGGAGGCGGGGCAGACCTGCGTCCAGGTCTTCTTCTTCCGGGCCGGCCGCAACTACGGCAACCGCGCCTACTTCCCCAGCCACGACAAGCTGCTGGGGCCGGAGGAGGTGCTCGCCGCCTTCGTCGCCCAGTTCTACGACAACAAGCCGGTGCCCCGTCTGGTGCTGCTGAGCCACGGCCTGGCCGAGCAGGCGCTGATCGCCGAGGCGCTGGGCCAGCGGGCCGAGCGCAAGATCGAGCTGGCGGTGCCGCAGCGCGGCGCCAAGCGCAAGCTGGTCGAGCAGGCGCTGAGCAACGCCCGCGAGGAGCTCGCCCGCCGCCTGGCGGAAAGCTCGGCCCAGCGCAAGCTGCTGGCGGGCCTGAGCGAGCTGGTGGGAGGCGAGGGCGAGCCCGAGCGGGTCGAGGTCTACGACAACAGCCACATCGGCGGCACCAACGCCTACGGCGCGATGATCGTCGCCGGGCCCGAGGGCTTCCGCAAGACCGCCTACCGCAAGTTCGCGATCCGCGACGCGGCGGCGGCGGGCGACGACTACGCGATGATGCGCGAGGTGCTGACCCGCCGGTTCTCCCGCGCCCAGAAGGAGGACCCGGACCGCAGCCGCGGGCAGTGGCCGGACATCGTGCTGATCGACGGCGGGCGCGGGCAGCTCAACGTGGCGCTGGAGGTCTTCGCCGAGCTGGGCATCGAGGGGGTGGCACTGGCCGGCGTCGCCAAGGGCCCGGATCGCGACGCCGGACGCGAGCGCATCTTCCTGCCCGGCCGCGAGCCGATCCTGCTGCAGCCGCGCGACCCGGTCCTCTACTTCATCCAGCGCCTGCGCGACGAGGCCCACCGCTTCGCCATCGGCGCCCACCGCAGCGGCCGCAGCAAGAGCCGCCTGACCTCGGCCCTCGACGAGGTGCCGGGCATCGGCGCCAAGCGCAAGAAGGCGCTGCTGCTGCACTTCGGCTCGGCCCGCGCGGTGCAGCGCGCCGGCCTGCCGGACCTGGAGGCGGTCGAGGGGATCAGCAAGACCGTGGCGAAGAAGATCTACGACCACTTCCACGGCCAGCCCTGAGCCGCCGGCCTCAGATCCGCTGATGGTCGCTCATCGCCAGCTCCAGCTCCTGCTCCACGTCGGCGCGTTGGCGTTCCAGCCTGGTCCGCTCCTCCGGCGCCGTGTCGGCGTCGTCGGCGGCGAGTCGCTGCAGGGCCTCCGAGACCTCGTGGTGCCGCGCCACCAGCGCGCGGAATTGCGGGCTGACTTCCACCAGGCCGCGGATCTCATCCGCACGGTCCGGCCGGCGTTGCAGAAGATGTTGAAGTTTGTCGGCCATGGTGCCCTCCTTTCGCATGCGCCCGGCCGGCTCGGGGAAGGCCGGCTCGGGGCCGGTTCCCGGGCCGGCGCAACAGGCCCCAGACGCAAGGGGCCTGCCCTGGCAACGACGGCGGCGCAGCGCCGTTCCCGCAGGGTGATTTGTGCCCGTGCCCCGTGCACATGCCCCGTGCACATGCCCCGTGCCCGCGCCTGGACCCGCCGCACGGCGGGTCCGTCCGATCCGCAGCCTGCGCGCGCGGGAAGGAAGGGCTGCTCTGCCGCGCCCCTGTCATGCGGGCCGCTCTATGCTAGAAGGGCGCGAAAGCGACCGGGAAACCATGCTGACCACGCTGCCCAACGTCCTGACCCTGGCCCGCATCCTCGCCATCCCGGCGGTGGTGGGGCTGCTCTATCTCGACTCCGCCCCGGCGCGCTGGGCGGCCTTCGCCCTGTTCGTGGCGGCGGCGATCACCGACTGGCTCGACGGCAAGCTGGCGCGGGCGCGCGGCGAGGTCTCGCCGCTCGGGCGCTTCCTGGATCCCATCGCCGACAAGCTGCTGGTCGCCGCGGTGGTGGTGATGCTGGTCGCCAGCGGCGACGTCGCCGGCGCGGCGGTGGTCGCGGCCATCGTCATCCTCTGCCGCGAGATCCTGGTCTCCGGCCTGCGCGAGTACCTGGCGGAGTTGAGCGTGCCCATGCCGGTCAGCCGCCTGGCCAAGTGGAAGACGGCCGCGCAGCTCGCCGCGCTGTCGCTGCTGATCCTGGCGCCGCTGCTGCCGCTGGCGCTGCTGGTGGCGGCCGACGCGCTGCTGTGGACCGCCGCCGGTCTGACCCTGATCACCGGCTGGGACTACCTGGTGCGCGGCGTCAAGCACATGCAGGCCGGCTGAGCGCCGCATCGCCCCAGGCGCCGCGTGCTTGACTTGTGCGCCCCGGCGCTATTCCTACATCCCGGTGCAAGCGGAAGAGAGGGGCGCTTCGGCCCCTCGAGACCGAGGTGACATGAAGATCATCGGCCTGGCAGGTTGGAGCGGCAGCGGCAAGACCACCCTGGTCTGCAAGCTGATCCCGGCGCTGGTGGCGCGCGGCTACCGCGTCTCCACCATGAAGCATGCGCATCACGCCTTCGACATCGACAAACCGGGCAAGGATTCCTACGAGCACCGCGCCGCCGGCGCCACCGAGGTGCTGGTCACCTCGGCCAACCGCTGGGCGCTGATGCACGAGCATCGCGGCGCGCCGGAGCCGACGGCGGCCGAGCTGACCGCGCATATGAGCGAGGTCGACCTGCTGATCATCGAGGGCTTCAAGACCGAGCCGCACCCCAAGATCGAGGTGTTCCGCCGCGCCTTGGGCAAGCCGCTGCTGGCGCCCGACGACCCCCAGATCGTGGCGGTGGCCAGCGACGGGCCGGTGGCGGAGACCGACCGTCCCCGCCTCGACCTGGACGATGTCGAAGCCCTGGCCGACTTCGTGGTCGCCCACTGCGGGCTGGCCGCGCCGGCCCGGCGGGAGAGCGCCTGATGGCCCAGCTCACCGACGACTGCTTCGCCCACGGCGGGCGGCTGATGCGCCTGGACGAGGCGCTGGCGCTGCTGGAGGCGCGGGTCGACACGGTGACGGAGCCGGAGACGGTCGCGCTGTCGGAGGCGCTGGGCCGGGTGCTGCGCCAGGCGGTGGTCGCGGCCGTCTCCATCCCCGGTCAGACCAACTCCGCCGTGGACGGCTACGCGGTCTGCTTCGACGACCTGGACCCGGAGGGGGAGACGCGCCTGCCGGTCACCGGCCGGGCCGCCGCCGGCCACCCGCTGGGCCGGCCCGCCGGCCGCGGCGAGGCGATCCGTATCTTCACCGGCGCGCTGATGCCGGACGGGCCGGCGGGCGCGGGCGGGCCCGACACGGTGATGATGCAGGAGGACTGCCGGGCCGAGGGCGACACGGTGATCATCCGCCCCGGCATCAAGCGCGGCGCCAACCGCCGCCTGGCCGGTGAGGACGTGCAGGCGGGCGCGCAGGTGCTGTCGGCCGGCCAGCGGCTGCGGCCCCAGGACGTCGGCCTGGCCGCGGCGGCCGGCCGCAGGTCGCTGTCGGTCTCGCGGCCGCTGTCCGTCGCGCTCTTTTCCACCGGCGACGAGCTGTGCGAGCCCGGCGCGGCGCTGGAGCCCGGCCGCATCTACGACTCCAACCGCTACACCGTGGGCGCCCTGCTGCGCGGCCTGGGCTGCCGGGTCGCGGACCTGGGCATCCTGCCCGACCGGCGCGACGCGGTGACCGAGGCGCTGGGCGCGGCGGCGGGCCGGCACGACCTGCTGATCACCTCCGGCGGCGTGTCCACCGGCGAGGAGGATCACGTCAAGGCGGCGGTCGAGGCCCAGGGGCGGCTGCACGCCTGGAAGCTGGCGGTCAAGCCGGGCCGGCCGATCGCGCTGGGCCAGGTGGGGCGCACCCCCTTCGTCGGGCTGCCGGGCAATCCGGTCGCCTCCATGGTCACCTTCCTGGCCGTGGTGCGGCCGATGATCCTGCGCCTGATGGGCGGGCGCGCGGAGCCGCCGCACCGCTTCGCCGTGACGGCCGACTTCGACCACAAGAAGAAGAAGGACCGCCGCGAGTGGGTGCGCGCGCGCCTGGCGCTCGGCCCCGACGGCCGCCTGCTGGCGCGCAAGTTCCCGCGCGAGGGCGCCGGCATCCTCTCCTCCCTGGTCGAGGCCGACGGCCTGGTCGAGCTGCCGGAGGACTTGACCCGGCTGGAGCCGGGGGCGATCGTCGAGTTTCTTCCCTTCAGCGAGGTGACGCCGTGACGGAGTCCGTGAAGCTGCTCTACTTCGCCTGGCTCAAGCAGAAGACGGGCTGCGCCGAGGAGACGGTGCAGCCGCCGGCGGAGGTGACCACCGTGGCCGGGCTGCTGACCTGGCTGGAGGGGCGCGGCGGCGGCTTCGCCGAGGCGCTGGCCGACCGCAACGCCATCCGCGTCGCGGTGAACCAGGACTACGCGCGGCCCGGCGACCCGGTGAAGCCGGGCGACGAGGTCGCATTGTTCCCGCCGGTGACCGGCGGCTGAGGAGCAGGCCATGGCCGTCCGCGTACAGCGCGAAGATTTCGACCTGGGCGCCGAGCTGGCGGCGCTGACCGCCGGCAACCCGCGCATCGGCGGCCTGACCTCCTTTGTCGGCCTGGTGCGCGACATGGCGCCGGCGGGCGCGGGGGAGGCCGGGCTGGCGGCGATGACGCTGGAGCACTATCCCGGCATGACCGAGAAGATGCTGGCGCGGATCGAGGCCGAGGCGCAGGCGCGCTGGCCGCTGGAGGCGTCGCTGATCGTGCATCGCTACGGCCGCATGGAGCCGGGCGAGCAGATCGTGCTGGTGGCCTGCGCCAGCCCGCACCGCGCCGCGGCCTTCGAGGCCTGCCACTTCCTGATCGACTGGCTGAAGACCCAGGCTCCCTTCTGGAAGGTCGAGGAGACGCGCGACGGCGAGACCGCCTGGGTGGCGGCGCGCGACAGCGACAGCGCTGCCGCGGCCCGCTGGCGCCGCGACGAGGACGCCGCCGAGTAGCTACCGGGCCGGCCATCCGGGGCGCCCCGCGCGCGGCCCGCTCTACGGCAGCCCCAGCGCCGCCGCCTCCTCCTCGGGCGATAGCAGCGGCCCTTCTTGCAGGCGCTCCACTTCGGCCGCGACCGGGTCGGCCCGTTCGATGCCGGCGGGGCGATAGCTCCGCTCCGGCGCCCCGCCCCGGTCTTGGCCTCCTGCCTGGTCCTGCTGCTGCACGGGGGCCGCGATGGCGGCCGTGACCACCAGGGTCCAAGGGGCGGCCGGGCCGCTTCGGCAGGCCAGGCCGAGCTCGCCGCCGGCGCCGGTCAGGCGCTCGTACTCGCGGCAAAGCCGGCCGTCGGCGCTGCGGAAGCTGCCGAGCAGCATGACGTCGCCCCGCTCGGTTTGCAGCGGCAGGTAGCTCGGCTGTCGGGAGAGCGCGGCTTCCAGCGCGGGCGCCGGCGCGCCCGCCGCCGCCGTGGCCGCCTGCTCCCCGTCGCGACCCAGGCCGTCCGGGCTGGCCCGGTCGGGCGCGTCGCCGCCGGGCAGCGCGTAGAGGCCGAGCGCGACGGCCAGCACCAGCGAAGCGGCAAGGGCGGCAGGCAGGGCAGCGGGGCGGTGGCGGCGCTTCGCCGCGCGCCGCGGCGTCACCGCTGTGCCGCCCGCTGTGCCGCCCGCTGTGCCGCCCGCTCTGCCGCCGGCGCCGCTTGCGGCCTGCAGCACCGTCGCGCGCAATCGCTCGGGCACCGGCGCCGCCGCGATTTCGGCGAAGGCGTGGCGGGCCAGCTCGCCCGCCTCGACCAGACTGCGCAGGCGGGCCGTTGCCGCCGGATCGCCGGCCAGCGCGGCCTCCACCTTGGCGGCCTCGGCCTCCGGCAGCTCGCCGTCGGCGTAGGCGACCAGCAGTTCATCGCTCGGCGCCGGCCGCTCCGGTGTCGCGTCTTGCTCGCTCATGCGCTCTCTCCTGCCAGCTTGCCGCTCAGGCCGCTGGCCTCCGCGCTCTTCGGGCTTGCCTCCGGGCGTCCCGCCGGCGGCCCGTCCGGACCAGCCAAGGCGGTTGCCAGGGCGCGCCGGGCCCGCGCGAGGCGGCTCATCACCGTGCCGATCGGGATGTTCAAGACCTCGGCCGCCTGGCGATAGCTGCACCCCTCGATCGACACCAGCGCCAGAACGGCGCGCTGCTCGTCGGGCAGGCGGGCGATCAGGCCGCGCACCCGCGCCAGCTCCACCCGCGCCTCGGCCACCGCACGCCCGTCCTCCCCCGCCAGGCCGGCGACGCTGTCGAGATCGCCGGCCGGACGGCGCAGCGCCTCGGCCCGGCAGCGGTCGATCCAGACGGTCTGCAGGATGCGGAACATCCAGGAGTCGAGCCTGGTGCCGTCCTGCCACTGGTCGAGGCGCGTCAACGCCCGCTCGCAGGCCGCCTGCACCAAGTCGTCGGCTTCCGCCGGCGTGCCGGCGAGGGCGGCGGCAAAGCGTCGCAGCCGCGGCAGCAGGGCGACCAGTTGCTCCCGGATCTCCCGGTCTCGTGGGGCATGGTCTCGGGCCAAGGGGCTGTTCGCCTTCGCTGTGGCGTCGGGCTGCGGCGACGGGGCGCCAGGATCACAAGACGGGGCGCCAAGATCACAAGACGGGGCGCCAGGATCACAACGTGCCAGCAGGCCGGCCTATTCCCAAGGCCCTTGGCGCGGCCGCAGGAAAGGGCCGGGAGCGGGGGCGTGCAGACGCGCGCGCGGGGCGCATGGGCGGTCGGGGGAATAGACGCGGGCGCCGAAACGTTGTTGCTTGCCGTTTTCGTCTGTCCCGGGACCGCTCGCGTCATGCCCCAATCCGATAGCTGCACCGACCAGCTTCTCCGGCGCCGCGGCCCCGTGTCGCGGCGCGCGTCCGCCCAGGGGCGCCGGCAAGCACTGCTCGCCGGCGTCTGTCTGCTGTCCTTCCTGCTGTTCGATCCGCGCGCCCTGCCCTTGGCTCCGCCGCTCCAGCTCGGCCCGCCGCCGGTTTTCGCCGACGACGGCGGCGATGGGGATGGCGACGGGGATGGCGATGGGGATGGCGATGGGGATGGCGATGGGGACGGCGATGGGGACGGCGATGGGGATGGCGACGGCGACGGGGACGGTGATGGCGATGGCGATGGCGACGGGGATGGCGACGGCGATGGGGGCGGGGACGGCGACGGTGATGGCGACGGCGATGACGAGGGCGACGACGACGCGATGGGGGCGGAGGACGACAGCGACGCTGCGCAGGCGGTCGAGGCGGCGGCCCCGGGAGCGGCGAGTGGCGCCGGTGACGGCGGCGACGGCCCCCATGCCGGCGATCTGCTGGCACTCGACGCCACGCCGGAGTTGGTCGCGGCGGCGGCTCGGCTCGGCCTGACGCCGCGCCTGGTCGCGCGCTACGACAATCTCGGCCTGTCCGTCACCGGTTTCGCCCTGGGCGGGCGTGCGCCCGGCGCGGCCGAGGCCGCCCTGGGCGGGCTCGGGGCCACGGCGCTGGCCGCCAACCATCTCTATCGGCTGGCACAGCCCGCCTGTCGCGGACCGGCCTGCGCCCAGAAGGACCTGGTCGGCTGGCGCCCGCCGACCGAAGCCGGGGCGACCTGTGGCGCCGGTCTGGCCGTGGGCATGATCGACACGGCGGTCGAGACGGGCGCGCCGGCCCTGGCGGGGCAGCGCATTCGCGGCCGCCGGTTCAACGAGCAGCGCCGGCCGGCCGCCCTGTCGGGCCACGGCACGGCGATCGCCGGCCTGCTGGTCGGCGCGGTGGGCAGTGAGACCCCGGGCCTCTTGCCCGCGGCGACCCTCTATGCCGCCGAGGTGTTCCACCGCGACGACGCGGGCCTGCCGGCCGCCAGCACGGTCGATATCCTGCAGGGGCTCGACTGGTTGGCCGGCTTCGACCTGGCGGTGATCAACATGAGCTTGACCGGCCCGCCCAACCCCTTGATCGAGCGGGCCGTGGCTGCGCTGGCACGGCGCGGCACCCTGGTGGTGGCCGCGGCCGGCAACGCCGGCCCGGCCGCCGGACCGGCCTACCCGGCCGCCTACCCCGAGGTGCTGGCGGTCACCGCCGTCGACCGCGACCTGCGCCCCTTCCGCCGTGCCAACCGTGGCTCCTATCTCTCGCTCGCCGCCCCGGGCGTCGACGTCTGGGCGCCCACCATCGCCGGCGGTGCCCCGCGCAGCGGCACCTCCTACGCCGCGGCCTTCGTGACGGCCGCCGCCGCCGATCTGTCGGCGCGCGCGGGGCGGCCGCCAGCGGCCGAGTTGCGGCGTCGGCTCGAGCGCGCGGCCCGCGACCTGGGGCGGGCCGGCTTCGATCCGGTCTTCGGTCACGGATTGCTGCAGGCGGACCCGACCTGTGATTAGACCGCCCGGCGCCGTCAGGCGCCCCCGGGGCTCGCCCGGTGCCGGGGCGGGGAATAAGCGGTCCCCCTGCCCCGTTGTCGGACCGTTCGCGTGGGGCTGGCGGCAGGCTGGCTCCGGAACTCTCGCAGAGGATGCGCGGCTGACCCGCTGCGGCAGACAACAGACAGGAGCCCCCCGATGACCCGAAACCCGACCTACAAGACGACCCTGCTGGACACCACCGTCTCCACGGTCCTGCCGCAGAGCGGGGCGGCGTCCGGCGATGCTGCGGCCGGCGCGCCGTTGCCCCGCCGGATGGCGATGCTGACCGGGGCCAGCCTGCTGGCCCTGGGGTTGATGGCCGCGCCGCTCAGCCTGGCCCTCGATGGCGCCCTGCTGCCCAAGCTGGCCGTGGCCGACGATGGTGGCGACGGTGACGGTGACGGCGACGGCGATGGCGACGGCGACGGTGACGGCGATGGTGACGGCGACGGCGATGGCGATGGCGATGGTGACGGCGACGGTGACGGCGACGGCGACGGTGACGGCGATGGCGACGGCGATGGTGACGGCGACGGCGACGGCGACGGCGATGGCGATGGCGATGGCGATGGCGATGGTGACGGCGACGGCGATGGCGATGGCGATGGTGACGGCGACGGCGACGGCGACGGCGATGGCGACGGCGATGGCGATGGCGATGGCGATGGCGATGGTGATGGTGACGGCGATGACGGCTTCAACGCCGGCAACGACACCTGATCCGGGCGCGGGCGGCTCCTGGGGGAGCCGCCCTCCGCTCGCCCCCTTGTCGCGCGGGGGGATTGCGATCCTGGCGTCGGCGCGTCGGGGACTGTGATTGGGAGACCGCAGGCATGAAGCACTTCAAGAAGCTGGCCGCCGGCATCGACATCGGCCCGCTGGTGGCGGAAGTCACCGCGCAGCCGGAGCTCTGGCTATGGGATGTGAGCCGTCAGACCAAGGTGAAATGCCAACGCGAGACGGAAAGCATCTATCTGCGCGCCGCCGTGAAGCCGTTCCCCGAGGGCGTCAGCGGCAACGACGTGCATCCCAGCCGGCGCACCAGGCTGGCGGCCCGCTTCCCCCGGACGCTCGGCTTCTGCGAAGCCTTCGCGGCGCGCGAAGGCGGACAGTTGGGCCGGGTCACGCTGGTCAAGCTACAGCCCTGGGGGCGGGTCTTTCCCCACATCGACAAGGGGGCCTACTACCGCATCCGCGACCGCTATCACCTGGTGCTCGACAGCGCCAACGGCAGCCCCTTGACGGCGGGCGGCGAGACGGCCTTGCTGCGCGAAGGCGAGCTGTGGGCGTTCGACAACAAGCAGCCGCACGAGGCCCACAACCTCTCGGACCGCCCACGCATCCACCTGATCTTCGACGTCGAACCGGCAGCCGGGCAGGGCCACTACGCCTATCCGCCGGAGAGGCCGCTGGGGCAGGCCGCCTCGGCTTCGTGAAGGCTGTCGTGGCGTAGCAGGTCGCCCGCGCTCAGCAGCCCCATGAGGCCGTGCTGCACGTTATCCACGCGAATCTCGTTGTTGTAGACCTCGGTTCGCAGGCCGCCGAGCACCCGCGCCCTGCGGGCGACGTAGAAGGCATCGCGCTCGTCCTTGAACTGGAGTTGGCGCAGGTTGCGGGCGGCGCGCCAGATCGCCCGCTCATAGAGGGCGGCCCGTGCGGCGTCGCCGCCGCTGTCGCCGCCCGGCCTCCGGGCGAGCGCCAGGGCGGCCGCCAAGCCCTCAAGGTAGACGCCGGTCGAGCTGGCATGCGGCGGTCCGTAGTCCGGCCGTGCCGGGTCGTAGAAGCGACCCTGGAACAGCGGTGCCGGGGCCGTCTCCCACTGCTGCAGCGGCAGCAGCCAGTCGTTCATCTCCAGAACGAAGTCGCGCAGCTCCGGCCGCCCCAGCCGCTCGTAGGCCAGAGCATAGGCCTGGCTGTGCCACGGCACGAAGGCCGGGTTGCGCGCGCTGCGGTGCCAGGCGCGGTAGTAGGCGAAGCTGGCCAGGAAGCGCGTCTCCAACGTGGCGTCTGGCGGCACGAGGGGATCGCCGCGCAGCCGTTGGGCCCAAAACAGCAGCGCCTCGCCGGGGTAGAAGTTCTGATTGTCGTTGCGCTCGGGGGGAGTCAGGAAGCTGCGGAAGCTGCCGTCGGGCTGGTGCAGCCGGGCCACGCTGGCGACGAGGGCGCGGTAGACCTCGGCCCAGCGCGCGCCCTCGGGATGCTCCAGGATCGCCAGGGCGGCCAAGGCGATCGCGCCCAGCTTGGCCTTGCCCTCCCAGGTTATCAGGCCGAGTTCGCCCTCTCGGCGGTAGAAGCGGTCCAGGTTGAACTGCAGGTTGGCCGCCGCGCGCGTCATCAAGGCCGTGTCGCCGCGGGCGGTGGCGGCACGGATCAGCGCCAGCGTGCCCATGAAGCGGCGGATGGTGTTGTCGGCTTCCGATTCGCGCCCGCGGCTGGGCCAGTATTTGTAGGTGAGGTGTCCGTCGGCGCGCAGATTCGCCGAGAGCCAGCCGATCATGCCGGCGATCAGTCGCTCCAGCTCCGCCCGGTCGAAGCCGGCCGCTGGCACCGGGCGGCAGCCACGGCTCAGCTCCGTCGCGTCCGGCTTCGTCAGCGGCGACAGAATCACCTGGCGCGCCGCGAAGGCCTCCAGCCGCGCGTCCGGCGGCAGGCGGCCGTCGTGCGCGGCCCCGGCGGGGGAGAGCTTCTGCGCGAGCCAGCGGCGGAACCCGCGGTTGCTGGCAACCGCGGCCAGCGGTGACAGGCGATGACGCTGCCCGCCGAGCGTCACCGCCAGGCCGAGATGACCGCGCGCGGTGTTGGGGAAGACGCGGGCAAAGGCGGGGGGCGCGACCGCGCGCCAGTCGTGGGTCAGACAGAGCTCCAGCGCGTCGGCCTCGGCCGCCTCGGGCAGCGCGAGCAGTTGGCCGAAGGCGCCGGCCAGGCTGCCGGTGTCGATCCACAGCTCGCGCAGCCGCCGTCCGTCGCGCCGCAGCACGGCGTGCAACGGCCCGGGCAGGGGAAAGGCCGCCGGCGCAACCGGCAGCCCGGCGCGCAGGTCGCGCAGCAGCCTGGCGAGCGTTGCCGGCGGGGCCCGGAGAACGGCTGTGCCTGCGTCCGTGAGCGCGGGCAGCGGCGCCGCCGCCGTCGGGGTGGGCTGCGCTGCGGAGGGGGCGGTCTCGCCGGGAGGCTGTGGGCGCATGGCGAAGGCTCGGGGCTGGGGCGGGGCGGGGGCAGGCGGTACCTTACTGTAACGGACGGCCCTTGTGCTTTAGTCCCCGGCCCCGGGGGCTTCGCCGGCGCGGATCGGGGTGAGCCGGGTTTGGTCTTGACGCCGCCGGGTCCGGACGGGAAGACAGGCTCCCGCTTCTATCTGCATGAAGAGGCTTTATGAGCCCGATCAAGTTCCTGCGGCGCCGGGCGGCCAAGGTCATGGCGCCGGTCATCGACGAGCCGATCTACTTCCAGCTTTTCCAGGATGCCCTGCGCCGGCTGGATCTGCCCCTGATCTACCGGCCGTTCGGTGCGGCCGCCAACGCCTCGATGCTGTTCGTCACCCTGCGCTGCGTGGAGCTCGGCCGCCCGGCGCGGGTGCTGGACATCGGGGCCGGCCAGAGCTCGCTGCTGCTCGACGCCTTGAGCGACCGCCTGCCGATGGAGATTCATTCCCTGGAGCCGGAAGCCGCCTGGCGCGACGCGGTGGCGCGGCGGGTGCGCCACCCGGTCCACCACTGTCCGCTCGAGATGCGGCGCCACCAGGGCCATGCCTTCGGCGCGCTGCCGCTGCCCGCGGTGCTGCGCGGCCTGCGCTTCGATCTGGTGCTGGTCGACGGCCCGGCCGGCGCGCCGCGCTTCGCCCGCTACGGCGTGGCCGACCTGATTCCCGACAACCTCGGCGACCAAGCGGCGATCCTGTTCGACGACGCCGAGCGGCGCGGCACGGCCGAGACCGTCCGGGCGGTGCTGGGGCTGCTGGGGCGGCGCGGCATCGAGATGCGGCGGCTGATGTTCCACGGCCGGGCCAGCCAGGCGCTGCTGGCGCCGGCTGCCGCGACCTGGCTCGACGAGATCTGAGAGCGATTTGCGACCGTCTGGACCCGCGCCGCGGTCCCGCCGGTCGCGAGACATCGCTCCCCCTTTAATGTGTTGGAGCAGAGTCGGCCGACTCTGCTCTGAGCCTGCTCCGCCGGCCCGGCCGGTCGAGGGGCGGACGCCGCGCGGACGTCCGCCCCTCGACCGGCTTCGCGGGCCGCAGGCTGTCGCGGCGCGCGGCTACTCGGCCGCAGCGATGGAGGCGTAAGCGGCGCGGCCGTCGCGGCGGTTGACCAGGCCGTCGTAGGCCTTGACCAGCGACTTGGTGATCTCGCCGACGGTGAACTTGTGCTCGTCGATCTCGGCGACCGGGGTGACCTCGACGGCCGTGCCGGTGAGGAAGACCTCGTCGGTGTCGGCCAGCTCCTCCGGCAGGATCGCCCGCTCGATCACCTCGTAGCCCTTCTCCTTGGCCAGGTTGATGACCGTGCGCCGGGTGATGCCGTCGAGGAAGCAGTCGGGCGTCGGCGTGTGCAGCTTGCCGTCCTGCACCAGAAAGATGTTGGCGCCGGTCGCCTCGGCGATCTGGCCGCGCCAGTCGAGCATCAGCGCGTCGTTGTAGCCGCGCGCCTCGGCGTCGTGCTTCGACAGGGTGCAGATCATGTAGAGCCCGGAGGCCTTGGAGTGGACCGGGGCGGTCGCCGGGTCGGGGCGGCGGAACTTGCCGAAGGTCATGCGGATGCCCTGCAGCCGGGCCTCCGGCGAGAAGTAGGCCGGCCATTCCCAGGCGGCGATCGCCAGGTGGATGCGGTTCTTCTGGCCCGAGACGCCCATCATCTCGCTGCCGCGCCAGGCCAGCGGCCGCACGTAGCCGTCGCCGATGTCGTTGACCTCGAGCAGCTTGCGGGTGGCCGCGTCGATCTCCTCGACGCTATAGGGAATCTGGAAATCCAGCAGCTCGGCCGAGCGGTGCAGGCGCGCATGGTGCTCGGTCATGGCGAAGACCTCGCCGCCGTAGGCGCGCTCGCCCTCGAACACGCAGGAGGCGTAGTGCAGACCGTGCGTCAGGGCATGGACCCGGGCGTCGCGCCAGGGGATCAACTCCCCATCCATCCAGATGAAGCCGTCGCGGTCGTCGAAGGGAAGCATGGAAAGACGGGTCCTCCGGCCCTATAAGCGTCTCGTCTGGTTCGCCCGCCCGCCGGGTGCGCTGTCTTCCGGCGCCCGACAGAGGGGGCAGGTGTCGCGCCGAGGGGAGCAGGGAGTCAAGAGGGCCTTTGGAGTATCGTTACCCCATAAAACCCTGCTTTGTTACTTTCTGTCCCGTCGTACGGCCTAAACGTAACGAGCTGACCCAGATATGTCAACATGGCTGACGTAAAAACCGCGAATCCCCTGTTCCTGCGCGAGGACGAGCTGCGCCAGGCGATCGAGCTGCTGTTCTTCGCCTACCGGGACTTCACCGGCGACGCCGACCGCATCCTCGAAGACTACGGCTTCGGGCGGGCGCATCACCGGGTGATCTACTTCGTCGGCCGGCATCCCGGCATGCCGGTCAGCCAGTTGCTGGCCATCCTGCAGATCACCAAGCAGTCGCTGTCGCGCGTGCTCGGCCAGCTCGTGCGCGAGGGCTTCGTCAAGCAGACGCCGGGCACGGTCGACCGGCGCCAGCGGCTGCTTGAGCTGACCGAGAAGGGGCGCGAGCTGGAGCGCAAGCTGACCGACGTGCAAAAGCAGCGCATCGCCCAGGCCTACCGCGACGCCGGGGCAGAGGCGGTGGCCGGGTTTCGCACGGTGATGCGCGGCCTGATCGATTCGCCCGACCGCGCCCGCTTCGAGCCGGGCCCCGGCGGCCCGCGCGACTGAGCCACGGCCCCGCACCCGAGAGTTGGCGCGGCGTTGCCCGAGTTGGCGAAGCGCAAGAGCGCGACACGCAAGTCGGAGCACATCACTCCAAGACTTTGGGGTGCGGCGGTTTTTGCCCGACCGGCGGGCCCCCCATAGTGGGTCCACACGGTCGTAAACCGCCCTAGGTCGCGCCCCGCCGCCCGCCTATAATGCCGCCCATGGAGGAGCCGGTGCACATCCTGGTGGTCGACGACGACACGCGGCTGCGCGAGCTGCTGCGCCGCTACCTGAGCGACCAGGGCTTTCGCGTCACCGCGGCCAAGGACGCGGCGGAGGCGCGCGACTTCCTGCGCTCGCTGGCCTTCGACCTGCTGGTGCTCGACATCATGATGCCGGGCGAGAGCGGGCTGGAGCTGCTGCGCGCCCTGCGCCGGGAACAGGCCGTGCCGGTGCTGCTGCTCACCGCCATGGACGAGGTGGAGAACCGCATCGAAGGCTTCGAGAGCGGGGCCGACGACTATCTGGCCAAGCCCTTCGAGCCGCGCGAGCTGGTGCTGCGGGTCAACGCCGTGCTGCGCCGGGCGACCACCGCCGCGACGCAATCCCAGGCGCCGCGTCGGGTCCATTTCGGGGCCTTCAGCTTCGATCTCGACCGCGAGGAGCTGCGCCGGGGCGAGGCCTACGTGCGGCTCTCGACGGCCGAGGTGCAGCTTCTCAAGGCTCTGGCCGATCGGGCCGGCGCGGCGGTCAGCCGCGAGGAGCTGAGCGCCACCAGTGCCGAGGTGGGCAATGCGCGCACCATCGACGTGCAGGTCACCCGCCTGCGCCGCAAGATCGAGGCCGACCCCAAGTTCCCCCGCTACCTGCAGACGGTGCGCGGGATCGGCTATGCTCTGGTGACCGACTGAGCCCGGCCGGCGCGGCAGCGGCCGCGTCGGAGGCGGGGCGCAGGTCCGCGCGCGCCGGGCGCGCCGGGGCACGGTTTGCAGCAAGGGATCGGTTTCGCATGGGGCCGGGGCGATGAGCACCTACGAAGAGCGTTTCGAACAGCCAGGCCGCCTGGAGGAGCTCAACGTCTCCCTGGGCCGGCCGGCGCAGCTCTCGCCGCTCAAGCGGCTGCTGCCGCGCGGCTTCCTCGGTCGGTCGGTGCTGATTCTGCTGCTGCCGCTGGTGCTGCTGCAGGTCATCTCCACCTGGGTCTTCTACGATCGCCACTACGACAACACCACCTGGCGCCTCGCCCAGGGGTTGGCCGGCGATGTGCGGATGATGGTGCGCCTGCTCGAAGGCGACGCCATGAGCGACGAGGCGGCGGTGGCCCTGTCGGAGAGCATCTTCTGGCTGCGCGCCGAGATCATCCCCGGCGCCGACCTCGGCCCCTCGGTCGAGCCGCCGTTCGGCTCGATCCTGCACGAGCGCCTGGAGGCGGCGCTGATGGAGCGTCTCGGGCCGCGCTTCGCGGTCGACACGGTCAGCCTGGAGAAGGACGTGATCATCGAGGTCGACCTGGGCGAGCGCCTGCTGGTGCTGGAGGTCAGCCGCAAGCGGCTGTTCAGCGTGACCACCTACATCTTCCTGATGTGGATGGTCGGCTCGTCGATCGTGCTGTTCCTCGTCGCCTTCCTGGTCATGCGCATCCAGGTGCGCGCCATTACCCGCCTGGCCCAGGCCGCCGACAGCTTCGGCAAGGGGCGCGACCTGCCGGGCTTCAAGCCCGAGGGCGCCGACGAGGTGCGTCAGGCCGCCGCCGCCTTCATCCAGATGCGCGAGCGGATCAAGCGGCAGATCCAGCAGCGCACGGCCATGCTGGCCGGGGTCAGCCACGACCTGCGCACGCCGCTGACACGGATGAAGCTGGAGCTGGCGATGCTGAGCGACTCGCCGGAGATCGGCAGCCTCAAGCAGGACGTGCAGCAGATGGAGCGGATGATCGAGGGCTACCTCGCCTTCGCCCGCGGCGAGGGGACCGAAGACGCGCGGCTGACCGATCTCGCCGACCTGACCCGCAAGGTGGTCAGCGACGCCCAGCGCGAGGGCGCCACCGTCGATCTGCACATCGAGCAGCCGGTCACGCTGCCGCTCAAGCGCGAGGCCTTCAAGCGCGGCCTGGGCAATCTGCTGGCCAACGGGGCGCGCTACGGCGACCTGGTGGCGGTGCGCGTCGGCCTGCGGCGCGGCGGCGTCGAGATCCTGGTCGACGACGACGGCCCCGGCATCCCCGAGGCGCGCCGCGAGGAGGTCTTCAAGCCCTTCGTGCGGCTGGAGGAATCGCGCAATCCGGACACCGGCGGCACCGGCCTCGGCCTGACCATCGCGCGCGATGTGGCGCGCAGCCATGGCGGCGAGCTGACCCTGTCCGACTCGCCCTTCGGCGGCCTGCGCGCGCGCCTCTGGCTGCCGATCTGAGATGGAGGGCGGCGGCGATCTCGGGCGGCTGGCCCGGCCGATCCGGCTGCGCGCGCCGCGGCGGGCGGAGCTGGCGACCCTGCGCCAGATCGAGGCGGCGGCGGCGCGGCGCTTCCGCGGCTCGCGCTATCCCGAGGTGGCCCGGATGGCGCCCACCGAGCTGGCGGTGCTGGAGGGCCTGGAGGAGGACGAGGGGCTGCGCGTGGCCGAGGACGCCGATGGCCGGCTGCTCGGTTTCGCGCTCTTCATGCCGTTGGACGGCGAGCTGTACCTGGGCGAGCTCAACGTGCTGCCGGAGGCCGCCGGCCACCGGATCGGCGCCCGGCTGATCGACGCGGTGGAGGAGATCGCGGCGGCGCGCGGCTGCCGCTGGCTGCTGCTGACCACCTTCCGCGACGTGCCGTGGAACGCGCCCTACTACGCCCGGCTCGGCTTCGCGGAAGTACCGCAGGCGGAGATGGGCGAGGGCCTGCGCGCGCAGCTCGCGGCGCAGGCGGCGCGCGGTCTGCAGCCGGCCAGCCGCCTGGCCATGCGCCGCGCGGTCAGTACAGCCGGCCGCCCAGCGGTACCTCCTGGTCCGGGCGCAGCATGACCACCTCGCCGTCGCCGTCGGGCACGCCGAGCACCAGGATCTCGCTCATGAACTTGCCGATCTGCTTGGGCGGGAAGTTGACCACGGCCAGCACCTGACGGCCGGGCAGGTCCGCCAGGTCGTAGTGTTTGGTGATCTGCGCCGAGGTCTTGCGCACGCCGATCGGGGCGCCGAAGTCGACCCACAGCTTGTAGGCGGGCCGGCGCGCCTCGGGGTAGGGCTCGGCCTGAACGATGCGGCCGACCCGGATGTCGACCTTCAGGAAGTCCGCAAAACCGATCTCCTCCGCCGGCGCCTGCCTGTCTGCGCTCATTGAGCTTTTTCCCTCCCTCACACAAGAAAACGCCCCGGCCGTGGTCGACCGGGGCGCGATAAGATAACGCGTCGTTGTTGCGGGCTCCAGGGGCGCGCCCCCGGATCGCCGGCACCGGCCGACAGCGGCTAGTTGAGTCGCTGGCCGACGTCCTTGATGGCGGCCGAGGCCAGCTCTTCCGCCTTCTTCTCGTCGACCTGCTCGGCGATCAGCTTGGCCGCGGCGGCCACCGCCACGTCGACGGCCTGGTTGCGCACGTCGCTGAGGGCGTTCTGCTCGGCCTGCTCGATCTTGGCCATGGCCAGCTCCTCGCGGCGCTTCAGCGAGGCCTCGAGGTCCGCCTCGGCCGCCTTGCGCAGGCGCTCGGCCTCGCCCTTGGCGTGCTCGACGATCTCCTCGGCCTCCTTGATGGCGTCGCGCTGCTTGCGCTTGTACTCGGCCAGCATCTTCTGGGCGTCCTCGCGCAGGCTCTGGGCCTCGTCGAGCTCCTTGCGGATGCGCGCGGCGCGGCTGTCGAGCGAGCGCAGGACCGGGCCCAGCCCCTTCCAGAAGATCAGGCCCAGGACGATCAGCAGGGAGAGGGTGACCCAGGTGTACTCGTTGCCCAGCATCAGCCTTGCCCTCCTTCGCTGCCCGCGCCCTTGAGGCAGGCTTCGACCGCCTTCTTGGCCTGGGCCTCCTTGGGTGCGCCGCCCAGCAGCTTGGCGGTGGCCGCGGTGGAGATCTCGGTGGCGACCTCCTTCAGGTTGGCCAGCGCCTCGGCCTTGGCCGCGGCGATGCGCTGCTCGGCCTCCCTGGTCTGGCCGCCGAGCTTCTCGGCGAAGTCGGCCTCGCGCTTGGCCGCCTTCTTCTCCCAGGCCGCGGTCGCCTTGCGATGGGTCTCGCGGGCCTGCTCGCGCGCCTTGGCCAGGGCGGCCTCGTACTCCTGGATGACCTGCTCGGCCTCGCCGCGCAGCTTCTCGGCGCGGGCCAGATCGTCGTCGATCTTGTCCTGGCGCTCCTCCATCGCATCGCCGATCCGCGGGATCACCACCCGCGACATCACGAGGTAGAGGATGCCGAAGGTGACGATGGTCCAGAAGATCTGGCCGACGAAGGTATCGGTCTGCGTCAGCTGCGGCAGGCCGCCGTCTTCCGCGGCCAGCGCCGGGCCGGTGGCGAGCAGGCTCGCAGCGGCGACGCTGGCGGCGGAAAGGCGGGCGGTGGTGCGGCGCATGGCTGTCCTCACCCTAACTGCTCCTCGAAAGGGCGACCCGGCCGCGCGCAGGGCATGCCTGCCGTCGACCGGGCCCCGAAGCTGCGCGGCGCCGAAGAGCCTGTGCCGCCCGCGTCGGCGGGGGCGGGCCCTGTGCGGCGCCGCGGCGTCGACGGCGGCCTTAGCCGAAGAGGATCAGCAGGGCGACGACCAGCGAGAAGATCGCGATGGCCTCGGTCACCGCGAAGCCGATCCAGATGTTCGCGCCGATCTCGTCCTTGGCGGCCGGGTTGCGGGCCACGGCGTTGAAGAAGTTGGCCCAGACCTGGCCCACGCCCAGGCCGGCACCGATCATGCCCAGGGTCGCCAGACCCGCGCCGATCATCTTGGCGGCTTCGAGTTCCATAACTCACGCTCCTCGTAATCTATCAGGTCGGTTGGAGGTCCTGCCCGGTCCGCGGTCCGCCGCCCGAGGCGGCAGCGCGGATCAGTGCATGTGGATCGCGTCGTGGAGATAGACGCAGGTCAGGATGGTGAAGATGTAGGCCTGCAGCACCGACACCAGGAATTCCAGCGCGGTGATGCCCACCAGCGCGGCCAGCGGCACCACGCCCGCGATGCCCATCAGCAGCACGAAGCCGGCAAAGACTTTGATCAGGATGTGGCCGGCCATCATGTTGGCGAAGAGACGCACCGACAGGCTGATCGGACGCGACAGGTAGGAGATGATCTCGATCGGGACCAGGATCACCGCCGTCCACAGCGGCGCGCCGTGCGGGAAGAACAGGCGCAGGTAGCCGGCGCCATGGCGCGCGAAGCCGATCACCGTCACCCCGATGAAGATCACCAGCGCCATGAACAGCGTGACCACGATGTGGCTGGTGAAGGTGAAGGACGAGGGGATCATGCCCAGCAGATTGCCGAACAGCACGAACATGAACAGCGTGAAGATGAAGGGGAAGTACTGCCGCCCCTCGCTGCCCACGTTGTCGCGCACCATGTTGGCGATCGTCTCGTAGAAGAGCTCGGCGACCGACTGCAGGCGGCCGGGCACCAGCGCCCGCTTGCCGGTCGCGACGGCCATCAGCGCCGTGACCACGCCGATGGTGATCAGCATCCACAGCGAGGAGTTGGTGAACGACAGGTCGAGCCCGCCCACCTGGATCGGAATGATCGGCGAGATCTCGAACTGATGAAGAGGGTCGACCGGAAAGCCGCCTTCGGCCGCGTTTGCTGCTTCCGCCACCTGTGACCTCAACCCCTCTCGCTATCGCCCGCGCGCGACCCGACGTCGCTGTCCTGCGCCTGTTCGGCCGCGCGGGCTTTGGCCTCTTTGCGTTTGCGCTCCAGCTCATGCCCGGTGCGCACGACGTTCAGCATCGCGGCCAACGCGCCCAGCAGGATGAAGAGGATCAACATCCAGGGCTGCGTGCCCAGCCAGTCGTCGAGCACCAGGCCGATGACCACGGACACGGCGATGGCCGCCACGATCTCCGTCGCGATGCGCAGTCCGATCCCCAGGCCGCTGGGGCCCTGGGACTCGACCCGCTTCCACTTCGACTTTTCCGCCTCGCGCCGCTGCCGCGCCGCCTTGAGCCGGTCGTCGAACTCGCCGCCCGACGGCGATGGACCTCGTGACCCGGGCGAAGCTGCCATGGGTCGGGCTCTCCCCTTGTAAGGTGGACGACCCCGGCCTTGCCGCGTCCGCCGTCCCCTCGGGACGCCTGAGCGGCACGCCCGAACGAAACCCCCGCCATCGACGGAACACCGCGCCGAAAAGCGCGCGAACCTTACGGATCGCCCCCCAAGAGGTCAAGGCCGAAGCACGCAGGTGCAAAACGGACGCAGCCGTTTGATTTTACACAAAAAAATCGGATCAGACGGCTTCGCGCAGCGCTTCCGCGGCTTCCAGGTCCACCGAGACGAGCTGGGAGACGCCCCGCTCGGACATGGTGACGCCGAACAGGCGGTCGACCCGCGCCATGGTCAGCCGGTGGTGGGTCACCACCAGGAAGCGGGTGTCCAGCTCGTGCGCCAGCTCGTCGACCAGGGAGATGAAGCGGTCGACGTTGTTGTCGTCGAGCGGCGCGTCGACCTCGTCGAGCACGCAGATCGGCGCCGGGTTGACCAGGAAGACCGCGAAGAGCAGGGCCAGGGCGGTCAGCGCCTGCTCGCCGCCGGACAGCAGCGAGAGCACCTGCAGCCGCTTGCCTGGCGGGCTGGCCATGATCTCCAGCCCGGCGTTCAGCGGGTCGTCCGACTCCGTCAGCTTCAGGTGCGCCGTGCCGCCGCCGTACAGCCGGCTGAAGAGATCGGCGAACTTGGCGTTGACCTGCTCGAAGGCGGCCAGCAGGCGCTCGCGCCCCTCGCGGTTGAGGCTGGAGATGCCTTGGCGCAGGCGGGCGATGGCGGCGACCAGGTCGGCGCGCTCGGTCTGCATGCCGTCGATCTGCTCGTCCAGCTCCTTGGCCTCGAGCTCGGCGCGCAGGTTGACCGCGCCCAGGTTTTGGCGCTCGCGCTGCAGCCGCTGCACCCGGGACTCGACCTCGTCGCGCGGCGGCAGGTCCTGGTCCGGCGCCACCTCGGCCAGCGCCAGCAGGTCGTCCAGCCGCGATTCCAGGCGCTCCAGCGCCCGGGCCGCCACATTGGACAGGCCCTGCTGGCCCTGCTCGACCGCGCCCTCCGCGCGCACCCGCTCCTCGCGCGCCGCGCCCAGCGCCTGCTGGGCCTGTTTGAGCACGCGGTCCGCCTCGGCCAGGCGGCTTTCGCCTTCGGCCAGGGCGTCGGCGGCCTGCTTGCGCGCGGTCTCCGCCGTCTCGATCGCCGCCGCCAGCGCCGTGCGCCGCTTGCCCAGCTCGGTGGGCTTGGCCTTCAGCTCGGCCAGCTCCGCCTCGATGCCGCTGCGCCGCTCATCCAGCTCGGCCGCGTGGCCGGCCGCCTCCTCGGCGCGGCGCCGCCAGGCCTCGCTCTCGCGGCCGATGGCGTGCAGCCGGTTGGCGCGCTGCTGGCTCTCGCGCAGCAGCGCCTGGAGCTGCGCCTCGGCCTGGGAGAGGGCGCTGCGTCGCTCGGCCAGCGTGCTGCGCAGCTCGCCGACCCGGGCGCGGGCGGCGGCCAGGTCGGGCAGCTCGGCGCGGTCGGCCTCGGCCGCCTGCCGCGCCTCGCGCGCCTCGGCCAGGTCGGCCTCCAGGCGCTGTGCGGAGTCGTCGAGGGCCTGCAGTTTGGAGGCGGTGGCCGAAAGCTTGGCGGCGAGCTGGCTGCGCTGCTCGCGCGCCCGGTTGGCGATGCCGTAGGCCGCGTGCTGCGCCTCGCGGGTGGCGCGCTCCGACTGGGCGGCGGCCTCGGCGGCGGCCTTGACCTCGGCGTGGCGCGCCTGGGCGCCGGCGACCTCCCGCTCCTGGTCGCGCAGCTCCTCGCGCAGCTCGGCCAGACGGTTCTTCTGCTCCAGCCGCACGGCGGCGGCGGTCGGGGCGTCGGCCTTGGCGGTCAGCCCGTCCCAACGCCAGAGCGCGCCCTCGCGCGTGACCAGGCGCTGGCCGGGCTGGAGCTGCGCTTGCAGGCGCGCGCCCTGGGCGACGTCGGCGACGATGCCGACCTGGGACAGGCGTCGGGCCAGGGCGGGCGCGCCGTCGACCACCTCGCTGAGCGGCTGCGCCGCGCCGGGCAGGGCCGGGGGCTGCGGGAAGGCGGGCAGGGTCTCCCAGTGGACCGGGGCCTCCGCCTCGGTCGGCTGCTGCAGGTCGTCGCCCAGCGCCGCGCCGAGCGCCGTCTCGAAACCCGGCTTCACGCTCAGGGCATCGACCACGGGCGGCCAGGCGTCGCCCTCGCCGGGACTCAGCACGGCCGAGAGCGCGGCGATCTCGGCCGCGATCTTCTGCTGGGCCGCCTCCTCGGTCTGCAGCGCCTGGCGGCTCTCGGCCTCGGCACTGCGGGCTTCGCTCAGGTCGGTCTCCGCCTGCTCGGCCTCGGTGCGGGCGCGCTCCAGCGCCGCCTCGGCCTCGGCCAGCTTGGCGTCCGCCGCCTCCAGGTCGGTGGCGGCGGCCCGCTCCGCCTCCAGCTTCTCGCGGTCGCGCGCCAGGCTGGCGCGGCGGGCGTCGAGCCGCTGGACACGCTCGTTGAGCTCGCCGATGCGGCGTTCCAGCGCGGTGGTCTTGGCCTCGTCGGCGGCGACCTGGGCGGAGAGCCCCGACAGTGCCTCCTCGGTCTCCTGCGCCGCGGTGGCGCGGCGCTCGCGCTCGGCCTCGGCCGCCGCGCGGGTCTCGCCTTCGCCCTCGGCCGCGGCGGTCAGCTCGGCCTTCTCGGCCTCCAGCTTCTCCAACGCCTCGGCGGCGTCGCGGCTCTGGCCGCGGCTGCGCTGCAGGTCGGCGACGAGTTGAGACAGGCGCTGCTCGGCCTGGCGGATCGCCTCGGCGAGCTGCTGCTCCTCGCGCTCCAGGCCCTCGCGCTCCAGCAGCAGGCGCTGCAGCGCGGCCGAGGTCTCGGCCGCCGCCTCGCGCAGCGGCGGCAGGGCGTTGGTCGCCTCGGCCTGGAGCGTCGAGGCCCTGGCGGTCTGCTCGGTCAGGCCGGCGACCTGCTCCTCGGCGGCGGCCAGGCGCTCGCGCGCGGCGCGCAGGGTGGCGCGCGCCGCCTCGGCGTCCAGGTGCAGCAGCAGCGCCTCGGCCCGGCGGAGCTGCTCGGCGATGTTGCGGTAGCGGGTCGCCTGGCGGGCCTGGCGCTTGAGGCCGGCGAGCTGGCTGTCCAGCGTGCCGATCACGTCGTCCAGGCGCTCCAGGTTGGTCTCGGCCGCGCGCAGGCGCAGCTCGGCCTCGTGCCGGCGGGCGTGCAGGCCGGCGATGCCGGCGGCCTCCTCCAGCAGGTGGCGGCGGTCGCTCGGCTTGGCGTTGACGATGGCGCCGATGCGGCCCTGGCTGACCAGCGCGGTGGAGCCCGCGCCGGTCGCCAGGTCGGCGAAGAAGAGCTGCACGTCCTTGGCGCGCACCGACTTGCCGTTGACCTTGTAGTCGGAGCCCTTCTCCCGCTCGATCCGGCGGAGGATCTCGATCTCGTCGTGGTCGTTGAAGCCCGGCGGGGCGTCGCGACGCGGATTGTCGAGCTGCAGCGCCACCTCGGCCAGGTTGCGCGCCGGCCGCGAGGCGCTGCCGCCGAAGATCACGTCGTCCATCTCGCCGCCGCGCATGCGCTTGGCGGAGGTCTCGCCCATCACCCAGCGCAGCGCCTCGACGAGATTGGACTTGCCGCAGCCGTTTGGCCCGACGATGGCCGTGGTTCCCCGCTCGATGAGGAACTCGGTCGGGTCGACGAAGGACTTGAAGCCGGTCAGGCGAAGCTTGACGAACTGAACCAACTGACGGTCTGGCTCCTGTCGGGAACCGCGGCGCGTCTCGCGCGGGACCGGCTCCGTCGCGACCGGCTGGCGGCCGCTCAGGTTTCGCCGGTGGCCTCGCGGAACGCCGCGTCGAACACCTCGTAGTCGGCCGCGCCGGTGATCTTCTTGTCGTCGACGAAGAGGGTGGGGGTGGAGCTGACGTCGAGCTGGTCGCGCGCCACCACCACGCCGGCCAGGATCTCGTCGGCCAGGGCCTCGTCGCGGATGCACTCGTTGAAGCGGTCGGGGCCGAGGCCGGCGAGCTGCGCCAGCTTCTGCAGCGCGGCCAGCGGATCCTCGGCGCGGGCCCAGCTCTGCTGCTGGGCGAAGAGCGTGTCGAGGTAGGCGAAGTAGGCCTTGTCGCTCTCCAGGCAGTCGGCCGACATCGCCGCGGCCAGGGCCAGGCGGTCGAGCGGGAAGTGGCGGTAGACCACCTTGGCGCGGCCGCTGTCGACCCAGTCCGCCTTGATCTGCGGCAGGATGTCGATGTGGAAGCGCGCGCAGTGCGGGCAGGTCAGCGAGGAGTAGTCGATCAGCGTCGCCGGGGCGTCGCGGTCGCCCAGGACACGCTCCGTCTCGCCCACGGCCAGCGGATCGCTCGCCGTCTGGGCGTGGCCGGTGCGGATCTGGAGCAGGCCGCTGGCGCTGGCGCCGGCCAGCATCGCGAAGCCCCCTCCAAGCTGCAGGATCTGCCGTCTGTTCATTGTCCACCTACAAGATGTTGTGAGGCTAGCGAGGGTCTTCGGAGTCCGCAAGCGCCCAGATATCCACAGCCGGTGACCTTCCGGCCCTCTGGCTGCGCGCGGGCGAGGCGGACGCCGGCGGGCCTTGGCGCCCGCGATCCGCGCAAGAGGTGGGGGCGCGGCGGCGCCGGCGCCACCCCTTGCGACCGGCACGGCCGCAGTTGTTGCGGCGGGGCGGCGGCTCAGCCGCGCTGCTTGGCCTTGACGGCCCGGGCCAGGCGGGTCAGCGCCGCGCGCAGGCGCTCGTCCTCGATCCCGGCGGCGGCGGCCTCGATCTCCGCCGTCTCCTCCGGCCGCAGCCGGCGGGGGCTGGGGCGCGGCGGCTCGGCCGGCCGGGGGATCGGCCCCTGGCGCAGGGCCAGGCGGGCGACGGCCGGCCAGCCCAGGTAGCCGTTGATCCGTTCGACGACCTGGCGGCTGGCGTGCTGCAGCTCCGGCGCGAAGGCGGGGGCGACCAGCAGGTGGAGCGTGCCGCCCCGTCGCCCCGACTCGGGGTCGCGCGGCCCGGGAAAGCGCAGCTTCTCGGGGCGGGTGTTGGCCGCCGTCTCGGCGTCGACGATCCGCGCCCACTCCAGCAGCAGGTTGGCCTCGACCGCGCTGCGCGACTTCAGCAGCGGCCGGGTCAGCGCGTCCAGCGGCCGCGCCACGGCGATCAGGCCGCCGCCGCGCTTGCCGCCGCGGGCCTTGGGGCGGGCGCCGTTCATCGCCGCCTCATTGCGGCACGCGCTCCAGAATCTCGCCGCTGTAGGTGTCGAGCGAGAGGCGGTAGCGCTGGCCCTGCGGTCCCGTCGCCTCGGTGCGGTAGCTGCCCCGCTCCCAGGCGATCGGGCCGATCTCCCGGTAGCCGGCGGCTTGCAGCCGGCGCCGCAGCGCGTCGATCTGCATCGCCGGGCCGGTGACCTGCGGCAGGCCGATCAGCGTGCCGGTCTCGCCGTCGACATGCAGCGCGCGGCTGCCTTCGGAGTCGCGCACCTCGACGTTGTAGAGGCTGCCGTCGCGCGCCAGGGACAGCACCTCGAGGCCGCGCTCGCGCAGGCGGGCGCGCACCTCCTCCGGCGTCAGGAGCCGAGCCTCGCGCTCGGAGAGCAGGGCGGAGGGGCCGAGGTTGCCCAGGCTCCACATCAGCAGCCCGCCGAGCAGGATCACCCCGAAGATCAGCAGCAGGCGAAGCAGAACGCGGGAGGCGACGGGCGACATGATACTGGTCCTTCGCAGGCGGCGGCGGCGGCTTGCCCCGTCTCGGCCCTGGCGCACATAGTGCCGGCATCCGGCAAATGTAACGGTTGCGGCGACCGGCGCGAAGGAGGCGAGATGGATCGCAAGGCGAAGACGCAGACCAGGACGGAGGCGGGGCGCCGGAGCGGCGGCTGCCTGTGCGGCGCCGTCACCTTCACCTACGAGGGGGCGGAGATCTGGTGCGCCCACTGCCACTGCGAGAGCTGTCGGCGGACCACCTCCTCGCCCTTCACGACCTTCGTCGGCCTGCCCCGCGCGGCCGTGACCTTCGCCGGTGCGCCGCCGCGGGTCTACTGCTCCTCGCCGGGCGTGCGACGCAGTTTCTGCGGCGACTGCGGCGCGCCGATCGCCTACGAGAGCACGCGCTATCCCGGCGAGATCCACCTCTACGCCTGCTGCCTGGACGCGCCGGGCGAGGTGACGCCGCAGCGCCACGTCCATACCGCCGAGCAGCTCGCCTGGATCGCGCTGGCCGACGGCCTGCCGCGCTACCCGCACGACGGGGCGGCCTAGTGGCGCTGGCGTCCGAGCGGCGAGAGGCGGCCGCGCCCGGCGGGGCGGCTCCCGACGGGCCTGCGCCGGCGGCGGTGCAGGCCCGCCTGCTGGCCTGGTACGACCGGCACCGGCGGCGGCTGCCCTGGCGCGCGCCGCCGGGCGCGCGGCCGGACCCCTATGCCGTCTGGCTGTCCGAAATCATGCTGCAGCAGACCACCGTGGCGGCGGTCAAACCCTACTTCGAGAGCTTCCTGGCGCGCTGGCCGCGGGTGGCCGATCTGGCCGCCGCGCCGCAGGAGGCGGTGCTGACGGCCTGGGCCGGGCTGGGCTACTACGCGCGGGCGCGCAACCTGCACGCCTGCGCCAAGGTCGTGGCGGAGCGGCACGGCGGGCGCTTTCCCGAGACCGAGGCGGAGCTGCGCGGGCTGCCCGGCATCGGCCCCTACACTGCCGCCGCGATCGCCGCCATCGCTTTCGACCGCCCGGCGACGCCGGTCGACGGCAACATCGAGCGGGTGACCGCCCGGCTCTTCGCGCTGCGCGCGCCGCTGCCCGGCGCCAAGCCGAGGCTGAAGGTGCTGGCCGCGACCCTGACGCCGCGCGCGCGGCCCGGCGACTTCGCCCAGGCCAAGATGGACCTGGGCGCCACGGTCTGCCTGCCGCGCACGCCGAAGTGTTCGCTTTGTCCGCTGGAGACGCTCTGCGTCGCGCGCGCCGCCGGCCTTGCCGCGCAGCTGCCGGTCAAGGCGCCCAAGGCGGACAAGCCGACGCGCCGGGGCATCGCCTTCTGGCTGACCCGGCCCGACGGCGCCGTGCTGCTGCGCCGCCGCCCGCCCGAAGGGCTGCTCGGCGGCATGACGGAGGTGCCCTCGACCGACTGGGGCGCGGACCTGCCGGGCGAGGGCGCGGCCCGCGCGGCGGCGCCGGCCGCGGTGCCCTGGCAGGCGTTGGCAGGGCAGGTGCGCCACACCTTCACCCACTTCCACCTGGAGCTGGCCGTCTGGGTCGGGCGGGCGCGCGACTGGCAGGAGCTCGCGGGCTTCTGGGTGCTGCCCGAGCGTCTGGGCGAGGCGGGCCTGCCCAGCGTCATGCAGAAGGTGGCCCGGCATGCCCTGAAGGCCGGCGGGTAGCGGTCGCCCGGCCCCGGGGGGGGCGTGCGGGCCGGGGGCGTGGGGCCGGCGGCGTGGGGCCGGGGGCGTCCCCTTGAGCAGATTGTGATCGTTTGGCCCCACGGCGTGGGGCCGCCGATCACAAGAAACCTGTTCTACACCAAAGGGTTGGAGTTATCCTTCGCGACCGCCGGACGCGCTGACGCGCGTCCAAACGGTCGCAAATCACTCTCGTGTCCCGCCGGCGCGTCAGTTCATCTGGGCGCGCAGCTTCTGGCGCAGCACGTCGATCGGCACGGCCTTGCCCTCCACGTCCAGGTGCCAGAAGGTCCAGCCGTTGCAGGCCGGGGCGCCCTGGACCGCGGCGCCGACCTGGTGGATCGAGCCGCGGTGGTCGGCCGAGATCAGGCTGCCGTCGGCGCGCACCTTGGCGGTCCAGCGCTTGCCCGGACCGTAGAGCAGGGTGCCCGGCTCCAGCAGGCCGCTCTCGATCAGGTGGCCGAAGGGCACGCGCGGCGCGGCGCGCTTTTCCTGCGGCTTGATCAGCTCGGGGTCGCTCAGCGGCTCGACCTTCTCGATGCGCGCGCGCGCCACGCGGGCGTAGCCCTCCTCGCGCTCGAAGCCGAGCCAGCGCCGCCCCAGGCGCTTGGCCACCGCGCCGGTGGTGCCGGAGCCGAAGAAGGGGTCGAGCACCAGGTCGCCGGGCTTGGAGGAGGCGAGGATGACCCGGTGCAGCAGCGCCTCGGGCTTCTGGGTGGAGTGCTGCTTCTTGCCGCTGTCGTCGCGCAGCCGCTCCGGTCCGCTGCAGATCGGCAGCAGCCAGTCGCTGCGCATCTGCAGGTCGTCGTTGAGCGCCTTCATGGAGGAGTAGTTGAAGGTGTAGCGCGCCTCGGCCGACTTGGCCGCCCAGATCAGCGTCTCATGGGCGTTGGCGAAGCGGGTGCCGCGGAAGTTCGGCATGGGGTTGGTCTTGCGCCAGACCACGTCGTTGAGGATCCAGTAGTCGAGGTCCTGCAACGCGGCGCCGACGCGGAAGATGTTGTGGTAGGTGCCGATCACCCAGAGGGTGCCGTTGGGCTTGAGCACCCGCCGGGCCTCGCCCAGCCAGGCGCGGGTGAAGCGGTCGTAGCTGGCCAGGTCGTCGAAGCGGTCCCAGGCGTCGTCGACGCCGTCGACGCGGCTGTTGTTGGGGCGGTGCAGCTCGCCGCCGAGCTGCAGGTTGTAGGGCGGATCGGCGAAGACCAGGTCGACGCTGGCGTCCGGCAGGGCGCGCAGCAGCTCGATGCAGTCGCCCACGCGCACCACGCCCGTCTGCACCTCCTGGGCCTTGGTCCCCCTTCTCAGTCCGGCCTGCGTCTTGCCGGCCGCGTCCCTGCGCCGCGTCGCCATTCTCGGTCCTGCCCCCCGAACGCTCGGTTCCCCACGAAAAAGAAAGTCGGCGGCCAGCGGCCGGCCCTTGCCCGGCCGGCGGCTGGCGTCGCGCGAAGCGCGCAGAGTGAGTCGAGCGGGACTCGGGGTCAAGAGCGAAGAGGCGGCAAAGAGTCAAGAGACTCAGACTGTTGCCGAATTGTCCTCGTTTGGTCTCGTAAGAGCGTCGCTACTCCGCTGCCGGGGCCGTGGCGGGCGGCGGCGGGGAGTCCGCGGCGCCGGCCAGCAGGGCGCGGATCGGCTTGAAGCTGCGGCGGTGCTGGGCGCAGGGGCCCAGGCGGGCCAGGCCGTCGCGGTGCTCGCGCGTGCCGTAGCCCATGTTGCGCTCCCAGCCGTAGCCCGGATGGCGGGCGGCCAGCCGCGCCATCTCGCGGTCGCGGTGCACCTTGGCGACGATCGAGGCGGCGGCGATGGACAGCGAGCTGCCGTCGCCGCCGACCACCGCCTCGGCCGGGCAGGGCAGCGCCGGCAGGCGGTTGCCGTCGACCAGTGCGGCGTCGACCGGACCGGCCAGGCCGGCCAGGGCGCGCTGCATGGCCAGGTGGCTGGCCTGCAGGATGTTGAGGGAGTCGATCTCGGCCACCTCGGCGCGGCCCAGCGCGACCTCGGCCAGCTCGGCCAGGGCGGCGGCCAGCTCGCCCCGCAGCTCCGGACGGATCAGCTTGGAGTCGTCGAGCGCGCCGCGCAGCCGCGGCGGCAGGCGGCGCGGCAGCACCACGGCGGCGGCGACCACCGGCCCCGCCCACGGGCCGCGCCCCACCTCGTCCAGTCCGGCGATGCGGCGGCCCTGCCTGGCGCCCAAAGCGATCTCCCGTGTGTCGTCCGGCATGCCTCCCCCCTTACGCCGCCGCAGATTAGAGCGATTTGCGACCGTATGGAACCGCGCCGCGAGGTCGGCTCGGGGGCGAGTCCGGGTCGGGGGCGAGGCCGGGTCGGGGCCGGTTCGGGCGGCGTCAGAACAGCGCGAGCTGGTCGCTGTCGCGGCGCGGCGGGCGGAAGCGGCTGTTGTCCAGCTCCCAGTCGCGGCGGTTCAGGCCCAGGCGCTTGCAGGCCAGCTCGAAGCGGCGCTTGAGCAGGTAGGCGTAGGGCCCCTCGCCCTTCATCCGCTTGCCCCAACTGGAGTCGTAGAGCCGTCCGCCGCGCGCCGCGCGCACATGGTCGAGCACCCGCTTGCGGCGGTCGGGGGCGTGGGTCTCCAGCCACTCCTCGAACAGCGGGCCGATCTCCTGCGGCAGGCGCAGCAGGACGTAGGAGGCGGCCTCGGCGCCCGCCTCGGCGCCGGCCTCCAGGATCGCCTCCAGCTCGTGGTCGTTGAGCGCCGGGATCATCGGCGCGCTCAGCACCGCCACCGGCACGCCGGCGGCGCGCAGCCGGCGGATCGCCGCCAGGCGCTTGGCCGGGGTCGGCGCGCGCGGCTCCAGCGCGCGGGCGCGGCCGCGGTCGAGGGTGGTGACCGACAGGCAGACGCGCAGCAGCCCCTCGGCCGCCAGCGGCGCCAGCAGGTCGAGGTCGCGCAGGATCAGGTCGGACTTGGTGATGATGCCGACGGGGTGGCGCGCCTCGGCCAGCACCTCGATCACGCCGCGGGTGATCCGCAACCGCCGCTCGATCGGCTGATAGGGGTCGGTGTTGGCGCCCAGCGCCAGGGTCGTCGGCCGGTAGCCCGTCTTGCTCAGCTCCCGGCGCAGCAGCGCGGCCGCCTCGTGTTTGGCGAAGAGCTTGGTCTCGAAGTCGAGGCCCGGCGAGTAGCCCAGGTAGGCGTGACTGGGCCGGGCGAAGCAGTAGACGCAGCCGTGCTCGCAGCCGCGATAGGGATTGACCGAGCGGTCGAAGGGCACGTCGGGGGACTCGTTGCGCGCGATGATGCTGCGGCTGGTGTCGGCCAGCACCTCGGTGCGCAGGGGCGACGCCTCGGCGGCCTCGGCCTCCAGCGTGCCCCAGCCGTCGTCGGCCGGCTCCCCGGCATAGCGCTCGAAGCGGCCGGTCCGGTTGGTCACGGCGCCGCGGCCTCGGCGCGCCCGATTGTCGAAGCCCTGTTGCATGCGGTCCAGAATAGCGCCAAAGAAAGAACAAATAAAGATCATTCAGGAGGTGTCCCGACGACGCCGGAGCGCTGTTGTCCGGCTGGCGCTGGGCTGAGCGGGCCAGCGTCTTTTGCACGACGGTCGCGCCGGGTAGCATGGCGTCTGCGGCCGGCCAGACAGGAGGCGGGCAGTGCCGCACCCGACCGCCGCTCTCGACAGCCGCTCTCGACCGCTGCCCCGCTGTCCGTCGCAGGCCGAGGTCACGCCGATGCCGCAGACGCTTCCGGACTCCCCCGCCACTGGCGCCAACACCGGGCAACCGGGCGCGGGGGCCCTCGCCGGGCTGTCGGTTGTCGTCCCGACGCTGGACTCGGCGCGCTGGCTGCCGGGCACGCTGCACGCGCTGCAACGGGGCCGGCCCGGCGAGGTGATCGTGGTCGACGGCGGCTCCACCGACGGCACGCTCCACATCGCCGAGCAGGAAGGCGTGCGCAGCGTGAGCGCGCCGTGCGGACGCGGCGTGCAGCTCGTCACCGGCGCCCGCGAGGCCGGCGGCGACTGGCTGCTGTTCGTGCATGCCGACACCCGCCTGGGCGCCCGCTGGCCGCAGGCGGCGGCCGCCTTCATGACGGGGAGTGGACAGGCGTGGCGGGCCGGCTGGTTCCGGCTCGGCTTCGATGACGAGAGCGCGCCGGCCCAGCGGGTGGCGCGTCTGGCCAACTGGCGCAGCCGCCGCCTGGGCCTGCCCTACGGCGAGCAGGGGCTGCTGCTGCCGCGCGCCTTCTACGACCGGCTGGGCGGCTACAACACCTATCGGCTGATGGAGGACGTGGACCTGGTCCGGCGCATCGGCCGGCGGCGGCTGGTGGAGCTGCCGGCCACCGCGCGCACCTCGGCCCGCCGCTATCGCCGCGACGGCTGGTGGTGGCGGCCGGCCCGCAATCTCGGTCTGCTCTCCCTCTACTTCCTGGGGGTGCCGCCGGACCTGCTGGCGCGGCTGTACCGCTGAGCCGCCGGCGCGTGCCGGCCGAGAGTGATCTGCGACCGTCTGGACGCGCCGCGGCGCGTCCGGCGATCACAGGACACCTGCTCGCGGTCAGCCGGCCTGCTTGAGGTGCTCGAGCAGGCGCGGCATCAGCTCGACCAGGTTGCAGGGCTTGTGGCGGCTGTCGAGTTGCCAGCGCAGAATCTCGGTCCAGCCGTCCTTGCAGGCGCCGGTCGACCCCGGCAGGGCGAAGAGGTAGGTGCCGCCGGCGACGCCGCCCAGCGCGCGCGACTGGATGGTGGAGGTGCCGATCTTGGCGTAGCTGATCCAGCGGAACAGCTCGCCGAAGCCCTCGATCTCCTTGTCCATCACCCGCTTGAAGGCCTCGGGCGTGACGTCGCGGCCGGTGACGCCGGTGCCGCCGGTGGTGATCACCACGTCGATCCCCGGCTCGTCGATGCAGGCCCGCAGGAAGCTCTCGATCTCGGCCGGCTCATCGGGGCGGATCTCGCGGCGCACCACGCGGTGGCCGGCCTCGCCGATCAGCGCCTCCAGGGTGTCGCCCGAGCGGTCGTCGGCGCGGGTGCGCGTGTCGGAGACGGTCAGCAGCGCGATGTTGACCGCCAGGAAGGGCAGGCTCTCGTCGAGTCGGTGGGGGGCGTCCATGGGCGATCTCCCGGGCCAGGGGCGAGGCGCGCCCCGGCGGGGCGAGACCGCCGGGCAGCGCTCTAATCCAGCTTTACGTAGATCGGGCGCACCCCCGCTGCCAAGGCCTCCAGCGAGGGGGCCGGCTGGCCCAGGCGGGCGCGGTAGATCCAGAGGTTGGTCAGCACCCGCTCGATGAACAGGCGGGTCTCCAGGGAGGGCAGCGACTCGATGAACAGCAGCGGGTCGTCGAGCGGCACCCCGGCCTCCTGCAGGCGGCGCTGCCACTTGCGCAGGTTGCCCGGCCCGCCGTTGTAGGCGGCGGCCAGACGGAAGAGATCGTTGCCGGTCTCGGTCTCCTCCATCAGGTGCAGCAGGTAGCGCTGCGCCAGGTCCAGGTTGAAGGCCGGCTCGAAGAGCTTGGCGCGGGCGCTGCCGCGCAGGCTGCGGTCGCCGGCGATGTAGCTGGCGGTGGTCGGCATGAGCTGCATCAGGCCGCGCGCGCCGTAGGGGCTCTCGGCCTCGGGGTCGAAGGCCGACTCCTGGCGCATCAGGGCGTAGAGCAGCGCGCGGTCGACCTGCCAGCCGCTGGTCGGCTCCCACGGCGGGATCGGGAAGAGGGCGGCGGTGATCGCCGGGTCGGCGGCCTGGGTCGGGTCGCGGTCCAGGTGGCTGCCCAGCCGGTAGGCCAGGCCGGGGAACTGCGCCCGCTCGGTCAGCGCCACCAGGGCGCGGGCGGTCTCCTCGTCGCTCCAGCCGTCCAGCATCATCAGCTCGGCCTCGGCGCGTTCGCGCTGGCCGACCTGCAGCAGCGCCGCCGCGCGCAGTGCCCGCTGATCCTGCAGCAGACGCGACAGGCCGGGCCGGTCGATCGGCGCCTGGCCGAAGGACAGCTCGGTGTCCATGCCCAGGGCTTCGCGCGCCAGCAGGCCGTAGAAGGTGCGCGGATGCGCCGCGGCGGTGCGCAGCCAGCCGCTCATCTCGCCGGGCCGGCGCAGCCGCAGCGCGCTGCGCGAGGCCCAGAAGCCCCCGGCCGCGCGCATCCAGCCGCTCACGTGGCCGGCCTGGGCGAGCGCGGCGAAGCGGCCGTAGGCGGTCTCCGCGTCGCCACTGCGCCAGGCGGCCAGCCCGCCGACCCAGAGCGCCACCGGCGCCTTGTCGCCGCCCAGCCTGACCGCCGTGCGCGCGGCCGCCAGGGCCTTGGCGTCGCGGCCCAGGTAGAACCAGCCGGAGGCGACCCGGCCGAAGCCCTGGGCGCGCTCGACCTCGTCCAGCAGCCCGCGCACCTCGGCGCTGTTGAGCAGCTTCTCGGTGACGGTCAGGCGCTCGCTCAGGACGTTGCGCCGGATCCGCCGCTTGATCTGTTCGACCCGGGCGGCCTCGTCCGCGCTGCGGCTGCGCGGCGAGACATAGCGGAAGAGCTCGGCGCCGGCGCCGCCGAGCGAGATGCGCGCGCCCTCCGGCGCGCGCGGCGCGGCGGCGCCGGCCGGCTTGCGGCGCAGTGCCAGACGATGGATGCGCTCGGCCTCGGGATGGTCGGCATAGGAGGCCAGCCAGCGCCGCAGCTCCTTGTAGCTGGAGCGATAGGCGGTCGGGTGCATGTAGCGCTGGAACTGCACATGGCCCAGCAGGCGGCGATCCTCGAGCTGGGCGATCAGGCGGTCGGCCCGCTCCCAGCGGCCCGCCTCCTGCAGCGAGAAGATCTCCCGGTAGCGCGCCACGTCGCGGGCCGAGAGCACGCGGGGCAGGCCGCGGCTGTCGAGCCCGTTGACCCGCGGCAGGGCCGCCGTCTCCGCCTCGTTGCGCAGCGTCTGGCCGAGCGCCTCGGCGGTGAGACCTCCGGAGACCAGACCCGTCGCTGCGGTCGACAGCGCAATAGCTATGAGCAGGCCTCGAAGGAGACCTTGTCCGACCCGAATGCCCAAGACGCACATCCCCAAAATGCGTACTTGCCTGAATGTTAGTGCGAAGGCGGGGGCGGGGCCACCCGTCTTGCGGTTGTGCAGGGCTGCCATGTCTGCCGCCGGGCGCGAAACTTTGTGGAAAACCTGTGGCTCCGGCGGAGCGGGAGGGGGCCGGTCGGGTGGTCAATTCGACTTGACGCCGGCGGTGGCCGGTGGCGGCCGGCGGCGCCTGGCGGGCGTTCTGGCGGGCGTTCTGGCGGGCGTTTCGGCGGGCGTTTCGGCGGGCGTTTCGGCGGGCGTCTTGGCTTTGGGTCAGCGTCCGTGCAGCGGGTCGGCGGCCTGCTCCACCACCTCGCGGAAGGCCAGCAGATCGCGCCAGGCCAGGCGCTTCTGGGCCGGCTGGCGCAGCAGGTAGGCGGGGTGGAACATCGGCATGGCAGGCAGCGGCGCCGGCAGGCCGGCCTGCTGATAGGCGAACCACTGGCCGCGCAGGCGGGTGATGCCGCGCGCCTCGGCCAGCAGCGTCTTGGCCGCGGTGCCGCCCAGGAAGATCAGGTAGCGTGGCGCCGCCAGCTCGATATGCCGCTCAGCGAAGGGCAGGCAGACCTGCAGCTCGCTCTGGTGCGGCGTGCGGTTGCCCGGCGGGCGCCAGAACAGCACGTTGGTGATGTAGACGTCCTGGGCCGGGTCGAAGCCGGCGGCGCGCAGCATGCCGTCGAGGAGCTGCCCGGCGGCGCCGACGAAGGGCTGGCCCTGCAGGTCCTCGTCGCGCCCAGGCGCCTCGCCGATCAGCATGACCTGGCCCTGCGGCGCCCCGCGCGAGATCACCGTGTGCTTGGCGGTCAGCTTGAGATCGCAGCCGTCGAAGGCGCGGATCGCCGCGTAAAGGGCCTCCAGGCTGTCGGCGCCGCGCGCCGCCTGCTCGGCCGCGGCGACGTTGGCCTCGTGGGCGCGCAGCTCGCGCGAGGCCGCCTGCCAGACCGGCGGCGAAGCATCGCGTCCGCCCGCAGGGGACGGGCTGGAGGGCGGAGGGGAGGCCGCAGGGGGAGGCGCCGTCGGCGCGGCCGCCTCGGCCCGCGGGGCCGCTTCGGTCGGCGCCGGCCGCTCGGCCAGGCGGTCGCGCGGGGTTGCGGCCAGGGCCTCGTCGGCCCCCGCCTCGACCAGCCAGGCCAGCGCCGCCAGGGCGGCGTCGCGGTCGTATGCCTGCGCGTCCTTCGCCATGGCCCAGTGATAGCACGAGCGGCGGGCGCAAACAGGGGGCAACGCCGCGGCGATGCGGCGGCCGTGTCCGCGCTCCCTTTCGCTGGAGGGCCCGGCTCGGCTATATCGGGGGCGCGAAATCAGGGAGTCGAGCGCTATGGAACGGGAATACATGGATTATGACGTGGTGATCGTCGGCGCCGGCCCGGCCGGCCTGGCCGCCGCGATCAAGCTGCGTCAGCTTTCGGCCGAGAGCGGGCACGACGTCTCGGTCTGCGTCCTCGAGAAGGGCTCCGAGGTGGGCGCCCACATCCTCTCGGGCGCCGTGCTGGAGCCGCGCGCGCTGGACGAACTGATCCCCGACTGGAAGGACAAGGGCGCGCCGCTCAACGTGCCGGTGCGCGACGAGAAGTTCCTCATGCTCACCGAGCGCGGCAGCGTCAGTGTGCCGATCTGGATGCTGCCGCCGCAGACCAAGAACCACGGCAACTACATCGTCTCGCTGGGCAACGTCTGCCGCTGGATGGCCGAGCAGGCCGAGGCGCTGGGCGCGGAGATCTACCCCGGCTTCGCCGCCGCCGAGGTGCTGTTCGACGAGCAGGGCCGCGTCGCCGGCGTCGCCACCAACGACCTGGGCGTCGGGCGCGACGGCGAGAAGAAGGACGGCTACCAGCCGGGCATGGAGCTGCGCGCCAAGTACACCTTCTTCGCCGAGGGCTGCCGCGGCTCGCTGTCCAAGCAGCTCGAGCAGACCTTCGGCCTGCGCAAGTCGGCGCAGCACCAGACCTACGGCATCGGCCTCAAGGAGCTCTGGGAGCTCGACCCGGCCAAGCACCAGGAAGGGCTGGTCATGCACACCGCCGGCTGGCCGATGGACGACAAGACCTGGGGCGGCTCCTTCATCTATCACCTGGAGAACAACCAGGCCTACGTCGGCTACGTCATCGGGCTGGACTACGAGAACCCGCACCTCTCGCCCTTCGACGAACTGCAGCGCTTCAAGCACCACCCGGCGATCAAGCCGATGCTGGAGGGCGGCCGGCGCATTTCCTACGGCGCGCGGGCGCTGAACGAGGGCGGCCTGCAGTCGATCCCCGAGCTGGCCTTCCCCGGCGGCGCGTTGATCGGCTGCGCGGCCGGCTTCCTTAACGTGCCCAAGATCAAGGGCAGCCACACGGCGATGAAGACCGGCATGCTGGCCGCCGAGGCCGCCTTCGAGGCGCTGAAGGGCGGCGACGCGGGCTACGGCACCCTGAGCGCCTACCCCAAGGCCTTCGAGTCCTCCTGGGTCTACGAGGAGCTGCACGCCGCGCGCAACCTGCGCCCGGCCGTCGCGCGCTGGGGCGCCCGGCTCGGCTTCCTCTACGGCGGCCTCGACCTCAAGCTGCTGGGCGGCAAGGCGCCCTGGACCTTCAAGCACCACAAGCCGGACCACGAGTGCCTGAAGCCGGCCGACAAGATGCCGAAGATCGACTACCCCAAGCCGGACGGGGTGATCTCCTTCGACAAGCTGTCGAGCGTGTTCATCTCGAACACCAACCACGAGGAGGACCAGCCGGTTCACCTGCGCCTGAGCGACCCCTCGATCCCCATCGAGAAGAACCTGCCGGAGTACGCCGAGCCGGCGCAGCGCTACTGCCCGGCCGGCGTCTACGAGGTGGTGCGCGAGGACGACGGGTCGAACCCGCGCTTCGTGATCAACGCGCAGAACTGCGTGCACTGCAAGACCTGCGACATCAAGGACCCCTACCAGAACATCACCTGGACCACGCCCGAAGGCGGCGGCGGGCCCAACTACCCCAACATGTAGGGCGCGAACCTCTAGGGCGCGGCGGGCGCGGGCGTGGCGTTGACCGCGCGCGCACCTATGTGACAAGGCAAGCGCCGGGTGGCCGGTGCGGCCGGGGCGGTGGCAACTGGCGAAACCGGTGCCTCTGCGACTAAGCTGGCCGCTGCAAAGCCGGCCCCGGCCCCATCGGCGTTCGGTGCCGGTATTCCGTGCCGGCGACCCGTGCCGGCAATCGTGCCAGCGATCCGCGCCAGCCCTGAGGAACCGTCTCCATGTCCCTTCGTCCGCGCCGCCTCCTCGCGCTCACGCTGGCCGGCTGCCTCGGCGTCGCCACCGCCGGCGCCGCCGCCTCCGCTCTCGCCGCGACGCAGGAGCGTGCCGCGGCGCCGACGTCCGGCCAGGATGACGGGGCGACCACGCCCCAGGGCGCGCTCTACGGCAACTATCTCGCCGGGCTGGTCGCCAGCCGCCTGGGCGACTACGGACGGGCCGCCACCTTCTTCAACAAGGTCGCCCAGGACGAGCGGGTCGAGGACATCGACCTGCTGCGCAACACCTTCGGGCTGCTGCTGGCCGAGGGACGGCTGCAGGCCGCGCGCGCGCTGAGCGACCGCCTCCTGCGGGTGTCGGCCGACGAGGGCCTGCCGCACCTGCTGCGCGCGGTCGACGCCTTCGTCGCCGACAAGCCGGCCGCCGCCGCCGGCGAGCTGCGCCAGCTCGGCGAGGGGGGGCTGGCCGACCTGCTGATCGACCTGCTGGGCGCCTGGGCGGCGGCCGACGTTTCCGGCGCCGAGGCGGTGACGCGCCTGGACGGCCTGGCCGAGCGGCGCGGCCTGGCCGTGCTGGCGCAGCTCCAGCGCGCGCTGCTGCTGGACTATCTGGACGACCCGGCGGCCGAGCAGGCCTACGAGGCGGCGCTGGAGGCCAGCGAGGGGCGCAATCTGCGGCTGACCGTGCTGGCCGGCAACTACTTCGCGCGCAGCGGCCAGGCCGAGCGGGCAGAGCAGCTCTACGCCGACTACCGGGCCGCCAACCCCGAGGACCTGATGCTGGAGCCGCTGCGCCGCGAGCTGAGCCAGGGCGAGGGGGCGCCGCGCCCGGCCGTCGACTCCCTGCGCGCCGGCGCCGCCGCGGCCCTGTTCGACCTGGCCGGCATCCTGGCGCGCGAGCGCGGCGGCCAGCTCTCGCTCGCCTATGCGCACCTGGCACTGGAGCTGGACCCCGACTTCCATGCCGCGCGGGTGCTGATCGGCGAGCTGCTGCAGGACCAGCAGCGCCACGCCGACGCCATCGCGGCCTACCGGAGCGTGCCGGCGGACTCGGCCTACGGCTGGGTGGTCGGGCTGCGCATCGCCGAGGAGCTGCACGAGCTGGAGCGGACCGACCAGGCGATCGGCGACCTGAAGAGCCTGGCGGCGGCCCGGCCGGAGCGCTTCGAGCCCTGGTACCGCATCGGCAACTTCGAGCGCAGCCAGGAGAACTGGGAGCCGGCCGCCGAGGCCTACGAGCAGGCGGTCGCCCGGCTCGACAGTCTGCAGGAGCGCCACTGGGCGCTGCTCTATTTCCGCGGCATCGCCTACGAGCGCTCCAAGCAGTGGCCGAAGGCGGAGGCCGACTTCCTCAAGGCGCTGGAGCTCAGCCCCGAGCAGCCCTACGTGCTCAACTACCTCGCCTACTCCTGGGTCGAGCAGGAAAAGAACCTGGAGCGGGCCGAGGAGATGCTGATCAAGGCGGTCGAACTGCGGCCCCAGGACGGCTACATCGTCGACTCCCTCGGCTGGGTCTACTACCGCCTCGGCCGCTACGCCGAGGCGGTCGAGCAGCTCGAGCACGCCATCGAGCTGAAGCCGATGGACCCGACGATCAACGACCACCTGGGCGACGCCTACTGGCGCACCGGCCGCAAGCGCGAGGCCCGGGTGCAGTGGCAGCGCGCCCTCTCGCTGGACCCGACCGAGGAGGGCCAGGCCGAGGCGATCGCGCGCAAGCTGGACGCCGGCCTGCCGCCCGAGGGCGAGGATCTCTAGGCGCGCGATGCCGGCCTATCCCGCGCCCGCCAAGGTCAACCTGACGCTGCACCTGCTCGGCAAGCGGGCCGACGGCTACCACCTGCTCGACAGCCTGGTGGTCTTCGCCGGGGTCGGCGACTGTCTGGAGGTCGCGCCGGCCGAGACCCTCGGCCTGGAGGAGCGCGGCCCCGGTGCCGGGGCCATGGGGGCGGGCGCCGACAACCTGGTGCTGCGTGCCGCGCGGCTGCTGCGCGATACGGCGGCGCCGCCCGACGCGGCGACGCGGCCCGGCGCGCGCCTGCGCCTCGACAAGCGCCTGCCGGTGGCGGCCGGGCTGGGCGGCGGCTCCAGCGACGCGGCCGCCGCGCTGATTGCGCTCGACGCCCTGTGGGGCTGCGGGCTGTCGGAGGAGGAGCTGCAGCGCATCGGCGCGGCGGTCGGCGCCGACGTGCCGGTCTGCCTCTACGGCCGGCCGGCCTGGATGGGCGGTATCGGCGAGACCCTGGCGCCGGCCGGACCGCTGCCGCCGGCCTGGTTGGTGCTGGCCAACCCGGGCGTGGCGCTGTCGACCGCCAGCGTCTTCCGCGCGCGCAGCGGCGGCTTCTCCGCGCCGCTGCGCTGGCAGACGCCGCCGCGCGACGCCGCCGCCCTGGCCGCCTGGCTGGCGCGCGGGCGCAACGACCTGCAGGCCGCGGCCTGCGCGCTGGAGCCGGCGATCCCGGCGGCGCTGGAGGCCCTGGCGGCCACGCCGGACTGTCTGCTGGCGCGCATGAGCGGCTCCGGCGCGACCTGCTTCGGGCTCTACGCCGGCGAGGCCGAGGCGCGCCGCGCCGCCGCGCTGCTAGCCGCCGCCCAGCCGCACTGGTGGGTGCGCGCCGCGCCGCTGATGAGCGACGCGATCGCCGGCCGCTGAGACGCCCCGGCCGGCGGCCGCGAAAGCCGGGGCCGACATCTTGCCGAGCGCCCCGCCGCTCGCTAGGTTCTGCCTCGCCGCTGCTGGGGCGTAGCCAAGCGGTAAGGCAACGGGTTTTGGTCCCGTGATCCCAGGTTCGAATCCTGGCGCCCCAGCCAGTTTGGTTTTTTTAAATAAAATCAGATACTTAAATCTTGCGCCGGACCTCCCAAACGTAGATAGCCGTAGCAGTCCTCTGCTGCAAATTCGCGGCACTATGCAGCAAATGCACGTAGGGGTGTCACGATGCTGCATAGCCGTCGGAGGAAGGCTATGCTGCCTGAATGGGACCTTGGGCAAAGCTGGCGCTTGTGAGCGCTGTCGAAATCGTTTTGCTGGTTACGCCCATGATGTGGCCGAAAATTCCACAATGGCTGGGCTACGCCTGCTATTCAGTTGCCGTCATTTTGTTCCTGGGCGCCGTGATATCCTGGCTTGTGTCGCGGAATACAAATAAGAATGAAGAGTATTCGCTACCAAAACGGGACGTGTCTCTGACGGAAGCCCTTGCTTATCTAGCGCTAGGAAAGTGGGACTGCGATTTTTTGGAAGATGTAATATGCAAAACTGATGCTGTCACACCTTACACTCGCGCATTACAGCAAGCTGCCGTTGATGCAGACGTGCAGATTTGGGGACGCAAAGAAACGCATGGCCCGTACGTCAAAATTCCTGCTGGTTTTTGGATAAATAACGGCTTTGAGTGGTTTAGCCTAGTACGTGGTGAAGCAAGATCCGAGGCAAAAACATCTGATATCACAAAAGATATTTATTCGGATTTGATGGTGAGCAAATCTGATATAGAGAAAATGTCACAACCCAAGCGAATCACAGCAAGGCTAAAACTGGTCCACCACAAGAGTGGCCGCCGGCAACTATCTCGATGCGTTGTAGACCTCCAGGCGCAAGATGGGCAGATTACTGCGCATGAGTAGACAGCAAGTAAATCCGGAGCTAAGCGAGCTCGCTGCGAGCGATCAAATCCAGTGACGGTTAGCTTCACCTGTTTCCCGCGCACACAACCGCCGCCCTGGTTCGTGGGTGACGTGGTGAACGCGTTCCGACAACCGGCAATCAGCACCACCGAGCTAGAGCATTTTCCGATCAATCACGGTCATATCCGGCAGCAGCGAAGTAGTTTTCACACTCATCCGGCGTGAAGATGTCGACGGCTTCGGCGATGGCGTCCCAGAGGTCGTCGACGGTGCGGGCTGCGATCTTCTTGAGGAAGGCCTTGAGCTTTGAGAATGCCATCTCGATCGGATTGAAGTCGGGACTGTAGGGCGGGAGGTAGAGCAGTTCGGCTCCGGCGGCTTCAATGGCCTCGCGGACGGCGATGGGTTTGTGGGCCGGTAGATTGTCCATGACGACGACATCGCCAGGATTGAGGGGCGGGATCAGAACTTGTTCGACATAGGCGATGAAGGCTTGGCCGTGCATCGGGCCATCAAGGACCATGGGAGCGGTCATGCCGTCGAGACGGAGCGCGCCGACGAAGGTGGTCGTCTTCCAGTGGCCGTGCGGGACGGGCGCCCGACAGCGTTCGCCTCTTGGCGCGCGGCCGTAGCGGCGCGCCATCTTGGTGGAGGCTCCGGTTTCGTCGATGAAGACAAGACGCTCGGGCAGGAGCTCGATCTGCCGTGCGAACCAGGCGCGCCTGCGACGTAGCACGTCAGCCCGCTGCTGCTCGGATGCATGCGCGGTTTTTTTTGAAGCTGAGGCCATGCCGGTCCAGCAAACGCCAGATCGTGCTCAACGAGAAGACGGCGCCATGGGCCTCTTCGAGATGCGCCGCCATCTCCTCCAGAGTGATGTCCGGCCGTTCGTCGATCAGGGCCAGGAGTTCGTCGGCATAGACTTCGATCCGGTGCGAACGGCGGTCGCCGCCCAGCGGCCGGGGCTCGGTGTGCCCGAGCCGTCGATAGCGATCCATCCACTTGATCGCCGTCGAGGGGGCAATCCCGAACCGATCCGCGGCCCTTCGGCAGGAGAGCCCGCCTTCCACCGCACGGATCACGCGCTGTCTTAGGTCGTTCGAAAGAGGTCGCGTCATGCAAGCTGGCCTCCTCCACCAGCCTACATCGTGAATCACATTTCTCGACGCATGGGAATCCCCTTCGACTCCAGCAGGTCGGAAAATGCTCTAGACGACGTATCCGACGAACGGTTGGAAGCAGCCCGGAAATCAAGAGAAGCCGCAGAGTCTGTACGTCTCTGTGAATGTTTAGACGATCTTTTCGGATTTCGCTTTTGGACATAGATCAACAGCAGTGACGGAGCGGAAGCAGCGCATTTCGCGCAGAAGCGACGGCCAAGCCAATATCAAAATATTCTCGATAATCGATTGACGTTAGCTTGACGCTAGACCGACATTCGAAGCCCCTGAAACAAAAATGCTTCATACGATCTTGGTGGTTCTCGACAAAAGATGATCGAGATCGAGCCCGTCATACCGAATGCTATCGATCATTTGAGCACGCCTCTCTATTGTCCCGTCCGGTAATCGCCCATAGCGGTCAGTCACGGTCCGGTTCCCATGACCGATCAAAGGCTGAAACTCAGCCTGATAGTGACCAGCGCGCCGAAGCGCGTCGATGAACGAGTGCCGGAACGAGTGAAAATTGACAGACTTGTCATGTTTCACTCCGACGCGAACCGCGTAGCGGCCATACCAGCGCGAGACGCGGCCAGACAAGAAGCCACGGGCGTCAGGCTTCAATTCGGGGAAGAGACGCTTTGCGCCGGCTTCTTTCAGCCGCTCGCGTCGTTCGAGCAACCCAAGCCGCACAAGACATGCATGAAGCGGGACGGTGCGGTAGGCGTTCTTGCTTTTCAGTCTCTTGTCGGGATCGTCCTCAGTCGTGATGTGCATGACCCAGCGGCCATCCTCTTCCCGAATGTCGGTCAGCAGAAGCTGACATAGCTCTCCCAGTCTCGCGCCACTGAACAGCGACATGAGAGGCAACCAGTACCGGTGATCCGTGATCTGATGTGACCCGGGAAGATGATCGCGGTCGCTTGAGAGACAACCACAATAGACTGGCGAGCGAAAAATGAGATTAAGCTGCTCGTTCGTATAAGGCTGTACGGAAGTTCGCGTTTTATCGGTCGGTATCAGATTTCCCTCGACCGGGTTTTCGGCGATCTCACCTCGGTGCTTGAGCCATCTGCAAAAAGCGCTCAGAGCCGTAAGATACTTGTTGATGGTTCTCGATGAGATCGTAGGGCGACCGAGCCGCTTATTCATCTCGACGATCTGCTTTGGCTTCTTACCCTTGAACTCGCCAACCTCCGCCGCCTTGATCGGCCACTCGGCCAGCAGGTCTTTCCATGCCGCCACGTTCTTTCGCGTCATTGCCCGTGCCGTCGCGCCCTCGCCAACGAAAGCGACGAAAAGCTCGATGATTTTTCGGTTCTGCTCAAGCGTGTCGCTTGTAACCCGCTCGGCTTGCTCCTTTGCATAGCGCTCGTATAGCGACCGAAGTCCGGTACCCGGATGCGCCTTGTCGTCAGCGGGCGCCCCATCGATCAACTGCGGCAGCATGTTTGGATGCGGCTGACCGGAAAAGTCGCCGGCGTCGCGTTCCTGCTGACGGCTTACAGCCTCAATCTTCGCCTTGAGAAGAGCCTGACAAAGCCGTCGATATGGCAGACCGCCCTTCTCGAATGTCCATCCCTCACGCTCAACGATCTCGTCAGCAGCCCATTCGACGAGTGCAGTTTCACCGATTGCCAAATGCTTGCGCAGCTCGGGCAGTTCAAACTCGCGAAACATAGGGCCGATTTCGGCGCGCGTGCGACTACCGGCGATGTGCAGCCGATCATGTTCGTCCAGAACGAGCTCGCGCCTGTAGAACTCCCAGACAGCATTTGCGACAGCATCGGCGCTTGGAGCGATCTTGGCGCGCTGCTCCTCGAACAGTCGATGCACGGACTCCAACAGCCCAGGAGCAAGTCTGCGCGCTTCACTAGGGCTCGATGTGCCCAGCGTCTTCCAAATCTCTTTCCGTCCGAGCGCACCCTGTAGATCGGCGGGAACCGCTACGCGGACATAATAGCGTGCCCCGCGCCGCACGATGTTCGTAGCCAGTGACACCTGGGGACTCCGTAGCAGCTCGCCGTAATCGGCTGACGTAACACTTCATTACGGAGAACCTGTGCCAAATCAACAAGTTGTTGGTTTCCAACGCCGGAGAATCTTCGTGCTGAGTTTCCTGGCGCCCCAGCCATATGCCCAGCCTCTCCCTTCTGAAACAGCCGGAGAGACTGCCCGCAATCGGCGGCGGGCCCTACGCCGCCGTCCCCCCCTTGGTCGTGCGGGCCTTGCGGCGGTCGGAGAGCTGGTCGACCAGGCGGTAGGCCAGCGGCACGAACAGCAGGGCGAGCGAGCTCGCCGCGACCATGCCGCCGACCACCACCGTGCCGATTTCCTGGCGGCTGGCGGCGCCGGCGCCGCTGGCGAAGACCAGCGGAAGACAGCCGATGATGAAGGTCAGCGCCGTCATCATGATGGCGCGGAAGCGCTGGCGCGCCGCCGTGCTGGCCGCCTCGGTCGCCGACAGGCCTTCGCGACGGTTCTGGGCGGCGAACTCGACGATCAGGATCGCGTTCTTGGCGGCCAGCCCGATCAGCACCAGCAAGCCGACCTGGAAGTAGACGTCGTTGGGAAAGCCGCTGAGGGTGACGGCCAGGACCGCGCCCAGCACGGCGAAGGGCACCGCGGCGACCACCGCCAGCGGCAGGGCCCAGCGCTCGTACTGCGCGGCCAGGATCAGGAAGACCATCAGCAGCCCCAGGCCGAAGGCCAGGCCGCCGGCGCCGGCCGCGGCGTCGAGCTGGAAGGCCTCGCCGATCCAGCCCAGCTGGGTGGCGCCGGCCGCGGTCTCGGCGACCACCGCCTCCAACGCCGCCTTCGCCTGGGCGGTGGTGTAGCCGGGCGCCGGCTCCGCCGTCAGCTTGGCGGCAGTGTAGATGTTGAAGCGGTTGATCAGGTCCGGCCCCGGCTGCCGCTCCATCTCGATCAAGGAGGAGAGCGGCACCAGCTCGCCGAAGGTGGAGCGCACGAAGACCCGGCGCAGATCCTCCGGGTGGCTGCGGAACTCGGCTTCCGACTGCAGGTTGACCTGCCAGTTGCGCCCGGCCAGCGAGAAGTCGTTGACGTAGAGCGAGCCGAAGGTGCTCTGCATGGTCTCGAAGATCTGGTCGACCGGCACGCCGGCGGCGCGCGCCTTCTCGCGATCGACCGTGGCGCTGTAGCGCGGGATGTCGGTCTGCAGCGTTGTGCGCACGTTGACCAGCTCGGGCCGGGCGTTGCCGGCGGCGGTGATCTCTCCGGCCAGCGCGTTGATGCGCTCGGGCGTGGCGTTGCCGCGGACCTGGAGGTAGCCCTCGACGCCGCCGGTCAGCGACAGCCCCATGATCGGCGGCGGCACGAAGGAGATCACGTTGGCGCTGGGGATCTGGGTGCCGATGCCCATGATCCGGCCGGCCAGGGCCTGCGCGCTCTGGCCCGGCTCCGTGCGCTCGTCCCAGTGGGACAGGTTGGCGAAGCCCACGCCGGCGTTGGTGCGCAGGGAGGAGGAGAGGATGTCGAAGCCGGCGAAGGCCGAGAAGTCCTCGATCTCCTCGACCGCCATCAGCCGCTCCGAGAGGGCGTCGCGCGCCGCCTCGGTGCGGCCCAGGGCGGCGGCCGGCGGCAGTTGCAGCGCCACCAGGGCGACGCCCTGGTCCTCCTGCGGCACCAGGCCGCCGGGCAGCCGCTCGAACAGCACGACGGCGCCGGCGACCACCGCGACGAACAGCGCCAGGCCGATCACGGCGCGTCGCAGCAGCAGGTCGACGGCGGCGCCGAAGCCGCGCGTCACCCGGTCCAGCCCGGCGTTGAACCAGCGGAAGAAAGCCGGCGCGGCCTTCGGCTGGCGGTCGAGCAGCAGCGCGCACATGGCCGGCGTCAGCGTCAGCGCGACGACCCCCGAGACCACGACGGAGATGGCGATGGTCACGGCGAACTGGCGGTAGAGCTCGCCGGTCAGGCCGCCCAGGAAGGCGACCGGCGCGAAGACCGCGACCAGCACCAGGGTCGAGGCGATCACCGCGCCGGCGACCTGCTTCATGGTCTCGACCGAGGCGTCGCGCGCGCGCAGCCCCTTTTCCTTCATCAGCCGGTCGACGTTCTCCAGCACGATGATGGCGTTGTCGACCACGATGCCGATCGCCAGCACCAGGCCGAACAGGGTCAGCAGGTTGACCGAGAAGCCGAGCGCCAGCATGCCGGCGAAGGTGCCGATCAGGGAGACCGGGATCGCCGCCACGGGGATCAGGGTCGCGCGCAGGTGCTGCAGGAAGGCGAAGGTGACCAGCACCACCAGGGCGACGGCGATCAGCAGCGTGACGAAGACCTCGCGGATCGACACGTCGACGAACTCGGTCGTGTCGTAGGGGACGGCGTAGGTCAGGTCCTCGGGAAAGCGGCTGGAGAGATCCTCCAGCGCCGCGCGCACCGCGCTCGCCGTCTCCAGGGCGTTGGCGCCGGGCTGCAGATAGACGCCGAGCGGCACCGACGGGCGGCCGTTGTAGGTCGCGGAGAAGGAGTAGTCCTGCGCCCCCAGCTCGGCCCGGGCGACGTCGCCCAGGCGCAGCACGCCGCCGTCCTCGTCGGCGCGCAGGATGATCTCCTCGAACTCCGCGGCGCTGTTCATCTGGCCGCGCGTCGTCACCGCGAAGGTGAAGGCCTGGCCCTCGGGCGAGGGCTCGGCGCCCAGCCGGCCGGCGGCGAACTGGGCGTTCTGCTCGCGGATCGCCGCGGCCACGTCGGAGGGGGTGAGGTCCGCCTGCGCCAGCTTGTCCGGGCGCAGCCAGATCCGCATGGAGTAGTCCTGCGCGCCGAACAGCGAGGCGTCGCCCACGCCGGGGATGCGCACCAGCTCGTCCAGCGCGTTGAGCAGCGCGTAGTTGCTGATGAACAGCGGGTCGTAGGTGCCCTCGGGCGAGTAGAGCACCGGCACCATCAGAATGTTGGTCGAGCGCGCTTCGACGCGCACACCCTGGTTGCGCACCTGTTGCGGCAGGCGCGACAGGGCGGCCTGCACCCGGTTGTTGACGTTGATCGTCGCCTGGTCCGGGTCGGTGCCGATCTCGAAGGAGACGACGATGCTGAGCATGCCGGCGTCGGTGCTGGTCGACTCCATGTAGAGCATGTTGTCGACGCCGTTGATCTCCTGCTCCAGCGGCGCGGCGACCGAGCTGGCGAGCACCTCGGCGCTGGCGCCGGGGAAGCTGGCGTTGACGACGATCTGTGGCGGGATGACGTCGGGGTACTGCTCGACCGGCAGGGCGCGCAGCGCCGCCAGCCCCGCCAGCACGATGACGATGGAGATGACGGCCGAGAAGATCGGGCGGTCGATGAAGAAACGCAGCACTACCGGGCTCCTCCGTCCGCGGCCTCGGCCGACTCCGCGGGGGGTGACGCGGCCGTGTCGGACTCGGCGCCGGCCTCGTCTGCCTGCTCCGCCTCGGCCGGCGACGGCTTGACGGTCATGCCGGGGCGCACCGCCACCTGGCCTTCGACGATCACCCGCGCGCCGGGGGACAGCCCTTCCAGAATCACCTGCTGCCCCTGCACGACCGGCCCCAGGCGCACGTCGCGCGCCTGCACCGTGTCGGCGTCGTCGACCACGAAGACCCGGGTGCCGCCGGGCCCCTGGCTGATCGCGGCCTCGGGCAGGGTGATCACCTGCTCCAGCGTCTGCAGCAGCATGCGCACGCGTACGAACTGGCCGGGCACGATCAGGCCCTGCGGGTTGGCGAAGATCGCGCGGGCCGACACCGTGCCGGTGCGCGGGTCGATGGCGCTGGCGGTGAAGTCGACCACGCCCTCGATGCCGTAGGCCATCCCGTCCGACTGAATCAGCGTCGCGTCCCGCCGCAGGCTGCCGTTCTCGCCGGCCCGGCCCATGGCGCGGCGCGCGGCGCGCTGCAGCTCGGCGTCGTCCTCCGGCAGGGCGAAGTTCACATGCACCGGGTCCTGCTGCAGGATCGTCGTCAACAGGGTGCCGCGCTCGACCAGACTGCCTTCCGGCACGGCTTCGCGGCTGGTGATGCCCGAGACCGGCGCCGCCACGTCGGTGTAGTCGAGTTCGAGCTGGGCGCGGCGCACCTGGGACTCGGCCTGGGCGACCTGAGCCCGGGCCAGTTCGAGCTCGGCCAGCGCCGAATCGCGCTGGCTCTCGCTGACGGCGGCGCGGTCGAACAGGCTGGAGATGCGCTCCCACTGACGCTGCGCCTGGCGCAGGCTGGCGGTGGCGCGCTCGCGCTCGGCCTCGGCGCCTTGAAGCGCGACCTCGAAGGGTTCCGGGTCGATCGCGAAGAGCGCATCGCCCGTCTCGACCACCTGGCCCTCCTGGTAGCGGCGTTCGAGCAGGATGCCCTCGACCCGCGCGCGCACCTCGACTTCGCGGGCACCGCGCACGCGGCCGGCATACTCCTCGAAGACCTCGACGTCGCTGGCGGTCGCGGTCACGACCTTGACCGGCGGCGGCGGGGCCTCGCCGCCCTGTTGGGCGCGGGCCGCGTCTAGGCCGGCCGTCAGGACCGCGGCGGCCAGGCCGGCCAGCAGCAACGCCGCGGCCAGAATTCGCTGCCGTGCCGGCGGTTCGCCGCGTCGCGCCGAAGGGGCCAAGCTGCACCACATATCTCGTATCTCCTGCACCTGCGCTTCGAGGGCGGGGGCTGCCGCACGCCGTTCGCCGGCCTTGCGGCCACGCCCCAGCGCGGCCGCAAGGCCGGGCTCGATGCCTCGGATCGAAACCTGGGCCCTGCCGCTCTCACCCGACCGCGCACGTCGGCTTGTGGGATGACGTTACGTCGGCTAGCCTATACATACGAGCGTGTATGTAAACTTTAAAGGCCGTCGCCGGTTTGCCGAAATCGTGCGGCCGCGGTGACGAGGAGTCTCCCATTCGACGGACGAAGGCAGCGGCCCAGGCGACACGCGAGAGCCTGCTCGACGCCGCCGAACGGGTCTTCTTCGCGCGCGGCGTGAGCGCGACCACCCTGGAGCAGGTGGCCCGCGAGGCCCGCGTCACGCGCGGCGCCATCTACTGGCACTTCCAGAACAAGACGGACCTGCTGAATGCGGTGGTTGCGCGGGTGCGCCTGCCGATGGAGCAGAGCTTCTACGGGCTGGTGGCCTCGGGCGGGTCCTTCGAGGAGCTGGAGGCTCTCTGCGTCGACGCCCTGGAGCGGCTCGCCGTCGATCCCCGGTTGCAGCGCGTCTACACGGTGCTGCTGCTCAAATGCGAGTTCGACACCGGGCTGCCGGGGCTCGCGGAGCGCGAGCGGCGCCAGCGCGACCAGGCGGTGGCGGCGCTCAGCCACTTCTTCGCCCGCCAGCAGGAGGCCGGGCGGCTGCCGCCGCACCGGCGCCCGCGTCTGCTGGCCTTGAGCCTGCATGGCTACATGCTTGGGCTGCACATGGACTATCTGCGCGCGCCCGGCGACTTCCGCATGCCGGAGGACGCGACGCGGCTCGTGGGGCTCTTCTTCGCCGGCCTGAAGGCCGGCTGAGGCGGCGCCCCGGACCGCCGGGGGCGGTTACCGCAGTCCGGCGCAGAAGCGCTGGATCCGCGCGCAGGCCTCCGTCAGCACCGCGTCGGAGGTGGCGTAGCTGATCCGGATGTGCGGGCTCAGGCCGAAGGCGGCGCCGGGGACCACGGCGACGCCCTCCTGGTCCAGCAGGGCCGAGGCGAAGTCGGTATCGCTCGCGAGGCGCCGGCCGTCGGCGGTGGTCTTGCCCAGGCAGCCGACAATCGAGGGGTAGACGTAGAAGGCGCCGTCGGGCCGCGGGCAGCTCAGCCCCTCGGCCTCGCCCAGCAGGCCGACGACCAGGTCGCGCCGGCGCTGGAAGGCGTCGCGGGCGCTGGCGATGTAGTCCTGCGGGCCGCTCAGGGCCTCGACCGCCGCCCACTGGCTGATCGAGCAGGGGTTGGAGGTCGACTGCGACTGCAGCTTGCCCATGGCCTTGATCAAGGGCGCCGGCCCGGCGCCGTAGCCGATGCGCCAGCCGGTCATGGCATAGGCCTTGGACACGCCGTTGACGATCAGCGTGCGCTCGTAGAGCCGCGGCTCGACCTGCGGCGGGCTGGCGAAGACGAAGGGCGCGAAGGCGATGTGCTCGTAGATGTCGTCGCTCAGCAGGTGCACCTGCGGGTGACGCAGCAGCACTTCGGCCAGGGCCTGGATCTCCGCCCGGCCGTAGCCGGCGCCGCTCGGGTTGCTGGGGGAGTTGAACAGCAGCCACTTGGTCCTGTCGGTGATCGCCGCCTCCAGCGCCTCGGGCGTCAGTTTGAAGCCGCTGTCCAGCGGGCAGGCGACCTCGACGGGCACGCCGCCGCACAGGCGCACCATGTCGGTGTAGCTGACCCAGTAGGGCGCCGGCACGATCACCTCGTCGCCCGGCTCCAGGGTCGCGCGCAGGGCGTTGTAGAGCACCTGCTTGGCGCCGGCGCCGACGGTGATCTGGGCGGTGGCGTAGTCCAGCCCCTGGTCGCGCGCCAGCTTGCCGGCGATCGCCTGCTTGAGCTCCAGAATGCCGTCGGGGGCGGTGTAGCCGGTGCGGTTCGCCTCGATCGCCGCGATGGCGGCGTCCTTGACGTTGCGCGGCGTGGGAAAGTCCGGCTCGCCCTGGCTGAGGCCGATGATGTCGCGGCCGGCGCGCTTGAGCTCGGCGGCCTGCACGGTGATGGCAATGGTCGGCGAGGGCTGGATTTGCGAGAGCGCGGTGGCGACCAGGGGCATGGGAGGCATCCTTGCGGAGCGCGCCGGGCGGGCGCGGCGGGAGGGAAAGGGCGTGGCGGCCGGAGGGGCGTGGCCGGGAGAGGGGCGCGGTGCGCCCGGGGGTCAGTCGCGCGCGGCCTTGCGGCTCTCGGCGTAGCGGCGCTGGGTCTCCTCGTTCGGCGGGTAGAGGCCGGGCAGCTTGGCGCCGGCCTGCACCTCGGCCAGGGCCCAGTCCTCGAAGCGCTCCTGCTCGGCCGCCGCCTCGGCGACCTCGGCTGCCATGGCGGCCGGCACCACCACGGCGCCGTCGCGGTCGGCCACGATCACGTCGTCGGGCACCACCGCCACGCCGCCGCAGCCGACGGTTTCGCCCCAGCCGACGAAGGTCAGGGCGCCGACCGACGGCGGCGCGGCCGCGCCGGCGCTCCAGACCGGAAGCTGCGAGTCCAGCACGCCCTCCAGGTCGCGCACCGCGCCGTCGGTGACCAGGCCGAGCGCGCCCTTCTTGCGGATGCGGGTGCAGAGGATGTCGCCGAAGATGCCGGCGTCGCGCAGGCCCATGGCGTCGGCCACCAGCATGCAGCCCTCCGGCAGCGCTTCGATGGCCGCGCGGGTCGAGTGCGGCGAGGCCCAGGAGGCCGGCGTGGCGAGGTCCTCGCGCGCCGGGACGAAGCGCAGCGTGAAGGCCGGCCCGACCAGGCGGGGCTGGTCGGCGCGCAGCGGCATGGCGCCGCGGATCCAGACGTTGCGCAGGCCGCGCTTGAGCAGGACGGTGGTGAGCGTCGCGGTGGAGACGGCGGCCAGCGTGCTGCGGATCGTCTCGTCGAGGGGCGGGGCGGTCATGGCGAAGGGTCCTTCTACGGGCGGGTCAGCGGTCGGCGGCGGCCTCGGGCCAGGCGCGCAGGGTGGCGCGCAGCAGCTCCACCGCCAGCGCCAGGTCGGCATGGTCCATGGCTTCGTCGGGGTTGTGGCTGCCGTGGTCGTTGCGCACGAAGACCAGGCCGGCGGGAATGCCGGCCTGGGCGAAGGCGGCGGCGTCGTGCCCGCCGCCGCTCGGCAGCTCCAGCACGGGCAGCTCGGCCGCCGCGGCGGCCGCGGCGAGGCGCCGGCGCAGGCCGTCGTCCATGCGCGCGGGCTGGCTGCGGCTGATCGGGCCGAGCTCGACCGCGACCCGCCGCTGTGCGCCGACCTGCGCGGCCAGCGCCGTCAGGCGCGCGGGCAGCTCGTCCAGCAGCGCCGCCTCGCTGCTGCGCAGATCCAGACAGAAGTTCACCTCGCCCGGCACCTTGGAAAAGGCGTGGCGCGCCGGCTCGGTGCCGAAGATGCCGAAGGTGGCGACCAGGTCGCGCGCGGCCGCCTCGGCCTCGTCCCACAGCCGCTCGACGCCGCTCATGACCTCCGCCAGGGCGAGGCCGGCGTCCTGGCGCAGGGCGCGCGGCGTGGCGCCGGAGTGGGACCAGGCGCCGGTGATCCGGGCCTCGCGGAAGCGCAGGCCGCCGCGGATGCCGGTCACCAGGCCGAGCGGGAGACCGCGCTGCTGCAGCACCGGCCCCTGCTCGATATGCACCTCCAGGTAGGCGCCGACGCGCTCGGGCGACAGCGCGGCGCGGCCGTGGCGGATCGCTTCCGGGTCGAAGCCCGCCGCGCGCAGGTGTTGCTCGAGCGTCTGCCCGGTGTCGCTGCGCCGCGCCGCCAGCGCCGCCGGCTCCAGGCGTCCGAGCGCCCCGCGCGAGCCGAGGTAGGAGACGGGGAACCAGACGCTCTCCTCCGCGCGCACCGCCATGACCGTGAGGTCGACCGGCGGGCGCGCGTCCTCCGCGCGCAGCGCCGCCGCCAGGGCGAGGCCGGCGACCACCCCGGCCGCGCCGTCGTAGGCGCCGCCGCCGGGCACGCTGTCCAGGTGCGAGCCGATCACGATGCCGGGGCGCGCGCGGTCGCGGCCGGGCAGGGTCATGTAGAGGTTGCCGATCGCATCGGCGGCGACCTCCAGGTCGAGAGCCGCCGCCTCGCGCGCCATCAGGTCGTGGGCGGCCTGCTCCTCGGCGCTGTAGGCCGGCCGCGTGACGCCCTCGCCGGGCCGGCTGATCGGCGCCAGCGCGGCGAAGAGGCGGTCGATGGTCTGGCCGATCGCGCTCATGCGCCGGCGCTCCCGGCGCGCGCGGCGCCATCCAGGCAGGCGGCATTCACAATGCTGTCGGGATGCTGGCCGGCGAGGGCCTGGAGGACGCAGTCGGCCGCGGCCAGGGCGGTGCGTGCCAGGCTCTCCTCGGTCGAGCCGCCGAGGTGGGGCGTGAGGATCACGTCGGGATGGTCGCGCAAGGGGCTGTCCGGCGCCAACACGTCGAGGCCGGCGGCCGCCACGCGGCCGGCATCGAGCGCGGCGAGGAGGGCCGGCTCGTCGATCAGGCCGGCGCGCGCGGTGTTGACCAGCAGCACGTCCTGCGGAAGCCGGGCGAAGGCCGCGGCGTCGAGCAGGCCGCGGGTCTCGTCCGTCAGCGGGGCGTGCAGGCAGACCAGGTCGGCGGCGGCCAGCCCCGCGTGCAAATCCGCCGCGCGGCGGTAGCCGAGCCGGCTCAGCTCGGCGGTGTCGACGCGCGGGGCGCAGACCAGGATGTCGAGACCGAAGCCCTGAGCGAGGATCCGCGCGCTGCGCCGCCCGATGGCGCCGAAGCCGACGATCAGCGCGCGGCGGCCGGCCAGCTCGAAGAAACGGTGGCGCTCGCGAAACGACCCGTCGCCCGCGCGCAGCGCCCGCTCGGCCGCCGGCAGGCGGCGGGCCGCGGCCAGGGCGAGAGCGACGGTCAGCTCGGCCACCGACTGGGCGTTGGTGCCCGGCGTGTTGGCCACGGGAATACCCCGCTGGGCCGCGGCGGCCACGGCGATGGCGTCGATGCCGGCGCCGTGGGAGACGATGACGCGAAGCTGCGGCGCGGCGGCGATGGCCTCGGCCGGCAGGCCGGCGTCGCGGGTGATCACCGCCGTGCAGTCGGCCAGGGCCGCGGCCAGGTCGGCCGGCCGGGTCGAGGCCGGCGTGCACAGCTCGACGCCGGCGGCCATCAGCCGGTCCCGCCCCGCCGGGTGAATGGGTTGGACCAGCAGGCAGCGCATCCCTCGCGTCGCTCCCTAGAGCCGCAGGGAGAAGTCGAAGCCGAGCGCGTCGAGGTCGCGGTCGAGGCGCCGCACCGCCTCGGCGTCGGCGGCGCGCAGGGGCGGCCGGACCCGCGCCCAGGCCGGGTCGCCCGACTTCAGCGCGAGGTAGGCCTTGATCGTCGGGATCAGCGCGCCGGCGTCCTGCACCCTGCGGCGGACCTGGCTGGCCCGCTCCTGCAGGGCCTCGGCCTCGGCGTCGCCGCGCGCGGCGGCCTGGAACACCGCGTCGATCCCGGCCGGATTGAGGTTGCCGGTCGCGGTGATGCACCCGGCGCCGCCGGCGCGCAGACCCTGCAGCAGGAAGACCTCGGAGCCGGGGAAGACGTCGAAGTCGGTGAAGCCCTCGAGCAGCGCCTGGGTGTTGCTCCAGTCGCCCGAGGAGTCCTTGAGGCCGGCGATGCGCGGCCCGAAGGCCTCGCGCAGCCGGGCGATCAGCGGCGCCGACCAGCCGACCTGGGCGACCGGCGGGATGTGGTAGAGGTAGAGCGCGGTCTCGGCCCCCTCGGTGCGGCGCAGCACCTCGGCGGTGAAGTCGAACAGGCCCGCGTCGCTGGCCGCCGCGCCCTTGTAGTAGAAGGGCGGCAGCATCAGCGCGCCGGCGCAGCCCAGCTCGGCCGCCTGGGTCAGCAGCTCCACCGTCTCCATGAAGGAGCAGGCGCCGATCCCCGGCATCAGGCGCGCCCCCGGCACCCCGGCGGCGACCAGCTCCTGCAGCAGCGCCTTGCGCTCGCCGGCGGTCAGCGAGTTCGCCTCGCTGGTGGTGCCGAAGACGGCCAAGCCGGCCGCCCCCGCGTCGAGCAGCGCCTGGCAGAGTGCGACGAAGCGCTTGCTGTCGGGCGCCAGGTCGGCATCGAACGGCGTGACGACCGGGACGAGAACGCCTTTGAAGGGACCGGTCATGGCTGGGACCTCCGGGTGGGGCGGGAAACGGGCCGGGCCGCGCCGTGGCAGGGCGGGCGGCCCGGATGGGCGGCCGGGGTGGGCGGCTAGAGCGTTCCGGGGAAGGCGCCGCCGTCGAGCAGCAGGTTCTGGCCGGTGATGTAGCCGGCCTGGGCGCTGCACAGGAAGGCGCAGGCGGCCCCGAACTCCGCCGGGTCGCCGAAGCGCTGGCTGGGATTGCCGCTGCGGCGGCGTTCGCGCGCCTCCTCGACGGTGATGCCGGCGGCCTTGGCCGCGCCGGCCAGGGTCTTCTCCAGGCGGGCCGTCTCGAAGGGGCCGGGCAGCAGGTTGTTGATTGTCACGTTGTGCCGCGCGACCTGGCGCGCCAGGCCGGCGACGAAGCCGGTCAGGCCGGTGCGCGCGCCGTTGGACAGGCCGAGGGCCGCGATCGGCGCCTTCACCGCGCCCGAGGTGATGTTGACGATCCGCCCGAAGCGGCGCTCGATCATGCCGTCGACCACGCCGCGGATCAGCAGGATCGGCGCGATCATGTTGGCGTCCAGCGCGGCGATCCAGTCGTCGCGCTCCCAGTCGCGGAAGTCGCCGGGCGGCGGGCCGCCGGCGTTGGTGACCAGGATGTCCGGGTCCGGACAGGCCTCCAGCAGGGCGGCCTGTCCCGCGCGGCTGGTGACGTCCACGGCCAGCTCGGTGACCGGCACCGCGTAGGTCTGGCGCAGGTGCTCGGCGGTTTCGCGCAGCGGGCCTTCGCGGCGGGCCGCCAGGGTCAGGGCGACGCCTTCGGCGGCCAGGCTTTCGGCGCAGGCGCGCCCGAGCCCGGCGCTGGAGGCGCAGACCAGGGCGCGACGTTGGGACAGACCGAGATCCATGTTCGAAATCCCCTTGGACGGAGGGCGGGAAGAAAGGCTCAGGCGGCGCCGCGGTCGCCCAGCAGCTCGGGACGGGCGGCGAGATGGCGCTCCAGGCGGGTCATGAGGGTGGTCAGCTCGGCCTGCTCGTCGGCGTCGAGCCGCGGGCCGGGCTGGCGGGTCGCCGCGCAGCGGATGGCGCCGCGCCGGCGCAGCACCTCCTTGCGGATCGCCAGGCCGGGGCCCTGCTGGAACTCGTAGCGCAGCAGCGGCAGGTGGAGGTCGAAGAGGTCCTCCGCCGCTTCCGCCTCGCCCCGCTCGAACAGCTCGTAGACGCGCACCAGCATCTCCGGATAGGCGAAGCCGGTCATCACCCCGTCGGCGCCGCGCCGCATCTCCAGCGGATAGAACAGGCCGCCGTTGGCGACCAGGATCGAGATCCGGCGCGTCTCGCCCCGCTCGGCCGCGCGGCGCACCGCGGTCAGCTTGCGCAGGCCCGGATAGTCCTCGTGCTTGAGCATCACCAGGCTGGCATGGCGCGCGATCATCGCGTTGAGGGTGTCGACCGAGACATGCACGCCGGTGACAGTGGGAAAGTCCTGAAAGCAGACCGGCACGTCCGGGCCGAGCGCGGCGAAGACCGCGTCGAAGTAGGCCAGGACCTGGGTTTCCGTCTTGAGCTGCGGCGGCGGGGCGATCATCACGCCGGCCGCGCCGGCCTCGCAGCTCCGCTTGGACAGCCGCTCCAGGTTGTCGAGGCCCGGATTGCTGGTGCCGACGATCACCGGGACCCGGCCGTCGACACGCTTGAGCACCCGCGCCACGAAGGTCTCCGTCTCCTGCTCGCTCAGCTTCTGGGCCTCGCCCATCATGCCGAGGATGGTCAGCCCGTGCACGCCCCTGTCGAGGTAGAAGTCGACGAGACTGTCGGTCGAATCCAGGTCGAGGTTGCCCGCCTCGTCGAAGGGCGTGGCGGCGATGACATAGGCGCCTCGGCTGTCTTCGTTGATCACGTCTCGTCTCCGTCCTAGGGGCCGGCGGCGCGGCGCGCGCGTCGCCTTCAGTATTGCGCCAGCTTCTCCAGAATGGCGCTGCGGGCGTTGCGGATGTGCGCCTGCATGGCGGCGACCGCGGCCTCGGCGTCGCGCCTGTGCATGGCGTTCAGAATCACCAGGTGCTCCTCGCAGCCGGGGCGGAAGCGGTCCGGCAGCCGCTCCATGTCGAAGATGCGCGTGCGCAGGCGCAGATCGGCGATGTAGCGGGCGAGGATCGTGTTGCCGGCCGCCTTGGCCGGCAGGTCGTGCAGCGCGTCGTCGACCGCCCAATGCTCCTGGGGCGGCGGCGCCGGATCGGTCGTCAGCCCGCGCACCTGCGCCTGCAGGCGCTCGACCTCGGCGAGGTCGACGCTCGGCGTCGCCAGGCGCACCGCGAAGCCCTCGAGCTGCTCGCGCACGGCGAAGATTTCCATCATTTCGCGGGTGGTGATCTCGTGCACGATCAGGGCCTTGCCCTGCCGCCGCACCACCCCCTCGACCTCGAGGTGGTTCAGCGCCTCGCGTACCGGCGTGCGCGACATCTCCAGCCAGTCGGCCAGGCGGCGCTCCTGCAGCGGCTCGCCGGCGCGGACCTGGCGCGAGAGCACCAGGTCGAGGATGCGCGAGCGGGCGGTCTCGGCCAGGCTGCCGCGCCCGGGCGTGGTCCAGCCCGGCCCGGCCGCCGTCCCGGCCGGCCCGTCGAGGGCCGCCGCTCCGTTCTGATCGCGCGTTGCCACGTCTTCAATCTTTCGTTTCACCATTGAGCGGCATCCCCATGGTATACCAATGACACACCGAGTCAAGAAGAGGCCCGCGCCCCTTCGCCTCGGGCAGGCGTCGGCCGCCGGGCGCGGCGGGCCGGCCCGGCGACGAGACGCCATTGTGGAAGGAGAGCGCCGTCAGGCAAACCCATCGACCGCCGCGTCGCGGCCTTGCGGGCGCGCCCGCAAGGCGGCTCAGGCCGGCTCCGGGCCGACGACGCCGTCGATGAGATTGACCGACAGCAGATGCTCGGAGGAGTAGAGGTCGACCGGCGCGGCGGCCGCCGCCGCCTCCAGCCGCGCGGCGGCCTCGGCCGCCGCGACCGCCGCCCGCTCGGCCTGTGCGACGGTGACGCTGCGAAAGCGCAGCGCCGTGCCCGGCGGGGCCTGCACCAGCGTGACGAGGTCGGCCCCGATCACCGTGGCGATCTTCGGATAGCCGCCGGTCGGCTGCCGGTCGGCCAGCAGGATCATCGGCAGGCCGGCGCCGGGCACCTGGATGGAGCCGAAGACGATGCCGTCGGAGACGATGTTGTAGCCGTCCCGGTGGGCCAGCGGCTTGCCCTCCAGCACCATGCCCATCCGGTCGCGCGTGCCGGTGACCCGGTAGGGCGTGCTCAGGAAGTCCTGCCAGGCCGCCGCGGTGAACAGCTCGTCCTGCGGGCCGGGGACGACGCGCAGGGCCGTCTCCGCCGGGCCGAGACGCGGCGGCGGATGCAGTAGGCGCCGCCCGGCGGTGACGGCGGCGGGGGCCGCGGCGAGGGGCAGCGCGTCGCCCGCCGTCAGGGCGCGGCCGCCGTGACCGCCGAGGCCGGAGCGGCTGTGGGTCGAGCGGCTGTCGAAGAAGACCTCGGCCTCGAAGCCGCCGGCCACGGCCAGGTAGCCGTAGACCGCGTCGCGCAGGCTGCCGATCTCCAGCAGGGCGCCGTCGCGCAGCAGGAAGCTGCTCCAGGGCCGCTGCGGCTCGCCGTCGGCCAGGATCTCGACGTCGCCGCCGGTCACCGCCACCAGGCAGTCGCCCTCCGCCCGGTAGCGGCCGCCGCGGAAGGCGACCTCCAGGCTCGCCGCCTCCGGCGGATTGCCGACCAGGCGATTGGCCAGGCGGTGGGACAGGCGGTCCATCGCGCCCGACCCGGAGATGCCCAGGCGCAGCACGCCGATCCGCCCGAGGTCCTGCAGCGTGTCGCTCAGCCCCGGCGCTTCGACCAGCAGGCGGCTCATGCGCGTGGCTCCGGTTCGGCGACCACCTCGCCGGCCTCGGCCAGCGCGTCCAGGCGCGCGGCTTCGCCTTCGCCGATCCGCACGAAGCGGATGCGGTCGCCGGCGGCCAGCAGGCAGGGCGCGGCGCGGCGCGGGTCGAAGGTCCGCAGCGGCGTGCGGGCGATGAAGCGCCAGCCGCTGGGCGAGGCGACCGAGTTGATCGAGGCCTGCTGGCCGCCGATCGCCAGGCCGCCGGCGGCGGTCAACTGCCGCGGCGTTTGCAGGCGCGGGGTGTGCAGCCGGCTGTCGAGGCCGCCGAGGTAGGCGTAGCCGGGCATGAAGCCGATCATGTAGACCCGATACTCGCCGGCCAGATGCAGGGCGATCACCTCCTCGCTGGTCAGGCCGTGGTAGGCGGCCACGGCGTCGAGATCCTGCCCGGCCGCGCCGCCGTAGACCGCCGGGACGTGCCACAGCCGCCCCTCCGCCGGGTCGGCCTCCAGGGTCTCCAGGTGGGTCTGCAAGGTCTCGATCAGGCGCGCCGCCGAGGTCTGCAGCGGATCGTAGCGCACCATCAGCGAGCGGTAGGTCGGCAGGGTCTCGACGACGCCCGCGACCGGCTGCGCCGCCAGGCGACCGTCGAGCGCGATGACCCGGGCGTTGGCCGCCGGGTCGATGGTCTCGGCGAACTCGACGATCACCGCCTGGTCGGCGGCGCAGCGAAAGCGCGGGAAGGACGGGACTTGCGGCTCCATGGCGGGTCGGCGGCGGCGGTCCTAGAGGGTGCCCGGCAGGAAGGTGACGATACCGGGAAACACGGCGACGAGCAGGGTGAAGAAGAAGAGGATCAGGAAAAAGGGCAGCGTCGCCCGGGCGATATAGCCGAGGCGGTCGCCCGTGAGCCCCTGTATGACGAAGAGGTTGAAGCCGACCGGCGGCGTGATCTGCGCCAGCTCGACCACCAGCACGATGAAGACGCCGAACCAGACCTTGTCGTAGCCGGCCTCCAGCACCAGCGGCAGGGTGATCGGCAGGGTCATCACGATCGCCGACATGCCCTCCATCAGGCAGCCGATCAGCACGTAGAAGATCAGCAGCACCAGGATCAGCGCCAGCGGCGAGAGGTCGAGCGCGCGGATCTGCTCGGCCACGAAGCGCGGGATGCCGAGGTAGCCGAGCGCCGTCGAGAGGAAGACCGCGCCGGCGATGATCAGCCCGATCATGCTGGAGGTGCGGGCGGCGCGGATCAGCGCCTCCCAGCCGTTGGCGCGCGTCAACGAGCCCTGCAGCAGACCGACGATCACCGCGCCCAGCACGCCGACCGCCGCCGCCTCGGTCGGGCTGGCGATGCCGGCGTACATCGAGCCGATGACACAGAGGATCAGCAGGCCGACCGGCAGCAGGTGGCGCGTCGCCGCCAGGCGCGCGCGCAGGCTGAGCGGCGGCAGCGGATCGCCCAGCTTGGTCTTGTCCAGGCTGGTCACCACGGCCAGGTAGCCCATGAAGGTCAGGGCCAGCAGCGCGCCGGGGATGATGCCGGCGATGAACAGCTTGAGAATCGATTCCTGAGCCAGCACCCCGTAGATGATCATGATCACGCTGGGCGGGATCAGGAAGCCCAGGGTGCCGGCGCCGGCCAGCGAGCCCAGCACCAGGCGCCGGTCGTAACCGCGGGTCAGCAGCTCGCCGGAGGCGATGCGCCCGACGGTCGCCGTGGTCGCGGCGGACGAGCCGGACACCGCGGCGAACAGGGTGCAGGACAGCACGGTGACGTGGGTCATGCGCCCGGGGATCCGCTGGGTCCAGGGCGCCAGGCCGGAGAAGAGCGCCTCCGACAGGCGGGTGCGGAACAGGATCTCGGCCATCAGGATGAACAGCGGCAGCGCCAGCAGCTCCATGCTGGTGGCGGTGTTCCAGACCTGCTGGGCCAGCAGCTTGGCGGCCGGCATCATCGGCTTGAAGACGGCCAGGGCGCCCAGGCCGGTGCCCATCAGCCCGAGGCCGACCCAGACCCCCATGCCGAGCAGCAGGACCAGCAGGGCGACCAAAAGCGCGGAGAGCTGAAGCATCAGGGCGTGTCCGTCTCGTTGCGCGGCGCGGCCGGGTCGCCGTCCTGTGCGCCGGCCTCCGGGCGGCCGACGTCGCCCAGGCCGAACAGCAGCCGGATCAGGCGGGCGACGAGCTGAAGCGCGAAGACCAGGGCGCCGAGCAGCAGGGCGGCTTGCGGCAGCCACAGGGGAGTCGCGACGACCGAGAAGGAGCGGGCGCCGCGCTGCCAGGATTCCAGGGCCTTCTCGCCCAGTGCGTAGGCGAGGTAGGCGACGATCGCCAGGCCGAGCAGCGTCGCCAGCGTCTCCGCGCCGCGGCGCAGGCGCCGCGAGCTGGCCTCGGAGATTAGCGTCACCCGCACGTGCACGTCATGGCGCAGCGCGCTGGCGGCGGCGAAGAAGAAGACCAGGCCCATCAGGTAGGCGGCGTATTCCCAGGAGATCACCAGGCTGGTGGTGAAGAGGTTGCGCGCGGCGATCTCGGCCAGGATCAGCAGGCAGAGCAGGGCCAGCGCCACGGCGGCCAGGGCGGCGGCCGCTTCCGCCAGCCAGTCGGTTGCGCCGAGGAAGCGCTGCAGCAAGGCGGGGCGCGGGGCGGGGGCGGATGCTCGGGGCATGTCGACTCCTCTGCGGGCGCAGCGGCGGCGGGCGCCCGCCGCCGCGGTCCGATCCGAAGGGAAGGCCGCCCTACGGACCGGCGCGGACGGCGGGCGTCGGCCGGGCGGCTACTCGCGCGCCGTCAGGTAGTCGTCGATCACCGCTTCTGCCTCCGGCACCTCGGCGGCGAACTCCTCCCAGATCGGCTTGGCCACGGCCAGCAGCTCCGCCTTGAGCTCGGCGTCGGGCGCGCTCACGCTCATGCCGTTGTCCTTCAGGGTCTGGATGTTGGCCGCGTCCTCCCGCCGGCTGATCAGCCAGAACTCGCCCTCCAGCCGCTCGGCGGCGGCCTCGATCGCCTCCTGGTGCGCCGGCGCGAGCGCGTTCCAGGCGTCCAGGTTGACCGTCATGACGTTGGAGGAGGCCTGCCAGTTGAAGGTGCTCATGTGATCCATGAACTCCCAGAACTTGCCGTCGACCCCCGAGGAGGAGGAGGTGGTCACGCCGTCGATCGCGCCGGCCGCCAGGGCCGGGACCACCTCGCCCCAGGGAAGCTGGATCGGCGCGGCGCCGAGCCGGTCGAAGAAGCCGTGGCCGTTGGCGTCGACCACGCGGATCTTCAGCCCCTCCAAGTCCTCCATCTCGGTGATCTCGCGGTCGGCATAGACCGCCTGGCCGGGCCAGGGCACCATGTAGAGGAACTTCTGATTGTGCTTGGCGGCCAGGGCCTCGAAGGCCGGCCGCATGAACTTGTGCAGCAGGGCCAGGTCCTGGGAGGTCGGCGCCAGATAGGGCAGGGATTCGACGCCGAACAGCGGCTCCTCGCCGGTCTGCTGGTTCAGGATCACCTCGGCGATCGGCACCAGGCCGTCGCGCACGGCGGCCAGGCCCTCGGGGCCCTTGATCCCCAGGGCGCCGCCGGAGTGCACGGTGATCTCCACGGCGCCGTCGGTGACCTCGCCGACGGTCTCGGCGAAGCGCTTGGCGTTCTCGGTGTGGAAGTTGCCGTCCGGCCAGACGATCGACATGTCCCAGCTCGTTTGTGCCTGTGCCGTGGCGCTGGCGAGAAGGCCGGCACAGGCCAGGACCGGCAGCAGGCGGCGGGGCGACAGGGTTTTCGACATCATGAAGGACCTCCCGTGTTGGGGCCGCTGGTGCGGCTTGTTTGCATAAGGTCGGCGGCGCGATGGGCTGCGCTCTTCTCTCTTTGGGATACTCATGGTATACCAAGGATGGCAAGCACGCAATGTGGCCGCCGCCGCCCGGTCGCGACAGGGAACTCGCCGAGAAGCGCGGCGCGGCGCGCCGTCTGGCGTAGGATGGCGGAAGGCGCGGCGTCGGGCGTCGGGCGTCGGGCGTCGGGCGTCGGGCGTCGGGCGGCGGCGGGAGAGGTCTGCCGCGCCGCACGGCGCGACTTAGGCCGAACGAAGTGGGAGAGACCAAGTGGCCCGCACGATCGATCTCAACTGCGACATGGGCGAGGGCTGGGGCGTCTACGAGCTGGGCGACGACGCCGCGATGCTGGACATCGTCAGCACGGCGAACGTCGCCTGCGGCTTTCACGCCGGCGACCCCATGGTCATGCACCGCACCATGTCCTGGGCGCGCGAGCGCGGCGTCGCGGTCGGCGCGCATCCCAGCTTCATGGATCTCTGGGGCTTCGGCCGCCGGCCGCTGCACCACGAGGACCCCGAGGAGGTGGAACGCCACCTGATCTACCAGATCGGCGCCGCGGCGGCGATGGCGCGGGCGGTGGGCTGGCCGCTGGTCCACGTCAAGACCCACGGCTCGCTCGGCAACCAGGCGGCGGTCGACCCGGAGCTTGCGGCCGCCTGCGTGCGGGCGGTCCAGGCGGTCGACCCGGCCCTCACCTTCGTCACCCTGCCCTATTCCGAGACCTACAAGGCCGCCGAGGCGGCCGGGCTGCGGATCGCCTGCGAGGTCTTCGCCGACCGCACCTACGACGACGAGGGGCGGCTGACCTCGCGCAAGCTCCCCGGCGCCGTGATCCACGATGCCGCGCAGGCCGCCGAGCGCGTGCTGCAGATGATCGAGGAGGGCGTGCTGGTGACCAGCGGCGGCCGCCGCCTGCCGGTCCGCGCGGACACGGTCTGCGTGCATGGCGACACGCCCGGCGCGGTCGAGATGGCGCGCAAGATCCGCGACCGCCTGGAGCGCGCGGGCGTGTCGATTGCACCCTTCGCCGCCACCGGCTGAGCCCGCTCACGCCGGGACGGTCCGGCTCAGGCCTCGGGCGTCTCCCCGGCCGGCGCTTCGGCGACCGGGGCCTCGGCAGGCGGCGCCTTGGCGGCCCAGAAGACCTGGCGGCCGCAGTAGGGGCAGGCGACGCGGCCACGGGAATCGGGCACCAGGTAGATGCCGGGGTGGGCGCTGTCCGCCGGCGCGCCCTCGCAGTAGGCGGCGTCCGGGAGCAGCCGCAGGCCGCTGTCGGCGCCGTCCGCCAGCGCCGCCTGCACGCCCCCGGCCGTCCCACTCTCGGGCGTCCAGTCCTCGGGCGTGGCGAAGACCTCCACCCGACTCTCGGGCCGCAGGCGCAGGTGCAGACCGACCGGCAGCGCGGCCGGGCCCGGCACGACGCGGCGGGGCGTGCCGTCCTCGAGGCGGTAGGCCGGGTCGAGGTAGAGCTCGATCGGCTTTTCCCGGCTGATCCGCGCGCTGCTGTGGGCCAGCCGGCCGAGGTAGGGCGGCCCGGCCGCCTCGCCGTCTTGGACCAGCAGCCAGAGCACGAAGGGCCGGCCGGCGAAGTGGCGCCGGGCGGCGCTCGCCGGGTCCTCGAAGATCTCTGTCAGGGCGGTGGTCCAGACGTCGCGCTCCGGCGAAATGTCGGTGCGGCCGAGGGCGTAGAGCAGGGCGTGCAGATGCTTGACGTTGATCAGGCCGTAGCCCAGGCCGGCGAGCGTCGCGATGCCGTAGAGCAGGCCGAGGTAGGCGAAGCCCTCGGACAGGCGCAGGGTTGCGAGCTGGGCGGCGAGCTGGCTCCAGGTCAGCTCCAGGCCGAACTCGGCCTTGCTCCACGCGAAGATCGGCAGGGCGCCGGCGTTGGCCAGGACGCTGACGACCAGGCCGGAGGCGATGATGGCGGCGGCGCTGCGGGGCTCGGCCGGCGCGCCGGCGTCCCTGATGCGGCGCACCACGGCGGCGGCCAGCGCGGCGACGAAGCCCGGCAGAACCAGGAACAGGAGAACCCAGAAGGCTTCGAGTCCGACCTGCATGGTCCTCCCCCTCCCGCCGGCGCTTCCGGTCGGCGCCTTACCGGGGCGGCCAGCGGCGGCTGCCGCCGCCCTCGGCGCTGAGCGCCTCGGCCGTATCCTCGCTGTGTTCGGCGACCATGGCCTCGGTGGTGATCATCAGGCCGGCGACCGAGGCGGCGTCCTGCAGGGCGGTGCGCACCACCTTGGTCGGGTCGATGATGCCGGCCTTGACCAGGTCGCAGTACTGACCGCTGTAGGCGTCGAAGCCGTGGTCCTTGCTCTTCTGCTCGAGCAGCTTGCCGACGATCACCGAGCCGTCGTGGCCGGCGTTCTCGGTGATCTGACGGATCGGCGCCTGCAGGGCCTTGCGCACGATGTCGACGCCGACGCGCTGGTCGTCGTTGGCCGGGTCCAGCTTCTCGATGGCGCGCGAGGCGTAGAGCAGCGCGGTGCCGCCGCCGGGGACGATGCCCTCCTCGACCGCCGCACGGGTGGCGTGCATGGCGTCGTCGACGCGGTCCTTCTTCTCCTTCACCTCGACCTCGGTGGCGCCGCCGACGCGGATCACCGCCACGCCGCCGGCCAGCTTGGCCAGCCGCTCCTGCAGCTTCTCACGGTCGTAGTCGCTGCTGGTCTCCTCGACCTGGGCGCGGATCTGGTTGCAGCGGGCCTCGATGTCCTTCTTCTTGCCCGCGCCGTCGATCAGGGTCGTGTCGTCCTTGGTGATCGTGACCCGCTTGGCGCTGCCCAGCATGTCCAGGGTGACCTGCGCCAGGTCGATGCCCAGATCCTGGCTCACCACCTGGCCGCCGGTCAGCACCGCCAGGTCCTCGAGCAGCGCCTTGCGGCGCTCACCGAAGCCCGGCGCCTTGACGGCCGCGACCTTGAGGCCGCCGCGCAGCTTGTTGACCACCAGGGTGGCCAGCGCCTCGCCCTCGACGTCCTCGGCGACGAGCAACAGGGGCCGGCCGCTCTGCACGATGCTCTCGAGCACCGGCAGCAGCGGCTGCAGGCTGGAGAGCTTCTGCTCGTGCAGCAGGATGTAGGGGGCCTCCAGCTCGCAGACCATCTTCCCGGTGTCGGTGACGAAGTAGGGGCTGAGGTAGCCGCGGTCGAACTGCATGCCCTCGACCACGTCCAACTCGGTCGCCAGCCCCTTGGCCTCCTCGACGGTGATCACGCCGTCGTGGCCGACCTTGCGCATGGCCTCGGCGATCATCGCGCCGACTTGCTTGTCGCCGTTGGCCGAAATGGTGCCGACCTGCGCGATCTCCTCGGTCTGCGACACCTTGCGGGCGCGCTTTCTCAGGTCCGCCACCACGGCGGCCACGGCCAGGTCGATGCCGCGCTTGAGGTCCATCGGGTTCAGGCCCGCGGCCACGGCGCGGGTGCCGCCGCGCAGAATGGCCTGGGCCAGCACCGTCGCCGTGGTGGTGCCGTCGCCGGCCCGGTCGCTGGTGCGCGCGGCCACCTCGCGCACCATCTGCGCGCCCATGTTCTCGAACTTGTCGGAGAGCTCGATCTCCTTGGCGACGGTGACGCCGTCCTTGGTGATGCGTGGCGCGCCGAAGGCCTTGTCGAGCACCACGTTGCGGCCCTTGGGGCCGAGAGTGACCTTCACCGCGTCGGCGAGGATGTCGACGCCGCGCAGCATCCGCTGGCGCGCGTCGCTGGAAAAGCGGACGTCCTTGGCGGCCATCGCAATCCTCCCCCCGGTGGCAGCGGCGTCAGACGTACGACTTTAAGGGGCGTGGATTGCGTGCGTCCATCGCGGCGCGACCGCCGCGGGCCGGGCCGGATAGCAGACATGGCCGGCGGAGCGGCTCCGCCGGCCATGTCCCCGAGCCGCCGCGTAGCGGCGACGCCTGTGGCGCCGCCCGGCTCAGTCCCCCCCGCTGCCGTCGAGCGGGCTCTTGACCGCGACGCTGAGGTTGTTGCCCACCGCCGTGGCGACCGAGCGCACCAGAGCGCGGTCGAGCCGGCCGAGGTTGACGTACCCCTCGACCGTCACGTCGCGGACCCGCGAGAGCGCGCCGATGTCGGCGTAGGCGACCTGACGCAGGTCGGCGACCAGCACCGCGTCGTCGGGGGTCACCGCGTCGAGCTCGGCGCTGAGGTTGTTGCCCACCGCGGTGGCGGCCGAGTCGACCGAGGCGTTGAGAATGCCGTCGACCGTCGAGACGGCGGTGACCTGGGCCTTCTCCAGCGTCGGCGCCAGCAGGTCCAGCGTGTTGGACAGCCGATCGCCGCCGAGGTCGGAAGTGTCGAGGTCCCTGGCGCCGTCGCCCAGGTCGAAGAGGACCTGCGTCTCATGCAGGTTCGTCTGCACCTCGGCCTCGATGGTCAGGTTGTTGGCCACCGCGGTGGCGGTGCCGACCACCTCCGGCAGTTCGCTGAGGGCGTCGCGCGGCACCAGGGCGCCGGGCGTGTTGACCACGCCGCCGATCTCCTGGCCGAGATCCGACGGCAGCGCGCCCTGCAGGTCGACCGGCGGAACCGCGGCGAACTGGGTGGCCGAGGCGCCGCCCGCGGGGGCGACGTTGCCGATCGCCGTGCCGCCGCCGTCGGGCACCAGGTCGCCGTTCGACTGCCAGACGTAGGCCTGGTCGACGCCGCTCTGCTGGGTCGGGCTCAGCCCTTCGTCGTCGAGGAAGTCCTCCAGGTCGTCGCCGTCCAGGCCGGTGGCCACGTCCACGTGGGTGTAAACCTGGCCGCCCTTGATGGTGTAGGCCTGCACCGTAAAGCCGGGGTTGGCCGCCTCCAGCATCTCGGTGAAGGCTTCCGGCTGGGTCGAGTCCTTGATCTCGTCGACGTCGTAGTCGATCTTCGCCTCGATCCAGTTGCCCTGCGCATCCTGCAGATAGAAGACCACGTTGGAGATGGCGTGGCGCAGGTCGTTGCCGGGGTCGCCGGGGTCGCCATCCCCGTCGCCGTCGCCGTCCCCGTCGCCATCCCCGTCACCGTCCCCGCCGATCTCGGAGATGGCGGTGAGGTCGCCGATATGGATCTGCAGGCCTTCGAGCGCCGCGAGGCCGCCGGGGCGCAGGTCGATGTCGAGCTCGATGCGCGGATCGATCGTCGTCGCGGCGCTGCCGGCCCAGGCCCAGTCGACCCGGTCGAAGGCCAGGGCGCCGGCCAGCGGTGCGGCACAGACGGCGCCGGTCAACGCGCCGGTCAACGCGGTCGTCGCCAGGAGGCGGGGGAGACGGTGGGTCATGACACTCGAACTCCTCTGCTGCGCCCGCTTCTGCCGCGGCGGGGCTATCGTCGCACCCTGCCTCTTGTCCGCCGGCCGGAACCACTGCCCGGACGGCCTGCGCCCGGCGCATTCGGGTTAATGCGCTGCCCGAAGGGTCGGCCGGGCGACGCCTGGGCGCGGCAGTTTCCGAAGCCGGGCCTTTGCGAGAGGGGCGCCTGCCGGCGCCGCCCGCGTTGCGTTGGTTCCGCCGTGTCGACCGGCGGCTCGGCCCTGCGTGATCCGGTGGCCGTCTTGTCCGGGCCGGTGATGGGTGCCAAGAAGAAGGCAGCCGCCCGGCGCGGGGGGCGGAGATAAGGAGCAAGAGCCTGGTAGAGCACGACGAAATGCCCGATCCCGAGCTGCGCCGGCGATTCCTCGAAGGGATGAGCCGGGTCGCGTCGACCGTCAGCGTGGTCACCACCGACGGGCCGGCCGGCCGGGCGGGCGTGACCGTCTCGGCCATGTCCTCGGTCTCCGCCGACGGGCCGCGGCCGGTGCTGCTGGTCTGCGTCCACCAGGCCAGCCCGGCGGCGGCGGCGATCCGCGCCAACGGCTGCTTTGCCGTCAATCTGCTGCGCGACGACCAGTCGGCGGTCTCCGACGTCTTCGCCGGGCGGGCGAAGACCGAGGCGGGCGACAAGTTCGCCTGCGCCGCCTGGACCCGGTTGGCGACCGGCGCGCCGGTGGTGGAGGATCGCCTGGTCGCGTTCGACTGCCGCCTGCTGCAGGAAGACCTGGTGGGCACCCATCACGTCTTCTTCGGCGCGGTGGAGGCGGTCGCCCCCGGCGCCGCCTCGGCCGCCACAGGCGGGCGGGCGCTGCTCTATGCCAACCGCAGCTACGGCACGCCGGCGCGGCTGACGCCGCAGGAGCCGCCGCCCGCGCATACCCGGCTGCCTGGCGCCAACCGCCCCGACGGCTCTCCCGAGCCGTGGCCGGACGAGGACTTCAGCCAGGCGGTGGTGGCCCGCGGGGCGCTGGTCTTCCTGCGCGGCCAGGTGGGGCAGGACCTGGAGAGCGGCCAACCGATGGCGCTCGGCGACCCGGCCGGCCAGGCGGAGCAGGCCCTGGCCAACGTCGCCCAGCTCCTGCGCGCGGCCGGCAGCGATCTCGGTCAGGTCTGCAAGCTGGTCGTCTACCTGACCGACCCGCGCCACCGCGAGCCGATCTATCGAGCGATCGGGCGCTGGCTGCCCGGCGTCCGTCCGGTGGCGACCGACCTGGTGGTCCAGGCCCTGGCCCGGCCGGAGTGGCTGGTGGAGATCGACGTCACCGCGGTCATTCCGCCCGAGGCGGACGGCGAGACGGAGGCCGCCGCGGACGGCGCTTAGATTCAGGTTGCGATCGCCTGGCCCCCCGTGTGGGCCCACTGTGGCGCGTCCGCCGGTCGGGCAAAAGCCGCCCGAACCCAGAGGCCCCAATCCAGACGCCCCAATCCAGAGGCCCCAATCCAGAGGCTTGGAGTGATGCTCTGCGACCTGGCGCCTCGCCAAGGCGAGTCCCTCAGGTCGGACATCGCTCTAGTAGCGGAAGTTCAGCTTGCGGCTGACCAACGGCACGGGGCTGCTTGGCGCTGCGGCCGGCAGGCGCGGCCGGTCCTCCGTTGCCGGCACCGCCGTCGAGGCTGCGCTGCTTGGCGGCGTGGCGGTCGGGGTGGCCTGCGGCGCGGGGGCGGCCTGCGGCGCGGGGGCGCGGCTGCGCTGGAGCGGCGCGGTCGGCGCCTGTTCCGGCAGAGCGCCGTCGGGTGCGCCGTCGGGGGCCTGCCCGGGGTCGCCCGGCGGGGTGATGCGCAGGTCCTCCGGGCTCACCGGGCCGGCGCGCGGGACCGGTGCGTCGGGGCCGCGGCCGCCGCGCACGTTGCGCACCTCGTCGAACCAGGGCGGGATGTAGGTCTGTCCGACCACCAGGCGCGGCATGGCCGACTCCGGCTGCTGCGCCGGCGCCTCCGGCAGCACGATGCCGCGCTCGCCCTCGGGCTCGCGGTAGCGGCCGCTGACCGGGTCGACCAGGGCCGGGCGGATGCGCGCGCCCGGCGGCAGCGGCACGCGCGGAATGTGGCGCGTGATCACCTCGACCCGGCTGTTGGCGCGGGCCGACGGCTCGGCCGGGCCCGCCGCGGCCGGGGCGTCGTGGAAGCGGAGTTGGCGCGAGACCAGCGGCAGCTCTTGTGCGGGGCTCGATCCTGGGGCAAGCCAGATGGCGCCGGCGAGCAGCGGCGCGAGCAACAGGGCCAGGCCGGGCCGGGGGCGTCGGCCGGAACGCCGGAAAACGGGACGGGCGGGGGCGAGGGCTTTCGTCATGCCCGCCGCTTGTAGCAGAAAGACGGCGGCCGGCGCGAGCGCGAGAGAGGGAAGGGCATGCGAGAGATCGAGGAAATCCTGGAGTTCTGGTTCGCGCCGGAGGTCCGCCCGAAGTGGTTCGTCAAGGACGCCGACTTCGACGCCGAGGTGGCGCGGCGTCTCGGCCCGCCGCTGGCGCGGGCGCGCGCGGGCGCCTGCGGCCATTGGCCGGCGACGGCGCGCGGCGCGCTGGCGCTGGTCCTGCTGTTCGACCAGGCACCGCGCAACCTGCATCGCGGCACGCCGCAGGCCTTCGCCTGCGATGCGCGGGCGCGGGCGATCACCCGCCAGGCCGTGGCGGCCGGGCACGACCGCACGCTGACCCAGGCCGAGCGGCTGTTCCTCTACTTGCCGCTGGAGCACAGCGAGTCGCTGGCCGACCAGGAGGTCTGCGTGGCGCTGATCGCCGCGCTCGACGAGGAGCCCGGGTGGCTGGTCTACGCCGAGCGGCATCGGGAGATCGTGGAGCGCTTCGGCCGCTTCCCCCACCGCAACGCCGTGCTGGGGCGCGCGACCACGGCGGCGGAGGCGGCCTTCCTGCGCGAGCCGAATTCGTCGTTCTGACGCCGCATTCCCGCTACAGTCGCCGGGCCAGTATCGGCATGCTGACAATCGACCGTGAGGGAGTCCTGCCGTATGCGACCTCGAACCCTTGCCGGAGCGCGCGCCGTCCCGCTTTTCGCCGTCCTCTTCGCCCCTGTCGTTGCCTTGGTCGCCGCCCTGTCCAGCGGTCCGGCGGCCGCGCTGAGCGAGAGCGAGGCCGAGGCGCTGTTCCTGCGCTATCAGAAGTCCATCGCCGCGGCCGAGCGCTGCTACGAGGTCGACTTCGACAAGGCCCAGCAGCAGGCGATGATGGAGGTGATCAACGCGGCGGTGGAGAACAAGATCGGTGCCAAGCGCCTGCGCCTGAACTACCAGGCCAAGCAGGAGGTCTACGCCATGCTGCCGAGTCAGAGCTGCCGCGGCGCCAAGATCGTGCCGCTGCTGGAGCTCTTCGAGCGCGACCTGCGCCCGGCCCTTGCGGGGATGTAGAGGGCGCGATGTAGGGGGCGCCGCTGCGCGCTGGCCGCGCCCGTCGCCTCAGGGCTGCAGCCAGGTGGCCTCCAGTCGCCCGGCCGCGTCCCACGCGAAGCGGGCGCGGCGATGCCCGAGATGGCTGAGATAGAGCCAGTCGAAGCTGCGGATCTCGCAAAGCAGGACCGCGAAGTTGGCGCGCCCGGCCTCGCTCTCCGCCGCGCCGGGCGTGCGGTGGAGGGCCCAGTGCGGCAGGCCCGAGCTGGGCAGCTCGCTGGGCGTGCCCGGCGCGTGCCGGGCCAGGTAGCAGCGCCGGCTGAACAGCCGCGTGCCGCGCCAGGCCGCCTCGGCCGCCGCGTCCGTCCGGTGCAGGCGGGCGACGGCCTGCACCCGCACCTGGGTCTGCTCCGCCGGGTCGTGGAACTGCAGCCCGACGCGCGGCTCCCGCGCAATCTCCGCCACCTTGGCGCTGCGCAGGTCGGTGTGGAGGCGCAGCAGACGCTGCCTGCGGTCGAGCCCGCGCAGCACGACGGCGCGGGCCTGCGGGCCGCTTTGCGGGTCGAAGGTCGCCAGCACCGGCAGGTGGAACCCGTGGCGCCGCTCCTGCAGCCCGCGGGTCAGCAGATGCCAGACGTTCTCCAGAATCTCGTCGAGAGTCGCCTCTTCATCTTCGCAAGGCCAAGTCTGCAGCATGGACATGTTGGGGCTCGCAAGCTGGAGAGTGACCGCCATATCTCCACAACCATTGTGGCAATATCGATGTTTCGGCGCAACCGCTCAGGGTTTTTCCGCCGCGCCCGGTTGGTGGCATAGTCGCCGGCCATGACCGCGTCCTCGGGCCCCCCCTCCTCCGCGCCGCGCATCGGCAAGCTGCGCCTCGCCACCTTCAATCTGGAGAGCCTCGGCGGCGACGACCGCCACGCTCCACCGCTGGAGCGACGCCTTGCCGCGCTGCGGCCGCTGGTGCTGGCCTTGGAGGCCGATCTGCTCTGCCTGCAAGAGGTCAATGCCCGCAGCCAGGGCCGTGGACAGGGCCGCAGCCAGGGCCGTGGACAGGGCGCGGGACGGCGGGGCGAGCGCCGCGCCGAGGGGCTGGAGGCGCTGCTCGCCGGCACGCCCTATGCCACGGCGGCGCGCTGCGTCTCGCTGGGGCGCAAGGGCCGCGGCCTGGCCGACCGTCACAACCTGGCGATTCTCAGCCGCCTGCCGATTGCGAGCTGGCGCTCGCTGTACCACGCCTACGTCGCACCGCTCGACCTGCCGCTCGCGACCCGTGCGGGGGAGAGCGTGACGCTGTCCTTCGACCGGCCGCTGCTGCACGCCGTGATCGACCTGGGCGGCGGTCGCCGGCTGCATGTGATCGACCTGCACCTGCGCGCGCCGCTCGCCGCGGCCTTCCCCGGCGGCAAGAGCGGCGGCCACTGGCGGAGCACCGCGGCCTGGGCCGAGGGGCTGCACCACGCCGGCCTGCTGCGCAGCGCCCAGGCGCTGGAGGCGCGCTTGCTGGTCGAGGCGCTGTTCGACGCCGAGCCCGAGGCGCTGATCGCGGTCTGCGGCGACTTCAATGCCGAGGGCGAGGCGGCGGCCCTCGACATCCTGGCCGCGCCGGTCGCCAAGACCGGCGTGAGCGCCCAGGCCGGCCGCGCGCTGGTGCCGCTCGATCCGGGGCTGCCGGCGGAGCGCCGCTTCTCGCTGCGCCATGGCGGCCGCGCGTTGATGGTCGACCACATCCTGGTCAGCCAGGCGCTGTTCGCCGGCTACCGCCGGATCGACAGCCTCAACGCCCACCTGATCGACGACTGCGCGCGCGAGGCGGGCCGCGAGCCCGGCTCCTTCCATGCGCCGCTGGTGGCCGAGTTCGCCCTGTAGCCACGCCGGCGCGGCCGCCCCGGCCGCCCCCGCCGCCCCCGTCGCCCCGCCCGACGCTTCAGGTCTCGCCGCCCTCCGGGCCGGCCTCCGCCTGGCCGGGCGCGCTGGCCGCCGCCGGCCCGCTGCCGGGGGCGGCGGCACCGCGCGGCCAGTTGATCACGTGCAGGTCGCGCTGCGGGAAGGGAATGGTGACGCCGTTCTCGCGGAAGGCCTTGTCGACCGCGAAGTGCAGGTCGCTGCCCACGGTCAGGAAGAAGTCGGTGTCGCGCACATAGACCCGCAGCTCGAACTCCAGGGCGGACTCGCCGAAGTTCTTGAACAGCACGTAGGGCGCCGGCATCTCCAGCACGTCCGGGTGCTCGCGCGCGCAGCCGAGCAGCAGGTCGTGCACGAGCTGCGTGTCCGAGCCGTAGGCGACGCCCACCTGCACGATGATGCGCGCGACGCGGTTCTTGTGGGTCCAGTTGGTGACCGGCAGGGTGATCAGCTCGCTGTTCGGCAGGATCACCGAGGCGCGGTCGAAGGTCTCGATCTCGGTGGCGCGCACGGAGATGCGCTTGACCATGCCCTCGTGACCGCCGGTGACGATCCAGTCGCCGACCTTGATCGGCCGCTCGATCAGCAGCAGCAGGCCGGAGACGAAGTTGTTGACCACCTCGCGCAGGCCGAAGCCGATGCCGACCGACAGCGCGCCGGCGATGATCGCGATGTTGGACAGGTCCAGGCCCATGGCGGCGATGCCGAGCAGCAGCGCCAGGATCACGCCGACATAGCCGCTGGCCGCCACGATGGAGTGGCGCACGCCGATGTCGAGCCGGGTCTGCGGCAGCAGCTTGTCGGAGAGCAGCCGCTTGACCACCCCGGTCACGGCCAGCGCCAACAGGAAGATCGCCACCGCCAGCACGAAGTCGACCGGCGAGATGGTCAGGCCGCCGACCTCGAAGCCGGTCAGCAGCTCGGTGGTCCAGAGATTGAGCAGCGCCGAGGGCACGCCGACAAGGTTGAGCAGCAGGTAGACGAAGCCGAGGGCCAGGGCGACGTCGATCGCCAGGGACAGCCAGAACAGCAGCACCCGCGCGCCCTGCTCGCGCAGGCCGGTGTAGCGCGAGACGGCCGGAAACCAGCGCCCCTCGGAAGCCAGGAGCTGTCCGACCCCCTCGCGCAGCAGGGCGCGCAGCAGCAGCATGCCGCCGAGCAGCAGCGCCACGAAGATGATGCGCGACAGCAGATAGGCGCCGAGGAAGGCGTAGCCCGCCAGGGCCACCGCCGGGGCGGCGGCCAGCAGCAGCCAGAGCAGCACGCGCACGGCCGGCCAGTAGTTGCTGCCCAGCGTGCTGCTGTCGGGCCAGAAGCGCGACGGCAGCAGGCCCATGACCAGGACGGCGATGACCGTGACCGAGATCAGCAGGAACACCGAGGTCAGGGGGCCGGGCAACGGGCTGACCGTGGCCTCCATGGTCTGCCAGGCGAAGACGAAGAGGGCCAGGACCATGACGAAGAGGGTGATCCGGCGGGCCAGCGCCACTGCGCCCTCGGCCGAGGTCGGCACGATCCGCCAGGCCGGCAGGCTCGGCGAGAGGGCGGCGCGGCACAGGCCGGAGATCAGCAGGAAGACCGCCAGGGCGCGGATCGCGGCGTCGATCAGCGCGGCGAAGGTGCCGGTCAGCAGGTCCTGGCCGATCAGCGCGCCGGCCAGCGCCGCCAGCGCCAGCAGCGGCAGCAGCGCGTCGGCCGTGCCGTCGACCACCACTGCCAGCAGGCGCCGGGCGTAGGAGGGGTCGCTGGCCTCGGGGTCGCGGCCGAAGCGGCGCTTGAGGAAGAGACGCAGCGGCCAGGCGACGATGGTCGCCACCAGGAAGGCCAGCAGCGCCAGCAGGTAGTGCCCCGGGCGGTCGGCCGGCGCGTGCGCCTCGCGCGCCCAGTCGATCGGCGCGGCCAGAGCGCGTTCGGCGACGGTAACCGCCTCGCTCAGCGCGTTGAGCCAGGTCTGCGGCTGCAGCGGGCTGGGCAAGCGCTGCAGCAGGCGTTCGGTCAGCTCCTGCTGCTGCGCCCGGCTGATCTCGCGCAGCAGGGTGCTGGCCTGGGTCTCGGCGAGCTGGGCCTGGCGCATCCGCGCCTCGTAGAGGGCGATCTCCTCCTGGATCTCCTGGCGGGCTTCGGTGATCTCCGGCAGTTCGGGCGGCGCGTCCTCGCCGGGCGGCGGGCCCAGGGCGTCGAGCTCCTGGCGCAGCGGCGCCAGCGCCGCCTCCGCCTCCCGCTCGGCCTCGACCGCCGCCGCGATCACCTCGTTGAGGTTCTGCTCGAGCTGGGCGACCCGCTCGGGCGTCGGCGGGATGCCGCGCACCTCCTGGCGCACCTGCTCGAGGCTGCGCTGCCAGGCATCGCTGGTTTCCGAGAAGGGCTGCGACGGCTCGTTCTGCTGCGCCGCCGCCGGGGCGACGGCCAGCAGCAGCGCGAGCAGGCAGATGGACAGGCGGGCAAGCACGGCTCGGTCGGGCCTCGCGGGTGATGGACGCGGCGATCAAGGCACCGCTGGTATCAAGCCACGCCCGTCGCCGGCAAGCCAGCCCTGCCGGCCGCCCCAGCTTTGTCCCGCCGGCTTTGCCGGCCGTCTTGCGCGGCTACTCGGCCGCCGCCAGGTGGGCCCGGCCGTGCGGCGCGGTGAAGTCGATCTGCGGGCCGGCCGGCACGATGCCCGTGGGGTTCACCATCGGGTGGCTGCCGTAGTAGTGCCGCTTGATGTGGGCGAGGTCGACCGTCTCGGCGATGCCCGGCATCTGGTAGAGCTCGCGGGTGAAGCCCCAGAGGTTGGGGAAGTCGGCGATGCGGTGCCGGTTGCACTTGAAGTGGCCGACGTAGACCGGATCGAAGCGCACCAGGGTGGTGAACAGCCGCCAGTCCGCCTCGGTCAATCGGTCGCCGACCAGGTAGCGGTTGCGCCCCAGCCGCGCCTCCAGCCCGTCGAGGCAGGCGAAGAGCGTGTGGAAGGCCTCCTCGTAGGCGGCCTGGCTGGTCGCGAAGCCGGCCTTGTAGACCCCGTTGTTGACCCGGTCGTAGACCTCGGCGTTGATGGCGTCGATCTCGGCGCGCAGCGGTTCCGGGTAGAAGTCGCGGGCCGCGTCGCCGCCCACCGCGTCGAAGGCGGTGTTGAACATGCGGATGATCTCGGCCGACTCGTTGCTGACGATGGTCTCGCGCTGCCGGTCCCAGAGGATCGGCACGGTGACCCGGCCGGTGTAGTCGGGCTTGGCCTTGGTGTAGAGCTGGTGGGCGAAGTCGAGGCCGTAGAGCGGATCGCCGTCGGCGCCGTCGCCCTCGATGTCCGTGGCGCGGAACGTCCAGCCCTGCTCGCCCATGTGATAGTGCACCGTGGAGGTGGAGACGATGTCCTCCAGCCCCTTGAGCTTGCGAAAGATCAGGGTGCGGTGCGCCCAGGGCAGGCGAGGCTGACATAGAGGTGGTAGCGCCCCGGCTCGGCCGCGAAGCCGCCCGCGCCGCTGGGGCCCGGCGCGCCGTCGGGCGTGACCCAGTTGCGGAAGGCGCTGTCCTGGCGCTCGAAGCGCCCGCCGGTGGACTTGGTGTCGTACCACTTGTCGTGCCAGACGCCGTCGATCAGCAGACCCATGTCGTTGCTCCTTCGCGGGGCTCGGTGCCGGCTTTGCGCCGGCGGTGGGTGGCCGTGGGGTGCGGTGGTTGCGGGGTGGGGTGGTTGCGGGGTGGGGCGGCGGCGCGCGGCGCCCGTCAGAGCGGCACCTCGGCGATCAGGAGCTCGCTCGCCGCCTCGGCGGTCAGCTCGACGGCCTCGAGCTCGGCCAGGGCGACGCCGTCGCGCGCCGCGGCAGTGACGCGTTGGCCGTCGCCGCTCAGCGTCAGTCGGCCGCGCGCCGGCACCAGGTAGGCGCCCTTGCCCGGCTCCGGGCGGTAGGTCACGCTCTGCCCCGCCGCCAGGGTGGCGGCCAGCAGGCGGGCGTCCTGGTGGATCGGCAGCGCGTCGGCGTCGCGGCCGGTGCCGGAGGCGAGGACGATCAGCTCGCCGGCCCGTTCGCCCTTGGGAAAGGCGCGGGCCGCCCAGCCCGGCGCGATGCCGGGCTCGGCCGTCTCGATCCAGATCTGGAAGATCCGCGTGGTCTCGCTCTCGACGTTCATCTCCGAGTGCAGGATGCCGCGCCCGGCCCACATCACCTGGACGTCGCCGGCCTCCGTGCGGCCGGCGTTGCCCAGGCTGTCCTGGTGGGTGATCGCGCCCTCGCGCACGTAGGTGATGATCTCCATGTCGCGGTGGCCGTGCGGCGGGAAGCCGCTGCGCGGCTTGATGGTGTCGTCGTTCCACACCAGCAGCTTGCCCCAGCCGCGCCGGGCGGGATCGTCGTAGCCGCCGAAGCTGAAGTGGTGCCGGGCGCTCAGCCAGTCGGTCTCGAAGCGGCCCAGGCTCTCGAAGGGTCGAAGCTCGATCATTCCTCTCGCGCCTCCCGGCGCCATCCGCGGCGGCGTGGCGCCGCCTTCAGCCGTGCAGCTTGCGCGCGATTTCGGCCACGCTGCGCCCCTGGTAGCGGGCCAGCGCCAGCTCCTTGTCGCTCGGCTGGCGCGAGCCGTCGGGCGCCGCGATGGTGCTGGCGCCGTAGGGGCTGCCGCCGCGCACTTCGGAGATATCGGCCAGCTCGGAGGCGCCGTAGTTCAGCGGCACGATCACCATGCCGTGGTGGGCCAGGGTGTTCCAGGTCGAGGTGATGGTGGTCTCGTTGCCGCCGCCGGTGGCGGTGGAGGTGAAGACGCTGCCGACCTTGCCGACCAGCGCGCCCTTGGCCCAGAGCCCGCCGGTCTGGTCCCAGAAGTTGCGCATCTGGCTGGCCATGTTGCCGAAGCGCGTCGGGGTGCCGACGATGACGGCGTCGTAGTCCGCCAACTCGCCCGGCTCGGCCAGCGGCGCCGCCTGGTCCAGCTTGGCGCCGGCCTGCTCGGCGACCTCGCGCGGCATCAGCTCGGCCACGCGCTTGACGGTCACCTCGACGCCCTCGACGCCGCCGGCCCCCTCGGCCACGCTGCGGGCCAGGGTCTCGATGTGGCCGTAAGTGGAGTAGTACAGCACCAGGACCTTGGTCATCGCGGGACACTCCTTCGTGTGATGCGGTCCGGTCGGACCGGGAGGGGCGTATCGCGGGCGCAGCGCGCGGTGGCTGGCGCGCACGGTGGTTGGTGCGGACAGCGGCTGGCCGGCGTAACGTTGCGAAAGGTGGTGCGTTCCCTGCCGGAAGTTAATAGCTTGCCCCGGCACCTGATTGTTTCTCCGGGGAAACGCCGATGCGTCTCGACGACGTCACCGCCATGATCGTCTTCGCCCGCGTGGTGGAGCTGCAGGGCTTTTCCGCCGCCGCCCAGGCGTTGGGCCTGTCCAAGTCGGCCGTGTCCAAGCAGATCAGCAAGCTGGAGGACCGCCTCGGCACGCGCCTGCTGAACCGGACCACCCGCCAGCTCTCGCTGACCGAGGCGGGGGCCGCCTTCTTCGAGCGCTGCCAGCGGGTCGAGGCGGAGGCGCTGGCGGCGGAAGAGGCGGTGACCCACCTGGCCGAGGCGCCGCGCGGCCTGCTGAAGGTCAATGCCGGCATGTCCTTCGGCGCGCGGCACATCGCGCCGGCCCTGCCCGAGCTGCTGCGTCTCTGCCCCGAGCTGGAGGTCGATCTCACCCTCAACGACCGCCAGGTCGACCTGGTGGAGGAGGGCTACGACCTGGCGATCCGGATCGGCCGGCTCGACGATTCCAGCCTGGTGGCCCGCCGCCTGGCGCCGCTGCGCAAGGTGATCTGCGCCGCGCCGGACTACCTCGCCCGCGCCGGGCGGCCGACCCGGCCGGAGGAGCTGAGGGCGCACGAGGCGCTGCTCTACAGCTATCAGACCACGGGGCCGACCTGGAGCTTCAAGGGCGCCGAGGGCGAGGTGAAGGTGCGCATCGCCGGCCGTCTGCGCATCAACAACGGCGATGCCATCCTCAACGCCTGCATCGCCGGCCAGGGGATCGCCCTGCTGCCCAGTTTCATCTGCTGCGACGCGCTGGCGGCCGGCGCGCTCGAGCGGCTCCTGCCGGACTGGGAGGACGGGCTGCCGGGCGCCATCCACGCGGTCTTCCCGGCCAGCCGCAACCTCTCGCCCAAGGTGCGTGCCTTCATCGATTTCCTGGTCGCGCGCTTCGGCCCGCAGCCCTACTGGGACCTCAACCCCATCGCGAGCTGACGTCGGTTACTTCGTTTCCAAAGTGCTTTACCGCGAGTTAATTCCGGATCCCATATCCTACCTCCGGTCGTCTTGAGGCGATCCGTCATTCCCACGGCTGAGGGTAGGCATGCGACACAGGATCTTCGCCGCGCTTCTGGCGGCTGGCCTGACCGGCGTCGGCGCGGCGGCCGGCCAGACGGTTTCCTCCACCGCGTCCGCGCCGCCCCCGTCGCCCCCGTCGACCTCGTTGGCCCCGTCGACCGATCTGATCACGCCCGCCGACATCGCGGAGATGCGCGGTTGGCTGCAGGTGCCGGTGACGGTGCTGACGCTGCGCGACCTCAATACCGAGCAGAGCGACCTGGATGCCCGGGCGATCGAGGCGCTCGACCAGCGCTGGCGCGCCGAGCGCGCGCAGGTCGGCGACCGGCCGCTGATCGCGGAGCTGATGGCGCGGCCGCTGTCCAACTACCTGATCCGGCGCCAGGCCATGTCCGGCGGGCTCTACACCGAGATCTTCGTGATGAGCCGGCAGGGGCTGAACGCCGGCCAGAGCTCCATCACCTCGGACTACTGGCAGGGCGACGAGGCGAAGTTCCAGAAGACCTACCCGGTCGGCCCCGACGCGGTCTTCGTCGACGCGCCCGAGTTTCACGCCGAGAGCGGGACCTGGCGGGCGCAGGTGAACCTGGCGCTGGCCGATCCCGACAGCGGGCGTGCTCTCGGCGCGGTGACCGTGGAGGTCAACCTCACTGAACTGGCCCGCCGGCGCGACCCCGGCGCGTGACGGCGCGGCAGATCCGACAGGGACGACAACCATGAAAGTCTTCGACAACCTGCCGATCGCGCGCAAGCTGGCGCTGGCCTTCGCCGGGGTCTTCATGATCGGCGTCGCGGCCTCCGGCATCGGCCTGACCCAACTGGCGACCATTCAGGAGTCCTCCCAGGCCACGGAGCGGACGCTCGCGACGCGCGGTCACATCGACGAGCTGCTCGACGCCTTCGTGGCGCAGCAGTCGGCCATGCGCGGTCTGTTGCTGAGCGGCGCGCCGGCCTACGTCGACGACTACCGCGCGGCGGTGGACAGCTACGCCGGCGCCTACGACCGTGCCCGCGCGGGCCTGTCGGCGCGTCCCGCCCGTCTGGACGAGCTGGAGGCGATCAACCAGGAGGTGGCCGACTGGCAGACGCGGGTGGCGGCCCGCCAGATCGAGCTGATGCGCGAGCCGCTGACCACCGACGAGGCGCGCGCGCTCGAGGTCTCCGGCGTGTCCGTCGAGGCCATGGCGCGGGTGCGCGGCCTCTACGACGAGCTGGTCGCGGCGCAGCAGACCTTGCTGGAGCGCCGCGCGGCGGCCGAGCGCGCGGCCTTTTCGACGGCCTATCTGGTGTTGATCCTCGGCGGTCTGCTGTCGCTGGCGGCGGCCGTCGGCTTCGGCCTGCTGCTGCTGCGCAGCCTGTCGCGGCCGATCTCCGCCATGACCGGCGTCATGGCCCGGCTGGCCGAGGGCGACACCGCGGTGGAGGTGCCCAGCGTCGGGCGCGGCGACGAGGTCGGCGCCATGGCCTCGGCGGTGCAGGTCTTCAAGGACAACGCCCTGCGCAATGCCGAGATGGCCGAGGCGGCGCGCCGGGAAGAGGCCCAGCGCGCCGCCCGGGCCACCCGCCTGGGCGAGCTGACCGAGGGCTTCAGCCGCGACGTCGGCACGATCCTCGAGCAAGTCACCGGCGCCGCGCGCCAGGTCGCCGGCACCTCGGAAGGGCTGAGCGGCACGGCGCAGGACACCACCGGGCGCGCCACCGCCGTGGCCTCGGCCTCGGAGCAGGCCAGCCACAACGTGGAGACCGTCGCCTCGGCCTCCGAGGAGCTGGGCGCCTCGATCGAGGAGATCAGCCGCCAGGTGATGACGCAGCGCGAGCTGGCCAGCGAGGCCGCGAGCGATGCCAAGAGCAGCGACGAGGAGGTGCGGCGCCTCGCCGAAAGCGCCCAGAAGATCGGCGACGTGGTGCGCCTGATCACCGACATCGCCGAGCAGACCAACCTGCTGGCGCTCAACGCCACCATCGAGGCGGCGCGCGCGGGCGATGCCGGCAAGGGCTTCGCGGTGGTGGCCGGCGAGGTCAAGTCGCTGGCGACCCAGACCGCCAGGGCGACGGAGCAGATCGCCAAGGACGTGGAGGCGATCCAGGCGCAGACCTCGAACACCGTGCAGGCGATCGAGGTGATCTCCGGGCGCATCGGCTCGATCAGCGAGATCGCCACGGCGGTGGCCAGCGCGGTCGAGGAGCAGTCGGCCGCGACCAAGGAGATCTCGCGCAACGTTCAGGAGGCGGCGGCCGGGGCGCGCGACGTGACCTCGAACATCGCCGGCGTGACCGAGATGGCGGGCGCGGTGGACCGCTCCTCCAACGAACTGGCCGAGGCCTCCCAGAGCCTGACCTCCCAGGCCGAGGAGCTGGAGAGCTTCGTCACCCGCTTCATCGCGGACGTGCGGGCCGCCTGAGCGCCGCCGCCGCGGGGCGTCGGCGGACCCCGCCCGGCCGCGCGGGGGCGCTTCCGTTTCACGCGGGCCCGTGCTAGATAAACCGCATGGATGCGACCTGCGACAGAGTGCCGGCGCGGCTGCGCCGACTGCGACGAGGCGGCGGCCGCCGACGTGCGGCCTGAGCCGATCTCTGCGCGTCTTGGCGCGGGGGCGGCTCCGTGAAGCCTGTCCCCGCCTTTGATCCGACGCACAAGAGACCGCAGCCATGAGCATCACCATCGACCAGGCCACGCCCGCCGAAGCGGCACAGATCGAATCGCTGCTCGACCGGACCTTCGGCTACGGGCGCACCCAGAAGACCGTCTACCGCCTGCGCGAGGGCATCGCGCCGGTGCCGGGGCTGTCCTTCGTGGCGCGCCACGCCGACGGCGGCCTGATGGCGTCGATCCGCTACTGGCCGATCCTGATCGACGAGACCCCGGCCATCCTGCTCGGCCCGCTGGCCGTCGAGCCGGCGCTGCAGGGACAGGGCTACGGCAAGACGCTGGTCCGCCACAGCCTCAGTGAGGCCAAGCGCCAGGGCCACCGGCTCTGCGTCGTGGTCGGCCCGCCGGAGTATTACGGCCCCTTCGGCTTCACCTCGGCGCCGGCGGCGGGCCTGGTGCTGCCCGGCCCGGTCGAGCCGGAGCGCTTCCAGGTTCTGGAGCTGCAGGCCGGCGCGCTGGAGGGCGTGTGGGGGCTGATCCAACGGGCCGAGACCGCCGCCGACACCGGGTCCGTCGCCCGGGCGGCGGGACGCGGCCGCCACGCCTGAGGACCGCGCACCCGCGGTCCCGGCGCTGCGGTGCCCCGTGCTTCAGGTCCCCCGTGCTTCAGGTCCCCCGCGCTTCAGGTCTCCCGCGCTACAGCTCCCCGTGCGTCAATTCAGGGCCACGATGCCGGCGTTGAGCAGGCCGGCGTAGGCCAGCCAGGCGAGGTAGGGGGCCAGCAGCCAGGCCGCCGGCCGGCTGAAGCGGGCGAAGCTGCGCGCGGTCAGCGCCACCAGTCCGGCCAGCAGCAGGATCACCAGCAGCCCGGCCAGCGGCGCCTGGGCGCCGAAGAAGACGTAGGGCCAGGCGAGGTTGACCGCGAGCTGGGCGGCGAAGAGCGCCAGCGGGCCGCGCGCCGCGGCCCAGCCGCCGCGTGCCTCGGCCGCCCGCAGGGCCAGCCAGGCGGCCAGCGCCATGAGCAGGTAGAGCAGGGTCCAGGCCAGCGGAAAGGCCCAGCCCGGCGGCTTGATGGCGAGCTGGGCGAGGCCGTCGTACCAGTCCTGGTTGGCCGCCGTGGGGAGGCGGCCGAACTGGCCGACGCCGAGGGTCACCGCCAGCAGGCCGATCAGCAGCACGAGGTCGCGGCCCTTCCGGCGCAGGACGGCCACCGTCTAGCGGCCCTCCCGCCGCCAGGCGAACAGCAGCGCGGCCAGGGCCAGTGCCAGGCCGGCCAGCTCGGGCAGCAGCGGCCGGGTCTCGACGCCGGTCACCACATACTCGCCCTGGCCGACCACGCCGAACCAGTCGTCGCCGTGGCGGTCGCGCTCGGGCTGCACCTTGCGCAGCGTGACGCCGCCGTCCTCCGCCAGGCTCTGCGCCCGTCCGCCGGTGGCCGCGATCAGCGGCGCCAGCTTCTCGTCGGTGGCCCGAAGGTCGGCCATCTCGACCGGATTGACCGGGCCGGCCGCCGCCAGGGCGAGGCGCTCGCCGTCGCTGACCCGGTAGACGCCCGGCGTCTCGATCGGCAGGGAGGCCCGGGCCCGCCCCGGCCCGCTCGGCTCGGGCTGCAGGCTGCGGGTCTCGCCGTTCGGCAGGGTCACCTCGACCGGCGCCCAATCCTCTTCCAGGCTGCGTTGCTCGATCTCCAGGCGATTGCCGGAGACCTGCGCGCGTAGATCCTCCTCCTCCAGGTCGGGTTCCTTCATCAGCCAGTGGGCGACGCGGCGGACCAGCTCGGCCTGCGGGCCGCCGCCCTCGAAGCCGCGCGACCAGAGCCAGATGTGATCGCTGGTGAGCTGCGCGACCCGCCCCTCGCCGATGCGGTCCAGCACCAGCAGCGGCCGCTCGGCGGCGCCGGTCATCAGGATCTCGCCGTCGCGCGCGTCGGTGTCGATCTGGCGGAACCAGCGGCCCCAGTCGGGCTCGCCCTCGGTGCCGGCGGGCGGGCTGCCGGGCAGGGCGGCGGTGACCGGGTGGCGCTCGCCCAGCTCGGTCACCCGCGCCCGGAAGGGGCGCTCGACCACCTCGCCGGTCGGAGTGGCCGGCAGCACCCGCCCGAGCGGCGTGCGGTAGAGCGACAGCGGCGTGGCGAAGGCCGGGCCCACCGCCTCGAAGAGCGCGCCGCCCTGCTCGACGTAGCGGGCGATGTTCTCGAGGTAGAGGTTGGGCAGCACGCCGCGCCGGCGGTAGCGGTCGAAGATCACCAGGTCGAACTCGTCGAGCTTGACCTCGAAGAGCTCGCGGGTCGGGAAGGCGATCAGCGAGAGCTCGTGGATCGGCGTGCCGTCCTGTTTTTCCGGCGGCCGCAGGATGGTGAAGTGCACCAGGTCGACGCTGGGGTCGGACTTCAGGATGTTGCGCCAGGCCCGCTCGCCGGCGTGCGGCTCGCCCGAGACCAGCAGCACGCGCAGGCGGTCGCGCACGCCGTTGACCACCACGGCCGCCGTGTTGTTGCGCAGGGTCAGCTCCTCGGGGCCGGCTGCCGCCTCGATCTCGACCACGGTCGGGCCGCGCCGCTCCACCTCGAAGCGGTACTCCACCTCCTGGCCCAGCGGCACGCGCAGCATCTCGGGCTCGGCGCCGTCGCGCGCGATCCGCACCGTGGCCTGGCCCCCGGCGGCCGCCGCCGCGGGCAGGTCGTCGACCCGCAGCGTCAGCGCGATCTCGCGCCCGACGATGCCGTAGCCCGGCACGTTGGTCAGGGTCAGCCGGCGATCGCGCTCGTTGGCGCCGCCGCTGCGCAGCAGATGCACCGGCGCGTCGAGCGCGAACTGCTCCAGGCTTTCCGGCACGTCGTGGACCTGGCCGTCGCTGAGCAGGAAGACGGCGCCGACCCGCGACTGCGCCACCTCGGCCAGCGCCTCGTCGATGCGGGCGAAGAGGTGGGTGCCGCCGTCACCGGACAGCCCGCCGCCGTCGGCGCGCAGCACGCGCAGCTCGGTCGCCGGCAGGCCCTCCAGGGCCCGGGTCAGCTCGGCCAGCGCGGCCTGCTGCTGCGCCGGGCGCGGCGCGATGTCGGCGCTCGGGCTCTCGTCGACCACCACCAGGGCGACGTCGCGCAGCGGTTCGCGCTGCTCCGACACCGCCGAGGGGTTGGCCAGCGCCAGCAGCAGCACGGCGGCGAAGAGCGCCCGCAGGAGCCCGCCGCGCGCGCGCCGCCACAGCGCCAGGGCGCAGACCGCCGCCGCCAGCAGCGCCAGCGCCGCCAGCAGGCTCCAGGGGATCAGCGGGTCCCAGGCGAGGCTCAGGTGGTCGAGCATGGCGCGGCCTCTCCCCCTACTGGCCCAGGCGTTCGAGGATGTAGGGCACGTGCACCTGGTCCGCCTTGTAATTGCCGGTCAGGGCGTACATCACCAGGTTGACGCCGAAGCGGTAGGCCATCTCGCGCTGGCGCTCGCCGCCCGGCACCACCGCGGCCAGCGGCCGGCCCAGGTCGTCGATCGCCCAGGCGCCGGCCCAGTCGTTGGAGCCGACGATGACCGAGGCGACGCCGTCGTTGTCGGCCTCGTCGGGATTCTCGACCCACAGGGTGCCGCCCTCGAAGCGGCCGGGGAAGTCCTGCAGCAGGTAGAAGGCCTTGGTCAGCACGTGCTCGGGCGGCACCGGCACCAGCGCCGGAATCTGCAGGTCGCGGGTCAGCCGCTGCAGCGCCTGGCCGTTGCGGCTGGCGTCGCCGAACAGGCGGGTGCCGACGGTGGGTTCGCGCAGATCGATCAGCAGCGTACCGCCGTTCAGCAGGTAGGCGTTGAGGGCGCGGCGGGCGGCGGAGTCGAGGTCGGCCTGCTCCGGCGTGATCGGCCAGTAGAGCAGCGGGAAGAAGGCCAGCTCGTCGCGTCCCAGCTCGACCGCCATGGGATCGGCCGGCTCGACCGCCGTGCGCCGCAGCAGCAGGCGCGACAGGCCCGACAGCCCCGCCCGGCTCATCCGGTCGACCTGGGGCACGCCGGTCTCGACGAAGGCCAGCCGCGTCTCCAGCGTCGCCGCCAGGGCGCGGCGCGCCTCGTCCGGCAGGCCGGCGCTGCCACCCTGCACCGCCGTCTGCGCCTGGGCGCCGGGCGCGGCCGCCAGCAGGCCGAGCAGCAGGAGCGCCGCGCCCGCGGCCGGGCCCGCGCCGCGCGCCCTCCAGCGTCCGACGGGGCGTCTACCGGGGCGTCCACCGGGGCGTCCACCGGGGCGCCCGCCCGGTAGGCCGAGCTGGCCGCGCAGGGCCAGCGCGATCACCGCGTCGAGCAGCGCGACCAGCAGCGCGGCGGTCAGCAGCCAGGGCAGCAGGTCGCGTTCCTGGCTGCCGGCGTAGACGCGGGTCTCCAGGTTGCGCGGCAGGCTGCCGAGCGGCTGCAGGCTGGGCTCCGCCGCCACCAGGTTGTGGGCGCGCCGGCCGGCGTCGCTGCCGTAGATGCCGGGCGGGTGACGCGGCCCGACCGCGCCGGCCTCGATGGTCTCGGCGTCCAGCGCCAGGGCGGTGGCCGGCGGATTGCCCAGACGGCCGAAGCCGTCCAGCGTCGCCAGCGGCGGCAGCGCCGTCTCGCTGGCGCCGCTGACCCCCTGGCTGACCGAGACGATGCGGCGCAGCATCTGGACGAAAAGGCCGGAGAGCGGCAGGTTCGACCACTCGGTGTTGGCGGTGGTGTGGACCAGCGTCACCCAGCCCTGGCCGCGCGGCTCGGCGGTGACCAGCGGCGTGCCGTCGCTGAGCTGGGCCCAGGTCTTCTCCGGCAGGTCCAGCGCCGGCTCGGCCAGCACCTGGCGCGAGATGGCGACGTCCTCGGGCAGGCTCAGGCCGGCGAAGGGCGAGTCGGGCGGGAAGGGCGCCAGCTCGGCCGGATCGCTCCAGGTCAGGGCGCCGCCCATGATTCGCCCGCCGCGGCGCAGCTCGACCGGCAGCAGGCCGTCGTCGTTCTCCGCCAGGCGCGGGCCGGCGAAGCGCAGCAGCAGGCCGCCGCCCTCGACCCAGGCCGCCAGGTCGGCGGCGGTCTCCGGCGGCAGCGGCCCCAGGTCGGGCAGGGCGATCACCGCGACGCCGCGCTCGATGAGCTGGGCGATGTCGCCGCGGCTGATCTCGGTGAAGGGCTGCAGCGCCCGCTCCAGGTAGTAGAGCTCGCTCAGCAGCGGCTGGGCCGCGTCGAGCGGGCCGCTGGAGACCAGCCCGACCGGCCGGCGGCGCCAGCGCTCGTCGAGGAACAGCACCGCGCCGGCCCCGGCCTCGCCCTCGATGTCCAGGCGGGTGATGCGGTTGCGCAGCTCGACCGGCAGGGTTAGCGCCTGGCGGGCCTCGGCGGCGCCGGCCTCGAAGCGCAGCGGCTGCTGGGCGATCAGGCGACCGCGGTCGTCGCTGGCGCGCAGGGTCAGGCTGTCCGGCGTGTCGCCGGCGACCCGGCGCGCGCGCAGCACCAGCGCGGCGGTGTCGATCTCCGGCGGCAGGATCAGCCGGGGCAGGGCGCCGGCTGCGTCGCGGTAGAGCTGCACCGGGCCCAGGCGGTTGAGCGTCTGGGCGAACTCGGCGGCCTGCGGCGCCGGCGCGCTCTCCAGGCCGTCGCTCAGCCAGACCACCGAGGCCGCGCCCTCCAGCTCCAGCGCGCTCAGGCGTTCGGCCGCGGCGGCGCGGTCGACCGGCCAGGGCTTGGGCTGGAGGCTCTGGGCCAGGCGCCGGGCCTCGGCCGCCGGCCGGGCGGACAGACGGGTCTCCGCCGACTCGCGCCCGTCGGGCGCCGTGGTCGCCAGCACCACCGCGCGGTCGTCGCGCTCGGCCTGGTCCAGCAGGTCGCCCAGCAGGCGCTCGCGCGCCGCCCAGTTGGGCGCCGCCGCCCAGCCGTCGTCGACCACCAGCACCAGCGGGCCGCTGCCGGCGAGCTGGGCGCTGGGGTTGAGGATCGGCCGCGCCAGGCCGACGATCACCAGGGCGGCCAGCAGCAGGCGCAGGGCGATCAGCCACCAGGGGGTGCGCGCCGGGGTCTCCTCCGGCGGCTGCAGCCCGAACAGCAGGCGGACGGCCGGGAAGCTCAGCCGCTTGGGGGCCGGCGGCGTCACCCGCAGCAGCCACCAGAGCACCGGCAGCCCGGCCAGGGCGAAGAGTAGCCAGGGGTTGGCGAAGGCGAGGGGGCCGAGCGTCAGCATGGCCTCAGCGTCCTCCCGCGCGCACCGCCAGCGCCTGGTAGAGGCCGAGCAGCGCGGTTTGCGGCGGCGAGTCGCTGTGGTGCAGGCCGCAGCTCCAGCCGGCCCGGCGCGCGATCTCGTTCAGCCCGGCGCGCTGCTGCGCCAGGCGCTCCAGGTAGGCGCCGCGCACCGTCTCGACGCGGCTGAGCAGCCAGGGCTCCTCCCCCTCCAGCCCCTCGAAGCGGACCCGTCCCTCGAAGGGCAGGGCCTCCTCGGCCGGGTCGAGGATCTGCAGCAGGTGGCCGTGCAGGCCGCGTTCGGCGAAGTAGCGTACCCGCGCCTCGATGGTCTCCAGGGGCTGCAGGAAGTCGCCGAACCAGACCACCTGGCCGAAGCGCGGCAGGTCCTGGCGCGGCGGCAGCCCCTCCTCGTCGGGCAGGATCGCCGCCGCCGGCCCGCGCTCGATCTCCAGCGCCAGGCGGGTCAGCGTCGCGCGGCTGGCGTCGGGGCGCCGCCCGGTGCCGGCCAGCGCGACCCGCTCGCCGGCGCGCACGCCCAGCACCGCCAGGGCCAGCAGCAGCAGGTCGGCGCGCGCCCGCTTGGTCTCCAGCTCCCGCCGCGAGCGCCAGTCCATCGAGGCCGAGGTGTCGCGCCACAGCCAGACCGACTGCGCCGCCTCCCACTCCATCTCGCGCACGAAGACGCGGTCGGCCTTGGCGGTCTGGCGCCAGTCGATGGTCTGCGGGGTGTCGCCCAGCTCGTAGGGGCGGAACTGCCAGAAGGTCTCGCCCTGGCCGACGCGGCGGCGGCCGTGCACGCCCTGCGCCACGGTCGAGGCCACCCGCTCGGCCGCCACCAGCAGCGGCGGCAGGGCGGCGGCCAGGGCCTCGCCGCGTTGCTGCAGGGGAAGGTCGGGGCGCAGCGCCATCGGCTGGGTCAGCTCTCCTCGCTCACCGCACCGCCCGGCGGGCTCACCGGTGCGGCTCGCACAGCAGCGCGATGATGTCGTCGATCACCACGCCGTCGGCGCGCGCGGCGAAGCTGAGCGCCATGCGGTGGCGCAGCACCGGGCCGGCCATCTCCAGCACGTCGTCCAGCGAGGGCGCGAAGCGGCCGTCGAGCACGGCGCGCGCGCGCACCGCCAGCATCAGCGCCTGGCTGGCGCGCGGGCCGGGGCCCCAGGCGACCTGGGCGCGCACCTCCTCGCGTGCCGTCTCGGTCGGCCGTCCGGCGCGCACGATGCCCAGGATTGCCTCGACCACCTGCTCGCCGACCGGCACGCGGCGCACCAGCGTTTGTGCGGCCATCAGCTCCTCGGGCGACATGACCTGCGGCGCCTCGGCGCTGGCGGCGCCGGTGGTCGCCAGCAGCATCCGGCGCTCGGCCTCGGCATCGGGATAGCCGACCTGGATCTCGACGAAGAAGCGGTCGAGCTGGGCCTCGGGCAAGGGATAGGTGCCCTCCTGCTCCAGCGGGTTCTGGGTCGCCAGCACGTGGAAGGGACGAGGCAGCTCGTGCGGCGTGCCGGCCACGGTCACCCGGTGCTCCTGCATCGCCTGCAGCAGCGCCGACTGGGTGCGCGGGCTGGCGCGGTTGATCTCGTCGGCCATCAGGAGCTGGGCGAAGACCGGCCCCTGGATGAAGCGGAAGCTGCGCCGCCCGCTCTCGCCTTCCTCCAGCACCTCGGAGCCGAGGATGTCGGCGGGCATCAGGTCCGGGGTGCACTGCACCCGGCGGTCCTCCAGGCCGAAGACCGTGCCCAGGGTCTCCACCAGCCGGGTCTTGGCCAGGCCGGGCACGCCGACCAGCAGGGCGTGGCCGCCGGCCAGCAGGGTGATCAGGGTGTTGTCCACCACCTGCTGCTGGCCGAAGATCACCTCGCCGATGCCGCTGCGCACCGCGCTCAGCCGCGCGCCGAGGCGTTCGATCTCCCCAGCCAGGCGGTCCGGCGGCACGTCGCCCGACAGGCGTTGGTCCGGCTGGTCCCCCGGGCCCTGCGTACCCGGGCCCTGCGTCCCCGGACTTTGCCTCCCTGCGCGCGGGGCGGTGTCAGTGCTGGTCATCGGCGGCCTGGCCTCCCTGCCGGACTGGCGCTGCAAGCTCCTGGGCGCCACATGCTAGACTCGCGGGAAACGATCCCTTCCCCGAGGTGAAGGGTGACGCGAAACCGGGGCCGACGCTAGGCCCCGACTATGGCAAAGATAGGGAGCGCGAGATGGACGGACAGCCCGTCGGCGAACCTTCCGATGACACGAAAACGCGAGCGGAGGGCGAAAGCGGGGCGCCCGACTGGCCCTCCTGCGGCGATTTCGACATGCGCATCGCGCGCGACGGCACCTGGTACTACCGCGGCGGGCCGATCGGTCGGAAGCGGCTGGTCAAGCTCTTCTCCACCGTGCTGCGGCGCGAGGCCGACGGCACCTATTGGCTGGTGACCCCGGTCGAGCGCGGCCGCATCGAGGTGGAGGACGTGCCCTTCATCGCCGAGGAACTGGCCGAGCGCGGCCAAGGGCGCGAGATGACCCTGGCCTTCCGCACCAACCTGGACGACTGGGTCGAGGCCGACGCCGCGCATCCGCTGCGCGTGGCCCACGACCCTGACAGCGGCGAGCCGCAACCCTATATCCTGGTACGGGACGGCCTGGAGGCGCGGCTGACGCGCGCCGCCTTCTACCATTTGGTCGAGCTGGCCGAGCCCCACCGAAACGACAAGGGAGAGGAACGCCTCGGCGTATGGAGCAAGGGCAGCTTCTTTCCACTGGACCCCTCGTCCAGCCGGTGAACGGCGAGCTGGTCGCGCGCCGGCTGCGCGCCGCCACGCCCGGACGGCGCGGCGGCCTGACCCGGCGGCCCGAGGGCCTGCGCGGCGACCACGAGCTCAACCCCGAGCTGTTCGAGCCGGGCCGCCCGATGAAGCGGGCCGCGGTGCTGGTGCCGCTGGTCGAGACGGCGGCCGGCCTGAGCGTGCTGCTGACCCGGCGCACCACCCACCTGCGCGACCACGCCGGGCAGATCGCCTTTCCCGGCGGCCGCCTCGAGCCGCAGGACCGCGACGCGCTGGCCTGCGCCCTGCGCGAGAGCGAGGAGGAGGTGGGCCTGGCGCCGGAGCGGGTCGAGCCGATCGGCCAGCTCGACCTCTACGTCACCCGCACCGGCTTCGAGGTGACGCCGGTGGTCGGCCGCGTCGCCGGGCCGCTGGAGCTGGTGCCCGACCCCTTCGAGGTGGCCGAGGCCTTCGAGGTGCCGCTCGCCTTCTTCCTCGAGCCCGCCAACCGGCAGATCCACAGCCGCGCCTACCAGGGGCGGACGCGGCAGTTCTACGTCTACCCTTACGGCGACTACTACATCTGGGGCGCCACCGCCGGGATGCTCAACAACCTCGCCGAAGTCGTGGCGGCGGACTGAGGCCGAGGGAGCGGCGCATCCATGCTGCACAAGCTGGTCACCATCGTGGTGCCCTTCCTGCTGCCCTTCGCGGTCTATCTCGCCTATCTCGGGCTGCGCCGCCTGGCGCAGCGGCAGGAGGCGGCGCTCGGCCATCCGCCGGCCTGGACCGGCGCGCGCGCCGGCTGGCTGGCCCTGGCCGGCGCGCTGCTGGTGGCGGCCAGCCTGATCGCCTTCCGCTTCCTCGGCACGCCCGAGTTCCTGCAGCCGGCCCCCAGCGCGCTGCAGGCGCCGCCGACCGGATTTCCCACCGAAAGCCGCTGAAAGCGGGGCGAGTCCGCCCAAGGTCCGCCCAAGGTCCGCCCAGGGTCCGCCCCAGTCTCGCCCAAGTGCGGCGCGGCCGCAGGCAGGCGGTTGACGTGCCGCCAGCGGCCGGGCATCACTGCGCCCGCTCATCAATGCAGGAGGCTGCCCGGTGCAGATCGATCCCCAGTCCGCCCTGGTCTACGTCATGGTCCTGGTGTCCGCTGCCGACGACGACATGACCGATTCCGAACTGGAGACCATGGGCGAGATGGTGCGCTATCTGCCGGTCTTCCGCGACTTCGATGCCCAGCGCCTGCCCAGCATCGCCGACGACTGCGCCAAGCTGCTGAGCGACGAGGAGGGGCTGGACAAGGCCCTCGACGCGGTCGAGGCGGCGCTGCCCGACCGCCTGCGCGAGACGGCCTATGCCATCGCCTGCGACGTCGCCGCCGCCGACGGCGCGGTCACCCAGGAGGAGATGCGCCTGCTGGAGCTGATCCGCTACCGCTTGCGCGTCGGCCGCCTGCCCGCCGCGGCGATCGAGCGGGCCGCACGGGCGCGCCACCAGCGGCTGTAGGCCCGCTCCGGCGCTGGCAGCAGTCCGGGGCGGCGGCTGCTAGATCTTTGGTTTCGTTGAATTTTCCGTTGCGCGCCCGGCGTGGGGCGCGGCAAGCTTCCTGTCCGGATTACGGTGAATGGGACAGGAGGTTTCGTGCCGTGAGCCTCGACCTGCAACTGAAGGACTACCGCCTGACCACGGCGGAGATCCTCTACCACATGCCGGACCACCCGGGTCTGCTGCAGACCTTCGTCTGGCAGGACTACGACATGGCGCCGCGCTTCCCGGTGCTGCACCGCTTCCTCGACTTTTGGGTGCGCGAGCTGGACGGGCCGCTGCATTCGGTCAAGGTGGCCGGCCAGCGGCTGATCCTGCCGGGCGAGACCCGCTTTGCCGAGGCCTATCTGACGCTGCACTGAGGTGGCCGGGCAGGGGGACTTGCCTGCGGCTCGCGGGACCGCCTGCCGGGGCAGCGACGCTTCGCCGCCGCGCGGCGATTGCGGCTTGGCCGGGGCGGGGACAGCGCCTAATTTGCGCGGCGCCGCTCCCGCCATCCTCGCAGCCGAGCCCGCATGAGCCTGTCCGCCCCGCTTTCCCACGACTCCGCCGCACGGACCGAGGCGCGCGCCGCCCCGCGGGCGGTCGCCCTCTGGCTGCTCGGCGTCGCGGCGCTGATCTTCGCCATGGCGGTGATCGGCGCGATCACGCGGCTGACCGAATCCGGCCTGTCGATCATGGAGTGGGCGCCGATTTCCGGCGCCCTGCCGCCGCTGACCACGGCGGAGTGGGAGCGGCTGCTGGAGCTCTACCGCCGGACGGCGGAGTACCAGCAGATCAATCGCGGCATGAGCCTGGCCGAGTTCCGGGAGATCTTCTGGTGGGAGTGGGTGCACCGCCAGTGGGGCCGGCTGATCGGCCTGGCCTTCGCGCTGCCGTTGGCCTGGTTCTGGCTGCGCGGGCGGCTGCCCGGCTGGATCAAGCCCTACCTGCTGGTCGCGCTGGGCCTGGGGGCGCTGCAGGGCTTCATGGGCTGGTTCATGGTCGCCAGCGGCTTCTTCGGCGCGCGCACCGACGTCAGCCAGTACCGCCTGGTGCTGCACCTTTCCCTGGCGTTGCTGATCTACGCCTACCTGCTTTGGCTGGCGCTCAGCCTGCTGCGGCCCGCGCGCCCGGCGCAGGCGGCCGGCCCGCTGCGGCCGGCGGCCTGGAGCTTCGCCGGGCTGCTGACGCTCACCCTGATCTCCGGCGGGTTCGTGGCCGGCACCGACGCGGGGCTGACCTACAACACCTTCCCGCTGATGGACGGCGCCTGGCTGCCGGCCGGCTACGCCCAGCTTCAGCCCTGGTGGCTGAACTGGTTCGAGACCATCGCGGCGATCCAGTTCAACCACCGTCTGCTGGCGGTGACCACCGCCGCCGCCGCCCTGCTGCTCTGGCTCTGGTCGCTGTCGCGCCCGCTGGCGCCGGCCGGCCGCCGCGGCTTCGCGCTGCTGGCCGCCGCCGCCCTGGCCCAGGTGGGGCTGGGCATCGCCACGCTGCTGCTGGTGGTGCCGGTCTGGCTGGGCGCGCTGCACCAGGCGGGCGCGCTGCTGCTGATCGCCGCGACGGTCTACCTGCTGCACGGCCTGCGCCGCGCCTGAGGCGCCGCCGCGCGCCGGGCCGTCGTCGCCCGGCCTGCCTGACGCGCCCCCCGCTTCTCCGGTGCCGCCGGGGCGCGCCGCCTCACCCCACGGAGGAGCGGAGCGGAGTCTCCTCCGCCGCCTCGACCTCCGCCGCCTCGACCCCCGCCGCCTCGACCGCCGCCGCTTCGGCCGCCGCCTCGGCTTCGGCTTCCTGCTGGCTCTCCAGCTCCGCCTGGGTCTGGGCATCGGCGTACTCGTCGGCCGCCATGGCCACGGCGATCGAGGCGGAGCTCTGCGGCACGGCGACCCAGCCGCCCTGCTCGTCGAGCGGCACGCTGGCGCGGCGCGTCATGCGCCACAGGGCGAAGGCGCCCAGCGCCAGGTGCAGCACCGCCACGGTGGCGAAGAAGCCGCCCGGTCCGATCGCGTCCATGGTCACGCCGGCGGCCGGCGGGCCGACGATGCCGCCGGCGGAGTAGACCAGGTAGAGGGTGGAGGAGGCGCCCACCATCTGGTCGCGCTCCAGGTGGTCGTTGGCATGGCTCAGCACGAGGGCGTACATCGACAGGCAGAGGGCGCCGAACAGCGCCGTCAGGCCGAACAGCAGCCAGAGGCTGGGGCCGCTCGCAAGCCAGGCCAGCAGCGCCACGCCGCCGGCGCCCAGGGTCACCACGGTGATCACCAGGCGCCGGTCGAAGCGGTCGGACAGCCGGCCGATCGGGAACTGCATCACCACGCCGCCGATCATGAAGGCGGAGACGAAGATGGAGATGGCGGCGCCCTCCAGCCCGGCGGAGGTGGCGTAGACGGCGCTCATGCCCAGGACCACGCCCTGGGCGACGCCGAGCAGGGCGGCGCCGACCACCGCCAGCGGCGAGGTTTGGTAGAGGCCGCGCAGGGAGACCGGGCGCGGTGCGTCGAAGTAGGGCGCCGGGCTGGCCGAAAGCAGCATCGGCACCAGCGAGACCGACAGCAGCACGGAGACCAGGATGAAGAGCTCGAATCCGGTCGGGTCAGACAGCGGCAGCAGGTATTGGCCCGCCGCCATGCCCAGCATGATGACGATCATGTAGATCGCCAGCACCTGGCCGCGCGTCTCGTTGGTGGCGCGGTCGTTCAGCCAGGATTCGGCGACGATGTAGAGGGCGGCGACGCAGAAGCCGGTGAGGATGCGCATCATCGTCCAGCTCACCGGCTCGATCAGCAGGGAGTGGGCGAGCACCGCCACGGAGGCGAGCGAGGCGACGGCGGCGAAGACGCGAATGTGGCCGACGCGCCTGACCAGCAGCGGCGTGACCAGCGAGCCGGCCAGGAAGCCGACGTAGTAGCCGGCCATGATCACGCCGGTGACCGTCTCGTTGAAGCCCTCGATCCCGGCGCGCACGCCCAGCAGCGTCGACTGCAGGCCATGCGCGACCATGATCAGGGCGAGACCCAGGAACAGACTCCAGGTGGCGGCAAGCGCTGCGATCATCGCCGGGCAACCTTTGTCGCAAGAGGGCTGTGGGAATACGCGTCCTTGCCGCCGCCTGCCGCTGGGGCAGTGCACATCTCAGCGCGGCGGGAAAGTCTGCTGGAGCCGGCCGGGAATCAAGCCCGCCGAGGCGCCATGCAATTTTTTCGCGGGCCCTCTTGCAACCGCGCCACAGATATCAACATTCTGCTGTAGACAATGGGGGAATACGTTGGGGCGGGCGTGTCCCTCCCGCTCGGAGCGCGGCACCGGCGGCCGGTGCGGCTTCGGCGAGTGCAAGAGATTGGTCGGGCGGGAGGACAGCCGTCCCGTCCCGGCCAATAGGCCGGTCCGCCGTCCTGTGCCGCGCGGCGCGCCGTGCGGCGCCGGACATCCCCGTCCGGCGGGCCGGCCCCCCTAGCTGAGAGGTTGCTTCGCGGTAAACTCAGCGGCGTCCCCCATCCCGGGACGCCGCCTTTTCTTGCGCCCCTTCCGGCGAGCCCGCAAGGCCAGGCCGCCGGGGCGCGCTCGGGCCTAAAGCGCCTTGGCCTTGGCCAGCACCTCCTCGACATGGCCGGGGACCTTGACCTTGCGCCAAACGGCGCGCAGCACGCCCGCCTCGTCGATCAGGAAGGTGGAGCGGTCGATGCCCATGTAGGTCTTGCCGTACATCGACTTCTCGACCCAGGCGCCGTAGGCCTCGATCGTCTGGCCCTCCGGGTCGGAGGCCAGGGTGAAGGGCAGCTCGTACTTGGCCTTGAACTTGTCGTGCTTGGCGACGCTGTCCTTTGAGACGCCGATCACCTGCGCGTCGACGGCGCTGAAGTCGGGCAGCAGATCGCGAAATCCGCAGGCCTGCTTGGTGCAGCCGGGCGTGTCGTCCTTCGGATAGAAGTAGAGCACCACCTTCTTCCCGCGCAGCTCCTTCAGCGCGACCGTGCCGCCGCCGTCGGTCGGCAGGGTGAAGTCGGGGGCCGGCTGGCCGATCTCAGCGCTCATCGCGTGCCTCCTTTTCCCTCTCCGGAATGTCTCGAGCCCGCGCAAGGGTGTTCGCGCCGCCGGCAAAGTCAAGCCGGCGGAGGAGCATAGCCGCTCAGCCCGAGGCGGCGGCGTCGCCGGAGCGCGCATCCTTGGGCGCCGCCGCCTCGCCGCCGTCCCGGGCGGCTTCGCGCTTGGCGGCCAGCACGCGGGCCGGCTCGTCGATCAGCTCGGCGTAGCTTTCGCTGACCCGCTCGACGGCGGCCATCATCTCCTCGCGCAGGGTGGCGAAGTCGGCGGCCCCGGCGAAGCGGGCCAGCGCCTGCTTCTGCCCCTCGGGCGCGCGCTGCTCGTCGAAGCGCTCGCCGGCGGTCAGGCGCAGGATCTGCTGCACCGCGCCGAGCAGGCGGGCCGCCTCGACCAGGCCGGCGCTGCGCTTGGGACCGATCACCCCGGCCGTCCCCAGCGCCTCCAGGGCCGCCAGGGTCGCGGTCTGCAGCACCTCGGGGTGCTCCCGCGCCGAAAGGAGCTGCAGCCCCTGGGCCACGAAGTCCAGGTCGTAGAGCCCGCCGCGCAGGTACTTGAGGTCCCACAGGCTGCGCGCCGGATGCTCCTTGTCGATCCGCCGGCGCATCTCGGCCACGTCGATCAGCGTGGCGTCGTGGTCGCGCGCCCGCGTCAGGACGGTGCGGAGGGTGTCCGCCAGCTCGGCCTGCAGCTCGGCCTGCCCGGCGATGGGCCGCGCCCGGGTCAGCGCCATCTCCTCCCAGGTCCACGCGCTTTCGGCGAAGTAGCGGCGGTAGCCTGACAGCGACACGGCGATCGGCCCCTTGGAGCCGGAGGGGCGCAGGCGCGGATCGACCTCGTAGAGGCTGCCCTCCCCGGTCTGGACCGTCAGGGCGGTGATCAGGCGCTGGCTGAGCCGGCCGAAGTAGACCGGCGGGTCGATCGGCTTGCGCCCGTCGGACTCCCGCGCGCCCTCGGCCACGTCGTAGACGAAGACCAGGTCCAGGTCGCTGGTCGCCGTCATCTCGCGCGCGCCCAGCTTGCCGAGCGCGAGCACCGCCAGGCCGCGGCCGGGCAGGTCGCCGTGCTGGCGGGCCAGCTCCTCCTGCACGCGGGGCAGCAGCGCGCGCACCACCGTCTCGGCGATCAGGGTGTAGCCTCGGCCGGCGTCGGCGGCGTCGGCGTCGCCGCGCAGGATGCGCAGGCCGACCTGGAAGCGGCGGTCGCCGGCCCAGCGGCGCACCAGGTCCAGCATCTCCTCGAAGTCGCGGGCCAGGCGCAGGCTCTCCTCCAGCTCCGCGGCCAGCCCCTCGGCGTCGGGCAGCGCCTCGGCGAAGCCCGGCTCCAGCACCGACTCCAGCAGGCCCGGGCGCCGGCCCAGGTGCTGCGCCAGCGCCGGGGCGTCGCCCATGATGTCGGCCAGCAGGTCCAGCAGCGGGGGGTTCTGGTAGAGCATCGAGAAGAGCTGCACCCCGGCCGGCAGCCCCGAGAGGAAGGCGTCAAAGCGCAGCAGCGCGTCGTCCGGCTGGGCGGTGCGGCCCAGCGCCTTGAGCAGGCTCGGCATCAGCTCGGTCAGGTACTCGCGCGCCCGGTTGGTGCGGGTGGCGCGGTAGCGGCCGTGGTGCCAGGCGCGCACCAGATTGAAGACCCGCGGTCCGTCGGCGAAGCCGAGGCTGGCCAGGGTCTCCAGCGTGCCCGGCTCCGGCTCGCCGCCGGTGAAGACCAGGTTGCCCGGCTCCGACAGGCTGGGTGCCTCCTCGAACAGCTCGGCGTAGTGCTCCTCCACACGTTCCAGGTGGCCCAGCAGCTCGGCGCGGAAGCTCTCGGCGTCGGGCGCGCCGAAGAAGGCGGCCAGGCGCTCGATGCCGGCGGCGTCCTCGGGCAGCCGGTGAGTCTGCTGGTCGGCGACCATCTGCAACCGGTGTTCCAGCCGGCGCAGATAGTGGTAGGCCGCCTCCAGGTCGCGCACCGCCGCGGCGCCGATCTGGCCGAAGGCCTGCAGGCCGTGCAGCGCGGCCAGGGTCTCGGGCGTGCGCAGCTCGGGATTGCGGCCGCCGAAGATGAGCTGCTGGGTCTGCACGAAGAACTCGATCTCGCGGATGCCGCCGCGCCCCAGCTTGACGTTGTGCCCCTCGACGGCGATGGCGTGGCCGCCCTTGTGCGCGGCGATCTGGCGCTTGATCGAGTGGATGTCGCGGATCGCCCAGAAGTCCAGGTGCTTGCGCCAGACGAAGGGGCGGATCTCGCGCAGGAACTGGGCGCCGAGCTGGCGGTCGCCGGCCACCGGGCGGGCCTTGATCATGGCCGCCCGCTCCCAGTTCTGGCCCAGCGACTCGTAGTAGGTCATGGCCGCGTTAAAGGAAATCGCCAGCGGCATGGCGCCGGGGTCGGGCCGCAGGCGCAGGTCGGTGCGGCAGACGTAGCCCTCGCCGGTGCGCTCCTCCAGAAGCTGCACCAGGTCGCGGGTCAGGCGGATCATGGTCTCGGCGGTGCCGCGCTTGTGGCGGCAGTCGATCCGCTCGGGATCGTAGAGCACGATCAGGTCGACGTCGGAGGAGTAGTTGAGCTCGCCGGCTCCCAGCTTGCCCATCCCGAGCACCAGGTAGCCGCAGCGCTCGGTCGGCCGCTCCGGGTCGGCCAGAACCAGGTCGCCGCGCTGATGCAGCCGGCGCAGCAGGAAGCCCAGCGCGCCGTCGAGCGCCGCGGCGGCGAAGTCCGACAGCGCAGCGGTGACCTGCTCCAGGTCCCAGGTGCCGGCGATGTCGGCCAGGGCGACGGTCAGCGCGCAGTGCCGCCGGGCCCGCCGCAGGGCGGCGCCGGCGGCCTGCGGGTCGGCGGCGAAGGCGGCGGCGTGGGCCTGCGCCCGGGCCGCGGCGACGCGCCGGTCCGGGCCCTCGGCGAGCAGGGCGAGGAAGCCGGCGGGGTCGGCCAGGATGCAGGTGCCCAGAAAGGGGGCGTTGCCGAAGACCGTCTCCAACAGCCGTTGTCCGGCCGGGTCCTCCAGCAGGCGCGCCAGCTCCGCCGCCGGCCCGGCCTCCAGCCGGGCGGTCCGGTCGGCCAGATCGCTCAGGCCGTTGGCCGCCTGCGCCGGGTCGGCGATGCGCGGCAGGGTCTCGGCGTCGGGCAGGAAGGCGTAGCGCATCGCGGGGGCGGAGTCTGCAAGGGAGGCAAGCCCGGCAGACTGCGCCCGGCTTGCCGACAGCGTCAAGCCGTGCGAAATCCGCGCATCCGCGCCGAGTTCACTGGTTTTGCCGACATCGCCTCCGCTACTCTGCCGCCGCCATGATTCGCCGCTCCACCCGCATCGCCCTCGAGGCGCTGGTCGGGCTCGTCCTCGCCGTCGTGTTGCTCACCGCCGGCGCGCTCTGGCGCCTGTCGCAGGGGCCCGTGCCGGTCGACTTCCTGACGCCGCACCTGGAGGCCGCCTTCTCGGCGTCCGACAGCCCCTTCACCGCGCAGATCGGCTCGGCCGAGCTGACCTGGGGCGGCTGGCGGCGCACCCTCGACCTGCGCGCGCGCGACCTGCGGCTGCGCGGCCCGGCGGGACAGACCGTGGCGCAGCTTCCCGAGCTCTACATCACCCTCAGCCTGCGCGCGCTGGCGCAGGGCGTGGTCGCGCCCACCGCCGTCGAGCTGACCGGGGCCAGCCTGACCCTGGAGCGCGATCGCGACGGCCGCTTCGGCGTGGTCGCGCCGGTGCCGACGGCCGGCACGGCGGCGCCCGAGACGGTGGCGACCGGCGAGACGGAGGCGGGCGCCCCGCCGGCGCCGGCGCAGCCAGGCGAGACCCAGGCGGAGGTGGCGGCCCTGCTGCCGGCGGTGATCGACCGCCTGCTGGCGCCGCCCGATCCGGCGGACCCGCTGTCCTTCCTGCGCTCGGTGCGCGGGCGCGGCCTGACCGTCACCCTGGCCGACCGCCGGCTCGGTACCAGCCTGCAGGCGCGCGAGGCGACCATCGAGCTGTTCCGGCAGGCCGACGGGATCGCCGGCAACGCCAGCCTCTCGCTCGACCTGGGCAGCCGCCCGGCCCGCCTGGAGGCGACGCTCGACTACACCCGGACCGACCGACGCCTGCAGGTGGCCACGGCCTTTCGCGATCTGCACCTGCCCGAACTGGGCCGGCTGGCGCCCGAGCTGGCCGGGCTGCGGCGGGCGGCCTTGCCGCTCGACGGCCTGGTCGAGGTGGCGCTCGACGAGACGGGCCGCGTCGACTCGGTCGGCTTCGATCTGGTCAGCGGCGCCGGGGTGCTGGACCTGCCCGAGCTCTACGCCAGCCCGCTCGAAATCGGCTCCGTCGCCGCGTCGGGCCGCTACGACGCGGCGGAAGGGCGCGTGGCGGTGGAGGACTTCGCCCTGCAGCTCGGCGGACCCGCCGAGGCCGGGCCCAGTCTGCGCGCCCGCATCAACCTGGACTTCGGCGAGGGCTACCGCGACCTGGGCATCGGGGCCCGGCTCGACCGGGTCGAGACGGCCGACCTGGCGCGCTACTGGCCCACGGGCATGGCGGAGAACGGGCGGGCCTGGGTGCTCGAGAACATCGCCGGCGGCGCGGCGGAGAACCTGGAACTGGTGGCCTCCGCCCGGGTGCCGACCGACGCCCCGGAGGAGGCCGCGCTCGACCGCTTCGGCGGCAGCTTCGACTTCTCCGGGCTGGAGGTGCATTACCTGCGCCCCATGCCGCCGGCCCGCGACGTGGCGGGCAAGGCGCGCTTCGACGCCGACGGCCTGACGTTCGACGTCGCCGGCGGCGAGCTGGAGGGCCTGGCGGTGGGCCCCGGCGAGGTGCGCGTCTTCGGCCTGTCCGGCCGCGACCACCGCCTGGATCTGGCGTTCGACGTCGCCGGCGGCCTGCAGCCGACGCTCGCGCTGCTCGACCATCCGCGGCTGCGGCTGATCGAGCGGCTGGGCGTGCCGGTGGCCGGCAGCGGCGGCGAGGTGACGGCGCGCGTCGGTTTCGCCTTTCCCCTGATCGCCGAGCTCACCGAGAACGAGATCGAAATCTCCGCCGAGGCGCAGCTCGCCGGCGTGCGCCTGGCCGACGCCGCCTTCGGCCTCGACGTGACCCATGGCGACCTTGCGCTCGCGCTGGACAGCCGCGCGATGCGCCTGAGCGGCCCGCTTAGCCTGGAGGGGCTGCCGGTCGAGGTCGACTGGACCGAGTACTTCGCCGCCCATGACGGCCTGCGCCGCGAGCTGACGGCTTCCACCACCGCCCTCGATGCCGCCACGCGCGCGCGCCTCGACCTGCCGCTCGCCGACTACCTGCAGGGGCCGATGGCGGCGGCGCTCCGCCTGACCGGTGCCGCCGACGAGACCGCGCGGGTCGAGGTGGACCTGCAGCTGGCCGAGACGGAGATGGAAATCCCGCAGCTCGACTGGCGCAAGCCGGCCGGCGCCGCCGGGACCGCCAGCCTGGTCGCCGAGCTGTGGGGCCAGCGGCTGGTGGCGCTGCGCGACCTCGAGCTCTATGCCGGCGATCTGGCGGTGACCGGCGCGGCCACCTTCTCGCCCGAGGACGGCAGCCTGATACAGGCCAACCTGGGCCAGGTCTCGCTGGGGGCGACCAGCCTGAACGACATTGCGGTCAAGCCCTGGGCGAGCCCGGCCGGTCCCGGCTGGGATGTGCAGATCGCCGGCGGCCGCCTGGACGCCGCGCGCTGGCTGGACGCCGGCGAGGGGAAGCCGGAGGCGGAGACGCCGGACGGGCCGGACGCTCCGGATGCCGCCGCCGCGGCGCAGCGCTCGGACCCGGCGGACGCGGCGCCGCAGACGCCGCTGCGGTTGCAGGTGGTGCGCCTGCAGTCCCTGCTACTGGGCGAGGCGCGCGCGTTGGAGGCCGTCGCCCTCGAGGGGGTGCGCGGGCCGCGCGGCTGGGAGCGCCTGGTGGCCTCGGCCGAGGTGCCGCGCCGCTGGTGGCGCCACCGCGGTGCGGAGAAGCCCGAGGATGCCGAGATCGCGCAGAAGCTGCTGCGGCTCGACTGGGGGCCGGCGGAGACCGGACAGGGCTACGCGCTGCAGCTCGGCGCCGACGACCTGGGCGCCGTCCTGCGCGCCTTCGGCTGGGTCGAGGACATGGAGGGCGGCGAGACGCGGATCACCGGCACGAGCCCGGCGCCGCTGCTCGCGGCGCCGATCGAGGCGCAGCTCGAGGTGCGCGACTACACGCTGGTCGAGGCGCCGCTGATCGGCCGCATCATCGCCGGCGCCTCGCTCGGCGGGCTCGGCGGCATGCTGGCCGAGGACAACGGCATCACCTTCGAACGCGGCACCGGCGCGCTGGTGCTGGAGAACGGCGTGCTGTCCACCGATCTGGTCCGCGCCTACGGCCCGGCGCTCGGCATCACCGCGCGCGGCGCGCTCGACATCGAGGCGGATGCCATCGACCTGCAGGGCACGCTGGTGCCGGCCTACGCAATCAACCAGGTGCTCGGCGCCATTCCGATCCTGGGGCCGCTGCTGACCGGCGGCGAGGGCGAGGGCGTGCTGGGCGTGACCTACGGCGTCAGCGGCACGCTCGACTCGCCGGAGGTCTCGGTGAACCCGCTGTCCGCCCTGGCGCCCGGCTTCCTGCGCGGCCTCTTCAGCGGCAAGATCGAGGGCGCCGAGGCGGCCCTGGAGGCGCTGCCTGCGCCGGGCGGCGACCGCTGAGTCGGCGGCGAGAGCGCCCTTGCCAGAGCGCCCTTGCCTCGGCGCGGCGAAGGGCGTTTTCTCCCGGCCATGAGCGAGTCCCCATTCGACCCTTCCACGGCCGGGGCCAGCCTGAGCGAGGCGGCGCGCGGCGTGCTGGCGACCGCCGAGCCGCGGGCCAAGGCGGCGGCGGCCCGGCGTCTCGCCGCCGACTGGCGGGCCGGCGCCTTCGGCGCGCTGGGCCCGCCCGGCGCCCCCGCGCGCCCGGCGCGGCCGGCCCGGCCCGAGCTGCGCCCGGCGACCAAGGTGCCGCGCCGGCGCATCACCGCCGCGCCGGCCGGGCGCATCGCCCTGCTGCACGCCCTGGCGCACATCGAGCTCAACGCCATCGACCTGGCGGTCGACCTGGTGGCGCGCTTCGCGGCGCCGGAGCTGCCGCGCGCCTTCTTCGACGACTGGCTGCGGGTGGCGGACGAGGAGGGCAAGCACTTCCTGCTGCTGGCCGACCGCCTGGCGGCGCTGGAGGCGACCTACGGCGATCTGCCGGCGCACGACGGCCTCTGGCAGGCGGCGGCCGAGACCGCCTATGACCTGCTGCCGCGCCTGGCCGTGGTGCCGCAGGTGCTGGAGGCGCGCGGGCTGGACGTGACGCCGGCCATGATCGCCAAGCTGGAGCAGGCCGGCGATGCCGAGTCGGCGGCGGCGCTGGAGGTGATCTACGCCGAGGAGGTCGGCCACGTGGCGATCGGCCGGCGCTGGTACCTCTGGCTCTGCGCCCGGCGCGGGCTGGAGCCCCGGGCGACCTGGCAGGAGCTGGTGCGCCGCCACTTCCGCGGCCCGCTCAAGCCGCCCTTCAACGAGGCCGCGCGCCGCCGCGCCGGGCTGGAGCCCGACGACTACCTGCCGCTGGCCGCGCAAGGGCCCCAGGCATGAGCGCGAGGCGGCACGAGGACGGGCGCCGGCGTTGCGGCTGGCTGCCGCTGGGCGACCCGCTCTACCGCGCCTACCACGATGCGGAGTGGGGCGTGCCGCTGACCGCGCCGCGGCCGCTGTTCGAGCTGCTGATCCTGGAGGGCTTCCAGGCCGGCCTGTCCTGGCGCACCATCCTGCATAAGCGCGAGAACTTCCGCCGTGCCTTCGCCGGCTTCGCGCCGGAGGTGCTGGCCGGCTGGGGCGCGGCGGAGCAGGCGCGGCTGCTGGCCGACGCCGGCATCGTGCGCAACCGCCTGAAGGTCGCCGCCACCCTGGACAACGCCCGCGCCTTCCTGGCGCTGGAGGAGAGGCATCCCGGCGGTTTCGCGGGCTTCGTCTGGGAAAGCGTCGACGGTCGCCGGCAGATCAACCGCTTTGCCAGCCTGGCGGAGGTGCCGGCGGAGACCCCGGCGGCGCGACGCCTGTCCAAGCGGCTCAAGGCGGCCGGCTTCCGCTTCGTCGGCCCGACCATCGTCTACAGCTTCATGCAGGCCGCCGGTCTGGTGATGGATCACACCACCGACTGCTTCCGCCACGCCGAGCTGGCCTGAGGCGCCGCCCCGGCTGGGCCCGCCGCCGACCCGCCGGTCCGACTACTCCAGCAGTTCGAACTGCAACAGCAGGCTGCGCTGGACCGGGTTGAAGTTGTCGTCGGAGAGCAGGGTGATCAGGGTCTCGCCGGCGGGCCCGCGGCGCAGCCAGAGCCCCTCCAGGTTGTCCAGGGTCAGTGGCGGCGTCAGGGCGGCCAGCTCCTCGGGCGCCAGCAGCTCGCCGGCCAGGGCCGGGGCCAGCGGCGCGCGCTTGAGCTTCACTCGCAGTCCGCCGATCAGCGAGAAGCCGCGCTCCAGCCAGTAGAGCCATTGCCCCTTCGGCCCGACGCGCGCGGCCACCGGCGCCAGGTCGCCGTCCCGCGGCAGGTGGAAGCGGCGCCACGCTTGCGGGCGCGCCTGCGAGTCCGCCGCGTCCGGCGCCACGAAGCCCTGCCAGGCGGGCGTGCCCGCGACCTCCGCCGTCAGGCCCTCGCTGATCGCCAGCAGACCGCCGCCGGGCAGCGGCGTGATCGACTCGATGCCCGCGTTGGCGCCGGGTTCGTGGGCGCCGGGCGCGGGCAGGTCCCGCGGCGGGCCGACCGGCGGCCGGCCGGCATAGCGCGACAGCCGGTGCGCGCGCTCGAAGGAGACCAGCAGCGTGCCGTCGGGCAGCGCGGCCAGGCCCTCGGCGTCGCCGCGCGTCTTCGAGCCGGCCAGCGAGGCGCCGGCGGCGTCGTGCAGCGCGCCCAGCCGGGCGTCGCCGGCGCCGACCAGATCGCCGGCGGCGTCGTAGCTCGGGGCGAAGGTCACCCAGTGGCCCTCGTCGGACACCGCCAGGGCCCGCGTCCCCGCGTCCGACAGCCAGAGCGCGGAAAGCCCGCCGAAGCGTGCGTCGGCGGCGCGCAGCGCCAGGCCGCCGCGCCAGCGCAGCCGGCCGATGCGGGTCTGCTCCGGCGCCTCGTCGTTCAGCCGGACCGGCGCGGTCTCCAGCGCGATGGCCTCGCCGGGCGGTGTCGCCTCGGCCAGAGCGGCACTCGGCACGGCGGCGGCCAGCCAGGCGGCCAGCAACAGGACGACATGGGGTTTCACGGTCGGCAGGGCTCCGGGCGCGAGGGGACGAGGGAAGTCTATCCGGGCGCCATGGCAACCCGATGACGGCGCGCTCAGCTCGCCAGCCGCCGCCGGGCGCGCGGGCCGGCCTGCAGCCCCTCCTCGTCGAACAGCTCGGCCAGCTTCTCCAGCATGGTGCCGCCGAGCTGCTCGGCGTCGACGATGGTCACGGCGCGGCGGTAGTAACGGGTGACATCGTGGCCGATGCCGATGGCGGTCAGCTCCACCGGGCTGCGGCTCTCGATGAAGGTGATCACCTCGCGCAGGTGCTTTTCCAGGTAGTTGCCCGGGTTGACCGAGAGGGTGGAGTCGTCGACCGGCGCGCCGTCGGAGATGACCATCAGGATGCGCCGCTGCTCCGGCCGGGCCAGCAGCCGGTTGTGCGCCCAGAGCAGCGCCTCGCCGTCGATGTTCTCCTTCAGTATGCCTTCGCGCAGCATCAGGCCGAGGTTGCGCCGCGCGCGCCGCCAGGGCGTGTCGGCCGACTTGTAGACGATGTGGCGCAGGTCGTTCAGGCGGCCGGGCAGCGGCGGCTTGCCGGCGGCGATCCAGGCCTCGCGGGATTGGCCGCCCTTCCACATCCGGGTGGTGAAGCCCAGAATCTCCACCTTGACGCCGCAGCGCTCTAGGGTGCGCGCCAGGATGTCGGCCGACACGGCGGCGACCGAGATCGGCCGGCCGCGCATGGAGCCGGAGTTGTCGATCAGCAGCGTGACCACCGTGTCGCGGAAGTCGGTCTGCTTTTCCATCTTGTAGGACAGGGAGTGGGTCGGGTTGGCGACGATGCGGGCCAGGCGCGCCGTGTCCAGCAACCCCTCCTCCAGGTCGAAGTCCCAGGCGCGGGTCTGCTTGGCCATCAGGCGCCGCTGCAGGCGGTTGGCCAGCCGGGCGATCACCCCCTGCAGGTGGCTGAGCTGCTGGTCCAGCATCAGGCGCAGGCGCGCCAACTCGTCCGGGTCGCAGAGATCCGGCGCCTCGATCACCTCGTCGTACCTGGTCGAGAAGGCGTGGTAGGGCTCCTCCTCGGGGCTGTTGCGGCGGTCCTGCTCGGGCCGCCGGCCGGGCTGGCCGGGCTGCTCGTCGGCGGCGCCGTCCATCATCTCGCCCTCGGCCTCGGCGGCCTCCTGGTCGCTCGTCTCGGCGTCGGAGAGGTCGGCCTGCTCGCCCTCGCTGGCGGCGGCGCTCTCGCCGCTGTCCTGCTCGCCGCCCTCGCCGCGCATCTCGTCGGGCGACTCCTCGGCCTGGTCCTCGCCGCCCTCGTCCTGCTGCTCGTCCTCCTCCAACTCCTCGTCGCTGGTGGCCTCCAGGTCCAGGTCGGCGATCATCTGGCGCACCGCCTTGGCGTAGGCGCCCTGGTCGCCGATCACGCCGTTGAGGTCGCGTAGCTCCTGCAGGATGCGCGGGTCCAGCGCCTCGCGCCAGAGCTGCACCAGTTGGCGCGCGGCGGCCGGCGGCGCCTCGCCGGTCATGGCCTCGCGCGCCAGCAGGCGCAGCGCCTCGCTGAGCGGTGCCTCCTCGCGGCTGCGCAGGCGGTCGTAGCCCTGGGCGCGGTAGCGCTCCTCCAGCACGGCGTCCATGTTCATCGCGCAGCCGGCCATGCGCCGGGCGCCCAGCGCCTCGCAGCGCGCCTGCTCGACCGCGTCGTAGATCTCGCGCGCGACCTGCTCGTGCGGGCGGCTGCGGCTGTGCACCTTGGCGTCGTGATAGCGCCGGCGCAGGGCCGAGGCGTCGGCCTCGCCGCGCGCCCGCACCACGTCCTCCATCGGCAGGTCGCGGCCCGGCAGCGGCAGGCGCACCTCGCGCTGCTTGTCGTCGGGCGCCGCCTGGCCGGGCTGGTTGGCGGTGAAGTTGACCGTCAACTCGGCGTCCCGGGAGATCGCCCGCAAGGTCGCGGCGGTGGCGCGCTTGAAGCGTTCGAGGGGCGTGTCGGAGGACTGGGTCATCGCGGCAGGATCTTGGGGACAGGGACGATCGTTGGGCCTTCGGCGGCAGGGACGGAGCGGGCCAGACCACGCTTCGCGGCGGCCGCGCCCGCACCCCTAGACATAGACCCGGGACACGATAAGAGCCATCCCCACCGCGCGACAAGGGCGCGACAAGGGCGCGACGGCGCCGGAGCGCGAAGGCGCGAGCGTCGTCGAGGCCTGTCCCGCGCGCCAAGCAGGGCCGCTGCGCTGCGCGGCGAGCGTGATCTGCGACCGTTCGGACCCGCCAAGGTGGGCCCACACGGTCGAAAACCGCCCTAGACCAGGGTCGCCTTGACGCCGCTGTCGGGCAGCTCGGTGCCGAAGCAGCGCTGGTAGTACTCGGCCACGATCGGGCGCTCGATCTCGTCGCACTTGTTCAGGAAGGTGGTGCGGAACGCGAAGCCGACGTCGTTGAAGATCTCGGCGTTCTCGGCCCAGGTGATCACCGTGCGCGGGCTCATCACGGTCGAGATGTCGCCGTTGATGAAGCCGGCGCGGGTCAGGTCGGCCAGGGCGACCATGGCGGAGAGGGTCTTGCGCCCCTCGGCCGTGTCGTAGCTCGGCGTCTTGGCCAGGGCGATGTCGACCTCCTCGTCGTGCTCCAGGTAGTTGAGCGTGGCGACGATGTTCCAGCGGTCCATCTGGCCCTGGTTGATCTGCTGGGTGCCGTGATAGAGGCCGGTGGTGTCGCCCAGGCCGACGGTGTTGGCCGTCGCGAAGAGCCGGAAGGCCGGGTGCGGGCGGATCACCTTGTTCTGGTCCAGCAGGGTCAGCTTGCCCTCGACCTCCAGCACGCGCTGGATGACGAACATCACGTCGGCGCGGCCGGCGTCGTACTCGTCGAACACCAGGGCGCAGGGGTGCTGCAGCGCCCAGGGCAGCAGGCCCTCGCGGAACTCCGTCACCTGCTGGCCGTCGCGCAGGACGATGGCGTCCTTGCCGATCAGGTCGATGCGGCTGACGTGGCTGTCCAGGTTGATGCGGATGCACGGCCAGTTGAGGCGGGCGGCGACCTGCTCGATGTGGGTCGACTTGCCGGTGCCGTGGTAGCCCTGGACCATGACGCGGCGGTTGTAGGCAAAGCCGGCCAGGATGGCGAGCGTGGTGTCCCGGTCGAAGCGGTAGGCCTCGTCGATGTCCGGAACATAGTCGCTGCTCTGGCTGAAGGCGGGCACCTGCAGATCGCTGTCGATGCCGAAGGTCTGGCGCACCGAGATGGTGATGTCGGGGCCGCCGGTCGGCATCTGGTGACCGTTCTGCGAAGCGGGGCTCTGCGTATCGGCGCTCATCGATGGTCCTTGTCGTGACGGTCTTCGGGGGTGCTCTCGCTCCGGTCCGCGTCCGGCCCGGCGTCGTCTCTGTTCACTCGGCGGCTGTTCACTCGGCGCCTGTTCGCTCTGCGGTTGTTCGCTCGGCGGCCTTGGCGCCGTAGAGGGTCTTCAGGGTGGTGTAGGCGCGGTTGACGGCCTTCAGGCGGTCCTCGGTGGCGGCGTCGCCGCCGTTGGCGTCGGGGTGAAGCTGCTTGGCCAGGAACTTGTAGCGGATCTTGATCTCGGCCAGGGTCACCGGCGCCGTCAGGTCCAACTCGGCCAGCGCCTTCTCCTCCTCGGTGCGCGCATGGCGGCGGCGCTGCTCGCGCCGGTGCCGGGTCTCGGCGCGCTCCTCGGCGAACAGGTCGAAGGGGTCGTCGAACTGGCGGTCGCCCGCGCTGCCGGCGAAGGACCAGGTCGGCCGCCCCCAGGTCTGGTCGCGTCGCCGCTGCGCCTCAATCTCCGCCTCGCTCATGCCGGCGAACCAGTCCCAGCTTCGGTTGTAGGCGCGCACATGCTCCAGGCAGAACCAGAAGTACGCACCCGGCCGGTCGCGGCCGACCGGCGCGCGATGCAGCCCGGCCTCGGCGCAGTCCGGATGGTCGCAGGTCCGCGCCTGCGCTTCGGCGCCGAAGCGCGCCTGCGCAGCCTTGTCCGACGCGCTTTGGTGGTGGGAGGCGGGACGTTCCATGATGTCGGTGAGTATGGGAACTGGCCGGGAGCGAAGCAAGCCGGAGGCGCCGCGCGCCTGGAACGCGTGCCTGGAACGCGTGCCTGGGACGCGCGTCTCGGCCGCGCAACGGGGGCGGGGCCTGTCAGGGCAGGCGGCCGGGCGGAGCGCGCAGTTCCGCCAGGTTGACGAGCGCGAGGCCCGCCAGGATCAGCAGCAGGCCGCTGGCCAGGGTGACGGTGAGCGCCTCGCCCAGCCAGAGCGTCGCGGCGACGACGCCGGCCATGGGGACGCCCAGGAAGCCCAGCGAGGTGGTGATGGCCGGCAGGCTGCGGGTAACGGTGATCGCCGCCCAGAAGCAGAAGGCGGAGGCGATCGGCCCGTTGTAGAGCAGCACCGCGGCCAGCTCCCAACTCATCCGGATCTCCGTCGCCGGCTCGGTGAGCAGCGCCACCGCCAGCAGGATCGGCAGCGCCAGCAGCATCTGCCAGGGGCCCAGTTGCAGCGGCGAGCCGACCCAGCGGTGGCCGCGCACATGCAGCAGGGCGATGGCCGAGGCCAGCGCGCCGAGCAGCAGCAGGCCGTTGCCCAGCAAGACGTCGGGGTCGTGCCAGTCGAAGCCGAAGGGGTTGAACAGCACGGCCAGGCCGCCGACCCCGAGCAGCCAGCCGAGGGCCTTGAGCGGGCCCAGGCGCTCGCCGAACAGCAGCATCGCCGCCGGGGTCACCCACAGCGGCGTGGTGTAGACCAGCAGGGCGGCGCGCCCGGCCTCGACGAACTGCAGGCCGGTGTTGATGCAGGCGAGCAGCAGCGCCATCTGCAGCAGCCCGACGCTGAGCAGGACCGGCAGGTCGGCACGGCGCGGCAGGCGCAGCTCGCCGCGCCAGGCCAGCACGGCGAACAGCGTGGCCGCGCCCAGGGCCATGCGGGCGGCGGCGAACCAGAAGGGCGGGATCGACTGCAGCCCCAGCCGCATCACCGGCCAGTTCAGGCCCCAGAGCAGGATCACCGCGCTCAGCAGCAGGAGGGCGGTGCCGCGGCCGACCGTGGCCGCGCCGCCGGAAGGCGACAGCTCGGACATGCGCAGATTGGAATGCTTGACAGGACCGTGCGAGGGTAGCAGCAGTGCTCCTCGTGGCAAACGGGAAGCACGAGCGAGGCGGGCACACGATGGGCGGTATGGCAGGCGGCACGGCAGGCGGTGAGAGCGGCGAGACCATGGCGGCGCGGATCGAGCGCAAGTTGAGCGCGGCCTTCGCGCCGGTGCGGCTGCAGGTGGTCGACGAGTCGCACAAGCATGCCGGCCACAGCGGCTGGCGGCCCGGCGGCGAGACCCACTTCCGAGTCGAAATCGTCTCGGAAGCCTTCTCCGGTCAGTCCCGTGTCGCCCGCCAACGCTCGGTCTACCAGGCCCTCAGCGAGGAGCTGGCCGAGCGGGTGCATGCGCTGACGCTGCGCACTCTCACCCCCGAGGCGGACTCGGGCGGAGCGGACTCGGGCGGAAAAGACTCTGACGCGTAGAAGCCTGGCCCCCGGCTTTGCACGCGGGAGCTGAAAAGCCTCCCGCTTCGCTCTTTTACGGGTTGCGCGTCATCTCGGCTTGCGTCAATTTTTACGGGCAGCCGCGACGGCTCTGCACGCATGCTCCGGCATGCCGGTCCGGAGGGCCGGGCCCGGCGGCGCGGCTGCGGCGCCGGCAACGGTCGCCTGGCAGGACGGCAAGGGGGCGGGGAATCCCGATCCGACGGTGAGCGAGAGGATCAGCAGCGGCGTTCAGATCGCGGCGGAGCAGGCGTCGGACTCGACGCTCGTTTCGCGCAACGTGACGGTCAACGGCCGCCGGACCTCCCTGCGTCTGGAACCTCTGATGTGGGAGGCGCTGGCCGAGATCGTCCAGCGGGAGAACAGCAGCGTGAACGATCTGGTCAGCCGCATCGAGAACCGCCGCGCGGCCTCCAGCCTGACCGCGGCGGTGCGCGTGTTCATCGTCAGCTACTTCCGGGCGGCCGCGACCGAGGACGGCCATGCCGGCGCCGGCCACGGCAACCGGCGGACGCGGCGGCGCTACTCGCCGGTGTAGAACTCCGGCCACTGCCGCTTGGCGATGGGGCCGCGTTCGGAAAAGGCGTGGCAGGAATTCAGCAGCGCCGGCTTCTGGCCCGGCGGACGGCTGGAGGCCTTGGCGGCGCGCACCGGGAACATCGCCTGGTAGGCCGGCGTCGCCATGGCCAGCAGCAGCTCGACCAGATGGGTGCAGCCCTCGACGCCGCCGAGCCGGCTGCGCACCTCGCGGCGCCAGCCGGGGCCGATCCGCACCCCGACCATGCGCTGGAAGTTGGGCGTGATCGCGGGGCAGACGGCGAAGGGGCCGTGGTCGGTCACCGCCTCGATCGCCTGGATCACGAAGTCCTCGTCCAGGGTCAGGCGGATCGACATGTCGTGGATCGGCTCGCCGGCCGCGATCTGGCCGCGGTGCTCGTTGGCGAAGCCGTAGGTCTTGGTGTCGACGATCCGACCCTCGATGTCCCACAGGCCGTCGGCGCGGCGATAGCCGGCGAAGTCGTAGCGGCGGGTGTGCAGGTGTTCGCGGTCCACGGCGGGCGCGGAAAGCGGCATGGCGGGCCTCCGACGGCGCAGAAAGGGAAACATGTTGCGCCGCAGTATAGAAACCCCGGCCCGCCCGGTCCAAGCGCCGCGCCGGCATGGCTGCCGCGTCGCCTCCGGCCGGCTCAACTGGTGCCGTAGCTCTCCCCGAAGATATAGGCGTCGCGCTGACGCAGCTCGCGCTCCAGGCTCTGGCGCACCGCCGCGTAGAGGTCGCGGATCGAGACGATCGCCACCACCCGCTCGCCGGCGACCACCGGCAGGTGGCGGTAGCCGCGCGAGGACATGCGGTCGAGCGCGTCGATCGCCGCGTCGTCCGGCGCCACGGTGTCGGGGTCGCGGGTCATCACCTCCGACAGGGGGGCGACTGCCGCGTCGCGGCCTTCGGCGACGATGCGGGTCAGGACGTCGCGCTCGGTGAAGATGCCGGCCAGCCGCTGGTCCTCCAGCACGAGCACGGCGCCGATCCGGCGCTCGCGCATCAGCGCCACCGCCTCGCTGACCGTCGCCTCAGGTCCCAGCGTCGAGAGCTGCTGACCCGGCGCGATCACGTCGGGCACGATCCGACGGTTCATGGCGCTGTCCTCCCGCTCATGGCCTCTCTCCTCCCGCAGTCGCGTCTTTGCGGGCGTTCCCCGCCGACACACCGCCGCCGACGGTCCCCGCCCGGCGTTATGGGAAGATTGTGACGGTCCCGGCGGTTCGGGGCAAGAGCGCCGCTGGGATAAACCGCGGACAGGCCAGGGCGCAGGGCGGCAGGCGGGCGGCAGGCGGGCGGCAGGGAGGCGGGCGGGACGCGGGCGGCCGCCGGTAGCGCCGTTGCTCCGGGGCTTTCACCGCCCTATGTTGCGCGGCGAAAGCGGCGCGGCCCGAACCGGGTCGCGCGGCTTTTTCCGGCCGTCCCGCCTGTCCAACCGATTCGAGTCCGCATGACCGAGCTGTCGCGCATCCGCAACTTCGCCATCATCGCCCACATCGACCATGGCAAGTCGACCCTGGCCGACCGCATGATCCAGATCTGCGGCGGGCTGACCGAGCGGGAGATGCGCGACCAGGTGCTCGATTCCATGGACCTGGAGCGCGAGCGGGGCATCACCATCAAGGCGCAGACGGTCCGCCTGGCCTACCGCGCGCAGGACGGGCAGGACTACGTCCTCAACATGATCGACACGCCGGGGCACGTGGACTTCTCCTACGAGGTCAGCCGCTCGCTGAAGGCTTGCGAGGGCTCGCTGCTGCTGGTCGACGCCAGCCAGGGGGTGGAGGCGCAGACCCTGGCCAACGTCTACCTGGCGCTCGACCACGACCACGAGATGATCCCGGTGCTCAACAAGGTCGACCTGCCGGCGGCCGAGCCCGAGCGCATCAAGGAGCAGATCGAGGAGGTGATCGGCCTCGACGCGGCCGATGCCCTGGAGATCTCGGCCAAGACCGGCAAGGGCGTGACCGACGTGCTGGAGGCGATCGTCCAGCGCCTGCCGCCGCCGGCGGGCGACGCGACGGCGCCGTTGCAGGCCCTGGTCGTCGACTCCTGGTACGACACCTACCTGGGCGTGGTGGTGCTGGTGCGCGTCATGCACGGCACGCTGAAGGCCGGCCAGAAGCTGCGCTTCATGGGCACCCGCGCCGTCCACGACGTCACCGAGGTGGGAATCTTCAGCCCCGGCAAGAAGAAGGTCGCGGCGCTGGGGCCGGGCGAGATCGGCTACGTCATCTCCGGCATCAAGACCATTCAGGACGCCAAGGTCGGCGACACGGTGACCGAGGAGAAGCGCCAGTGCGCGGAGCCGCTGTCCGGCTTCCAGCCCTCGGTGCCCGTGGTCTTCTGCGGCCTCTTTCCGACCGACGCGGCCGAGTACGAGGAGCTGCGCGACAGCCTGGGCAAGCTGGCGCTCAACGACGCCTCCTTCCAGTTCGAGCCGGAGGTCAGCCCGGCGCTGGGCTTCGGCTTCCGCTGCGGCTTCCTCGGCCTGCTGCACCTGGAGATCGTGCAGGAGCGCCTGGAACGCGAGTTCGGCCTCGACCTGATCACCACGGCGCCCAGCGTGGTCTACAAGGTGCATATGACCGACGGCGCCTCGATCGACCTGCACAACCCGGTCGACATGCCGGAGGTGACCAAGGTCAAGGCGGTCGAGGAGCCCTGGATCAAGGCCACGATCCTGGTGCCCGACGAGCATCTCGGCGCGGTGCTGAAGCTCTGCGAGGAGCGGCGCGGCGAGCAGCTCGACCTGACCTACGCCGGCAGCCGCGCCATGGTGGTCTACCGCCTGCCGCTCAACGAGGTGGTGTTCGACTTCTACGACCGTCTGAAGTCGGTGACCCGCGGCTATGCCTCCTTCGACTATCACCTGGAGGGCTACCACGAGGGCGATCTGGTCAAGCTGTCGGTGCTGGTCAACGGCGACCCGGTCGACGCGCTGGCGCTGATGGTCCACCGCAGCCAGGCGGAGATGCGCGGCCGCGCCCTCTGCACCAAGCTGAAGGAACTGATCCCGCGGCAGATGTTCAAGATCGCCATCCAGGCGGCGATCGGCGGCAAGGTGATCGCGCGCGAGACCGTCTCGGCCATGCGCAAGGACGTGACCGCCAAGTGCTACGGCGGCGACGTCACGCGCAAGCGCAAGCTGCTGGAGAAGCAGAAGGCCGGCAAGAAGCGCATGCGTCAGATCGGCAACGTCGAGATCCCGCAGTCGGCCTTCCTCGCCGCGCTCAAGATGGGCGAGGACTGAGACGCCGGGCGGCCGGCGCCGGGCCGCCAACGACGGCGGCATCGCCGCCGCCCGCGTCTTCCCCCTTCCCAAGCCGGCGCGCGCGTGGCATAGGGCTGCCTTCAGCATCACCGATCCGACTCTGGGCTCCGGCCGGCGCGGTTCAGCGCGACCCGGCGCGGGGCCCTTGCGAGCGCGCACCGGTCCGAAGTCCATCCAGACGTCTCCGATCTTCGCCCCTCCTCCGACAGCAGCCTGCCTGAAGAGCCCATGCCGAAACGCACCGATATCCAGTCCATCCTGATCGTCGGCGCCGGTCCGATCATCATCGGCCAGGCCTGCGAGTTCGACTACTCCGGCGCCCAGGCCTGCAAGGCCCTGCGCGAGGAAGGCTACCGGGTGATCCTGGTGAACTCCAACCCGGCGACGATCATGACCGACCCGGGGCTGGCCGACGCCACCTACATCGAGCCGATCACCCCCGAGGTGGTGGAGAAGGTGATCGCGCGCGAGCGCCCGGACGCGCTGCTGCCGACCATGGGCGGGCAGACCGCGCTCAACACCTCGCTGGAGCTGTTCCGCGCCGGCGTGCTGGAGACCTACGGCGTCGAGATGATCGGCGCCGACGCCGACGTGATCGACAAGGCCGAGGACCGCCAGCGCTTCCGCCAGGCGATGGACAAGATCGGCCTGAAGAGCCCGGCCAGCGAGTTCGTCTCCAGCTACGAGGACGCGGTGGCGGCGCTGGAGAAGACCGGCCTGCCGGCGATCATCCGCCCCTCCTTCACCCTGGGCGGCACCGGCGGCGGCATCGCCTACAACCGCGAGGAGTTCGAGGAGATCGTCAAGGGCGCCCTGCGCGCCAGCCCGACCCATACCAGCCTGATCGAGCAGTCGGTGCTGGGCTGGAAGGAGTACGAGATGGAGGTGGTCCGCGACCAGGCGGACAACTGCATCATCGTCTGCTCGATCGAGAACCTCGACCCCATGGGCGTGCACACCGGCGACTCGGTGACCGTGGCCCCCGCGCTGACGCTGACCGACAAGGAGTATCAGCTCATGCGCGACGCCTCGATCGCCTGCCTGCGCGAGATCGGGGTGGATACCGGCGGCTCCAACGTGCAGTTCGCGGTCAACCCCGACAGCGGCGAGCTGGTGGTGATCGAGATGAACCCGCGCGTGTCGCGCTCCTCGGCCCTGGCCTCCAAGGCGACCGGCTTCCCGATCGCCAAGATCGCCGCCAAGCTGGCGGTCGGCTACACGCTCGACGAGCTGACCAACGACATCACCAAGGTGACGCCGGCCTCCTTCGAGCCGACCATCGACTACGTCGTGGTCAAGATGCCGCGCTTCACCTTCGAGAAGTTCCCCGGCTCCGAGCCCAGCCTGACCACCTCGATGAAGTCGGTCGGCGAGGCGATGGCGATCGGCCGCTGCTTCCAGGAGGCCATGCACAAGGCCCTGCGCTCGATGGAGACCGGCCTCGACGGCTTCGACGAGGTCGAGATCCCCGGCGCGCGGGACGCCGAGGGGCGGGTCGACGCCGAGGCCGTGGCGATCCACCTGAGCAAGCCGCTGCCGGACCGCGCGCTGAGTATCGCCCAGGCCTTCCGCCTCGGCCTGACGGTCGAGCAGGTTCAGCGCGCGACCCGCTACGATCCCTGGTTCCTGCGCCAGATCCGGGAGGTGGTGGCGGCCGAGGAGGGCCTGCGCCGCGACGGTCTGCCGGACGCCCCGCTGGAGCTGCTGCGTCTGAAGAAGATGGGCTTTTCCGACGCCCGCCTGGCGCGGCTGACCGGCGTCGACGCCCACGTGGTCGCCGCCGCCCGCCATGCCCGCGAGGTGCGCCCCAGCTTCAAGCGGATCGACACCTGCGGCGGCGAGTTCCCCTCGCTGACGCCCTACATGTACTCGGCCTACGAGGGCGACGGCTGGGCCCCGCCGGCCAGCGAGACCGAGCCGAGCGAGGCCGCCAAGGTGATGATCCTGGGCGGCGGGCCGAACCGCATCGGCCAGGGCATCGAGTTCGACTACTGCTGCGTCCATGCCGCCTACGCCCTGAAGGACGGCGGCTTCGAGACCATCATGGTCAACTGCAACCCGGAGACGGTCTCCACCGACTACGACACCTCCGACCGCCTGTACTTCGAGCCGCTGACGGCCGAGGACGTGATCGAGATCGCCCGCGCCGAGCAGGCCAAGGGCACGCTGAAGGGCGCCATCGTGCAGTTCGGCGGGCAGACGCCGCTGAAGCTGGCCAAGGACCTGGAGGCCGCCGGCATCCCGATCCTCGGCACCTCGCCGGACGCCATCGACCTGGCCGAGGACCGCCGCCGCTTCCAGCAGCTGCTGCGCCAGCTCGACCTCAAGCAGCCGGCCAATGCCACCGCCACCACCCAGGAGGAGGCGCGCCGGGCGGCCGCCGAGATCGGTTACCCGGTGCTGCTGCGCCCCTCCTACGTGCTCGGCGGGCGCGCCATGCGCATCGTCCACGACCAGCAGGAGCTGGACGACTACATCGCCTCGGCGGTGCTGGTCTCGGGCAAGAACCCGGTGCTGATCGACAGCTACCTGTCGGACGCCATCGAGGTCGACGTCGACGCGGTCAGCGACGGCGAGCAGGTCTACGTCGCCGGCATCATGGAGCACATCGAGGAGGCCGGGATCCACTCCGGCGACTCCGCCTGCGCCCTGCCGCCGCACTCGCTGCCGGCGGCGATGCAGGACGAGATCGTCCGCCAGACCAGGCTGCTGGCCAAGGGCCTGGAGGTGGTCGGCCTGATGAACGTGCAGTTCGCGGTGCGCGGCGGCGAGATCTACATCCTGGAGGTCAACCCGCGCGCCAGCCGCACCGTGCCCTTCGTTGCCAAGGCCACCGGCGTGCCGATCGCCAAGATCGCCGCGCGGGTGATGGCCGGCGACAAGCTGAGCGCCTTCCCGATTCCCGAGGCCAAGCGCCGCCACATCGCGGTCAAGGAGGCGGTCTTCCCCTTCGCCCGCTTCCCCGGCGTCGACGTGGTGCTGGGGCCGGAGATGAAGTCGACCGGCGAGGTGATGGGGCTGGACAGCGATTTCGCGCGCGCCTTCCTGAAGGCCCAGCTCGGCGCCGGCGTGGTGCTGCCGCGCGAGGGCACCGCCTTCCTGTCGGTGCGCGACGAGGACAAGCCGGCGGCGGCGAAGCTGGCGGCGGCGCTGACCGAGCTGGGTTTCCGCATCGTCGCCACCCGCGGCACGGCCGACTTCCTGGCCGGCCGGGGCCAGCCGGTGGAGGCGATCAACAAGGTGCGCGAGGGCCGGCCGCACATCGTCGACCGCATGATCGACGGCGGCGTGCAGCTCGTCTTCAACACCACGGCCGACGCCAAGGCCATCGCCGACTCCTTCTCGATCCGCCGCACGGCGCTGACCAACGGGATTCCCTACTACACGACCATCGCGGGCGCCGACGCCGCGGTGCAGGCCGTCGCCGCGCTCAAGGCGGGTCAGCTTGAAGTCGCGCCGTTGCAGGCCTATTTTGTGGGATCGTTCTGAAGCCACCACTGAACACCCCTCATTACGGGGCGGGCAGTGGTGGTTCTTTCGTGAAAACTCGCCGTTCAGGGACGGACAGCGCCACTTCTGGTGACAGGGATCGCCATGACCGAGAAGTTTCCCATGACCGCCGAAGGTTTTAACCGGCTCGAGGCGGAGCTGAAGCAGCTCAAGACCCAGGCGCGCCCGGAGGTCATCAAGGCCATCGCCGAGGCGCGCGAGCATGGCGATCTGTCCGAGAATGCCGAGTATCACGCCGCGCGCGAGCGCCAGTCCTTCATCGAGGGCCGGGTGGCCGAGCTGGAGGACAAGATCAGCCGCGCCCAGGTGATCGACCCCTCCAAGCTGTCCGGCGATACGGTCAAGTTCGGCGCCACCGTGACGGTGGTGGACGAGGACACCGACGAGGAGATGTCCTACCAGATCGTCGGCGAGCTGGAAGCCGACGTGAAGGCCGGCAAGATCGCGGTGACCAGCCCGATTGCCCGCGCCCTGGTGGGCAAGGCCGAGGGCGATTCGGTCGAGGTGACCACGCCCAAGGGCACCAAGGCCTACGAGATTCTCAAGGTCGCCTTCGTCTGAGCCGCGGGCGCGCCGCCGGCGTCGTCCCCGCTTGGTGACTGTCGACGCGGTCCCGCGTGTGGGCCGGTGCGCCCGGACCGCGCGCCCGGGCCGCGCATGATTTCGTCGCCGGACCGCGCGCCCGGGCCGGCAGCCCGCCGATGCCCCCGCCCAAGCGGCCCAAACTGCCCACTCTGCCCGACCTGCACCCGACGCCGACTCGCGCCGGGCAGGGCCGGTCGGCCGGCCCGAAGGAATCGCGTCGACGACTCGCCAGACCGGACAGCTTCGCTCTAAGGTTCTGTTATAGGGCGGATTTTGACCGGCCTGCGGCCCCCGCAGCGGGGCCTCTCGGTCGGGCCTCGCCCTGAACAACGAGGACCGAGGGAGGAGCGTCATGCCGAAATTCGCCGCCAACCTGTCCATGCTCTTCACCGAGCAGGCCTTTCTGGATCGCTTCGCCGCCGCCGCCGAGGCCGGCTTCGAGGGGGTCGAATACCTCTTCCCCTACGACCATCCGGCCGAGGCGCTGGCCGAGCGGCTTCGGGAACACGGCCTGGTCCAGGTGCTGCACAACCTGCCGGCCGGCGACTGGGCGGCGGGTGAGCGGGGCATCGCCATCCTGCCCGCGCGGGTCGAGGAGTTCCGCGCCGGCGTCGACCAGGCCATCGCCTACGCCCGCGCCCTGGGCTGTCCGCAGGTCAACTGCCTGGCCGGGATCGCGCCGCAGGGGGCCGATCCGGCGGAGTTGGAGGCGACCTTCGTCGCCAACCTGGCCTATGCGGCCGACAAGCTGGCGGCGGCCGGGATCAAGCTGCTGATCGAGCCGATCAACACCCGCGACATCCCCGGCTTCTACCTGACCCGCACCCGCCAGGCGCTGGACCTGATCGACAAGGTCGGCGCCGCCAACCTCTTCGTGCAGTACGACGTTTATCACATGCAGATCATGGAGGGGGATCTGGCGCCGACGCTGTCGGCGCAGCGCGCGCGCATCGCCCATATTCAGATCGCCGACACCCCGGGCCGCCACGAGCCGGGGACCGGCGAGATCAACTTTCCCTTCCTCTTCGCGCACCTGGACCGCCTGGGCTACCCTGGGTGGATCGGCTGCGAGTACAAGCCCGCGGCCGGCACCGAGGCGGGCCTGGGCTGGCTGCGCGCCGCCCGGGCGCAGGCCGCCGCGGCGGCCTGACGCCGCCCGCCGCGCCGACACAGGCGCGGCGTGACGCAAGCCAAAGCCGACACGAGCGCGAAGAGGGGAGAGGCGCACCATGGAGAAGATCGGATTCATCGGCCTGGGGATCATGGGCGCGCCCATGGCCGGGCATCTGCTCGACGCCGGCCATGCGGTGGCGAGCTGCGTGCACCGCACGCCCGCGCCGCAGGAGCTGCGCGACAAGGGATTGACGCTGCTGGACGACCCCAAGGCGGTGGCCGGAGCCAGCGACGTGATCATCACCATGGTGCCCGACACGCCGGAGGTCGAGGCGGTGCTGTTCGGCGAGCGCGGCGTCGCCGCCGGCCTGTCCGAGGGCAAGCTGGTGATCGACATGAGCTCGATCTCGCCGATCGAGACCAAGGACTTCGCCGCGCGGATCGAGGCGCTGGGCTGCGCCTACCTGGACGCCCCGGTCTCCGGCGGCGAGGTCGGGGCCAAGGCGGCCAGTCTGACCATCATGGTCGGCGGCCCGCAGGCGGCCTTCGACCGCGCCAGGCCGATCTTCGAGACGATGGGCAAGACCATCACCCTGGTCGGCGACAACGGCGTCGGCCAGACCACCAAGGTGGCCAACCAGATCGTCGTGGCGCTGACCATCGAGGCGGTGGCCGAGGCGCTGGTCTTCGCCGCCAAGGCCGGGGCCGATCCGGCCAAGGTGCGCGAGGCCCTGATGGGCGGCCTCGCCTCCTCGCGCATTCTGGAGGTGCATGGCCAGCGCATGATCGAGCGGAGCTTCGACCCCGGCTTCCGCATCGCGCTGCACCAGAAGGACCTGAACCTGGCTTTGCAGGGCGCCAAGGCGCTGGGCGTCAGCCTGCCGAACACGGCGACCGCGCAGGAGCTGTTCAACGCCTGCAGCGCCAACGGCGGCGCCGGCTGGGACCACTCGGCCATGGTCAAGGCGCTGGAGCTGCTGGCCAATCAGGCCGTCGCCAAGGGCGACACCGCCTCGCACGCGGCGGCCTGACCGCTGCTTGACCCGCGCCGCCGGGCCGCTCCCTGGACCGCGGCGGGGGCGTCAGTCCTCCTCGTCCTCCTCGGCGGCCGGCGGCGCGCTTTCCGCGTCGATCGGCACGCCGGGGCGGTCGACCGCCGAGCGGATCACCTGCAGCGTCAGCACGGTGGAGACGTGCGGCGCGGCGGTCAGCTTCTGGGTCAGCTCGTTCTCATGCGCGGTGTTGCGCGCCACCAGCTTGAGCACGAAGTCGTGCGGCCCGCGCATCATGTGGCACTCGCGCACCTCGGGCCAGCGCTCCACCTCCGACTCGAAGGCGCGCAGCACCGATTCGTTCTGGCTGTCGAGCCCGACAAGCGCTAGGAACAGCACCTCGTAGCCGAGCGGCTCGGCCGCCACGTCCGCGTGATAGCCGCGGATGAAGCCGCCCTCCTCCAGCGCGCGCACGCGGCGCAGGCAGGGCGGGGCGGAGATGCCGGCGCGCTTGGCCAACTCCACGTTGGTCATGCGTCCGTTGTCCTGCAGATCACGCAGGATGCGCAAATCGATCCGGTCGAGCTTGACCCGGCGCACAGCCACTTGCCTCCTAAGGGTGAGGGTCTGAAAAGGCGAAACAACTTGGCCGCCCGGCGGCCTGTCTGCGCAAGGATATTACCCATGACGCTCCGGGGTTCAAGGGCGGATCGCGTGACGGAGCGAGCCGGGTCGTGACGTCACGCCACGCGGGCGGTGGGCTGTCCTGTTGGGTCGTGACCGATGGTCGCGCCGGGATCGAGGTGCAGGCGCTGGGGCTGGCCGAAGCCCTGGACACGCAGCCGAGCGTGCGGCGCATCACCGCGCGCCGCCCCTGGGTCTGGCTGCCGCCGCGCCTCTGGCGCGACCCGCTGGCCTGCGTCGAGGTGCGCGAGGGCGCGCCGCTGGCGCCGCCCTGGCCGGACCTGGCGATCAGCACCGGCCGGCGCGCCGCCGCGGTGACCGCCGGCATCCGCGCCGCCAGCCGGGCGGCCGGCGGGCGGACCTTCGCGATCCACATCCAGCGGCCCTACCAGCCGCTTGCGCGCTTCGACCTGGTGATCGTGCCCCGCCACGACCGGCTGGCGGGGCCCAACGTGCTGACCACCTTCGGGGCGCTGGGCCGGGTGACGCCGGCGCGCCTGGCCGCCGCCGCGGCCGAGCTGGCGCCGGAGCTGGCGGCTCTGCCGCGCCCCTTGATCGCCGTGGCGGTGGGCGGCACCAACAAGGTCTTCCGGCTGGGCGCGGCGGAGGCGCGGACGCTGGCCGCGCGGCTGCGCCAGGCCCAGGCGGCGACCGGCGGCAGCCTGCTGGTCACCGTGTCGCGGCGCACCGGTCGGGAGGCCGTGGAGGAGCTGCGCGCGGCGCTGGCCGAGCTGCCCGGCCGCTTCCACGACGGCAGCGGCGCCAACCCCTACTTCGCCTTCCTGGGCCTGGCGGACGCCGTGGTGGTGACCTGCGACTCGGTCAACATGGCCTGCGAGGCGGCGGCCACCGGCAAGCCGGTCCACGTCTTCGATCTGCCGGGTGGCTCGGCGAAGTTCACCCGCTTTCACGACGACCTGCGCGCGGCCGGCATCGCGCGTCGCTTCACCGGCGAGATCGGGACCTGGAGCTATCGCCCCCTGGCCGAGACATCTCGTATCGCGAGAGAGGTGCGGGCCCGGTTGGATACGATTTTGTGACTGCGAGGCGCTTGCAATTACTCGCATAGCGAGATATTCGCCGGCTTTGGGGCTTTTTACGCAAGTCACGCCGCGCCTTGGTTCGGACCTTTCTCGCCATCACAACTTTGACACACCATGATTGTGCAACCCTACATACCCTGGTGCGCCTTGACTGTGGGGACTCGAAGGTCGGGTTGACAGCAGCGCTCGAACAACCCATGCGGGTCGCTCTCCGCTGGGCCTTCGGGACGAGCGAGCAGCAAGAGTTTCCCGGTCACCAACGAAGGATCCTGCGACGATGTATCACCCCACCGACGTTCACATCGGTCGGCGCCTGCGCGAGAAGCGCATCGCCCTGGGCATGAGCCAGTCGGCGCTGGCCGAGAAGCTGGGCATCACCTTCCAGCAGGTGCAGAAGTACGAGAGCGGCGCCAACCGCATGGGCGGCAGCCGGCTGTGGGACGTGGCCAACGTGCTGGGCGTACCGGTCGGCTACTTCTTCGAGGGGCTGCCGGGCAGCGGCGCCAAGCCGGCCCCGGTCAACGACGGCCTGCCGCTCAGCCGCCAGACGCTGGAGCTGGCCCGCGCCATCAACGCGATCCCCGAGGGCGAGGTGCGCGACCAGGTGGTCAAGCTGGTCAAGGCCTTCGCCAAGACGGCCTGAGGCCGTCCGGCCGGCCGCGCCGCCGCTCGTCCGGGCCCCGGCCCGGCCTCCCGTGTGCGCCGCCGGCGCCCCGTCGGCGTCCAGCCCTCGCTCCGCCGCCGCTTGTCGCCCGTCGCCCCGCTGCCTACTCTAGCCGTAGGTCCGAGAGGGGAGAGTCGTCATGGCCGAGTCGCGCCACGTCCAGGTTTTGATCATCGGCTCCGGCGCCGCCGGCCTGACCGCGGCCATCTACACCGCGCGCGCCAACCTGAAACCGCTGGTGCTGGCCGGGCTGCAGCCGGGCGGGCAGATGACCATCACCACCGACGTGGAGAACTATCCCGGCTTCGCCGACGTCATCCAGGGCCCTTGGCTGATGGAGCAGATGTCGAAGCAGGCCGAGCATGTCGGCGCGGAGATCCTCTACGACCTTGCGGCCGAGGTCGACCTGGAGCGCCGCCCCTTCGTGGTGCGCTGCGACAGCGGCGTCACGCTGACCGCCGACGCCCTGGTCGTCGCCACCGGAGCCAGCGCGCGCTGGCTCGGCCTGGAGAGCGAGCAGGCCTTCAACGGGCGCGGCGTCTCCGCCTGCGCCACCTGCGACGGCTTCTTCTACCGCGACAAGGAGGTCTGCGTGGTCGGCGGCGGCAATACCGCCGTCGAGGAGGCGCTCTACCTTGCCAACATCGCCAGCAAGGTGACGCTGATCCATCGCCGCGACGCGCTGCGCGCCGAGAAGATCATGCAGGAGCGGCTGTTCCGCCACCCCAAGGTCTCGGTGGTCTGGGACCATGTGGTCGAGGAGGTGCTGGGCGACGAGATGGGCGTGACCGGCCTGCGGGCGAAGAACGTCAAGACCGGCGCCACCCAGGATCTCGCCTGCCACGGCCTGTTCATCGCCATCGGCCACGACCCCGCCACGACCTTCCTCAAGGGCAAGCTGCCGCTGGACGAGGAGGGCTACATCCTCACCGAGACCGGCTCGCCCAAGACCGCGGTGCCGGGTGTCTTCGCCGCCGGCGACTGCGTGGACAAGGTCTATCGCCAGGCGGTCACCGCCGCCGGGATGGGCTGCATGGCCGCGCTGGAGGCGGAGAAGTACCTGGCCGCGCTGGAAGACCAGGCCGCCGCGGCGGAGTAGCGCGCCGGCATACGCCCGAATGCGCCCCCGCCGCCGTGACGGCTGCGGGGTGGGCTTTTAGCGCTTGAAACTTCTATAATTGCGGCACGCCGACCGAGTCGGGGGCTCGGCGTCGGCGTCGTCTGACTGGGGGGCATGCGGTTTCGATGGATTGGGACAAGCTGCGCATCTTCCACGCGGTCGCGGAGGCGGGCAGCTTCACGCACGCGGGCGAGGTGCTGAATCTCAGCCAGTCGGCGGTCAGCCGGCAGATCTCGGCGCTCGAGGAGTCGCTGAAGGTGCCGCTGTTCCACCGCCATGCCCGCGGCCTGATCCTGACCGAGCAGGGCGAGCTGCTCTATCGCACCGCCCACGAGGTCTTCGCCAAGCTGGCGATGACCGAGGCGCTGCTGACCGAGAGCAAGGACCGCCCGCGCGGCCCCTTGAAGGTCACCACCACCGTCGCCTTCGGCTCGACCTGGCTGGCGCCGCGCATCCGCGAGTTCATGGAGCTCTATCCCGACATCGAGCTGCACATGATCCTCGACGATCGCGAGCTCGACCTCTCGATGCGCCAGGCCGACGTGGCGATCCGCCTGTCGCCGCCGCGCCAGGCCGACCTGATCCAACGCCACCTGCTGACCGTGCACATGCACGCCTTCGCCTCGGCGGCCTACCTCAAGAAGTACGGCATCCCCAAGGCGCCGGCCGACCTCGACAACCACCGGATCATCGTCTACGGCGAGGACACGCGCCCGCCGGTGCCCGACGTCAACTGGCTGCTGCGCATCGGCATGCCGTCCAATTCCATGCGGCGCCCGGCGCTGACGCTGAACAACGTCTACGCCATCATGCAGGCCGTCTCCTCCGGCGCCGGCCTCGGCGCGCTGCCGGAGTTCGTGGCCCAGGAGGGCGGCGACCTGGTGCACGTGCTGCCCGAGCTGGAGGGGCCGCGCATCGACGCCTACTTCGTCTATCCCGAGGAGCTGCGCGGCACCCAGCGGATCGAGGTGTTCCGCGACTTCCTGCTGCGCCAGGTGGCCCAGAGCCGCTTCTGAGCGCGGACCAGGGCGACCGGGGGCCGACTCGAAAAGAGGGCCGGGCGGTCGATCCGCCCGGCCCTCGCTGCCGTTGGCAGGTGACGCGGCGTCAGGCGGCCGCCTGGTTCTCCAGGACCTTGGCGCCCGTGCCGTCGCTCGACTGGATCGAGATGCTGCGCGGCTTCGCGGACTCCGGCACCTCGCGCACCAGCTCGACGTGCAGCAGGCCGTTCTCCAGCCGCGCGCCGCTGACCTTGATGTGGTCGGCGAGCTGGAAGTTGCGCTGGAAGGCGCGGGTCGCGATGCCGCGGTGCAGGAAGCGGCCCTGCTCGCCCTCGGCCTCGTCGCGCGCCTTCTTGCCCTCGATGGTGAGCTGGTTCTGGTGCAGCGTGACGGTCAGCTCGTCCTCGGCGAAGCCGGCCACCGCCATGGTGATGCGGTAGGCGTCGTCGCCGGTCTTCTCGATGTTGTAGGGCGGATAGTTGAGCGCACCCTCGTCGACCCGGCTGGCGCTGTCCAGCAGGTGCATCATGCGGTCGAAGCCGACCGTGGCACGCAGAAGCGGGGAGAAATCGGTACTACGCATGGGTCATATCCTCCATGAAGCGATATGCGATGGTGCGATGCGCCGTCGGTTCGGCCGCATCGCCGTGCGTAAGCTCCGGCCCGGACGAGCAAACCCGGATGTCGGCGTTCCTGCCCGGTCCGAAAGCGATTGTTAGGTAGGTGAGTGCTATGCGGGCTTCAAGAGGAGGACGCGGGGCGTCCGGCCGGCGCCGTGCGCGGGCTTGCCGGCCGCCGGCCACCTGTTAAGTTTGGACATCATGTCGCAAGATACGCTGCAGTCTGCGGCCACTCCGGTGGCCTTTCTCAACGGCACCTACGCCGAGGCCCTGGCCCTGACCCGGGAGGCGCGCGACTACATCGCGCTGCAGGAACGCAGCGAGCGCCAGGCGCTGGCGCCGGCCGACCAGCTCGTCGCCTCCTGCGAATCGATGCGACTAACGACCCGCCTGACCCAGGTGATGGCCTGGCTGCTGGTGCAGCGGGCCGTGCAGGCGGGAGAGATGACGCGCGAAGACGCGCGGCAACCGGAGCACCGGCTGGGCGCCAGGGAGATCTGCGAGGCGGAGCCGCCGGCGCCGGCCGAGCTGCCGCCGCGCCTCGGCGACCTGCTGCAGCGCAGCCAGGCGCTCTACGAGCGGGTGGCGCGGCTCGACGCCCTGCTGGATGCCGGCTGAGGGGCGGCTGGCGACGCCCGTACGGACAGGGCAACACCGGCGCGCGGCCGTCCCGCGCGCCGCAGCGCTGCCTCCGCCCGGCGCCGTTCGAGGCGCTACTTCTTCAGGCCGAGACCGGCGAAGCGCTTGTTGAACTTCGCGACCTGACCGCCGCTCTCGTTGAGGCGCTGCACGCCGGTCCAGGCCGGGTGGGTCTTGGCGTCGATGTCGAGACGCAGGCTCTGGCCGGGCGTGCCGTAGGTCGAGCGCATCGGCAGCTCGGTGCCATCGGTCATGACGACGGTGATGTCGTGGTACTCGGGATGGATGTCTTTCTTCATGATCTCGGACTTTCTGCTCGGCGCGCGCGATAGCGGAAGGCCGCGGATATAACCAAACCCCGGGCGTACCGCAACCCTGACCGGCGCGGGGCGGCCGCTCCGGCCTCGCTTGCGGGCGCCCGGCGGCTCATGCGATAGCTGGCCGGGGGCGCTCGGTGCCTCCCAGCCAGCCCTGAGTCAGGAAGCGACCCGCGCGTTCATGTCCAACACCGGCTCCTCGCCCTCCGGCCCCGCAGCGGCCGGCCCTTCGGCGGCCGGCGCCGCCGCGCCGATCGCCGCCACCACGGCGGCGCTGCGCCAGAGCGACCGTCCCAAGAGCCGCAACCTGCGCGTCCTCGCCGCGCTCTGGCGGTTCGTGCGTCCCTACCGCTTGCAGGTGGCGCTGGCCGCCGCCGCGCTGATCGTCGCGGCGGGCACGGTGCTGGCGCTGGGCAAGGGCTTGCGCATGCTGGTCGACGAGGGCTTCGCCTCGGGCAACGCGCAGCTTCTCGACCAGGCGGTGATGGTGCTGCTGGGCGTGGTGGTGCTGCTGGCCGGCGCCACCTACGCGCGCTTCTTCCTGGTCTCCTGGATCGGCGAGCGGGTGGTCGCCGACGTGCGCCGCGCGGTCTTCGACCGGGTCATCACCCTGTCGCCGGCCTACTTCGAGATCAACCGCACCGGCGAAATCCTGTCGCGCCTGACCACCGACACCACCATCCTGCAGGTGGTGGTCGGCAGCTCCGTGTCGGTGGCGCTGCGCAACCTCCTGCTCTTCGTCGGCGGCCTCGCGCTGCTGATCGTCACCTCGCCGAAGCTGACCGGCCTGGTGCTGCTGGTGGTGCCGCTGGTGGTGCTGCCGATCGTGGTCTTCGGCCGCCGGGTGCGTCGCCTGTCGCGCGAGAGCCAGGACCGCATCGCCGACCTCGGCGCCTACGTCGACGAGTCGCTTAACGCCATTCGCACGGTGCAGGCCTTCACCCACGAACCGCTCGACAGCCGCCGCTTCGGCGGCCGGGTGGAGGGGGCCTTCGACACCGCGGTGCGGCGGATCCGCGCGCGCTCGGCCCTGACCGCCACGGTGATCGTCCTGGTGTTCGGCGCCATCTCCGCCATCCTCTGGGTCGGCGGGCACGACGTGCTGAGCGGCCGGATCAGCGCCGGCGAGCTCTCGGCCTTCGTGTTCTACGCGGTGGTGGTGGCCGGCGCGGTCGGCTCGATCAGCGAGGTGATCGGCGACCTCCAGCGCGCCGCCGGCGCCACCGAGCGGCTGCTCGACCTGTTGGTGACGGAGACCGACATCCAGCCGCCATCCCACCCGCAGCCGCTGCCGCAGCCGACCCGCGGCGCGGTGCGCTTCGAGGACGTGGTGTTCCACTATCCGGCCCGGCCCGACTGGGCGGCGCTCGACGGCTTCTCGCTGGAGGTCGCGCCGGGCGAGAAGGTGGCGCTGGTCGGGCCCTCCGGCGCCGGCAAGACCACGGTCATGCAGCTTCTGCTGCGCTTCTACGACCCGGAGCGCGGGCGGGTCTGCTTCGACGGCGCCGACCTGCGCGCGCTCGCCCCCCAGGCGCTGCGCGGCGCCATCGGTCTGGTGCCGCAGGAGCCGGTGGTCTTCGCCGCCGATGCCTGGGAGAACATCCGCTACGGCCGGCCGGAGGCGAGCGACGCCGAGGTGCTGGAGGCGGCCCGCGCGGCCCACTGCCTGGAGTTCCTCGAGGAGCTGCCCCACGGCCTGGGCACCTTCCTGGGCGAAAAGGGCGTGCGCCTGTCCGGCGGCCAGCGCCAGCGCCTGGCGATCGCCCGCGCCATCCTGCGCGACCCGGCGCTGCTGCTGCTCGACGAGGCCACCTCCTCGCTCGACGCCGAGAGCGAGCGGGCGGTGCAGGACGCCCTCGACAAGCTGATGGTGGGCCGCACCTCGATCGTCATCGCCCACCGTCTGGCCACGGTGCTCAAGGCCGACCGCATCGTGGTGGTCGACCGCGGCCGCATCGTCCAGAGCGGCAGCCACGCCGAGCTGCTGCGCGATGCCGGGGGGCTCTATGCCCGCCTGGCCGCCCTGCAGTTCGACCAGGCCGAGGCCCTGGCCCCCCGCGCGGGGTCCGACCGGCCCGGCGGCGCGGCCCCCGGCCTGGGCGGCGTGGCGGCGAAGTAGGCCGCCGCGCGGGGGGCGGTTCAGCCGTAGGCGTCGAAGCAGTGGGCGATGCCCACGGTGATGTCCTGGGCGATCTCGTAGGCCAGCAGCATGGGGTCGATGAGCTGACGGTTCATCTCGGCGTAGTCGACCGCCTCGGCGCCTTGGTAGCTGGCCGGCTCGTCCAGGGGGTAGTCGGCGGCGATCGGCTGGCGCGGCGGGAAGATGCTGCGCAGAAGCTGGGTCGCCTCGCTCACCCGCAGGCGCGTCATCAGGGCCATGACGTCGTCCTGTGAGACGTCGTTGCGGGTGGAGAACTTCGGCAGCCGCGCCGCGAGCAGGAAGACGTGCTGGATCAGCGCAATGCGCAGGGCGTGCAGCAGCGCCGGGTCGGGCGGCGGCGGGCCGGCGCCGGGCGAGGCCGGGGCCGCGCCGCCCTCGGTGGCGATCTCGGCCAGCAGGTCGTCCAGGTGGATGGCGTCCTCGCGCAGGGCCGAGACCAGGCGCAGCATGGCATAGAAGCGGCTGTCCTCGCGCAGGTGCTCGGCCAGCAGCAGGCAGCCGTCCTTCAGGCCCGCCTCGCGCTCGCCGCGCGGCCGGCTGACCCAGTAGGCGCCGTCGAACAGCGCGGCATAGGCGCCCAGGGTGTCGAGGCTGGACAGACCGCGCGCGCGGCGCACCAGATCGATCAGGAGCTGCAGCCGGCGCGAGTGGACGTGCAGCCCGGCGAAGGTCTCGCGGTCGTGGCGCAGCGCGCTGCCCAGCCCGGCGACCACGTTGATCGTGTAGCCGAGCTGCTGCAGCAGGGCGTTGTGCGGGATGGCGCGCAGCGCGGCGGCGGCGATGCGGTTGTCGCCGCGGCCGTCGAACTGCCGGCTGGTCTTGCGCGAGCCGGTGCCGACCAGGAGGTTGGTGCCGAAGGCGGTCAGGGTGGCGCCGTGGTCCGGGTCGGCGAACAGCCGGGTCTGGAAGGCCCGCAGCCGCTCGTGCAGGTCGCGGTTGAACAGGTAGGCGGCGTAGAAGGGGTCGTCGCGCGCCGGCTCGGCGTCGGCCAGCCGCGCCTCCAGCAGCCCGGTCAGGGTCGCCAGCGCCAGGCGCGGCCGGCCGAAGAAGAGGTAGCCGTCGCCGCCCTGGAAGCTGGTCTCGTGCAGCAGGGTCAGGCCGCGCGCGCGGTAGCGCTGGCGCACCCAGGGGGAGAGCACATAGTCCTGCCGGTCGCGCAGCCCCGCCGGGTGGGCGCCGCGGCCCATGGACTCCCCGTGGGTGTCGAAGATCAGCACCTCGATGCCGCCGGCTTCGCCGCCCAGCTCGCCGGCCTCCTGCGCCGCCTCGACCACGCCGGCGAGCTGCCCATGCAGGCGCTCGACCGCCAGGGCGGCCGGGATCTGCCCGATGAAGCGCCCGGCGTCGGAAAAGCCGGTCTGCACCGCCAGCCGGCCGCGACGCGTCACGTAGCGGGCGTAGCTGCGCGTCTTGAGCAGGCTCTCGATCACCGCGGCGCCGTGCTCCAGGGCCTGCTCGGTCTCGAACAGCGGCGAGATGTCGACCCGGTCCGCGACGCCGAACAGACGCGCGAAGTAGAGCGCCGCCAGCGGCGTGAAGGGGCTCTCGCACTCGGCGATCAGCAGCCGGATCGGCTTGTCGCCGTCGATGTGCTTGAGGATCTGGGCGATGGCGATGAACTGGCGGATCGCCGTCGCGCTCTCCAGCGCCAGGGAGGCGAAGTTGACCGTCTCCTGCGGCAGCCGCTCGACCGTGGCGTCGAGCTGGTTGAGCAGGACGCGGCTTTCCAGCTCGGTCGAGGGGGCCAAGCCCAGCGGCTTGCGGATGGCGTTGTGGACCTGCGCGGCGTTGATGCGCAGGTGAATCCGGCCGGCGCCCAGGCCGTGCAGCTCGACCTCGCAGCGCAGCACGGCCAGCGCCCGTGCGGCCTCCGTCCAGCCGGCGGTGCGCGCGGCCTGCATGGCCTGCTCCAGCGGCGCGATCAGCGCCGCGGCCGAGTTGCCCAGGCCCGTCTCGCGCGGCCGCGTCAGCAGGTTGGCCGCCCGGCTGAGGGCGTCGGGCGTGTCCAGCTCCGCCTCGAAGGCCTCGATCTGCTGGTCCAGCGCGGCGATCTCCTGGCGCAGCAGCACCGCCGCCTGCTCGGCCGCCCGGGCCGTCTGCCCCGCTTCGGGCAGCTCGGCGGTGATCGCCACCAGCCGCTCGGCGTAGCGCGTGAGCTGCCAGTGCTTTTCCTGCAGGCGAAAGCGGATGCTGTCGACCCAGGTGATGTCGTTGCGTCCGTCCAGGTCGTAGCCGACCCAGGTGGCCAGGCTGACCGGCGCCGGACGCAGCTCCTGCCAGCGGTCGGGGTAGAGCTCCTGGCCGACCTGAAGGATCAGGCGCAGCAGCACGGCGACCGCGTCCTGCGCCTCGGCCAGGGCGGCCAGGGCCTGCTGATGCTCGCTGTCCAGCGTCACCGGCGCGTCGGGGCGGTGGGGCAGGTTGCGCAGGCCCCGCTCGATCTCGGCGCGCGGCTTGGCCCCCTCGACCAGGTCGGCCAGCAGGCCGCGCAGCGCCTGGGACATGGCGAAGGTGGGGTGGGCGGTGAAGACGATGCCGTCCTCCGGGCGCGCCCAGACGGCGGCGAAGGCCGCGAAGGGCCGGGGGGCGCCGTCCGCATCGAGCGCGCTGGCGCGGACCAGAGCCTTGAGGCGCGCCAGGCCGTCGGCGGGCGCGTCCGGCGTTCCGGCGTCGAGGCCGAGGGAGGCGCGCAGCCGCGCGGCCCGGCCGATCAGCGCCTCGTCGCACAGCGTCTTGGCGGCCTCGGCGAGATCGCGCAGCCGCACCTCGCCACGCTCGAGCGCGCCGGAGATCTCGAAGGCCAGGTGATGCACCGGGTTGAACTGGGGCTCCCGGCGGGCGCGCTGGCGGTGTTCGGACAGGCGCCGGCGCCAGGCCTCGAGCAAGGGCTCGGCCGCCGCCGCGGCCGGTCGACCGCTCAGGCTCTGGTCGGCGTGGCCCGGCGTCATGCGCCCCTCCGCTTTCTGTTTCCGCTTCGCGAATGCCGGCGCCCCGGCTGGCCGGGCCGCCGCGGCCCTGAGGCTAGAGTGATTTGCGACCGTATGGAACCGCGCAGCGGATCCGCCGGTCGCGAGACATCGCGCTCCCTTTAATCTGCCCTAGGGCGGTTTCCGATCGAGTGGAACCACGACGTGGGTCCGCCGATCGGCCCAAAACCGTCCTAAACCATAGTGTTAGAGTGATGCTGTCCGACCTGGCGAATCGCAAATGCGATTCGATCAGGTCGGGCATCGCTCTAGCACGCCGCGCTTCGCCGGCAAGTTGTCTCGGTGCCGCCCGATCTGCCGCCGCTCAGTCTTCCAGCAGGTAACCGCTGCGGTGCGGCAGCGGCTCGCGCCCGACCACCTTGGCGACGGCCATGCCCGGCGTGACGTAGCGCTGGCTGCGAACCGAGAGCACCAGGCCGTCGGTGGCGGAGGTCACCGGCGTGCGCGCCTTGGCCGGATCGGTGGCCGCCGGGTCGACGATCTCGCAGAGCAGGTCGCCGCGGCGCACCTGGTCGCCCGGGGCGACGGCATAGGCCAGCACGCCGGGCACCGGGGCCTTGACGCTGTCGGTGGCGGTCAGCTCGCTGGCCGCGCAGGCCGGCTGCGGCAGCGGGCCGGCCTCGCCGGCGAGCAGGCCGCGCCGCTGCAGGGTGCGGAAGATGGCCCCGGCGTCGGCTTCGGCCTGGGCGTCGCTGACGTCCATCCAGCCGCGCAGCTCCACCGTCGCCGCCTCGCAGACCGGCGCGATGGGGCAGTCGGGGAAGCGCGCGGCCAGACGCAGCCAGGGGGTGGAGAAGGCCTCGTCGAAAGAGGCGCCGCCGGAGTCCTCGGCCAGCAGCACGGCCCGCGCGCCCAGTTCGGCGGCCAGGTCCTGCGCCTGCGGCCAGTGCTGCGGGATCACGAAGAGGTGGGGCAGGGCGATGTCGTCGCAGTGCAGGTCGAGCACCAGGTCGGCATCGCAGGCCTCGCGCGCCAGCGCCAGGCGCAGCGCCTGCAGCGTGCGCTGCGGCACGATCTCGTCCAGGGCCGCGCGGAAGGCGGCGCGGATCGCCGCGGTGTTGGCCTCGACGTCGGCGCCGAGCTGCCCGGCCAGGCGGTCGCCGGCCAGCGCGGCCAGGTCCGGCCAGTTGCGGTTGAAGTTGCCGCCGGACAGCGCGAACTCGTAGCGTCCGAGCTGGCTGTGATCGAGGAACTGCGCCAGCCCGATGGGGTTGGCGTAGGGCACCAGGACGATGCGGCCCGTCACGTCGCCGCGCGCTGCGGCGTCATCCAGCAGGCGCAGCAGGTGGTGGGCGACCAGCAGGCCCGGCGTCTCGTCGGCGTGCAGCGACGCCTGGATGTAGGCCTTCTTGATGGCCGCCGGCGCCGCGGCCTCCACTTCGGCCGGCTCCGGGCCGTAGCGGTGGATCAGCAGCGTTTGCGCCGTGCCGGCCGCCGGCGCCGGCAGGCAGTGTGTTTCGGTCCGTCGGGTCATAGGGCAGGGAGGGTCCAGACGCGAGAAATCTGCCGCAGGGTCGCGCGTGCCGCCTTTGTGGTCAAGTCGCTGATTTTGGACGCAATTTGAGCAGGATCGCGGCGGAACTGTGGCGGATGTGACACAGGGTGGGGAAGCCATGCAACAGCGTCATGCCTCGCTTGCGGCAATTTGCATAGACGCAAGGCACTTTCCATCACATCTTTTGGTCATCGGATGTTGCGACGCAGCATCCACCGAGACAGGTCGCCGGCGCCGAGATGGCTGCGGCGGCAGCGTAATCCGGAGCCTCTCCGGATCCCAGGGCCCGCGGATGCACCCCCCGGTGTGGCGGGTCCTACGTCTCCCAGACGTGAAGCCTCCCTGTTCAACTTGCCCCGGTGGTTCGCCACCGGGGCTTTCTTTTTGTGGCCCGCCTGCCCGGTGCGTCAGTCGCCGGCCTGCGCGCGGCGCAGGGCGGCGGCGTAGCTCACCAGGTCCTCGAGGTCGCGCGCGGATAGCGTGAAGGGCGTCGCGGCCGGCGGCAGGTCGCTGGGCGGTGCCACGCCCTCGACCCGCACGAAGGCGGCGTGCGGCGGCCGGTCGAAGAAGGTGGCGATGCGCCACAGACCGTCGGCGCGCCGCACCAGACCGTCGAAGGAGGGGGAGTTCCCCACGCTGCCGTAGGGGTTGTAGTCCTTGATGACGTGGCACCGCGCGCAGTGGGCGCGGGCCAGGTCGCGTCCCGCCAGGGCATCGCCCTCGATCTCCGCCCGAACGTCCGGGGCGTCGCCCGCGGCTTGCGCCGCCGCACCCGAGGCCGCCGCACCCGAGGCCGCCGCACCCGAGGCCGCCGCCAGGACGGCGGCGAGGAGCCAGGCAAGCGGGGCGGGAACGCGCATGACAGCAGTTTAGGGCAGGGCTGCGCCGCGGCGCAAAGGCCGCCCGCCGGCCGGCCGGGCACCGCGGCGGGAAAGCGGCGGGAATCAGCCGCGCCGACGCCGGGCCCGGGGGCTGGTGTCCTGGCCGCCGGCCGGCGGCGCGGGGGCCTTCTCGCCCAGGTCGGCGGCGGCCTGGTCGAGGCTGCGCAGCGGGCGCAGGAGGTAGGGACTCACCGGCGGCTGGCGCCGGGTCTCGCTGGAATCTTCCGCAGAGTTATCCACAAAATCCATGATACGCCACGACTCCCGCCGCAATATCTTGCGGCCTGCATGGCGCGATTCGGTTTAAGGGAGGGTTAACGACCAGGTCGGCCGCAGACTTTGTTCAACAGATCTTATTCAGCCGGATTTATTCTCTCGTCGCGGCAGGGGGCCGCCGGAGCGGCGCTCACGCCTTCCGCGCACGCTCGGCCTCGATCTGGTCGAGCGCCTTGACCACCGCCTCGAAGGCCAGCAGCACCGAGCCGTGGCGCGACTTCACCCCGCGCGCCGGCAGCAGCACTTCCAGCTCCTCCCAGGGCGGACCCGGCGGCGGGCCGCCCTCCTTGAGCATGGCGCGCATCTCGGCGCGGACGCGCCGCAGCTCCGCCGCGCTGCGTCCGACCACGTGGCGCGCCATGATCGAGGCGGCGGCCTGGCCCAGGGTGCAGGCCCGCACGCTCTGGCCGTAGTCCGCCACCCGGTCGCCCGCCAGGGTGAGGTCGACGGTGATGCGGCTGCCGCACAGTGGGCTGACCTGCTGCACGCTGGCGTCGGGGTGCTCCAGGCGCTGCTGGCGCGGGATGTCGCGGGCCAGCGCCATGACCCGCTCGTTGTAGAGTTCCTTCAGCGCTTCGTCGGCCATCTCGTTCGATTTCGTCCCGTCTCGCGCGGCCGCTTCCTTGCAGCGGCCCGGCCCCATGGGTATATCCCCCGGCAGACAGTACCGGATATATCACCGGCTGGCGGGGCCGCGCCACGGCGGCAGCCGCTCAGCCATGAACATGGGTACCTCCGCCATGACCGAACAGGCCCCGAAGCAGGCCCCGAAGCAGGCTCCGAACACCGCCGCCGCCGCGGCCGACGACATCGCCCTCTTCGCCCGGCGCGTCAGCGTCGAGCAGGTCGAGGAAGGCCATGAGCTGGCGCCCAAGTTCGACGAACGCGGCCTGATTCCGGTGGTCACCACGGCCTACGGCAGCGGCGAGCTGCTGATGCACGGCTACATGAACGCCGAGGCCCTGAAGCGCACGATCGAGAGCGGCGAGGCCTGGTACTATTCGCGCAGCCGTCAGGCGCTCTGGCACAAGGGCGCCACCAGCGGCCTGGTGCAGAAGGTGCGCGAAATGCGCATCGACGACGACCAGGACTGCGTCTGGCTGCGCGTCGAGGTGGTCGGCGAGGCGAGCTGCCACGTCGGCTACCGCTCCTGCTTCTACCGCTCGGTGCCGGTCGGCGACGCCCCCGCCGAGGGGCCGGTGCGCCTCGCCTTCGAAGAGGACGAGAAGAGCTTCGACCCCGTCGCGGTCTACGGCGACGCGCCGAATCCCACCCAGCTTTAGGCCTCCGCAGCCGGTTTTCTGCAGCCGGTTTTCTGCAGCCGGCTCTGCGTTGTCGGGTCGCGGCTGTCAGGTTTCGGCCGTCAGTCTCCGCCGGGCCTCGGCCAGCAGCGCGGTGCGGTCCGGCCGGAAGTCGCGGGCGATCCACCAATCCTCCAGCTCCCGCAGCACGCGGCCCAGGGCCGGCCCCTTCGGCGCGCCCAGCTCCAGCAGGTCGCGGCCCTTCAGCGGGAAGGCGCAGGGCGTCCAGGCCTGGACTACGGCCAGCGCGGCCTCGAGGTTGTCGCGGCTGCCACGCCGCGCGGCGGCGAGGCGCAGCAGGTCGGCCACGGCCTGCCGGCCCAGGCGGTAGCAGGCCACGCGCAGGGCCTGCGGCGTCAGCTCCGGCGCCACCGGCAGCGGCGGCTGGGTCAGCAGCTCCAGGCGCGCGCGCTCGGCGTTCGACAGCCGCAGGCGCGCGGCGATGGCGTCGGCCCCCTGGCGGTCGGTGTCGATCAGGGCGGCCAGGCGCAGCAGTGCGTCGGGTCGGCCGCCGCCCGCCGGCTCCTCCGGGGCGGGCTCCAGGGGCAGCAGGCGGCGCAGCGTCGCCGTGCCGCCCTGCTCCGGCAGCTCCTCGGCCAGGATGCGGTGGGCGATCATGACCTCCAGGGTCGGCACCGGGTCCGGCGCCTCCAGCAGGCGCAGCAGCTCGGCGCGCACCCGCTCCTGCGACAGGCGGATCAGGTGGGGCGCGGCGGCGGCGCTGGCGGCCAGGCCCTCGGGATCGGGGGCGCCGCGCCCGTAGTGGGCGTGGAAGCGAAAGAAGCGCAGGACGCGCAGGTAGTCCTCGGCGATGCGCCGGGCCGCGTCGCCGACGAAGCGCACCCGCCCGGCGCGCAGGTCGGCCAGCCCGCCGAAGTAGTCGTAGACCGCGCCCGCCGGCGTGCAGGACAGGGCGTTCATGGTGAAGTCGCGCCGGGCGGCGTCGGCGCGCCAGTCGTCGGTGAAGGCGACGGTGGCGTGCCGGCCGAAGGTCTGCACGTCCTCGCGCAGGGTGGTGATCTCGAAGGGGCGGTGCGCGGCCACGGCGGTGACCGTGCCGTGGGCGAGGCCGGTGGGCACCGCCTTCAGCCCCGCGGCCTGCAGCAGCGCCATCACCCGTTCGGGCGGCGCGGGCGTGGCGAGGTCGATGTCGCGCACCGGCCGCCCGGCCAGGGCGTCGCGCACGCAGCCGCCGACGAAGCGGGCCTCGACATCGCCGGCGGCGAGCGCGGCCAGCACCGCGCGGGTCGGCGCGGCGGTCATCCAGTCCTGCGGGGCGAGGGTCTCGGCCGGGGCGTGCATGGCGGCGGCGAGCCTAGAGCGATTTGCCGACGCAGGGAACCGCGCCGCCCGCGCGCCCCGGCGCGCGCTGCGACCGATCGGCCAAGGCATTGCCCAAACGGACAAACTCTTCCATCTTGCAGGCCATGACGCCCCGCCGCCTCCTGCTCCTCCTGCCGGCCGCTCTGTTTTTCGCCACCCTTTCGAGCGGGCCGGCCCTGGCCGGCTGCACCGACCCGCCGGCGCCCGGCGTCAACTGGCAGCGCTGCAACTTCGACGGCCTCGACCTTTCGCAGGTCGACCTGACTGGCGCCCGGCTGCGCGACGGCAGCTATTTCCGCAGCAATCTCAACGGCGCCGACCTCTCCGAGATCGAGGGCTACCGCGCCAAGTTCATCAATGCCACCATGGTCGGCGCCGACCTCTCGGACGCCGACCTGGAGCGGGTGGACTTCACCAAGGCCGACCTGACCGACGCCGACTTCACCGGCGCCGACCTGCGCAACGCGCGGCTTACGCGGGCCAACCTGCAGGGCGCCGACCTGACCGACGCCCAGACCGACGGCGCCGACTTCTTCCGCGCCAACCTCTCCGGCGCCACCTGGATCGATGGCGTGCGCGTCTGCAAGGAAGGCTCGGTCGGCCGCTGTAACTGAGGCGCGGCAAGCGAGCCGCGGCGACCGAGCGGCGCCGCCCGCCGCGCCGGGCCGGCTAGAGCAGATTGTGATCGTTTGGACCCACAGCGTGGGTCCGCCGATCACAAGCAACCTTCTCTACACCAAAGGGTTAGAGTGATTTGCGACCGTGTGGCCCCACTTCGGTGGGGCCGCCGCTCGGGCAAAACCGCCCTGATCCAGAGGCCCGAACCCAGAGGCTTGGAGCGATGCTCTCCGACCTGGCGACTCGCCAAGGCGCGTCACTCAGGTCGGGCATCGCTCTCGCCGCGCGCCTCCGCCCACAGCGCCTCCGCCTCCTCCGCGTCGATCACCCGCAGGCAGAGAGCCGGGGCGAAGCCCTTGCGGGCCAGGGCGGCCAGGTCCTTCTCGCGCGCCGCGGCGCGGGCCTCGGGGGCGTTGCGATAGGGGCCGAGGCGGCGGCGGCGCGCGTAGGCCAGGGCGGCGGCCAGCTCGGGATCGCCGGCCTCCTCCGCGCACGCCGCCATGGCGGCGGCGATTTCCGCCTCGGCGACGCCGCGCTGCGCCAGCTTGGCGCGGATGCCGCGCGCCGAGGTGCCCCGCCGCATCAGGCTGAGCGCCTGGCCGCGGGCGTAGAGCGCATCGTCCAACAGGCCGGCGCGGGCGAAGCGGGCAACCAGCGCGTCGACCGTGGCGGCGCCCTCGGCCGGGTCGGTGCCGTGCGCGCGGGCCGAACGCTGCACCTTGCGCAGCAGAACCCGGCGCAGGTTCTCGGCCGAGCTGGCGTAGCGTTCCAGGTAGAACAGCGCGGCGCGCTCCAGGTAGGCGGGCGTGGCCGGCTTCGGGCCGCGCCGGCGCCGCTCGGCGCGCGCGGCCGGTTCGTCGGGCGACTCGGCGGACATGGTCCCCAGCCTGCCATCGGCCGCGGCGCCGGCGCCAGTTCGCCCGCGCGGCCGGCGGCCAGTCCGCGACTCCGCCCCGGCCCGGCCGGCTGCGCTGTCTGCGGCGGGAAAGGCTGCTGTGCGCCGGCGGCGGTTGCTCCTGGGCGGCCGGGCGGCTATTTCACGCCCCCATGACCGAGATTCGCCGTCCCTCCGCCGCCGTCACCCTTCCGGCGCCGCGCCCGCGCGTGCTGGGCGCCGTCAACTGGATGGGCCTCTGGACGCTTTACCTCAAGGAGGTGAAGCGCTTCGTCAACGTGCTGACCCAGACCATCCTGGCGCCGATGGTTACGATGCTGCTGTTCCTGGCCGTCTTCACCCTGGCGCTGGGCCGCGGCAACCTGAAGTTCGGCGACATTCCCTACGCGGAGTTCCTGGCGCCGGGCCTGATCATGATGGCAATGATCCAGAACTCCTTCGCCAACACCTCCTCCTCGATCCTGATCTCGAAGGTGCAGGGCAACATCGTCGACGTGCTGATGCCGCCGCTGTCGACGGTGGAGCTGGCGCTCGGCTTCGCGCTGGGCGGGGTGACGCGCGGCCTGCTGGTCGGCACCACCACGGCGCTGGCCATGTGGATCTTCGTGCCGATGCACATGCACAACTTCGCGGTGGTGCTCTACTACGCCTTCGCGGCCTGCCTGCTGCTCTCGCTGCTGGGCATGATCGGCGGCATCTGGGCCGACAAGTTCGACCACATCGCGGCGGTGACCAACTTCGTGATCGTGCCCTTCTCCTTCCTGTCGGGCACCTTCTATTCGGTCGAGCGGCTGCCGGAGAACTGGCTGTTCGTCGCCCACCTCAACCCCTTCTTCTACCTGATCGACGGGCTGCGCTTCGGCTTTCTCGGCCGGCACGACGGCGACATCCTGACCGGCATGGCGGTGGTGGCCCTGGCCAACGCGGTGCTGATCACGATCGTCTGGCTGATGCTGAAGCGCGGCTACAAGCTGAAGCCGTAGGGGCCCGGCTGCCGTGCCGTCGCCCGCTCCCCGCCCGCGCGGCCCGGCTGCGCCCCGGCCGCGCCGCTTCGCCGGGCCGCTCAACGGGCGCGGGCTCTGGACCCTGTTCCGGCGCGGCATGCTGCGATTCCTGCGCTTCGCCACCGAGGGGCTGGGCGGCGCCCTGGTCTCGGCGCTGCTGTTCCTGGCGGTCTTCACCTTTGCCTGGGGCGGCGGTCCGGGGCCGCTGCCGGGCGTCAGCCTGCCGGTCTTCGTGGCGCCGGGCATCGCCGCCTTCGCGCTCGCGCTCAACGCCTTCGAGAACGCCGCCTTTCCGGTGGTCTACGACAAGCTGGAGGGGATCATCGGCGACATGCTGATGGCGCCGTTGAGCCCGGGCGAGCTGGTCGCCGGCTACGTGCTGGCCGCCGCCGTCGGCGGCCTGCTGACCGGCGCGGCGGTGCTCGCGGCCTTGTCGCTCTTCGTCGCCCTGCCGGCGGTCGATCCGCTGCTGCTGCTGGCCTACGGCGCACTCGGCGCGCTCTTCTTCGCGCTGCTCGGCTTCATCACCGGCCTGTGGGCCGAGAAGTGGGACCGCTACAGCGCGGTGGCGACCTTCCTGGTGCTGCCGCTCGGCCTGCTTTCGGGCACCTTCTTCGCCGTCTCCGCCCTGCCGACGCTGGGCCAGCGGGTGATCCAGGCCAATCCCGTCTTCTACCTGATCGACGGGGTGCGCGGCGCCGCCATCGGCCACCGCTTCGCCGACCCGGTGCTGGGGCTGGGCCTGCTGGCCGGCCTGACCCTGCTGCTCTGGCTGGTCGCCTGGCGGCTGGTCGCGCGCGGCTACAAGATCCGGGCCTGAGTCGGGGGGAGGCGGGGGGGGGGGAGTCGGGGGGAGTCGGGGGCGGCGGCCGGCGGGCCCCCGGGGGCGGCCCGGCCATTCCGGCGGCGCAGAGGGGCCGCGCGCGCCTTCAGGTTGACACCCGCACCGCCGCGCAGCACTGTCGCGCTCTTTTCCGAAGGAGGCCCGCCGGTGGGCGCTCCGGTCCCGAGAGAGGAGGGGCGCGATGACCGACGCGTTGATGAACACCTACGCCCGCGCCGACCTCGCCTTCGATCATGGCGAGGGGGCCTACCTGATCGGGACCGACGGGCGACGTTACCTGGACTTCGCCAGCGGCATCGCGGTGACCGCGCTGGGCCACGCGCACCCGCACCTGGTCGCCGCCCTGCGCGCGCAGGCGGGCAAGCTCTGGCACTGCTCCAATCTCTTCCGCATCCCCGAGGGCGAGCGGCTGGCCGAGCGGCTGGCCGCGGCCTCCTTCGCCGACCGGGTCTTCTTCTGCAACTCCGGGCTGGAGGCCTTCGAGGCGGCGGTCAAGCTGACCCGGCGCTATTTCGACGTCACCGGCCAGCCGGAGCGGCACCGCATCATCACCTGCCAGGGCGCCTTCCACGGCCGCTCGCTGCTGGGCGTCGCGGCGGCCGGCAACCCCAAGTACATGGAGGGCTTCGCCCCCCACGCACCGGGCTTCGAGACGGTGGCCTTCAACAATCTCAACGAGCTGCGCGATGCGGTGACCGACGACACAGCGGCCATCATGGTCGAGCCGGTGCAGGGCGAGGGCGGCATCCGCCCGGCCGCGCTGCAGTTCCTGCGCGACCTGCGCACCGTCTGCGACGAGTTCGGCCTGCTGCTGATCTACGACGAGATTCAGTGCGGCATGGGCCGCAGCGGCAAGCTCTTCGCCCACGAGTGGGCGCAAGGGGCCGAGCCCGACGTGATGCTGCTGGCCAAGGGGTTGGGCGGCGGCTTCCCGATCGGCGCCCTGCTGACCACCGAGGAGGCGGCCAAGGGGCTGGCGCCGGGCACCCACGGTACCACCTTCGGCGGCAACCCGCTGGCCATGGCCTGCGGCAACGCGGTGATGGACGTGGTCTGCGCGCCCGGCTTCCTGGAGGAGGTCGACCGGGTCGCCCGCCTGCTCTGGCAGAAGCTGGAGGCGCTGGTCGCGCGCCACCCGGACGTCTTCGCCGAGGTTCGCGGTGCCGGCCTGATGCTGGGGCTGCGCTGCCGGGCCGAGGCGCCGGCGCTGATCGCGCGGCTGCGCGAGGCCGGGCTGCTGACGGTCGGCGCGGCGGAAAACACCATCCGCCTGCTGCCGCCGCTGATCCTCACCGAGCAGCAGGTCGCGGAGGCGCTGGACATTCTGGACAGCGTGGCCGCCGACCAGGCAGCGGCGGCATGAGCGGGATGACCCAGGTGCCGCCCCGCCACTTCCTCGACCTCGACCGCTTCGACAGCGCCACCCTGCGCGAGATCCTCGACCTCGGCCGCGCCATCAAGGCCGGCGAGGCCGCGAGCGACAAGCCGCTGGCCGGCAAGAGCCTGGCGATGATCTTCGAGAAGCCCTCGACGCGCACCCGCGTGTCCTTCGAGGTGGGCAGCCGTCAGCTCGGCGCCGAGCCGATCGTGCTGGAGCCGAGCGGCACCCAGCTCGGACGCGGCGAGACCATCGCCGACACCGCCCGCGTGCTGTCGCGCTACGTCGATGCGATCATGATCCGCACGACCAGGGAGGAGAAGCTGCTGGAGCTGGCGGAGTACGCCAGCGTGCCGGTGATCAACGGCCTGACCGACCGTACCCACCCCTGCCAGCTGATGGCCGACGTGATGACCTTCGAGGAGCATCGCGGGCCGATCGCGGGCAAGGTCGTGGCCTGGTCGGGCGACGGCAACAACATGGCGACCTCCTGGGTGCAGGCGGCGGCCCGTTTCGACTTCGAGCTGCGCCTGGCCACGCCCGAGGCGCTGATGCCGCCGGACGACGTGCTCGCCTGGGCTGCGGAACAGCCCGGCGGCAAGGTGGTGGCCACCACCGACGTCGCGCAGGCGGTGGCGGGGGCCGACTGCGTGGTCACCGACACCTGGGTGTCGATGGGCGACGACGTCGGCGATTCCATCCGCCGGCACAACCTGCTCAAGCCCTACCGCGTCGACGAGCGACTCATGGACAAGGCGAAGCCCGAGGCTATCTTCATGCATTGCCTGCCGGCGCACCGCGGCGAGGAAGTCACCGACGGGGTGATCGACGGTCCCCGCTCGGTGATCTGGGACGAGGCGGAGAACCGCCTGCACGCCCAGAAGGGTATTCTGCTCTGGTGCTTGGAGTCTTGATGTCCGATTACGCCGGACCGGCGACCGACGGGACCCCCTTGGCCGACGACCTGGTACAGCCCTTCGTCATCGAGAAGTCCGGGGTGCGCGGGCGCCTGCTGCGCCTGGGCGCGCCGGTCGACACCATTCTGACCCGTCCGGACTATCCGCGTCCGGTCGCCCGCCTGCTGGCCGAGCTGCTGGCCCTGGCGGGCGCGCTCGCCTCGACGCTGAAGTACGACGGCGTCTTCACCCTGCAGATCAAGGGCGAGGGGCCGGTGCGCACCATGGTGGCCGACATGACCAGCGCCGGCGAGCTGCGCGGCTACGCCGGCTTCGACCCCGAGGGCGTGGCGGCGCTGGAGGACGAGCTGGGCGCGGTCGCCGATGCCGAGGAACCGCTCGACGTGCGGCGCTGGCTGGGCAAGGGGCACATGGCCTTCACCGTCGACCAGGGCCCGCACACTCAGCGCTACCAGGGCCTGGTCGAGCTGTCGGGCCCGAGCCTGGCCGACTGCCTGCTGCACTACTTTCGGCAGTCGCAGCAGATCAACGCCGGCATCCTGCTGGCCGCGGCGCCGCCCGAGTCGGATCTGGGCGGGCGGGGCTGGCGGGCCAGCGCCCTGCTGATCGAGCGCGTGCCGGAAAGCGGTGGCACGGCGGCCAGCGATGTCGCGGCGGCCGGCGAGGTCACGCCGGGCGATGGCGACCCGGGGGCGGAGAGCGATCCCGCGGAGATTTCCGGCGAGGACTGGAACCGCGCCCTGATCCTGACCGCGAGCTGCACCCGCGCGGAGCTGCTCGACCCGGATCTCGCGCCGAACCAACTGCTCTACCGCCTGTTCCACGAGGACGGCGTGCGGGTCTTCGCGCCGCGACCGATCTCCGTCGGCTGCCGCTGTTCGCGCAGCAAGGTGGAGGACATCCTGCGCTCGCTCGGGCGGGAGTCGGTCGAGGACTACAAGGTCGATGGCGAGGTGGTGATGACCTGCGAGTTCTGCGCCTACGACTTCCGCTTCGACGATACCGCCCTGGATCAGCTCTATGCCGGCCAGGCGAGCGACGCCAGCCGCGACGGCACCCACCCCAAGGGGCCGGCCTGACGCCGGGGTGGCCGCCACGCCGGGACATGTACCGGCCGGCGTGACGGTTTCTCCCCGGGAGTGAGTCGCGCCCGCCAGTCGCAGATCACGCTCGGTCGCACATCGCTCTCGATCGCGAGGCTCGGCGCGGCCTCTGCGTCAGAAGGGCAGGCGGTCCTCGATCGCGGCGATGCCGGCCTCGCCGCAGACATGGTCGTCCTCGCCGCTGGGCGCGCCGGAGACGCCGACCGCGCCGACCAGCCGGCCCTGCACCAGGATCTGCACGCCGCCGCCCAGCATCAATGCATTGGTGATGTCGCGCGCGCCGGTCTGCGGCCCCTCGGCCGTGGCCTCGACCAGGGCCACCGTGTCCTCGCGGAAGCTGACCGTCGTCCAGGCCTTGCGAGTCGAGGTGTCCGGCGTGTGCGGCCCGGCGAAGCGGTCGCGCACGAAGGCCTGCGGCACCCCGAAGCGGTCGACCACGGCGACGCCGACCTGGAAGCCCTGCTCGCGGCAGGCCAGCATCGCGTTGACCGCCACCTCGTTCGCCAGCTCCGGCGTGAGCACGTCGAAGGCGACCAGCGCCTCCTCCTGGGCGCGTGCCTTGTCGCCGGCCAGCGTGCCGACGGCCAGGGCGGTCAGCAGCGCCGCGGCCAGAAGTTCGGGGCTCACCAGACGTTTGATTCTCATGGGTCTCCTCCCTCTCGTGGTTGCTGTTCTTATCCCGGCCCCTGCGGCCCCCCGGCCGTTCCACGGGCCGGTCGCGGCACCGGCCAATCAATGCCCGGCCAATCAATGCCCGGCCAGTCCATGCCCCACCCGCCAGGTCCCGGTCGATTCCCGCTCAATTCATCGCGATGCCGGCCTTGACCAGCAGGTTGGCCAGCAGCGGCCAGAAGAAATGCTCGCCGGGATAGCCGGCGATGCGGCCGACCTCCTCGCCCGCGCGCAGCAGCACGAAGGTCGGCGTGTAGACCACGCTGCGCTGCAGGTCGCGCAGGTCGGCGGGGGGCGGGGCGTCCAGGTCGACCCGCCGCAGCGGCGCGGCCCGGCCTTCCGGGGTCTTGGGATAGATGCCGCCGATCTCCGCGTGCCACTGTTTGCAGTAGGGGCAGGTGGCGGTCTCGAACATGACCAGCTCCAGCGGCGCGTGCTGCGCCGCCGCGGGGGCGCCGGCCGGCCAGGCCAGCGCGAGGAGCAGGACCGCCAGGACCACCGGAAAATGCATGCCGCGCATCCGTTCCATCACATTCGAACTTGATATAATGTTCCAAAGAGGTACGATTGACGCAATAAAACATCGAACGACCCTGCCATGCACCAGGCTGAGGTTGTTCGGCCCGAGGGTTTGCGCAAACTGCACATGTGCCCGCGGCCCGAGGGTGACAAGACGGAACGAACCGCGTCAGTCATGGGGAGGACGCCTTTTGACCTGGAAGCTGCTGACGGCCGCCGCGGCGGTCGCGGTCGTCGCCACCGGCACGGCGACGGCGCCCGAGGCGGAGGAGCTGGTCGACTACGAGGTGGTCGACTACAGCATTCCCGAGCCTTTGACCGATGAGCCTGGCGACCCGGAGCGCGGCCGCGCGGTGGCGATCAACCGCCAGCTCGGCAACTGCCTGTCCTGCCACGCCATGCCGATCCCGGAGCAGCCCTTCCACGGCGAGACCGGTCCGGCCCTGACTGGTGTCGGCGACCGCCTCGACGAGGGGCAGCTTCGGCTGCAGGTGGTCAATGCCCATGCCCTCAACCCGCAGAGCATGATGCCGGCCTTCTACGAGGTCAGGGGCAAGCACCGGGTGGCCGAGCAGTTCGAGGGCAAGCCGATCCTGACCGCCCAGCAGGTGGAGGACGTGGTCGCCTACCTGAAGACGCTGAAGGAGTGAGGCGGAAGGCTTCGCGCCGGAACGGCGCGGTTCCCCCGCCCGGGCGGACGGCCGAAGGCCGGAGGGGCGCAGACGGGAATCGCGGGAGCGAGACGCAAGAGGAGTTGCAACGCATGAACAAGTCGATGGCGGCGGCGGGCTTCACCCGACGCCATTTCCTCATCACCGTCGCAGCCGGCAGCGCGGCCGCGGCGGCCGTGGGCGCGGCCGGACCGGCCCGGGCCGACCGGGCCATGGTCGACGCGGCGATCGAGAAGCTGATCGGCGACACCAGCGTGGCCGACGGGGCCGAGGTGATCCGGCTCGACCTGCCGCAGATCGCGGAGAACGGCAACACCGTGCCGCTGGGCGTGTCGATCGACAGTCCGATGACGGCGGACAATCACGTCAAGTCGGTCCACGTCTTCGCCGACGGCAACCCCAATCCCGACGTGGTCAGCTTCCACTTCACGCCGCGCTCCGGCCTGGCCGAGGCCTCGACGCGCATGCGCCTGGCGCAGACGCAGAACATCGTCGCCGTGGCCGAGATGTCGGACGGCAAGGTCTACCGGACCGAGGCCGAGGTGAAGGTGACCATCGGCGGCTGCGGCGGCTGAGGCAGGAACGAGGAGACCCAGGACATGGCAGCGAAGTCGCACAAGCCCCGCGTGAAGGCGCCGAAGTCGGCCAGCGCCGGGGACATCATGGAGATCAAGACGCTGATCTCCCACGACATGGAATCGGGCCAGCGCAAGGACCGCAAGACCGGCGAGCTGATCCCGCGCCAGATCATCAACAAGTTCGAGTGCAAGTACAACGGCGAGGTGGTCTTCTCCGTCGACATGCACCCGGCGATCTCGGCCAACCCCTACCTCTCCTTCTACGTCACCGCCGGGGAGAGCGGGGAGCTGGAGTTCCTCTGGCACGACGACAACGGCGACGTCTACACCCACAGCCAGAAGCTGGAGGTGGCCTGAGACCTCGCCCGGGGCCCGCGCCGGCACCGCCGGGCCGGCCGGGCCGGCCGGGCGGCGTGGACAGGCGCGTCGGGCCGGCGGGCCAGACAGGGGAGGCGCGGGCCGGGCCGTGACGGCCCGCGGCAACCAATGCCCCGGCCACGGCACACGGACGCACGACCGCGAGCAGGCGTCGCACCGCAAGCAAGGCGCCGCAACGAAAGAACAAGCAGAAAGCACAAGCAGGGGGAGACGCGCGTGACCTTCAGATCCTTCGCAGTCGCTCTGGTGCTCGGCGGCCTCGCCGGCGGCGCGACGGTCCTGGCGACCGTCGGCGGCGCGGCCGCCCAGGACAGCGGCATTCCCTACCGGGACGGCGAGTACGAGACGGTGCCGGCCCCCGAGGGCAGCCCGCTGGCCGAGCTGATCAGCGGCTACTACTTCCGCACCGCGGAGACCCGCGAGCTGCAGGACGACGACTTCATGAACCCGGCCTTCATCTGGCTGGAGCAGGGCGCCGACCTCTGGTCGACCGCCGAGGGCGAGGCCGGCAAAGCCTGCGCCGACTGCCACGGCGACGCCGAGGAGAGCATGAAGGGCGTCGGCGCCAGCTACCCGAAGTATCACGAGCCCTCCGGCAAGCTGATCAACCTCGAACAGCGGATCAATCTCTGCCGCAGCGAGAACATGCAGGCCGAACCCTGGAAGTGGGAGTCGGACGAGCTGCTGGGCATGACCACCTTCGTGCGGCACCAGTCCAAGGGCATGCCGGTCAACGTCTCGATCGAGGGCCCGGCCGCGCCCTTCTTCGAGAAGGGCAAGGACTTCTACTACCAGCGGCGCGGCCAGCTCGACCTCGCCTGCGCGTCCTGCCACGAGAACAACTACGGCATGTACATCCGGGCGGACCTGCTCAGCCAGGGGCAGAGCAACGGCTTTCCGACCTACCGCCTGAAGTGGCAGAAACTCGGGTCGCTGCACCGCCGCTTCCGCGGCTGCAACCGACAGGTGCGCTCGACGCCCTATCCGGCGGGCTCCGACGAGTTCGTCAACCTCGAGCTCTACCTGGCCTGGCGCGGCCAGGGCCTGCCGGTGGAGACCCCGGCGGTGCGTCAGTAGCGCCCGGGCCGCGACGCCCGCTGCGGGCGCCGCGGCACCGCCGGACGCTCGGCGGGGCGGCGCTGGGCGGGGCGGCGCTGGGCGGGAGGACTGGCGGGGGCGCAGCGGGGCGCGCCGGGGTGCGGTGCGGCCGTCCGGCAACGGGGCGGCGGACAGGCTGCGCCCGGCACGGTCGGCCCCGTCGGCCCCGTCGGGCGATGGTTCAGGCGGCCCCGAGTCAGCAGGCGGCAAAGATCCGGGCGGCAACGATTCAGGCGGCAACGACAGGCAGCGGATAGGACCCAAATGTTCTCACGGCGCGATTTCCTGACGGTGGCGGCGGCCACCGCGATCCTGACCGGACCCCAGGGGCGGCTCGGCCGTCTCGCCGCGCAGCAGCGCATCACCCAGGAGGAGCTGCTGGGCTTCGAACCGCTCGGCCAGGTCACCCTGCTGCACGTCACCGACATGCACGCGCAGCTCATGCCGATCTACTTCCGCGAGCCCTCGATCAACCTGGGCGTTGGCGAGGTGACCGGCCTGCCGCCGCACCTGACCGGTAAGGACTTCCTGGCCCACTACGGCCTGAAGCCCGGCAGCCTCGGCGCCTACACCCTGACCGACCAGGACTTCGTGGCGCTGGCCCGCGACTACGGCAAGGTCGGCGGCGTCGACCGCCTGGCCACGCTGATCAAGGCGATCCGCGCCGAGCGGCCGGACAACACCCTGTTCCTCGACGGCGGCGACACCTGGCAGGGCTCCTACACCTCGCTGCAGACCCAGGGCGCCGACATGGTCAAGGTCTTCCAGCAGCTCGGCTGCGAAGCCATGACGGCGCACTGGGAGTTCACCTACGGCCAGCAGCGGGTGGAGGAGCTGATCCCCGAGCTGGGCTTCCCCTTCCTCTGCGGCAACGTGCGCGACACCGACTGGGACGAGCCGGTGTTCGAGAACACCGCCTTCTTCGAGCGCGGCGGCGTCAAGATCGCGGTGGTCGGCCAGGCCTTCCCCTACACGCCGGTCGCCAACCCGCGCTACATGATCCCCGACTGGTCCTTCGGCATCCGCGAGGAGGACGTGGCCCAGCACGTCAGCACCGCCCGCGCCGAGGGCGCCGAGGTGGTGGTGCTGCTCAGCCACAACGGCTTCGACGTCGACCGCAAGCTGGCCGGCCGCGTGCCCGGCATCGACGTGATCCTCTCCGGTCACACCCACGACGCCCTGCCCGAGGTGGAGCGGGTCGGCGACACGCTGATCGTCGCCTCCGGCAGTCACGGCAAGTTCCTCTCGCGCCTCGACCTGCAGGTCGAGGGCGGGCGGGTGGTCGACTTCCGCTACCGCCTGATCCCGGTGCTGGCCGACGCCATCCGGCCCGACCCGGAGATGACCGCCCTGGTCGAGCAGATCCGCGCGCCCTTCGCCGGCGAGGTCGACCGGGTGCTGGGCACCACCGACCAGCTTCTCTACCGCCGCGGCAACTTCAACGGCACCTTCGACGACCTGATCTGCCAGGCGCTGATGGAGGAGCGCGACGCCGAGATCTCGCTCTCGCCCGGCTTCCGCTGGGGCGCGAGCCTGCTGCCCGGGCAGGAAATCACCGTCGACGACGTCTACTCCATGACCTCGATCACCTACCCGGCGGCCTACCGCCAGGAGATGAGCGGCGAGACCCTGAAGGTGATTCTGGAGGACGTGGCCGACAACCTGTTCAACGCCGACCCCTACTACCAGCAGGGCGGCGACATGGTGCGCGTCGGCGGCATGGGCTACACGATCGACGTCCACAAGCCGATCGGCCAGCGCATCTCCAACATGACCTTCCTGAAGGACGGCAGCCCGATCGACCCCCAGCGCAACTACGTGGTCACCGGCTGGGCCAGCGTGAACGAGGGCACCGAGGGGCCGCCGGTCTACGACCTGGTCAGCCAGTGGATCGAGAAGCAGGGCACGGTCAAGCTGGCGCCCAACCGCTCGATCGAGGTCAAGGCCTGAGCCGCCGCGGCGAGAAGGACGCGCAATGGATTTCGGGGTCTCCTACCTGGGCGCACTGGGGGCGGGCGCGCTCTCCTTCCTCAGCCCCTGCGTGCTGCCGCTGGTGCCGCCCTACCTGGCCTTCCTGGCCGGGGTGACCCTGCAGGCGACGGGCGAGGGCACCTTCGCCCTCGACCGGGCCGTGGCGCGCCGGGTCTTCCTCGCGGCGCTGGTCTTCGTGCTCGGCTTCTCCACCGTCTTCGTTCTGATGGGGCTGGGCGCCAGCGCGATCTCGCTGTTCATCGCGCGCTGGGGCCACATCCTGGGGCCGATCGCCGGCGTCATCATCATCCTGCTCGGGCTGCACTTCCTGGGCGTCTTCCGCATCGGCCTGCTGTACCGCGAGGCGCGGTTCCAGGTGCAGGAAAAGCCGGCCGGGCTGCTGGGCAGCTACGTCATCGGCCTGGCCTTCGCCTTCGGCTGGACCCCCTGCGCCGGGCCGGTGCTCTCGGCCGTGCTGGCCACCGCGGCGACCAGCGACAGCCTGACCTACGGCGCCAGCCTGCTGGGCACCTACGCCGCCGGCATCGGCATCCCCTTCCTGCTCGCCGCGCTGTTCCTCGAGCGCTTCATGCGCTGGTTCCAGAAGTTCAAGCGCCACCTGCCCAAGGTCGAGAAGGCGATGGGCGCCTTCCTGGTGCTCACCGGCCTGCTGTTCGTCACCGGCTCGATGAACCTGATCGGCGAGTGGATGTACAACGAGATCGAGTTCTTCCAGCGCCTGGAGTTCTGAGCCGGGCGACCGCCACGCCGGCCTTTCCAGGCGCGGGTCTCCAGGCCCGCGCCTCCAATCCCGCCTTGCGCTCGCCCGATTGACGCCGGTCAAAGACCGGCCGCGCGTGCCCGGTCTACCTGTGGGCGCACGCACGGCCTGCGCCGGCCGCGGCCCGGGCCCACCGCCTGCGACACTTGCGAGACTGTTGCGCGGCGGACGCCCTGCCCAAATCCGGACCGTAGACCCCGGCGACGCCCTTTCCCTGGAGGTGCAAGGCCCCATGCTGATGCCCGAGACGCCCGCCGCCCGCGACTGGCACGCCCGGTCGGTCGAGGACACCCAGGCGGCGCTGGCGGCCCGGCCGGACGGCCTGGACGGGCAGGAGGCCGAGGCGCGTCTGGCCCGGGTGGGGCCGAACCGCCTGCCGGAGCCGAAGCGTGCCGGGCCACTGCTGCGCTTCCTGCGCCAGTTCAACAACCTGCTGATCTACGTGCTGCTGGCCGCCGCCGCCGTCACCGCGCTGCTGGGCCACTGGATCGACACCGGCGTGATCCTGGCGGTGGTGGTGGTCAACGCCGTCATCGGCTTCGTGCAGGAGGGCAAGGCCGAGCAGGCGCTGAACGCCATCCGCGACATGCTGGCGCCCAAGGCCACGGTGCTGCGCGGCGGCCGGCGCGAGACCCTGCCCGGCGACCGGCTGGTGCCCGGCGACCTGGTGATCCTGGAGGCCGGCGACCGGGTGCCGGCCGACCTGCGGCTGACCGAGGTGCGCGGCCTGGCGGTGCAGGAGGCGGCGCTGACCGGCGAGTCCCTGGCGGTCGAGAAGGCGGTGGCGCCGGTCGATCCGGCCGCGCCGCTGGGCGACCGCCGCAGCCTGGCCTTCAGCGGCACGCTGGTGACCTCGGGCCAGGGGCGTGGCCTGGTGGTGGCGACCGGCGCGGCGACGGAGCTCGGCCGGATCAGCGGCCTGATCGCCGAGGTGCAGGCCACGGCGACGCCGCTGCTGCGCCAGATGGCGGTCTTCGCCAAGTGGCTGACCGGCGTGATTCTGGGGCTCAGCGCCCTGATCCTTGGCTTCGGGCTGGCCTTCGCCGACTACGGCTTCGCCGAGCTCTTCATGGCCGTGGTCGGCCTGTCGGTCGCCGCCATTCCGGAGGGGCTGCCGGCGATCCTGACCGTCACCCTGGCGATCGGCGTGCAGGGCATGGCACGGCGCAACGCCATCGTGCGCCGCCTGCCGGCGATCGAGGCCCTGGGCTCGGTCTCGGTGATCTGTTCCGACAAGACCGGGACCCTGACCCGCAACGAGATGACCGTCGCCTCGGTGGCCACCGCCGAGCGGCTGTTCGCCGTCTCCGGCGCCGGCTACGCGCCGCACGGCGGCTTCGCGCTGGAGGGGCGCGAGGCGGTGGTGGCCGACTACCCGCTGCTGAGCGAGCTGGCGCGCGGGGCGCTGCTGTGCAGCGAGGCCGAGCTGCGCCAGGAGGGCGAGGGCGCCGACGACTGGACCGTGGTCGGCGACCCGATGGAGGGCGCGCTGCTGACCCTGGCGATGAAGGCCGGGCTCGATCCCGACCATGAGCGCCACTGCTGGCCGCAGACGGATTCCATCCCGTTCGACGCGCAGCACCGCTTCATGGCCAGCCTGCATCACGATCACGCCGGCAACGCGGCCATCTTCGTCAAGGGCGCGCCGGAGCGGCTGCTGGAGATGTGCCAGCATCAGCGCGACGAGGCGGGCGGCGCGGCGGCGCTGGACGCCGACTACTGGCACGCCCGCGCCGAGGCCATCGCCGCGCGCGGCCAGCGGGTGCTGGCGATCGCCGTGAAGCCGACCCATCGGTTGCACAGCGAGCTGCTGTTCGACGACGTGGACGGCGAGCTGACCCTGCTTGGCCTGGTCGGGCTGATGGACCCGCCCCGCGAAGAGGCGATCGCCGCCGTCGCCGACTGCCGCGCCGCCGGCATCCGGGTCAAGATGATCACCGGCGACCATGCTGCCACCGCCGCCGCGATCGCCGGTCAGCTCGGCCTGGAGAACAGCCGCACGGTGCTGCGCGGCGCCGAGATCGACGCCCTGGACGCGGGCGAGCTGGGCCGGCGCGTGCAGGAGGTCGACGTCTTCGCGCGCACCAGCCCCGAGCACAAGCTGCGCCTGGTCGAGGCGCTGCAGCAGGCCGGCGCGGTGGTTGCCATGACCGGCGACGGGGTCAACGACGCCCCCGCGCTCAAGCGCGCCGACATCGGCATCGCCATGGGCCGCAAGGGGACCGAGGCGGCCAAGGAGGCGGCGGAGATCGTGCTGGCCGACGACAACTTCGCCACCATCGCCGCGGCGGTGCAGGCGGGGCGCACGGTCTATGACAACCTGAAGAAGGCCATCGTCTTCCTGCTGCCGGTCAACGGCGGCGAGTCGCTCAGCCTGGTCGCCGCCATCCTGCTCGGCCTGACCCTGCCGGTCACGCCGGTGCAGATCCTCTGGGTCAACATGGTCAGCTCGGTGCTGCTGGCGATGACCCTGGCCTTCGAGCCCTCGGAGCCCGGCGTGATGCGCCGCCCGCCGCGCGCGGCCGGCGAGCCGATCCTGTCCGGCTTCGTGCTCTGGCGGGTGGCTTTCGTCTCGGCCCTGTTCAGCGCCGGCATCTTCACCAGCTTCGCCCTGGCCCGGGCCGGCGGCGCCGGCCTGGAAACGGCGCGCACCCTGGCCGTCAACACGCTGGTGGTGATGGAGATCTTCTATCTCTTCTCGGTGCGCTTCCTCTACGCGCCCTCCCTGACCCTGCGCGGGGTGCTGGGCACCCGCCCGGTGCTGATCGCGGTCACGGCGGTGGCGCTGCTGCAGCTTCTCTTCACCTACGCGCCCTTCATGGAGACCTTCTTCGGCACCCGCCCGCTGACCGTGCCGCAGGGCCTGCAGGCCGTCGCCGCCGGCGTCCTGGTCCTGCTCGCCCTGGAGCTGGAAAAGCGCCTGCGCCCGCGTCTGCTGAGGCGGCGCTGACGCCGGCTGCGGCCGGGCGGTTTCGGCCCGGTCAGCGGCGCCGACTCCGGCGGGCCGGGGCGGCGCACGTCAGGCCGGGATCAGCACCTGGCGCACCGTCTCGCCGCTGGCCAGGCGGTCGAAGGCGGCGTTGAGCTCGTCGAAGCCGACGCGCGCGCTCATCAGGCGGTCGACCGGCAGGCGGCCGCGGCGGAACAGGCCGATGTAGCGCGGGATGTCGCGGCCGGGCACGCAGGAGCCGATGTAGCTGCCCTTCAGGGTGCGCTCCTCGGCGACCAGCGAGACTTGCTGCAGCGCCAGCGTCTTCGCGGGGTGGGCAAGGCCGCCGGTCACCGTCGTGCCGCCGCGCCTGGTGATGCGGTAGGCCAGATCCAGCGCCGGCACCGCGCCCGCCATCTCGAAGGCGAAGTCGACGCCGCCGCCGGTGATCTCCTTGACCTGGGCGACCGCGTCCTCGGCGCCGGCGTCGAGCGCGTCGGTGGCGCCGAGCTGGCGCGCCAGCTCCAGCTTGCCGGGCACCAGGTCCAGGGCCACCACCTGCTCGGCGCCGACCAGCAGGGCGGCCAGCAGCGCGTTCAGGCCGACGCCGCCCAGGCCGATCACCGCGACCTTGCTGCCGGCGGCGACCTGGGCGGTGTTGATCACCGCGCCGGCGCCGGTCATCACCGCGCAGCCGAACAGCGCCGCCTGCTCCAGCGGCAGCGCCGGGTCGACCTTCACCAGCGAGCGGCGCGACACCACGCTCAGGGTGGAGAAGGCGGCGACGCCCATGTGGTGGTTGACCGGCCGGCCGGCGTGGGACAGGCGCCGCGCGCCGGACAGCAGGGTGCCGGCGCCGTTGGCCGCAGCGGCCGGCTCGCAGAGCGCCGGTCGGCCCTCGGCGCAGGGTAGGCAGTGGCCGCAGGCCGGCACGAAGATCATCACCACGTGGTCGCCGGGGGCCAGGTCCGCGACGCCGCGGCCGACCTCGCGCACCACGCCGGCGGCCTCGTGGCCCAGCGCCATGGGGGTGGGCCGCGGCCGGGCGCCGTCGATCACCGAAAGATCGGAGTGGCACAGGCCGGCGGCCTTGACCTCGACCAGGACCTCGCCCTCGCCCGGCCCCTCCAGGTCGAGCTCCAGGATCTCCAGCGGCCGGCTCCGCGCATAGGGAGCCGGCCGGCCCATCTCCATCAGCACCGCAGCCCTGGTCTTCATGTCTCGCAGTCCCTCCCCGCTCGTGTTTTTCGCTCGTGGCCTCTATCACTAGAGCAGATGCCGACCCGAAGGAATCGCGACGCGATCCCTTCGGGTCGGCTGACTCGGCTCTAACACATTAAAGTGAGAGCGATTTGCAAGCGTAGGAAGCCGTGGGGTGCAGCGCGGCCGGCCAGCGGCAAGCCGCCGGGGCGCAGGGCGGCCCCACGCCATCGGAAGGCCGGCGTCGTGGCGCGGCGGGGAGAGCGTGCGAGTGAGCGCAGAGGTGCGGGGCGAGGTGTTTGTCGGCCAGGACGCGCGCCGCGGGATCGCCTGGATGCTGGTGACCATGGGGCTCTTCGTCTCGATGGACGGCCTCGCCAAGTGGTTGACCCAAAGCTACCCCGTGCCGCAGGTGATCTGGGCGCGCTACGCCTTCCACTTCCTGCTGCTGGCGCTGTTCCTCAACCGCCGCCTGGTCGTCACCCTGCGCAGCCGGAGGCTCAAGCTCCAGATCGGCCGCTCGCTGCTGCTGGTCGGGACCACCACGCTGTTCTTCTTCGGCATCAGCCAGGTGCAGCTCGCCACCGCCTCCTCGCTGATGTTCGTGGCGCCGCTGATCGTCACCCTGCTGTCCGTGCCGCTGCTGGGCGAGCGGGTCGGGCCGCGGCGCCTGGCCTCGGTCGCCGTCGGCTTCCTGGGGGCGCTGGTGATCCTGCGGCCGGGGGCCGAGCTGTTCCAGCCGGCGGCGCTGCTGCCGCTGGCCGCGGCCTGCGCCTATGCCTTCTACCAGATCACCACGCGGATGCTCTCGGCCGTGGACGCGCCGCTGACCACGCTGGCCTACACCGCCCTGGTCGGCGCCCTGCTGTCCAGCCTGGCGGTGCCCTTCTTCTGGGAGGCGCCGGACCTGCTCGGCTGGGCGGTGATGCTGGCCATGGGGGGCTTCGGGGCGCTCAGCCAGTTCGGCCTGATCAAGGCCTTCCAGGCGGCGCCGGCCTCGGTCGTCTCACCCTTCGGCTACGTCTCGATCCTCTGGGCGACGTTCTACGGCTGGTTGCTGTTCGACGATTTGCCCAGCCTGTGGACTCTGGTCGGTGCGGCGGTGGTCGTTGCGTCCGGTCTCTACATCTGGCACCGCGAACATCGTCTGGCCCGACGCCCCGGCTGATCGCGCGAAAAGCCGCAGCATCTTGTCTTCGTGCGTCATACCCCGATATATCCCTGTATAGGGTGGGGGTGATCAACAGGCCTTGACCGTATTTGTTGCCCGGCGGCTGAGAAATCGGCGTAGAATCGAGAAGCTTACCGCGCGGGAAGCGAAAGCACAGACTTTGGGGGCGGTGTCAGTATCCGGCGCCGAGAGAATCGTGGATCAGATGGTCACGAAGGCGAAAGCCTTGAGCGAGATGGAAGACGGGGCGGAGCGGGCCGCGGAGTTCCTGAAGGCCCTGTCCAACCGACACCGTTTGATTGTGCTGTGTCTGCTGGCCGAGCGCGAGCGCACGGTGAGCGAGCTGGAGGACATCCTGATGATCCGCCAGCCCACGCTGTCGCAGCAGTTGGCGCGGCTGCGGGCCGAGTCCCTGGTCGAGACCCGGCGCGAGGGCAAGCACATCTTCTATCGCCTGGCCAGCGACGAGACCCGCGAGGTCATCGAACTGCTCTACGGCATGTTCTGCGCTCCGGAAATGGAGCGCGGGACCTCGCGCGCCTGAGACGGCCGGCCCGCGTCGCGCCGGGCCGCCGCGGGCCCTCGTCAATCCAGGGCTTCTTCCACCTCGTCACCGGCGGATTCCACATCGTCGCCGAAGCCCTCGGCGGTGTTGCAGGCACTCAGGCTGCCGGCCGTCATCCCCAGCATCAGCAGGAAGGCGAGGCGGCGAAGCATCGTCGTGGACATCGGTCTCTCCCCATGTTCGAGAACGCTCAAGGGGATCAACGATCCGCCCGCACCGTTGTTCCCTGGGCCGCTGTTCCCAGCCCCGCTGTTCCCGCTCTTTCAGGCCGCGCAAGCAAAACGCGCCGCCCGGTGAGAAGCGGCGCGTTCTGTCCATCGCTGTACCCGGGGACGTGCCCCGGGGACTCGCCCCGGGGACTCGCCGGGTGGGGTGGCCGGCGGGCCTACCCGTCGCTCATCGACTTCAGGTAGGCGATCACGTCCGTGATCTCCTGCTCCTTACGGAGCTGGAAGGCCATGCGGCTGCCGTCGATCACCTCCTTGGGGTTGGCGAGGTAGGTGGACAGCGTCTCCTCGTCCCAGGTGAAGTCGGCTTCCTTCAGGCCCTTGGAGTAGCGGGCGGCGAACGCCTCGTTACTGCCGGCCTCGCTGCCGTAGACGCCGTAGAGGTTGGGGCCGACGCGCGGCGCGCCGCCCTTCTCGATGGTGTGGCAGGCCTTGCACTTGTTGAAGACTTTCTCGCCGGCGGCCGCATCGCCTTGCGCCAGCGCCGGGCCGGCGAAGCTGAGGACCGCTGCGGTCGCGGCCGCGGCCGCCAGGCTCTTGGTAACGGTCATAGCTCTCCCAATCCTCTCCGTTTTCGTCCGTCGAGTGTGTTGTCGTCGTCTGCTCGCACCGCTCTCAGCGCAAGCTACCAGGGGGAATTAGGGCCGTCGAGCCGGAGGGCAAACCGAGCGCCACCCCGCCCCGATCCGGGTCCCGTCCCGATCTCGCCCCGGTCCTGCGGCGATAGCGGTTGCGCGCCGATGATACGCAACGCCCGGCCGGCGTCATCCCCCTTCCGCGCGGGAGGGGGGCGAGGGGCGCCGGCGTTGGCCCGGCCGGTCGCCGGCTCGGGTCGCGTGGGAGCGTTCCGACCCGGTGCCGGCCCGGGTCAGTCGATCTGCGACTGGCCGCCGTCCTCCGGCGTGACGTCGAGGATGCGGGCCTTGCCGATCACCTCGACCGTGTCGCGGCAGTCCTCCATGCAGGGCTCGTAGGGCTCGAACTCCGGGCCCTCCATCAGGTAGAAGCCGTCGCGATTGGGCATCTCCACCTCGGCCAGGTTGGCCTGGTTGATCTCCTCCTCGTAGCCGACGATGTCGTTGAGGTAGAGCACATAGGCGGTCAGCGCGTAGGTCTCCTCGACGCTCAGCGACTGGGCGTTGCCGAAGGGCATGGCGCGGTGGATGTAGTCCCACAGCGTGGTGGCATAGGGCCAGTAGCTGCCCACCGTCTTCTCGGGCCGGTCGTCGGTCAGGCTACCGAAGCCGCCCATCAGCACCGGGTAGCGCCCGATCCCCTCGCCGAAGTCGCCGTGGCAGATGGCGCAGCTGTCGTAGTAGAGCTGCTCGCCGTCCGCCGGAGTGGCGCCGCCCTCCGGCAGGCCCTTGCCGTCGGGCCGGATGTCGATGTCCCAGGCCGCCACCTGGTCCGGGGTGGCCGGCGTGCCCAGCCCGAGGGGCTTGCCGTCCTCTTCGGCGCGCGCGGAGGCGCCGGTCAGGAGGAGGGCTGCGGCCGCGGCAGCCGCCAGGGTCTGCTTAGCCGAGACGGACATTGTCGACCACTCCGTTCGCGTTCACCATCCAGGTCTGGACCGAGTTGTTGTGGTAGATGGAGTTGACGCCGCGGATCTCCTGCAGCGCCGCCATCTGCGGCTGGACGTAGCCGGTCTCGTCGAGGGCGCGGCTTTGCAGCAGCACCTCCTGCCCGTCCCACTCCCACGGCAGGGTGAAGAAGGTCAGGGCCTTGGGCAGCACCGGCCCGTGGAGCTGCGCGGGGCGCCAGTTGATGCCGCCGTCGGTGGAGACGTCGACCCGGGTGATGCGCCCGTGGCCGGACCAGGCCAGCCCCTTGATCACCTGCGGGCCCTCGCCGCGCAGCGGCTTCTCCGGGCTGGGGCTGGTGATCACCGACTTGGCGTCCATCGTCCAGGTGAACTTGCGCGCCCGCCCGTCGGGCATCAGGTCGGTGTACTTCGAGGTTTCCTCGCGGTGGTACCAGGGCTTGTCGCCCACCTCGATGCGGCGCAGCCACTTGATCCACATGTTGCCTTCCCAGCCCGGCACCACCAGGCGCACCGGGTAGCCCTGCTCGGCGCGCAGCCGCTCGCCGTTCATGGAGTAGGCCACCAGGCAGTCGTCCAGCGCCTTTTCCAGCGGGATCGAGCGGGTCATGCCGGCGGAGTCGGCGCCCTCGGCCAGGATCCACTTGCCGCTGGTCTTGATGCCGGCCTCGCGCAGCAGGGTCTTCAGCGGCACGCCGGTGTAGTAGACGCAGTGCACCATGCCGTGGGTGTACTGCACGCCGTTGAGCTGGGCGCCGCGCCACTCCATGCCGGAGTTGGCCGCGCACTCCAGGAAGTGGAAGCGGGACTCCGGCGGGAAGCGCAGTAGGTCCTGGTAGGTGAAGATCAGCGCTCGGTCGACCAGGCCGTTGATCATCAGGCGGTAGTCGGCCGGGTCGATCGTCGCCAGGCCGCCGTGATGCCGCTCGAAGCAGAGGCCGTTCGGCGTCACGAAGCCGTCCATCTCGTGGATCGGCGTGAAGTTGACCGAGGACTCCGTGGTTGCGGTCAGCCACTCCACGTTGCGGCGCACCACGTGGGACTCGAACTCGACCGGCATGCCGTAGGGATTGGCATCGACGCCCGGGCCGAGGTAGCGCGACCAGTCGGGGATGTTGGGCGGCAGGTTCTCCGGATTGCTGGCCAGCGCCTTGCCCGCGCCGGCCAGCAGGCCGGCGGCACCGGCCGCGGCCGTGCCGGTCAGGAAGCGCCGGCGGTCGGGCGAGACCAGCCTGGTCTCGGCGGCCTCGGGCGCGGGCGCGGGACGGGGCCCGCGCGGTGTCTTCGTCTCGCTCATGGGCGTTTCTACTCCCCAAGTCTGATCCGCAGCGCCGGCTCTTGCGGCCGTTCCTCGCGCAACGCGGTTACCCAGCAACCCTAGCGACCCGGAACATTATATCAAGAGTGAATATGTTATGCCGGGTTGCATTTCCTTTCCCCCGGCGCGCCCGCACCGTGCGGCGGCGGCCGATGCGGTGGCGACCGGCCTGGCGGCGACCGGCCTGGCGGCGACCGGCGCGGCAGTGCCGGGTCTGGCGGTGCCCGGTCTGGCGGTGCCCGGTCTGGCGGTGCCCGGTCTGGCGATGCCCGGTGCGGCGGCGGCCGAGGCGCGCCGTCAGCTCGCCTGCTGACGCTTCAGGAAGCTGCGGAAATCCTCGCTCTCGTAGGCCTTCTCGCGCACGAAGCGGAACATCGCCAGGAAGTGCGGCGGCTTGAAGTAACCCGGCATGCGCGCGACCTCCGCCTCGATCCCCACCTTGCCCGCGGCCGCGGCCGGGTCCTCGGGGAAGAAGTGGACGGTCGGCGTGAAGCGGATGCCCCAGCGCCGCGCCATGCTGCGCTCGTCCAGCACCTCGCCGTCGAAGTCGACGGTCTCGCGCAGGCCGTGGATGTTGAGCTGGAGAACTTCGAAGTTCTCGCGGACGTAGCTGTTGATCTCCGGGTCCGCGAAGTTCACCAGGTGCATCTCCTTGCAGTAGGGACAGCCCTTCTGCTCCCAGATCACCGCCAGGCGCTTGCCGTTGCCCGCCGCCTCGGCCAGGTCCTCGCCGAGGTCGAGGAAGGACTGCAGGAACCAGGGCTGGGTGTAGAGCCCGTCGTCGTTGAGCAGCGGCTCGACCCGCTCGGCCCGGGCCGGCCGCGCAGCCGGGCCCACCCCCAGCGCGCTCCCCGTCGCGAGAAGTCCGCCGGCGGCGAACGAGCTGCGCAGTAGGCTGCGTCGCGTCCACATCGGGTTATCGCTCCCCTTCTGCCGGCCCGACAGCCTTCGCTAGACTGGCCCTCCCGCAGCTTCACGCGCCAAGGGTGCCGGCCGGGCGATCGTCGGGCTTCATATTCTTCTGGGCGAAAGTGTACGGTCTGCGGTAGGAGGCATGCAAGCAAGCACGCGCAGAAAGCGACGGCGAAGGGGAGGCGATATGGCGGATCACGACCGGCCGGCGGCGCGGCCGGCGCCCGGCGGGGGGCGGCGGCGGCTCGGCTACGCCGTGGCGCTGCTGGTCTCCTCGGCCGGCGGGCTGGTGCTGGAGATCGTCGCCGGGCGGATGATCGCGCCCTATGTCGGCATGTCGCTCTACACCTGGACGGCGGTGATCGCGGTGGTGCTGGCCGGCTTTTCGGTCGGCCACTGGATCGGCGGGCTGCTGACCGAGGGGCCGCTGCGGCTCTGCTTCCGGCGCCTGGCCTGGCTGCTGCTGGCGGCGGCGGCGACGGCCGGCGCCTGCCTGCCGCTGATCCGCCTGGTCTCGCCGCTGGTGCTCGACGGCGCGGACGATCCGATCCTGGCGATCGTGGTCTTCACCGCGCTGCTCTTCTTCCTGCCCAGCCTCTTCGTTGGCACGGTCTCGCCGATCCTGACCCGCCTGGCGGTGCTGGAGCTGCCCGAGCGCCCGGGGGCGGCGATCGGCCAGATGTTCGCCCTCGGCGCCGTCGGCTCGATCGCCGGCACCCTGCTGGCCGGCTACCTCTTCCTGTCGTGGATCGGCACGACCTGGACGGTGGTCACGGTCGCCGGCAGCTACCTGGCGCTGGCGCTGGGCTTCGCGCTGGCCGCACGGCTGCGCGCCGGCGAGGGGGCGGCCCTGGCGGCGGTGACCGGCGCGGCGCTGCTGGCGGTCATCGTGCCGAGCCAGCGCCTGGCCGCCTTCACGCCGCCCTGCCTGGCGGAGACGGACTACTACTGCATCAACGCCGTCGACTTCACCGCCGAGGCCGGCCGTCCCGCCAAGCTGATGGTGATCGACCACATGGCGCACGGGATCAACGACCGCGACGATCCCACGGTGCTGCACTCCTCCTACATCGACCTGATCGACGTTCTGCTGGACGCCCGCCTCGGGGCGGCCGCGCGGGCGCCGGGCGGCTTCGACGCGCTGTTCATCGGCGGCGGCGCCTACACCCTGCCGCGCGCCTGGCAGGCCCGCTATCCCGCCGCGCGGCAGACCGTGGTGGAGATCGACCCGGCGGTGACCCGCGTCGCCGAGGCGCGCTTCTGGTTCGACCCCGCGGGCATCGAGATCCTGCACCGCGACGGGCGGGTGGCGCTGAGCGGCATGCCGCCGCAGCGGCGCTTCGACGTGATCGTCGGCGACGCCTTCCACGACTTCTCTGCGCCGCCGCACCTGGTCACCCGCGAGTTCGCGCAGCTCCTGCGCGCGCGTCTGTCCGACGGCGGCTTCTACGCCCAGAACGTGATCGACAGCACCGAAAGCCCGCGCTTTCTCTACGCCTTCGTGGCAACCCTGCGACAGGTCTTCGCGAAGGTCGAGGTCTGGGTCGACCTGGATCAGCTTCGCGGCGCCGGGCGCGGCACCTTCCTGGTGGTGGCCGGCGCCGCGCCCAGTCCGCGCCCGCAGCTCGCCTCGCCCCGGCACCGCTGGGTCGTCTGGCCGGACGAGATCCTCGACCCGCGCCTGGACGCGGCCGAGGTGCCGATCCTGACCGACGACTTCGCGCCGGTGGCCCGGCTGATGCAGACGGTGCTCGGCGCGGATCTATAGAACACCAAAGAGGGAGGAGGAGACGATGCCATCACTGCCAGGACTGCGCGCCTTGCCCCTGGTGCTGCCCCTGTTGGCGCTGCTGCTGGCGGGCCCCGCCCGCGCCACCGAGCTGAGCGCCTTCAACGCCGCGGTCGACGCCGCCATGGACCGGCAGCGGGCGGCGCTGTTCTATCTGCGCACCGGCAACCCCATGGTGGCGGAGATCGAGCTGGAGGGCGCGCGGGAGGCCTGGCAGGACCTGGCGGGGCGCTGGGGCGAGACGCCGCCGCCCGCCTTCGCCGATGTCGCTGACTGGCCCGCCCGTCTGGCCGGGCTGGGCGCGGCGCTGAGCGGGGCCGCGGACGCCGCCGCCGCTGGCGAGCTCGCGGCCGCGGTCGCGGCGCTCGAGCCGATGGGGCCGGAGCTGGCGGCGCTGCGTGCCGAGGCCGGGGTGATCGTCTTCGCCGACCGGGTGTCCGAGGCCAACCGGGCGCTGGACGCCCTCTGGGCCTACCGCCGCGCGGCCATCGACTGGACCGACGCCGCCCAGGTCAACGACCTGCGCGCCAAGACGGCGGTGACCGCCTACCTCTACGGCCGGCTGCTGGAGACCGCCGCCGACGAGGTGGCCGCGGACCCAGAGTTCGCCCGCCTGGTCGAGGGCACCCTGGCCGGGCTTGAGCTGATGTGGGGGGCGATCGACCGGCAGGAGGAGACCACGGTGGTCAACATCCTGCGCGAAATCCGCTCTTTCGACGACCTGCTCTGGCTGAGGTTCGGCTGATGACCTTCCTGAAAGCACTCGCCCTGGCCCTGCTGCTCGCGCCGCTGCTGATTCTGCCGGCGCGGGCCGACTTCCTGGAGACCGAGCTGGCCGATCCGGCGCCGGACTTCCTGGAGCCGCGCCGCATCCTGCTGCAGATCTCGACCGACGACGAGGCGGCGATCAACAACATCCTGTGGAACGCGATCAACCTGCAGAAATTCTACGGTCCCGACAATGTCGAGATCGCCGTCGTCGTCTTCGGCCCCGGCATGACCGCGCTCTACACGGACTCGCCGGTGCGTGCGCGGGTCGAGAGCCAGCTCGACTACGGCATCCGCTTCATCGGCTGCGGCAACACCATGGACGCCACCGGCCGCAGCGCCGACGAGCTGATCGACGGCGTGGACTACGTGCAGGCCGGAATCGCGGAGATCGTCGAGCGAAAGCTGCGGGGGTGGGTCTACATCCGGCCGTAAGTTTGCGTATATTCTCTGCACGTGGAAGTGGATTTACGCCTTTCGGTTAGTATTCGCGTTAAAGTTACAATCGTTTACAGGGAGAATTCCTGCGCATTAGGGATGTCTTAGCGATCCCGCCCGCACTCTCGCGCCGACTACAGGAGCCCGTAGTCTGCTCCGCAAGGGGAAGGCGGCCGGACGGCGCGCCGAGCAGTCTCGGCGTTGTCGCGCCGCAGGGCAGTGCAAAGGGGTGGGGCGGAGGTCGGCCGGGAGGTCGGTCCGGCCGCAGGGCCCCGACGAAGGGACGCAAAAGGGGCAAGCGCAATGCGGCTTCAAGACATCTCGATTTCAGCCAAGATCGCCGGGCTGATCGCCTCCGGCGTGACCGTCCTGGCGGTGGCGATCGGGTTTTCGGGCTACGACCGGGCCTCCAACCTGGCCGACAGCATGATCAACGACAAGCTGACCGCGGTGGTTCAGGCCAAGCACGAGGCGCTGTCCGACTATCTGACGGCGATCGAGCAGGACCTGCGCGTGGTCGCCTCCAACCTCTCGACCCAAGAGGCGACCGAGCGTCTCACGCAGGCCTGGAAGCAGATTGACGGCGACCCCACGGCGCTGCTGCAGCAGGCCTACATCGCCGAGAACCCCTATCCGGACGGGCAGCGGGACCAACTGGTGTCGGGCCAGAGCAGCCCGGTCTACGACCTGCTGCATGCCATGTTCCACCCCTGGTTCCGCAAGCTGGCCCAGGAGCGGGGCTACTACGACATCTTCCTCTTCGACACCGAAGGCGACCTGCTCTACACCGTCTTCAAGGAAGACGACTTCGCGACCAACCTGATCGACGGCAAGTGGCGGGACAGCGATCTCGGCCGCGTCTTCCGCGAGACCATCGCGGCGCAGCCCGGCAGCGTGCGCTTCTTCGACTTCTCGCCTTACGAGCCCAGCAACGGCGCGCCCGCGGCCTTCGTCGCGACCCAGGTCGCCAATGCCCAGGGCGAGGTGCTGGGCGTGCTGGCCTTCCAGATGCCGATCGACCGCATCGACGCGGTGATGACGGCCGGCGAGGAGCTCGGCGAGACCGGCGACGTGCTGATCGTCGGCCGCGACAAGCTGCTGCGCAACCAGTCCAGCCGTGTCGAGGAGCAGACCATCCTGGCCGCCTCGGCCGAGGGCGAGGCCGTCGAGGCGGCCCTGGCGGGCGGCAGCGGCGTCGCGCCCTCGGTCGGCCTGACCGGCCGGTCCGTGCTGGCCGCCTACGCGCCGCTCGAGTTCAAGGGCACGACCTGGGCGATCCTGGCCCAGCAGGGCGAAGAGGAGGTCTTCGCGCCGGTGCACCAGATGCGCACCTTGATGATCGCGATTGCCGTCGGCGCCCTGGTCCTGATCCTCGGCGCGGCGCTCTTCTTCAGCAAGCGCCAGATCATCCGGCCGATCGAGCAGGTGACCGGGGTGATGAAGCGCCTCGCCGAGGGCGACAAGACGGTCGAGGTGCCGGGCGTCGGCCGCAAGGACGAGATCGGCACCATCGGGCGCGCGGTCCAGGTCTTCAAGGAGGCCATGATCGAGAGCGAGCGCCTGCAGGCCGAGCAGCTGCGCGAGCAGGAGGAGCGGGCCGCACGCGGCCGCCGCCTGGAGGAGCTGACGGCCAACTTCGACGCCGCGGTCAGCCAGATGCTGCAGGGCGTGGCCGGCGCGGCGGAGGAGATGCAGGCGACGGCGCAGTCGATGTCCTCGATCGCCGAGGAGACCCGGGTCCAGACGACCTCGGCCTCCAGCGCCTCGACCCAGGCCTCGGCCAACGTGCAGACCGTGGCCTCGGCGGCGGAGGAGCTCAGCAGCTCGATCCACGAGATCGCCAAGCAGGTCGAGCAGGCCGGCGGCATCTCGACCCGCGCGGTCGGCCAGGCCGGCGAGACCCGCGAGACGGTCCAGCAGCTCGCCAAGGCGGTGGAGCGGATCGGCGAGGTGGTCAACCTGATCTCCGACATCGCCGAGCAGACCAATCTTCTGGCGCTCAACGCCACCATCGAGGCGGCGCGCGCCGGCGAGGCCGGCAAGGGCTTCGCCGTGGTCGCCAGCGAGGTGAAGTCGCTGGCCACCCAGACGGCCAAGGCCACCGAGGACATCAGCCAGCAGATCGCCGAGGTTCAGGGCGCCACCGGCGGGGCCGTCGATGCCATCGAGCTGATCGCCAAGACGGTCGAGGAGCTCAACGGCATCGCCAGCTCGATCTCGGCGGCGGTCGAGGAGCAGACCGCGGCCACCGGCGAGATCGCCCGCAACGTCCAGGAGGCGGCCACCGGCACCAGCGAGGTTACCCAGACCCTCAGCGGCGTCGACCAGGGCGCCGACGAGACCAGCCGGGCGGCGAGCCAGGTGCTGGCGGCCGTGGACGAGCTGACCCGGCAGACCGACTCCCTGCGCGGCGAGGTCGATGGCTTCCTCGAAGGCGTCAAGACGGGTTGAGGCTTTCCGGCCACGCCGCTCTGACATAGCGCAAGGCCCCGGTTGCATCGGATCGCATAAGCTGCCACCTCGACAAGGAAGCGGGCAGTAGACAAGGCGCGATCCGATGGACACCGGGGCCTTTCCGCGTGCGCTCTCTCGCCGTGACCTGGACGCGGTGATCTTCGATCTCGACGGAGTCCTGACGGACACGGCGACGCTGCATGCGCGGGCCTGGAAGCGCCTGTTCGACGCTTTCCTGGCCGAACGCGGCTTGGCCCCGCCGTTCGACCTCGACCGCGACTATCGCCGCTATGTCGACGGCCGCCCGCGGCTGGACGGCATCCGCAGCTTTCTCGCCTCGCGGGGCATCGAAGCGGATCCCGCGACGGTCGAGCGGCTCGGCCGCGAGAAGAACGAGACCTTCCTCGGCCTGCTGGCGCGCGAGGGGGCGCCGGAGTTGCCGGCCAACGTCGCTTTTCTGCGGCGGGTACGGGCGGCGGGGCTGCGCACGGCGGTGGTCTCCGCCAGTCGCAACGCGCCGCGGATCCTGCAGGCGACGGGACTCGCCCCCGGCATCGAGGTGCTGGTCAGCGGCCAGACCGCCGCGCAGGAGGGCCTGGCCGGCAAGCCGGCGCCCGACACCTTTCTGGCGGCGGCCCGCAAGCTGGGGCTGGCCCCGGCGCGCTGTGCCGTGGTCGAGGACGCCGAGGCCGGCGTGGCCGCCGGGCGGGCCGGCGGCTTCGGCCTGGTCATCGGGGTGGCCGGACGCGGCGCGGCCGGGGCGGCCCGCGCGAACCTGGCGGAACAGGGGGCGGACATGGTGGTGGAAGATCTCAGCGAGGTGACCGTCGAGGCCAAGGGACGGCGGAGCGCGGCCGACCTGCCCTCGGCTCTGGCGCGGATCGAGGCGGTGCGGGCGCTGGCCGCCGGACGCCGTCCGGCCTTCTTCCTGGACTACGACGGCACGCTCACGCCGATCGTCGAGCGCCCCGACCTGGCGGTGCTGGCGCCGGCGATGCGCGCCGTCCTGGCCCGCCTGGCCCGTCGCTTCACCGTGGCGGTGGTCAGCGGCCGCGGGCTGGACGACGTGCGCGCCCTGGTCGACGTGCCCGAGCTGATCTACGCCGGCAGCCACGGCTTCGAGATCGCCGGGCCGGAGGGGCTCTCGATCCAGGCCGAGCGGGGCACCGAGTACCTGCCGGCGCTCGACGCGATGGAGGCGGCCCTGCGCCGGCGGCTGGCGGCAATCGAGGGGGCGCTGGTCGAGCGTAAGCGCTTTTCCATCGCCGTGCACTACCGGCTGGTGGCGGCGCGCGACCAGCCGGCGCTCGAGCGCGCGGTCGCGGAGGTGCTGGGCGAGCACGCCGGCTTTCGCAAGGGCGGCGGCAAGAAGGTCTATGAGATCCAGCCGGACATCGACTGGCACAAGGGGCGCGCCGTGCGCTGGCTGATCGAGGCGCTGGAGCTGGATCTGTCGCAGACCCTGCCGGTCTACATCGGCGACGACGTCACCGACGAGGACGCCTTCGAGGCGCTGAGCGACGACGGCCTGGGCATCCTGGTGCGCGACGGCGAAGCGAACGAGACCGCGGCCGATTTCGCGCTCGGCGCGCCGGAGGAGGTGCGCCGCTTCTTCGAGGCCATTCTGGAGGAGGAGCCGTGAGCTGCTGGTCCCTGGTCTATCGCGACTTCGCCCCCGAATCCGAGGGGCTGCGCGAGGCGCTCTGCACCCTGGGCAACGGCCACTTCGCCGTGCGCGGCGCGGCCGACGAGATGGACGCCGGCGGGCCCCACTATCCCGGCACCTACCTGGCCGGCGGCTACAACCGCCTGGTCAGCGAGGTCAGCGGCCGGGAGGTGGAGAACGAGGATCTGGTCAACTTCCCCAACTGGCTGCCGGTCAGCTTCCGCCACCTCGCGCCGGCGGCGGAGGAGGACGCCACCACCGAGGCGCCCGGCCCCTGGTTCGACCTGCACGCCGTCGAGATTCTGGACTACCGCCAGGAGCTGGACATGGCGGACGGCTTGCTGCACCGGCGTCTGCGCGTCCGCGACTCCCGGGGGCGGGTCAGCCGGATCGAGAGCAGCCGGCTGGTCTCCATGGACCAGGCGAACCTCGCCGCCCAGACCTGGTCGCTGGTGCCGGAGAACTGGGGCGGCCCGATCGAGCTGCGCGCGGCGCTGGACGGCCGGGTCGTCAACGGCGGCGTCGCGCGCTATCGCAACCTGCGCAACCGCCACCTGGAGCCCGGCGCCGTCGGCCTGGAGCCCGACGGCCTCCTCCACCTCGAGGTCGAGACCAGCCAGTCGCGCCTGCGCCTGGTGCAGGCGGCCCGCCTGCGCCTGAGCCGCGACGGCGCGACGCTCGATCCGGTGCCCGAGCCGGAGCTGGCCGAGGGCTATGCCGGTGCCCGCTACCGCCTGGTGGCGCAACCGGGTGAGGCGATCGAGCTGGAGAAGGTCGTGGCGCTGTTCACCAGCCGCGACCGCGCCATCAGCGAGCCGGGGCTGGCCGCCCTGGACCTGGCCCGCCGCGCGCCGGACTTCGACGGGCTCGCTCGCCGGCACGCGCTGATCTGGTCGCAGCTCTGGCGGCGCTTCGACATGCGCATCGCCAATGCCGCCGCCGCCGGCACCGAGGAGATGAACCAGATCCTGCGGCTGCACGTCTTCCATCTGCTGCAGACCTGCAGTCCCTTGATCTGCGACCTCGATGTCGGCGTGCCCGCCCGCGGCCTGCACGGCGAGGCCTACCGCGGCCACATTTTCTGGGACGAACTCTACATCTTCCCCCTGCTCAACCAGCGCCTGCCGGAGATCACCCGCGCGCTGCTGCTCTACCGCTACCGCCGGCTGGAGACGGCCCGCCGGCTGGCGCGCGAGGCCGGCCACGCCGGGGCCATGTACCCCTGGCAGTCGGGCAGCAGCGGACGCGAGGAAACCCAGACGGTTCACCTCAACCCCAAATCGGGGCGCTGGCTGCCGGACAACAGCCATCGCCAGCGTCACGTCAACGCGGCCATCGCCTACAATGTCTGGCAGTACTTTCAGGCGACCGGCGATCTGGAGTTTCTAAGCGCCTACGGCACCGAGATGATCCTGGAGATCGCCCGCTTCTGGGCCTCGGTCTGCGCGTGGGACGCGGATAGCGGACGCTGGGTGATCGACGGCGTGATGGGCCCGGACGAGTACCACGACGCCTATCCCGGCCGCGACGAGGGCGGGTTGCGCAACAACGCCTACACCAACGTGATGGCGGCCTGGGTGCTGCGGCGCGCGCGCCAGCTTCTCGACCGCCTGCCGTTCCACCGCTGCGAGGAGCTCTGCGAGCGGCTGCAGCTCAGCGACGACGAGCTGGCCCGCTGGGAGGAGATCGCGCGGGGCATGACGCTGTGTTTCCATTCCGACGACGACGGGCTGCCGGTGATCAGCCAGTTCGAGGGCTACGACGCGCTGGAGGAGTTCGACTGGGTCGGTTATGCCCGGCGCTACGGCGACATCCAGCGGCTCGATCGCATCCTCGAGGCCGAGGGCGACAGCCCGAACCGCTACAAGGTCTCCAAGCAGCCCGATGCGCTGATGCTGTTCTACCTCTTCTCGGCGCAGGAGCTGCGCGGTCTGATCGAGGACATGGGCTATCGCTGGGACGACAGGCTGATCGAGCGGACCACGGCCTACTACTCGGCGCGCACCTCGCACGGCTCGACGCTCAGTCGGGTGGTCGAATCCTGGGTCATGGCGCGGGTCGACCGGCGACGCTCCTGGCAACTCTTCTGCGAGGCCTTGAAGAGCGACGTGTCCGACATCCAGGGCGGCACCACCTCGGAAGGCATCCATCTCGGCGCCATGGCCGGCACGGTCGATCTCGTGCAGCGCTGCTACACCGGCCTGGAGCTGGCGGACGACATTCTCTGGTTCAACCCGCGCCTGCCCGAGGAGATTTCGCACCTGGAGATGGAGCTGCGCTATCGCGGCCACTTCCTGCAGATCGAGGTGCAGCGGGACCGGCTGCGCATCCAGGCGGAGAACCATGCGGCCGAGCCGATTCGCATCGGCTTCGACGGGGAGGTCCACGACATCGCCCGCGGCGAGACGCTGGAGTTCCCCTTCCGCACCGAGGCGCCGTACCGCGCAACGGCATAGCCTGCCGGCGGCGCCGTCTGTAGGCTCTGGCGGCACGCCAGTCCGTGGGGCCTTTCGTGTTCTCGCCCGCGGCCCCTTCTCCCTGAGCGGCGACAGGAGACCATGAGCGAAGTCGGCGACCAGTCGGCGCTTGCCGCCTTTCTCGGCGACGGCGCCAGCTACGACCCTCCGGTGTCGCGGGTCGAGCGCATCGACACCCACGCGGCCTTCGTCTTCCTGGCCGGCGAGCGGGCCTACAAGATCAAGCGCGCCGTGCGCTTTTCCTTCATGGACTTCTCCACGCGGGACAAGCGGGCGGCGGCCTGCCTGACCGAGCTGCGCCTCAATCGACGCTCGGCGCCGCAGATCTACCTGGGCCTCCGCCCCATTCTGCGCCGGGCGGAGGGCTTCGCCTTCGGGCCGCTGATGCAGGACCCGGGCGACTCGCTGGCCTTGTCCGAGGAGGTGGTGGAGGTCGCCCTGGTGATGCGCCGCTTCGATCAGTCCGGGCTGTTCGACCGTCTGGCCGAGGCGGGCGGGCTGGATGCCGGGCTGATCGAGTCCCTGGTCGAGGCGGTGGTCGGGCTGCATGCCCAGGCCGAGACGGCCGAGGCTCCCTACGGCGGCGCCGAGGGGCTGCGCCGCGTGCTCGCGGAGAACGCCGAGGATTTCGCCGGCTTTCCCGAGATTCTGCCCGCTGCGCGCGTCGCGGCCCTGCAGGCCGAGAGCCACTGCCACCTGACCAAGGTGGGGCGCCTGCTCGACGCGCGGCGGACCGCCGGCCTGGTCCGGCGCTGCCACGGCGACCTGCACCTGCGCAACATCGTGCTGATCGACGGGCAGCCGACCCTGTTCGACTGCATCGAGTTCAACCGCGCCATTGCCACCATCGACCTGGGCTACGACCTCGCCTTCCTGCTGATGGACCTGGACCATCGCGGCCTGCGCCGCCTGGCCAACGTGGCGCTCAACCGCTACCTGGAGCTGGCCGCGCGCGCCGGCCTCGGCGGGGCCGGCTGGCTGGCGGCGCTGCCGCTCTTCCTCAGCCTGCGCGCGGCGGTGCGCGCCAAGGTCACGGCGCCGGCGGTCGCCGCCCAGCAGGCGCGGACGCAGGCCGCCGCCCTGCGCCAGGAGGCGCTGGACTACCTGGCCGCGGCCGAGCGCTACCTGACGCCGCCGCCGCCGCGGCTGCTGGCGGTCGGCGGCCTGTCGGGGACCGGCAAGACCACGCTGGCCCGGGGGCTGGCGCCGGCCCTGGGGGCGGCGCCGGGGGCTGTGGTGCTGCGCAGCGACCAGATCCGCAAGCGCCTGGCCGGCGTCGGCGAGACCGAACGGCTGCCGGCCTCGGCCTATACGCCGACCGCCTCCGCCGAGGTCTACGGCGAACTCGCCCGCCAGGCCGCCGGCCTGCTGGCGGCGGGTCATGCCGTGGTGGTGGACGCCGTCTCCGCGCGGCCCGAGCAGCGCGAGAACCTCCGCGCCATCGCCGAGTCGGCCGGCGCGCGCTTCGACGGGGTCTGGCTGGAGGCCGCGCCGGAAACCCTGAAGAGCCGGGTCGCCGCGCGCCGGGGCGATGCCTCGGACGCCGACGCGGCCGTGGTCGCGCGCCAGCTCGACTACGAACTCGGCGCGATCGACTGGCGCCGCATCTCGGCCGAAGGCGGGCCGGAGGCCGTGCTCGCCCGCGCCCGCACCGCGCTGGGCCTGGCCTGACCTCCGCCAGGCCAGGTCCTTCGGCGGCCGCCTACTCGCTCGCCACCAGGTCGCGGTAGGCGTGCCAGGTGGCGTGGCCGATCAGTGGCAGGGTGATGATCAGCCCGAAATAGAAGGTCAGCAGGCCGGCCGCCGTGAACAGCACGATCAGCGAGGCCCAGACCAGCATCGGGAAGAAGTTCTGGCGCACCGCCTCGACGCTGGTGACCACCGCGGCCATGACGTTGACGTCGCGGTCCATCAGCATCGGCACGGAGACCGCCGAGATGGCGAAGGCGATCAACGCCAGCACCGCGCCGACGGCCGTGCCGGTCAGCAGGAAGGGAATGGTGATGTCCGACAGGAAGACGTCGGCCAGGAAGTTGTCCGGGCGCGGCGGCTCGTAGGAGAAGAACAGCATGAAGATCAGGAAGGCCAGGCGCATCCAGGCGATCCACAGCACCAGGCCGACCACGCCGATCAGCGCGATCTGGCCCAGATTGCGCTGCCAGCCGGCGAGCGCCAGGGCCATGGAGGTCGGCTCGCCCGCCTGCAGGCGGCGCGAGGTTTCGTAGAGGCCGACGGCCAGCACCGGCGCGACCAGCAGGAAGCCGCCGGCGATCGGCAGCAGCACCTGCCAGAACAGGCCCAGCTCGTAGGCGATGCCGAGCAGCAGGAAGCCGACCACCGTAAAGATCGCGCCGTAGCCGAGCCCGACGCTGGGGGCGCTGCGCAGATCCTGCCAGCCGGCGGCCAGCCAGGCCCAGGGCCGGTCGACGCTGATCTTGCGGATCTTCGGCAGAGGCTGGCCGAACACCGGCACCACCTCGTCGCTCTCGCGGCCCAGCCCTTCCTGCGTCTCATCCTGTGTCATCATGACGACGGCCTCCTCCCCCGAATTCTAAGCCTGTTTCTGTTCACCAGAATACCGTGGCGGAATTCTGTGTCCGTTTTGGCCGCCGGCTCAAGCGCCGCGTGGGCTGCAGTCCGAGAATTCTCCGCCAGGCCAACCGTCGCCCGGCCGGACAGGCGGCGGCCCACGCCTTGCGGTTGTTCGCCTGCCGGCTTCCAGTAACGAGAGCGGGAGAGCAGACGGCCTGCGGCAATTTGCCGGGGCTGTCTTAACTGAAACGTTAGGGGACAAGGCTAGGCATTGACGCACGTCAATGTGCCCGAAGGGCGGTGTGGAGTTCTCTGCCGGCGAGCGGCGGGGTAGGTGCGCCTGGAGTCCAGGCCTTTGGGGGCCGGGCCGCCTGGGGGAAGTCTTCCGCCGAACCGGGTTCGGACAGCAGAACAGCAAGAAAGGCCGCGCCTCATGAGCGACATTGCGGCAACCGCGACCACTGGGTCAGGGTCAGAACGGACGACGGCGCTCGACTATGCCGACGACGTGATCCGGCTCTTCGTCATCGCCACCGTCTTCTGGGGGGTGGTCGGCTTCCTGATGGGCGTCATCATCGCCCTGCAGCTCGCCTTTCCGGAGCTGAACTTCAGCGAGCCCTGGACCACCTTCGGCCGGCTGCGCCCCGTGCACACCTCGGGGGTCATCTTCGGCTTCGGCGGCAACGCGCTGATCGCCACCTCCCTCTATGTCGTGCAGCGCACCTGCCGGGCGCGGCTGCTGGGCGGCGAGGAGGCCGCGGCCTTCATCTTCTTCGGCTACCAGCTCTTCCTGGTGATGGCCGCCTGGGGCTACATCAACGGCATCACCCAGGGCCGCGAGTACGCCGAGCCCGAGTGGTACGTCGACCTCTGGCTGACCATCGTCTGGGTCGCCTACCTGGTCGTCTTCGCCGGCACGATCCTGAAGCGCCGCGAGCCGCACATCTACGTGGCCAACTGGTTCTACCTGGCCTTCATCATCACCATCGCGATGCTGCACATCGTCAACAACCTGGCGGTGCCGGTGTCGTTCTTCGGGGCCAAGAGCTACTCGCTCTTCTCCGGCGTGCAGGACGCGCTGACCCAATGGTGGTACGGCCACAACGCGGTGGGCTTCTTCCTGACCGCCGGCTTCCTGGGCATGATGTACTACTTCGTGCCCAAGCAGGCGGAGCGCCCGGTCTACTCCTACCGCCTGTCGATCATCCACTTCTGGGCGCTGATCTTCCTCTACATCTGGGCCGGCCCGCACCACCTGCACTACACCAGCCTGCCGGACTGGGCGCAGACGCTGGGCATGACCTTCTCGATCATGCTGTGGATGCCCTCCTGGGGCGGCATGATCAACGGCATCATGACCCTGTCGGGCGCCTGGGATAAGCTGCGCACCGACCCGGTCCTGCGCTTCCTGGTCACCTCGGTCGCCTTCTACGGCATGAGCACCTTCGAGGGGCCGCTGATGTCGGTGAAGCCGGTCAACGCCCTCAGCCACTACACCGACTGGACCGTGGGCCACGTGCACTCCGGCGCGCTCGGCTGGGTCGCCTTCATCACCTTCGGCGCGCTGTACTACCTCGTGCCGAAGATGTGGGGCGCCACGCGGCTCTACTCGGTGCGCCTGGTCAGCTACCACTTCTGGATCGCGACCATCGGCATCGTCCTCTACATCACCGCGATGTGGATCAGCGGCATCATGCAGGGCCTGATGTGGCGCTCCTACGACGAGCTCGGCTTCCTGGTCTACTCCTTCGTCGAGACCGTCGAGGCGATGCATCCCTTCTACGTGATCCGGGCTCTGGGCGGGGTGTTCTTCCTCGTGGGCGCCCTGATCATGGTCTACAACCTGGTCCGCACGGCGCGCGGCGAGATCCGTGACGAGCGGCCGATCCTGACCCGGCGGGCGAGCCCCGCCGCCGGTCAGGCCGCCGAGTAAGGGGAGGGCGCCGCGATGTTCAAGTATCACACGCTGATCGAGAAGAACCTGCCGCTGATGGCGGTGCTCGTGCTGATCACCGTGTCGATCGGCGGCCTGGTCGAGATCACGCCTCTGTTCACCATCGAGAGCACGATCGAGCGGGTGAAGGGCGTGCGGCCCTACACCCCGCTCGAGCTGGCCGGGCGCAACATCTACATCCGCGAGGGCTGCTACACCTGCCATTCGCAGCAGGTCCGCCCCTTCCGCGACGAGGTGGAGCGCTACGGCCCCTACTCGCTGGCGGCGGAGTCGATGTACGACCACCCCTTCCAATGGGGCTCCAAGCGCACCGGGCCTGACCTGGCCCGGGTCGGCGGCAAGTACTCCAACGACTGGCACGTGGCGCACCTGATCGACCCGCGCTCGGTGGTGCCGGAGTCGATCATGCCGCCCTACGCCTTCCTGCTGGAGCGCGACCTCGAGCCCGAGGCGATCGCCGCCGACCTGCGGGCCAACCGCGCCGTGGGCGTGCCCTACAGCGACGAGATGATCGCCGAGGCGGCCGCCGACATGCGGGCCCAGGCCGACCCCGAGGCCGACACCGAGGGGCTGCTGGCCCGCTACCCGAAGGCGGCCGTCGGCAACCTCGACGGCGAGCCGGGGCGGCTGACCGAGATGGATGCCCTGGTCGCCTACCTGCAGATCCTCGGACAGATGGTCGACTTCACCGAGGTCGAGCCGGAGCAGCTGGTCCAGTGATGGAGGAGGTCTACGGCTTCTTCACACGCCTCTGGCTCGTCTGGCTGGTCGCCATCTTCGTGGGCATCGTCGTCTGGGTCTACTGGCCCAGCCGGCGGCGCCGGCAGCAGATGCGCGACCATGCCGAGATCCCCTTCCGCGAAGCGTCCAAGAAGGAGAAGGACGCCGGGCGGGACGACAAGAAGGACGCATAGCGCGATGCCGACGAAAATCGAGAAGGACCGCCTGACCGGCAAGGAAACGACCGGGCACGAGTGGGACGGCATCAAGGAGCTGAACACGCCGCTGCCGAAGTGGTGGGTCTACGTTTTCTACGCCACCATCATCTGGTCGATCGGCTACTTCGTGCTCTATCCGGCGATTCCGCTCGGCAGCACCTACACCAAGGGTCTGCTCGACTGGTCCAGCCGCGACCAGATCCGCGAGCAGCTCGCGGCGGCCGAGGCGCGCCAGGCCGACTACCTGACCGGCATCCGCGAGGCCTCGCTGGAGGAGATCCTCGGCGACGACACGCTCTTCACCTTCGCCCAGCGCGGCGGCGAGACGGCCTTCGCCGACAACTGCGCGCCCTGCCACGGGGCCGGTGGCAAGGGCAACCCCGGCGGCTATCCGGTGCTGGCCGACGACGCCTGGATCTGGGGCGGCTCGCTGGAGGCGATCCAGCAGACCATCCAGCACGGCGTGCGCTGGGACGAGGATCCGGACACGCGCTTCAACATGATGCCGGCCTACGGCGACGGCCTGCTGGCCGACGAGGAGATCGCGCAGGTCACCGACTACGTGCTCTCGCTCTCCGGCCGCGCGCCGGAGGGGGCCGACCTGGCGCCGGGCGAGGAGATCTTCGCCGTCCAGTGCTCGGCCTGCCACGGCGAGAGCGGCCAGGGCGTGCAGGAGCTTGGCGCGCCCAACCTCAGCGACGCCATCTGGCTCTACGGCGGCGAGCGCAGCGACATCCTGTCCCAGATCAACAATCCCCAGCACGGGGTTATGCCTCCCTGGGTCGGGCGACTGGAGTCCGAGACCATCAAGATGCTGGCCGTCTACGTCCACTCGCTGGGCGGCGGCCAATAGTTCCCCCGGGCGCCCGGAGACCCCTCCGGGCGCGCCGCGGGCTTGGGAGTTGAAGGCCGATGGCCGACGCAGCACGCAAGATCGAGGGCGACCTGCCGCAGCCGCCCGCCAAGCTGGCCGACCTGGCGGCGCCGGCGGTGAGCGACGAGCAGGCGGTCTCCTGGAAGGAGACCAAGAAGGAGGACTCGCCCCTCTACGCCAACCGCGTGAAGGTGCAGCCGCGCGACGTGCGCGGCCCGATCCGCCGCATCAAGTGGTTGGTGCTCGGCCTGCTGCTGGCGATCTACTACATCACGCCCTGGATCCGCTGGGACCGCGGCCCCGACGCGCCGGACCAGGCGGTGTTGATCGACATGGCCGCGCGCCGCGCCTACTTCTTCTTCATCGAGATCTGGCCGCAGGAGGTCTACTACCTGACCGGCCTGCTGGTGCTCGGCGCCATCGGTCTGTTCTTCGTCACTTCGCTGTTCGGCCGCTTGTGGTGCGGCTACGCCTGCCCGCAGACGGTGTGGACCGACCTCTTCATGTGGGTCGAGCGCAAGATCGAGGGCGACCGCGGCGCGCGCATCCGCCTGGACCGGCAGGCGATGAACGGCGCCAAGCTGGCCAAGCGGAGCGCCAAGCACGGCGCCTGGCTGCTGATCGCCCTGCTCACCGGCGGCGCCTGGATCATGTATTTCCAGGACGCGCCGACCTTCGTAACGGAGTTCTTCACCGGCCAGTCCTCGGGCGGGACCTACTTCTTCGTCGGCCTGTTCACCGCCACCACCTACTTGCTGGCCGGCTGGGCGCGTGAGCAGGTCTGTACCTACATGTGCCCCTGGCCGCGCTTCCAGGCTGCCATGTTCGACGAGGACACGCTGCTGGTCACCTACCAGCGCTGGCGCGGCGAGCCGCGGGGCAAGCACAAGAAGGGTGAGTCCTGGGAGGGCCGCGGCGACTGCATCGACTGCACCGCCTGCGTGGCGGTCTGCCCGACCGGCATCGACATCCGCGACGGTCAGCAGTTGGAGTGCATCGGCTGCGGCCTGTGCATCGACGCCTGCAACGAGGTGATGGACAAGATCGGCCGGCCGCGGGAGCTGATCACCTTCGACACCGAGGCCAACCAGGCGGCGCTGGAAGAGGGGCGGCCGAAGCCGAAGTGGAAGTTCCTGCGCCTGCGCACGCTGTTCTACGCCATGCTGTTCGTCGGCGTTGCGGCGGCCATGCTGGTCACCTACGCGACCCGCGCCACGGTCGACATCAACGTGCTGCACGACCGCGCGCCGCTGTTCGTCACCCTGTCGAACGGCGACATCCGCAACGGCTACACCATCAAGATCCTCAACATGACGCGCGAGCCGCGCAGCTTCCGCCTGACCTACGAGATCGGCGCGGCCGGCGTGGCCGGCTCCAGCCTCGACGTGGTCAACCTGGAGAACACCGGCGACGCGGCCACCCTGACGGCGCAGGCCGACTCGGTGGCGACCTACCAGCTCTACGTGCGGGCGCCGGCCGAGGCGCTGAAGGGCGAGTCCATGCCGATCACCTTCACGCTCACCGACCCCGCGCGCGGGGACCGCGTGACCTACGACAGCGTTTTCAGGGGGCCCGCGCGATGACGTCCGTGCTGCACTTTCTGACCCGCGACAGCCGTTGGATCCCGCTGCTCTTCGTGGTCTTCTTCCTGGTCGTCTTCGCCGCCAACGGCGCCCTGGTGACCATTGCCGTGTCGAGCTGGACCGGCCTGACCACCGAGACGTATTACCGCGACGGCGTGGAGTACAACCGCCGCATCGCCGCCGCCGAGCGCCAGGCCGAGCTGGGCTGGGACGTCGCGCTCACCGCCGAGGCGCAGCCCGGCCGCAGGCTCGACTTCGGCGTGAGCCTGGCCGGGCCCGACGGCCGGCCGCTCTACCCGCAGGAGGTCAGCGTCGCCTTCGTGCGTCCGACCGCCGAGGGCAACGACAGCACCCACCAGCTCGCCCGCCGCGGCGAGGGCCGCTACGGCGCCGTGATCGAGCTGCCGCTCGCCGGCGTCTGGGACGCCCAGGTGACGGTGATCGCCGAGGGGCGGCGCTACCAGAGCAGCAAGAGGCTCTTCGTCAAGCAATGACCCTGGCCCAGTCCGCCCCGCGCGACCTCGCGCCGGAGGCGCCGCGCGTCGATGTCGGCGCCTACGTCCAGCGCGACGAGGCCGGCACGCGGCGCCTGCATCTGATGGTCGAGGGGCTGCACTGCGGCGGCTGCGTGCGCAAGATCGAATCGAGCCTGCAGCCGCTCGAGGGGGTGCGCGAGGCGCGGGTCAACCTGACCACCCGGCGCATGGTGCTGGCCTGGGACGGGCCGGCCGCGCGCGGCAGCGCGCTGGCCCGCAAGGTCGAGGACCTGGGCTTCAAGGTAGTGCCCTACGAGCCGGCGCGGCTGACGGCCGAGGACGCGCGCCAGGAACGCGAGTTGCTGCGCTGCATGGCGGTGGCCGGCTTCGCCGCCGCCAACGTCATGTTGCTCTCGGTCGCCGTCTGGGCCGGCCATGTCGAGGGCATGGGGCCGGCCACCCGTACCCTGATGCACTGGTTCTCGGCGCTGATCGCCCTGCCGGCCATCGTCTACGCCGGGCGGCCCTTCTTCCGCTCCGCCCTTTCGGCGTTGAAGGCGCGCACCACCAACATGGACGTGCCGATCTCCCTGGCCGTGCTGCTCGCCTCGGGCATGTCTCTGGTCGAGACGATGAACCAGGGCAAGCACGCCTACTTCGATTCCGCCGTGATGCTGCTGTTCTTCCTGCTGATCGGCCGCTACCTGGACCGCCGCGCGCGCGGCAAGGCGCGCTCCGCCGCCGAGCGGCTGCTCGCCCTGGGCGCCAGCGCGGTCACCGTGATCGGCGCGGGCGGTAAGCGCCTTCTGCTCAAGCCCGAGCAGGTCGAGCCGGGCATGACGGTGCTGGCCGCCGCCGGCGAGCGCATCGCCGTCGACGGGCGGGTGCTGAGCGGCGAGAGCGAGCTGGATACCAGCCTGATCACCGGCGAGAGCCTGCCGACGCGCGCCAGCAAGGGCGCCCGGGTCTTCGCCGGCACGCTCAACATCGGCGCGCCGCTGACGCTGGAGGTGACCGCCACCGGCGAGAAGACCCTGCTGGCGGAGATCGTCCGGCTGATGGAGGTGGCCGAGCAGCGCCGCGCCCGCTTCGTCGGGCTGGCCGACCGCCTGGCCCGGGTCTACGCGCCGGTGGTGCATCTGCTGGCCCTGGGCGCCTTTCTCGGCTGGTGGCTGGTCGCCGGTCTGGCCTGGCAGCCGGCGTTGATGATCGCCATCGCCGTGCTGATCATCACCTGCCCCTGCGCGTTGGGCCTGGCGGTGCCGGCGGTGCAGGTCATCGCCAGCGGCCGGCTGCTGCGCAAGGGCCTGCTGCTGAAGTCGGGCACGGCGCTGGAGCGTCTGGCGGTGGTCGACACGGTGGTGTTCGACAAGACCGGCACGCTGACCCTCGGCCGGCCCGAGCTGGTCGACCTGGTCACCGAGCCGGAGGCGCTGGAGCTGGCCGCCAGCCTCGCCGCCGCCAGCCGTCACCCGCTGGCCCGCGCGCTCAGCCGGGCGGCGCCGGACGTGCCCGCCGCCGAGGGCGTGCAGGAGGTGCCGGGCTGCGGCCTGTCGCTGCAGACGCCGGCGGGCGAGGTGCGCCTGGGCAGCTGGCGCTGGACCGGCGCGGCGCCGGCGGAGCCCGACAGCGGCGCCGGGCCGGAGCTCTGGCTGACCCGGCCCGGTCACGCGCCGCAGCGCTTCGCCTTCACCGACCGGCCGCGCGACGATGCCGCGCGGGTGGTGGCGGACTTGCAGCGCCGCGGTTTCCGGGTCGAGCTGCTCTCCGGCGACCGCCGGCCCACGGTGGCGGCGGTCGCCGAAGCGCTGGGCATCGCCGACTGGCAGGCGGAGCTGGCACCGGGCGACAAGGTGGCCCGGCTGGAGGCGCTGGCCGCCGAGGGGCGGCGGGTGCTGATGGTCGGCGACGGCCTCAACGACGCGCCGGCGCTGGCCGCCGCCTCGGTCTCACTGTCGCCCTCCAGCGCGGTCGACATCAGCCAGACCGCCGCCGATGCCGTGTTTCAGGGCGAGGCGTTGCAGCCGGTGCTGGAGCTGCTGCAGGTCGCCCGGCGCGCCGACCGCCTGGTCAAGCAGAACTTCGGCCTGGCCCTGGTCTACAATCTCTGCGCCATCCCGCTGGCCGTTGCCGGCTTCGTCACCCCGCTGATCGCCGCGGTCGCCATGAGCGGCTCCTCGATCCTGGTGATCACCAACGCCCTGCGCCTCGCCGGGCGGCGGTAGAGCGGGGTGTGATCGTCTGGCGCCGCTTCTGCGGCTCCGCCGGTCGCAAGACACCTGCTCTGGTGCGGCGCGTGGTCCGGCGCGGGCGCGCGGGGCTGCGGCGGCCGCCGCCACTGCCTATCTGAGATCCGAAGGCGCCGGGGCCCGGGCGGCGGCGCCGCGTTCGCAATCCGCTCTGGGGTGCAAGGCGACATGGACGTTCTGATCTATCTGATCCCGGCCGCCCTCTTCCTCGGCCTGCTCGGTCTCGGGGCCTTCCTCTGGTCGCTGCGCAAGGGCCAGTACGAGGATCTCGACGGCGCCGCAGAGCGCATCCTCTTCGACGACGAGGAGACCGGCACGGCGCGGCCGGATCGGGAGCGCGCGGACTCCGCCGGCGAGGGGCGGGGGCCGGATCACCGCGACCGGGCGAGTTGAAGCGCCGGCGCGTAGACGAAGGCGGCTGCGACCGGCGGCCGGTCGGGCGGACGCCGTCAGGCCAGCGCCTCGAAGCGTTCCAGAAACGCCGCCTTGGCCCGGGCGGGGGAGACCGGGTCCAGCGCCCAGCCCAGGATCTCCGCCGCCGCCTTGCCGCGCGGCCGGCTGAAGATGCGGTCGGCGGCGGCGCGTTCGAAGCCGGCGAGCTGGGTTGCCTCCATGTAGGCGGCGATGCCGTCGGCGCGCTTGATCAGCGCCTCGACCCGCTCCGGCAGCAGACCCGGCAGGCCGAAGCGCAGGTGGACCGCCTGCATCAGCCGGCGCTCAAGCTGCTTGTAGCCGGGCCCGACCGCCGCCTTGAAGGGGGTGATCAGGTCGCCCACCACGTACTCCGGCGCGTCGTGCAGCAGCGCGGCGAGCTGCCACTGGCGGCCCAGGCGCGGGTCGAGGCGGCGGGCGATCCGCTCGACCAACAGGCTGTGCTGGGCGACGCTGAAGGCCCAGTCGCCCAGGGTCTGGCCGTTCCAGCGCGCCACGCGCGACAGCCCCTGGGCGATGTCCTCGATCTCGATATCCACCGGCGAGGGGTCCAGCAGGTCCAGGCGCCGGCCCGACAGCATGCGCTGCCAGGCGCGCCCCTCGGCGGGCGCCGGCGCGGGGGCTTTCTTCGGCTTGGTCGGCTTGGCGGCGGTCATGGGGCCGCAAGTTAGAGAGGTTCGCGGCGCTTTGAAACCGCTTTGCGGTCCCGACGCCCATGGGAAAAGCCCTTGAATTCTAATTCATTAGGCTGGCTTGGGGACGCCGTCGCCAGCCGGCCCTCTCCCTGCGCCCGCCGCGGCTTTGCAATCGCCGCCGCTTGGCCCCATCTTGTCGGCGCGCGCCGACGGCTCCCCTGTCGCACGCGCTGCGCTCGCAATGCCCACCGCCAGCCCCGAAGCCGCATGACCGACCAGGCCGCCCTCTCGCCCCACCGCTTCAGCGTCGCGCCGATGATGGACTGGACGGACCGGCACGACCGTTACTTCCTTCGCCTCATCTCGCGCCGCGCCCGGCTTTATACCGAGATGGTGACCACCGGCGCCCTGCTGCACGGGGACGCGGCGCGCTTCCTCGCCTTCGACCCGGCCGAGCGGCCGGTCGCGCTGCAGCTCGGCGGCTGCGATCCGGCGGCGCTGGCCGACTGTGCGCGACTGGCCGAGGACTGGGGCTACGACGAGGTCAACCTCAACGTCGGCTGCCCCAGCGACCGGGTGCAGAACGCCCGCTTCGGCGCCTGCCTGATGGCCGAGCCGGAGCTGGTGGCGCGCTGCGTGGCGGCCATGGGCGCGGCCACGCGCCTGCCGGTGACGGTGAAGTGCCGCATCGGCATCGACGAGCAGGACGACGAGGCGGCCTTCCGGCGCTTCGTCGACGTGGTGGCCGACGCCGGCGGCGCGCAAACCTTCATCGTGCACGCCCGCAAGGCTTGGCTGCAGGGCCTCAGCCCGAAGGAGAACCGCGAGGTCCCGCCGCTGCGCTACGAGCTGGTGCATCGTCTCAAGCAGGCGCGGCCGGAGCTGACCGTGGTGCTGAACGGTGGTCTTTGCGACCTGGACGCCGCCGCCGCCCAGCTCGCCCATGTCGACGGGGTGATGCTGGGCCGGGCGGCCTACCAGAACCCCTGGCTGCTGGCCGAGGTGGACCGGCGGTTCTTCGGCGCGCAGACGCCGCCGCCGCGCCGCGAGGCGGTGCTGGCCGAGATGAAGGCCTACATGGCGCGCGAGGCCGCGCGGGGCGTGCCGGCCAAGGCCGTCGCCCGCCACCTGCTGGGCCTGTTCAACGGCCTGCCCGGCGCGCGGGCCTGGCGGCGCGCGCTCAGCGAGGCGATGCCGGCGCCCGACGCCGGCCCGGAGATCCTCGACCGGGCCTATGAGCGCGTCGCCACCGCCCTGGCGCGCCGCGCCGCCGCCTGAGAGGCGCGGCCTGCGGGACGCGGCCTGCGGGACGCGGCCTGCGGGACGCGGCCTGCGGGCCGGACCTCCCCTTGTTTTCGGTGGCGCCGCTTGCCGCGCCGGCGGGGGCCCGTCTCGTGCAGGGGGCCCAGCTCCTGCATGGGCGCCATGCCGGCGCGCCCTTGGCGCCGCCGGCCCGGCCTGTCGTAGCCTTGCCGCCGTCATTCGTCGAGGGACCCGAGAGAGCGCGAGGAGGCAGGGCGCCATGGACAGACAGCAGGCGGCGCAGACGCAGGAGGCGGGGGCGGAGCTGCCCGATTGGCTGGCGGCGGCGCTCGACTACCTGCCCCGCTGGCTGGTCTACCGCCTGCGCGCCGACCGGCAGCCGGGGTGCGGCCTGGCCGTGGCCTATCGCGGCCGCCTGGTGCTGGAGCGGGCCTTCGGCACGGCCGACGCCGAGGCCGGGACGGCGCTGACCCCGCGCCACCGCTTCCGTGCCGCCTCTCACTCCAAGAGCTTCACCGCCGCCGGGATCCTGCGGCTGCGCGAGGCGGGGCGGCTGCGGCTCGACGATCCGGTGGGCCGCCACGTCGCGGGGCTGCACCCCGAGGTGGCGGCGGCGACGCTGACGCATCTGCTCTCGCACGGCGCCGGGCTGGTGCGCGACGGCGCGGACTCCGGCCACTGGCAGGGGCGGCGGCCCTTTCCCGACGCCGGCGAGCTGCGCGCGGCCCTGGCCGAGGCGCCGGTGCTTCCGGTGGCCGAGCGGGCCAAGTACTCCAACTACGGCTTCGCCTTGCTCGGCCAGGTGATCGAGGCGGTGACCGGCGAGCCCTACACCGACTGGATCGCGCGCGAGGTGGTGGCCCGGGCCGGCCTGACCGAGACCCGGCCGGACGGCCCGCCGCCGGACGAGGTCCCCTTCGCGCGCGGGCACAGCCTGGAGCTGCCGCTGGGCCGGCGGGTCGGCCTGGACGGCGGCGCCTCCACCCGCGCGCTCGCGCCGGCCGGCGGCTTCGTGTCGACCCCCGGCAACCTGGCCCGCTTCTTCGCCGGCCTCGACCCTGCCGCCGAGCAGAGCCCCCTGTCGCGCGCCAGCCGCCGCGAGATGGTCCGGGCGCAGTGGCGCGACCCCCACAGCTCGCTCGGGCGCAGCTTCGGTCTCGGCCTGCTGCGCGGGCAGGTGGGCGGCCAGGCGGGCGCCTGGGAGTGGTTCGGGCACAGCGGCGCCTTTCCCGGCTACATAAGCTGCACGCTGGTGCTGCCGGGCCGCGACCTCTGCCTGTCGCTGCTGACCAACGCCTGCGACGGGGCCGCCAACCTCTGGGCCCACGGCCTGGTGCAGATCCTGCGCGTCTTCGCCGCGCAAGGGGCGCCGGCGCCGCGAATCGCCGACTGGCAGGGCCGCTGGTGGAGCCAGTGGGGCCCGGTCGACCTGGTGCCGCTGGGCGATCACGTCAGGCTCGCCCTGCCGGGCCAGATCGACCCCTTTCTGGACGCCAGCGAGATCGCGGTCGAGGAGCCGGACCGGGGGCGGATCCGGCTGGCCGGCGCGCTCGGCAGTCACGGCGAGCCCGCGCGCCTAGTGCGTGACGCGGCCGGCGCCGTCACGGAGGTCTGGCTCGGCGGTCAGCAGCTTCGCGACGAGGCGGCGCTGGCGGCGGAGCTGCAGCGGCGCGGCCAGCGCTAGAGCGATGCCCGACCTGATCGAATCGCATTTGCGATTCGCCAGGTCGGACAGCATCACTCTAACACTATGGTTTAGGGCGGTTTTGGGCCGATCGGCAAACCCACGTCGTGGTTCCACTCGATCGGAAACCGCCCTAGAGTGCTTTGCGACCCTCCGGACTGACGCGCCCGCGCGTCAGTCCGGCGCGTCAGTCCGGCGCGCGCGGCGCCGGCAGGTAGGGCGTCAGGGCCTCCAGCACGTCGTCGACGATGTGGGCCTGGGCCTGGGTGAAGGTCCGGGCGGCGGCGGCGCGGGCGCGCTGCAGCTCCGGGTCGCGCAGTAGCTGGCCGAGTGCCTCGGCCAGCGCGGCGGCGTCGGCCACCTCCTGCAGGGCGCCGACGCGCATGAGGCCGGCGACGGCGGCGGCGTTCTTCTCGCTGTGCGGGCCGAACAGCAGGGCGCAGCCCAGCCGCGCCGCCTCCAGCGGATTCTGGCCGCCGCGGTCGACCAGCGAGCCGCCGACGAAGGCGATCGGGCTCAGCCGGTACCAGAGGCCGAGCTCGCCGAGGGTGTCGGCCACGTAGACCGCGGTCTCGGGCGTCGGGTCGGCGCCGCTGCTGCGCAGCGCGGTGGCCAGGCCGGCCGCGCGGGCCTGGGCGGCGATCTCCGGTCCGCGGGCCGGATGGCGCGGGACGATCACCGTCAGCAGGCCGCTCTGTTGCCCGGCCTGGGCGCGGTGGGCCTCCAGCGCGGCCGTTTCCTCGCCGGGATGGGTGGCGGCGGCGAGCCAGAGCGGACGACTGCCGAGCAGCGCGCGCAGCCGCGCCAGCTCGCCCGTGTCGACCGGCAGCGGCGGCCCGGCGAACTTCAGGTTGCCCAGGCAGTCGACCGGCCGGTCGCTCAGCCGCGCCAGCCGGCGGGCATCCTCCGGCGTCTGCGCCAGGATCAGGTCGAAGCAGCCGAGCAGATGGCGGAACAGCGGCCCGGCGTAGGCCCAGCCGCGGGCCGAGCGGCGGGAGATGCGGCCGTTGAGCAGCGCCAGCGGCAGACCGCGGGCCCGCGCGGCGCGGATCAGGGTGGGCCAGATCTCCGATTCCACCAGGATGCCGACCGCCGGCCGCCAGTGATCGAGGAAGCGGCGCACCGCGCGGGGATCGTCGAGCGGCAGATACTGATGCAAGGCGCCGTTCGGCAAGAGGTCGGCAGCCCGCCGCGCCGCCGTGGTCGTCACGGTGGTCAGCAGGACCGGCGCCTGGGGGTGGCGCTCGCGCAGCCGGGCGATCAGGGGGATCACCGAAACGGTCTCGCCGACGCTGGCGGCGTGGATCCAGATCAGCGCGCCCGCGGGCCGCGCCAGCCCGGGCTGGCCCCAGCGCTCGCCCAGGCGCTGCGGGTCCTCGCGCCCGGCCGCGACCCGGCGCGCCAGTAGGCGGCGCACGAGGGGACGGGCGAGACGAAAGGCGGTCCGGTAGGCGGCGAAGGCGGCAGAGGCAAGCATGGACGGCGAAAGACGCGGGCCCGCGCCGGATCGGCGCATACCCTGGACACGGCCGCCCCCATGGCGGCTGCGCCTTTCTAATCGCCGTCGGGCCCGGAAGCCAAGGTTTCCCGCACCCCGCACCCGGACGGCGGGCTCCAGGCGGCCTCGGGGGCGGCGACTGGACGCGGTACAGGCCAAGCAGGAAGCGGGCGCTTGCGGTATCGTCGCTGAGCGGCAGGGGTCAAGCGGCCGAAGACCACGGGGCCCCTCGCAGCCGGCCGAAGCGCCGCCCGCAGTCGTGGCCGGGCGGCCGATCCTCCAGGCAGCGCGCCTGGCAAGAGGCGACCAGGTGCGCGAAGGCCGCGTCGTGCAAGGGGGAAGTCGTCGAAGGGGCGGGCATCTTTGCCTCGAGACACAAGGTCCAGCCGCCCCGACGCCGGGCATCGGCGTCCGGGCCGTTCCGCTCGGCCTTCGGAATGGCAACCAAGGGTAGATGGCGGTTTAATGACCGCCTCTTCTGAGGCGGCGCGGCGGCGGGGCTTCCGGTCCCGGCTCGCCCGCCGGGCGTGATTGACAAGCCTCGCCGGCGAAGTGCTGAATGGCGCGAAGAGAAGAAAGGCGCTGCCCACCGGAGGCAGCGCGGGATGAGGCTCGGTCACGGGAGTTGGGAACGGTGCAGATCTTTACGACGACAAGGTTGCTGCTCGCCTCCGGTCTGGCGCTGTCGCTGGCCGCCGCGCCGCAGGGCGCGCAGGCGCAGGAGGAGAAGGTCCTCAACGTCTACAACTGGTCCGACTATATCGGCGAGACCACGATCGAGGACTTCGAGGCGGAGACCGGCATCTCGGTCACCTACGACGTCTACGACAACAACGAGGTGGTCGAGGCCAAGCTGTTGGCCGGCAACTCCGGGTACGACATCGTGGTGCCGACGGCCATGCCCTTCCTGGCCCGCCTGATCGAGGCCGGCGCGCTGCAGAAGCTGGACAAGTCGAAGATCCCCAATCTCGACAAGCTGGACCCGGGCCTGATGGAGCGGGTCGCCACGGCCGATCCGGGCAACGAGTACGCCGCGATCTACCAGTGGGGCACCAACGGCATCGGCGTGAACGTCCAAAAGGTCGAGGAGATCCTGGGCGAGGTGCCCAACAGCTACGACCTGCTGTTCGATCCCGAGACGGTCGAGAAGCTCAGCGCCTGCGGCGTCACCCTGCTCGATTCCGCCGACGAGGTGATGGACGTGGTCGCCAACTACCTGGGCTACGATCCTTCGCACGAGGACCCCGAGGTGCTGGAGGCGGTCACCGCGCACCTGCAGCAGATCCAGCCGCATCTGAAGTACTTCCACTCCTCGCAGTACATCAACGACCTGGCGAACGGCGACATCTGCGTCGCCATGGGCTTTTCCGGCGACGTCTTCATCGCCGCGGCCCGCGCCGAGGAGGCCGGCAACGACGTCGAGATCGAGTACCTGATCCCCGAGGAGGGCACGCTGGTCTGGTTCGACGTGCTGGCGATCCCGGCCGACGCGCCGCACCCCGAAAACGCCCACAAGTGGATCAACTTCGTGCTCGAGCCGGAGAACATGGCCGGCATCACCAACTACGTCTGGTACGCCAATGCCGTGCCCGACTCGCTGCCGATGGTGGACGAGGAGGTGAAGACCGATCCGGCGATCTATCCCAGCGAGGCGGTGCAGGAGAAGCTCTTCCCCGCGACCATCAAGAGTCCGCGCTACAAGCGGATGGAGACGCGCGCCTGGACACGGGTGAAGACCGGCCAGTGAGGCCGCGCCGGTAGAACGCAGGCAGCGGGGTGGCCCCAGGGGTGTCCTCAGCGGAGAGGTCCATGGCCGGTGTCCAGGAGGCGAAGGCCGTCACGGCGGCGTCGGAGCAGGTCGCCGTGCCGGCGCCCGGCCGGCGGCCGCCGGCCGACCTGTCGGAGGAGCCCTGGCGCGACCCGGCCGCCAAGCCCTTCATCGACATCCGCGGGGTGACGAAGAAGTTCGGCGACTTCCTCGCCGTCGACGACATCGACCTGCAGATCTACCAGGGCGAGCTCTTCTGCCTGCTCGGCGCCTCGGGCTGCGGCAAGTCCACGCTGCTGCGCATGCTGGCCGGCTTCGAGGCGCCGAGCGGCGGGCAGATCCTGATCGACGGCATCGACATGGCCGGCATCGCGCCCTACGACCGGCCGGTCAACATGATGTTCCAGTCCTACGCCCTCTTCCCGCACATGACGGTGGAGGGCAACGTCGGCTTCGGCCTGAAGCAGGAGCGGCTGCCGCGCGGCGAGATCCGCGACCGGGTGGCCCAGGCGTTGGAGCTGGTGCAGCTCGGCGCCTTCGCCAAACGCAAGCCGCACCAGCTCTCCGGCGGCCAGCGCCAGCGCGTCGCCCTGGCCCGCTCGCTGGTCAAGCGGCCCAAGGTGCTGCTGCTCGACGAGCCGCTGGGTGCGCTCGACAAGAAGCTGCGCGAGCAGACGCAGTTCGAGCTGATGAACATTCAGGAGGAGGTCGGCATCACCTTCGTGGTCGTGACCCACGACCAGGAGGAGGCGATGACCCTCTCCTCGCGCATCGCGGTGATGAACCAGGGGCGCATCGCCCAGGTCGGCACCCCGACCGAGATCTACGAGTTCCCGGCCACGCGCTTCGTCGCCGACTTCATCGGCTCGATCAACCTGTTCGAGGGGCGGGTGCGCGCGGAGACCGACGAGGTGGTGGTGATCGACTCGCCGGACCTGGCGTGCGAGCTGCGCATCGACCACGGCCCCGCGGTGACCGAGGGGCAGCGGGTCTGGGTGGCGATCCGGCCCGAGAAGATCGGCATCAAGCCGGACCCCGGCGGGGCCCTGCCGGCGGCCAACGCCGCGCGCGGCGAGGTGGTCGGCCTCGGCTACCTGGGCAGCGAGACGATCTACCGGGTGCGCCAGGCCAACGGCCGCATGGTCGAGGCGACGGCGCCCAACCTGACCCGCTCCGCCCGCCGGGCGGTGGACTGGGACGACCCCGTGGTGCTGACCTGGGACAGCGCCGCCGGGGTGGTCCTGACCGGTTGAGCGGCGGGCGGCGCGGATGGTCGACCTCGCCTCCGGCGGCGATCCCGGCGCGCAAGGGGAGTCCGGCGGGCCGCGCCCGCACGCGCTGCGCGGCCGGCGGCTCGGCCTGCTCGGCGGCCGGACCGGGCGCGGCCTGGTCATCGCCGTGCCCTATCTCTGGCTGGCGTTCTTCTTCCTGCTGCCCTTTCTGATCGTCTTCGCGATCTCGCTGGCCGAGGCGGCGATCGCCCGGCCGCCGTTCAAGCTGATCGAGGATCTCGGCTACGGGCTCTACCAGCTCACGGTGAACCTGGGGAACTACCTCTTCCTGCTGGGCGACCCGCTCTATGCCGTGGCCTACCTCAACTCGATCAAGATCGCGCTGATCGCCACGGCGATCGCCCTGCTGATCGGCTATCCGCTGGCCTACGGCATCGCCCGCGCCGGCCCGTCGCTGCGCAACGTGCTGCTGCTGCTGATCATCCTGCCCTTCTGGACGTCGTTCCTGCTGCGCGTCTACGCCTGGATCGGGATCCTCAAGAACAACGGGCTGATCAACAACTTCCTGCTCTGGCTGGGGGTGATCGACCAGCCGATCCCGCTGCTCTACAGCGATTTTTCGGTCTACGTCGGCATCGTCTACTCCTACCTGCCCTTCATGGTGCTGCCGCTCTACGCCAACCTGGAGCGGCTCGACCCCGATTTGCTGGAGGCGGCCGAGGACCTGGGCTGCCGGCCCTGGAAGGCCTTCCTGACGGTGACCCTGCCGCTGTCGCTGCCCGGCATCGTCGCCGGCAGCCTGCTGGTCTTCATCCCGGCGGTCGGCGAGTTCGTCATCCCGGCCCTGCTGGGCGGGCCGGAGACGCTGATGATCGGGCGGGTGCTGTGGAACGAGTTCTTCAGCAACCGCGACTGGCCGATCGCCTCGGCGGTGGCGATCGCCATGCTGGTGCTGCTGGTGGTGCCGATCATGATCTTCCAGCGCTACCAGATGAAGGAAGGGGGGGCGGGCTGATGCGCCGCCGCTCCACCTTCGTGCTGACCGCGATGTGCTTCGGCTTCGCCTTTCTCTACGGGCCGATCGTCTCGCTGGTCGTCTACTCCTTCAACGCCTCCAAGCTGGTCACCGTCTGGGGCGGCTTCTCGACGAAGTGGTACGGCGAGCTGCTGCGCGACGAGCAGGTGCTGGAGGCCGCCCTGCTGTCCCTCAAGATCGGCGTGATCACCGCCACCGTGGCGGTGCTGCTGGGCACGCTCGCCGGGCTGATCCTGGCGCGCTTCGGGCGCTTCAAGGGGCGGCTGCTGTTCTCCGGCATGGTCTCGGCGCCGCTGGTGATGCCCGAGGTGATCACCGGCCTGTCGCTGCTGCTGCTGTTCGTCAGCGCCGAGGAGCTGATCGGCTGGCCGGCCGGCCGCGGCATGGACACGATCACCATCGCCCACATCACCTTCTGCATGGCCTATGTCGCGGTGATCGTACAGTCGCGCCTGTCCAGCCTGGACGAGTCGGTGGAGGAGGCGGCGATGGATCTGGGCGCGCGTCCGGCCAAGGTCTTCCTGGTGATCACCCTGCCGATCATCGCCCCGGCGCTGATCTCCGGCTGGCTGCTCGCCTTCACGCTGTCGCTCGACGACCTGGTGATCGCCAGCTTCGTCTCCGGCCCCGGTGCCTCGACCCTGCCGATGGTGATCTTCTCCAAGGTGCGGCTGGGCGTCAGCCCGGACATCAACGCCCTGGCCACGATCATCATCCTGATCGTCACGGTCTTCGTGGTGATCGCCGGCGTGATGATGAGCCGCCAGGAGAAGGCCCGCGCCCGCGACGTGCAGCAGGCGTTGAAGGCCGGCGACTAGGGCGGTTTCGCGGTGAGGCCGCGCTCGGGCGACGAAATGGGCCGTTTGCCAACCCCTGCAATGGCGGTAGACTGACGGACCACGGTCGCCCGGACGGTCGGGCCCGTCTGCGCGGCGAGCCGGCCGATTTTTGTCACAGGGATACCCCGTCCGATAGAGGTATTGGGCCTGTGACATCACGGGGCGGCCGCGCGGGCGCGGGCGCAGCGGCGAGGCGCAAAGCCGGCGAGGACTCGCGGCCAGGCGGGCGCGAGCCTACATGTCGTGGCCTTGCGGGGGCACGAACCGGCGGCGGGGTCACAGGCAGCAGGTCCCAGGCAGCAGGGTTACCGGCAGCAGGGTTACCGGCAACAGGGTCACAGGCAACAGGGTCACGAGCAGGTGACGGGGCAGAGGATGGTGGGCCGCGGTCCTCAGACAGGGAAGACCCCAGGCGTGGGGCTGGCGCGGGGCGCCGCCCTCGCCGGCGTGCTGCTGCTGGCCGGCTGCGCGGCCTTTCGCCTGCCCGGCGACGAGGCGCCGGCGGAGCGCGACTACTCCAACATCGACCCGCAGGTCGCCGACCTGCCGGGCGGCGCGCCGATCGCCGCGCCGCCGCTGCCGCCGCGTCGTCCGGCGCCGCCGGACGGTCTGGCGCTCGCGGCCCCGGTCTCGGCGCCGCTGGGGGCGGTCGAGACCATGACCGAGGTCAACACCCTGGTCGGCCTGGATTTCGGCGAGACCCGCGATCTGCTCGGCGAGCCGACGCTGCAGGAGGTGCAGCCGCCGGCCGAGATCTGGTCCTATAATGGTCCCGACTGTGTGCTGAATATCTTCTTTTACCCTCAGGTGGGGGGCGAGCAGTATCGCGCTCTGGCCTATGACGTGGTCGAGCCGGCGCCCAACGAACAATCGGCGCAGCGCTGCTTCACGGCGCTGTTGGCCCAGAAGCGCAAGCCGAGCCCGGACGCCCCCGGGCGAACCGGAGCGGTCGAGGAAGGCCCGCCGGGCCTGTCGGATGCGACGGGTGCGGCGCCGCGCGAGGCGGTCGCTGCGTCGCCGTCCAACTGAGACCGCCGACCGGAGAGAAGCGAGATGAGTCAAGCCATGGCCCTGCGAAGCCTGCCGGACGAAAGCGCCGCCAAGCGGGTGGTCCTGGTCGATGACGACGACCTGTTCCGCGAGTCGCTGGGGCTCAACCTTTCGGAGGAAGGCTACCACGTCACCGACTTCGACAACGGCGAGGACGCGCTGGGCTATCTGCTCGGCAAGGACGCCGAGGCCGACGTGGTGCTGCTGGACTGGCGCATGCCCGTGCTCGACGGCCTGGGCGTGCTGCGCCGGCTGCGCGAGGCGCGGGTCGAGGTGCCGGTGATCTTCCTGACCGTGCTGAGCGACCAGATCTACGAGGAGGCGGCGCTGAAGTTCGGCGCGGTCGACTTCATCGAGAAGTCGCGGCGCCTGTCGATCATCCTGCAGCGCCTCAAGCTGATCACCGAGGGCACCAAGGCCCAGGGCGGCCAGACCCAGCCGGAGAGCGAGGCCAAGGTCTTCCGCCTCGGCAAGCTGGAGCTGCGCACCGACATTCGCCGCGCCTTCTGGGACGGCCGCCAGGTCGACCTGACGCTGACCGAGTACGCCATCGTCCACTTCCTGGCCGCCCGGGTCGGCGCCGACATCACCTATCGTCAGATCTACGACCTGGTGCGCGGCAAGGACTTCGTCGCCGGCTACGGCGCCGACGGCTACCGCGCCAACGTGCGCGCCTTCATCAAGCGCATCCGCAAGAAGTTCCGCGACGTCGACGACAGCTTCGAGGAGATCGAGAACTACCCCGGCTTCGGCTATCGGTGGCGCGATCCCTCGGAGGGTGGCGAGGCGCGCGCGCCCGGACCGCTGGGCGGACGCGGCTAAAGGGGGGGCATGGCTGTCCTGGCGGAAGCAGAGACGCGCGAGCGTGACGACACCGCGGCGGGGCGGGCGCAGGGGGCCGATGCGGCGGGCGACAAGGCGGCGGGCGCAGCGGCCGCCGGCGGCACCGCCGGCGAGCGGCAGCCGCGGACCGAGGTGCGCGGGCGGCGGCTGATCAACTCCCTGGTCAGCAAGCTGGTGATTCTGCTGCTGGTCTTCACGCTGGTCCCGGTGATCCTCTACGACGTCTTCCAGCAGGCCGACGCCGAGAAGCAGCGGCTGCTGCTGGAATCGGTGCGCGAGCAGGGGCGCCTGATGGCGGAGAACCTGCGCCCGCTGCTGGAGCGCACGGAGCCCTCGCCGCTGAAGGACCTGCCGGCCACCGTGGCGCCGCTGGGCACCGGCGACACCGGCATCAAGGTCCTGTTCAAGCCGCAGCAGGAGTCCGGCGCCGAGGGCTTCTACTTCGTCGCCACCGACCCACCGGTGCCGCCGGCCGTGCTGCAGGCCGAGCGGCTGCAGCTCATCGAACGCGGCGTGCTCGACAACCTGGTGGAATCCTGCGACGGCGACATGCCGGTCGCGCTGCGCCACCGCAACCCGGACGGCGAGATCGAGCTGCTGACCTCGATCACGCCGATCACCACGCCGCTGGGCTGCTGGGCCGTGGTGACGGTCAACTCCGGCGCCTTCCTCGGCACCTCGATCGGCCAGCCCTACTGGCAGACCTGGGAGGTGCGCACGGCCGTTCTGATCTACGTCGGCCTGGCGGTGCTGACGCTCGGCATCTTCCTGCTGATCTGGCGCAACCTCGTGCGCTTCCAGCGCCTGGCCCGCGAGATCCGCACCGGCCGGCGCGACGCCGGCTCCTTCGCCGCCGCCAACAAGGTGGCCGAGCTGGGGCCGGTGGCCGAGGAGTTCGACCGGCTGACCCGCTCGCTACAGGCCTCGGCCGACGACATCCGCCGCGCCGCCGAGGACAACGCCCACGCCTTCAAGACGCCGATCGCCATCATGCGCCAGTCGCTGGAGCCTTTGCAGCGGCTGGTGCCCGGCGATTCGCCGCGCGGCCGGCGCGCCCTGCAGGTGCTGGAGACCTCGATCGACCGCCTCGACCACCTGGTCAACTCGGCCCGCCGGCTGGAGGAGACCACCGCCGAGCTGCTCGATCCGCCGAACCAGGAGATCGACCTGTCGAACCTGACCCAGCGCATGCTGGGCGCCTATGCCGAGGCCTACGAGCGGCGCGGCCTGAAGTTCGCCGCGCGCCTGCAGCCCGGCGTGGTGGTGCGCGCCGGCGAGGACCTGCTGGAGACGGTGATCGAGAACGTGGTCGACAACGCCGTCGAGGTCTCGCCGGAGGGCGAGCTGGTCGACGTCAGCCTGGAAAAGCGCAACGGCGTGGCCAAGCTGAGCGTGCGCGACCGCGGCCCCGGCGTGCCGCGGGGCCAGCTCGACCACATCTTCGAGCGCTACGTCTCGCTGCGCGGCGAGGCGCCCGGCGCCCCGGCCGGCGGCGCTACCGGCGGGGGCGGCGAGGGCGGCGCGCATCTCGGCATCGGCCTGTGGATCGTGCGGCGCAACCTGGAAGCGGTGGGCGGCAGCGTCTCGGCGCGCAACCTGCGCGACGGCGGGCTGGAAGTCACCATGCAGCTTCCGGTGGTCCATTAAGGACTTGTTAATATTTGCCCGACCGAAAGTTCTTGTGACCTCTCCATTCGCGCAGTGCTGTCACACCTTTGGCACACCCCGGTCTAACTTCGCTGTCGTAGTCTAGGCTTGCACCTGCGGCGAGAGAGCGACCGGACCCACTCCAAATTCGGGCCGTAGCTCCAAGAGCAACGAAGACTTGGGACGACGACTCGAAAATGGCGCGGATAGTCACCCCACCAGCCACCGTGACCGAACCGGCCGCTCACGCTCTCGACGCCCCCAATAGCCGGCCGGACTACCCCCTAGTCCGGCCGGCACCCCTTTCCCGCCAGCACCACCGGGTGCCGGGCGGCGGGCTCCGGGGCGGCGGGCCCCAGGGCAGCGGACCCCAGGGCAGCGGACCCGAGGGCAGCGGGGCCAAGGGAAGTGGCGCGGTGACGCGGGCGCTGGCCCGGCTTGCCGGCCTGCGCCTGACGGTGACGGCGGTGCGGCTCGACCTGGCCTGTGGGCCGCTGTCCAGCCGCGACCTGGCCGAAACCCTGCAGAGCGACCTGCTGCTGGCCGAGCACCGGCCCGGTCTGGGCCTGATCGCGCTCTACGTCGGGCCGCGGCCGAACGGGCCGGAAGGCGCGGCCGTGGTCGAGCGGCGGCTGGGCGAGGAGTTGACGCGGGTGCTGTTCAGCGAGCAGCGCTACGACCTGCTGGCCAGCGCGCGGGTGGCGATGGTTCACTGCGACGCCGACCTGTTGAGCGACGGTCTGCTGGAATCCAGCCTGCAGGCGGCGGACTCCCTGGCGCTCGGCGACCTCCTGCCTCAGGCCGCCTGAGGCCGCGGCGCCGCGACGCTGCGCTCCAGCGCCGGATAGAAGGCGCCCAGCGTGACCGCGCGCATCCCCATGAAGATCATCAGCGCAGCCCAGAGGCCGTGGTTGCCGTAGAGCGGCACCAGCAGCCGTTCGCAGAGCACGAAGGCCAGCAGCGACAGGATCATGGCGTTGCGCATGGCCGCCGTGCGGGTGGCGCCGATGAAGATGCCGTCGAGCTGGAACGACCAGATCGAGATCAGCGGCGAGGCGATCATCCAGGGCAGCACCGCCGCGGCCGCGGCGCGCACCTCCGGCAGGTCGGTGAACAGCGCGATCAGCGCCGGCCCGAAGGCCCAGTAGGCCAGCGCGAAGGCCGCCGCCAGCACCAGCGCCCAAAGGCCCGAGACCAGGACGGCGCTGCGGAAGGCCCGGCGGTTGCGCGCGCCCACCGCGCCACCGGCCAACACCTCGGCGGCATGGGCGAAGCCGTCCAGGCCGTAGGCCATGAAGGTCTGGAACTGCAGCAGCACGGCATTGCCGGCCAGGGTGGCCTCGCCGAACTGGGCGCCGGTGCGCGCGAAGAGGCCGAAGGCGATCTGCAGGCAGGCCGTGCGCACGAAGATGTCGGCATTGACCCGGAACAGCGCCAGCAGGCGGGCGCGGTCGCGCAGCCGGGCCGCGTCGAGCCGCGCCGCGAGCTGGCGCAGGGCCCGTCGGGCCAGCCAGAGGCCGACCGCCAGGGCGACGATCTCCGCCACCAGCGTGCCGGTGGCCGCGCCCTCGATCCGCCAGCCCAGGCCGACCACGAGCAGCAGGGTCAGGGCGATGTTGCCGCCGTTGAGCACGAGCTGCAGCAGCAGCACCGCGCCGGCCCGCTGGATGCCGAGCTGCCAGCCGAGCAGGGCATAGAGCATCAGCGTCGCCGGCGCGCCCCAGATGCGGATGTCGATGTAGCTGCGCGCCAGGCGCGCCACCTCGGCGCCGGGGTCCAGCAGGACCAGGGCGATGCGCGTGATCGGCGCCTGGAAGACCACGATCAGCAGGCCCAGCCCGGCCCCCAGCAGCAGCGGCCGCAGCAGGGTGGCGCCCAGCTCCGCGGCGTCGCCGGCGCCGTAGGCCTGGGCGGCGAAGCCGGTCGTGCCCATGCGCAGGAAGCCGAAGCCCCAGTAGATGAAGTTGAAGATCAGCGCGCCGATGGCGACGGCGCCGAGGTAGGCGGCGTCGGGCAGATGGCCCATGACGGCGGTGTCCACCGCACCCAGCAGCGGCACCGAGAGGTTGGAGACGATGATCGGGCCGGCCAGCCGCAGCACGCGGCGGTTCCAGCCGCCGGACGGAGCGCCGGGCAGGGCGGGGGCAGCGGACAAGCGCTCAGGCCCCTCGGGCCGCGCAGGGCTTGGCGGCGGCGGCCCGGGCGCACGCCGGGACGCCTCCCGTCGCGCTGCGGCGCGGCTCCGGGCTGGGGGTGAACATGCGCTTGTCCGTCTCGGCGGTTCGTGTCAGGACGAGGCTCGTGTCAGGACGAGGCGCGGAGCATAGCGGTGGGCCGCGCGCGGCGGCAAGGCGGCCGGGTGGGAGGCTGATGCCAGCGCGTCGCGCTTGTCCTATGGTGGCGTCTGCCGTTTGCTGCGGCGTGGATATCTCGGGTTGCGAGGGGAGGTTGTTACCGCGATGAACATCGCGCATCCGTATCTGCTGTTCCTGGGCGATGCGCCCGATCAGTTGGCCGCCAAGACGGCGCAGGGCGTCGCCCAGTGGCGGCCCGAGTGGTGCGTCGGCCAGTTCCGCCTGCCCGGCTGCAAGGCCGATCTGGGCCTGGCCGACATGACCATGGAGGAGGCGGCCGCGGCCGGCGCCAAGACGGTGATCGTCGGCGTCGCCAACCGGGGCGGGCGCATCTCGACCGAGTGGATCGACGTGCTCGACCGCGCGCTCCAACTCGGCATGGACCTCGCCAGCGGCCTGCACAAGAAGCTGGCCGACGTCGCCGTGCTCAAGGCCGCGGCCGAGGAGCACGGCCGCCAGCTCTTCGACGTGCGCCATCCGACCGAGGACTTCGAGGTCGGCACCGGCAAGAAGCGCGGCGGCAAGCGCCTGTTGGCCGTCGGCACCGACTGCTCGGTCGGCAAGATGTACGCCACGCTCGCCCTCGAGGCCGAGATGCGCCAGCGCGGCATGAAGGCCGACTTCCGGGCCACCGGCCAGACCGGCATCCTGATCGCCGGCTCGGGCGTGTCGATCGACGCCGTGGTCGCCGACTTCATCTCCGGCGCCGTCGAGTCGCTCTCGCCGGACAACGAGCCGGACCACTGGGACCTGGTCGAGGGGCAGGGCTCGCTGTTCCACGCCTCCTTCGCCGGGGTGTCCATGGGGCTGCTGCACGGCGCCCAGCCGGACGCGCTGGTGCTCTGCCACGAGCCGACTCGCAGCCACATGCGCGGCCTGCCGCACTATGCGCTACCGGAGATCGACGTCTGCATGCAGCGCAACCTGGAGGCGGCGCAGCTCACCAACCCCGAGGCCCGCTTCGTCGGCCTCGCGGTCAACACCTCCGGCCTCGCCGCCGCCGAGGGCGACGACCTGCTGAAGAAGCTCAGCGACGCGCATGGCCTGCCGGCGGTCGATCCGGTGCGCACCGGCGTCGCGGCCATCGTCGACCGGCTGCAGGAGGCCTGATGCCGCGCCTGACCGTTCGCCGCGAGAGCTTTCCGATTCGCGGCAGCTTCACCATCTCCCGCGGCAGCCGCACCGTCGCCGAGGTGGTGCTGGTCGAGCTGCAGGCCGGGACCTGCCGCGGCCGCGGGGAATGCGTGCCCTATGCGCGCTACGGCGAGACCGTCGAGGGTGTGGTCGCCGCCATCGAGTCGGTGCGCGGCCCGCTCGAGCGCGGCGAGCTCGACCGCGAGGCGCTGCAGGCCGCCCTGCCCGCCGGCGCGGCGCGCAATGCGCTCGACTGCGCCTTCTGGGATCTGGAGGCCAAGGCCGCCGGAAAGCGGGTCTGGGAGCTGGCCGGCCTGCCGGCGCCGGGGCCGCTGACCACGGCCTACACCCTCTCGCTCGACACGCCGGAGCGCATGGGCGAGGCGGCGGCGGCCAATGCCGCGCGGCCGCTGCTCAAGCTGAAGCTCGCCGGGCCCGAGGACCTCGCCCGCGTCGAGGCGGTGCGCGCCGGCGCCCCCGACGCCAAGCTGGTGGTCGACGCCAACGAGGGCTGGGACGCCGAGGCCTACAGCCGCCTGGCGCCGGAGCTGGCCCGGCTGGGCGTGGCGATGGTCGAGCAGCCGCTGCCGGCCGGCAGCGATGCGGGGCTCGACGGCCTGCCGCGCCCGGTGCCGCTCTGCGCCGACGAGTCCTGCCACGACCGCAGCTCGCTGCCCCAGCTCAAGGGCCGCTACGACCTGATCAACGTCAAGCTCGACAAGACCGGCGGCCTGACCGAGGCCCTGGCCCTGGTCGCCGAGGCCGAGGCCGCGGGCTTCAGCATCATGGTCGGCTGCATGCTGGGCACCTCCCTGGCGATGGCGCCGGCCACCCTGCCGGCCCAGCGCGCCCAGGTCGTCGACCTCGACGGCCCGCTGCTGCTGGCCGAGGACCGCACGCCGGCACTGCGCTTCGAGGGCAGCGTGATCGAGCCGGCGCAACCGGAGCTCTGGGGCTGAGGCCATGCGGGAGACGCCGACCTTCGTCACCCACCTGGAGTGCTCGGCGACGGGGGAACGCTTTCCGGCCGATCAGGTCCACAATCTCTCGGCCGCCGGCAAGCCGCTGCTGGTGCGCTACGACCTGGAGACGCTCGGCGCGCAGGTCGGGCGCGCCACCGTTGCGGCCCGCACCGAAGGGCTGTGGCGCTACCGCGAGCTGCTGCCGGTGCGCCGGGCCGAGAATCGGCTGAGCCTGGGCGAGGCGATGACCCCGCTGGTCGAGCTGCCGCGCCTGGCCAGGGCCGCCGGGGCCCGCGGGCCGCTGCTGGTCAAGGACGAGGGGCGGCTGCCGACCGGCTCATTCAAGGCGCGCGGACTGGTCATGGCGGTCTCCATGGCCAAGGAGCTGGGCCTTGCGCACCTGGCGATGCCCTCCAACGGCAACGCCGGCGCCGCCCTGGCCGCCTACTGTGCGCGCGCCGGCCTGCGCGCCACGGTCTTCTGCCCGGAGGACACGCCGGAGATCAATCTGCGCGAGATCCAGCTCCAGGGCGCCGAGGTCTGGCGCGTGAACGGCCTGATCAACGACTGCGGCAAGATCGTCGCGGCCGGCAAGGACAAGGTCGGCTGGTTCGACACCTCGACCCTGAAGGAGCCCTATCGCATCGAGGGCAAGAAGACCATGGGCCTGGAGCTGGCCGAGCAGCTCGGCTGGCGCCTGCCCGACGTGATCTTCTATCCCACCGGCGGCGGCACCGGCCTGATCGGCATGTGGAAGGCCTTCGCCGAGCTCGAGGCGCTCGGCTGGATCGGCGCCGAGCGTCCGCGCATGGTGGCGGTGCAGGCCAGCGGCTGCGCGCCCATCGTGCGCGCCTGGGAGGCGGGCCGCGCGGAGGCCGAACTGTGGGACGACGCGCATACCCTGGCCGCCGGCATCCGCGTGCCGGCCGCCGTCGGCGACTTCCTGATCCTGCGCGCGGTGCGGGAGTCCGGCGGCTTCGCGCTGGCGGTGGACGATGCCGAGATCGTCGCCGCCCGCGACACGGTGGCGCGCGACGAGGGGCTGCTGCTCTGCCCGGAAGGGGCGGCCTGCTACGCCGCCTGGCGTCAGGCCCTGGCCCAGGGCCGGGTGGCGCCGGACGAGGAGGCGGTGCTGTTCAACTGCGCCAGCGGCCTGAAGTACCCCATGCCCGAGGCGACCAACAGCCTGGACCGCCACGCGGCGATCGACTTCGCCCGCTTCGGCCGCGGTGCGCTCGGCTGAGGCTTCGCGCAGCGGCGCCTGAGGCGCGGGCTGCGATCGCATCGGCCCGCTTTGCGGGGCGGGCGGCCACGAGACCCGGACGCCGGGAAGAGGAATCAGCCTGACTTGCGCAGCAGGTTGACGCGCATCGGCTGGTCGAAGCGGTAGCGTCCCTTGGCGTCGCGCTCGGCAAGGGCCAGGAACTGCTCCTCGATCACTGCGGCGTTGGCCGCGAAGGTCGGCTGGCGCGCGGGGTCGACCTGCAGCATCTGCTCACGGAAGCTGGCGAAGTCGGCGTAGGCCGAGCTGGTGCGGTAGAAGGTCTCGCCCAGGTCCTGCCAGCCGGGCGCGGCGGCGGCCCGCTGCAGCGTGCGGTGGGCGGCGGCGCGCACCTGGGTCTCGTCGTCGAAGTGGCGCACCACATCGAAGTTCGGCCCTTCGGCCAGCGGCTCGGCGACGTAGAGCAGCCCGTCCGGCTTGAGCACCCGGCCGGCCTCCTCGACGGCGGCGTCCATCTTGTGCCGCGGGATGTGGTGCAGCGAGTTGAAGAAGATCACCAGGTCCAGGTCGCGGTCGGGAAACGGCAGGTGCTCGGCCTGTCCGGCCAGGTAGTCCGCGCCGGAGACCGCCTCGGCCGCGCGGGCGCGGGCGAGCTGCCCCTCGGAGATTTCCAGGCCGATGGCCTGCGCCCCCGCCCGCGCCAGGGCCCGCACCAGGCCGCCGTCGCCGCAGCCCACGTCCAGGGCCGTCTTGCCGGCCGGCGCCGTCTGCTCGATCAGCACCTCGGTATGGCGGCGGCGCGGGGCGGTCTGGCTGGCGGTCATGGTCTCTCGCTGTCGGGATGTTGGGAACAGAGGGGCCGGTGGCGCCGGCCGCGCCATGATCCCTGCGCAGGGCCGGGGCATCAAGGCCCCACTGGACCCGCGCGCGCGATGGGGTAGGCTCGGGCCGCGAGCGACAGGAGGACGGCCGCGGCATGCAGATCGACTTCGGGACCGAGGACTACGCCGACATCCGCGCGGGCGTGCGCGCCCTGTGCGCGCGCTTCGACGGCAGCTACTGGCAGACCTGCGACCGCGAGCGGGCCTATCCGGGCGCCTTCGTCGCGGCGCTGACCGAGGCCGGCTACCTGGCCGCGCTGATCCCCGAGGCCTTCGGCGGCTCCGGTCTGCCGCTGTCGGCCGCCTGCGCGATCCTGGAGGAGATCCACGCCTCCGGCGGCAACGCCTCGGCGGCGCACGCCCAGATGTACACTATGGGCACCCTGCTGCGGCACGGCAGCGACGCCCAGAAGCAGGCCTACCTGCCCAAGATCGCCAGCGGCGAGCTGCGTCTGCAGGCCTTCGGCGTGACCGAGCCGACCAGCGGCACCGACACGCTGAGCCTGGCCACCACGGCGGTGCGCGACGGCGCCGGCTACCGGATCAACGGCCAGAAGGTCTGGACCAGCCGGGCGGAACACTCGGACCTGATGATCCTGCTGGCCCGCACCACGCCCAAGGAGCAGGTGGAAAAGCGCGGCCAGGGCCTGTCGGTCTTCCTGGTCGACCTGCGCGAGGCGGTCGGGCGCGGCGTGACCATCCGCCCGATCCGCACCATGCTCAACCACGCCACCACGGAGGTCTTCTTCGACGACCTGCAAGTGCCGGTCGAGGCGCTGATCGGCACCGAGGGGGAGGGCTTTCGCTATATCCTCGACGGCATGAACGCCGAGCGCATCCTGATCGCCAGCGAGTGCCTGGGCGACGGGCGCTGGTTCGTCACCAAGGCGCGCGACTACGCCGCCGAGCGCCGGGTCTTCGGCCAGCCGATCGGGCGGAACCAGGGCGTGCAGTTCCCCTTGGCCAAGGCCTACGCCCAGCTTCGCGCGGCCATCGGCATGGTGCGCGAGGCGGCCGCCAAGTTCGACGCCGGCAGCCCCTGCGGGCCGGAGGCGAACATGGCCAAGATGCTGGCGGCCGAGGCCTCCTGGGCCGCCGGCGAGGTCTGCCTGCAGACCCACGGGGGCTACGGCTTCGCCGAGGAGTACGACGTCGAGCGCAAGTTCCGCGAGACCCGGCTCTACCAGGTGGCGCCGATCTCGACCAACCTCATCCTCGCCCACCTCGGCCAGCAGGTGCTGGGCCTGCCCAAGAGCTACTAGGGCGGGGACCCGGTAAGCCGGGGACCTGGTAGGCGGCGACCTTATAGGCGGGGCGCGCGCCCTCTGGCGCGAAGGGTCACTCCTTCGGATAGAAGACCTCGGCCAGGGCGGTCAGCGGCTGCCAGTAGCCCGAGCCCTTGAGGTCGCTCAGCCTCGTCTTGCTCTGGTCGACCAGGGTGCGCACCACCGAGGCGGGCAGGGTGAAGACGCCGTTGTCGGCCGAGGACAGCGGGCTCCAGTTGTAGAAGACGTAGTAGGCCTTCGCCCAGCCGCCGTCCGGGCTGACCTCCGCGTCGACGTTCGCCGCCGAGTCGATCAGCAGGTCGACCTGGCGCGCGCCCGAGCCGGCCACCGTATGGTCCAGGTGGGGATAGCTGAGGGTCACCGGGTCGATGCGCTTGGCCTGGACGAACATCAGCTTGTTGCTGGCCTCCTTCATCAGCCAGATCCAGTCGGCGCCGGTCTTGTGCTCGACCGGGATGTCCGGCACCAGCACCCCCGGGGCGTTCTTCTCGACCAGCAGATGCAGGTCGGTGCTCAGGCCCTCCTCCTTGATCTCCATGGTCAGCTTCTGCAGACCCCCGATCTTCTCGGGGATCTCCTCGCAGACCACCCCGAAGGCCTTGAGGAGCTGCTGTTGCGGCGTTGCGCTGCTCATGTCCGACATGCTCTTGCGGTCCTTGTTCCTCGACGTTGCCCGGCCGGCGAACCCACGCCGTGGTTCCACACGGCCGGAAACCGCCCTAGAGTGACGCGCCGTTCACGGACGGCCTGTGCAGGGAAGACGAGCAAGGGGAGGGCTGCGTGACGGGCCGCAGGACGCTGGAGGGTTTGCTGGTGGTCTCGATCGAGCAGGCCGTCGCGGCGCCCTACTGCGCCTGCAAGCTGGCCGACGCCGGGGCGCGCGTGATCAAGGTGGAGCGGCCCGAGGGCGATTTCGCGCGCGGCTACGACCGGGTGGCCAAGGGCGAGAGCGCCTACTTCGTCTGGCTCAACCGCGGCAAGGAGTCGATCGCCCTCGACCTCAAGCGGGCCGAGGATCTGGCCCTGCTGCGGCGGATGATCGCGCGCGCCGACGTGGTGATCCAGAACCTGGCGCCCGGCGCCGCCGCCCGCCTGGGCATCGGGGCCGAGGCGCTGCGCGCCGCCCGGCCGCGGCTGATCACCGTCGACATCTCGGGCTACGGCGAAAGCGGCCCCTACCGCGACATGAAGGCCTACGACCTGCTGGTCCAGGCGGAGACCGGGCTGGCCGGCATCACCGGCCATCCGGCCGGGCCGGGGCGCGTCGGCGTGTCGGTCTGCGACATCGCCGCGGGCATGTATGCCTACATGGCGGTGCTGGAGGCGCTGCTGGAGCGCGCCGCCACCGGCCAGGGCAAGGCGATCCAGGTCTCCCTCTTCGATGCGCTGGCCGACTGGATGACCGTGCCGCTGCTGCACCAGGTCTACGGCGGGCGGGCGCCGGCGCGGGTCGGGCTCAACCACCCCTCGATCGCGCCCTACGGCGCCTATGCCGCGGCCGACGGCGAGGTGGTCATCTCGATCCAGAACGAGCGCGAGTGGCAGCGCTTCTGCGACCAGGTCCTTGCGCGTCCCGAGCTGACCGCCGATCCGCGCTTTGCCGACAACTCGGCGCGCGTGGCCAACCGCCCGGCCCTGGACGCGGCGATCGCCGAGGTCTGGGGCCGGCTCGACCGCGCCGAGGCGGTGCGCCGGCTGGAGGCGGCGCGGATCGCCTACGGCCGGGTCAACAGCGTCGCCGACCTGGCCGGCCATCCGCAGCTACGCCGCGCCCCGGTGGACAGCCCGGCCGGCGCGCTGGAGCTGGTGGCGCCGCCGGCGCGGCTGGTCGGCGAGGCGGTGGAGCTGGGCCGGGTGCCGGCTCTGGACGAACAGGGCCCGGCGCTGCGCCGGGAATTCGCAGACGAGGGAGACGCGGCCGCGCAATGAGTGATTCGAGCCCCCAGCAGACCCCAGGGCCGAGCCCAGAGCAGACTCCGGAGCAGCCCCCCGAACTCGGCCCCGAGCTGCGGGCCTGGGTGGGCCGGCAGCAGAGCCAGAGCGACCGCGCCGACCTGGGCCGCGCCGCCGCGCTGCAGGCGACGCTGGAGTCGCCCGCCGCGCCGCTGACCGAGGGCGCGGCGCTGCCGGAGCTCTGGCACTGGATCTACTTCTGGGAGGTGGCGGCGTTGTCGCGCCTGGGCCCCGACGGCCATGCCGCGCGCGGCCAGTTCCTGCCGCCGATCGACCTGCCGCGGCGCATGTGGGCCGGCAGCCGGGTGAGCTGGCAGCGGCCGATCCGCATCGGCGCCGTGCTGACCAAGCGCTCGGAGATCGCGGCCATCACCCTGAAGCAGGGGCGCAGCGGCCCCCTGGCCTTCGTCACCCTGCGCCATGAGGTCGCCGACGCCGAGGGCGCCGTCTTGGCGGAGGAACAGGACATCGTCTACCGCGCGGCCGCCAAGCCGGGCGAGGCGGCGCGCGCCGGCGCGGCGAGCGCGCGTACGCCCGTCTGGTCGCGGGCGCTACACCCGGACCCGGTGCTGCTGTTCCGCTATTCCGCGCTGACCTTCAACGGCCACCGTATCCACTACGACCAACCCTACGTGACCGGGGTGGAGGGCTATCCGGGGCTGATCGTGCACGGGCCGCTGCTGGCGACCCTGATGGTCGACCTGGCGCGCCGCGAGGCGCCGGAGCGGCGCATCGCCGCCTTCCGCTTCCGCGCCCTGGCGCCGGTCTTCGACACCGCGCCCTTCACGGTCTGCGGCGCGCCCGATGCCGGCGCCGCCCCGGCGGGCGCCGACCTCTGGGTCGAGGGGCCGGACCGGCAGCTCTGCATGCAGGGCCGCGTCGACTGGGCGGCCTGAGACCACCGGGCCGCAGCCGGCCGCCGGTCAGCACCGTCCCCATCACGCCGGGCCGGTGCGCCGCCTTGACGCCCCGCCTTGACGCGCCGGGGCGGGGCGCGGAATAACCCGAAGCGGCTGGTGCGGGGCAGCCCGCGCGCGGCCCCTTGCTGCCAGAAGGGTGGAGCCATGACCGAGACCCGCGACCTCTTCGACCTGCTCGACCGCGGCGAGACGGCGGCGCTGCTGGTCGCGCTCGACGCCGACGGCGGTTCGTCCGACGGGGCCGGCGCCCGCGACCGTTGGGGCTGCAGCCTGCTCTACCACGCCGCCGGAAAGGGCGACGTCGCGCTGATCGACGCCCTGCTGGCGCGCGGCGCCGAGGTCGACCGCGCCAGCGATGCCGGCAACACGCCGCTGATGCTGGCCGCCGCCCGCGGCCATCGGGAGGCGGTCGACCGGCTGCTGGCCGCCGGCGCCGCGCCGGACCACAGGAACCGCTGGGGCTTCGACGCTCAGGCCTGGGCCGACTGGTCCCCCCAGGCCGCGGAGATCCGCGCCGCGCTCCTCGCCGCGCCACGATCCCTTCAGGCCGGCTGACTCTGCTCTAACAGATTAAGGGCAGAGCGATGTCGCGCTAGCGCAGCGCGCCGGGGGCCGTCTGGCCGGCGAGGCTGGCCAGGCGGGCGTCGCGCCCGGCGCCCGACGCCGGAGCGGCTGCGGCGCTCGCCGCCGGCGGGCCCGCCGGCGTGGCAGTGGCGGCGGCTTGCCGGGCGGCCCGCCGCGCCGCCCGCGCCGCCTCGGCGGCTAGGCGTTTTTCCTCGTTCCAGTAATCGAAAACCTTGCCGCGATAGCGGTTGGCGTGGATTGGCGTGGCCGAGTGGTAGCGCCCCACCGCCTTGGTCCAGCTATTGGTCTCGGCCCGCAGGTCGGTCAGGAACTTGGCGGCGTAGGCGACGTTGAACGCGGGGTCGAAGGCCTGCTCCAGGGAGTCGAAGGCCTCGGGGTGGTAGCGCAGGTTGATCTGCATGCAGCCGACGTCGATGTTGCGCACGCCCTTGGCCTTGAGCGCCTCCACCTCGGCAACGGCGGCCGCCTTGCTGGGCAGATATCGCCCCCTTCCCTCGGCCATCACCGTCCAGGGCCAGGCAAGATGTGCCTGCCGCTCGCTGCTCCAGCGGCCCGATTCGGTGCGCGAGATCGCGGTCAGCAGGTGCCGCGGCAGGGACAGCAGCCGTTCGGCTGCGGCGATGTGGCGCACGCAGAGCTCCCAGGCGGAGGCCTGCGGCAGGGCAGCGATGGCGCCGGGGCCGGCGGAGTCCGCTGCGGTGGCGGCGCGCGGCCCCACGGCCGCCAGGCCGCAGAGCGCAACGGCGAGGGCAAGCCGCAGAAGGCGGCGGCGCGATGTCGGGGCCAGGCGGCCGGGCATGGGAACCTCCAGGGTCATGGCCGCGGCCATGCAGGCGGCGTGCCAGAGGCCGCAAGCCCATGATTCTCCCATAAATCTGCTGCAGCGCAGCAAAATCGCTTTCAGTCGGTGTTATCCGAATGCCACGGGGCCGAAAAAGAACGCCTTCCCCATCAATGCGATAGCTTTTTCCCTTGCCAAGCGGGGGGAGCGAGCGCAAATTGTGCAGTGCGACATGAGCGGCGCCGTCCGCTGCCGCTCTGTCGTACGTCTCTAGGGCGTTTCCTCCCTAAACTTGGGCCGTGCCACGGGCACGGCCCTTTTTTTTGCCGAGGCGAGGTCGCGCGCTCAGGTGTCGGGCGGCCGGCCCGCCGGCGCGACGCCGAGGGCCCCGGTGCGGGGCGAGCGCGGCGGCCTGGGCGCTGCCGGCGATGATCGCCCCCATCCGGCGCCGCTGCGTCGCCGTGGCCGCATCGATGACCGCCTGCGGCCGCAGCCGGTCGGGCGCGGCGGCAGGGCCACGGCGCGGGGGGGCCGCAGGCCGCCGTGCGCGGCGGCTGGCGGACGGCGGGCCGGGTGTCAGCGCGGCGCGAGCAGGTGCGGTTCGAGGTCCCCGAGGGCGGCCACCAGCTTGGCCATGTCGCGGGCCACGGCCTGAAACCCGGGGGTGCGCCGGTAGGTGCCCTCGTTCATATAGAGGGCGCGGTTGAGCTCGATCTGCAGCGCGTGCAGCCCCTCCTCCGGCCGGCCGTAATGGCGGGTGACGAAGCCGCCGGAATAGGGCTGGTTGCGCGCCACCCGGTAGCCCAGTGCCTGCAGCACCTGGCCGGCGCGCTCGACCACGGCCGGCGCGCAGGCGGTTCCGTGGCAATCGCCCAGCACCACGTCGACGCGGTTCGCCTGGCGGTTGCCCTGGCGGCTTGGCGCGACCGGCTTGCCGGCGCCGCTGGACGGCATGGAATGGCAGTCGAGCAGCAGGCAGGTGCCGAAGCCGGCCAGGGTCTCGTCGACCAGCTCCTTCAGCGCCTTGTGATAGGGCCAGTAGAAGCTGCGGATGCGGTGCAGCGCCTCGGCCACGCTCAGCTTGTCGTGGTAGATCTCGGCGCCGTTGGCGACCACCCGCGCGATCGTGCCCAGGCCGGCGGCGACCCGGGGCGAGCGGGTGTTGGCGTAGTCGGGCAGCGGCTCGGCGAACATCGCCGGGTCGAGCTCGAAGGGCTCGCGGTTGGGGTCGACGAAGGCGCGCGGAAACAACGCGCGCAGCAGCGGCGTGCCGAGCTCGACGGCGGGCGCGAAGAGTTCGTCGACGAAGGCGTCCTCGGAGCGGCGGAGCTGGCGCGGGTCGAGCCGGGAGCGGGCCACGAAGGCCGGCGGGTAGTCGCGGCCGCTGTGCGGCGAGGCGAGCACCAGCGGCAGGCGCCGGGCGGCGGGGCGCAGCACCTCGTGGGTGACCGTCGGCGGCGCCTCGGCCTCGCGGGGTCTATGGGGGGCGAAGGTGTCCATCGAATTGGCGAGCATGCCTCGCGGGCGGGCGCCGGCCAAGGCAAAAAGCGCGGTTTCATGGGCCCGCCAACGGTCTCGCATCGGCGTTCGGCCGGGCGGGGTCTTCTCGGCCGGGCGGCAGCGCCGGAGCGCCTGGCGACCGCAGGTAGGTGGGGCGGTCCGGGCGCGGGCGCAAGGCGGTTTCCCGGGCGCGCGTTCGGCTTTAGGGTCTCGCCATGGCCCGAATCCTGCTCGCCGAAGACGACACCTCGATGCGCCGCTTCCTGGCCCGTTCGCTCGACCGCGCGGGGCACGAGGTGGTCAGCGTGGGCGACGGCATGACCGCCCTGACGCGGCTGCGCGAGCAGAGCTTCGATCTGCTGCTGGCCGACGTGGTGATGCCCGGCCTGGACGGCGTGGAGCTGGCCCGTCGCGGCACGCAGGTCAGCCCCGGCCTGAAGGTCATGTTCATCACCGGCTTCGCGGCCGTGGCGCTGCGCGCGCGCGACCGCCAGCATCCCGGCGCGCGCGTGCTCTCCAAGCCGTTTCACCTGCGCGAGCTGGTGCAGGAGGTCGAGGCCATGCTGGCCGCCTGAGCGACCGTCGCGCGCCGAGGTCGGCGACGGGTCGACAAGGCGGGTCGACAAGGCGGGTCGACAAGGCCGTTCGTCAAAGCGGTTCGGCAGGCTTGTCAAACCGCCACGGTCTTGCTACATCGCTGCCTCCCGACAGCGGGGTCGCCGGTTCGTCCGGCCGAACCGCCGCACGGCGATGGGCGCGTAGCTCAGCGGGAGAGCACTACGTTGACATCGTAGGGGTCGCTGGTTCAATCCCAGCCGCGCCCACCATGATAACCCCCTGGGAAACCAGGGGGTTTTCTCTTTTCTGCTTGCTGATCCGAGGGGTGCGGATATGCCCGAGTAAGCACAGGGTAAGCAGAAAAAGGGATTTCGCGGCCCTCCCGACCGGTCCAAAAAGCCCGGATTCTCTGGGCCTTCGTGCTCCCGACTCCGCGTCGCCCCAACGCGCCACTATAGAAAGATAGAGATATAGGGAGAGATGGAGTTTGCTTTCCTCGGAGCCGCCTTCGCACCTCCCGAGGCCCCGGAAGGCGGCTCCGAGGGAAGCAAACGGGCCTTTCCTTGGTGAGCCGGAGCAATGAGTATGCGTTATTATTTCTGATAGTTTTCGCTTTATCCATCCTTGGTGAAGGGTACAACCGACCCACCACCTTCACCTGACGGTGTGGAGCGTTTTAGTCTCGGTAGCGTCACTACCTCGGCGGACTCGGCTGTCAGGTACCCCCTAGGCAATCCGCAAAGAGCCTCTACATCCGGCCCGTGCAGACGAAAATCGCTTAGAAGCGCCTCGCGGCTACGCACCTTTTCATCGACTAAAAGACGCACTGACCTACTCAGGAGCCGTGGATGCTCCGGCGAAAGCTCGTCGTCCAGGGGTTCGCTCTTTCGCCAACCTCGCGCGCTGTAGTACTTCCAGAGCCTTCGCTGGTGCTCCTCACTTAAAATGTCGAGCTTGGCACAGCGCATGATCATCGCGCCTACCGAAGTTTTCCAACGTTCCTTAAGCGCCACAAATGCGTTTAGCGACGGTGACCAGATTTCCGTCGAAAAGCTTTCCGCAGGCATCAGGAACGCTCCCGCAAAATCGAATGCTTGCCGTTCGATTTCTTTGAAGTCTGAGCTGTTGTTCAGCGTCTTCGGCTTGAGGCTGTGGTGCAGTACGAGGTGCCCCAGTTCATGCGCCGCGTCCATACGTGAGCGAACACAGGTGTCCTTGTCGCGTGCGACCAGCACGTAGGGTCGGTTGTCCGCTGCTGACCAGTTCGATAACCCGTCCATCTTGACGGTGCCTACTTCCTCTTTGACGACCACAATTCCGGCATTCTCTAAAACGAGTAGAACGTCGGCAATTGGGCCTGCACCTAACTCCCAAGCTGCACGACACTCGTTCGCCATGCTCTCGATATCTTCGTCTCGGATTTCGCGATGGTCGGTCACGTCAAGGCGCGGCACGTTGACCTCAGGAAGGTCCACCCATTCTTGGAGGCTCAACGAAATATCCTGCGTCCATCGCAGCCGCGCCTCTGCACGCTTGCGCACCGTTTGTGTGGTGCTCGCCATGGAACGGAAAAACATTGGAGCTGGGCCATGGTCTGGCAACGGGCGCAGGAAGAACGCGACCGGCACGTTGAGTGCTCGGGAGAGCGCTTCCACGGCTTCCGGTTCAGGAGACTGCGCCCCGCCCTCCCAGCGCGAGATACTGGAGCTTGTTCGGTTGATCAGGTCAGCGAGCGCCACCTGTGTGAGCCCCCGGGAATCCCGGGCCTCCACCAGTCGCTCGGCTCTGAACCCTGGTGTGCCATTGCGCATGGTCTTTCTCCCCGCGCCCCGTTTTCGGGGTCTAGCCTGTTGGATTGCCGCCCGGCGTCGTCTTGAGACGTGGCACGGCCCGGTCCTTCACTTCGACCGGGGCCTCGGGCGGCGTGTGGGTCTTCGTCTCAAGATCGTGGTAACGAGCAAGCAGCTTCTGGATTGGTTCCAGAGCTACCCATTCCGACAAATCGCTGCGCGGAATCCCTAGCCCGACGAAGGCGGGGATGCTCGGGTCGTCGCTCCGCCGGTTCGCCGTTACGATGATCATCCCGCAAAGCCGTTCCGAGGACGGCGTGGGTACCGTACGAAGCAGATCGAGCTGGATCGGGTCCAGCCACGTATTCAGCGCCGCCCATGCGCTCCGAAATCGTGTCGGACGGGGCGGACCACAATGTGCCTGCACGTTGCCCCGAATCAGATGCACGCCTTCGTGGCTCACCAAACTGTAGCGGCCACCGGCGGGCTCGGTGTGCGGCGCAATCGCCGCCATGCCTGCATCCTGCGCGGCTGCCCTAAATCCTTCCTCGCAACAGGCATGGCGCGCTTGTCCGAGCATGTTGGCCTGCTCGGGATCGGCGTAGTGCTGACGCGTTACGCGCAGCGCCTTCGCAAAGGCCGCGTCCATATGTTCAGCGAGGCTTTGAAAAAAGGCCGCCGGGTAATTGCTCAGGATACGTGCAATCGGATCGGTCATGTGGGCCTCGGTAGCGACTTGCGTTATACGGAAAATAGCAGTAAATTTTTGCGTTAACAAGCCCTCATGGCGATTGCCTTTACTTTTGAGCATCGGAGCCAGACATGAGCAAGGATCGAGATCGAACCGTATATCGCCGCCCTGACGGTCAATGGGCCAACAAGCGCAGTGACGCGGGCCGCGCATCCAGTCTGCACGGCACGCAGCGCGACGCCATCGACGCCGCCAAGGACATGCTCCAGAACCAGGGCGGCGGCGAACTCACCACCAAGGGCCGCGATGGGCTTATTAGGAGTAAGGACACCATTGCTCCCGGTAACGATCCCAACCCGCCCAAGGATACGGAGCACTAGCGTGTCGTGCCTCCCGTAGGCTTCGCCAGCGTGGAATTGAAGGAACTATCTATGGAGAATAACCCCTTTCAGACCCGCGAGCCCTCGATCACTGGCAACCCCCAACTTCGCACACCCCAACGTGAGGCATACGCCGAGCTTGCGCGGTTTGCCGGGAACCCGGATGAGCAGGAGCGCGAGGTTGGAATCGTTCTGCCGGTCGGCTGCGGCAAGTCAGGCTGCATAACGATTGCCCCCTTTGCCTTCCGCGCTACGCGTACTCTTGTCGTAGCCCCCGGCGTCAAGATCGCCGAGCAGCTTCACGACGATTTCGACCCGGCCCGCCCGGAAATGTTCTACATCAAGTGCGGCGTGCTGAACGGCCAGCCCTATCCCGAGCCAGCCGAAATCCGGGGCACGACCACCAACCGCGCCGACCTTGAGGAAGCTGACGTTGTGCTGACCAACATCCAGCAGCTTCAGGGCGAGGAAAATCGCTGGCTCCAGGACCTGCCGGACGACTTCTTTGACCTCATCCTGTTTGATGAAGGCCATCACAACGTCGCGCAGACCTGGACCACGCTCAAAGCCAAATTCCCGACAGCCCGTATCGTCAATTTTAGTGCTACGCCACTGCGCGCCGACGGCCAGCTCATGGCCGGGCGCATCCTCTATTCCTACCCCGTGTTCCGAGCCATTCAGGAAGGCTACGTCAAGCGCCTCAAGGCCGTTGTCCTCAATCCCCGCACCCTCCGCTATGTCCGCCGCGAGGACGGACAGGAGACCGAAGTCAGCCTTGACGAAGTGCGCCGCCTTGGCGAGCAGGATGCCGATTTCCGTCGCAGCATCGTGACCTCGACCGAAACGCTCAACACTATCGTTGATGCCTCCATTCGTGAGCTGGACAGGCTTCGCCAGACCGCCGCTGACAACCGGCTCAAGATTATCGCCTCGGCGCTCAACTATGAGCACTGCCGCCAGATTGTCGAAGCGTACCGCGCCCGTGGTCGCCGCGCCGATTATGTCCACTCCCGCGAAGACAGCGCCGCCAACGAGCGTGTCTTGCAGCGTCTTGAAAACCACGAGCTGGACGTGATCGTGCAGGTCCGCAAACTGGGCGAAGGGTTTGACCACCCCTTCCTTGCGGTGGCGGCCGTGTTCAGCATTTTCGCGAACCTCTCTCCCTTTGTGCAGTTCGTTGGGCGCATCATGCGCGTCATCGAGCAGAACGCGCCCGGCCACGTCCTCAACAATGGCAGCGTCGTTTTCCATGCCGGGGCCAACGTCGCCAGCCGGTGGACCGACTTCCAGCAATACAGCGAAGCTGATCGCGAGTTCTTCGACCAGCTTCTTCCCATGGAGGATCTCGATTTTAGTTCCGGCGACGAGCTTGAAGTGGAGCCCACGCCCCGCGACTTCGGCGACGGCGAACGGTTCGACGTGCGGAGCCAGACCTCTATTCGACTTGAGGAAATCCCCCTGATTGCCGAAGACCCCGAGGCCCTTGCCGCTCTTAGGGTCCTCCAAGAGCGCGGTTATACATCAGACGAAGTGAGGCAGGCTTATGACGAGCTTGAGCCCGTTCCGGTGACGCGCGTGCGGCAGCGTCAAGCCATGCGCGGCGGTCTCGACATGCGCGTGCGTACGGAGACCGGACGCATTCTCGGGGAACGCGGCGTCAACCCGGAAGGCCACGACCTCGACCGGCAGCGCCTTGGTCGCACAAATTTTGTTGTTCTCAAGTCTGCCATTGATCGGCAGGTGAACGCCGCCACTGGTCGTCAATCCCGCGAGCGCCATGAGTTTACACGGCCCGAGCTCGACCAGATCGAGCAGGATTTTGCTGATATCGTTGAGCGCGCAGTGCAGGAGGTTTTCAATGCCGCGAATTAAATCACTGCGCATTCGTACAGAGGTAGATGTAGCCAAAAAGGCTCACAATTGCCAAGCCAACGCTCGGCACCGCATCGAGCGTGGCGACAAACGCCTCAATGTTCGAAATGGCCGTAGCTGGGACCGCTACTGCGTTGACTGCGCGAAAACCATCGTCGGGCGCGACATCGCCGCACTTGAGGCGCTCGCGCGCGAGCTAGACTCTGGTGATTCCTAACAGTGTCTTTGTGCGGATACCGTAGTTGTGGAATGAGAGATCAAAAGGCATACTTATAGTAGTTCATTGATGATGGGGGGCAAGATGCCGCGTTATTATGTGAACACGAACGCTCAGCCGAATGGGGATCATGAGGTGCACAAGACCGAAGGATGCCCGACCCCGGCTCGCGAGGAAAACCGCCATTATCTCGGTTACTTTGATTCCTGCCGGGAAGCGGTCCGAGAGGCCAAGAAAGTTTATCCTCAGTCGAATGGTTGTGCTAACTGCTCGCCTGAATGCCACACAAGTTAGCGGCCTGGATTGGCTCGCTTGGCGTAACGCGCAACCATTTTGCCAAATAGCGGTTTCGCCAAGTTTTAGGTGTCGCCGTGTGCGCTATTCCCGACCTAAAGGCCCTTTGCCTGTAGGTGTAGCCTGAGCGGGTGGCGGCCTTCCGGATTAGGGATTGCACCACAGCAGACGCATTCTGCCGGGCCGTTCTGGCCCGCGCGCCTCATGCCCAAGGTCAGGATGGTTGAAAGATAGCGGGCGACGGTAGGCTTAGCCGCTTTGACGTGCAGCGTCTCCCTGCCGCAGGTGCCGCAATGGCGCATCGATAGATCGTATTTCATCCGCCGTCCTCCGGCTTTGGGGCGTTCCAACCACTATATCCTGTTTTGGGATAATTCTCAAATGGGATTATTGGATTGCCGGTGGTTTCAACCGGCGGTCCTCCATGAACAAGTCCATTTACACGCCCCGGCATGAGAGGCTGCTGGCACTGTTGCGGGAGCAACGTCTTTCTGCGGGCCTGACCCAGCAGGAGGTGGCCGACCGGCTCGGCAAGCCCCAGTCCTATGTCGCTAAGTACGAGGGCGGGGAACGGCGGCTTGATGTGGTCGAATTTCTTGACGTTGCCGAGGCGCTTGGGGCCGACCCGGCCCGCATGATTACCCGCCTCTCTGGAAAGTAGACAATTTCGGGGCAAGAAAGGGACTCCCCTATTGGGAGTCCCTTTTAATAGTCCGGTCCAGTTTCTATTCCAGTCCAGCATTATTCCGGTCAATCATTCCAGTGATCAGCGGTTATATTCCGTGCATTTCTTGTAGGCAGGGCTACTTTTCCTGTTCCTCTTCCATATTTACGATGTCCAAGAGCGTTCTGATTCGTGGTTTGGTGGTTTTTCTGGCCTCCGCTTTTCGCTGGGCTCGGGTCCTGGTGCCAGAAGCAGCTCATCCGAGATCAAGTACAGGCTGGCAATCCATTCGGAATTTCCGGCCCCCAGCTGCATTTCGATACCGAGTCGACCAAACCGATCAAAAAGGTGATTCAGTGGTGGGTGATGGTTCGCGGTCGTCGGGTCGGCCTTATCCCCCGGCACGGTCGGGGAACGCCGCCGCGATTCGTCATCCCTCCCGATTTTTCCGGAACGATTCCCCGACAGGTGGGGATTGGCAGGGGGCATTTCGTGCGAGTTGCCTAGACATTTCGGCCATTCAACTCGTCCATGGTTTTTGCTGCTTCGGCACGGCGACGTTTCGGTTTTTGCGTTCGGTTTCATCCCGATTTCACCACGGACGGTTTTCCTGAGTTGGATTGGCCTTGCTTGGGATGGCGTTGCTTTTCCGGGCATTTCATTTCGTTCCATCGCGTCAACGCACCGTGTTCCCGCCCGTGGGTCACAGGATCACGTCCTCCATGTCGTCGGTTGGAATGGTTGATTCGGCGCGGACATCTTCCAGGCGTTGAGCCCATACGGCGAGAGAGGCCGGTTGTCCGCGAAGGCGCTTCAACTCGCGGGCGACGGATCGTCGGACGTCCCGCATACCCCAGCGGTTCGGAACGCCGCTTCGGTTCCGTACTTCTTCGATGATCCGGCCATGGAGGTTGATGGGTTTGGGGTTCAGGATGCCGCGCGGGGATGGAAACAAGAGTCCCCGCCATTGCCGGTAGGGGGCGAGCAGCGCCATTGCTTGCGGCGGTAGCTTGACCCGCCGGTCAGGCATATCGAGTCCGTCATAGGTGGGGAGGCTCTCGATCCTCCATGCGCCTTGGTCCCAATCGATGTGGCTTGCATCCATCCACCGCACGTCCTTGATCGCCTTGCCGGTCAGGATGATCAGGCCGACCATCGCGGCCCAAGGTGGTCCAAGGGACTGGGCCGCATCAAAGATGGCGGCAAGTTCGTTGACGCTAAGGAACCGGGGCGAACGGGACGGCGGAAGTTCGGGTTTGGTAGCGGCTAGGACGTTGGTTTCGATCAACCCATTCCGGCACGCCCATGTCAGGAACGCTCGTGAAGCCTTGTGCAAATTGATCGCCCGGCCTGGCTGTTCCAGGGCAACCAGTTCAATTACGAGAAGCCATTGATCCTTGCGGACTGATGGGAGGGGGTGCCCGGTAAATCGCGGAATAAGATATCGGTCGAACAGGCTCTTTACCGTCATGAACCAATCGGATGATGCCGGAGGATGGCTTCGGAAATATTCGGAGACCGCTTTCTCGAAGGGCGCATTGCGGCGTGGTCTTGCCTTCGTGGGGCGTTCGCCATTGGCGAGACGGGCTGCAATCCATTCTGCCTTCCTCCGGGCCTCGGCCACGGTGTAGGTTTCGGCATTGCCGATCTGCTCCCGCCACGTCCCAAATTCCTCGCGGCCGGAGCTGTGGAAATAGAAGCTCTTGTTCCCGGTCGGGCGGATACGCAGCGCGAGCCAAGGGCTTTCCTTATCCGGTACCCAAGTTTCCCGTTGTCTCGGTTGGGCGACCCGAACCAAGGCATCGGTCAACACTACGGGCATCTCTCGCGCGGCGGGGATAGACCCCGACGCTAGGTGCGGCTCTATGTCCACATAGGGCATTGCGGAGTGAGAGACGCGCATTGGGTTCTCTCCAAGAAGAGCGGATGCCGCCGGCGTTCAGCCGACGGCATCCACGTTGGGCTACTCGGCGCGAACGTCCGCCATATCCGCCCGCAGGTAACGGGCGATCTGCGGGATCGTCGCGGTGGTGTAGATGCTCGGCCCCGCAGCCAAGTAGACGATGGCCCCGTCCGCCCCGTTGGGGCGTCCGCCCGCGATCTGGCTGCGGCGCAGCAGGGCACCGCCGCCGGAAGCCGCCGGAAGGACGATGAAGCCGTCGTCATGGGTGGTTTCGGTGTTCATGGTTGACCTCCATAGGTTTTCAGGTTCGTCGTGATACAGGGGGCGCACACGCCCCCTATCTTAAACAAACCAGACCCTCAGAAGGTGTCAACTATTTGTTTTTATTGAGTTTCTTGCTCGCTTGCCATATCGGCAAAGGGCCTCCCGGCGTCCTGAAATCCCTTTCGCCGGGGCTGGCTTGAAGTCGAGGTCAGCAACCCTGTGCTGCGCGATTCCACCCACGCCACGAGGTCGGCCTTGGCGTAGACAGGAAATCGGCTGATCTTTCGGAAGGGCGGCCCTCCGCCGGTAACCGCCAGCTTGGCGAGGTAGGCGGGGCTGCATGGGATGCCCCAGGTGTCGGTGATGAACTTGGCGGCCTGCGCCCGCCGAAAATACTGCTGTTGCATGTGGCTGCCTCCGGCTTCTTGCTTCCCGCCGGTAGTGCCGACGGAGTCTTATATACCGGGAAACGCCGTAATTGCCCTGTGGCGGGGGCCAATTTTTTTCATTGGCAGAATATTTCCTGTGGAATCTGAGGCCTTTATTCCCCGTCCGCTTGCGGCGCTGTGCTGCCGTTGAGGCCTGCCAGCGCAGGGGCGGCGGCGCGTTCGGCCAAGGTCTTGTGCGCGCTGTCGGCCCAGTGGACGTATTTCGCTGCCATGGCGATGGTCGAATGGCCGAGCGCGGCTTGGATTTCCGAAGCCTGTCCGCCGCTCATCGCCAGCATGGATGCCAGGGTATGCCGCAGCCCGTGCAACCCGAACCCTTCGGGCAATTTGGCCTCCTTGCGGATTGCCCGCCAAGGCTTCGATAGAGCGATGGTCCCACCGTCCCCCTTGGCCGGTCGGAAGACGAAATCGTCCGATCCGCTGCGGTCCTGCCGCTCGATGATTTCGATGGCAGCTGCGGGAAGGTGGATCGTCCGGGATTGCCCCGTCTTGTGTCCGGCCTTGTGCGAGGTCGGGGGAAGGGTGATGGTTCCCGCTTTCAGGTCCACATGACGCCACCGCAGCCCGGCGATCTCGGAGCGGCGCGCCCCGGTCAACGCGATGACGCGCACGGCATCCGCCACGGCGGATCGGATGCGCTTGTCGGCCTCCATCCGGGTCAGGGCGGCGAACAGGCGTTCATATCCTTTCCCATCCAGGATGGTCTCGCGCCGTCCACTCGATCCCAGCTTGATACCCTGAGCTGGATTTCGCCGGATGTATCCTTCTTCGATTGCCCAATTGAGGACCGCGCGCAGAAGGGCGATGGTGTCCCGCGCCGTGGTCGCCCCGCCGGTAACGCGGGCACGGCCCCGCTTGCCGGTCTTCTCATTTGTCGCCGTCTTGCCGTCGCGGATGGCGTCACGGGCGCGGCGGATATCCTCGGTGGTCAGCTTATGCACATAGGACCGGCCCAGCAGAGGGCGTAGGTGACGATTGATGCGTCCCGGCTCGATTGACTTGGTGGAAGGGGCTTTCTCCTTGAACCGGGACGAGCCGAGGTAGAGGTCAAGCAGTTGATTCACGGTCATGGCGTCCCGTGCCTTGGCCTTGGCGTCCAGGGTATCGCCCCCTGCCTTGACCGTCGCCGCGTGTCCTTCGGCTATCTCGCGGGCTTTGTCGGGAGTGATGGTCCCCACCTTGGCGATGCTGGTTCGGCGGCTCCGTCCCTCCCGCGTCCGGTATTGATAGATGAAGGAATGGACCCCGGAAGGGCGGATCAGCAAACCGAAACCCTTGAGGGTGTCGTCCCATATGAAAGCTGGCTTATCGGACGGCTTGGCGGCGTCCACAACACGCTTGGTGATCTTCGGCATTTCCGGCGTCCGCCCGCCAAAAGTAAGCACTGGGTAAGCAAATTCGTGAAATTCGAGGTCAACATAGGGAAGGCCTCTACGTGTTTATATACCACAAAATGCGTTTAAAATCAATATGTTGACGAATTGTGGGAAATATTCGGAAAACGAAGGAAAGTAATAATTCCCTAAATTGACATCGTAGGGGTCGCTGGTTCAATCCCAGCCGCGCCCACCATCGCAAGATCTTGATACATAAAGGTATTTTGTGGCGACGCCGCATCATCGCTGGTCGGCGTTTCGCGCACGGTGTGCGGAAATGGACGGTGAACGCCCGCCCTGGGGCGCGCCCACGCCGGCCAGCGCCTCGGCCATCTCCTGCATCTCGGCCGGGTGCATGTGGCGATAGACTTCGGCGACGATCCGCTGCGAGGTCTCGGTGTAGCGGCTGACCTGTTCGGTCGTGAACCGTCCCGTCGCAAGCAGGTTCGAGATGGCGGTATGCTTCAGCGTGTGCGGTGTGCACCAGGGCACGCCGGCGCGCCGGGCCGCCTTGGCGAAGGCGCCACGGATGCGCTTGACCGGCTTGCCCTGCCACTCGATCACCGTGTCCGCCTGGGCCAACGCGCGCGCGTCCAGCAGCGCCGCCCGCCGCTTGTCGTCGCGGTCGGGGCCCGCTTTGGGCCGTGACAGGCACCGCCGCACCGTGGGATAGAACGCCCGGAGGTTCGACGGGAGGCGTGGCATGAGCCTGGAAATCTGGCTGGTCTACCTTGCGGCGGCCATCGGCCTGTCGCTGACCCCGGGGCCGAACGGGCTGCTCTCGCTGACCCATGGCGCCTGTTTCGGCGTGCGGCCGACGGTGTCGACGGTGCTCGGCGGGGCGCTGGGGTTCTTCCTGCTGGTCGCCGCCTCCCTCGCCGGTCTGGGCGCGCTCCTGGCCGCCTCCGAGCAGGCCTTCACGGTGGCCAAGTGGCTCGGCGCCGGCTACCTCGTCTATCTCGGCCTGCGCGTCTGGCGGGCGCCGGCACCGCAGATTCCCTCGGGTCCGCAGGCGCGCGCGGGCCAGGACGCGGCGCGGCCCTTGCGGATGTTCAACCAGGGATTCCTGGTCGCCGTGTCGAATCCCAAGGGCCTGATCTTCTTCGCCGCCTTCCTGCCGCAGTTCATGGTCCCCGAGACCCCCTTCGCCCTGCAGCTTCTGGTTTTCGGCGGCACCTTCGTGGCGGTGGAGGTGCTCTACGAGCTGCTGCTGGCGGGGCTGGCCCAGCGCATCGCGCCGTGGCTGGCCCGCCATGGCCGCTGGTTCAATCGCGCCGCGGGCGGCGCCTTCGTCGGCATCGGCGCGGTCCTGACCACTGCCAGCCGGTAGCGCCGACCGCGGGACTGGGGGGCGGTCTGGTCTTCGGGGCGGCAAACGTGGGAAGCTGACGCGGCTTTATCCGGATAAAGCCGCTCGACACCCGCTATCGTCCGCCGGCCGGAGTCGTCCGCGGCCGGCGGCGCGCTCAGGGCGGCGGGCCCGCGCCGCGCCGCTGGACGATCCCCCGCCTGGAGGCTCCGCATGCGCCTGCTGCTCGCCATGATGAAGCACGAGACCAACACCTTCTCGCCGGTGCCCACGCCGCTCGCGCGCTTCGCGCGGGCCGGCGACGCGCCGCCGCGCGGGGCGGAGGCGCTGGCCGCTTACCGCGCCACCGGCACGGTGCTCGGCGGCTACCTGGCCGCCGCCGCCGAGGCCGGCGCCGAGGTCGAGGTCGCCATCGCGGCCGAGGCCTGGCCGAGCGGCCCGGTCGAGCAGGCGGCCTACGAGGAGATCGCCGAGGCGATCTGCGCGGCGGTCGGCCAGGGCGGCTGGGACGGCATCCTGCTCGACCTGCACGGCGCCATGGTGACCGAGCGCCTGGAGGACGGCGAGGGCGCGCTGCTGGCGCGCCTGCGCGCCCTGGCGCCGCAGACGCCGATCGCCGTCGGGCTCGACATGCATGCCAATCTCTACGAGGCGATGGTCGCCAACGCCGACGTGGTCGCCGGCTACCACACCTATCCCCATGTCGACATGTACGAGACCGGGCTGCGCGCCGGCCGGGCGCTGATCCGCCAGATCCGCGGCGCGGTCCGGCCGACCCGCGCCTGGGGCAACGCGCCCATGCTGCCGCACGTCATGCGCCAGGGCACCGACGACCAGCCCAACCGCGCGCTGCAGGCCCGCTGCCGCGAGCTGGAGGCGCGCGAGGAGGTGCTGGCGCTCAGTCTCTTCGTCGGCTTTCCCCACGCCGACATCCGCGAGGCCGGGCTGTCGGTGGTCGCGGTGACCGACGGCGACCCGGCCCTCGCCGCGCACCTGCGCGACGAGCTGCTGGAGCTGGCCTGGCGCGAGCGGGAGGCCTTCGTCTACCGGCCGGAGCCGCTGGCCGAGTCGGTGGCGCGGGCCAAGGCGATGGCGCAGGACCCGGCCCAGGGGGCAACGCAGGAGGCGGAGCAGGGGGCGGAGCAGGGGCCGGTGGTGCTGCTCGACCACTACGACAACGCCGCCTCGGGCGGCACCATGGACACCACGGCGGTGCTGGCCGAGATCCTGCGCCAGGAGCTGGAGGAGGTCGCGGTCTTCGCGATCTACGACCCGACGGCCGTGCAGACGGCGATCGCCGCGGGGATCGGCGCGCGGGTGACCCTGGAGATCGGCGGCAAGCTGGCGATGCCGGCGATCCCGGCCGAGAGCGCGCCGCTGGAGGTGACCGGCCGGGTGAAGACGGTCAGCGACGGGCTCTACCGCAACAAGGGGCCGATGTACGCCGGCGTGGCGATGAACATGGGCCCGGCCGTGGTGCTGGACACCGGCCGGGCCGAGATCGCGCTGATCTCCCGCCACGTCGAGCCGCACGACATCAACGCGCTGCTCAGCCTGGGCATCGACCCCCTGCAGAAGCGCTACCTCATGCTCAAGAGCCGCATCCACTGGCGCGCCGGACTCAAGCAGATCGCGCGCGAGATCGTGGAGTGCGCCGGCGTCGGGGTCTGCACCTCGGATTACGGCCAGCTCCGCTTCACCAGGCTGCGCCGCCCGATCTATCCGCTCGACGCGGCGGCCGCGCGGCCGTGAGCCGGCCCCCCGACACCCCGCCGTCCGCGGCCCCGCCTTCGGTGTCGGCGCCGTCGGTGTCGGCGCCTTCGGTGTCCGCGCCTTCAGTTTCTGCGCCTTCAGTTTCTGCGCCGTCCGGACTTCTCGCCCTGACCATGGGCGACCCCGCCGGCATCGGGCCGGAGATCCTGGCCCGCAGCCTGCTGACGCCGGAGCTGCCGCCCTGCGTCGTTGTCGGCTGCCCCCGGGTGATGGCGCGGGCCTTCGCGCTCTGCGGCGGCGAGGTCGAGCTGCGATCCATCGCCCAGCCGGCCGAGGCTCGCTTCGCGCAGGCGGGGGAGCGGCCGGTGGTGAACCTGATCGAGGCCGGGACGCTGGACCCGCCGCCGCCCTACGGCGCGGTCTCCGCCGCGGCGGGGCAGGCGGCCTACGCGGCGCTGCGCCGGGCGATTGAGCTGGCCAAGGCCGGCGCGGTCGGCGGCCTGGTCACCGCGCCGCTGCACAAGGAGGCTTTGGCCGCCGCCGGGGTCGACTTCCCCGGCCATACCGAGATCCTGGCCGCCTATGGCGGCGCCGAGCGGGTCGCCATGATGCTGGCGAACGCGGAGATCCGCACGGTGCTGGTGTCGATCCACGTCGCCCTGCGCGCGGCCATCGCGGCGGCCGACTTTTCGGCCCAGATGCGCGCCATCCGCTTCGCCGACGAGGGCGGGCGTGCCCTCGGCTTCACCCGGCCCCGGGTCGCGGTCGCCGGCCTCAACCCCCACGCCGGCGAGGGCGGCCGCTTCGGCCGCGAGGAGATCGAGGTCATCGCGCCGGCGGTGCGCGCCGCCCAGGCGGAGGGGATCGACGCCAGCGGTCCCTGGCCCGGCGACACGGTCTTCATGCAGGCACGCCAGGGCCGCTTCGACGTGGTCGTCGCCCAGTACCACGACCAGGGGCTGATCCCGGTGAAGTACCTGGGGCTGGAGCAGGGGGTGAACATCACCCTCGGCCTGCCCTTCGTGCGCACCAGCCCCGACCACGGCACGGCCTTCGACATCGCCGGCCGCGGGATCGCCCAGGCGGAGAGCATGCTGACCGCGATCGGCTATGCCGCGCGGCTGCTGCGCGTGCGCCGCGCCCGCGCCGCCCAGGCCGAACAGCCGTAACGCCGGCGGCTGCTCGCCGGGGCCGCCCGTCGCGCGGCGGACGGTGCGCGGCGGCTGCAGTCCTGTCGACAGGTCCTTTCCCACAAAGCTTCCAAAGGCGCTGCGCCGGCCCGCGCGAAAGGTCGGCCGGCGGCGCCTCGTGGCGGCCGCCGCGCCCGCAAGCGGGCTTGACAGGTCAGAGCGCGGCGTGCAGTTTTTGAAAAACAAAATAAAATTCCGATTTTCGATACTTTTCTGCAACAAACGCCGGGCCGTGGCTCGTGCGCAGTGAGTAGAGCCGAAGGGAGTGAGTGGTATGAAGCGGATGAAAGCCCTCTTCGCGGGCGCCCTGGTGGCGGCCGGCGCGTCGGTCGCGACGGCCGGTCTCGCCCAGGCCGAGGAGACCTGGCACTGGCGCCTGCAGAGCAACCTGAACGCCGGCGAGCCGGGCTATGTCGCGCTGGAGACGAAGTTCGCCGAGCTGGCGACCGAGATGTCCGGCGGCCGGATCACCTTCGACATCTTCCCGGTCGGCGGGCTCTTCCCGATCAAGGACGGCCTGGAGGCCGTGGGTTCGGGCCTGGCCGAGATGGCGGTGCTGACCGGCGGCTACTACGTCGGCAAGCTGGGCCCCATCGCCTCGCTGGAGAGCGGCGTGCCCGGCTCGCTGCGGACCCCGATCGAGCGCTACAACTTCTTCTACAAGAAGGGCTTTCTGGAGCTGGTGCGCGAGGCCTACGGCGCCCATGGCGTCTACTACCTCGGCCCGCAGCTCTCGCCGCCGTGGGACATGATGGCGAAGGAGCCGATCACCTCCATGGCCGATTTCGAGGGTCTCAAGGTGCGCGCCTTCGGCCTGGAGGCCGAGTGGTACGAGTCCATGGGCGCCAGCCCGGTCTTCCTGAGCGGCGGCGAGATCTACTCCGCGCTGGCAACCGGCGTTGTCGACGCCGCGCGCTGGGCGAGCCCGGCCGGCAACTACAACAACTCCTTCCACGAGGTGGCGAGTTACTACATGCAGCCGTCGCCCATGCCGGTGCCCAACAACTTCTTCGCGGTGAACCAGCGCGCCTGGGACCAGCTCCCCGACGACATCAAGGCGATCCTGCAGGAGGCGGCCGTCGCCTCCTCTCTGGAGTACCTGGCGCTCAGCGACATGGAGGACGCCAAGGCCATGCAGGCCATGCAGGCCGCCGGCGTCGAGATCTCGCGGGTGCCGCCCGAGGAGTTCGCCAAGATGGAGGCCGCCGCGCGCGAGCTGTGGCGGGCCTACGCCGAGGAGGGCGAGCTGGCCGCCCGCGGCGTGGAGCTGCTCGACGCTTACCTCGAAGAGCTGGGCCGCTAAGCCGCGCCGCCGGCGCGCAGGTCAGGTGAGAGGGAGGTCCCGGCGGCGCGCGCCCCGGGACCTCCGGCCTGCGCCGGCGGGACTTGGACGAGGAGCGGGACGGGGAGAGGGACGATGCTGGACCGCGTGGTGCGTATTCTGGACGGGGCCCTGACGGCGATCGGACGGGGCGTCTCCTTCCTGGTCCTGGCGATGATCGGCCTGATCGGCTTCGAGATGATCGCCCGCGGCGCCTTCGGCCAGCCCTCGGCCTGGGCGCACGAGCTGAGCACCTGGCTGCTGACGGCGCTGATCTTCCTCGGCGGGCCCTACGCGCTGCTGCGCGGCAACTTCGTGCGGGTCGACGTGGTCTTCGGCGGCCTCGGCCCGCGCGCCAAGGCCCTGGTCGACACCTTCTGCTCCAGCCTGTTCGCCGCGGTCTTCATCGGCGTGCTGATCTGGATGGGCGGCGACTTCTTCGCCTCCTCCTTCGCCATGGGCGAGCGCTCGGCGACCGGCGGCTGGGGCGGGCCCGTCTGGGCGGCCAAGCTGCTGGTCCCGCTGGGCGGCGTGCTGCTGGGCCTGGCCTGGCTGGGCCACGTCCTGCGCCTCTGGCGCGACGTCCTCGACCCCGATGCCGCCGCCCGGGGCGGCCAAGAGCAGGACTGACCCCATGGCCGATCCCGTTCTCGTCACCGCGCTGCTGTTCGGCGGCATGCTGCTGCTGCTGGGCATCGGCGTGCCGATCGCCTTCGCGCTGGGCGGCCTCAGCATCGGCATGATCTACCTGTTCTGGAGCCCGATGGCCCTGAACATGGTGCCGATGCGCGCCTTCGCGGCCACCTCGAGCTTCGAGTACCTGGCGATCCCGCTGTTCATCTTCATGGCCGCCATGCTGCAGCGCTCGCGCATCGCGGAAGACCTCTACGACACCATGCAGCGCTTCTTCGGGTCGCTGCGCGGCGGCCTGGCGATCGGCACGATCTTCATCTGCACCCTCTTTGCCGCGATGGCCGGCATCAGCGGCGCGGCGACCATCTCCATGGGCATGCTGGCGGTGCCGGCGATGCTCTCGCGCGGCTACGGCAAGGACATGGCGCTCGGCTCGGTCGCGGCCGGCGGCTCGCTCGGCATCCTCATTCCGCCCAGCGTGACGATGATCGTCTACGGCCTGGTCTCGGGCACCTCGATCGGCAAGCTCTACGCCGGCGGCGTGCTGCCGGGCCTGCTGATCGCGGCGCTGTTCTGTGCCTACCTGCTGGCGCGCGGCTGGCTGCAGCCGGCCCTGGCCGGCGGCGCCGAGCTGCGCACCTACAGTTGGCGCGAGAAGCTGGTCGGCCTGAAGGGGCTGATCTTCCCGCTGGCGCTGGTGGTCGGCGTGCTGGGCTCCATCCTGACCGGCATCGCCAGCGTATCGGAGGCCGCCGGGGTGGGCGCCGCCGGCGCCATCCTGGCCGCCGCGGCGCGCCGGCGCCTGAGCTGGCCGGTGCTGCGCGAGAGCTGCGGCGAGACCCTGCTGCTGAGCTGCATGATCTTCTGGATCATCATCGGCGCCTCGGCGCTGTCCACCTTCTACACGGCGATGGGCGCCTCGCGCATGATCGAGGGCTTCGTGCTGGGGCTGGAGGTCGACCGCTACGTGGTGCTGCTCGGGATGATGCTGATCCTGCTGCTGCTCGGCATGGTGCTGGACACGGTCGGCATCATCATGATCACCGCGCCGATCTTCGTGCCGATCGTGCTCCAGCTCGGCTTCGACCCGGTCTGGTTCGGCATTCTGTTCATCGTGATGATGGAGATCGGCTTCCTGACGCCGCCCTTCGGCTACAACCTGTTCTATCTGCGCGGCGTCTCGCCGGCCTCGGTGACCATGGTGGACATCTACCGCTCGGTGCTGCCGTTCATCGCGCTGATGCTGGCCGGGGTGGGGCTGCTGATCGCCTTTCCGGAGATCGTGATGCTGCTGCCGGACAGCCTGTTCTAGGGCGGTTTCCGATCGAGTGGAACCACGACGTGGGTCTGCCGATCGGCCCAAAACCGCCCTAAGCCATAGTGTTAGAGTGATGCTGTCCGACCTGGCGAATCGCAAATGCGATTCGATCAGGTCGGGCATCGCTCTAGAGCGATGTGCGACCGTCTGGACCCGCACCGCGGGTCCGCCGGTCGCGAGACCTCGCTCTCACTTTAGTGTGGTAGAGCAGATGCCCGACCTGCGTGACTCGCCTGGGCGAGTCGCCAGGTCGCAGAGCATCACTCGAGGAGTCTGGTCTCGGGCGGTTCCTGTCCGCGCCGGGGATCCGCCAGGTCGAGTCGTGCGGGGCGGTGCCCGCCTCAGGTCTCGACGGTGGTGAGCATCTCGGCAAAGCGCTTGGCGGCCGCGCGCAGCTCGGCGATCCAGGCCTCCTCCGGCTGGGCGCGCAGCCGGCTGCAGGGGCCGGTGACGCCGATGGAGTAGAGCACGCCGCTGCCCGGCAGATGCACCGGATAGCCGTAGGCCATGACGTTGTCGTCGATCTCCCGGTCGCAGACCGCGTAGCCCCTGGCGCGGACTTCGGCCAGGCTCGCGCGCACCCCGGCCAGATCGGTGCAGGTGCGCTGAGTGAGCTGCGGCAGCGGTTCGCGCAGGATGCGCGCGGTCACGGCATCCGACTGGAAGGCCAGGATGGCGCGGGCCGAGGCGGCGGCATGGGGCGGCAGCACGTCGCCGGGCAGCACGTGCAGGCCGTGGCCCTGATCCGGCACCGCGCGGGCGATGGAGCGGATGTTCTCCCAGCCCAGGCGGACCAGGTAGCAGGTCTCGCCCAGCTTCGCCGCCAGCTCGTTGCACACGAGCTGCGCGTAGTTGGCGACAATCCGCTCGTCCTGGGCGAGATGCAGGATGGTCCAGAGCCGCGCGCCGATGCGGAAGGTCTTGCGCCCCTCCTCGTCGGGGCGCAGGGCGCCGGTGTCGAGCAGCACGCCGACCAGCCGGTGGACCGTCGGCTTGGGCAGGCCGGTCAGCACCGCGATGTCGGTCAGCGTCAGGCCGCGATGGGACGCCGCCACCATTTCCAGAATCGTCAGGTAGCGCGCCAACGGTCCCTGGCGGTCGCCTGCCATGCCTCGTGTCTCCCTCGCCCGTTCGTGGCGCCCCGAGCGCCCGGCCCGCTTCGATCGGCGCCGCGCCTGTCCGCAGGAGCGGCCAGGCCGCTGCGACTTGACAGTTGACCGCCGCCGGGTTCGCTCTGCTAGTATCGAAAAACAGAATAGAGTTTTGATTTCCGGAATTCAAGCGGAAAGATGCGATCCACTAGGGAGCAAGCGGTGAGCCAGATCAACGTAGGGGTGGATGTCGGCGGCACGTTCACCGACTTTATTCTCATCGACGGCGAGAGCGGGAACTTCCGCACCACCAAGGTGCCGACCACCGTCGACGACCGGGCCCGTGGCTTCCTGCAGGGCATCCACGAGCTGAAGGTCGCGCCGGAGGCGATCGACTGGCTGGTCCACGGCACCACCGCCGGCACCAACGCGGTGCTGGAGCGCAAGGGCGCGCGCACCGGCCTGATCACCACCCGCGGCTTCCGCGACGCCCTGGAGCTGGGCCGGCGCACCCGGCCCTACGCCTACGGCCTGTCGGGCAGCTTCGAGCCGCTGATCGAGCGCCGCGACCGCCTGGAGGTGGACGAGCGGATCGACGCCCGCGGCGAGGTCGTCACGCCGCTCGACGAGGCCGGCGTCGAGGCCGCGGTCGCCGCCCTGGTCGAGGCCGGGGTCGAGTCGGTCGTGATCCATTTCCTGCACGCCTACGTGAACCCGGCGCACGAGCTGCGCTGCGCGGAGATCGTGCGGCGTCTCTGGCCCAACGACAACGTGGTGGCCGGGCACGAGATCGTGCGCGAGATGCGCGAGTTCGAGCGCGGCAGCACGGCCGCCATCCACGCCGCCATCCGCCCGATCGTCACCCGCTACATCGCCCGCGTCGCCGAGGACCTGCGGGCTGAGGGCTTCCGCAACGAGCTGCTGGTGATGCAGGCCAACGGCGGCATGATGGCGGCCTCGGTGGTCGGCGAGCACGCCGCCCACACGGTGATGTCGGGCCCGGCGGCCGGGGTGCTGGCGGCGGCCGAGATCGCCAAGGCCTCCGGCATCTCCAACGTCATCACCGGCGACATGGGCGGCACCAGCTACGACGTGGCGCTGATCATCGACAACGAGCCGGTGATCACCGCCGAGAAGGACCTGGCCTACGCGGTGCCGATCCGCATCCCGATGATCGACATCCACACCATCGGCGCCGGCGGCGGCAGCATCGCGCACCTGGACAAGGCCGGCATGCTGCGCGTCGGCCCGGAAAGCGCCGGCTCCACGCCGGGGCCGATCGGCTACGGCCGGGGCGGGCAGGAGCCGACGATCACCGACGCCAACTTCCTGCTCGGCCGCATCAACCCGGACTCGGTGATCGGCGCCGAGGGGGCGGCGCCGCTGGCGCGCATCGCCGAGACCCTGGAGGCGCGCATCGGCGGTGCGCTCGGCCTCGATGCGGAGCAGAGCGCGGCGGCGATTCTCGACGTCGCAGTCAACGAGCTGGCCGGCGCCATCCGCCTGATCTCGATCGACAAGGGGCACGACCCGCGCGACTTCGCGCTGATGCCCTACGGCGGCGCCGGGCCCCTGCACGCGGTGGCGATCGCCCGCGAGCTGGGCATCCCGCAGGTGCTGGTGCCGCGCTTCCCCGGCCTGACCTCGGCCCTGGGCTGCATCCTGGCCGACGTGCGCCACGACTTCGTGCAGACGGTCAACACCGCCTTCCCCGACCTGGACCCGGCCGAGGTCACCCGGGTGCTGCGCGCCCAGGCGGACGAGGGCCGGGCGCTGCTGGCGCGCGAGAACGTCGGCGTCGACGCCATCGAGGTCCGTCACGAGGTCGATCTGCTCTACCGCGGCCAGTCGCACGTGCTGCGCCTGCCGCTGGACGGTGACGGCTTCGAGCCGGAGCGGGTGCGCGCCGCCTTCGCCGCCGCCTACGAGACGCGCTTCGACCTGTCCCTGCCGGAGATGGTGCCGGTGCTGGTCAACCTGCGCACCACCGTGATCGGGCAGCGCCCGCCGCTCGACCTGGCGCTGTTCCGCCCCGTCAGCCAGGCCAGCCTGGAGGCCGCCGAGATCGCGCGCCGCGAGGTCTTCTTCGACGGCACCTGGCGGCGCACGCCGGTCTACCGCCGCGACGCCCTGGCGGTCGACGCCCGCATCAGCGGGCCGGCGATCGTCGAGCAGTCGGACACCACCCTGGTGATCGATCCGGGCGCCGAGGCCCGCGTCGACGCCGTCGGCAACATCCTGATCGAGGTCGGCGGGCGCTGACGCCGCCGTTAATCCGGAGGTCCCCCATGACCAAGAACGAACTCGCGTCCGGCGCCGCCGCCCCGGCAGGCGTCGACCCCGTGACCCTGACGGTGATCGAGAAGGGCCTGCAGCAGGTCTGCAGCGAAATGGACCTGGTGCACGAGAAGACCTCCTTCTCGCCGGTCATCTCGGAGTCCTACGACCGCTCCAACGGCATCTACGGCCTGGGCGACGGCCGCGTCATCGCGCAGGGCGCCCTCGGGCTGCCGATCTTCATCGGCGTGATGCAGGAGACCACGCGCTGCGTCATCGCCGAGCGCGGCGCCGAGCTGCACGACGGCGACGTGGTGCTGCTCAACGACCCCTACCTGGGCGGCACCCATCTGATGGACGTCAAGATGGTGCGGCCCTTCTACTACCGCGGCGAGCTCTGGTGCTACCTGGCCAACACCGGCCACTGGCCCGACACCGGCGGCATGGTGCCCGGCGGCTTCAACAGCACCGCCACCGAGATCCATCAGGAGGGCCTGCGCATTCCGCCGGTCAAGCTGGTGGAGGACGGCGTGATGAACCAGGAGATCGTCAGCCTGGTCCTGGCCAACATCCGCGTCTCCGAGGAGCGGATCGGCGACATCAAGGCGCAGATCGCCGCCCTGTCGACCGGCGCCAAGCGCCTGACCGCGCTGCTCGACCGCTACGGCCGCGAGACGGTGGAGGCGGCGATCGCCGAGCTGGAGACCCGCTCGGAACGGATGATGCGCGCGCAGATCGCGGAGATCCCCGACGGGCGCTACGCCGCCACCGCCCACCTGGACAGCGACGGCGTCGTCAACGCGCCGCTGGAGATCAGCGTCGACATCACCGTCGACGGCTCCGACATCAGCTTCGACTTCTCGCGCTCCAGCGCGCCCTGCGCCGGGCCGATGAACTCGGTCTGGGCGACGACGCTCTCCTCGGTCTACATGGCGATGAAGCACATCCTGCCGGACGTGCCGGTCAATGCCGGCTGCTTCCGGCCGATCCGGGTGGCCGAGCCGCGCGGCACCTTCCTCTACGCCGAGTATCCGCGCCCGGTGGCGGGCTGCGCCGCCGAGGTCTCGCAGCGGGTCATGGAGGCGGTCTTCCTGGCCCTGTCGGAGGCCATTCCCGAGCGCCTCTTCGCGGCGCCGGCCGGCACCAGCGGCAACCTCAGCCTGGGCGGCGTCGATCCGGCCGAGGACCGCGGCTACATCATGTACTTCTTCTCCGGCGGCGGTTACGGCGGCTGGTGGAGCGGCGACGGCATCTCCAACGGCTGCTCGACCATCGGCATCTCCAAGAGCCAGCCGGTGGAGATCATGGAGCAGCGCTACCCGTTGCTGTTCGAGCGCTTCGCCCTGCGCGAGGGCTCCGGCGGCGCCGGGCGTTTTCGCGGCGGCTTCGGGGTCAACTACCGCATCCGCCTGCTGCGCGGCACCGGCAAGGCCTCCTTCCTGATGGACCACGGCCGCTTCGGCCCGCCGGGCATCCTGGGCGGCGAGGCGGGGGCGCCGAACAGCATCCGCATCGGCCAGGGCGACCGCGAGACCGTGCCCGAGCATGTCTCCAAGGGCGAGGGCTTCGTGCTGCAGGCCGGCGACTGGATCGAGGTGGAGACCCCCGGCGGCGGCGGCTACGGCGATCCGGGTGCGCGCGACCCGGCGCTGGCGGCGCGCGACGCGCGCAACGGCTACTTCGGCCAGGCGGCCAAGGATGCGGACGCCGGAAATCAGGGCGCCGGAAATCAGGGCGCCGGAAATCAGGGCGCCGCGGACAAGGGAGGGGCGGCATGACCTCCGTGCTGCATCGCAGCCTGCGCCAGCCGCCGCCGTGCGCGGTGAGCGGGCACGGTCTGTGGGTGCGCGACGCCGAGGGGCGCGACTACCTCGACGCCGTCTCCGGCGGCGCCGCGGTCTCCTGCCTCGGCCACGGCGAGCCCCGCGTGGTCGAGGCGATGCGCCGCCAGGCCGAGACCCTGGCCTTCGCCCACAGCTCCTTCTTCACCTCCGAGCCGGCCGAGGCGTTGGCCGAGCTGCTGCTGGCCCAGGCGCCGGCCGGGCTGTCGCGGGTGCTCTACTGCTCGGGCGGGTCGGAGGCCATGGAGGCGGCGCTGAAGCTGGTCCGCCAGACCTGGATCGAGCGCGGGCGCCCGGAAAAGGCAAGGGTCATCGCCCGGCGCCAGAGCTACCACGGCGCCACCCTGGGGGCGCTGTCGATCGGCGGCAACCTGGCCCGCCGCGCGCCCTACGCGCCGCTGCTGTTCGACGCCCATCTGATCGAGCCCTGCTACGCCTACCGCCTGCAGCGCGCCGGAGAGAGCGCAGAGGCCTACGGCCGGCGGGCGGCCGACGCGCTGGAGCAGGCGATCGTGGAGCTGGGGCCGGACAGCGTGGCCGCGTTCGTCGCCGAGCCGGTGGTCGGCGCCACGCTGGGCTGCGTGCCGGCGGCGCCCGGCTACCTGCGGCGCGTGCGCGAGATCTGCGACCGCTACGAGGTGCTGCTGATCCTCGACGAGATCATGTGCGGCACCGGCCGCACCGGCAGCTTCTTCGCCTGTGCCGAGGACGGGGTCCGCCCCGACCTGGTGACCCTGGCCAAGGGCCTGGGCGGCGGCTTCGCGCCGATCGGCGCGGTGGTCGCCGGCGAGGCGGTGGTCGCCGCGCTGCGCGACGGCAGCGGGCAGCTCCGCCACGGCTATACCTACATGGGCCATCCCGTGGCCTGCGCCGCGGCCCTGGCGGTGCAGCAGATCGTCGCCGAGGAGGGCCTGCTGGAGGCGGTGCGCCGACGCGGCGCCGACCTGCGCTGCGCCCTGGAGACGGCCTTCGCCGGGCATCCCCATGTCGGCGACATCCGCGGGCGCGGGCTGTTCCTGGGGCTCGAGCTGGTCGCCGAGCGGGCCGGCAAGACGCCCTTCGACCCGGAGCTGGGGATCGCCGCCGCGTTGAAGGCGGCCGCTCTGGAGGAGGGCCTGATGGTCTATCCTGGCGCCGGGACCGTCGATGGACGGCGCGGCGACCATGTGCTCTTCGCGCCGGCCTACACCGTCAGCGAGGAGGAGATCGCGGAGATCGTCCGCCGCTTCGGCCGGGCGCTGGACCGCGTCGTCACCCAAGGAGGCAAGGCATGATCGACAAGCAGCGGCGCGACGCCGCCGAGGCGCTCGCCGACGTGCGCGACGGCGCCGTCGTGATGATCGGCGGCTTCGGCGAGGCCGGCAGCCCGATCGAACTGATCCACGCCCTGATCGACCAGGGCGCCCGCGACCTGACCGTGATCAGCAACAACGCCGGCAACGGCCGCGTCGGGCTGGCCGCGCTGATCGCCGCCGGCCGCGTGCGCCGGCTGGTCTGCAGCTACCCGCGCTCCTCGCGCTCGGCCGTCTTCCCCGAGGCCTACCGCAAGGGCGAGATCGAGCTGGAGCTGGTGCCCCAGGGCACGCTGGCCGAGCGCATCCGCGCCGGCGGCGCCGGCGTCCCGGCCTTCTACACGCCCACTGCGGCCGGCACGCCGCTGGCCGAGGGCAAGGAAACCCGGCGCTTCGACGGGCGCGACTACGTGCTGGAGCGCGCGCTGACCGCCGACCTGGCGCTGGTGCGCGCCGAGCGCGCGGACCGCATGGGCAACCTCCTCTACAGCAAGGCGGCGCGCAACTTCGGGCCGATCATGTGCATGGCCGCCGCGCTCTCCGTGGTGCAGGTGCGCCAGGTCGTGCCGGCCGGAGAGATCGACCCCGAGGCGGTGGTCACCCCCGGCGTCTTCGTCGACCGCGTGGTGGAGGTCGCCGCGCCGCAGACCGAGAGCATCCTGGTGGAGCAGGGAGCAGTCTATCCATGACGCAGGCGAAAGAGGCCAAGACCCAGACCGAGACGGCAGGTGCGGCCGCGCCGGCCGGCTGGAGCCGCGACCAGGTGGCCTGGTGCGCGGCGCAGGCGCTGTGGGACGGCGCGGTGGTCAACCTCGGCATCGGCATGCCCGACCGGGTCGCCGCCTTCGTGCCCGAGGGGCGCGAGATCCTCTACCACACGGAAAACGGCATCCTCGGCTTCGGGCCGCCGCCGCCGGCGGGGCAGGAGGACCCGGAGCTGATCAACGCCGGCAAGAAGCCGGTGACGCTGCTGCCCGGCGCCTCCTTCTTCCACCATGCCGACAGCTTCGCGATGATCCGCGGCGGCCACATCGACGTCTGCATCCTGGGGGCGATGCAGGTCTCCTCGGCCGGCGACATCGCCAACTGGTCGACCGGCGCGCCCGACGCCATCCCGGCGGTCGGCGGGGCGATGGACCTGGTCGCCGGCGCGCGCGAGATCTGGGTGCTGACCGAGCATCTGGCGCGTGACGGCGCGCCGAAGCTGCGCGAGCGCTGCAGCTTTCCGCTGACCGGGGCCGGCGTGGTCACCCGCGTCTTCACCAATCTGGCGATGCTCGACATCGACCGGGCGGGGGGCGGCTTCCAGGTGCGGGCCGCGGCGCCGGGCGTGACCGCCGCGCAGCTTCGCGAGAGCACCGCCGCGCCGTTGGTCATCCCCGACGAGCTGCCCTGCGTGACGGCGCCGGACGCGCCGTGATGGAAGCGGCCGGCACGATCCCCGACGACGACGCGCGCCTGGCCGCCGCCCGCCGGCGCTATGCCGAGGCCAACCCGCGCAGCCGCGCGGCCCGCGACCATGCGGCCGCCTGGCTGCCCGGCGGCAACACCCGCTCGGTGCTGCACCACGAGCCCTTTCCGCTGACGATCCGCTCCGGCGCCGGCGCCTACGTCACCGACCTGGACGGCCATGTCTATCTGGACTGCGTCGGCGAGTTCTCGGCCGGGCTCTACGGACACTCGGAGCCGGCGATCCACGAGGCCGTCGCGGCGGCCATGGCGGAGGGGATCACCCTGGGCGGGCCCAACCGCTGGGAGGCCCGGCTGGCGCAGGCCGTCTGCGAGCGCTTCGCCACCATCGAGCGGCTGCGCTTCTGCAATTCCGGCACCGAGGCCAACCTGCTGGCGCTGGTCACCGCGCGGGCGGTCACCGGCCGCGACAAGGTGGTGGTGTTCGACGGCGCCTACCATGGCGGCGTGCTGACCTTCGCCGGCGGCGGCAGCCCGATGAACGCGCCCTTTCCCTGGGTGGTGCTGCCCTATAACGATCCCGAGACGCTCGCCGCGACCCTGGCGCACGCCGGCGGGGAGATCGCCGCCGTGCTGGTCGAGCCGGTGCTGGGGGCGGCCGGCAACATCCCCGGCGAGGCGGACTTCCTGCGCAGGCTGCGCGAAGAGACGCAGCGCCACGGCTGCCTGCTGATCTTCGACGAGGTGAAGACGGCGCGCTGCGGCCCGGCCGGCGTCCAGGGCCAGCTCGGCCTGCGCCCGGACCTGACCACCCTGGGCAAGTACCTGGGCGGCGGCTTGCCGCTGGCCGCCTTCGGCGGCGCGGCGGAGATCATGGAGCGCTTCGATCCGCGCCGCGCCGACGCCCTGAAGCACGCCGGCACCTTCAACAACAACGTGCTGTCCATGGCGGCCGGCCTGGCCGGACTGACGCGGGTCTTCACCGTCTCGCGGGCGGAGGCCTTCGCCCGCGACGCCGCCGCCTTCCAGGCCGACCTCAACGGCCGCCTGGCGGCGGCGGGGCTGCCGGTGCGGGCCAGCGGCGCCGGCTCGCTGCTCAGTCTGCACTATGGCGCGCGCCTGCCGCGCCGGGCCGCCGAGGTGACGGCGCGGACGCAGCGCCTGCGCGCCCTGCTGCACCTGGCCTGCCTGGAGCGCGGCGTGCGGCTGACCGGTCGGGGCGACGTCTTCCTCAGCCTGCCGATGACGCCCGACGACCGCACGCACCTGGCCGAGACCCTGACCGCCGCCGTGGCCGAGCTGCTGTCCGCCTCGTAGGGGCGCGCGCGCAGGCGGCGGCCACGCGAAAAAGACAAGGCGCGCCGGGGGCCCTCCCGGCGCGCCTTGCACCAGTCGCCGGCGCGTGGCCGGCCGGCTACTTCCAGCCGCTGATCGCCTTGACTTCCATGAAGTCCTCCAGGCCCCAGCGGCCGCCCTCGCGGCCGTTGCCGGACATCTTGTAGCCGCCGAAGGGGCTGCCGCCGGCGCGCGAGGCGCCGTTCATCTGCACCATGCCGGAGCGCAGCTTCTTCGACACGCGGCGCATCCGCTCCACGTCGTCGCTCTGGACGTAGGCGGTCAGGCCGTAGGGCGTGTCGTTGGCGATCTCGATGGCCTGCTCCTCGCTGTCGAAGGGGATCATCGACAGCACAGGGCCGAAGATCTCCTCGCGCGCGATGGTCATCTCGTTGTCGACGTCGGCGAAGACCGTCGGGCGGGCATAGTAGCCGCGGTTGAAGCCCTCGGGCCGGCCGAGGCCGCCGGCGACCAGGCGCGCGCCCTCGTCGATGCCGACCTGGATCAGGTTCTGCACCTTCTCGAACTGCGCCGCCGAGGACAGCGGGCCGATGTGGTTGCCCTCCTCGGCCGGGTTGCCGACCTTGCAGGCGTTCGCCGTCTCCATGGCGATGCCGACCGCGTCCTCGTAAATCGTCCGCTCGACCAGCATGCGCGTCGGCGCGTTGCAGGACTGGCCGGTGTTGTTGAAGCAGTGCAGCGCGCCGCGCTTGACCGCCTTGGCCACGTCGGTGTCGGCGAAGATCAGGTTGGGGCCCTTGCCGCCCAGCTCCAGCGTCACCCGCTTGACCGTGTCGGCCGCCGCCTTGGTGACCGCGACGCCGGCACGGGTCGAGCCGGTGAAGGACATCATGTCGATGTCCGGGTGGGCCGACATGGCGCCGCCGACCGTCGGGCCGTCGCCGTTGACCAGGTTGAACACGCCGGCCGGGAAGCCGGCCTCGTCGATCATCTCGGCGAACAGCATGGCCGACAGCGGCGCGATCTCCGAGGGCTTGAGCACCACGGTGCAGCCCACGCCCAGGGCCGGGATCACCTTCAGCGTGACCTGGTTCATCGGCCAGTTCCACGGCGTGATCAGGCCGCAGACGCCGATCGGCTCGTGCACGATGTGCTCCTCCGGTTTGTCCGGATAGAGCGGATACTCGAACTCGAAGGCCTTGAGGTCGCGCAGGAAGGCCTTGGTGTGGCCCAGGCCGGCGGCGGCCTGGGCGTTGACCGCGAGCGACATGGGCGCGCCCATCTCCTTGGAGATGGTCTCGGCCATCTCGGGCAGGCGGCGCTTGTAGATCTCGGCCAGCTTCTCCAGCAGGGCGATGCGCTCGGCCACCGGCGTTTCGGCCCAGGGCCCGAAGGCCCGGCGCGCCGCCGCCACCGCGGTGTCGACGTCGGCCGCGCTGCCCAGCGAGATGGTGGCGAAGGCCTGCTCGTCGGCCGGGTTGATGACCTCCAGCGTCTTGGACTCGCCCGGCGCCACCCAGGCGCCGTCGATGTAGAACTCCGTCTTCCGCAGCATTGAGACTCCTTGTCATGGCTGGACGGCCCCGCCGCGGCGCCAGGGGGCGGCCGGCCGCGCGCTGGCGCCGGCTTGCCCCCTTGGGCCCCGTGGCGGAGACCGCCGGGCACGGTCTTCGCCGCCGCCGGCCCCGGATGGGCCGGCCGCTGGCGTCGCGAACTCCGTGGCCATGATCTGAGAGGCCGCCCCGCGCGATCAAGAGCGTTCCTGCACTCGGCGGGCAGCCTTGCGTGCAGCGCCGGTCTGGCCGCGCCCGCGGGTTAGAGCCGCTCGCCCCGCTCGATCGCGGCGATCACGCTGTCGGCCGTCTCCGCCACGCGGCCGAAGTTGAGTCCGAAGGAGCGCACGCTGGCGGCCTGCATCTCGGCGTCGTAGTCGGCCGTGGCCTCGGCCACCAGCAGGCAGTCGTAGCCGCGGTCGGCGGCGTCGCGCGCCGTGGTATCGACGCAGGCGCTGGTGACCACGCCGGTGATCACCAGGCTGGTCAGCCCCATGCGGGTCAGCACCCGGTCCAGGTCGCTGCCGTTGAAGGCGCCGTTGGTGGTCTTCTGCACCACGGTCTCGCCCTCGACCGGCGTCAGCGGCTCGAGGATGCGGAAGTCGGGGTTGCCCGACCACCAGACGTCGTTCAGGCCGACCGTCGCCTCCAGGTTGCGGGTCCAGGCGCGAAAGCGCGGCGGGCAGTCGCGCAGGTCGCGGTAGTCGGAGCCGAGCACCAGGTGGACCACCTGCAGCCGCTCGCGGCGGAAGAAGCGCAGCAGCCGCTCGATCGCCGGCACGGTGGTCCCGCGCAGCCGCTCACTGTAGTAGCGCATGGAGCCCGGCGCCGCCGCCTCCCAGGCCCGCGTCAGGCCGTGGTCGGGCGAGGCGTCGTGGTACTGCATGTCGATCACCAGCAGGGCCAGCCTGTCGCGCTGCGACAGGTCGACCGGGGGAACCATGTCCTCGAAGCGCTGAACGCCGTCGTGCATCTCTCGTCTCAGGCCTTCCGGTTGCGGGCCAGCAGCCGCACGGCGGCGAAGATCAGCAGGATCGAGACGCCGACCGTGATGCTGGCGATTGCGTTAATCTCTGGGGTGATGCCGATGCGCAGCATCGACCAGATGTGCATGGGCAGGGTGTTCTCCGCGCCGGTCAGGAAGAAGGTGACCGGCAGCTCGTCGAAGGAGAGGGTGAAGACCAGCAGGGCGCTGCCGATCACCGCGGTGCGGATGTTCGGCAGCACGACCAGGAAGAAGGTCGCCAGCCGTCCCGCGCCCAGGTCCATGCTGGCCTGGGCCAGGTTGGCGTCCACCCGCTTCAGCCGCGCCAGCACCTGGGTCATGACGATGGGGGTCCAGACCAGCGTCTGGCCGAGGATCACCGTGCCGAGCGACAGGCCGACGCCGCTGCGGTTGAGCAGCAGCAGCAGCGCCAGGCCGGTGATCACCTGCGGCACGATCAGCGGCAGCAGGAAGGTGCGCTCCAGCAGGTCGGCCAGCCGACCGCGCAGCCGCGCCAGGGCCAGCGCCAGGGGCACGCCCAGCGCCGTGGTCGCGACCACGCAGGACCCGGCCACGATCAGGCTGTTGACCACCGCCGCCTGGATCTCGCGGTTGTCCAGCAGCGCCGCGTACCAGGTCAGGGAGACGGCCTCGATCGGCCAGGACAGCACGCGGCTCTCCTGAAAGGAGAAGGCGAAGAGCACCAGCAGCGGGATGTAGAGGAACAGGAAGATGAGAGTCGCCGCGCCGCCGAGGCAGAGGCGCGCGACGCGGTGGGCGCCCGGGGTCATTGCAGGCCTCCCGCCCGCTCCGCGCGGCGCGACAGCGCGACGATGGCGAGCACCACCGCGACCACCAGCAGGGCGAGCGCGCTGCCGAAGGGCCAGTCGAAGGCGGCGCCGAACTGGGAGATGATGACGTTGGCGATCATGATGTCCTCGCTGCCGCCGAGCAGCGCCGGGGTGATGAAATCGCCGAAGGACAGGCAGAAGACCACCGTGGCGCCGGCGGCCAGGCCGGGCAGGGTCAGCGGGAAGATCACCCGCCAGAAGGTCTGCAGCGGCGGCGAGCCGAGGTCGGCGCTGGCCTCCAGGTAGGCGCGCGGGATCTTCTCCAGCGCCGCGTAGACCGGCAGCGCGATGAAGGGCAGGAAGATGTAGACCAGCGCCAGGGTGATGGAGAACTTGTTGTAGAGCAGGAAGCCGGCGGGCTCGCTCAGCAGGCCCAGGTCCATCAGCAGCGAGTTGAGCAGGCCGTTGCGCCCGAGGATGATCTTCCAGATGTAGGCGCGCAGCAGGAAGCTGGTCCACAGCGGCACGATCAGCAGGAAGAACAGCAGGTTGCGCCAGCGCGCCGCGTAGGCGGCCAGGAAGTAGGCCAGCAGATAGCCCAGCAGCCCGGCGATCAGCGTGACCCCGGCGGCCACCTGCAGCGAATTGAGGACGACCGAGAAGTAGAGCTCGTTGCCCAGCGCGCGGGCGAAGTTGTCCAGCGAGAAGGCGGGGCGGATCGTATAGAGATCCTTCTCCCAGAAGCTGAACACCACGACGTTGGCGTAGGGCAGCACGGTGAACAGCAGCAGGTAGAGGGCCGCCGCTCCGCCGCAGAGCAGTTCGATGCGGTTGCGCTGGATCCAGGGCATGGCGTCGGCGCTCACGCCTCGGCCGGGAAGAGGTGGACCGCCTCGGGCGGCAGCAGCAGGCGCAGCTCCTCGCCGACCCGCGCGGCCAGGTCCGCCGGCAGGCGCTCGCCCCGCTCCTCGACCTCCAGGCGCTGGCCGTCGGCCAGCTCCAGCTCCAGCTTGCGGTCGAGCCCGAGGTAGATGACGTCCTGCAGCCGGGCGCGCAGGGCCGGCTGCGCCGGCGCCTCGCCGGGCGCGGCGAGCCGCAGACGCTGGGTGCGCACCAGCAGCCGCACCGCCGCCCCGGCCGACAGGGCCGGCGCCAGCCGCCGCGGCAGCTCCAGCCGCTCGCCGCTGGCCAGGGTGACGCCGAGGCTCTCCGCCGTCGCCGCGTCGATCCGCCCGTCGAGCTTGTTCGAGCGCCCGACGAACTCCGCCACGAAGAGGGACTGCGGCCGCTCGAACACCTCTTCCGGCGTGCCGAGCTGGCAGATCCGCCCGCCGTTCATCACGGCGATGCGGTCGCTCATCGCCAGCGCCTCCTCCTGGTCGTGGGTGACGTAGACGAAGGTGATGCCGGTGTCGCGCTGCACCCGCTTGAGCTCGAGCTGCAGCTCCTTGCGCAGCCGGGCGTCGAGGGCCGAGAGCGGCTCGTCCAGCAGCAGCACCTCGGGCTCCTTGATCAGCGCGCGGGCGAGGGCGGCGCGCTGCTTCTGGCCGCCCGACAGGGCGCCGGGGCGCTGGTCGATCTTGTCGGCCAGGCCGACCCGCTCCAGCATCTCGCCCGCCCGTTGCGTGCGGTCGCGCCGGCCCACACCGTCGAAGCGCAGGCCGTAGGCGACGTTCTCCCCGACCGTCATGTGCGGGAAGAGGGCGTAGTTCTGGAACACCGTGTTGACCCGGCGGCGGTGCGGCGGGACGCCGTTGACCGGACGCCCGTTGATCGCCACCCGCCCTTCGCTCGGCTCCTCGAAGCCGCTGACGATGCGCAGCGTCGTGGTCTTGCCGCAGCCGCTTTCGCCCAGCAGGGTCAGGAACTCGCCGCGCCGGATCTGCAGGTCCAGACGGTCCAGCGCGACGAAGGGGCCGAACCGCTTGCGCACCCCGGTGAGTTCGACGACGCTTTCGCCCATCACTCGGCCGCCGCCGCCTTGATCTCGTTCCAGACCTCCAGGTAGCGGCCGCGCCGCGGGATCTCCTGCCAGAACTGGATCTTCTCGCGGAAGGCGCGGTCCTCGGCCATGACCGAGCCGTCGAGCGCGCCCTCCGGCAGCTCCTCGGCCACCGCCGGCACGGTCACGCCGAAGCCGGAGGCCTGGTAGATCTGCGCCAGCACCTGCGGCTCGAGCATGTAGTCGATGAAGGCGTGGGCCAGGTCGCGCTTCTCGCTGCCGGCCACGATGAAGTGGGAATCCAGCCAGGCGGTCGGGCGCTGCGGCGCGCACTGGGTGGCGTCCAGACCTTCGGCCCGCAGCGCCTCGGTGACGTAGCTCCAGGAGTTGGTGGCGACCACCTCGCCGCTGACGAAGAGCTCGATCACCTCGCCGCCGGTCGACCAGTAGCGACGCACCAGCGGCTTCTGCGCGATCATCTTCTGCTTGACCGCCTCGAGCTGGCTGTCGTCCAGCGTCCAGATGTTCTCGTAGCCCAGGTAGCTGGCCACGTCGCCCAGGGTGGAGACGTCGTCCCACATGGCGATCCGCCCGGCGTAGGTCTCGTCGAACAGCACATCGAAGCTGCAGTCCTCGACCTCCGCCGCGTTGACCGTCACCGGCTGGATGTCCCAGAAGGTGGGCACGCCGTACTGCGCCCCCTCGGCGCGCAGGAAGGGCTTGTCGCGGAAGCTCTCGTAGATCGTCTGGAAGTTGGGCAGCTTGTCCAGGTCGACCGGCTCGACGAAGCCCGCCTTGATCGCCGGCTGCGCCAGGGAGCTGACGATCACCACCGTGTCGTACTGGGTGTCGCCGGCGGCCAGCGCCGACATGTACTCGTCGTTGGAGCCGACGTAGCTGCGCTTGACCTCGACGTCGTGCGCCGCCTCGAAGGGCTCGATCCAGGCGTCGTCGGCCAGGCCCTCCCAGGTCAGGATGCGCAGCTCCTCGGCGGCCGTGGCCGGGCCGGCCGGGGCGGCGAGCGCGGCCGCCGCCAGGGCCAGGGCGGTGATCCGCAGGGTCCGCGCGGGGGTTCGTTGTGAGCGCATGGTAAGCCTCTTCCGTTCCGTGTGTCCGGCCGCGGTGCCGCAGCGGGCGGGGAGCATAGACAGGCATGGCGCCGCGAGTCAGGGCGTTGCGCACCGTAATTCCGAAGCACTATGCTGTGCATGTGCGTCAACTCGCTTCAGAAAGGGGCCCATGGCGATCGAGGATCTCGCGGCCAACCTGCGTCTGCTGTGCAGCTACAGCCGCTCCGTGTCCGAGGTCTGCCGGCGGATCGGGATCAACCGGCAGCAGTTCAACAAGTACCTCGCCGGCCGCAGCCCCTCGCTGCAGAACCTGCGGCGCATCGCCGACCACTTCGGCCTCGACGATTCGGAGCTGTTGCTGGACCACCAGGACTTCCGGCGGCTGATCGCGATCAAGCGGCCGCTGACCGAGCAGCTCACCCACCTCTCGGAGCGGGCGCGGGACATCCTCCTGCTGACGCCGCAGAGCGTCGAGCAGCTCCAGGCGCACATGGGCTACTACCACAACTACTTCTGCCCGGCGGAGTTTCCGGGGAAGATCCTGCGCGGCCTGGTGCAGGTCTTCGAGGACGGCGGCATGGTGTTCAGCCGCAACTTCGAGCGCTACCCGGGCACGCTGCACCGCGCGACGCGCAAGTACCGCGGCCTGTTCATGCATTCCGGCGAGCGGGTGGTGATGTTCGAGCGGGAGGAAACGGTGGGCAAGATGCTCTGGCTCACCGTGCTCTACCCCTACGACCGCGACCAGCCCTCGCTGCTGCCCGGCCTGACGGTGGGGGTGACCAGCAGCTCGGCCCGGGACATCGCCTGCTACCGGGTGATCCTGCAGCGGCTCGGCCGCAGCGTCGATCTCCGTGCGGCGCTCGGGGCCTGCGGCCTGTTCGACAAGGACGACGCGCGCATCGACCCGGCGATCCGCCGCCGGGTGCACAACGACATGACCCCCGACGAGGCGGCCTTCGTCATGCGGCTGTGACGCGCGGCCGCCGGCGGCGCTTCACGGCCTCTCGGGGTGGGCCACCAGGCGGCGGTAGAGGTGCCAGGTGGCGTGGCCCAGGATCGGCAGCACCAGCATCAGGCCGAGCAGCAGGGGCAGGGCGCCCAGCACCAGTCCGGCCACCACCACCAGGCCCCAGGCCGCCATCGGCAGCGGGTTCCGCCGGACCGCGCGCAGCGAGACGCCGACGGCGCGCCACAGCCCGACCGGGCGGTCGAGCAGCAGCGGGAAGGAGACCACGCTGATCGCGAAAGCGACCACGGCGAAGAGGAAGCCGACGCCGGTGCCGACGACGACCATCGTCCAGCCTTCGGGCGTCGTGAAGAGCGCGCCGAGGAAGGCCGTCGCCGAGTCCGGCGGCAGCGGCCCCAGGGTGGCGGCGTAGATCGCCTGGGCGACGAACAGCCAGGCGGCGAGCAGGGCCAGCAACAGCAGCCCCAGCGCCAGGATCGCCCCGAAGGAGGGCGAGGCGAGCACGCCGAAGGCGTCGGCCCAGGTCACCGCCCGTCCGGCCTCGCGCCGCCGGCTCATCTCGTAGAGGCCGACGGCGATCGCCGGCCCGATCAGCGCGAAGCCCGAGGCCAGGGGGAAGACCAGGGGCAGCAGGTTGCGGTCGATGGCGACCCAGACCAGCAGCAGGCCGACCAGCGGGTAAAGCAGGCAGAGCAGCAGCACGTCGCTGCGGCAGGCGCCGAAGTCCTCCAGGCCGGCGGCCAGGGCCGCCTTGATGTCGGCGAGATCGATCCGGCGCAGGCTGGGGGGCGACTCCTGCGCTCTCAGCGCGGTCCCGGCCGCCGCCCCGTGGTCGGCGGCGCCCCGGACCTGATCGGAAATCCACTCGATCGGATTGCGGATGGTGTCCATGACCCTCTCCCGCATGTGCGTCTCGAAGGATTCTCGTCCCGCAGTATAGCGTCGCGGGCGGGGGCGTGTCTCCCCCGCGCCCGCGCCGTGTCTGGCCCGCGCTCGCGCTGCGTGGCCCGGTGGTGGCGCTGCGCGGGCCGGTGGTGACGCTGCGCGGGCGGCGGTGGCGCGACGTTTGTGTAACGTTTTGTAACGCGCCGGCCGCGGCCAGGATCGTCGGCCCGCGGCGATCGGAGGTGGACGCACAATCTATCAATCCGCGTAGGAACTTGCGCCGCATGCTGTGGCGATGTTCGCGGCTTTGACCTCTGCGCGGCCGGCCCGCTGCACCGTCTTCTCCGCAGCCGGAAGTCGCGTTTGCCGGCGCGCCGTGCCCGTGTTGCGGCGCGTCAAGCCGCTGAATTCCCGAATAGATCGCGGCTGTTTGTTTTGGAATCCACTTTGTCTTGTGGCGGCAATTGCGCACGCAATGAAGTGTTAAGGGCGATTGTCTCAATAGAGGACTCAAAGCGCCGAAGTCGGCGCAACACACTTCACGGCAAGAAAGGACCCGAGGATGCTCGGATTTGTGGGGACCCTGCGCGGCGCGACCGCTGCGATCGCCGGTCTGATGCTGGTGTGCAGCGCCGCGGTGGTCGCTCTCGGCGTGTTGTTCGAGGACGCCCAGGGCAACCTGGAGGCGGCCTTCGACAAGCGCTACCGCTCTTATCTGCTCGCCGACGAGCTGCGCCAGAGCTCGGACGACCTGACCAACCTGGCCCGCAGCTACGTGTCCACCGGCGAGGCGAAGTTCCGCCGGATGTACGAGGACGTGGTGGCCATCCGCAACGGCGAGAAGCCGCGGCCGGCCGAGTATCACCGTATCTACTGGGATTTCCTGGCGGCCAGTGGCGACAAGCCGCGCCCGGACACGCGGGCCGTCTCGCTGAACGCGCTGATGCGGGAGGCGGGCTTCACCGAGGCGGAGTTCGCCAAGCTGGAGGCGGCGCAGGCGCTCTCCGACGACCTGGTCGCCTTGGAGACCGAGGCGATGAACGCCGCGCAGGGGCGGTTTCCCGATGCCAACGGCAACTACACGGTGACCGGCGCGCCCGATCTCGAGCGCGCGCGCGCGCTGATGTTCAGCGAGGCCTACTACACCTACAAGGCCGAGATCATGCAGCCGATCGACGAGTTCTTCGTGCTGCTGGACGAGCGCACGGCCGGCGCCATTCAGGCCGCGCAGGACCGGGTCTCGCTCTACGGCTGGCTGTTCGGCCTGGCGATGGCGGGTCTGCTGGCGCTGCTGCTGCTGGCGGTGCTGGGCATGTACCGGCGCGTGCTGGCGCCGCTGGGCCGGCTGCGCGAGGCCATGCTGACGCTGGCCAAGGGCACCCTGACCGAGACGATTCCCGAGACCGGCCGCGGCGACGAGATCGGCGAGATGGCCGGCACGGTCGAGGTCTTCAAGACTTCCATGATCGAGACCGAGCGTCTGCAGGCCGAGGAGCGCAAGTCCCAGGCCGCCACGGCCGAGCGGGCCAAGCGCCTGGACGACCTCACCCAGCGTTTCGAGGCGGCGGCGACCGAGGCGCTCGGCAACGTCGAGGGGGCCTCGCGGAGCCTGAACGACTCCGCGGGCTCCATGTCCTCGGTGGCCGAGCGGACCCGCGGCCAGGCCACCACGGCCTCCAGCGCCTCGGTCGAGGCTTCGGCCAACGTGCAGACCGTGGCCAGCGCCGCCGAGGAGCTGTCGAGCTCGATCCAGGAGATCGCCCGCCAGGCCCAGCAGTCCTCGCGGATCTCGCAGCAGGCGGTGACCCAGGCCGGCGGCACCCAGGGGACGGTCGAGCAACTCGCCGCTGCCGCCGAGCGTATCGGCCAGGTGGTCGGGCTGATCTCGGAGATTGCCGAGCAGACCAATCTGCTGGCGCTCAACGCGACGATCGAGGCGGCGCGCGCCGGCGAGGCCGGCAAGGGCTTCGCCGTGGTCGCCAGCGAGGTGAAGTCCCTGGCGACCCAGACCGCCAAGGCGACCGAGGAGATCAGCCAGCAGATCGGCGAGATCCAGAACTCCACCGGCGGCGCCGTCTCGGCGATCAGCGAGATCTCCCAGACGGTGGGCGAGATCAACGGCATCGCCAGCTCGATCGCGGCGGCGGTCGAAGAGCAGACGGCCGCGACCGACGAGATCGCCCGCAACGTGCAGGAGGCGGCGACCGGCACCCAGCAGGTCACCGAGACGATGCAGGGCGTCAACAGCGGCGCCGACGAGACCACCACGGCGGCCCAGGGGGTGACCGGCGCGGTCGCCGATCTTTCGAAGCAGATGGCCTGGCTGAAGGAGGAGATCGACAACTTCCTCCAGGGGGTCAAGGCGGCCTGATCCGGGCACGGCCGGCGGCGTCGCCGCCGCGCCGCAGCGGTACAAGAAGCGCTCCGCCGGGCACCGGCGGGGCGCTTTTGCCGTCCGCGCCCTCTCGCCCCTCTGTAGCCTTCTGTAACGGCGGGCAGCGGCCTCCGTCCTTTGGGTGTTGGCGCGGATCGCGGTGTCGGTGGGACCGGCTCCGGCTCCGCCCTCCAGGGTGATGTGCGACGGTGATGTGCGACCGTCTGGACGCGCCTCGGCGCGTCCGCCGGTCGCGAGAAATCACGCTAACCCTATGAAGCTGAGCCGGTTTCTTGTGATCGGCGGAGCCGCGGGAGCGGGCCAGACGATCACAACCTGCTCTGGGACAGGTGCCGAGGACAGGGAGGAATAGCCATGCGCGCTGCCACGCTGCTCAGCGGATCGCTCGGCCTGCTGATCGCCGTCGCCAGTCCCGCCGGCGCGGCGGATGTCGAGAGCCTGCCGGGCGAGGAGCGCCGGACGCTCGACTACGCGCAGCAATGCCTGCGCGATCTGCAGAGCTTCGAGCAGAAGCTGGAAGAGGTGGGCTTCGGCATCCTGCCGCCGGACGGCTACGGCGTCGCCGCGCCCGCCGGCTACTACCTCTGGGGCGTCGAGGGGACGCCCCGGCAGAAGATCCGTTCGCTGCGCGACGCCGCTTACGTCTACGCCTGGGGCGGCGAGGAGGCGCTCTGCCAGACCGTGCTGGACTCCATGCGCGACGTCTACCGCGAGCACCAGACGCTGGTCGGGCCCGAGGCCGACGACCCCGACCTGCGCACGGCCTGGCGGCGGGCCCACCTCTCGCGCGCCCAGCGCCTGCGCGAGATGGACCACCTGATGCGCGCCGACATCCTGATCGGCGCCGAGATCCGCAACCTGGAAGACGAAAAGCTCGGCGAGATCGAGGACCTGGTCGTCAACCCCGACCAGCGCGAGATCCTCTACGTGCTGGCCTCGCGCGGCGGCTTCCTCGGCATGGGCGAGAAGCTGATCGCCATTCCCTGGCGCGGCCTGCGCTTCACCCAGGATCACGAGCTCTACGTGCTCGACGTGCCCGAGCAGGCGCTGGAGGCGGCGCCCAAGGTCGACCGCGCCAACTTCGAGGCGACCGAACAGGCCGAGTGGCGGCGCGCGCTGGCCGCCTACTGGGACCCGATCCTGCAGCGCTGAGCCGGCGACGGCGGGCGGGAGGAGATGGCCGATGGACCGGCTGGCCCCACTGGGGAGGAGATCACCGGGAGCGGGCGACCGGGGATCGCCCGGTGAGCGGCCCGTCACCGTGGTCGGGGCGGGGCCGGCGGGCCTCGCCTGCGCCATCGTGCTGGCGCGCGCCGGGCGGCCGGTGGTGGTGCGGGAGTGGCACAGCACCGTGGGCAGCCGCTTTCACGGCGACTTCCAGGGCCTGGAGAACTGGAGCGCCGCGCCGGACGTTCTGGAGGAGCTGAGCGCCGCGGGAATCGAGCCCAGCTTCGACTGCCACCCGGTCGACAGCGGCACCGCCTTCGACGCCTGGGGGCGGGCCTATCCCGTGCGCGCGGCGCGGCCGCTCTACTACCTGGTGCGGCGCGGCCGCCACGGCGGCAGCCTGGAGTTCGGCCTGCTCAAGCAGGCGGTCGCCGCCGGCGCCACCGTGCGCTTCGGCGAGCGGGCCCACGCGGTCGAGGGGCCCGGCGTCTTCGCCACCGGGCCGCACAGCGCCGACGCCATCGCCGTGGGTTACCTCTTCGAGACCGATCTGCCCGACGGCAACTGGATCGCCTTCAACGACCGGCTGGCGCCGCTCGGCTACGCCTACCTGCTGATCCATGGCGGCGAGGGCACGGTGGCCACCTGCCTGTTCACCGACTTCAAGCGGCAGGCCGAGTACGTCGCGCGCACCCTGGCCTTCTTCCGCGCCACGGCGGGGCTGGAGATGCGCGCGCCGCGGCCGTTCGGCGGCTACGCCAACTTCCGGCTGCCGCGCAGCGCTTTGCAGGGCGGCCACCCGGTGGTCGGCGAGCAGGCGGGCTTTCAGGACGCGCTGGCCGGCTTCGGCCTGCGCCTGGCGCTGCGTTCCGGCATCCTAGCGGCGCGCAGCCTGATCGACGGCAGCGACTACCGCCAGCTCTGGCGCCGCGAGCTGCTGCCGCTGCTGCGCGCGGGCGTGAGCAACCGCTTCCTCTTCAACGCGGTGGGCGCACACGGCCGGCGCTGGGCGCTGCGCAGCCTGAGCGGCACCCAGGCCGGCCCCCAGGCCGACTCCCAGACCGATCGCCGGCTGCGCCGCCTCTACGGCCCCTCGATGCTGACCCGCCTGGTCTACCCGCTCGCCCGCCTGCGCTACCGCGCGCCGCTGGCCGACCCGAGCTGCGACCACCAGGACTGCGCCTGCGTCTGGTGCACCCACGGCCGCAGCGGGGCCGCTCGCGACCGCGTGCCCGCGCCCTTCGGCTGAGTCCGGGGCCAGGTCCGGCGCCGGGGGCTCAGCGCGTCTCGGCGATCACCGCCAGAAAGGCGTCGGCGTACTTCTCCAGCTTGGAGCGGCCGACCCCGGGCAGCTCGGCGAAGGCGGCCAGGCTGCCGGGGCGAAGCTGGGCCATCTCCACCAGGGTGCGGTCGTGGAACACCACGTAGGGCGGCACGCCCGCCGTCTCGGCCAGCTCACGCCGCTTCGCCTTGAGCGCCTCGAACAGCTCGGCGTCGGCGCGCGACAGCTCGGCGAGCTGGGCGGCCTGAGCCCGGCCGCGGCTGCGTCCGGCCGGCCGGGCCGGCCGGGTGGGGCGGCGCAGGGTCAGACGCTGCTCGCCGCGCAGCAACGGGCGCACCCGCTCGGCCGGGCCCAGCCGCAGGCCGCCGTGCCCCTCCAGGTCGACCTCCAGCAGGCCGCGGCTGGTGAGCTGGCGCAGGATCGAGCGCCACTCCGCCTCGCCGGTCTCGGCGCCGACGCCGAAGACCGCCAGCCCGTCGTGGCCGTTGCGCGTCACCTTCTCGCTGGCCTGGCCGCGCAGCACGTCGACGATGTGGGCGGCGCCGAAGACCTGGCCGGTGCGGTAGACGGCGGAGAGCGCCTTTTGCGCCAGCTCGGTGCCGTCGATCTGCTCCTGCGGCTCCAGGCAGGCGTCGCAGTTGCCGCAGGGCGCACAGGAATCGCCGAAGTACGCCAGCACGGCCTGACGCCGACAGCCGACGCTCTCGGCCACCCCGACCAGATGCTCCAGCTTCAGCAGCTCGACCCGCTTGACCTCGTCCGGCGCGTCGGACTCGCGGATCATGCGGCGTGCGAAGCTGACGTCGTTCGGCCCGAACAGCGTCAGCGTCTCGCTGGGCAGGCCGTCGCGGCCGGCGCGGCCGACCTCCTGGTACCAGGCTTCAAGCGAGCGCGGCAGATCGAGGTGCACGACCCAGCGCACGTCCGGCTTGTCGATGCCCATGCCGAAGGCGACGGTGGCGACCACGATGCGGCCGTCCTCGCGCAGGAAGCGGGCCTGGCGCTGGCCGCGCAGCTCGCTGTCCAGGCCGGCGTGGTAGGCCTCGGCGGCGTAGCCCATGGCGGCCAGCCGCTCGGCCGTCTGCTCGGCCTTCTTGCGCGAGCCGACGTAGACGATGCCCGAGGAGCCTTCCGGACGGGTCGCCAGGAAGCGGTCGAGCTGGCGCAGCGGCTCGCGCTTCTCCGCGAAGTTCCAGCGCAGGTTGGGGCGGTCGAAGCCGCCGACCAGCACGCGCGCCCGGTCCATGCGGAGCTGGGTCAGGATGTCGGTGCGGGTTTGGGCGTCGGCCGTCGCCGTCAGCGCGATGCGCGGCACCTCGGGGAACCAGCCGGCCAGCGCCGACAGGCGCCGGTATTCGGGCCGGAAGTCGTGGCCCCACTGGGACACGCAGTGCGCCTCGTCGATGGCGATCAGCGAGATCCGGCAGCTCTCCAGCAGCTCCAACGTGCCGTCCAGCAGCAGCCGCTCCGGCGCGACGTAGAGCAGCCGGGTCTGCCCGCCGCGCAGGCGCTGGATCACCGCCCGCCGCTCCTCCTCCGGCAGGGCGGAGTTCAGCATGTCGGCGGCCACCCCGGCCTCGCGGAGCTGCGCGACCTGGTCGGCCATCAGCGCGATCAGCGGCGAGACCACGATGGCGGTGCCCGGCCGGCACAGGGCGGGCACCTGGTAGCAGGCCGACTTGCCGAAGCCGGTGGGCGCCACGACCAGCGCGTCGCCGCCCGCCAGCAGGGTCTCCACCGCCTCCGACTGCAGGCCGCGAAAGGCGCCGTGGCCGAAGACCTCGCGCAGCGCCTGCTGCGGGTCGGCGTAGGGCGTCTGGCTGTCGGCGGCGAATCGGGCGGGTGCGTCGAGCATCGCCCGCTCTTGTGGGCCGCTTCGGGCCGCTCATGCAACCCGGCGCTGCCTCTTCCGACGGATTTCCCTGGGGACGAAAAGCAGGCATAGTCGTTGGCATGCCGATGGGCAAGCACAGACTCCGGCCCGCCCGCCGCGCCCCGCTGGGCCTTGCCGCCTGGCTGGCGGCCGGCCTCGCGCTCGGTCTCGGCGGGGCGGCCGGGGGCGCGGCGGGGGGCGCGGCGGGGGCCCAGGGCGCGGACTGGCGCGAGCAACTGGTCGCGCAGCTCGCCGAGGAGCAGGACTGCACCGTCAGCTTCTTCTCCCAGGTCAGCGTGATCCGGCAAAACGATCGCGAGATCATCGCCGTGCGTGCCCACTGCGACGATCAGCGCGCCTTCGACGCGGCCCGCATCTCCCCCGACCCCCGGTTCGACCTGCGGCCCTGCGAGACCGCCGACGACCGGACCTGTTGAGCTGCCCGAGGATGCCGATGACGCGAGCCCGGCCGCACTCTTTCCGCCACGCGATCCGGTCCCTGATCCTGGCCCTCACCCTCACCCTCACCCTCACCTTGGCCGTGACCGGGGGGCTGGCCCTGACCGGAGCGCGGGCGCCGGCCGAAGCCGCCGAGGATAAGGCGGCCGGGGGGCTGGCGGCCGGGGACCTGGCGGCCGGGGACCTGGCGGCCGGGGACCTGGCGGTCGAGCGGGGCGCGGCCCTGTCGCGCGAGCTCTGCGCCGCCTGCCATCTGGTGGGCGAGGACGCGCGCGGCGCCAGCGATGCCGCGCCCACCTTCCACGCCATCGCCAATCATCCGCAGATGAGCGAGCGCCGCATCCGCGGCTTCGTCTACGCGCCGCACCCCCAGATGCCCAGCCTGCAGCTCACCGAGCCCCAGATCGACGACATCGTCGCCTACCTCCGCAGCCTGGAGGAGTAGCGTGATTTGCGACGGTCTGGACGCCTCGGCGCGTCCGCCGGCCGGGAACAATTACTCCAGGCTCAGGCGCGGCCGGCGCGCGGCCGCAGCGCCGGGATCACGGTCATCAGCGCGCGGAAGGGGAGCAGCAGCACCAGCGCCATCGCCAGCTTCACGCCGAGATCGCCGAGCGCCCAGGTGACCCAGGGCAGGCCGCTGCCGGCGAAGGCGAGGCTGAAGAAGAGCGCGGTGTCGGTGACCGAGCCGAGCGTCGAGGAGGCCAGCGGCGCCTGCCACCAGGCGGCCCGGCGCAGGCGGTCGAACAGGGTGACGTCGAGAAGCTGGGCGACCAGGAAGGCGGTGCCCGACGCCAGGGCGATGCGCGGGTCGGCCAGCAGGATGGAAAGCAGGACCGCCAGGGCGAAGCCGGCGTAGACCACCCGCCGCGCCGGGCCGGGGCCGAGCGCCCGGTTGGTCAGGTCGGTGACCAGGAAGGCGGCCGGATAGGTGAAGGCGCCCCAGGTGATCCAGTCGTTGATCGGGAACTGCACCAGGATGTTCGATGCGGTGACCACCACCGCCATGGCGGCCACGCCCAGCAGGATGCCGCGCAGGTTGCTCTCGTTCATGGCTCTTCGATCCCGATCGGGCTGCCGAGGGTCAGGCCCAGCGCCTCGGCCGCCGCCCCCTGATTGACGGCGATCTCGGCCAGGCCGCAGGCGTTGGCGTACCAGAAGGCCTCGCCCGGCGCGACCGCCGCGAAGGTCTCGGCCCGCGCCAGCCGCCGGCCGGCCACGACCAGGCGGGCCCCGGCCGGCAGGGCGGCCGCGCGCAGGCCGGTCATGGCGTTGCCGTAGCCGTCGATATAGATCGTCTCGGCCAGGCTGTCAGGCCAGTCGTGGCCGATCAGACTGTCGAGCTGACGGGGCCGCACCGCCGGCACGCCGCCGCGGGCGAGCTGCGCGGCGATCGGCGCGAAGAGGTCGCGACCGTGGAAGCTGGCCGACAGGCACTGCGGGCGCCAGTCGATCTCCCAGGCGCTGGGCGGCGCGCCCCGGCGGCCGCGCTGGCGCGCCACCAGCGCGAGCAGCCCGTTGTCCGGCCCGACGAAGCTGTGGCCGCCGGCCTGCACCACCAGGGGCGCGCGCGCCGTCCCGACGCCGGGGTCGACCACGGCCAGGAAGACGGCCCCCGCCGGCGCCTGTTCGGCCAGGGCGGCCAGCAGATAGGCGGCCGGCCGGGGGGCGAAGCGCGGCGCGTCGTGCATCAGGTCGATGGCCGGCCGGCCCGGCGCCTCGCGCGCCAGCACCGCATGCATCTGCCCCACGTAGGGGCCGGCGGAACCGAAGTCGGTGTAGAGCAGGATCATGATGGGGCGGCGTGTAGACCTTCACGCCGGCGCCGACAAGGTGCGGCGACTCGGCGCGGATTTCGCGCGCTTGTCCACAGGATTCGAGACGTCCCCGCTCGACTTCGAACGGCACACCGGATATTGTGGATTTTGCCTGGCGGCACGCGAGATGTGGTTGTTAGGGAGAGGGCGATGAGCTGGACGTCGGAGCGTATCGAAGAGCTCAAGCAGCTCTGGGAGGCGGGCCATTCCGCCTCCGAGATCGGCAAGAAGTTGGGCGTATCGAAGAACGCCGTCGTGGGCAAGGCTCATCGGCTGAAGCTGGCGGCGCGGCCTTCGCCGATCAAGCGCGGCGGCGGCCCGGCGCGGCGCCGCCCGGCGGCCGCGCAGCGGCAGGCGGCGGCCCGCGCGGCAACGGCGAGTCCGATCACGGGCACGCCGGCGGCCGGCGGCGGCCCGGCCGAGGTGGCGGCCGGGGCCGGCAAGACCGGCGGGGCGCAGCCGCGTCTGTCGCCCGGCGGCGCGGCCAACGGCACCCCGGCCAATAGCGGCGCGGCCAATAGTGGCGCGGCCAACGGCGCTCGGTCGGCCGGCGGTCTCGCCGGCGGCAGTGGCAAGGCCGTGTCGCGCTCGCCCTTCGCCGCCGCCGAGATGGCCCGCCGGCCGCGCCAGGCCCGTACGACGCGCAGCGCCGGCGGCAGCCAGAGCTGCGCCTGGCCGATCGGCGACCCCGGCGATGCCGGCTTCCACTTCTGCGGCGAGCCGACGGTGCCCGGCAAGCCCTACTGCCAGACCCACTGCGCCCAGGCCTACATCAGCAAGAAGAAGGAAGAGGCGGCCTAGGTCGCGGCTGACCCTGGCGGCGCGCCGCGCGGCGGCGCCCGCTCACCCCCAAGCTTCGCTCACGCCCAGCGGCTGACGGCGCGGACCAGGTCCGCGCCGTCTCGCGTGCGGGACAGGGCGTGGCGCCAGACTCCGTCGGGCGCCGCGGCGGCCCGGCTCACCACCTCGTCGCCGGCCCGGCACTCGCTGCGGAAGGCCGCGTCGAGCTCCAGCAGCCGCCCGGCCGGCGTCGCGGGCAGCGGCTCCAGCAGCCAGCCGAGCAGGTGGGCATTGTTGACATGGCCGTTGACGTCCAGCTCGGCCCGGCGGGGCCTGAGGAGGACCTCCGCCGCGCCCGCGCCAGGCCCCGGCAGGCTGCGCGAGGCAAAGGTCAGCGGCGGCGGCGTGCCCGGCGTCACCCGCGCGGCGATCCACTGCGGCAGCGGCGCCAGCCGCCGGCGCGTCGGGTCGAAGGCGGCCCAATGGGCGATCGCGTCGGCCAGGGGGGCGCCCGCGGCATCGCTCAGACGCCAGGCGCGCAGGGCGAAGCGCCGGTCCAGCGCCGCCGGCCAGGTCTCGACCGCGACGGTCTCGCCCAGGCGCGGCGGCCGCGACAGGGCCAGCTTCAGCCGGGTCAGCACCCAGGCCAGGCCTTCGGCCGCCATCGGCGCGGCCCCGACGCCCAGCCGCTCGGCGTGCGCCGCCGCGCTCTCCTGCAGATAGTTGGCGAGCACGGGCGGCCCGGCCTCGCCGCCGGGGCCGGCCTCGTAGACGCGGACCTGGAAGGTGGTGCGGTGCGGCGTCACCGGTCTTCCGCCTCGGGGCGGGCGGCGACCTCGCCGACGCCGCCGCGCCGGGCGTCGCCCACGGCCTCGAGCCAGCCGTCGGTGCCGCGCGAGACCGCGTGGACGCCGCCGAAGTAAAGGTTGGGGGCCTGCCAGAGCTGGACCCGGCGCACCTCTGCCTCCAGGGCGTCGAGGGCGGCCGGCGACACGCCGGGCTCGGCCTGGGCCAGGCCGTTCTCGACGTGCAGACGCGGCGCGGCGACGGCCGCGCTCAACGGCATGTGGAAGTCGGTCAGGTTGAGCAGCACCTGCAGGATCGCGCCGCGCAGCCGGTTGGAGCCGCCGGAGCCGAGCGCGATCCGCTTGCCGTCGGCCAGCCGCGCGGCGGTTGGCGCCATCATCGAGCCCATGCGCGTGCCCGGCGGCCAGAGGTGGAAGCCGCGCGGGTTGAGGTCCTCCTCGCCCAGCATGTTGTTGAGGTGAATACCGGTGCCCGGCAGCAGATGGCCGCAGCCCTCGCCGTTGGACAGACTGGCCGCGGCCAGGTTGCCCGCGCCGTCGACCACCGAGATGTGGGTGGTCCCGCGCGCCACCTGCGGTGCCTGGGCGACGGCCCGGGCATAGTCGCGCAGGCGGGCGGGGTCGCCCAGCCGCGCGGCGGCGGCGGCTTCCTCCTCCTCGCCCACCGCGTCGGACAGGCCGCTGTCCCGGCGGGCGCGGTCGGTCAGCGCCATGATCCGGGCGAGGCCGACCAGGTGGTCCGGGCTGCCGAAGGCCTCGGCCTCCAGGCGCTCGGCCAGGTCCAGGGCGAAGGCCAGCAGCAGGCCGCCGGAGGAGGGCAGCGGCATGGTCAGGATCTCGGCGCCGGCATGATGGCGGTGTAGCGGCTGACGGACCAGCACCCGCGCCGCCGCCAGGTCCGCCGCCTCCAGGTGACCGCCCGCGCCGGCCAGCTCCAGCAGGGCGCGCGCCGGCTCCCCCTCGCGGAAGGGGCGGCTGCCCTCGTGCGCCAGCAGCTCCAGGCTGTCGGCCAGCGCCGGCTGGCACAGGCGGTCGCCGGCGGTCAGCCGCCGTCCGTCGCGGCCGCGGTAGAGGGCGTCGAGCTCGGAACTGTTGGCCAGGATCGGCTCGACGATGCTGAAGACGTAGCCCTGCAGCTCGGAAATCACGAAGCCTTCGCGGGCGAAGCGGATCGCCGGCCGCAGCAGCCGCGCCAGGGAGAGGTGGCAGAGGTCGCCCTGGATCTGCACCAGCCCCGGGATCATGCCGGGGGTGGCGATCGCGCCGCGGCCGATGTGGAAGCTCTGGGTGACGGTGCCGAAGTCGCAGACCGCGGCATGGAAGTCCAGGGCGTCGGCCGGCTTCGGGTGGCGCGGCGTGTCGACGAAGAAGTCGTAGACCCGCGGGGTGCCCGCGGCCGGCGCCCAGAGCAGGAAACCGCCGCCGCCCAGGGAGGCCAGCACCGGCTCGACCACGCAGGCCGCCGCCATGGCCGCGACCACGGCGTCGGCCGCGCCGCCGCCGGCGTCCAGCGCCTCCAGCGCCGCCTCGGCGGTCAGCGGGTGGCCGGCGGCCACGGCTCCACCCAGGCTCATGGCGTCACCGGGCTCATGGCGTCCCCGGGCTCATGGCGTCCCCGGGGGCATGCGGCCGCCGGACTCACGCCGGCACCGGTTCGGTCGCCAGCGGCGGCAGGGCGGCCGGACGCACCGCCTCGAAGGCCCGCGCGGCCTGCAGCACCAGGGCGTCGGCGAAGCGCGGCCCGACGATCTGCGCGGCCATGGGCAGGCCCTCGCCGCTCAGCCCGCAGGGCAGGCTGCCGGCCGGCTGACCGGTCAGGTTGAAGGGATAGGAGTAGGGGGTCCACTCGGTCCAGTTCGCGAGGCCCGAGCCCGGCGGCACGTCGTGGCCGACCGCGAAGGCGGTCAGCGGCAGGCCGGGCAGCAGCAGCAGGTCGTAGTCCTCGTGCAGGCGGTTCATCCAGACGGTGAAGCGCTCGCGCGCCGCCGTGGCGTCGAAGATGTCGTTGGCGCTGTAGCGCTCGCCCTGGGCGACCACCGCCAGCAGGCCGGGGTCGACCAGCGCCCGCTGCTCCGCCGAGAAGCGGCGGAACAGGTTGGCGGCGCCGGAGAACCAGAGGACCTGGAAGGCCTCGGCCGTGTCGGGCACCTCCAGCTCGGGCTGCTCGACCCGCGCGCCCAGCTCGCCGAAGGTCTCGGCCGCGCCAGCCACGGCGGCGGCGATCTCCGGGTCGACCCGGTGCGGGCCGAAGCTCGGGCTGTAGGCGATGCGCAGGCCGCGCACCCCCTCCTCCAGCCCCTGGGTGTAGTCGGCGCCGTCGTAGGGCAGGGCGTAGGGGTCGCGGTAGTCCGGCTCGGCCATCACCGTCAGCATCAGGGCGCAGTCGCCGACCGTGCGCGCCATGGGGCCGACGTGGGAGACCGTGCCGAAGGGGCTGAGCGGCCAGGCCGGCACCCGGCCGAAGCTCTGCTTGATGCCGGGGATGCCGGTGAAGCCGCAGGGAATGCGGATCGAGCCGCCGCCGTCGGTGCCGATGTGCAGCGCGCCCATGCCGCTGGCCGCCGCCGCCGCGGCGCCGCCGCTGGAGCCGCCGGGGGTGCGTTCCAGGTTCCAGGGGTTGCGGGTGATCCCGGTCAAGGGATTGTGGTTGACCCCCTTCCAGCCGAACTCCGGCGTGGTGGTCTTGCCCAGCAGCACGGCGTTGTGCTCGCGCAGGCGGGCGACGGCGGGGGCCTCCTCACGCTCCGGCGCGGCCTCGGCCAGGATCTTCGAGCCGCGCCGGGTCGGCCAGCCCTTGGCCAGGATCACGTCCTTGACCGTGGTCGGCACGCCGTCCAGCCGGCCCTGCGGGCGGCCGTCCCGCCAACGTTGCTCCGAGGCGCGCGCGGCGGCCAGGGCCCCCTCGCGGTCGACCAGGCAGAAGGCGTTGAGTCGGCTGTCCAGCCGGTCGATCCGGTCGAGGGCGGCTTGCGTCGCCTCCACCGGGGACAGGGTCTTGGCGGCATAGGCCCGCAGAAGCTCTTGAGCGCTGAACAGCGCCGGATCGCTGGTCATGGTCGAGGCGATTCCCTTGAGGCCGAAGTTATGGAACGGGCGGCCATCTTGACCCCGCGCCGCGCGTCCGGGCAAGACGCCCGGCCGGCTGGGCGGGCGGGCAGGTGCCCTGTGCGGGGCGCAATGGACAAGCCGGCGGGCGGCGGGTAAGCGCTTTCGGCATGACTGCGAGCCCCCATCACGCCGAACGCCTGTCGCCGCTGGTGCGGCGCAGCGCCCTGGGCGCCATCATCCTGCACATGGTCGCCGTCGGCCTGACCATGGGGGTGATGTTTCCGATCGCCGGCCTGACGCTGGAGGCGCGCGGCCTGCCGACCTGGGTGATCGGGCTGATCGCCGGCATGCCGGCCGCCGGCATCCTGGTGCTCGCGCCCCTCGCGCCGCGCCTGGCCGGGCGCTTCGGCGCCTTCACCACCATGCTGGTCGGCCTGGCCGTCGGCTGCGCGGCCATCCTGCTGATGCCGGTTTACGACAGCCTGCCCGCCTGGGCCCTGCTGCGCTTCGTGATGGGGGCCAGCCTGGGCATTCCCTGGCTGCTGGGCGAGACCTGGATCAACGCCCTCAGCCTGGAGCAGAGCCGGGGGCGGGTGGTCGCGCTCTATGCCGCCGGGCTGTTCCTGGGCTTCGCCGGCGGGCCGATCTCCCTCGACCTGGTGGGGATCGAAGGCTTCGCCCCCTTCCTCGTCGCCGCCGGCGCGCTGGTGGCCGCGGCCTTGCCGCTCCTGCCGGTGCGCCGGCTGGCGCCGCCGCTGCCGGCGCAGCCCCGGATGAAGGTACTGACCGTCGCCCGCCTGGCGCCGACCGTGGCGGCGGCCGGCCTGCTGGCGGGCTTCAGCGAGGCGGCGGCCTACGCCCTGGTGCCGGTCTACGGGCTGCGCGGCGGGCTGAGCGAGAGCGCGTCGCTGGGCCTGCTGACGGCCGTGATCCTGGGCGGCATCGTGCTGCAGTACCCGATCGGCTGGCTGGCCGACCGCATGGCCCGGCGTCTGCTCCTGGCCGTGCTGGCGCTGCTGGCGGCCTTCGTGGCGCTGCTCTGGCCGCTGGTGCTCGCCTCCTACCCGCTGGCCCTGGCGGTGGGCGTGCTGATCGGCGGGCTGATCCTGGCCTACTACTCGATCGGCCTGACGCTGCTCGGCCAGCGCTTCGCCCTGGAGGACCTGGCCGTCGCCAACGCCGCCTTCGTGATCTGCTACGAGCTGGGCACGGCGGTCGGGCCGACCCTGGCCGGGGCGGCAATGGACCTCTGGGACCCGCACGGGCTGCCGGCCATCCTGTCGCTGGTCTCCCTGCTCTTCGCGCTGCTCGCGCTGTCGCGCTGGCGGCGGGCGGAGGATGAGCGGCGGGTCGAGACTGTGATAGACTCCGGGCCATGACGCTCCTGTCGACGACGATCCCGTGCGTGCCCCTCTTGCGTGCTGTCGCCCTGGCGGCGGCGCTGCTCGGGTTGCCGGGGGGGCCGGCCGCGGCCTTCCAGCCCGCGGCGCCGGAAGCCGGCCAGCCGGAGACGGGCGAAGCAGAGACGGGCGAATCGGAGAAGGGCCAGGCCGAGATCGGCCAGGCGGAGTCCGGTGGGCGCGAGGTCGATCCCGGCGCCGAGGCGCGCGAGCTGGCCCGGGAGTCGATCGAGAAGCTGCTGCGCGCCATGGAGCTGATGCTCGATTCGATCCCCCAGTACGAGGCGCCGGAGATCACCGAGGAGGGGGACATCATCATCCGCCGCAAGCGCGAGCCCGACGCGCCGCAGGACGGCGATCCGTCCGGCGAGTCGGAGTCCGTCCCGCCGCCCGAGCAGACCTGAGGGCCGCCGGGCGCGACTGGACAGGGCGCGCGCCGCCGGGCATGTCTTGCCGGCATGATCCATAGCCCCTTCGACTTCGACCAGCCGACCCGGCGCGATCCGCTCGGCGCCTTCGTGCCCGGCCCGCGCTTGGAGCTGGCGCCGCGCGCGCTCGGCCCGCTGAACGGCCTGACCTTCGCCATCAAGGACGTCTTCGACACCGCCGGACTGGTCACCGGCTGCGGCAACCCCGACTGGGCACGCACCCACGCGCCCGCCACGGCCAACGCGCCGGTGGTCGATCGCCTGCTGGCCGCCGGCGCGACGGCCGTGGGCAAGACCGTGACCGACGAGCTGGCCTACAGCCTGAACGGCCAGAACGCCCACTACGGCACGCCGACGAACAGCAACGCGCCGGGCCGCATCCCGGGCGGCTCGTCCAGCGGGTCGGCGGCGGCGGTGGCCGGCGGCCTGGCCGACCTGGCGCTGGGCAGCGACACCGGCGGGTCCGTGCGGCTGCCGGCCAGCTACTGCGGCATCTGCGGCCTGCGCACCACCCACGGCCGCATTCCCCTGGAGGGGATCATGCCGCTGGCGCCTTCCTTCGACACCATCGGCTGGTTCGCCCGCGACCCCGAGACCCTGGCGCGGGCCGGCGGGGTGCTGCTGCGGGCCGACCGGGACACCGGCGATTTCACCCGCCTGGTGATCGCCGAGGACGCGCTCGACCTGGCCGAGCCGGCGGCGGCCGCCGCGCTGGCGCCGGAGGTGCGGCGCCTGGCCCACCGCTTCGCGACGGTCGAGCGTGTGCGCGTCGGCGAGCCGGGCGGCGGGTTGGCGGCCTGGGCACAGGTCTTCCGCACGATCCAGGCCCGCGAGATCCAGCGGGTGCACGGCGCCTGGCTCGCCGCCACCGACCCGCGGTTCGGTCCCGAGGTGGCCGAGCGCTTCGCCTGGGCGAAGACGGTCACCCAGGCCGCCGCCGCGCAGGCCGAGTGCGCGCGCGCGGACTTCACCGCCCGGCTGGACGCGCTGATGACGCCGGAGACCCTGCTGCTGCTGCCCTCGGCGCCCGGCATTGCACCGCTCACCTCCGCCGGCGGGGCGGCGCTGCGCGAGCACCGCGACCGGGTGCTGAGTCTCACCTGTATCGCCGGGCTGGCCGGGCTGCCGCAGATCAGCCTGCCGCTCTTGCGGGTGCAGGGCTGCCCGCTGGGCCTGTCCTTGATCGCGCCGCGCGGGCGCGACCGCGCGCTGTTGACCTTCGCAGCCGAGCTGGCGCCGCAGACCGCGCCCGGTCAGCCGGGCGGGCGGGACCTCGGCCGGGCGTGACGCGACGCGCTGAAACCCCGGTCTCGCGCGATTTGCGACCGTTTGGACGCGCGTCAGCGCGTCCGCCGATCACAAGAAACCGGCTCTAGAGCGATGCCCGACCTGATCGAATCGCATTTGCGATTCGCCAGGTCGGACAGCATCACTCTAGAGCAAATTCATCCCAACGGGAGTCGGTTTGGGATTCCCATTCTGGCCGAACACTGATTCGATTCCTCCGAGTTGATAGCTTGGAGGATGAGATGGGCAGACCCTTGGATACAGATCTCCGCCGCCGCGCAGTTGCGGCGGTGGAAGCTGGGCTTTCGACCGGTCAGGCGGCGAAGCGGTTTTCGGTGAGCAAGGCGGCGGTTGGTGCCTGGGTTCGGCTGAAGCGTGCGACGGGCGATGTGTTGCCCAAGCCGCAGGGGTCTGGCTTCGGGTCGGTGCTCGATCCGCATGCGGACTTCATCCTCGCCCTGATCGAGGCCGACAAGGACATCACGCTTGTCGAGATCGCCGACCAGCTGGCAAGCGAACGCGGCCTGCGCGTCGTGCCCGCCACCATCTGGTACTGGCTCGACCGGCGCGCGATCACCTTCAAAAAAAACCGCACACGCCAGCGAGCAGCAGCGTCCCGACGTGCGGCGTAGGCGTGAGGCCTGGTTCGAGGCTCAGCCTGATCTCGATCCTGAGAAACTGGTCTTCATTGACGAGACCGGCGCCTCGACCAAGATGGCGCGCCTCTATGGCCGGGCGGCGAAGGGTGAGCGGTGCCGGGCACCGGTTCCCCATGGCCACTGGAAGACAACCACGTTCACCGGCGCGCTCCGCCTGTCGGGCATGACCGCGCCCATGGTCCTCGACGGACCAATGAACGGCGCGGCCTTCCTGGCCTATGTCGAGCAGGTCCTGGTCCCGACACTCTCGCCCGGCGACACCGTCATCATGGACAATCTGCCAGCTCACAAGCCGACCGCGATACGCCAGGCCATAGAAGCGGCGGGGGCGCAGCTGCTCTACCTGCCGCCCTACAGCCCCGACTTCAACCCGATCGAAAATGCCTTCTCCAAAATGAAAGCCTTCCTGCGCAGAGCCGCGGCCCGAACAGTTGACGACCTTTGGCAGAGCATCGCCGACGCTCTCGACACCTTCTCACCAGACGAGTGCCAAAACTACTTCGAAGCATGCGGATACGACTGCGAATGAGATGAATCCGCTCTAACACTATGGTTTAGGGCGGTTTTGGGCCGATCGGCGGACCCACGTCGTGGTTCCACTCGATCGGAAACCGCCCTAGGTCTCGCCGCCGGCGGCCAGCCGCGTCGAGGATGGCGGGGTCTCGATCAGGCGGTCGGCCGGCAGCAGCACGGTGGCGCAGGTGCCCGCGTTCTCGCGGCTGTCGAGCCGCAGCCGGCCGCCATGCATCTCGATCAGGGCGCGCGACAGCGGCAGGCCCAGGCCGGTGCCCTCGTGTCGCCGGCTGAAGCTGGAGTCCGCCTGGGTGAAGGGCTCCAGCACGCGGTCCAGGTGCTCGGCGGCGATTCCGATGCCGTCGTCGCGCACCTCGATGGCGAGCTGGCCGTCGTCGCAGCGCCGCGCGCTCAGCACCACGCCCTTGCCCGCCGGCGTGAACTTCACCGCATTGGACAGCAGGTTGAGCACGATCTGCTTCATGCGCCGGGGGTCGGCCCAGACCTGCGGAAGGTCGGCGGGCAGCCGCAGCTCGAGTCCGACGCCGCCGGCCTCGGCCCGCTGGCGGACCAGCCGCAGGGCGGCCTCCGCCAGATCGGCGATGCGGAGCTCCTCCTCGCTGAGATCGAGCATCCCGGCCTCGGCCTTGGAGACGTCGAGGATGTCGCTGATGATGTTGAGCAGGTGAGTGCCGCTGTCCCAGATATCCTGGGCGTAGGCGATGTAGCGCTCGCCGCCGAGCGGGCCGAGCACCTCGTCCTTCATCACCTCAGAGAAGCCGATGATGGCATTGAGCGGCGTGCGCAACTCGTGGCTCATGTTGGCCAGGAACTCGGACTTCGTCCGGTTGGCGATCTCCGCCGATTCCTTCGCCCGGCGCAGCGCGAGCTCGGCGCGCTTGCGCTCGGTGATGTCCTGCGCCGCACCGAGAATGCGCACCAGCCGCCCGCTCGACGGGTCGAGCTCGGGCCGGGCGACTGTCTTGAACCAGCGCACGGAACCGTCGGGGACGATCAGCCGCAGCTCGTCGATGGAGGACTCGCCGGCCTCCAGCCGCCGCCGGCGCGCCTGCAGCAGCTCGCGATCGCCGGGATGCACCAGCTCGTCCCAGGAGGACAGGCGCTCGTCGGCATCGCTCGGCTGGTCGACGCCCTCGGGCAGCGAGCCGGCGAACCACTCGACCGAGGTCCGGCCGTCCGCCTCCACCCGGTAGGAGTAGAGGAAATCGGAGGTCAGCTCCGAGATCAGCCGATAGCGCGCTTCCGACGCCTGCAGCGCCGACTGCATGCGCTGATGCTCGGTGACGTCGGCGTAAGTGGTCACGAAGCCGCCGCCGGGCAGGGGATTGCCGCGCACCTCGATGGCCGTTCCGTCGGGGCGCACCCGCACGAAGCGGTGCGGCACGGGATTGCGCGCCAGCTCCATGCGTTCGCGCACCTGCGTCTCGGGGTCGCCGGGGCCGTAGTCGCCTCGCTCGGCATTGAAGCGGACAACGTCTTCGAAGCGGCCTTGGTCGACCACTTCGGGCGGCAGGTCGAGCAGCTCGAGAAAGCGGTAGTTGCAGCGCAGCATGCGCAGCCTTGCATCGACGATGCTCACGCCTTCGGGCATGTTGTCGACGATGGCGCTGAGAATCTGGCGGCTTTCCTCGCGGTCGCTCTGGGCTTCCACCGCCGCGGTCTCGTCGCAGGTCACGCCGCGATAGCCGAGGAAGCGTCCGTCCGTGGCGAACAGCGGCCGGGCGCTGACCCGCAGGTGGCGCAGGCTGCCGTCGGGCCGTTCGAGCTGCATGCGGACCTCGCGAAACGCGCGGCGGGCCTGCATCTCCTGCTTGATCGCCGCCCAGCCCTCGGGGTCGTGCGCGGTGTCCATGACCTCCCAGGGCCGGTGTCCCACCACCTCCGGAACGGGGCAGGTGGTGATCTGCTCGGCGTTGTCCGACAGGAAGGTAAACCGCAGGCCGCTGTCCAGTTCCCAATACCAGTCGGTGTCGATCTCCAGCAGGTCGCGGAACCGGCTCTCGCTGCCGGCCAATGCCTCGGCCGCGGCGCGCCACTTGAGCTCCATGGAGACCCAGTTGGCGATCAGGTCGACCAGGTCCGCCTCGGGGGGCGTGACGCGGTCGGGGCGGTCGTTGAAGGCGAGGACATGGCCCTGGGGGGCGCCGTCCTCGGCCCGCAGGGTCCGTCCGATGAAGGCACTGGCGCCGAGCCGCTGCAGCAGCTCGTCCTCGGGGAAGCAGGCGGCGACGGACTCCGGGTAGTAGCACTTGCCGCTGCTGTAGACCTCGGCGCAGGGCGTGCCCGGCAGCTCGTAGACCAAGCCGCGCTGCATGGTCTGTCCGTCCCAGAGGGCCAGGATCTCCGCCCGGCCGTCATCCGTCCGTCGGGCGACCGCGCCCCAGTGGTAGCCGAGCGCGACGCTCAGCGCTTCGGCCGCCGCCTCCATGACGTCGCGGCCGTCGCTGCGGGCCTCGATCAGCAGCGCCAGGGCACGCTCGCGCCGACGGAAGCCGGTGACATCGATCCACTGCAGCAGGGATTCGCCGCTTTCCAGGCGGGACTCGCTGATTTGCAGGATCCGCCCGTCGGCGTAGGTCTGCTCGAACGTCTGACCGCGCTGGGCCAGCCGCTGCGCGGCCAGGTCCTCGGCCGTGCGGCCTTCGGGGTTGGCGTAGAGCCCCGCCGCCGCGCAGGTCCGGGCGATCTCGGGAAAAGGCGTGCCCGGTCTTGCGGTTTCGGCGATGCTGCTGTGCAGGTTGCAATAGGCGGCGTTGATGGCCAACAAGCGGTCGTCGGCGTCGAGCAGGGCGATGCCGTGGGAGATGGCGTCGATGGCGCGCTGCAACTGCTGGCGGTTGCGCTTGAGCCGCTGGTCGGCCAGGACCTGCTCGGTCACGTCGCTGCCCAGGCCGCGATAGCCGGTGAAGCGACCCTTCGTGTCGAAGCAGGGCTTGCCGCTGATCCGGTACCAGCGCAGGACGCCGCGGATGACGGCGGAGTAGACGAAGTTGGCGAAGGGCTCGTGCCGCTCCAGCGTCGCGTGGTGGTCGCGCCACAGCGGGTCTTCGGCCTCGGCTCGGGCCATCTCGAAGCGCGAGCGCCCGATGGAGTCGTCGCGCGACTGGCCGGTGATCTCGAGGAAGCGATCGGAGATGTAGGTGAAGCGATGCGCGCTGTCGGTTTCCCACAGCCAGTCGTAGCCGAGCTGCAGCACCTCGCCAAAGCGCGCCAGGTCCTGGTCGCTCATCAGGTCCTGGTCGCTCAACGCCGCGCTCCCGGCGCGCGCCGGCGTGGCGCGGCGCGGCCGGTGGCGGATTGCTCCTCCGGCCACAGCGCCCACGACCAGCCCCAGGCCGGCCGCTGCGGCCAGGAGAAGAGCCGTGGCGGCGGAAATCTCCATCTCTTTCCCCCTGCGCTGGCGTTCGCCAGCAGGAAGGAACGCCCTCAGACTGTGCGCCGGCGCAGAGCCCTCAAGGCAACCTCGCCTTGCGGCCTTTAAAAAGCCATTAAATGCCGGCGAGCACTCCTCCGATGGGAGTATATCGCAAGGGTAGAGAGACTTCACGCCGGGGCCACCCGGGCCCAACCATCTCGGGCCGCCAGGTCGACGGCGCGACGGCCGGGCGCATGGCCCGCGGCCGCCAGCCCGCCGATCGCAAGCTGCTCTCCATCATAGGATCAAGTGACCTATCGCGACCGGCGGACGCGCCGAGGCCCGTCCAAACGGTCGCGAATCACTTTAGCTGTCGTAGGCGACCAGGCTGGTCACCGGCACGTCGAGCTTCTTCCGCCCGCCGAGGAAGGCCAGCTCGATGATGCAGCCGACGCCGCTGACCTTGGCGCCCTGCTTGCGCAGCAGATCGACGGTGGCGCACATGGTGCCGCCGGTGGCCAGCAGGTCGTCCAGCACCACCACCCGCTGCCCCGGCTTCACCGCGTCGCTCTGCACCTCCAGGGTGTCCTGCCCGTATTCCAGGTCGTAGGTGTAGCTGATCGTGTCGCCCGGCAGTTTGCCCGGCTTGCGCACCATGATGAAGCCGAGGCCCAGGTGCAGGGCGAGCGGCGCGGCCGTCAGGAAGCCACGGGATTCGATTCCCACCAGCAGGTCCGGCTCGTGCGCGCGGATGGCCGCGCCCAATCGCTCCACCGTATGCCGCCAGGCGACCGGATGCATCAGCAGGGTCGAGATGTCGTAGAAGAGGATTCCCGGCTTGGGGAAATCCGGAACGGTGCGGATGTGCGCCTTGAGGTCCATCGCTCGCTTCGCTGTTGTGGGTCGTCGGGAGCCCGTTTCCCTCCGGAGCCTGATTCCGTCCGAAGGCGGCGGGCCATGGCCGCTGGGCCCCGACCGCGCGCTGCGGCAAGCTAGCGCGCAAGCCCGGCCCCCGCAATTGGCCCTTGCGGGGGCTGTGCGCACCGCTAATCTCTGGCGCCCATGAGCTACATCCTGCATCGACAGATCGCCCACAACTATCCGCTCGCGGTCGCCGGCGACGGCCCCTACCTGATCGACAGCGAGGGCAAGCGCTATCTCGACGCCTCCGGCGGCGCCGCGGTCTCCTGCCTGGGCCACAGCCACACGGCGGTGGTCGAGGCGATCAAGGCGCAGCTCGACCGGCTGCCCTACGCCCACAGCGGCTTTTTCACCAACGCCCCGGCCGAGGCGCTGGCCGAGCACCTGGTGACGCGGGCGCCCGAGCGCCTGGGCAAGGTCTACTTCCTGTCCGGCGGCTCCGAGGCCAACGAGACCGCGCTCAAGCTGGCCCGGCAGTACTGGGTCGACCGCGGCGAGCCGCAGCGCGTCAACTTCATCTCGCGCCGCCAGTCCTATCACGGCAACACCCTCGGCGCCCTGGCGGTCGGCGGCAATCCGGCCCGCCGCAAGCTCTACGAGCCGCTGCTGATGCCGACCACCCAGATCGCGCCCTGCTATCCCTACCGCGACAAACGGCCGGAGGAGAGCGAGGAGGCCTACGGCCGGCGGGCCGCCGACGAGCTGGAGGCGGCGATCCAGCGCCTAGGGCCGGAGACGGTGATCGGCTTCGTCGCCGAGACGGTGGTGGGGGCGACCGGCGGCGCGCTGGCGCCGGTGCCGGGCTACCTGGCGCGCATCCGCGAGATCTGCGACCGCCACGGCATTCTGCTGATCCTCGACGAGGTGATGTCGGGCATGGGGCGCACCGGGCACCTCTTCGCCTGCGCCGAGGACGGCGTCAGCCCGGACCTGCTGACCTGCGCCAAGGGGCTGGGCGCCGGCTACCAGCCGATCGGCGCCTGCCTGATCTCCGACGAGATCGTCGACACCATCGCGGCCGCCTCCGGCAGCTTCCAGCACGGCTTCACCTACATCGGCCATGCCACCGCCTGCGCCGGCGGCCTGGCGGTGCAGCAGACGATCGAGCGCGACGGCCTGCTGGCGCGGGTGCGCGGGCAGGGGGCGAAGCTGCGCGCCGCCCTGGAGGAGCGCTTCGGCAACCATCGCCATGTCGGCGACATCCGCGGGCGCGGCCTGTTCCTGGCGCTGGAGCTGGTCGAGGAGCGGGCCAGCAAGGCGCCCTTCGACCCGGCCTTCAAGCTGCATGCCCGGGTCAAGGCCGAGGCCATGAAGCTGGGCCTGATGTGCTACCCCAACGGCGGCACCGTCGACGGCGCGCACGGCGACCACATTCTGCTGGCGCCGCCCTTCATCGTCGAGGATGCGCAGCTCGCCGAGCTGGTGGACAAGCTGGACGCGGCGCTCGACGCCGCCCTGCCGGCGGCCGCCTGATGGCACGGACGAACCGCGGCGTGCAGGGCGGGACCGGCGGCGACTGGTCGCCGCTGGTGCTGGCCGTCGCGCCCAACGGCGCGCGCAAGACCCAAGCCGACCATCCCGCCTTGCCGATCACGCCGGAGGAGCTGGCGCAGACGGCGCGGGCCTGCGCGGACGCCGGCGCGGCGATGATCCACCTGCACGTGCGCGACGCCGAGGGGCGGCATTCCCTCGACGTCGGGCGCTACCGCGCCGCCACCGAGGCCATTCGCGCCGCCGTCGGCCAGGAGCTGATGATCCAGGCGACCACCGAGGCGGTGGGCCGCTACGCGCCGGCCGAGCAGATGGACTGCGTGCGCCGGCTGGAGCCGGAGGCGGCGAGCTTCGCCCTGCGCGAGCTGGTGCCCGACGGCGAGAGCGAGGCGGCGGCGGCGGCCTTCTTCGCCTGGGTCGCCGAGGCCGGGATCCAGGCGCAGTACATCCTCTACGACGCCGCCGACGTCGCCCGCTTCGCGGCGCTGCGCGCCCGCGGCGTGATCCCGGCCGGGCCGCAGTTCCTGCTGTTCGTCCTGGGCCGCTACACCGCCGGCCAGCGCTCGGATCCGGCGGACCTGCTGCCGTTCCTGGCGGCCAAGCGGGCGGAGGAGTGCGGGGTGGACGACCCCTGGGCGGTCTGCGCCTTCGGGCCGCGCGAGGCCGCGGCGGCGGTGGCGGCCGCCGCGCTGGGCGGCCATGCCCGCATCGGCTTCGAGAACAACCTGCTGCTGCCCGACGGCGGCACCGCCCCCGACAACGCTGCGGCGGTCGCGCAGGTGGCCGAGAGCGTGCGCCGGCTCGGCCGGCCCCTGGCGACAGCGGCCCAGGCGCGCCGGCTGCCCGACGCGGTGTGACGGCGCCCTCTTGCGTCGGCCGCGTTTGGCGTTTATCGGCAGGGTGGTCAAGGGCGGCGAATGGGTGTTCAATGCCCCGACTCAGTTACGATAAAGCGAGGCCGGTCAACGGTCTTGCGCCCGGAACAGGCAAAGGTGACAGGAAAGGAGAGGGCTTCCGGGCGCCGCTGCAGGCGGCGCCATCGGCCGCGTGACCCGACGCGTGGCCGGGGTCGGGAAGCGGTGGGCCCGACGGAACGTGCGACTCCCACCCGACATCCGAAAAGCCAATGACATCAATTCAGGGAGCTGAAGGACGATGCGCAAACTCGTTCTGACTGGTGCGGCCTTGGCCTTGGCCGCGGGCGCCTACGTCGCCGCTCCGGCGAACCAGGCTGCCGCCCAGGAGCAGCAGTTCATCTCGATCGGCACCGGCGGCGTGACCGGCGTCTACTACCCGACCGGCGGGGCGATCTGCCGTCTGGTGAACCGCAACCGCAAGGAGCACGGAATCCGCTGCTCCGTCGAGTCGACCGGCGGCTCGGTCTACAACCTCAACACCATCCGGGCCGGCGAGCTGGAGTTCGGCGTCGCCCAGTCCGACTGGCAGTACCACGCCTACAACGGCAGCTCCCGCTTCGAGGAGCAGGGGGCCTTCGAGGATCTGCGCGCCGTCTTCTCGGTGCATCCCGAGCCCTTCACCGTGGTCGCCCGCGCCGACAGCGGCATCGAGAGCTTCGAGGACCTGAAGGGCAAGCGGGTCAACGTCGGCAATCCCGGCTCCGGCCAGCGCGGCACCATGGAAGTGGTCATGGACGCCTACGGCTGGACCATGGACGACTTCGCCCTGGCCTCGGAGCTGAAGGCGGCCGAGCAGAGCCAGGCGCTCTGCGACAACAAGATCGACGCCATGGTCTACACCGTCGGCCACCCCTCCGGCTCGATTCAGGAGGCCACCACGGCCTGCGACTCCGTGCTGGTCGAGGTGTCCGGCCCGGTGATCGACGAGCTGGTCGAGGAGAACCCCTACTACCGCACCGCCACCATTCCCGGCGGCATGTACCGCGGTAACGACGAGGACACCCAGACCTTCGGCGTCGGCGCCACCTTCGTGACCCGCGCCGACGTCTCCGAGGAGGCCGTCTACCAGGTGGTCAAGGCCGTCTTCGACAACTTCGAGGACTTCAAGGCCCTGCATCCCGCCTTCGCCGTCCTGAAGAAGGACGAGATGGTTGCCGACGGCCTCTCGGCGCCGCTGCATCCGGGCGCCGAGAAGTACTACAAGGAAGCCGGCCTGATGTAAGGCTGGCCCGGCCGGCGCCGGGGCGGGCGCCAAGCCGCGACCCGCCCCGGACCGGCTCCGGGGTCCGCGCCGGGGGTCCGCGCCGGGGGGCCGCGCCGGGGGTCCGCGCCGGGGGGCGCGCCGTCTGCGGGGCGATGCGGCCTGCGCGCCCGGCGCGGGGCAGAATCCAGGCTGGCGGCTCGCCGGTCGCGACATCCGAAAACGGGGCGCGGCCCGGTCCAGGCGGGCCCGGCGGCCCGAACGGGTCAGAGGCGCTTTTTCGATCGCGGGGGGATCGACACGATGTCCGGTAGCCAAGGTCGGCCGACTGGCAAGGTTCTATCCGGGGACGAGCTGTCGGACCTGGTCGCCTCGACCGACAGCGGGGCGCGCAACGTCGCCGGCCCGGTCGGCCTGCTGTTGGCCGGCATCGCGCTGATCTGGTCGCTGTTCCAGATCTGGATCGCCTCGCCGCTGCCTTTCATCGTGCAGGGCAATCTCGGCCTGCCGGTGGTCCTGAACGACACCGAAACCCGCTCGATCCACCTGGCCTTCGCGCTCTTCCTCGCCTACACCGCCTTCCCGGCGCCGGGGCGGCAGCGGGAGGGCGGCGTGCTGCAGGGGCTGGCCGTCAATCTGGTGATCGGCCTGGCGCTGATTCTCCTCACGCTGCTGCTGGTCGGTCTGCTCGACCGGGAAGCGACCTTCGGCGGCGCGCTGGCCGGGCTGTTCAGCGAGCCGCGCTACTTCGCGCCGGCGCTGGCGCTGCTGCTGGTCTGCCTCTCGGCAGCCGACAAGGCGCGCGATAAGGTGCCGGCCCTGGACTGGCTGGTGGCCGGCGTGGCCGCCTTCTGCGGCGCCTACCTCTATCTCTTCTACGAGTCCCTGGCCGGGCGCCCCGGACTGCCGACCTGGTACGACCTGACCGTTGCCGGCGTCGGCCTGGTGATGCTGCTGGAGGCGACGCGGCGCAGCCTCGGGCCGCCGCTGATGATCGTCGCCCTGGTCTTCCTCGGCTACGTCTTCTTCGGCAACTCGCCGGTGTTCCCCGATGTGATCCAGTGGAAGGGCGCGTCGGTCGAGAAGGCGATGAGCCACATGTACCTGACCACCGAGGGCGTGTTCGGCGTCGCCCTGGGGGTGTCGAGCTCCTTCGTCTTCCTCTTCGTGCTGTTTGGCTCGCTGCTCGACAAGGGCGGCGCCGGCAACTACTTCATCAAGCTCGCCTTCGCGCTGCTCGGGCATTTGCGCGGCGGGCCCGCCAAGGCGGCTGTCCTCGCCTCGGCCATGACCGGACTGATCTCCGGCTCCTCGATCGCCAACGTGGTGACTACCGGGACCTTCACCATCCCGCTGATGCGCCGCGTCGGCTTCACGCCGGAGAAGGCCGGCTCGGTTGAGGTCGGCTCCTCGGTCAACGGCCAGATCATGCCGCCGGTGATGGGCGCGGCCGCCTTCCTGATGGTCGAGTTCGTCGGCATCTCCTACGCCGAGGTGGTCAAGCACGCCTTCCTGCCGGCCACCATCAGCTACATCGCGCTGCTCTATCTGGTGCATCTGGAAGCGCTCAAGCAGGAGATGTCGGCGCTGCCCAAGCCGGTCGTCCATCCCTGGAAGATGCAGCTTCTGCGCAGCGGCATCATCATCTCGTCGCTGCTGATCCTGGCCGGCGTGACCTACTGGGGCCTGCGCGGCGTCCAGGCCGTGGCGGGCGACCTGGCCTGGCTGCCGGTGGTGGCGATCCTCGGCACCGTCTATCTCGGCCTGATCTGGATTGCCGCGCGCGAGCCCGACCTGGAGATGGACGACCCCGATTCGGAGGTGGTCGAGCTGCCGATCGCCGGCGAAGTGGTCAAGACCGGCCTGTTCTACCTGCTGCCGATCGTCGTGCTGATCTGGTTCCTGATGATCGAGCTGAAGTCGCCGGGCCTCTCGGCCTTCTGGGCGACCGCCCTGATGATCGTGATCCTGCTGACCCAGCGCCCGCTCAAGGCCTTCTTCCGCGGCCGCGGAGCGGAGATCGCGACCCAGGCGATGGAGGGGGTCAACGACCTGGTCGCCGGCCTGATCGCCGGCGCGCGCAACATGATCGGCATCGCCGTGGCGACCGCGGCGGCCGGCATCATCGTCGGGACGGTGACCCTGACCGGCATCGGCCAGGTGATGGCCGAGTTCGTCGAGTTCATCTCCGGCGGCAGCCTGATGCTGATCCTGGTCTTCACCGCCCTGATCAGCCTGGTGCTGGGCATGGGGCTGCCGACGACGGCCAACTACATCGTGGTGTCGTCCCTGATGGCGCCGGTGGTGGTCGAGTTGGGCGCGGCCAACGGCCTGATCGTGCCGCTGATCGCGGTGCACCTCTTCGTCTTCTACTACGGCATCATGGCCGATGTGACGCCGCCGGTGGGCCTGGCCTCCTTCGCCGCCGCCGCGGTGTCCGGCGGCGACCCGATGCGGACCGGCTTTACCGCCTTCTTCTACAGCCTGCGTACGGTGATCCTGCCGTTCCTGTTCATCTTCAACACCGACCTGCTGCTGATCGGCGTCGACTGGCTGGGCGGCATCCTGATCTTCATCAAGGCGACGATCGCCATGCTGATCTTCGCCGCGGCGACCCAGGGCTACTTCTTCGCCCGTTCGCGCCTGTGGGAGTCCCTGGCCCTGCTGCTGGTCGCCTTCACCCTGTTCCGGCCCGGCTACTGGCTCGACCAGGTGCAGCCGCCCTTCGATGCGATTCCGCCGGCCCAGGTGTTCGAGCAGGTGGCCGCCAAGCCGGAGGGCGCGCAGATCCGTCTCAAGGTTTCCGGCCCCAGCAACGTGGTGCTGGGCGAGACCGAGGAGCTGACCGTTGCGCCGCGGCTGGGTCCGCCGCTGGACGACGGCGCCCGGCGGCTGGAGGCGGCGACCGGTCTGCCGCTGGCGGTCGAGGCGGGGCGGCTCGTCGCGCTCGACCAGCCGATGTTCGGCGCGCCTTACGAGCAGGACTGGCAGGATTTCGACTTCTACGGCGACCGGCCGGTGGTGGTCACCGAGGTGCTGGTGCCGGCCGAGCGCATGCCCAAGGAGGTCTTCTACCTGCCGGCCCTGCTGCTGCTGGCGCTGGTGATCGCCCTGCAGCGGCGGCGCGCCAGCGTGCCGGCCTTCTGAGGCGGAGGAGCCGATGTACACGGATATCCTGCTGGCCGTCGACCTCGGCCATCCCGACACCCAGGCGGCGGCCGTATCGCGCGCCGTCGAGTACGCCCAGGCCTTCGGCGCGCGACTCCACGTGGTCACGGTGGTGCCCGACTTCGGCATGTCGATCGTCGGCGGCTTCTTTCCGGCCGGCTACGAGCACAAGGCGCTGGAGCAGGCCCGCGAGTCGCTGCACGCCTTCACCGCCGCGCGCATTCCCGAGGGGATCGAGGTGCAGCACGTGGTCGGCCACGGCACGATCTACCAGGAGATTCTGCGGATCGCCCGGGAGCTGGGGGTCGACCTGATCGTCATGGCCTCCCATCGGCCGGGGCTGGAGGACTACCTGCTGGGCCCCAACGCGGCGCGGGTGGTGCGCCATGCCGCGACCTCCGTGCTGGTCGTGCGGGAATAGGCGCCGCTCGCGCAGAAATGACGGTTTCCCGTCTGGTCAAGGCGCTTTCGGCGGGTTATGTCTGCAGCCATGCGCGCGCTCGCCGTCACCGACCTGCCCGAGACCTGTCACCCGGCCAAGCCGCGGATGGCGACTCTGCCGCGGGCGACGCTCGCCGACATGGCCGAGGCGGGCGAGGAGATCGTCGAGATCTACCGGGTTCTGGCGAAGACCGGCGACAACGTGGTCGGCGAGCTGCTGCGCAGCTCCGGCACCTTCTACGAATGGGACCACTACCCGCCGGGCGACGTCTACGACCCGGAGACCCACGCGCAGTACTACTACCATGCCCATCCGGGCAACCAGCGCTTCGAGGGCGAGCACGGCCACTTCCACACCTTCCTGCGCCCCGGTGGCATGCCGCCGGGCATCAAGCCCGCGCCGGTGCCGCCGAGCGACCTGCCGGTCGACCCCGAGGACCGGTTGAGCCACCTGATCGCCATCGCCATGACGCCGCAGGGCCTGCCGTTTCGCCTCTTCACGGTGAACCGCTGGGTGACCGGAGAGACCTGGTACGCGGCCGAGGACGTGATCGCCATGCTCGACCGCTTCCAGGTCGATCACGCGCGCCCCTCCTGGCCGGCCAACCGTTGGGTCACGGCGATGATGCGGCTGTTCCGGCCGCAGATCGTCGAGCTGATCCGGGCGCGCGACCGGGCCATCGAGGCTTGGCGCGAGCAGCGCAATCCGCCCGACGTCTTCGAGGACCGGGATCTGGAGATCACCTCCCTGCTCGAGGTCTCGGTGACCGAGCAGATCCGCGCGGTGGGCCTGGCGCTCGGCCGCCCGTGAGCGCCCGCAACCGCCGCCGGGCGACCCGGCGGCGGGGCGGCCAATGGGACCTGGCCAAACGGGAGCGGGGCGGATTAAGGGCGGCTTAACGCCTCTGTTTCAAACTTCTGCGGATGGCGTGAGGCCGCGATGGCCGGCGCCCTTGACCCGTGCATGGAAGCCTGCGCATGACCGATGATGTCCTCGCGTTCGGCGGCGGGCGCTCCGAGAAGCGGCCCACCCTGACGCAGGCCGATGTGGCGCATCTGCTGGCCGACCCCTCGCCCGAGACGCGGGCCGAGACCGCCGCCAAGATCGCCGACAGCTTTACCGAGGCGACGCTTGGCGCCGGCGAGCGCAAGCTGGCGCAGGAGATCTTCGCCGTCCTGGTGCGCGATGCCGCCGTGATGGTCCGCGAGGCCCTGGCCGAGCATCTCAAGCACGCTCCCGATCTGCCGCAGGAGCTGGCCGGCGCGCTGGTGCGCGACGTGGACTCCGTGGCCCTGCCGATGTTGCGCCACTCGGCGGCGCTCAGCGATGCCGCGTTGCTGGAGATCGTGCGCGAGGCGGCGCCGCAGCGGGTCGCCGCGATCGCCCAGCGCGCGCAGGTCTCGGCCGAGGTCAGCGAGGCGGTGATCGACACCGGCCATTCCGAGGCGGTCGCCCATCTGGTCGGCAATGAGGGCGCGGCGATCGCCGAAGCCGACCTGCAGCGGGTGCTGCGCGACTTCGCCGAGGAGCCGGCCGTGGGCGACCAGCTCGCGCGCCGGAATCACTTGCCGCCGGGCATTGCCGAACAGCTCGTTGCCAGCCTCTCGGCGCAGCTTCAGGAGCTGCTGACCGCGCGCGGCGATCTCGGCCCCGATGCCGTGGCCGATCTGGTGCTGCAGGTGCGCGACCGCGCCGTGCTGCAGATCGCCGGCCAAAGCCGGGGCGCGGAGGAGCTTCAGCATCTGATCGCGGCGCTGGCCAAGCGCGGGCGCTTGACGGACTCCCTCGTGCTGCGCGGGCTTTGCGTCGGCGACCTCGCCTTCTTCGAGGCGGCGCTGGCGCACCTCGCCCGGGTGCCGCTGGCCAATGCCCGCATCCTGATCTACGACGAGGGCGAGCTCGGCCTCTCCTCGCTGTGCCGCCGTGCCGGCCTGTCGGAGGCGAAATTGCCGGTCCTGCGCGCCGCCGTCGAGGTCGTGCGCGAGACCGACTACGACGGCGGGCCGAACGACCGGGCGCGCTTCACCGCCCGGCTGCTGGAGCGCCTGCTGACCCTGTTCGAGCAGGACGAGACCTGGCCCGGCGACGATCTCGACTATCTGATCGACCGCCTGACCCGCACCGCCGCCTGACCCGCACCGCCGCCTGATCCGTGCCGCCGGCTGGCCCGACGGCCGCCTGATCCGATCGCCGGCTGGCCCACGGCCTTTGCCGGCCCAAGCCGGGCCGGCGGCCGTCGCCTCGTGCCCGCCGCCGGGGCGGGCCCCGGGCGTCCCCCCGGGCGTCCCCCCGGGCGCCCCCCCGCGCGCCCCCCGCGCGCCCCCTCGGGCCTCAGTCCAACAGGACCTGGGGCAGGTAGAGGGCGATGTCGGGGAAGGCCATGATCAGTCCCAGCCCAATCACCTGCAGGACCACGAAGGGCACGATGCCCTGGTAGATCTGCTGGATCCGGACGCCGGCCGGCGCCACCCCCTTCATGTAGAAGAGCGCGAAGCCGAAGGGCGGCGTCAGGAACGAGGTCTGCAGGTTGACCGCCATCAGGATGGCGAACCAGGGCACCACCAGCGCCGAGACCGGAATGTGCGCGCCGAAGTCCAGAAGCTGGATGATCGGGGCGAAGACCGGCAGCACGATCAGCGTGATCTCGAACCAGTCGAAGAAGAAGCCGAGGACGAAGACCACGGCCATCAGCGCGACCAGCACGCCCCAGGGCCCCACGCCCGAGCCCTGCACGATGTTCACGATCGTCGTGTCGCCGTGCAGCATCTTGAAGACGAAGGAAAAGCAGGTGGCGCCGACGAAGATGCCGAAGAGCATCGCGCCGGTCAGCGCCGAGCGCTCGACCACGTCGCGCAGGGTGTGCCAGGTCAGCCGGCCGTTGAACCAGGCGAGCAGCGTGGCGCCCAGGGCGCCGACGCCCGCCGCCTCGGTCGGGGTCGCCAGGCCGCCGAAGATCGAGCCCAGCACCAGAACGATCAGGAAGATCGGCGGCAGGAAGCTGCGCAGCACCATGACCAGCAGCTCGCCGGGGTTGTCCGGCCCGACGTCGGCCGGCAGCGGCGGCGCGATGTCCGGGCGCATCGCGGCGATGCCCAGGATGTAGATCATATAGAAGGCCGAGAGCATCAGGCCCGGGATGACGGCGCCGATGAACAGCGTGCCGACCGGGATCGACAGCAGGTCGGCCATGATCACCAGCATGATGCTGGGCGGGATCAGGATTCCCAGGGTGCCCGAGGCCGCGATGGTGCCGGCGGCCAGCGGCACGTGGTAGTTGCGGCCCATCATCACCGGCAGCGCCATCAGGGTCATCAGCACCACCGAGGCGCCGATGATGCCGGTGGTCGCCGCCAGGATGGTGCCCATCAGGGTGACCGAGAGGGCCAGCCCGCCCGGCAGCCGCCGGGTCAGGATCTGCAGGGTATGCAGCAGATCCTCGGCCACCCCGGATTTCTCCAGCATCGTGCCCATGAAGATGAACATGGGGATCGCGACCAGCACCAGGTTCTCCATGGTGCCGCCGTAGATGCGCAGGGGGATCAGCGTGAAGCGGGCGAAGGTGAAGACGTCGAGGGTCCAGCCGATCACGCCGAACAGCAGGCCGACGCCGGCCAGCACGAAGGCGACGGGAAAGCCGGTGAAGATGAACAGCGCCAGTGCGGCGAACATCAGCAGGGGCAAAGCTTCGACCATGATCGCGACCTACCTCCGCTGCTGCTGGCGGTTGTACTCCTCCAGCTCCTCCTCGGCCTCGTGCACGAGGCCTTCGATGTCCGAGTGTTCCACGTAGGTGCCCGCCTCCTCGCGCAGCTCCGGCGGGCCGAAGAGATAGATGAAGTTGCGCAAGGCCACCGAGAGCGCGGCGACCGCCAGGAAGGCGAAGCCGACCGGCAGCATCGTCTTGATGATCCAGCGCATCGGCAGGCCGGTCAGGGCCGAGGACTGCTCGTTGAGCATGAAGGCCCGTTCGGCGAAGTCGTAGCCGTACCAGAGGATCACGTAGCAGTAGGGGACGACGAAGACGATCGCCCCGAACAGCTCGAACCAGGCGCGCAGCCGCGGGCCGATCCGCTCGCGCACCACCTCGACCCGGACATGGGCGTTCTTGATGTAGGCGTAGCCCAGGCAGAGCAGAAAGAGCACCGCGTGCAGGTGCCACTCCATCTCCTGCAGCTTGGTCGAGCCGATCTCGCGGTACATGAAGGTCTCGACCAGCCAGGGATAGAACTCGACCAGTTTGCGCATCGTGATGTCGACCACGATGATCAGCATCAGCGGGATCGCCAGCCAGGCGGCGGCGCGGCCCACCCAGGTGGCGATGCCGCCCAGCCAATCGCTGAACTTCATCAAGGCATACATGATCGCGACCTGACCTCCCTGGCTCCGTCGGGATACGGCGCCGCCTTGTGCATGGGCCTGCGCCCGGTGTCTGCGGTTCGGCAGGGGCTGCCGTTTCGGCCGTGGCGCCGCCGGGTGGCGCGCGCGAAACGGGCGGCTGCGCCGGGGCGTTGGGCGGGCGGCACGGCGGAAAGGGCAACGCTTGAGGGCGCAGGACCAGGGCCTGGCCCGCGCGACCGGCGGGCCTCGGTCACCTTTGCAGCTTCAGCGCCCTCGAGGGACGGTCCCCGGGCGTTCCGGCCGCCGCGCCCACGCGCGGGGCATCGGCGCAGGCGGCCGGTGCGCGGGAACCGCTCAGCCCCTAGTCGAGGTAGCCGAGCTCACCCCAGCGCTCGTAGTTGTCCCGGAAGGTCGAGAGCGACTCCCAGACGCGGGCGAAGTCCTCGTCGTTGGCGACCTCTTCCTGCACCACCTCGGCCCAGGCGTCTTCCAGCGCGCCGAGGATCTCGGGCGACCAGCGATGGATGGTGACGCCCTTGTCCTCCAGCTCCTGCAGGGCGGAGAACTGCAGGTACTCGCCCTCGGCGACGCCGTAGCGCACGTTGTCGCCGCAGACCGTCTCGATCTGCGCCTGCTGCTGCTCGCTCAGGCCGTCCCACATCGCCTTGTTCATCATCAGGTCGAAGAAGGTCGACTGCTGGTGCCAGCCCGGCAGGTAGTAGTGCTTGGCGACCTGGTAGAAGCCGAGGTTCAGGTCGATCGCCGGCATGGAGAACTCGGTGGCGTCGATGGTGCCGAGCTCCAGCGCCGGGAAGATGTCGCCGCCGGCCAGGAGCTGGGTGGACACGCCCATCTTCTCCATCACCTTGGCGCCCAGGCCGAAGAAGCGCATCTTCAGGCCCTGCAGGTCGCCGGGCGACTCGATCGGCTTGGTGAACCAGCCGGAGGCCTCCGGCGCGATCACCGCGCACATCACCGACTTGATGCCGTAGCGGGCGTAGATCTCGTCGAACAGCTCCTTGCCGCCGCCGAAGTAGAACCAGGCCATGTACTCGCCGGCGCGCGGGCCGAACGGCACCGCGGCGAAGAGCGGCAGCGAGGGGACCTTGCCGGCCCAGTAGCCCGGCGTCGACCAGCCGGCCTCGACCGCGCCCGAGGCCACGGCATCGAAGACCTCCAGCGCCGGCACGATGGCGCCGGGCTCCTGAAAGACGATGTTGATCTCGCCGCCCGAGACCTCGCGCAGCCGCTGCTCGATGCGCTTGCCCAGCGTGCCCAGCTGCGTCAGCGAGCCGGGGTAGGTGGACTGCATGTTCCAGTTGACTTCCTGGGCCTTCACCTCGGCGGTTGAGGCGACGGCGGCCACGCCGGCGGCCGCCGCGAGGGCGAGGGCCGACCGGGTCAGTGCACGAACTCTCATGTGAAGCTCCTCCCTGAGCTTTGCCGACCGCAGCGGAGGTGCCGCTGCGGCCTCCGAGTGGCTGTGGTGCGGGAGGAGCAGGTGCCGAGCCTCTTGGATGGACCCTGGTTCAGCCAATTCCCCCCGAAACCGGCTCAAAACTATCCAAGCTGTGGCGACCCCACAAGCCGTAAGTCCGCTTGAGGCCACCGGGGGTTGAGGCGACTTGCGCCGTCAGGGGCGATTGCATCCGCCGGTGCCTGTTCAGCCTTTCCGGGCGCCCTCGGTGCGCGCGAGCGTGGCTGCGCGCCGCCGCCGCCGCGCGTGTCGCGCAGGCATTGCGTCGGCGGGCGTGGCGGGCTATATAGCGCCGCCCGGGCCGGTGATCCCTTCGCGAGAAGGCGGTCCCCGGCCGGCGGGACCCTGCCGGGGAGTAGCTCAGCCTGGTAGAGCACTACGTTCGGGACGTAGGGGCCGGAGGTTCGAATCCTCTCTCCCCGACCAGGTTTATCAAGGCGTTAGGGGCGGTGTCAGCCAAGAGCTGCACCGCCCTTGACACGCAAAGGACACGCAACTCCCTCCACCGGACGGAGCGACGAGCGGTCGTTGCGCATGTCCGGGTCGACGAGGATCGCGTCCAAGGCGTCTCGGCCGGCCGCCATCATCTCCGGCGCATAGGCATCCGCGGTCGAGAGCCGGCGGTGCCGCCAGGGAGTCTGGCATCGTGGAGTCACTCGCCATGGACTCTGCGGCGGGCCTTTCGGGGCGCGAGGGCCTGGGTGCCCGCGGATCAGGCTAGCGCGAGAAGCGGGTCTTGCTGAGGCTGGCGCCGAAGGCGGCCTTGAAGGCCTTGCCGAGCGAGGAGGCGTCGGCGAAGCCGGAGCGCAGGGCGATCTCGCGCAGGTCGAGCTCGGTGCTGGTCGCCAGGTCGCGCGCCCGGGACAGGCGCAGGAGCTGGTAGTAGCGGCCCGGCGTCATGCCGATCTCCCTGACGAAAAGCCGGTGCAGGGTCCGCAGCGACAGGTTGGCGCGCGCCGCGAGCTGGTCGAGCGGAACGGGCGCCTCGATCGTGTCGACCATCATGTTGACCAGGCTGTGCAGTTTCGCCGAACCGCGGGACTGCAGATGATTGGGCCCGCGGCCGAACTTCCGCTGCCGCTCGGCGTCGTGCAGGAACAGGGAGGAGGCGTCGAACGCCACGGCGGGGCCGAAGCTGTCCTTGATGAAGGACAGGGCGAGGTCCAGCGCGGTGGAGGCGCCGCCGCAGGTCCAGATGCGGCCCTGCTTCACGTAGCGAGTGGGGACGACCGAAACCTCGGGGAAGGTCTCGGCGAACTCGGCCAGTACCTGCCAGTGGATCGTCGCCTCCTGCTCGCGCAGCAGACCGGCGGCGGCGACCAGCCAGGCCGCCGTATCGGCCGCCACCACCTGCTCGGCGGTGCGCGTCAGCCGATGAAGCAGTTGCAGGGTCGGCGGATCGACCTGGCTGCGGAACCCGTATCCGGCGACGGCGACCAGCAGGTCGCAGCCCGAGACCGCGTCGACCGGCGCCGTCGGCGAGATCCGCAGGTCGCTGGAACTGTGCACCGGGGCATCGTCGGGCGTGAGGATCGCCCACTCGACGGGCCGATCCGAGGCGTCGCGCACCGCCCGCAGCGGTTCGAGCAGACAGCCCAGCACGATATTGGAGAAACCGTCGAACAGGAGAAAGGTGATACGCATAATCGCTTGGCAGATTTCGACGACTTTTCGGCAGAATATGACCAGGCGGTCCGGCCGCCAAGGTCTAGCCTCCCGGATCTGACGCGGGCCGGCGGCTCTGGCGTCTGCAAAACCCCGGCCCTATGCCGTGCGCCCGCCGACGCCGCTGCCGATGCGGGCGCCGCTTCAACCACGTTAGGATCTGCCGAGCTTTCGATGCCCCTGGCCATCAATCGCGACGTCTTCATCACCTGCGCCGTCACCGGCTCCGGCGGCACCCAGGACAAGAGCCCCCATGTGCCGCGCAGCCCGGCCGCGATCGCCGAGAGCGCGATCGCCGCGGCGAAGGCCGGCGCGGCCGTGGTTCACTGCCACGTGCGCGAGCCCGACAGCGGCGCGCCCTCGCGCCGGCTCGAGCTCTACCGCGAGCTGACCGACCGGATCCGCGCGGCCGAGGTCGACGTGGTCCTCAACCTGACCTCGGGCATGGGCGGCGACATCACCTTCGGGTCGGTCGAGGCGCCGCTGCCCCTCGACCCCGCCGGCACGGACATGGTCGGGGCCAGCGAGCGCATGGCCCACATCGCCGCCTGCCGGCCGGAGATCTGCACGCTCGACTGCGGCACGATGAACTTCGCCGAGGCCGACTACGTCATGACCAACACGCCCGGCATGCTCCGCGCGATGGGCGGCATGATGACCGAGCTGGGCGTCAAGCCGGAGGTCGAGGCCTTCGACACCGGCCATCTCTGGTTCGCCAAGCAACTGGTGGAGGAGGGGACGCTGACCGCCCCCGCCCTGGTGCAGCTCTGCATGGGCGTGCCCTGGGGTGCACCCAACGACCTGCGCACCCTCCTGGCGATGGTCGACGCCGTTCCGGACGACTGGACCTGGTCCGCCTTCAGTCTGGCCCGCGACCAGATGCCCTATGTGGCGGCCGCGGTGCTCGCCGGCGGCAACGTGCGCGTCGGCCTGGAGGACAACCTCTACCTCGACAAGGGCGTGCTCGCCACCAATGCCCAGCTCGTCGAGCGGGCGGTCGGCATCGTCGAGCGGCTGGGCGCGCGGGTGATCGGCCCCGACGCGGTGCGCGCGCGGCTCGGCCTCGTGAAGCGGGCGCCGGCATGACGGCGAAGGCGGCCATCATCGGCGGCGGCGTGATCGGCGGCGGCTGGGCCGCCCGGTTCCTCCTGAACGGCTGGGACGTCGCCGTCCACGACCCCGACCCGGAGGCGGAGCGCAAGGTCGGCGAGGTCCTGGCCAACGCGCGCCGCGCCCTGCCGGCGCTCTACGACCGCGCCCTGCCCGAAGAGGGGCGGCTCTGGTTCACCGACGATCCGGCAACGGCCGTGGCCGACGCCGACTGGGTGCAGGAAAGCGCGCCAGAGCGCCTGGACCTCAAGCAGCCGCTGCTGCGCGCGATCAGCGACGCGGCACCGGCGACGGCGGTGATCGGCTCGTCCACCTCGGGGTTCAAGCCCTCGGAGCTGACGGCCCAGGGCGCGCGGGCGATCGTCGCCCACCCCTTCAACCCGGTCTATCTGCTGCCGCTCGTGGAGCTGGTGGGAGACCCGGCCGAGACGGCCCGCGCGGCCGAGCGCCTGCGGTCCATCGGCATGTTCCCGCTGATCGTGCGCAAGGAGATCGACGCCCATATCGCCGACCGGCTGCTCGAGGCCGTGTGGCGCGAAAGCCTCTGGCTGGTCAAGGACGGGGTCGCCACGACCGAGGAAATCGACGAGGCGATCCGCATGGGCTTCGGCCTGCGTTGGGCCCAGATGGGCCTCTTCGAGACCTATCGCATCGCCGGCGGGGAGGCCGGCATGCGGCACTTCCTGGCGCAGTTCGGTCCCGCTCTGCAGTGGCCCTGGACCAAACTGACCGAGGTCCCGGCCTTCACGCCGGAGCTGGTCGAGACGATTGCCGCGCAGTCCGACGCGCAGTCCGGGGCGCACTCGATCCGCGAGCTGGAGCGTCTGCGCGACGGCAACCTGATCGGCATCCTGCGTGCCCTGAAGAAGTCCGGCAGCGCGGCCGGGCGGGTGCTGAGCGAGCACGAGGCGGGCTTCCCCGAGCCCGCGCCGGCGGCGCTGCCCGTCACCGTGCAGCGCCAGGTGCCCGAGAGCTGGACCGACCAGAACGGTCACATGAACGAAACCCACTACCTGGAGACGGCGGCGCAGGCGACGGACCGCTTCCTCGAGATGATCGGTGCCGACGCGGCCTACATCGCCGCCGGCCAGAGCTATTTCACGGTCGAGTCGCACCTTTGCTATGCCGCCGAGGTGCTGGCCGGGGACTCGATCACGGTCACCACCCAGCTGCTCGACGGCGCGGGCAAGCGGCTGCACCTCTTCCATCACCTCCACCGGCACGACGGCACGCTGGCCGCGACGGTCGAGAGCCTGCTGGTGCATGTCGACCTCCAGACCCGCAAGAGCAGCCCGCCCGGCGCCGAGGTGGCGGCGCGCCTGGCGGAGGTCGGCGCCCGCCATGCCGGCCTGCCGCGCCCGGCGGCCAGCGGCCGGCAGGTGGGCCAGCAAGGTGAGAAGCAAGCTGTGGAGCAGGTTCGCTAGGAATGACGTCTCGACCCTTGTCGCATATTCGCGTGCTCGATTTCGGGCAGTACCTGGCGGGACCGCTGGTCGGCATGATGCTGGCGGACATGGGCGCGGAGGTGATCCGGATCGATCCGCCCGGCGGGCCACGCTTCAAGGACCCCGCCACGGACATGCTCTCGCGCGGCAAGTCCTCCCTGGTTCTCGACTTGAAGACGCCGGAAGACCGCGACACCGCGCTGGCGCTCGCCGCCCGCAGCGACGTGGTGATCGAGAATTTCCGGCCGGGCGTGATGACGCGTCTCGGGCTGGGGCCGCAGGCGCTGCGCGCGGTCAGCCCGGGGCTGGTCTCGCTGTCGCTGCCGGGCTTCGCCTCGCGCGACCCGGAGTTGGCCGCGCTCCCCGCCTGGGAGGCGACGATCGCCGCGCGCACGGGACAGTTCACGGACATGGGGCTCAACCGGCGCCTGATGGGCGTCAACCCCTCCTTCACGCCGCTGCCGCTCGCCTCCGCCTACGGCGCCGCGTTCGGCGCCATGTCGGTGCTCTTCGCGCTGGGCGCGCGCGCACGCACCGGCGGCGAGCACATCGAGGTGCCACTGGCTTCGGCGCTCTTCGAGGGGCTGGTCTACAACTGCGAGCAGATCCAGGACTATCCGGCACGCTACAAGTGCCCGCGCGAACGCGAGATCGACCGCCGCACGGCCGCCGGCCTGCCGATGGACCTCAGCTACGCCGAGCTGTCGGAGCTTCTCGACCCCTTCTACCGGACCTACACCTGCGCCGACGGCCGCGGCTTCTACGTGGTGGCCGGCAGTGTCGCCGCGCATCCGCGGCGCGTGCTCGAGACGCTGGGGCTGCACGACCTGCTGGCCGAGCTGCCCGACTTCGACGCCTATCTCGACAGCGCCGACTGGCCGGACGCCTGGAGCCTGCGCAACTACCCGGTCGGGGACCGGGACCGTGCCCGCATCGCGGCGGCCATGCAGGCGGTTTTCCGGACCCGGCCGGCGCAGGAGTGGGAGGAGCTGTTCGGTGCGGCCAAGGCGCCCGCGACGGCCCAGCGCTCCACGGCGGAGTGGCTGCGCGACCCCCATGCGCTCGCCTCCGGGCTGATCCTGGAGATCGCGGACGCGCGCCACGGGCGCATGCGCCAGATGGGCAATCTCGCTTGGCTGGCCGAGGATGCGGACTGCACCGTGAAGCGGCCCGGCCCCTGGCTCGATGACGCGCGAGAGACGCTGGCGTCCCTGCTCGCCGAGCCGGAGCGCCCGGCGCCGCCGGCGGCGACCGGCGGCGGCTGGCTGGACGGGCTCAAGGTGGTCGACCTGACGAACGTGATCGCCGGCCCGACGATCGGGGCCACCCTCGCCCGCTTCGGCGCGGAGGTGACCCATGTGCAGCCGGTCACGCCGACGGTGGACCCCTGGAACACCACGGTGTTCGGCTTGCAGGCGCAGCGCGGCAAGCAGAGCGCGCTCGTCGACCTCTCGACGCCCGAGGGCCAGGAGGTCCTGACCCGACTGCTGGCGGACGCGGACGTGGTCACGCTCAACGGCACCGACGCCCAGCGCGACCACCTGGGCCTGTCCGGCGAACGCCTGGCGGCGATCAACCCGCGGCTGATCCTGGTCCAACTCGACGCCTTCGGAGGGCCCTGGCGGGGCCCCAAGTCGGACCACCTCGGCTACGACGATCTGGCGCAGGCGGCGACCGGCGTGATGCTGCGCTTCGGTGGCGGCATGGAGACGCCCGAGGAGCATGCCCACTTCGGGACGATCGACGTCCTGACCGGCTTCTGCGCCTGCGTGGCGCTCGGCGCCGCGCTGCTGCGCCGCGAGCGCACGGGGCGCGGCGGTGTCGCCCGCGCCTCCCTGGCCGCGGCGGGAGCGATGATCCAGTCGCAGTTCATGTACGACTTCGCGGGGCGGGCGCCCTTCGACGAGCCCTCGGGGCGCGGCGCCATCGGGTGGGGCCCCTTCTACCGCTGCTACCAGGCGGCTGACGGCTGGCTCTTCTTCGCCGCGCCGAGCGAGCGGCAGGCGGCGCTGCGCCGGGTGCCGGAGCTTGCCGACCTGGCGGCGTTGGAGGGAGCGGCGCTGGAGGAATCCCTCGCCACGCGACTACGGAGCAAACCGCTCTCCTATTGGGCAGAGGCGCTTGAGGGCGGCGCGTCAAGCGTAGTACCCCTGGGCTCCCTTCACGGTACCCGCGACGCCGCGCTCCAGGTCGAGAGCGAGGGGGCGATCGACCTGCGCGGCGCGACCTTCCGCGCAATCCGGCACGACCGCCATCCCATGGGCCGTTGGTGCGATCTGGTCGCGCCGAACGCGGTGCGTCCCGAGCGTGCGCGCGTCACCATTCCGGGGCCGGCCCCCAAGTACGGGACGCATACGCGCAGCGTCCTGCGGAGGCTCGGCTACGACGAGAGATCGATCGAGCAGATGATCGCGCGTGGCATTGCGGCCACGCAGTGGGCAGACCGCTATCTGCCCGAGTAAGTCCAACCGCGACGAGGCGCTGGAGGAAGCCACGGAAGAAGGACCCGAAAACCGTACGGAGTGAATCGATGACTGACGGACTCAAGCCGCTGGCCACGGAGGCGACGGCCTGGAAGCTCTCGCGTCGGGAGTTCATCAACCGGGCCGCAGCTCTCGGATTCAGCGCGGCGGCGGCCAACGCGCTCTATTCGACGGCCGTGAAGGCCGAGGCCCCGCGCAAGGGCGGGCACCTGAAAATCGGCAGCGCCGAGGGGCAGAGCTCGGATTCGCTGGACCCCACGCTCTCGGCCAACCTGGTTCCCTACCTGAACCTCAACAGCTTCGGCGACAGGCTGGTTAACGCCGACGAGAACGGCCAGATCGAATACCGCCTCGCCGAGAGTGTCGAGTCGAGCGCCGACGCCAAGACCTGGCACTTCAAGATTCGCCGCGGTGTCGAGTTCCACAACGGCAAGACGCTGACCGCGCAGGACGTGCTGCGGACCATGGAGCGCCATGCCGGCGAAGGGTCGAAGTCGGGCGCTCTGGGGGTGCTGCGCGGCATCGAGTCCATGTCGGCGGACGGCGACGTCTTCTCGATCGAGCTGAAGACGCCCGACGCCGAGCTGCCTTACCTGATGACGACCTATCAGTTGATCATCCAGCCGGACGGCGGTTTCGACGATCCCGCCGCCGGCATCGGCACCGGGCCCTACATCCTGGAAGCCAACGAGCCCGGCGTGCGTCACCTCTACCGCAAGAACCCGAACTATTGGGACGAGTCCCGCGGCCATGTGGACAGCGTCGAGATCCTGCCGATCAACGACGCGACCGCCCGCACCGCCGCCCTGCAGTCGGGCCAGGTCCACATGATCAACCGGGTCAATCCGAAGGTCGCGGAGTTCCTGGGGCGGGCGCCGAACCTGTCCTTGAAGAGCGTTCCGGGGCCGGCGCACTACGTCTTCGTCATGCACTGCGACACGCCGCCGTTCGACAACAACGACCTGCGGCTGGCGCTGAAGTATGCGATCGACCGCGAGGAGATGAACGACAAGATCCTGCGCGGCTATGGGTCGATCGGCAACGACATGCCGGTCAACGACGCCTATCCCCTGTTCGACGAGACCATTCCCCAGCGCCGCTACGACCCGGAGCTGGCCGCCGAGCACTACCGCAAGTCCGGCCATGACGGCAGCCCGATCGTGTTGCGCGTCTCCGACGTGGCCTTCCCCGGCGCGATCGACGCGGCGCAGCTCTTTCAGCAGTCGGCCAAGGCCGCCGGCATTCCGCTGGAGATCAAGCGCGAGCCGGCCGACGGCTACTGGTCCGAGGTCTGGAACAAGGCGCCGTTCTGCGCCTCCTACTGGACCGGGCGGCCGGTGCAGGGGCAGATCTACTCGATCGCCTATCTCTCGGACGCCGACTGGAACGACAGCCGGTTCAAGAACGAAGAGTTCGACCGGATGCTGTTCCAGGCGCGCAGCGAGCTGGATCCGGAGCAGCGCAAGCAGCTCTATGCCCGGATGGGACGCCTGGTCCGCGACGAGGGCGGCGTGATCGCGCCGATGTTCAACAACTTCCTCGAAGCGACCACCACCGACGTCAAGGGGTGGATCGACGACCCCAACGGCACGCTGATGGGCGGGCGTGCCATGCAGATGGTCTGGCTCGCGTAGCTCTGCCATGACCCGCCTTCTGCTTCTGGTGTCCCAGCGCATTGCGCTGGGACTCGCCCTGCTCTTCGCGGCCTCGGTGCTCATCTTCGCCGGCACGCAGCTCCTGCCGGGCGACGTGGCCGAGACGATCCTCGGCCAGGGCGCGACGCCCCAGGCCGTCGAGAACCTGCGCCGCGATCTCGGCCTGAACGAGCCGGCGCTCACGCGCTATGTCGACTGGCTGTCGGGCGCGCTCGTCGGCGATCTGGGCACGGCCCTGACCAACGGCCAGGACATCGCCCAGGCCATGTCGGTGCGGCTGGGCAACACCCTGTTCCTGGCCTTCTGGGCGGCCGTCATCGCGGTGCCGCTGGCGGTGCTGCTCGGCCTCCTGGCGGTGCGGTTCCACGACCGCTGGCCCGACCGGCTCATCTCGGCCGTCACCCTGTCCTCGGTGTCGATCCCCGAGTTCCTGATCGGCTACGTGCTGATGTACCTGGTGGCCGTGAAGCTCGGCTGGTTCTCCTCCGTCGCCATCGTCAACGACCAGATGACGCTGCTGGAACGGCTGAGCGCCATCGCCCTGCCGGTGGCGACCCTCACCCTGGTGGTCACGGCGCACATGATGCGCATGACCCGTGCCGCGATCCTCAACGTGATGCAGTCGGCCTACGTCGAGACGGCGGAGCTCAAGGGGCTGTCCTCCTTCGCGGTGATCGCCCGGCACGCCCTGCCCAACGCCATCGCGCCCATCGTGAACGTGGTCGTCGTCAATCTCGGCTATCTCGTGGTCGGGGTGGTCGTGATCGAGGTGGTCTTCGTCTATCCCGGCATGGGGCAGTACCTGGTTGACCATGTCTCCAAGCGCGACGTGCCTGTGGTGCAGGCGGGCGGCCTCGTCTTCGCGGCGCTCTACATCGGCCTCAACATGATCGCGGACATCGTGGCGATCCTGGCCAATCCACGGCTCAGGCACCCGAAATGATCAGAATTCCGATGACGGCCCTCGCGGGCCTGCTGGTGACGATCCTGTTTTTCCTGGGCGCGATCTTCGCGCCGCTCCTCGCTCCCTACGGCATGGCGGAGGTGGTCGGCGACGTCTGGGAGCCGGCCTCCGCGGCGCACTGGCTGGGCACCGATTCGATCGGCCGGGACCTGCTGTCGCGCATGATCTACGGCGGGCGGACCACGATCTTCGTCGCCGCCGCCGCGACCCTGCTCAGCTTCACCGCCGGGTCGTTCCTCGGCTTCCTCGCCGCGGTGATGGGGGGCTGGGTCGACCAGGTCCTGGCGCGTCTGGTCGACCTTCTCATGTCGATCCCGACCCTGATCTTCGCGCTGGTCGTGCTCTCGGTCATGCCGGTCTCGGTCTTCGTGCTGATCCTCGTCATGGGCGTGCTGGACAGCACCCGCGTCTTCCGCCTCGCGCGGGCGGTGGCGACCGACATCAACGCCATGGATTTCGTCGAGGTCGCCAAGCTGCGGGGCGAGGGGCGCCTGTGGATCATCTTCCGCGAGATCCTTCCCAACGCGCTCTCGCCGCTGATCGCCGAGATGGGCATGCGCTTCATCTTCATGGTGCTGTTCATCTCCACCCTGTCGTTCCTTGGGCTGGGCGTGCAGCCGCCGGCCGCCGACTGGGGCGGCATCGTCAAGGAGAACAAGGAGGGCATCGTCTACGGCATCCCCGCGGCGCTGGCCCCGGCGGTCGCCATCGCGGCGCTGGCCATCTCGGTCAACCTGGCCGCCGACTGGGTGCTCAACCGAACCACCAGCCTGAAGGGGGGACGAGGTGGCTGAACCCGTTCTCGACATTCGCGATCTGCGCCTCGAGGCGCCGGTGTTTCCCGCCGACGGGCCGCCGCGCCAGGCAGTCCTTGTCGACGGCGTGTCGCTGAGCGTGGCGCGGGGCCGCGTGCTCGGGCTCATCGGCGAGAGCGGCGCCGGGAAGTCGACCATCGGGCTGTCGGCGCTGGCCTACGGCCGCGGCGAGGTGCGGATCACCGGGGGCTCGGTCGCGCTCAACGGCCGTGCGCTGCTGGCGCAATCGCCCAGGGCGCTGCGCGGCCTGCGCGGGGCCGAGGTCACCTACGTCGCGCAGTCCGCGGCCGCCGCCTTCAATCCCGCCAAGCGGCTTATGCATCAGGTCGTCGAGGCGACGGTCCTGCACGGGCGCATGAGCCGGCGGGCGGCGGAACAACGGGCCGTCGCGCTCTTCGCGAAGCTGCGCCTGCCGGACCCGGAGACCTTCGGCCAGCGCTTTCCGCACCAGGTGTCGGGCGGCCAGCTCCAGCGCGCCATGACCGCACTCGCGCTCTGCCCGGCTCCGGATCTCGTGGTGTTCGACGAGCCCACCACGGCCCTCGACGTCACCACCCAGATCGACGTGCTCGCCGCGATCAAGGACGCCATCGCCGACAGCGGCGTGGCGGCGCTCTACATCACCCACGACCTCGCGGTGGTGGCGCAGATCGCCGACGAGATCATGGTCCTGAAGGACGGCCGCACCGTCGAGGTGGGGCCGACCGAGCAGGTCATCCATCGCCCGCGCGAAGACTACACCCGGGCCCTGGTCTCGGTCCGCTCGATCGCGCACGCGGAAAAGGCGCCGACCGCGCGGCCGGTGCTCGAGGTCGAGGGCGTGAGCGCCCGCTACCGGGGGGCGCGCGCCGACGTGCTGCGCGACGTCAGCCTGGCCCTGCACCCCGGCCAGACTCTCGCCGTGGTCGGCGAAAGCGGCTCCGGCAAGTCGACGCTGGCGCGTGTCGTGACCGGCCTGCTGCCGCCGCGGCGGGGCGACCTCCGCTTCGCGGGCGCGCGCCTGGCGCCGGAGCAACGCGCCCGCTCGCGCGAGACCCGCCGGGACCTGCAGATGGTCTATCAGATGGCGGATGTCGCGCTGAACCCGCGCCACAGCGTCGAGACGATCATCGGGCGGCCCCTGGAGTTCTACTTCGGCCTCAAGGGCGAGGCGAAGCGGCAACGGGTGCACGAGCTGCTCGACCAAATCCACCTGGACGCCAGCTTCTGCGACCGCTATCCGGCGGAACTCTCGGGCGGCCAGAAGCAACGGGTATCGCTGGCGCGCGCCCTGGCGGCGAAGCCGCGCGTCATCATCTGCGACGAGGTGACCAGCGCGCTCGACCCGCTGGTGGCCGACGGCATCCTCAAGCTGCTGCTCGAACTGCAGGCGGCCGAGGGGGTCGCCTACCTCTTCATCACCCACGATCTCGCGACGGTGCGCGCCATCGCCGACAGCGTCGCGGTGATGCACGGCGGTCGCGTGGTGCGCTACGGCGCCAAGTCCGAGGTGCTGTCGCCCCCCTTCGACGACTACACGGACCTGCTGCTCGCCTCGGTGCCGGAGATGCGGGTCGGGTGGCTCGAGGAGGCCATCGCGCATCGGAAGATGGAAGGGGCCGGCAACTGAGGTCGGCCGGACGGGTCGACGCGCCGAGGCGGCAGGAGAGGACACGCCATGCAAGACAGCAAGCGCAGCGGCGGCGAGCGGCCGGGGCCGCAGGCCAGCCCGCGCAGCCTGGCCAAGGCCCGGCACATTCTGGACCACTACTACATCGGCCCGGCGCGCGACGCCGAGGTGCTTGAGATCTGGGCCTATACCGAGCGCTTCAGCTATCGCCCCGGCGAGACCGTCGGCTTGCGGGTCAGCACCACCGCCGACCGGTGGGACCTGGAGATCGGGCGGGACGGCGCCGATTACGAGCCGGTGCTGTCGGTCGCGGGCCTGCCGGGAGTCCACCACGCCACGCCCGACGACTGCTCGGTCGTGGGCTGCGACTGGCCGGTGGCCTACGCCTTTACGGTGCCGGACGACTGGCGGCCGGGCGGTTATCTGGTCACCCTGCGCGGGCATCGCGGCGGTCGTACGGTCGAGGAGCACCACCTGATCCTGATCCGCGCGGCGGCCGAAGCGGCGCCGGCGCCGAGCCTGCTGCTCTGCGCGACCGGCACCTGGGTCGCCTACAACTGCTGGGGCGGCTCCAACGCCTACGAGGGGCTCTGCGGGCCGGACGGCGACAGCTTCTCTCCGGTGCTCTCGACGCAGCGGCCCTGGACGCGCGGCTTCTGCAAGCTCCCCGAGGGGGCGCCGCGCGCGGTTCCGGAGCAGCCGCCGGCGCCGGGCGAGATGGTCCGCTACCCCTACATGGAGTGGGCCTACGCCTACGGCTATTCGAAGAAGTACGCCTCCGCGGGCTGGGCCTCCTACGAGCGGCACTTCGCGCGCTGGGCGGAGCGGAACGGCTACGCCCTGGACGTCGCGACCCTGCACGACCTCGACGCCGAGCCGGAGCTGCTCGACCGCTACCGCTGCGTCGTCATCGTCGGGCACGACGAATACTGGAGCGCGGCGATGCGCGACGCCGTGGAGGCCTACGTCGAGCAGGGCGGGCGCGTGGCCCGCTTCGGCGGCAATTTCCTCTGGCAGATCCGGCTGGAGGACGGGGGGCGGCGGCAGGTCTGCTACAAGTACGCCGCGACCCGCGAGGACCCGGTGCGGGAGACGGCGCAGCGGGCCGCTCTGACCGGAGCCTGGGAGATCCCCGAAATCGACCGGCCGGGGGCCCGGACCTTCGGCGTGAACGGGCTGCAGGGGGTCTATGCGGGGCTCGGCAACTGCATCGGCCGGGGCAGCGGCGGCTTCACCGTCTACCGGCCGGAGCACTGGGCCTTCGCGGGCGCCCATCTCGGCTACGGCGATGTTCTCGGCGCCGGCGCGCGGATCTACGGCTACGAGGTCGACGGCCTCGACCTGGTGATCCGCGACGGTCTGCCCGCCGCCACCGGCCGGGACGGCGCCGCGCCCGAGGTGGAGATCCTGGCCGTCGGCCTGGGCACCAACGTCGAGGCCGATCACGGTGTCTGGGGCGAGACGCTCTACATCGGCGGCGGCGAGGCGGCTTGGAAGGCGCAGTCCCTCCACGGCGAGGTCACGCCCGAGACGCTCGACAGCGCGCGCCGCGGCAACGGCGTGATCGTGTCCTGGCCGAGGGGACAGGGCGAGGTCTTCACCGCGGGTACCTGCGAATGGGTCATGGGGCTGACCCGTCGGGATTTCCAGGTCGAGCGAATCACCCGCAACGTCCTCGACCGCTTCACGAGCTGACGGTCTTGGCGCGCCCGCGTGTCCGGGGCGCGGGGCGCGGGGCGACAGGCGGGGGCCAAACGGACACGAATCACACTGGAGCGATGCCCGACCTGCGTGACTCGCCTTGGCGAGTCGCCAGGTCGCGGAGCATCGCTCTCAGCCTCTGGGTTCGGGCCTTTGGGTCAGGGCGGTTTTTCCCCGACCGGCGGGCCCACCAAGGTGGGTCCACTCGGTCGGAAACCGCTCTCCCTTTAATGTGTTAGGGCAGAGTCATCGGCCGAAACGGTCGGATCCGCGGGCATGGCGCGGTGCCAGGCGGTGTGCTGCTGCAGGGCGATGCCGGCGGTGCACAGCAGATCCTCGCGGCCGTGCGCGGCGACCAGTTGGAAGCCGAGCGGCAGGCCCGCGCGTCCGCGCTCGGCGGGCAGACTTATCGCCGGGTGGCCGGTGAAATTGAAGGGCGAGGTGTAGCGGATCAGGCGGCTGTTGGCCTCGGGATCGGCGGCCAGGGCCCCCAGGGCCTCCAGCGTCGGCGCGGCCAGCGGCTGCACCGGCAGCAGCAGCAGGTCCGCCTGCGCCAGTAGGGCGTCGACCTGCTGGCGCAGGCTGAGGCGCGCGAGCAGGATCTCTCGCCAGACCTCCGCCGAGCTGGCGCGGCCGATGTCCAGCAAGCGGGCCAGAGCCGGGCCGTAGTCATCGGCCCGCGCGGGATAGGTTTGCGCATGCGCGACGGCCGCCTCCGTCCCGGCCGCCGTCTCCCACAACGGCGCGAGCTGGCCGAACGCGCCCATCTCCGCCTCGAAAGTCTCGGCGCCGGCGCCCCGAACAGCCCGGGCGACCTCCGCGATCATGGCGACGGTTTCGGCATCGCACCCCTGCTCCGCCAGCCCGGGGTCGACGGCGATGCGCAGGCCGGCAAGGCCCCGGGAAGCTCCCGGTGAAGCCTCCGGGGAAGCCAGGGACGACGTGCCCGCCGTGGTCGGGTCGCGGGGGTCCGGCCCGGCGATCAGCGACAGCAGCACTGCGGCATCTTCGGCGCTGCGCGCCAGGGGCCCGACGTGGTCGAGGCTGGCGGCCAGCTCGAAGGTGCCGTGGCGGCTCACCCGCCCCCAGGTCGGCTTGATCCCCGTCAGCCCGTTCGCGGCGCAGGGAAAGCGGATGGACCCGCCGGTGTCCGAGCCGAGCGCGCCGTAGCAGAGGCCCGCCGCTGTGGCCACGCCGGCGCCACTCGAGGAGGCGCCGGGCCAGTGCGCCGCGCCCCAGGGGTTGAGCGGCGCGGCGACCGAGGGGTGATGGGTGGCGAAGGCGCCCTCGGTCATCTGCAGCTTGCCGAGGATGACGGCGCCGGCGGCGCGCAGGCGGGCGACCACGGCGGCGTCCTGCGCCGGCCGGAAGTCCCGGTGGATCGTCATGCCGGCGGCCGTCGGCGCGTCCTCGGTCCAGAAGAGATCCTTGACCGCGACCGGCACGCCGTGCAGCGGGCCGAGGGCGTGGCCCGCCTTGACGGCGGCCTCCGCCCGTTCGGCCTCCCGCCGGGCCGAGTCCGCCATGACCTGGGCGTAGCTGTGCAGCGCCGGGTCCACCGCGGCGATGCGCGCCAGCAAGACTTCGGTCAGTTGCCGCGGCGACAGGGCGCCGTCGCGGATCTGGCGGGCCACCTCGCTGAGCGCCAGATGGGGCAGGGACTGGGGGTCCATCCTCGTTCCTTCGGTTGTGAGGAGCGGGGACCCCGGGCCGCCGTCCGGCGGCGGCCCGGGGTCGAAGCGGGCGCCGCGCGCGCCGGGGCGCACGCGCGCGGGCCGTCAGGTGTCGGCCCCGATCAGCACGGCGGCCATGACGGCCGGCTGGTCGGAGCGGTTGCGCCACGCATGGCGCGTGCCGTTCTGAACGACGATGTCTCCGGGCTTGAGCCGGCGGGTCTCGCCGTCGTCCAGCTCCAGCCAGAGCTCCCCCTGTAGGACGATGTCGTAGTCCACCGTTTGCGTGCGATGCATCCCGTCCGGCTCGAAGGTCTCGGCCAGGCCGGGCAGGTGCTCGGCCTGTTCGGCGGCGGCGGCGGCCGGGTCGAAGGCGTCCGACTGGAGCACGCTGTCCGGGGGGAAGCGCACGACGATCAGGCTGGTGCCGTGCGGCGCGGGGAGGACGGAGCTCAGCGTCGCCACCGGATCGCGCGCCGCCTCCGCCAGACTGGGCACCGCCGGCGTCTGCCAGGCGACGGTGGTCTGCATGCCGGGGATCGCGGCGTAGTCGTGGGTCGTGGAGACCGGGCCCTCGGAAACGAAGACGGAGCGCCCGCCCTCGTTGGCCGTCACGAGACGTCTCACCATGTCCTTCTCCTTGTTCGAAGTTCTGCTTATTGCGTGACGACGACGTTGGTGAAGCCGCCGCTGCGCTGCTCCGCCAGGCCCAGCGCGGCGTTGACCTCGTCCAGCGGGAAGCGCTTGTGCTCGAGGATCGAGAGGTCGAGGGCGCCGCTGCCGGCCAGCTCGGCCAGCTCCTGTCCCTCGGCCACCGAGAACCACAGCGATCCGACCAGGCTGACCTGGGCGCACATGAGCTCGTGCAGGTTCACCGGCATGGGGTCGGACATGGCGCCGACCTCGACCAGCCGGCCGCCGCGCCGCAGCGCCTCCAGGCAGTCGCGGGTCACCCGGTGGGGCGCCCCCGGGCCGATCGCGTCCAGCACGGCGTCGACGCCGAGGCCGTCGGTCTGCGCCAGGGCCCAGTCGCGCAGCGATCCGCTGCCGTGGGCGAAGGTGCGGATGCGGGCGGGATCGAGGGTCGCCACGCGCGCCAGCAGCTCCGGGTTGCGGGCCACGCAGAGAATCCGGCTGGCCCCCATGGCGCGGGCGAGCTGCACCGCGCCGAGCCCGAGGGTGCCGCTGGCGCCGCTGATCAGGACCGTGCGGCCGGGATGGAGATTGGCCTTGCGCAGGCCGGCGTAGGCGGTGCCCAGATAGCCGAAGCGTGCCGCCGCCTCGAAGCTGACCTCCTCGGGCAGGCGCACCAGACCGTCGGCCGGGGCGGTGATGTACTCGGCAAAGCCGCCGTAGGGATAGCGGCGGTAGATCGCCTGCGATTTCGGGCCGAAGCCGAAGTAGCCTTGAAAGGTGAAGGCGACGCAGTTGGTCGGCTCGCCGATGCGGCAGGCATGGCAGGACCCGCAGGACCGGCCCGGATTGACGTAGACCCGCTCGCCGGGGCGAATCTCGCGGACGTCCGCGCCGACAGCCGACACGACGCCGGCGGCGTCCAGGCCGTAGATCGCCGGCAGTTCGGGCACGGTCAGGTAGGCCTTCTCGCCGTAACTGCTCATCACGTTGCGCAGGTTGGGCACGACGCCGGTGGCGCGCACGTCGACCAGCACGTCGCCGGGCCCTGGGGCCGGTCGGTCGATGGTGTCGATGGAAAAGTCGCCGCCGGGCTCGTGCAGTCGGGCGGCGCGCATTGTCTCGGACATTTCTTCTCCCTCTGTTTTTCGACTTCTTTTCATAAGGCGGCCGGACGCGCGCCAACCGGGTCGCCCCGGCGTGCGACGCGTCAGCCGCAGTCCGGCTACGCCGGCCGGGGCATCGCGGCCAAGGGCCAAGCCGCGGCTGTGCGGCCGGCGCACAGTCGCAGCCGCCCCCGGATCAGTTGCCCCCGGATCAGTTGCCCCCGGATTAGCCGCCGAGCGCCAGCTCGGCGCGCCGGCGGGTCAGGGTGTCGACCAGGACGTAGGCGACCTTGCGCGCGCAGGGCAGCAGGTCGGGGACATAGGTCGCCCCCATGCCGCCGAGGCCTTCGGCCACGGTCTCGGGCGAGCCCTCCGCCGGCCAGGGCCAGCCGATCCGCGCGGTGGGGATGCCCAGCCGGCGTAGCGCCGCGCCGTCGGTCTGGCCCCCCATCATGGGCGCGTCCGGGTGCGGCGCGCCTTCGACGGTCTCCCAGCCGCGGCGGGCCGATTGCACGATCCAGTTGCCAGGATCGGTCATGCCGCCGGGGGCGGAGCCATACATCTCCCACTCCAGCCGCAGCTCGGGATGGCGCCGGTCGAGGTCCGCCACGAAGCTGGCGAACTGCGCCTTGACCTCGGCCGGCGAGGTGCGTGGGTTGACGCGCACGTCGAAGAACAGCTCGCTCACGGCCGAGGGGAAGGCGGGACGCTCGGGGTCGCCCGCGCGCACGCCGGCGATCCAGCCGTGCGGCTTGATGCTGCCGGCGGCGTTGCGCTCGGCATAGTCGATCAGCCAGCGCTCCAGCTCCGGAATCACCACCGACAGCGGGACGACCGAGCTGCGGAACCCCGGGGTGCCGCGCTCGACTCCGGCGTAGCCGTAGGAGCCCAGCACCCGCAGCTTGAACCAGGCCATGCCCGGCTCCTCGCTGTAGACGAAGTTCCAGGGCTTCATGATGACCGCGAAGTCGGCGGCGCCGCCGCGGTAGAGGAGGTGCTGCACGCCGTTGGACAGGCCCGCGTTGGCGCGGGCCGAGATGTTGACCGGCATGCCGCCGTCGGCGAACCCCAGCATCAGGTCGCCGCAGTGCGGAACGCCGGCTTCCAGGAACGCAGTCGCGACTTCGGTGAGGGTGGCGGCCATCGCCTTCGGGTTCGAGGAGCCGAGGCCGTAGACCCAGTCGTCCACGACCCGGGCGTGCGGCACCAGGTCCGGAAAGCCTTGCGGGCCGACCCAGGGGGCATCGGCCTCGCCGCCCTCCAGGTGGGTGTCGATCGGCGCGTAGAGCAGCACGGAGGCGCCGTCGCCGCTGCCGCGCGCTTCGGCCAGGACATTGCCGCTGCCCTCGGTCATCGGCAGATAGCGGGCGGTCATGCCTTGGCCGCGCAGGTACTCGGCCATGAAGACGGCGGCGTCACGCGCGGCGCCGGTGGGGCTGTGAATGTCGGTCAGGCGGGCCAGCAAGGTTTTCAGCCGCGCCGGGTCGAGCCGCGCGCACACGGCGTCGAACCAGGCCTGGCGCTGGTCGCCCAGCTCGGCCTCGATCACGGGGAGTTTCATCGGACCTACTCCTGAAACGGTCAGTGGCTGGGGACGAACTGCTCGGCGAAGATGCGCTCGGGCCGCAGGCCGAGGGCCGCGAGCCGCTGCTGGGCCGCCTCGATCATCGGGGGCGGGCCGCAGAGGTAGGCCACGGTCTGCGGGTCGCTGACATCCTCGGGCCGCAGGGCCGAGACCGGCGTGCCGATCAGCAGCCCCTCGGCGCAGCCCCGGTCCACCGAGATGCGGGTTTCCAGGCTTGGCAGCCAGTGTCGGCGCAGGGCCAGATCGTCCAGGCAGAACAGGGCGTCCGGCGAGGCGCAGCCGAAGCTCAGCAGGATTGACGGCTTGCGGCCAGGCCGTTCGCGCAGGGCGTCGAGAATCGACAGCATCGGCGCCAGCCCGGTGCCGCCGGCGACCAGGATATGCGGCGCACGCAGCGACTCGCGCAGGAAGAAGCCGCCGAAGGGGCCTTCGAGCTCGATCACGTCGTCGCGCTTGGCGTGTTGAGTGAGCCAGTTGGACATGGCGCCGCCGTCGAGCAGGCGGATCAGCAGGTCCAAACGCGGCAGCGACGAGGGCGGGGTGGCCGGCGAATAGCTGCGCGCGACGCCGGCGCCGGGCACCGCGACCTGGACGAACTGGCCCGGCTTGAAGTCGATCCACGACCCCTCGGCCAGTTCCAGGGACAGGCGCACCACGTCGGGGCCGAGGCGCTCGACCGCGTCGACGAAGGCCAGGGCCTTGCGGGTGGCGCCGGCCGCGTCGCTTTCGTAGTTCAGGGCGAAGGCGCAGTCCGAGCGCGCCTGGCTGAGGCACAGCAGGCGCTTTCCGGCCTCGGCCTCGCTGCGCAGCAGGGTCGAGCTCGCATCGCTGCGCATCGGTGCCTGCCCGGCGGTGAGTTGGGCCAGGCAGCTCGCGCAGCTTCCCGATTGGCATTGATGCAGCAGCGGAACGCCGGCGGCGAGGCCGGCCTCGAGGACGCTCTGCTCCGGCCGGGCCTCGATGCGGCGCGTCACGCCGTCGGCGAACTGCAGATCGACGGTGAATGTCCCATCCGTCATGGGGCGGCTAACTCCGAATCTAGGGGGATTGCCGGGGGCGGCCGCCGTCAGGCGCGGGCCGGCGGGCCGCCACAGCGCAGCGACGGGCGCGGCGCCGCACCGGCGCGTGGCGTGGGCCCGTCCGCACGACGGCGTCGCGGTGCGGACGGGCGCGCCCTCAGTCTTCGATCTTGGTCACCTTGTAGCCGGGGCCCTGGCCGTCGGCGGCCCGCTGCATGCGGATGCTGGAGGCGGGATTGGTGCCGTCGACGCCGCGGCGCGGCTTGGCGATGCCACGGTTCCAGCGCGAGGCGACCTTGCGCCAGGTGATCGGCGAGACGTCGGTGACGACGAGCTGCTCGTTATCCCAGCCGCTGCCGTCGGCGTAGAAGTCGTGCATCGCCTCGCGCGCGTAGACGTCGCAGTCGTTGAAGCCGTGCAGGGCCAGCGGCTTGTACACGCGGTCGAAGCGGTACTGGTAGGCCTCGCGCTCTTCCTCGGTGTCACAGACCTTGACGAGGACTTCCCAGTATTCGTGGGTGTCGTCGGTGATCGGCACGTACCACTCGTACTGGACCACCCGCTCTTCCGGCCAGTTCTCCACCATCAGCACGCCGGGCAGCACCACCGAGGTGCGGTAGGGGCGGCTGTTGACTCCCTGCACCTCCAGGCCAAGCGTCTCGTTCTTCAGGACCGGCTCCCACTTCTCCGTGAACAGCCATTGCATGATGCCTTTGGGGCCGCCCTCGTCCTCGACCGGCTCGATGCAGTCGTCGGACGTGGGAAGGATGCCGAGCGGCAGCGTCCACTGCATCGCATGCACGATGGTGTTGTCCTTGTGGACCAGGATGTGGGCGTTATCGAAGCCGTTCTCGCAGGCGATGCGCCAGTTCGTCAGCCCGGTGCGGTGCATGCCCAGGGCCACCGCGTTGTCGTCCAGCAGGCTGGGCGCGGCGGGCCAGAGCGGATGGGGAAAGCGCTCGCTGTTCTGCGGGAAGCGCACCGGCAGATCCTCGGCCAGGGGCGGCACGTCCTCGAGCGGGAAGTCGTCCTCGCGCACGAAGACGAAGATCATGCCGGCCACCTCTTCGACCGGATAGGTGGTCAGCCCGGTGGTGCCGATCAGCGGATCGTCGGGGTTCGCCACGATGGTCTTCAGTTTGCCGCTGGCCAGGTCGAAGGTGAAGCCGTGGTACCAGCAGCTAATGCTGTCCTTGGTGAAGCAGGTGGGCTTGGCCGATAGGCGGACCCCCCGGTGCACGCACTGGTCCTTCAGGGCGTAGACCTTGCCGTCGATGCGCCGCAGCACGATCGGAATGCCGCAGATCTGGACGCCTTCGACCTGGTCCTCCTCCAACTCGCTGGTGAACAGCGCGGGGTACCAGTGGTTGATGAAGCCCCAGGCGGCGTCCTTGTACGGCTGATACTGGCTCTGCAGCCGCTCGTCGTTCACGCGCGCTTCGCTGATGGCCGTGCCGGTGGCGGCGCGGCGTCGAACGGCGGTCTTTTCGCTCATCTCGAACCTCTCCCATGCGTTTGAGACGCATTTGCTAGCGTCGGTGGTTTTGTCTGCATTGACGGGGGCGGCGCACCGAAAGCCGCCGAAGCGGCCGGCGACGTGCACTGCCCTTGTGGAAGCCTCCGAAATTATGGTTCGTGGCATCTGGATTGAGAGTCAATTGATTTTTTATTGATACTCAATCAACGCCACCGTTGATGCCGGCGGCTTTTTCGCGTACGCGCGGACGCGTGTTTCTTTAGAGTCTCGGGCGGCGGACTCGCCTGGGAGCGGGAGAATGAAAATGGAACCGAAGTATTATAGGAGCTGGCACCTGGCCGAGTCGGATTTCGAGTACAAAACGACTGAATTCGAGTGGTCGCTGATCCGCTTTTACGAAGCGTTTTCGCGGTTCGTGGTCGCAACCGGCACGGTCACCATTGGGCCGGACCTCAAGTTTTCTGAGCACGTGATCCTGCATGTCATCCGCATGCAGGACCGCCCCAAGAGCAGCGCCATGATCGCGCGGCTGATGAATCGCGACGACATTCCGAACATTCAATACAGCCTGCGTAAGCTTGAGTCCTACGGCCTGATAGAGAAAATAAAAGACAAAAGCAGCAACCAATTTTTTTATAAGGCGACTGAAAAGTGTGAGGGCATGACGGATGCGTACCGGCACATAAAGGAGGAGATTCTGGTCGAGCGTCTCCAAGAGATCCAGGACGCGCCCGCCAAGCTCCACTCCCTGGCTCGCTTCCTCTCGATCCTGACCGGCGTCTACGAAGAGGCGGCCCGCGACAGCGCGACCATCACGCCGGCCCCCGACGACGCGCCGCGCGACGGCGACTGAGCGCGCCCTTTTTCGCCAGAAAGCTGACGCAGGCGGCCCGGCGCGCCCCGCGCGCCGGGCCGCCTGCGCTTGTGCACCGGGTGCACAGCCGCCGCCTTCCGGTTGGCGCGCGAGCTCTGGGCGCGTAGCCCGGACGCCGAGCGAAGGCAAGGAGTAGGCGAATGCTGGCCGGTGCAGTGTGCATGTCGCACAGCCCCCTGATCGACGCCGCGCGCACGACCCCGGATGTCGAAGCGCGGTTCGCGGCCGTGGTGGACCGGCTGCAGGCCCACCTGCGGCGGATGCGGCCGGAGCTGGTCGTCGTCTTCTATCCCGATCACGTCAACGGCTTCTTCTACCGTCTGCTGCCGCCGTTCTGCGTCGGGATCGGCGGCGAGTCGATCGGCGACTACGGCTCGGCGGCCGGCGCGCTCGAGGTGCCGGAGGAGGCCGCGCGCTCGCTGACCGAGCAGGTCCTCGCCCAAGGGGTCGATACCGCTCTGTCCTACCGGATGCAGGTCGACCACGGAGCCGTGCAGCCGCTGGAGATGCTGTTCGCCGGGGCGGGGGTGCCCGCCTTCATCCCGGTTTTCGTCAACTCGGCCATGCCGCCGCGCCCGCGCTTCGCGCGCTGCCGCGCGCTTGGCGAGGCGGTCGGCCACTGGGCGGCGGCCCGGCCCGAGAAGATCGTGGTGATCGCCTCGGGCGGCTTGTCGCACGATCCGCCGCTGCCCTCGCTCGCCGGCGCCTCGCCCGAGGTGCGGGCCCGACTGGTCGACGGCGAAGCCTTGTCGTTCCGGCACCGCTTCGCGCGGCAGGACCGCGTTGCCGCGGAAGGGCGCAAGCAGGTCGCCGGCGAGTCCGAACTGCTGCCCTTGAACCCCGACTGGGACAGGCGGTTGCTGTCCGCTCTGGCCGACGGCGAGCTCGGCGTTCTCGACGACAGCGACGACGCGGAGATCACCGGCGCCGCCGGGCGCGGCGCCCACGAGGTGCGCACCTGGGTCGCCGCCCTGGCCTGCCTCTCGGTCGCCGGCCGCTACCGCGCGGAGGTCGCGTTCTACGAGCCCGTGGACGCCTGGCTGACGGGCATGGGGGTGCTGACCGCTGCCCCGCCGGACACCGCGGCCTGAGCGCGCGTCCCGCGCTTCACGACACCCGGCCCCGGACCTGCGGGGCACCCTGGATACGGGAGAGATCCGTCATGTCACAAGCCAACCCCGACACGCGCAACCCGTCGATCTGGTCCGACCTGCGCGGCGTCCCCTTCCAGCAAGGCTTTCTGGACGCCGGGGGCATCCGCACGCGCTACCTCTCCTCGGGGTCGCCGGACAAGGAGCTGCTGCTGCTGCTGCACGGCACCGGCGGCCATGCCGAGGCCTACAGCCGCAACCTCGGCCCGCATGCCGAGCACTACTGGACCGTGGCCATCGACTTTCTGGGCCACGGCTGGACCGACAAGCCGGACCGCGACTACGAGATCAAGGACTACGCGGACCACGTGCTGGCGGTCCTGCGCGCCCTGGGCCGCGAGCGCGCCCACATCTCGGGCGAATCCCTGGGCGGCTGGGTGGCCAGCTACCTGGCCGTGCACCACCCCGAGCGGGTGGACCGTCTGGTGCTGAACACGGCGGGCGGCTGGACGGCGCACCCGGAGGTGATGGCCCGGCTGCTGCAGCTTTCGACCGAGGCCGCCGAGGACCCGACGCCGGCGCGTATCCGGGCGCGGCTGGAGTTCCTGATGCACGACACCGCGCTGGTCAACGACGACCTGGTCGAAACCCGGCGCGCGATCTATGCCCAGCCCGGTTTTCCGCAGGCCATGCGGCACATCCTCTGCCTCCAGCACATGGAGATCCGGCGGCGCAACATGATCGGCGCCGAGCAGTACGGCGCGATCACCGCCCCGACCCTGGTGATCTGGACCTCGCACGACCCGACCGCCACGCCGGAGGAAGGACGCCAGATCGCGGAGATGATCCCCGACGCGCGCTACGTCGTGATGAACGGCTGCGGGCACTGGCCTCAGTTCGAGAAGCCCGAGGAGTTCAACCGCCTGCACCTCGACTTCCTGTCGGGGCGCGCGCCGGCCGCCTGACGCAAGCCCGCTGGAGACGCAGTGACGATGGATGATGCCCTGATCGAGGCGGCCGCCGACGAGTTGGTCGCGGCCCGCGATGCCAAGCGCCAGGTGGCGCCGCTGCGCGCGCGCTACCGGCTGGAGACGGCCGCGCAGGCCTACCGCGTGCAATCGGCCGCGAATGCGCGCTGGCTGGCCGGCGGGCGCCGGCTGGCGGGCCGCAAGATCGGCCTCACCTCCCAGGCCGTGCAGGCGCAGCTCGGCGTCGACGAGCCCGATTTCGGCGCGCTCTGGGCCGACGGCGCCTACGGCGACGGCGACACGGTTCCCGCGGCCGCCTTCATGCAGCCGCGCGCCGAGGTCGAGCTCGCCTTCGTCCTGGCGCGCGGACTGGATGATCCGCAGGTCGGCCTCGACGAGGTGATGCGGGCGGTCGCCTACCTGGCGCCGGCGGTGGAGCTGGTCGACAGCGCCATCCGCGACTGGGACATCAAGCTGGTCGACACCATCGCCGACAACGCCTCCGCCGGCGGCTTCGTGCTGGGCCGCGGCGCGCGCAAGCTCGACGGCCTGGACCTGCGGTTGTGCGGCGGGCTGGTGCACCGCAACGGCAAACTCGCCTCGGTCGGCGTCGGGGCGGCCTGCCTCGGCGATCCGCTGAACGCGGTGCTCTGGCTGGCACGCCGCCTGGCCGGCCTCGGCACGCCGCTGCGCGAAGGCGACCTGGTGCTGTCCGGCGCCTTCGGGCCGATGCTGCCGGTCGCCGCCGGTGACGTCTTCTGCGCCGAGATCGCCGGCTTCGCTCCGCTGCACTTCGGGTTTGGAGACCGGCCATGACGCGCGGCGGCACAGGGAAGGCGGCCGCGGGCAAGACGGCCACGGGTAAGACGGCCACGGGTAAGACGAAGGTCGCGATCATCGGCTCCGGCAACATCGGGACCGACCTGATGATCAAGGTGCTGCGCACGTCGCGCACGCTCGAGATGGCGGCGATGGTCGGGATCGACCCGGAGTCCGAGGGGCTGAAGCGGGCGGCGCGGCTGGGCGTGGCGACCACCCACGAGGGGATCGAGGGGCTGCGCCGACTGCCGGTCTATCCGGAGATCGCACTCGTCTTCGACGCCACCTCGGCCCAGGCCCATGCCGGCCACGCCGCGCGGCTCAACGCCGACGGCAAGCGCGTCGTCGACCTGACGCCGGCGGCGCTGGGGCCCTTCGTGGTGCCGACCGTCAATCTCGACGCCAACCGCGCGGCGCCCAACGTCAACATGGTCACCTGCGGCGGACAGGCGACGATCCCGATCGTCGCCGCCATCGCATCGGTGGCGACCGTCCACTATGCCGAGATCGTCGCCTCGATCGCCTCGCGGTCCGCCGGGCCCGGCACGCGCGCCAACATCGACGAGTTCACGCAGACCACCGCGCGGGCGATCGAGACGGTCGGCGGCGCCGAGCGCGGCAAGGCGATCATCATCCTTAACCCGGCCGAGCCGCCGCTGATCATGCGCGACACGGTCCACTGCCTGGCGGCGAGCGAGGATCGCGCGGCGCTGCGCGCGGCGATCGCGCGGATGGTCGAACGCGTCCAGAGCTTCGTGCCCGGCTACCGGCTGAAGCAGGAGGTGCAGTTCGAGCCCCTGTCCGAGCTGCGCCTGCCCAGCCACTGGCCGCGGCCCAACCGCGGCCTCAAGGTGACCGTCCTGCTCGAGGTCGAGGGCGCGGGCCACTATCTGCCGGCCTACGCCGGAAACCTCGACATCATGACCGCGGCCAGCCTGCGCGCGGCCGAGCAGATCGTCGCCGCGATGGGAGAGCCGGTAGCATGACCACGACGACAGCCCCCGACCGTGCCGCGGCGACACCACCCCGGGTGTACGTGCAGGACGTGACCCTGCGCGACGGGATGCACGCCATGCGGCACCAGTACACGCGCGACCAGGTGGTCGCCATCGTCCGCGCCCTGGATAGGGCCGGCGTCGACGCCATCGAGATCGCGCACGGTGACGGCCTGGCCGGCTCCAGCTTCAACTACGGCCCCGGGCTTCACGCCGACCTCGACTGGATCGCCGCGGCGGCCGAGGCGGTCGACAAGGCCTGCCTGACCACCCTGCTGCTGCCCGGTATCGGCACGGTGGAGGACCTGCGCGCGGCCCATGCGGCCGGGATCCGCTCGGTCCGCGTCGCCACCCATTGCACCGAGGCCGATGTCGCGCGGCAGCACATCGCCTGCGCGCGCGAGCTCGGCATGGATGTCGCCGGGTTCCTGATGATGGCCCACATGCTGCCGCCCGAGGAGCTGGCCGAGCAGGCCAGGCTGATGGAGCGCTACGGCGCCCACTGCGTCTACATCACCGACTCGGCCGGCGCCCTGGTGACCGCGGAGGTGGCCGCGCGGGTCCGCGCCTATCGCGACCGGCTCGATCCGACGACGCAAATCGGCGTTCATGCGCACGAGAACCTCTCGCTGTCCGTGGCGAACTCGGTGGCGGCGGTCGAGGCCGGCGCCCTGCGAGTCGACGCCTCGCTGGCCGGCATGGGCGCCGGCGCCGGCAACACGCCGCTGGAGGCCTTCGTCGCCGTGGCCAACCGGATGGGCTGGCGGCACGGCTGCGACCTGCATGCACTGATGGACGCCGCCGACGACCTGGTGCGCCCGCTTCAGGACCGGCCTGTCCGGGTCGACCGGGAGACCCTGTCGCTGGGCTATGCCGGGGTCTACTCCAGCTTCCTGCGGCACGCCGAGCAGGCCGCGACCCACTACGGCCTCGACGCGCGGGAGATCCTCGAGGAGGTGGCGCGCCGGGGCCTGATCGGCGGGCAGGAGGACATGATCGTCGACGTGGCGCTCGACCTGGCGCGCGCGCGGGAGGCGACGGTCGAGACCGCGCGGTGACGGGCATGGCCGCGTCGTCGCGGGCGCGCGGGCGCTCCGGACGTCAGAGCGGTGCCGCCGGGGGCGCGCCGCTCTCCGCGGAGGTCTGGCCGGCGAGGTCCGCTTCGATCCTGTCGACGCAGGCGCGCAGCCGCGGCAAGAACCGCTCGGCCGCCTCGGCGGTCGTCATCACCTTGCGGAAGAAGATGACGTTGGCGGCGCCGACCACCCGGTTTGGGCCGGCGCGGACCGGCAGGGCGATCGCCGAGACCGAAGGGTCGACCGTCCCCTCGGCCGCGGCATAGCCGCGCGCGCGGACCGTCGCGAGGATGCGCTGCACCCTTGCCGTGTCGGATAGGTCGGCGGCGTCCGGCCCGCCCGAGCGGGCCAGGGCGTCGCAGGTCTGCGCGAGCGTGGCGGGCTCCAGGGCACTCAAGATGGCCTGGCCCAGGGCCGAGCGCAGCAGGGGCCGGCGCTTGCCGACCATGGCGCGGTGGAACGACATGGCGCTGCTGCCGTGCGTGGAGAAGCGGATAACTATCTCGCCGGCCGAGAAGGTGGCGAAGTCGGCCGGCCAGACGATCTCCGCGGTCAGCGCCAGAAGGTGCGGCGCGGCGGCCTGGGTCCCGAGGTCCTCCTCGCGCAGGTTGGCGGCGAGCAGCCCGAGGCGTGCGCTCAGGGCGACGGCGCCGTCCTCGTCGCGTCGTGCGACATAGCCGTGCTCGGCGAGGGTGGCCAGCAACCGGTAGGTCGTCGTGCGGTCGATCCCCGTATGCCGCGCGAGCTGCCCGGGCGTGGACCAGCCGAGCTCCGAGAGCGCCTCCAGCAGCCGCAGGCCGCGCTGCAAGGCCCGGATCGGCCGATAGGGCGAGTTCTCCGATACCAGGTTCCAGTCCAGCATTCTGGATGCGCTCCCCTTCGAGTATGTCGCACGGCCGCTTGCGGCCCGCTAAGCGGGCCGCCGAGACGCAGGGTGACGTCGCCGTCCCGCGCGTATCCCGCTGGCTTCAAAATTCCATGCATCGCATTTCGGCTTCGAGGCACTAGGAGCCTCTCCTCCGCCCGAGACGACGCCAGCTTGCGCCACTGCCGGACTCCAGGCCGGAGCGCAGTCTCGGCCGTCCCGGCCTCTCTCCCCGGTTCCGCTAACCGGACATGCTCACTTCGGGGGAACGGGCGCGGCAAGACGGACGCAGCCATTTGTGCATTGTGTGCACAAACGCGATGCCGGGACTATGGGCGGTTCCGCCGCACCCAGCCGACAGCGGTTGCGCGCCCGCTGTCACCATCCACAGGCCGCCAGGCGAGCGGCCGCCTCAGCGGACGAAACGCAGGACGTAGTCGGCGCCCAGGCCGCAGGCTTCGTAGTGTCGACGGCACATGTCGAGCTTGGTGAAGACATCGTCGCGCCCCGTCACGGCGCCGGACTCGTCGAGGTAGATCATCGCGCCGGAGATATTGAAGAAGGTCACCATCTCCTCGCCCGCGTCGATGTCGTCAACCACCAGGGTGTGGGTCTCGCCCGGCGGCTCGAAGACGTAGTCGCCGGCGCGGGCGACCCAGTCGTGCTCCAGGTAGCGCCAGCTCCCGCGCAGCACGTAGCCGTGCACCGGCGCGGGATGCAGGTGGCGGCTGAGCACGCCGGACTTGCGCACGCGCAGCAGGTTGCACCACTGGCCCTGCACCGTATTCAGCAGCAGCGGACGGAACCAGACGTTCGGCGCCTGGGGCACCCAGACCCGCTCGTCTTCGGGCTCGCCGGCGACCACCAGCTCGGGCGGCGCCAGGGGGTGGGCCGGGGCGGGCTGGCGCTCAGAGGCGTCGGACATGGGCGACCTTTCCTTTCCGATCAGATGGCCGAGTAGCCGCCATCGGCGGCGATGACGGTGCCGGTGACGAAGCGCGCCTGCGCCGAGCAGAGGAAGACGACGGCGCCGGTCACCTCCTCCGGACGGCCCCAACGGCCCATCGGCGTGCGGGCCTCCACCGCGTCGCGGCGCGCCGCCGTCTCGTAGAGCGGGCGGGTCAGCTCGGTCTCGATATAGCCGGGCGCCACGGCGTTGACGCGGATGCCCTCGGCCGCCCAGGCTCCGGCCAGGGACTTCGTCAGCAGCAGCCCCCCCTTGCTGGCGGCGTAGGCCGGCACCGTCGCGCTGCCGAAAAAGCTGAGCATCGAGCAGAGGTTGACGATGGCACCCCCGTCCCGGCGGAGCAGCGGGCGGGCCGCCGTCGCCATGCGCATGGCGCCGGTCAGGTTGACCTCGACGACCCGGGCGAAGACCTCGGGGTCGAACTCGCGGCCCTCGCGCGCGGTGATGCCCGCGCAGTTGACCAGAACGGCCAGCCGCTCGAGTCCCGCGAGCGCCGACGCGACACTCGCCGGGTCGGTGACGTCGAGGTGGCGGGTCTCGTGTCCGCCGCGCCGCCCGCCGGTTTCGACATCGACGGCGCCCACGAGGGTGCGGTAGCCGGCGGCTGCCAGTGCATCGGCGATGGCACCGCCGATCGCGCCGCTGCCGCCGGTCACCAGGGCCGTGCCTGCCGCAGGCTCGCTCATACCGCTCCCCCGGCTGCGCCCCCGGCCGCTGTGCCGGCCAGGGCGCGGTGCACCGCCTCGGCGCGTGGCATCGGCGCGACCGCTCCATGGCCGAGCGTCGAGAGCGCCGCCGCGACATTGGCGTAGCGGGCCGCCGCCTCGATGCCGTCGCCGGCCAGCAGCCGCGCGAGGAAGGCCCCGTCGAAGGTGTCGCCGGCGGCGGTGGCGTCCACCGGCTCGACCGCGTGCGCCGGGACGGTCGCGCGCAGCTCCGGCGTGGCGACCAGCGTGCCCGCCGATCCCATCGTCAGCGCCACGATCCGGGGGCCGAGATCCAGGTAGAAGTCGACGATGGCCCGCGGGTCCTCCAGGCCGGTGAGCTGGCGCGCGTCCTCAAGGCCCGGCAGGGCGATGTCGGCTTGGGCCATGGCGGCGTGGATCACCGCCCGCGCGCGCGCCAGCGGCCAGAGCTTGAGGCGCAGGTTGGTGTCGTAGCTCACCTGCGCGCCGGTCGACCGGGCGGCGGCCATCGCCGCGAAGACCGCGTCGCAGGCGCTGTCGCTGATCGCCTGGCTGATGCCGGAGACATGCAGCATCCGGGCGCGGCGCAGGGTGTCCAACGGCAGCGACTCCGGGGTCATCCGGCTGGCCGCCGAACCGGCGCGGCGATAGGTGAAGAGGTGCTGTCCGTCGCGGTAGGAGATGAAGTAGACGCCGGTCGGGGCCTGGGGGTCGAGGGCGACCCCGGTGGCGTCGACCCCCTCGCGCGCCCAAAGCTCGAGAAACTCGCGCCCGAAGGCGTCGTCGCCCAGCGCCGTGACATAGCCGACCCGGGCCCCCTGGCGGGCGGCCGCGATCGCGCAGTTGGAGGTGTCGCCGCCGTAGCCCGGCAGGTACAGCGTTTCGCCGTCGCGCCGAACCGCGCTGAACTCCAGCAGTGGCTCCCCGAGGCAGATCAGATCGGGCATGGACCCTCGCTCCTAGAGCGATGCCCGACCTGATCGAATCGCATTTGCGATTCGCCAGGTCGGACAGCATCACTCTAACACTATGGTTTAGGGCGGTTTTGGGCCGATCGGCAGACCCACGTCGTGGTTCCACTCGATCGGAAACCGCCCTAGCGTGATCCTTCGCCACCGGCGCATGCGCCGAAGCTAGTCCAGGCGGTCGCGAAGGATCGCTTTTGAATCTTGTTACAGGGCGGGTGTTGGCCGACCGGCGGAACCGTGCAGTGGTTCTCTCCGGTCGGAAACCGCCCTACCCCAGAGGCTTAGAGCGACGCTGTCCGACCTGGCGACTCGCCATGGGAGTCACTCAGGTCGGGCATCGCTCTAGATACGGCCGTACTTGGCGAGTCCCTCGCGCAGGGACTTGGCCTCGGCGATCAGCTTCGCCTGCTCCGCCTCGCGCGCGTCGATCTCCCGGGCCATCGCCAGCACCTCGGTAGCCTGGGCGCGCGGGACGACCACCACGCCGTCCGGGTCGCCGACGATCAGGTCGCCCGGATGCACCAGAATGCCACCGACCTCGACCGGGATCTGCGCGGCGATGGTCTTGGCCCGGCCGAGCGTGGTGCCGGGGCAGGCCGAGCGTGCGTAGACCGGGAAGCCGAAGTCGCGGCGGATCTCCACGATGTCGCGCAGCGCGCCGTCGAGCACCGCCGCCGCGTGTCCGTTGGCGACCGCGCCTGCGGTCATCAGGCCGCCCCAGACGGCCACGTCGGCGTCGGCGCCGATGGCGATGCAGATGACGCTGCCGGCCTCGGCCTCATCGATCAGGTCGAGCGCGTGCTGCGGCGGCAGCACCTCGTCGGTCGGCACCTCCAGAACGGTGACCGCCGGCCCGACGATCTTGTCCTCGGTGATGCGCGGCGCGATCGCGTGGTCCATGTAGCAGCGCCGGCCGACGATCTTGTCGCAGGCATCGGCGCAGGAGGCGATCGCGGTCTCGCGGAATCCGGCCACCAACTCTTGCAGGGTCATGGATCAACTCCTTTTCGGGTTTCGGTGCTGTTCGCAAGGGCCAGACGCGCGGCGCGCGCGATGATGGTTTCGCGCGCGCCCTCGGCGATTTCGCGGGCACTGGCCAGTTGGCTGCCCAGGCCGACGGCGAAGGCGCCGGCCGCCAGGTAGCTGTCGATCTCGTCCAGCTCGACGCCGCCGGTCGGCATCAGCGGCACCTCCGGCAGGACACTGCGCACGGCCTTCAGGAAGCCGGGCCCGCCGAGCTGGCGGATGGGAAAGAGCTTCACCGCCGTGGCACCGGCGCGCCAGGCGGCCAGCACCTCGCTCGGCGTGGCGGCGCCGGGGACGACCGGCACGCCGGCCGCCCGGCCCAGCTCGATCACCTCCGGCACGACGCAGGGGGAGACGAGGAAGCGGCTGCCGGCGGCGAGCGCGCGCTCGGCGGTGGCGGCATCCAGAACCGTGCCGGTTCCCACCAGCAGGCGCGGATCGCGCGCCAGCTCGGCCACCAGGCCGGTGTAGCCCGGCACGCTGGTGGTCACCTCGACCACCGACAGGCCGCCGGCGACCAGCCAGTCGGTCAGGCGCCGCGCCCCGGCGGCGCTGGCGGTGCGCACGACGGGCACGGCCCGCCCGCGAAGGCGCGCGAGATCCGGGGGCATTACGTCCGGGTGCATCATGGGGGTCAGCCGGCCGCGCGCACGGGATTGGCCAGCGGCTCGCCCAGCAGGGCGCGGCGTACCTCCTCGGCGGCCTTGCGTTGCAGGTCGCGCACCGCCGCCTCGGAGTACCAGGCGGCGTGATCGGATAGCACGCAGTTAGGGGCGTCGCGCAGCGGCGAGTCCGCCGGCAGGGGCTCTTCGGCGAAGACGTCGAGGCCGGCGCCCGCCAGGCGCCCCGCCCGCAGCGCATGGGCGAGCGCCGCCTCGTCGACCAGCCCGCCGCGCGCCGTGTTGATCAGGATGGCCGTCGGCTTCATCAGTGCCAGGCGGTCGGCGTCGATCAGGTTGCGGGTCTCGCGCGTCAGCGGAAGGTGCAGCGAGACCACGTCGGCCTGGCGGCAGATCCGCTCGATCCCGGCGGCCGTCGTGCCCGCCGGCGCGCTGTCGCGGCTGTGCACCAGGACCTTCGCGAAGCCCAGCGGGCGGGCCTTCTCCAGGAAGGCCGTGCCGATGCGGCCGGCCCCGATCAGCCCCAGCGTGCCGCCGCGCGTGCGGTGGATCGGCGTGCGGCGCACCTCGCCCCAGCCGCCTTGCCGAACCGCGGCGTCGCGCTGGAACAGCCGGCGCTTGAGTGCCAGCAAGAGCGCGAGGGCGTGCTCGGAGACCTCCTCGACCCCGTAGTCGGGCACATTGGCCACGGCGATGCCGTGGCGTTCGGTGAAGGCCAGGTCGATGTTGTCGGTGCCCACGCCGTAGCGGACGATGGCCCGCAGCCGCGCGAGTCGGGCCAGGGTGCGGCCGGACAGGACGGTTTCGCGCACGAGCAGCGCGTCCGCCTCGGCGGCGACCTCCACCACCCGCCGGGGGTCGCCCTCGCACGGCGCCACCAGGAGCTCGACGCCGAGCGGCGCGAGCAGCGACCGCTCGGTCTCGTAGCTGTCGTAGCCGCCGTCGATCACGACGACCTTGGCTGCGTGCGAGGGCATGGAGCCTTCCTTGTCTGCGCCATCGGGGCTATGCAGTCGGGCCCGGGCAATCGGGCTTGCGGCGGGCTACTGGCTGGTGCCGTCCTGCGCGGCCTCGACGGCGGTGAAGAGGCCGTCCACCCAATCCTGGCCGACCTCGCCGGCGACCCAGTCGGCGACCGGGCCCTGCGCCTTGTCGCGGAAGGCGGCGATCTGCTCGGGGGTGAGCGGGCTCACCTCCATGCCGACCTCGGAGAGGATCGTCCCGGCATTGCCGTCCTGGGCGGCCGTCATGCCGCGGTGGATCCACTTGGCGATCTCGACGCCCTCGCGCACCGCCTGCTGCTGGGCGGCGTCGAGCCCACGGAAGAAGGCGTCGTTCACCATGTAGGCGTGCAGGCTGTAGACGTGGCCGTCGAGCGAGACGTACTGCTGGTTCTCGTACAGGTCGGCCGCCAGGATGTTGGTGACGCCGTTCTCCTGGCCGTCGACCACGCCCTGGGCGAGTGCGCTGGGCAGCTCCGGCCAGGCGACGACGGTCGGGCTCGCACCCAGACTCTCGACCAGTCGCTGGAACACCGGGCTGGGCTGGACACGGATCTTCAGGCCGTCCATGTCGGCGGGGCTCTCGATCGGCCGCGCGTTGTTGGTGAAGTGCCGAATGCCGTTGTCCGCATAGGCCAGCAGGCGAATGCCGGTCTCAGCGCGCATGGCCTCGGCGACGCGCGCGCCGAAGGGGCCGTCCAGCACATCCCAGGCAACGGCCTGGTTGGGAAAGACGTAGGGAATCTGGAAGACCTGGAACGGCGCGAAGCTGGCGCCGATCGGGCCGTCGTGAACGACCCCGAGCTGGATGGTGCCGAGCTGCAGCCCTTCCATCACTTCGCTGCCGCCGCCGAGTTGGCTGGCGGGAAAGATCTCGACGGTCAGGCCGCCGCCGGTCGCCGCTTCGACGTGCGACTTGAAGGCCAGGGCGGCGGCATGTTTGGGCTGGTCCAGCGCGGCCGGCTGGAAGTGGGCGTAGCGGATGGTCTGGGCCTGGGCGGCGGCCGCCGACAGCAGCGCTGCCGCGGCCAGGCAGGTGGCGGTCAAGCTTTGTTTCAACATCTCTTGCGTCCTCCCGAAGTTGTTTTTCAGCCCCGGTAGCCGAACAGCCGGGGAATCGTCAGAGACAGATCCGGAAGCAGGACGATGGCGAGCAGCACCACGACCTGGACTGCCAGCAGCGGCAGGATCGCGCGCGTCAAGACCTCGACCCGGATCCGTCCGACCGTGCTGATGACGAAGAGCACGGGCCCCACCGGCGGCGTGACCATTCCGATGGTGAGGTTGAGAATCAGGACCATGGCGAAGTGCAGGGGATCGATCCCGGCACTGAAGGCGATGGGCGCCAGGATCGGCGTCAGCACGATGACGGCCGGGATGGTGTCGATGAACAGGCCGCAAACCAGGATCAGCACCGCCAGCATCAGCAGCGTCGCCACCTGGCCCAGGTCCATCGCCGCGATCAGTCCGGCGAAGCTCTGGGGAATCTGGAAGACGGTCAGCAGCCAGGCGAAGATCGAGGCGGTGGAGACGATCAGCAGCACCGCCGAACTGAGCAGCGCCGAGCGCAGGAAGATCTCCGGCAGCAGCCGAAGCGTCAGGTTGCCTTGCAGCAGGCCGATCACTAGGGCGTAGACCACGGCGACGGCCGCCGCCTCGGTCGGCGTGAAGACGCCGCCCAGGATGCCGCCCAGGATGATTGCCGGCACCAGAATCGCCGGCGCCGCCTTGCGCGCCGCTTCGGCAATCTCGCGCAGGCCGCGGCGGGCCTGGTCGCCGCCGTAGCCGTGCCGCCGGCTGAGCACCAGGTTGGCCCCGGCCAGCGCACCGCCCATCAGCAAGCCGGGCAGCACGCCGGCGAGGAACATCTGGGCGATTGAGACCCGCGTTTCCGAGATGCCGTAGATCACCATGATGATGCTCGGCGGGATCACCGGGCCGATCGTCGCCGTGGCGGCGCTGAGCGCGGCCGCGTAGGGCAGCGGGTAGCCGGCCTTGTTCATCATGCGCATGGCGATGGCGCTGGGCCCGGCGGCGTCCGCCAGGGCCGAGCCGCTGATGCCGGCGAAGAAGACCGAGACCAGGACGTTGACGTGCCCCAGGCCGCCCCGGATGTGTCCGACCAGGGCCTGGCTGAGATGCAGCAGCGCCGTCGTGATCCGCCCGGCCGTCATCAGGTCGGCGGCCAGGATGAAGAAGGGCACCGCCATCAGGGGGAAGGAGTCGAGGCCGTTGAACATGCGCTGCGGCAGCACGACCAGGGGAAAACTGCCGTCGGCCAGCAGCACCGCCAGACTGGTCAGCCCCATCACGAAGGCGATCGGCACGCCGATCACCAGGGCGGCGGCGAAGAGGCCCAGCAGCAGGGCCGTCATCTCTTCGCATCCCGGCCGTCCTCGGCCCGCGCGGCGAGCGGCGCCTCCGTCTCGAGGGCCTCCAGCCCCAGCCAGTCGCCGTCGAGGATACGCCGTAGGCCAAGCGCCAGATGCAGCAGCAGAAAGCTCGCACCCAAAGGCACGGCGAGGTAGGGCAGACCGCGCGGGATCTGCAGCACCGGCGTGCGGTTGCCCCAGGAAAAGATCGCGAACTGTAGGCCGAGCAGGATCAGGGCGATCAGGAAGGCGGTGACGAGTCCGAACACCAGGCCGCGCAGGGCCAGCGCGCGGCGCGCTGACAGACCCGCCTGGATCACCTCGACGGCGACGAGCTGGCCGTAGCGCAGGGCCAGGCCGCCGCCCAGGAAGGTGATCCAGATCATCGCGAACCTGGAAAGCTCCTCGGCCCAGGCAAAGGAGGTGCCGAAGAGATAGCGGGCGACGACGTTGGCGAAGACCAGCGCCGTCATGGCACCCATCAGGAAGACCAGCAGCGACTTGTTGAAGAATGTAAACCACCGGTCGAAATTACCGACCATCGGGGTGGTTTCCTCCCTGAGTCTTCGTTGTTGTTATATCTAAGATATCAGCTTGCGATCGGGAGCGTCAATCCGAGGTATGACGAAGCAGAGCCACGCGAAGCCACCGCGGCGTAAGCCGCGGTCGGGACCCGTTCCGGCGACCCCCGACCCGCGGTCCCCGGAACCGCGCCCGGGACCGGAGCGGCAGGGCGGCGCCGAGTCCACTGGAGGGACAGAGGGCCGGACGCAGCCGGAGGGCCTGGCGCCGATCAAGCGCGGCCCCTTGCTGGTCGAGGCCGTGCTGACGCGCCTGCGCCAATCGATCATTCACGGCGACTGGGCGCTGGGCGAGAAGGTCTCGGAGGCGCGGGTGGCCGCCTCCCTGGGCACCAGCAAGACTCCGGTGCGCGAGGCGCTGGTCCAGCTCAAGCGCGAAGGGCTGGTCGAAATCCGCCCGCAGGCGGGCACCTACGTCTTCACCTTGGCGCCTGGCGAGCTGAGTCAGATCTGCGAGATGCGCTTCGTGCTGGAGGCCGCGGCCCTGCGGCGGATCTACGAGATCGACGCCCGCCGCGCGCTGGCCGAGCGCCTGCGTGCGGTGTTCGACGCCATGGGCGAGGCCCGCCGCGCCGGCGACGTGCGCCGCTACCTCGACCTTGACGGGGCGTTCCACCGGGCGATCTGCGAGGTGTGCGGCAACACCTACATCCTGCAGAGCTACGGGCTGCTTGAGGGCAAGGTGGCCGCGCTCCGCACCCACCTGGGCACCGATCCGCACCACCTCGACAAGTCCTTCGCCGAGCACCGCCGCCTGGTCGAGCTGGTGGCCGCCGACGACCTGGAGCCGCTGCTCACCCTGCTCGGCCGGCACATCGCCCGCAAGGAGGGCTCCTACTGGGAGCATCTCGACCAGACGCCGAGCGGCGGCATCCTGCCGCGCTGAGCCGCGCCGGCCCGCCCCCGCCGGAGCCGCGCCGGTGCCCCCTGTCGCAGCCACGCCGTCCGGCCCTCCCGCCCGGCTGCGCCGGACACGTCGGCGCGCGCTATCCGCCCGCGTCGGTGCCCTTGAAGATGTCGCGCGCGGCCAGGATGTGCGTCTTCATCTGGGCGGCGGCCCAGTCCGGGTCGCCGGTCTCGATGGCGCGCACGATGTCGCGGTGGTGCTGTTGGCTGCGTGCGAACTGGTGCGGCGAGAACTGGCTGAAGGAGCGGAACAGGAAGCCGAGATTCATCAGACTCTCGCAGAGCTCCGCAAGCCTGCGGTTGCCCGAAAGGCGCAAAATCTCGGCGTGAAAGCCGCGATTGAGTTCGGAGGCGCGGGCCCGCTCGGCGCTGGCCTGACCGAGGGTCTCCATCTCGTCGCAGAGCGCGCGCAGGCCAGCGATGTCGGCTGGGGTGGCGTTGCGGGCCGCCAGACCGCAGGCCATGCCCTCGAGCGTGGCGCGGATGGCGAAGATCTCCTCCGCATCGCGGCGGGACCAGCCCTTCACGACGGCGCCGGTGTGCGAGCCGATCTCGACGAAGCCCTCCGCGTGCAGGCGATGCAGGGCGGTGTGGATCGGCGTGCGGCTGACCCCCAGGTCCTCCCCCAGCTTGGTCTCCGCCAGGTGCTCTCCGACCCGATAGCGCCCTTCCACGATGGCCCGACGAATCTCGCGATAGGCCCGCTCGGCGGCCGTAGTCTTGCTCGCCGCGCCGCGACGACGATGGCTCATCCCTCGGTTTCCCCGGCTCCGCAGCGGTGTGCAAGGTAGCATAGATTGTTGCATGCAATGCTACGTGATGCGCGGCAAAAATTTGTCAATTCTCCAGAATCTGTTGACTCATTGAATGCAATATCGCAGCGTCGCACGATAATCGGAGCCCAAAGCGGCCCCGCCGCCGACCGCCCTGGCGTCGACCGCCCTGGCGTCGACTGCCAGCAGCGGGCGGTGCCTGCGAGGAAGCCGTGGCTCTCTACGACTGGAGGAGTCGCCATTATGGATCTGCGCTGTTTGCGTCGCCGGCTTGCCGGCTGTGCGGTCGGCTTGCTCGCCGCGGCGAGCGTCGTTGCGGGCGGGCCCGCGCCCGCGCCCGCGGAAGAGACCTTTCCCGAGCGGCGTGTAACGATCGTCGTGCCCTTCAACGCCGGCGGTTCGGCAGACCGCATGGCGCGGGCGCCTGGCGCTTCGAGATCGACGGCTATCGCAAGCAGGCATTGATCGAAGGCAAGTCGGAGATCGAGATGACGCTCGACAGGCTGGACGAGATCGAGGCTTTCGAGGCCGGGGACCGCGGGCGACGGCCCTGGGCTCGCCTGGCCGGCCGGCACGCGGGTGGCGCGGCCTGATCGCCGCGCCCTCGCTCACGTTATCGAACCGAGACACCAGGAAAGGAATGCCGTCGATGGCGGATGCATCTTTGAAACAAGCGCTCGGGCGGGGCGAGTTCGTGGTCGCGCCGGGGGTCTACGATCTCATTTCGGCCCTGATCGCCGACCGCATGGGCTTCACCGCGCTCTACGTGACCGGCTACGGCACGGTGGCCTCCTATCTGGGGCTGCCCGATGCCGGCCTGGCGACCATGACCGACATGCTCGCGCGCATCGCCCAGATCACCAAGATGACCAAGACGCCGATCATCGCCGATGCCGACACCGGCTACGGCGGTCTGCTCAACGTGCACCACACGGTTCGGGCCTACGAGGCGGCGGGCGTCACCGCGATCCAGCTCGAGGATCAGGAGTTTCCGAAGAAGTGCGGCCACACACCCGGTCGCCGCGTCATCCCGGCCGACGAGATGGTCAAGAAGCTGCGCGTGGCCGCCGAGGCGCGGCAGAGCGAGGAGTTCCTCATCGTCGCCCGCACCGATGCGCGCACCGCCCACGGGCTCGAGGAGGCGATCCGCCGTGGCGTCGCCTATGCGCAAGCTGGTGCCGACGTGATCTTCGTCGAGTCGCCGGAGAACGAAGCCGAGCTGGCCGAGGTGGCGAAGCGTATCGACGCGCCGGTGCTGGCCAACATGGTCAACGGCGGGCGCACCCCGGTGCTGCCGGCCGACCGCTTGCACGAACTCGGCTTCTCGCTGGCGATCTGGCCCGGCGCCGGCTTCCTGGCGGCCGGGGCGGCGCTCGAGACCGTCTATGCCGACATCAAGGAGAACGGCGAGACCACCGCGCGCTCCACGCTCTACGACTTCGGCGCCTTCAACAGCCTGCTCGGCTTCGAGGCCGTCTGGGCGTTCGACAAGCGCCACGCCGAGTGACCCCGGCAACGAGCGCCCGCCGGTCGCGCCGGCGGGAGGTCTATTCGGGCAGGATCTGGTCCTGCGCGATGCGGCGGGCGGTGTCCGTGACGAGGGGCGTGAAGCGCCGGGCGAAGGTCTCGGGCTCCCCCGCGTCCAGGTTGGAGATCAGGCTGACGGCCGCAACCTGTTCAGTTCCATAGGGTGAGAGTGATTTTTCGCGACCGGCGGACGCGCTGACGCGCGTCCAAACGATCACAATCCGCTCGAGGCCCCTGCGGCCTCCTGCGGTGCCGTCTCGCCCCAGGTGCGGGCGAGGGCGACGGCCTGGGCGAAGCGCTCCCGCCAGGCGGCCGGGGCGCCGCGCGGTGTGTAGTGGACGGCCTGCTCCGGCAGCGCCACCGTCGCGCCGTTATGCTCGGCCGCCAGCAGCGCCGCGCCGAGCGCGGTGAGTTCGGGTTGGGTGCGGTACACCACCGGCCGCTCGGTCACGTCCGCCAGGAACTGCAGGAAATAGGGGTTGGCGCTGAGGCCGCCGTCGACCGACAGGGCCTGGGTGACCGGCGTGACCCGGTCCATTGCCGCGATCACCTCGGCGGTGCGCAGGGCGATGCCCTCCAGCAGCGCCTGCACCAGGTCGCCGGCCTCGGTGTCGAGGCCGAGGCCGAGCCAAGTGCCGCGCGCCGCGCGGTCCCAGTGCGGCGCCGCGAGCCCGGCCAGCGCCGGCACGAAGGCCAGGCCGCGCGAGATCGCCGGCGGCCGGGCGAAGGACTCGATCTGCGCGAAGTGCTCGAACAGGCCCAGCCCGCGCGCCCAGTTGACCGCCGCGCTGGCGCAGTAGACCGCGCCGTCGAGGGCATAGACCGGCGGCTGGCCGGCCTTGCGCCAGGCCAGGGTCGGCGACAGCTTCACCTCGCTCGCGTGCAGCGCTTCCGGGCCGGTCACCGACAGCACGAAGGCGCCGGTGCCGAAGGTGACCTTCGCCGCCCCCGGCGCCCGGCAGCCGTGGCCGTAGAGCGCGGCCTGCTGGTCGACGAGGCTGGCCGTCACGGGGCAGGCGCGGCCGCCGACCGTCACGCCGCCGAAGTCGCCGGTGGTCGAGACGATCTCCGGCAGCGCTTCCATCGGCACGCCGAACAGCCGGCACAGCTCGGCGTCCCAACTCATCGTGGAGAGGTTCATCAGCGCGGTGCGCGAGGCGGTCGTCACGTCCGTGACGCAGCGCCCGGTGAGGCGGTCGAGGAAGAAGGCGTCGGTGGTGCCCAGGCGCAAGCGGCCCTGGGCCAGCAGGGTCTCGGCCTCGGGCAGGGAGGCGAACAGCCAGGCCAGCTTGCTGGCCGAGAAGTAGGAGTCGAGCGGCAGACCGGTGCGGGCCAGCACGGTCGGCGCGTGCCCGGCGGCCTTCATCGCCTCGATCTGCGGCTGGGTGCGGCTGTCCTGCCAGACGAGCACGCGCGACAAGGGCCGCTTGGTCTGCGCGTCCCAGGCCAGGCAGCTTTCGCCCTGGTTGGCGATCGCGATCGCCGGTGCCGGGCCGGGCGCCTCCAGGCAGGCCACCAGGTTGCGCAGCAGCTCCTCCGGGTCGTGCTCGACCCAGCCGGGCTGCGGATAGATCTGCTCGTGGGCGACCGCGTGGACGACCTGGCAGCGGCCGTCGGCGTCCAGCCGCAGGGCGCGCGTGCTGGTGGTGCCCTGGTCGATGGCGACGGCGACGGGGGGGGCGCTCATGGCGAGCCGGCCTCCAGCACCCGGAAGGTGATTGTGGCCCCGTCGCGGGCGTGGCGCAGCAGCGGCGCCAGCGGGGCCAGCAGGCGGCGCTCGGGCCGGGCGTCGAGGCGCCGCGACCAGAGGGTGCGGCCCTCGCACTCGGCGACCAGGCGCCCGCGCACCGGGGTGCTCACGCGCAACTGCGCCTGGCTCAGGCTGGGACCGCCGGGCAGCGCCAGGCGCTGCGGCACGACATAGCGCAGCGCCGGTCCCTCGACCGCCAGCGACACTTGGCCCGTCGCCTCCGGCAGGCGTCCGGCCAAGTCGGCGGCGACCAGCTCGGCCGTGGTCGCGCCCTCGCGCCAGCTCCAGCCCGCCGTCTCCACCGGCCGCAGCAGGTTGCCGGTGGCGTAGACCGTCGGGTCCGAGCAGCGCCCGAGCTGGTCGACACGGGGGCCGCCCGCCCAGGGGTCGACCGCCAGGCCGCTGTTGCGGGCCAGCGTGGCCTCCGGCACGAAGCCGCCGCTGACGATCAGGCCGTCGCAGGCCAGCGAGTGGACCGCGCCCCCGGCCGCCTCGAGGTCCAGCCCCTCGACCCGCTCCTGTCCGTGGACGCGCAGGACCCGGGTGTTGAGATGCAGCGGCAGGCCGAGCAGCCAGGGCAGGCCGCGGGCAAAGGCGCGCGCGGTGATGCGCGGGTTGGGCTCGACCATCGCCACCGGGCGGATGCCGGCGTGGCGGCAGGTCAGGATGGCGGAAAAGGAAACCAGCTCCGTGCCCAGGATCACCGGGGCGCGGAAGGGCCGCATGCCATGGAGGTAGACCAGCGACTGCAACGCGCCGGTGGAGACCACCCCCAGCGGCCGGCCGCCGCCGATCAACCGGCTGGCGCGGCTCGACTCGCGCACGCCGGTGGCCAGCACCACCCGGCGGGCGGCGAGCTGGGCGGGGCCGTCCGCGTCGGTGAGCTGCAGCAAGGGCCCCGGCGCGATCTGCACCACCGTGGTCGCCGGACGGATTTCGACTCCCGCCGCCGCGGCTTCGGCGACCAGTCGGTGCGCGTAGTCGGGCCCGCGCAGCAGCCTGTGCAGCTCGCGCAGGCCGAAGGGATAGTGGCCGCAATGGCGCGGCACGCCGCCGGGCGCCGGCTCGCGGTCCAGCACGACGACGCGGCCGAGGCCCAGGCGCTTCAGCCGGGTCGCGGCGGCGAGCCCGGCCGGGCCGCCGCCGACGACGGCTACATCGCAGGTCTCGGGCTCAGCCATGCTCCTCCGCCTCCTCGGCCAGGGGCGGGCAGAGGCGGCCGCGGGTAACCTCGGCCAGGGCGCCGGAGCAGTAGAAGCCCTGGCAGCGGCCCATGGTCACGCGGGTGCGGCGCTTCAGCCCCGCCAGGGTCTGCGCCGGCAGCGGGCCGCTCAGCGCCTGTTCGATCTCGCGGCGGGTGACCAGCTCGCAGTGGCACAGCACGCCGCCGTTGTCGGCCTCCTGCCAGTCGCGCGGCGCCGCCTCGGCCAGGCGCGGCGCCTGCGGCCAGACGGGATCGGCCAGCGGCGCCCGCTGCGGGCCGAAGTCGGCGTGCAGCCGGGCCACGTGACGGGCAATGCCCAGGGCGGCGCTCAGCCCGGTCGAGCGGATGCCGCCGACGGTGACGTAGTGGCGCGCGGGATCGGCGAAAATGCGGTAGGCCTTCTCCTCGCTGGCCGGGCGCAGGCCGGCGTAGGTCGCGGTGACCGATTCGTTGGCCAGCGCCGGCACGAGTTCGGCCGCCTTGGCCTTGAGCATGGCCAGGGTGGCGGTGTCGACCGCGGCGTCCTCGCGGCTGTCCTGCTCCTCGGCGGTCGGCCCCACCAGCAGGTTGCCGTAGGCGGTGCGGCAGAGGACGACGCCCTTGGAGACCGCGCTGGGGACCGGCAGCAGGATGCTGCGCAGCAGGCGCGACGCCGCCTTGTCGAACACCACGAACTGCCCCTTGCGCGGGCGGATGGAGAAGTCGGAGCGGCCGAGCAGGCGCTGGTCGACGACATCGCCGTAGAGGCCGGCGCAGTTGACGACGCTGCGCGCGGCGACCGGTCCGGCGCCGGTCTCCAGGTGCCACAGCGCGCCGTCGAAGGCGCCGCCGGTGACCGGCGCCCGGCGCCGCAGTTCGGCGCCGTTGGCCAGGGCCTGCAGAAGATAGGCGGTCGGCGCCGACCAGGGGTCGATCACATGCTCGCGCGGCACGAGGAAGCCGGCCACGACCTCCGGCGCCACCTCGGGCTCGCGGTTCAGGATCTCGCGCCGGCTGAGCGGGACGACGTCGTCGACGCCGTTGTCGCGCGCCTGATCCATCAGGGCGCCGAGCCGGTCGGCCTGTTCGCCGGACCAGGCCAGCACCAGGGCACCGGTCTCCAGCAGCGGCAGCCCCAGCCGGTCGCGGATCGCGAGATACTCCTCGTAGCCGGCGGCGATGCAGCGCTGCTCCAGCGAGCCGACCGGCGCGTCGAAGCCGGTGTGCAGGATGCCGCTGTTGCCCTTGCTCGCGCCGTCGAGAATGTCGGCCGCCTTCTCCAGCACGACCACCCGCGCGCCGTCCAGCGTGAAGCGCCGCGCCAGGGCGCAGCCGACGACCCCGGCGCCCACGATGGCGATGTCGTAGGGCGCCGGCGCCGCTGGGCCTGCGCCCGCGACTGAGGGCTGGGCGGTCATGGGGTTCGAGGCTCGCTCCGGGTGGTCCCGGCCGACAAAGGGCTTGTCGGCTTCTCGACGTTACGCTTAAGCTACGTCTTAATGACCGTTTGGTCAATTGCGTTCATATTCCACTGATCGGAAGATTTGTGGAAAAACAATGATATAAGGATATTTCTGTGGATTCGGGCGCTGGAAAACGCGAATGAGCGGAGGGCGGACCGGTCTGACCCCGCGCGTCCGGCAGGCCCGGATCGCCGCGCTCGTGCGCAAGCGCGGCCGGGTGACGGTCGAGGCTTTGGCGGCGAGGTTCGACGCCTCCCACGAGACCATCCGGCGTGATCTCGCGCTGCTCGCCGAGGCGGGGGTCGTGATGAAGGTGCATGGCGGCGCCAAGCTGCCGCGGCGGCGCGAGGAGGGGGCCTTCGAGGAGCGCATGGCGGCCAACGAGGCGGCCAAGCGCGAGATCGCGGCCAAGGCCGCGGGGCTGCTGGGGGCCGGCGAGACGATCTTCGTCGACACCGGCTCCACGACCCTGATGTGCGCCGAGGAGGCGTCGCGCATCGCGGGCCTGACGGTGGTGACCAACTCCCCGCGCGTGGCGGCGGTGTTCGGCCGGGGCGAGGGGCGCGCGCGCGTCTTCCTGGCCGGCGGCAGCTACGACCCTGACTACGACGAGACGGTCGGCCCGATGACGATCGCGCAGCTGCGCGGCTTCCACGCCGACCATGCGATCCTCGGCGTCGGCGCGCTGGACGCCCGGGCCGGCGCCATGAACGTCAGCTTCGACGAGGCTCAGGTGGCGCAGACGATGATGGAGCAGGCCGACCGCGTTATCATGCTCGCGGATTCCAGCAAGTTCGACCGCCGCGCCGCTTTCGCCGTCTGTCCCCTCGAAGGCATCGATCACCTGGTCTGCGAACGCCCGCCCGAGGGAGCGCTGGCCGAGGCGCTGACGGCGGCCGGCGTGAACCTGCCCGGAATGGACCTGCCCGGGAGGGAGCTGTGATGACCGTCCGAGACCGCAAGGCGCAAGCGTTCAAGCCGCCGGCCGGCGGGGCCTGCGCGGGCGGACCGCGAGGGGGGAGCCAGCGATGCCGCGTCCGATAGTGCTCTACGTGCGCTACGTCGACTGGGTCAGCCACAAGTTCGGGCTGATCGCGATGTACCTGATCTTTCTGATGATCGGCGTGCTGCTGCTGGACGCGGTGACGCGCAACCTGGTGAACATCCCGATCCACTGGGGTATCGAGATGGCGCAGTTCACCCTGGCGGCCTACTACACGATCGGCGGCGCGCACTCGATCCAGCTCGGTCACCACGTGCGCATGGACCTGATCTACGACCGCCTGTCGACGCGCGGCAAGGCGCTGACCGACGTGGTGACCAGCCTGTTCATGATCTTCTTCCTGGTGACGCTGCTGTTCGGCGGCGTGTCCAGCGCGCTCTATTCCATCGAGTACGACCAGCGCCTGATGTCGATCTGGGCGCCGCCGCTGGCTCCGATCAAGGTCATCATGGTCTGCGGCATCGCGCTGATGCTGCTGCAGGTCTTCTCGACCCTGTTCAAGGACATCGCCACCCTGCGCGGCACCGCCATACCGGGCGTGCGCAACTACGAGGAGCGCACGGTATGAGCTACGAGCTCATCGCGATTCTGATGTTCGCGACCATGCTGGTGATGCTCCTGACGGGGCAGCGCGTGTTCGCGGCGATCGGCGCGGTTGCGGCCGGCACCGCCCTGCTGCTCTACGGCGACGGGGCGATCGAGATGCCCTTCAGCCAGGCCTTCAAGCTCTTCAACTGGTTCCCGCTGCTCACCCTGCCGCTGTTCATCTACATGGGCTACATGCTGAGCGAGTCGGGCATCGCCGACGACCTCTACCGCATGTTCCACGTTTGGTTCGGCGAGGTGAAGGGCGGCCTGGCGATCGGCACCATCGGCCTGATGGTCGTGGTCTCGGCGATGAACGGCCTGTCGGTCGCCGGCATGGCGATCGGCGCGTCGATCGCGCTGCCCGAGCTGCTGCGCCGCGGCTACGACAAGATCATGGTGACCGGCGTCATCCAGGCCGGGTCCTCGTTGGGAATTCTCGTTCCACCCAGCGTCGTGCTGGTGCTCTACGGCATGATCGCGCGCCAGCCGGTCAGCCAGCTCTGGCTGGCCGGCGCCATCCCCGGCCTGATGATGGCGACGCTCTTCATCATCTACATCTACGTGCGCTGCCGTCTGCAGCCGCACCTCGGCCCGCCGCTGCCGCAGGCCGAGCGCGACGTCTCCTTCGGCGAGAAGCTGAAGCTGCTGCGCGCCGGCATCATCCCCTTCCTGGTCTTCTTCTTCATGACGGGCCTGTTCGTCATGGGGATCACCAGCCTGGTGGAGAGCGCGGCGGTGGGCGCCGTCTCGGCCACCATCGCCGCGCTCGCCAAGCGGCGGCTGACCTTCGCGGTGATTCACGCCACCGCCAAGAAGACCCTCGGCGTGTCCTGCATGTTCCTGTGGATCATCCTGGCGGCGCTGGCCTTCGGCGCGGTGTTCGACGGGATCGGCGCGGTCAAGGCGATCGAGACGCTGTTCATCACGCGCTGGGAACTGAGCCCCTGGGAGGTGCTGATCATGATGCAGCTCTCCTACCTGGTCATGGGCATGTTCCTGGACGACACGGCCATGCTGGTGATCGTCGCGCCGCTCTACGTGCCGCTGGTCATCGCGCTGGGCTTCGACCCGATCTGGTACGGCGTGCTCTACACCGTCACCTGCCAGATCGCCTACATGACGCCGCCCTTCGGCTACAACCTCTTCCTGATGCGCGCCATGGCGCCGCCCGAGATCCGTCTGCTCGACATCTACAAGTCCATCATCCCGTTCGTCATCGTCATGACCTTCGGGCTGGTGCTGGTCGCCGTGTTCCCCGAGCTGGCCCTTTGGCTGCCGAACTACGTCTATGGCCGCTAGAGTGACTTGCGGCCGGCGGCCCCGCGGGCGCGGGGTCGTCCGGTCACACCCCGCTTTAGGTCGGACAAGCGGCCGGGGAACGGCGCGGCCAACGCGGAAGAAGAACCCACGCTGAGCAAGGAGGCAGAAGCGATGAAGCAGTCTGGACCGAAGAACAAACCGGCCGCCGAGGGTACGGCGGCGCCGCAGGTCGACACCGGCCGTCGCGGTTTTCTGAAGAACGCGGGCGTCGCCGGCGCGGCGGCCGCCGCCAGCTCGCTGGCCGCGCCCGCGGTCATCGCGCAGAGCCCGATCCGGTGGCGCCTGCAGACCTACGCCGGCGCGCCGCTGGGCGCCCACGTGATCAAGCCGCAGATCGAGGCCTTCAACCGGGCCGCCAACGGCGAGATGGAGATCGAGCTCTACTACGCCGACCAGCTCGTGCCGACCAACGAGCTGTTCCGCGCCCTGCAGAACGGCACCATCGACGCGGTGCAGTCGGACGACGCCACCATGGCCTCGCCAGCCGACGTGGCGGTGTTCGGCGGCTACTTCCCCTTCTCGACGCGCTACAGCCTGGACCTGCCGGTGCTGTTCCAGCGCTACGGCCTCGACAAGATCTGGAAGGAGGCCTACGACGAGATCGACGGGGTCGAGTGGATCTCCGCCGGTGCCTGGGATCCGCTGCACATCTTCACCAAGGAGCCGATCCGCTCGCTCGCGGACATGAACGGCAAGCGCGTCTTCGGCGTGCCGACCGCCGGGCGCTTCCTTTCGCGCTACGGCCTGATCCCGGTCACCGTGCCCTGGGACGACGTGGAGGTCGCGCTGCAGACCGGCCAGCTCGACGGCGTCGCCTGGTGCGGCTTCACCGAGGCCTACGAGGTGGGCTGGGCCGACATCTGCAACTACGCGCTGCTCAACAACGTCACCGGCGCGTGGTGCGGCTCCTACTTCGCCAACACCGACGCCTGGAACAAGGTGCCGCCGCACCTGCAGGAGCTGTTCAAGATCACCTGCGACCAGTCGCACTACTACCGCCAGGTCTGGTACTGGGGCGGCGAGGCCGACCTGCGGGTGAACGGCGAGAAGCTGGAGCTGACCACCATTCCGGCCGAGGAGTGGGAGACGGTGGTCGCCGACGCGGAGGAGTTCTGGGTCGAGGTCGCCGGCTCCAACGAGCGCGCCGGCCGCGTCGTCGAGATCTTCCGCCAGTACAACGACCTGATGAAGAAGGCGGGCGTGCCCTACCGCTACGCGTGAACCAGGGCGGCGGGGGCGCTCGGGCGCTCCCGCCTCCGGTCCCGGCGCCATCCCGGCCAGCGGTCGGGGTGGCGTTTTTTGCGTCTTGCGGCCGCGCCGCCGGCCCCCCTCGTCTGAGGCTCCCGTCTCAGGCCCCCGTCTCAGGCCCCCGTCTCAGGCCCCCGTCTCAGGTGCCCGTCTCAGGGCGCCGGGTCCGCCCCCCGGTCCGCCCCCGGTCCGCCCCCCGGTCCGCCCGCGACGGTCCGTGTGGGGCGGTCCGTGCGGGGCGGTCCGTGCGGGGCGGTGTTCCGGTCGGTCTCAGAAGGCCACCTGGTCGCCGCCCTTGAGCGCGAGCATTTCGCGCGCCTCCTGCGGCGCGGCGACCTCCAGCGACAGCCCCTCGATCACCTGGCGCAGGAGGCGCACCTGCTCGGCGTTCGACTTGGCCAGTACGCCGGGGCCGGCCCAGAGCGAGTCCTCCAGGCCGACGCGGGCGTTGCCGCCCATGGCGACGGCCAGGGAGGCGACCGGAAGCTGGTTGCGTCCGGCGCCCAGCACCGACCAGACGTAGTCCTCGCCGAACAGGCGGTCGGCGGTGCGGCGCATGTGCGCCACGTCCTCGGGGTGCGCGCCGATGCCGCCGAGGATGCCGAAGACCGACTGCACGAACAGCGGCGGCTCGACCAGCTTGCGGTCGAGGAAGTGGGCCAGATTGTAGAGGTGGCCGATGTCGTAGCACTCGAACTCGAAGCGCGTGCCGTTGTCGCGGCACAGCGACAGGATGTTCTCGATGTCGGCGAAGGTGTTCTTGAAGACCCGGTCGCGGCTGCCCTCCAGGTGGGCGCGCTCCCAGTCGTGCTGGAAGCTCTCGAAGCGGCTCAGCATCGGGTAGAGTCCGAAGTTCATCGAGCCCATGTTGAGCGAGGCGACCTCCGGCTTGAACGCGGTCGCCGGCCGCAGCCGTTCCTCCAGGGCCATCTGCGGCGCGCCGCCGGTGGTGATGTTCACCACGGCGTCGGTCGATTGCTTGATGCGCGGCAGGAAGCGGGTGAAGACCGCCGGGTCCTGGGTCGGCCGGCCGGTCTCGGGATCGCGCGCGTGCAGGTGCAGCACCGTCGCTCCCGCCTCGGCCGCGCCGATCGCCGCCTCGGCGATCTCCTCCGGGGTCACCGGCAGGTGCGGCGACATGGTCGGCGTGTGGATGCCGCCGGTCACCGCGCAGGTGACGATGACCTTGCGGGATTTCTTCTTCTTCGCGGTATCACTCACGGATCTCTGCTCCTTGCTCCCTGTTTCGCGCGTGATTTGCGAGCCTAGTGTCCCGACTCCGAAATGCGATGCAGCGAATTTTTGGAGCCAGCGGGACACGAGACACCCGTCCTCCATCATAGAGCTCACGTGATTTTTCGCGACCGGCGGACGCAGCGAGGCGCGTCCAAAGGGTCGCCAATCACTCTAAGGTCTGCTGAGGTTCATCGTGAATTTATCACGGCTGCGGCGAGGTGAATGATGGCGTTGAAGCTTGTGTCGGTTTTGTCGGCACGCATGGCGATGCGCTTGAACTCTTTGAGTTTGCCAAAGAAGTTCTCGATCAGATGAGGCCACTTGTAGATTTCAGTATCGAGCGGTAGGGGGGTGGCGCGCCGTGGGTGCTGGGAGATGACGATCTTGGCGCCGCGGTCGTCCAGCTCGGTGATGATGTCGTTGCTGTCGAAGGCCTTGTCGGCGATCAGTGCCCCGAAGTCGATGCCGTCCTCTATTGCGCGCGCATCGGCACGCACCAGCTCATCGACATCAACGTGCAGATCGGCACACGCCTGCCCCTGCACAACACGGCGGCGGGCAAGGCGCTAATCGCCTTCTCGCCGCCGGACGAACGCGCGCGTCTGCTCGACCGGCTGGCCGCCGACGAAGCCGCCGCCGCGGCTGCGCCGCGCATCCGCGCGGAGCTCGAGACCATCTGGAGCCGCGGGTTCGCGATCAACGACACGGAGCTCGCGCCCAGCGTGCGCGCCGTGGCCGCGCCGCTGTGGAAGCGGGGAAACAGCCTGGTCGGGGCGATCAACCTGGCCTGCCCGGCGGAGTCCATGAGCCTCGACGACCTGGTGGAGACGATCGCGCCGCAACTTCTCGAGGCGGCGCACGCCATCTCGCTTTCGCTCGGCGCCGCGCCGCACTGGGTCGAGTCCCCGGACTGCCGGTGAGGCGGCCGGCCCTGCCCGGCGCGGGGGCGAAGCGCTTGGACACAGCCGACCGCGCGCAGCGCCGTGGCGGGACGCGCCGGCTCAGGGCGTGCGTTGAAGGGCGGCGCCGCAGGGCCCGTGGAGAAAGCCGTTGGAGAAGGCGGCGCCCGGCAACAGCCCGGTGAGCCCGGCCATGGCCTCGTCGGCGTCGATGTCGCCGTCCAGCGCGGCGCGGAAGAGCTCGGCGACCGCCACCATGTCGCCGCCGTGCGGGGAGAGGCGCAGCGCGCCGACACCGGCCGTGGTCAGCGCGGCGAGATCGGCGAGCGCGTTGGCGTAGGTCGCCGACAGCGTCTGCACACCGTTGACCGCGAGGAAGTCCTGTCCGTCGAGCGTCTCCACGGTCAGCCCGTCGGCGTCCTCGCCGCAGACGAACTGGCAGGAGTCTTTGCCGAGCCCTCGCAGCCGCGCATGGTAGCAGCGGCCCGCGATGGCGAGGGGAACGCGGCCGAAGCCCCAGACTTCCAGGTCGAGGCCGTGCGGCCGCGCCGCCGCGGCCAGCGTGGAGACGGCGCCCAGCGGCAGCTCCGGCGGCAGGCAGATCCGCGTGGCGCCGCGGGCGGCGAGAAAGCCGAGCGTGCCCTCGTTGTAGACGTTGACCAAAGGCCCGACGGTGAAGGGGCGACCGGCCGGCAGATAGGCCAGCAGCGTCAGGTCGTTGACCTCCACCTCCAAGGCGCTTTCGGTCAGCAGTTCGGCCGAGATCCGGCGCTCGCGCGGCAAGGTGACGAGCCCGAGCGAGGACAGGACCACCGTCTTGCCGCCCCGCTGCAGGCGCTCGATCACCCCCGGCAGGCGGTCGGCGTAGAAGGGCAGACGTTTCGAGCAGACCACCTCGCCGATGCAGACGCGGTCAAGCGCCGCCTCGTCGGCGATGCGCGCGTAGAAGTCCTGCCATCGCGCGGCCGGCCAGTTGAACAGCAGCGGCCCGAGCGTCAGTTGGCACAGATCGCGCACTGGTTCCTCCGTTCAGCGCCAGGTCTTTCGGTAGGCACCGCTGGTGACGGCTTGCCCCTCGGTCAGGCGGCGCAGTTCGCCGGCGGGAACCGGGCGGCCGGCGGCCTGGGCGTCGACGGCCCGGCGAAAGCTCTCCACCACGGCCCGGGTGTAGGCGCGGCTGCGCTGTCGGCCCTCGATCTTCAGCGCCGTCACGCCGGCCTCGGCGAGGTCGCCGAGGAAGCTGGCGGCATCCAGGCTGGCGGGGTCCTCGAAGAGGTGGCCGCGATAGTCTCCCGCACTGAAGCAGCCCTTGCAGAGCGTCGGATAGGGGGCGGCGGTCCCGCCCGGCACGCGGTCGATCGTGAAGTCGCCGAGCTGCGAGACCAGCGCGCCGTCCTCTTCGCGATAGCGCACATGGCTGGCGGGGGAGCAGACGCCGTGCATGTTGGGCGAGCGGCCGGTCGCGTAGGACGACAGCGAGCAGCGTCCCTCGGCCATCACGCAGAGACCGCCGAACACGAACGCCTCCGTCTCGCAGGCGATCTCCGCGTTGATCGCCGCAATCTCCTGCACCGTCAGCACCCGCGGCAGGACGACCCGCGCAACGCCGAAGCTCTCCACATAGAACCCGATGGCATCGGCGTTGGCGGCGGCGGCCTGCACCGAGAGGTGCCGGCGCAGCTTGGGCTGGCGTTCGGCCGCATAGGCCAGCAGGCCGAGGTCGGCGAGGATCAGGGCGTCGGCGCCGATCCGCGCGGCGTCGTCCACCGCGCGGTGCCAGAGCGCTTCCGCGCCGGCGCGCGGAAAGGTGTTGATGGCAACGAGCACCTTGGCGCCCCGGTCGTGCGCGAAGCCGATCGCCTCGGCCAGTTCCTCGCGGCTGAAGTTGAGGCCGGGAAAGTTGCGGGCGTTGGTCTCGTCGTTGAAGCCGCAGTACACGCTGTCGGCCCCGGCCTCGACGGCGGTGCGCAGCGCCGCCGGCGTGCCGGCCGGACAGACCAGCTCCATGCGGCGTCCCGCTCCCCCGCTCATGGGCCGGGCCGGGTCAGGGCGACCCCGCTCAGGCGCGACGCCTCGCGCGCCGCGACGCGGGCGAGCGGGCGGATGCGGGGGCCGATCGGGGCGAAGGCCGCGGCGGCCTCGGTCAGGAGATCGAGCTCGGCATTGTCGAGCGCGTTGCGCAAGGCGAGGACCGCCTCCGTGTCGCCCTCGACCACCAGATCGCGCGAGAAGAAAAGCGCATCGCCGTCGAGCGTGCCGTGCACCAGACCGAGCAGGGCGGCCAGGGGCCCCGCGATGCGGGCATCCCAGTGGCACGCCCGAGAGCGGGCCAGCACCTCGACCTCGGGCACCGGGGGGCGCGGCCGCAGCCGGAAGACGAAGGGCAGGTCGAGCGGATCGATCAGGAAGCGCCGCTCCGCGTAGTCGCCCAGCCGGGCAAGGGCGGCGGGGTGGCGCCTGGCGAACACCGCTGCGGTGCGCTTGAGCGGCCATTCGACCGCCGCCAGCGGCAGGCGCCGGAGCAGTGCGGCGGCCACGGGCGGCAGAGTCGGGACGCGCGATCTGTCAGTCACTCCAGCTTCGCTCCTGCGTGTCGGTTGCCGTCGATCCCGCGCGCCCGACCCGAGTCGCGCCGGGATTTGCGCCTGGGCATGCATCCGCCGCCAAGATCCGCACTGTGCGTCAGTCGTCTTTGCGCTGGATCAATTTCGGTGCGGCTGGCCGGGCGACCGCCTTTGCGAGTCCGGTCCGTGCGCTTCGGCCCGGCCTGGTGCCTGTCGCGATGCCTTGCGGCGCCGGGCACGGACCTGTAGGGGAGACGGGTGCGGGCGTCGGGTGGCGCCCGCGCCACGGCGCACCGCCAGCGCCTTCCTCCGCCTCTGCCTTGTGCTCCCGCGCGGGCCAGCGCCTGAAGTGATCAAGCAGCGTCTCGGCGTCTCATGGCATTTCTGACCTTTTCGACGGAGCAGTTCGCGCCCCGCGAGCAGCTCGAAGCGGCGCAGGATCTCTACAGAGCCATCGCGAATGTCGACCTCGACATCGCCCGGGGCGAAACGCCGAGGATCGCGGCGCGCTTCAGGCTCCTGCCGGGCGTGTCGGTCGCCTTCATCGAATGCTCCGCCCTGGTCGCGCAGCGTGGCCGCGCCCAGGTCTGCGACGGCAACGATGATCTGTCCTTGCTGATCAATCCCTTCGGCCGGGACGGCTGGACGGCGGCCCAGCAGGGTCTGCCCGAGTTTGCCTGCGGCGCGGGGGCGGGCTGCCTCGGCCTCAACGACCGTCTCGGCCGGGTCGCCTTTCACGGACGCCGCGCGCGCTTCCTCAGCGTCGCCTTCTCGCGCACCCTGCTGGCGCCTCTGGTCGCCGACCTCGATGCGGCCGCGCGGCGCGGCTTCTCGAACGTCGAGGCGCTGCGGCTCCTGACCCGGCAGGCGCTCGATCTGGTCGAGCGTCCCGAGAACCTGCCCGCGCAGGCGGCGCCCGAGGCGGCCGACCGGCTCCTCGACCTGGCGGCCGTGACCCTGGGTGCCGCGCCGGACGCCGAGAGACGGGCCACCCAGGGCGGCCTGCGGCGCGCTCGGCTGAGAGCCATCAAGGCCGACCTGGTGGCGCTTTCCGCGCAGGGCGACATCGCCCTGGCGGATGTCGCCGCCCGGCACGGCGTCTCGCCGGGCTATGTCCGCGCCCTCTTCCGCGAGGAAGGGACCAGCTTCACCGACTATCTGCTCGATCAACGCCTGCTGCGGGCTTTCCGGCGCCTGTCCAACCCGGCCAACGCGGCGCTGTCGGTCGGCGCCGTCGCCTACGACTGCGGCTTCAACAACCTCTCCTGGTTCTACCGCGCCTTTCGTCGGCGCTTCGGCATGACCCCCGGGGAGGCGAAGGAGGTGCCGGCCGCGCCGGTCGGCCAAGCAAGTCCCTGGCTGCGGGAGGCTGGCGCCAAGCGGATCGCGTAGCGACCGCCGGGAGCTTTTCCAAGGCATGTGGCGCTGAGTGGAAGCCTGCGCGTGCCAGCTTTGGTAGCTCCTCCGGGCCAGCATGGGCCGCCGGGCGAGTCGGCCCGCCGCCGTCACCGCCGCCGTCACCGCCGCAGTTACCGCCGCCGTCACCGCCCCCACCGCCCCCACCGCCTTGGCGCCGCAGGATCTGGCAAGCCTGCGGAGCCCGACCATAGGAGGATGTCAGCGTGAGCCGCCGAGTTTGCCCGTCGAGATCTGCCCGGTTCCGGAACGCGACCGCCATCGGCCTGGTGCTGGGCGCCGCCCTGCTGGCGGCCCCGGCGGCCAGCGAGGCGGCGGGGGGCCTGGGTGGGGCCGACGCGGTCGGGAATCCCGGCGGCGCCGGCGGCGGCGTCAGCGACGACTGGGTGGGCGAGGCCGGGCAAGACGCCTCGGGCGCGGCCGGCGGCGGCGGTGGCGGACCGGGGGCGCCGGGCGGCCGGGGCGGCGGCGACACGGCCGGCGGCAGCGGCGGGGCGAACGGCAGCCTGCTCAACCCGGTCGGCCAGGACGGCGGCGCCGGCACCGACAGCGTCGACGGCGAGGGCGGCGGCGGCGGTGGCGGCGGCGGGCACGGCTACGTCGGCAGCGTCATCCCCGATGCCACCGAGATCCGCGGCGGCGACGGCGGCAGCGGGGCGAACGTGGAGTTCGATTTCGACGTCGACAATCCGAGTCACGGCGGCGGCGGCGGCGGGGCCGGCGGCTACGGCGCGGTCATCTCAGACGGCGGCACGGCCGAGATCGAGGCCGATCAAACCATCGCTGGCGGCCGCGGCGGCGACGGCGGCGAGCGCGGCTGGATTCAGGACAGCGTCGGCGGCAGCGGCGGCGTCGGCGGCATCGGCCTGGTTTTCTCCGGCGACACGCTGCGCAACCACGGCACCATCTCCGGCGGCGACGGCGGCGAGGGCCTGGCCAAGAACAGCGGCCTCACCTCCGGCGCCGATGGCGGCGACGGCCTCGTCTTCTCCGGCGTGCGCTTCGAGAACGGCGCCACGGGCAGCATCCAGGGCGGCGACGGCACCTGGAACAATCAAGGCGGCGCCGGCGGCGACGGCGTGATCTTCGAGGGCGAGGTCCTGGTGAACGCCGGGACCATCGCCGGCGGCAAGGGCGTGCGCGGCCGCCGCTGGGGCGGTCCCGGCGGGCCGGCCGCCGGCGGCAACGGGATCACCTTCACCGGCCAGCGCCTTCACAACACCGGCAGCATCCAAGGCGGCGACGGCAGCAGCGCCGGCGGCAGCGGCATTCGCGTCGAGCGCGCCGGGGCCTACCTCATCAACGAAGGCACCATCGCCGGCGGCAGCCTGAACACCGGCGGCGGCCAGGCCCCGGCGGTCGACTTCGCCGGCGGCGGCGGCAACCGCCTGGAGATCCGCCCCGGCGCCGTCTTCGCCGGCGACGTGGTCGCCGCCGGCGCCGACAACCGTCTCATCCTCGGCGGCTCCGGCAGCGGCAGCTTCGACGCCGGGGAGATCGGCGGCGCCTATCGCGGTTTCGACGCCTTCCACAAGACCGGCGACAGCGACTGGACGGTCACCGGCGCGGGCGGCCAGGACTGGACGGTCGAGTCCGGCCGCCTGGTCATGACCGGGGCGCAGACCGGCGGCTTCACGCTGCACGAGGCGGCGACGCTGGACGTGAGCGGGGGCAGTCTCGCCGTCGGCGCGGGCCACCGGCTGGCCGGCCGAGGGCGGATCGTCGGCGATGCGACCCTGGCGGACGGCAGCCGTTTGGCGCCCGGCGCCTCGCTCGGCACGCTGACCGTCGACGGCGACCTGACCTTCGAAAGCGGGGCGCGCTTCGAGGTCGAGGTCGATCCGACCAGCGGCGACTCGGACAGGCTCGCGGTCACCGGCACCGCCCGGCTCGGCGGCGAGGTCGTGCACGTCGGTCTGGCGGGCGACTACGCCGTGGCCAGCCGCCATCGCATCCTGACGGCGGGCGCCGTCGAGGGGACCTTCGACGGCGTGTCCTCGGACTTCCACTTCCTCGACAGCGATCTGATGTACGGCGCCGACTTCGTCGACCTTTCGCTGCGGCGCAACGACCGGGGCTTCGCGCAGTTCGCGCGCAGCCCGAACCAGCGGGCCACGGCCACGGCGATCGAGGCGCTGGGGCCGGGCGACCCGCTCCACGACGCCATCGTGACCCAGGCGGGCGATCCGGCCGCCTTGCGGCAGGCTTATGACCAGCTTTCCGGCGACCATGCGGCGGCGCTGCAGAGGGCGATGAGCCGCGGCACCCGGACGGTGCAGTCTCTGGCGCAGAGCCGCCTGCGCGGCGTCGTCGGCGGCGGGCAGACCGCCGGTCGGCGCCCGACGTCCGATCCCCGCGCCGCCCAGCAGGCCAGCCGGGTGCAGGTGGCCGCCGCGCCGGCCGCGACGGCGGGCGGGCACAGCCTTCCCGGCCGCGCCTGGGGGCAGGTCTTCGGCGCCTGGGGCGAAAGCGACGGCGACGGCAACGCCGCCGCCAGCGAGCGCGACACCCAGGGCTTCCTCTTCGGCGTCGACGGCGCGCTCGGCGACGGCTGGACGCTCGGCGCCCTGGCCGGCCTCAGCCGCACCCAGGTCGACAGCGACGCCCGCAACGCCTCGAGCGAGATCGACAGCTACCACCTCGGCCTCTACGCCGGCCGGGCCTTTGCCGGGGTGGGGCCGGGCGAGCTGGCGCTCACCACCGGCCTGACCGTCTCCTGGCACGAGATCGACAGCCGCCGCGCGGTGACCTTCCAGGGCTTCGCCGACAGCCCGAGCGCCGAGCATTCGGCGCGCAGCTATCAGGTCTACGGCGAGCTCGGCTACCGCCTGGACGAGGCGGCCAGCGGCCTGCCGCTCGCCCTCGAGCCCTACGCCGCCCTGTCCTACCTCCACCACCGCAGCGACGGCTACAGCGAGACCGGCGGCGGCGCCGCGCTGACCCGCGAGGCGGAGGGCGACGGAACGCTCTCCTCCACCCTCGGCCTGCGCGCGGCGGCGCAGGTCGAGGCCGCCGACCGCAGCCTCAAGCTGTCCGGCGGGCTGGGCTGGCGCCACGCCTACGGCGACCGCGCGGTCACCGTCAGCCAGCGCTTCGGCGACGGCCAGACCTTCACCGTCGCCGGCGCCCCGCTGGCGCGCGACAGCGCCGTCATCGACCTCGGCGTCGGCGTCGACCTCGGCGCGCGCGCCAGGCTGACCGCGACCTACGACGGCCAGCTCTCCGGCGACGACCGCGACCACGGCGCCCGTCTGGATCTCTCGATCCGGTTTTAGCGCCGGCTGCGATTGTCTGGACCCGCGCCGCGGGTCCGCCGGTCGCGAGACATCGCTCTCCCTTTAATGTGGTAGAGCGGAGTCAGCCGAGCGGAGGGGATCGCGTCGCGAGTGTTTCAGCTCGACATCTGCTCTAGGCTCCGGACTCATAACCAATAGCAGACGATTGCGCCGATGAGGACGGCGGCTTCGAACGTTGCGGCCAGGCGGTCGTAGCGCGTGGCGATGCGTCGCCAGTCCTTGAGCCTGCAGAAGGTGCGTTCGATCGCGTTGCGTGCCCGGTAGGCGGCGGCATCGAAGGCGTGTTTTCGCTTGCGCGTCGGGTTGTTCGGCACGACCGGTTCGGTGCCGCGCTCGCTCAGGAACCGGCGCAGGCCGTCGCTGTCGTAGGCGGCGTCGGCGATCAGTCTGCGCGGTGGCGGCAGAGCGCCAACGAGCGCGAGCGCCACAGGGCTGTCGCCGCGCTGGCCTGGCGTGAGGATCACGGCGCGCGGCCGCCCCAGTTCGTCTGTCGCAACGTGGATCTTGGTGGTCCGGCCGCCGCGCGAGCGGCCTATGGCGTGGACGGCGCCCCCCCTTTACCGCCGGCCGCGCAGCGGTGCGCCTTGACGTGCGAACTGTCGAGCAGCAGCTCGGCCGGTGGACCGCCGCTGTCGGCCAAGGCGCGGAACACCTCGGCCCAGACGCCGGCCTTGGCCCAGCGGACATAGCGGTTGTACAGCGTCTTGCGCGGGCCGTAGACCGCCGGTGCGTCGGCCCATCGGCACCCCGTCCTGAGGACGTGGACGATCCCGCTAATCACACGCCGGTCGTCCACCCGCGGCACACCGCGCGGCTTGTTCGGCAGCAGCGGCTGAAGGCGCGCAAACTGCGCCTCGCTCAGCCAGAAATGGCTCTCCGACATCGCAAGCTCCCTACCGTTTGGAAGCTTGAATCAAACCTGCCCTCGCGCCGGCAAGCCTTTTATGGGTCCGGAGCCTAGGGCGGTTTCCGATCGAGTGGAACCACGACGTGGGTCCGCCGATCGGCCCAAAACCGCCCTAAACCATGGTGTTAGAGTGATGCTGTCCGACTTGGCGAATCGCAAACGCGATTCGATCAGGTCGGGCATCGCTCTAGCGCAGCCGGAAGCGCACCGGCACGACCAGCTCGAGCCGCGCCTGGGTCAAGCCGGGCGGCGGCGCGGGCAGCGGCTGGGCGCGCCGGATCATGGCGCGCGCCGCCGCGTCGAGCAGGCCGTGGCCGGAACTCTGCTGCAGGCGGGAGTCGAGCACGCGGCCCTGGCGGTCCATGACGAAGTAGAGCAGGGCGGTGCCCTGGAGGCGGCGGAGCTGGGCGCGGCGCGGATACTCCTTGTGCCGCTCCAGCCAGGCCTGCAGGCGCGCGAGGTAGTCCTCCACCTCGCCGGGCGTGCCGCCGCCGCGGCCGGCGCTGTCGGCCGCGCCGGCGGCGCGGCTGTCGGTAGTGCCGGATCTGCCGCCGGCGCCGGTCGGCGCGGCCGTCTCGCCCGCTTTCCGCGTCTCGCGCGTCTCGCCCGTGGCCATGGCGGTGTCCCGCGCCGGGGCCGGATCGCTGGCCGCAGGCCGGGGCACGGCCGGGCGGTCCCGAGCGTCCGCAGCGGGGCGCGCCGGCGCCTCGGCCGCGGGCTCCGGCCGGCGCGGCGGCAATGGCGGCCGGGCAACGGCCGCTGCACGCTCGCTGGGCGCATCCGGCGACCGCTCGGCCGGCTCGGGCGGCGGCGCTTCTGCGGTCTCGGTCTTCACCGGCACGGCTTCGGCTGACACTGGCGCGGGCACCCTTGCCACCTCGGCCGGCGCGCGCGGCGGGTCGGGCGGCGCGCGTGCGGTGATCGGGGTGGGGGGCGGGGCGCCGACCGCGTCCGCCGCGGTCGCTTCGACCGTCTCCGCGACCTCCACCGTCTCTGCGACCTCCGCCGTCTCTGCGACCTCCGCCGTCTCTGCGACCTCCAGCGTGTCTGCGACCTCGGCCGGCGCGGCGGCCGCGACCGGCGCGCCGGGTGCGCCACCGGCGGGGCCGAGCGACACCTCGATGCCGCCGACGCCGGTGCCGGCCGCGCCGGGCACCGGCGGCTGCGAGAGCAGCAGTCCGGCCACGCCGGCGTGGAGCAGCAGGGCCAGGCCGGTCGCCGCGATGCCATGGCGCGCCGTCAGCTCCATCAGCCGCGCTCCGGCACGGTCAGCAGCTCGAGGCGCGTCACCCCGGCGGCGCGCAGGCGCTCCAGCACGGCCACCACGCGGGCGGCCTCGGCACCGCCGTCGGCCTTCAGGCGCAGACGTGTCTCGGGCGCGGCCGCCAGGCGCGCGGCGACCGCCGCCTGCAGCGCCTTGGCGGACAGCTCCTCACCGTCGAGCGCGAGTTGCCCCGCCGCCCCGATCAGCAGGGTCAGCGCCGCGCTCTCGCTCTGGCCTTCGCTGCGCGAGACCGGCGGTTCGATGCGGAAGGGGTCGGCGCTGGCGAACTGCCCGGCCAGCATGAAGAAGATCAGCAGCAGGAAGACGACGTTGATCAGCGGCAGCACCCGCTCGTCGTCGCCTTGGGCGCGGCGCGGGCGGGGGGAGAGGGCGGCGCGGCGCATTTCACCTCTCCGGCGCGCGGATCAGGGAGAGCCGCCTCGCCCCGGCGGCGGAGAGGCGGTCGAGCACCTCGACGGCGCGCTGCAGCGGCACGCCGGCGGCCGGCCGCACCAGCACGCGGCGGTCGGGCGCGGCGCGAAGCTGCGCGGCCACCTGCGCGGCCAGGGCGTCGAGGCTGAGGCGCTGCGCGGCCAGCCGCAGCCCGTCGGGCCGGATCTCGACCAGCAGCGCGCCCTCCGGCCCGGCGCCGCCGGCCTCGGCCGGCGCATCCAGCGCGATCGTCCGCCAGTCGAGGAAGCTGGAGGCCAGCATGAAGAAGACCAGCAGGATGAAGACGATGTCGATCAGCGGCGTGAGGCCGATCAGCGGCCGTCGGCGGCCAGGCTGGCGACCAGGCTGGCGGGGGGCCAGGGCCGGGGACACCAGCGTCGGCGCGCTACTCGCCCGCGGGGGCCAGGACGACATGGGGGCGGGTGGCGTGAGAGTGGCGGTGCGGGCGGATCTCGTCGTCGAGGTCGGCCGAGAGGTCGACCGTGAAGAGGCGGGTGACCGCGTCGTCGATCTCGTGCGCCAGGCGCTCGACCCGGCGCTCGAGCCAGTTGAGGAGGGCGACCACGGGCATGGCGACGGCGAGGCCAACGGCGGTGGTCAGCAGCGCCTCCCAGATGCCGCCCGACAGGACCGCTGGATTGACCTGGTTGCCGGCCGCCTCGAGCTGGCGGAAGGCGGCGATCATGCCGAGCACCGTGCCGAACAGGCCGAGCAGCGGCGCCAGGGCGGCGATCACCTCCAGCGGCCGCAACCAGCCGCGCAACGCCTCCAGGGCGCCGGCGGCATAGCGGTACACCTCCTCGCGCACCCGCTCCTCCGGCAGGCCGCGCCGCCGGCCGCGCAGGGCGCGCGCCAGGGCCTGGGCGGCGGGATTGGCGCTGCCCGCGAGCAGCGCCAAAGCCTCGTCGTCGCGGCCCTGGCGGTGCAGGGCGAGGCCGTCGCGCACGACCCGTCGCGCGCCGAGCCCCGCCTGGCGGAACTGCCAGAGTTTGGCCAAGCCGATCGCCAGCGCCGCCACGGACATCAGCAGCAGCACGGCGACCACCGGGCCGCCGGTCTGCAGCAGCTCGAGGCCGCGCGCGACAAGGCCCTCTCGGCCCGCGTCGAGGGGCAGGCCGGCCAGCGCGCCGGTGCTGGAGTCCAGCTTGTCTTCCATGGGCGACTCCGCTCGCGAAGGAGGTCCGAGGCCAAGGCTATTGTTTTGCGATTGATTTGCAATATCACTCGCCTGCAACGAAGGCAAGCCGCCACGCATGCCGCGCACCGGGCGCCGCACACCGGGCGCCGCCGTCTCGTCCGGCCGCCGCCGGCCCGCCGTAGCGTTGCGGCCGGGCGGCTCAGATCGGCGGGCTGGTTTCCGGGTAGGGCTGGGTGCCGGCGAGCAGGTGGCGGTTCTCGCCGATCAGGTTGGCCAGAAAGTCGTACATGGCGCGGATGCGGGCGTTGCCGCGCATCTCCTCGGTGCAGGTCAGCCAGACCTCCTTCTCGATCCCGGGCATCTTCGGCAGCACCTGCACCAGCCGGGCGTCCTGGTCGCCCAGGAAGCGGAAGACCGGACCGATGCCGATGCCCGCGCGCACCGCGCCGCGCAGCGCCAGCAGCGTGTTGGACCAGAAGACGATGCGCGCGTCGCCGAAGCAGTCCTTCAGCCACAGCGCTGTCGGCGTGGCGCCCAGCAGCCCGACGCCATAGTGCTGGCCCAGGTCGGCCGGCCGGCGCGGGATGCCGTGGCGGTCGATGTAGTCGGTCGAGGCGTAGAGGGCGAAGCGGAAGTCGGCCAGCTTGCGCGCGATCAGTCCCACCTGGGTGGGGCGCGACAGCCGCACCGCGATGTCGGCCTCGCGCGCCTGCAGGTCGGCGTACTGGTTGCTGACCAGCAGCTCCACGTGGATGCCGGGGTGCATGCGCCGAAAGGCGGCCAGCTCGGCCGCCAGCCAGGCGATGCCCAAGCCCTCGGTCACGGAGATGCGGACCGTGCCCTCCATGGAGGAGGCGCTGCCCAGAGCCAGGTCGGCGATGGCGCGGGCCTGGCCCTCCATGGTCTTGGAATGCTCGAGAATCCGCTCGCCGGCCTCGGTCAGGCGCAGCCGCCGGGTGGAGCGCAGGATCAGCGTGACGCCGAGCTGCCGCTCCAGCTCGCTCAGTCGCCGGCTCAGGGTCGGCTGGGTGACGCCCAGCTTGGTCGCCGCCCGGGTCAGGCTGCCTTCCTCCATCACGACCCGGAAGTCGCGCAGCGCGTTCCAATCGAGCATTCCTAAAATCCACGCATGACACTTCAAGGAAATTCGGTGATCAAATTTTCGAACTGACCGCCTAGGCTTGGCAAGTCCGCAACCGCCCGGACGCCGGCCGCCCCCGCTTCCGGGGGGTTCCGGCCCCAAAGAGCCGGCCCAGAGGCCCGGCCAAGACCCGCCGCAAAGAGCGGTTCGACTGAGGAGGAAACATGTCCAGATCCGTCGTCATGGGGGCGCTGGCCCTCTGCGGGGCGTTGACGCTTCCGCTGCCCGCCGCGCAGGCCGACTCGTCGCTGGCCGGCCTGCCCGAGTCCCTGGTGTGGACCGCCTACGGCAGCAACACCTCGGGGTATGCCCAGTCGGTGGCGATCGGCAACATGCTGAAGAACCGCCACGGCCTGACCCTGACGGTGAAGCCGGGCAAGAACGACGTCTCGCGCATGCTGCCGGTGCGCATGGGCAAGGCCGACTACTGCACCTGCGGCGTCACCGCCTACTTCGCGACCGAGGGCGTGGGCATGTTCTCCGGCCCGGACTGGGGCCCGCAGGACATGCGCCTGCTGCTTTCCTCCTCGGGCGCGGCCGGCACCGGCGTCGCCACCGCCGCCGAGGCCGGCATCGCCACGCCGGCCGATCTGGAGGGGCGGCGCGTGCCCTGGGTGCGCGGGGCCGACTCGCTCAACGTGCCGATGACCGCCTTCCTGGCCTTCGGGGGACTGACCTGGGACGACGTCGAGAAGGTCGAGTACTCCGGCTTCAAGGGCATGTGGCAGGCCCTGATCAACGGCCAGGGCGATGCCGCCTTCGCGATCACCGTCACGCCGCTGGCCGAGCAGCTCGCCGCCTCGCCGCGCGGCATCCACTGGCTGCCGCTCGACCACGACGACGCCGAGGGCTGGGCGCGCCTGACCGCCGTCGCCCCCTACTTCGTCAAGCACACGGCCACCGTCGGCGCCGGAATCTCCGCCGAGCAGCCCTGGGAGGGCACGGCCTATCCCTATCCCGTGCTGATTGGCGGCACCGAGCGCAGCGTCGACGAGGTCCACGCGCTGGTGAAGGCCATCGCCGAGGGCTACGACGCCTACAAGGACAACGCCCCCGGCGCCCAGGGCTGGGCCCTGGAGCGGCAGAACCTGACCTGGGTCATCCCCTATCACGAGGGGGCGGTGCGCTACTTCAAGGAAGCCGGCGTCTGGACCGACGAGGCCGAGGCGCACAACCAGTCCCTGATCCGGCGTCAGGAGACGATCCTGGCGGCCTGGGAGGACTTCACCGCCGGCGAGACGCCGGACGCGGAGGCGGCCTTCAAGACGGCCTGGATGAAGGCCCGCGCCGCGGCGCTGGAAGCGGCCGGTTTCGCGCCGGTCTTCCTGTAAGCCGCGGACTGGTCCGTCCACGTCCCCTTGCCTGACTCGGAGCGCTTCCGATGACCAGCGACGCCCGGGAGGCGGCGCGGGCGCGGCCGGAGACCGCCGGCCGCGCCCAGCGGGTCCTGCGGGCCCTCTGCATCGCCTCGGCCCTGGCCGTGACCCTGCTGTCGGTCTACCAGACCTTCAACCTGGGGCACGGGCTCGGCTACGTCTTCCTGGAGAACCAGGTGCTCTACCTGGTGCTCGGGCTGCTGTTGCCGCTGATCTTCCTGCTGGTGCCGCTGCGCCGCCGCGGCGGTGTCGGCCTGGCGGTCGACCTCGGCCTGGCCGCCGCCACGGCGGGCCTGTGCGGCTTTCTCGCCTGGAACGCCGAGACCATCGTGACCGAGGGGTGGGAGTATCTGGCGCCGCGCGAGGCGGTTTGGGTCTCCTACCTGCTCTGGGCGCTGGCGCTGGAGGCGACGCGGCGGGCCGGGGGCTGGGGGCTCTTCGCCATCGTCGGACTGCTCAGTCTCTATCCGCTGGTCGCCGGCGACCTGCCGGGCTTCCTGCGGGCCGAGCCGGTGCCGGCGGCCGACGCGGCGATCTTCCACGTGATGAGCGAGGAGAGCCTGCTGGGCATTCCGCTGCGCGCCTTCGTGCAGCTCGTCATCGGCTTCATGATCTTCGGCGTGGCGCTGCAGCACACCGGCGGCGGCCGCTTCTTCCTGGAGCTCTCCTTCGCCGCGCTCGGCCACGTGCGCGGCGGCCCGGCCAAGGTGGCGATCTTCTCCAGCGGCCTGATGGGCTCGATGAGCGGCAGCGTCATCACCAACGTGCTGACAACCGGGGTTATGACCATCCCGGCCATGCGCCGGGTCGGCTTCAGCCGGTCCTTCGCCTCGGGGGTCGAGGCCTGCGCCTCGACCGGCGGGGTGCTGATGCCGCCGATCATGGGCGCCACCGCCTTCGTCATGGCGACCTATCTGGAAACCTCCTACGTCGAGGTGGCCCTGGCCGCGGCGCTGCCCTCGGTGCTCTACTTCTTCGGCCTGTTCTGCCAGATCGACGCCCGCGCGGCGCGCACCGGCGCCCAGGGGCTGCCGCGCGCCGAGCTGCCGCGGATCGGCCGCACCCTGCGCGAAGGCTGGTACTTCGTCGCGGTATTCGCCCTGCTGATCTGGATGCTGCTGATCCTCAACCGGGAGAGCTGGGCACCGTACTTCGCCACGGCGGCGCTGCTGCTGGTCAACCAGCTCTCGCGGCGCAACCGCTGGGGGCGCCACGAGTTGGGCGAATTCCTGGCGGCCGCCGGGCGGCTGTTCGTGGAGCTGGTGGCGATCCTGGCCGGCATCGGCTTCATCGTCGGCAGCCTCGTGATGACCGGCAAGATCGGCAACATCGCCAACGACCTGCTGCAACTCGCCGGCGACAGCACCGTCGCGCTGCTCTGCATGGGGGCGCTGACCGCCTTCGTGCTGGGCATCGGCATGACGGTGACGGCCGCCTACATCTTCCTGGCCGTCGCCCTGGCGCCGGCGCTGATCGCCGGCGGTCTCAACCCCGTGGCGGTGCACCTCTTCATCCTCTACTGGGGCATGCTCTCCTACATCACGCCGCCGGTGGCGCTGGGCGCCTTCGCCGCGGCCACGCTGTCCGGCGCCCGGCCGATGGCGACCGGCTTCCAGGCCATGCGGCTGGGCAGCATCATCTATGCCGTGCCCTTCTTCTTCGTGCTGGAGCCGGCGCTGATCCTGCAGGGCGATGCCGCCGGCGTGGCGTCGACCCTGGTCCAGGCGCTGCTCGGGATCCTGCTGATCTCGGCCGCGCTGGAGAACCATCTCGTCGGCTTCGGCGGGCTGGGCGACGGGGCGGTCGGCCTGGCCGCGCGCCTCGCGCTCGCCTTGGCCGGTCTGCTGCTGGCCCTGCCGGGCGGCGCGCCGCTGCCGATCGGCAACCTTGCCCTGCTGCTGGCCGCCGCCGGCCTCGCCGCCGGCGCCCTGCTGGTCGCGCGGCTCCGGCGACCGCTGCCGCGCGTCTCGGCTTCGCCGTCGGCCGCCGCGCCCGCGCCCCGCGACCCTTCGCTCGACCGTCGTTCCGCCGGAGTTTCCTGATCATGTCCGAGTTCTCGCCAGACCAGCCCGAAGCCGCGACGCCGGAGGGGGCGGAGGCGCCGCCGGTGCTCTACCGCCGCCAGGGGGCGGTCGGCCGGGTGCAGCTCAACCGGCCGCGCTACCGCAACGCCCAGAACAGCCGCATGACCTATGCCATCGACGCGGCCCTGCGTCAGGCGGTCGACGATCCCGCGGTCAAGGTCGTGCTGCTGGAGGGGGCGGGGCCCCACTTCAGCGCCGGACACGACATCGGCACCCCGGAGCGCGACGCCGACCGCAGCTTCGCGCGGCGCCATCTCTGGTACGACCATGTCGGCCTGCCGGGCGCCGAGCAGCAGTACGTGCGCGAGCAGGAGGTCTATCTCGGCATGTGTCGGCGCTGGGCCGGCCTGCCCAAGCCGACCGTCGCGGCGGTACAGGGCGCCTGCATCGCCGGCGGCCTGATGCTGGCCTGGGTGTGCGACCTGATCGTCGCCTCCGACGACGCCTTCTTCGCCGACCCGGTGGTGCACATGGGCATCCCCGGCGTCGAGTACTTCGCCCACGCCTTCGAGCTGCCGGCGCGGGTGGCCAAGGACATGCTCTTCACCGGGCGCCGGCTGAGCGCCCAGGAGGCGGCGGGCTTCGGCATGGTGCGCAGCGTGGTGCCGCGCGCCGAGCTGGAGGCCGAGGCCCTGACCCTGGCCGAGCGCATCGCCGGCATGCCGCGGCTCGGCCTGGCGCTCGCCAAGCAGGCGGTCAACCACTGCGAGGAGGTCAAGGGGCGGCGCGTGGCGATGGACGCCGTCTTCGGCTACCACCACTTCGCCCACGCCCACAACGCGACGGTCGCCGAGGACAACCTGGCCGGCCTGGACGGCCGCGGCATGGCCGCCCTGGGACGTGAGCGGGGCTGAGCATGGACCTGCGAGAGGACGAGAGGCAGCAGGCGCTGCGCCGGGAGGTGCGGGCCTGGCTGCGCGCCAACCTGCCGGCCGCGCCGCTGCCCTCCTTCGACACGCCCGACGGCTTCGCCGCCCACCGCGACTGGGAGCGGCGCCTCGCCGCCGGCGGCTGGTCGGTCGTGTCCTGGCCCGAGGTCTATGGCGGCCGTGGCCTGGGGATCGCCGACTGGCTGCTGGTCGAGGAGGAGTACTGGGGCGCCGACGCGCCTGGGCGGGTCAATCAGAACGGCCTCTTCCTGTTGGGTCCGACCCTGCAGAGCTTCGGCAGCGAGGCGCAGAAGGCCCGCTTCCTGCCGCCCATGGCGGCGGGCGAGGAGATCTGGGCGCAGGCCTGGTCGGAGCCGGGCGCCGGCAGCGACATGGCCGCGATCCGCAGCCATGCGCGGCGCGACGGCGACGACTACGTGATCAGCGGCCAGAAGATCTGGTCGACCCGGGCGGTCTTCGCCGACTGGTGCTTCGGCCTGTTCCGCAGCGACCCGGACAGCGCGCGCCATCGGGGGCTGTCCTTTCTGCTCGTGCCGCTCGACGCGCCGGGCGTGCGCGTGCGGCCGATCGCCCAGCTCGACGGGCTGCCCGGCTTCGCCGAGATCTTCTTCGACGAGGTGCGGGTGCCGGCCGCCAACCGTGTCGGCGCCGAGGGCGAGGGCTGGCGCATCGCCATGCAGACCGCCGGCTTCGAGCGCGGCCTGCTGCTGCGCAGCCCAGCGCGGTTTCAGCGGGCGGCGGAGCGTCTGCTCGAGCTCTATCGGCGCAACCGTCACCGCGCCGACGCGACGCTCGAACAGGCGGTGCTCAGAGCCTGGATGGACGCCGAGGCCTATGCGCTGGCGGCCTACCGCACCGCCGCGCGCCTGGCCGCGGGCGAGACGGTCGGCGCCGAGGCCAGCGCCAACAAGATCTTCTGGTCGGAGCTCGACCGCGAGCTGCACGCCGCCGCGATCGCGCTGATCGGCAGCCCGCCGGCCGAGGACGCCGACTGCAGCCCGGAGGAGGCCGCGCGCTGGCGCGCCGGCTACCTCTTCTCCCTGGCCGGACCGATCTACGCCGGCACCAACGAAATCCAGCGCGCGATCATCGCGACCCGCGTGCTCGGGCTGCCCAAGGCGGGGTGAGGCGATGCGATTCCTGGTGAGCGAAGAGCAGCGGATGATGGGCGAGGCGGTCGCCCGGGCGCTGGCGGCCGCCTGTCCGGCGACGGCGCTGCGCCAGGCCGGCGGCCGCGTCGATGCCGCGCGCTGGTCGGCCCTGGTCGACCAGGGCCTGCCCGGCATCGCCGTGCCCGAGACCCAGGGCGGCCTCGGCCTGGATGCCGTCACGCTGGCGGTGGTGGGGCAGGCCTGCGGCGTCGCGGCGCTGCCCGAACCGATGCTGGAGACGGCGGCCGTCACCGCGCCGCTGCTGGCCGAACTGGCGGCGACCGGGGCGCCGCGCGCGGCCCAGGAGCTGGCGGCGCTGCTCGGCGCCGGGCGCCGGCTCGCCCTGGTCCGGCCCGGCCGGCCCTGCCTGCTGCCGGAGGGCGCGGCCGGGTTTCTCTGCGCTGAGGCCGAGACCGGGGCCGAGACCGGGGCCGAGACCGGGGCCGAGACCGGGGCCGAGACCGAGGCCGGGGCCGAGACCGAGACCGGGGCCGAGACGGAGCCCCTGAGCTGGCGCCTGCGCACGCCGGAGGAGGTCGCGCTGACGCCGCTCGAGGGCTTCGACGCCACCCGGCCGGCGGCGCGGGTGACCGCCCGGGCGCCGGGCACGCCGGTCGGCGCCCTCGACGCGGCCGCGGCGGCGCGGATCGCCGGGCAGGAGGAGGTGGTCGTGGCCGCCGAGCTGCTCGGCGTCGGCCGGCGCCTGCTCGCCATGGCGGTGGAGCACGCCGGCCTGCGCCAACAGTTCGGCCGGCCGATCGGCGCCTTCCAGGCGCTGCAGCAGGCCCTGGCCGACCTGCGGGTGGCGCTCGACTTCGCCGAGCCGGTGCTGCTGCGCGCGGCCTGGAGCCTGGCCGCCGGGCAGAGCCAGGCGGCGGTGCATACGGCGCACGCGCTGCTCGCCGCCGGCGCCGCCGCGCAGCAGGCGGCGCGCGTGGCGCTGCAGGTGCACGGGGCGATGGGCTACACCTACGAGAGCGACCTGCACCTTTGGATGAAACGGGTCTGGGACCTGAGCGGGCGCTGCGGCAGCCGCCAGGACCTGGAGCGCCGCGTCGCGCGCCACCTCCTGCCGCGCGATCCCGCCGACCCTACCGACCCTACCAACCCTGCACGCGGTCCCGCCGGCTACCATCCCGGTGGCGCGGCGGCCTGATCCCGGTCGCCCGACCCGGGCGGCCTGATCCTGGTGACCTGGCTCCAAGCGTGCGAAGCGACGAGGTGAGAGATGACTGAGACGGCTGCGGATCGGCCGGCGACGGCGGTTCCGCCGGGCAGTGTCGTTCTGGGTGAGCGGCGGGTCTCCCAGGCGCAGCTTGCTGCCCGCGCGGCGCGGCTCGCGCGCGCCCTGCACGAGCGCGGGATCGGGGAGGACGACCGGGTCGCGGTGCTGCTGCGCAACGACCTGCCGTTCCTCGAGGTCGCGCTGGCGCTCAACCGCCTGGGCGCCTACTGCGTCCCGCTCAACTGGCACCTGACCAGCCCGGAACTGGCCTCGGTCCTGACGGACAGCGGCGCCGGCCTGGTGCTCTGCCACCGCGACCTCTTCCCCCTGCTCGCGCCGATCCTGGAGGGGCGCCGGCTGGTCTGCGTGCCGACCCCGCCGGAGCTGGTCGCGGCCTACCGGATCGCCGAGCCCGCGCCGGCGGTGCCCGAGACCGCCGAGGCCTACGACGAGCTGTTGACGGCGGCACCCTGGGAGGGGCCGGCGCCGGCGCTGCGCAGCAACATCATCTACACCTCCGGCACCACCGGCGCGCCCAAGGGGGTGGTGCGCGAGCCCGCCTCGGGCGAGATGGTGCGGCGCATCCGCGAGGTCATGGGTCTGGCCTACGGCCTCGACGGCGTCACGCCGGTGCGCACCGTGATCACCGGCCCGCTCTACCACTCGGTGCCCAACGTCTACGCCCTGACCGCGCTGCGCACGCCGGGCGCCAGCGTGATCCTGCAGCCGCGCTTCGACGCCGAGGACCTGCTGCGGCTGATCGCGGCGCAGGCGATCACCCATCTGCACCTGGTGCCCACCATGTTCGTGCGCCTGCTCAAGCTGCCGGAGGCGGTGCGCCGGCGCTACGACCTCTCCTCGCTGCGCTTCGTCGCCCACGGCGCAGCCCCCTGTCCGCCCGAGGTCAAGCGGCGGATGATCGCCTGGTGGGGGCCGGTGATCCACGAGTACTACGGCGCCTCCGAGACCGGGCCCGCGGTGGCGCACGGCTCGGCCGAGGCGCTGGCCAAGCCCGGCACCGTCGGCCGGCCGCTGCCCGGGGCCGAGGTGCGCATCCTCGACCCGCAGGGGCGGCCGCTGCCGGCCGGCGAGATCGGCGAGGTCTACCTGCGGATCGCCGGCTACCCGCGTTCGCACTACCTGGGCAATCCGCAGGCGAGCGCGCAGATCCGGCGCGGCGAGCTGACCACCGCCGGGGAGCTCGGCTACCTGGACGCCGACGGCTACCTCTTCCTGACCGGCCGGGCCAAGGAGATGATCGTCTCCGGCGGGGTCAACATCTTCCCCTCGGAGATCGAGAACGCGCTGCACGAGCTGCCCGGCGTGCGCGACTGCGCCGTCTTCGGCATCCCGGACGAGGACTTCGGCGAGGTCGTCTGCGCCCACGTCGAGCCGGAGCCCGGCCAGGCGCTGGAGGCCGAGGCGCTGCGCGCCGCCCTGGCCGGCAAGCTCGCCCGCTACAAGATCCCCCGGCGCATCGTCTTCGACGCGGCGCTGCCGCGCGAAGACAGCGGCAAGATCCTGAAACGCCGCCTCCAGGCCCGCTACCGCCCGTGCCCGGCCGCCTGACGGCGGTGCCGCGCGGCACGCCCGGGCCGGCGGGCGGGGCGCGGGAGCTGACCCGTCTCAGTTGGCCCGGACGTGGTCGAGCAGTCCCTGGCCGCCGGCCTCGATGTCGATGCGGATGCCCTCGCGCGCGGCCTCCGGGTCGCGCGCCTTCAGCGCGTCGATCACGCGCAGGTGCGGGTGGGGGTGCCAGTTCGAGGGGATGCCGGCGTCGTAGAGGTGGGAGAGGATCGGCCCGCAGCGCACCCACAGCCCTTCGACCAGATCGTAGGTGATCGGCCGCGCGCCCAGGCGGCAGAGGGCCAGGTGGAACTCGGTGTTCAGGTCGACCGCCTTCTCGAAGGTGCCGGCGTCGTGACACTCGGTGATCTGCGCGTGGATCGCCTCCAGTTCGGCGATCTCCTCGGGACGGGCGCGCAGCGCTGCCGCCGCGGCGGTGTTGCCCTCCAGGTCGACGCGGATCGAGCGGATCTCCAGCAGCTCGTCGAGCGTCAGGGTGGGGACCGTCACGGTGCCACGGGAATCGACCACCATCGCGCGCTCGACCACCAGACGCAGCAGGGCCTCGCGCATCGGCGTCGGGGAGATGCCGAAGCGCGCCGACATCGGCCTGAGCCGCATCCGCTCCCCGGGCTTGAGCTGGCCGCGCATCAGGGCGTCGCGGAGGGCCAGGTAAGCCCGGTCGCTCAGGTTCTCCCGCGCCAGGGGTTTCACCCAATCCTTTGATTCATCGCTCTTTTTCTCGGTCTTCAGCATGGGCCTTGACACGCCTGCGGTTCTGGTGGAGCGTTTGTTATAACAAATAACATACAACAAAGAACAAACAACCCGCGGGCCGGCGGTGCCCGGCTGGCGCGGGTCGAGGGAGTGAACGCATGCTTGCCCTGCGCAAGACCCGGCCGGCCTTCGGAGCCGCGCTGGAGCAGGTCCGTCTGCCCGACGCGGAGCTTTCCCCGGGCGAAGTGCTGATCGAGGTGGCGGCGGCCGGACTCTGCGGCAGCGACCTGCACGCCTACGACTGGACGCCCGACTACGCGTTCATGGCAGACAACCTGCCGGTGACCCTCGGTCACGAGTTCGCCGGCATCGTCCGCGCGGTCGCCGGCGATGTCGAAACCCTGCCGGTGGGCACGCGGGTCACCTGCTGGCCGACCGTGACCTGCGGCCGCTGCGCGGGCTGCTGCGCGGGGCGGCCGGAGGCCTGCGAGGCGCGGCGAATCATCGGGCTGCACCGCGACGGGGCCTTCGCCGCGCGCGTGCGGGTGCCGGCGGCCAACTGCCGGCCGCTGCCCGACGGCCTGCGGCTGGAGACCGCGGCGCTGACCGAGCCGCTGTCCGTTGCCGTCAACGCCGTCGACCTGGCCGAGGTCGAGGCCGGCGCGGCGGTGGTGGTGCTGGGGCCCGGTCCGATCGGCATGGCCGCGGCCTGGGTCGCCCGGCATCGCGGCGCGGAGGTCCTGCTGGTCGGGCTCGACGACACCGCCCGCCTGGCCCGGGCCCGCAAGCTGGGGATCGACCGGACCGCCGACCTGGCCGGGGAGACGCTGGAGGCCGCCGTGGCGCGCTGCTTCGGCCGGCGCGCCGACCGGGTGATCGAGGCGACGGGGGCGGCCCGTTCGGTGGAGGAGGGGCTGGCGGCGCTGCGGCCCTGCGGCCTTCTCGTCGCCGCCGGAATCCACGCCGGCGCCTGCCGGATCGACCTGACGGGCTTGGTGCGCGAGAAGAAGCAACTGCGCGGCGCCCACGACACCACCGCCCGCGCGGTCGAGGAGGCCATTCGCCTTCTCGCCGCCCACGGCGGCGAACTGTCGGCCCTGATCACCCATCGCGAGCCCCTGGCGCGTGCGCAGCAGGCCATGAAGCTCGCCCGCGACAAGCAGGCGGTCAAGGTGCTGCTCCTGCCCGGCAAGACTGCGCCGGCGGCGGGCGACGACTGAGCCGGGCCGGGCCGAGGCGGCCGGCCGCCTCGGCAAGTCCCTGTTGACGACAACCGCGGACGCCGCGGCGTCCTGACCCGGGAGGACCCATGTCCACAGCGACGACCGACACGCCGCGAGCGCCGGTCAACGTCACCGGCGCCCACCTGCTGGCCGCCGCGTTGCAGCGCCACGGCGTGAAGGAGATCTTCGGCCAGTCGATTCCCTCGGCGCTCTTCCTCGCCGCGCCGGACTACGGCCTGCGCCAGATCGGCTACCGCACGGAGAACGCCGGGGCGGCGATGGCCGACGCCTATGCGCGCGTGTCCGGGCGGGTGCCGGTGGTGACGGCCCAGAACGGGCCGGCGGCGACCCTGCTGGTGCCGGGGCTGGCCGAGGCGCTGAAGGCCTCGACCCCGCTGGTCGCGATCGTGCAGGACGTGCACCGCAAGTTCACCGACAAGAACGCCTTTCAGGAACTCGACCACCTCGCGCTCTTCGGCGGCGTGGCCAAGTGGGTGCGGCGGGTCGCCGAGATCGACCGGATCGACGACTACGTCGACATGGCCTTCGCCGCCGCAGCCTCGGGCCGCTGCGGCCCGGCGGTGCTGCTGATGCCGCTCGACCTGCTGGACGAGCGGCCCGAACTGGCTCCCGACGCGCCGCGCCGCCAGGCCGACCTCGGCCGCTATCCGCTCGACCGCAGCACGGCGGACCCGGCACGGATCGCCGAGGCGGCGGAGCTGCTGGCCGGCGCGCGCGCGCCGGTGGTGATCGCCGGCGGCGGCGTGCACGCCTCCGGCGCGACGGCAGAGCTGGGGGCGCTGCAGGCGCTCGGCCTGCCGGTGGCGACCACCGTCATGGGCAAGGGCGCGGTGGCCGAGACCGACCCGCTTTCGCTGGGCGTGGTCGGCTATTTCATGGCGCCGGGCGGCCGCTCCTCGCACCTGCGCGAGATGGTGACCCAGGCCGACGTGGTGCTGCTGGTCGGCAACCGCACCAATCAGAACGGCACGGATAGCTGGCAGCTCTACCCCCGCGACGCGCGTTACATCCATGTTGACATCGACGGCGGCGAGATCGGGCGCAACTACGAGGCGCTGCGGCTGAAGGGCGACGCGAAGCTGACCCTGGCCGCGCTCGCGCAGGCGCTGGAGACCCGCGACCCGGCGGCGCTGCGGGCGCGCCGGGCCGATCTCGCGGCGCGGATCGCCGCGGCGCGCGAGGCGCACGCGGCCGACCTCGCCCGGCTGGTCGACCTGGACGCCGTGCCCTGCCGGCCCGAGCGTCTGATGCGCGACCTGGACAGCCAGCTCGGCGACGACGCCATCGTGGTCGCCGATGCCAGCTACGCCTCGATCTGGGTGGCCAACTACCTGACCGCCCGCCGGGCCGGGCAACGCTTTCTGACGCCGCGCGGCCTGGCCGGCCTGGGCTGGGGGCTGCCCTTCGCGTTGGGCGCCAAGGCCGCGCGACCGCAGGCGCCGGTCGTCTGCGTGACCGGCGACGGCGGCTTCGCCCACGTCTGGGCGGAGCTGGAGACCGCGCGGCGCATGCGGCTGCCTGTCGTGGTGGTGGTGCTGAACAACCAGATCCTCGGCTACCAAAAGCATGCCGAGCTCAGCCTGTTCGGCGCCCACACCGATGTCGTGCACTTCGAGGCGGTGGACCATGCCGCGCTCGCGCAGGCCTGCGGCTGCCAGGGCGTGCGGGTGGAGGCGCCCGGCGATTTCCTGCCGGCGCTGCAGGCCGCCCTGGCCGCGCCGGCGGTCACCGTGATCGACGTGGTGACCGACGAACGCGCGCATCCGCCGATCACCAGTTTCCAGGGCAAGAAGGCGCTCGACTACTGAGCGCGGGGTCTCGCGTGGCGAGACCTGCATCAGGGAGGAAACCATGAAGATCAAAACATTGCTGACCGGTCCCGCCGCCGCGGCGGTGCTTCTCGCCGGCCCGGCCCTGGCCGAGGTGAAGTTCGGCGCGCTCTATCCCTTCAGCGGCCAGCTCGCGCTGCTGGGCGAGGAGAGCGCGCGCGGCCTGGAGATCGCGGTCGACGAGATCAATGCCAGGGGCGGCGTGCAGGGCGAGCAGATCGTGCTGCTGCGCGGCGACGCGGTCGACAACAACCAGGCGATCGGCGAGGCGCGCCGGCTGATTTCGCTCGAGGGCGTCAAGGCGATCTTCGGCACCTACTCCTCCTCGCGCTCGATCGCGGCCAGCCAGGTCGCCGAGCTCGCCGAGGTGCCCTACTTCGAGCTGGGCGCTGTGGCCGACGACGTGACCGGCCGCGACTTCACTTACCTCTACCGGACCAACCCGACCGCCGAGGACATGGGCAAGATGGCGGTCGAGATGATCGTCGAGAAGGTGGCGCCCGGCCTCGGCAAGGATCCGGCCGAGCTGAAGATCGGGATCATCCACGAGGATTCCAGCTACGGCACCTCGGTGGCCGGTCACGAGAAGACCTACGGCGAGGAGGCCGGCCTGAACATCGTCACCGTGCAGGGCTATCCGGCCTCGACGGTCGACATGTCGTCGCTCGTCCTCGACCTCAAGCAGCGCGGCGTCGATGTGGTGCTGCAGACCTCTTACCAGAACGACTCGGTGCTGTTCCTGCAGCAGGCCAACGAGGCCGGCTTCGAACCCGGGGCGATCATCGGCGGCGGCGGCGGCTATTCCATGCTGCCGACGGCCGAGGCGGTGGGCGCCGACGTCATCGAGGGGGTGCTCAACGTCGATTTCACCCAGTACGCGGTGAACACCGACTTCACCCCCGGCCTGGAGGACTTCGTCGCCACCTACGAGGAGAAGTACGGCGAGTCGCCGCGCTCTGGCCACTCCCTGAACAACTACGTCGGCGCGCTGGTGCTGCTCGAGGCGATCGATCAGGCCGAGGGCTTCGACGCGGAGTCGATCCTCGCCGCGGTCGAGGCCATCGACGTGCCGGCGGGCACCACCGCGGTCGGCTACGGCGTGAAGTTCGGGGCGAACAACCAGAACGAACGCGCCGAGATGATGGGCATGCAGTGGCAGGACGGCCGCCTGGTGACCGTCTACCCCGACGCGGCGGCGGCGGCCGAGATCCGCTGGCCCGAGTAGGCCGGCCCCGAGCGGCTAGCCCTGGCGGGGCGGCGCGTCCGCCCCGCCCCCTCTCTCCCGGAGCGATGCCCGGCCGGATCGCCCGCCTCCGTGCGGCGCCGGGCTGGCAGCATCCCTCCAAGACTACGATCGAGGGCGGTTTTCAGCCGGTCGGCGGGGTCCTGCAGTGGGCCCGCCCGATCGGAGACCGCCCGAGCGAGGCGTCATGGACACGTTTTTGCAGATCGTGGCCAACGGTCTGATGCTCGGCGGCCTCTTCGCCATCATCTCCATCGGCCTCACGCTGATCTTCGGCATCGTCAAGGTGATCAACTTCGCCCATGGCGAGTTCCTGATGGTCGGCATGTACGCCACCTATCTGCTGACCGTCGGCCTGCAGGTGCATCCCTACATCACCGTGGTCGCCGTCGCGCCGGCGCTGTTCGTGCTGGGCGCGCTGGTGCAGCGCTTCCTGATCCAGCCGCTGATGAACGCGCGCGACGAGCATGTCCAGATCTTCGCCACCGTCGGCCTGTCGACGGCGCTGGTGAACCTCGCGCTGCTGATCTTCGGCGCCGACATCTCCAACACGCCCGCCAGCGGGCTGCGCACGCCGCTGGAGGTCGGGCCGGTGCGGGTTCTGGCGGGCCAGCTCTGGGTCTTCGCCGCCGCCGTGCTGCTGATCGTTGCGATGCAGCTCTTCCTCGGCCGCACCCAGACCGGGCGGGCGATCCGCGCCGTGGCGCAGAACCGGGCGGCGGCCCAGCTCATGGGGATCAACGTCAACCGGATCTACGTGCTCAGCTTCGGCCTGGGCGCGGCCTGCGTCGGCCTGGGCGCCGCGCTGATCGCGCCGCTCTACCCGACCTCCTCGACCATCGGCACCTACTTCGTGCTGACCGCCTTCGTGGTGGTGGTGCTCGGCGGCCTCGGCTCGGTCGTTGGCGCCTTCTTCGGCGCCATGGTGATCGGGCTGATCGACAGCCTGGCAGGGTTCTACATCGGCTCCGACATCCGCGAGGCGGTCGTCTTCGGCGTCTTTCTGCTCATCCTCATCCTGAAGCCGTCCGGCCTGTTCGGCAGCCGGCTCAAGCTCTCGCACGTCTCGCAATGACCGATACGACGCTGACCCCGCGGCCCGAGGCCACGTCGCGCCTGCGCGTGGGCGCGGCCGCGCTGGCGGCCCTGCTGGCCGCACTCTTCGTCACGCCGGTGCTGATCGGCGACGAGTTCATCTACCACGTCTTCATCACCATCTGCATTTTTGCCGCGCTGTCGACCGCCTGGAACATCGTCGGCGGCTACGCCGGCCAGCTCTCGCTGGGCCATGGCATGTTCTACGGCATCGGCGCCTATGCCGGCGTGATGCTGATGAACGCCGGCATCTCGCCCTGGCTGGGGATGTTCGCCGGCGCCGGGCTGGCCGTCGTGGCCGCCGTCGTCATCAGCTATCCCTGCTTCCGGCTGCACGGGCCCTTCTTCGCCCTGGCGACGATCGCCTTTCTGGAGGTCTTCCGCGTCCTGGCGCTCTACTTCCACGACTTCACCGGCGGTGCCACCGGCATGATGATCCAGCTCAAGCTGGGCTGGGAGTGGATGGTGTTCCGCGAACGTCTGCCGGCGCTGATCATCGCCTTCGGCCTGCTGCTGGCCTGCCTGGCGGTTGCCTGGGCGATCCGCGCGCACCGGCTGGGCTTCTACCTGGTCGCCACCCGCGAGCGCGAGTCGGCGGCGCGGGCGGCCGGGGTGCGGACGGTGCGGGTGCGCCTGCTCGCCGTCTCGGCCTCGGCGGCGCTCTCGGCCATGGTCGGCACCTTCCATGCCATGTACCTCACCTTCATCGAGCCGGCCGCCGTCTTTTCCCTGCAGATGTCGATCCAGATCGCCATGTTCGCCCTGATCGGCGGCATCGGCACGGTCTTCGGGCCGCTGCTGGGCGCGGCGCTGCTGGTGCCGATCACCGAGCTAGCGCGCGGCGCCCTCGGCGCCCACGCCCTGGGCCTGCACGGCTTCGTCTACGGCGTGGTGCTGATGCTGGTGGTGCTGTTCATGCCCAACGGCATCATGGGGGCGTTGTCGCGCTTCCTGCAGCCGGCGGCCAAAGCGCGCGCGGAGACGGCCGAGCCGGTGGCCGCCCCGCCGCGCGCCGAGACGCCGGCGCCGCGCGGCGCGGAGGTGATGCGCGTCGAGGGGCTGCAAAAACATTTCGGCGGCCTGCACGTCACCAACAACGTCGGCTTTTCCCTGCGCGAGGGCGAGATCCTGGGGCTGATCGGGCCGAACGGCGCGGGCAAGACCACGGTGTTCAACATGCTCTCCGGTTTCCTCAAGCCGGACGCCGGACAGGTCTCGGTCCGCGATTCCGCCGGCCAGTGGCGCACGCCCGCATCGCCGGCCGACTTCGCGGCGCTGGGCGTGGGGCGGACCTTCCAGATCGTGCAGCCCTTCGCGGCCATGACGGTGGAGGAGAACATCATGGTGGGCGCCTTCTACCGCCACCGCGATGTGCAGCAGGCCCGCGAGGCGGCGCGCGAGACCGCCTGGCGCATGGGGCTGGGGCCCTGGCTCCAGGCCGAGGCGCGCGGCCTGACCATCGGCGGGCTCAAGCGGCTGGAGGTCGCTCGCGTGATGGCCATGGCGCCGCGCGTGCTGCTGCTCGACGAGGTGATGGCGGGGATCAACCAGACCGACGTGCGGCGCGCCATCGACCTGATGCAGTCGATCCGCGACACCGGCGTCAGCATCATCGCGATCGAGCACGTCATGCAGGCCGTGATGTCGCTGTCGGACCGGGTGATCGTGCTCAACTCCGGCGAGATCATCGCCGAGGGCGCGCCGCAGGCGGTGGTGCGCGACCCGCAGGTGGTCGAGGCCTATCTCGGAAAGGACTTCGTCCATGCTTGAGCTGCGCGACATCCATGCCGGCTACGGAGCGACCACCATCCTGCACGGCGTCTCGCTGCGGGTCGGGGCCGGCGAAGTGGTCACCATCGTCGGCGGCAACGGCGCGGGCAAGACCACGACCCTGCGCACGGTGTCCGGCATCGTGACGCCGAGCGCCGGGACTCTCGCCTTCGAGGGGGAGGACATCACCCGCCTGTCGGCGCACGAGGTGGTCGAGCTGGGGATCACTCTGGTGCCCGAGGGACGGCAGCTCTTTCCCGACATGACGGTGCGCGAGAACCTGCTGATGGGCGCCTACCGGCGCGGCGCGCGGGCCAGCCAGGCGCAGACCCTCGAGGAGGTGCTGGCGCTCTTCCCGCGCCTGCGCGAGCGGCTGCAGCAGCAGGCCTCCTCGCTGTCGGGCGGCGAGCAGCAGATGGTCGCCATCGCGCGGGGCATGATGGCCCGGCCGAAGCTGCTGATGTTCGACGAGCCCTCGTTGGGGCTCGCCCCGATTATCGTGGCGCAGGTCTTCGAGGCGATCGAGCGGATCGTGGAGACCGGTACGACCATTCTGATCGTCGAGCAGAACGTCTTTCACACGCTCAAGGCCGCCGACCGCGGCTACGTGCTGGAGAACGGCGAGATCGTTCTGTCGGATGCGGCCGAGGCGCTGCTGACCAACGATCACGTCCGGCAAGCCTACCTGGGGATTTGAGGCCATGCGCGATCAAGACAGCCCGTCCGCGGCGCCGGAGCGGCGCGACAGTCACCGCGGCCGCCGGGTCCTGGTGACCGGCGCGGCCAAGGGGATCGGACGCGCCATCGCGCAGGCCTTTGCGGCGCGCGGCGCGACGGTCGGCGTGGCCGACCTGCGGGCCGAGGAGGTCGAGCCGGCGGTCGCCGAGATCGCCGCCGGCGGGCCCGGCGCGGCCCACGGCCTGGTCGTCGACGTCGCCGACTACGACGCCCTGGAGGCCGCCGTCGCCCGGGCCGAGGCGGCGATGGGCGGCGGCTTCGACACGGTGATCAACAACGCCGGCATCTCCCCCAAGCACGCCGGCGTCGCCCACAAGGTCTGGGAGATGGACCCCGCCGAATGGCGCCGGGTGGTGGAGGTCAACCTGACCGGCAGCTTCAACGCCATCCGCGTGCTCAGCCCGGCGATGCGGGCGGCGCGGCGGGGCTGGATCGTCAATACCTCCTCCGTGGCGGGCAAGACCTACTCGCCGATCGTCGCCTGCCACTATGCCGCCACCAAGTCGGCGATCATCGGCTTCACCAAGCATCTCGCGGCCGAGCTGGGGCCCTACGGCATCCGGGTCAACGCGCTGGCGCCGGGCCGCATCGAAACGCCGATGGTTCGCGGCGTGGCGCCGGAGATCAATGCCGAGCAGGTGGCGCTGACCCCGCTCGGGCGCCTCGGCCAGCCCGGCGAGGTGGCCGACGTCGCCCTCTGGCTGACCTCGGCGGAGTCGAGCTTCGTCACCGGCCAGACCGTCGACGTCGCCGGCGGCCTCTACATGACCTGAGCCGGCCAGCAGGACAGGACCGCAGCATGACGCACAGCCAGGGCTTGCAGATCACCGGACGCACCCGTGTCTACGGAATCCTCGCCGACCCGATCCACCACGTGAAGACACCGGAGGTGATGAACGCGCTGCTGGTCCGCCACGGCGTCGACGGTGTCATGGTGCCGTTTCACGTCGCGCCGGAGGGGCTCGCCGCCCTGGTGGACGGCCTGCGCGCCCAGCGGAACTTCGGCGGCTTCATCGCCACGGTGCCGCACAAGCCCGCCATGCGCGAGCTCTGCGACAGCGTGACGCCGGAGGCCGCGCGGATCGGGGCGGTCAACTGCGTGCGCCGCGAGGCCGACGGGCGCATGGTCGGTGCCATGCTCGACGGCATCGGCTTCGTCGAGGGGCTGCGCGCCGCCGGCATCGAGCCGGTCGGGCTGCGCGTCTATCTGGCCGGCGCGGGCGGCGCGGCCAGCGCCATCGCGTTCGCGCTGGCCGGTGCCGGCGTTGCGGCGCTGACCGTCGCCAACCGTACCGAGGCCAAGGCGCGCGCCCTCTGCGCGCGCCTGGCGGAGGCCTATCCGCGGCTTGCCCTGGCGACCGACGCCGCCGCGGTGGCCGAGCACGACCTGGTGATCAATGCCACCTCCCTCGGCCTCGGGCCCGACGATCCGCTGCCGCTGGACGCCGAGCGCCTGCGGCCCGGCCAGATCGTCGCCGAAGCGATCATGGAGCCGGCCAGGACGGCGCTGCTGGCCCGGGCCGAGGCGCAGGGCTGCCACACCCATCCCGGGCTGCCGATGCTCGCCGCGCAGATCGAGCTGATGGCCCGGCACATGGGGGCGATCCCATGAGCCGCGGGCCCGGGGCGAGGCCGGAGGGGTGAGCATGCCCGAGGCGGTCGAGAGCTTCGACTACATCATCGTCGGCGGCGGCACGGCGGGCTGCGTGCTGGCCAATCGGCTGAGCGCGGACGGGCGCCACTCGGTGCTGCTGCTGGAGGCCGGCGCGCGGGGCCGCAGCCCCTGGATCTCGATCCCCGCCGGTTTCTACAAGCTGCTGACCGATCCCCGCTACAACTGGGGCTTCTCGACCGAGCCCGAGCCGGGCACGAACAACCGGGTCATCGCCATTCCGCGCGGGCGGGGACTGGGCGGCTCGACGCTGATCAACGGCATGATCTACGTGCGCGGCCAGCCGCAGGACTACGACGGCTGGGCGCAGCGCGGCTGCCAGGGCTGGAGCCATGCGGAGGTGGCGCCGGTGTTCCGGCGCATCGAGGACTACGCCGGGCCCGATCCGGACGGTCTGCGCGGGCGCGGCGGCCCGCTGCCGATCTGCGAGGTGGCGGAGCGGCCGGCCATCGCCGAGGCCTTCCTCGCCGCCGCCGGGGCCGCCGGCCACCCGCGGTGCGTCGACTACAACGGCGCCGGCCAGGACGGCTTCGGCTACTACCAGGTCAACCAGCAGCGGGGCCGGCGGGTGAGCGCCGCCGCCGCCTATCTGACCCCGGCCCTGGGCCGCGCCAACCTGCGGGTCGAAACCGGGGTGCGGGTCACGGCGATCACCCTGGACGGCCGCCGCGCCAGCGGCGTGGTGGCGAGCCGCGACGGCCAGACGCTGCGGTTCGCCGCCCGGGGCGAGGTGGTGCTGGCGGCCGGCGCGGTGCAGACGCCGCAGCTCCTGGAGCTTTCGGGCATCGGCGCGCCCGAGGTGCTGGCGGCGGCGGGGGTGGAGACGCGGCATGCGCTGCCCGGCGTCGGCGAGAACTACCTCGACCACTTCTGCACCCGCATGAACTGGCGGGTCCGGCGGCCCGAGACCCTCAACGAGCAGACCCGTGGCTGGCGGCTGATGCTGGCCGTGCTGCGCTACGGTCTGCAGCGGCGCGGGCCGCTGACCTTCGGCACCGGCCTGGTGCACGGCTTCGTGCGCACCCGGCCGGGGCTGGCGGGACCCGATGCGCAGTACTTCTTCATGCACGCGAGCTATGCCAACGCGGCCGAGCGCAAGCTCGACCGCGCGCCGGGCATGACCCTCGGCGTGACGCAGCTCCGCCCCGAATCGCGCGGCAGCATCCATCTGCGCTCGCCCGACCCGGCGGCGCAGCCGGCGATCCGGCCGAACTTCCTCGACGCGGAGGAGGACCGCCGCTGCCTCATCGCGGGCATGCGCATCGGGCGCGAGATCGTGGCGCAGGCCCCGCTCGACGCCTGGCGCGCCGAGGAGATGGCGCCCGGCCCGGACTGCCGCAGCGACGCCGACTGGCTGGCCTTCGCCCGCGCCAACGGCCAGACCATCTACCATGCGGCCGGCACCTGCCGGATGGGCGGCGATCCCGGCGCGGTGGTCGACCCGCGGCTGCGCGTCCGGGGGGTGGCGGGGCTGCGGGTGGTTGACGCCTCGGTCATGCCGACCCTGGTCTCCGGAAACACCCAGGCTGCGGTCTTCATGATCGCCGAGAAGGGCGCCGACTACATTCTCGCCGACGCCGGCGCCGCCGCCCGGTAACGGGGCGGGCGGGGCGTGCCGGCCGGGAAGCGCCGATCCCCGGGGCTCAGTCCCAGGGGTTGTCGACGCGCGGCCAGTAGTTGCCGTCGCGCTTGGTGAAGGGGATGGCCTTGAAGTCGGGGGTCACCGTGCCGGGGGTGGCGACGTGGATCACCTTGGCGGCGATCGGCGCGAAGCCGGCGTAGAAGTGCTGGGTGGACTTGACGCAGACCAGCCGCCGCTCGGCCAGGCGGATGCCCATCTGCTCGAAGGCCTCTGGGTGGAAGCACTGGGTGCGGCTGTCGTTGACCAGCAGGTCGATGCCCGCGGCCTCCAGCCAGACGAGCTGGCCGAGCGGCATGTGCCCCTGGCCGATGCGCTGGGTCAGGCCGCTGGCGACCTTGCGCACCGTCGCGGTCAGGTCGACGGGATCGCCGGACATCGGGCCCAGCTTGCCGCCCAGGCGCACCTGCAGGCGCGCGCCCTCGCCGGCCTCCGCACAGATGCCGGCGAGCACCGGGTCCCAGAAGATGCCGTAGGCGACGCCCTCCAGGCCCCGCTCCAGCAGGGCGCGCAGCAGGAAGGTGGCGTCGCTCGGCGCGCCGCCGCCGGCGTTGTCGGCCGTGTCGGCCAGCACCACGGGCCAGGCCGTCTCGGCCGCGGCGGCGTCGAGCGCTTCGTCGATCGTCGGCAGCGGCGGGCAGATCGCCTCGCGCTGGCGGATCAGCTCGCGCCCGAAGCGCTCGGCCGTGCGCGCGGCCAGCTCGGCGTCGCCGTCGGCGATGGCCAGCATGCGCGTGCCCACGTCGGGCACGTCGCCCCAGGGAAAGCCGTGCGCCAGCGACAGCGACAGCAGCCCCTCCTCCGCGCGCTCGGCCGCGCTCATGGCGTCGACGAAGCCGCGCATCGGCGCGTGCGGCGTGCGGTACATGTTGACCATGCGGCAGTCGAAGGCGCGCATCACCGGCTTGGTCCGGCCGGCCGCCGCGTCGGCCGCCAGGGCGAAGAGCTCCTCGGCGCGCGGCGTGGCGTCGACGTGGGGATACTCCTTGAAGGTGACGATCAGGTCGCAGCTCTCCAGCATCAGCGGCGTCAGATGGCAGTGGAGGTCGAGCTCCAGCCCCAGCACCGCCGCGGGCGCCGCCTCGCGCAGGTGCCGCATTAGATCGCCCTCGCAGTCGTCGTAGCCTCCGGCCACCATGGCGCCGTGCATCTGCACCAGGATCACGTCGGCGCCACCGGCCGCCTTGAGGTCGGCCAGGATCTCGTCGCGGAAGCCCTCGTAGACCTCGCGCACGGTGATGCCGGCGGGCTGGGCGAAGGTGCTCAGGCTCTCGGTGACGCTCCAGCCGCGCGCCTCGGCCTCGCGACGCCAAACGTGCAGGGCCTCGGTGAACAGCGTCGGCGTGTGGCGCGTGGCGTCGCCGCGGAAGAACTGCTCGCCCTGGAAACTGCGCAGCCCCGTGGGCATGGGCGCGAAGGTGTTGGTCTCGGTGCCGAGGGCGGCGATGAAGAGTCTCATGGGGCGTCCGTTTCCGGTTGGTCCAGGCCGGCGGCGCGGGCCGCGAGCTCGGCCAGGAGGTGGATGACGATCAGGGCGAAGGCGACCGGCACGGCCGCGGTGAACCAGACCATGGCGACGCCGATCACCTCGGTGTCGCGCATCGCGGTGCGCGCCAGGAAGCTCCGCGCAAAGCCGCCGCCGGGCCCGATCACCGAGTGCCAGAGAACCGGCGCGGCGATCAGCAGCACGCCCGCCGCGCGCAGCAGCGCCAGCAGGCCGCCGGCGGCGCCGCGCAACTGTCGGCCGCCGGGAAACAGCGTGGGGTCCGCCCAGGCCTTGAAGGCGATGGAGGCGCCCAGCATGCCGCCCCAGATCATGGCGTAGCGCGCCAGTTCCTCGGTCCAGGGCGGCGGCGCGGCCAGCAGGTAGCGCGCCACCACCTGCCAGCCGGTGGCGCCGACCATGACGATCAGGGCCAGCAGCGCGCCGCCGACCGCCACCCGGTTGAGGCCGTCGGACAGGCGCAGCAGCGGCAGGGCGAGGGCGCGGACGGCGGCGAGAGCGTGGGCGGCGGCGCGCATGGTGTCAGTCTCCGGCCGCCTCGATCCAGAGCTCGACCTCGGCGGGCGAGAGCACGCCGGACTCGTAGACGGCCCGCGAGGCCTCCACGAAGCGGGCACGCTCGGCCGCGCTCAGCTCCGTCACCTCGATGCCGGCCGCCTCCAGCTCGTCCAGCTTGCCGCCGCGGGTCTCCAGCCAGGCCAGGGTCGCTGCGTCGCCCTTGGCGGCGCCGGCGTCGACCACCGCGCGCTCCGCCTCGCTCAGGCCCTGATACCAGTCCTCCGAGGCCAGGGCGAGGCGGCTGGAGGTGCTCTGCTTGGCGTGGGTGAAGTGCTTGATGAAGCCCTGGTGGCCGAACAGCAGCGGCACGAAGGGCGCGTTGATGTAGCCGTCGGCCACCCCGGTCTGCAGCGCGCTCGGCACCTCGGAGAAGGAGATCACCGTGCCGGTGGCGCCCCAGGCCTCGAACAGCTCGATCTGGCTCTCGTCCAGGGCGCGCATGCGCAGGTCGGCCATGTCCTCGAGGCGGGCGACCGGGTGCTTGGTGTTGAAGATGCCCGACATCAGGCCGACCTGCGGCACGCCCAGCACGCGCACGCCGTAGGGGGTGATCCGCGCGTTGATCTTCTCCAGCAGCCCGCCCTCGTCCAGCGCGCGATAGAGGTGGGCCGTGCTCTCGAAGAGGAACGGCAGGTAGACGCCGAACACCAGGGTGTCGAGCGAGCCGGCGGCGCGCACGTCGGACAGCGAGACCTCGATCAGGCCCTGGGAGAGCTGATCCAGGCGGTCCTGCTCCTCGCCCAGCGCGCCGCGCTGGTACTCGACCACCTCCATGCCGTTGGCGCGCAGGTGCTCGGCGAAGGCGTTCGCCCAGACGTAGGTGCCGGACTGCTCCAGGTCGGGCGGCGTGTCCAGCGCCAGCTTGACCTCGGCGGCGGCGGCGGGGCCGGTGAACGCCAGGCCGGCGGCGGCGGCCAGCAGGGTGGCGCCGGCCAGCGTGGCGCGGGCGATGGGACGGAAGCGGGTCATCGTGGCTCTCCTCGCGAGCGGTTCAGGGGGAGGGCGGCGCCCCGGAGTGGTGTGCGACCGCATGGCTTCGCTTCGGCGCGTCCGCCGATCACAACCTGCTCTCGTTCTGCTGCGCGGCGTCGACCCAGATCTCGACCTCCTCCGGCGAGAGGACGCCGGCGTCGTAGACGGCGCGCGAAGCCTCGACGAAGCGGGCGCGCTCGGCCTCGGACAGGCGGATCACCTGGATGCCCGCCGCTTCCAGCTCGTTCAGGATGTCGCCGCGCTGCTCCAGCCAGGCGAGATTGGCGGCCGTCGCCTCGGCGGCCGCCGCCTCGACGATGGCCCGTTCCGCATCGCTCAGGCTCTGGTACCAGTCCTCGGACGCCAGGGCGAGGCGGCTGGCCGGCATGAGGGAGGCATCGGTGAAGTGCTCGATGAAGCCCAGGTGGCCGTAGAGGATCGGCACGAAGGGCGGATTGATGTAACCGTCGGCGACGCCGGTCTGCAGGGCGCTGGGCACCTCCGACATAGTGATCACCGTGCCGGTCGAGCCCCAGGATTCGAACAGCGCGATCTGGCTCTCGTCCAGGGCGCGCATGCGCAGCTCGGCGACGTCCTCCAGGCGCTCCACCGGGCGCTTGGTGTTGAAGATGCCCGAGGGCAGGCCGAGCTGGGTGAAGCCGAGGATGCGCACGCCGTAGGGCGTGATCGCCTCGTTGATCCGCGCCTGCAGGCCGCCGTCGTCGAGGGTGCGGTAGAGGTGGTGCGGGTCCTCGAAGAGGAACGGCAGGTAGACGCCGAAGATGAAGGAGTCGAGCGAGCCGGCCGAGCGGATGTCGGACATGGAGACCTCGATCAGCCCCTGGGAGACCTGATCCAGCCGCTCGCGCTCCTCGCCCAGCGCGCCGCGCTGGTACTCGACCGCCTCCATGCCGTTCGCCTTCAGGTGCTCGGCGAAGGTGTGGGCCCAGACGTAGGTGCCCGACTGCTCCAGGTCGGCCGGTGTATCCAGTGCGATCTTGACCTCGGCGGCGGCCGCCGGGGATGCGAGCAGCGGCCCCAGCGAGGCGGCCGCCAGGGCGGCGGCGGCGAGGGGCGCGCGGACCAGGGCGCCGATCACCTGGACGCCGATCACCTGGGCGCCGATGGCCTGGGCACCGATGGCCTGGGCGATGGGGCGGAAGCTCTTCTTCACGGCGGGGACTCCTCTTTACGCGGATGCGGCTTGCGCCGTCAGCTCGGGGCGGCGACCAGGCCGAGGGCGCGCGGCAGCGCCAGCGAGATCTCCGGCACCGCGACCAGCAGACCCAGCACGACGACCTGAACCAGGATGAAGGGCAGCACGGCGCGGGCCAGCCGCCAGTAGTCCAGGTTGGCCACGGTCGAGACCACCAGCAGGCAGCCGCCCAGCGGCGGCGAGATCAGGCCGATGCTGAGGTTGAAGCAGACGATGATGCCGAGGTGGACCGGGTCGACGCCCTGGGCCAGCGCGATCGGCGCCAGCAGCGGCACGATCAGCGCCAGGGCCACCGGAATGTCGAAGATCATGCCGGCGACCAGCAGGATCAGGTTGAGCGCCAGCATGAAGCCGAGCGGACCGAGGCCCCAGCCGGCCACCGTCTCGGAGATCGCCTCGGGCAGCCGTTCGAGCGCCGCGACATGGCCCAGCGCGGCGACCGCCGTGAGGATCATGAAGATCGAGCCGGTCAGGATCGCCGTGCGCCGCAGGCTCTCGCTGAAGAGCTCGCGGCTGAGGCCGTCGTAGACCAGCGAGGCGCCGATCGCCGCGATGACGGCGACGGCCGCCGCCTCGGTCGGGGTCATCCAGCCGAAGACGATGCCGCCGACGATGATCACCGGCAGCCCCAGCGCCGGCAGAGCGCGGACCAGGGCCGGGCCCAGCCGCGGCTTCTCGGCGGCGCTCAGGCGCGGGTGCCCGTCGCGCCAGGCGATCAGCGCGTTGACCAGGAACAGCGCGGCGGCGAGAAGCAGGCCGGGCAGGATGCCGGCGATGAACAGCGCGGTCACCGAGGTCTGCATCAGCGCGCCGTAGAAGATCAGGATGATCGACGGCGGCACGATGGGGCCGATGATGGAGGAGGCGGCGGTGATGGCGCCGGCGAAGGTGCCGCCGTAGCCGCGCTCGCGCATGGCCGGGACCAGCGTGTTGGACAGCGCCGCGGCGTCGGCGACGGCCGAGCCGGAGATGCCGGCGAAGAACACGCTGGTCATGATGTTGACGTGGCCGAGCCCGCCGCGCAGGCGGCCGACCAGGGCCATGGAGAGGTCGATCAGGGCGCGCGTGACGCCGCCGCGGTTCATGATCTCGCCCGCCAGGATGAACAGCGGCATGGCCATCAGCACGAAGACGTCGATCTGGCTGAAGATCTTCTGCGGCAGGATGGCGATGTAGCGGGCGTTGTCCGTCGCCAGGAACACCAGCACGCTGGCGCCGCCGATCACGTAGGCCAGCGCCGTCCCCGCCGCGAGCAGCACGGCGACCGCGAGCAGGACCAGCCAGGTCATGACCCGCTCTGCAGCCGGGCCGGCGCGAGGTCGGCGGCGTCCAGGCCCTCGGCGGCGATGTCGTCCGGCACCGCGTCGCCGCGCAGCAGCGCGGCGGCCAGGCGCGCCAGGGCGGGCGCGGTCTGGATGCCGTAGCCGCCCTGGCCGGCGAGCCAGAAGAAGCCGGGCGCGTCGGGCGCGTAGCCGGCGACCGGCGCCTTGTCGGCCACGAAGCTGCGCAGGCCGGCCCAGCGGTTCTCGATGCGGCGGACCGACAGCGCGAAGGCGCGCTCGATGCGGTCGACGCAGATCGCGATGTCGAGCTCCTCGGGCTGCGCGTCGCAGGGCGGCGAGGGGGTCTCGTCGGCCGGGGAGATCAGCAGCTTGCCGGCGTCGGGCTTGAGGTAGAACTGCTCCTCGATGTCGACGACCATGCGCATGGCCATCGGGTCGAAGCCCTCCGGCGGGGCGACGATCATCGCCGTGCGTCGCTTCGGCACCAGTGCGATGGGGCGGACCGCCGCCAGGCCGGCCAGTTCGTCGGCCCAGGCGCCGGCGGCGTCGACCACCACCTCGGCCCGCAGGCTGCCCTTGTGCGTCTCCAGCCGCCAGCCCGCCCCGTCGCGGGCCAGGCCGTGCAGCTCGGTGCCGCACTGCAGGTGGCCGCCGCGTGCGCGGAACAGCCGCAGGAAGCCCTGGTGCAGGGCGTGCACGTCGATGTCCTGGCTGTCGTCGTCCCACAGCGCGCCGAGCAGGCCCTCGGCGCGCAGCAGCGGGCAGAGCTCGCGGGCCGCCGCCGCGTCGACGCGCCGCACCTGGCGGCTGTCGCGCAGCTCGGCCGTCATGGCGTCGAGCGCGGCCTCCTGGCCGTCGCGCGCGGCCAGCAGCACGCCGCGCGGGCTGAGCAGCGGATGCGCGCTGAAGCCCTCGGGCGGCGTCTTGAAGAAGGTCTCGGAGGCGCGCGACAGGGCGCGGATCGGAGCGGGGCCGTAGACCTTGGAGAACAGCGCCGCCGAACGCCCGGTGGTGTGGTAGCCGGGCTGCGCCTCGCGCTCCAGCAGGACGACATGGCGGTCGCGGGCCAGCTCGGCCGCCAGCGAGGCGCCGGCGATTCCGGCGCCGACCACGGCGATCTCGCAGCTCTCCAGCGTCACGGCGCTCCTCCGGTCTTTTTGTATCCGCAACCGGACCGTAGGGATAATTTTCGAAAAGGAAAATAGAAATTTTCGGATCAGCAAATTCTGGAAAGTGGGCGCGCGCCGGCTCTATCCTGACGGGATGACGAAGCGTCGCCCGGCCCCCCCCGCGCAGCCGGCGCCATCGCCGCAGACGGAAGCGCGCAGCCGGATGGGCGAGCGCTTGCGGGCGATTCGGCGCGAACGCCACCTGACCCTGGCGCAGGTGGCCGAGCGCTCGGGCGTGTCGGTGGCCACCCTGTCGAAGGTCGAGCGCGGCCTGACGGCGTTGGGCTACGACCGCTTCACCCGTCTGGCCAACGGCCTGGGGGTGGACATCGCCGAGCTGTTCGCCGAGGGCCGTGCCCTGGAGCCGGGTCTGGTGGCGACGGCGACGACGGGCGAGGCGGTGCGGCACGTGACCGGCAACTACGAGATTGAGATGCTGTTTCCGGAGATCTGGGGCAAGGCGATGACCCCGCTCTTCGCGACCATCCGGCCGGACCAGTCGATGCGGCTCGACCAGTTCGTGCGCCACCCGGGGCAGGAGTTCGTCCACGTGCTCTCGGGCGAGATCGTGCTGCAGTTCGAGGGGCGGGCGGCGGTGCGTTTGCGCGCCGGCGAGAGCGCCTATTTCGACAGCGCGCGCGGCCACCTCTACACGCCCGGCGGCAGCGGCGCGGCGCGCGTGCTGGCGGTCTGCGTCGGCTGGGGGCCGGACGGCCGCAGCCTCTCCGAGCCCGGCCCCGGCCCGAGCTGAGCGGCCGAGCCGGCGAGAGCGCCGGGGACGACCGGCGGACAGCGGAGACGGCCGGCGCGGCGACCCCGACAGCAGCCGGACCGTCAGAGGCCCGTCGGGACGGCGAGGGGGGGGCTGCGGTCGGCGACGTCCGCTCTGCGGGCGCTGCCGGGTCATGCTTGCCTCGCCGAGCCCGGCCGCCTTGTGACAAGTCCACGCGCCCGACGCGTCGAAAAGACCGTTGACAAGGGTTATGACTCCAAGAACAATCGATTGCCGCAATCGATTGTCTTTGTCACCGGCCGCGCCGGCCGCGAGGCGAGGACGAAGAACCTCGTAGGGAGAGAAATGCCTCTGATCGTGGACCAACAGTCCGCCCAATCCGCCAACGCTCCGGCGTGGCTGGGGGCGCTGAGCGCCGCCTTGGGCGAGACCCAGCTATCCACCGCCTTCGTCGACCGCCTGGCCTATGCGCGTGACCGCACGCCGCTGGCGACCTTCAATATGCGCGCCGGGCGAACCCTGGGGGATCTGCCGGTGGCCGTCGCTCTACCGGCGGGGGAAGCGGCGGTGGCCCGTGTCTTCGCGCTCGCCAACGCGCACGGCTTCGCCGTCATTCCCTACGGCGCCGGCTCCGGCGTCGTAGCCGGCGCCATCCCCGATGCCGGCAGCGTGATGCTGGATCTCAAGCGGCTGAACGGTCTGCTGGAGCTGGACGAGGTCAACGGTCTGGCCCGGGTGCAGTCCGGTCTGAACGGCGCCCGTTTCGAGGAACTTCTCAACGCCCGCGGCTGGACCTGCGGGCACTATCCGCAGTCCATAAAAATGTCGACCGTCGGTGGTTGGGTGGCCTGTCGCGGCGCCGGCCAAGCCTCCTCGCGCTACGGCAAGATCGAGGACATGGTGGTTGGCCTGCGCTGCGTGCTGCCGAACGGCGAGGTGATGGAGGTGAAGCCCCTGGCGCGCCGTGCGGTGGGGCCGGGGCTGCGCGATCTACTCGTTGGGGCGGAGGGCACGCTGGGCGCGGTCACCGAGGTCACGCTGCGCATCTGGCGCCAGCCCGAGGTGCGTCGCCCGCTGATCCTGGCGTTTCCCGACCTGCAGGCCGCCTGGGACGCGCTGCGCGAGATCATGCAGAGCGAGCTCCGTCCCGAGGTCGCCCGTCTCTACGACGCGACGGAATCGCGCGAGCGCAGCGGCGGCAAGGCGCCCTTCGACCGCAAGCCCATCCTCTGCATGCTGGTGATCAGCGGCAAGGCGCGGCTGGCCGACACGGAAGAGGCGCTGTGCCGCGAGATCTGCGCGTCCCACGGTGCCGAGATCTCCGACGACACCGCACCCTACGAGCACTGGCTGGCGAACCGCTTTGTCTCCTACTCGCCGCGCTATCAGGCGCAGCGCTACTTCATGGACACGATCGAGATCACCGGCCGCTGGTCGGTCCTGCCGGCGCTCTACGAGCGGATCGGGACGGCGATTCGCGAGCTGCACCCGCAGGTCTTCTTCGGGACCCATTGGTCGCACGTCTATCCCGAGGGCGCCTGCCAGTACATGACCGTGCGCCTGCCGCAACTCGACGAGGCGGAGGGTTTGCGTCTGCACCGCCAAGTCTGGGAGCGGGCGCAGGGCATCTGCCTCGACCTCGGTGGCAGCATCAGCCACCACCACGGGGCGGGCCAACTGCGCAATCCCTGGATGAAGGAGGAGCTGGGCCAGGGCCACGAGGTGCTGCAGCAGATCAAGGACGCCCTCGATCCCAACAATATCTCGAACCCCGGCAAGCTGGCGCTGCGCCCGCGGGAGGACCGCACCCATGGCTGAGACCGGTCTCGACAGGCTGCGGATCTGCGCCTTCTGCCCCAACCCCTGCCGTGCGGCGATCCCGGAGGCGGAGCGCGACCAGCGCGAAAGCCGCACCCCCTCGGCCCTGGCCTACCTGGCTGTGGCCCTGGGCGACGGGTTCGTCGCGGCCGCGCCGGCGGTCGAGACAGCGTTGCGCGACCTGAAGCTGGCCGAGCTCTGCCGGCCCGCCTGCGTCTACGGCTTCGACATCCCGGCGGAGATCCGTGCGCGCCTCGACGGCGACGCGGCGGCGGAGGGGCCACGTGGCTGAGGGTCGCCACCTGATGGGCGTCGATATCGGGGCCGGCAGCCTGAAGGCCACGATCATCGATGACGCCGGGCGCGTACTGGGCACCGGTACGGCGCCGGTCGCCACCGCCACGCCACACCCCGGCTGGACCGAGCAGGAACCTGAGGACTGGTATCGTGCCGCCTGCGCGGGCATCGCGGCGGCGCTGCGCGAAGCCGGCCTCGGCGGCCACGACATTCGGGCGGTCAGCTTTAGCGCCGGCGCCCACACCCCTGTGCTGCTGGACGCAGAAGACCGGCCGCTGCGTCCGGCGATTCTCTGGAGCGACCAGCGCAGCGCCGCCGAGGCGCGCGAACTGCGCGAGGCGCACGGCGATGAGATCCTGGCGCTGGGGTTCAATCAGGCGCAGCCGACCTGGACCCTACCGCAGCTCCTTTGGGTCAATCGCAATGAGCCGGAGGTGGCGGCGCGCACGCGCAAAGTGATGGTCGCCAAGGACTATCTGCGGTTTCGCTTCTGCGGCGTGTGGCACAGCGACCCGACCGAGGCGGTGGGCACGCTGCTCTACGACTGCCGGCGGGGCGCCTGGTCCGAGCGCCTGACCGGGATAGTCGGCTGGCCGCTGGACAGCCTGCCGCCCCTGGTGGCGCCCACCGCCGAGGTCGGACGGGTGACGTCGCGGGCGGCGGGTGACACCGGCCTGTCGACGCGCACGCGGGTGATCTGCGGCACCTCCGACACCTCGGCCGAGGCCTACGGCGCCGGCGCCATCTCCGCCGGCGCGGGCACGGTGAAGCTGGCCACCGCCGGCACGGTCTCGGTGATCGCCGCGCAGCCGACCGTGCACGCCACGCTGATCAACTACCCCTTTGCCGTCCCAGACCATTGGTACACCATCGCCGGAACCAATAGCTGCGCTTCCGCTCACAAGTGGCTGCGCGACCGCGTGTTGGCGGCCGGGGAAGACTCCTTCGACCGTCTCGACGCCCTGGCGGGCGCGGTGCCGGCCGGTGCCGAGGGGCTGCTGTTCCACCCCTATCTCAACGGCGAGCGCTCGCCCCACTGGGACCCGCTGCTGCGGGCCGACTTCCTGGGCCTGACCATGGAGCACGGCCAGGGTCACCTGGTCCGCGCCCTCTACGAGGGAGTCGCCTTTTCCCTGCGCGACTGCCTGGAGGCCCTGCGGGCCCGCGGTCTGGACATCGACGCGGCGCGGATCGTGGGGGGCGGGGCGCGCAGCGGCCTGTGGCGGCAGACGGTCTGCGACGTGCTGCAGCTTCCTATCGCCCTGCCGGAGGTGACCGATGCCTCCTACGGCGCCGCGCTGCTCGCCGGCGTCGGCTGCGGCATCTTCGCCAGTGAGACTGAGGCGGCCGAGCGTTGCGTGCGCCTGACCGCGCGGCACGAGCCGGGCCCGGCGCGCGCGGCGCTCTACGACGATCTCTTCGCGCTCTACCGGGAGGCTCAGGGCCGGCTGGTGGAGATAAACCACCGGCTGGCCGAATTCGCCGGGCGGGCGGCGCGTTCGGAGCGCGAGGCAAAGCTCGATCGGGGGGCGAAGCCATGAGCCATGTCGTTCTCGAGGACCTGGAAAAGCGCTTCGGTGATCACTACGCGGTGCGGCCGACGAACCTCAGGTTCGCCAAGGGGGAGTTCGTCGTGCTGGTCGGCCCCTCGGGCTGCGGCAAGTCGACCACCCTGCGGATGATCGCGGGTCTGGAGGAGGCCACAGGCGGCGCGATCTCCATCGCCGGCCGCGAGGTGACGCGGCTCGAGCCCCGCGCGCGCAACGTCGCAATGGTGTTCCAGAACTACGCGCTCTATCCGCACAAGACGATCTACAAGAACCTGGCCTTCGGGCTGCAGATGGCCCGCCTGCCGAAACCAGAAATCGACCGCCGGGTGACCTGGGCGGCGGGTATTCTGGGGATCGAGCCGCTGCTGCAGCGCAAGCCCAAGCAGCTTTCCGGCGGCCAGATGCAGCGCGTTGCCCTGGGCCGCGCGATGGTGCGCGAGCCCGATGTCTTCCTGCTCGACGAGCCGCTGTCGAATCTCGATGCCAAGCTGCGGGTGCGCATGCGCGACGAGATCGCCACGCTGCACCAGAAGATCGGCACCAGCATGATTTACGTCACCCACGACCAGGTCGAGGCGATGACCCTGGGCGACCGTATCGTGGTGATGAAGGACGGCGTGGTGCAACAGGTCGGCAGCCCGCTGGAGGTCTACGACCGTCCCGCCAACCGCTTCGTCGCCGGTTTCATCGGCTCGCCGGAGATGAACTTCGTGGCCGGCCGTGTCGCGACGGGAGACTCGGGCCCCGTCTTTCGTGCCGGCGCGCTGGCGCTGCCGCTGACGGCCGCGCAGGGTGAATTGGTCGCGCCCGACACCGCCGCCACCCTGGGCCTGCGCCCCGAGCACATCGAGCTGGACGAGACCAGCGCGCTGCGCGGCCGTGCCGGGCTGGTCGAGCAGATGGGCGCCCAGACGGTTGTGGCCTTCCAGGTCGGCGAGACCGAAGTGCGCGCCGTCGTCGAACGCGACGACACGCTGCGACCGGGCGACCTCCGCGGTCTGCGGATCGACCCGGCGAAGACGCATCTCTTCGAGGAAGAGAGCGGCAGGGCGATCACGCCAAAGATAAACTAGGGAGGAAACAGGATATGTCCGTCAGGAAAACGGGTCTCTTGCCCCCGCTGTCCCGCCGGCGGCTGCTGCAGATGGGGGCCGCCGCCGGTGGTCTCGCGCTGAGCGGCGGCCTCGCCGCGCCGGCGGCGCACGGACAGATCAAGCAGCTACGATTCCTGAACTCGGAACCCTCGCAGGAAAGCGTCGCCGTCATGAAGCGCGCGGCCGAGGCTTATGAGGCCGAGACCGGCGTTCAGGTGCAGGTGGACTCCGTCGGGCCGGGCGAAGCCTGGCAGAAGCTACAGGCCTCGATCGCCTCCGGCCGACCCTACGACGTTAGCTCGCTGCTGTTCTCCGCACACGTCTCCTTGCTCGCCGACGCCGGCCAGCTCGTCCCGCTGAACGACCTGATTGCCCGGCACGACTGGGGGCCGCGGATTCTCTTCCCGGTCGAGGGAAACCACTACTGGTATCCCTTCGATTATAACCTCAACTGGATCTTCTACCGGAAGGACCTCTATGCCGAGAAGGGCCTGAAGGTGCCGGAGACCCAGGCCGAGATGCTCGAGAACTGCCGGGCGTTGACCGAAGGCAACCGCTTCGGCGCCATGCACCCGCTGGGCTCGAACAGCGCCACCCAGTGGATGTCGCTCGGCTACATGTGGGCCAACCAGGTCTCGCTGCTTGACGACCAGTTCCGGGTGGTGGTCGACGATGCGACCAACAAGCCGCGCATGATGGCCTATCTGGACTTCATGCAGCAGCTCAACGGCGCGATGCCGCCCGGCATGACCCAGGCGGGCTTCTCCGAGGCCCTGGCGCAGTACTCGTCCAACCAGGTGGCGCACGCCCCCTATGCCGGTCGGCTGATCGAGTACCTCGAGCGGCGCGCGCCCGACATGGTGGAGCACACCGGCTTCTTCACTTATCCCAGCCAGGACGGCGAGACCCGCGCGGTCAATCACGGCTACGACGGCTGGGTGGTGCTGAATACCCCAATGGCCGAGGAGTCGCTGAAGTTCATGGACTGGTTCACCACGAACCACTACGTGGACTTCCTGCACGCCGCGCCGCTGCACTTTCAGCCGCCGCGCCTCGACGTCTACGAGGATCCCCGCTGGCGCGAGCATCCCTTGATCCAGAAGCATGGCGAGTTGGTCGCCTTCATGCGCAACCTGTTGGAGGACGACTCGATCCTGATCCGCTCGGTCGACACCCAGGGGCCAACCGTGGACATGCGCGGTGGCGCCATCTTCGAGTCGATGGCCGTGCCGGAGGCTTTGCAGAACCGCATCCTGCGGGACATGCCGGCCGACGAGGCGGTCGAGGTCTGCGCCGAGAGCCTGCGCGAGGCCCTGGCCTGAGCTAGTTGCGCTTCTGCCCGGCCTCGCCGGGCATGTGCGGCGCCCGCTTAAGGGTCCCGCGCCCCTTGCCTTGGTCCGCCGCGGCCGGCTGTGTTGGCCGCCTGTTTCCCGGCCGCGGCGGCCCCTTCTTCGGAGACGGAGATGCGCCGCTTCTCGACCCCTAGCGACCGGGTCATCCTGGGCCTCTTCCTCGCGGCGGTGCTGACCACCGGCGTGCTGATTCTGGTCCCAGTCTTCCATGCCGTGCAGCTCAGCTTCTACAGCTCCTCCTCCTTCGTGGAGGAGCCAGCCTGGGCCGGACTCGACAACTATTGGAGGGTCCTGGGCAGCGACGACTTCTGGCACTCCCTGGGCGTCGGCCTGACCTTCGCCGGTGCGGCGATCGCCTTGCAGGTCCTGCTCGGCGTGCTCTTCGCCCTGCTGCTCGATCTGCCGTTCCGCGGCCGGCCGCTGGTCCGCGGTATCGCGGTGCTGCCCTATCTCTTGCCGACCATCGTCGTCGCCGTGACCTTCCGCTGGATGCTCGACGGGTCCTTCGGTCTCTTCACCAACTGGGCCATCGACCTGGGTTTCGCCCGGCCAGCCTGGTTCGAGACGCCGGCGGCCGCGCTCTCGGTGGTGATCCTAGTCAGCGTGTGGACCTGGACGCCCTTCGTGACGATCACCTTCCTGGCCGCGCTGCAGACCGTGCCGAAGAGCCTCTATGAGGCGGCGCGGGTCGACGGCGCCAACGCCTGGTACCGCTTCTGGCACGTCACCATTCCGGCCCTGGCGCCAGTGCTGACGGTGATCGTGCTGCTGCGCTCGATCTGGATGTTCAACAAGTTCGACATCGTCTGGCTGATGACCAAGGGCGGACCGCTGTCGGCGACGGAGCACCTGCCGATCCTGGCCTATCGCCGCGCCTTCACCCAGTTCGACATCGGCGGCGGCGCGGCCGTGGCGACGATCTCCTTCCTGATTCTCTCGGTCCTGATCTTCGTCTACTTCCAGATCTTCCCGCTCGACGAAAAGGAGAGGTCGTGATGGTTGCCCGCCGCTCCCCGGCCGGCCGGATCGCCATCCTGGCCGGGCTGGCGCTGACTTGCGTCTGGTCCTTCCTGCCGATCTACTGGATGGTGGTGTCCAGCGTCCGCGCGCCCTCCGAGCTGTTCCGCGCACCCTCGCTGCTGCCCGGCGGGTCTCTGTCGTTGGAGAGTTACCGGTCCCTCCTCCAGACCACGGACTACCTGCAGCAGTTTGCCAACAGTGTGATGGTTGCCCTCTCGGTCGTGGCCGTGACGTTGTTGGTTTCCATCGTCGTGGCCTACACCATCACGCGCTATCGGCTGCGCGGGAAGTCGATCCTGATCAGCAGCATGCTCTACGCCTATATGTTCCCGCCGCTGCTGCTGGCGATCCCGCTGCTGTCCATCTTCGCTGAGTTGGGCATGGCGGACAGCCTGCTGGCCCTGGTGATCGCCCACTGCACGCTGACCATTCCGCTCGGCATCTGGCTGTTCTGGGGCTTCTTCAAGGCTATGCCTTTCGAGCTGGAGGAGGCGGCGATGGTCGATGGCTGCTCGCGGCTCGGCGCCTTCGTGGCGGTCGTGCTGCCGCTGTCGCTGCCGGGCATCGTCACTGTGGCGATCTTCTCCTTCCTGCTGTCCTGGACCGACTACATCTTCGCCTTCGTGCTGCTGTCGAGCGATGCCCAGAAGACCCTGCCGGTCGGACTGGCCTCGATCCTGGGGACCTTCGACGTGCGCTGGGGCGAGGTGATGGCGGGCGCCACGCTGATCGCCCTGCCGCTGTTCGTCCTGTTCATCTTCCTGAGCCGCTACTTCATCCAGGGGCTGGCGGCCGGCGCGACCAAGGGGTAGGCCATGGATTTCGATCTGAAGGGGCGCGTCGCGCTGGTGACCGGCGCCGCGCGGGGCATGGGCTTCGCCGAAGCGCAGGCGCTTGCCGAGGAGGGAGGCTCTATTGCCCTCAACGACATCGACGCCGAGGCGGCCGAGGCGGCGGCGGCTCGTCTGCGCGCGGTGGGGGCAACCTGCGAAACCTTTGTCGCCGACGTGGCCGAGGAGGCCGCGGCCGAAGCGCTGGTCGCGCAGGTCGACCGGCATTTCGGGCGGCTGGACATACTGGTCAACAACGCCGGGGTCGGCGGCCGGCACATGGGCACGCCGGTCGCCGACCTGCTGGCCGAGGCTTGGGACGAGATGATCCGTGTCCATCTGCGCAGCACCTTCCTGTGCAGTCGGGCGGCGGTACGGCTGATGTCCGGCGCCGGCTTCGGGCGGATCGTCAACATCTCTTCGATGAACTTCACAGGCGGCGGCCGCCCGGGGGTGGCGCACTACGCCGCCGCCAAGGCGGGTATCGCCGGCTTTACGCGCACCCTGGCCAAGGAGGTGGGCGGCGCCGGGGTCACGGTGAACGCAATCGCACCGGGCTATGTCGAAACCGACCTGATCCGCTACATGGACGCGGCCAAGCGCCGGGTGATCGTCGAGCAGAACCCGGTGGGCCGCTTCTGCCAGCCCGAGGAGGTAGGCGCCCTGGTTGCCTTTCTCTGTTCGCGCCAGGCGGCCTTCGTCAACGGTGCCCTGGTCTGTCTCGACGGGGGACGGCGCGAATTCTATTGGGAGGCGGCATGACGGTGCGCGCCTTCGGCTTTCCCGGCCGCTACCTGCAGGGGGCCGGCGCCCTGGCGCAGCTTGGCGCGCTGGCCGGCGATCTGGGCGGCACGCGGGCGGTGCTGATCGCCGATCCTGTGGTCGCCGCATCCGCGCGGGCGGCGGCGGATTCGCTGTGTGTTGCTGGTCTCGAGGTGGTGCGCTGCGACAGCCCGCCCGAATGCACCACAACGGCGGCGGCCGAGCTCGCCCACTCGGCCCGCACCGCCGCCGCGCGGGCGCCGGACTTGGTCGTCGGCTTCGGCGGCGGCAAGACCATCGACCTGTCCAAGGCGGTGGCCCGCGATCTGGATGCCCGCCTGATCATCGCGCCCAGCATCGCCTCCAACGACTCGCCGACCAGCCGCCTGATCGTCTTCTACGATGCGGGCCACAAGGTCAGCCATGTCGAGCTGCTTGCACGCAATCCCGATGCGGTCTTGGTCGATACCCAGGTCATCGTCGCGGCGCCCCGGCGCTTTCTGGCCGCCGGCATTGGCGATGCCTTCAGCAAGCGTTACGAGGTCGGGCAGGCGGTCGCGGCCGGCGGGCGCAACTTCTTCGGCACGCCCAGCCTGCACACCGCACAGGTGCTGGCGGAGGCGGCCCACGAGCTGCTGCTGACCCATGGCCGCGCCGCCCTGGCGACGATCGACCGCGGGGAGGCGGACGCGGCGTTGGAGCTGGTGGTCGAGGCGGCTGTGCTGCTCAGCGGCCTGGCCTTCGAGAGCGGCGGCCTGTCCATCGCCCATGCCCTGCTGCGCGGCCTGACCGCACTGCCGCAGTGCCAGGGCGCCCTGCACGGCGAGATGGTGGCCTATGGCACGCTGGTCCAGATGGCGGCCGAGGGGCGCCCGCCGGCGGAGCTTGCGCGGGCCTCGCGTTTCTTGTCGGATATGGGCTTGCCCGTCCGTCTGTCGCAGTTGGGAGGGGACGCGATTTCGGAGGACGACCGGGAGATGGTGGCCCGTCTGGCCCTCGACGCCCCGTATGCCGGAAACTTCGAAGGCCCGCTCGACGCCGGGGCCCTGCATGCCGCCATGAAGCGGGTGGATGGCTGCACGCATGGATGAGGATGCCGGGCGCGCCGCGGCCGGCCGGCCGCGGCGCGCCACCCTGAAGGACGTGGCCGAGCGCGCCGGCGTCGACAAGTCGACGGCCTCGCGTATCCTGCGCGACGTCGGCAGCGTCTCAGTGCGCGATGACACGCGCGCGCGGGTGTTCCGGGCCGCCGAGGAGCTACGCTACAAGCCGAACCAGATCGCCCAGAGCCTGCGCTCGTCGCGCTCGCGCTCACTCGGCATCGTGGTGCCCCAGGTGATCAACCCGGTCTACACGCAGATCGTCGTCGGCGCCTCCAACATGGCACGCGAGCGCGGCTACATGTTGCTGATCTCGCAGAGCGGCGAGCGTGGTGACACCGACATCTACGACCAGTTGGTCAACCAGAACCGGGTCGACGGTCTGCTGGTCGCGACCCTGCGCGACGAGGCCGGCCAGCTCGCCGCGCTGGAGCGGCTCGGAGTCCCCTTCGTGCTGGTCAACCGCCGCGGCGACGCGCAGGCGAACTCGGTGATGTGCGACGAGGTGCGCGGCGCCTACGCTGCGACCAAGTACTTGATCGACCATGGTCATCGGCGCATCGCGCACCTGGCAGGCGAACAGGACCGCTTCAACGCCAAGATGCGCCTGGAGGGCTACTGCCGGGCCCTGGCGGACCATGGGCTTGCCTTCGACCCGGCGCTGGTGGCGGTCTCCGGCTACGATCAGCGGGGGGGCGAGCGGGCCATGCGGGAGATTCTGGAGCGGGCCGATCCGCTGCCCACGGCGGTCTTCGTCGTAACCCTGGTCGCCGCGGCGGGGGCGATGGCCACCTTGCATCAGTCGGGCCTGGAGATCCCCGAGGATATGTCGCTGCTGTCCTTCCATGACGGGCCGCTGGCCGACATGCTCTATCCCCCCCTGACTACCCTTGCGGTCCCGATCGAGCGCATCGCGGCGATTGCGGCGGCCGGACTGATCGACATTCTGGAGGGGCGGCGCGAGTCCATCCAGGAGACCGTCCCGGCCGGAGGCGTGGTTGAGCGGCGCAGCGTTGCCAGCCTGGCGCCGCCGAGAGAGGGCGGATAAGGGAGCGGATTGGGGGCTCAGGCGCGGCCGAGCGCCAGGATCAGCTCGAGGGTGCGGGCGATCAGCGGCTCCTGCCGCCGGCTTTCGACCACCACCACGTGGTAGCGCTTGGCCGCCGGGATCGAGAGCTCGAAGGCCCGCGCGAGCTGGCCGGCGCGCAGGTACTTGCTGGCCAGGAAGTCGGAGACCAGCGCCACCCCGTGGCCGGTCAGCGCCGCGTTGAAGGCCATGGTCAGGCGGTTGAAGTAGGCGTTGCGCGGGGCCGGTGCCGTGACCTTGGCCGCATTCAGCCAACGCTGCCACTCGCCGCCGGAATCCTCGTGCAGCAGGCGGTGCTGCAGGATGTCCCTCGGTTGGCGCAGGGGCAGGGCGTGCAACAGGGCGGGGCTGCACAGGGGGCTGAGCGAGAGGTTGGGCAGCGGCTCCCAGAAGTAGCCGGGCCAGGGCGGGTTGTCATAGACGATGGCGATGTCGATGCGGCGCCAGTCGATCTCGCTCAATTCCCGCGCCACGTGGCTTTCGAAGGTGGGCAGGCCGATCTGGTCGGCGATGTCGATCAGGCGCGGGGCCAGCCAGATGTGACCCAGCCCCGAAGGGGCCGAGATGGACAAGCTCATCTGCGGGTCGGCCTCGTCCGACGGCCTGATCGCCTCGAGGCCGCGCTCCAGTTCGCGCAGCATCTCCGCCACGGTGTGCTGGAAGGCCTGACCGTGCAGCGACAGGGCCAGGCGCCGGCGGTCGCGCACGAAAAGCGCGACGCCCAGGTTCTGCTCCAGCGTCTTGATCTGGTGGCTGACCGCGCCCGGCGTGAGGTTCAGCTCGACCGCGGCCGAGCGGACGTAGCCGAGGCGGGCGACGGCGTCGAAGGCGCGCAGGAAGGGCAGGACGCGGGCAGTTTGCATGGTGCACTTGTCTAATTTCGTTAAATAAAACTACCACAAGAGAATTGGCTTTCCAAAACGAACGGCCGCTTTCATCGTGAAGCGCAAGGGAGGAACGACAGGCATGCGGCAGTCCTTGGCTTTGAACGGGGTGGGCAAGCGCTACGGCGCGGTCACCGCCTTGCACCCCACGGACCTCACCATCCAGGCCGGCGAGTTCCTGACCCTGCTCGGCCCCTCGGGCTCCGGCAAGACCACGCTTCTGATGATGATCGCGGGCTTCGTGCAGCCGTCCGGCGGTCACATGCTGCTCGACGGGCACGATATCACCCTGACGCCGCCGGAGCGGCGCAACTTCGGCGTCGTCTTCCAAGGTTACGCGCTGTTTCCGCATCTGAGCGTGTGGGAGAACGTCTACTTCCCCTTGCGGGCGCGCAACATCGCGCGCAGGTCGGCCGCTGATGCGGTGGCTGAGGCGCTCGAGCTGATGGAGCTCGGGCCTTACGCGCGGCGCATGCCGAAGGCGCTGTCGGGCGGCCAGCAGCAGCGCGTCGCGCTGGCCCGGGCGTTGGTCTTCAAGCCGGAGCTGCTGTTGCTCGACGAGCCGCTGAGCGCGCTGGACAAGGCCCTGCGCAAGACCCTGCAGACGGAGCTGAAGACGCTCCACCGCCGGGTCGGGACGACTTTCGTCTACGTTACCCACGACCAGGAGGAGGCGCTGTCGATGTCGGATCGAATCGCGATCCTGCGCGACGGCCGCATCCAGCAGATCGACGCGCCCGAGGCGCTCTACTGGGGGCCGCGGACCCCCTTCGTCGCCGGATTTTTGGGGCGCAGCAACTTCCTCAAGGGCGAGTTGGTCGCGCGCGCGTCGGGCCGTGCCACTGTCCGGACGGCCTTGGGGCCGCTGGCGGCCATGGCGCCGCCTGATGGGGAGGCCGACAGCGCGATCGGTCGTCAGGTCGGGATCTGCGTCGCCATTCGCCCGGAGCGACTGAGCGTCTCCGCGCGCGAGCCCGAGCACGAGAACCGCAGCCGCGCGCGCGTCGTTGACTTGACCTTTCTCGGCACCCACCTGGAGCTGGAGGTCGAGGTTGCCGGTCAGCGCCTGGGTGCCGTGGTGCCGGCGGCGCAGGCCGGCGAGGCCGGCCTCGCCGGCCTGCGGCCGGGCGCCGAGGTCTGGGTCGGGTGGCCGGCCGAAGCGGCACTGCTGCTGCCCGACGAAGGGGGGCCGGCATGAGCGGGGTCGGCGCCATTTCCGCTCCGGCCGGTTTCCGGTCGGGCGCGGCGTCGCGCCAGCGCAGGCGGACCGGCGACCGCTTCACGCTCCTGCTGATCGCGGCGCCCTGCCTGTTCCTGGCCGCCTTCTACTTCCTGCCGGTGCTCAACGTGCTGCTGCTCAGCGTCATGGAGCCGCGGCCCGGCGTGCAGAACTATGCCCTGCTGCTTGACAGCGGCGCCCTGCACCGGGTGCTCGAGAACACCTTGCGCGTCAGCCTGGTGACCACGGGGCTGACCCTTCTGCTTGGCTACCTGGTGGCGCTGGGACTGACCAGCGTCGGCCCGCGCGAGCGCACCGCGCTGATCTTCGTCGTGCTCGCCAGCTTCTGGATCAGCGCGTTGATCCGCGCCTATGCCTGGGTCGCCATCCTGCAGCCCAACGGCCTGATCAACCAGGCGCTGATGGGCCTGGACCTGATCGATACGCCGCTGCGCCTCGTGCGCAACGAGTTCGGCGTGATCGTCGGCATGGTCCATTACATGCTGCCCTACGCCATTCTGCCGCTCTACGCGAACATGAGCGGCATCGACCGGCGGCTGCTCGACGCCGCCCGTGCGCTCGGCGCCTCGCGCTGGCGCACTTTCTGGTGGGTCTTCTTCCCCCAGAGCCTGCCGGGCGTGGCCGGGGCCGGCATCCTGGTGCTGATCTTCTCGCTCGGTTTCTACATCACGCCGGCCATCCTCGGCGGCGGCAAGGTCGTGATGGTCGCCGAGTACATCTCGATCCAGATCTCCGAGACGCTGCGTTGGGGGGTGGCCACCATGCTGGCCACGGTCCTGGTGGTCGCTGTGGTCGCGCTGACGGTCTGGATGAGTCGCTACCTGCAGGTCGGCGGCACGATCGCCGCCAAGGGGCGGCAGCCATGAGCCCGGCCCGCGCAAAACGGCCGTTCTCCTGGCCGCGGCTGACCGCCTGGCTGGTCGCCTGCTTCCTCGGCCTGCCGCTGCTGGTTATGCTGCCGATCTCGCTGACGCCGCATCGCTATCTCTCGCTGCCGGACGAGGGTGTCTCGCTGCGCCACTACGCCAGCCTGCTGGCCGACGAGGGTTGGCTGCTCAGCCTGGCCGACAGCCTGCTGGTCGCCTGCGGCGCCGCGGTCCTGGCCCTCCTCCTGGGCACCAGTTTCGCCGTCGGCGTCTGGCGCCGCGGCGGGCTGGCCGCCCGCTTCCTGCAGCCGGTCATGCTGGCGCCGATGATCGTGCCGCCGATCGTCCATTCGGTGGCCTTCTACAAGGGCTGGGCGGAGATCGGCCTGCTTGACACCTATGTCGGGGTGATGCTGGTGCACGGCATGAAGGGCACCCCCTTCGTGATCCTGACCGTGGCCGCCGCCCTGGCCAACCTGGACCCGCGTACGGAGCAGGCCGCACGCAGCCTCGGCGCCAGCGCCCGATGCAGCTTGGTCTGGGTGGTGCTGCCGCAGATCAAGGGCGGCCTGCTGGCCGGCGCCACCTTCGCCTTCTTTATCTCCTGGGATGAGATCATCGTCGCACTCTTCATCACTCTGCGCGACGTCTACACGCTGCCGAAGCGGATCTGGGACGGCCTGCAGGACAACATTGACCCCGCTATCGCCGCGCTTGGCACGCTGATGATCTTCGTCACCGTCGCGCTGATGCTGCTGCAGGGGCGCGGCGGCGCCAAGCGGGATGGCTGAAAGGGATGACTGAACGGGATGGCGCCGCCGCTCCTCGTGGGACCGGCCGCGTGAGACGACAAACAGAACAGGGAAGGAAAGGTGAAATGACCCGACACTCGGTCGATAAGGATTTCGTTGCCGACTGCCTCGCCCTGCTGCGACGCGAGACGCAGGGGCGCAAGGTGCACCGGCGCCGCTTTCTCGGGGCGCTCGCACTGCTCGGCGTCGCGCCGGCCGGGCTGCGCCTGACGCCGGCCCATGCGGCTTCCGACGAACTGGTGATCGTCAACTGGGGCGGCGACGCCGTGCCCGCCTTCGAGGAGGTCTGGGCCGCGCCCTTCAACGCGGCGCAGAGCGACATGGAGGCCGTGGTCGACGGCGCCGGGCCGACCTCGGGGAAGATCAAGGCCATGGTCGAGAGCGGCGCGGTGGTCTGGGACCTCTGCGACCGCAACCTGCCGGCTTCGCTGGACCTGGGGCGGCAGGGCCTGCTCGAGACGGTCGACTGGTCGGTGGTCGATCCGGACAAGCTGCGGGAGGTGCATCGCACCGACTGGGGCGTCGGCAGCTATCTCTATTCCTTCAGCCTGACCTGGGACCGCGAGGCGCTGCCGGCCCGCCCGGAGACCTGGGCGGATTTCTGGAATGTCAAGGACTTCCCCGGCCGGCGCACGCTGCGCAACAACGTCGAGGGCATGCTGGAGGCGGCCCTGCTGGCCGACGGCGTGGCGCCGGAGGCGATCTACCCGATCGACATCGAGCGCGCCTTCGAGAAGATCCGCGAGATCAAGGACCAGACGATCTTCTGGACCAGCGGCTCGCAGAGCCAGGAGCTGTTCCGTAACGGCGAGGTCGCGCTGGGCAACCTCTGGCACACCCGCGCGCTGCTGTTGCGCAAGGAGACGGAGGGACGCGTCGACTTCCACTTCAACCAGGGCATCCTCTTCGCCGGCGCTTGGCTGGTGCCGAAGGGCAATCCGGCCGGGGCGCGGATCTGGGACTTCGTCGCCGCGACCCAGGATGCGGCCAGCCAGGTCGCCCTCTTCGAATGGCTGGGCAACGGGCCGATCAACCCGGCGGCCTCGGACTTGGTGCCCGAGGCGCTGCGCGCCGACGATCCTGGCAGCCCGGAGAACTACGCCCGCCAAATGGCGGCGGACGCCTTCTGGTATGCCGATCACTACGCCGAGACCCTGAACCGCTACACCGATTTGATCGCGAGCTGATGCGGCTTCGCTAGCGCCGGCGGCGGGCTACCCCCGCCGTCAGTGCAGCAGAGCGCAATCGATACCTTCTCCACTCCGAAACTGGTCCGATCCGAGAGCCGCATCCATGGACAGCTCCCCCTTCCAGTTGACGACGACCTTCATGGGCGTGCCGGCAGCGACCGACCCCGGCGGCGCACGGGCGGTGATTCTGGGTCTGCCATTCGACTGCGGCACTCACCCGACGCGGGTCGGCGCGCGGCTAGGGCCGGCATCGATCCGCGAGCAATCGCTGCTGTTACGGCCCTTCGACGGTGACAGTGGCATCAATCCACTGGCCGAACTGGGCCTCGTCGACTTGGGGGACGCGCGGGTCAGTCCGGGTGAAATCGAGCCGTCCTTTACGGTGATGGAGCGGGCCATGGAGCTGGCCTTGTCGAAGGGGGCCGTGCCGCTGATCTTCGGCGGCGACGGGGCGATTGCGTTGCCGCAGATGCGGGCGCTGTCGAGGCGCCACCCCGGGCTCTGCGTGCTGCACCTGGATGCACACACTGACGCCTATCCGATCGACGGCTATAACAACGCCACGCCCTTCGCCCGCGCCTTCGAGGAGGGGGTGGTCGACACCCGCCGTTCGTTTCACATCGGGACCCGCCGCAGCCACATGGTGCCCGGGGTCTACGACTACGGTCGCCAGCTCGGTTACCGCATCGTGTCGATCGACGACCTGTTGGCGCGCGGTATCTCCGCGGTCTTGGCGGAGGTGCGCGAGACTATCGGGGCGCGGCCGGTCTATCTCTGCTTCGACATGGATTTCTTCGACCCCTCGGTGGCGCCCGGTGTCTGCACGCCCGCCTGGGGCGGCGTTTCGGCGCGCGAGGGGTTGGCGGCGCTCCGCGAGACCGCCGGGCTGAACGTCGTCGCGATCGACATTAACACGATCAGCCCGCCGCACGACCCTGGCGGAATGTCCGCTTTCCTGGCGGCCACGGTTGCCTACGAGTTCCTGACCCTGCTCGCCGCCGGCTGCCTCTCGTCTGCCGACGCCTGAGAGGCGACGCCGGCAGCGCCAGGCGCCGGCAGTTCGAGTCCGCCGGCGGCACGCGCCCCCTCGGGGCGGGCCGACGCGGCGTGGCGGCGGCTGGATGTCGAGGATTGCGTTTCGGTTTATCATCAGTATACTGAGAAAAAATATGGAAGCAGCAGGCCTGGGGGTTGGAGCGGGCGCGGCCATGAAGTCGGGTTTTCTCGCATGGTTCACCTGCGAGGAGGCGGGCCGAATGGGGGCGGCAGCCGGGATTGCTACTCAGTATACCTGCAAGAATAACCGGTTCGGGAAGGGAGGACGCGCCGTGACGCGAACGCCGAAGATCGTCTTCGAAGAGCACTTCATGACGCCGGGGCTGGAGGGTTACTCCGCGGCCTTCCTCAAGCTGATCGGCGCCGAGGCGGCGCAGACCCTGACGCGGCGCCTGGCCGACTTCGACGGCGAGCGGCTGGAGCTGATGGACGCCTACGGGATCGAGACGGCGATCCTGTCGCAGACCGGCCCCGGTGTGCAGGGCGCGCCGGACCTGGCGACCGCCGCGGCCGAGGCGCGCCGCGCCAACGACTACCTGGCCGAGCGCATCGCGCCCCACGGCGCGCGCTACGCCGGCTTCGCCGCGCTGCCGATGCACGACCCCGAGGCGGCGGCGCGCGAGCTGGAGCGCTGCGTGCGCGAGCTCGGCTTCAAGGGCTGCCTGGTGAACGGGCACACCGACGGCGTCTACTACGACGCGCCGCAGTACGACGCCTTCTGGGCGACGCTACAGGACCTGGGGGTGCCGTTCTATCTGCACCCGACGAACGCCAAGCAGCAGCCCTTGTGCCTCGCCGACCATCCCGAGCTGCACGGCGCCACCTGGGGGTGGGGCGTGGAGACCGGCAGCCATGCGTTGCGCCTGCTGTTCGGCGGCGTGTTCGACCGCTTCCCCGAGGTCAAGCTGGTGCTCGGCCACATGGGCGAGGGGCTGCCCTTCCTGCGCTGGCGCTTCGACAGCCGCTTCGCCGTCTATCCCTGCGGCGTCACCCTGGCGCGCCGCCCCTCCGAATACTTCGGCCGCAACATCCTGATCACCACCTCGGGCGTCTGTTCGCATCCGACCCTCGCGGCCGCGATCGGCGAGATGGGCGAGGACGCGGTGCTCTTCTCCATCGACTACCCCTACGAGAGCACGGCGCTGGCGGCCGACTTCATCGACACCGCGCCGCTCGACGCGGGCGTGCGCCGCAAGGTCTGCCGCGACAACGCCGCCCGGCTGTTCGGCCTTTAGAGCCCGGCCGCTGCCGTTCCCTGGTCCCCCCTGCAAGGACGCGAGATGACTTTCGAGAGTTTTCGCATCGGACAGATCGTCCCCAGCTCCAACACCACGATGGAGACGGAGATCCCGGCCATCCTGCGCGCCCGCGAGGCGATCCTGCCGGAGCGCTTCACCTTCCACGCCAGCCGCATGCGCATGAAGACCGTCAGCCGCGACGAGCTCGCCGCCATGGATGGCGAGTCGGACCGCTGCGCCCAGGAGCTGAGCGACGCGCGGGTCGACGTCATGGGCTACGCCTGCCTGGTCGCCATCATGTCGATGGGGCGCGGCTATCACCGGGAGAGCAGCCGCCGGCTGCAGGGCGTGGCCGCCGACAACGGCGGGCCGGCCCCGGTGGTCACCAGCGCCGGCGCGCTCTGCGATGCCCTGGGCGTCATCGGCGCCAAGCGGGTCGCGCTGGTCTGCCCCTACATGAGGCCGCTCGCCGAGACGGTGGTCGACTACATCGAGCACGAAGGCTACCGGGTCGCCGCCTGGCGGGCGCTGGAGATCCCCGACAACCTGGCGGTCGGCCGGCACGATCCGGCGCGCCTGCCGGAGATCGTGGCGGAGCTGCCGACCGCGGAGGTCGACGCGGTGGTCCTCTCGGCCTGCGTCCAGATGCCCTCGCTCGCCAGCGTCGAGCGGGTCGAGGCGGCGACCGGCAAGCCGGTGGTCACCGCCGCCATCGCCACGACCTACGCCATGCTGAAGGCGCTGGGGTTGGAAGCGCGTGCGCCGGGCGCCGGCGCGCTCCTGTCCGGCGCCTACTAGAGCGAGGCCCGACCTGGGTGACCCGCCTCGGCGAGTCGCCAGGTCGGAGAGCATCACGCCAAGTCTCTGGGTTAGAGCGGTTTTTTGCCCAACCGGCGGGCCCACCGAAGTGGGTCCGCACGGGCGCAAACCGCCCGAGAGGGGCGCAAGTCTCCGATGTCACAGCAGTGCGAAGAAAGAGGGGGTCGATGACCAGCAGTTTCCGCTACGGCGCGAACGTCCAGGCCAACGGCATTCGTCAGCATTATCTGCGCTACGGGCCAGCGAACGAGCGCGCGAACGAGCGCGTGAACGGGCCGGCAGATGGGGCGGCCGAGGGCCCGGGCCCGGTCGTCATCGTGCCCGGCATCACCAGCCCGGCGGTCACCTGGGGCTTCGTCGCGGAGCGTTTCGGGCAGCGCTTCGACACCTACGTGCTCGACGTGCGCGGCCGTGGCCTGTCGGCGGCCGGCGACTCGCTCGACTACGGCGTCGATGCCCAGGCCGACGACCTGCGCGGCTTCCTGCAGGCGCTCGGGCTGACGCGCTGCAGCCTGGTCGGCCACTCCATGGGCGCGCGCATCGCCACGCGCGCGCTGCGGCGCGGCGCGCCCGAGGCGGCGCGCCTGGTCATGGTCGATCCGCCGGTCTCGGGGCCGGGGCGGCGCGCCTACCCCTCGAAGCTGCCCTGGTACGTCGACAGCATCCGCCAGGCCGCCGCGGGCATGAGCGCCGAGGACATGCGGGCGTTCTGCCCGAGCTGGAGCGCAGAGCAGCGCGCCCTGCGCGCGGAGTGGCTGCACACCTGCGACGAGCGGGCCGTGCGGCAGAGCTTCGCCGACTTCCACGAGGACGACTTCCACGCCGACCTGCCGCAGATCGCCATCCCCGCCCGGCTGATCCGCGCCGGCCGGGGGGAGGTGATCCTCGACGAGGATGTGGTCGAACTGCGCCAGCTCCTGCCCGGCCTGGAGGTCGAGACGGTGCCGCAGGCCGGGCACATGATCCCCTGGGACGACGAGGCCGGCTTCTACCGCGCCTTCGGGACGTTCCTGGGCGCCGCCGTGTGAGACCAACCGGACGCGACGGCCGGGCGGGGCCGCCCGGCCGCGGTCCAGGCCGAGGAGGACAGGCCATGCCAGTCAGCGACCATCAACTCTATGCCGCCTGGCGCGAGGTGCTACGCCTTTCCAAGCTGGAGGCGGGGCAGAGCGTCACCATCCTGACGAGCGCCAACACCCATCCCCAGACCTTGGCCATGGCCAAGCTGGCCGCCCAGGCCTGCGGCGCAGTGGTCAGCCAGCTCGACCTGCCGCCGGTCAACGGCGAGAAGGCGCTGAGCCGGGACCCGCTGGCCTACCTCGGTGAGACGCCGCTGACCGGCAACGCCGCCGCGATCGCCGCGCTCAAGGCCAGCGACCTGGTGCTCGACCTGATGACGCTGCTGTTCTCGCCCGAGCAGCTCGACATCCTGAAGACCGGGACCAAGATCCTGCTGGCGGTCGAACCGCCGGAGATCCTGGTCCGCCTGACGCCGAGCGAGGCCGACCGCGCGCGGGTCAAGCGGGCGGCCGCACGGATCGAGGCCGCCAGCCGCATGGAGGTCGTCTCGGCCTCGGGCACCGAGCTGACCTGCGAGCTGGGCGAGTTTCCCGCCATCGCCGAGTACGGCTTCGTCGACGAGCCCGGCCGCTGGGACCATTGGCCGAGCGGCTTTGCGCTGACCTTTCCCAACGAGGGCGGCAGCCATGGGCGCATCGTGATCGAGCGCGGCGACATCCTGCTGCCGCAGAAGAGCTACGTGCAGGACCCCATCACCGTCACGGTGGAGAACGGCTACGCCGTGGCGATCGAGGGCGGCGTCGACGCCGCGCTGCTGCGCGAGTACATGGCGAGCTTCGACGATCCCGAGGCCTACGCCATGTCGCACATCGGCTGGGGCCTGCAGCCGCGCGCCAAGTGGTCGACCCTGGGGCTCTACGACCGCGAGGCGACCATCGCCATGGACGCCCGCGCGGTGGCGGGCAACTTCCTCTTCTCCCTGGGACCGAACAACGAGGCCGGCGGCGCGCGTACGACCGCCTGCCACATGGACATTCCGCTGCGCAACTGCACCGTCCGCCTGGACGGCGCGGAGGTGGTGCGCGAGGGGCGTGTCGTCGCGGACGCGGAGGGCGCGCGGTGAGCGCGCGCGAGCCGGTCGACACGGCGCAGGCGGAGCGGCTCGCGCCCTACCGGCGCCAGGGCTTCGGCACGCCGCTGGAGCTGAAGGGGCCGGTGGCGCTGCTGATCGTCGACTTCGTCGAGGGCTTCGCCGACCCGGAGGTCTTCGGCGGCGGCAACATCGCCCCGGCGATCGCGCGCACGCGCGCGTTGCTGGCGGCGGCCCGCGCGGCCGGCTGGCCGGTCGCGCACAGCCGGATCGTGTTCGCCGACGACGGCGCCGACGGCAACATCTTCTCCCTGAAGGTGCCCGGCATGCTGACCCTGACCGAGGCCGCGCCGCGCAGCGCCGTGGTTCCGGAGCTGGCGCCGGCGCCCGGCGAGCTGGTCGTGCGCAAGACCGTGCCCTCGGCCTTCTTCGGCACGGATCTGGCCCCCTGGCTGAGCGCGCGCGGCGTGCGCACCCTGGCGGTGGCCGGGGCCGTGACCAGCGGCTGCGTGCGCGCCAGCGTGGTCGACGCCATGTCGCACGGCTTCCGGCCGCTGGTGGTCGCCGATTGCGTCGGCGATCGGGCCGAGGCGCCGCACGAGGCCAGCCTGTTCGACATGGCCCAGAAGTACGCCGAGGTTCTGCCCCTCGACGCGGCGCTGCCGCGGCTGCAGGACCTGACGCCGGGCGCGTAGGACGCGCAGCGGGGTGACCGCAGCCCGTCAGGCCGCCGCGCCCTTGCGGGCGGCCGTCGGGCTGCGGCCGTAGTGGGCGCGGTAGCTGCGGCTGAAGGCGGCGTGGGAGGGAAAGCCGGCGGCCAGGGCAATCTCGGAGATCGGGCGGTCGGTCGCGCCGAGCAGCCAGTGGGCGTGCTCCAGGCGAATCCTCCGGTAGTAGGCCATGACGGTGCAACCCAGCTCGCGCAGCGCGCTGCGCTGGACGGCGCGAGGCGACTTGTGCAGCCGGGCGGCGATGGCCGCCGTGGTCAAGGGCTGCTCGATGTTGTCGCGCAGCAGGCGGGTGAGGCGGCTGGCGAAAGCCGCGCGGTGACAGCTCGCGCCGCCGCCCGCCGGCGCCGGCGTCACGCCGGCTGTGCCGGGGCCTGGGTAGAGCAGGGCGGCGGCGGTCTCCCGCGCCAGGGCCGGCCGGCCGGCGCAGCGGTCGATGCAGGCGAGGACGGCGTCCAGCGTGGCGACGCGCCCGACGCAACTCGCCGTGCGTCCGTGCCAGATGCAGGCGGCGTCGGGAAAGACGGCCTGGGGATGCAGTTCGCGGACCTTGGCGCGTTCGGCCCAGGGGACGGCGATCTCGGCGCCGTCGAGCAGGCCGGCCGTGTGGAGCGCCAGCGCGCCGGCGCCGATGCCGACCGTCGCCCGGGCCCGGTGCGCGGCAGCGCGCAGCCGGACGCGGTCGCGTCGCGACAGCCCGGCGCTGTCCCAGGGGGCGAGGACGAAGAGACAGTCTAGCGCCGGGCCGGCCGCCCCCGCCGTTACGTCCGCGAGGGTGAAGAGCTGGCCGCCGGCCAGGGCGTTCGCGGTCTGGAAGCCGCGCCGCACCAGCGTTTCCTCGAAGGCTTCGCCGCCGGCGAGAGGAAGCAGCCCGATGGCCAGGCGGTCGCCCGCCCGGCGGTCCGGCCTGCGCACCGCCGCCTGCGCCCGGGGGCGGGCCGGGCGCACCGCGTCGGCGGCGGCGGGAAGGGGCTGGGGCAGGCGCATGGTCTGGCTCGGCGCGGTGTCCCGCTGGCGGGCGGTGGCTATAAAAGAGGTATACTGAGGAAAATCGTGGGTTTCAATAAGGCGGGGTAGGGAAACTCGATATTCGATCGGCTATTGCTTCTGGAAAATTCTGCAGTATACTGAGTATATGAATCGAAGCCGAGCCAAGGAAGCGGCAAACCGGTGAGGAGGGAGGCCTCTATGGGGTGGTTACAGGTCGCCGAGGAGGCGCAGGTCCGCGCCGCCGGGCAGCTTGCGATCGAGGTCGAGGGGGAGCGTGTGGCGCTCTTCGTGCTGGACGGCGAGATCTACGCGATCGGCAATGTCTGCACTCACCAGTTCGCGCTGCTCACCGACGGCTATGTCGAGGACGGCTGCGTCGAGTGCCCGCTGCACCAGGGGCTGTTCGATATCCGCACCGGCAAGGCGATGGGGCCGCCGGTCACCGAGGACCTGCGCACCTTTGCGGTGAAGCTGGAGGGCGGCGCCGTCTTCGTCGATCTCGAACGGCCCGCCGAGATCGCCGCCCCGTCCGACCGGTCCGGCCCGGCCGCCTCGGCAGAGGGGCCGGCCGAAGATCTGGCGGTGGCGGACCCGCTGGACGGCGCGCCGCTGGTGGTGGTCGGGGCCGGGCAGGCCGGCGCGCGCGCGGCCGAGGCGGCGCGGCTGGCCGGCTTCACGGGGCGCATCCTGCTGATCGGCGACGAGCCCGAGCTGCCCTATGAACGGCCGCCCCTGTCCAAGACCTTCCTGACCGAAGGGGTCGCGGTCGAGGCGGCGCAGGTGCTCAGCGCCGCGCGCCTGGCCGAGCTGTCCATCGAGCTGATGACCGGCCGGCGCGTCGAGGCGATCGACCGCGCGGCCAGGACCCTGCGGCTCGACGGTGGCGAGACCTGCGGCTACGGCCGCCTGATCCTGGCGACCGGCGCGCGCGCGCGCCGGCTGGCGCTGCCGGGCGTTGAGCTGCCGGGCGTGTACGCCCTGCGCAGCCTGGACGACTCGCGGCGGTTGGCGGCGGCGCTGCGGCGCGCGCGCCGCCTGGTCGTGGTCGGCGGCGGCTTCATCGGTCTGGAGGTCGCCTCCAGCGCGCGCGCGCTCGGCCTCGAGGTGACGCTGCTGGAGCGCGCACCGGCGCTGATGAGCCGGCTGCTGCCGGCCGAGGCGGCCGAGGCCGTGGCCGCGCGGGCGCGCGCAGGGGGCGTGGCCCTCGAAACCGGCGTCGAGGTCGCGGGCCTTGCGGCCGGCGCCGACGGCGCGGTCGAGGCGGTGCGCCTGGCTGACGGCCGCCGTCTGGCGGCGGACCTGGTGGTCGTCGGCGTCGGCGCGGCGCCGAACCTGGAGCTGGCGGAGGCCGCCGGGCTCGCCGTCGACGGGAGCGTGACGGTCGATGCCTACGGCGCCACCTCCGATCCCGACATCTTCGCCGCCGGCGACGTCGCCGGCTATCCCCACGCCGGCAAGGCCGCGCCGCTGCGTCTGGAGTCCTGGCGCAACGCCCAGGACCAGGGCGTCGCGGCCGGGCGCAGCGCCGTCGGGCGGCCCAGCCGCTACGAGACCACGCCCTGGTTCTGGTCGGACCAGTTCGGCGGCACGATCCAGATCTACGGCCTGCCGGCACCCGACCAGAACCTGGTGCGCCGCGCCGCCGCCCGGCCGCAGGCCGAGAGCTTCTTCTGCCTGGACGCCGAGGGCCGCGTGGCGGCCGTCGTCAGCTTCGACGATCCCGAGGGCGCGCGGCAGGGCCGCGCGCTGCTGGAGGCGGGCGAGAGGCTCGACCCCGCGACGCCGGCGGCCGGCGGCGCGGCGGTGGCAGCCAGGAGGCGAAAGGAGAGCGACACGCCCATGACGGACATTCCCCCGAAGAGCGCCCAAAAGAGCCTGCAAGAGCGCTACCGCTGGCCGGAGGATGAATCGCGCATCCCCGACTGGGTCTACACCGACGAGACGATCTATGCCCGCGAGGTCGAGCGGATCTTCCACGGGCGCACCTGGAACTACGTGGCGCTGGAGGCGGAGATCCCCGAGGCTGGCGACTTCGTGCGCTCCAACGTCGGGCCGACCCCGGTGGTGGTGGCGCGCGGCGCCGACGGGGCGGTCAACGTCTTCGAGAACCGCTGCGCCCACCGCGCGGCCGAGTTCTGCCGCGCCGCGCGCGGCAACGCCAAGGAGTTCGTCTGTCCCTATCACCAGTGGTCCTACGACCTGGCAGGCAACCTGACCGGCGTTCCCTTCCGGCGCGGCGTCGCCGGCAAGGGCGGCATGCCCAAGGACTTCAAGCCGGAGGCGCACGGGGTCCGCAAGCTGGCCGTGGCCCGGCGCGGCGGCGTGGTCTTCGCCTCCTACGCCGAGGATATGCCCGATCTGGCCGACTACATGGGGCCGGAGATCGTTCGCGACTTCGACGCGGTGTTCCACGGCAAGCCGTTGAAGATCCTGGGCTACTACCGCAACACCCTGCCGGGGAACTGGAAGCTCTACCACGAGAACCTGAAGGACCCCTACCACGCGACCCTGCTGCACACCTTCCTGGTGACCTTCGGCCTGCTGGTCGCCGGCAACAAGTCGCAGATGATCTGCGACGCCACCGGCCGGCATGGCACCATGGCCTCGGCCAAGTCCGACGGCACCAAGGTCGACGCCGAAGCCCGCAAGGAGATGCGGGCCTACCGCGAGGGCATGGGGCTGAACGACGCGCGCTTCATGGACTACGTGGAGGAGTTCGACTCCCCCTGGTCGGTCACCATGCAGACCATCTGGCCGAACCTGGTCGTCCAGCGCGAGATGAACACCCTCGGCGTGCGCCAGATCGTGCCGAACGGGCCGAACGAGTTCGTCATGAACTGGACCATGTTCGGCTATGCCGACGACGACGCGGAGATGACCCGGCATCGTCTGCGCCAGGGTAATCTGATGGGCCCCGCCGGCTTCCTCGGCCTGGAGGACAACGAGGCGATCAAGTTCGTTCAGGACGGCATGCTGCGCGGGCGGCCGGGCGAACACCTCGTGGCGCTGGACCCGGACACGCCCGCGGGGACCTCGGACACCCTCATCTCGGAGGCGGCGATCCGCGGCCTGTACCGCTACTGGCGGCGCGAGCTGGGGCTTTGATTTGAGCGGAACGAGGGACGTCAAGATGTCGACTATGCCGAGCGCCCTGCTGCAGCAGCACGGCCTGCGCCTGGAGATCGAGGCCTTCAACGCCGCCTACTGCCACACGCTGGACGAGGGCGACCTGCAGGACTGGCCGGAGTTCTTCACCGAGGACGGCTTCTACAGCGTGACCGCGCGGGAGAACTTCGAGGCGGCGCTGCCGGTCGGGCTGATCTACTGCGAGGGCAAGGCCATGCTGAAGGACCGGGCCTACGCCATCGCCAACACCGCGATGTTCGCGCCGCGCTACCTGCGCCACGTCGTCAGCAACACGCGCATCGTGGCGGCCGAGGGCGAGACCGTGCGGGCGGCCTCGACCTACCTGCTGCTGCAGACGCTGCACGACGAAGCCAAGGTCACGATCCACCAGTCCGGCGTCTACCACGACCAGTTCGTGCGCGGCGACGACAGCGGCCTGCTGCTGCGCCGGCGGGTGTGCGTCTACGACAACCTGCTGGTGCCCAACGCCCTGGTGCTGCCGGTCTGAGGCGGTGGCGGGGCGGCCCGACTCGGCCCTTGCGCCGGTCACTTCGGGTTGAAGACGGTGCGTCCGAGGTGATTGTTGCCGTCGACCAGCCGGATCAGCATGGTGACGAAGGCGTTGCGCTCCTGCGGCAGCAGCGGCTCCAGCAGCCGCTCCTGGGCGCGGCGCATCGCCTCGAACATCTCGTCGGTCACGCGTTCGCCCTCCGGCGTCAGGCGGGCCAGGACCATGCGGCGGTCCTCTTCGCTCTTGCGCCGCTCGACCAGGCCGCGCTTGCTCAGGCGCACCAGAACGTCGGCGACGTTGGTCCGGTCGAGGCCGAGTTCCTGGCCGAGCGAGTTCTGGTCCAGGTCCGGCGTGTGCTTCAGGGTGGTCAGCAGGCCGTACTGCACCGGCGTGATCTCGAAGTCCTTGCACTCCTCCAGGAACAGCGCCTGGTGGATCTGGTGAACGCGCCGGACCAGATAGCCGGGCCGCGACCAGAGGGGCAGGCGCTCGAACAGCAGCGGGCTGGGGGCGCCGCCCGTCTTGGCGTCGCCCGTCTTGGCGTCGCCCGACTTGGCCTCGGCGGGGTGGCCGGCCTTGCTCGGAGAGTCCGTCTCGGCGGATCGCTTCGGTGTCGTCGCTTTGGCTTTCGCCTTGGACGTCTTCGCCATGCTTGCGTGACCTTTCTGCTTTGCCTGCGGACGCCGCTGCGCCGCCCCTGAGCGTCAGCGGATTTCATGATCGCCTATTAGTCAATATGGGATCATAAAATTCAACGTGCAATTTCCAATAATCCACTCATTGCCAGCAGCCGCCCCGCGAGGCGGTTCTCCAAAAAATAGGAAAATAATGCGATTTTTCAATAATTTATAAAAAATGCCGTTGCAGGAGCAGCCTGCGAAAGCAACTCATTGACAGCCGCAGAAACTAATCAGTATACTGCGCAATTAGAAGATAATTTCGGAGGGCGGCCGTGCCGGACAGGGCGGGCCCAACGCCTTCGGGAAACGGGGAGGTCAGGGATGACGACCACTGCCGGGCGCACCGGCCAGCGCCGGTCGCATGACGAGGCCGGCGGCTGCCCGCGACGCGCTGCCACCGCCACCGCCACCGCCACCGCTGCTGCGGTAGCCGCCGCCCATCGACGGGAGCGCTGAGCCTTGGTCGCGCTTCGACGGCTCGCCGACCACATCGACCGGCTCATCGCGCTGCTCGGCCGGCTGCTGATCCTCGCTGTGCCGCTGGTGGTGCTGCTGGCCGCCGCCGTGGTGGTGCTGCGCTATGCGGTGGGGATCGGCTTCCCCTGGCTGTCCGAGAGCTTCGTGTGGCTCAACGGCGTGATCTTCACGCTCGGTGCGCCCTATCTGCTGCAACAGAACCGCCATGTCCGGGTCGAGGTGCTCTACGGCCACTTGCCGGCGCGCGGCCAAGCGCTGGTCAATCTGCTCGGTGTGGTGCTTCTGCTCTGGCCGTCCTGCTACGCGGTCGCGGCCGTCGCCTGGCCCAGCGTCTATCGCTCGCTGCGCGCGCTCGAGGCCTCGCCGACCATCGACGGCCTGCCCTTCCTCTACGTCCTGAAACTCTGCGTTCCGCTGTTCTGCGCGCTCACCGCGCTGCAGGGCGTCTCTCTCGCGGTGCGCGCGCTGGACGCCCTGCGGGCCGGGCCCGCCGACGACCTGCTGGAGGATCGCCGCAATGGGTGACGACCTCGGCGGCACGCTGTCGCTGCTGCTCTTCGCGGGCGCCTTCCTGGTGCTGCTGACCGGCTTTCCCGTGGCCTACGGCCTGATCGGCGTGGGCGTCGCCTTCGCCGCCCTGGGGGCGGCGCTGGACGTCTTCGTCTGGGGCATGATGTCCTCGATCGCCGGGCGGATCGTCGACCTGATGACCAACGAGACGCTCGTCGCCGTGCCGCTCTTCGTCTTCATGGGCGTGGTGCTGGAGCGCTCGCGCATTGCCGAGGACCTGTTGATCACCATGGGGCAGGCCTTCGGCAACCTGCGCGGCGGCCTGGGCATCTCGGTCGTGCTGGTGGGCGCGCTCCTGGCGGCCTCGACGGGGATCGTCGGCGCCACGGTGGTGACCATGGGGCTGATCAGCCTGCCGGCCATGGCACGGGCGCGCTACGACCAGCGCCTGGCCAGCGGCGTGATCTGCGCCTCCGGCACCATGGCCCAGCTCATCCCGCCGTCGACGGTGCTGATCCTGCTCGGGATCATGCTGCAGAACGCCAACACCCAGGCCAACCTGCGGCTCGGGCGCTTCAGCTCCGACGCGGTGTCCATCACCGACCTCTTCGCCGCGGCGCTGCTGCCGGGCCTGGTGCTGGTGGTGCTCTACATCGCCTGGCTGCTGCTCTGCGCCTGGCGCCGGCCGGAGAGCTGCCCGCCGGTCGCCATGACGGCGCAGGAGCGCGACACCCTCGGCCGCCGGGCGCTGGTCGCGGTGGTGCCGCCGATCACCCTGATCGTGCTGGTCCTGGGCTCGATCCTCACCGGCATCGCCACGGCGACGGAATCGGCGGCGGTCGGCGCCCTGGGCGCCTGCGCCATCGCGGCGCTGCGCGGGCGCTTCCATGCCGGCCTGCTGAGCGACGTGTCGCGCTCGACCTTCTTCATCAGCAACATGATCTTCGCCATCCTGATCGGCGCCACGGTCTTCGCGCTGGTCTTCCGCGGCTTCGGCGGCGACGACGTGATCACCGATCTGCTGCAGGACATGCCGGGCGGCCTGCTGGGCGGGCTGATCTTCGTCCTGACGGTGATGTTCTTCCTGGGCTTCCTGATCGACACCTTCGAGATCATCTTCATCGTCGTGCCGATCTTCGCCCCCGTGCTGATCATGATGGGCGCGGACCCGGTGCTGCTGGGCGTGGCCATGGCGATCGTGCTGCAGACCAGCTACCTGACGCCGCCGTTCGGCTTCGCGATCTTCTACCTGCAGGGCGTGGCCAAGACCCTCTCGGTCACGACGATCTACCGCGGCGTGGTGCCCTTCGTCGTCATCCAAATCCTGGCGGTGGCGCTGCTCTGGATCTTTCCGGAGCTGGCGACATGGCTGCCGGGGCTCCTCTTCTGACGGCCGTCCGCCAGGGGCGGGCGGCGGACGGGAAGGCGGTCGGTCCGCGCAGGTCCGGTCGAGTCTGGGAGAGCGAAAGGAGTCGAGAAGAATGAAGCGCAGACAGTTCCTCAAGGCGGCCGGCGCCCTTGGCGCCGCGGGCGTCGCGGCCGCCGGGGTCGCCAGCCCGGCGATCTCGCAGAACCGCATCAAGTGGCGGATGCAGGCGACCTGGCGACAGAACTCGCCGCTGCTGTGGACCGGTCCGCAGCTCGTCGCCGACTACGTCTCCAAGGCCTCGGGCGGGCGGCTGACCATCGAGCTCTATGCCGCCGGCGAGATCGCGCCGCCGCTGCAGGTAATGGACGTGGTCGCGGACGGCGGCCTGGAGATGGGCCACGGCTACCCGGCCTACTGGGCGGGCAAGCTGCCGGCGGTGCAGTTCTTCACGCCGCTGCCCTTCGGCCTGACCACGCAGGAGCAGAACGCCTGGTTCCGCTTCGGCGGCGGCCAGGAGATCGCCGACAAGGTCTACGGCGAGATGGGCGTGAAGTTCCTGCCGAGCGGCAACACCTCGGTGCAGTCGGCCGGCTGGTTCAACGCCGAGATCAACAGCCTGGAGGACTACAAGGGCCTGAAAGTCCGCTCCGGCGGCCTGGGCGCCAAGGTGCTGCGCGAGATCGGCGCGACGCCGGTGCAGGTGCCGCTGGGCGAGGTGCCGCAGGCGCTGCAGACCAATGCCATCGACGGCGCCGACTTCGTCGGCCCCCTCAACGACATGGCCTTCGGCCTGCACAAGGTGGCGAAGTACTGCGTCTGGCCCGGTTGGATGGAGCCCTGCGGCGTGCTCGACTGCTTCATCAACAAGGCCGCCTGGGAGGAGCTGCCCGACGACATGAAGGCGATCGTGCAGGCCGCCAACGAGATGGCCAACAGCGTGGTGCTCTCGGAGTTCGTGGCCAAGAACGCCCAGGCCTACCGCACGCTGCAGGAGGAGCACGGTGTCGAGATGCGCTTCCTCAGCGACGCCGTGCTGACCGGGCTGGGCAAGGTGGCCGGCGAGGTGGTCGCCGCCGCGGCGGAGGAGGACGCCCTCAGCCGCGAGGTCTACGACAGCCTGATGAGCTTCCGCAGGACGGTGATGCCCTACACCAACGCTTCGGAACTGGCCTTCATGCAGGCGCGGGCCCTGGACTTTCCCTACGGGACCTGACGCGTAACCTGCCGTCGCGCGGCCGGCGCTCGTGCGGAGCGCGGGCCGCGCGGCGCGAACGAACCGGGAGAGGACTGCTATGGGTGTAGACGGGATCGGCAGCCGCGTCCGCCGCAAGGAGGATGCCCGCCACCTCCGCGGCCGCGGGCGCTTCGTCGCCGACATCGCGATGCCGGGGCTGCGCGAGGTCGCCTTCCGCCGCAGCGGCGTGGCGCACGGTCGGCTCCTGCGCGTCGCCAAGCCCGCCGGCGCCGAGGACTCGGTGGTGGTCGCCGCCGACCTGGCGGGCGTCCGCCCGATCGTCGCGGACTCCGCCATCCCCGGGTTCAAGTCCTCCGAGTATCCGGCGCTGGCGCGCGACAAGGTGCGCTTCGTCGGCGAGTGCGTGGCGCTGTGCATCGGGCCGACGCGGGCCGCCGCCGAGGACCTGGCCGAGGCGGTGGAGGTCGAGATCGAGCCGCTGCCGGCCGTGGTCGACTGCCTGCGCGCGCGCGCGCCCGACGCGCCGCTGCTGCACGAGGCCTGGGGCGACAACCTTTTTCTCACCACCAAGGTCGAGGGCGACATCGAGGCCCTGGCACGCAGCGCGCCGGTCAAGGTGACCCGCACCATCGACGCCGGGCGGCAGTGCATGCACCCGATGGAGGGCAAGGGCGTGCTCGCCTACTGGGACTTCCAGGCCGACCAGCTCGTGGTGGTCACCTCGACGCAGGTGCCGCACATGATCCGCACCGGCCTGTCGGAGACCCTGGGCCTCGACCAGAGCCGAATCCGCATCGCCCCGCCCGACGTGGGCGGCGGCTTCGGCTACAAGTGCACCCTGCAGCCGGAGGAGATCTGCGTCGCCTGGCTGGCGATGACCCGCAAGGCGCCGTTCCGCTGGATCGAGGACCGCCGCGAGCACCTCACCGCCGGCGCCAACACCCGCGAACACCACTACGAGATCACCGCCTACGCCGATGCGCGGGGCCGGCTGCTCGGCCTCGACGCCGAGGTGACGGTCAGCGTCGGCGCCTACTCGGTCTGGCCCTTCACGGCCTGTCTGGAGGCGGCGCAGGCCGGCGGCAACCTGCCGGGCCCCTACGATTTCCGGGTCTATCGCTGCAAGACCTTCTCGGTCGCCACCAACAAGCCGCCCTTCACGCCCTACCGCGGCGTCGCGCGGCCCGGCGTCTGCTACGCCATCGAGCTGATGATCGACGCCATCGCCCGCGAGGTGGGCCGCGACCCCCTGGAGGTGCGCGCCGAGAACCTCGTGCAGGCCGACCAGATGCCCTACGACAACGTGGCCGGTAAGCACTACGACAGCGGCGACTACCCGGCCTCCCTGCGCCAGGCGGCCGAGAGGATCGGGCTGACGCGGCTGCGCGCGCGCCAGACGGCGGGCGAGGCCGACGGGCGGCGCCTCGGCGTCGGCTTTTCCACCTTCACCGAGCAGTCGGCCCACGGCACCAAGGTCTTCGCGAGCTGGGGCATCCCGCTGGTGCCCGGCTTCGAACAGGCGACGGTGCGGCTGACGCCCGACGGCGGGCTGGAGGTGCGCGCCGGTATCCACACCATCGGCCAGGGCCTGGAGACCACTTTGGCCCAGGTCGCGGTGGAGGAGCTGGGCATTCCCTTCGAGCGCGTGCGGGTCACCCTGGGCGATACCGCCGCGACGCCCTACTCGACCGGCGCCTACGCCTCGCGCGGCATGGTGATGGCGGGTGGCGCGGTCTCGCGCGCCGCGCAGGAGCTGGGCCGCCGGGTCCGGCGGATCGCCGCGCATCTGATGCAGTGCGCCGACGCCGAGGTGAGCTTCCGCGACGGGCGCATCGCCGGCGGCGCCGCCAGCCTCGACTTCGCCGACGTCGGCCGCGCCTGGTACCTGCGGCCGGAACAGCTCCCCGACGACGTCGACCCCATGGGGCTGGAGGTCACCCAGGGCTACAAGCCCGAGGTGGACTCGGGCGTCTTCACCTACTCGACCCACGCCGCCGCGGTCGCGGTCGACCCGGAGACCGGCCAGGTCGAGCTGCTCGACTACGTCATCGTCGACGACTGCGGGCGCATGGTGAACCCGACCATCGTCGAGGGGCAGCTCATCGGCGGCGCCGCGCAGGGGATCGGCACCGCCCTGTTCGAGGAAAGCCCCTACGACGCCGAAGGCCAGCCGCTCGCCTCGACCCTGCAGGACTACACCCTGCCGGGCGCCCTGGAGGTGCCGCACATGGAGATCGCGCACATGGAGACGCCTTCGCCCTACTCCGCCTACGGCATGAAGGGCGTGGGCGAGGGCGGCGCGATCGCGCCGCCGGGCGCCATCGTCAATGCCATCAACGACGCCCTGCGGCCGCTGTCGGTGGAGATCAGCCGCATTCCGGCGACGGCGGACCGAATCCTGACGGCGATTCTCGAGGCGGCGCCGGAGGCCGCGGCGCCGGCGGCCGGCGCCGGGGAGGAGCGGGCATGAAGCCGGTCGCCTTCGACTACGACAAGGCGGTGTCCCTGCAGGACGCCGGGGCGCGCCTGGCCGCGGGGGGCGGCGGCTGCAAGGTGATCGCCGGCGGCCAGTCGCTGGGGGCGATGCTGAACCTGCGCCTCGTCCGCCCCGAGCGGCTGGTGGACGTCCGCGAGCTGCCCGAGCTGCGCCGGGTGGAGGAGACGGCGCAGGCCGTGCGCTATGGCGCCGCCCTCCGCCACGCGGAGTTCGAGGACGGCGCGGTGCCCGACGCCGCGCGCGGCATGCTGGCGCACGTCGCCGGGCTGATCGCCTACCGCGCCGTGCGCAACCGGGGCACGCTGGGCGGCAGCCTGGCGCACGCCGACCCGGCCGCCGACTGGGTGTTGACCCTGCCGGCGCTGGACGCCCGCGTCCATCTGTCGGGCCCGGCGGGGCCGCGCAGCCTGGAGGCGCACGCCTTCTTCCTCGGCGCCTTCACCACGGCCCTGCGCGACGGCGAGATCCTGGCCGCCGTCGAGGTGCCGCGGCTGAGCGCCACGGCGGCCTGGGGCTACTACAAGATCTGCCGCAAGGTGGGCGAGTTCGCCGAGGCCAGCGCCGCCGTGGTGGTCGATCCCGAGCGCGGCGCCTGCCGGGTGGTGGCCGGCGCGCTGGACGGCGCGCCCGCCCTGCTGGAGGAGGTCGCCGACCTTCTGGCCGGGCAGGGCGCCGCGGCGGCGCTCGCGGCGCTGCCCGACGCCGTCGCCCGCATTCTGCCCGATGCCGGCCCGGTCAAGCGCCGGCAGCACGAAGTCGCGCTGAAGCGCGCCATCCGACAGGTCTATCCGCAATGAAGCAGGTCACCCTCACGGTCAACGGCGAGACCGTCTCCGGCGCGGTCGAGCCGCGCACCCATCTGGCGGACTTCATCCGGGGGCAGGTCGGGTTGACCGGCACACACCTGGGCTGCGAGCAGGGCGTCTGCGGCGCCTGCACGGTCTACGTCGAGGGGCGCCCCCAGCGCGCCTGCCTGGCCTACGCGGCCGCCTGCGACGGCGCGCGGGTGGAGACGGTGGAGGGCTTCGCCGACGATCCGGTCATGGAGGCGCTGCGCGACGCCTTTTCCGAGCATCACGCCCTGCAATGCGGCTTCTGCACCCCGGGCATGCTGGTCAGCGCGCGCGACATCGTCGCGCGGCTCGACGCGCCGGACGAGCGGCGCATCCGGCACGAGCTGAGCGGCAACCTCTGCCGCTGCACCGGCTACCAGGGTATCGTCGGCGCCATCGCCAGCGTGATCCGCACGACCAAGGGCGCGCCGGACGCGCCGGACCGGCCCGCGGGACACGCCGACCCGGCCCGCCCCACGCCCCGGACGGCGCCGCCGACCTTCCAGCGCCGCAACCGTCTGGAGCCGGCGGCCGCCGCCCCGGCCACCGCCGGTGCCTCCGCCTCGGCCCCGACCATGCGGGTCGATGCCGACGGCTGGACGGTGCTGGAGCAGAGCATCGCCGTCGGCCACGACCCCGAGACGGTCTGGCGCGCCTTCGAGGACGTCGCGCAGCTCGCCCGCTGCATGCCGGGCGCCGAGGTCGCCTCGGTCGCGGGCGACGTGATCGAAGGCCGCCTGCGGATCCGCTTCGGCCCCATCTCCGCAAGCTTCGCCGGCGAGGCCGAGCGCAGCCTCGATCACGCGGCGCGGGTCGGCCGGCTGGTCGGCTCCGGCGCGGACAGCGGCAGCGGCACGCGTGCCCAGGGCGCGGTGACCTACCGCGTCGCGCCCGCCCCGGAGGGCGGCGCGCGGGTCGAGGTCGAGGTGCGCTTCAAGCTGGCCGGAGCGCTAGCCCAGTTCAGCCGCTCGGGCCTCGTGAAGGACTTCGCCAACCGCCTGACCGAGCAGTTCACCGCCAATCTCGCGCGGCTGCTGGCCGGCGAGCGGCTCGATGCGGCCGAGGCGGGCGGCGGGGACCTGAACGCCGTCGGCCTCGTCTTCTCGATCCTGTGGCGACGGCTCAGACGGCTTTTCGGCGGGGGCTGAGCCCCGTCGCGCGGCGCCGCACTCCGGCAAGACGCTCCACAACAAGCCGGCCCTTGGAGGCAAGAACGGCGGGGAGCGCCGGGGGACAGTTCGACAGGCGGGTGCGGCGCCGTTTCACCAGCAACAGCCAAGGGAGGCTTGCACGATGCGACGCGAAAAGATCCGTGACGGCATGACGGTCGGGGCCATGGGGGGACTTCTGGCCTGGGCGCTGGCGGCGATTCCCGCGGCGGCGGCCGAGGTCCGCTGGGACATGGCGAACGAATACCCGGCGACCAACATCCATTCCGAGGCCGACCAGGTCTTCTCCGACCGGCTGGCGGCGCTGTCGGAGGGGGCGATCGAGATCACCCACCACTTCGGCGCCGCACTCGGCTACCGCTCGAAGGACCAGTTCTACGCCGTGGCCGACGGCGCGGTGCCGCTGGCCAACACCTATGTCGGCACGCTTTCGGGCATCGACCCGCTCTTCCTGCTGTCGTCGATCCCCTTCCTGGCCGGCACGGTCGAGGAGGCCCGCGCGCTCTTCGAGGTGTCGCGCGCCGACTACGAGGCGCTGTTCGCGGCGAACAACCAGAAGCTCCTCTTCGTCTCGCCCTGGCCGCCGAGCGGCCTGTGGGGCGATGCGCCGCTGGACAGCGGCGAGGCCCTGGCGGACCTGCGCCTGCGCACCTACGACGCCAACGGCACGGTGACCTTCCAGGCGGCCGGGGCGGCGCCGGTACAGCTCAGCTTCGCCGACGTCATCCCGCAGCTCTCGGCCGGTGGGATCGACGCCGTGCTGAACTCGGCCGAAGGCGGGGTGAGCGGCAAGTACTGGGAGTACCTCGGCCACTTCACCCAGATCGACTACTCCATGCCGCTCAACATGGTGCACGTCAATCTCGACGCCTTCGAGGCGCTCTCGCCGGCGCAGCAGGAGGCCGTCGTCCAGGCCGCCGCCGAGACCCAGGACTACATCTGGGAAAGCGTGGCCGACCGGCGGACCAGCAACTATGCGGTGATGCGCGACAACGGCATTGTGGTCACCGAGTCGATCCCGGCGCCCTTCCGCCAGCTCCTGACCGACTCGGCGGAGGTCGCCAAGCAGAAGTGGCTGGAGGATATCGGACCGCGCGGCGCGGAGATCCTCAAGGCTTACGCCGGCGAGTGAGCCCCGACATGAACGCCGTGTCGCGTCCCCTGCGTGGCCTCGCCGAGGCCTTCGTGGGGGCCGCCGACCGGGCCGCGCGGCTCGGTGCGGCGGCGGCCGCCCTCCTGCTGGTCTACATGGTCGGCCACATCGTCCTCGAGATCCTGCTGCGCGGTCTCTGGTCGACCTCGACCTTCGTGCTCGACGAGTTCATCGGCTTCGCCGTGGCCGCCTCGGCGTTTCTCGGCCTCGCCGAGGCGCTGCGGGTGGGCAAGCTGATCCGGATCGACCTGATCGTCGACTGCCTGCCCCGGCGCCTGCGCACGCTGGCCTTCCTGGCCGCCGCGGCGGTCACCTTCGGGGCGGTGGGCCTGCTGACGGTCTACGTCTGGCGCACGATGGCCCGCGACTTCCTGCGTCAGACGGTCAGCACCTCCATCGCGGAGGTGCCGATGTGGGTGCCGACCGCCCTGATCTTCGCCGGGCTGCTGCTGTTTCTGGTGCAACTGGCGGCCCAGACGCTGCGGCACCTGGGGGCGGCACCCGGGGTGGCGGCGGACCCGGGCCAGAGGGAGTAGGCGCGATGGAGGTGATTCTCACGGCCGGTCTCATGCTCGGCCTGCTGCTGCTGGTGCTCGGCGCCGGCACCTGGATCTTCGCCGGGCTGCTCGGGGTCAGCATCCTCGGCCTGTTCCTGCTGCTCGATTTCGAGCCGCACCGGATCGGCGTGATCCTGTCCAGCATCTCGCTGCGCGCCGCCGGGGCCTGGGAGCTCTCGGCCATCCCGCTGTTCATCTGGATGGGCGAGATCCTGTTCAAGGCCGACTTCTCGGCCCGGCTGTTCCGCGGCATGGCGCCGCTGGTCGACCGCCTGCCGGGGCGGCTGCTGCACACCAACGTGCTGGGCTGCACCCTGTTCGCCGCCGTCAGCGGGTCGAGCGCGGCGACCACGGCGACCATCGGGCGGATCACCTTCGGTGAGCTGAGCCGGCGCGGCTACGACGACCGCCTGGCCATCGGCTCCCTGGCCGGGGCCGGCAGCCTGGGCCTGCTGATCCCGCCGTCGATCCTGATGATCGTCTACGGTGTCATGGCCGAGGTTTCGATCACCAAGCTCTTCGCGGCCGGAGTGCTGCCGGGGCTGATGATCGCCGGGATCTTCACCCTGTGGATCGCCGCGCGCAGCCTGCTCAAGCCCGGCCTGGCGCCGGCGCACGCGGCCGCGGCCGAGGCGCGGCCGCGCGGCGCCCTGGTCCGGCAGCTTGCCGCCGCGGCCGTGGACCTGGCCCCGGTGATCGGCCTGATCGGGGCGGTGCTGGGCGGGATCTACAGCGGCCTGGTAACCCCCTCCGAGGCGGCGGCGGCCGGCGTCGCCCTGTCGCTGCTGCTGGCGGCGCTCTACGGCAAGCTGAGCTGGCGGGTGCTGCGGGAGTCCCTGCTGGAGACGGTGGTGATCTCCAGCATGATCCTCTCGATCCTGGTCGCCGCCGCCTTCCTGTCGACCGCCGTCGGATACCTGCACCTGCCCCAGGACCTGGCGGCGGCCATCGCGGCGACGGGGATGTCGCCCTTCGCGCTGCTGGCGGCCGTGGCGCTGTTCTACATCCTGATCGGCATGGTGATGGACGGGGTGTCGCTGACCGTCATGACGCTGCCTATCATGCTGCCGATCATGCAGCAGGCGGGCTTCGACCCCCTGTGGTTCGGCGTCTTCCTGGTGGTGCTGGTGGAGATGGGGCAGATCACCCCGCCGGTCGGCTTCAACCTCTATGTTCTGCAGGGCGTGACCGGCCGCAGCCTGGGCTGGGTCGCGCGCACGGCTCTGCCGTTCTTCCTGCTGATGTGCCTGGCGGCCGCGCTGCTGGCGGCCTTTCCGGGCATCGCGCTCTACCTTCCCGCCGCCCTGGGGTGACGGGAGCGGTGGCGCGGGCTCAGACGCGGGGGGCGCGGGCTCAGGCGCGCGGGGCGTGGCCGCTGAGGTCGTCGTAGGACTCGACGCCGGTGAGCACCGCGTAGTCCTGCACGGCCGTTTGCACCAGGTCCGCGTTGGCCGCGAAGTCGTAGCCCTTGTCGGTCGTCAGGTCGGCCGTGACCTCCCAGAGGAAGTGCGTGCCGTCCGCCTCGCGCAGCAGGCGGTGGCCGAAGCCCCGGGTGATGCGCGTCGGCCGCATCACCTTGGGGTCGGCGAAGACCGTGTCGCGCATGTGCTGGGCGAAGGCCTCGGAATCCGCCCCGTGGATCAGCGCCAGACGGTAGTGTCCGAAGAGCGTGTTGTCGGCCATGGCTGGGTCCCCCGGTCGGTCGCGGCAGACTGGTCTGCCCTGGGCCGCCGGCCTCGGTGTGGCGCGGTCGATCGCCGCGCACCCGAAACCGCGGCGGCCCCCAAGCCTGCGCCCACCCGCCGGGGGCGGCAATCGCGCCGCGGCCCGGGCCACAAACTTGTCCCAATGGGGCTCATCCCCGGGTGTACGGCGACCGCAGGGCGCGCGCCCCGGGGGAGTCGCCGACAGGACGTCACCCACCTCTGGCGGGGCGGCGTCGGCGGCCGGCCGGCGAGGGCGCGCCGCCCAGCAGGTCGAGCATCACCGCCAGCACGAAGACCTGGCGCAGCAGCCTGCGCGCCTCGGCCAGGCGCTTGGCCTCGGCCTCGGGATCGGCCGCAGGCGCCGGCGGGGGAATGGCGGCCGCCGTCTGCGGGGCGGCTTGGCCGGCGGTGGGCGGCTGTGCGGCGGCGGCTTGCGTAGCGGCGGCCTGAGCGGCGGCGGGACCGTCGCTGGCCACCTGGTGCAGCGGACGGGTCGACCCCGGCTCGCGGGTCTCGGAGTCCGAGGGCAGGTGCGGCCGGAAGTCCGCCATGGTGATCGAGGGCATGCGGGCTCTCCCCGGACAACCACGTACCGGGGAGGACGCGCGAGGGGCGGTGTCTGTGACGCCGGCCGGCCGGAAGATCTCAGTAGAGGCGGTCGAGGCAGAAGTCGATGGCCTGCAGCAGCGCCTGCTTGGCCGCGTTGTCGGGGAAGGGCGTCAGGTCCTGGCGCGCCCGCTCGGCGTAGCTGCGCGCGCGCAGCTTCGACTCCTCCAGGGCGCCGTGCCGCTCCATCAGCGCGATGGCCTGTTCCAGGTCGCCCTCGCGCTGCTCCTGCGCCTCGATGCAGCGCCGCCAGAAAGCCTGTTCCTCGGCGTTGCCGCGGGCGAAGGCGAGGACCAGCGGCAGGGTCACCTTGCCGTCGCGGAAGTCGTCGCCGATCGACTTGCCCAGCGCCTGCTGCTCGGCCGAGTAGTCGAGGATGTCGTCGACGAGCTGGAAGGCGTTGCCGAAGTTCAGCCCGAAGCTGCGCAGCGCCGCCTGCTCGTCCTCGGTGCGGTGGGCGACCACGGCGCCGATCTCGCAGGCGGCGGCGAAGAGGGCGGCCGTCTTGGCCTCGATCACCTGCAGATAGGCCTGCTCGTCGGTCGCCGTGTCGTTGGCCGTCATGAGCTGGTGCACCTCGCCCTCGGCGATGGTGGCCGAGGCGTCGGAGAGCACCTTGAGCACCGTCAGCGAGCCGTCGGCGACCATGAGCTGGAAGGCGCGCGAGAAGAGGAAGTCACCGACCAGGACGCTGGCCTTGTTGCCCCAGACGGCGTTGGCCGTCTCCAGGCCCCGGCGCAGGTGGCTTTCATCGACCACGTCGTCGTGCAGCAGGGTGGCGGTGTGAATGAACTCGACGCAGGCGGCCAGAGCGTACTCGCGCCCCTCGCGGGCCTCGCACAGACGCGCCGAGGCCAGGGTCAGCATGGGGCGCAGCCGCTTGCCGCCGGCCGCCACGATATGCCCGGCGAGCTGCGGGATCAGCGCCACCGGCGAGTGCATCCTCTCGATGATGATGGCGTTGACCCGGGTCAGGTCGTCGGCGACCAGCGCCTGCAGGGGCTCGAGGCTGCCGGTCGGCGCTGCGGCGCCGGCCTTGGAGGCGGCGCCTGTCGGGGTGTCCTGAGGTTCGGCGACGGAGCGCAAGGTCTGCGGCTTTCTTTCGTCTGATCCGCCAGCGCGCCGCCGCCCGCCTCGCGAATTGGCGGAGGCCGCGCGCTGCGTGGTAGAGTCTTGATCTTAATGTGGGGTGCGGCGCCGATCCGGCAACGCGGCCGACGCCGAGCTCCACGCGTGCGGCGGCAGCATAGAACCCAGCGGCGGGCGGTCAAGCGCTAGAAGGGGCCGGTCGGTGCGGGAGCGGGCCAGGATATCGGGCCAGAGTATCTGGCCAGGGAACCGAGGCGCGAGCCTGGGGCGGGGATGATGCGCGAACTGCTGCGAACCAACGATCTGGTGAAGCTCTCCTGGCTGCAGGCCCTGCTGCGCGACGCCGGGATCGAGCCGCTCGTGCTCGACGGTCACGCCAGCGTGCTGGAGGGCTCGGCCATCGCCATCCCGCGCCGCCTCGCGGTGATCGAGGAGGACTATCCGGCGGCCCGGCGCCTGCTGGAGGAGGCCGGCGAGGAACTCTGGGCCGGGGAGGGCTGGTAGGCGGCGTGGCGAGGTCCCGAACAGTGCGCGGCGCGACGCCCGAAGGGGGCCAGCAGGCCGCGGCCCAGGCCGACACCGATCCCCGGGGCGAACCCCGGGGCGAACCCCGCAGCGAGCCGGAGACCAGCGACGACCGGCTGCTCGACGGCCGGGTGTTGCTGCGCCAGCCGGTCGCCGGCTACCGCGCCGCCATCGACCCGGTGGTGTTGGCCGCCGCGGTGCCGGCGCGGCCGGGCGAACGCGTGCTGGAACTGGGGTGCGGGGCCGGGGCGGCGGCGCTCTGTCTGGCGGCGCGGGTGCGCGACCTGGCGCTCACCGGGCTGGAGCTGCAGCCGACGCTGGCCGCCCTGGCGCGCCACAATGCCGAAGTCAACGGCCTGGCGGGCCTGCGCGTGCTCGACGGCGACGTGGCGATGCCGCCCCGCGGGCTCGGCAGCGGCTTCGACCGCGTGCTGCTGAACCCGCCGTTCCATCCCGGGGACGCCGATCCCTCGCCGGACCCGGCCAAGGATCTCGCCAACCGCGAGGCGGCGGTGCCGCTGGCCGTCTGGCTCGACCTGGCGGCCCGCCGCCTGAAGCAGGGCGGCACGCTCAGCCTGATCCACCGGGCCGAACGGCTCGGCGCCATTCTGGCGGCGCTGGAGGGGCGGGCGGGTGACATCCGGGTGCTGCCGCTGCACCCCCGGGGCGACCGCCCGGCGAAGCGGCTGCTGGTGCAAGCGACCCGAGGCAGCCGGGCGCCGCTGTCGCTGCTGCCCGGGCTGGTGCTGCACGCGGCGGACGGCGGCTTCACGGCGGCGGCCGAGGCGATTCTGCGGGGGCGTGCCGCCGTGCCCATGACGAGCGGATAAAGTGTCCGCTTCCCCGCCAAGAGGCTGTCGCAGCGCAAAAATCCTTTGCTCTTGCCGGAATTTCCCTGGAATACTCGCGGCCACGATTCGGCGAGTGGGAGAGCAGGCTGGGCATGCGCGATGGCGATGTCGCGGCGATTGACGTACGCGACCTCACGAAGATTTTCGGCAGCGGGCCGCAGGAAGTGCGCGCCCTCGATTCGGTGTCGCTCGCGATCGCGCGGAACGAGTTTTTCACCCTGCTCGGCCCCTCCGGTTGCGGCAAGACGACGCTGCTGCGCCTGATCGCCGGCTTCGAGCAGCCCAGCCAGGGCCAGCTCCTGCTGGAGGGTGAGGACATCGCCCACCGCCCGCCCTTCAAGCGGCCGGTCAACACGGTGTTCCAGTCCTACGCGCTGTTCCCGCACATGACCGTGGCCCAGAACGTCGCCTTCGGACTGGAGATGCAGGGCTGGGAGACGGCGCGCATCGAACGGCGGGTGGCCGAGATGCTGGAGCTGGTCAAGATGGGCCGGCTCGGCGACCGGCGGCCGGCGCAGCTCTCCGGCGGCCAGCAGCAGCGCGTGGCCCTGGCCCGCGCGCTGGCCAACGAGCCCAAGGTGCTGCTGCTCGACGAGCCGCTGTCGGCGCTGGACTTCAAGCTGCGCAAGGAGATGCAGGTCGAGCTCAAGCGCCTGCAGCGCGAGACCGGCATCACCTTCGTGTTCGTCACCCACGACCAGGAAGAAGCGCTGACCATGTCGGACCGCGTCGCGGTGATGTCCGACGGCGAGGTGCAGCAGGCCGGCAGCCCCGGCGAGATCTACGAGCGCCCGGTCAACCGCTTCGTCGCCGACTTCATCGGTGAGACCAACTTCCTGGCGGCCGAGGTCGCCGAGCGCGGGCGGCGCTACCGCCTGCCCGGCGGCGCCCTGCTGTCCGGCCACGATCCGCACGACCATGCCGAGGGCGAGCGGGTCACCCTGGCGCTGCGCCCGGAACGCGCGGACCTGACGGCCGAGGGCGAGGCGGATCTGGCCGGCCGGGTCGAGCGGGTCATCTACTTCGGCACCGACACGCTCTACTTCGTGCAGCTCGACGGCATTCCGGGGGAATTCCAGGTGCGCGTGCAGAACCGCGACGGCGCGGCGGCCGAGGTCGCCGCCGGCGCGCGGGTCGGCCTGCGCGTCGCCCCGGAGGCCGCGCAGGTGCTGGTCGACTGATGGCCTCCGCCGTCGCCTCGCTCGCCGACCTGCTGCGCCGCAACCGGGCCGCGCGCCTGGTCGCGCTGATCGCCCCGGCGCTGCTGATCATCGGCGTCTTCATGGTGCTGCCGCTGGGCCTGATGGCCTACGTCTCGATCCTCGAGCGCGGCATCAACGGCGGCGTGCAGTGGGGCGTCCACACGGTCGAGGCCTATATCGCCTTCGTCTTCGAGGAGAACCTGCTCGGCGAGCTGGCGCTCAATCCGGACTACATCCAGATCTTCGCCCGCTCCTTCCTGCTGTCCTTCGTCACCATGGCGATCTGCTTCGCCATCGGCTTCCCGGCCGCCTTCTACATGGCGCTGCAGCCGGAGAAGTACCGCAACCTGCTGATCTTCCTGGTGACCATTCCCTTCTGGACCAACCTGCTGGTGCGCAACTACGCCTGGATCCTGCTGCTGCGCAGCAACGGGCTGGTGAACGAGGGGCTGTTGGGCCTGGGCCTGATCGACGCGCCGATCACGCTGCTCTACACCAACGTCGCCATCGCCATCGGGCTGGTCTACTCCTTCCTGCCCTTCATGGTGCTGCCGATCTACGCCAGCCTGGAGAAGATCGACCTGCGCCTGGTCGAGGCGGCCTTCGACCTGGGTGCCAACAAGCGCCGCGCCTTCGTGCGGGTGATCGTGCCGCTGGCGCTGCCCGGCATCGCCGCCGGCTGCATCCTGGTCTTCATCCCCTCGCTGGGGGCCTTCGTGACGCCGGAGCTGCTCGGCGGCTCCAAGTCCATGATGATCGGCAACCTGATTCAGAGCCAGTTCGGCGCCGCGCGCAACTGGCCGCTGGGCGCCGCCCTGGCCTTTGCGCTGCTGGCCATCGTGCTGCTGGCGATGATGGTCTATCTGCTGCGCTTCCGGCGCCCGCCGAGCACGAGCTGAGCGGGAGCGAGATGCTGAAGCGCAACAGGAACCCGCTTTGGAGGTTTCCCGGCGTCGGGCCGGGGGCGGCCTTCTTCTTCGCCTATCTCTATCTGCCGATCGTCATCCTGATCGTCTTCTCCTTCAACGAGAACCGGCAGGCGACGATCTGGACCGGCTTCTCGCTGGACTGGTACCGGGTGGTGCTGGGCAACGACGACATCCTGGCGGCCGCCGGCAACTCCCTGATCGTCGCGACCACGGCCACGCTGATCGCCACTTTCGCGGCGCTGCTGGCGGCGCTGGGGATGGCGCGCGGTCGCTTCCGCGGCCAGGACGCGGTCAACGCGACCATCGCCTTTCCGCTGGTCATCCCCGAGATCGTCACCGCGGTCGCCACGCTGCTGTTCTTCGTCGTGCTCGGCATCCAGCTCGGGCTGACCACGGTGATCATCGCCCACACGGTCTTCTGCATCCCCTTCGCCTATCTGCCCATCCGGGCGCGGCTGGAGGGCATGGACCGGGCGCTGCCGGAGGCGGCGGCGGACCTCTATGCCAACGAGGTGCAGGCCTTCCGGCGGATCACCCTGCCGCTGCTCTGGCCGGGCATCCTCTCCGGCGCGATGCTGTCCTTCATCATCTCGCTGGATACCTTCACCATCACCTACTTCGTGGCCGGCCCCGGGGCGACGACCCTGCCGGTCTACATCTTCGGCATGATCCGCATCGGCATCACGCCGGAGGTCAACGCCATCTCGGCCCTGATGATGGTGGTCTCGATCCTCTTCGTCACGCTGTCGTTCCTGGTGGGGCGCCTGAAGCGTTGACCTTCGTGCGGGGCCGGCGCAACGATCCGGCTCCGGCTCGATCCTATCCAACCGAGGACTGGGAGTGCTCTGACAATGAAGAAGACTCTGACCGCGGCCGTCGCCGCGGGGGCCTTGCTGGCCGGTGCCGGCACGGCCCAGGCCAAAGGCGAGCTGTTCCTCTACAACTGGTCCAACTACTTCCCGCCGGAGCTGTTGACCAAGTTCGAGGAGGAGACCGGCATCTCCGTCACCCTCGACGTCTACGATTCCAACGAGACCATGCTGGCCAAGCTGCAGGCGGGCGCGGCCGGCTACGACATCGTGGTGCCGACCGGCTACATGGTCGAGATCATGGTCGACGAGGGGCTGGCGCTGGAGCTCGACACGGCCTCCATGCCGAACTTCGCCAACGTGATGGCGCCGCACGACTCGCCGGTGTTCGACCCCGAGCGCAAGTACTCGGCGCCCTACATGTGGGGCACCACCGGCGTCAGCTACGATTCGGCGCGCGTCGAGGGCGAGCTGCCGGAGTCCTGGGGCCCCTTCTTCGAGCCGCCTGAAGCGCTGCAGGGCGAGATCGGCGCGCTCAACGACGAGACCGAGCTGTACAACGCGGCCGCCTACTACCTCGGCCTCGACAAGTGCACCGAGGACCCGGCGGAGGCGCAGCAGATCCTCGACCTGCTCGAAGCCCAGAAGCCGCACCTCAAGATGTACCAGTCCGACGGCACGATCGACCGCATGATCGCGGGCGAGGTGATCATGCACCAGCAGTGGAACGGCGCCGCGCACCGCACCAAGGCCGAACTGCCGACCGCCGTCTTCGTCTACCCGAAGGAAGGCATCACCTTCTGGACCGACAACTTCGTCGTGCCCAAGGACGCGCCCAACGTCGAGAACGCCAAGACCTTCATCAACTGGATGATGGCGCCGGAGAACATCGCGGTGGCGACCAACTACACCGGCTACATGAACGCCATCCGCGGTTCGGTCGACTATCTCGACGAGAGCCTGGCCAACGACCCGGCCGTCAACATGCCGGAGGCCTACGCCGACCGCCTGCGGCCGAGCGTCAACTGCTCGGTCAAGGCGCGCGAGCTGCGCAACCGCGTCTGGACGCGCCTGAAGTCGTAGGGCGCGCTCCGCCGTCGTCTCGGCGGCCCGGCTTTCGGGCTCCGTCCCGGGCGCCGGGCCGCCCCGTTGTTTTTCCGCCCTGTCCCAGCCGCCGCGAGGCCCCGAGCATGTCCGAGCAGCCCCCCGAGACCCTGACCCTCGCCCTCTGGGCGGTGAACCTGGCCAAGCCGCTGAACGGCATCGGCGCCTGGGCGGCGGCGGTCGAGGCGCAGATGGCCAAGGCGAAGGCGGAGGGCGCCGAGCTGCTGGTCATGCCGGAGTACATGTCCGAGCAGTGGCTGTCCTTCGCGCCGGAAGGGCTGGCGGCCGACGCGGAGATCGCCTGGATGGCCGAGCAGGCCGAGGCGGCGCTGGCGGCGATCGCCGAGCTGCCGGCGCGCTACGACATGGCGCTGCTGGCCGGCACCATGCCGGTCACGGCCGACCCCCGGCCGGCCAGCGGCCCGCCGCACGTCAACCGCGCGCACTTGCTGCTGCCCGACGGGCGGGTGATCCGCCAGGACAAGCTCTGCCTGACGCCCGGCGAGAAGGACCCGGACGCCTGGCACCTCAACACCGGCGAGACGCTGGAGCTGGTCGAGTGGAAGGGGATGAAGCTGGCCACGCTGATCTGCCTCGACGTCGAGCTGCCGGCGCTGTCCGGTCTGCTGGCGCCGGAGCAGCCGGACCTGCTGCTGGTACCCTCGATGACCGCCAAGCTGTCCGGCTATTCGCGGGTCTTCGGCTGCGCCAAGGCGCGCGCCGTCGAGCTGCAGGCCGCGGTGGCCGCCGTCGGCGTGATCGGCGCCGCCTCGACCAACAAGCCGCGCGAGACCAACACCTCCGGCTGCAGCGTCTTCCTGCCTTGCGAGGAAAGCCTGGGCTTCGTCGGGCTGCACGACCAGATCCCGCCGGTCGAGTCCTGCGACGACGAGGGGCCGATGCTGATCGCCCGCGACGTGCCGCTCGGCGAGATCCGCCGCCTGCGCGAGGGCGGGGCGGAGGTCTGGCCCGGCGCCTGGGTGGCCGATCAGGTCAAGCTGCACCGCGCTTGAGAACCGGCGACCGAGACCCCCAAACACGGCGGACGGGGCCCGAGGGACAGAGATGCTGACGATCTACAGCGAGGATCACAGGTTTCAGGACGGCAAGGCGGAGCTGATCGACGGCCAGCTCCTGCCGCCCTTCGAGATGCCGCGCCGCGCCGAGATGGTGCTGGAGCGCGTGCGCGCGGTCGGCCTGGGCGACATTCTGGAGCCGCAGGATTTCGGCCTCGGCCCGCTCGAGGCGGTGCACGACCCCCGCTACCTCTCCTTCCTGGCCTCGGCCTGGGGCGACTGGATCAAGACCGGACGCGAGCACGACGCCCTGCCGCTCAACTGGCAGATCCGCGGCATGCGCGCGATCGAGCCGGAGACGATCGACGGCAAGCTGGGCTACTTCTCCTTCGACGCCGGCACCCCGATCACCGCCGGCACCTGGCGGGCGGCGCGCGCCTCCGCCAACGTGGCGCTGACCGGCGCCTGGCGGGTCAAGGAGGGGCTGCGTGCCGTCTTCTCGCTGTGTCGGCCGCCGGGCCATCACGCCGCGGCCGACTACTACGGCGGCTACTGCTTCCTCAACAACGCCGCGATCGCCGCCCAGTGGCTGCGCGACAGCGGCGCGGACAAGGTCGCGATCCTGGACGTCGACTACCACCACGGCAATGGCACCCAGTCGATCTTCTACGACCGGCCGGACGTCTTCTTCGCCTCGATCCACGGGCATCCGCGCCAGGAGTTCCCCTACTTCCTGGGCTACGAGGACGAGACGGGCGCGGGAGCCGGCGCCGGGACCAACGCCAACTTCCCGCTCGACTGGGGCAGCGGCTTCGAGCGCTGGTTCGGCGCGCTGGAGGAGGCCGGCCGGCGCATCGCCCGGTTCGGGGCGGAGGTGCTGGTGGTCTCGTTGGGGGTGGACACCTTCAAGGAGGACCCGATCAGCCAGTTCCGCCTGGACAGCGACGACTATCCGCGCATCGGCAAGGCCATCGCCGAGCTGGGGCTGCCGACCCTCTTCGTCATGGAGGGCGGCTATGCCGTGGAGGAGATCGGCATCAACGCGGTCAACGTGCTGACCGGCTTCGAGGAGGCGGTCTGAGCCGGCCGGCGGTGTCGCCGCCTCTGGATTTTCCATCCGGAACGGCCATTTAGGGGTTCATGGATATCGCCAAGTACCTGCGCTGGATCCCGCACGAGGACTACCGCAACCCGCCGCCCGTGGTCGGCGTGATCCGCCTGAGCGGCCCGATCGGCCTGGGCTCGCCGCTGCGCCGCAGCCTCAGCCTGGCCGAGCTGGCCGGTCCCATCGAGCGCGCCTTCAAGCAGCCCCGGCTCGCCGCCGTGGCGCTGAGCATCAACTCTCCCGGCGGCGCGGCGGTGCAGTCCGCCCTGATCGCCAAGCGCATTCGCGACCTGGCCGAGGAGAAGGGGGTCAAGGTCTACGCCTTCTGCGAGGACGTCGCGGCCTCCGGCGGCTACTGGCTGGCCTGCGCCGCCGACGAGATCTACGCGCACGAGAGCTCGCTGGTCGGCTCCATCGGCGTGATCGCCGCCACCTTCGGGTTTCAGGACGCCATCGCCAAGCTGGGCGTCGAGCGGCGGCTCTACACCGCCGGCGACAAGAAGTCCCTGCTCGACCCCTTCCAGGCAGCGCGCGACGAGGATGTCGAACGCCTCAAGGGCCTGCAGGGAGAGATCCACGAGTCCTTCAAGGCCTACGTCCGCGCCCGCCGCGGCGAGCGCCTCACGGCGGCGGAGGCGGAGCTCTTCTCCGGCGAAATCTTCACCGGTCGCACGGCCCAGGAGCACGGCCTGATCGACGGCCTGGGCGATCTGCGCGGCATTCTGCGGGCGCGCTACGGCGCGCGGGTGCAGCTCCGCCGCGTCGACGGCGAGCGCGGCTGGCTGCGCCGGCGGCTCGGCTTCGCCGGCGCCCCGGCGCTGGCCGACTGGCGGCCCCAGGACCTGGCCGACGGCGCCCTGGCCGCGGCGGAGGAGCGCGCGCTCTGGAGCCGCTTCGGGCTCTGAGCGAAGGGGGGCGGCGCGGCCGTCCGGCCACCGCGCGGACCGGGCGCGCCGGTCGGGCCGTCTGAGGAGCGGCCGTCTGCGGGCTTGCCGCGGCGGCCCCGGCTTTCTACAAGGTCGCCATGTTCGGCTTCAGCCTCACCAAGCTGCTGGTCCTGGCCGCGGTCATCGCGGTCGTCTGGTACGGCTTCAAACTGGTCGGCCGCCTGGATGCCGCGCGCAAGGCCGAGGCCAAGCTGCGCGCCCGGGCCGAGGCGGAGCGCAAGTCCGCCGCTGGCAAGCCGCGCGGCAAGGCGCCGGCGGCGCGCGGCGACTCCGACGCCGGCGAGGCCGAGGAGATGGTGCAGTGCCCCGCCTGCAAGGCCTACGTCGCGGCCGGCAATGCCAAGAACTGCGGCCGCCCGGACTGTCCCTACTGACGGAGCGGGCTGGCACGGCCCCTGCGGCGGCGTGCCTTGATTTGCGGCGGGCCGCCGATTAGGGTCACGCCGCCTTTCCGCAGTTGCGAAGGCGCCCGGTTCCTCCCGAGATGCAGCCCAGATCGCAGATGGCCAAACGCGCCGCCGACCCCGAGACCTGTTTCCAGCGCCTCGTCCTCAAGCTCCAGGACTACTGGGCCCGCCAGGGCTGCGTGATCCTGCAGCCCTACGACATGGAGGTTGGCGCGGGCACCTTCCATCCCGCCACCACCCTGCGCTCGCTCGGGCCCGACCGGGTGTGGAACTGCGCCTACGTGCAGCCCTCGCGCCGGCCGACCGACGGGCGCTACGGCGACAATCCCAACCGGCTGCAGCACTATTACCAGTACCAGGTGCTGATGAAGCCGAGCCCCGAGAACATTCAGGCGCTCTACCTCGGCTCCCTGCGGACCATCGGGATCGAGCCGATGGAGCACGACATCCGCTTCGTCGAGGACGACTGGGAGAGCCCGACGCTGGGCGCCTGGGGCCTGGGCTGGGAGGTCTGGTGCGACGGCATGGAGGTGACGCAGTTCACCTACTTCCAGCAGGTCGGCGGCATCGACTGCGACCCGGTGCCGGTGGAGCTGACCTACGGGCTGGAACGGCTGATCATGTACGTCCAGGGTGTCGACAACGTCTACGACCTGGACTGGGACGGCGTGCCGGCCGAGCGGGGCGGCAAGTCCTACGGCGACGTCTTCCTGCAGGCCGAGCGCGAGTTCAGCGCCTACAACTTCGAACAGGCCGACACGGAGCGGCTGACCCGCCACTTCGCCGACGTCGAGGCGGAGTGCGGCAGGCTGCTGGAGGCCCGCTTGCCGCTGCCGGCCTACGACCTCTGCATGAAGGCCAGCCACCTGTTCAATCTGCTCGACGCGCGTGGCGTCATCTCGGTGACCGAGCGGCAGGCCTACATCGGCCGCGTGCGGGCCCTGGCCAAGGGCTGTTGCGAGGCCTGGGTGGCGTCCTTCCCCAAGCCGTCCGAGGCGGCCGGCGAGGCGGCGGGAGCGAACGATGCCTGAGCTGTTGCTGGAGCTGCGCTCGGAGGAGATTCCCGCCCGCATGCAGGCCCGCGCGGCCGAGGCGCTGCGCCACCTGGTCTGCGACCGCCTGGGCGCGGCCGGTCTGACCTTCGACCACGCCTTCGCCACGGCGACGCCGCGCCGGCTGGTGCTGGTGGTGGAGGGGCTGCCGCTCAGCCAGCCCGACCGCAGCGAGGAGAAGAAGGGGCCGAAGCTGGGCGCGCCGCAGCCGGCGATCGACGGCTTCTTGAAGGCCAACGGCCTGGCCTCGACCGACGAGGCCGAGGTGCGCGAGACGCCCAAGGGCGAGTTTTTCTTCGCCGTGCGCCAGATCCCCGGCCGCGCCTCGGCCGAGGTGCTGCCCGAGCTGCTGGCCGAGGCGATCCGCGCCCTGGGTTGGCCCAAGTCGATGCGCTGGGCCGAGACCGGCTTTCGCTGGGTGCGCCCGCTGCACGCGGTGCTGGCGCTTTTCGCCGGCGAGCGGCTGGACGGCCGGCTCGACCTCGGCGGGCGCAGCCTGGCCTTCACCGACCGCACCCGGGGCCACCCCTTCCTGGCGCCGGAGCCCTTCCAGGTCGATAGCTGGACCGACTACCAGGCGCGGCTGGAGCGCGCCTGCGTGCTGGTCGACCGCGAGGTGCGGCGCAAGGCGATCGTCGAGCAGTGCTCGGCCCTGGCGCACACGGCCGGGTTGGCGGTGCAGGAGGACACGGCCCTGGTCGACGAGGTCACCGGCTTGGTCGAGTGGCCCGAGGTGCTGCTGGGTGCCATCGACGAGCGCTTCATGGCGCTGCCCGACGAGGTGCTCTCCACGTCCATGCGCAGCCACCAGAAGTACTTCTCGCTGGTCAAGCCGGACGGCAGCCTGGCGGCGCGCTTCCTGCTGGTCGCCGACATGAGCGCGCCCGAGGGCTCGCTGCGCCGCCGCAACATCGTCGCGGGCAACGAGCGGGTGCTGCGCGCGCGCCTGGCGGACGCCGAGTTCTTCTGGGACCAGGACCGCAAGCAGAGCCTGCAGAGCCGGGTCACCGCGCTGCGCGAGATCGTCTTCCACGCCCGCCTGGGTACGGTGGAGGACAAGGTCGACCGCATCACCGCCCTGGCCGTGGAGGTCGCCAAGGCGGTGCCGGGTGCCGAGCTCGACCGGGTGCGCTCGGCCGCGCGCCTGTGCAAGGCCGACCTGGTGACCGGCATGGTCGGCGAGTTCCCCGAGCTGCAGGGCGTGATGGGGCGCTACTATGCCCTGGCCGACGGCGAGCACGCCGAGGTCGCCGAGGCCATCGCCGCGCACTACGCGCCGCAGGGGCCGAACGATCCCTGCCCGAGCGCGCCGGTCAGCCTCTGCGTCGCGCTGGCCGACAAGATCGACACCCTGGTCGGCATGTTCGCGATCGACGAGAAGCCGACCGGCAGCAAGGACCCCTTCGCGCTGCGCCGCGCCGCGCTGGGCGTGATCCGCCTGATCGTCGAGAACGAGCTGCGCCTGCCGCTGGCGCCGCTGTTCCGTCACGCCCACGCCGGCGTCTATCAGCTCTCGCGCGCCTCGGGCGTGCGCGCCGAGGGGCAGGCGGTGGCCGCAGAGCTGCTGGCCTTCTTCGCCGACCGCCTGAAGGTGGCGCTGCGCGAGCAGGGGGTGCGGCACGACCTGATCCAAGCGGTCTTCGCGCTGGGCGGCGAGGACGACCTGGTGCGCCTGCTGCGCCGGGTCGAGGCGCTGGAGGACTTCCTGAAGACCGACGACGGCGCCAACCTTCTGGTCGCCTACCGCCGCGCCGCCAACATCGTGCGCATCGAGACCAAGAAGGACGGCCGCCCGCCCGAGGGCGCGGTCGAGCCCGGCGCGCTGGAGCAGGCCGAGGAGCAGGCCCTGTTCCAGGCCCTGGAGCTGGCCGGCGACCGCGCCGCCGCCGCGCTGGACGGGGAGGACTTCACCGGCGCCATGGCCGCGCTGGCGGCGCTGCGCCGGCCGGTCGACGCCTTCTTCGACCATGTCACGGTCAATGCCGAGGCGCCGCGGCTGCGCGCCAACCGCCTGCGCCTGCTGGCGCGGATCGGGGCGACGCTGGGCCAGGTGGCCGACTTCTCGGCCATCGAGGGCGGCTGACCGGCGCCGCCGGCCCGCGACAGGCAACAGAGGACCAACGGCAATGAGCGAGATGCAGACCAGCTTCACCGAGGCGGCCAAGCAGGAGGCCGGGCCCCTCTGGGAGGCCGTTTGCGCCCACCCCTTCACCGTGGCGCTGGGCGACGGCACGCTGCCCCGCGCGGCGCTGGCCGCCTACCTGGTGCAGGACTACGCCTTCGTCGGCACCCTGGTGTCGATGGCCGGCTACGCCGTCGGCAAGGCCCCGGACATGGCCGCCAAGGCCCGCTTCGCCGGCTTCCTGGCCGCCGTCACCTCCGACGAGAACACCTACTTCCAGCGCAGCTTCGAAGCCCTGGAGGTGCCCGAGGCGGAGCGCCGCGCGCCCGAGCTGCTGGAGGTCACGCGCGGCTTCATCGCCGCGATGGACGACGCCGGGCGCAACGGCAGCTACGGCGAGATCCTGGCGACCCTGCTGGCGGCCGAGTGGACCTACCTGACCTGGGCCGAGGCGCAGGCGGCCAAGGCGCCCGGCGCCTTCTACTATCAGGAGTGGATCGACCTGCACACCAACGCCGCCTTCAAGGCCTTCGTTCTCTGGCTGAAGGACGAGACGGACCGCACGGCGGCCGCGGCCACGCCGACGGAGCGGGCGGCGATGGCGCGGCGCTTTGCGCGTATGATGCAGCTCGAAGTTGAGTTTTTCGATAGTTTCATGCCCCGCTGACAACAGACGGGGCCGGCATGGCCGACGGTGCGGCGGCCCGGCGAGAGGGACGGAGCGAGAGTTATGAGCAAGTGGGTTTACAGCTTCGGCGGCGGCCGTTCCGAGGGCCGGGCCGACAGGCGCAACCTGCTGGGCGGCAAGGGCGCCAACCTGGCGGAGATGGCCTCGATCGGCCTGCCGGTGCCGCCGGGCTTCACCATCACCACCGAAGTCTGCACCCACTACACCCAGAAGGGCGGCTATCCCGACGGCCTCGACGCCCAGGTGCGCGACGCCCTGGCCAAGATCGAGGGCGAGCTGGGCATGGACTTCGGCGCGGCCGGCAATCCGCTGCTGGTCTCGGTCCGCTCGGGCGCGCGGGTCTCCATGCCCGGCATGATGGACACGGTGCTCAACCTCGGGCTCAACGACGAGACGGTCGAGGGCCTGGCGGTCAAGAGCGGCGACCCGCGCTTCGCCTATGACAGCTATCGCCGCTTCATCCAGATGTTCGGCGACGTGGTGCTGGGCGTCGACCACGGCCATTTCGAGGAGATCCTCGAACTGGTCAAGGAGGACAAGGGCGCCGACCTCGACACCGACCTCAGCGCCGACGACTGGAAGACGGTGATCGAGCAGTACAAGGAGAAGGTGCGCGAGGAGACTGGCGAGCCCTTCCCGCAGGACCCGCAGGATCAGCTCTGGAAGGCGATCGCCGCCGTCTTCGGCTCCTGGACCAACCAGCGTGCCCGCACCTACCGCCGCCTGCACAACATCCCCGAGGCCTGGGGCACGGCCGTCAACGTGCAGGCCATGGTGTTCGGCAACATGGGCGAGGACTGCGCCACCGGTGTCGCCTTCACCCGCGACCCCTCGACCGGCGAGAACGCCTTCTACGGCGAGTACCTGGTCAATGCCCAGGGCGAGGACGTGGTCGCCGGCATCCGCACGCCGCAGAACCTCACGGTCCGCGGCAAGGAGAAGAACGGCTCCGACCTGCCGGCCATGGAAGAGGTGATGCCCGAGGTCTTCCGGCAGCTCTGCGACGTGCGCGCCAAGCTGGAGGCGCACTACAAGGAGATGCAGGACATCGAGTTCACCGTGCAGTCCGGCACGCTCTACATGCTGCAGACCCGCAGCGGCAAGCGCACCGCCGCCGCCGCCCTGAAGATCGCCACCGACATGGTGGAGGAGGGGCTGATCGACGAGGCCGAGGCGGTGCGCCGGATCGACCCGGCCGCCCTCGACCAGCTCCTGCACCCGACCCTCGACCCCAAGGCCGAGCGCCGGATCGTCGCCAAGGGGCTGCCCGCCTCGCCGGGCGCGGCCTCGGGCCGGGTGGTGTTCAACGCCGACCGGGCCGAGGCCTGGCGCCAGGAAGGCAAGGCGGTGATCCTCTGCCGCGTCGAGACCAGCCCCGAGGACATCCACGGCATGCACGCCGCCCAGGGCATCCTGACCACGCGCGGCGGCATGACCAGCCACGCCGCGGTGGTCGCCCGCGGCATGGGGCGGCCCTGCGTCGCCGGCGCCGGCGAGCTGCGCATCGACTACAAGACCGGCACCATGCGCGTACGCGACGTCGAGATCAAAGAGGGCGAGGTCATCACCCTGGACGGCGCCACCGGCGAGGTCATGCAGGGCGAGGTGCCGACCATCCAGCCGGAGCTGACCGGCGATTTCGCCAAGCTGATGGCCTGGGCCGATCGGATCCGCAGCATGAAGGTGCGCACCAACGCCGAGACCCCGGCCGACTGCCGCACGGCGGTGAAGTTCGGCTGCGAGGGCATCGGCCTGTGCCGCACCGAGCACATGTTCTTCGACGCCGACCGCATCGTCGCGGTGCGCGAGATGATCCTGGCCGATACCGCCGAGGCGCGGCGCAAGCCGCTGGGGCGCATCCTGCCGATGCAGCGCGACGACTTCGCCGAGATCTTCAAGATCATGAAGGGGCTGCCGGTCACCATCCGGCTGCTCGATCCGCCGCTGCACGAGTTCCTGCCGCACGGCGAGGCGGAGATGCGCGAGGTGGCGGAGGCCACCGGCGCCGAGCTGGACACGGTGCGCCAGCGCATTCTGCAGCTCGACGAGACCAACCCCATGCTGGGCCACCGCGGCTGCCGGCTGGGCATCACCTATCCCGAGATCTACGAGATGCAGGCCCGCGCCATATTCGAGGCGGCGGTGCAGGTGCAGAAGGAGACCGGCGAGACCGTCGAGCCGGAGATCATGATCCCGCTGGTCGCCACCCGGCGCGAGCTGGAGATCCTCAAGGAGCTGGTGGAGACCACCGCCCAGGCGGTCTTCGCCGAGACCGGCGAGGCGGTGAGCTATCTGGTCGGCACCATGATCGAGCTGCCGCGCGCCTGCCTGGTCGCCGACGAGATCGCCGAGGCGGCCGACTTCTTCTCCTTTGGCACCAACGACCTGACCCAGACGACCTTCGGCGTGTCGCGCGACGATGCCGGCAACTTCCTGCCGGCCTACGAGGAGCGCGGGATCATCAGTCAGGACCCCTTCATCAGCCTGGATCAGAAGGGGGTCGGCCAGCTCGTGGCGCTGGCCGCCGACAAGGGGCGCCAGGCCCGCGCCGGGCTCAAGCTCGGCATCTGCGGCGAGCATGGCGGCGACCCTGCCTCGATCCGCTTCTGCCAGAGCGTCGGCCTCGACTACGTGAGCTGCTCGCCCTACCGCGTGCCCATCGCCCGCCTGGCCGCCGCCCAGGCGGCCCTGACCGAGGCCGAGCGGGACGTGTAGCGCCGGGTAGGATCGGCGGGTCCGCCCCCACGGGCCCGCCTCCACGGATCCGCCCCCACGGGTCCGCCGATTACAACCGGCTCTAGAGTGATTTGCGACCGTTTGGACGCGCGTCAGCGCGTCCGCCGGTCGCGAAAAATCACTCTAGAGCGATGCCCGACCTGATCGAATCGCGTTTGCGATTCGATCAGGTCGGACAGCATCACTCTAACACCATGGTTTAGGGCGGTTTTGGGCCGATCGGCGGACCCACGTCGTGGTTCCACTCGATCGGAAACCGCCCTAGCCCGCGCGCGAGCGTTCGCCCTCGACCGGGCGCAGCTTCAGCTTCAGGGCGACCACCTCGTTGAGGTCGAGGCCGGTGATGCGCGCGATCTCCGGCAGCGGCAGGCGGGTTTCGCGGATCAGGATCTTGGCGTGGTCGTCGGGCGGGATGCGCCGGCGCGAGCGGCGTTTGAAACGCATGGCGCGGGCGGCCCGCACTTCCTGCTCGGCGCGGCGCTCGGCCTCCTCCTCGGCCCAGCGCGCCTGCTGGCGGGCGCGGCTGGCGGCGGCGGCCTGGCTGTCGTGGGCGTGGAAGGCCTGGTGGAAGCGGCGCGCGAAGTCCGACTCCTGCTGCGCCCGGCGCTCCCAGTAGGCCTCGCGTTCGCGCCGCTCCTCGCGCGCCGCGCGTTCGGCCGCCGCCTCGGCGTCGTGCGCGGCAAAGCGGGCGGCGTCCTCCAGGCTGTGCCCCTTGCGCGCGGCCAGGCGCTCGGCCGCCGCCAGCGCGGCGCGGCGCTCGCCCGGATAGGGCGACTCCTTGGCGAGCACCAGCAGCTTGTTCAGCCGGGACCGCTCGTCGGGGGTGAAGCTCTCTGCCATCGCCTGCAAGATAGAGCAGGTCGCGGTCCTATGGAACCGCTGCACGGTTTCGTCAGTGACGGGAAAGCATCTCTAAATCATATGTTTAGAGTGATTTTTCACGAACGGCCGATGCACAGGGCTCCGCCAAGCGGCGGCGGAGCGCGGCAGCTCGGCTGCGGCCGTGCGGTCTGCCCGGCGCGCCGCCCCGGTTGCCGCCATCGGTGGCGCGTGGCAGCTTGCCGGCCGTCACGAAACGGATGCGAAGGGACGCGAGACAGCCATGGGCGAACGTCTGCAGGGCAAGGTTGCGGTGGTCACCGGGGCCGCCAAGGGCATCGGCAAGGCGGTGGCGGAGGTCTTCGCCGGCGAGGGCGCCAAGGTGGTGCTGGCCGACGTTGACCGCGAGGGCGGCGAGGCGGCGGCCGCGGCGATCCGCAGCGCCGGCGGCGAGGCCCGCTTTCAGGCCTGCGACGTGGGCGACAAGGCCGAGGTGGAGGCCCTGATCGCCGCCGCGGTGGAGGCCTACGGGCGCCTCGACGTCGCCGTGCCCAACGCCGGCGTGGTGGTCGCCAAGGATTTTCTGGAACTGGAGGAAGAGGACTGGGACCGCACCCTGCGGGTCAACCTGAAGGGCGTCTTCCTGACCGGCCAGGCGGCGGCCCGGCAGATGGTCGCCCAGGGCGGCGGCGGCGCCATCGTCAACATGTCCTCGATCAACGGCGTGGTCGCTATCCCGACGATCGCGCCCTACGTCTCCAGCAAGGGCGGCGTCAACCAGCTCACCAAGGCCATGGCCCTGGCGCTGGCGCCGCACGGCATCCGCGTCAACGCCATCGGGCCGGGCACCATCGCGACCGAGATGGGCCGGGCCGTGCTGAACGATCCCGAGAAGTACCGCAACGCCATGTCGCGCACGCCGCTCGGCCGCATGGGCGAGCCGGAGGAGATCGGCCGCGTCGCCGTCTTCCTGGCGACCGCGGACTCCAGCTACCTGACCGGCCAGACCATCTACCCCGACGGCGGCCGCCTGGCGCTCAACTACACCGTGCCGGTGGAGGACTGACCGACCTTTTGCCGGCTGCTGCCGGACAGACGAACGGCCGGACCCGCGCTGGCGGGGCCGGCCGTTTTTCGTCGCGGCCACGGAAGGCGCCGGCCCGGGCGGGCGGCGGCCTACTCCGGCAGCTTGAAGGGGTAGTCCTCGGGCAGGGACTCGCCGAAGGCGCTGGGCGCCTGGGCCGGCTCGGCCTCCTGCTCCTGCGGCTGGGCCACCGCCTCCGGGCGCTCCTTGCGGGCCCTGTCGACGGCGGCGTTGAGGTCGGACTGGGTGCATAGGCCGAGCAGCACCGGGTCCTTCGGCCGGATGTTGGCCGAGTTCCAGTGGGTGCGGTCGCGCACTGCGGCGATGGTATTCTTGGTGGTGCCGATCAGCTTGGCGATCTGGCTGTCCTTCAGCTCCGGATGGAAGCGCAGCAGCCAGGCGATGCCCTCGGGCTTGTCCTGACGCTTGGCGATCGGCGTGTAGCGCGGCCCCTTGGTGCGCTTGGCCGGCTGCGGCAGGTCCTGCTTCTTGAGCTTCATGCGGTAGCTGGAATCCTGCTGCGCGCGCTCCAGCTCGGTCTTGTCGATCTGGTTGTTGGCCACCGGGTCGAGCCCCTGGATGCCGGCCGCCACCTCGCCGTCGGCGATGCCCTGGACCTCCAGCGGGTGCATGCCGCAGAAGGCGGCGATCTGGTCGAAGGTCAGCGCGGTATTCTCGACCAGCCAGACGGCGGTCGCCTTGGGCATCAGGGGCAGGGTGTCGGCCATGACTTTCCTCCTTCGCACCGGCCCTTTGCAGGCCGGCGCTTGCATCGCGCCAGGGAGGCTGCAATGCCGTGGGTCTGATCAGCGGGAAGCAAGGCCCGCTATATAGAGCCTGTCGGCCCGGCGCGAAAGTCCGTTTTCGCGCTCAGGCGGCAGTTCCGGCCGTCAGCATGATCTTGCCGATGTGGGTCGAGGACTCCATCAGAGCGTGCGCCTCGGCCGCCTTGTCCAGGGCGAAGCTGCGGAAGATCTGCGGCTTGACCTGGCCGGCTTCCAGCAGCGGCCAGACCTGGGTCTGGAGCTGCGCGGCGATCGCCGCCTTGAAGCCGACGTCGCGCGCGCGCAGGGTCGATCCGGTGATTGTCAGCCGTTTGACCATGACCTTCTGGAAGTTGATCTCGGCCTTGGCGCCGCCCAGGAAGGCGATGAAGACCAGCCGGCCGTCGGGCTCCAGCAGATCGACGTCCTTGGCGATGTAGGCGCCGCCGACCATGTCGAGGATCAGGTCGACGCCCTTACCGTCGTTGGCGGCGCGCACCGCCTCGACGAAGTCCTCTTCGCGGTAGTTGATCGTCACGTCGGCGCCCAGCGTGGCGCAGGCCTGGCACTTCTCCGCGCTGCCGGCGGTGGTAAAGACCTTGGCGCCGAAGGCGTGGGCGAGCTGGATCGCGGTGGTGCCGATGCCCGAGGAGCCGCCGTGCACCAGGAATGACTCGCCGGGCTTGAGACCGCCGCGGTCGAAGACGTTGGACCAGACGGTGAAGTAGGTCTCCGGCAGCGCCGCCGCTTCCAGCAGGCTGAGGCCGTGCGGCACCGGCAGGCACTGGGCCGCCGGCGCCACGCAGTAGTCGGCGTAGCCGCCGCCGGTCACGAGGGCGCAGACCTGCTGGCCGATGTGCAGGGAGGTGACCTGCGCGCCCAGCGCCACAACCTCGCCGGCGATCTCCAGGCCCGGAATGTCGGAGGCGCCGGGCGGCGGCGGATAGGCGCCCTTGCGCTGCAGCACGTCCGGCCGGTTGACGCCGGCGGCGGCGACCTGGATCAGCACCTCGCCGGGGCCCGGCTGCGGCACCGGCCGGCGCGTCGGCCGCAGTCCCTCCGGCCCGCCGGGCTCGGCGATCTCGATGGCGGTCATCTCCGTCGGCAGGCTGGTCATGGGCGGGGCTCCTCCTCGCGGCTTGTTTTTGCGGATGCACGTCCTCCGGGTCTAGACTTGGGCCGCGCCCAGTGCAAGGGAGGGCGGCCCTGCCCTGGGACCGCGAACGAACTGCAGGGCGGCCGAACAGGGGGAGAAGGCAGCATGGACAGCGACGATCTCGAGCCGCGCAAGCCGATCGCCAAGCCGCAGGACCTCGACCTGCTGGGCGTCGACGAGCTGCAAGACTACCTGGCCGAGCTGGAAGCCGAGGCGGAGCGGGTGCGCGCCAAGATCGCCAGCAAGACCGACTACCAAAGCGTCGCGGATACGCTGTTCAAGCGCTGAGGCCGGCCGCGCCCCTTTCGGCCGCGCCTTTCCGGCCGCGCCTTTCCGGCCGCAGCCTCTTGGACGCTCCCTTTGCGCGCCGCACTCAGGCGTGGCCCGGGCACCAGGGGACGGGCTGCATGTCCACCGGCGGGTCGCTGCGGTCCGGCTGGGCAAAGCGCGCCTTGAAGGTGAAGGCCTGCGGGGTCGCGCCGTAGTGTTCGAGGTGCCAGAGCCGCGCCAGCCCCTCGTCGACGCTCGGGCGGTGGCCCGCCGGCACCCACCAGAGCGCCTGGTGGGCCCCCTCGAAGCGCTCGAACCACTGGCGGCGCTTGGCCATCACCGGGGTGTGGCCGCTGCGGTAGACGAAGTCGAAGAGGGCGTCGGCGTCGCGCCAGAGCGAGAGGTTGACGATCAGCCGCGGGTCGCCGGTGGCCTGGATTTCCGTGGCGTTGCCGCTGTCGGTCTGCAGCCGCCAGACGAAGCCCGGGCTGGCGTCGGCCAGGGCGTTGACCCGGTCCAGCAGGTCGAAGAACTCCTGCACGCGGGGATCGCCCTGGGGCGCGATCAGCCGCGCGATGTTGATCTGTGCCAGATGCCACGCGGCCATGGTGCCTCCCGCCCCTCGTCGTCGTCCGACCCTGCTTACCATAGGTCGAGGGGCCTGTCCTGCCGCCCGGCAGGCGTCATCCGCCCCTGCGCGCGCTCCGTCGCGCCTTCATGTAGAGGCCCCAGCCGAGCGGGCCGAGCAGCAGCACCAGCGTCAGCCAGCCGACGCGCGGGCCCAGCGGGCAGCCGCTGCCGGGCGGCGGCAGCCAGGGGCCGCTGCGCCGCGAGAGCGCGACATGGACGAGGGGCAGGGCCCATCCGAGCAGCAGAACGGTCCAGGCGAGCCAGGCAGGCATGGGCCGCACTCTGGCGCCTGGCCGGCCGCCGCGCAATGCCGGTGCTGGCGCGCCGCGCGGCTTCCGGGTTAGACAGCCCGGGCGACGTGCGTCTTCCGCGTGCCTTCATCGCCCACAGCAGCAGACGGGAGGTTCCTCCGTGACCGCAATGCTTGCAGGCAAGACCGCCCTGGTGACCGGCTCCACCAGCGGCATCGGCCGGGCCATCGCCGAATCCCTGGCCGGTGCCGGCGCCAACATCGTGCTGAACGGCTTCGGCGACGCCGAGGAGATCGAGGAGATCCGCCGCGCCCTGGCCGAGTCCTACCGTGTCGAGGTCGCCTACGACGGCGCCGACATGTCCGAGCCCGAGCAGATCGAGCGCATGGTCGCCGAGGCCAAGGCCCGCTTCGGCAGCCTCGACATCCTGGTCAACAACGCCGGCATCCAGCACGTGGCGCCGCTGGAGTCCTTCCCGGCCGACCGCTGGGACGCGATCATCGCGATCAACCTCACCGCCTGCTTCCATACCACCCGCCACGTGGTGGCCGACATGAAGGCGCAGGGCTGGGGTCGCATCATCAATGTCGCCTCGGTGCAGGGGCTGATCGGCTCGGTCGAGAAGGCGGCCTACGTGGCGGCCAAGCACGGCCTGGTCGGCCTGACCAAGGTCACCGCCCTGGAGACCGCGACCAGCGGCGTGACCTGCAATGCCATCTGTCCGGGCTGGGTGCTGACCCCGCTGGTCCAGAAGCAGGTCGACGCCAAGGCCGCGGAGAAGGGGCTGTCCAACGAAGAGGCGACCCGCGACCTGCTGTCCGAGCGCACCCCGACCGAGCGCTTCGTCACGCCGGAGCAGATCGGCGGGCTCGCGCTGTTCCTCTGCTCGCCGGCGGCCGACAACATGACCGGCGTGCCGGTCCCGATCGACGGGGCCTGGGTGGCGCAGTAGGACGGGCTCCGCCCTACGCCCAGATCTCCATCGCCAGCCCGCGGGCGTCGCGGCCGCGGGCGCCCGGCAGCCCCTCCAGAACGAGCGGGCGGGCGCGCCCCAGGGCGATGTCGCGGGCGGCGAGCGCGCAGGCGGCGGCATCGAGCAGGTCGTCGGGCTGCACGGCGCGGCGGGCAAAGCGCCTGTCCCAGCCGGGCGGCAGCTCCAGCCCGGCGGCCGCCAGCAGCTCCAGCCGCGCGCGGCGGCCCGCCGGCGTCTTCTTGCTCGGCAGCAGGCGGCCGCCGGACAGACGATGGAACACCACCTCCGGATGGACCTCGCGCACCCGCGCCTGGTCCGCCGGCGTCAGCGCGGCGTCGACCTCGGCCACCTTCGGCAGGATGAACCAGGCCTGCTTGCTCAGGCCCCGGCCGTCGCCCTTGGCCCAGGCGTTGGCGCCGGCGTAGTCGTCCGGCAGGAAGTTCAGCAGCGGCCGGCGCAGGTCCAGAAAGACGCGGCTGCGCGCGCCGGGCGGCAGGGCCCCGCGCGCCGCCAGGTCGCAGGCGCGGCGTCCGCTGTCCGGCAGGCCGATGGGGATGTCGACGGCGACCTGGGTCGCACCGGCCAGCGGCGCCAGCGCGAAGCGCTCGAGCAGCGCGAAACGCAGCGGCCCGCCGGTCCCGGGCCAGTACGCGACAACCCAGCCGGCGGGGCAGCCGTCCAGTCCGGCGATATCCGATTTGGTAACAATTTTTCGCGTATATCCCCAAATGCCCCGGTCGGCACGCCGGTTTTTTAGCAGCTCTGGACCACGACATGCGACTCCCGCTGCGGGCCGAACGAATCACGCTGTCCCTGGTGCTGCCGGTGCTGCTCTCGCTGGTCGCCGCCATGCTCCTGGTCGTCTGGCTGATCGAGCGCTCGGCCCAGGGCCTGGATGCCGAGGCCGAGCTCGGCGACCACCGCCTGGCCCGGACGCTGATCGAGCGGCAGCTCGAGAGCGTCGAGCAGTTGACCTTCGACTACGCCTGGTGGGACGCGGCCCACACCCACCTGGCGACGACGCCGAACTCCTTTTGGGCCGACGAGAACATCGGCTGGTACTGGCACGAGATCTTCGGGGTGTCGGCGAGCTTCGTGGTCTCCGCCACGGGGGAGACGGTCTTCGGCTTCGTCGATGGCGAGCGGAGCGAGGTCTCGGCGGAGGACCATCTGGGCGATGCCTTGGTCCTGCTCGTTCGCCAGGCGCGGGCCGCCGCCGGCGAGGAGCCGGGCAGCGCCGCCGCCGTGGTCGAAGCCGGCGAGAGACTGGTTCTCGTGGCGGCCAGCACGATCACCCCGGAGCTGGTCGAGCCCGGCTTCCCGGCCTCGACCCCGCGCAGCGTCCTTCTGGCGGTGCGCGACCTCGACGCGGAATTCCTGGAGACGGCGTCCAGGGACTTTCGGCTCGGCGGCATCGCGCTGCAGGCTGCGGACGTGCCGGTGCCGGCGGGACGCACGGCGCACCCCCTGCCGGGACCCGACGGCAGCCCGGCAGCGCTGATGACCTGGTTGCCCAACCGGCCCGGCGCCGGCCTGCGGGAGTCACTGCTTTTGCCGGTCGCCGGCGTCGGGCTGCTGGTGCTGGGGCTGTTCGGTCTGTTCGTCTGGATATCGCACAGCGTCGCCGACCGACTCTATGCGGCGAAGGTGGCGGCGGAGAGCGCCAGCCGCGCCAAGAGCCGCTTCCTCGCCAATGTCAGCCACGAGCTGCGCACGCCGCTGAACGCCATTCTCGGCTTTTCCGAGATGATCAAGCTGGGCCAGGTGCCGAGCAACGATCGCGCGCGTCACGTCGAGTACGGCGCGGCGATCCATCAGTCCGGCACCCATCTGCTCAACCTCATCGAAGACCTGCTGGACCTCACCAAGATCGAGGGCGGCCGGCAGGCGCTCAAGCTGGAGTGGCTGGATGCCGAGGCGCTGTTGGCGGAAACGCAGGGGGGGCTCGCGCCCTTGCTGAGTACGCACGGCCACGATGTCAGCCTCGAACTGCCGACCGAGCCGCTGCCGCTGGTGGCCGACCGTCGCGCGGTGCGTCAGATCCTCTACAACCTCTTGAACAACGCCGCCAAGTTCACGCCCGACGGCGGCAAGATCGTGATGGGCGCGGCGCTGCGGCCGGGCGAGGGGGTCGAGCTCTTCGTGCGTGACAACGGCATCGGCATCGATCGCGATGACCTCGAACGGGTGCGCCGACCCTTCGAGCAGGTCGCGCAGCCAGAGCACGGGGCTACGGGGGGCACGGGCCTCGGCCTGTCCATCGTCGAGGGCCTGGCGCGCGCCCACGGCGGCGAGCTGCGCCTGGCCTCACGGCGCGGTGAGGGCACGCACGCGGCGGTCGTCTTCCCCCTCACCCGGGGGGACAGCTCGAAGGAGGGGAGCGATCGCCGGGTCGTGTCCTTGCCGGTTGGCGACGTTGGGTTTTTCAAGTCGTCTCTCTGATGCAGCCGCGGGCTATTGCCTGCGGTTCAAGAAAACACAAGGGTGTTGCGCGGCGCATTAACTCTTAGTTAGTCTAGAACCACTAAGGTAGGACATGTCGTCGGGGGGCGATCCACGCGGGTGGTGCCGATCCGGCGACCGGATGTAAGTTCCGTTCCTTGTGACGCCTCCCTGTTGACTTGCCGCCGGCTCGCCCGGCGGCTTTTCTTTTGGCTGGAAACCCAAAGAGTTAAACCGACGTGCCGTCGAGATTGTCCATAACGAGTCTCTTGACGGTTGCCCGGACCCTGGTAGAGTCCGCGCTGGCAAGTTGACAGGGAGCCGACACGAAAAAAGGGGGGCCGCAGCCGCGAGGCTGAACGGCCCCCCGCCCTTTTCGGGCCCAGCCCCTGGCTCGGGTGTTCGGCCCGGCCCCCGGCTCGGGCGGCGAGAATTCGGCGTGTTTCCCTGCGCGCGCAAATCCCTCTAGTCTCCGGCCGGAGCGGGCCGCGCGGCCCGCGGCCGAAGGGGGAGAGCGCGATGGCCGATCCGAAGTTCCTGAAGCTGGACACCCTGGCCCTGCACGCGGGCCAGCAGCCGGACCCGGCGACCGGCGCGCGCGCGGTGCCGATCTACCAGACCACCTCCTACAGCTTTCGGGACACCGACCAGGCCGCGGCGCTGTTCAACCTGGAGCAGCCCGGCTACATCTACAGCCGCATCGGCAACCCCACCGTGGCGGTGCTGGAGGAGCGCATCGCCGCCCTCGACGGCGGGGTGGCCGGTCTCGCCGGCGCCTCGGGCCATGCCTGCCTGTGGCTGCTGGTGGCCACCTTGATGGGGCAGGGCGGCCATATCGTCGCCTCGCGCTGCCTCTACGGCGGCTCGATCAACTTCTTCCTGCACACCGCCCCGCGCTTCGGCATCGAGACGACGCTGGTCGACCCGCGCGACCCCCAGGCGATCGCCGCGGCGATCCGGCCGGAGACGCGGCTGATCTTCGGCGAGGTGGTGGGCAATCCCGGGCTGGAGGTGATGGACCTGCCCGCCGTGGCGGAGATCGCCCATCGCCACGGCCTGCCGCTGGCCATCGACAACACCTTTCTGACCCCGGCGCTCTGCCGCCCGCTGGAGCTGGGCGCCGACCTGGTGCTGCATTCGGCGACCAAGTGGATCGGCGGCCACGGCGTCGCCATCGGCGGCCTGCTGGTCGACGGCGGCCGCTTCGATTGGGAGGCCTCGGGTAAGTTCCCGACCCTGACCGAGCCCTACGCCGGCTACCACGGCATCGACTACGCCGAGGAGTTCGGGCCGGCCGCCTTCGCCCAGCGCGCGCGCACCGAGGGCCTGCGCGACTTCGGCGCGGTGATGGCGCCGCAGACTGCCTTCTATCTGCTGCAGGGCCTGGAGACGCTGCCGCTGCGCATGGAGCGGCACATGGTCAATACCCTGAAGGTGCTGGAGTTCCTGCAAGCCAGCGCGGAGGTCGCCTGGGTCGCCCACCCGGCGCTGGACAGCCACCCCGACCGGGCTCTGGCGGCGCGGCTGCTACCTAAGGGCGCGGGCGCGATCATCGCCTTCGGGGTCGAGGGCGGGCGCGCGGCCGGCCGGGTCTTCATCGAACGGCTGCAGCTCGCCAGCCACCTGGCCAACGTCGGCGACGCCAAGACCCTGGTGATCCACCCGGCCAGCACCACCCATTCGCAGATGAGCGCGGCGGAGCTGCGCGCCGCCGGCATCGGGGAGGACATGGTCCGCCTCTCGGTCGGGCTGGAGGACCCAGACGACATCGTCGCGGACCTGCGCCAGGCGCTGCGCGCGGCGGCGAAGGAGACCGCGTGATGCAGGTGAGCGTGGCCGGCACGGAGATCTTCGCGGCGACCGGCGGCCAGCCCTTCGATCCGGCCCGGCCCTGCGTCCTGCTGGTCCACGGCGCCGGCATGGACCATACGGTCTGGGCGCTGCAGAGCCGCTATCTGGCCCACCGCGGCCGCGGCGTGCTGGCGGTCGACCTGCCGGGACACGGCCGCTCGGGCGGCGCGCCGCTGGCGACCATCGACGACCTGGCGGACTGGCTGGCGGCGCTGCTCGCGGCCGTCGGTGTCGAGACGGCGGCGCTGGTCGGCCACTCCATGGGCGCGCTGGCCTGCCTGGCCGCGGCGGCGCGCCATCCGCAGCGGGTGCGCGCGCTGGCGCTCTGCGGCGTGGCGGCGAAGATGCCGGTGCATCCCGAGCTGCTGGCCCTGGCCGCGGCCGACGATCCCAAGGCGGCGGCGCTGATCGACGACTGGGCGCACGGGCCGCGCGCCCATCTGGGCGGCAACCCGGCGCCGGGGGGCTGGCTGCTCGGCGGCGGCCTGCGCCTGCTGGAGCGGGCCCGGCCCGGCGTGCTGCACAGCGACTTGGCGGCCTGCGACGCCTTCGCCGAGGGGGCCGTCTACGCCGCCCGCGTGGCCTGCCCGACCCGCCTGATCCTCGGCGCCGACGACAAGATGACGCCGGCGCGCGCCGGCGCCAAGCTGGCGGCGGCGATCCCCGACGCCGACAGCGTGGTGATCCCCGCCTGCGGCCACATGATGATGACCGAAGCCCCCGACGCCACGCTGGCGGCGCTGATCGCGCGCGTCTGAGCGCGGTTCGCGGGGGGCGCCGCTACCCGGCGGGCAGGCGGCGTGCGGCCGTGCAGGGCGGGGCTGAGGTCGCCGTCGCTCAACGCGGCCTCCTCGGTCGGGGCAGGCTGTCGCGATGGCGCGCGAGCGAGCGCTTAGGCTTGCAGTCGGGCAGGCGGTGTCTCGAGTGATTTGCGACCGTTTGGACGCGCGTCAGCGCGTCCGCCGGTCGCGAGACATCGCTCTCACTTTAACGTGTTGGAGCCGTCGCGCCGGGCCGGGCGCGGGGGCAGGCGGTGGGCCAGTTCGTCGATCGGCAGGGCGTGGTCTTCCAGGGCGATCGCCCGGTCCAGGCGGCGGCCGTCGCTGGACAGCGGGAAGATGGCGGACTCGTAGAGCACCGGCAGGTCGCCGGCGGCGTGCCAGACGATGCGGCCGTAGACCGGCGCGGCCGTGTCCAGCAGCAGGCGGTAGCCGGCCTCGAAGATCTCGCGCTCCTGCGGCGTGTCGAACTGCATCTCGTCCAGCCAGAGGCCGGTGAAGTCGCGGCGCGAGGCCTCGGCCACGGCGGTGCCGACCAGCCGGTAGCGCACGCGCAGCGGGGTCGGCTGGAGGTCCATCATCAGCAGATAGGGCAGCAGCGGCTTCAGCTCGGCCGGGTCCAGGTCGGCGCGCAAGGGCGGCCCGCCCGCAGGCCGCTTCGCGGCCCAATAGGCGGCGAGCTGGGCGATGCGCGGCGAGCGGCAGGTCGCGGGGTCGCTGTTGTAGGCCACCAGGCGCTCGTCCGCCGCCGCGCGCAGCCTGGGCCAGAGTGCCCGACCGCGCCTAGTCATGCCGGGCCCCGCCCGCGTCCGCTTCCGCTTCCGAGTCGGCTGGCGGCTTTGCGTCCGGTTGCGCGCGCCCCGGCGCGGCCGTGCGCGGTCCGGGGCTTGCGGGCGGCAAGTCGAGCGCATAGAAGGGCCGCACCTGCGCCCTGCATCCGGAGGTCGATATCCCGTGACCGGAGAAGTACAGCCGCCCCAAACGCGTCAAGGTTATCCGCATTTCTTGTCGATCCCGACCCGTTGGATGGACAACGACATCTACGGTCACGTCAACAACGTCGTATACTACAGTTATTTCGATACGGTTATTAACAGTTATCTGATCGATGCCGGCGGGCTCGACATTCATGGCGGCGAGGTGATTGGAATCACGCCGGAAACGCACTGCAATTTCCGGGATTCCTTCAGTTTTCCCGAGACGATCGAGGCCGGGCTGGCGGTCGGCCGCCTCGGCGGCCGCTCGGTGCGCTATCTGATCGGCCTGTTCAAGCGGGGGGCGCAGACGCCGGCGGCGACCGGGCACTTCGTGCATGTCTTCGTCGACCGCGCCAGCATGCGGCCGGTCGAGCGCCTGCCGGCGCGCCTGCGCGAGGCGCTGGAGGCGCTACGGATCGATTGAGCCGGGGCGCCGGGCCGGTAGGTGCCGGCGGGGCGTCGAAGCGGTGCGTCAGGCCCGCGTGCCGGACCCGCGCGCCGGACCCGCGTGCCGGACCCGCGTGCCGGGGCCGCGTGCCGGGGCCGCACCTTCGCGGCGTACGGCTCAGGCGGCGCGGATTTCGCCGACGAAGCGGTCGAGCTCCTGGCCCAGCAGCTCGGCCTGGCGCGAGAGGTCCTGGGCGGCGGTCAACACCGCCTTGGCCGCCTGGCCGGTCTCGTCGGCGGCGCTGTCGACCTGGCGGATCTTGGTCGCCACCGCCTCGGTGCCGGTCGAGGCCTCGGCGACGTTGCGCGAGATTTCCTGGGTCGCCGTGCGCTGCTCCTCGATGGCGGCGGCGATGGCATTGGCCAGGTCGCTGATCTCCGTGATGATGCCGGCGATCTCGGTGATCACGGTGACCGCCTGGCCGGTGGCCTTGCGCACCGCCTCGACCTCGCTGCCGACCTGCTCGGTCGCCTGACCGGTCTGGCCGGCCAGGTTCTTGACCTCGCCGGCCACCACGGCGAAGCCCTTGCCGGCCTCGCCGGCGCGTGCCGATTCGATCGTGGCGTTGAGCGCCAGCAGGTTGGTCTGCTCGGCGATGTCGGAGATCAGGCCGACGACCCGACCGATGGAGTCCGCCTTGGCCGCCAGCTCCTGAATGGCCTGGGTGGTTTCCTGGGTCTGGTCGACCGCGCGTCCGGCGCTGGTATTGGACTGCTCGACGGTCTTGGCGATGGCCTGGATGGCGGCGGTCATCTGCTCGGCCGCCGCGGCGACGGTCTGGACGTTGGCCGCGGCCTGCTGGGTGGCGCTGGCGACGGCGCTGGCCTGGTTGCGGCTGTCGTCGGCGGTCTGGGTGAGCGCGCGGGCGCTCGTCTGCATCTCGCTGGCGGCGCGGCCCAGGCTCTCGACGATGCCGCGCACGCTGGTCTCGAAGCTGTCGGCCAGCGCGTTCATCGCGCGGCGCTTCTCCTCGGCCTGGGCGACCTCGCGCTCGGCCGCCTCCTGACGCAGCCGCTCGGCCTCCTGGGCATTGTCCTTGAAGATCTGCATCGCCGCCGCCATCCGCCCGATCTCGTCGCGGCGCCCGGTGGCGGGGACGTTGACCTCCAGGTCGCCCTCGGACAGGCGGTGCATGGCGGCGGTCATGGCCTTGACCGGCGTGACGATGCTGCGGCCGATCAGCATGGCGAGCAGCAGGCCGAGCAGCACCGCGAGGGCCGTGAGGACGATGGCCAGGGTCTTGGCCTCGGCCACCTCGGCCTGCACGACCGCCTCCGCCTCGCGCTTGCGCTCGGCCGCCTGACGCGTCGTCTCGTCCAGGGCCGTCGCCAGGGCGCCGGCCGCGACCTCCATCACCTCGGCGGTCAGGCGCGCGCCCTCGGCGGCGAGCAGCTCGAAGGCCTCGAGGCCGCTGGCGTAGGTGGCCACGGCGGGCTGGAGCGCGGCGATCGCCTCGCGCCGCTCGCTGGCCTGGGCGAAGCGCTCGGCGTAGCCCAGCATCTTGCTCATTTCGGCCAGCTTGGCCTTGGCCTCCTCGAGGTCGCCGGGGCGCTGCAACTCGACGTAGCGGCCGGTGTAGTCGCGGGCGAGCAGGAAGGCCGTCAGGGCGCGGGTCAGCGCCTCCGAGGTGGAGTGGTCGGCGGCGTCGCGCGCCTCGGCGATCAGCGGCGTGATGGCGGCGCGCAGGCTGTCGCCGTCGCCGCGCAGCACCATGTCGCGCACCTCGTCGCGGGCGGCCCGCAGGTCGACCAGCTCCTGAAAGCCGTCCCAGTAGGCCGCCGCCGCGGTCGCGACGCTGGCGAGGCCGGCGTGTGGCTCGGTCGAGGCGGCCTCGGCCTCGCCGGCCACGGCGGCGCGCAGCGCCGCATAGCGTGTCTCGGCGCGGGCTAGCTGCTCCGGGCTGGCGCCGGCCGCGAAGTCGTGCACGGCCACTTCGAGGGCCAGAAAGCGCTGGGCGATCTCGTCCGCATGGGACGCGGCCTCGCCGGCCTCGGCGTAGCGCGCGATCTGGCGGTTGAACTGGTCGACGCCCCAGATCGAGCGGCCGCCGAGGCCGATCATCAACAGCAGGACCAGGCCGAAGCCGCAGAGCAGGCGCAGCGCGATCGGCAGATTGGCGAAGCGGTACATGGATCACCCCGTGAGGAACCGGAAACCATGGGGCGAAGAGCGTCGGCGAAAATCGCCAAGAGAGAGTTAATTCGCATCTCGGTGAATGGCGGCGGTCCAAAAAAAGGGGCCTCCGCCGTGGCGCAGGCCCCCGTTTTCCCGGCCCGACCTGGCGACTCGCCAAGGCGAGTCACTCAGGTCGGGCATCGCTCTCACTTTAATGTGCTAGGGCCGATTGTGATCGTTTGGACCCACGGCGTGGGGCCGCCGATCACAAGAAACCTGCTCTACACCAAAGGGCCAGAGTGATTCTTCGCGACCGGCGGACGCGCTGACGCGCGTCCAAACGGTCGCAAATCACTCTAGGGCAGAGTCAGCCGACCTGAAGGGATCGCGTCGCGAGTCCTCCAGGTCGGACACCGCCCTAGCGCGGCTCGTTCATCAGGCCCTTGAAGATCGCGTAGCAGCCGAGCAGCAGCACGATCGTGAAGGGCAGTCCGGTCGACACGGCCGCCGCCTGCAGGGCGACCAGGCCGCCGCCGATCAGCAGGGCGATCGCCACCAGGCCCTCGAAGACGCACCAGAAGACGCGCTGCGAGACCGGGGCGTTGACCTTGCCGCCGGCGGTGATGGTGTCGATCACCAGCGAGCCGGAGTCCGAGGAGGTGACGAAGAACACGATCACCAGGACGATGCCGGTCACCGAGGTGATGGAGGCCAGCGGCAGCTCGGAGAGCATGCCGAACAGCGACAGCTCGGGGCTGTAGGTGGTGATCACGTACTGCTTCACGGCGCTGGCCTCGTTGGCGATCACCTGCTCGACGGCGGTGCCGCCGAAGGCCGTCATCCACAGCACCGACACGATGGTCGGGATGATCAGCACGCAGATGATGAACTCGCGCACCGTCCGGCCGCGGCTGACGCGGGCGATGAACATGCCGACGAAGGGCGACCAGGAGATCCACCAGGCCCAGTAGAAGGAGGTCCAGCCCTGGCGGAAGCTGTCGTCGGTGCGCCCGGCCGGGTTGGACAGGGGCAGCAGCTCGCGCGCGTAGTAGCCCAGGTTCTCGAAGAAGCCGGTGAGAATGCCGAGGGTCGGCCCGGCGATGATGACGAAGAGCAGCAGCAGGGCCGCCACCGCCATGTTGATCTCCGAGAGCACCTTCACGCCGCCGTCCAGGCCGCGCAGCACCGAGACCAGGGCGACCGCCGTGATGCCGATGATGAGGATCACCTGGGTATTGATGCTGTTGGGAATGCCGAAGACGAAGTCCAGGCCGGCGTTGGCCTGCTGCGCCCCGAAGCCCAGCGAGGTGGCCAGGCCGAACAGCGTGGCGAAGACCGCCAGGGTGTCGATGACATGGCCGGTCCAGCCCCAGACCCGCTCGCCGAAGATCGGATAGAACATGGAGCGCACCGTCAGCGGCAGCCCCTTGTTGAAGGTGAAGAGCGCCAGCGCCAGCGCCACGACGGCGTAGATCGCCCAGGGGTGCAGACCCCAGTGGTAGATCGTCGCCGCCATGCCCATTGCCTTGGCGGCCGCCAGGTTCTCCTCGATCACCGTGCCGTCCTCGGCGAAGGGCGAGGGAATCCCGAGCGGCTCCGAGACCGCCATGTGGTAGACCGGCTCCAGCACGCCGAAGAACATCAGGCCGATGCCCATGCCGGCGGCGAAGAGCATGGCAAACCAGCCGAAGTAGCTGTACTCCGGCGTCGCCTCCTTGCCGCCCAGGCGCACCTTGCCCAGCGGGGTGACGATCAGCAGCAGGCACACGATCACGAAGATGTTGCCGGCGATGATGAAGAACCAGTCGAGGTTGGCGGTCAGCCAGCCGCGGGTGGCGTTGAACAGCGGCCCCACCTCCGACTGGAAGGCCAGCGTCAGGAAGACGAAGGCGACGATGACCAGGCCCGAAATGAAAAAGACGGGGTTGTGGATGTCGAGCCCGAAGGGCCCGAGATTCGTCTGGATGTTGTCCTGACCGACCTCGTAATCGGTCTCGATGATGTCGGCGGCGCCTTCGGGCGCCGGTGTGCCTGTATCGCTCATCTCGAGTTTCCCCCGTTGGAATTCCCCCGTTGGAGCTCCCCTCGCGCGGCTTCCCGGTGCCCGTTTGCGCGCGCCCCGGGGCCGGCGGCGGCCGGCGTCAGCGGATTACGAAGACCGAGACGTCGGCGTGCGAAGCCACGTAGCCGGCATTCGAGGTGAAGATGTGCTCGGGCAGGCCGGGCACGTGCGACGCCATGACGACGAGGTCGGCGCCGATCTCGTCGGCCGCCTCGGTCAGGATCTTGTAGAGCTCGCGCGTGGGATCGTGACTGAGGTAGGACTTGGTGTCCGCCTCGAACCCGCCCGCGTCGGCCATCCGCTTGCCGAAGGCCGTCAGCTTTGCGGCGTACTCTTCCGGGTTGTGCGCGACGGAGTCCGGCGTCGACGCGGTCACGCCGACGTAGCAGATCGGGATCTTGTAGTGCCTGGCGAGGTCGGCGGCCGTCTCAAGCGCCTTTTCGATCTTATCGACATGCGCCAAATCGACGGGGACCATGATCTTCTTGTACATCGGCATCTTCCCCCATGACTGTCATCCGCGCACCGCAACGTCGCCCGGGCGCCGCTGGGCGCGCCCCTCGTGCAGGGCTGCCGGTCGCGGCCGCGCCCGCGCCGGAAATCGCCAAGGATCATCCCCCGATCTGCGCTAGCGCAGAGCGACGAAGGTATGCGGCGATTCCAGGAAGGTGGCGACAGAATGGCGCAAGGTGGGGGGAATTGCAATTACCCTCTGGTGTCAGCCTCAATCCACGGCTTCGAAAGCATGTTGCGCTGCAAAATGCGCCGAGTAAATGCGCCCAGTCATCGTGACGGAGACTTTCGGCGTCGGCGGTTCTATTCTTCGATGCCGAGCGCGCGCTTGTAGAGCTCCAGCAGGTGCTCCTGCTCCTGCCGGTCGGCTTGGTCCATCTTCCGCAGCTTGATCACCTGCCGCATGATCTTGGTGTCGAAGCCGGCGCTCTTGGCCTCGGCGTAGACCTCTCGGACGTCGGCCCCCAGGGCCGTGCGCTCCTCCTCGAGGCGCTCGATCCGCTCGATGTAGGACTTCAGGCGGTCCACCGCCACGCCACCGACATCGCTCATGACTTGCTCGTCTCCCTAAACTCTCAGAAGGGCCGCGACACGGGCTGCGGCGCGGTACCGCCGCAGCGGAGAAGGTCCTGCGACGGTCCCGTCGCAGGGAGGAAGGGGCCGGACCTTAGCGGCGCGCGCGCACCGCCTCAACGGGCGAGCGCGCACCGCACCGGCGCGGGGCTGTGGATAAGCGCTTCGCGACGGCATGACGCAGCGACCCAGGCCATAGGCCCGCTTACATTCCAGCGCGGGAACCATGCCAAGAAGAGGACAGAATGACTACCTCCGCTGCCCCCTTTCATCGCCGTGCTGCCGTCGGGCTGGTCGCCGCCCTGGCCCTTGTTGGCGCGGCCCTGCCGGCTGCGACGCCGGCCGGCGCCGCCGAGCCGGCCGCCAGCCTCGGGCCGATCAGCGTCGCCGCACCCTGGTCGCGCGCCTCGGCCGGCATGGCCAAGGCCGGCGTCGCCTTCATGACCCTGGAGAATGCCGACGCGGCGACCCAGCGCCTGGTCGGTTGCACCACCGCGGTCGCCGAGGCCTGCGAGCTGCACACCCACAAGATGGAAGACGGGGTCATGCGCATGCGCCAGGTGCCGGAGATCGCCGTTTCGGGCAACGGCGCCACGGCCCTCGAGCCCGGAGGCTTCCATATCATGATGATGGGGCTGAGTGCGCCGCTGCAGGAGGGCGAGACCTTCGAGGTGACGCTCAGCTTCGCCGATCTTGGCGAGCTCAGCGTGCCGGTGGAGATCTACCCGGTCGGCGCGCCCGGTCCCCAAGCGCGGCAGTAACCCAACCACGGCAATGAGGACGCAAGCGATGGTCTCCGCGCGGGACACCCGGACGCTCAATCTTTTCTTCGGGGCGCTCAATCTCGCCCTTCTGGTGGTCCTGCTGACCTTCGTCTACGGCGTGAAGGTGCCTTTTTTCGCGGCGCTGGTGGCCACGCCGCTGGTGCTTGCGATGCTGGTCGCGATCTCCTTCCGGCCAAGCGCCACCTACAGCGAATAGCGGCTGCGGGGAGCGAGGCGCGGCGCGCGTCGGGGCGTGAACCGCGCCGCACCTCCTTGCCGCGCGGGGCGGGCCGCCGGCGTGATGCGCGACCCGCGTGCCCCGCGCCGGCGCTTCGCCAGGGCGGGGCGTGGCGGTCTAACTTTATGATTTAGAGTGATTTTTGTCCGGCGGGTGGGGCGACGCAGCGGTTCCACTCGACGGCAATCCGCTCTATAGTCCGGCGCCATGCTCGACGGAGACCCCCCGCGCGGCCGAGGCGACCGGCATCTGCTGGCCCGCGACGAGCCGCCTCCCTTCGAGGTCGTCAATCCCGGCGGCGCCGCGCCGCTGGTGATCACCTGCGACCACGCCAGCAACCGCGTGCCGCGTGCGCTCGGGCAGCTCGGCCTCGACCGCGCGGACCTGGCGCGGCACATCGCCTGGGACATCGGCGCGGCCGAGGTCACCCGGCGGCTGTCCGGCCTGCTGGACGCCACCGCGGTGCTCTCCGGCTTCTCCCGACTGGTGATCGACGCCAACCGCCGGGTCGAGGTGGCCAGCTCGATCCCGCCGATCAGCGACGGCACCGAGGTGCCGGGCAACCGCCACCTGAGCGATGCCGAGCGGCGCGCGCGCCGCGAACAGCTCTTCGCCCCCTACCATGCCGCCTGCGCGCGCCTGATCGAGGCCAAGCTCGCCACGGGGCGGCCGCCGGCGCTGGTCTTCCTGCATTCCTTCACGCCGGTGATCGCCGGCGAGGAGCGCTGGATGGAGGTCGGCATTCTCTGGGACCGCGACCCGCGCCTGCCCCGTCCGCTGGTCGAGGCCTTCCGCGCCCGCGGCATCCCGACCGGCGACAACGAGCCCTATTCCGGCCGCTCGGTGGAGGACTACAGCCTGCATGTGCATGGCGATCGCCGCGGCCTGCCGCATGTGCTGATCGAGCTGCGCCAGGATCTGATCGACACGGCGGCCGGGGCCGAGCGCTGGGCGCGCCTGCTGGCCGAGGTGCTGCGCCCGCTGCTGGCCGACCCGGCGACCTTCGCGGCGACGGGCTGAGGCCGGGACGCGCCCATGAGCCATCAGGTCGAGCCCTCCTTCACCGTCGGTATCGAAGAGGAGTACCTGCTGGTCGATCCGGGCAGCCGCGACCTGGTGATCGAGCCGCCGGCCGGGCTGATGGGCGCCCTGGAGGAGCTGCTCGGCGCCCGGGTCATGCCGGAGTTCCTGCAGTCCCAGGTCGAGGTCGGCACCAGCAAGTGCGCCACGGTGCGCGAGGCCGCGGTCGAGCTGCGCCAGCTCCGCCGCCAGGTGGCCGAGGTGGCGCGCGCCCACGGCCTGGCGCTGATCGCCGCCTCGACCCATCCGAAGGCCGACTGGGACCGGCAGAAGCACACCGACAAGGAGCGCTACAACCTCCTCGCCCGCGACATCCAGGGGCCGGCGCGGCGCCTGGTGATCTCCGGCATGCACGTGCACGTCGGGCTGGACGACGACAACCTGCGCATCGACCTGCTCGGCCAGATCGCCTACTTCACGCCGCACCTGCTGGCACTCTCCACCTCCTCGCCCTTCTGGCGCGGACGCAACACCGGCCTGAAGTCCTACCGCATGGCGGTGTTCGACGAGCTGCCGCGCACCGGCCTGCCCGAGCATTTCGATTCCTGGGGCGAGTACCAGCGCCACCTGCAGGTGCTGATCGACGCCGGACTGATCGAGGACGGCTCCAAGCTCTGGTGGGACGTGCGCCCCTCGTCGCGCTTTCCCACCCTCGAGCTGCGCATTCCCGACATCTGCACGCGGCTCGACGACGGCCTGGCGATCGCGGCGATCTATCTTTGCCTGCTGCGCCTGCTGTGGCGGCTCAAGCGGACCAACCAGCGCTGGCGGCGCTATGCCAACATGCTGATCGGCGAGAACCGCTGGCGCGCCATGCGCTACGGCATGGGCGAGGGGCTGGTGGACTTCGGCCGCGGCACGCTGGTGCCCTACGCCGACCTGCTTGAGGAGGTCTTGGACCTAACGCGCGAGGATGCGCTGGCGCTCGATTGCCTGGACCTCTGCGAGGCGGCGCGCGAGATCGCCCGCCGCGGCACCAGCGCCGACCGCCAGATCGAAGTCTATCAGGACGCGCTCGACCAGGGGCTGGAGCACGGCAAGGCGCTGGACCGCGTGGTCGACTGGCTGATCTCGGAGACCGTTGCAGGTCTCGACGCCGAACACACATAAGCGGCCAGGGGCGAGAGCCGGTCGTGCTCCTACGGGGCCGCGCCGACCGCCCCGCAGCCCAGAGCCGAGTGGAGAACAGGAGGACCGGATGGACGAGAAGACCCGCACCGAACTGGAGGCCGCCGCCTTCCGCGCGCTGCGCGATCACCTGCGCCAGCGCACCGACGTGCAGAACATCGACCTGATGAATCTCTCGGGCTTCTGCCGCAACTGCCTGTCGCGCTGGTATCAGGAGGCGGCGACCGCGCGGGGCCTGGAGATGAGCAAGGAGGAGGCGCGCGAGATCGTCTACGGCATGCCCTACGACGAGTGGCGCGCCAAGCACCAGGCCGAGGCGAGCGAGGAGCAGAAGAAGGCCTTCGCCGCCAACAACCCCGGCCACTGAGGCGCCGTCGCGCGGCGCTACCGGAGCTTGGCGCCGCGATAGCCCTCGGCCGCCACCGCGCTGCAGAGCGCATGCCATTCGCAGCCGCTGCAGGCGGCGCGCAGGCGGCCGTCGGCGAAGGCGGCGCGCAGCCGCGTCTGCAGGGATGGCGTCAGGGTGAGGCGGCTGCCGAGGGCCAGCGGCTGGCCGAGCAGCGCGCGAACCGCCTCCAGCGCCAGGGCGTCGCGCCGGGCCGCGCTGGCGCGGCGGCAGTGCGGCTCGTCGTTGGCCTCGACCGCCGTCCCGGCCGCGCAGAGCGGCGCGCAGATCGCGTCGGGCCCGGCGACCAACTCCGCCGCCTCGCCGGCCGAGAGACGCGCGGCGATGCGGTCGAAGTTGGCGGTGAAGGCCGGCGTGTAGCCCTTGCCGACGTAGGTCAGCAGACAGAGCAGATGGTGGGCGCGCAGCGCGACGGTCATGGCTCGGCCGGCGGCGGCGCGCCCCAGGGCATCGCTCTCAGCCTCTGCTTGAGGGCGGTTTCGACCCGACCGGCGGAGCCACCAAAGTGGGTCCACACGGTCGGGACCCTCACGCTAGCGGGCCGCGCGGCTGCGGCCGCCGCGCTGGGCCGCCTGCAGACAAGCCGCGGCGAAGGCGGACTTCAGCACCATGCCGAGCAGGAAGGGCGTCAGGCCGAGCGCCGCCGCCTGTTCCCAGCCCAGTCCGCTCAGCACCGCCAGCCAGGACACGCCCGGGGTCAGGATCGCGGCATGGCCCGCCAACATCGCGGCGAAGGCGGTCAGCGGATGCCGGGTCAGGCCGCGCTCGGCCAGCCAGCCGACCAGCACCGCGGCCAGGGCGAAGCCGAGCAGGTAGCCGCCGGTCGGGCCGACGAAGTGCTGCGGACCGGCGGCGCCGCCGGCGAGCACCGGCAGCCCGATGGCGCCCTCGGCGAGATAGGCCAGGACCGTGGCGCCGCCCAGGCGCCAGCCGAAGAGCGCGCCGACCAGGACAATGCCGAAGGTCTGCATGGTCATCGGCACCGGCACCATCGGCACCTCGATCCAGGAACAGGCGGCGAGGAACAGGCTGCCGGCCAGCACCAGGAAGACGCGCCGGGCCCAGGAGCCGCCGCGCAGCCAGGCGAGGGCGGGGGCGAGGGGGGCGTCGTTGCGTGTGGTGGTCAGGCTGGTCATGGCGCGGGGCTGCCTTCGCTGTTGTCGGGGTCGAATCGCCGCCAAACTAGCCGGCCGGGCGGCCGCGCATCAACGCGCAAAGTCGCCTCCTTTCTGCGCCAATAAGGAGAAACCCCGGTCCCTATGCCGGATTGAGGCGGCGGGAGACCGCTGACCGGGCGAGCGCGGCCGGCGCGGGGCGACACCGCCCGGCACGCCGGCGCGCTCAGCCGGCGCGCTCAGCCGGGGGCCGGGCGGTTGTCGTCATCGCCCTATTCGGCCGCCGCGCGCCGCGGTTGCGGGGCCGGACTGCGGAACTGCGCCAGCAGCGCGTCCCAGCGCTCCCGCGCCTGGGCCAGGTTGCGCTCCTTGATGTGGCCGAAGCCGCGGATCTGGTCGGGAATCTCGGCGAGCTCAACGGCCAGGGCATGGGTGTCCGGCGTCAGCGCGGCGCTCAGCTCTTCGATCAGCGCCGTGTAGTCGGCCACCAGCTTGCGCTCGGCCTTGCGCTCGGCGGTGTAGCCGAAGAGGTCGAAGGCGGTCCCGCGCAGCCCCTTGAGCCGGGCCAGCAGGCCGAAGGCCGTCAGCAGCCAGGGGCCGTACTCGCGCTTGACCAGCTCGCCGGTCTCCGGGTCGCGCGGCGAGAGCAGCGGCGGCGCCAAGTGGAAGCGCAGCTTGTAGTCGCCGGCGAACTGCCGCTGCAGCTTCTTCTTGAAGGCCGGGTCGGCGTAGAGCCGGGCCACCTCGTACTCGTCCTTGTAGGCCATGACCTTGTGGGCGTAGCGCGCGACCGCCGTAGCGAAGCCCTCCAGGCCCGGGGTCTGCTCGGCCTCGGCCTTGCGGGCCAGCGCGACCAGGTCGCGGTAGCGCTGGGCGTAGGCGGCGTTCTGGTAGCCGGTCAGGTCGTCGGCCCGGCGCGCGACCAGCGCCTCCAGGCTTTCCGGCGCCGCCGCCTCGTGGGTGGTCAGCTCGGCCGGCGTCGCCTCGGGCAGCGCCACCTCGCTGACCGCCTTGAGGTCGGCGGCCGCCCGCCGGCCCCAGACGAAGGCCTGCATGTTGAAGTCCACGGCCACGCCGTTCAGCTCGATCGCCTGCGCGATCGACTCGCGGCTCAGCGGCACCAGGCCCTTCTGCCAAGCATAACCCAGCATGAAGAGGTTCGAGGCGATCGTGTCGCCCATCAGCGCCTCGGCGATGGCGTTGGCCTCGATGAAGTCCGCGGCCTCGCCGCCCACGGCGTCCTGAATGGTGTGCACCAGCGCCTGGGTCGGGAAGCTGTAGGTGGTCGAGCGGCGGGTGAAGTCGCCGGTCACGGTCTCGTGGCTGTTGACGATCGCACGGGTCGCGCCGGCGCTCACCTTGCTCAGGGTATCGGCGCTGCTCGCCACCACCAGGTCGCAGCCGAGCAGCAGGTCGGCGCCGCCGGCGGAGATGCGCACGGCGTGCAGGTCCTCGGGCCGCCGGCCCAGGCGCACGTGGCTGGTCACGGCGCCGCCCTTCTGGGCCAGGCCGGCCATGTCGAGCACGCTGACCCCCTTGCCCTCGATGTGGGCGGCCATGCCGAGCAGCGCGCCGATGGTGACCACGCCGGTGCCGCCGACGCCGGTGATGAGAATGCCGTAGGGCTGCTCCAGGGCCGGCAGCTCGGGCTCGGGCAGCGCGGGCCAGTCGGCCGTGGCGGCGTGTCCGCTGCCGGGGCCCGTCTCGGCGGCCTTGCCGCCCCCCTTGCGCAGCTCGGCGCCGTGTACCGTCACGAAGCTGGGGCAGAAGCCCTTGAGGCAGGAGAAGTCCTTGTTGCAGCTCGACTGGTCGATCTTGCGCTTGGTCCCGAACTCGGTCTCCTGCGGCACCACGGAGACGCAGTTGGACTTGACCGAGCAGTCGCCGCAGCCCTCGCAGACCGCGTCGTTGATGAACACGCGCTTGGGCGGGTCGGGGTAGAGCCCGCGCTTGCGCCGGCGGCGCTTTTCCGCCGCGCAGGTCTGGTCGTAGACGAGGGCGGTCACCCCGGGCGTGGCGCGCAGGTCCTTCTGCACCCGCTCCAGGTGGTCGCGGTGCTCGATCTCGATGCCGGGCGCCCACTCGGTGCCGATCGGGTACTTGTCCGGCTCGTCGGAGACCACGACGATCTTCTTCACGCCCTCGGCGTAGAGCTGACGGGTGATCATCGCCGGGTCCAGCGGGCCGTCGACCGGCTGGCCGCCGGTCATGGCGACCGCGTCGTTGTAGAGGATCTTGTAGGTGATGTTGACGCCGGCGGCGACGGCGGCGCGCACCGCCAGGATGCCGGAGTGGAAGTAGGTGCCGTCGCCCAGGTTGGCGAAGACGTGCTCGGTGGTCACGAAGGGCGCCTGGCCGACCCAGGGCACGCCTTCGCCGCCCATCTGGGTGAAGGTCTCGGTGTTGCGGTCCATCCACTGCGCCATGTAGTGGCAGCCGATCCCGGCCAGGGCACGGCTGCCCTCGGGCAGCTTGGTGGAGGTGTTGTGCGGGCAGCCCGAGCAGAAGTAGGGCACCCGCTCGATCGGCGCCTTGGCGCCGGCGGCCTTGGCCTTGTCCTTGCGGGCGATGAACCGGGCGCGCTCGCGCTGGGCCTCGGGCAGCACCTCGTGCCGCTCCAGCAGGCGGGCCAGCGCCTGGGCGACCAGGCCGGGGTTGATCTCCGAGTAGCTCGGAATCTGCATGCCCGCCGGCTCGTCGGGGTAGTCGCGGTCGAACTTGCCGACGATGCGCGGGCGCTGCCCGGCCTGCCAGTTGTAGAGCTGCTCCTTGACCTGGTTCTCGATGACCGCGCGCTTTTCCTCGACGATCAGGATCTCGTCCAGCCCTTGGGCGAAGGCGCGGATGCCGCTCGGCTCCAGCGGCCAGGACATGCCCACCTTGTAGACCGCCAGACCCAGGTCGGCGGCCATCTTCTCGTCGATGCCCAGGTCCTCGAGGGCCTGCATGGTGTCCAGGTAGGCCTTGCCGGCGGTGATGATGCCGAAGCGCCGCTTAGGCGAGTCGCGCACCACGCGGTCCAGCTTGTTGGCCCGGGCGAAGGCGAGCGCGGCGTAGAGCTTGAAGCGGTGGTGGCGCTCCTCGGCGGCCAGCACCGGGTCGGGCCAGCGGATGTTGAGGCCGCCGGGCGGCATCTCGAAGTCGTCGGGCGTGACGATCTGAATGCGGTTGGGGTCGACGTAGACGCTGGCGGTGGCGTCCACCGTCTCGGTGATCGTCTTGAAGCCGACCCAGCAGCCGGAATAGCGGCTGAGCGCCCAGCCGTAGAGGCCGAGGTCGAGGAACTCCTGGACACCGGCCGGATTGAGCACCGGGATCATGGTGTCCATGAAGGCGTGTTCGCACTGGTGCGCGGTGGTCGAGGACTTGGCCGCGTGGTCGTCGCCGGCCAGCAGCAGCACGCCGCCGTTGGGGTGGCTGCCGGCGAAGTTGCCGTGGCGGAAGACATCGCCCGAGCGGTCCACGCCGGGGCCCTTGCCGTACCACATGGCGTAGACGCCGTCGTACTTGCTGTCGCCGAACAGGCCGGTCTGCTGCGAGCCCCAGACGGCGGTCGCGGCCAGGTCCTCGTTGACCCCCGGCTGGAACTGGATGTGGTTCTCGGCCAGGTACTTGCGCGCCTTCCAGAGCTGCTGGTCGAGACCGCCGAGGGGCGAGCCGCGATAGCCGGAGACGAAGGCGGCGGTGTTCAGGCCCTGGGCGGCGTCGCGCTGGCGCTGCATCATCGGCAGGCGCACCAGCGCCTGGGTGCCGGTCAGAATGATCCGGCCCGAGTCCAGCGTGTACTTGTCGTCGAGCTTGACCGAGGCATCAGGCATCTCTCGTCGCATCCTCCCTTGAAGCGCCGGTACGCCGCGGCTGGCGCGGCCTTCGCCCGACGCCTGCCCGCTGCGGCTTGCTGCCGTTCTTCCAGGGCTGGCGCGGCGAAATCTCCCGGCACGACGTCACGTCGTGGCCTTGGCCCGGTGATTCTCGGAATCTGGCACCGGCACCGATCGGAAAAAAGGTAATGAATACTGACCTATTTGTCGAGAGGGCGCGTTTCCATAACCTTTGTGGTGGTGGGGCCGTTGCAGCGCCGCGGCGTCACGGCTGCAGGGATGCATCCGCGGCCGGAAGCGGATATAGGGGGGGGTGATAGTGGCTGATCTGGGCGAAGGGCGAGATGACGGTTCTGGTTACCGGCGCGGCCGGCTTCATCGGGTTTCACGTCACCCGCGCGCTGCGCGCGGCGGGGCGGCCGGTGATCGGCGTCGACACGCTCAACGCCTACTACGACCCGGCGCTGAAGCGCGCCCGCCTGGCGCAGCTCGCCGGAGACTCCGGCTTCGCTTTCACCCGGCTGGATGTCTCGGCGCGCGACGCGTTGATCCCCTTCGTCGAGGCGCATCCGGAGATCACCGCCATCGCCCACCTGGCCGCCCAGGCCGGCGTGCGCTACTCGCTCAAGGACCCCTACGCCTATCTTCAGGCCAACACCCTCGGCCAGCTCACGGTGCAGGAGGCGGCGCTGCGGCTGCCACGGCTCGCGCACCTGGTCTTCGCCAGCACCTCCTCGGTCTATGGCGCCAACGAGAAGCTGCCCTTTTCGGTCGAGGATCGGGTCGACCGCCCGGTTTCCGTCTATGCCGCCAGCAAGCGGGCGGCCGAGCTGCTGGCCCACACCTACGCCCACCTGCACGGCCTGCCGCTGACCGGGCTGCGCTTCTTCACGGTCTACGGCCCCTGGGGGCGGCCGGACATGGCCTACTGGAGCTTCGCCGAGAAGATCCTCGACGGCCAGCCGATCGAGATCTTCAACGGCGGCGACATGCGCCGCGACTTCACCTACATCGACGACGTGGTGGCCGGCGTGCTGGCGGCGCTCGACCGCCCGCCGCGGGCCGGCGAGGGGCCGCCCTTCGCGCTCTACAACCTGGGCAACAACAGGCCCGAGCCGCTGCTGCACTTCGTCGAGGTGCTGGAGCGCTTGCTCGGGCGCGCCGCCGACAAGCGCCTGCGCGAGATGCAGCCGGGCGACGTTCAGGCGACCTATGCCGATATCGACGCCGCGCAGCGCGACCTCGGCTTCCGGCCGACCACCGACATCGAGACCGGGCTGGCGCGCTTCGTCGACTGGCTGCGCGACTGGCGCGCCGGGCGCTTCACCTCGGCGGCCTGAGCCGCGCACGCCCGCGCGCCGGCCGGTCGAGGCGGGGGCAGGGGCGGTGGCAGGGGCGGTGACAGGGGCGGTGGCGGTGGCGTCAGCCGCCCGCCGCGGCCTCGCCCTTGGCGCGGGCGCCTTTCGTCTCGTAGAGCGCATCGAGCAGCGCGCCGTACTGCTGCTTGATGACGTGACGGCGAATTTTCATCGTCGGCGTCATCATGTGGTTCTCGACCGTGAAGGGCTCCTCGGCGACCGCGAAGCGGCGCACCTTCTCCAACGTGGCGACCTGGGCGTTGACCCGCTCGACCACCGCGCGCAGCGCCTTGCGGAAGTCGTCGTCCTCGGCGAGTTGGGCCAGCTCGTGGCTCTTGCCCTGCTCGCGGGCCCAGCGCAGCATCCAGTCCTGGTCGGGCACCAGCAGGCCGACCAGGTGCGGGCGCTTGTCGCCCATCACCATGGCCTGGTTGATCTCCGGCTGCAGCGTCAGGAACCCCTCGACCCGGGCCGGCGAGACGTTGTCGCCGCCGGACAGCACGACGATGTCCTTCTTGCGGTCGGTGATGCGGATGAAGCCGTCGGCGTCGATCTCGCCGATGTCGCCGGTGTGCAGCCAGCCGTCGCGGATCGCCTCCTGCGTGACCTCGTGATTGTTCCAGTAGCCTTTCATCACCAGCTCGCCGCGCACCAGGATCTCGCCGTCCTCGGCGATGCGCACCTCGACGCCCTTCAGCGGCGGGCCGACCGTCTCCATCTTGATCCGGTTGGGGCGGTTGCAGGCGACCACCGGCGCCGCCTCGGTCTGGCCGTAGCCCTGCAGCACGCGCAGCCCCAGCGCGGTGAAGAAAATGCCGATGTCCGGATTGAGCGCTGCGCCGCCGGAGATCATCGCCTTCAGCCGGCCGCCGAAGCGGCCGCGCACCTTGTCGCGCACCAGCCGGTCGAGCAGCAGGTCGATCAGCCGCTCCCACAGGCTCAGGCTCTTGGGGTCGTGATAGCGCTTGCGCCCCAGCGCCTCGGTCTTGGCGAAGAGCTTCTGCTTGAAGGGCGACTGCTTGCGCAGCCCGGCGCGGATTCGCTGATGGATCGACTCGTAGAGTCGCGGCACCGCCGTCATGATGGTCGGGCGCACCTCGGCCAGATTGCCGAGAAGCTGCTCCACGCCCTCGGCGTAGTAGATCTGCGCGTTGATCGCGATGGGGAAGAACTGGCCGCAGGTGTGCTCGTAGGAGTGCGACAGCGGCAGGAAGGAGAGGAAGCGCTCCTCGCCCTCCAGGGCGCATTCCGCCAGCAGGTCGTGGGCGCCCATGCAGTTGCACAGCAGGTTGCCGTGGGTCAGCATCACCCCCTTGGGCGTGCCGCCGGTGCCGGAGGTGTAGATGAAGCAGCAGACCTCGTCCCGGCGGATCTCGGCGACCCGCTCCTCGACGTCGTCGTTGAGCCGGCGGCCCTGGCCCAGCACCTCCTCCCAGTCCTGGTAGGACAGGACGCTCGACTGCTTCATGTCCAGCGGGGTCATCGACAGCAGCCACTTGCAGGCCGGCGCCTTCTGCGCGGCCGGCAGCAGGGTCTTGGCCATCGCCGGGCCGGAGACGACGGCGCCGACCGCGCCGCTGTCGGTCAGGATATGGCGGTGGTCGCTCTCGGTGTTGGTGGTGTAGGCGGGCACGGTGATCGCGCCGCAGGCCATGATCGCCAGGTCGCAGACCATCCATTCCGGGCGGTTCTCCGCGACGATGACGATGCGGTCGCCGGGCTTGACGCCCAGCGCGCGCAGGCCGCGCGACAGGTCGCGCACCGCTTGGTCCACCTCGCCCCAGGTCCAGGGCTGCCAGCGGCCGTCGCGCTTGGCCCAGAGGAAGTTCTGGTTCTTGTGCGTGCGCGCCTGGTGAAAGAAGAGTTCGCAGAGATTGTTCCAGGCCGCGTAGTCCATGGCCGTCGCCCCTCCCATTTTCCGTCGCGCCCCTTATCTCTTGATGTGTCCGGACCGGGCGGGCGCGGCCCGCTTCCCCGAGTGGAAGGCTGGCGCATAGATGCGCCTTGGACCCGACAATTCAAGCAGACTATCAGGGAGATAGGGAGAAACCCATGAGCCAGCCGGCGGAAAAGCTGGGCACCCTGCCCGAATGGGACCTGAGCGACCTCTTTCCCGGCCGCGACGATCCCGCGGTGCAGGCGGAGATCGCGGCGCTGGAGGCCGCGGCCCGCGGCTTCCAGGGCGACCACGCCGGGCGGCTCGCCGAGCTGTCCGGTGCCGAGCTGGCCGCGGCCGTCGCCCGCTACGAGGCGCTGGAGGAGCGACTCGGGCGGCTGATGAGCTTTGCCCAGCTCGTCTACGCCGGCGACATGGGCGACAGCGCCAACGTGCGCTTCTACCAGGCCTGCCAGGAGGCGGCGACGCGGATCTCCTCGGCGCTGCTGTTCTTCACCCTGGAGCTCAACCGCCTCGACGAGGCCGAGCTGGAGCGCCGGCTGGAGGCGCCGGAGCTGGCGCGCTACCGGCCCTGGCTGCGCGACATCCGCGCGCTGCGGCCCCACCAGCTCGGCGACGAGGTCGAGCGGCTGCTGCACGAAAAGCAGCTCTCCAGCCGCAACGCCTGGACGCGCCTGTTCGACGAGACCATGGCGGCGCTGCGCTTTCCGCTCGACGGCGAGGCGCTGACCAACGCCGAGATCCTGAACCGCCTGAGCGACCACGACCCCGGCGTGCGCGAGCGCGCGGCCAAGAGCTTTGCCCAGGTGTTGAAGGACAACGCCCGGCTGTTCGCCCACATCACCAACACCCTGGCCAAGGACAAGGCGATCGAGGACGAGTGGCGCGGCTTCGCGCGGCCGGTCTCGTCGCGCAATCTCGCCAACTTCGTCGAGGACGAGGTGGTCGATGCCCTGGTCGAGGCGGTGACCGCGGCCTATCCGCGTCTGTCGCACCGCTACTACGCGCTGAAGGCGCGGTGGCTGGGCCAGGAGGTGCTGCCCTACTGGGACCGCAATGCCCCGTTGCCGGGCGACGACGACCGCACCATTGCCTGGGCCGAGGCGCAGGACACGGTGCTCGGCGCCTACGCCGACTTCTCGCCGGAGTTGGCCGAGGTCGGCCGGCGCTTCTTCGAGCGTCCCTGGATCGACGCACCGGTGCGCCCGGGCAAGGCCTCCGGCGCCTTCGCCCATCCGACCGTGCCCAGCGCGCATCCCTATCTGCTGCTGAACTACCAGGGGCGGGTGCGCGACGTGATGACCCTGGCGCACGAGCTCGGCCACGGGGTGCACCAGGTGCTGGCCGGCGGTCAGGGCCACCTGATGTCGATGACGCCGCTGACCCTGGCGGAGACCGCCAGCGTGTTCGGCGAGATGCTGACCTTCCAGGCGCTGCTGCGCGGCACCCGCGACCCGGCCCGGCGCAAGATCATGCTGGCTGGCAAGGTCGAGGACATGCTCAACACCGTGGTGCGCCAGATCGCCTTCCACCGCTTCGAGACCGAGGTGCACGACCGGCGCAAGCAGGGCGAGCTGCTGGCTGAGGACCTGGGCGAGATCTGGCTGCGCACCCAGGCGGAGTCGCTCGGCCCGGCCTTCCGCTTCGACGAGGACTACCGGGTCTTCTGGGCCTATATCCCGCACTTCATCCACGTGCCCTTCTACGTCTATGCCTACGCCTTCGGCGACTGCTTGGTGAACTCCCTCTACGCCGTCTACCAGGACGCCGAAGCCGGCTTTGCGGAGAAGTATCTGGAGCTGCTGCGCGCCGGCGGCACCAAGCGGCATCGCGAGCTGCTGGCGCCCTTCGGGCTCGACGCCTCCGATCCGGCCTTCTGGCGCAAGGGGCTGGGCGTGATCGAGGGGATGATCGACGAGCTCGAACAGCTCGACTGACCCGGCCGAAGCTGGCGCCGGCGGAGCTCGCGGTACAGCTTCACGGAAGCTTCACCACTGTCTTTCATCGAAGCTTCACCCCTGTCCGACAAAGTTCGTATCCAATCTTTTGTGCAGGTGCGAACAGACGCCGCGCAAAAGGTCCCCAGTCAGGATGCGAGGTGGGAGCATGGTGAAGCCGTCTTCGTTGGGTGATGCCGCTGTGGGCGCCGGCAGCAATGGGCGCAAGCGCAGCGCTTCGGCGCCCGGGCGCGCCACGACTTCGGGCCGTGGCCGGGCGGTCGCGCGGGGCCCCGCGCAGGAGGTGCCGGCAGCGGCGGAGGGCGAGGCGGAGGCCGTGTCGCCGGTCGAGAGGATCGCCGTCGAGGCGCTCGCGCCGCCGACTCCGCAGCCGTCGCCGGCCAGCGACACCTATCACGCGGCGGCGGCACCGGACCCCGACGAGCAGGACGACCTCGCGGCCGAGCATCTCGACCGCATGGTCAACGCCACGCTCGCGCGGCTGACCGGCGGCATCTCTCCGGCCTCGCTGAACCGCGCCTTCTCCGACTGGGCCATCAACCTGACCTTCTCCCCCGGCAAGCAGGGCGAGCTGATGCAGTATGCCTGGCGCAAGGCGGTGCGCCTGGGCTTCTACGCCGCCCACAGTCTGACCGGACAGCCGACGGCCGACCTGATCGCGCCGGAAAAGGGCGACAAGCGCTTCGACGACGAGGCCTGGGCCAAGCCGCCCTTCAACCTCTTCGTCCAGAACTTTCTGCTGACCCAGCGCTGGTGGGAAAAGGCGACGACCGGCGTGCGCGGCGTCTCCCCCCATCATGAGGCGGTCTCCTCCTTCATGGTGCGCCAGTTGCTCGACTTCTGGGCGCCGAGCAACTTCGTGGCGACCAACCCCGTGTTGCAGAAGGCGACGGCGGAGGAGGGCGGCACCAATCTGCTGCGCGGCGTTCAGAACCTGTCCGAGGACGTGGAGGGCCGCCTGACCGGAGCGACGCCGGCGCGCAAGCGGCAATACCGCCCGGGGCGGGAGGTGGCGGCCACGCCGGGCCGGGTGGTCTACCGCAACCGCCTGATCGAGCTGCTGCAGTACGCGCCGCGGACCGACAAGGTGCGGGCCGAACCGATCCTGATCGTGCCGGCCTGGATCATGAAGTACTACATTCTCGATCTCTCGCCGCACAAATCGCTGATCCGCTACCTGACGGAGCAGGGCTTCACCGTCTTCGCCATCTCCTGGAAGAACCCGGACAGCGGCGATCGCCACCTGGGCATGCACGACTACCTGGAGCTGGGCGTCATGGCCGCCCTCGACGCCATCGAGGCGATCTGCGGCCCGCAGGCCCGGACCCACGCGCTCGGCTATTGCCTGGGCGGCACCCTACTGTCGATCGCCGCCGCGGCCATGGCGCGCGACGGCGACGAGCGGCTCAAGACCGTGAGCCTGCTGGCGGCGCAGACCGACTTCACCGAGCCGGGCGAGCTCAGCCTGTTCATCGACTCCAGCCAGCTCGCGTTCCTCAAGGACATGATGTGGCAGCAGGGCTACCTGGACACGAAGCAGATGTCCGGCGCCTTTCAGTTGCTGCGCCCCAACGATTTGATCTACTCGCGGCTGCTGCACGAGTACTTCTTCGGGGTGCGGGACGACAAGAACGACCTGATGGCCTGGAACGACGACGCCACCCGCATGCCGGCCGCCATGCACTCGGAGTACCTGGACCAGCTCTTCCACGAGAATCGCCTGGCGCGCGGCAAGTATCGGGTGGGCGACCGCCCGGTGGCGCTGACCGATATCGACGTGCCGATCTTCGCCGTCGGCACCCAGCGCGACCACGTCGCGCCCTGGCGCTCGGTCTACAAGATCCACCTGCTGGTCGACACCGACGTCACCTTCCTGCTGACCTCGGGCGGCCACAACGGTGGCATCGTCACGCCGCCGGGCCACCCGCGGCGGATCTACCAGGTCGCCACCGCGCACGACGGGGAGCACTACAAGGACCCCGAGCGCTGGCAGCGCGAGACGCCGGTGCACCGTGGCTCCTGGTGGCCGGAGTGGGCGGCCTGGCTGGCCCGCCATTCGAGCCACCTCTGCGCGCCGCCGCCGATGGGGCGGCCGGAGGCCGGCTACCCGGCGCTGGAGCCGGCCCCCGGCACCTACGTGCACCAGGCCTGATCCGGCCGAGGGGGCGTAGCGGGGACGTGAACCCGGGCGCGATCGGGGGCGCGATCGGGGGCACGATCCGGGGCGCAAGCCGGGGCGGGGGCAAACCCGCTCCGGCCCGCCCCATGGACTTCGGGCCTCAAGCGCGCCATGTCTTGCGGACGAGAGGACGCCGCGGGACATGACCCAGACCGATTTCGACAAGGACGGCGAGACCAGCCGGGGCCGCGAAGCCAGCGCCGAGGCGGAGGGCGAAGAGGTCTTCAACGACGACTCCCGCTTGTCCCGGCGCTTTCGCCGCTACGCCCAGGTCGGCGGCCAGGTCGGCGGGCTGGCCGCCCAGCTCGCGGGCAACCGCCTGTTCGGCCGCAAGCTGGACTCCGAGAAGCATTCCGGCGAGCTGCGCGAGGCCCTGGGGGGGCTGAAGGGCCCGCTGATGAAGGCGGCGCAGATCCTGGCCACCATTCCCGAGGCGTTGCCGGAGGACTATGCGCGCGAGCTGCGCCAGCTCCAGCACAACGCGCCGCCGATGGGCTGGGCCTTCGTGCGCCGGCGCATGCGCACCGAGCTGGGCGCCGGCTGGGAGAAGCGCTTCGCGCGCTTCGACAAGGCGGCCGCCGCGGCGGCCTCGCTGGGCCAGGTGCACCGCGCCGAGTCCTTCGACGGCCGCGCGCTGGCCTGCAAGCTGCAGTACCCCGACATGGCCTCCAACGTGCAGGCCGACGTGGAGCAGCTCCGTTGGGCCTTCCGGCTGTACCGGCAGTACGACTCCACCATCGACACCTCGGAGATCTACAGCGAGCTGGTCGCCCGCCTGCACGAGGAGCTGGACTATCAGCGCGAGGGCCAGCACATCGCGCTCTACCGCCTGATGCTGGCCGAGGAGCCGCAGGTGCGGGTGCCCGAGCCGCTGCTGGAGCTGACCACCAAGCGATTGCTGACCATGACCTGGCTGGAGGGCACGCGGCTGCTGGACTTCGCCGAGGCCAACGCCGACCAGGAGCTGCGCAACGCGGCGGCGCTCAACATGTTCCGCGCCTGGTACGTGCCGCTCTACTACTACGGCGTCATCCACGGCGACCCGCATCTCGGCAACTACACGATCAACCCCGACGCCAGTGTCAACCTGCTGGACTTCGGCTGCATCCGCGTCTTCCGTCCCGCCTTCATCAAGGGGGTGATCGACCTCTATCACGCCCTGCAGCGCGAGGACGACGCGCTGGCGGTCGAGGCCTATACCGCCTGGGGCTTCGGCGAGGCGGCGAAGAAGCCCGAGGTGCTCGAAGTGCTCAACATCTGGGCGCGCTTCATCTATCGCCCGCTGCTCGAGGACCGGGTGCAGCCGATCCACGAGGGCTCGAGCGGCGCCGAGGGGGCGCGCACGATCAGCCGCGTGCACCGCGAGCTGCGCAAGCACGGCGGCGTGCGGCCGCCGCGCGAGTTCGTGCTGATGGATCGGGCCGCCGTCGGGCTGGGCAGCGTCTTCATCCACCTCAAGGCCGAGATCAACTGGCACCGGGTCTTCAACGAGTTGATCGAGGGCTTCGATCCGGCCGAACTCGCGCGGCGCCAGAAATCGGCCTTGAAAGAGGTGGGCCTGCCGGAAGAGATTCCCTGAGTCGGGAGCTGCGGTCGGGAACTCGGCCCGCGGCCCGCCGGTTGACCGAAGAGCCTGCCGCGCAGCGAGGGAGCCTGCCGTGAAACTTCGCCGTCCTGCCGCACGCCTGCTGGCCGTCGGCGCCGCAGCCGTCCTGCTGGCGAGCGCCGCTCTGGCCGAGCCGCTCGAGGACTACGAGGGGCGCAACCGACTGCTGGTGGTCTTCACCCCGTCGGTGATCCACGACCTCTACGATCGCCAGATGCAGACCCTGCTGCGCCACTCCCTGGAGGTGCGCGAGCGCGACCTGCTGCCGGTGGAGGTGGTCGGCGTCGAGCCGGTGCGCATCGACGCGCTGACCCAGCCGGAGATCGACCCCGTGGCCCTGCGCGAGCGCTTCGACGCGCCGGAGGACAGCTTCAAGGTGGTGCTGCTGGGCAAGGACGGCACGGTCAAGCTGACCGCGCAGACCCCGCTGAGCGCCGAAAAGCTGTTCGCGACGATCGACGCCATGCCCCTGCGCCAGCGCGAGATGGAGGAAACGGCGCAGTAGCCGGCTTTCCGCCGCCGCCTGCCCGCCGCCGCCTGCCCGCCGCCGCCTGCCCGCCGCCGCCTGTCCGCCGCCGCCTTTCCGTCCTCGCCGTCGCCCCTGCCATCGCCGTCGCATGTCATGCGTGAACGTACGTACGGCGCCCGAACACGTACGCCGGCGGCGGGCAGGTCGGCGGCGCGCCGCGCGGCGGACCATAATGCGGGACTTGCCTGAGGGGGGACACCACGGCATGGTACGCGCCGCTCTGCGCCGGCCCGGCCGGGCCGGCGTGCGAACTGAACGAGTCGGAGCCCGATGAAGATCGCCATCCTGAAGGAGCGGCGCGCGCAGGAAACGCGCGTGGCCGCTTCGCCCGAAAGCGTGAAGAAGCTGGTCGGCCTGGGCATCCAGGTGGCCGTCGAGAAGGGCGCCGGTGTCACCGCGGCCTTCACCGATGCCGCCTACAAGGACGCCGGAGCTGAGATCGCGGCCGACGCCGCGGCGGCGCTGAAGGACGCCGCCCTGGTGCTCAAGGTGCGCGGCCCGGAGCACGGCGAGGTGGCGGGGCTGCCCAAGGGGGCGGTGCTGGCGGCCATTCTCGACCCCTACCGCTCGGGCGCCGAGATGAAGGCCCTGGCCGACGCCGGCATCACCGCCTTTGCCATGGACTTCATGCCGCGCATCACCCGCGCGCAGTCGATGGACGTGCTCTCCAGCCAGGCCAACCTGGCCGGCTACAAGGCGGTGGTCGACGCCGCCGCCGAGTTCGGACGCGCCTTTCCGCTGATGATGACCGCCGCCGGCAAGGTGGCGCCGGCCAACGTGCTGGTGATGGGCGCCGGCGTGGCCGGGCTGCAGGCGATCGCCACGGCCAAGCGCCTGGGCGCCGTGGTCAGCGCCACCGACGTGCGGCCGGCCGCCAAGGAGCAGGTCGAGTCCCTGGGCGGCAAGTTCGTCGCCGTCGAGGACGAGGAGTTCAAGCAGGCCGAGGCGGCCGGCGGCTACGCCAAGGAGATGAGCGACGCCTACAAGAAGAAGCAGGCGGAGCTGATCGCCGAGACCATCAAGAAGATGGACGTGGTCATCACCACCGCGCTGATCCCCGGGCGTCCGGCACCGCGGCTGGTGACCACCGAAATGGTCAAGACGATGAAGACCGGTTCGGTGATCGTCGACCTGGCGATCGACAACGGCGGCAACGTCGAGGCCAGCGAGGCCGGCAAGGTCGCCACCAAGCACGGCGTCAAGATCATCGCCTACCACAACATGCCCGGGCGCCTGGCGACCGACACCTCGACGCTCTACGCCAACAACCTCTTCAACTTCGTCGCGCTGCTCTACGACAAGGAGAAGAAGGACCTGGCGATCGACTGGGACGACGAGATCGTCAAGGGCACGCTGGTGACCAAGGACGGCAAGATCGTCCACCCGGCGCTGGAGAACCTGGACACCAGCCAGTCCGGTTCGGCGCCTGCCCCGAAACCGGCCGCGAAGTCGACTGCCGCGAAGTCCGCCGCCCGCAAGAGCGGCGGTGCCAAGAAGACGGCTGCCAAGAAGACGACTGCCGAGAAGCCGGCGGCCGCAGCGGAGAGCCCCGCGCAGACGGGCGGCGAGCCGGCGAGCGGCCAGCAGGGCGGCGGCCAGCAGGGCGGCGACCAGCAGAGCGGCGAGGAGAAGAAGAATGGCGACTGAGCAGTTGGTCGAGCAGGCCACCGACCTCGCCAATCGCGCGCTGGAGCTGTCGCGCGACCTGGCGCAGATGGCCGGCGAGATGGGGCAGACGGCGGCCGAGACGGCCGTCAGCAGCGGCGGCGGCACCTCGCCGCTGGTGATCGGGCTGACCGTCTTCGTGCTGGCGATCTTCGTCGGCTACCACGTGGTCTGGTCGGTGACGCCGGCGCTCCACTCGCCGCTGATGGGCGTCACCAACGCCATCTCCTCGGTGATCATCGTCGGCGCGCTGATCGCCGCCGGCACCGGCGAGTACGGCTTTTCCGAGGTCATGGGCTTCGTCGCGGTGACCCTGGCCAGCGTGAACATCTTCGGCGGCTTCATCGTCACCTACCGCATGCTCTCGATGTTCAAGAAGAAGCCCAAGGCCGCCGACGGCGGCAAGGGCAAGTAGAGCCGGGCGAGGAGAGAGACACACACCATGAGCCAAGATCTCGCCACACTGCTCTATCTGGCGGCCAGCGTCTGCTTCATCCTCTCGCTCAAGGGGCTGTCGCATCCGGAGACCAGCCGCCGGGGCAACATCCTGGGCATGGTCGGCATGGCGCTGGCCATCGTCGTCACCCTGGCGATGCTGCCGGAGCTGAGCTTCGTGCTGATCTTCGCCGGCATCGTGATCGGCGGCGGCATCGGCACGATCATCGCCCTGCGCATCCAGATGACGGCGCTGCCGCAGCTCGTCGCCGCCTTCCACTCGCTGGTCGGCCTGGCCGCCGTCTTCGTGGCCGCCGCCGCCTTCTACAATCCGGAAGCCTACGGCATCGGCACGGCCGGCGACATCAAGGCCGCCTCGCTGATCGAGATGGGCATCGGCACGGCGATCGGCGCCATCACCTTCACCGGCTCCATCGTCGCCTTCGCCAAGCTGCAGGGGCTGGTCTCCGGCAAGCCGGTCAGCTTCTTCATGCAGCACTGGCTGAACCTCGGCCTCGCCGTGCTTGCGATCATCATGATCGCCAGCCTGGTCGGCACCCAGTCGGGCGTGACCTTCTGGACCATCGTGCTGATCACCCTGGCGCTGGGCGTGCTGATCATCATCCCGATCGGCGGCGCCGACATGCCGGTGGTGATCTCCATGCTCAACAGCTACTCGGGCTGGGCGGCGGCCGGCATCGGCTTCACGCTGGAGAACAACCTGCTGATCATCACCGGCGCGCTGGTCGGCTCCTCGGGCGCCATCCTCAGCTACATCATGTGCAAGGGGATGAACCGCTCCTTCATCTCGGTGATCCTCGGCGGCTTCGGCGGCGAGGCGGCGGCCGGCGGCGGCGGCGACGAGGGCGACAAGACCTGGCAGCAGGGCTCGTCCGACGACGCCGCCTTCATGATGCGCAACGCCGACAAGGTGATCATCGTCCCCGGCTACGGCATGGCGGTGGCCCAGGCGCAGCATGCCCTGCGCGAGATGGGCGAGCTGCTCAAGGCCGAGGGCGTCGAGGTCAAGTACGCCATCCACCCGGTCGCGGGGCGCATGCCCGGCCACATGAACGTCCTGCTCGCCGAGGCCAACGTGCCCTACGACGAGGTCTTCGAGATGGACGAGATCAACAGCGAGTTCCGCGAGACCGACGTGGCCTTCGTGATCGGCGCCAACGACGTGACCAACCCCTCGGCCAAGACCGACCCGGCCAGCCCGATCTACGGCATGCCGGTGCTCAACGTGGAGCAGGCGCAGAACGTGCTCTTCGTCAAGCGCTCCATGGGCGCGGGCTACGCCGGCGTGGACAACCCGCTGTTCTACATGGACAAGACCTACATGCTGCTGGCCGACGCCAAGAAGATGTGCGAGGACATCGTCAAGGCGCTGGAGCAGTAGGCTTCGGCCAGTCGCACCGACCGCGGGGGGCCTTTCGGCCCCCCGTTGCGTTGCCCCCTTTGCATTGAAGGAGCCCGGGATGGGCATTTCCAGAATCGGCATCGTCGGCGCCGGCACCATGGGCAGCGGCATCGCCATTGCCAGCGCCGCGCGCGGCGTCGAGGTGGTGCTGAGCGACGTAAGCGCCGCGCAGCTCGACTCGGCCAGGGCGCAGGCGGCGAAGTTCTTCGGCCGGGCGGTCGAGAAGGGCCGCCTGAGCGAGGCCGAGGCGCAGGCGGCCCAGGCGCGCATCACCACCCGCGATGCGCTGTCGGCCCTGGCCGGGGCCGAGCTGCTGATCGAGGCCGTCTTCGAGGACTTCGACCTCAAGGCCCGCACCTTCGAGGCGCTGGCGCCGCTCGCCGGGCCCGAGGCGCTGATCGCGACCAACACCTCCTGCCTCAAGGTCTCCGACCTGGCGCGCCACGTGACGCGTCCCGCCCGCTTCCTCGGTCTGCACTACTTCAGCCCGGCGCAGATCAACCCGCTGGTCGAGGTGGTGCGCGGCGCCGAGACGGCGCAGGCGACGGTCGAGGCGGCGCTCGCCTTCTGCCGGGCGACCGGCAAGCAGCCGCTGCTGTGCAAGGATCAGTCCGGCTTCGCCGTGAACCGCTTCTTCTGCCCCTACACCAACGAGGCGGCGCGCTGCCTGGACGAGGGGCTAGGCACGCCGGCCCAGATCGACCGCGTGGCGCAGGAAGCCCTGGGCGTGGCGGCCGGGCCCTTCTTCGTGCAGAACATCATCAAGCCGCGCGTCAACCTGCACGCCGTGCGCAATCTGGCGCCGCTGGGCGCCTTCTACGCCCCGGCCGAGGCGCTGACCCGGGCCGGCGAGGCGGACGAGAGCTTCGCGCTGGGCGAGGACCCCGGGCCGGACGCGGCGCGTGACCGGCCGATCGCCGAGCGGCTGCTGGGCGCGACCTTTCTGCCGGTTCTGGAGGAGCTGGACGAGGAGGTGGCCAGCCCGGCCGACATCGACACCGGCGCCGAGGTTGCGCTGCGCTTCGGGCGGCAGCCCTGCGAGCTGATGGACGCCCTCGGTCGGGCCGAGGTCGAGCGGCTGGTGCGGCCGCTGGCCGAGCGCTACGGCGCCGATCTGCCGAGCTCCCTGGCGCGGGTCGGCCGGCTGCGCGGCTGACGGCAGGGGGCGGGCGAGAGCTCCAGGAGGCGGCCAAGGCCCGCTGGAGTGATTTGTAACCGTTTGGACGCGCCTCGGCGCGTCCGCCGGTCACAAGAAACCTGCTCTAGAGCGATGCCCGACCTGATCGAATCGCATTTGCGATTCGCCAGGTCGGACAGCATCACTCTAACACTATGGTTTAGGGCGGTTTTGGGCCGATCGGCGGACCCACGTCGTGGTTCCACTCGATCGGAAACCGCCCTACCGGCGAGGACACAAACACCGAAAGCCGGGCTGACGGGCCCGGCCTGGCGCAGACTTCTCAGTCTTCGGCTGGATGTTGGGGCGGGCGCGGGGCCCGCCGCGCGCGGCTCTAGAAGCCTTCGCGCTCCATGCGCTTGCGCAGCAGCTTGCGATGCCGGCGCACCGCCTCGGCGCGCTCGCGCTTGCGCTTCTGCGACGGCTTCTCGAAGTGCCGGCGCAGCTTCATCTCCCGAAAGACACCCTCGCGCTGCATCTTCTTCTTCAGCGCGCGCAGGGCCTGATCGACGTTGTTTTCACGAACCGTGACGTGCACGTTGCCTCGACCTCCTCGTCGATATCTGGCGGTTCCTGGTCGGCATTGCGCCCGCCGCAGATCGCAGCCGTCACGAGCTGCCCACCCTTCAGGCGGGCCAAAGCCGGACGGAGCTGCGGGTGAACGCAACAACCCGCCGGCAGGGCCTGGCGGGAGGACGCTATATACCACCGTCAAGGGACGTTGAAAAGGGGCCGTCGCGGCGCGCCGGGCCCGATCCGCCTGGGTCCGGCGGCGCTTGCGCGGTGGACGCGGCGCCGGGCCGACGCCATATTCCCGGCCATGGCTATCCTGAAGATCGCCCGCATGGGCCACCCCGTGCTGCTGCGTCCGGCCGCCCCGGTGGAAGAGCCGACGGCGCCGGAGGTGCGGCGGCTGGTGGCCGACATGCTGGAGACCATGCAGGACGCGCCGGGCACCGGCCTGGCGGCGCCGCAGGTGCATGTGCCGCTGCGCGTGGTGATCTTCACGGTCTCGCCGGAACGCGCCCGGCGCGAGGGCGGCGCGGCCGTACCACTGACCGTGCTGGTCAACCCGGAGATCGAGCCGCTGGGCGCGGAACGCAGCCTCGGCTGGGAGGCCTGCCTGTCGGTGCCCGAGCTGGCCGGCCTGGTGCCGCGCTGGAGCCGCATCCGCTATCGCGGCTTCGACCTGGACGGCGAGCGGGTCGAGCGCGAGGCGGAGGGCTTCCACGCCCGGGTGGTGCAGCACGAATGCGACCATCTCGACGGGCTGCTCTATCCGCAGCGGATGGAGAACCTCAAGGATCTGGTCTTCACCTCGGAGCTGAAGCACTGGGGCGGCCGAGCGCCGAGCGACGGCGCCCAGGAGACCCGCGACTCGGGCCCCGACTGGAAGCCCGGCTCCCCGATCAAGGAGGCGTCATGACGGAGCAAGAGGCGATCGCGGCCCAGCGCCGGGAGCTGATGGAGGCGGCGCTGCCGCACGTCGCCTTCGACGGTTGGAGCGAGCAGGCGCTGGTCGCCGGGGCCCGCGACCTGGCGCTCTCGCCGGCCGAGGCGCGCAACCTCTTCCCCGACGGTGCGCGCGAGCTGCTGGAGCTGTTCAGCGCCGAGCTGGACCGGCGGATGCTGGAGGAGATGGAACGCCAGCCGCTCGCCGAGATGCGGGTGCGCGACAAGGTCGCCCTGGGGGTGCGCACCCGGCTGGAGCTGCTGGAGCCCTACCGCGAGGAGGTGCAGCGCGGCCTCTCCTTCCTGGCGCTGCCGCCGAACGCGCTGCTCGGCAGCAAGCTGGTCTGGCGCACGGTGGACGCCATCTGGTACGCCGCCGGCGACACCGCCACCGACTACAACTACTACACCAAGCGCTCGCTGCTGGCCGGGGTCTACTCCTCGACCCTGCTCTACTGGCTGTCCGACCGTTCGGAGGGCCATGCCGCGACCTGGGACTTCCTCGACCGGCGCATCGGCGACGTGCTGAAGGTCGGCGGGCGCCTGGGCAAGTCGATCCAGCGTGCACTCGACGCCCCTAGCAGCCTGTTCGGGCGCCGCTCGCGCCTGCGCCCGCGGGTCTAGCGCGCTTTGCGACCGTCTGGACCCGCGCAGCGGTTCCGCCGGTCGCGAGACATCGCTCTCACTTTAATGTGCTCCAGCCTGAGACGCAGGGAGCCCTGAGACGCAGGGAGCCCTGAGATGCAGGGTAGGTTTCCTGTGATCGGCGGACCCGCGCGAGCGGGGCCGTGCGACCGCGGGCTGCACCGGAGCCGGAACGGAGAGCGAGTGGTGGCGCGCGCCGCCTGGCGGGGCGAGGGGCGTCCGGCCGCAGGCCGCTGCGGGGCCGGCCCTCAGAGGTAGATCATCTTGCGGGTCATGCCGCCGTCGATCACCAGGTCGGCGCCGGTGACGAAGGCCGCCTTGGCGGACAGCAGGTAGGCCACCGCCTCGGCCACGTCCTCGGGCCGGCCGACCCGGCCGGCCGGGTGCTGGGCGTGGTCCGCCGGGCTCAGCGGCTCGGGCGCGCGATCGCCGGGCTTGCCCCAGGCGCTGACGTCGATCCAGCCGGGGCTGACGCAGTTGGCCCGCACCTCCGGGCCCAGGGACACGGCCAGGGCGTGGGTCAGCGCCGCCAGGCCGCCCTTGCTGGCGGCATAGGCCTCGGTGTCCGGCTCCGACATCCGCGCGCGGGTCGAGGCGATGTTGACCAGGGCGCCGCGGGCCGCGCGCAGGTGAGGGGCCGTGTGGCGCGCCATCAGGAAGGCGCCGGTCAGGTTGACGTCGAGCACCCGCCGCCAGTCGGCCAGGGCCAGGTCCTCGACCGGCCCGGCGATCATGATCCCGGCATTGTTGACCAGGCCGTCGATCCGTCCGAAGGCCTCGCAGGCGGCGCCGACGGCGGCTTCGACCTGCGCCTCCTCGGCGACGTCGGCCACCTGGGTCGCGAGTGCGCCGCACGCGACCGCCTCGGCCAGCCCCGTGCGCAGCGCCGCGCAGGCCTCCGCGTCGCTGTCCAGGGCCAGCACGCGCCAGCCCTCGCGCAACAGCGTCTGGGTGCAGGCGCGCCCGATGCCCTGGGCGCCGCCGGTGACGATGGCGGCCCTGTGGGCGGCCCTGTGGGCGGCTCTGTGGGCGGGCGTGCTGGCGCTCTCGGTCATGCCGCTCTCCCCGGCTCTCGCGTCTCGGCGCGGTCGCGGCGGCCCGGCACGCGGGGCCGGATCAGCCGCGCGGCTGCAGCTTGGTGACGTGGCCCATCTTGCGCCCCGGTCGGGCCTCGGCCTTGCCGTAGAGATGCAGCCGCGCGCCCGGCTCGGCCAGGATCTCCGGCCAGCGGTTCGCCTCCTCGCCCAGCAGGTTCTTCATCACCGCATCGGCCAACCGCTCGGTCGAGCCCAACGGCAGCCCGCAGACGGCGCGCACCTGCTGCTCGAACTGGCTGGTGGCGCAGGCGTCCAGGGTCCAGTGGCCGGAGTTGTGCGGCCGCGGCGCCAGCTCGTTGACCACCACGCGCCCGTCGGTGGTCAGGAACATCTCCACCGCGATCACGCCGACCAGGTCGAGCGCCTCGGCGATGCGCCGGGCATAGGCTTCGGCGCGGTCGGCCGCGTCCTGCGGGATGCGCGCCGGCGCGATGGTTTGGTCCAGGATGTGGTTGCGGTGCTGGTTCTCCACCGGCACGTAGGTGGCGATGTGACCGTCCAGGCTGCGCGCAACCACCACCGAGAGTTCCAGCCGGAAGTCGACGAAGGCCTCCAGAATGCCGACCGGCTCGGCCGCGTGGCTGGCGATCTCCGCCCAGGCGGCCTCGGCCGCGGACTCGGCGCGCACCAGCGCCTGACCCTTGCCGTCGTAGCCGAACTCGGTGGTCTTGAGCACCGCCGGGGCGCCCAGGTCGCGCAGCGCGCGGCGCAGCCCGTCGGGGTCGCGCACCTCGGCATAGCGCGTCGTCGCCACCCCGATGGAGGCCAGGAAGTCCTTCTCGCGCAGGCGGTTCTGGCAGATCCGCAGGACCTGCGGGCCGGGACGCACCGGGCGGCGTTCGGCCAGGAAGGCGGCGGTGGCGGCCGGCACGTTCTCGAACTCGAAGGTGACCACGTCGACCGCGTCGGCGAAGGCTGCCAGGGCCGCCTCGTCGTCGTAGGCGGCGACGGTGGAGCGGTTGGTGACCTGGTGCGCCGGCCCGTCGGCGCCCGGCCCGAAGACGTGGCAGCGGTAGCCCAGGCGGGCGGCGGCCAGGGCGGCCATGCGGCCGAGCTGGCCGTCGCCCAGCATGCCGATCACGGAACCGGGCGGGAGCGGGGCGGGGCGGCTGTCGGTCATGGCAGGCTGCGGTCCAAGGGGGGCGCGGGCATCAGGCGGCGGGGCGGGGCGGGGCGGACAACGGCCGGGGGCGGGCGGTTATGGCGCCGGCTCGTCCACCGGCACCTCGGCCACGCCCTCGGTCTGACGGGCGCGGAAGGCGTCGAGGGCCTCGGCCACGCGGTCGTCGCCCAGGGCGATCACCGCCGCCGCCAGCAGCCCGGCGTTCTTGGCGCCGGGGCTGCCGATCGCCAGGGTGCCGACCGGCACGCCGCCGGGCATCTGCACGATCGACAGCAGGGAATCCAGGCCGCTGAGGGCCTTGCTCTCGACCGGCACGCCGAAGACCGGCAGCGGCGTGTTGGCCGCGACCATGCCGGGCAAGTGGGCGGCGCCGCCGGCGCCGGCGACGATCACCTGGAGGCCGCGCGTGCGGGCGTTGCGGGCGTAGTCGCGCAGCCGTTCCGGCGTGCGGTGGGCCGAGACGATTCGCGCCTCGTAGGTGACCCCCAGGGCCTCCAGCGTTTCCGCGGCGTGGCGCAGGGTCGGCCAGTCCGACTGGCTGCCCATGATCACGCCGACCTGCGGCTTCGTCTCGGCCATTTCTCTTTGTCCCGGTCCGATTGCGCGCCCCGTGGCCCGGGACGCTGTCGCGAAAGGCGGCGATTATTCAGATCGCCGCGATCCAGGGCAAGGCTTGCGGCCCCCTCGTGCGGATTTGAAGAAAACCTTTACCATTCACGGCCTAGGCTTCCAGGCAGGAAGGTGCCGTGCCGGTGGCGCGGCATCGCATGGAGGGCAGGTTCGGGCGAACGGCAGGTCCCATGAAAATCAGCAATTCCACGGGCCCGCGCGGTCCCGCCAGGACGGGAGCGGCGAGCGGCGTCTCGGGGGTGCGCTCGAGCGATGCGATTGGATCCACGGGCGCCGTGGGCGGCACCGGCCGGGTCGGCGCGCCGCAGGATGCCGCCTCGATCCTCGGCCTGTCCGAGGCGGAGCTGACGCCGAAGGTCCGCGCCGCCCTCGACCAGCTCATCGGCGAGGTCGCCCGCCTGCGCGAGGAGCTGGACCGCGCCAAGCGGCGCGTCAGCCATCTGGAGGAGCTGGCCGACCAGGACACCCTGGTGCCGATCGCCAACCGCCGCGCCTTCGTGCGCGAGCTCACCCGCCTGATGGCCTTCGCCGAGCGCTACGACGCGCCCGGCGCGGTGATCTACTTCGACGTCAACGGCATGAAGCAGATCAACGACAGCTTCGGCCATCCGGCCGGCGACGCGGCGCTGAAGCATGTCGCCGAGATCCTGCTGCGTCACACCCGCAGCTCCGACGTGGTCGGGCGGCTGGGCGGCGACGAGTTCGGCGTGATCCTGGCTCAGATCGAAGAGGAGATGGCGGTCGGCAAGGCCCAGGAGCTGACCGACGCGATCATCTCGGAGCCGGCGGTGTGGAACGGCCACGAGCTGGAGGTGGGAGTCGCCTTCGGCGTCTACGCCTTCTCCGGCAAGGAGCATGTCGACGAGGCGTTGTCCGCCGCCGACCAGCGGATGTACGCGCACAAGCGCAGCAAGCTCGCCACCGCCGGCGAGTAGGGCGCGGCGCGCCGTCCCGCGCGCCCTTTCCGGCGAATCCGCCGGCGCGCCGGGCTCAGGCGATGATGTCGGGCAGCAGCAACCCCTCGATCCGCAGAATCTCGTCCTTCAGCGCCAGCTTGCGCTTCTTCAGGCGCTTGACCTTCAACTGGTCGAAGGGCGCCGCTTCGCCGACCCGGGCGATCACGTCGTCAAGATCTCGGTGCTCGCACTTCAGCTCCTCGAGCTGGGCTTTCAGCCGTTCCTTCTCCGCCTCGTTGAGACGCATGGCCTGCCGATCCATCGTTTGCCGGTCCTGATGCCGGGCAAGAATAGCACGCGGACGCGCCGCTGCGCAGACTTGTCGCGCGCCGGCGCATGCCCGAGACTCCGGCTGTGTGCAAAACCGGAGGTTGGCGCAACGGCATGGCGGACATTCGACGCATCGGACTCCTGACCAGCGGCGGCGACTGCGCCGGCCTGAACGCCGTCATCCGGGCGGTGGTGCAGCGCGCGGTCTACGGCTACGGCTGGGACGTGGTCGGCATCTACAAGGGCACCGCCGGCCTGCTGGCCCGCCCGGTCGAGGCGGAGGTGCTGAACCTCAAGCGCTTCACCGGCGGGCTGCTTCGCATGGCCGGCACGGTGCTGGGCACCACCAACAAGGGCAACCCCTTCGCCTATCCCATGCCGGACGGCAGCAAGGTCGACCGCTCCGAGGAGATCATCGAGGGGGTGCGTCAGCTCGACCTGGACGCGGTGATCGGCATCGGCGGCGACGGCTCGCTGGCGATCCTGCGCCGCCTCGCCCAGCAGGGCGACATCCCGCTGGTCGCCATTCCCAAGACGATCGACAACGACCTGGGCGACACGGAGGTGGCGATCGGCCATGACACGGCGGTGGAGGTGGCGACCGAGGCGCTGGACCACCTGCAGCCCACGGCCGCCAGCCACGACCGGGTCATGGTGCTGGAGGTGATGGGACGCGACGCCGGCCATATCGCGCTGTCGGCCGGCATCGCCGGCGGCGCCGACGTGATCCTAATCCCCGAGATTCCCTACGCGATCGACAGCATCGCTCGGAAGATCGACGAGCTGCGCAAGGTGGGGCGCAACTTCGCCCTGGTGGTGGTCGCCGAGGCGGTGCGCACCGAGGCCGGCGAGCCGGTCGGCGAGACCAAGCTGAGCGGCGGCGTGCAGTACGGCGGCATCGGCCACTACATCGGCCGGCGCATCGCCGAGGCGACCGGTGCCGAGACGCGGGTCACCGTGCTGGGCCACCTGCAGCGCGGCGGCACGCCGACGCCGCGCGACCGCCTGATGGCTTCCAGCTTCGGGGTGCACGCGGTCGACCTGATCGCGGAGGGGCGCTTCGACCGGATGGTCGCCTGGTCGGGCCGCCGGGTGATCGACGTGCCGATCGCGGAGGCGATCGAGTCCTATCACGCCGTGGCGACCGACGGCGCCCTGGTGCGTACCGCGCGCGGCATCGGCATCTCCTTCGGCGATGACTAGCGGCCGCATGGCGCCCGACTGCGCCTCCCAGGACTCGCCGTTCTGGCGTTTTTCGCTGGCGGTCTACGGCCGGCCCGGCGTGCCCGAAGCCTGCCTGACCCTGCAGGACCTGCGCGGCCTCGACGTCAACCTGCTGCTGTTCGCCTGCTTCGCCGGGGGGCGCGGCGCGGTGCTGACCCCGCAACACCTGGAGATGCTGGGCACGGCGGTCGCCGCCTGGCACGAGCAGGTGGTGCGGCCGCTGCGCGGCGCCCGGCGTTGGATGAAGACCCGGCCGCTGGACGCGGCGCAGCGCGGCTTGCGCGAAGAGATCAAGCGGCTGGAGCTGGAGGCCGAGCGGCTGGAGCAGGAGGCGCTCTGGGCGGCCCTGCCGCTGCCGGCCGGCGCGCCCGACCGCCGCGCCGTCGCCCAGAACCTCAGCCTGGTCGTGCTCGACCGCGCCGATCTGGCCGGTGGCGCCGACGTGGACGCCTTGGAGACCCTGACCGAGGCCAGCCTGGCGGTTGCGGGCGCGCAGACGCAAGAGGCCGGGGGAGGAGGCGAGAGCGGCGTGTAATCGTCTGGACCCGCGAAGGCGCGTCCAGACGGTCGCAAATCACTCTACCCCTTGCGCGCGCGCCTGGGCGCCCGCACCACCTGGCCGTCGGCGTCGGGCTCGCCCCAACGGGTGACCAGCGGCGACTCCAGGTCGAAGAGGTCGAGCACGCGGCCGACCGACTGGTCGACCAGGTCCCCGATCGTCTGCGGGTTGGCGTAGAAGGCCGGGACCGGCGGGGCGATCACCGCGCCCATTTCCGACAGCGCCAGGGCGTTGCGCAGATGGCCGCTGTGCAGCGGCGTCTCGCGCAGCATCAGCACCAGGCGCCGCCGCTCCTTCAGGGTGACGTCGGCGGCGCGGGTCAGCAGGGTGGAGGTGGCGCCGCTGGCAATCTCCGACATGGAGCGGACCGAGCAGGGGGCGACGATCATGCCCAGGGTCTTGAAGGACCCGCTGGAGATCGCCGCGCCGATGTCCTCGATCGGGTAGACCACGTCGGCCAGCGCCCGCAGGTCGCGCAGTTTCAAGTCGGTTTCGTAGGCCAGGGTGACCTCCGCCGACCTGCTCACCACCAGGTGGCTTTCCACCGGCAGCGCGCGCAGCGCCTCCAGCAGGCGCAGGCCGTAGACCACGCCGCTGGCGCCGCTGATTCCGACGATCAGCCGCTGCGGCCTTTCGCCCCGGTGCTCCTGGCGGTGCGACACCTCGAACTCCCCTTCGCGCATTACCATTTCTGAAATGGGTTGGCGGACAGACTCGCCAAGGAGCCACCTTGAGGCCGGCGTGAAGGAGCCTTGGCAAGGGCAGCTTTGAGGGCTAGCATATTTTCCATAACCGGTAGAAGGAGACGACGTATGTCGGTGCACGACCGGATCGAGTCCCTGCGCAGCCAACACGCGCTTCTGGACGACGCCATCCGAGAAGAGAGCCATCGACCCCATCCCGACGAACTCCGACTCCACGAACTCAAGCGCGAAAAGCTCAGGCTGAAGGACGAAATCGCCCAGATGGCGGCCCAGCTGCCACGGGTCGAGTTCGAACTGCGCGCCTGACGCGCCTCTCGGCCGGCCGCTGAGCCGCGCGCCGGCCGCGCCTTTTCAGACCTCCGCGCCCTGTCCGAAGGTTGCCGGCGGCTTGGCGGCCTTCGGTACGCGGGGGCCGAGCGCCGCCGAAGCCGGGCGGTCCCGCCGCCCGGCCAGCGGCTTTCTTGGTGCCGCCGTCCGGGCCGCCCGCGGCTTGCCATCTTCGCGGCGGAAAATTCAACCATAGATCGACTGACCGCGCCGCCGTGCCCGCCCGTCACTCGGCGCGGGCCTGGTCGCGCAGCACGAACTTCTGGATCTTGCCGGTCGAGGTCTTGGGCAGCTCGCCGAAGACCACGTGGCGCGGACACTTGTAGTGGGCCAGGTTGTCGCGGCAGAAGGCGATGATTTCCTCGCCGCTGGCCTGCTTGCCCGGCTTCAGCTCGATGAAGGCGCAGGGCGTCTCGCCCCACTTCTCGTCCGGTTTGGCGACCACCGCGACGCCGGCCACCGCCGGATGGCGGTAGAGCACGTTCTCCACCTCGATGGAGGAGATGTTCTCGCCGCCGGAGATGATGATGTCCTTGGAGCGGTCCTTGAGCTGGATGTAGCCGTCGGGGTGCGTCACCCCCAGGTCGCCGGTGTGGAACCAGCCGCCCGACAGCGACTCCGCGGTGGCGCTGGGGTTCTTCAGGTAGCCCTTCATCACCACGTTGCCGCGCATGAAGACCTCGCCCAGGCTCTCGCCGTCCCAGGGCAGCGGCTCCAGGGTCTCGGGGTCGGCCACCATCACCTCTTCGAGCACCGGGTAGTTGACGCCCTGGCGCGACTTCAGGTCGGCCTGCTGCTCGATCGGCAGGGCGTCCCACTCCTCCTTCCAGGCGCAGACCACCACCGGGCCGTAGACCTCGGTCAGGCCGTAGACGTGGGTGACCTCGAAGCCCTCCTCCTGCATCTGCGCCAGCACGCTGGCCGGCGGCGGCGCGGCGGCGGTCATCATCTGCACCTGCTGCGGCAGCGGGCGCTTCTGCTCCGGCGAGGCGTTGAGGATCATCTGCATGACGATCGGCGCGCCGCAGAGGTGGGTGACACCCTGCTCGGCGATCGCCTGGTAGATCGTGCCGGCCTCGACCCGGCGCAGGCAGACGTGGGTGCCGGCCAGCGCCGTGACGGTCCAGGGAAAGCACCAGCCGTTGCAGTGGAACATCGGCAGGGTCCAGAGGTAGACCGGATGGCCCTTGATGCCCCAGGTCACCACGTTGCCGATGGCGTTCAGGTAGGCGCCGCGGTGGTGATAGACCACGCCCTTGGGGTTGCCGGTGGTGCCGGAAGTGTAGTTGAGGCTGATCGCCTCCCACTCGTCGTCGGGCCGCCGGCCGCGGTGCTCGGGATCGCCCTCGGCCAGGAAGTCCTCGTACTCCAGCTCGCCCAGCCGCTCGCCGCCGGGGCCCTGCGGGTCGTCGACGTCGATCACCAGCAGCTTGTGGCCGCCGACCCGGCCGCGCAGGCGCTTCAGCGCCTCGGCGATGGTGGCGTGGAACTCGGTGTCGGTGATCAGGACCTTGGCCTCGCCGTGCTCCAGGATGAAGGCGATGGTCTCGGCGTCCAGGCGCACGTTCAGGGCGTTGAGCACGGCGCCGGTCATCGGCACGCCGAAGTGCGCCTCCCACATCGGCGGGGTGTTGGGGCACATGACGGCGACGGTGTCGCCGACCCCGATGCCGCGCCGGGCCAGGGCGGAGGCGAAGCGCCGGCAGCGCGCCGCGGCTTCGCGCCAGGTGAAGCGCTGGCTGCCGTGCACCACGGCGGGCCGCTCGGGAAACACGGCGGCGGCGCGGTCGAGGAAGCTGAGCGGGGTCAGCGGTACGTAGTTGGCGGTGGTGCGATCGAGATTCAGCTCGTAAGGATTGGCACCCGTCATGCTCTGGCGTCCTCCCAAGGTTTTTCCAGACCTTCGTACACCAGCGGCGCGAGAGGCGCCAATGGACCTGGCGGGGCGCTTCGCCGCGCCGGGTCACGATCGGTCCCGCGGCGGCGTCTTCCGGACGGGCGTTTCCGCACGAGGCCGCCGGTCGGCCGCTGGCCGACCGCTCCGTGCTGGCAGGAAGAGGATGCCGGTCATGGCAACGCTTGAGAGTCTCCTGATCCTTCTGATGATGGTGCGCGCCCTGGAGGACGAGGCGCGCAAGGTCGAACGCGAAGGACAGCGCAGCGTCGTGGTCAAGGTGACCTGACGCCGGGCGCGGTGCCGAGGGGGCGGTCCGGGCCCGGCCGGCGCGCGACGCCCTCACCCCCCTGGTTGCGATGCGATTCCGGCCGCGCGCGTTCTGCTCTAGGATGGCGTTGGTCCAACCGGGGCTTGGGGGCCGGCGATGCGATATCTGCGACCTTGGCTTGCGCGTGTCGCCGTGCCCTCGGCGGCGTTCTGGGCCGCGGTTCTGTTCGTTCCGGCGCCGGCGGCAGCGCTGGAGGTCGACTGCACCCGCCCGCAGACCCAGTGGTCGACGACCCGGCCGCCGGTCAACCTCACCCATATCTTCTGCGGCGAGATCAACAGCCGCGGCCGGCCGGTCGGTTTCCATGCCCGCCCCGACGGTCGCGACCCGCCGAGTGCGCGGCTGCTCGAGGTGATCGACGGCCCGAACGCGCGAGGCGTCTACATCGCCGAGGTCGCCGTGCGCGGTCCGGCCCTTGGCCGGCCGGCCGCCGGCGCGAAGGTCTCGACCTTCTTCCCCGACGCGCTCTCGCCGCGCCAGGTGCTCGACGCCATTCTGGCGGCCCTGCGCGACGCCGAGGGGCAAAGGGCCGAGAGGCAGCGGCCCGAGGGGCAGAGGGGCGGGAAGTGGCAGGGCGACTCGGGGCGCGGCTTCCGGGTTGAGGGCTGGTGGCTGCCGGACGGGCGACGGATCAACACCGCCTGGCCGATCTACCTGCCGGCGGCCGCCGCCGCCCGCGCTGGGACGCGCCGAAGATGAGCGGCGGCGACCCGGGCGATGAGGGGCCTGGCGACGAAGGGCCCGGTGGCGCGGGGACCGGTGGCGCGGGAGGCGGTGGTGCGGGAGGCGGTGGCGCGGGAGGCGGTGGCGCGGAGCCCCCTGGTGCGGACTCCCCTGGCGGCCGCCCGGCGGACGCCGGACCGCCGACCCCGCGGTCCGGGCGGCCACGGACGCCGGACGGCGCCGCGCCCGCTGGCGACTCCGGCGCGGCGCCGCGCGACCCCCGGGTCGCCGGCCGCCCGCCCTGGGACGCGCCGCCACCCGACCTGCCGGTCGAGATCCGCCCGGCCGCCGCGCCCGGGAGCCTGCCGGAGGTGCGGGCGGAGCCCGGCTACGAGGCGCTGGCCGGCTTCCTGGTCAGCGATCTGCAGGGCGGGCTCGGCGGGATCGAGCGGCTGCTGGCCCAGCTCGAGCGGGTCGAGCGCGGCGAGGTCGGCGCGATCGAGCGCAGCGGCAACGCCTATCTGCTGCGTCTGCGCCGCCGGCTGGTCTCGCTGCATCCGCTGCACGACGACCGCGCGACCGATTGCCGGCTCGACCCGCCGCTGCTGCGCCGCGTGCTCGCGGCCTGGCGCGCCGCCCTGGAGGGGTGAGCTCCGCCGGCGGCCGCAGACCGCAGCGCGACGTTGCGGCGGCCGGCGCGGGCGGCTACCGTCCTGCGCAAGCAAGACGCCCAAGGCGAAGACGGGGAGGAGACGTCAGGCATGGCCAGCTTCGAGGAGGTGTATCGCCGGTCCTTGGAGGACCCCGAGGGCTTCTGGGCCGAGGCGGCCGAGGCGGTGCATTGGTACGAGCGCTGGGACAAGGTGCTCGACGCCGGCGACCCGCCCTATTACCGCTGGTTCACCGGCGGCAAGCTGAACACCTGCTACAACGCCCTCGACCGCCACGTGAAGGCCGGGCGGGCCGAGGAGACCGCGCTGATCTACGACTCGCCGGTCACCGACACGGTGCGGCACTACAGTTTCCGCCAGCTCCGCGACGAGACGGCCAAGCTGGCCGGCGCCCTGGCGGCGCGCGGCGTGCGCAAGGGCGACCGGGTCATCATCTACATGCCGATGGTGCCCGAGGCGATCATGGCCATGCTGGCCTGCGCCCGGCTCGGCGCCATCCATTCGGTGGTCTTCGGCGGCTTCGCGGCCAACGAGCTGGCCACCCGCATCGACGACTGCGCGCCGAAGCTGATTCTCTCCGCCTCCTGCGGCATCGAGGGGCAGAGGGTCGTGCCCTACAAGCCGCTGCTCGACGCCGCGATCATGATGGCGGTGCACAAGCCCGAGCGCTGCCTCGTGCTGCAGCGCCCGCAGGAGCGCTGCGAGCTGATGGCCGGGCGCGACGAGGACTGGGGCGAGGTCATGGCGGCGGCCGAGCCGCACGACTGCGTGCCGGTCGACGCCACCGACACGCTCTACGTCCTCTACACCTCCGGCACCACCGGTCAGCCCAAGGGCATCGTGCGCGACAACGGCGGTCACGCCGTGGCGCTGACCTGGTCGATGCAGCACATCTACGACGTCAAGCCGGGCGAGGTGTTCTGGGCGGCGAGCGACATCGGCTGGGTGGTCGGCCACTCCTACATCGTCTATGCACCGCTGCTCTACGGCGCCACCACCCTGGTCTACGAGGGCAAGCCGGTCGGCACGCCCGATGCCGGCGCCTTCTGGCGGGTGATCCAGCAGCACAGGGTGGCCGCGCTGTTCACCGCGCCGACGGCGTTCCGCGCGATCCGCCAGCAGGACCCGGAGGGGCGGCTGCTCGCCGACTACGACCTCGGCCACTTCCGCACCCTCTTCCTCGCCGGCGAGCGCTGCGATCCCGACACGCTGTTCTGGGCACAGGAGAAGCTCGACCGGCCGGTGATCGACCACTGGTGGCAGACCGAGACGGGCTGGTCGATCGCCGCCAACTGCATCGGGATCGAGCCGCTGCCGGTCAAGCCGGGCAGTCCGACCCGGCCGGTGCCCGGCTGGGACCTGCGCGTGCTCGACACCGACGGACGCGAGGTGCCGGCCGGGACCATCGGCGCGATCTGCGGCAAGCTGCCGATGCCGCCGGGCTGCTTCCCGACCATCTGGGGCGCCAAGGAGCGCTACACCAAGACCTATCTCAGCGAATACCCCGGCTACTACCAGACCGGCGACGCCGGCTACCTCGACGAAGACGGCTACGTCTTCGTCATGGCGCGCACCGACGACATCATCAACGTCGCCGGCCACCGCCTGTCGACCGGCGCCATGGAGGAGGTGCTGGCCAGCCACCCCGACGTGGCGGAGTGCGCGGTGATCGGCGTGGCCGACCCGCTCAAGGGGCAGATGCCGGTGGGCTTCCTGGTGCTCAACAAGGGCGTGGAGCGGCCGCACGCCGAGATCGTCAAGGAGGTGGTGGCCATGGTGCGCGACCAGATCGGCCCGGTCGCCGCCTTCAAGCAGGCCGCCGTCGTCCAGCGCCTGCCCAAGACCCGCTCCGGCAAGATCCTGCGCGCCACCATGCGCCAGCTTGCCGACGGCGAGGAGATCAAGACCCCGGCGACCATCGACGATCCGGCCATCCTCGACGAGATCGGCGAGGACCTGCAGGGGCTGGGCCTGGCCGGCAAGCGGGATTAAAGCGGTTCGGAGATCTCCGCGCGGGCCGGACGGGACCGTTTGGCGATGAAAGCCGTGCTGATCCAGTCGGCGGCGCCGGGCGCACCGCCCTGGCTGGCGCGCTGCCGCGCCTCGGTCGCGGGCTGGGCGGCGGCCGCGGGCTTCGCCTACCGCTTCGAGGATGACGTCTTCCTCGCGCGGGTGCCGGCCGACATCCGCGCGCGCTACGCCGAACGGCGCTCCACCCTGGCCGACGTCGCGCGGCTGGTCTGGGCGCGCGAGGCGCTGGCGGCCGGCGCCGAGCGGGTGCTCTGGCTGGATGCCGACGTGCTGCTGTTCGATCCCGATCGCCTGAGGCTGCCGGCGGACGACCACGCCTTCGGCTGGGAAGCCTGGGTCGCGGCCGATCCCGGCCGACCGAACCGCCTGCGCGTGCGGCGCCAGGTGCACAACGCGCTCAGCCTCTTCGAGACCGGCAACCCGGTCCTCGACTTCTATCTGCACAGCGCCTGCCGCATCCTGCGCCATCCGGCCCATCAAGGGCCGGCCCAGGCGGTGGGGCCGAAGCTGCTGACCGCGCTGCACGCCTTCGCCCGCTTCCCGCTCGTCGAGTCGCTCGGCGCGCTCAGTCCGCCGGTGCTGCGCGACCTCGCCGCGCTGGCGGCGGGCGGGCCCTGCGGCCCGGCGCTACGGCGCTTCCGGCAGGTCAGCCCGCCGCTGGCCGGCGCCAACCTCTGCGGCTCGCTGATGGCCGCGGAGCCGCAGGTGGTCGAGGCCGCCGTCGGCCTGCTGTTGGAGACCCGCGGCCGGGTCCTGCGCGGCGATTGACCGCGCGGCTCACCGCCGGCCGGGCGGCGGTGGCGGGTCGTCGAGGAAGCGGCGCGCTGCCTCGGCCTGGCGCGGGTCGGTCGCGGCCAGGCGGGCGTAGGCCGCCTCGGCCAGCGCGCGGTCGCCGCCCCAGGTCCCGGCCTGGATGGCGAAGCGCTGGGCCTGCCGGTCGTCGGGCAGCACCTCGAACAGCCAGCGGGCGTGCGGCAGCATCTCCGCGATGCGCCCGGCGAGCTGCAGCGAGACCAGCAGGGCGATGCGCGCGTTGATCGCGTTGGGCGCCTGCGCGACGGCGGCCGACTGCAGCGCGATGGCCCGCTCGAAGTCGCCGGCCAGGCCGAAGAGACGGCCGGCCTCCAGGTAGTGGCCCAGGTTCTCAGAGGCGCGGCAGCTCTCCGCCAGGGCCAGGGCGATCTGGTCGGGCAGCGGGCCCCGGCCGGCGCGCTCGGCGCGCTCCACCGCGTCGGCACAGCCGCTCAGCGCCGCCCCCAGCGCCGCCTGCACCGCCGCGGCCTCGGGCGCGTCGCGCAGGGCCAGCAGCTCGCGAATCTCGCCGGCGGGCAGGGCGGCGTAGCGGCCTTCGCCGCCGCCCACGGCGATCCCGACCAGCCGTCCTTCGGCGTCGAGCAGCGCGCCGCCGCTGACCCCCGGCTGCATGCGCGCGGTGACCTGCAAGCGGCCCAGCGGCGCGCCCGCGGCCGGCGGCAGGATCAAGTGGCCCGGTGCGAAGACCCGCACCTGCCGCCGCGCGAGGTCGGCGCCGACGGTGTAGAAGGTCGCGGTGTCGAAGCTCCCGGCGTCGTCCAGGGTCTCCGGGGTCAGAATCGGCCCCGACGCGGGCAGGCCCTCGACCCGCAGCAGGGCCAGGTCGCCGCGGTAGGCCGAGGGCAGCACCTCGGCCCGGCGCGCGCCCTCCGGCGTCAGCACCCGGGCGGTGGCGCGGTCGGCCACCACATGGCGGTTGGTCACCAGCAGGTCCGGGGCGATGCGCACGGCGCTGGCCAGCGGGTCGAAGCTCTCGACCGGGAAAACGGCCGCCCGCGCGGCGCAGACCGCTTGCGGATGGGGGCAGTCCGTGCCGGGGTCGGCGGGCGCGGCGTTCGCGGCGGCGGCGTTCATGGCGGCCGAGTCCGGCGGCGCGAAGTCGAGCGTGACGGAGCGCTCGGCGCCATCGCGCCGCAGCCGGGCCGCGACGCGGCCGCCCGGCGGCACCAGCGCCAGGGCGGCGCGGGCCGCGCGCGGGCTGGTCACCCGCCGCGGGCCGAGCGCGAGCAGCAGGTCGCCCGGCTCGATCCCGGCGGCGGATGCGGCGCCGTCCGGCAGCACCGCGGCGACCCGTACGCCCGCCAGCGCAGCCCGCTCGGCCCGTGTCAGCGGCGCCAGCCGCCAGCCGGCGGCGACGTAGGAGACGGCGCCGTCGTCGCGCAGATCCGCGACCACCCGGGCCAGCAGGGGCTGCGAGACGGCGAAGTTGATTCCGATGTTGGTGTCGCCGTCCGAGGCGAAGATGGCCGAGACCAGGCCGACCAAACGGCCGTCGGCGTCGACCAGTGCGCCGCCCGAACTGCCGGGGTTGGCCGCTGCGTCGGTCTGCACGAAGTCCTCGACCGGGTTGAAGCCGGCCTCGGCCACGTCGAGGGCGGAGACCACGCCGCAGCTCACCGACAGGCCCAGGCCGTAGGCGTTGGCGATGGCGCAGACCGGTTGGGCCAGGCGCGGCCGGGGCGCGGGGGGCAGCGGCGGCAGCTCGGCGGCGACGCGCAGCAGGGCAATGTCGCTGGCGGCGTCCTCGCCGACCAGCTCGGCCGGCAGGATGCGCCCGTCGGCCAGGCGGACGTCGATCCGCTCGGCCGGGGCGACCACGTGGCGGGCGGTGGCGATCAGCCCGCCGGGCGCGACCGCGACGCCGCTGCCCTCCGGCGCGCCGGGTGTGCCGCCGGCCGCGCCGCCGGGCGTGCCGCCCTGGGGCCGCTCGGGCCAGACCGGCAGCACCGAGACCACGGACTCGCGCGTCTGCGGCGGCAGTGCCGCGGCCGGCCCCGTCGCCAGCAGCAGCTTCAGGACGACCGTTCCAAGCGTGAGCGCCGCCAGCGCGAGCTTCGCCAAGGCGCGGCCGCCGGCCGGCGGCCTCATCGCGGCTCGTCCTCGTCGGTTTCCACCGGTTCGCCGGGCGCCGGCGCCTCCTCGGTGGGAATGCGGTAGCCGCCCTTCAGCCAGCGGCCCAGGTCGACCTCGGCGCAGCGCTTGGAACAGAAGGGCCGGTAGCGCTCGGCACTGGGCGCGCGGCAGACCGGGCAGCGCTCGCCGCGGCGCGCGGTCAGGGAGACGACTCGCTCATCGGACATGGCTTTACTCTAACATCGCGCCGGTCAGGATTTCAGGTGGCTGGCCGGGCGCCTGCGGACGGGCCAGCAGCCGCAGGGGCGTGCCGAGACGGGCCTCCACCGCGTGGCGCGCCTCGGCCAGGGGACCGTCGAGCGCGGCGGCCGCGTCCGGCGACAGCGCCAGGCCGAGCCGGGCGGCCGGCGGCTGGGCCAGGGCCAGGCGCAGCGCCTCGTAGGCCCGGGTCTCGGCCGAGGGCTGCCAGCCGGCCTGGCGGCAGAGCAGCTCGTGCAGAGGCGGCCGGCGGCGCTGCCGGGCGATCTCCACCAGACCGGAAGGCAGCGGCGGGAAGACCGAGGTCTCGACCGGGTCGTCGGCGAAGGCCCGCTTGAGCGCGGTATGCAGCCGCTCGCGCTGGCCGCGCCCGCGCAGCTCCAGAAAGTCGACGACGATCAGGCCGGACAGCGCGCGCAGCCGCACCTGGCGGGCGATCTCGCCGGCCGCTTCCAGGTTGGTCTCCAGGGCGCCCTGTCCGGCGGCCGGCCCGCCACCGGAGTCCACGTCGATCGCGGTCAGGGTCTCGACCGGCTCGACCAGCAGACGCCCGCCGCCGGGCAGCGACACCTCGCGTGCCAGCAGACCGGCCAGCTCCGCCTCCAGCTCGGGATCGAACAGCGGCGGGCGCGGCCCGGCCAGGCGCACCGCCACCGTCTCGGGCAGGCGCCGGCGCAGCTCCGGCAGCCAGCCGCCGTTGTCGCAGAGCACCTCGGCCAGGTCGCGGCCGAGCAGATCGAGCGGGTCGTCGCCGCGCGCCAGGCGCAGCGGCAGGGCCGCGTCCCGGGGGATCGGGCGCGGCGGCTCGGCCGGCTTGACCTTGGCGCCCTTGCCGGCGCGCGGCAGGCGCGCGATCCGCACCACCAGCACCGCGCCTTCGGTGGCCGCCCGGGGGCAGTCGGCCCAGTCCAGCAGCGCCGGCCGCGAGTCGCCCAGGTCGAGGAAGGCGCCCAGCCCCTTCTGCAGGCGTCCGACCCGCGCCGCCCAGACGTCGCCCACGGCCGCGCCGCCGTCGGCGCGCTGCACCAGATAGTCCTCCAGGCGGCCCGCCGCGTTCAGCCGTGCGGCCCGCAGCTCGCCGGGCAGGATCGACAGCAGCAGCCGGCCGCTCACCGCCCGCGCGCTCGGAACAGCGGGTAGCCGAGGCCGGTGAGAAGCTGGGCGGTCTCGGCCAGCGGCAGGCCCACGACGTTGGAGTAGGAGCCGGTGATCCAGGGAATGAAGGCCGCGGCCAGGCCCTGGATGGCATAGCCGCCGGCCTTGCCCCGCCACTCGCCGCTGGCGAGGTAGCCCTCGATCTCCTCGGCGCTCAGCCGCTTGAAGGCGACGCTGGTCATCACGACCCGTTCGGCCCAGCGGCCGTCCGGCGCGCGCAGCGCCACGCCGCCCAGCACCCGGTGGCGCCGCCCGGAGAGCTGCTTCAGGCAGGCACGCGCGGTCAGGGCATCCTCGGCCTTGGGCAGGATGCGCCGGCCCAGCGCGACCACGGTGTCGGCGGCCAGCAGATAGGCGCCGGGCTCCGCCGCGGCCAGCGCCTCGGCCTTGGCGCGGGCCAGCCGCTGGGCGTAGGCGCGCGGCAGCTCGCCGGGGCGCGGCGTCTCGTCCAGCTCGGCCGGGCGCACGCGGGCCGGCTCCAGCCCGATCTGGCGCAACAGCTCCAGCCGCCGCGGCGAGGCCGAGGCGAGCACCAGGTCCGGCAGGTGGGCTGGCGCCGGCGGCGCCGGATCGGAGGGACACAGGTCAGCGCACAAGGCGCACGCCCTCCCGGCCGCTTACTTGTAGCGGAAGGTGATGCGACCCTTGGTCAGGTCGTAGGGCGTCATCTCGACGTTGACGCGGTCGCCGGCGAGCACGCGAATGCGGTGCTTGCGCATCTTGCCGGCGGTGTGGGCGAGCACTTCGTGGTCGTTGTCGAGCTTCACGCGGAACATCGCGTTGGGCAGCAGCTCGACCACGGTGCCCTGGAACTCCATAAGGTCTTCTTTCGACATGCCTCGTTTCGTCGATTGTTTCGGTTGCAGGCTAAATCGGCCGGTCGGCGGCGTCCGTCAAGGCGCCCCGGCGAACCCTTCGGCGCGGACACTACCCCAATCGCGGCGGTCGAACAATTCGCCGTTTGCAGCGCGGGCGGCTCTACACCTGCGGCTTGAGCTCGGCCGGGAAGCGGGCTTTGATGCGGGCCATCAGATCGTCGCGGGTCTGGCGGAAGGCCGACAGCATCGCCTCGCGGCTGCCCTCGACCGCCGTGGGATCCAGCGTCGGCCAGTACTCCACCTCGCAGGCCATGGTGCGCGTCATCTCCACCGCCGAGTGCTGCGCCTCCGGCGAGAGGGAGACGATCAGATCGAAGGAGGAGTCGGCCAGGTCGTCGAAGGTCTTGGCGCGATGGCGCGAGATGTCGATGCCGAGCTCGTCCATCACGGCCACGGCGAAGCCGCTGACTTCCTGCGCGCGCACGCCGACGGAGTCGACGTAGACCTTGTGGCCCAGCAGGTGCTTCAGCAGCCCCTCGGCCATCGGCGAGCGCACCGAGTTCTCCGAACAGGCGAAGAGCACGGCGTCCGGCAGGTCCCGGGCCATGTCGCCTAGCCCTTGATGTGGAGGACGCAGAGCAGGGTGAACAGCCGGCGCGCGGTGTTCTCGTCCACCTCGATCTTGCCCTTGAGGCGCTCGCGCAGCAGCTCGGCGCCGTCGTTGTGCAGGCCGCGCCGGCCCATGTCGATCGCCTCGATCCGCGAGGGGCTGGCGGTCTTGATCGCCTCGAAGTAGCTCTCGCAGACCGTGAAGTAGTCCTTCACGATCCGCCGGAAGGGCGTCAGCGACAGGCCGACGGTGCCCAGGCGCGCGCCGTCCGCGCCGTCGCGGATCTCGAAGATCAGCCGGTTCTCGGCGATCGACAGCTTCAGGCTGTAGGGGCCCCGGAAGTCGCCGACCGGCGCGAAGCGGTTGTCCTCCAGCAGGTCGAAGATCGCGACGGCCCGTTCGTGCTCGACGTCGGGGGTGCGGCGGACGAGGGTCTGCTCGTCCAGTTCGATCTTGACCAGCCGCTGCTCGCTCATTCCGCCGCGCGGTCCTTCAGGCGCACCGCCACCGAGAGGGCGTGGGCGTCCAGCCCCTCGGCCTCGGCCAGGGCGATCGCCGCCGGGCCCAGCTCCGCCAGCGCGCCGGCGTCGGCGCCCAGCAGCGAGCTGCGCTTCATGAAGTCCAGGGTCGACAGGCCCGAGGCGAAGCGGGCGCTGCGCGCCGTCGGCAGCACGTGGTTGGGCCCGGCCAGGTAGTCGCCCAGCACCTCGGGGGTGTGGCGGCCGAGGAAGATGCTGCCGGCGTTGCGGATCCGCGCCACCAGCGCCTCGGGGTCGGCCACCGCCAGCTCCAGGTGCTCGGGCGCGATCGCGTCGACCAGGCGCGGTGCCTGGCCGGCCAGGTCGTCGACCAGGATGACGGCGCCGAAGCGTTCCCAGGACTGCCGGGCGATCTCCGTGCGCGCCAGGCGCTGCAGGTGGACCTCGACCGCGCGCCGCACCGACTCGGCGAAGGCGGCGTCGTCGGTGATCAGGATCGACTGGGCGACCGGGTCGTGCTCGGCCTGGCTCAAGAGGTCGGCGGCGATCCAGGCGGGATCGTTGTCGCCGTCGGCGACCACCAGGATCTCCGAGGGGCCGGCGATGGAGTCGATGCCGACCTGCCCGAAGACCTGGCGCTTGGCCTCGGCCACGTAGGCGTTGCCGGGCCCGACGATCTTGTCGACCGGCGCGATGGTCTCGGTGCCGTAGGCCAGGGCCGCGACGGCCTGGGCGCCGCCGACGCGGTAGACCTCGTCGGCGCCGGCCAGCCGCGCGGCGGCCAGCACCAGCGGCGCGGTCTTGCCCTCGGGGGTGGGCACCACCATGACCACCCGCGGCACCCCGGCCACCTTGGCCGGAATCAGGTTCATCAGGACCGAGGAGGGGTAGGCGGCGGTGCCGCCGGGCACGTAGACGCCGGCGGCGGCGACGGCGGTCCAGCGGTGGCCCAGACGTACGCCCTGGTCATCGGTCCAGAGCGCGTCTTCGGGGCGCTGGCGGGCGTGATAGGCCTCGATCCGCCGGGCCGCCAGCTTCAGGGCCTCCAGCGTCTCGGCCGGGCAGGCGGCCGCGGCGGCGGCCAGCTCCGCCTGCGGTATCCGCAGCGTCTGCGGTGTCAGCTCCAGGCGGTCGAAGCGGCGGGTATAGTCGACCAGTGCCGCGTCGCCGCGCCGGCGCACCTCGGCGAGGATGTCGCGCACCCGGCCGGCGACGTCCGCCTCTGGCGCCCGCTCCTCGGCCAGCAGGGCGGCGAAGGCGGCGTCGAAACCGGGGTCGTCGAGCTTCAGTTCACGCGGCATCCACCGCCTCCCGAAAACGCGCGATCCAGGGCTCCAGCACCTGCCGCTCGGTCTTCAGCGCCGCGCGGTTGACGATCAGGCGCGAGGTCACCTCGGCGATCTGGTCGACCTCCACCAGGTCGTTGGCCTTCAGGGTGCTGCCGGTGGAGACCAGATCGACGATGTGGCGGCTGAGCCCCAGGCTGGGCGCCAGTTCCATGGCGCCGTTCAGCTTGACGCACTCGGCCGTCACGCCGCGCGCCCGAAAGTAGCGACGCGCGATGTTGGGGAACTTAGTCGCCACCCGCACATGACGCCAGCGCTTGGGGTCGTCGCCTTGCGCCAGGTCGGTCGGCTCGGCCACCGCCAGGCGGCAGTAGCCGATCTTCAGGTCGACCGGCGCGTAGATCGCCGGGTAGTCGAACTCCATCAGCACGTCGGCGCCGGCCACGCCCAGATGCGCCGCGCCGTAGGCGACGAAGGTGGCCACGTCGAAGGCGCGTACCCGGATGATGTCCAGGCCCGGCAGATTGCTGGAAAAGCGGAGCTGGCGCGCCTTCTTGTCGAAGAAGGCCGGTTCGGGCGCGATGCCGGCGCGCTCCAGGACGGGCAGCAGCTCGTCGAGGATGCGCCCCTTGGGCACGGCCAGCACCAGCGGGCGGTTGGAAGAGAGGTGTTGCACGCGGCGGCGTCTCGGTTGTTCGGGGTCGGCGTATGGGCGCTGGCCCGCTACTTAGCGTCTGCAGGGGGCGGGGTCCAGCCGGCGCGCTGGCGCGGCAGCCATGCCCTGCCCGGCCGCGCCGGCGGGCGCCGGGCTCAGGCCGCGCCGCCGCCTGCGGCTCCGGTCTCCTCCGTGTCGGCCGCCTCGTGCCGGGGCAGGGCGGGCGTCGGCCAGGGGTCGCCCAGGTCCTCCAGATGGCAGCGGATCTCCGCGACGTCGAGCCGGAGCTGCCCGCCGCCGGAGAAGTGGAGCGTGATGCGGCGCGGCTCGCTGGCGATGGTCAGCAGGTTGAGCAGCGCCTCGGGCCCGTCGGGCAGGTCGCGGCGACTCACCGCCTTGACGCGGTCGAAGGTCAGGCCGCTGCGGCTCCGCCAGTAGCGGCGGGAGGTCGCCTCCGCCTCCTCGAAGCGGGCGTCCGCCTCGCCGGCGGGCCCGGCCGCCGCCGCCTGGGTGATCGCCGCCTGCGTGGCCGCCGCCTGGGTCGCGTCCGCCCGGGTCGCTTCCGCCCGTTCCCACATGAAGCGGTTGGCCAGCAGGACGAAGCGCCGCTCGCGGCGCTGGAAGGTCATTTCCGCCGGCGACAGGATGGCGTCCTGCAGCAGCGCCGCCAGCACGTCCATGTCCGCCGCGTCGCGGGCGCGTAGCTTCAGCCGTTCGGCCATGGCGTCGCTCTCTCCCCGTCTCGCTCCGCCGCGATTGGCCGGTCTAGTCGGCGCGCAGCCGCTCGATGTCGGCGCCGCAGCCGGCCAGCTTCTCCTCCAGCCGCTCGTAGCCGCGATCGAGGTGGTAGACGCGGTTCAGCTCGGTCTCCCCCTCGGCGGCCAGACCGGCCAGCACCAGGCTGACCGAGGCGCGCAGGTCGGTCGCCATCACCGGCGCGCCGAGCAGCGAGTCGCGGCCGCGCACCAGGGCGGAGGCGCCGTGCACCACGATGTCGGCGCCCAGCCGCGACAGCTCGGGCACATGCATGAAGCGGTTCTCGAAGATCGTCTCGGTGACCATGGCCGCGCCCTCGGCCGTGGTCATCAGCGCCATGAACTGGGCCTGCAGGTCGGTCGGGAAGCCGGGAAAGGCCTCGGTCATCATGTCGGTGCCGAGCAGCCGGCCGTTGGCCCGGCGCACGCGCAGGCCCCGGTTGGTCTCCTCCAGCGCGACGCCGGCCTTCTCCAGGGTCTCGATCACCGCCGGCAGGTGGGCCGCCTTGGCGCCCAGCAGGTGCAGGTCGCCGTCGGTGATCGCCGCGGCCATGGCGTAGGTGCCGGCCTCGATGCGGTCGGGCACCACGGCGTGGGTGGTGCCGTTCAGCGCCGCGACCCCCTGGATGCGGATGCGCTCGCCGCCGGCACCCTCGATGCGGGCGCCCATGCGGGTCAGCAGCTCGGCCAGGTCGACGATCTCGGGCTCGCGCGCGGCGTTGACGAGCAGGGTCTCGCCCTCGGCCAGGCAGGCGGCCATCATCAGGTTCTCGGTGGCGCCGACGGAGACCTTGGGGAAGACGATCTCGCCGCCGCGCAGCCCCTTGGGCGCGCTGGCCCGCACGTAGCCGCCGTCCAGCTCGATCTCGGCGCCCAGGCGCTTGAAGCCCTCCAGGTGCAGGTCGATCGGGCGGGTCCCGATGGCGCAGCCGCCGGGCAGCGAGACCTCGGCGACGCCCTCGCGCGCCAGCAGCGGGCCCAGCACCAGCACCGAGGCCCGCATCTTGCGCACCAGGTCGTAGGGCGCGACGGTCGAGGCGATCTTCGGCGTGGCGATTTCCAGTACCCGGCCGCTGTGGCCGTCGGGCCCGCAGTGGCCGTTGAGGTGCAGCTCGGCGCCGAGCCGGGTCAGCAGGTTGGCCAGGGTGGAGATGTCGCCCAGGTGGGGCAGGTTCGACAGGCGCAGGGTGTCGGAGGTCAGCAGCGCCGCGGCCATGAGGGGCAGGGCGGCGTTCTTGGCGCCGCTGATGGCGATGTCGCCCTTGAGCGGCCGGCCACCGCGAATGCGGATCTTGTCCATGAGAGTCGGCAGTCCCAAACGGAAGAACGGATAAGGACGCCGGCCCGACCCGACCGACGCAACGCAAGATCTGGTAGTTCCCCCCCCTGTCCCCGGCTTCTAGACCATCGCCCCCCGCGGCTCAAGGCACCGTTGGCCTTATGGTTGTGCGCGCCGGTTGCGCGCACCGCTCCGGCCGAGGGCCGCGCCGCGCGCCGCCCGGGCCCGGCGGCGGTGTCAGCCGGACTCCCTGTCCCCGCCGCCGCTGTCGCCCTCCGCGCCGTCTTCCCCGGCGCCGCCATCCCCGGTGCCGGCGGGCGCCCGACGGCCGCGGGCCTGCTGCTTGCGCCGGCGCAGGTTGGCGCGCAGCGCGGCGGCCAGGCGCGCCTCGCGCGCCGCCTGCTTGTCGCTGGCGCGCGCGGCGGCGCGGTCGTCGGCGCCGGCTCCCTCCTCGGCAGAGGCCCGCGCGTCCGTCTTGCTCCGGCGATCGTCCGACTGATCTGGCATGACCTCTCCTCTGCCAGCGCCCTGGGGCAGCGTCAAGGCGGGGAGGTGGCCAAGTGGCGGCCGCTGGGGTGGCCGCCGGGGAGTCGCTGGGGGAGGCGGGCGCCCGCCGCGTGCGCCCCTGCGCCGGCGCATCGCCGGCCTCATCCGAAGGAGCGAAGGAAAAGCGCCAAAAGAGCCTTGCATGCGCCGGGGGCAAGTGGCACATAGGGCGCCTTCGCGGCGGGGCGCGCCCCGCCGTCGTCCTGCTTCGCCGCCGCCGGACCGGGATCGTCCGTCCGGGACCGGCCGGGCAAGCCAGGCGCCGCCGTAGCTCAGGGGTAGAGCGCACCCTTGGTAAGGGTGAGGTCGAGTGTTCAATTCACTCCGGCGGCACCATTTGTTCACTCGCTGACAAGTGAACCTGGGCCCCTGGCGCGTCCGCCTCGCGCGGTCGGCCGCGCGAGGCTGCGCGCGCCGTCCAGCGCACTCGGCCCCTGAGGGAACCGGCCGCCGAGGGAACCGGCCGCCGAGGGAACCGGCCCCCGAGGGAACCGGCCCCCCGAGGAAGTCGGCGTTCGACGAGGCCGCTCCCCGACGAAGCCGTCTTCGACGAAAAGAGCCGCCGGGGCGGTCCCGGCGGCTCTTCGCGAATGGACGGGTGCACGTCCGTGATCCCGGCGCGGGCCTCGCCCGCGGGCAGCCCCCGCGTGCGGGGGCGGCGGCCCACGGTCGACGCCGCGCCTGCGATCCGAGAGGTCAGGCCTGCCGCAGAGGCTGCTCCACGGCCGGCGAGAGCTCTCCGCACGCGGTCCCCGTGCTCACTTCGCTCGACATTGGATCACCTCCTTTCTGCTGTTGACGACGCTGGGTTCGACGGCCGGCCGACTCCGGCGTTGCGCCGCGCGGACGGCTGCACACAGCCTGCCAGCCCGCCCGGCGCTGTCAACGCGGAAAAATGCGGCCGCCGCCGCCGTCAGTCCCGCCTGTCGGCAAGCTGCGCGTGGAGCTGCACCCACTGCTGCAGCATCGGACGCATCTGCGAGAGGTCGTAGCCGGCGCGGCCGGCCTCGGCGATCACCGTGTCGACCTCGCGGTCGTTGTGGCAGGTCTCGGCCAGCGCCCAGAGCGCGGTCGAGCGGGCGCCGCTGCGGCAGTGGGCCAACACCTTGCCCGGCGCCGCCTGCACCGCGGCGTGGAAGGCGTCCAGCGTCTCCGGCGTCAGGGTCTGCGGCGTCATCGGCACGTAGGCGTACTGCAGGCCGGCCGCCTCGGCCGCCGCGCGCACCGCCGCCGAGCTCGGCTGCTCCGGGCCGCCCTCGCCGTCGGGGCGGTTGTTGATGATGGCGGTGAAGCCCGCCTGCTTCAGCGCGGGCACGTCGTCCGGGCCGATCTGCCCCGCCGCATGCACCTTGTCGTCCAGCCGCTTGCTCTCGACCATCGCGGTCTCGCCTCCCTCGTTCGTCGGATCTCTGCTCTTCGGCGCGAGCCCTGCACTTACGGGCGCGTCGGGCCGCCTGCAAGCTCCAGCGCGGGATGGCTTGCAATACATTCGGTGATTTTTATATTAGCTTCGATGAATGTCGAGTCGAGCCAGGATCTTGCGGCCTTGGAGTCGCGGGCGGCGGAGGCGGCGGAGTTCCTGAAGTCGCTCGCCAACAAGCACCGCCTGATGATTCTCTGCGCGCTGGTCGAGCGCGAGTGCTCGGTGGGCGAGTTGGTGGACAAGCTCGGGATCAGCCAGCCCAACACCTCGCAGCACCTGCTGCGGCTGAAGGCCGAGGGGCTGATCGCCGGCCGCCGGTCCGGCTCGGTGATCTACTACCGCCTGGCCAACGCCCAGGTCACGCCGATGATCGAGACGCTCTACGCCCTCTTCTGCCCGTCTGCTTCCGCTTCCACTCCCACGCCCTAAAGGACGGCCCTGACCATGGAGATCGTCAACTTCACCCCCTACAGCGCCCTGGCCGGCGGCGCCCTGATCGGCCTGTCGGCGGCGCTGCTGATGCTCGGCAACGGCCGGATCGCCGGCATTTCCGGCATTGTCGGCGGCCTGTTCCGCCCGCAGCCCGGCGAGTTCGGCTGGCGCGTCGCCTTCCTGGTCGGGATGCTGCTCGGCCCGGCCGTGGTCGGCCTGGCCGGCGGCTACGTGCCGGTGCCGACCTTCCAGACCGATACGCTGGGCATGATCGCCGCCGGCCTGCTGGTCGGCTTCGGCACCCGGCTGGGCGCCGGCTGCACCAGCGGCCACGGAGTCTGCGGCCTGGCCCGCCTGTCGCCCCGTTCGCTGACCGCCACCGTGATCTTCATGGCCGTGGCGGTGGCGACCGTCTACCTCGTCCGCCACGTGTTCGGAGGCTGAGCGCCATGTCCGTGCAAACCGCCACGCCCTCGACGGCGCTGACGCGCGTCAAGACCAACGCCGTGGCGCTGGTCGCCGGCCTGCTGTTCGGCGCCGGCCTGACCTTGTCGCAGATGATCGACCCGGCCAAGGTGGTCGGCTTCCTCGACCTGTTCGGCCGCTGGGACCCCTCGCTCGCCCTGGTGATGGGCGGCGCGCTGGCGGTCACCTTCCTGGGCTACCGCCTGGCGCGCGCGCAGGGGCGCCCCTGGCTCGCGCCGAAGTTCGCCAAGCCGAGCAAGCGCGACCTCGATCCGCGGCTGATTGGCGGCGCCGTGCTGTTCGGCGTCGGCTGGGGGCTCGCCGGCTACTGCCCCGGCCCGGCCGTGGCCGGCCTGGCGCTGGGCGAGATGCCGACGGTGATCTTCGTGGTCGCCATGCTGGCCGGTATGTTCGTCTTCCACCTGACCCTGGAAGAGCGCAGCTAACGCTTGCGCGGCGGGGGTGGCGGCGGCGCCGGCCGCGCGGCAGACTGACGGCGACCAAGGGCCGCGCCGAGGCCCGCTGCCGCCGTCCGGAATCGTCAAGGCCGCCGAAATGCCCGCCGACATGCCCGCCACCGTTCCTCAGTCCGCCCCGACCGACTCCGCCCCGACCGACTCCGCCCCGACCGACTCTGCCCCGACCGAGGCCGTCACCGCCTTCGCCTACACGCCCTTCGAGGCCGGGGCCTACCGCCCGGCCATGGGGCTGATGGCCTTGAAGCCCGACCGCTGGATCGAGATCGACCGGCACTATGCGGCCTACCTGGCGGAAAAGCGCCGCCTGCTGACAGAGCGGCCCGACGCGGTCTTCGCCGCCCGGCCCGAGGCGGCGGCGGCCAGCCGCGAGCTGCTGGCCCTGCTGGTCGACCACCTCTGCGCGCACTTTCCGGACCATCTCCGGCGCCGGGGCGACAGGGTGGAGAACCTTGTCACCGGCGAGCGCTTCGACCTGGCGGGGCCATTGCATCCGCTCGACCTGGCCGGCCGGCTGGTGCAGGAGGACCTCTGCCTGATGCAGGCGCCGGGCCGGGGCGAGGCGGCGGACGCCGGCGCGCCGGCAGGCGCGGAGCAAGCGGCGGCGGCGGCGGCGGAGGCCGAGGCGGGGGCCGAGGCGGGGGCCGACGCGGGGGCCTACCGCCTGACGGCGGCCAGCCTGTGCTTTCCCACCCGTTGGGCGCTGGCGGAGAAGCTCGGCCGGCCGATGGCGGCGATCCATGCGCCGGTGCCCTTCTACGCCGAGAAGCTGGCGCGGCCGGTCGACCGCTTCTTCGCCCGGATGAAGCCGGAGCGGCCGGTCTGGCGGCTCAACTGGTCGCTGACCGACGACCCGGAGCTGTTCCAGCCGAGCGGCCACAGCCGCCCCGACCTGGCCACCGACATCACGCCGGACAACGCCGGCGCGCGCCTCTTCCTGCGGGTGGAGCGCCAGACCCTGCGGCGGCTGCCGCGCAGCGGCGCCATCTGCTTCGGCATCCGCGTCTACCAGAACCCGCTCCGCGACCTGCAGGCCGAGCCGGCGACGGCCGCGCGCCTGGCCGCGGCCGTGCGCGAACTGCCCGAAAGCGTGGCCTTCTACAAGTCGGTGCGGGTCTTCCGCGCGCCCTTGCTGGCCTATCTCGACCGGCTCGCCGCCGACGCCTGACGGGAAGGCGGAGCCGGGGGCAGAGCGGGCGGCCAGAGCGGGCGGCTCGCGGGATTGGCGAGCGGTTGGACGCGCCTCGGCGCGTCCGCCGGTCGCGAAAAATCACTCTAACCCTTTGGTGTAGAGCAGGTTTCTTGTGATCGGCGGACCCACCAAAGTGGGTCCACACGGTCGCAAATCGCCCTACCCCCCGGCTTCGGCGTTGTCCTCTGGGCTGTTCTGGCCGCCCAGCGGCGGCAGGCGGCGCGCGGCGGCTTGCGCGACCGCCTCGGGCCCGAGGATCTCGGCCAGGCGGTCGCGCTGCCGCGCCGCTCCCGCGACCCCGGCCTCGGCGGCGGCCGTCAGCCAGGCGTAGGCGGCCAGGGGGTCGCTGTCGCGTCCGGTCAGGCGCAGCAGGCCCAGGGAGAGGCCGGCCTTGGCGACGCCCTGGCGCCAGGCCTGCGCGTAGAGCGTGGCGGCGCGCGCCCGGTCGCGCGGAATGCCCTGGCCGTTTTCGGCCATGACGGCGAGGTTGAAGCTGGCCGCGCCGACCCCGGCCTGGGCGGCGGCCCGATAGAGGTCGGCGGCCTTGGCCAGATCGACGCGGCCGAGCAAACCGGTCTGCCAGGCCCGGGCGGTCTTGAAGAGGGCCAGCGGATGCCCCTGCGCGGCCGCGCGGGCATACCAGCGCGCGGCCTCGGCCGGATCGGCCTCGGTGCCGATGCCCTGCTCGTGCATCTGGGCGGCGCGGACCTGCGCCGCCACGTCGCCCTGGGCGCCGCGCTTTTCGTACCAGCTCACCCCCATGCGCTCGTCCCAGGGCAGCGTCTGCCAGAGAGGGTCGCGCGCCGCCGCGTCGGGGGCGAGGCTCAGGCTGGCAAGGAGGAGAAGAAGGGCGGCGGGCCAGCTACTCGACCGGAACGGCATCGAACCACCCGACTCTGCGTAACTCCGCGTCCGGCTGCGGGGTGGTGTCGCAGTCGACCTCGGCCAGCGTGCGGTAGCACCAACGCTCGAGCGCCGGCCCCGACAGCGCGGCGGTCTGCACCGCCGGGCCGGAACAGCCACCCAGCGCGATCGCGCTTCCCAGGACCGCACCGGCCAGGCTGACGGCCGCCCAGGCGCTCCGCTCGCTCACGACCCGCTTCCCCCCAAACGACGAAAACGTGACAAGAATAGGGTGGGAGAGGCGCGCGCGCCAGCTTTGCGATTGTAAATCCCTGCGCCCGCCGCCACGCAGAAGCAGGCGGCGCGCCGGGGGCGGCATCGGGGGCGGCGTCGGGCGCCACCCCGGCGCCGGCTCAGGCGTTGACGTCGACCACCACGCGCCCGCGCACCTTGCCCTGCAGGATCTCGCCGCCCAGGCGCGGCAGGTCGGTCAGGGTGGCCCCCACCTCCATCTCGGCCAGCTTGTCGAGCGGCAGCTCCCTGGCCAGCCGCGCCCAGGCGGTGGACCGCTCGGCCTTCGGGCACATCACGGAGTCGATGCCCAGCAGGTTGACGCCGCGCAGCAGGAAGGGGACCACCGTGGTCTCCAGCTTGTTGCCGCCGGCTAGGCCCACGGCGGCGACCGAGCCGCGGTACTGAATCTGGGTCAGCACGCGCGCCAGCATGGTGCCGCCCACCGCGTCGATGCAGCCGGCCCAGCGCTCCTTGTCGAGCGGACGGCTCGGCGCCTCCGCCAGCTCGGCGCGCTCGACGATCTCGCTGGCGCCCAGGCCGCGCAGGTAGTCGTGGGTCTCCGGCCGGCCGGTCACCGCGGCGACGCGATAGCCCAGGTTGGCCAGGATGGCGACGGCCACCGAGCCGACGCCGCCGGCCGCGCCGGTGACCAGGATCGGTCCGCCGTCCGGCGCGATGTCATGGCCTTCCAGCGCCATGACGGCGAGCATCGAGGTGTAGCCGGCGGTGCCGATGGCCATGGCCTGGCGGGTGCTCAGTCCCTCGGGCAGGCGGACCAGCCAGTCGCCCTTGACGCGGGCCTTCTGGGCATAGCCGCCCCAGTGCAGCTCGCCGACCCGCCAGCCGTTGAGCACCACCCGGTCGCCGACCTTGATGTCGGGGTGGCCGCTCTCGGCGACCCGGCCGGCGAAGTCGACACCCGGGATGTGCGGGTAGCTGCGCACCAGCTTGCCCAGGCCGTTGAGGACCATGCCGTCCTTGTAGTTGAGGGTGGAGTACTCGACGTCGACCAGCACGTCGCCCTCGGGCAGGCGCGCGACCTCCAGCTCCTCGATCCGGCTCTCGAGCTTGCCGTCGCCGGCGTCATGCAGCATCAGTGCCTTGAACATCCACCCGTCTCCTCGTCGTTCGCTGTGTCTCGCGTCCACCCGGCGGCGCGCCCGGGCCGGGCCAATCGGGGCAGGCCGCCGGGGCGGACCGCCGGCGTCAGACCGCCGGGGTCTGGCTACCGAGGTCTGGCTACCGGGGGCAGGCGGCCCGGATCAGGTCGCCTCGGGGATCCATTCCTGCAGCACCAGTTCCAGGGTGATGCAGATCGGGTTGCCGCCCGGCAGGAAGATACCGCCGTAGACCTTGGCATCGGTGTCGGAGATCGTGCCCTGCAGGAAGGCGCGGGGGTGGCCGGTCTCGTCCGGGCGCAGCTCGCCGGCCAGGGTCAGGATCTCGATTCCCGGCCCCTCGACCGTGGTGACGCCGGTCTCTTCGCCGCTGCCGTAGCCGAGCGCGGCGTCGACCAGGCTGCCGACCGCCGCGCGGACCACGCCGCAGGCGATACCGGCCTGCGCGGCGGCGGCCTCGATCCCCTCCACCAGGTCCTCGTTCGGCTTCAGGCGGATCGCCGCCAGGCGCCCGAAGCGACCTTCCTCGAACTCGATCTCCGGGGCTGCGCCCTCGGTCGCTGCGTCCTCTGCCGTCATGGCCTCTGCTCCCCGGCCGTCTGCTCCCCGGCCGTCTGCTCCCCGGCCGTCTGCTCTGCGGCCCTTTGGTCTTCGCTCCGCCCGCTATCCACGGGCTGGAAGATGTCGTAGTTGGTCTCGGCGTCGTAGGCGACCTGGAAGCCCGGCGCGTCCAGAACAGTGACCAGCGCCGCGACGCCGTCCGGCCCGACGCGGCAGACGCCCGGCGGCAGGTGCCCGCCGTGGACCCGGCCGCTGCGGTCGACCACCACGGCATGGCAGTGCAGCAGCGGCGCGCCGGCGGCGTCGCGGCCCAGGATGCCGTTGCCGCCGAGCAGGCGCACCGGCCCGGCCAGCGGCGTCGGCGCGCCGTAGGTGGCGACCCGCTGGCCGGTCTCGTCCACCTCGCCGGTCAGGTACTGCATCTCGGCGAATCCGCCGGCCAGGAGCTGCAGGCCGGCGTCGGCGATGCCGCGCGCGACCAGCGCCTCGGTCAGGCCGGTCAAGAGGTCGGCGCCGGCGGGCAGGCGCAGGCGCAGGCTGCGCCCCGTCGCCACGGGCCGCAGCAGGCGACGCGGCTGCGCGGGCGCGCCGGGATGGGTCAGCTCTCTCATGGCCCCTTACCCTCCAGCACCGCGCCGCGCGCGTAAAGCTCTTCGCGGATCAGATGCTTCGGGATCTTGCCGTAGCCCGATTTCGGCAGCTCGTCCCAGAAGAAGACGCGGCGCGGCCACTTGTACTTGGCCAGCTTGCCCTCGAGGTAGCCCAGCAGCTCGGCCTCGTCGGCCGCCGCGCCCGGCGCCAGCACCGCCACCGCGACGCCGGATTCGCCCCACTTGGGGTCGGGCAGACCCAGCACTGCGACCTCGGCCACCGCCGGGTGGGTCAGCAGCACCTCCTCGGCTTCGCGCGGATAGACGTTGGAGCCGCCGGAGATGTACATGTCGGAGGCGCGGCCGGTGATGTAGAGGAAGCCCGCCGCGTCGAGCCGGCCCAGGTCGCCGGTGTGGAACCAGCCGCCCCGCAGCGCCTTGGCGTTGGCCTCCGGGTTCCGGTGGTAGCCGGCGAAGACGGCCGGGCCGCGCACGCAGATCTCGCCGTCCTCGCCCGGCCCCAGACGGCGGCCGTCGGGAGCCTTGATCGCGATCTCCATGCCGGTGCGCGGGTAGCCGCAGGAGCCCACGGGCATCGCGGCGTCGTCCAGGTCGTGCAGGGCGGGCGGCAGCACGGTGATGTTGCCGGTTACCTCGCCCAGCCCGTAGTACTGCACCAGCACCTTACCGAGCTTGGCCAGCGCCGCCTTCTGGTCGGCGCGATACATCGGGGCGCCGGCGTAGATCACGTACTTCAGGCTGGCGTGGTCGTAGCGGTCGACGGCTTCGTGGCGCACCAGTCGCGTCAGGATGGTCGGCACGGTGAACAGGTTGGTCACCCGGTGCTCTTGGACCAGCCGCCAGCACTCGGCTTCGTCGAAGCCGGCGGTGTCCGGAATCACCGAGCAGGCGCCGCGCGCCACCTGGGGCAGGGCATGGGCGCCGGCGCCGTGGCTGAGCGGCGCCACCACCAGGCTGACGTCCTCGGGCCCGGTGTCCGGCATCAGGTCGGCGATGTGGTTGGTCACCACGAAGGCCATCTGCCCGTGGGTCAGCACGCCGGCCTTCGGCTTGCCCGTGGTGCCGGAGGTGTAGAAGAACCAGCAGGGGTCGTTGCGCGCGACCTCGGCCTCCCAGGCCGGCGCGCCGCGGCCTTCGGCGATGAGATCCTCGTAAGCCTCCTCGCCGGCGCGGGGCCGGCCGATGGCGATGCGCCGCGCCAGGCCGCTGGCATCGGCATGTTCGGGAAAGGCGTCCTCGTAGATCAGCGCCTTGGCCTCGCTGTTCTCGGCCAGGTAGGCGACCTCCGGCGGTGTCAGGCGCACGTTGGTCGGGACCCAGACGGCGCCCAGCTTGAAGGCGGCGAACTGGCTTTCGAAGAGCTGGTTGCAGTTGCGCGCATGGACCAGTAGCCGGTCGCCCTTGCCCAGGCCGCGCGCCTTGAGCGCCGCGACCAGGGCGTTGACCCGCGCGTCCAGCTCGCGCCAGGTCCAGGATCGGGCGCCCCAGATCAGCCCCGGCCGGTCCGGCAGGCGCCTGGCCGTGTCCGACAGCAGGCGGCCGAGATTCATGGCGTCGTGGATCTGCGCGGCGCCCATCAAACGCGTCCCCCCTCCCGAGTTTCGATCCTGGCCGCACTGTAGAGCGGTTTCCGGTCGAGTGGAACCGCCGCCTGGGGTGATCGTTCGGGGAAAGACGATCTAAATCATGAAGTTAGAGGGAGCGATTCGAACCGGTGGCTGGCCGGGCCGAGGCGCGGCGGGCCACGGGCAGCGCCCCTGCCTCCGCCGCGCGTCGCTACTTCAGCGGCTCAAGGATCGAGACGTAGTTGGCCACGGCGGCGCCGCCCATGTTGAAGATGCCGGCCAGGTCGGCGCCGGGGATCTGCATCTCGCCCGGCGCGGTGCCGGTGAGCTGCATGGCGCAGAGCGCGTGCATCGACACGCCGGTGGCGCCGATCGGATGGCCCTTGGCCTTCAGCCCGCCGGAGGGGTTGACCGGCAGCCGGCCGTCCTTGCGGGTCCAGCCCTCCAGGGCCGCCTTGGCGCCCTGGCCCGCGGGCGCCAGGCCCATGGCCTCGTACTCCAGCAGCTCGGCGATGGTGAAGCAGTCGTGGGTCTCCACCAGCTTCAGGTCGCCCAGCGTGGTGCCGGCCTCGGCATGGGCGCGCGTCCAGGCCTCGGCGCAGCCCTCGAAGCGCACGATGTCGCGCTTGGACAGCGGCAGGTAGTCGTTGACCTGCACGTTGGCGCGGAAGCGTACGGCCTTGTCCAGGCTCGCCGCCGTCTCCTCGTCGGTCAGCACCAGCGCGGCCGCGCCGTCGGAGACCAGCGAGCAGTCGGTGCGCTTGAGCGGCCCGGCCACGTAGGGGTTCTTGTCGCTGACCGCGCGGCAGAAGTCGTAGCCCAGGTCCTTGCGCATCTGCGCATAGGGATTGGCGACGCCGTTGGCGTGGTTCTTGGCGGCGATCGCGGCCAGGGCGTCCGACTGGTCGCCGTGCCGCTGGAAGTACTGGTTGGCGATCACCCCGAAGACCCCGGCGAAGCCGCCCTCGATCTCGCTCTCCTCCTTGACGTAGGAGGCCTTGAGCAGGGTCTGGCCGATCTCCGGGCCGGAGATGCCGGTCATCTTCTCGACGCCGACCACCAGGACGAAGCGCCCCTCTTTGGCCTTCAGGGTCTTCAGACCCTGGCGGATCGCCGCGGAGCCGGTGGCGCAGGCGTTCTCGACGCGGGTGGCCGGCTTGAAGCGGAAGGCCTCGGCGGTCTGCAGCACCAGCGAGGCGGGAAAGCCCTGGGCCGAGAAGTTTTCGCCGTAGGTGCCGAGTACGATCTCGTCGATGTCGCCCGGCTCCAGACCGGCGTCGGCGACCGCCTGGGTGGCGACCTGGGCGATCAGGGACTCGACGTCGTCGCCCTCGTGCTTGCCGAACGGCGTGTGGGCCCAACCGACGATGCAGCCGCTCATGACGGGTCTCCCTGCCAGATGTGGGGGCCGCCGGCTTCGCCCGGCGGCATGCGCCTTCCCATATAACCGCTCGCCGGCGGCCGCACCAGGGCGCGCGGCACGGCCGTCCTGGCCGCGCGCCGTCGTTTGCTCGCGCGCCGCTGCTGGCTAATCCTCGTCGGCGTCGGCGAAGGGGCTTTCCGCCTGCGGCCCGATGAGGCTGGCGAAGGCCAGCTCGTAGCCGTCCGGATCGCGCAGGGTGAACTCCAGCACGCCGTAGGGCTGTTCCGCCAGCGGGCCGGGCGCGTAGCCCCGCGCGCTCAGCTCCTCGTGCGCCGCCTGGGCGTCGGGGACGTAGAGGTAGAACAGCGTCTCGCCGTAGCTCGGCCGGCGCCGGCGGGCGCTGCTGTCGGCCTGCTCGGGGCTGTTGAGCATCAGCGCGATCTCGCCGTGGCGGATCGCCGCCCAGATCGGCTTGCCGCGGTCGTCGTGCCGGTTGTCGACCGTGAAGCCCAGGGCGTTGCGGTAGAAATCCAGGCTGGCCTCCACGTCCTCGACGTTGAGCAGCGGCACCAGACGGTCGAGAATCACCGGTCGGCCTCCTCGGGCGCGAAGGTTTCCTGGAAGCGCACCGGTGCGCCGACCGGGCTATCCAGCAGCTCGTCGTCGCGCATCACCGTGTGGCCGCGCACCAGGGTCATCACCGGCCAGCCGGTGACCTCCACGTCTTCGAAGGGCGACCAGCCGCACTTCGAGGCCAGCCAGTCGCCGGTGATGGTCTGCCGGGCCTTCAGGTCGACCACGGTGAAGTCGGCGTCGTAGCCCACCGCGATGCGCCCCTTGCCGGCGATCTGGTAGATCCGCTGGGGGCCGTGCGCGGTCAGGTCGACGAAGCGCTCCAGCGTCATGCGCCCGGCCGCGACGTGGTCGAGCAGCAGCGGCACCAGGGTCTGCACGCCCGGCATGCCCGAGGGCGTGCGCGGGTAGTCGCCGGCCTTCTCGTCGCGGGTATGGGGCGCGTGGTCGGAGCCGACCACGTCGAAGACGCCGCGCCGCACGCCGGCCCACAGCCCCTCGCGGTGGCGCGCCTCGCGGATCGGCGGGTTCATCTGCGCCAGGCTGCCCAGCCGTTCGTAGCAGTCGGGCGCACTCAGGGTCAGGTGCTGCGGCGTCACCTCGCAGGTCACCAGGTCCTTGTGCGCGGCCAGGATCTCCACCTCCTCGGCGGTGGTGACGTGCAGCACGTGGACGCGCCGGCCGGCCTCGCGGGCGATGCGGATCAGCCGCTCGGTGGCGCGGATCGCCGTCTGCTCGTCGCGCCAGACCGGGTGCATGGCGACGTCGGCGCCGTCGCGCACCAGCTCCAGCCGCTCGCGCAGCCGCGCCTCGTCCTCGCAGTGGACGGCCACCCGCCGGCGGCCGCCGCGCAGCACGTCGCGCAGGGTGTCGTCGTCCTCAACCAGCAGGCTGCCGGTCGACGAGCCCATGAAGATCTTGACGCCGCAGCAGCCGGGCAGGCGCTCCAGCTCGCCCAGTTGCTCGGCGTTCTCGGCGGCCGCCCCCATAAAGAAGGCGTGGTCGGTCCAGGCCCGGCCCTGGCCGCGGCGCAGCTTGTCGGCCATGTCCTCCGGCGTCAGCGTGGAGGGCTTGGTGTTGGGCATCTCGAAGATGCTGGTCACCCCGCCCAGAGCCGCGGCGCGGGTGCCGGATTCCAGGTCCTCCTTGTGCTCCAGTCCCGGCTCGCGGAAATGCACCTGGGTGTCGATCACCCCGGGCAGCACGGTCAGGCCGGCCAGGTCGCGGACCTCCGCCGCGCTGGCGTTGCCCAGGTCGCCCAGCTCGGCGATCTTGCCGCCGGCGATTGCGATGTCGATGCGCTCGCGCCCGTTCGGCGTAACCGCCTCGGCGCCCTTGAGGATCAGATCGTAGCTCATGGCCTTCCCGTGAAGCTGGTGGCGCCGGCCGCCCGAAGCCGCGCCGTTGGTTCCTTGCGCCTGCACGTTACCCGGGGCTCAGACGCGGATGTCGGTGCCCGCGTCGCCCCGCCTCACCACTTGGGGTGGGCCGGCCAGCATCTCCAGGGTCAGGTGCCAGCGGTCGGTCGCCTTGGCGGCGGCGAAGCCCTGCTCGTAGACGGTGCGGCCGGCGGCCGCAAGCCGGTCGGCCTGCAGCGGGTCGGCGAGCAGCCGCTCCAGGCTGGCCGCCAGGGCGCGCGGGTCGTCGGGCGCGACCAGCAGGCCGTCGCGGTCGTGTCGGATCAGGGCGGCGGCGCCGGGCGCGGCCAGCGCCAGGGTCGCCCGGGCCGCGGCCCAGCAGGCGATCACCGGCAGCCCGATGGGATCGTCCGCTCGCGCCACCAGCGCCAGGTCGGCGGCGGCGACCGCCAGCTCCGGCCGGTCCACCAGCCGCAGGCGCTCGCGCAGGCTGGGGTCCTGCTTGCCGCGGCGGCGTAGCTCGCGGCGCAGGCGCTTTTCGCGGCCCGGCGGCGGCACCAGCCAGAGCCAGGCCTCCGGCAGCTCGCGCCAGGCGTCGAGCAGCAGCGCGGCGCCCAACTCGTCGCTGGCCGGCACCGCCACCAGGTCGACCTGCTCGGGCGTGTCCCAGCGCTGGCGCAGCACCGGGCCGACCGCCGGCTCCGGTACCACTGGCGGCAGCAGGCCGATCTGGTCCGGCGGCCAGCCGCTTTCGCGGGCGTAGTCCACCAGATCCTGGGTCGGCGCCACCAGCCGGCGCACCCCGGCGTGGGCGAAGGGCGCCACCGCCTCGTAGCCCAGCACCACGCCCAGGCGGGCGGCCTCGCCGCTGCCCAGCGCCCTGCGAACCGGGCGTTCGACGCTGCGCGCCGCCTCGACGCCCCACAGCAGCAGCAGGTCCGGGCGTACCACCGCCAGCTCGTCGGCGATGCGCCGGCGCGTCGTCAGGTCCAGGACGCTGCGGTAGGGCGCGGCGCGATGGGGGATCCCGGCCGCCGCCAGGGCCGGCGCCCAGTCGGCCGGCGTCAGCGCGCGCTGCACCAGCGACGCCGGCGGGCCTGTGGTGGGCTGTGGGCCGTCGCCCTGCGGGCCGGCCGGCCGGGCCCCGGCCAGGGCGCGCACGAGCGCCAGCACCGTCTCGCCCTGGGGCGAGGCGGCGGGGGCGGCACAGAGATGCAGGCAGCGCAGCAGCAGGGTCTCCCGCGTCGACTCGAAGGCCGGCCAGTCTGACCCGCACAAGGTTTCCGGATGGTTGAAGCCGCGCGGCTTTGCTATCCACGGCGCGTCATGTCCGCCGCGCCCGACCGCATCCTGGTGATCAAGCTCAGCGCCTTCGGGGATTTCATCCTCTCCCTGCCGGCGCTGCAGGCGATCCGCCGCGCCCATCCGACCGCCGAGATCACCCTGCTGACCACGCCGGCCTATGCCGGCCTGGCCGAGGCCAGCGGCCTGTTCGACCGCATCTGGACCGACGCCCGCCCGGCGGCCTGGCGGCTCTGCGCCTGGGCGCGGCTGCGGTCGCGGCTGCGCGGCGCCGGCTTCCGGCGGGTCTACGACCTGCAGCGCAACGACCGCACGGCCCTCTACTTCCGTTTCTTCGCCGCGCCCAAGCCGGAATGGGTCGGGGTCCTGCGCGCCGGCAGCCACTGCTACGGCGGCATGCGCGCCGCCCGCCACATCGCCGAGCGCGAGCGCGAGCAGCTTGCCCTGGCCGGGGTGGCGGTGCCGGCACAGGCGGACCTGGATTTCCTCGACGGACCGCTGTCGGCGTTCGAGCTGCCGGCGCGCTTCGCCCTGCTGGTGCCGGGCTGCGCGCCGAGCCGGCCGGAGAAGCGCTGGCCGGCGGAGCGCTACGGCGCCCTGGCGCAGGCGCTGGAGGCACGCGGCCTGCGCCCGGTGCTGCTGGGAACGCAGGCGGAGGCCGAGGCGCTGGACCGTGTGGCGGCGGCCTGCCCGGCGGCGCTCGACCTGCGCGGGCGCACCTCGATCGGGCAGATCGCCGCGCTGGCGCGCCGGGCGACGCTGGCGGTGGGCAACGACACCGGGCCGATGCACGTGATCGCCGCGGCCGGCTGCCCGACACTGTCGCTCTTCTCCGCCGCCTCCGAGCCGGACCGCATCGCCCCGCGCGGGCCGCGCACCGCCCGGCTGCAGCGGGCGCGGCTGGAGGCGCTAGACCTGGCGGAGGTGCTCGACGCGCTGGAGCAGCTCGCCGGCGGCGGCGACCACCGCGGCGACCTCTAGATCCGCCATGAAGGGGCGGTCGGCCGCCGGGTCGAAATCCGGCTGCGTCACGAAGTCCTGGTAGCTCTGCGGCGTGCGCACCACCGCGCAGTGCGACCCCCAGGGGGCGTAGCGCGTTTCGTTGGTCGGACCGAACAGGCCGAGGGTGGGGCAACCGGCGGCGGCGGCCAGGTGCATCAGCCCGGAGTCGTTGCCGAGATAGAGCGCGCAGCGCGTCAGCGCCGCCGCCAGCACCGGCAGCGGCGCCTTTCCGATCCAGTCCAGCCGCCGCGTGCGCGGCAGCCGGGCCAGCAGGGGATTGGCCAGCGGCCGCTCATGCGCGGCCGCGACCACCGCGACCCGCGCGCCCGGCAGCGGCCCATCGGGCGCGGTCAGGGCGAGGACGGCCTCGGCGAAACGCTCGACCGGCCAGATCTTGCCGCTCCAGTTGGCGGTCGGCCCGACCGCCAGCACCGGCCCGTCCGACTCGGCCGGCAGCAGGCGTGCCGCCGCCGCGTGGTGCGCGTCGGAGAACCAGAGTCGCAGCCGTTCAGGCGGCGGGCCGCCCAGCAGGTCGGCCAGCTCGACCACCCGGTGGCGCGTCGGGTCGGCGCGCCCGACCACCAGGCGCCGGCGGGTCGGCACCAGGTAGGACAGCGCCGAGTTGCGCAGGTCGACCACCAGCGACCAGGGCGTGAAGGCCGTCTGCAGCCACAGCGCCAGCCAGTGCCGTCCGGCGGCGCGCTTGTCCATCAGATGGATCCGCGCGAGCCCGGGCAGGGCGCCGTAGAGCGGCGCCGCCAGGCGGCTGGCGGCCAGGGTGAAGCGGGCCTGCGGGTAGCGCTCCAGAAGCTGCGCCAGGCAGCCGCTGGCCAGCACTGCATCGCCGAGCCGGGTGGGGAGAATCACGAGAATCCGCATGTCGCCGCGCTGTATGGCAGGGGTGCGCCGCCTTGCCAAGCTGCCGCCGCCTGACCATCTGCCGGAACGTGAGTCAAGGCGAGTCTCGGCAACTGGGAGGGCAGGAATGAGCGGGCTGTCGGCGCATGTATTGGATCAGCGCGGTCTGCTGCAGGTGAGCGGGCCGGACGTGCGCGGCTTCCTGCAGGGGATCGTCTCCAACGACGTCGAGAAGGCGACGCCGCGGCACGCCCTCTGGGCCGCCTTCCTGACGCCCCAGGGCAAGTACCTGCACGACTTCCTGATGGTCGAGCTGGCGCGTGATCGGACGAGGGTGGCCGAGGACGCCGAGGACGCCGAGGACGCCGAGGCGGACGCCGAAGAGAGCGGCGCGGTGCTGCTGCTCGACTGCGAGGCCGCGCGGCGCGCCGACCTGCTCAAGCGCCTCAAGCTCTACAAGCTGCGCAGCAAGGTGACCCTGGCCGACCGCAGCGAGGATTTGGCGAGCGTCGCGATCTGGGGCGCCGGCGCGCCGGCCGCCGCCGGCCTGCCGGCCGAGCCGGGCGCGGCCCGGCCGTTCCACGGCGGCAGCCTCTTCGTCGATCCGCGCCGGGTCGAGCTCGGCCTGCGTGCGTTGATCCCGCGCGCGGCGCTGGAGCCGGCGCTGGCCGAGCTGGGCGCCGCGCCGGCCGAGCTGGCGGCCTGGGAGCGCGCGCGCATCGCCGCCGGCGTGCCCGACGGCAGCCGCGACCTGCAGATCGAGAAGGCCATCCTGCTGGAGAACGGCTTCGACGAGCTGGGCGGCGTCGACTGGAACAAGGGCTGCTACATGGGCCAGGAGCTGACCGCCCGGACCAAGTATCGCGGCCTGGTGAAGAAGCGCCTCGTGCCGGTGGAGATCGCCGGGCCGCTGCCGGCGCCCGGCACGCCGGTGACCACGGCCGACGGCAAGGCGGTCGGCGAGACCCGCAGCGCCGCCGGCGACACGGCGCTGGCCCTGATTCGCCTCGATGCGCTCGACGCGGAGCTGACGGCCGACGGCGCCAAGCTGACCCCACACAAGCCGGACTGGGCGAGTTTCTGATCGGGCGCGCTTCTAGTGTGCCCCCTGCTCCGCGCCGAGCCGCGCGCGCAGCGCCGCGCCCCGCTCGGCCAGGCGGGCGAAGGGGCTCTCGCCCTCGGCCAGCGTCAGGTCGCCGGCGGCCTTGAGGCCGGCGCTGCCGAAGCGCTCGCGCAGAGACTCCGCCAGCCAGCCCTGGGCCTGGGCGCGGCGGCGCGGGGACAGGCGGCCGGTCTCGCGCAGCCAGGCGAAGTGGCGGTCCAGCGCGGCGACCAGCTCTGCGATGCCGCCGCGCGCCTCGGCGGAGACCGCCAGGGCTTCCACGCGCCAGCCGTCCTCGGCCTCGCTGAGTCCCAGGGCACCGCGCAGGTCGGACAGCGCACGCCGGGCCGGCGCGCCGGTGTCGGCCTTGGTGACCACCGCCAGATGCGGGATCTCGACGATGCCGGCCTTCATGAACTGCAGGGAGTCGCCGCTGCCCGGCTGCACGCAGAAGACCACCGTGTCGGCCACCCCGGCGACGTCGGTCTCCGACTGGCCGACCCCCACCGTCTCGATCAGCACCAGGTCGAACAGCGCGCGCATCAGCACCATGGCGGCCACGGTCTGGTCGGCCAGGCCGCCCAGGCGGTCGCGCGCCGCCATGGAGCGGATGAACAGCCCGGCATCGCCGGGCCCCGCCGCCAAGCGCACCCGGTCGCCGAGCAGCGCGCCGCCCGAGCGCTTGGACGAGGGATCGACGGCGATCACGCCGACCGTGCGCCCGGCCGCGCGGTAGGCGGCGATCAGCGCGCCGGTCAGGGTCGACTTGCCGACTCCCGGCGGGCCGGTCAGGCCGATGGTCTGGCCGCGCGGCGCCGCCTCGGCCGCCGCCAGCAGGGCCAGCACCTCGGGCGATTCGGGGCTGCGCTCCAGCCGGGCGAGCGCGCGCGCCAGCGCCGGCTTGCCGCCCTGGCGCAGCGCCTCCAGGGTGAGATCCTCGCTCATGGTCCCAGACAAAGCAGAGCCGGCGCGGCCGGACAAGAGCGCAGGAGCCGGGATGGCGGCCGCCGCGCGGCCGGGGCTTCCCCTCGCCGGGCGCAGCCGCTACACCGCAGGGCCATGGACCGCACCCTCTTCTTTGGCGTGATCGCTGGCCTGGGGCTGGCCGCCGCCCTGGCCGGCTGGGCGCTGGGCTGGCCCGGCCCGGCGCTGGTCGCCGCGGCCGCGGCCTGGGGGCGCATCCAGCTCCGGCTCGGCGCCGTGGCGCGCGGGCCCGAGGCGGCGGGCCAGAGGGACTCGGAGGCCGCGGCGGCGGCGGGGCGGCCGGCCGATGCCGTCGTGGCGGCCCTGCCCTGGGGCGCCGCGCTGGCCGCCGCCTTCGCGCTGGCCTGGATCGTCTTGGCGCGCTGAGCCGGACAGGGCATGCTCGCGGGCATGACTGCGACCGACACCGTGACCCGCCACTACGCCCGCGCCGGCAGCCTCGCCCGGCGCCTTCTCGACATCGCCCACGGCCTGGCCCGCGACGACCGCCTGACGGTCGACGACCTGGCGCCGCTGGACCAGTTCCACATGCGCGGCGCCGAGGCGACGGAAGAGTTCGCCGAGATGGTTCGGCCCGTGCCCGGCAGCCTCTGCGTCGACCTGGGCTGCGGCATCGGCGGCCCGGCGCGCTGGCTGGCCGCCCACTGCGGTGTCGAGGTGCTGGGGCTCGACCTGACCGAGAGCTATTGCCGCGACGCCGCCGCGCTGAGCGACGCGGTGGGGCTGGCCGCGCGGCTGCGCTTCGCCTGCGCCGATGCCGCTCGCCTGCCGCTGGCCGAGGACAGCGTCGACCTGGTCTGGACCCAGCACGCGGCGATGAACATCCCCGACAAGGCGGCGATGTACCGGGAGGTGGCCCGGGTGCTCAAGCGCGGCGGCCGGCTGGCGCTGCACGACGTCATGGCCGGGCCCGCGGGACCGCCGGTTTTCCCCGTGCCCTGGGCGAGCGGACCCGCGGGGTCGTTCCTGCTGTCCTCGGGCGAGGTGCGCGGCCTGCTGGCCGAGGCCGGCCTGGGCGAGCTGGTCTGGCACGACCACACCGCCGACGCCTTGGCCTGGGTGCATCGTCGCCGCGCCGCGCTGCAGGCCGGCGCGCCGCGGCCGCCGGGGCCACACCTCTTCCTCGGCGAGTCCTTCAAGGAGATGGCGGGCAACCTCGGCCGCAACCTCGAGGAGGGGCGGATCACCGTCCACATGGCGCTGCTCGAAAAGCCCTGAGCCCGAGACGGCCGTCGAGCCGGCCCGGCGCCCTTCGTGCGGCGGCCAGCTCGCGCGATCTGCGAGCGTCTGGACCCGCGCCGCGGGTCTGCCGGTCGCGAAAAATCACTCTAGCCCTTTGGTGTAGAGTAGGTTTCTTGTGATCGGCGGACCCACGCTGTGGGTCCAAACGATCACAATCGGCTCTAGTCGGCAGGCATCAGCTCGGCGGCCGGGTCGGGAATCCAGCCGACCGCCACCACCGGCGCCGCCTGGGGCGCGGGGCGGGCGCGGGCGAAGAGCGCCGTCTTCAGCGCGGCGGTGGCCAGCGCCGGGTCGCGGGCCAGCAGCCGCGCGGCCAGCGCCGCCACCCGCGGCACCGCGTAGCTGGAGCCGGAGGCGCGGCCGGGGGCGCCGCGCGCGTCGAAGATTGCCACCTCCTCCGCCGGCACCAGCAGGTCGACGGACCGCGCGCCCCAATTGCTGCCCGGCGCCAGGCGGCCGGACGGCGTGGCCGAGGTCACCACCACCAGGTTGGGCAGGTCGAGGGCCGCCGGCCAGAGCGGCGCGGCCTCCAGGTCGCGTCCGTCGTTGCCGGCCGAGGCGATCGCCAGCAGCTCCGGGTGGGCGCGCAGCGCGGTTGCGAAGGCTTGCCAGTCGGCCGCATCGCGGCTGCCCAGCGGCAGGGCGAGAATGCGCGCGCCGGCCGCCGCCGCCCGCGCCACCAGTGCGGCCAGGCGGTCCATGTCGGGGCGGGGGTAGCGGTAGGGGATCAGCGCCGCCGTCGGCGCCTCGCGCAGCAGCACCGAGGCGACGCCGGTGCCGTGGCGGATCGGCCGGAAGGGGCCGCGCGAAAAGTCCGCGTCGTAGGGCCGGGGGTCGAGGTCCCAGAAGTCGTAGCCCAGCGGCCGGCCGGCGGCGTCGCGCGCCAGGCGGTCGCGCACCTGCGGCAGGTCGTAGGCCAGGCCCGAGTCGACCAGCGCGACGCGCGGCCCGCCGGGATCGCGCCCCGGCGGCCAGGGTGCGTCCAGGGTCTGGCGCCGGCGCAGGGTCGCGAGGTCGCCGGCGAGCTGCTCCAGCGCCTGCGGCCGGCCCTCGGCGTAGACCAGCCGGCGGCCGCCGAGCGGCCGGCAGGCGCCGTCGGCCACGGCCTGCAGCAGCGGGCGCGGGGCGCCGTCCGTGGCGGCGTGGTATTCGGCGACGAAGCGGCGCAACTGGCCGCCGGGCTGCAGGCGCAGGCTGCGCAGCTCGCCGCCGCCGGGCAGGGCGAAGACCTGCTCCAGCACCACGGCCTGCGTCGGCGTGGCGCGCTCGCCCGCCGGCCCGCGTCGTCGCTCGTCCAGCAGCCGGGCGCCCGGCAGGCGCCGCGCCGCCGCGTCCCCCGGCAGCGCCCCGGCCGGACAGAGCCGGTCGAGCGCGCTCAGCAGCCAGCCGCGCGGCGTGGCCGGCTCGGCGGCCGCCGCCGGGCCGCCCCAGGCAAGCGCCACCGCGAGCGCCAGCGCCGCCGGGACGGCCCCTCGACGCGCGGTCGGCGGCCGCCGGGTCGCCCCCCTGATGGCTGCCCCGATGGTCGGCGCGCGGACGCGACTCGGCCGCCCGCTGTGGCCGGGACGGAGGGGCGGATCGCAAGCGGGCGAGGCGGCCGAGCGGAGGGCGCCAGGGGCGGCGGCAGCGGGCATGGCGCGGCGAGCTTCGCCGGACGCCGGGACCCCGTCAATCCGCCACCCCGTCAGCCCACTCCGTCTTCAGCCCACTTCGTAGCCCGGCCCTGCGCCGCGCCACGCGGTGCTGCGCCCCGGCGGGTCACACGGCGGGTCACACGGCGGGTCACACGGCGCAGCGCCCCGGCGCCGCGCGACGGCCTGTGGACGCGGGATCGGTTTTCTTGCGCGCGGGGCTCTGGACAGGCGCCGTGCGATTGCCTATACACGCTTCCTCGCCGGACGGCGCGGTCCCGCGTACCAACACCGCGCCCGGCCCCTCGCGGCCAACCCCGGCCCGGCGCCCAGGTAGCTCAGTTGGTAGAGCATGCGACTGAAAATCGCAGTGTCGGTGGTTCGATTCCGCCCCTGGGCACCATTCTCCGGCGAGACCTTCCGAGAATCGGGTTTTTTTGTCTTCTCCGCGACAGCTTTTGGCCGCCGCTGCGCTGTGGTGTCGCCTGCTTGCGGGGCGCGGTGCCGTCAGGTCGGCGCGCCGGTGTCGGGGCGGAAGGCGCGGCGGGCGGTGGAGGGGGCGACGCCGAAGCGGCGCTTGTAGGCGCGGGTGAAGACGGCCTGGGAGGAGAAGCCGCAGGCGGCGGCGACCTCGCTGAGGCGGCGGCCGGTCTGCATGACCAGCTGCTGCGCGCGCTCCAGGCGCAGGCTGAGGTAGTAGCCCTGGGGCGTGTCGCGCAGGTGGCGGCGGCACAGGCGGTGCATCTGGCGTAGCGACAGTCCGGCGCGCGCGGCCAGGGTGGCCGGCGCCAGCGGCGTCTCCAGGTTAGCTTCCATCAGGCGGACCAGGCGGTGGACGCGCGGGTCGCGGCGTTCCAGCCGGCTGGCCCGCTGCTGGCGCTGGCCGACCTCGGCTCCGCGCGTGGCGCCGTGGGCCATCAGCTCGGCCACCGTCTCCATCAGGTCGTGGCCGTGCCGTAGCGAGATCAGCGAGAGCATCATGTCGCCGGTGGCGAAGCCGCCGGCGCAGGTCACGCGCTTGCGGTCGATGCTGTAGAGGTCCTCCAGGGCGGCGACCCGGGGATAGCGCTCCTGAAAGGCGGCCACGGCCTCCCAGTGCACCGTCGCGCGGTAGCCGTCGAGCAGGCCGGCCTCGGCGAGGATCACGCCGCCGGTGTCGAGACCGCCCAGCAGCGCCCCGTGCCGGTCCAGCCGGCGCAGCCAGGCGGTCATGCCGGCGGTGACGTGGCGCTCGGGCTCGTAGCCGGCGCAGACGAAGAGCGTAGGGCAGTCCGGCGCCTGGGCCAGGCTGTGGTCCGGGGCAATCGCCAGGCCGCTGCTCGCCGCCACCGGTGCGCCGTCGGCCGAGATCACGTCCCAGGAAAAGACCCGGCGCCCCGCCGCGCGGTTGGCCACCCGCAGCGTCTCCAGACAGGTGAAGAAGGGCAGCAGGGCGAACTGCGGCAGCAGCAGGAAGCCGATGCGGTCGACCGGCGCGCCGCCCGCCGGCTCCGACGGCCGGCAGGGGGCGACCGCTCGGCAGGGAGCGCAGGGGCGGCAGGGAGCGCAGGGCCGGCAGGGAGCGCAGGGCCGGCAGGGGGCGGAAGGGCCGCAGGGGCGGCTGGCTCTGGCGGGCAGGGCGGGCGGCGCGGGCATCGCGGCTCCGAAAAATTCGGCACAGACGGTCAATCTCTTGGCTTTGTCAGTCAAACAGAGCCGGGCGTCCCGCGCCACCGTCGCGCTCTCGGCCCGCCGCCCTCGCCGCACCGGCCAGCAAGACGGCGCAGGCGCGGTGCCGCGGCGGTGCAGAGGCGGTGCAGACGGGGCGCGGGGCGCAGACGGGGCGCAGGGCCCGGTCCGCCGGCGGCCGAGAGCGCGACGACGAGGCGAACCTGGAGGGAGCGAGGATGAACGCAGTGGCAGCGCGCGAAGCGCCCGCCGAGGCCAAGGCCGGCGGCGAGGTGAGTGGCGGCGAGACGACCGGCGGCGAGACGACCGGCGGCGGGGCGGCCGAGTGGGCGACCCGTGTCGACCTGGCGGCGGTCTACCACCTGCTGCGCAAGTACCGCATGACCGACCTGACCAACCAGTATTGCGCCGCGCGGGTCGACGGCGGCTTCGTGACCCAGCGCTACGGCGACCTCAACGAGGAGATCACGGCCTCCAAGCTGATCAAGGTCGACTGGGCGCTGACCAACCGCGAGCCGGAGAAGGGCGAACCCAACCCGGCCGGCAGCGAGATCGCCAAGGCGATCTTCTCCGCGCGCCCGGAGATCGGCTGCATCCTGCACGTCCACACCCGCAACATCATGGGGGTCTCGACCCTGAAGTGCGGCCTGCGGGCCTTCTCCCAGGCGGCGCTGATGATCGGCGGTCTCGAGGAGGTCGCCTACCAGCGTTTCGGCTTCGACCACGAGGGCGACTTCTGCGACACCCTGGTGCGCGCCTTCGACGGCCGCAAGATCCTGATCGAGGCGCATCACGGCGCCTTCATCCTGGGCGCGACGCCGGCCGAGGCCTTCTTCAAGACCTTCTACCTGGATCAGGCCTGCAACGTGCAGCTCACCGGCATGAGCACCGGCGAGGAGATGATCGAGATGGACGAGGCGGAGTACCGCCGGCTGCTGCACGAGATGTGGACCAGCAAGTACTACCGCTACGACGGCGAATTCGAATGGCCGGCCTTGCTGCGGGCGCTGGACCGCGAGAGTCCCAGCTACCGCACCTGAGGCGGCGTGCGGGCCCGGCGGCGCGGCTCTGTCCGCCGGGCCCGCGTCGGCGCCGCCTTCCCCGGGGCGTGTCGGGCGGATCGCGCCGGCGATCTCCGGGGCTTTCCTCAACCAACTTGGAGATTTGCATGCTTGGAGTGAGCCTGCCGCCGCATCGGGCACCCCGCGGCACCGCCACGATCACCGCGAAGATCACCGCCACGATCACGCTCGCCGTGAGCGCGGCGGTCACCGCCGTGATCGGCCTGGGCGCCGCCGCCGGGGCCAAAGCCGCCGATATCCACTTCGGCGTGCCGGCACAGCCCGGCGCCACCGTCAAGGCGGAGGTCGCCAGCCAGCTTCTCGACACCCTGGGCTACGAGGTCGCGCGCTCGCGCCTGAGCCCGGCCTTCATCATGAAGTCGATCGACGACGGCGAGGTGGACGCCACGCTCGATGTCTGGCTGCCGGTGCAGCGCGGCCAGCTCGCGCCCCTGCAGGAGGCCGGCAGCGGCCGGATCGTCGCCGAGAACGTGCCCGACGGCCAGATCGGCTTCACCGTGCCCGACTACGTTTGGGAGGCCGGGGTGCGCTCGGTCACGGACCTGGCGGAGCACGCCGAGCGCTTCGATGCGGAGATCTACGGCTACGAGGTGGGCACCGGCGCCAACGAGGTGGTGCTCGAGGCGCTGGCGCGCGACGCCGCCGGCCTCGGCGACTGGCAGCTCAAGCAGAGCAGCACCAGCGCCATGCTGCTGGCCGCCAAGCGGGCGATCCAGCGCGGCGACTGGATCGTCTTCATGGGCTGGAAGCCGCACTGGATCAACATCACCCACGAGATTCGCTACCTGAAGGATGCCGAGTTGATCTTCGCCGACTCCGGCGGGCGCAGCACGGTCAACACCGTGGCCAACACCGACTTCCTGGCGGACAACCCGAACCTGGCCACCTTCCTCGCCGGCTACGCCTTCGACGCGGCGGTGGAAAGCGCCTGGGTCTACGCCTACGGCTTCAAGGAGCGGCCGGCCGAGGAGGTCGCCGCGCAGTGGATCGCGGAGAACCCGGACTGGGTCGAGCGCTGGCTGGAGGGCGTGACCACCGCCGAGGGCGCGCCGGCCTGGCCGGTGGTGCGGCGCGAGCTGATCCGGCCCGACACCCAAGCCGCCGAATAGCGCGGCGGCGGGCCCGTCGGCGCAAGGTCCGACCCGAGCGACTCGCCTGGGCGTGCCGCTCGGGTCGGACTGCATCACGCTGAGAGTCCGTAACAGGGGGGGCGACCTGACGCGTTGGGCGCCGCCTCGGGCCGGCCGGGCGCTCTCGTCGGCGCCGGTGTCAGTCGGCGCCGGTATCAGTCGGGGCGGGGGTCAGTCGGGGCGGGGGTCACTCGGCGCCGTGCCGGTCGGCTGCTCCCGGCCGAGGTCGTCGCGCAGGGCGGCGACCAGCTCGTGGGCCGCGTGGCTGCGCCGCGCCTGGGGCCCGAAGATCGCCAGGGCGTTGAAGGCAATCGTCGGCGTCAGCGGCCGGATCACCATGCTGGGGTCGTCGAGCGCCGCCGCGGTGAAGGAGTCGATCACCATGGGCCGGCGGAGCTGGGCCCCGAGCTGCGGCGCGATCACCAGTGACTTCACGGTGATGCGGGTGCAGCGTCCGTCCTCGTAGCTGGCCAGGGCCTCGGCCACCAGGGCGCCGATCGGCCCCATGCTGGTCATGCGGATGTCCTGGCCGTGGCTGGCGACCTCCTCGTGGCTGACCTCGGCCCGCGCCGCCAGCGGGTGCTCGGCCGGCAGCAGCACCACGACCGAGCCGGTGCCGATCGCCTCCACCTCCAGGTCGGAGCAGGAGATCCGCCCGGCGACGAACCCCAGATCGACATGGCCGGCGCGCAGGTCGCGGATCTGCTCCTCGGCGGTGGACACGCCGATCGAGAGCTGCAGGCCGGGCATGCGCGCCAGCGTCGCCTCCAGCGCGCGGGGAAAGTGGCGGTGCGCCAGGGGGCCGACGACGCTGACCGAGAGCGGCCGGTGCGCGCCGCGTTGCAGGGCGGTGATCGTGGTCTGCAGGCGCGCAATGGTGTCGCCGAGGTGGCGCGATTCGGCGTAGAGCGCGTTGGCCTCGGCGGTGGGTTGCAGCCGCCCCCGGTCGAGCGAGAAGAGGGTCAGCCCGATCGCCGCTTCGAAGTCGCGCAGGTGGCGACTGGTGGTGGGCTGCGACAGCTTGAGCGCGCGCGCGGCCGCGCTGATGCTCTCGTGCTCGTAGACGGCGCGAAAGACCTCGAGGCGTTGGAGGGTGATCGAGCGCATGGCCGATGGCCCATAGCATGGCGGACAGTTCATAGTAAATCGCTATGATATGACGAAAAATTTTCGGTTCCTGAATGGGATGGCGCCTGACTAGGCTTTCCCGCTCTGGGGGGAAAGCGCTTCAACATGGCCATCTGGACAATCGCGGCCCTCGCCGCCCTGATGCTGGTCTCGGGGGCGGCCATCGCCTACATCATCGGCGCCTCCGCCGTGCTGAGCTTCGTGGCCGGCGGCAACGCCAACTACCTCGCCGTCCTGCCGCAGCGGCTGTTCAGCCAGCTCGACGTCTTCGCCTTCCTGGCGATGCCGCTGTTCATCTTCGCCGGCGACCTGATGAATCGCGGCGGCATCGCCAAGGCGCTGATCGACTTTTCGATGGTGCTGGTCGGTTGGATGCGCGGCGGCCTCGGCCACGTCAACGTGGTCACCAGCGTCTTCTTCGCCGGCGTCAGCGGCTCGGCCGTGTCCGACGCCGCCGCCCTGGGCAACGGCCTGGTGCCGGAGATGCGCCGGCGCGGCTACAGCCTCGACTACGCCGCGGCGATCACCGGCGCCTCCTCGATCATCGGTCCGATCATCCCGCCCAGCTCGATCCTGATCTTCTACGGCGCGCTGATGGACACCTCGGTCACCGCGCTCTTCGCGGCGGGGATCGTGCCGGGCGTGATCCTGGCGGGGGTGCTGATGGGGATGAACGGCTTCTTCGCCTGGCGCGACGACCATCCGCGCGGCTACCCGGCGGGCGAGCGCCCTGCGGTGCTGCCCAGCTTCCTGCGCGCGGTGCCGGCGCTGATGCTGCCGATCATCATCATGGGCGGGACCATCTTCGGCTTCACCACGCCGGCCGAGGCCGCCGGCATCGCGGTCGTCGCCGCGCTGCTGGTCGGGCTGGCCAACCGCCAGCTCTCGACCCGCGACATCGCCGAGAGCTTCGAGCGCACCGGCGTGCTGCTGGGCGCGATCTTCATCATCCTCTGCGCGATCTCCACCTTCAGCTACCTGGCGGCCTTGGAGCAGTGGCCCCAGGCCATCGCGCGCACCGTGCAGGGCTGGGGTTTCTCGCCGCTGCAGTACCTCTTCTTCATCAATCTCATCTTCATCCTCGCCGGCATGGTGATGGACGTGAAGGCGGCCGTGGCGCTCTTCGCGCCGATCTTCGTGCCGGCGGCGCTGGCGATGGGCATTGACCCGGTCCACCTGGGCGTCGTCATCTGCTTCAACATCACCGTCGGCCTGCTGTCGCCGCCGATCGGCGGGGTCCTGCTGATCCTCGCGACCACGGTGCAGATCGACTACTGGAAGCTGATCCGCGCCACCTTGCCCTTCTTCTTCGCGGAGATGGGCGTGCTCGCCCTGCTGACCTTCTTCCCGGCGCTGACCACGGCCCTGCCGACGGCGCTGGGGCTCATGTGAAACCAACAACGGGAGACTCACGATGATCGGACTGAGACCGGCCGTCCTGGCCCTCGGCTTCGCCTGCCTGGCCGGCGGCGCCCAGGCCGCCGAGATCAAGGTGGCGCTCAACGGCGTCAACGATCCCAGCAAGAACGCCGAGGCGGCCTTCGTCGCCGGCTTCCAGGAGGCGCTGGACGGCACCGACTTCGAGGTCAGCGTCTTTCCCTCCGGCACGCTGGGCAAGGAGAAGGAGCGCTTCGATCAGGTCGCCCAGGGCCTGATCCAGGTGAACCTGGCGGCCGCCTCCTCCGCCTTCGGCATGAGCGAGATGGTCAAGGGCGTGCTGCTGCCCTTCTTCTTCGAGAACGGGGCGCAGTTCGACACGGTGATCGAGTCCTCCGACCTGCTGGCGCAGATGAACGAGCCGCTGACCGTCAACGGCGTGCGGCTGGCCGGCTTCAACTTCGTCGGGGTGGGGATCGGCATCCACAACACCAAGACGGCGGTCACCGAGATGGCCGATCTTGCCGACCTGCGCTTCCGGGCGCTGAACAAGGAGCAGCTCGCCTACCAGGAGGCGCTGGGCGCCGAGGGCACGATCATCGCCTGGTCGGAGGTCGCCAACGCCCTGCAGACCGGCATCGCCGACGGCTACTTCAACGCGCCCAACTCGGCGATCCGCACCGGCCACACCGACTTCCTGGTGCACTTCACCCAGATCGACGTCTCGCCCTCGACGCGCATCGTCCTGATCTCCGAGGACTGGTACCAGGGGCTGGACGCCGACCAGCAGGCCACGGTCGACGCGGCGCTGGCCGCCGGCATCGCGGCCAACCGCGCCTGGGTCGACGCCTGGGAGGAGACGGTCTACGAGAAGATGGAGGCGGCCGGAGTCACCGTCTCGCAGCTCGCGCCGGGCGAGCGGGAGAAGATGGCCGAGGCCACCCGCACGGTCTACGACGAGATCATCGCGCCGGAGCATCTGGCGGCCTTCGAGGAAGCCCTGGCCGCCGCCGGAGCAGCGGGCGAGTAACGGAATGCGACGCGCGCTCACCACCTTCAGCGACCGCCTCGACGGCGTCATCAAGGCGCTGAACTTCGTCGCGCTGACGCTGCTCGTCGGCGTGGTGTTCCTGCAGGTGGTGGCGCGCTACATCTTCGATTCCCCGCCCTCCTGGACGGAGGAACTGGCGCGCTACGCGATGATCTGGGCCGGCCTGCTGGGCGCCACCATGTCGTTCAAGCGCCGTTTCGACCCGGCGCTGGCCAACGAGCCGCGCGGCCGCTCCACCGGGCTGGCCTTCGCCGCCGCCGCCCTGCGCAGCGCCGCGGTGCTGATCTACCTGCTACCGATTCTCTGGTTTTCCTTCTTCGGCGCCAACATGAACCTGGAGCGCGGCTTTCTGCTGCGCCACTCGCGCATCCTGGCGGACTCCCTGGACATCTCGACCTTCTGGGTGGCGATCGCCGTGCCGCTGATGATCGTCGTGATCCTGGTCCACCTGCTCTGCCGCTGGTTCGGCGCGCAGTCCTCGGACTGAGCCGCGCGGCGCCCTATCGCGACACCTACACTCGGGAGACACGCCTTGCACGCCGACCTGCTGTTCAGGGATGCGACCATCATCGACGGGACCGGGGCCGTGCGCCGGCCGGGCGACGTCGCGGTGGCGGACGAGCGGATCGTCGCGGTCGGCGACCTGTCCGACTGGACCGCCGGCCGGGTCGCGGACTGCGCCGGCGCGGTCCTGGCGCCGGGCTTCATCGATCCGCACGTCCACTACGACGAGACGGTACTGACCAATCCGACGATGGACGCGGCGGTCAGCCAGGGCGTGACCACGGTGATCAACGGCAACTGCGGCTTCTCCATCGCGCCGCTGCGCCAGGATGGGCCGCTGCCCATGCCGCTGGCCGCCATCGTCAGCGAGGCGCGGCCGCGCTTTGCCAGCTTCGCCGACTACCGCGCGCGCCTGGCCGCCGAGCCGGCCGCCGTCAACAGCGCCTGCCTGATCGGCCACGGCACCCTGCGGATCAACGTGCTGGACGACCTGGAGCGCCCGGCCGACGCCGGCGAGATGCGGGAGATGCGCCGGCAGCTCGACCAGGCGCTGTCCGAGGGCGGCCTGGGCCTGTCGACCGGCACCTTCTACCCGCCGGCCCGGGCCAGCACGACGGAAGAGCTGATCGAGGTCTCGCGCGTGCTCAAGGATCACGGCAAGCTCTACGTAACGCACATGCGCGACGAGGGCGACGCGGTGATCGAGGCGTTGCAGGAGACCCTGGAGGTCGGCAGCGTCGCCGGCTGCGGCGTCCACGTCTCGCACCACAAGTGTGCCGGTCTGGCCAACCACGGCCGCTCGGTCGAGACGCTGGCGCTGATCGACGCGGCGCGCCGGACCCATGACATCGGCCTGGACACCACCCCCTACGTGGCCAGCTCGACCATGCTCAACTCCGGGCGCCACCGCCAGGCGAGCCGGGTTCTGGTCACCGCCTCGGACCCCCATCCCGAGATGGCCGGCCGCGACCTTGACGAGATCGCGCGGGAATGGGGCGTCGACCGCGACGCGGCGGTGGAACGCCTGATTCCCGCCCTCGGCGTCTTCTTCATCATGGACGAGGCGGACGTGCGGCGGATCCTCTCCTACGAGCTGACCCTGGTCTGCTCCGACGCCATCGCCCTGGGGTCGCATCCGCACCCCCGGGTCTGGGGCACCTTCCCGCGGGTGCTGGGCCACTACGCCCGCGATCTCGGGCTCTTCCCGCTGGAGGAGGCGGTCAGGAAGATGACCTCCATGCCGGCGGCGCGCTTCGGACTGCGCGATCGCGGCGAGATCCGCGTCGGCGCCTATGCCGACCTGGTGGTCTTCGATCCCGCGCGGATTGCCGACGCCGCCACCTACGAGGCGCCGGTGGCGCCGGCCGAGGGCATCGCCGAGGTCTTCGTCAACGGCCGCTCCGTCTGGACCGACGGCGCGCCGACCGGAGCGCGGCCCGGCCAGCTCCTGTAGACGCGGGCGGCGCCCCGCCGGGCGGGGCGCCGTCGTTTGTCGCCGCCGTCAGCGGCCGCCGTCAGCCGCCGGAGGCCAGACGGTCGACCGCCTCGGCCAGCACCTCCACGCCCAGCACCAGGTCGTCGCGCGCCGTGTCCTCCTCGAAGCTGTGGCTGATGCCGCGCTTGGAGGGCACGAAGAGCATCGCCATGGGCATGCGCCGCGAGGCGTTGGCGGCATCGTGCAGGGCGCCGGAGGGCATGGCGCGCCAGGCGCCGGGGGCGCGGGCCTCGGCCGCCGCGCGCAGCCCGGCCAGCAGGGCCTCGTCGCAGCGGGTCGGCGGGATCGCCGCGTAGCTGCCGCGCGCCAGCTCCAGCCCGGCCGTCTCCGCCACCTCGGCGGCGGTCGCGCGGATCACCTCGGTCATGCGATCCAGCCGCGCCTCCTCGGCGTCGCGCCACTGCATGCTGAAGTCGACGCGGCCCGGCACGATGGAGGAGGCGTTGGGGTGCAGCGCGACGTGGCCGATGGTCCAGACCGTCGCCGGGGTGACGATCTCGGCCAGGCGCTGGTTGAGCGTGTCGGCGAAGCGCACCAGGCCCTGGAAGGCGTCGCGGCGCAGGTGCATCGGCGTGGTGCCGGCATGGTTCTGCTCGCCGGTGAAGGTCATGCGCTCGCTGCGGATGCCGACAATGTTCTCGACCACGCCGATGCGCTCGCCGCTGCGGTCGAGCACCGGCCCCTGCTCGATGTGGATCTCGAGAAAGGCGTGGAAGCGCTCGGGCGGCACCGCGCGCGGCGCGGGCAGGCCCGCGACCGCCGCCTGCCGCGCCTCGGCCAGGCTGCGGCCCTCGGTGTCGGTCAGGCGGTCGGCCTCCTCCAGGGACAGGGTGCCGGCCCACACGCGGCTGCCGGTCAGCGCGGTAAAGCGCCCCTCCTCGTCCTGGAAGGAGACCACGGCGACCGGCGGGCCGCCGCATTCGATGCTGGCGCGCGCCACCTCCAGGCCGGCGATCACGCCATAGGCGCCGTCCAGCCAGCCGCCCTCGGGCTGGCTGTCGGAGTGGGAGCCGATCAGCAGGCAGGGGCCGCCGCCCTGGGGCAGGCCGAAGAGGTTGCCGACCGGGTCGACGGCGACCTCCAGCCCGGCCGCCTGCATGCGCTCGGCCAGCCAGCGTCGCGCCGCCAGGTCGGCCTCGGAGTAGGCCGGGCGCACCACGCCGCTGCCGCACTGGCCGAAGCTGCGCAGGGTGTCTAGGTCGGCGAGCAGGCGCTCGGGCTGGATGCGGATGGCAGGCACGAGAAGGATCTCCCTTGGTGGCGGGGGTCAGCGCCCGGCCCGCGCCCAGCGCAGCCGCCGCTCCAGGCGGTTGGCGGCGGCCAGGATCGAGAGCACGAGCAGCAGGTAGAGTGCCCCGACGATGGCCCAGACTTCGAAGACGCGAAAGGTCTGCGCGATCACCACCTGGCCGGCGAAGGTCAGCTCTGCGACGGAGACGGCGGAGAGGAAGGCCGATTCCTTGGCCACGGTGGCCAGCAGGTTGACGCTGGCGGGCAGGGCGAAGGGCAGGAGCTGCGGCAGGATGACCAGGCGGAAGCGCAGCCAGGGGCCGAGCGCCAGGGCGCGCGCCGCGTCCCACTGCCCCTCAGGCACGGAGTGCAGCGCGCCGCGCACGATCTCGGCCATGTAGGCGGCGGTGTAGAGCGCCACCGCCGCGGTGCCCACCAGCGTCGGGTCGAGCCGAAGGCGCAGCACGCCCAGCACGGCGAACAGCAGCATGGCCTGGATCAGGAAGGGGGTGTTGCGGAACAGCTCGACGTAGCTCCGCGCCGCCCAGCGCAGCGCCTTGACCTCGGACATCAGCGGCACCGCCAGCAGCAGCCCGCCCAGGCTGCCGAGCAGGAAGCCGATGCCGACGATCAGCACCGTGCCCAGCAGGCCGGCCAGGATTTCGTCGCTGTAGTTGACCAGCAGCTCGATCATGGCCGGGCCACCCGCGCCCCGAGACGGCGCTCCAGCCAGCGCGTGGCCAGGGCGATGCCGCCGAGCAGCAGGAAGTAGAGCAGGCCGGCGGCGAGCAGCGGGCCCAGCGGGTCGAAGGTCTGCATGGTGATCTGCTGCGAGCGGCGGGTCAGGTCGACCACCGTGATCAGCGAGAGCACCGGCGAGGCCTTGATCAGGAAGCCGATCTCGCCGGCCAGCGCGGGCAGCGCGATGGGCAGGAGCTGCGGCACCAGCACCAGGCGCCAGGTCTGCACCCGGCCGAGGCCGAGGGCGATGGCGGCCTCGCTCTGGCCGGCCGGCAGGCGGCTGATCGCGCCGCGCAGCACCTCGGAGAGGAAGGCGGCGCCGTTCATGCCGAGCGCCAGCACGCCGATCCAGAAGGCCGAGACGCGCCCGAGGTCGAGCAGGGCGGGGGCGCCGAAGTAGAGCAGAAAGACCAGGACGACGATGGGCAGGCCGCGCATCAGCGAAACGTAGCCGACCACCGCCAGTTCCAGCGCGCGCACCCCGCTGCGGCGCGCCGCCAGGATCACGATGGAGGCGAACGCGGCGAAGAGGGTCGCCAGGCCGCAGATGGCGACGGTCACGAGAAGACCGTCCAGCAGCAGCGGGACGGTCTCCACGATCGTCAGGAGGTAAGCCATCGCTGCGGCCGAACTCCGGCGTTACTGAAGCTGGATGGCGCCCTCGGGCAGGTAGCCGCTCTCGGGCGTCGCGCTTTCGATGCCGACCCACTTGCGCTGCATCTCGGCCAGGCGGCCGCTTTCGATCAGCCGCGTGATCGTCGCGTTCAACGCCTGCAGCAGGCCGGTGTCCTCGGGCCGCACCACCCAGCTTATGTAGACCGGCTCGCCGTAGGTCAGGGCGGCGCGGAAGCTGTCGGGCGAGCGCGCCATGAACTCGCCGGCGCTGACCGAGCCGACGACGATGGCGTCGACCTGGCCCGAGCGCAGCGCGAAGGCCGTGTCGGGGAAGGTCTGGTACAGCCGCAGGTCGGAGAAGCCGCTGCCGCCGGCCGCCTGCAGCTCCGCGTCCATCTCGCGCGCCACCGCCTCGGTCGAGCTGCCGAGCTGGCTGCCCACCAGCAGCCCGTTGAGGTCGTCCAGGCTGTCGATCCGGTCGTCGTCGGCCAGGGTGACCACGACGTTCTCGATCGTCGCGAAGGGACGGGAGAAGGCGTAGCTCTTGGCCCGCTCCGGGTTGGGCGCGACCGAGGTGGCGACCAGGTCGTACTGGCCGGCCGCCAGACCGGCGAGGATGCCCTGGAACGGCAGGTCGAGCTGCTCGACCTCCTCGACGCCCAGGTCGGCGGCGAAGGCATCGAGCAACTCGGCGCCGAAGCCGACGATCTCGCCGTCCTCGACATACTCGAAGGGCTTGAAGGCGGCTTCCGTCGCCACCGTCATCTTGCCGCTCGACTTGATGCGCTCCAGCGTCTCGTCGGCCAGGGCGGGGGTGACGGCTACCATGCCGGAAACTGCAAGTACCAAGAGGCGTTTCAACATCTTGTGCCTTCCTTCTCCCGCGCCTGCTCCTCTGCTGGAGGCCAGGCTTTGCCTTTCATAGGGTCCGTCACGCTACTGTCACGCCCCTTGCGGGAGAAGCATGAAGGTGGTTAGCTCACTTGCTTTCACACGCAAGTGAGCGGGCTCCGTGGCCGGTTTTGCCCTGTCCAACTACGACCTGCGCCATCTGCGCACCTTCCTGGCGGTGGTCGAATACGGCGGCGTCTCGGCGGCGGCGTACCGCCTGGACGCCAACCTGTCCAGCGTCAGCCGCGACCTCTCGGCCCTGGAAAAGCGCATCGGCATCCAGCTCTGCCGGCGCGGCCGCTCCGGCTTCGCGCTGACGCCCCAGGGCGAGGACGTCCACCGCGCCGCCGTCAAGCTCTTCTCGGAGCTGCAGTCCTTCGAGCAGACCATCCAGAGCACCCGGCAGACCCTGGGCGGCGGCTTCAGCCTCGGGGTGATCGACAACGTGGTCACCAACCCCGAGGCGGGGATCGTTGCGGCGCTGACCGAGATGCACCGGACCTTCCCCGACATGCTGATCAACGTCAGCGTCCACACCGACCCGATGATCGACATCCAGGTGCGCGAGCGGCGCATCGACGTCGGCGTCACCGGCCAGCCCGAGGGCCTGGCGCCGCTCGAGTACGAGCCGGCCTTCGTCGAGCGCCACCGCCTCTACATGAGCCGGCGCTCGCCGCATCTGGCGGCGGCCCGCGCGGCCCTGGCGCAGCCGGCGCGGCGCGGCGCGGCGGTGCCCTACATCTCGCGCGACTACCGCACCGACGTCTTCCAGGCCTTCGAGCGGCGCTACCGCCTGCAGGTCGCCGCCCGCGCCAGCACGCTGGAGGCCATCCTGGCGGCGGTGCTGGCCGGGGTCGGCTGCGCCCTGCTGCCGATCCACTTCGTGGCCGCGGCCGGGGCCGAGGATCTGGTGGAGATCGTCACGCCGCACACGCCGCTGGAGGTGCAGTTCTACTTCGTCTATCGCCGCGACGCCGCCAACCGCCGGGCGATCGGCGCGCTGCTCGACTGCTTCCGGACCTGAGCCCGCCGCGCACCCTTCCCGCCGAACGCAAATTCGCTTGCAGGCTTTGATCTGTTGCCCGGACGGCGCCCGCCTAGACTGGCCGCCGGACTCCAACAAGACCGGACAGGCGGAAAGGACCCTCTCCATGAGCCAGGCCACGGCGGCGGATCGGCCGAGCGCGCAGCAGAACATCTTCGTCGAAGCGGAATGGGCGCCGCTCAAGGAGTGCGTCTACGGCTCGCCCGACGCCTGGGTGCTGCCGATCTTCCTCAGCGACGTGAAGCTGCGGGCCCAGGGGCCCTTCGGCGAGTTCTGGGCCAAGAACCAGGGGCGCGACGTCAAGGAGGCGGATCCCGAGCTCTTCGCCGAGTACAGCGGCCAAATCCGCGGCGCCATCGACCTGCTGGAGCGGCTGGGCGTGCGGGTCCAGGTGGCCGGCGAGATCAGCCCGGCCAACCGCAAGTTCCCGCGCGGCGAGGAGCACGGCGTGGCCACCGGCTGGATGCGCGACCCCTTCGTGACGATCGGCAACAACGTGATCGAGCTGGCGCCGCGCAGCCTGTTCCACCGGCGCCAGCGCTTCGCCATCCGCGGCATCCTGGCCGAGACCATGGAGCGGGGCGCGCGCTATTTCGCCCAGCCGGACGCCGGCGCCGACGATTCCAACGAGGGCACCGGCTGGGGCTACCTGGAGGGCGGCGACGTCTTCGTGCTTGGCCGCCAAGTGCTGGTCGGCCACTCCGGCGGCTGCAGCAACCCCGAGGGCGCGCGGTGGCTGCAGCACGCCCTGGGCCCCGACTACCGGGTCCGCACGGTGACCATCGACCCGATGTTCCCGCATCTCGACTGCGTGCTGATGACGCCGCGCGAGGGCGTGGCGGTCGCCTGCCTGGAGGCGCTGCCCGAGGGGCTGCCGGACTTCATGCGGGACTGGGACGTGGTGGCGGTGCCCAAGGCCCTGGCCAAGGGGCACATGGCCTGCAACAACCTGGTGCTCGACGACCGCACCGTCGTGGTGCCGGCCGAGGCGCCGCTGGACCCGATCGCCGAGGCTCTGGAGGCGCGGCGCTTCGAGGTGATCCGCATCCCCTACCGTGTGCCCTGCATGGCCGGCGGCTCCTTCCGCTGCGCCCACCAGCCGCTGATCCGCGTCTGACTCCCACGACGACCGCCCGGCTCCGCAGCGGAGCCGGGCGATCCGCGAGGTTCTACGGCTCAGGCGCGGGCCTGGCGCGGAGTGATCCCGAAGCGGCTCTTGAAGCTGCGCGCGAAGGAGGACTGGTCGCGAAAGCCCCAGGCGAAGGCGATCTCCGCGATCGAGCGTTCCGGCTGCGCGGCGATCGCCCGCCGGCACTCCTCCAGCCGGCAGTCGCGCAGATAGCCGGCGAAGGTCAGGCCGGCGGCCGAGAGCACGTTGTAGACGTGGCTGCGCGACATCCGCAGCGCCTCGCAGGTGCTCTGCACCGACAGCTCGGGCTCGCCCAGGTGGGCCTCGATGAAGGCCTGGATGCGTTCCAGCGAGCCCACGGCCGGTCCCTCGGCCAGACCTTCGCCGGCGCTCGCGCGGGCCAGCAGCGCGGCCAGATGGGGCGCCGCCAGGTCCTGCAGGTCCAGCACCGTCTCGGCGGTCTCCGAGATCAGGTTGCGCATGTACTGCGCCGTCACCCGCCCGACGCCGCTGTCGCCGCGGATCACCGGGCTGGCCGGACGGCCGCCGCGGCCCAGGCGCGGGCGCAGCGCCGCCTCGTCGAGGGTGATGCAGTAGAGCCGGAAGTCGGAGGCGAAGTGGATCGTGAAGGGCGCGGCCGTGTCGAGCAGGAAGATGTCGCCGGGATCGACCTGACCGCGCGCGCCGAACTGCTCGACGAAGATCGAGCCGCGCACCACCAGGTTGGCGAAGAAGGAGGTGTCGGCCTGGCGGTTCACGCCGCGCCGGGTCAGGTTCACCGGGTGGCCGTCGGCCGCGACGCTGGCGAGCTGCAGGTTCTGGCCGCTCAGCGCCTCGATGCGCCCGGTGAAGCTCTCGGGGCGGCCTTCGGGCTCCATGGGAACGAAGGCCTCGCAGACGGCATCGCGCCAATAGGAGAACTGCTCGCGTTCGGCGATGCCCTTGGTTGTCCAAGTGCCGTGCACCGTTTCCTCCACCTCGACTGCTTCTTGTTTGCAGCCAGCTTAGACCATGTTCGGCGCCTGGCGGCAACCGGCCGGCCGGGCCCCGACGGGGGCCTCTGGACGGGCTGCACAGAAGTTTTGGACGCGCTGCAAAGATGCGCCCCGCCGCCAGGCTCTACCTTGCGCGATCGAAAGCTTCCCGGTGCCGGCAGGACCGGCGCCGCAGAGGGGGACCTTCGCGATGGATCCGACGTCCGTTGCCGCGCATGTGCACCGCCTGTCGCTCGACGGCTACACCGTGATCGAGAACGCCTTCGACGCGGCCGAGGGCGGCGCGCTGATCGAGGCCCTGCTGGATCTCGAACGCGACGGCGACGCCGGCTTCGCCAAGACCAGCTTCGAGGGCACCCGCACGGTGCGCATCTACAACCTGCTGGCCCGGGGCGAGGCCTTCTGGCAGGTGCCGCTGAACGCGGCGGTGCTGCCGGTGGCCGAGGCGGTGCTCGATTCCGAGCTGCTGCTCTCCTCCCTCTCGGCCATCACCCTGGCGCCGGGCCAGGGGGCGCAGCCGATGCACGAGGACACCCAGCAGATCCCGCTGGCGCGGCCGCACCCGCCGATCGCGCTCAACGCTCTCTGGGCGCTCAGCCCCTTCACCGAGGAGAACGGCGCCACGCGGGTGGTGCCCGGCAGTCACTTGGCCGCCGAGCCGCCGGTCTACGGCGGCGACTATGAGACCGTGCCGGCGGTCATGCCGGCGGGCAGCGTCATGCTGTTCGACAGCCAGCTCTGGCACGCCGGCGGCCACAACCGCAGCGATGCGCGGCGCTTCGCGCTGTCCTGCTACTACTGCGCCGGCTGGATGCGCCAGCAGGAGAACCTGCAGCTCGGCATCCCGCAGGAGACGGCGCGGCGCTTTCCCCGCCGCCTGCAGGAGCTCTGCGGCTACTCGGTCTATCGCGGCCAGTTCGGCCATCTGGACAACCGCGACCCGATCGAGCTGCTGGGGCGCACGCGCAAGCGCGGCATGGTCTGGGAGGCCAGCGACCGCAAGCGGAGCTCCGCACCGGCATGACGGGCACGCTTCAGGGCCTGGCCGGAAACGGCGCCCGGCTGCCGCGGGTGCCGGACTCGGTCGTCCATCTGCTGCTGGAGGCGGCCGAGGCCTATCCCGACCGCCCGGCGGTCACCTTCGGGGCGACCACGCTGACCTATGCGGCCTACCGCCGGGCCGTGCTCTCGCTGGCGCGCTTTTGGCGCGGCCTGGTCGCGCCGGGCGACCGCATCGCCCTGGCGCTGTCGAACTCCCTGGACATGGCCATCGGGCTGTTCGCCGCCCACGCCGCCGGCGCCCAGGCGGTGCCACTGAACCCGGCCTATCGGGCGCGCGAGGTGGCGCCGATGCTGGCCGACGCGGCGCCGCGGCTGCTGGTCCACGACAGCGGCGCGGCGGCGGACTTCGCCGCGCTGTGCGACGACGCGGGCATCAGCCGCTTCGCCACCGATCCCGCCGGCACCAGCCTGTGCGGCTTCGCCGAGGGCGGCGCGCCGGGCGACCCGCAGGGGCTGCCGGCGCCCGGCGACCTCGCCACCCTGCAGTACACCGGCGGCACCACCGGCGCGCCGAAGGGCGTCGACATCCGCCACCGGCAACTCGCCGTCAACCTGGCCCAGCGCGAGGCGTTGCTGCCGACCGAGCGGGGCGGCGAGGTGATGCTCTGCGCCATGCCGCTGTTCCACGTCTCGGCGGTGGCCATGTGCCTGCATCTGTCCTGCTACGCCGCCGGGCATCTGGTCATCCTGCCGCGCTACCGGCCGGACTGGATGCTCGAGGCGATCCGCCGCCACCGCGTCACCCTGGTCTCGGCCGGGCCGACGATCTACCGCGGCCTGCTCGACTACGCGGGCTTCGCCGGCGCCGACCTCGCCAGCCTGCGCGCCTGCTACTCCGGCGCCGCCGCCCTGCCGGAGACGACGCTGGTGCAGTGGCGCGAGGCCACCGGCGCGACGATCCTGGAAGGCTACGGCATGACCGAGGCCGGGCCGGTGCTGAGCTACAATCCGCAGGTCGGCCCGCACAAGGCCGGCTCGGTCGGCCGTCCGGTCCCCGGCGGCGAGCTGCAGATCGTCGAGGCGGAGACCGGCCGGCCGCTCGGCCCCGGCGCGGTGGGCGAGATCCGCGTGCGCGGACCGCACGTCATGGCCGGTTACCGCAACCGGCCGGCGCTGACGGCCGAAAGCCTGCGCGACGGCTGGTTCCACACCGGCGACCTGGGCCGGCTCGACGCCGACGGCTACCTCTACATCCGCGGCCGGCGCAGCGACGTCATCAACGTCGGCGGCTACAACGTCTATCCGCGCGAGGTGGAGCAGCTTCTGCTGGAGCACCCCGAGGTGGCCGAGGCGGCCGTCTTCGGCGCGGCGGACGACTACTACGGACAGGTCGTGCAGGCCTACGTGGTGCCGCGCCCGGGCAGCGCGGTCGCGCCGCAGGAGCTGCTCGACCACTGCGGCGCCGGGCTGGTCCGCTACAAGATTCCGCGCGCGCTGCGGCTGGTCGCCGAGCTGCCGAAGACCAGTGTCGGCAAGCTCGCGCGCGGCGCGCTCGCTCCGATCGCCCCGTCCCAGGGCGACACCACTGGCCGATAAGCACAGAAACCGGGAGGACCCCATGACGAGATCGACTTTCTGGACCGGGGCGAAGACCCTCGCCTCGGCCACCCTGCTGGCGGGCTCGCTCGCCTCCGGCGCGCTCGCCGCCGAAAGCGTCAAGGTGGGCTATCTGATCCCGCTGTCTGGCACCGCGGCGGCGGCCATCGGCGAGGAGATGAGCCGCGCCACCCACCTGGCGGTCAAGCACATCAACGAGGGCGGCGGCATCGAGTCGCTGGGCGGCGCCCAGCTCGAGCTGGTCGAGGTCGACACCCGCGGCGACCCGCAGGTGGCGATCACCGAGGCCGAGCGCCTGATCACCCAGGAGGAGGTCTCGACGCTGATCGGCGCCTTCCAGAGCAGCGTGACCTTCCCGGCCACCCAGGTCGCCGAGAAGTACCAGGTGCCCTGGATCGTCGACCTGGCGGCCAAGGCCGAGATCACCGAGCGCGGCTTCAAGTACGTCTTCCGTCCGACGCAGATCCCCTCGTCGCGCAACGCCGACGGCACGATCGACTTCATCGCCTGGGTCGGTGAGCAGACCGGCCGGATGCCGGAAACGGCGGCGATCGTCTACGAGAACACCGACTGGGGCCAGGATCTGGCGATCACCCTGCGCGAGCGCTTCGCCGAGCTGGGGATCGAGGTGGTGTTCGACGAGTCCTATCCGCCGAACTCGCCGAACCTGCGCCCGCTGGTGGTCAAGCTGAAGGGCGCCGACGCCGACGTCATCTCGGTGACCTCCTACACCGGCGATTCGATCCAGCTTCAGCGGCTGCTGGCGCAGCTCCAGGTCGACGCCATGGGCATCATCGGCAGCGCCGCCGGTCACGCCGACCGCACCTTCGTGCCGACGGTCGGCGTCGAGGAGACCGACCTGGTGTTCACCACCAACGGCTGGGCCGGCTACGCCTCGACCGTCAACACGGCCTTCGCCGAGCGCTTCTGGGACGACTACGTCGCGGCCCACGAGGTCGACCCGACGGAGTTCGGCGTCAGCGCCTACGCCGACGTCTGGATCCTGAAGGACGCGCTGGAGCGGGCCGGCTCGGCCGAGCCGAAGGCGATCCGCGACGCGCTGGCCGAGACGGAGCTGCGGGACACCGACCTCACCCGCCTGCTCGGCTACGACGTGGTGTTCGACGAGACCAACCAGAACACCCACAAAAGCTTCGTCATGCAGCAGATCAAGGACGGCACCTACTACACGGTCTGGCCGCCCGAGCTGAAGGCGGAGGGCTACGACCTGGTCTGGCCTGTGCCGGCCTGGGACGAGCGCTGATCCCGTTCCTCCCGTCGGCCGGGCGGCCGCTGTTCGCCAGCACGGCGACGGCCGCCCGGCCGGTGGCGGCGGGCCCCCACGCGTCCCGGCGGCTCCGGGCGTCCTCTCAGTAAAGCGAACCCTGTCATGAACACCTTGCTCCAGGCGCTGTTCGACGGCCTGGCCAGCGGCGCGATCTACGGCCTGATCGCCCTTGGCCTGAGCCTGCAGTTCGGCGTGATGAAGATCATCAACTTCGCCCACGGCTCCTTCCTGATGATCGCCATGTACTTGGCGCTCTGGGCCTCGGGCCTGCTCGGCCTGCATCTGCTGGCCGCCATCCCGCTGGTCGCCGCCGCGCTCTTCGTCGTCGGCTGGGGCACCCAGCGCTGGCTGATCGAGCCGGTCTACCGCAAGGAGGCGACGCGCGAGCCGATCAGCGTGCTGATCTTCACCACCGGTCTGTGGATCTTCCTCGACAACCTCTTCCTGGTGATCGCGGGGCCGGACTACCGCACGACCGACAGCGCCTGGGCGAACGGCATCGTCATCCTCGACGACTTCTTCTTCACCTATCCGCAGATCGCCGGACTGCTGGTCTCGGTCGCGGTGACGCTGGCGATGGTCGCCTTCATGCGCCACACCCGGCTCGGCCGCGCCATCCGTGCCACGGGCCAGGACCGCGAGGCGGCCAGCGTTCTCGGCATCGACAGCGCCGCGGTCTACCAGAGCGCCTTCGCCATCGGCCTGGCGGTGCTCGGCGTGGCCGGCGTGCTGCTGCTGGCGATGTATCCGGTCGACCCCTTCATCGGCGACCTCTACGGCCTGCGCGCCTTCATCATCGTGGTGCTCGGCGGCATCGGCTCGATCGGCGGGGCGCTGATCGGCGGGCTGGTGGTCGGCCTGATTGAGTCCGTCGGGGCGCAGTTCCTGCCGATCACCTACACCGAGGGGCTGATCTTCGCGATCTTCCTCGCGGTTCTCTACTTCCGCCCCCAGGGCCTGTTCGGCGTGGAGAAGGCCTGACCCATGCGAAGCTCCTCCCTGCTGCTCGCACTCGGCGTGGCGGTGCTTGCGCTGCCGCTGCTGGTGCAGAGCCCCTATCTGCTCTCCGTCCTCATCCTGGCGCTGCTCTACGCCTACCTGGCCCTGTCGTGGAACCTGATCGGCGGCATCGCCGGCCAGCTCTCGCTCGGCCACGCGGCCTACTTCGGCATCGGCGCCTACACCTCGACGATCCTGTTCACCGACTTCGGGCTGACGCCCTGGATCGGCATGCTGGCCGGCGCCGGGCTCGGCGCCGTGGCGGCGGTGATCATCGGCCTGCCCTGCTTCCGCCTGCGCGGCGCCTACTACGCCCTGGCGACCCTGGCCGCCGCCATGATCCTGCGCGTCGTCGTGGAGAACTCGAACGAGCTGCTGGGCGGTCCGCGCGGCCTCGACGTGCGGCTGCTGCACGACGCGCCGCTGTATTTCCAGCACACCAGCAAGCTCTTCTACTACTACGTCGGTGCGGCCCTGGTGGCGGCGGCGCTGGCGGTCAACTACTGGTGCCTGCGCTCGCGCTTCGGCTACTACCTGACGGCCATCCGCAACGATCAGGAGGCGGCCGCCGCGCTCGGCGTCGACGCCCGCCGCTACAAGTCCTGGGCGGCGGTGATCAGCGCCGCCATGACCGCGATCGGCGGCACCTTCTACGCCCAGTACGTGCTGTTCATCAGCCCGGACAAGGTCTTCGGCGCGCACATGAGCGTGCAGATCGCGGTGATCTGCATCATCGGCGGGCGCGGCACCCTCTGGGGGCCGGTGCTCGGGGCCTTCCTGCTGCTGCCGGCGGAGGAGGCCGCGCGCAGCCTGACCGGCGGCACGCCGGGCGTGACCATGATGCTCTACGGCCTGCTGCTGATGGTCGTCATGCGCTTCGAGCCGCGCGGCGTGATCGTCCTGCTGCAGGGCCTGGCGCGCCGCCTGGGCGGCGCGCGGGCGGCGCAGGCGGGGAGGGAGACGGCATGAGCCTCTTGCAGTTCAAGACCGTCACCCGCCAGTTCGGCGGGCTGCGGGCGATCGACCAGGTCAGCTTCGATGTCGGCGCGGGCGAGACGGTCGGCCTGATCGGCCCGAACGGCGCCGGCAAGACCACGCTCTTCTCCATGGCCTCCGGCTTCCTGCCGCCCAGCTCCGGCGAGATCCACTTCGACGGCGCGCGGGTCGACGGCCGGCCGGCGCCGGAGGTCTGCCGGCGTGGCCTGGTGCGCACCTTCCAGATCGTGCGCCCCTTCGGCGAGATGAGCGTGCTCGACAACGTGATGATCGGCAGCTTCCTGCATCATCCCGACAGCCGCGACGCGCGGCAGGCGGCGCTGGCGGTGCTGGAACGCTTCGGCATGGCCGACCGGGCCGCGCAGCCGGCCAAGACGCTGACCCTGGCCGGGCGCAAGCGCCTGGAGATCGCCAAGACCATCGCCACCCGCCCGAAGCTGCTGATGCTCGACGAGGTCATGGCCGGCCTGAACCCGGTCGAGACCGACGAGGTGCTGGACCTGATCCGCGGGCTGCGCGCCGACGGTGTGAGCGTGCTGCTGGTCGAGCACAACATGCACGCCGTCATGGCGCTCAGCGATCGGGTGGTGGTGATCCACCACGGCCGCAAGATCTGCGATGCCGCGCCCCAGGCCGCGGCCAACGACCCCGAGGTCATCGCCGCCTATCTCGGCAAGGACGAGGACTGACATGCTCGAGATCGATCAGGTTCACGCCGGCTACGGCGACGTCGCCGTGCTGCACGACGTCTCCCTGAACGTTCGGGAGGGCGAGATCGTCAGCCTGGTGGGCGCCAACGGCGCGGGCAAGACGACGCTGATCCGCGCGATCATGGGCACGCTGCGGCCCAGCGGCGGCGACATCCGTTTCCTGGGGGAGTCGCTGGTCGGGCGTCAGCCGCACGAGATCGCCCGCCTCGGGCTGGCCCAGGTGATGGAGGGGCGCCGGCTCTTCCCGCACATGACGGTCGAGGACAACCTGCTGATCGGCGGCGACATCCTGCGTGACGCCGCGCGCAGCAAGCGCAACCTCGATTGGGTCTACGGCATGTTCCCGCGGCTGCTGGAGCGGCGGCGCCAGCTCGCCCGCTCCTTCAGCGGCGGCGAGCAGCAGATGCTGGCGATCGCGCGCGCCCTGATGACGGCGCCCAAGCTGCTGCTGCTCGACGAGCCCTCGATCGGCCTGGCGCCGGTGATGGTCAAGGAGATCTTCGGCCGCTTCCCCACGATCAACGCGGAGGGGGTGACGATCCTGCTGGTCGAGCAGGACGTGCGCCGCTCCCTCTCGCTGTCGCGGCGCGGCTACGTGATCGAGCGCGGCGCCGTCGTGCTGGAGGGCGACCGCGACTTCCTGCTCGACAACGAGGACGTGAAGAAGGCCTACCTCGGCGCCTGACGCCGGGCCCGGAAACCGATCTGCCTGCACAAAGCGAGGGTGAGATGACCGTGAGCGAGCGAACTGCCCCCCGTCGGTTGGATACGAGCCAGTTGGAGACCGCCAAGCGCAAGCTGGAGGAGGACGGCTACGCCGTGGTCGAGAACGTCCTCTCGGCCGAGGAGCTGGCCTTCTATTCCGACACCGTCGACCGCCTGATGGCCGAGGAGCGGGCCGCGCCGCCGGTGCCCGCGGAGGGCCTGCCCGATGCCGAGCAGGACGCGGTGATCGAGGCCTACTACCGCAGCCACTACACCGTCAGCGCCGCCGAGGCCAAGCGGCTGGTGGCGCGCGCGCAGTACGACCGCCTGCGCAACCGCAACACGCCCTGGCCGGTGCCCTACAACGAGGTGCCGAAGAGCTTCATCCATCTGCCCACCCTGTTCGACGAGGACAGGTCCCAGCGGGTCTGGCAGATCATCACCAAGGCGCCGGAGATGGCGCCGGTGGTGGAGAACCCGCTGGTGCTCGGCCTGGTGCGGCACATGCTGGGCGACGACTGCAACCTGCACGACTACCAGGCGACCAGCATCGGGCCGCAGACCGGCGGCGGCGCCTGGCACGTCGACGCGCCGCTCGGCCAGCTTCCCGAGCCGCTGCCCGAGTTCCCGCTGATGATTCAGACGGTCTGGCTGCTCGACGACTTCACCGCGCACAACGGCGCCACCCGCGTCGTGCCCGGCAGCCACAAGTTCCGCAAGTCGCCGAGCTGGGCGCACGGCGAGATGGAGGGCGAGACCGTGCTGACCGCGCCGGCCGGCTCGGTCGCCATGTGGCTGTCCAACACCTGGCACCGCTCCGGGCCGAACGAAACGGACCGGCCCCGCCGGGCGCTGATCTGCAACTACAACCGCTCCTGGCTGCGCGGCTTCACCGACTTCATCTCGACCCTGGACCCGGAGGTCGCCGACGGCTTCTCGCCGACCGTGCGCTACCTGCTGGGCTACGGCGCGCGGGCGCCCGAGCGGCGGTGAGCGGCCCCGGAGCGGAGGGCGCGCAGGCGGCGGAGGTCCGGGTCGAGGGACGCTGGGACCCGGACTTCGCGCCGCTGGTCGAGGTCTTCCGCGCCAACTTCGCCGAGCGGGGCGAGGTCGGCGCCGCGCTCTGCGTGCTGCACCGGGGTCGCTGTCTCGTCGACGTCTGGGGCGGGCGCGCCGATCCGCGGAGCGGCCAGCCCTGGCGCGAGGGCACGGTCGGCATCGTCTTCTCCAACACCAAGCCGGCCACCGCGCTCTGCCTGCATCTGCTGGCCCAGGCGGGCGAGCTGCGGCTGGACGATCCGGTGACCCGCTACTGGCCGGACTACGCCGCCGCCGGCAAGGGCGAGACCACGCTGCGCATGCTGCTCGACCACACGGCGGGGCTGCCGGCGCTGCGCGCACCGCTGCCCGACGGCGCCGCCTTCGACTGGGCCGAGATGACCCGTCGCCTGGCGGCCGAGGCGCCCTTCTGGGAACCGGGGACGCGTTGCGGCTATCACGGCCTGACCTTCGGCTGGCTGGTCGGCGAGGTGGTGCGGCGCGTGACCGGCCAGTCCCTCGGGCAGGTCTTCCAGAGGGAGATCGCCGGGCCGCTCGGCCTCGACTTCTGGATCGGGTTGCCCGAGGCGGTGGAGCCGCGGGTGGCGCCGGTGATCCCCCACCGCCCGGCGCCCGCCGCACCGCGCGGCCCCTTCGAGCGGGCGGTCGCGGAGGCGCCGGACTCCATCCCGGCCCTCTACTTCCGCAACACCGGCGGCTGGCGGCCGAGCGGCTTCAACAGCCGCGCCGGCCGGGCCGCCGAGATCGGCGCGGCCAACGGCGTGACCAACGCGCGTGGCCTGGCCGGCCTCTACGCCGCGCTGGCCGGGCCCGACGCGGCCGCGCGGCCGCTGCTGCGGCCCGAGGTGCTGGCCGAGGCGGTGCAGGTTTCGGCGGCGACCCACCGCGACGCCACCCTGTGCATCCCGACGCGCTTCGCCGCCGGCTTCCAACGCGCCATGGACAACCGCGGCCGGGGCCTGGACAGCGTGGTGCTGGCGCCGCGCGCCTTCGGGCATGTCGGCGCCGGCGGCTCGATCGGCTTCGCCGACCCCAGCCGCGGGCTGAGCTTCGGCTACACCATGAACCGCATGGGCCCCGGGGTGCTGCTCAACCCGCGCGGCCAGGGCCTGGTCGACTGCCTCGACCGCCTGCTGCCGCCGGGCGCGCCGGTGTAGCGCGCCGCTGCAGCGCGGCACTGTCGCGCGCCAAGCGGCCGCGGCCGACCGCCGCCATCCATCCGCAGAGTAGGGCCGCAGAGTCGGGCCGCAGAGTCGGGCCGCAGAGTCGGGCCGCAGAGTTGGTCGGCGGGACTGGCGGTGGACTGGCCGGTGGGATTTGTCGGCGGGACTGGCCGGCGGGCGGGGCGGCGGCTATTCTGACGCCCCGCCTAGAGCAGGTTGTGATCGTATGGCCCCGCTTCCGCGGGTCCGCCGATCACAAGAAACCTACTCTACATCATAGAGTTAGAGTGGTTTTTCGCGACCGGCGGACGCGCTGACGCGCACCCGAACGGTCGCAAATCGCTCGAGGCCGCGCCCCTGCGGGGGGCGGCACTCTTCCGGACCGAGCCAGCGAGGAGTCGTGACAAGGCAGCTTCCTGAGCAGGACGAGGTTTTTCTCGACCATGTGGCGCACTTCGTGCCGGACCTCGACGCGGCCGCGGCGCTGCTCGCGCGGGTCGGCTTTCGCCTCACCCCCTTCACCGCGCAGCAGAACCGCACGCCCCAGGGGATCGTGCCGGCCGGCATGGCCAACCGCTGCATCATGCTGCGCGAGGGCTACCTGGAGTTCCTCACCGCCGTCGGCGACACCGAGCTGGCGCGGCAGTTCCACGCCGCCACGGCGCGCTACGTCGGCCTGCACCTGATCGCCTTCGCGCTGGCCGACCCGGCGGGCGCCCACGCCCGGCTGGAGGCCGGCGGCTTCCGGCCGAAGGCGCCGGTCAACCTGACCCGGCCGGTGACGGACGCGGACGGCGCGCCCGGCGAGGCCCGCTTCACCGTCCTGCGGGTGCCGCCCGAGGTGATGCCCGAGGGCCGCGTCCAGGCGCTGCAGCACCACACCCCGGAGCTGGTCTGGCAGCCGCGCTCCCTGGAGCAGGACAACGCCGTGGTCTCCCTGAAGGCCGTGTTGCTGAGCGTGCCCGATCCGCAGGAGGCGGCGCAGCGCTTCGGCCGCTTCGTCGGGCGGACGCCGCGGCGCGCCGACCGGCGCTGGCTGCTGCCGCTGGAGCGCGGCGCCTGCGTCTTCGTCGCGCCGGAGGATCTGCCGGCGGTGCTGCCCTGGGCGGGGCCGCCGCCGGCGGCGCCGGCGATCCTCGCCACCGGCCTCGGCAGCGCCGACCCGGCCCGCACCGCGGCCTGCTTCGCGGCCGGCGGGCTGGAGCCCCGGACGCTCGCGCCGGGCCAGTCGCTCTATCGCTTCCCGCCGGAGATCGGCGGCGCCGCCACCGTGGTGGCGCAGGACGCTCAGGTCTGCTGGGCGACCTGAGCCCGCCGGCGTCCCGCCCACTGCCAGGCGAAGAGCGCGGCGAAGATGGCGATGCCGGCGAGCGACGCCCAGAGGTTGGGGTGCAGCAGCCCCAGGGTGGCCGGCAGCAGGCCGAGCCGCTCGGCCCAGTTCATCGGCCGCAGCAGGTAGCCCTCCAGCAGCACGTTGAGGGCGACCACGCCGAGCAGCGCCATGGCCGCCACCAGCGCGGTGTAGCCCAGGCTGGCGTCGATGCCGAGAATCTCCGGGTGGGCCACGAAGAGGAACGGCAGGATGAAGCCCGGCAGGCCGAGCCGCACGGCGATGAAGCTGGTGCGCAGGAAGCTGGCGTCGGCGATCTTCGCGGCGACCAGGCAGGAGACCGCGACCGGCGGCGTGATCGCCGAGATATTGGCGAAGAAGAAGACGAAGAAGTGCGCCGCCAGCAGCGGCACGCCCAGCTCGACCAGCGCCGGCGCACCCATCAGCGCGACCAGGATGTAGGAGGCCGAGGTCGGCAGCCCGAGGCCGAAGGCCAGGCAGGCCAGGGCGGCGACCACCAGCAGCAGCCAGAGGTTGCCGTCGGCCAGCTCGAGCATGGCGAAGGAGAGCTTCTGGGCGAAGCCGGTGACCGTCAGGATGTCCACCAGCACGCCGATCACCGCGACCACTACGGCGATCTGCGCGCCGCGCAGCGCGCCGTTGTAGCCGGTGCGCGCGAGCAGGTGCAGGAGGTTGGCGACGATGGCGCGCGGGCCGCGCCAGGTGAAGATCAGCTCGCGCAGGATGAACAGCGCCAGCAGCAGGCCGGTCGCCTGGACCGAGGCGCGGCCGGCCAGGTTGGTCTCGATCAGGGTCCAGACCAGGTAGATGACCGCCACGAAGAAGTGAAAGTTGTAGAGGCAGCTCCGCCACAGGCTCTCGTCGCTGCCCAGCTCTTCGGCCAGCACCTCGCTGCGCGAGGCGTCGAGGTCGCGCTTCACCGCGCGCAGATGCACGGCGTACATCAGGTAGAGGTAGTAGATCAGCGCCGGGAAGGCGGCGGAGATGATGACCTCGCCGTAGGGCACGCCGGTCAGCCCGACGATCAGGAAGGCGGCGAGGCCCATCACCGGCGGGGTGATCTGGCCGCCGGTGGAGGCGACCGACTCGATGGCGCCGGAGAACTCCGGCTTGAAGCCGACCCGCTTCATCAGCGGGATGGTCAGCGCCCCGGTGGAGGCGACGTTGGCCACGCTGGAGCCGGAGACCATGCCCATCATGCCGCTGGACAGGATCGCCACCTGCGCCGGTCCGGCCCGGCTGCGGCCGCCGATGCGGTAGGCCAGCCCCATGATGAAGTCGACGCAGCCGGTCGCCTGCAGGGCCGCGGCGAGCAGCATGAAGGGAAAGATGGTGCCGGCCGACAGCTCCGCCAGGCCGCCCAGCAGCCCCTGGAAGTAGGGGATCGAGGTGTAGCCGATCAGCCGCTTCAGCGTCAGGCCGCCGTGGTAGAGCAGCCCCTCCGGCATGAGCTGGCCGAAGTAGCCGTAGAGCAGGCCGAGCACGGCGATCGCGGCCACCGTCCAGCCCCACTCCCGCAGCGTGGCATAGAGGCAGAGCACCAGCAGCCCGGCCGCCACCAGCATGTCGGTGTCGTTGGGCAGGAAGGAGCGTTGCGTGGTCAGCGCGTGGTGCTCGGCGAAGACGTACCAGACGACCAGGGCGGCGACGGCCGCCAGGACGAGGTGCACCGCCTTGCCCAGCGGCCGGCGCGCGCGGGCGGCCAGGGCCAGCAGGATCAGTCCGGCGGCGCCGCCCACGTGCATGATCTTGAACTGGCCGGACGGCAGGAGGAACCAGAGGATCTGGGCGACGTGGCCGAGCACGTAGGCCAGGCCGAGAAGGCCCAGGAGGACGAGCAGGCGGGTGTCGCCCTCCTCGTCGGTGAAGCTGTTGGCCAGCCTGCGCGTCACTGCCTGCATGTCGCCTTTCCGTAAGCCTTGAAACGAACCGCGGGCCGGCCACTGGGGTGGGGCCGACCCGCGGTGTGGCGCTCTAGGGCGGTTTCCGATCGAGTGGAACCACGACGTGGGTCTGCCGATCGGCCCAAAACCGCCCTAAACCATAGTGTTAGAGTGATGCTGTCCGACCTGGCGAATCGCAAATGCGATTCGATCAGGTCGGGCATCGCTCTAGGAGGCCTCGACCAGGTCGTCGCTCCAGGCGCCGACCTCCTTGAGGTACTTCGCCGCTCCCTTATGCACCGGGAAGCCGGCGACGAGATAGTCCGTGCCGAAGGGCAGGCCGATATCCTTGAACTGCACGCCCAGGCCGTGGACCTCCTCCAGGTTCTCGAAGATCGCCTTCATCACCTGGTAGGCCACTTCGCTGTCCAGGTCGGGCGCGGCGGCGAGCACGCCGGAGAAGGAGGCCGCCAGGGCGTCGCTCTCGATGCCGGGGACCACGCCGGCCGGGATCGTCCCGCCGAGCACGCCGGGATTGAGCGCCTTGGCCTTGTCCAGCACCTCCTGCGGGATCGGCAGGACGCGCACCGGCGTGGTGGCGCCGAGCTCGGAGAGAATCGGCGCCGGGCGCCCGTTGGTCAGCAGCGAGGGGATGCAGTCGACCGCCTCGCCGCGCAGCGCGTCGTAGCTCTCGCGCCAGGAGCCGTAGGTCCACTCGACCTCGTCCTGAATGCCCGCCGCCTCGAAGAGCACGCGCCACATGGTGGCGGTGGAGCTGCCGGCCGGCGAGGGCATGACCCGCCGCCCGCGCAGGTCGTCGAGGCTCTGGATGTCGCTGTCCGCGCGCACCATGGGGGTGCAGTTGAACAGCGTGTAGGCGAACATCTGATGCACCTCGATCGGGGCCGGATAGGGCGCCATGCCCTCGGCCGCCGGCTTCCAGTCGGTCGAGGTGGTCTGGCCGAGCTGGATGATCCCCTCGGCGAAGAGCTGCATGTTCTCGGTGCCGCCGCTGGTCGCCATGGAGGCGTTCTGCAGCTCGGTGTGGCGGTTCACCGTGTTGGCCAGGCCCTCCATGATGACGTAGCCGGTCGAGCCGATCGAGGAGGAGCCCCACTGCAGGTTCTGCTGGGCCAGGACGCTGGCCGGGCGCAGGCCGGCGGCACCGGCGCCGAGCGCGGCGAGGCCGAGCAGGCTGCCGCGCAGGGCGTCGCGCCGGGTAATCGCGGGCAAAGTGGCGGGCAGAGTCGGGGGGGTGTGTCGTTGAGTCATCGAGGTTTCCTTTTGCCTCCCGTGTCCGGGCCGGGCAAGGCCCCGGCCCCTGGTTCGGCCGCCGCCCGCGGGGCGGCGGCGCGGCTCAAGCGATCCACTCCGTGACCGGAGCGGCCGCCTCGTGCAGCGGCTGCGAGACCACGTCCACCAGCGTCGGCCCGCCGTGCTCGATGGCGGCGGCCAGGGCGCTGCGCAGCTCGGCCGGGTCCTCGACCCGCCAGGTCTTGAGGCCGAAGGCCTCGGCGACGCGGGCGTGGTCGGTGCGGTCGAAGTCGACGGAGAAGTAGCGCTGGCCGAAGCCGGAATGCTGGCCGGCCTTGATCCAGCCGTAGACGCTGTTGGAGAAGACGACAAGCGTGATCGGTGCGCCGCTGCGCACCAGGGTCTCCAGCTCGCCGGCGTTGAAGCCGAAGCTGCCGTCGCCCATGACGGCGACGCACTTGGCCGAGGGGCGCGCGTAGTAGGCGCCGAGCACGCCCGGCAGGGAGTAGCCGAGGGCGCCGTGGGCGCGGTTGCTGATCATCCGCCCCTCGGGGTGGGTCAGCTCGTAGTAGGCCGAGAAGTAGGGGCAGGGGGTGCCGGGATCGGCGACCACCACGGAGTCGGCCGGCAGCAGCGCGGAGAGCTCGCGCACCACGCGCTCGGGGCGGATCGGCCGGTCCAGGGAGTCGGCCAGGGCGTTGAAGCGGGCGAACTTCGCCGCCTTGGCCGCCTTGACCGCGGCCTGGGCGGTCTCGGCCGGGCGCCGCGTCTCGCCCAGGCGCGCGTCGACCTCGGCCAGCAGCGCGGCCAGCGCCAGCTTGGCGTCGCCCACCAGGCCGACCTCGGTCGGGTAGTTGGCGCCGATCACCGCGGGCTCGGCGTCGATGTGCAGGATGCGCTGCTGCCCGGCCGCGGGGTGGCGCCAGCGCTCGGTGGTGACCGAGCCGGCGCGGCAGCCGACCAGCAGGATCAGGTCGGCCTCGTCGAGCACGGCGCGGGTCTCCTCCGTGCCGCCGTTGGAGCCGACCACGCCCAGCGCCAACGGGTGGTCGTCGAGGATCGCGCCCTGGCCGCTGATCGAGGTGGCGACCACCGCCCCCAGCCGCTCGGCGAGCGCCGTCAGCTCATCGCGGGCGCCGGCGATCACCGGCCCGCCGCCGCACACGATCATCGGCCGCTCGGCCGAGAGCAGCGCCTCGGCCGCCGCGTTCACCTGGGCGGGCGCCGGCGCCGCGCGCATGGCCGGGAACTGCCCCAGCTCGGCGTTGCCCCAGATCTCCTCGGCGTCGACCGGGTTCTTCTGCACGTCGAACGGCAGCCCCAGGTGGACCGCGCCGGGGCGGCCGGTGCTCATCTGGCGGAAGGCGGCGCGCAGGGTGCGCGGCAGGGCGGCGCTGCTGTCGATCACCTTGTTCCACTTGGTCAGCGGCCGGAACAGCGACTCCTGGTCCAGCTCGGTCAGCGCGAACTTGCCGTTGGCGCCGACGGCGATGTCGGTGGTGATCGCCAGCACGGAGATGGAGGACTCGTTGGCCTCGACCACGCCGGGCAGGATGTAGGTGGCGCCGCCGCCGCTCGGCCCCTCGCAGACGCCGACCTTGCCGGAGACGCGGGCGTAGACGTCGGCCATGTAGGCGGCCGAGCGCTCGTCGCGGGTGAGCACGTGGCGCATGCCGTGGTCGAGCCGGTAGAGCGCGTCGTAGAGCGGCAGGCTGGTGTCGCCGCACAGGCCGAAGATCACCTCGACCCCGTGAAGCTGGAGCATGCGGACGAGCGCTTCGGCGCCGGAAAGCTGATTCATTGGTCCTCCGTTGAAGGGGCGTTCGGCAGCGGGTCGGACAGCTTCGGCCCGGTGCCCATGTAAAGCTGTGCGTAGCCCTCGCGGATGCCGTCGACGATCTGGTCGAGGCGCCGCGTGATGTGGGTTCGCGTGATCTCGACGGCGCGCGCGGCGTCGCCCGCGCCGATGGCGGCGACCAGGGCGCGGTGCTCGGCCTGGGTGTTGTCGCGCCGGCCCTGCATGTCGATCCAGCGGAAGAAGTGGATGCGGGCGTTGATGCTGCGCAGGGCGCGCAGCAGCTCGCGGTTGCCGGTGCTCTCCGCCAGGCGCTCGTGAAAGCCTTCGTCGAGCTCCAGCAGGCGCTCCAGGGGCTCGCTCTCGTGGGCGCGCACGCTGCGGTCGAGGTAGCGCCCGGTCTCCGCCAGCCAGGCCGGGGAGGCGCGCTCGCAGGCGAGCCCGACGATGCTGGTCTCCAGCGCCAGCCGCGCCTCGTAGAGGTCGAAGACCTCCTTGACGTCGAGCGCGCGGGCGTAGAAGCCGCGGCCGCTGACCAGGTCCAGCAGGCCCTCGGAGACCAGGCGGTGCATGGCCTCGCGCAAGGGGGTGCGGCTGACCGCCAGCTCCCGGGCCAGCGCGCCCTCGTTCAGCCGCTCGCCGGGCCGAAAGCGATAGTTGATCGCCATCTCCCGCAGCCGCGCGTAGGCCCGCTGCGAGAGATGCTGCGGCGCCTTGTCGGCGAGTCCAGTGCCGGCGGGACCGGCGGTGTCGGTCCCGGGGCCGGTGGGGCCGGCGGCGTCGGACGGGGAGGCTTCGGACATGCGTGCCGTCGCTGTGTTCAGAGCTGTATACAGGATATTATGCAGAACGCCCGGCGCGGTGCAATCAACCGGCGGGTGCAGAACCCGCCCAGGGGTGCCCGCGCCCGGCGGCGACCTGCCACGACCCGGCCTGCGCCCGGTGGGGGGCCGGCAGCCGGGGCCAAGAGGGGGGGCAGTCAGCGGCGGCGGTCGAGCTGATGCGCGGCTTTGCCGTGATCTCGCGCGCCGCCGGGCTGGTCGCGCACATCGCCGAGGAGCAGCAGCGCCCCCACGGGCGCTTCATCTGGGATCGGGTCGACCGCAGCGTGCCCCCTAAAGGGGCGCCGGCTGCGCCTACTCACAGGCGCTTCATGTTGTCCAGCAGGCGGTCCAGGGTGTTGAGGAAGGCCACCCGGTCCTCGAAGGAAAAGCCGGCCAGCGCCTCGTCGTAGTAGCCGTGGATGGCCGGGCGGATCGCCCGCCAGAGCTCGCGGCCCTGTTCGGTCAGGCGAATCCGCCGGGAGCGGCCGTCGCTGCTGTCGCGCAGCCGTTCGATGTGGCCCTGGTCCTCCAGCCGGGTGACCACGCCGGTGATGTTCTGCCGGCTGACCATCAGGAAGCGGGCCAGCTCGCCGACCCCGATGCCCTCTTCGGCCTGCGGGCGCGACAGCGCGCCGATGACCGCCCACTGCTGCGTGGTGACCTTGAAGTCCTCCAGGGCGCGAGTCCCGGTTTTATGCATCATGTTGGCTGATTGGTAGAGCCGAAAGAAAATTCGATTGGCCAGCTCGGCCATTGCAACATCCCGGGTTTCCTCAGTGCCGAAGCGGCCTTTCGTCTGATTCATCGCAGTCCGCCGTCCTGGTTGGTCGCCGCGGTTACCGTGGCGATATAGGCAACATGTTGACATAAAGATCGGCCCAGCGGATGATGCTTCCACGCCGCGGGGACGGCGCCAAGGAACACCGAGTTGCGGAGGGGAGTCCAGTGAGGCGGTTCGAGGGACGCTGCGTCGTGGTGACCGGGGGCGGCGGCGGAATTGGTGGCGCCGTGTGCGGCCGTCTGGCCGACGAGGGCGCGCAGGTCGCCGTGTGGGATATCGACGAGGCGGTGGCCGAGCGCACGGCGGCGGCGATCCGCGACGCCGGCGGCCAGGCGGCGGCCTTTGCCGCCGACATCACCGACCGCGCGGCGGTGGAGCAGGCGGTGGCCGCGACGCAGGATCGTCTCGGGCCGATCGCGGTGCTGGTCAACAACGCCGGCTGGGACGTCTTCCGGCCCTTCCTGAAGACCGAGCCGCAGCTCTGGCAGAAGCTGATCGACATCAACCTGACCGGGGCGCTGAACACCCACTACGCGGTGCTGCCGGGCATGGTCGAGCGGGGCGGCGGACGCATCGTCAACGTCGCCTCCGACGCGGCGCGGGTCGGCTCCTCCGGCGAGGCGGTCTACGCCGCCTGCAAGGGCGGCCTGGTCGCCTTTTCCAAGACACTGGCGCGCGAGCATGCGCGCCACGGCATCACCGTTAATGTGGTCTGCCCCGGGCCGACCGAGACGGCGCTGCTGGAGGGCGTGCTGAGCGAGGCGAAGGACCCGCAGAAGCTGACCGAGGCCTTCCGCCGCGCCGTGCCGATGGGGCGGCTGGGCCGGCCCGAGGACCTGCCCGGGGCGATCGCCTTTCTGGGCAGCGACGACGCGGGCTTCGTCACCGGCCAGGTGATCAGCGTCTCCGGCGGCCTGACGATGAACGGCTAGAGCCGGGCGGGATCGGCGGACCCGCACCGGGGGTCCAGAGGGCCGCAAAACACTCGAGGCCGTATGGCTAGGTAGCAAGGACAAGGCCAAGCAATGGATTACCAGGACATTCTCTACGAGGTCGTCGACGGCGCGGCCTGGATCACGATCAACCGGCCCGAGCGCATGAACGCTTTTCGCGGCCAGACCTGCGAGGAGCTGATCCACGCCATCGGCCGCGCCGGCTGGGACCGCGCCATCGGCGTCATCGTCCTGGCCGGCGCCGGCGAGCGTGCGTTCTGCACCGGCGGCGACCAGTCGGCCCACGCCGGGCAGTACGACGGGCGCGGCACGATCGGCCTGCCGATCGAGGAGCTGCAGACCGTCATCCGCGACGTGCCCAAGCCGGTGATCGCCCGGGTCCAGGGCTATGCCATCGGCGGCGGCAACGTGCTCTGCACCCTCTGCGACCTGACGATCGCCTCGGAGGGGGCGCAGTTCGGCCAGGTTGGCCCCAAGGTCGGCTCGGTCGATCCCGGGTTCGGCACGGCCTACCTGGCGCGGCTCGTGGGCGAGAAGAAGGCGCGCGAAATCTGGTATCTCTGTCGCCGCTACAGCGCGCGCGAGGCCCTGGAGATGGGCCTCGTCAACGCCGTGGTGCCGGCCGCGGAGCTGGACACCGAAGTCAAGCGCTGGTGCGCCGAGATCATGGCGCGCAGCCCCACGGCCATCGCCATCGCCAAGCGCTCCTTCAACGCCGATAGCGAGAACATTCGCGGCATCGCCAGCATGGGGATGCAGACGCTCAATCTCTACTACGCCAGCGAGGAGTCGAAGGAGGGCGTGCGCGCCTTCACCGAGAAGCGCAAGCCGGACTTCCGCCAGTACGCCGGCGGCTGACGCCGCCGTGCAGACCGCGCCGCGCACCCGGCACAAGAGCCAGTACGGACGGACAACTGGCCGGCAAGAACGGGGCGCGGGCGGATTGCCAGGCCGAAGGGCCGAAGGCCGGGGGGGGACCCGGCATAGCGAGAGGGAGGAAACCACCATGCACGCATCCCGTTACCCGTCCCGCCCGCCGCGGCGGTGGGCGGCTGCGGCCGCGACGCTGGCCGCCGGTCTGGTCCTGGGCCTCGCCGCCACGACCGCAACGAGCGTTGCCGCCCGCGCCGCCGATCCGATCCGCCTCGGCCTGGTCGGCGGCATCTCGGGGCCCTGCGGACCGCTGGTCGACAGCCAGGTCAAGGCGGTCGAGCTCGGCGTCGACGAGTTGAACGCGAAGGGCGGGCTGCTCGGCCGCCCGGTCGAGCTGATCAAGCGCGATTCCAAGACCAAGCCGGACGAGGGCGCCAAGCTGGCCCGCGATCTGGTGGTCAACGAGCAGGTCGACGTGCTCACCGGCGTCTGCTCCTCGGCCGTGATGCTGGCGGTCTCCGCCGTCTCGGCCGAGCTGAAGACGCCCTTCTACTCGACCATCGGCAACAGCCAGAAGGCCAACATCGAGGCCTTCCAGCCCTACTTCTGGCAGACCCAGGCCCACGCCCTGATGGAGGCCAACGCCGCCGCCGAATACGTGTCCCGCCAGGCGGACTGGAAGCGGATCGTGCCCATGGGCTACGACTACGAATGGGGCCACACCACCGTGGACACCTTCGTGGCGCGCCTGAAGGAGCTGCGCCCGGACATGGAGATCGCCGATCCGCTCTTCCCCAAGATCGGCGAGAGCAACATGACCTCCTACATCACCGCGGCGCTGGCTCAGGAGCCCGACGCGGTCTTCGCCGCGGTCTTCGGCGGCGGCTTGATCAACCTGATCAAGCAGGGCGAGAGCTTCGGCTTCTTCGAGCGGGCCGAACTGGTCACCCTGATGACCGTCGACACCATGAAGGCGCTGGGCGACGACATGCCGGCAGACGGCGTCTCCGGCTTCGCGCGCGCGCCCTTCTTCGAGCTGCTCGACAATCCCCAGGCCGCGGCCTTCGTCGACAGCTACCGCGCGCGCTACGACGACTATCCCGACGACTGGGCGACGGCCAGCTACGACGCCCTGATGTTCCTGGCCGCGGCGATCGAGGCGGCCGGCACGGTCGAGGCAGATGCGCTGATGGCGGCGGTCACCTCGATCAGCTTCGACGGGCTGCGCGGCGAGGGGCTCAAGGTGCGCGACTTCGACCACCTTATGAACGCCCCGGTCTACGTGGGCGCGGTGACGGCCGAGAGCCCCTACGGCTTCCCGATCATGGAAGAAGTCGTCCGCATCGACGCGGCGACCACCATGCCCGCGCGGGAGACGGTCGAGGCCCTGCGCGCCGCCGCGCAGTAGCCCGCACGGCCGCAAGGCGGACCCCGTCGCCGGCGCGCCAGCGCCGGCCGGTGCGGGTCCGCCGGCGCGGCGCCGCGTCCCGTCCCCGCTTCAGGTCCGCCCAGGAGCAGCAGATGCTGACGGTTCAGATCGTCAACGGGCTGATGGAAGGCATGATGCTCTTCCTGATCGCCTCGGGTTTGACACTCATTTTCGGCGTTTCGCGCATCATCAACTTCGCGCACGGCTCGCTCTACATGCTGGGCGCCTTCCTGACCTTCGAGCTGGTGCCGCTGCTGGCCGACGGCAGCCTGCTCGGCTTCGTCGCCGCGGTGCTGGTCGGCGCCGCCCTGGTGGCGGCCGTCGGCGCGCTGTTCGAGGTGGCGGTGCTGCGCCGGATCTACCGGGCCTCGGAGCTGATGCAGCTCATCGTCACCATCGCCCTGGTGCTGATCATCCGCGACGTGGTGCGGCTGATCTGGGGCGCCAACAATGTCACCGTCTCCATGCCGGACGCGCTGACCGGCGCGATCCGCATCGGCGACAGCTTCTTCCCGGTCTTCCAGTTCGCCATCTTCGGCGCCGGGCTGCTGGTCGTGGTGGCGATGATCGCGATCATCCGCTTCACCCGCGCCGGCATCCTGCTGCGCGCGGCGACCGACGACCGCGGCATGGTCGCACTGCTCGGCATCGACCAGAAGCGCATCTTCACCGCCACCTTCGCTGCCGGCTCCTTCCTGGCGGCGCTGGCCGGCGGCCTGGCTGCGCCCTTCGGCAACGTCAACTACCTGCTCGACGGCGACATCATCGTCGAGGCCTTCATCGTCGTGGTGATCGGCGGGCTGGGCAATCTCTATGGGGCGCTGGCCGGGGCGCTGGCCGTCGGCGTCATCAAGTCGCTCGGCGTGCTCTACTTCCCGCGCCTGGCCATGGTGCTGATCTTCCTGGTCATGGCGGCGGTGCTGCTGGCGCGCTCCTTCGGACGCAAGGGGTTCCACAAATGAGCGAGCGAGTCCTGGCCTCCAGCGCCGACGGAGGCCGTGTCGACTGGCGCCTGGTCGGCGGCGCCTGCGCCCTGGTGCTCGCCGCGATCGCCTTCGGCGGGCAGGGCGGCGCCCTGCTGATTACCGAGATCCTGCTGATGGCGCTCTTCGCCAGCAGCCTGAACCTGCTGATGAGCTACGGCGGGATGGTCTCCTTCGGGCATGCCGCCTTCTTCGGGCTGGGGGCCTACGGCCTGGCCCTGAGCGTGGCGCGCTTCGACCTGCCGGTGGCGCTGGGCCTGCTCGGCGGGCCGGCGTTGGCGGGGCTGCTGGCCCTGGTCTACGGCGCGCTCTGCGTGCGGTTGACCCACATCTACTTCGCCATGCTGACGCTGGCCTGCGGACAGATCACCTTCACGGTGCTGTTCCAGTGGTACGACTTCACCGGCGGCGACACCGGCATCACCGCTTTCATGGCGCCGAAGTTCGGGCTCGATGAGCGCTGGTTCGCGGTGCTGGTGCTGGGCGTGGTGGTGGCCTGCCTGCTGGCGCTTTGGCGGCTGGTCCACGCGCCGCTGGGGCTGACCATCCGCTCGGTCGGCGAGGACCCGGACCGGGCTTCCGCCTCGGGCCTGAACCCGCGCCGGGTCCAGCTCACCACCTTCGTGATCGCCGGCGTGCTGGCGGGCGTCGCCGGGACCCTCTTTGCCGTGCTGCACGGCAACGCCTTTCCCGACTACGCCGGTCTGGGCTTCACCCTGGACAGCCTGATCATGGTGGTGCTGGGCGGCCTGCACTCCTTCGCCGGCGGGATCTACGGCGCCGTCATCTACGTGCTGCTGCGCACCTACGTGCCGCTGGTGGTCACCGAGTGGGAACTGGTGGTCGGCGCCATCCTGCTGCTGGTGGTGCTCTGGTCGCCGGAAGGCTTCGCCGGCGGGCTGGAGCGCCTCAAGCGCCGGCTGCGCCGGGCGCGCGGGCGCGCGGGCGAGCCCGAGCGGGAGGGCGGGCGATGAGCGCGCGCGAGCTGCCGCCGATCCTGGACGCGCAGGGCGTCGCCAAGCAGTTCGGCCGCTTCGTCGCCCTCAACGGCGTCGACCTGAACCTGCGGGCGGGCGAGACGCGTGCCCTGATCGGCCCCAACGGCGCCGGCAAGTCGACCTTCATCAACGTGGTGGGCGGCCAGCTCGCGGCCAGCAGCGGCGCGATCCGCTTCGAGGGGCGCGACATCTCCAACAAGCAGCCGTATCAGATCGCGCGGCTGGGCATCGGCCGGACTTTCCAGATCAGCCGCACCTACCGCCAGCTCGGCGTGCGCGAGAACCTGGTCTCGGCCTACCTGACGGCGCGTGGCCTGGCCTACAGCCTGTCGCGCGCGCGGCTGCGCGGCCTGGCCGAGGAGGCCGAGGAGATGCTGGCCCGCGTCGGCATCGCCGGGCTCGCCGGACGGCGCGTCGACGACATCTCCCACGGCGACCGCAAGCGGCTGGAGTTCGCCATGGTCCTGGCCGGCGAGCCGCGCCTGCTGCTGCTCGACGAACCGACCGCAGGCATGGGCCTGCAGGAGCGGCACGGCCTGATGGAGCTGGTCGCCGCGGAGGTGGCGCGGCGCCGGCTCACCCTGCTGTTCGTGGAGCACGACATCGACGTGGTCTTCAAGATCGCGGACCGGATCACCGTGATGGCGCGCGGCCAGGTCTTCGTCGAGGGCACCGCGGCGGAGATCGCGGCCGATACCGAGGTACAGCGGATCTATCTGGGGGAGGCGGCGCGATGAGCTTGCTGACGATCGAGGGCCTGCACGCCGCCTACGGCCACTCCCTGGCGCTGCACGGCGTCGACCTGGAGGTCGGCGAGGCGGAGGTGGTCTGCCTGGTCGGGCGCAACGGCGTCGGCAAGACCAGCACCCTGCGCGCCGTCGTGCAGGACCGGGTTAGCGTGACGGCCGGCCGGGTGGACTACGAGAGGGGCTCGCTGCTCGGCCTGGCGCCGCAGAAGGTGATCCAGCGCGGCATCGCCTACGTGCCGGAGGACCGGCGCGTGTTCGCCAACATGACGGTGCTGGAGAACCTCAAGGTGCCGGTGCCCAGGGCGCGCGGCGGGCGCGCGCCCTGGACGCTGGAGCGGGTCTTCGCGCTCTTCGCGCCGCTGTCCGAGTACCGCCACCGCAAGGCCGGCGTGCTGAGTGGCGGCGAGCAGCAGATGCTGTCGATCGGCCGCTCGCTGCTGACCAACCCGCGCCTGCTGCTGCTCGACGAACCGCACGAGGGGCTGGCGCCGAAGGTCGCCGAGGAGGTGATCGCGGCGGTCATCGAGCTGAAGCGCCAGGGCGTGTCCATGCTGATCTCCGAGCAGTCGCTGCGCACCATCCGCGAGTGCGCCGACCGGGTCTACGTCATCGACCGCGGCAGGACGGTGTTCGGCGGCACCGCCGCCGCCTTCGAGGCGGCGCCGGAGATCGCCCGCAAGTATCTGACGGTGCAGTAGGCCAGAGGGGGCGGAGGCGGAATGCGGGAGCAGGCGGAAACGGCGCACGACGGGATCGTCTGGCGGCCCAGCGCGGCGGTGGTCGCGCAGGCCAACCTGACGGCCTTCCTGGCGCACTGCGGCCAGGCCGACGAGGCGGCGCTCGAGGCCTGGGCGGCGTCCGAGCCGGCGCGCTTCTGGCAGGCGGTGATCGACTTCGCCGACCTGCGCTTCGCGCGGCCCTACGCGCAGCTGCTCGACCTCTCGGCGGGCAAGCCCTGGGCGCGCTGGTGCCAGGGCGGCACCACCAACGTGGTGCTCAACTGCCTCGATAAGTGGCGCGGCACGCCGAGCGAGTCCAAGCCGGCGATCCTCTGGGAGGGCGAGGATGGGGCCCGGCGCCGCCTGAGCTACGGCGAGCTTGACGCCGAGGTCTGCCGCCTGGCCGCCGGTCTGCGCGCGCTGGGCCTGCAGCCGGGCGAGGTGGTCGGCCTCTACCTGCCCAACCTGCCCGAGGCGGTGGTCGCCTTCCTGGCGGTCGCCAAGATCGGCGGCATCGTGCTGCCGCTCTTCTCCGGCTTCGGCGCCGAGGCCGTGGCCGACCGGCTGCGTGACGCCGGCGCCGTGGCGGCGATCACCGTCGACAGCGCGCCGCGCCGCGGCAAGCCCGTGGCCATGAAGGCGGTGATCGACCGGGCCGCCGCCCAGGTGCCGGACCTGCGCCACGTGATCGTGCAGCGCCACGGCGGCGGCGCGGTGGACTGGGTCGCGGGACGCGACCGCTGGTGGTCGGACCTCGTCGAGGCCGCGCCGCCGGCGCGCGACAGTCTGGCGGTGCCGGCCGACTCGCCGCTGATGCTGGTCTACACCTCGGGCACCAGCGGCCGCGCCAAGGGCACGGTGCACAGCCACTGCGGCTTCGCCGCCAAGTTCGCCCTCGACCTGGGTGTCTATCTCGACTTCAAGCCCAGCGACCGGATCCTCTGGATGTCCGACCTCGGCTGGCTGGTCGGCCCGATCCTGATCGTCGGCACCACGCTGCTGGGCGGCACCCTAGTGCTGGCCGAAGGGGCGCCGGACTTCCCGCAGGACGACCGCATGTGGCGGCTGGTCGCCGAGCAGCGGGTCAGCTTCCTCGGCCTGGCGCCGACCCTGGCGCGGGCGCTGATGCGCCACGGCGCGGCGGCCCCGGCACGGCACGATCTCTCCAGCCTGCGCCTGTTTGCCTCGACCGGCGAGCCCTGGACGCCGGACGCCTGGCGCTGGATCTTCGAGACCGTCGGCGGCGGGCGGGTGCCGCTGCTGAACTACGCCGGTGGCACAGAGGTCGGCGGCATCGTCGCCAGCACCTTGCGCCGGCCGCTCAAGCCCTGCTCCTTCGCCGGGCCGATCGCCGGCTGCGGCGCCGACATCGTCGACCCGGCCGGCCGCACCCTGCCGCCGGGGGAGGTCGGCGAGCTGGTCATGCGCCAGCCCAGCATGGGGCTGACCCGCGGCCTCTGGCGGGAGCCGGAGCGCTACCTGGACTCCTACTGGCGCAAGATCCCGGGGCTCTGGGTCCACGGCGACTTCGCCAGCCGCGACGCGGCCGGCTTCTGGTTCATCCACGGCCGCTCCGACGACACCATCAAGATCGCCGGCAAGCGCACCGGCCCGGCCGAGGTCGAGGCCCTGCTGATGGCCGGCGGCCGGCTGGCCGAGGCGGCGGTGGTCGGCCTGCCCGATCCGGTGAAGGGGGCGGCGCTGGCCTGCGTGTGCGTGCCGCTGCCGAAGGCGGGCGACCGCGCCGAGTTGGCGCGGGAGCTGGAGGCCGCCGTGGTCGCGGGCCTGGGCGGTTCCTTCCGGCCCAAGCGCATCCTCTTCGTCGCAGACCTGCCCAAGACCCGCAACATGAAGGTCATGCGCCGCGTCGTCCGCGCCGTGCTGCAGGGCCGGGACCCGGGCAATCTCGACGCCCTGGTCAATCCCCAGGCGGTTTCGCATTTGCGGCAACATGTTGATTAAAAACTGAGAGGAAATCGCTGAAAAATCTGGCGAAAATGGTGTCACAGAGGGTTTCTGCGCTCTTTATAGGCAATATATTGACATAAAAATCCCCATGGAGAAAGACTTCGGAGAGCTGGCGCGATGGTGGGACGATGGACTTTGGACTGACCGACGAGCAGCACGCGATCCGCGAGGCGGCCGAGCGGTTCGCGCGCGAGCAGCTACAGCCCGGCTACGCGGCCCGCGAGGCTTCGGGACGGCTCGAGCGCACGCTGATGGCGGAGATGGGCCGGCTCGGTTTCCTGGCGCCGGAGCTGCCGGAGTCCCTGGGCGGCCTGGGCCTCGACCGCCTGATCGGCGGGCTGGTGATGGAGGCCATCGCCGGCGGCGACTTCAACATGGCCTACCTGCCGCTGCTGGCCTCGCTCAACGGGCAGATCCTCGCCGAGCATGCCCGGCCGGAGGTCGCGGCGGAGTGGGTGCCGCGGGTCTGCGCCGGCGAGGCGCTGGTGGCCCTGGCGCTGACCGAGCCGCGCGGCGGCTCCGACGCCGGCAACCTGGGCCTGTCGATGCGCCGCGAGGGCGAGGCGTACCGGCTCGACGGCGAGAAGACCTCGATCTCCTGCGCCGAGCAGGCGGACGCTGCCGTGGTCTTCGCGCGCAGCGGCCCGCCGGAGGCCGGGGCGGGCGGCGTCAGCGCCCTGTTGGTACCGCTGGACCTGCCCGGCGTGACGCGGACCCGCTTCGAAGACGTCGGCCAGCGCGCCGTCGGCCGCGGCTCGATCTTCTTCGACGCCGTCCGGGTGCCGGCGCGGTTCCTGCTGGGCGCGGAGGGGGGCGGCTTCCGCCAGGTGATGCAGGGGTTTGACTTCTCGCGCGCACTGATCGGCCTGCAGTGCCTGGCGGTGGCGTCGGGCAGCCTGGCGGAGACCTGGGCCTACGTGAAGGAGCGCCAGGCCTTCGGTCAGCCGCTCGCGGCCTTCCAGGGCGTCTCCCACCGGCTCGCCGAACTGGACACGCAGCTCCACGCCGCCCGCCTGCTGTGTCTACAGGCGCTCTGGCTGAAGGACGCCGGGCTGCCGCACACCGCCGAAGCGGCGATGTGCAAGTGGTGGGCGCCCAAGCTGGCCTTCGAGGCGGTGCACGCCTGCCTGCTGTTCCACGGCCATGCCGGCTATTCGCGCGAGCTGCCCTACGAGCAGCGCCTGCGCGACCTGCTGGGCCTGCAGATCGGCGACGGCACAGCCGAGATCATGAAGACCATCGTCGCCCGACAGCGGGTCGGCCGGACGGCCGTGCCCTACTGAGCCGGCGCGGCGCGGCAGAGGGAGAGCAGCAACGATGAAAGCCGTGGTTCTGGAAGAGCGCGGGGCGCAGGGGCTGCGCTACGGGGCCTTCGCCGATCCGGCGCCGGTCGCCGGCGAGGCGGTCATGCGGGTGCGAGCCGCCGCGGTCAACCGGGTCGACCTCTACATGCGCGACGACGGCCGCGGCATCCGCCACGAGCTGCCCCTGGTGCTGGGCGTCGACGGCGTCGGCGAGATCGTCGAGGCGCCGTCCGGCAGCGGCCTGACCCCCGGCTTGCCGGCGATCCTCTATCCCGCCGGCTTCTGCGGCGACTGCCGCTTCTGCCTGGCCGGCGACCAGCCGCTGTGCGAGTCGGTCGCCTATGCCGGCGAGCACCGCCACGGCACCTTCGCCGAGTACGTCGCCATGCCGGCGCGCTGCTTCCTGCCGCTGCCCGACGGGCTCGATCCGCTGCAGGCCGCAACCTTGCCGGTGGCCTATCTCACGGCCTGGCGGATGCTGTTCGGCAAGCGCGCGCTCGGCCCCGGCGAGACGGTGCTGATCATGGGGGTCGGCGGCGGCGTCTCGGCCGCCTGCCTGCAGCTCGCCAAGCGGGTCGGCGCGCGCGCCCTGGTCACCTCCTCCAGCGCGGAGAAGCTGGCCAAGGCGGCCGAGCTGGGCGCCGACGCGGGGCTCGACTACACCCGAGAGCCGGTCGCCAAGCGGGTGCTGGAGCTGACCGGCGGCGCCGGCGTCGACATGGTGATCGACAACGTGGGCGCGGCCTCCTGGGGCGAGTCCCTGCGCGCCCTGCGCCGGGGCGGCCGCATCGTGACCTGCGGCGCCACCACCGGCGACCAGCCGCCGGCCGAGCTGCGCCGCCTGTTCATCCGCCAGCTCGAGATCTACGGCTCGACCCTCGGCAGCGTCGAGGAGCTGCGCCGCCTGCTGGCGCTGGTCGCGGCTGGCGAGCTGCGCCCGGTGGTCGACAGCGTGCTGCCGCTGTCCGAGGTGGCCGCCGCCTTCGAGCGGGTCGCCGGAGGCCAGCAGTTCGGCAAGGTGGTGCTGCGCATCGACTGACAGGCGAGGGGACAGACGGCCGGGCGGCGCCAAGCCGCGCGCAAACAACAGACGGCAACGACAAGAGACTTGGGAGGAGGCAGACCATGCAGTTCGATCCGGTGCTGATTGCGCCCCGGCGCGAGGAGATGCGGGCCCGCGGCTTCTGGCCGGACCGGACGATCAACGACGACCTGGCGGCCTGCGTCGCGGCGCAGCCGGACAAGGCGGCGCTGATCGCCGGCAACAGCGTCACCGGCGCCGAGACGCGGCTGACCTACCGCGAGCTCGCCGAGGTGACCGAGTCCATCGCCGGCGGCCTGGGGGCGCTCGGCGTCGGGGTCGGCGATGTGGTCTCCTACCAGCTTCCCAACTGGTGGCAGTTCACCGCGCTCTATCTGGCCTGCGCGCGGATCGGCGCGGTGGCCAACCCGCTGATGCCGATCTTCCGGCACCGCGAGCTGACCTTCATGCTGGGGCTGGCCGAGAGCAAGGTTCTGGTGGTGCCCCAGGTCTTCCGCGGCTTCGACTACCAGGCGATGGCCCTGGAGGTGCAGGCCGAGGTGCCCAGCCTGCGGCAGGTGGTGGTGATCGGCGAGGCCGGGGCGCAGAGCTTCGACCGCCTGCTGCTGGGCGCGCGGTCTGCGGAGGGGCAGCCGACGCCGCCGACCTCCTCGCCGATGGGGGCGGACGACGTGACCCAGCTTCTCTACACCTCCGGCACCACCGGCGAGCCCAAGGGGGTGATGCACAGCTCCAACACCCTCATGTCCAACCTGCGCCCCTATGCCGAGCGGCTCGGTCTCGGCGCCGGGGACGTGGTGCTCATGGCCTCGCCCTTGGCGCACCAGACCGGCTTCATGTACGGCCTGATGATGCCGATCATGCTGGGCGCGACGGCGGTGCTGCAGGACGTTTGGGACCCGGACGCCGCGGCGGCGCTGATCGCGCGCGAGCAGATCAGCTTCACCATGGCCTCCACCCCCTTCCTCAACGACCTGACCGAGGCGGTGGTGGCCGGCGGCCGCCGCCTGCCGAGCCTGCGAATCTTTCTGGCGGCCGGCGCGCCGATTCCGCGCCCGCTGGTGCAGAAGGCCAAGGAGGGGCTGGGCGCGGCCATCGTCTCCGCCTGGGGCATGACCGAGAACGGCGCGGTGACCACCACCAAGCTGGACGACCCCGAGGCCAAGACGGTCAACACCGACGGCTGCTGCCTGCCGGGCATGGAGGCCAAGGTGGTCGACGCCGAGGGCCGCGAGCTGCCGCGCGGCGAGGAGGGCAGCCTGCTGGTGCGCGGCTGCTCGCTGTTCGCCGGCTACCTGAAGCGGCCGGAGTGGAACAACACCGACGCCGAGGGCTGGTTCGATACCGGCGACTTGGCGCGCATGGACGCGGAGGGCTACATCCGCATCTCCGGCCGGGCCAAGGACATCATCATCCGCGGCGGCGAGAACATCCCGGTGGTCGAGATCGAGGGACTGCTGTTCAAGCACCCGGCCGTCAATGCGGTGGCCATCGTCGGCTACCCCGACGCGCGGCTGGGCGAGCGCGCCGTCGCCTTTGTCACCCTGCGCGAGGGGGCCAGCCTGAGCTTTGAGGAGATGACCGATTTCCTGCTGGAGCAGCGCATCGCCAAGCAGTATCTGCCCGAGCGGCTGGAGGTGGTGACCGAGCTGCCGCGCACGCCCAGCGGCAAGATCCAGAAGTTCCGGCTGCGCGAACTGGCGCAGGACTTCGCCGCGCCGGCCAGCCCCACACCATAGGGTTGGAGTGATTTGCGGCCGTCGCGCCACCCGCCGGCGCCGCAAATCAGAAAGACGGCCACACAGACGGCCACACAGACGACCAGACAGAGGGAGGATGAGACAGCTCGCCATGGCCCTGGATCAGGACACGCTCGATCAGCTCTTGGACACGCTGCGCCGCTTTGTGCGCGCGCGTCTCATCCCCAACGAGGCGCGGGTCGCCGCCGAGGACGCGGTGCCGCCGGAGATCGTCGCGGAGATGCGCGAGCTTGGCCTGTTCGGCCTGTCGATCCCCGCCGATCACGGCGGCCTCGGCCTGAGCATGGCCGAGGAGGTGCTGACGACCTTCGAGCTGAGCGGCGCGGCGCCGGCCTTCCGCTCGCTGATCGCCACCAACAACGGCATCGGCTCCCAGGGTCTCGTGATCGACGGCACCGAAGCGCAGAAGCGGCACTACCTGCCGCGTATGGCGCGCGGCGAGCTGATCGGCTCCTTCGCGCTCACCGAGCCCGACTCTGGCTCGGACGCCGCCTCCCTGCGCACCACGGCGTGGCGGGACGGCGACCACTACGTGATCAACGGCACCAAGCGCTACATCACCAACGCGCCGCACGCGGGGCTGTTCACCCTGATGGCGCGCACCGACCCGGACGATCCCTCGGCGCGCGGCATCTCCGCCTTCCTGGTCGAGGCCGACACGCCGGGCCTCCGGCTCGGCAAGCTCGACAAGAAGATGGGCCAGCAGGGCGCGCACACCTGCGACGTGGTTTTCGAGGACTGCCGCGTGCCGGCCGGCCAGCTTCTCGGCGGCCGGGAGGGGCAGGGCTTCAAGACGGCGATGAAGGTGCTCGACCGCGGCCGGCTGAGCATCGCGGCGGCCTGCGTCGGCGTGGCCGAGCGGCTGTTGCGCGAGGCGCTGGACTATGCCCGCGCGCGCAAGCAGTTCGGCCAGCCCATCGCGGAGTTCCAGTTGATCCAGGCGATGCTGGCCGACAGCAAGGCGGAGGCCTACGCCGGACGCAGCATGGTGCTGGACGCCGCGCGGCGGCGCGACGCCGGCGAGGATGTCGCCACCCTGGCCGCCTGCTGCAAGCTCTTCTGCTCGGAGATGGTCGGCCGGGTCGCCGACCGTGCGGTGCAGATCCACGGCGGGGCCGGCTACATGGCCGAGTACGCGGTGGAGCGGCTGTACCGCGACGTCCGCCTGTTCCGCATCTACGAGGGCACCAGCCAGGTCCAGCAGCTCGTGATCGCCCGCAACCTGCTGCGCGAGGCTGAGGGGTAGAGCCCTGTCTGACGGTTAGGCAGCCTGCACGCCCGCCTCGGTCACCACGCGGTCCATCGGAATGTCGTGGGGTTGCGGGTAGATCGTCGGCAGGGCGGCCTGGGCGAAGCCGACGCCGAAGACCTGCGGGCGCTGCGCCAGCGCGGCCAGGGTGCGGTCGTAGAAGCCGCCGCCGTAGCCCAGGCGGTAGCCGGCTGGGTCGAAGCCGACCAGCGGCGCGATCACCACGTCCGGCACCACCGCCGCGCCGCGCGCCGGGACGGGGATGTTCCACACTCCCGGCTCCAGCGGCTCGCCCGGCGCCCAGCTTCGGAACTGCAGCGGTTGGCGGCGCGCGACCACCACGGGCAGTGCGCAGCGCCCGCCCCGCGCCACCACCGCGCGCAGGAAGGCGCGCGGATCGGGTTCGCCGCGAAACGGCCAATAGGCACTGACGAGGCGGCCGTCCAGCGGGCCGATCGCGGCCTGCAGATGGCGGAAGATCGCGTCGCCGCGCCGGCGCCGCTCGCCGCGCTCGATCGCCAGCCGCTCGGCGATCAGCCGCTCGCGCACGGCCTTGCGCCAGCGCGCGACGTCGCGGCGCTGCTGCGGATCGACGCTCTGCTCCAGCCCGGCGTAGGCGGGATCGAGCTCGTGCAGGAAACAGGGGGGCGAGGCGAAGCCGCCGGCCGCCTCGGGCGTGTCATCGTCGCTCATGGCCCGGCCGACTGCGCGCCGCCGGCCGCTTCGGGCAGCGCCAGCTCGCCGTCCGGCCGGTGCAGGCGCTCGCCGCGGGCCAGGACGACGCCGCTTTGCACCGCAACCCCCAGCTCCAGGCTGCGGGCGATGTTCTCCGCGCGCTCGACGAAGTGCGTCGCGGCCGCCGGCGGGCAGGTCTCCCGCGCCGTCGCGGCAAAGAGCCTCAGCCAGCGGTCGAAGTGCCGCGCGTCCACCGGCAGGCGGGCATGCGCCGGCATCGGGCGACCCTGGTAGCGGCCGGTGATCAGCGCGACGGAGGACCAGAAGGCGCACATGCGCTCCAGGTGCGCATCCCAGTCCTCGACCCGCGCGGCGAAGACCGGGCCCAGCAGCGGGTCTGCGCGGACCTTGGCGTAGAAGGCGTGGACCAGGCGCGCGATCATCGCTTCGTCGATGCCGGTCCGGGCGACGATATCGCTGACCATCTCGGCGCGGCGCTCTGCTGCGGTCATCGCGGCTCCTGAATCAGTATTTGAAATGCTTGTTTACCATGCCATGCTGGCCCCAGCCAGCTTTCGCGCGGGACCCCGCCATGCGTCTGACGAGTTTCACCGATTTCGCCCTGCGCACGCTGATGCGCCTGGCCGGCGAGCCGGAGCGCAGCTTCACCACGGAGGAGCTGGCCCGGGACTTCGGCGTGTCGCGCCATCATCTGACCAAGGTGGTGGGGCGGCTGGCGGCGGCCGGCGTGGTGGCGACCCGGCGCGGCAGCGGCGGCGGTCTGCGCCTGGCGCGCCCTGCCCAGGGCGTCACGGTGGGCGAGGTGGTGCGCCTGCTCGAAGGGCGCCAGGCCCTGGTGGAGTGCTTCCAGGCCGACGGCGGCGCCTGCGTGCTGACGCCCGGCTGCCGCCTCAAGGGCCCGCTGGCCGCGGCCCGCGAAGCCTTCCTGCGCGAACTCGACCGCACGACCCTGGCGGACTGCGCCTATGCCGGCCCGCTTCCCCCGGGCGACCGGAGGGCCGCCCCTTGCCGTAAGGAGGGCAGAACATGAGCGCCGTGCCACCGCAGGGGGCCGCGGGCGGTCCCTTCCTCGTGAAGTACTGGCGGGGCGAGGGCCCGTTATGGCGGGCCTACTGGCTCTACGGCGTGGTCGTCAGCCTGGTTCTGGCCGGCCTCTACGTTTGGCTGCTGTCCGCCGGCAACCTGCTGGCGCAGCAGCTCCTGCTGCCGCTGCTGCTGCTCTACACCGCCTGGATCGTCGTCGCCGTCTGGCGCTGTGCGCCGAACAGCCGGCGCGATCTCTATACCCAGCTCGCCCGCTGGCTGACCGTGGCCTGGGCGATCAATGTCCTGCTGCTGCTGGGTTTCCTGCAGATCGAGCTGCTGTCCAGCTACCTCGGCTGACCGGCGCGCCGGTGGCCACGCCCCTGTCCGTGCGGCTGCGGCGTGGCGCAAAGGCTTTGCCGAACCCGCGCGCCTGTCCTAAATCCTGTCGCACCGCTGCGGCCCGCCGGGCTTGAGCAAGATCATGGCGCGCGCCCGAGCGCACGGGCTTAGCTCGCGCCGGCCTCGCGCCGGCCGTTCCGCGCTGTTTCGCGGGCCGAGGGGCGGCGGCCCCGCACTCCTGTCCCGCCCGTTTTCCGGATGAAGCGATGACGATCCCGACGAGAAGCTGGCTGCTGTGGCTTGCGGGGGTGGCGCTGGTGGCCACCGTCGCCGTGCTGGCCTGGCAGGAGTTCCGGCCGCCCGAGCTGCCGGCCGGCTTCGCCAGCAGCAACGGCCGGATCGAGGCGGTGGAGATCGACGTCGCCGCCAAGACGCCGGGCCGGGTCGAGGCGATCCTGGCCGGCGAGGGCGACTTCGTGGAGCCCGGTCAGGTGCTGGCGCGGATGGACACCGACGTGCTGGACGCCCAGCTCCGCGAGGCCGAGGCGCAGCTCAAGCGCGCGCGCATCGGGGTGGACACCGCGCGCAGCCAGGTCACCCAGCGCCGTGCGGAGCGCGCGGCGGTGCGCGCGGTGATCGCCCAGCGCCAGGCCGAGCTGGATGCTGCCCGCAAGCGCCTGGAGCGCACCGAGGAGCTGGCGGCCCGCGGCAACGCGCCGCTGCAGAAGCTGGACGACGACCGCGCCGCCTTCGAGGGCGCCAAGGCCGCCCTCAGCGCGGCGCGCGCGCAGTTGGCGGCGGCCGAGGCGGCGATCGGCTTCGCCACCGCGCAGGTGGTCGCCGCCGAGTCCGAGGTCGAGGCGGTGCAGGCGACGATCGAGCGGATTCAGGCCGACATCGACGACAGCACCCTGCGGGCGCCGCGCCGCGGGCGCGTGCAGTATCGGGTGGCGCAGCCGGGCGAGGTGGTCAACGCCGGCGGCGCGGTGCTCAACCTGGTCGATCTGGGCGACGTCTACATGACCTTCTTCCTGCCGACGGTCCAGGCCGGCCGGGTCGCCCTGGGCGCCGAGGCGCGCATCGTGCTCGACGCCGCGCCGCAATACGTGATCCCGGCCGAGATTTCCTTCGTCGCCGACGTCGCGCAGTTCACGCCCAAGACGGTGGAGACGGCGGAGGAGCGGCAGAAGCTGATGTTCCGGCTGAAGGCGCAGATCCCGCCGGAGCTGCTCGAACGCCACGTCCGCGACGTCAAGACCGGCCTGCCCGGGGTGGCCTACGTGCGGCTCGACGCGGCGGCGGCCTGGCCGCCGGACCTGCAGGTGAAGCTGCCCGATGACTGAGCGCGACACGCCGGCGGCCGAGCCCGCGCCGGTCGCGCGGCTGCGCGAAATCGGCCTGCGCTACGGCAAGCGCACGGCCCTGCGGGAGGTGACGCTGGACATTCCGGCCGGGCGCATGGTGGGGGTGATCGGCCCCGACGGCGTCGGCAAGTCGAGCCTGCTGTCCATCGTCGCCGGCGCCCGCGCGCTGCAGCAGGGCCACGCGCAGGTGCTGGACGGCGACATGGCCAGCGCCGCCCACCGCCGGCGGGTCTGCCCGCGCATCGCCTACATGCCGCAGGGGCTGGGCAAGAACCTCTACCCGACCCTGTCGGTGTTCGAGAACATCGACTTCTTCGGCCGCCTGTTCGGCCACGACCGCGCCGAATGCCGGCGCCGCATCGCCACCTTGACCGAGGCGACCGGGCTCGCGCCCTTTCTGGAGCGGCCGGCCGGCAAGCTCTCGGGCGGCATGAAGCAGAAGCTCGGCCTCTGCTGCGCGCTGATCCACGATCCCGACCTGCTGATCCTCGACGAGCCGACCACCGGCGTCGATCCCCTGTCGCGCCGGCAGTTCTGGCAGTTGATCGAGGCGATCCGGACCGAACGCCCGCAGATGAGCGTGCTGGTCGCCACGGCCTACATGGAGGAGGCCGCCGGCTTCGACTGGCTGGTGGCGATGGAGGGCGGTCGGGTACTGGCCACCGCGACGCCCGAGGCGCTGCTGGCGCGCACCGGCAGCGAGAGCCTGGAGGCCGCCTTCATCGCCCTGCTGCCGGAAGAACAGCGCGCCCGCTACCGCCCGGTGGAGATCGCGCCGCTGCCCGAGTCCGAGGACGGCCGCGACATCGCCATCGAGGCGCAGGGCCTGACCAAGCGCTTCGGCGACTTCACGGCGGTCGACCGCGCCAGCTTCCGCATCCGGCGCGGCGAGATCTTCGGCTTCCTCGGCTCCAACGGCTGCGGCAAGACGACGACGATGAAGATGCTGACCGGCCTGTTGCCGCCGAGCGCGGGGCGGGCCTGGCTGTTCGGGCAGGAGATCGACCCGCGCGACCTCGCCACCCGCCGGCGGGTCGGCTACATGTCCCAGGCCTTCTCGCTCTACACCGAGCTGACGGTGCGCCAGAACCTGGTGCTGCACGCCCGGCTGTTCGGCGTGGCCGAGGCCGAGATCCCCGACCGGGTCGCGCGCATGATCGAGCGTTTCGATCTGGCGCAGGTCAGCGAGTCCCTGCCCGAGGGACTGCCGCTCGGCCACCGCCAGCGCCTGTCCCTGGCGGTGGCGATGATCCACGAGCCGGAGATGCTGATCCTCGACGAGCCGACCTCCGGCGTCGATCCGGTGGCGCGCGACGCCTTCTGGCGCATGCTGGCCGAACTGTCGCGGCGCGAGCGGGTGACCATCTTCATCTCCACCCACTTCATGAACGAGGCGGAGCGCTGCGATCGCATCTCCCTGATGCACGCCGGCCAGGTTCTGGTGACCGGCCGGCCGGCGGAGCTGGCGGCCGCCCGCGAGGCCGACAGCCTGGAGGCGGCCTTCATCGCCTATCTCGAGGAATCGGTGCGCGCGCAGGCGCCGGCGGGCGCCGAGGGCGCGCCGGATGCAGCCTCGGCATCGGCCGCGCCCGGCGTGCCGGCCGCGCCGAGCGATGCCACGCAGCGCCGGCAGCGGCGCTTCGATCCCGGCCGGGTGATCAGCTACGCACGGCGCGAGGCGCTGGAGCTGGTGCGCGACCCCATCCGGCTGACGCTGGCGCTGGTTGGCAGCGTGATCCTGATGTTCGTGATCGGCTACGGCATCAGCCTGGACGTGGAGGAGCTGACCTTCGCGGTGCTGGACCGCGACCAGACCACGACCAGCCAGGACTACACGCTCAACCTGGCCGGCTCGCGCTACTTCGTCGAACGGCCGCCGCTTGCCAGCTACGCCGAGCTCGACCGCCGCATGCGTTCGGGCGAGCTGAGCCTGGCGGTGGAGATCCCGACCGGCTTCGCCCGCGACATCGCCCGCGGCCGCCCGGCCCAGGTCGGCGCCTGGATCGACGGCGCGATGCCGACCCGCGGCGAGACGATCCGCGGCTACGTGCAGGGCATCCACGCCCACTGGCTGGCCACCAAGGCGCGCGAGCGCGGCTACGCCGGGGCGCTGGCGGGCCCGGTCGAGATCGAGACCCGCTTTCGCTACAACCCCGACCTGGAGAGCCTGGTCGCCATGGTTCCGGGGGTGATCCCGCTGCTGCTGATGCTGATCCCGGCGATGCTGGCGGCGCTCAGCGTGGTGCGCGAGAAGGAGCTGGGTTCGATCGTCAACTTCTACGTCACCCCGACCACGCGGCTGGAGTTCCTGCTGGGCAAGCAGCTTCCCTACGTGCTGTTGTCGACGGTGAGCTTCCTGCTGCTCACTCTGCTCGCCGTGACGGCCTTCGGCATCGCCCTCAAGGGCAGCTTCCTCACCCTGCTGCTGGGCGCGGTGCTCTATGTCGCGGCGGCCACGGCGGTCGGCCTGCTGATCTCCGCCTTCATGCGCAGCCAGATCGCGGCGATCTTCGGCACCGCGGTGCTCTCGATCCTGCCGGCGGTCAACTTCTCGGGCATGATCGACCCGGTCTCCTCGCTGCAGGGGCTGGGGCGGCTGATCGGCGAGGTCTATCCGACCAGCCACTTCCTGACCATCGCCCGCGGCACCTTCTCCAAGGCGCTCGGCGCCGGCGATCTGGAGGCCTCGCTGCTCGCCCTGGCGGTCTCGGTGCCGCTGCTGCTCGCCGCCTGCATGGCGCTGCTGCGCAAGCAGGAGCGCTAGCGCCATGCGGCTGGCCAACGTGCGCCATCTCGGCATCAAGGAGCTGCGCAGCCTGGTCCGCGATCCGGTGCTGATGATCCTGATCGTCTACGCCTTCTCGGTGGCGATCTACGCGGCGGCGACGGCCATGCCGGAGACGCTGAACAACGCCGCCATCGCTATCGTCGACGAGGACCGCTCGCCGCTGTCGACGCGCATCGTGGCGGCCTTCTACCCGCCCTACTTCAATCCGCCGAAGCTGATCACCCAGTCGCAGATGGACGCCCGCATGGATGCCGGGCTCGACACCTTCGCGCTGGACATCCCGCCCGACTTCCAGCGCGACGTGCTGGCCGGGCGGCGACCCGAGATCCAGCTCAACGTCGACGCCACACGGATGACCCAGGCCTTCGCCGGCAGCCGCTACGTGCAGGCGATCGTCAGCGAGGAGGTCGAGGCTTTCGTGAAGCGCTACCGCGCGACGCGCGAGCCGCCGGTCGAGCTGGCGCTGCGGGTGCGCTTCAACCCGCAGCTCAACAAGTCCTGGTTCGGTGCCATCATGGAGGTGATCGGCAACGTCACGATGCTCTCCATCATCCTGACCGGTGCCGCGCTGATCCGCGAGCGCGAGCACGGCACGGTAGAGCATCTGCTGGTCATGCCGGTCACCCCGGCCGAGATCATGACCAGCAAGGTCTGGGCGATGGGGCTGGTGGTGCTGCTCGCCTGCGCCGTCTCGCTGCTCGGCGTGGTCCAGGGGCTGCTGGCGGTGCCGATCGAGGGCTCGGTCGCGCTGTTCCTGGCCGGCGCCGCGGTCCACCTCTTCGCCACCACCTCGCTCGGCATCTTCCTGGGCACCTTCGCCCGCTCGATGCCGCAGTTCGGGCTGCTGCTGATCCTGATCCTGCTGCCGCTGCAGCTCTTGTCCGGCGCTACCACGCCGCGCGAGTCCATGCCGGAACTGGTGCAGTGGGCGATGCTGACGGCGCCCAACACCCATTTCGTCATGCTGGCCCAGGCGATCCTCTACCGCGGCGCCGGCCTCGACCAGGTCTGGCCGCAGTTTCTCGCGCTGGCTCTGATCGGCGGCCTGCTCTTCGGCACCGCGCTGCTGCGCTTCCGCCGCACCATCGGCAGCCTCGCCTAGGGCGGTTTCCGATCGAGTGGAACCACGACGTGGGTCTGCCGATCGGCCCAAAACCGCCCTAAACCATAGTGTTAGAGTGATGCTGTCCAACCTGGCGAATCGCAAATGCGATTCGATCAGGTCGGGCATCGCTCTAGATGACGACAACCGAGGGGGCGGCGTGCTTCAGCAGCTCGTCGAAGTGGGCGATCGTGTGGGTCAGGCCCTCGCGCAGGCTCACCTTCGGCTCCCAGTCCAGCAGCTCGCGGGCCCGGTCGATGTTCGGCTGGCGCTGCAGCGGGTCGTTCTCGGGCAGCGGCTTCTCGATGATTCGGGAGCGCGAGCCGGTCATCTCGATCACCGTTTCGGCCAGCTCGCGGATGGTGAACTCGCCGGGATTGCCGAGGTTGATCGGCCCGGTCGCCTCGGCGTGGTCGCTCTGCATCAGGCGCAGGATCGCCTCGACCAGGTCGTCCACGTAGCAGAAGGAGCGGGTCTGGCTGCCGTCGCCGAACAGGGTGATCGGCTCGCCGCGCAGGGCCTGCAGCACGAAGTTGGAGACCACGCGCCCGTCCGAGGGGTGCATGCGCGGGCCGTAGGTGTTGAAGATGCGGCCGACCCGGATCTCCAGTCCGTACTGACGGTGGTAGTCGAAGAACAGCGTCTCGGCGCAGCGCTTGCCTTCGTCGTAGCAGGCGCGCGGCCCGATCGGGTTGACGTTGCCCCAGTAGCCCTCGGTCTGGGGGTGCACGCTGGGGTCGCCGTAGACCTCGGAGGTGGAGGCCTGGAAGATGCGGGCCTTGGTGCGCTTGGCCAGGCCCAGCATGTTGATGGCCCCGTGCACGTTGGTCTTGACCGTCTGCACCGGGTCGCGGGCGTAGTGCAGGGGCGAGGCGGGGCAGGCGAGGTTGAAGATCCAGTCGACCTCGAGATACAGCGGGAAGGTGACGTCGTGGCGGATGAACTCGAAGCGCTTGTTGTCCAGCAGGTGCAGGATGTTGTCGCGGTTGCCGGTGTAGAAGTTGTCGACGCAGATCACGTCGTGGCCGGCGGCCAGGAGGCGTTCGCAGAGGAACGAGCCCAGGAAGCCTGCGCCACCCGTCACCAGAACCCGCGGGCGCTGCGAGGTCGAAAGCATGATGGAGTATCCTCAAGGTCGCGGTCGTCGGTGAGCGGCGGCAGGGCGATCTTGACCTGTCGCCACGTCTCGGCCTTATAGCGTGCTCGCCACCATGCCAGAACCCCGTTCCTCGCGCAGGGACCGAGGCGGGTGACGGCGCAGGCGCGGCCGTGCAGGCGCGGCGTTGCCGGCGCGGCGACGCAGGGTCCTGCGGCGCCGTTCGCGGTGGGCCGATGACTTTCACCTCCTTTTCGCGCACGAGGGACGCAAGCTCCGAATCATGACCGCCGCGCCGATCGACAGCCGCCACCGCCCGCTGGGCCTGAGCCGGGTGACCTGGAGCCGGCTTCTCACGGCCGGTCTGGCGACGCTCTTCGTCTTGATGCTGGTGCAGCCGCGCGGCTTCGTGGCGGTCTTGTCCGGGGTCATCCCGCTGGCCGCCGTGGCGCTGGCCGTGGCCCGGCGCGACCTGCGCCCCGCCTGGGCCAGCTTGCTGGCCGTGGCCCTGATGGCGGCGGCCAGCCTGGTCACCCTCCTGATGCCGCTGGGCGAGCCGCTGCAGCGCCTGGGCCAGCCCTGGCTGATGGCGCTCGTCGGCCTGGCGGGGTTCGAGCTGCTGCGGCGGGGCCGCCTGCCGCTGGCGGCCTGGATGCCGCCGGCCGGACTGGCGGTGATTCTGGTCGCCTGGGGCGTCATGGTCGGGCTCGGGGCCAGCCTGCCGACCTTTGCCGGCGGGGTCGACTACGCCAAGCTGTCGCTGGTCGGCCATCCCTTCGCCAAGACGCTGTTCCTCGCCGCGCCGGCGGCCTGGCTGCTGGCCGCGCTCTGGTATCGGGCGAGCGGCCGGCGGGCCACGCTCTGGGCCTTCGCCGTGCCCCTGCTTCTGGCCGTGACCTCGCCCTCCCAGTCGCTCAGCCTCGGGCTGCTGCTGGGGGGCCTGGCCGCGCTGTTCGCGCTGCGGCCCTGGCTGCTGGTGGCGGCGACCGCCGCGGTGCTGCTGCTGCCGGCGGCGACGGTGCTGGTCGCGCCCGACTTGATGGCGCGCGGTCTGGAGCTGCCGCAGAACTGGTCCTGGCGGGTCGAGCTGTGGAGCGAGGGGCTGCGCCTGGCGCTGGAGCGGCCGCTGACCGGCTGGGGGCTGCAGAGCTACCGCGAGCTGCGCGACACGCTGATGGAGCTGGAGCGCGTCAACCACGCCCACGCCATCGCCGTCGAGTTGCTGCTGGATTTCGGGCTGTGGGGGCTGGCCGGGGTCCTGGCGCTCAGTGCCGGCGTGGCGGCGGCGGCCCGGCGCTGGGGCACGACCCTGGGTGCGCGCTGCTGCGCGGTGCCGCCGCTGATCGCCTGGCTCACCATTACGGCGATCTCCCTTGGCCTGTGGACCGATTTCGTGGTCGCCGGCACGCTGTTCCTGCTGGCCCTGGCGACGGCCGAGGTGGAGCGCGCGAAGAGCCCCGGCCCGCCATGAGCGTCAAGATCTCCTACCTGCGCGCCTTCGAGGAGGTCGCCCGCTGCGGCAGCTTCACGCGCGCGGCCGAGCGGCTGTCGCTGACCCAGCCGTCGCTCAGCATGGCGATCCAGCAGCTCGAGCGCGAGCTCAACCTCAAGCTCATCAACCGCACCACCCGGCGCCTGACCCTGACGGAGGAGGGCGCGAAGTTCCTGCCCACGGTCACGCGGCTGCTCGAGGAGTTCGACAGCGCCGTCGCCCATGCCCGCTCGGTGGCGGAGCGCCATACCGGGCGCGTGTCCCTGGCGGTGCTGCCCTCGGTCGCCACGACGCTGATCCCGCAGGCCACCTCCAGCTTCTCGGCGCGCTACCCCGGCATCAAGGTGCATCTGCGCGACGACAACAGCTCGGGCGTGTGGGAGCGGGTGGCGCGCAACGAGGTCGACTTCGGCATCGCCGGCAACTTCGAGGGCGATCCCGAGCTGGCCTTCACGCCGCTGTTCTCCGACCGCTTCGGCGCGGTCTTCCGCCGCGACCACCCGCTGGCCAAGGCCAACGGCCCGGTCGCCTGGAAGGACCTGCTGGCGCACCAGATCATCGGCCTGGCGGCCGACACCGGCATTCACCACCTGCTCGACCGCACCCGCTCGATCCCCGACGACGTCCGCCTGCCCGGACACGAGGTCTCCAACATCCTCACCGCCCTCAGCCTCGTCGAGGCCGGTCTGGGGATCACGGCGATTCCGGCCTTCGCCGCCATGCTCGAGCGGCATCCCACGCTGGTCTTCCGCCAGCTCGTGCGGCCGACGGTGATTCGCCAGATCGGCCTGGTCGCGCGGCGGGGGCGGGCCCTTTCGCCGGCTGCGGAAGCGATGCGTGACGAGCTCGCGCAAGCGTTGCCGAGTATTCTCTCGCCAGAGCGGATATTCATAGAGTAATCTGATAAATAGATAATTTTCATTGAAATATTGCATTTTTATCTTGTGGCGGAAAGGCGGCGCTTCCTAGCCTTTTCCCGTAACTGCACGAAAAGGTCGGGAGGACCGCCCACATGAAACGTCTTCGTCCCCACACTTGGCGGCGACTCGGGTTCGCCGCCGGCGCGCTGGCCGCGGTTTGCCTCGCCCCCGCCGGCTTCGCCGCCGCGCAGACCGACGCGCCCGAGTTCCTCACCATCGGCGGCGGGCCGTCGGGCGGCACCTTCAACGTGGTCGCCACCGGCCTGGGCGACCTCTTGCGCCGCGAGTTCCCGGAGACGCTGGTCGACGTCCAGCCCGGCGGCTCCGGGCCGAATCTGCTGCGCGTGAACAACGGCCAGGCCGACCTCGGCATCACCTCGGCCAACAATGCCTGGGACGCCTGGCAGGGCCGCGATCCGGCGACGCCGGACAATCCCGTGCGCGATGTCCGCGGGCTGATGACCTTCTTCCCGAGCGCGATTCAGATCTGGGTCGATGCCAACTCCGAGATCCGCGCGCTGGAGGATCTGAAGGGCAAGCAGATGAGCGCCGGGCAGCCGGGCCAGACCTCCTGGCTGGCCTTCGAGCACCTGCTCGCCGTGCACGACATGTCGATCGAGGACATCGAGGCCGACGGCGGCCAGCTCCACAAGCTGAGCTGGTCGGAATCGCACAAGGGCCTGCGCAACGGCCAGCTCGACGCCGTGATGTGGGTCTCGCTCTACCCGCACCCGACGGTGCTGGAGAACGAGACCGCGCGGCCGATGCGCACCCTCTCCTTCGACGACGACAAGCTGGCGGCCTATCTCGAGCAGTACGGCGGCGGCTTCGAGCAGGTGGAGCTGCCGGCGGGGCTCTACGGCGGTCAGGAGGAGCCGGCGACCACGGTCGGCACCAAGACTTTCCTCTTCGCCTCGAAGGACATGCCCGAGGAGACGGCCTACCGCATCGTCGAGACGATCTGGACCAACCTCGCGCAGTTCAAGCGGACCCACGACCTGCTCAACTTCATGAGCGAGGACACGGTGGGCAAGGGCATGGTGGTGCCGCTCCACCCCGGGGCGAAGAAGTTCTTCGAAGCGCAGGGCATCGCCTATTCGCAAGGCAAGCTCTCCGAATAAGGCCTGGGGCGGATCGTGACCGGCGGGCCCGCGTCGCGGGGTGGCCGGTCACGGCAGGCCCGCTTTCCGGCACCAGTCTGGATCGTCGACATGACAGAACAGCCGCTGCGGGATCTTCCCGACAGGGTCGTCGGCGCGCTCGCCGTGGCGATGGCCGTCTTCCACCTCGTCGCCGCCTCGCCGTTCGTGCTGATGCCGAACCTGCTGCTGCGGGCCGCGCATCTGCTCTTCGCGCTGGTGATCGGCTTCCTGCTCTACAGGCTGCGGCGCGGCAAGCTGGGCACGGCGGCCGATGCCGGGTGGATCGGGCTGTCGCTGGTCAGCCTGGGCTACATGATCGTCAATCACGAGGCGATCGTCGTGCGGCCGCCCTGGACCCAGGCCGCGACCGGGCTCGAGCTCTTCGTCGCCCTGGGCACCGTCGCGGTGGTGCTGGAGCTGACCCGGCGCACCCTCGGCTACACGATCACCGCACTCTGCCTGGTCTTCATCGCCTACGGCTTCGTCGGCCCCTACCTGCGTTTCGTCGACGTCCTGCGCCCGCTGGCCCACCGCGGCGTCGGCATCAACGAGTTCGTCGACCAGATGTACTTCAGCTTCGAGGGCATCTTCGGCACGGCGCTCGGCGTCTCCACCGAGTTCATCTTTCTGTTCGTGGTGTTCGGCGCGGTCCTGCAGGTCATCGGCGGCGGCGACTTCTTCATCAACCTCACCCGCGCGGCCACCGGCCGCAGCCGCGGCGGCCCGGCCAAGATGTCGGTGATCGCCAGCGCGCTGATGGGCTCCATGTCCGGCAGCTCGGTGGCGAACGTCGCCACCACCGGGGCGCTGACGATCCCCCTGATGAAGCGGCTCGGCTACAAGAAGGAGTTCGCCGGCGCGGTCGAGGCGGTCGCCTCCACCGGCGGGCAGATCACCCCGCCGATCATGGGCGCGGCGGCCTTCCTGATGGCCGCGATCCTCGGCATCGAATATCTCGAGGTGGCGCGCGCCGCGGTGGTGCCGGCGGTGCTGTTCTTCGCCGCGCTGCTGGTCGCGGTGCATTGGGAAGCGCTCAAGCGCGACCTGCGGCCGCTGGAGCAGGCGGGCGCGCCCTCGACCTGGCAGGCCCTGCGGGCGGGCTGGACCTTCCTGCTGCCGCTGGCGGTGCTGGTGACGCTGCTGGTGCAGGGCTATTCGCCCGCCTACGCCGCCTTCTTCGGCGTCGTGTCGGCGCTGCTCGTGCCCTACCTGCGGCGCAGCACCGTCGTCAGCCCCGCGACCCTGGTCAACGGTCTGCGCATCGGGGCCCAGGGCGCGGTGGTGGTCGCCATCGCCTGCGCCTCGGCCGGCATCATCGTCGGCATCGTGCAGATCTCCGGGCTGGGCTTCCGCTTCAGCAGCCTGGTGGTCGACATCGCCGGCAACTCGCTGCCGATCGCGCTGGTGCTGGCGATGGTCGCGGCCTTCGTCTTCGGCATGGGGATGCCGACCACGCCGGCCTACATCATCCAGGCGACCCTGGTCGCGCCGGCCCTGGTCGATCTCGGCGCCGACCCGCTGGGCGCCCACCTCTTCGTGTTCTACTACGCCGTGCTCGGCCAGATCACGCCGCCGGTCGCCGTCGCGGCCTACGCCGCCGCGCCGATCGCCGGCGCGCGCGCGGCCGCGGTCGGCTGGCGCGCCTTCGCGCTCGGCGTGCCGGTCTACATCATCCCCTTCCTCTTCGTGGCCAATCCCGAGCTGCTGCTCGCCGAGTGGAGCTGGCAGATCCTGCCCACACTGGCGCGCTGCGGCGTCTCCATCGTCTGCCTGACGATCGCCGTCTCGGGCTGGCTCGGCGGGCGCCCGCTGCCGTGGTTCGGGCGCCTGGCCCTGGCCGCCGCCGCCGCGCTGACCATCGCCCCCAACCTGATCGCCGACGCGGCCGCGCTCGCCCTGATCGTGGCGACCTGGCTGCTGCAGCGGCAACTCTCCAGCCGGACCACCACGCCATGACCTCGCTTCATCCCGATCCGGCCGGCGATGCGGCCGTCGCCGAGCCCCGCGGCGGGGTGCGCGCGCGCCTCGCCGCCGCCGGGATCGCGCTGCCCGAGCCGCACCCGACGGAGTTCGCCTACGTGCCGCTGGCGATCCACGAGCGCACGGCCTTTCTCGCCGGCCAGATTCCCAAGACCGGCAGCGGTCGCATCACCGTGGCGGGCCGCGTCGGCGGCGAGGTCTCGCTGGCCGAGGCGCAGGCGGCGGCGCGCGTCGCCGCGCAGCAGGGGCTGGCCTGGCTCGATGCGCTGGCGGGCGGCCTCGACAACGTCGCCCGCGTCCTGCGCATGGACTGCTTCGTGGCGGTCGCCGAGGGCTTTCAGGAGATGTCCAGGGTTGCGGACACGGCCTCGGGGCTGTTGGAGACCGCCTTCGGCGCGGCGGGCCGCCATCCGCGCTCCGTGATCGGCGTCAGCCGCCTGCCGCGCAACGCGCCGCTGCTCCTCGAACTCACGGTCGCGTTGCGCAGCGCCCCAGCCGAAGCCGCCGACACCGAGCGGCCCGATCGTCAGACCCAGGAAAAGGAAACCCGGCCGACATGACCTCCGCGCCTCCCGTGATCATCGATGGACTGCAGTACAGCGCCTGGTCGGAGGAGATTTTCCGTCAGATGCGCGCCGGCGGGGTTTCGGCGGTGCATGTGACGATCTGTTATCACGAGAACTTCCGCGAGACGGTTGCGAACATCGAGGCCTGGAACCGCCGGTTCGCGGCCTATCCGGAGCTGATCTTCGCCGGTCGCAGCGCGGCGGACGTGCGGCGGGCGCGGGCGGAGGGTCGCACGGCGATCTTTTTCGGGCTGCAGAACTGCTCGGCGATCGAGGACGACATCGGTCTGGTGGAGGTGCTGCATGCGCTGGGGGTGCGCTTCATGCAGCTCAGCTACAACAACCAGTCGCTGCTGGCGACCGGCTGCTACGAGGCGGAGGACCCGGGTCTGACGCGCATGGGCCGGCAGGTGGTGGCGGAGATGAACCGGGTCGGTCTGGTGGTCGACATGAGCCACTCGTCCGAGCGCTCGACCCTGGAGGCGATCGAGCTGTCGACGCGGCCGATCGCGATCACCCACGCCAACCCGGCCTTCTGGCACCCGGCGCTGCGCAACAAGTCGGACCGGGTGCTGCGCGCGCTGGCGCAGAGCGGCGGGATGCTGGGCTTTTCGGCCTATCCCCACCACCTCAAGGACAAGTCGGACTGCCGCCTGGAGTCCTTCTGCGAGATGGTGGCGCGCACGGCCGATCTGATGGGGGTGGCGCGCCTGGGGCTGGGCAGCGACCTCTGCCAGGACCAGCCGGACAGCGTGGTGGCCTGGATGCGCAACGGCCGCTGGTCGAAGCAGACCGACTACGGCGAGGGCTCGGCGGCGCAGGCGGGCTTTCCGCCGCAGCCGGCCTGGTTCCGCGACAACCGCGACTTCGCCAAGATCGCCGACGGGCTGGCCCGGGTCGGCTTCTCCGCGGCGGAGGTGGCGCAGATCATGGGCGAGAACTGGCTCGCCTTCTTCGAACGCTCCTTCGCGCCCCAGACCGCAGACAGCCAGCACACCGAGAGCCCGGCCGCCGACAGTCAGACGGCCGACAGTCGGACGGCCGACCCGGCCACCTGACCAGCGGGCGGCGGGGGCGCGCCACCCTCAAAGGGGCTGGCCTGACTCCGCCGCGCCTGCTCTAACGGCCCGGACTCGCCACGCCTTGGCCCGGCGCCGCGCCGGCCCCTCCCGTTCGCAATCCGCCTGCGGCATACCGCCGCCCGAGAAGAGGTCGACATGACGAAGTGCACTCTGACGGTCACCTGCCCGATGGCCCGTGGCATCGTCGCCGCCATCGCCGGCTATCTCGCCGACAACGGCTGCAACATCACCGACAGCTCGCAGTTCGACGATGCCCAGACCGGCCGCTTCTTCATGCGCGTCAGCTTCGAGACGGAAACGCCGGTGGCGCCGGCCAGCCTGGACGAGGGCTTCGCCGCCATCGCCGAGCGCTTCGAGATGACCTACGCCTTCCATGACGAGGCCGAGCGGATGAAGGTGCTCCTCATGGTCTCGCGCTTCGGGCACTGCCTCAACGACATCCTCTACCGCTGGCGCATCGGCGCGCTGCCCATCGAGATCGTCGGCGTGGTCTCCAACCACCTGGACTACCAGAAGCTGGTGGTGAACCACGACATCCCCTTCCACCACATCAAGGTGACGCAGCAGACCAAGCCCCAGGCGGAGGCGCGGCTGCTGGAGATCGTCGAGGACAGCGGCGCCGAGCTGATCGTCCTGGCGCGCTACATGCAGGTGCTCTCGGACGCGTTCTGCCGCAAGATGTCGGGGCGCATCATCAACATCCACCACTCCTTCCTGCCGTCGTTCAAGGGGGCCAACCCCTACAAGCAGGCCTTCCAGCGCGGCGTAAAGCTGATCGGCGCGACCTCGCACTACGTCACCGCCGACCTCGACGAGGGGCCGATCATCGAGCAGGACATCGTGCGGGTCACCCACGCCCAGAGCCCGGAGGACTACGTCAGCCTCGGCCGCGACGTGGAAAGCCAGGTGCTGGCCCGCGCCATCCACGCCCACATCCATCGCCGCGTCTTTCTCAACGGCAACAAGACCGTGGTCTTCCCCGCCTCGCCGGGCAGCTTCGCCTCGGAACGGATGGGCTAAAGGGGTTTGCGACCGTTCGGGCGCGCCGCGGCGCGTCAGGCTGCCGGGGCGCGGCCGGCGATCAGGTCGCTGACGATGCGGCTGGTCACCGGCGCCAGGGTCAGGCCCAGGTGGCCGTGGCCGAAGGCGAGGATGACGTCGCGGCCGCCGCGCGCCGGGCGGATGACCGGCACCGAGTCCGGCATCGACGGGCGGAAGCCCAGCCAGGTGCGGTCCGGCGCGCCCAGCGTGGGAAAGAGGCTGCGCGCGCCCTGTTCGAGCTGGGCGAAGCGCCGCGGGTTGACCGGCGCCGTCAGGCCGCCCAGCTCGACCAGCCCGGCAATGCGCAGCCGTCCCTGCATCGGCACCATGTAGAAGCCCCGCGCGGTGGGCGAGACGGGCCGCGACAGCGGCGGCGTCGGCAGGTCGAACTCGATGTGATAGCCGCGCTCGGTGTCGAGCCAGACCCGCTCGCCGGCCTGGGCGGCCAGCGCCTTGGAGTGGGCCCCGGCGGCGATCACGGCGGTGCGCGCCGTCACCGGGCCCTCGGCGGTGGTCACCCGCACCCCCGGCGCCAGCCGCTCCAGCCGCTCGGCCCGCCGTGGCAGCACCTGCACGCCGGCCCGCCGGGCCGCGGCCGCCAGGCGCTGCATCGTCTCGCCCGGATCGGTCAGGCTCATCGCCTCGGGGAAGAAGAGGGCGCCGCCGTCGAAGCGCGGCAGCCCAGGCTCGAGCTGGCCCAGCTCCTCGGGCGAGAGCAGCTCCTGCGCGATGCCGTGGTCGCGGCGCAGGGCGATGTCGGTTGCGGCGGCCCGGATGTCGCGCTGCGTGGCGTAGGCGTAGACGCAACCGTTGCGCCGCAGCAGCTCGGCCGCGTCGATCGCCGCCGCCAGCTCGCGCCAAGCCCCGGCGGCGGCGCCGACCAGCGGCGCCAGGGCGGCGACGTTGCGGCGCATCCGCGCCGGCAGCGATTCGCGCGCGAAACGCAGCAGCCAGGGAAAGAGGGTCGGCAGCGCCGCCTTGCGCACCGACAGGGGCGAGTCGCGGTCGAACAGCAGCGCCGGCAGGTTGCGCAGCACGGCCGGCGTGCCGACCGGGATGACGGCGTAGTCGGCGATGGTGCCGGCATTGCCGTAGGAGGCGCCGGAGCCCGGCGCGTTGGGCTCCAGCAAGGTCACCTCCCGGCCGTCCTCGGCCAGCCGCAGGGCCGTGGCCAGGCCGATGGCTCCGCCGCCGATGACGAGGATTTCCGTGTCCGTCGCGACCGTCATGGAGGTCCTTTTCCCCAGAGTGTTGGATCGTAAGAGCGCAGGATCGCCGTTGGGTCGGATCGCCGCGGAATCAGATCACCGGCTCAAGCAGGCGCCGGCCGCCGCGCAGCACCTCGCGCAGGCGCACCAGCGCCTCGCGCAACTGCGCGCGCGAGCGGGCCGCGCCGACGTTGATCCGCACCGCGTGCGGCACCGCGTTGCGGCTGACCGCGAAGGCTTCGCCGGACAGCACGCCGACGCCGGCCTGGCTGGCCGCGCGCACGAAGGCGTTGGCGTGCCACGGTTCGGGCAGGTGCAGCCAGGCATGGGGCGCCTGCGGGTCCTGCGCGAGGTCGAAGTCGGTCAGCTCCGCGCCGACCAGCGCCTGCCGCGCCTCGAACTCGCGCTTCTGCCCCTCGAGGATCTGTCCGACCTGTCCCTCTTCGATCATTCGCGCGGCGATCAGCGCGGTCAGCGGCCCGGTGCTCCAGCAGTTGATGCGCAGCATCGCGGCGATGTCGCCGACCAGCGGGGCCGGCGCCAGGACCGCGCCGAAGCGCAGCCCCGGCGCGATGCTCTTGGAAAAGCCGCCGAGGTGGACCGTGATGTCGGGGTCGCTGGCGGCGAAGGCCTCGGGCGCGCGGTCCTTCAGCGGCCGGTAGACGTCGTCCTCGATCAGCAGCACGCCGTGCCGCCGGGCGGTTTCGGCCAGGGCGCGCCGCCGCTCGGCCGCCAGGGTGATGGTGGTCGGGTTGTGCAGCGTGGGCACCAGGAAGACGGCCCGCGGCGCCTGCTCGGCACAGGCCTGCGCGAAGGCCTCCGGCCGCATGCCGGCGCGGTCCATCGCCACCGGCTTCAGGGCGAGGTCGAGCGAGCGGCAGAGCGCGCCGATGCCCTGGTAGGTCACGGCGTCGGCGAGAATCACGTCGCCCGGCCGCGCGATCGCGCCGAGCACGCAGGACAGGCCGTGCTGGGCGCCGTTGGTCACCAGCACCCGCTCCGGCGCCGCGACGCCGATCAGCCCGCCGAACCAGGTCGCGACCGCCTCGCGCGCCCAGCCGGGCCCCTCCGGCTCGTGGAAGTCCTGCAGGGCCGGATAGCGCGGGTCGTCCGGCAGCCGCGGCAGCAGGGCGGCGAGCGCGTCCAGATAGCCGGTCGTCGCCGGCCGGTTGACCGAGAGGTCGGTGTAGCCCTGCGCGTCCAGCGGCGCCGACTTGAAGTGGGCCGCGGCCTTGCGCTCGGTCACCAGCGAGCCGCGGCCCGGCCGGCTGGTGACCAGGCCGCGCTCCTGCAGGTCCGCGAAGGCGCGCGTCACGGTGGTCAGGTTCACGCCCGCCTGGCGCGCGATGTCGCGCTGCGGCGGCAACCGCTCGCCCGCCGTCAGCTCGCCGCGCGCGATCTTCGCCGCGATCAGGTCGGCGATCTGGCGATAGATCGGCGTGTCGGCGGCGCTGAACTGGGCCTTGTCGAACAGTCCCGACAGCGGCTCTCTCCTCCTCTTCACCTCGGCCTCTTGTCCCACGCCTCTGTGGGCGGGTGGTCAGGCAATTTTCGCAATTATACGACAATCAACGCCGGCCTTGAATGGTTTTTTGGAGCAAAATTGCGCAAAGGTCGATTGACGCGACAGAAATTTCACTGCTAGCGTCAGATTGATCGTTTTGTATGGTCATACAAATGTCGCTCGTCGAGGCCGCGCCACAGCGGCACGAAAGGGCGGCACGAGCGCTGGAGGAGCACCCGGATGAGGCACGGCACGATGAAGTTTGCCAGCTATGCGATTGCGGCCGCGACCGCGGCCCTGGTTCTGGGCGGCGCCGCCCAGGCGGAGACCCTGCGGCTGTCGACCCTGAAGAAGCCCGGGTCCGAGGGCGAGGCCGCGGCGTTGCGCTTCGCCGAACTGGTCGAGCAGGGCACCGAGGGCCGCATCGAGGTCAAGGTCTATCCCGCCAGTCAACTCGGCGACTGGACCGAGGTCTACGAGCAGGTCATTCAGGGCGCGGTCGACATGGCGATGCAGCCGCTGGCGACCAGCAGCGACAAGCGGCTGGCGATCACCTGGTTCCCCTATGCCTTCATCGACTACGACACGGCGCAGGAGTCGCTCTCGCCCGGCGGCGCCGTCTTCTCGATCGTCGAGGGGGTGCTCGAGCCGCAGGGGCTGACACCGCTCGGCGTGTTCGGCGCCGGCATGGGCGGCGCGGGCTTCGCGCAGCCGGTCGAGAACGTCAAGGACTTCGACGCCGAGCACGACCTGAAGGTGCGGGTCTGGCCGGGCGGCACCACCCACCGGGTGCTGCTCGAGCGGCTGGGCTACAACACGGCGACGGTGCCCTGGGCCGAGCTCTACACCGGCATGCAGACCGGCGTGGTCGACGGCCAGGTCGGCGGCACCGCCAACATGACGCTGGAATCCTTCAAGGACATCACCCGCACCTGGGTGCAGTACAACACCCACTTCGAGGGCGACTGGTTCATCATCAACTCCGACACCTACGCCGACCTGCCCGAGGCGGACCGCAAGGTGCTGGTCGAGGCGGCCCAGCAGGTCAGCGCCGCGCGCTTCGAGGAGGTCGCCGCGGCCGACGCCGCGGCGCTGGAGACCATGCGCGAGGCGGGCATCGAGGTGGTCACCTTCGAGACGGCGGAGCTGCAGGAGCTGGCCGGGATCGTGCGCCGCGACGTCTGGCCCGAGATCGCCGACGAGCTGGGCGCCGAGACCCTGAACAAGCTGAAGGCCTCGCTCGGCGTGGAGTAGGCCGGGGCCTTGGGGCGGACCGGCGCGGTCGCCGCGCGATCCGCCCCAAGCCCAGGGCGCGGGGCGCGGCAGCCCGACAAGGAGCGGCAGCATGCGAGACGAGGCAGAGACGCAGACGGCGGCGGCGCAGGACAGGGGGCCCGTCGCCGACGCCTCGCCGGAGGCGGTCAACACGCCGCGCTTCCTGCGCGGAGGGGCGCTGGCGGTGTGGCACTGGAAGCTGCGCCTGCAGCGGATCCTCCTGGTGATCTGCGGCGCGGCGCTGACCCTGCTCGTCGCCGTCCAGGTCTTCACCCGCTACGTGATGGGCATCTCGCTCTTCGGGATCGAGGAGCTGGCCAGCTTCGTCGCCGTCTACCTCTACTTCCTCGGCGCCAGCCACGGCGCCTGGGAGCGCGGCCACATCTCCGCCAGCCTGGTCGAGCTTCTGCTGCCGCGCGGCCGGGCCCGCCAGGCGCTCAGCGCGCTGGCCGGCCTGATCACCCTGGTCCTGGCCGGCTGGATGTCGCTCTGGGCCTGGCAGTATCTGGCCTACACCCTGGGCCGCGGCAGCATGTCGCTGGAGACCGGCCTGCCGATGGCCTGGGTCCACGCCATCATGCCGATCGGCCTCAGCCTGATGACGCTCTACTTTGGGGTCGAGCTGCTCGAGCGGCTGCGCCGCCTGGTTCTGGGGCCGGCCGAGGGGGAGGCCCTGCGGTGAGCGAGCTGATCGTCTACGACGCCCTGCTGCTGACGCTGCTGCTGGTCATCGGCGTGCCGGTGCCCTTCTGCTTCGCCGGCGCGGTGCTCTTCCTGGTGCTGTTCGGCGATTTCGGCGCGGCCAGCTTCCTGGTCGGCGCGGGCTACTCGAAGCTCTCCTCCATCGTCGTCATCGCCATTCCCCTCTACATCCTGGCCGGCAGTATCATGAGCCGCGGCGGCATCGCCGAGCGGCTGGTCGACCTGGCCGACAGCCTGGTCGGCCGTGTGCGCGGCGGGCTCGGCGTGGTGGTGATCCTGGCCACCGCCGTGTTCGGCGCCATCTCCGGCATGGCCTCCTCGGCGGTGGCGGCGATCGGCACCATCATGATCCCGCGCATGGAGGCGCGCGGCTACGAGCGGGGCTACGCCACCGCGCTGATCTCCGCCTCGGCGGTGCTGGCGCTGCTGATTCCGCCGAGCGCGTCGATGATCCTCTTCGGCTGGGTCACCGGCACCTCGATCCTGGCCAGTTTCCTGGCGCCGGTGGTGCCGGGGCTGCTGCTCTGCGCGCTGCTGGCCTTCTGGAACCGGGTGCTGACCCGGCGCATGCCGCTGGTCGCGCCGCCGCCGGTCGACGCCCGCCAGCTCGCCCGCGAGCTGGCCCGGCGCGGCCGCAGGGCCGGCCTCGGCCTGGTTATGCCGGTGCTGATCCTGGGCTTCATCTACGGCGGGGTGACCACGCCCACCGAGGCGGCGGCCGTCGCGGTGCTTTACGCCATCCCGGTGTCGATCTATCTCTACCGCGACATCGACTGGAACGACCTGGCCGACGTGATCTGGCGCGCCGGGCGCACCACCGGCGTGCTGCTGCTGATGATCTTCTTCGCGGCCATGCTGGGGCGGGTCTGGACGCTGGAGGACGTGCCGCAGCAGATCCTCGAGAGCTTCCTGGCGGTCAGCGAGAACCCGATCGTCCTGCTGCTGATGGCCAACCTCTTCCTGATGGTGGTCGGCATGTTCATGGAGGACGTCAGCGGCATCCTGCTGGCGGCGCCGCTGCTGCTGCCGGTGATGCAGCAGGCCGGGGTCGACCCGGTGCAGTTCGCCGCGATCATCGCCACCAACCTCGGCATGGGCCTGATCACGCCGCCGACGGCCCCGATTCTCTACTTCGCCGGGCTGATCGGCAACGTGCCCCTGGCCCGCATGCTCTCGCCCACCCTGGTCTTCGTCTTCCTGGCCTACCTGCCGGTGGTGCTGCTGACCACCTTCCTGCCCGAGCTCTCGCTCACCCTGCCGCGCCTGATCCTCGGCTGAAGCCTCGCCCGGCGGCGGCCGCCCCGGCCCTGCCGGGCGCTCGGGTCGCAGCCGCGCGCGGGCCAGGGGGGCGGCCGCGCGCGCCCTGCGCCGGCTTTACTTGGCGGCGACGACGACGACCTCGATCAGAGCGGCCGTCGCACCTGCGCAGCGCCTTCGTCGCCTATCTGCGCGCTCACTTCGCCGACTTTCTGCCCGCCTGCGCCATGAGCGCGGACCCGTGAGCCGGGGCGGGGCGCGGTGGCCCGCCGCAAGGGCGCGCAAGAAAGGGGCCGGCAGGCGGGCGGCCGCCGGGCCGTGTCGCCGGCTTGTCCGGACGCAGAGCCGATACCGAGCCCACCGCGCCTCGCGGCGAAGCTATTGCAATTTCAAGGAGGTCAGAGAGTTGGCTGGGGGACCTGGACTCGAACCAGGACCAACGGAGTCAGAGTCCGTCGTTCTACCATTAAACTATCCCCCAACCGGTCCGGGCGGTGGCGGCGCTGTTGGCGCGTCCGCCGGGCCCCGGCTGTGCAGAGCCCGCTATCTAGACCATCCCGCCCCCCGATTTCAACCCCCCGCCAGACAAAGCCTTGCCCGGCCGTGGTGGCCGGCGGTGCGCGCCTGTGGTGGCGGCCGGGCGGGGCCTTGTTGACCGGGGGGCGGGGCGGATAAGCTGCGGGGCAGACGGTGAGCGGTCCGCGCCTCGGGGCAGGCGCCGGGGCGCGCGCCAACAGCGGGACAGAGGCGAGGGTGAGCGGCGAGGTGCAGCAGCAGTCGAGTCTCGGGCGGACCGGCCGCCCGCCAGGCGGCGCGCGGCGACTGGGCGCACCGGGGCCGCGTGGAGACAGCCCGCTGTACGGGGCGCTGGATCTCGGCACCAACAACTGCCGCCTGCTGATCGCCCGCCCGACCGCCGACGGTTTCAGGGTGGTCGACGCCTTCTCGCGAATCGTCCGTCTGGGCGAGGGCCTGACGCTCGGCGGCGCCATCTCGCCGGCGGCGATCCAGCGCACGCTCGGCGCCCTGGAGATCTGCGCCGGCAAGCTGCAGCGGCGCGGCGTCACGCGGCTGCGCGCGGTCGCCACCGAAGCCTGCCGGCGCGCCGCCAACGGCCCGGAGTTTCTGGCCGCCGTGCGCCGCCGCTGCGGCCTGGAGCTGGAGGTGATCGGCGCCGAGGAGGAAGCGGGGCTGGCGCTCTACGGCTGCGCGCCGCTGCTGGAGCCCGACAAGCGCGAGGCCGCGATCATCGACATCGGCGGCGGCTCGACCGAGCTGGTCTGGCTGCGCTGCGACGAGCCCGCGACGGGCCGTCCGCAGGGCCCGGGCCGGCCGCAGCGGGCAGCCTGTGGGCCAGCCGGCGCGCGCGGCCGGCCGCCCCGGCTGCAGGCCTGGCACTCGCTGCCGACCGGCGTGGTCGACCTGGCCGAGCGCTTCGGCGGGCAGGAGATCGGGCGTCCGGTCTACGAGGCCATGGTGCGCGAGGTCACGACCGGCCTGCGCGACTTCATCGCGGCCACCGGCCTGGCCGAGCGTGCCGCGGCCGGCGCGCTGCAGATGATCGGCACCTCCGGCACGGTCACCACCCTGACCGGCATCCACCTGGGCCTGGCCCGCTACGACCGGGCGCGGGTCGACGGCGCCTACCTGCCGATGCCGGTGGTGCGCAGCCTGAGCGAGACGGTGCGCAGCATGGCCTACGACGCGCGGGTGGCGCATCCCTGCATCGGGCGCGACCGGGCCGACCTGGTGATCGCCGGCTGCGCCATTCTGGAAGCCTTCTGCCGGCTCTGCCCCACGGCCGGGCTGACGGTGGCGGATCGCGGCCTGCGCGAGGGGCTGCTCTATCTGATGATGCGCGAGGACGGGGTCTGGGCGGCCGAAGGGCCGGCGGAGCGGCGCAATGGCTGAGGGACGCGGACCAGGCGGCCGCGGCAAGAGGGCCGGCGGCGGCAAAGGCGGCCCGAAGAGGCGGCGCGGAGCCGGAGGCGCGGGCGGCGGCCAGGGGGGCGGCGGCCAGGGCGGTGGCGGCCAGGGCGGTGGCGGCCAGGGCGGTGGCCTGGGCGGCGCGCGCCAGCTCCGCGAGCGGGTCCGCACGGCGCGCGGGCGCCGACCCTCCTCGACCCGCTGGCTGGAGCGTCAGCTCAACGACCCCTACGTGGCCGAGGCCAAGGCACGCGGCTATCGCAGCCGGGCCGCCTTCAAGCTGCTGCAGCTCGACGAGAAGCTCGGCCTGCTCAAGGGCGCCAAGCGGATCGTCGACCTCGGCGCGGCGCCGGGCGGCTGGACCCAGGTGGCGCTACAGGAGCTCGGCCCGGAAGCCCGGGTGGTCGCGGTCGACTACCTGGAGATGGCACCGATGGCCGGCGCCACGGTGCTGCAGCTCGATTTTCTGGACGAGGACGCGCCGGCCCGGATCAAGGCCGCGCTCGACGGCTCGGCCGATCTGGTGCTTTCCGACATGGCGGCGCCCACCACCGGCCATGCGGCCACCGACCATCTGCGGGTGATCGCCCTGGCCGAAACGGCCCTGGATTTCGCGCTGGAGGTGCTGGCGCCCGGCGGCGCCTTCGTCGCCAAGGTCTTCCAGGGCGGCAGCGAGCGCGACCTGCTGGAGACCTTGAAGCGCAACTTCGAGCGGGTGCGCCACGTCAAGCCGCCGGCCAGCCGGGCGGAATCCTCGGAGCTCTACGTGGTCGCCCAGGGATTCCGCGGCCGCCCGGAGGAAGAAGCCGAAGACGAAACCGAGACCGCCGGCGACGAGTCAGCGGGCGCCAGCGGGCCGCGTTAAGCCTTGGATCGATCGCGGCGTTGACCCGACCGGCCGACCCGCACGCGGGGGGGCGCGGTCGGCCACCGCGATAGAGCAGGCTGCGATCGTAGGAGCCCGTGTCGCGGGCCGGCCGATCACGAGACGCCTGCTTTCCCGCGTCGAGTCAGAGTGGCTTTGCGCGGCCGGCGGAGGCGCCGACGCGAGTCCCTGCGGTCGCAAATCACTCTGGCCCCGAGTCCGGCCGTGGCGGCGATCTACAGCGCCACGATCTTGCCGAGGTGATCCGGCAGCTCTTTCTCCCCGGCGTGGGTCAGGTCCTTGTCCAGCTCGCCGTGCAGGCGCTGCTGGGCGGCCTTGCCCAAGGCCGTGCGGAGCTGGCCGAGCGTCTTGGGGTCGGCCACCAGCACCAGCCGCTCGTACTCGTTCCGGCCGGCCTGGTCGGTCAGCAGCTTGCCGATGTGGGCGACGAACTTCTCCTTCTCGTGGTCCTTGGGGTCGGTCGTCGGGGCGTAGGCGTGCAGCGCCTCGCCGTGCCTGTCCTTCGTCGCGCCGGGGCGGTCGCTCACGATGTCATGGGCCGGCGGATGGGCGGCGCCCAGCTCCGCCGGGTCGGCGGGCTGCAGGCCCTTGCCGATGCCATGGTTGTCGAAGAAGCGCGCGCGGAAGCCGTCGGCGACGACGACGCGGGTGATCGGAGCTTTCATGTCTGTAGCGTTCCTTACCTCTGACTCTCGCTCCGCCGGGTGGCGGAGGTCTTCCCGACACCCTCTTGATCGCATGGGCCCGGGGGCCGGTTCCTTGACCAGCATCAGTTTACCGGCACCAGCACCGGCACCGGCACCGGCACCGGCGGCGGGGCGGCCGCCTGGTGCAAGGGGGCTATGCAGCGCCGGCGGCAAGCGCCGCTTGGCAGCGCGAACGCGATGTGTATAGTGCGCCGCCACTCTCATTCGACACATTGGGGTTGGCCATGGAAATCCGCGAGGGTCTGACCTTCGACGACGTTTTGCTTCAGCCCGCGGAATCCGCCGTCCTACCGGCCCAGACCGACACGACCACGCGCCTGACCCGCTCGATCGACCTGAACATCCCGCTGGTCTCCTCGGCAATGGACACGGTGACCGAGGGGCGGCTGGCGATCGCCATGGCGCAGGCCGGCGGCATGGGCGTGATCCACAAGAACATGACTCCCGCCGTGCAGGCCGACGAGGTGCGCCGGGTGAAGAAGTTCGAAAGCGGCATGGTGGTCAATCCGGTGACCATCTTCCCCGACGAGCCGCTGCGCAACGCCCTGGCGCTGATGGAGACCCACGGCATCTCCGGCATTCCGGTGGTCGAGCGGGGCACCAAGAAGCTGGTCGGCATCGTAACCAACCGGGACGTGCGCTTCGCGGACAATCCCAGCGAGCCGGTCTCGCAGCTCATGACCAAGGACAACCTCATCACGGTGCGCGAGGGCGTCAGCCGCGAGGAGGCCAAGCGCCTGCTGCACAAGTGGCGCATCGAGAAGCTGCTGGTGGTGGACGCGGACTACCGCTGCGTCGGCCTGGTCACGGTCAAGGACATCGAAAAGGCGCAGATGCACCCCCAGGCCTGCAAGGACGAGCAGGGCCGGCTGCGCTGCGCCGCCGCCACCGGCGTGGGCAAGGACGGGCTGGCGCGCGCCGAGGCGCTGCTCGCCGCCGAGGTCGACGTGATCGTGGTCGACACCGCCCACGGCCATTCGCGCGGCGTGCTCGACATGGTCGGCGAGATCAAGCGCCTGTCCAACACGGTGCAGGTGGTGGCCGGCAACATCGCCACGGCCGACGGGGCGCAGGCCCTGATCGACGCCGGCGCCGACGCCATCAAGGTCGGCATCGGCCCGGGCTCGATCTGCACCACGCGGGTGGTCGCCGGCGTCGGCGTGCCGCAGCTCACCGCCCTGTTCGACACGGTCGAGGTGGCGCGCAAGGCCGATGTGCCGGTGATCTCCGACGGCGGCATCAAGTACTCCGGCGATCTGGCCAAGGCGGTCGCCGCCGGCGCCGACTGCGTGATGATCGGCTCGCTCTTCGCCGGCACCGACGAGAGCCCGGGCGAGGTCTTCCTCTATCAGGGCCGCTCCTACAAGGCCTACCGCGGCATGGGCTCGCTGGGCGCCATGGCGCGCGGCTCGGCGGACCGCTACTTCCAGCAGGAGGTGGCCGACGCCCTCAAGCTGGTGCCCGAGGGCATCGAGGGGCAGGTGCCCTACAAGGGGCCGATCGGCGCGGTGATCCACCAGCTCGTCGGCGGCCTGCGGGCGGCCATGGGCTATACCGGCAACGCCGCCCTGGCGGACATGCAGCGCAACTGCCGCATGCTGCGGATCACCAACGCGGGCCTGCGCGAGAGCCACGTGCACGACGTGACCGTGACCCGCGAGGCGCCGAACTACCGCAACAACATGTAGGCCGCCGGCGCGGGGAGAGCCTGTCCATGGCGACATCCGCGCGCAGGAGCGACCCCGGCGAGCCGGAGCCCGACCCGGACGAGCCGGCCGGGCCGAAGGGCGTCAACCTGGCGCTGCAGGGCGGCGGCGCGCACGGCGCCTTCGCCTGGGGCGTGCTCGACCGTCTGCTCGACGAGGAGCGGCTGACGGTCGAGGCGGTGACCGCCACCTCGGCCGGCGCGATGAACGCCGCCGTCTTCGCCCACGGTCTGATGACCGGCGGGCGGGCCGGGGCGCGCGCGGCGCTGTCGGACTTCTGGCGCCGGGTCAGCCAGGCGGCCAGCTTCGCGCCGACCCAGCCGAGTCCGCTGGGCCCGCTGTTCGGCGACTGGGGCGCGCCCTCGGCCGGCCTCCTGGCCTTCGAGGTGATGACGCGGCTGGTCTCGCCCTACCAGTTCAATCCCTTCAACCTGAACCCGCTGCTCGACCTGCTGCGCGAGACCGTCGACTTCGCCGGTCTACGGCGCGACTGCCCGATCAAGCTCTTCGTCAGCGCCACCAACGTGCGCAGCGGCAAGATCCGGGTGTTCGACTCGGCGGAGCTGACGGCCGAGGCGGTGATGGCCTCGGCCTGCCTGCCGTTCCTCTTCCAGGCCGTCGAGATCGAGGGCGAGGCCTACTGGGACGGCGGCTACCTGGGCAATCCGGCGATCTACCCGCTGATCTACAACTGCGACAGCCGCGACGTGGTGATCGTTCACACCAACCCGCTCTACCGCGAGGAGGTGCCGAACGACGCCTTCGACATCCTCAACCGCGTCAACGAGATCTCCTTCAACTCCTCGCTGATGCGCGAGATGCGCGCGATCGCCTTCGTCACCGACATGATCGACAAGGGCCAGGTCGTCCACCGGCCGATGAAGCGCATGCTGATCCACGCCATCGAGGCGGAGGCCAGCATGCGCGCGCTCTCGGTGCATTCCAAGCTGACCCCGGCCTGGCCCTTCCTGCGCGAGCTGCACGAGACCGGCCGCGCGACCGCCGACGCCTGGCTCGCCGCCACCTACGACAAGCTGGGCGTGGAGACCTCGATCGACCTCGGCGCCTGGTATCTCTGACGCGCGTCCAAACGGTCGCAAATCACTCTAGAGCAGGTTGTGATCGTTTAGACCCACAGCGTGGGTCTGCCGATCACAAGAAACCTGCTCTACATCATAGAGTTAGAGTGATTCTTCGCGACCGGCGGACGCGCTGACGCGCGTCCAAACGGTCGCAAATCACTCTAGTACGCTGACCCCGTACTCGCGGGCGGCGTCGTACAGCCAGCGCCAGCCGTAGTCGGCGAAGCTGCGGCGCAGGGTCACCTCGAAGACCGGCCCGGCCGCCGCCGTTCCGGTCGCCGTCTCGCCCTCCGCCTCCGCCTCCGCCTCCGCCGAGACCAGGCGGTAGACGGCATCGGCCTTGGAGAGCAGCGACTGCCGCACCGCCCCGGGCGGAAAGGCGCGGGGGTGGAAGTCCAGCGGGCAGCCCTTGGCCAGCAGGGCGCGGGCCTGGGGGCCGGCGACCTCGATCTGGGCCCAGCCCTCGCCGATCTCGGTGACCGCGGCGTGGGTCTCGCCCAGCGCGGCGCGCAGCTTGGCGGCCAGCTCGGCGGCCAGGCCGTCGCTGCGGAGCCACCACTCGTCGGGCCCCAGGCGATAGGCGAGCGTGCCGGGCGCGGCGGCGCTGGCGCCCGGCGGCGGCAGCGCCAGGGCCAGGGCACGGCCGACCCCCTCGACCGCCGCGCGCTCGTTCGGGTCGAGTCGCAGGTCGACCAGCGCCGGCACGGGCAGGGCGCGCAGGGCGATGCCGTGCGCCGCGTCGCGGCCGGCGCCGGCGTGGGCGTCGAGGCCGAGGTGGGCGAAGGCCCCCAGGCGCAGCGGGTCGGGATGCGGCCGCTCGGCCGCGTGGGTCTCGTCAGCCACGCATTCTCTCCCCGTCGGGATCGTAGAAAACCGGCGACACCAGCCGGCAGGCGACGTTGCGCCCGTCGGCCAGCGGCGCATAGAGGGTCTGGCCCAGCTTGTCGCGGCCGCCCTTGACCAGGGCCAGCGCGATGGAGCGGCCGAGGTTGGGGCTCAGATAGCTGGAGGTGACGTGGCCCTGCATCGGCACCGGCGTGCTCGGCCGCGGCGTGTCCGGCGGCGTGACCACGAGTTGGGCGCCCTCGGGCAGCACCTCCTGCGGGTCCTCGGTCTCCAGGCCGACGAGCTGCTTGCGCTCGGCGAGCTGCATGTCCGGCCGGTCGAGTGAGCGCTTGCCGATGAAGTCCTTCTTCTTCGAGCAGAGCCCCTCCATTCCCAGGTCGAGCGGGGTGACCGAGCCGTCGGTTTCCTGGCCGACGATGATGAAGCCCTTTTCGGCGCGCAGCACGTGCATCGTCTCGGTGCCGAAGGGGGTGAGGCCGTAGCGCTCGCCGGCACGCATGAAGGCCTCCCAAAGGGCCTGGCCGGCCGAGGCGGGGACGTTCACCTCGTAGGACAGCTCGCCGGTAAAGGAGATGCGGAAGATCCGCGCCGGCAGCCCCATGACCTCGGCGGACTTGACCTCCATGAAGCCGAAGGCCTCGGGCGAGAGGTCCAGGTCGGTGAACTGGGCCAGCAGCCGGCGCGCGTTGGGGCCGGCGAGCTGCAGGGTCGCCCACTGCTCGGTCACGCTGGTCAGGTAGACCTTGAGCTCGGGCCACTCGGTCTGCAGCCACTCCTCCAGATGCGCCAGCACGGCGGCCGCGTTGCCGGTGGTGGTCGACATCAGGTAGTGCTGTTCGGCCAGGCGGGCGGTCACGCCGTCGTCCATCACCATGCCGTCTTCCTTCAGCATTAGGCCGTAGCGGGCCTTGCCGACCGGCAGCTTGCTCCAGGCGTTGGTGTAGACGCGGTTGAGGAACTCGGCGGCGTCGGGCCCCTGGATGTCGATCTTGCCCAGGGTCGAGGCGTCGAGCATGCCCAGGGAGTCGCGCACCGCGGCGGATTCGCGCTGCACCGCCGCGTGCAGGTCTTCGCCGGCCTTGGGGTAGTACCAGGGCCGCTTCCACTGGCCGACGTCCTCGAAGACCGCGCCGTTGGCCTGGTGCCAGGCGTGCATCGGCGTCTTGCGCACCGGGTCCAGCAGGTCGTCCACGTCGCGCCCGGCGAAGGTGCCGAAGGTGACCGGCGTGTAGGGCAGGCGGAAGGTGGTCACGCCGACCTCGGGCAGCGGCTTGCCGACCTGTTCGGCGACGATGCCGATGGCGTTGACGTTACCGGTCTTGCCCTGGTCGGTGCCCATGCCGGTGGTGGTGTAGCGCTTGACGTGCTCGATCGAGCTGTAGCCTTCGCGCAGGGCGAGCTGCAGATCGCTGGCCGCGACGTCGTTCTGCAGGTCGACGAAGTGCTTGCCGCCCTCGCCCAGCGGCGTGTCGGAGGGCACCAGGTAGAGGAAGCGGGCCGGCAGGAAGCCCGGCGCCTCGCCGCGCGGCGCCGCCGGCTTGCGCCCCTTGGCCTTGAAGCCGGCCTCGGCCGCGGCCTCCAGGCCGGCGGCATGGCCCTGCTCCAGGCAGCGCGCCAGCTCGAAGGCGCCGTTGGCGGCGCCGGCCACGCGCTGGCCGGGACGGGTCGCCGCGCCGGGCACGAAGCAGGCCTGGGCCGCGTCCCAGACGAGCTGGCCCTTGGCCTGGGCGAAGAGGTGCACCGTCGGCGACCAGCCGCCGGAGGAGACCAGCAGGTCGCAGTCCAGCGGCGTGCCGCCGCCGAAGACGCGGGTGCCGCTCTCGTCGAGCGGGGCGATGCGGCAGCCGGTGACGCGCTTGCCGCCGTCGGTGCCGATCACCGCGTGGCCGGCGAAGATGTCCAGCCCGGCCGCCCGGGCCTGCTCCGTCAGCGGGCCGCTCGGCTCCTCGCGCAGGTCGACCACGGCGGCAACCCGGCCGCCGGCCGCGTGCAGCGCCAGGGCGGCGCCGTAGCCGCCGTCGTTGTTGGTGAAGACCACCGCCTTGTCGCCGGGTCGCACGCCGAAGCGCCGCAGGTAGGTCTGGGCGGCGCCGGCCAGCATGATCCCCGGACGGTCGTTGTCGCGGAACACCAGCGGCCGCTCGATCGCGCCGGTGGCGTAGACCACCTGCCTGGCGCGCAGCTTCCACAGCCGCTGGCGCGGCAGGTGATCCGGCCGCTCGCTCTCGGCCAGATGGTCGGTGACGCGCTCGTTGAGGGCGAAGAAGTTGTGGTCGTAGACCCCGAAGCACTGGGTGCGCCGCAGCAGGGTAACCTCCGGGTGGCGCGCCAGCTCCGCCTCGGCCGCGGCGACCCACTCCAGGGCCGGGCGCCCCTCGATCTCGGTCTCCGGCGCGCTCAGCAGCCAGCCGCCGAGCAGCGGCTCCTGCTCGGCCAGGACCACCCGCGCGCCGCTGCGCGCGGCCGACAGCGCCGCTGCCAAGCCGGCCGGGCCGCCGCCGACCACCAGCAGGTCCGTATGGGCGAAGGTCTTGTCGTAGCGGTCGGGGTCGGCACCGGTGGGCGCGCGGCCGAGGCCGGCGGCCTGTCGGATCATCGCCTCGTACTTCATCCACATGGCGGCCGGCCACATGAAGGTCTTGTAGTAGAAGCCGGCCGGGAAGAAGCGCGCCAACTTGTCGTTGACCGCGCCGACGTCGAAGTCGAGCGAGGGCCAGCAGTGCTGCGGCGCCGCGCTCAGCCCCTCGTAGAGCTCGACCTGGGTGGCGCGCAGGTTGGGCTCGGTGCGCGGGTCCTCGCCGAGCTGCACCAGGGCATTGGGCTCCTCGGCGCCGGCGGAGAAGATGCCGCGCGGGCGGTGGTACTTGAAGGAGCGGGCGACCAGGTGGACGCCGTTGGCCAGCAGGGCCGAGGCGAGGGTGTCGCCCGGATGTCCCAGGTAGCGCCGCCCGTCGAAGGTGAAGCTGAGCGCGCGGCTGCGGTCGATCCGGTCGCCGCCGGGCAGGCGGTCTGCGGGAAGGCGGTGGGTCTGGGCCATCGGCCGGGATCTCTCCGGAGGAAGGGGGCGTCGGGCGCGCGCACGGCGGCGGGCGCGCCTGGTGGCTAGAGGTAGTCGCGGGCCGGCAGCTCCGGCGGTGCCGCGCCCATGGGATAGACCGCCAGGATCTCGTAGGTCAGCGTGTCGCGGGCGACGTTGAACCAGCGGCGGCACCCGTGGCTGTGCACCCAGCGCTCCAGCATGACCCCCTTCCGGTTGGTGCGCATGAACAGGTAGTCGGCCCAGTCCTCGTCGCTCAGCGCCTCGGGCTGCGCCGGCCGGGCGATGTGTGCCTCGTTGCCGTAGGAAAACTCGATCTCGGCGCGCGGGCCGCAGTGTGGGCAGTCGATCAGCAGCATGGCCGGGAACCTTGAAGCGGGGGCGGAGAGGGGCGCAGGGGCGGAGAGGGGCGCAGGGGCGGGCACGCGCTCAATGGGCGACCGCCGCGGCGCCGTGCTCGTCGATCAGGTAGCCGGTGCGGAAGCGCTCCAGCCCGAAGGCGGCGTTGAGCGCGTGCGGCCGGTCGGTGGCGATGGTGTGGGCGAAGACGTGGCCGGAGCCGGGCGTGGCCTTGAAGCCGCCGGTGCCCCAGCCGCAGTTGAGGTAGAGCCCCTCGACCGGCGTCTTGGAGATGATCGGGCTGGCGTCCGGGCAGGTGTCGACGATGCCGCCCCAGTTGCGCAGCATCCGCATGCGCCGGAACAGCGGGAAGAGCTCGCAGACGGCGGCGACGGTCTCCTCGGTCACCGGCAGGCTGCCGCGCTGGCCGTAGCCGACGTACTTGTCGACCCCGGCGCCGATCACCAGCTCGCCCTTGTCCGACTGGCTGATGTAGGCGTGCACGGCGCCCGACATGACGACGCAGTCGATGGTCGGCTTGACCGGCTCGCTGACCAGGGCCTGCAGCGGCACGCTGGTCACCGGCAGGCGGAAGCCGGCGCGCTCGGCCAGCACGCTGGCGTGGCCGGCCGGCACCAGGCCGACCTTCTTGGCCTCGATGTAGCCCTTGCCGGTCTGCACCCCCTGGATGCGGCCGTTGGAGATGCGGAAGCCCTCGACCGGGCACTCCTGAATGATGTCGACGCCCAGGGCGTCGGCGGCGCGGGCATAGCCCCAGGCGACGGCGTCGTGGCGGGCGGTGCCGCCGCGCCGCTGCAGGCTGGCGCCGAGCACGGGATAGCGCCCGCCGCCGCGCAGGTCGATCACCGGGCAGTAGTCCTTCACCCCCTTGGCGTCGAGGAACTCGGAGTCGATGCCGTTGAGCCGGTTGGCGTTGACCCGGCGCGAGACCTCGCGCAGGTCGTGCTGGGTGTGCGCCAGGTTGAGCACGCCGCGCTGGGAGAACATGACGTTGTAGTTGAGCGCGCCGGACAGCCCCTCCCAGAGCTTCATGGCATGCTCGTAGAGCGCCGCCGACTCGTCCCAGAGGTAGTTCGAGCGCACGATGGTGGTGTTGCGCCCGGTGTTGCCGCCGCCCAGCCAGCCGCGCTCCAGCACCGCGACGTTGGTCAGCTTGTGCTCCTTGGCCAGGTAGTAGGCCGTGGCCAGGCCGTGGCCGCCGCCGCCGACGATCACCGCGTCGTAGGCCTTCTTCGGCTCGGGCGAACGCCAGGCCTTCGGCCAGTCGCGGTGGCGGGTCAGCGCGTTGCGGGCGAGCGAGAAGACGCTGTAGCGGGTGCCCATGGTTTGCCTTGCCTGTTCCTTTCCGGCGCCGTCCGCCGCGGGTGTCCGGGCGCCGGCCACACGGCCGGCCATCCCCCGTTGATGCGGGCCGTGACGGCGACCCTCTCGCGTGCTGCCGCCCGCATCTTTTCTCTTCGCGACATCCTGGTGTTTGTGTCACATTGCCGCGTCGCAACCGAGGTCGCTATGCCGATATTTCCGTTTGCGCGCCCACCTTTCCCAAGGCAACACGAGCGCATGTAAGACGGTCGAGCATGTTGGGCAGCACGCCGCGTGAACTTCCGCAGAGCATCGGCTTCGTCCTGCTCCCGCGTTTTTCCATGATTGCCCTGGCCTGCGCCATCGAGCCGCTGCGTCTCGCCAACCGGGCGGCGGGCAAGGCGCTCTACCGCTGGCCCTGCTACTCGATCGACGGGCAGCCCGTCCAGGCCTCCAACGGCCTGGAGTTCGCCGTCGGCGGCGAACTCGAGGCCCTGGCCGGCGCCCAGACCGTGGCGCTGGTGTCCGGCCTGGAGGCCGGGCGGATCGAGGACAAGCGGTTGTTCGCCTGGCTGCGCCGGATGGACCGTCAGGGCGCGGACATCGGCGGCATCTGCACGGCGACCATCGTGCTGGCCAAGGCCGGCCTGCTCGACGGCTACCAGTGCACCATCCACTGGGAGAACCTGGCCGGGTTCGTCGAGGCCTTTCCGGAGCTGGAGGTGACCGACGAGCTCTTCGAGGTCGACCGCAACCGCTTCACCTGCGCCGGCGGCACGGCGGCGGCCGACCTGATGCTCAACACCATCGCCCTGCAGCACGGTCAGGAACTGGCCACCCAGGTCGCCGACCAGTTCATGCACGAGCGCATCCGCGACCAGCGCGACCACCAGCGCATGAGCCTGCGCGCGCGCCTGGGGGTGCGGCATCCCAAGCTGCTGTCGATCATCGCCACGATGGAGGAGAACCTGGAGGAGCCGCTGTCGCGGGGCGAGCTGGCGCGCACCGCCGGGCTGTCGACGCGCCAGCTCGAGCGGCTGTTCCGCAAGTACCTGGGGCGCTCGCCCGCGCGCTACTACCTGGAGCTCCGGCTCAACCGGGCGCGCCTGCTGCTGCTGCAGACCGAGATGAGCGTGATCGACGTGGCGCTGGCCTGCGGCTTCGTCTCGGCCTCCCACTTCTCCAAGTGCTACCGCGACTTCTTCGGCCGCACCCCGCGCAAGGAGCGTGGCCTGCCGCCGGCGCCGGAGCATGTCGAGGGCCGCGTCGCCTAAAGCGATTTGCGAGCGTCCGGACCCGCGCAGCGGTTCCGCCGGTCGCGAAGAAGCTCTCCGTCCCGATGACGGAGAGCAGGGGGCGCGGACGGCAAAATCGCGAAATTCTGGTTCGCATTGCGAAATAGTGGCGGCTGTGGTCTGCTGCACCGAGCCTTTGCGGTTTCGAGGTGCCCATGCCCCTGCCTGAGAGCTTTGCCGAGCGCTTGCGTCTGCCGGTGATCGGCGCGCCGCTGTTCCTGATCTCCTCGCCCGAGCTGGTGATCGCCCAGTGCCGGGCCGGCATCGCCGGGACCTTCCCGGCGCTCAACGCCCGCCCGGCCGAGGCCTTGGGGCGCTGGCTGGAGCGGATCGAGACGGCGCTGGACGCCGAGGCGGCGCCCTACGGCGTCAACCTGATCGTGCACCGCTCCAACCCGCGCCTGGAGCAGGACCTGGCGACGGTGGTGGCCCACCGGGTGCCCTTCGTCGTCACCTCCGTGGGCGCGCCCGACGCGGTGGTCGAGCGGGTTCACGCTTACGGCGGCCTGGTGTTCCACGACGTGGTCAACCTGCGCCACGCCCGCCGGGCGATCAAAAGCGGCGTCGACGGCCTGATTCTGGTGGCCAGCGGCGCCGGCGGCCATGCCGGCACGCTCAGCCCCTTCGCCCTGCTGCCCGAGGTGCGCGCCGAATTCGACGGCACCCTGGTGCTCGCCGGCGCGATCGGCTCGGGCCAGGCGGTGCGCGCCGCGCGGGTGCTGGGCGCCGATCTCGCCTACATGGGCACGCGCTTCATCGCCAGCCGCGAGGCCGAGGTCAGCGAGGACTACAAGCGGATGATCGTCGACTCGACGGCGGCCGACATCGTCTACACGCCGGCCTTCACCGGCGTGCACGGCAACTACCTGCGCCCCTCGATCGAGCGTTGCGGGCTCGATCCCGACAACCTGCCGCCGCTCGATCAGGTGGCCGTCGCCGACCACGAGAAGCGGCCCAAGCGCTGGAAGGACATCTGGGGCGCCGGCCAGGGCGTGGGCACGGTCGCCGACGTGCCGGGCGTCGCCGAGCTGGTCGCGCGACTGGCGCGCGAGTACCTGGCGGCCGGCGCGGCCACGGCGGCCGATCCCTTCGACCGGCGCCTGCGCGCGGCCGCCGGCGCGCCGAAGACTCCCACGGCCGCATTGTAGCCGGGGTCAGCGGCCCTCGAAGCGGGGCTTGCGCTTGTCCAGAAAGGCCTGGCGGCCCTCGGCAAAGTCGTCGCTGGCGAAGAGCACGGCCTGGGCCTCGGCCTCGCTGTCGAGCAGCGCGTCGAGGGACTGCGGCGCGCGCGCCAGCAGGGCCTTGACGCCGGCGATCGCCAGCGGCGCGCCCCGGGCCAGCCGCTCGGCCGCGGCCAGCGCCTCCTCCAGCACCGCGCCGGGCGCCGCCAGGCGGTCGACCAGCCCGCAGGCGGCGGCGGTCGGGCCGTCGAAGGTCTCGCCGAGCAGCAGCAGGCGGCGGGCCGCGCCGCTGCCGATGCGCGCCGGCACGGTCCAGAGGGCGCCCAGGTCCGGCAGCAGGCCGACCTTGTCGAAGGCGGCGATGAAGCGGGCGTCCTCGGCCGCGATCACCAGGTCGCAGGCGGCGGCCAGCGACAGGCCGGCGCCGGCGGCGTCGCCCTCGACGGCGGCGATCACCGGCTTGTCGCCGCGCAGGATCAGGCGCACGAGGCGATGGGCGCGGCGCAGGCGGTCGCGCGCGGCCGGCGCGGTGACGCCCGCCATGGAGCGCAGGTCGCCGCCGGCGCAGAACCGCCCCTCGGCGCCGGTGATGACCACCACGCGCACCGCGGGATCGGCCAGGGCCTCGGCCAGGCGGTCGTGCAGCGCCTCGCGCATGGGCAGCGAGAGGGCGTTGCGTCGCGCCGGCTCGTTGAGGGTCAGCAGGCAGACGGCGCCGCGCCACGCGACCAGGACGGGCGGCTCCTCCGGCGTCGTCTCCTGGGCAGCGGCGGCGGCGTCCGGGCCGTCGGGGGGCGAGGCGGGGCTGGCGGGCATGGCGGCGTCCTTCGTTGCGGCGGGTCCGGCGGGAGGAGGTGGGGCGCGCTGCGCCTCAGCGTCCGAGCGCGGCCTCGGCCTCGCGGATCATCTGGCGGGCGATCACGAGCTGCTGGATCTGGGTGGTGCCCTCGTAGATCCGGAACAGCCGGGCGTCGCGGTAGAGCCGCTCGACCGGGTAGTCGGCCATGTAGCCGGCGCCGCCGTGAACCTGCACCGCCCGGTCGGCGACGCGGCCGACCATCTCGCTGGCGAACATCTTGCAGCAGGCGGCCAGCATGGGGATGCGCTCGCCGGCGTCGAGCCGCCGCGCCGCGTCCTGGGTCATGCAGCGCGCGGCGTAAAGCTCCGCCTTGCTGTCGGCCAGCAGTGCCTGGACGAGCTGGAACTGGGCGACCGGCTGGCCGAACTGCCGGCGCTCCAGGGCGTAGCCGAGCGCTTCCTGCAGCAGCCGCTCGGCCGCGCCGACGCAGACCCCGGCCAGGTGAATGCGGCCGCGGTCGAGCACCTTCATCGCCGTCTTGAAGCCCTGGCCGCGCTTGTCCGGCCCGCCGATGATCGCCGTGGCCGGCACGCGCACCTCGTCGAAGACCACGTCGGCGGTGTGGGCGCCGCGCTGGCCCATCTTGCGGTCCCAGGGGCCGACGGTGATCCCCGGGGTGTCGGCTTCGACCAGAAAGGCGGAGATGCCGCCGGCGCCGGGCCGGTCGGGCTCGCTGCGGGCCATCACGGTGAAGAGGCCGGCTTCCGGCGCGTTGGTGATGTAGCGCTTGGTGCCGGAGATCAGGAAATCCTCGCCGTCCTGGCGCGCCACGCAGCGCAGCGACGCGGCGTCGGAGCCGGCGTCCGGCTCGGTCAGGCAGAAGGAGGCGATCAGCTCGCCCGAGGCGATGCGCGGCAGGTAGTGCCGCTTCTGCGCTTCGGTGCCGTCGATCACGAGTCCCTGGGAGCCGATGCCGTTGTTGGTGCCCAGCGCCGAGCGGAAGGCGACCGAGGCGCGGCAGAGCTCGAAAAGGATCTCCACCTCGGCCTCCAGCGGCAGGCCCAGCCCGCCGTAGGCCTCGGGCACGGAGATGCCGAACAGGCCGAGCTCGCGCAGCAGCGCGCGGATCTCCTCGGGGATGCGGTCGCTGGCGACCACCTCCTCCTCGGCCGGGATCAGCCGGTCGTCGACGACGCGGCGCACGGTCTCGGTCAGTTCGCGGATCAGGCCTTCGTCCAGGGGCATCGCTTGCGCTCCGGCTGCGTGGAGCGCGCATGCTAGGCAAGGCGGGCGCCGGGATCAACAAATGCAAAAACTAGTTTTGCACAGCAGAACAATCGAAGTTTCGCTTGGCGAAATTAACCGCTAGACTTGGATTGCAGTCGGTGGGCCCGCCGCCTGGGGCTGTAGCCGGGGTCTGTCGCTTGGGGATTCGCCGCTGGGGCGTGCCGCAGGCGGCGCCCGCAGGCGGTGGTGCAGGGCGGCGCGGGCCGGGTTCGGGGAGAGGGAGAGGCCATGAGCACCAGACGCAACTGGCAGGACGAAGTGCTGGTCGACGGCGGCCTGGGCGAGGACGGGGCGGGTGCCAAGGACCGCCAGTTCATCACCGCCCTGGCGCGCGGCTTCGAGGTGCTGCGCGCCTTCGATTCCGCCGACCCGCTGCTGGGCAACCAGGAGATCGCCGCGCGCACCGGCCTGCCCAAGCCGACCGTCTCGCGCATCACCTACACCCTGACCCGGCTGGGTTACCTGAAGTACGTGCCGAAGCTCGAGCGCTACCGCCTGGGCTCCGGCGTGCTGGGGATCAACCAGGCCTATCTCGCCAGCCTGGCGATCCGCGAGGTCGCCCGCCCGCACATGCAGGAGATGGCGACCGCCTCGCGCGGGACGGTGGCGCTGGGCGATCGAGACCGGCTGAGCATGGTCTACATCGAGCTGCAGCGCGCGGTCAGCCAGGTGATCCTGCATCAGGACATCGGCAGCCGCCTGCCGCTGGCGCGCAGCGCCATGGGCTGGGCCTGGCTGGCCGCGGCGCCGGAGGCCTCGCGCCGCCAGGTGCTCGACGCCGTCAAGGCGGCCGAGGGCAAGGACTGGCCGCGGATCAAGAAGCAGATCGCCGAGGCGGAGAAGGAAATCGCCGACACCGGCTTCTGCCTGGGCCTGGGAAGCTGGCTGCCCGACATCAACGGCGCCGGCACCGCCTTCCTCGCCCCCGACGGGCAGACGGTCTACGCCTTCAACGTCGGCGGCCCGACCTTCGTGCTGACCGAGGCGAAGCTGCGCGAGGAGCTGGGCCCGCGCCTGGTCGGCATGCGCCGCGCCATCGAGGCCGACTACCTCCGCCAGGGCCTGCGCTGAGCGCGCCGGCGGCGCGTGTCCGCTGGCGACGCCCGGTCCCGGCGGCTGGCCGCCGCGGCCTGACCTTTCGACATGGCAGCTACCGCCCGCGCGAGGCTTGAAAGGCCGGGGCGGTTTCGGGCAGCCTTGTTTTGCATGGTAAAACGAGGTTTCGCATGAAACGTGTCGCCGTGATCGGCGTCGGCCAGACGGCCTACGGCCTGGAGCCCGAACGCAGCCTGAAGTCGCTGTTTTCCGAGGCGGCGCGCGCCGCCCTGGCCGACGTGCCCAAGGGGCTGGACCCGCGCGAGGTGGAGGAGGCCTACATCGGCAGCCTGTCGACCGGCGGCTCCCAGCTCGGCAACTTCGCGCCGCTGATGCTGGAGAGCGCCGGGATGATCGGGGCCTCGGGCCGGCATGTGGAGAACGCCTGCGCCTCCTCGGGCTTCGCCTTTCGCGACGCCGTCCACGCCGTCGCCTCGGGCGCGGCGCGGATCGCGGTGGCGGGCGGCATCGAGAAGATGTCCGACCTGCCGCGCGAGCGGAACCGGGCCTGGCTGGGCGTGTCCGGCGACGTGGAGTGGGAGCGGCTGGCCGGCACCAACTTCCCCGGCATTTACGCCATGATGGCGCGCCGCCACATGCACGAGTTCGGCACCACCAAGGGGCAGATCACCGGCGTGGCGGTGAAGAACCGCGGCCATGCCGTGGCCAACCCCAAGGCACAGACGCGCAAGGCCATGGGTCTGGAGCAGGCGCTGGCGGCGCCCAACCTGGCGGCGCCCTTCTGCCTGGCCGACGCCTGCGGCATCACCGACGGCGCCTCCCTGGCGGTGCTCTGCGACTGGGAGATCGCGCGCGACTTCACCGACCGGCCGGTCGAGGTGGTCGGCAGCGGCGCCGGCACCGACTACGTGGCGATTCACGACCGCCCCAGCCTCACCCGCCTGCCGGCGGCACGCAAGGCGGCGCGCCAGGCCTACGGCCAGGCCGGCATCGGCCCCGAGGCGATCGACCTGGCCGAGGTGCACGACTGCTTCACCATCGCCGAGATCCTGGCCTACGCCGACCTGGGCTTCTGCAGCGAGGCGGAGGCCGGCGGCTGGGTCGAGCAGGGGGTGACGGCGCGCGGCGGGCGCCTGCCGGTCAACGGCTCGGGCGGGTTGATCGGCAAGGGCCATCCCATCGGCGCCACCGGCACCGGACAGATCTACGAGCTGGTGCATCAACTGCGCGGCACCGCGCAGACGCCGGAGCGCCAGATCGCCGACGCGCGCTACGGCCTGGCCCACAACGTCGGCGGCTCGGGCGGCAGCGTCGCCGTCCACATCCTCAAGGCGGCGGAGTAGGAGGGCGGCATGGCGACGACGGAGATCGGACTGCTGGCCTACGCCCCGGCGCTGCCCAGCCTGCGCCTGCCGGCGGCGGCCTACGCGCAGGCCTGGGGCGGCTGCCAGGCGCGGGGCCTGCAGCGCAAGGCCTTCTGCGCCTACGACGAGGACGCGGTGACCCTCGCGGTCGCCGCCGCCCGCGCCGCCCTGGCGCGGGCCGACGCAGACGCGGCCGAGCGGATCGACGCGCTCTTCCTCGGCGCGACCAGCCTGCCCTACGAGGAAAAGCCGGCGGCCGCCTCGGTCGTAAGTGCCCTGACGGCGCGGCGCGACCTGCGGGTCGTCGAACTGGGCGGCTCGCCCCAGGCCGGGCTGCAGGCGCTGGCGGCGGCCTGGGAGTTCTGCCTGGCCAACCCGGGCCGCCGGGCCCTGGCGCTCGCCGCCGACGCGCCGGCCGCGCCGGCCGACGCGCCCTACGAGCATGCCCTGGGGGCCGGGGCCGCGGCCTTTCTGGTCGGGCCGGAGGCGCCGGTGGCGCAGGTGCGGCGCTGCCGCGGCGTCAGCCGCGAGACCTTCGGCCGGCGCCTGCGCCGGCGCGGCGAGGCCGGCCTGCTGGACCTGGAGCTGCGCAGCGACGACGTCGGGCCGGTGTTGCACGACCTGCGCGCCGCCCTGGGCGCCTGGGCGGAGCCGGCGGGCGTGCCGGCGCGGCTGGCCTTCGGCGGCGACGCCGCCGCCCTGCGGCGCGCGCCCAAGGCGCTGGGCCTGGAGGCGGCGGCGCTTTCCGCGCCCTGGGCCGAGATCGGCGACTGCGGCGCCGCGCTGGCGCCGCTGGCGCTCTGCGACGCGCTGGACCGGTCCGCGCCGGGCGAGACGGTCCTGGCGGTGGCATTGGGCGGCGGCGGCACGGCCCTGGAGCTGACGGCCGGGCCGCGCGGCGCGCCGGCGGACGGGCGCAGCCTGGCGGCCTGCGCGGCGGCCGGCCGCGAGGTCGGCTACCTCGACTACCTGCGCCACCGGCGCATGCTTTCCAGCCGCTTCGGAGGCACGGCATGAGCTCCTACATCTCCCTGCCGATGTTCGGCGCCAGCCTGGGCCAGCGTCTGCGGCTCGAGGCGGCGCGCTGCCGGGGCTGCGACACGCTGATCTACCCGCAGCGTCCGCAGTGCCCCGGCTGCGGCGGTACCGACTTCGCCGTCGAGGCGCTGTCGGGCGAGGGTCGCCTCTACACCTTCACGGTGATCGCGCGCGGCGGCGCCCCGGCGGAGTTCGACGACCAGCAGACCATGACCGGCACCATCGTGGTCGGCGTGGTCGAGCTGCGCGAGGGGCCGCGAATCATCGCCCAGATCGCCGACGCCGACCCCGACAGCCTGGCGATCGGCACACCGCTGCGCGCCGAGGTGCGCCGCCTCTACGACCAGGAAGGCGTGGTCCGCTACGGCACCAAGTTCGTGCCCCAGCCGGCGGCGTGACGCCGCCCGGCCCAGCGGCCGCCCGGCCGGGGCCCAGCCGGCGGGCGGCAGGTCCGCAGGACTCAGGCCGGCAGGCTCAGCACGACCTTGCCGATCAGCCGGCCGCTCTCCATCAGGCGGTGCGCCTCGGCGGCCTGCGCCAGCGGGACGCTCGTCTGCACCAGCGGCGCGATGCGCCCGGCCTGCAGCAGCGGCCAGACGTCGCGGCGAAGCTGGCGCGCGATTTCGGCCTTCTCCGTCAGGCTGCGCGGGCGCAGGGTCGAGCCGGTCCAGGTCAGGCACTTGGTCATCAGCAGCTTGGCGTCGATCGTCACCTCGCTGGGCTTGAGGAAGGAGACCTGGGCGAGCCGGCCGTGGGTGGCCAGCAGCCGCAGATTCTTCGCCACGTAGTCGCCGCCGACGATGTCGAGGATCACATCGACCCCGGCGCCGCCGGTGGCCTCCAGCAGGACCGACTCGAAGTCCGCGCGCTCGCGGTCGACCGCCAGCACGGCGCCGAGCCTTCGGCAGACCGCGCACTTCTCGGCGCCGGCGGCGGTGGCGTAGGGCGTGGCGCCGAAGGCGGCGGCCAGTTGCAGCGCGATGCTGCCGATGCCCGAGGTGCCGCCGTGGATCAGCACCCGCTCGCCCGCCTTCAGGCCGGCGCGCATGAAGAGGTTGTACCAGACCGTGAAGAGGGTCTCGGGCAGCGCCGCGGCGGCAAGGTCGTCGAGGCCGGCCGGGATCGGCAGGCACTGGGCGGCCGGAGCCGTGCAGAACTCGGCATAGCCGCCGCCGGGCGTCAGGGCGCAGACCGCCGTGCCGACCGCCGGCCAGTCGACCTCCGCCCCGACGGCGGCGACCCTGCCCGCCACCTCCAGGCCCGGCACCGGCGAGGCGCCGGGCGGCGGCGGATAGCTGCCCTGGCGCTGGCGCAGGTCGGGACGGTTGACGCCGGCGGCGGCGACGCGGATCAGCACCTCGCCGGGGCCGGGCTCCGGCGCCGGGCCCTCGCGCAGCACCAGCACCTCCGGGCCGCCGGGGTGGGCGATGTCGATGTAGTGCATGGGCAAAGCTCCTCAGGCCGGCGCGCCGAGCGAGGCGCCGCCGCAGACGAACAGCGTCTGGCCGGTCACGAAGCCGGCCTCGGGCGCGGCGAAGAAGGCGACGGCGCGCGCCACCTCCGCCGGGCTGCCCATGCGGCCGACCGGGATCGACTCCACAATCTTGACGGTCTGCGGCGCCCCGGGCGGGTTGTTGGTGCGGAACAGCTCGGTCTCGATCGGGCCGGGCGCCACCGCGTTGCAGGTGATGCCGTCGCGCGCCAGCTCCTGCGCCCAGGTGCGGATCAGCCCGATCATCCCGGCCTTGGTCGCGGCGTAGGCCGTGCGGTTCGGCTTGCCCAGGGCGGCGCGGCTGGCGATGCCGACGATGCGTCCGTAGCCGTGGCGCCGCATCGCCGGCAGGGCGGCCTGGGCCGCCAGGATCGCCGAGGTCAGGTTGACCTCGGCCAGACGCGCCATGTCCTGCCAGCGCGTCTCGGCCAGGCTCGCGTTGATGCACTGGCCGACGTTGGCGACCACGATGCCGAAGCTGTGGCGCGCCGCCAGCTCGGCCAGCAGCGCCTCGGCCGCCGCCGGGTCGGCGAAGTCCACTTGGTGGCCCTCGACGCCGGCCGGCGGATCGGCCAGCGGCGCGCGGTCGAGGGTAACCACGCGGCAGCCCTCGGCGGCGAGGCGGTCGACGATCGCGCGCCCGATCCCGGCGCTGCCGCCGGTCACGAGCGCGGTGGCGCGATGGTGCCGGTCGGGTTGTGGTCGGTCGCGATGCGGCTGGTCGGGGGCGGGCGTCTCGGTCATGGTCGCAGTCTCTCGGTTGGACGAGGAAGAAGGAGATCCGGGTGTCGGAGGTAGAGGAGGCAGCGGGGCCGCCGCCATCGGACGACGGCCAGGCGCGCGCGCCCTGGCGCGACCGGCTGGCGGGCGTGGCGATCCTGGTCATCTGGGTGGGCGTGCTGACCCTGGCGCTGAGCGGCCGGACGCTGCTGGTGCCGGCCACCGTGGGCGCGCTGGCGCTCTACCTGCTGCTGCAGGCCGACCGCCTGAGCCGCACGGCCTGGCTGCACCTCGGTGCCGGGGCGGCCATCGCCGCCGTCGCGGTGCTGCAGTTCCAGGTGAGCGGGGACGAGCTGGTCACGGCGCTGTCGCGTGCGGCCTTCCTGGCCGCCCTCTTCTCGGCCCTCGGCGCGCTGCGCGAGGCGGCGCGCAGCTCGCCGACGATCCTCGACACCGGCCGCCTGCTGGCGCAGCAGCCGCCCGGCCGGCGCTACGCGGCGATGAGTCTGGGCGGCACGCTGTTCGGCGCGATCCTCAACTTCGGCGCGGTGGCCCTGCTCTGCGGCATGGTGCGCGACTCCAACACCCTGGAGGCCGCCGGCGGCGACGCGCGGATCCAGGCGATCCGCGAGAAGCGCATGCTGCTCGCAGTGCTGCGCGGCTTCTCCACCCTGATGTTCTGGTGCCCGCTGACCGTGGCCTACGCCATCGTGACCACCGCGGTCGCCGCGGCCTCCTGGCCGGCCATGGTGCTGCTCGGCACCCTGGCGACGCTGGGCGTGCTGGCGCTGGGCTGGCTGCTCGACCGCCTGACCATGCCGCGGCCGCGCCGCCGCGCCGATGTCGAGCCCTTCCACTGGCGCAGCCTGGCGCCGCTGCTGGGCCTGCTGGCCCTGGTCTTCGGGCTCGCCCTGCTGGTCGAGGAGACGACCCAGGGGCAACTGGTGCACGGCGTGATCCTGGTGGTCCCGTTGATCGCCCTGGGCTGGATCGCGCTGGGCAGCGGCTGGAGCCAGAGCGCGCTGCGTATGGGGCGCTATCTCTCGCGCAGCGTGCCGCGGCAGAACGGCGAGATCGCCGTGCTGGGCAACGCCGCCTTCCTGGGCGCGGTGATTGCGGCGCTGCTGCCGCAGACCGGGGTGCAGGCCCTGCTCGACCGGGCCGAGCTGCCGGCCGTGGTGATTCCCGCCGTCCTGCCCTGGCTGGTGGTCGGCGTGGGACAGCTCGGCGCCAACTCGCTGATCACCGTGACGGTGCTGGCGGCGGTGATCGGCGATCCCGCGCGCTTCGGCGTCGACCCCACGGTGCTGGGGCTCAGCCTGGTGATCGGCTGGGGCATCACCGTCGGCTCCTCCCCGGCGGCGGTGGCGACCATGATGATCGGCCGCCTGTCGGGCCGCACCCCGGGCGCCATCGGGCGCGGCTGGAACGGCGTCTATACCCTGCTGGCACTGCTGTTCTGCTCGGCCTTCGTGGCGCTGCTGCATCTGCTCTGGTAGCGGCGCTTCAGGCCGCGCAGGCGGCCCGCGCCTCGGCCAGGCTGCAGCCCTCGGCCCGCAGCAGCAGCTCGGCGGCCGCCGCTTCGCGCTCGGCGGAGTCCGGCGCGAGCGGGTCGCGCGGGCTCAGGCGATGGTCGAGCACCAGGCGCGCCAGCACCAGGCGGCGGGCATCGCCCGCGCGCTCGGCCAGGGCGGCCCCCTCCAGGGCGAGGATGGCGGCGGTCGCGGCGTTGTAGAGCGCGCTGGCCGCCTGGCGCGCCAGCCGCTCGCCAGGCGCGCCGGCCGCGCAGGCGGTCTCGACCAGGCTGGCCGCCGCGTCCAGGCGCGCCACCAGCTCGCTGCGCAGGTCGGCCGGCACGGTCTCGGCCTCGGTTAGCCGCGTGGCCAGGCCCCGGGTCAGGACCCGGTGCGCCTCCAGCTTGCGGGCGGCGCGCAGCACGTCGAGGGCGACGATGTTGCTGGTCCCCTCCCAGATCGAGCCCAGGTGGGCGTCGCGCAGCAGGCGCGGGTTGATCCACTCCTCGATGTAGCCGCAGCCGCCGCGTACCTCCATGGAGTCGGCGGTCACCTTGCGGGCGTCGCGGCAGGCGCGGAACTTGATCAGCGGCGTCAGCGCGCGCAGCCAGGCCGCCGCCTCGCGGTCGCCGGCGTCGGCGCGGCCCATCACCTCGGCGGTGAACAGCATGATCGACAGCGCCTGCTCGCCGGGCAGCAGCAGCTTAAGAAGCTGGCGGCGCATCAGCGGCATCTCGATCAGGCGCCGGCCGAAGGCGCTGCGCTGGGTCGCCACGTGGTGCGCCTCGTGCCACGCCCGGCGCATCAGGCCGGCGGCGCGCACCCCATTGGACAGGCGCGAGACGTTGATCATCTCCGCCATCTGCTTGAAGCCCTCGCCGAGCGCGCCGACCAGGTAGGCCGTGGCGCCCTCCAGCGCGATCTCGCCCGAGGCCATGGAGCGGGTGCCCAGCTTGTCCTTCAGGCGCACGATCCGGTAGGCGTTCGGCCGCGCCGCGCCGTCGGCACCGGTCACCTCGCGCGGCATGAGGAAGAGGCCGAGGCCGCGGGTCCCGGCCGGTGCGCCCTCGGGCCGCGCCAGCACCATGGCCCAGGCCGCGTCGGGGTTGGAGCAGAACCACTTGTCGCCGTAGAGCCGCCAGGCGCCGCCGTCGCCGTCGCCGTCGCCGCCCTCGGGCCGTGCCGTCACCGTGCCGGCGCCGACGTCGGAGCCGGCGCCCTGCTCGGTGATGAACATGGCGCCCTGGGCCAGGGCGTCGAGGTCGGTGGCCGCCAGCCCCGGCAGGGCGCGCTCGACCAGCTCCGGATCGCCGAAGCGGCGCAGGGTGCGGGTCAGCGCGTCGGTCATGCTCAGCGGGCAGCACAGCCCGAACTCCGACTGCACCAGCAGGAAGGTCAGGGCGTACTTGCCGGCCGGCGGGATCGGCTCCGGCCAGCCGAGCACGCCGCCGCGGTGGGACATCGCGGCCAATCCGAACTCGCCGAAGGCGATCTGCTCCAGCTCGCGGTAGGCCGGGTGCTTCTCGATCCACTGGCGGTCGCGGCCCTGGCGGTCGCGCTGATGCAGCACCGGCGGGTTGCGGTCGGCGGCGTGGGAGAGCGCGTCGAGGCGCGTGGTGACCATGGCGCCGAGCCGCGCCAGGTGCGGGCGCAGATGGGCGTAGAGATCGGCCGGCAGGTAGAGCGCGAGGAGCTGGCGCAGCGCCGGGTCGCCGGCCCAGAGGTCGAGGCCGCGGGTGTCCGGCAGCGCCGTGGCGGCCGCCGCCGGCGCCGGGTCGGTCGGGGGCGTGGGCTCGTCGGGGTCTCGCAGCGCCGCCTGGCTCATGCCGAGGTCTCCATTTCCGCCGGGCGTTCCGCCTCGTCTTCGGCGACCAGGATGCCGGCGGCGACCAGGTCGGCGATCTGCTGCTCGCTCCAGCCGCGCGCGCGCAGCACGGCGCGGCTGTCATGGCCCAGGGTTGCCGGGCGGCGCTGCACCCCGCCCGGCGTGCGCGACATCTTCACGGGGATGCCGGTGCCGCGATAGCCGTCGCGCTCCACCACCATGTCGCGGAAGCGCGTGTGGGGATGGTCCAGCACCTCGGTGACCTCGCGCACCGCGCCGGCGGGCACTCCCAGGCGCAGCAGCGTCTCGGTCAGCTCCTCGGCCGTGTGGTCGGCCAGCAGCGCGACCAGCTCGGCGCGCAGCGCGTCGCGGTTCTCCACCCGCCGGGCGTTGTCGAGAAAGCGCGCGTCCTCGGCCAGCTCCGGCTTGCCCAGGAACTTGCAGAGAATGGCGAACTGGCGGTTGTTGCCGACCGCCAGGAAGACCGGCTTGGTCCGGGTCGGGAACTGGTCGTAGGGCGAGATGTTGGGATGGGCGTTGCCGATCCGCCGCGCCGGCTTGCCGGTCATCAGGGCGTTGGCCGCCTGCGGGTGCAGCAGCGCGATGGCGCTGTCGTAGAGCGAGACGTCGAGTTTCTGGCCCTGGCCGCTGCGCTGCCGCTCCAGCAGGGCCATGAGGATGCCGATGGCCGCGGTCATGCCGGTGCCCAGGTCGACGATCGGGGTGCCCATGCGCAAGGGGCCGCTGTCCTCGGTGCCGTTGACGCTCATGGTGCCGGACAGCGCCTGCACCACCGCGTCGTAGCCCGGCAGGCCGCCCATCGGCCCGGCGTCGCCGAAGCCGGTGATGTGGCAGTAGACCAGGCGCGGAAAGCGCGGCTGCAGCACCTCCTCCCAGCCCATGCCCCACTTCTCCAAAGTGCCGGACTTGAAGTTGTGGATCAGCACGTCGGCCGACTCCAGCAGCCGGAACAGCACCGCGCGTCCCTCCGCCTTGGAGAGGTCGAGGGAGACGAACTCCTTGTTGCGGTTGGCGCCGGAGAAGTAGGCCGAGAGGCCGTCGTGGAAGGGCGGGCCCCAGCCGCGGGTCTCGTCGCCGGTCGGCGGTTCGATCTTGATCACTTCGGCGCCGTGATCGGCCAGGATCTGGGTGCAGTAGGGACCGCCGAGCACGCGGGTGAGGTCGATCACCGTGGTGCCGGCGAGGGCGCCGAAGGCGGAAGCGGGCAGGGTCATGGCGTCGCGGACTCCAGTGTGGGGCCGGCCGCGGGCACCGCCCGGGCGGCGGCGCCGAACAGCTCGGCGGCGAAGCGGGGGTAGGTCTCGGCGATCTCCGGCGCCACGCGCCGGCGCAGGGTCGCCAGCTCGGCGGCGTCGGGCAGCGGCGTGGTCGGGACCCGCTCGGGCAGGTCGAAGTCGAAGCCGGTGTTGTCGCGCACCTCCTCGACGCTGTGGCCGGGATGCACCGAGACCAGGCGGAAGCGCCCGCGTGCGGCGTCGAAGCGCAGCACGCACAGGCCGGTGACCAGCGCGTGCGGGCCGCCGCGGCGGTAGACCCCGGGCGCGCTGGTGCCGGGGGCCGAGACGTAGTCGACGCGCGGCACGAAGATGCGGCGGTTGTGCTCCTCGCGGAACAGGATGACGCGGGGCACCACGAAGTAGAGGTAGGCCGAGCCGAAGGCGCCGGAGAAGCGGGCCTTGGGCCGGGCCGGATCGCCGATGCAGGTCAGGTTGATGTTGGCCTGGCCGTCGATCTGGGCGCCGCTCAGGAAGAAGGCGTCGATCCGGCCCTGTCCGGCGGCGTCGAAGAGCTCGCGACCGCCGTCGGTGAAGTAGTTGTGGCGGCGGCTGCCGAGCAGGGTGACCCGGGTCCGCCCGCCGGACAGCGCGCGGGCCAGCAGCGCGGCGCTGCCGGGGATCGGCGAGAGCGCGCCGACCGCCACGTTGCCGCAGCCCTGCAGCAGACCGGCGATGGCGGAGATCACCACCTCGCGCCGGTCGATCGTCTGCGGGGCGGTCTTGGGACCGCTCGCGTCGTTCATGCCACCAGCTCCTCCGCCAGACCTTGGCGCACGGCCGCGAAGGCGCCCGGCCAGTCGCCGGCCGCGCCGGCCTCTGCCCAGGCGGCGACCACCGCCGGCTCCGGGGCGTAGAGATCCTGCAGGCCGAGCGGGCGGGCGCCGCCGGGCACGACGGAGAGCGCGGAGACGTAGAGCGCCGGCAGCACGCCGGCGGCCGTGACCTCGCAGTCCAGCAGGTCCTCCTCGACCAGCTCCTCGACGGTCACCAGCGTGGTCCGCGCGGCATGCGCGAGGCTGGCCAGCTCGCGGCGGCGGCCGATCCAGACGTTGCCGAAGCGGTCGGCGCGCGGCGCGTGGAACAGCGCCATGTCGGGCCGGATCGCCGGCACCGCCAGGATGCTGCGGTCGTCCGCCTGCTCGGGGAAGGGGTTGTCGATCACCCGCCAGTCGGGCCGGCCGGCCAGCAGGTCGGAGCCGATGACACCGCGCAGCGGCATGAAGGGCACGCCCTTCTCGGCCGCCTGAAAGCCGGCGTGCAGGGCCGGGCAGGTGGCGTCGAGCAGGCGCAGGCGCCCGGCCTTTGCGGCCTGGGTGAAGGCGGGCGCCAGCCCGGCCTCGCCCAGAGTGACGGCCGCCGTCTCCACGGTGCTCACGCAGCCCGCGGCGATCAGCATGTCGGCCTGCAGGCCGCTGCTGGGCAGACAGATCAGGTGCAGATCCCGCGGCGGTCGCTCCAGCAGCGCCAGGGTCGCCGCCACGGCCACGCCGCCGTAGTCCGGGGGCAGCGCCAAGCGGCAGCCGTCCGCGATTGCGGCCACCAGCGACTCCAGATCCGGCGACTCTGGTCCCGGCGACAAATCGCCGCCGCCGGCTTGCCTGTCGGTCATTGCCTTTCCTCCCACCGTCGGTTGGCCGACGTTTTGCCTGCCGGTCTTGCTGCCGGCTTTCGGCTCTTGGCGCGGTCGGGCCGCTGTCGTTCTTGCCCGCGCGTCGTACGCGCGACCCGCTGCGCTGGACGGCGCCCGTCGGATACATTTGAACTCTTGCATCGGCCGGCCCGGCGAGTCACGGTAGCAAGTGTAAAACGCTATTCCAAAGACCGAAATAGGCGCCTTGAAGGCGTTGAAAAACAATAAAAAAATATCGCCGAAAGGCAGCTATGCGGTTGCGCGATGCCGCACTTCGAACACCGGGCCGGTCGGACGGCGGGGCCCGGCAAGCAAGTCGAAGAGCCTGAGGGAGGACATGTCATGGAGTTCGGGGTCACCCGAAAGTTCGCGACCGGCCTGGTCGCCGCGATGATGCTGGCCGGCGGCTCGGCCGGCGCGCAGGACGTCAGCCTGCCCGATACGATGATGTGGAGCGCCTACGACGTCGGCTCCAGCGGGTACACCGAGGCCTCGGCCGTGGCTGACGCCATGATGAAGGAATACGGCACGCGCATCCGGATCATGCCGTCCGGCACCTCGATCGGGCGCCTGCTGCCGCTCAAGACCGGCCGGGTGCAGTACGGCTGGCTGGCCAACGAGGTCTACTTCGCGACCGAGGCGATCTACGATTTCGCCTCGCGGGAGTGGGGGCCGCAGGACCTGCGCGTGCTGATGGGGCGTCCGGCCGGTTTCGGCCTGGGCTGCGCGGCCGACGCCGGGATCGAGTCGATCGCCGACATCGCCGGCAAGCGGGTCTCGCGCATCCAGGCCAACCCCTCCGTCAACATCAAGGTGGAGGCCATCCTGGCCTTCGCCGGGCTGACCTGGGACGAGGTCGAGGTGGTCGAGGTGCCCTCCTACGGGGCCGCCCTGCGCGGCGTGGTCGAGGACACGGTCGACTGCGCCGGCGGCGTGCCCACCGCCGGCATCTTCCGCGAGCTCGAGGCCTCGAACCGCGGCATCACCTGGCCGGCGCTGCCGGCCGACAACGAGGCCGCCTGGGAGCGCCTGCGCGGCGTGGCGCCCTTCTTCTCGCCGGCCACCGAGACGGTCGGCGCGGGCCTTTCGGAGGACAATCCCGGCTACCTGATCTCCTACCGCTACCCGATGGTCACGACCTACGCCGACACCTCCGAGGAGGCGGCCTACAATCTGGTCATGGCGATGGTCGAGACCTACGACCTGTTCAAGGGCGTCAACGCGGTCATGCCGCGCTGGTCGGCCGAGACCGCCGGGACGAGCCCGGCCGATGCCCCCTTCCATCCCGGCGCCATCCGCGCGCTGAAGGAGCTCGGCGTGTGGAGCGAGGCCGACGACGCCTGGAACGAGCAGCGCCTGGCGCGGATGGAGAAGGTGCAGGCGGCCTGGGACGCGGCCGTCGAGCAGGGCCTGGACCAGGAGATCTCCGACAAGGACTGGCCGGAGTTCTGGTCGAGCTACCGCGCCGAGCACCTGAACTAGGCGGCGCGTCAGTCGGTGGGGACGGGCGGTCCGACGGCGGGCCGCCCGTCCGCTGCAGCGGGCGAGTCCCGCGGTTTTCCGGCCGAGCGGGCCGGTCAGTGGAAGCAGAGCGGAATGAGCGAGCGCGAACCCGCGGTCACCGCGGCTTGGGGCTGGCGGCGTGAGGGCCGCGTCTCCGGCGCGGCCTGGTTTGTCTGCCTGACCCTCTCGACGGTCGGGCTGTTCGTCGCGGTCAACCAGATCTTCAACCTTCGGACCTTCGGCTTCGCGCCGATCAGCACGGGCTACTACTACCTGCTGATCGGGCTGTTCCTGCCGGTGGTCTTCCTCACCTTCCCGGCGCGCGCGGGCGACCGCGCGCGGGTGCGCTGGTACGACTGGCTGCTCGCCGCGGTCACCCTGGCGACCGGGCTTTATCTCTACGACAACGCCCGCAACATCATCTCCATGGGCTGGGACCTGCTGGCGCCGCCGCTGCCGACCGCGGTCTCCGGCCTGCTGGTGCTGCTGGCGCTGGAGGGCGTGCGCCGCTGCGGCGGCACGGCGCTGCTGGTGATCTGCGGCCTCTTCGCGGTCTACCCGCTGTTCGCCGGCTCCATGCCCGGCTTCCTCTGGGGCAGCGAGTACAGCCTGGCCGAGACCGCCCGGGCGCACGGGATGGGCATCGAGAGCATCATCGGGATTCCCATGCGGGTGGTCTCCGACCTGCTGATCGGCTTCCTGGTCTTCGGCGTCGCGCTGACCGTCTCGGGCGGCGGCGACTTCTTCATGAAGCTGGCCACGGCCCTGCTCGGCGGCTCGCGCGGCGGGCCGGCCAAGGTGGCGATCCTGTCGAGCGGCTTCTTCGGCAGCCTGTCGGGCAGCGTGATCTCCAACGTGCTCTCGACCGGCTCGATGACCATCCCGACCATGAAGCGCTGCGGCTACCCCGCGACCTACGCCGGCGCGGTGGAGTCCTGCGCGTCGACCGGCGGCGCGCTGATGCCGCCGGTGATGGGGGCGGTGGCCTTCATCATGGCCAGCTTCCTCAACGTGCCCTACGTCGAGGTGATGACCGCGGCGGCGGTGCCGGCGATCCTGTTCTACGGCGTGCTGCTGCTGCAGGCTGACGGCTACGCCGCCCGGGTCGGCCTGCAGGGCCTGCCCCGCGGCGAGCTGCCGTCGCTCGCCCGCACCCTGCGCGAGGGCTGGGTCTATCTCTTCAGCCTCGGTCTGCTGGTCTACCTGCTGCTGGTCGAGAACATCGAGAGCATGGCGCCCTTCTACGCCGCCGCCGTGCTGATGGTGACGGCCCTGCTGCTGCGCCGCGGGCGCGAGCGGTTGAGCGTGCTGCTCGACTTCCTGGTCAACACCGGCACCAACATCGCCCACCTGATCGGCATCCTCGCCGGGATCGGCCTGATCGTCGGCTCGCTGTCGATCACCGGCGTGGGCAACGCCTTCTCGCGCGAGCTGGTGCAGTACGCCGGCGACAGCGTGATCCTGCTGCTGATCCTGGGCGCCGCCACCAGCTTCGTGCTGGGCATGGGGATGACGGTCAGCGCCTGCTACATCTTCCTCGCCATCGTGCTCGCGCCGGCCCTGGTACAGGCCGGGCTGGACACCATGGCCAGCCATCTCTTCATCCTCTACTGGGGCATGCTCTCCTACATCACGCCGCCGGTGGCGCTGGCCGCGGTGGCGGCGGCCGGCATCGCCAAGGCGCCGGCCATGGCGACCGGGATGAAGGCGATGCGCCTGGGGCTGGTGCTGTTCCTGCTGCCCTTCATGTTCGTCTACAACCCGGCGCTGATCCTCAAGGGCTCGGTGCTGGAGGTCGGCCTGGCGGTGACCAGCGCGCTGGCGGCGGTCTGGATGCTCTCCTCCGCCTTCGAGCGCTACCTCTACTTCGCCGGCCCGCTGCGGCTGTGGCAGAGCGCCCTGCTGCTGGTCGGCGCGCTGGCGCTGATGGTGCCGGAGCATCGCACCGACCTGGTCGGCGTCGCCGCGCTGGTGCTGGTCTACGGCGAGCACCTGCTGCTCGGGCGCCGCCGCCAGGCCCTTTCGCAGTAGCATCCGACTGGGAGACCGAGCGGCATGACCTTTCCGCGCGACGCCATCAACGCGACCCTGGAGCGCCTGTCGCGCCACCCCTTCTATAGCGGGCGGGTGCCGCAGCGGGTGGCCGATGCCGAGGAGTTCGCCGCGCGCGTGCCGCTGATGCGGCGCGACGACCTGGTGGCGGAGATGCGCAAGCCGGGGTTCGGGGCCTTCGCCTGTCCCGAGGCCGTGCGCATGAACTTCTCGCCGATGGGCGGCGGGCTGGTGCCGATCCTGCACAGCCCGGCCGACCTGGAGCGGATCAACGCCGCCTGCGGCACCCAGCTCGCGGCCTGCGGCATCGGCCCGCAGGACGTCTGCGCGGTGACCTTCGGCTACCACCTCTTCGTGGCCGGGCTGTTCTACCAGTCGCAGATGGAGGCGCACGGCGTCGTCTGCATCCCGGCCGGGCCGGGCGAGACCGAGCGCACCGCCCAGCTCTGCCGCGACGCCGGGGTCACGGTGCTGGCCGGCAATCCGACCTTCGCCCTGCGCCTGCTGGAGGCGGGCATGCCGGCGCCGCGCGTCTTCTTCGCCGGCGGCGAGCCCTTCACCGGCAACCGCACGCTCTATGCCCAGGTGCAGCAGGCCATGCCGGAGACCCTGCTGATCGACTCCTTCTCGCTGTCGGAGCTGCTGCCGGTGGCGCGCACCTTCCCCGGCGGCGAGGGGGTGCACGTCTTCGACGAGCTGGTGCATGCCGAGGTGATCGACCCGGACAGCGGCGCCCCGCTGCCCGAGGGCGAGCGCGGCGAGCTGGTGCTGACCCACCTGGGCAAGCAGGCGCAGCCGCTGCTGCGCTACCGCACCGGCGACCTCACGGTCCTGCGGCGCACCGCGCCGCTGCACGGCCGCACGGTCAACCTGCCGCGCGTGGTCTTCGGGCGCACCGACAGCATGGTCAAGGCCAAGGGGGTCAAGCTCTACCCCTCGGAGCTGCGCGCGGTGCTGCTGGGCGTGCCCGGCGTGACTGGCGGCCACCGCCTGGAGGTCACCGAGGCGGGCGGCCGGGACCGTCTGACGCTGCGGGTCGAGGGCACGCTCGACGAGGCCGCGCGCGAGGCGGTGCGGCGCGCCTTCAAGAGCCAGGCCCTGGTCGCCCTCGACGCCTTGGAGACGGTGGACAGCCTGCCCGAGGGCCCGGCGCTGGTGGACCGGCGCGGCTAGAGTGGTGTGCGAGCGTTTGGGCGCGCCTCGACGCGTCCGCCGGTCGCCCAGACTCACTTTCACTCCGGGCGGCAGAGCAGGCGGTGATCGCCGGGCCCACTGTGTGGGTCCGCGCGTCGCGCGCGGACGATTGGCGCGGCCCGACGCCAGGGCGGCGCGGCAGGACAGGAGCAGGAGCGAGCATGAGCGAGCAGAGCGCGGGCGGCCAGGCGGACTGGCGGCTGATCGTCGATCACAACGCCTACACCGACTTCTCCGTCTCGGTCTCGCCGGCGGTCGAGCGCGCGGTCGCCCGGGGCACGGCGCCGCCGACGGTCTACCTCAACATCTTCGACCGCGACAGCCTCACCATCGGGGTCAACGAGGACCCAACCCAGGTGCTCGACCTCGACTTCTGCCGCGCGGCGGGGATCGAGGTGCGCCGCCGGGTCAACGGCGGCGGCGCGATCTATGCCGGGGCCGGCTCGATCTTCATCTGCTTCTACCTGCCGACCAGCCTGCCCGGCGTGCCCCAGACCGCGCGCGAGGCCTTCCCGCAGGTGCTGGGCGCGGTGGCCGAGACCCTGCGCCGGCGCTACGGCGTGCCGGCCAACTACCGCCCGCTCAACGACGTGGAGGTGGAGGGACGCAAGCTGATGCCGACCTCGCTGAAGATCGAGGACGGGGTGATGACCCTGCGCATCCTGATCAACATCGGGCCGATGGACGTGGAGACCGCCGCCAAGGCGATCCCGCTGCCGCCCGAGAAGGTCAAGGACAAGGTGCACAAGGACATGTCCAGCCGCTCCACCAACCTGGAGCGCGAGGCGGGGCGCAGCTTCAGCGAAGCCGAGCTGGAGCAGCTCACCCGCGAGGTGACCGAGGACGCCTTCGGCGTGCGCGCGCTGGCGCGCCAGCCGCTCGGTTCGGCCGAGCGGGCCGACGCGGCCGACCTGCGGGCCCGGCTGGGCAGCGACGCCTGGCTCTACGGCAAGACCGAGGCGGTGCGCTTCGGCGCCCTGGAGGGCGCGCGCGTCGGCCGCGGCCGCGTCAAGGCGCCGGGCGGGCTGATCTGGACCGCCCTCAAGCTGCGCGACGGGCGGGTCGAGGCGGCCATCGTCAACGGCGACTGGCACCCGCGTCCGACCGAGAGCATCGAGTGGCTGGAGCAGGCTTTGACCGGCTGCCCGGCCGAGGCGGACGCCCTGGCCGCCCGGGTGGAGACCTTCCTGGCGCGCAGCGACGTGGAGTTCGCCGGCATCGAGGCCGAGCACCTGAGCGCCGCCCTGCGCCGGTCGCTCGACGACGCCGCGGCGCCGGCGGCCGAGCCCGCCTGAGGGCGGCCGGCGATGCTGCCGATCGACTACCTCTACCGCGGCGCCCGGCGCCACCCCGAGGCGCCGGCGGTGATTCTGCCGGGCGAGACCTGGTCCTATGCCGAGCTGGCCGCGCGGGTCGACGCCCTGGCGGCCGGGCTGCAGGCCCTCGACCCCACGCCCGGCAGCCGGGTCGGCGTCTGCGCCCGGATCACGGTCGAGCACCTGCTGGCGATCCTCGCCACCCTGGCCGCCGGCAAGGTCTGGGTGCCGCTCAACCCGCGCGACGGCCGCGAGGACCTCGATGCCAAGATCCAGGCCGCGGCGCCGAGCCTGCTGGTCGCCGACGAGAGCTGTCTGGACCGCTTCACCCTGCCGGCGGGCGTGCCGCTGCTGCTCGGCGCGACCGAGGGCACGAGCCCGGCGGGATCGGGTCAGCCGGGCGGCAGCCCGGCGGGGGACAGCCTGGCCGGCCTGCTGGCGCGCCAGGCCGGCCGGCGGCCGCAGGCGCAGGCGCGCGGCCGCGAGGCGACCCAGGCGATCAAGTTCACCGGCGGGACCAGCGGCCGGCCGAAGGGCGTGCTGCAGCCGGTCCGCGCCTGGATGGCGGGGACCACCTGCGCGCTCCACGCCATGGCGCTCGGCCCGGCCGACCGCTACCTCATGGCGACGCCGTTGACCCACGCCGCCTCGACCTACATCACGCCGCTGCTGGCCGCCGGCGGCGCCCTGGTGTTCTGCGCCGGTCAGCCGACGCCGGCGGCCATCGTCGAGGCCTTCGCGCGCGGCCAGGCGACGCTGACCTTCGTGCCGCCGACGCTGCTCTATGCCCTGATGGAGGTGCCCGGCGTGGGCGACCAGCGCTTCCCGACCCTGCGCCACCTGATCTACGGCGGCGCGCCCATGCCGCCCGAGCGCATCCGCCAGGCCCAGGCGGTGTTCGGCCCGGTGGTGGCGACCAGCTACGGCCAGACCGAGGCGCCGCAGATGATCGCCATCAACACCGGCGCGGAGATGGCCGAGGCGGCCAACCTGGCCTCGGCCGGCCGGCCGAGCCTGCTGACCCGCGTCGCCATCATGGACGAGGCCGGCAACCTGCTGCCGCCGGGCGAGACCGGCGAGATCGTGGTGCGCGGCGACCTGGTGATGACCGGCTACCTCGACATGCCGGAGGAAACGGCCGCGACCCTGGTCGACGGCTGGCTGCATACCGGCGACGTCGGGCTGCTGGATGCGCGCGACTACCTCTTCATCAAGGACCGGCTGCGCGACCTGGTGATCACCGGCGGCTTCAACGTCTATCCGGCCGAGGTCGAGGACCTGCTGGTGCGCCATCCCGAGGTGCGCGAGGCCTGCGTGTTCGGCCGAGCCGACGCCAAGTGGGGCGAGCGGGTCTCGGCCGCCGTCAGTCTGCGCCCCGGCTCCGAGCTGACGCCGGAGGCGCTGATCGCCTGGGCCAAGGCGCGAGTCGGCTCGGTCAAGGCGCCCAAGGAGATAACGCTCGTCGAGGCCTTGCCCCGAAGCCCGGTCGGTAAGGTATTGAAGCGCGAGGTCCGCCGTCTGGTGGAGGGACCGGAGAGCAAAGGAGACGAGAGCAAGCGATGAGCGAGAGCGAGACGATCCTGGAGCGGCCGCGCGAGGGCGTGGCGCTGGTGCGGCTCAACCGGCCGGAGGCGCGCAACGCGCTGTCCATGGAGGTGCGCCGCCAGCTCGCCGAGCATTTCCGCGCGCTCGCCGAGGAGAAGGCGGTGCGCGCCGTGGTGCTGACCGGCGGCCCGGAGGTCTTCGCCGCCGGCGCCGATATCAAGGCCATGGCCGAGGCCAGCCCTGTCGAGATGATGCAGCGCCGGGCCGAGGCGCTCTGGGCGCCGATCAAGGACTTCCCCAAGCCGCTGATCGCCGCGGTCAACGGCTGGGCGCTGGGCGGCGGCTGCGAGCTGGCGATGCACGCCGACATGATCGTCGCCGGCGAGGGCGCGAAGTTCGGCCAGCCCGAGATCAAGGTCGGCATCATGCCGGGCGCCGGCGGCACCCAGCGGCTGACCCGCGCGGTCGGCAAGTTCAAGGCGATGAAGCTGCTGCTGACCGGCGACCCGGTCGGCGCCGCCGAGGCCGAGGCCATGGGCCTGGTCAGCGAGGTGGTGCCCGACGCGCAGAGCCTGGAGCGGGCGCTGGAGCTGGCCGGAAAGATCGCCGCCCTGCCGCCGCTGGCCGCGCGCAAGATCAAGGAGGCGGTGCTGGCCGGCGCCGACCAGCCGCTGGAGACCGGCCTGCTGATCGAGCGCCAGGCTTTCCACCTGCTGTTCGACAGCGCCGACCAGCGCGAGGGCATGCAGGCCTTCATCGAGAAGCGCAAGCCCAGCTTCACCGGCCGCTAGAGTGATTTGCGACCGGCGGACGCGCGTCAGCGCGTCCGCCGGTCGCGAAGAATCACTCCAACCCTTTGGTGTAGAGCAGCTTTCTTGTGATCGGCGGACCCGCGGGAGCGGGGCCGTCGATCACAATCTGCTCTGGACCGGGCGACGGCGCCGCCGCGCGGGGCGGCCACTCAGCCCTCCGGGCTCAGCAGGCTGAGGCCGAGGGCGGCGCGGCGGCGCAGCCAGAGGCTGGCGCGGTAGCGCGGGTCGCCGGTGGTCGCGGCGATGCCGTCGAGCACCGCCACCACGCGCGCCGGGCCCAGGTCGTCGCCCCAGGCCAGCGGCCCCTTGGGGTAGCCGAGGCCCAGGGTCACGGCGGCGTCGATGTCGGCCGGGGTGGCGATGCGCTGCTGGGCGATCTCGCAGGCGATGTTGACGATGGTCGCCAGCACGCGCTGTACCACGAATCCGGGGCTGTCGTGGATCAGGCTGACCGCCTGGCCGCCCAGGGCGAGCGCGGTCAGGGCGGCGTCGCGGTAGGCCGGATCGGTGGCCGGGGTCGCCATCACCGTGCGCCGGCCCGCCAGGCCGACGAAGGTGTCGACCGCCAGGGTCCGCGCCGGGTCCAGGCCGTGGCGCAGCAGCGTGGAGGTGGCGTCGCGGCCCAGCGGCGCGACCAGGCAGAGCGCGGTGTCGGACGGACGCGCGCCGGTTTCCGGCGTGATGCCGGCGGCCGTCAGGGCCGCGCGCAGCATTTGGCTGCCGCCGCCCGCCCCGTTGTCCTCAGCCCCGTTGTCCTCAGCCCCGTTGCCCTCTGCCGGCGCGTCCGGGCAGACCCACACCGGCGGCAGCGCGACCTCCGGCAGGGCCGGCTCGGCGGGGCGCTGGATCTTGCCCTCCACGTAGCGGTACCAGCCCTCGCCGCGCTTGCGCCCCAGCAGGCCGGCGGCGACGCGCTGCGCCAGGAAGGGGGCGGGGCGGAAGCGCGGCTCCTGCCAGAACTGCTCGTAGATCTGGCGCATCACCGGGAAGGAGACGTCGAGGCCGGTCAGGTCCATCAGCTCGAAGGGCCCCATGCGAAAGCCCGCCGCCTCGCGCAGCAGCGCGTCGACGGTGGGCACCTCGGCGACGCCCTCGCGCAGGATCTGCAGCGCCTCGGTGTAGAAGCCGCGGCCGGCATGGTTGACCAGGAAGCCCGGCGTGTCGCTGGCCACCACCGGCTTGTGGCCGCTGGCCTCGACCAGGTGGCAGAGCCGCTCGACGACCCGCGCCTCGGTGTGCAGACCGCGCACCACCTCGGCGACCTTCATCAGCGGCACGGGGTTGAAGAAGTGCAGCCCGGCCACCCGCTCGGGCCCCGGCACGCCGGCGGCGATCTCCGAGACCGACAGGGAGGAGGTGTTGGTCGCCAGCACTGCGTCGGCCGACAGCAGCCCGGCCAGTTCGGCGAAGAGCCGCTGCTTGGGCTCCAGCGCCTCGACGATGGCCTCGATCACCAGGCCGCAGCCGGCCAGGTCGGCCAGCTCCTCGGCCAGTTCGATCCGCGCCTTGGCGGCCTCGGCGTCGGCGGTCGCCATCCGCCCCTTGGCGGCGGCGCGGTCCAGCATGCCGGTCACGAAGTCGCGCGCCTCCCGGGCCGCCGCGCCGGCGGCGTCGAACAGCACCACGCGGTGGCCCGCCTGGGCGAAAAGCTGCACGATGCCGCGCCCCATGGTGCCGGCCCCGACCACGCCGATGCTGATCTCGCGCTGCTCCGCTGCCATCTCTTGCTCCGTCCCCTCTCTCGTCTCGTCGTCGCCGCGTCGTCGTTTCGCCGTCCGGGCCCCGGACGGCGGCGGCCAAGCTGGCACGCCGGCCCGCCCAGCGGCAAGGCGGTTCCGACTGTCGGAACGGAATTTTATTTTCGCCGTAATCCGGCGGCCGGCCGCCTCGCCGGCGCGCGCCGGCCCCGGACCCTGCGCCGGCGGGCGGACCTGCGCCGCCGGCTGGACGCGCCCCGCCGGGCGGCTTGTCCGGGCAGGCTCAGGCGGCGATCACCTGGCCGCTGCCGGCCTGCTCCGCGACCCGGCGGGCGTGGGTGGCGATGGCGGTGTCCTGGGCGCCGGTGCCGGTAAGGTCGCAGAGGGTGACCGCCGCCGGGTCGCTGCGGCCCGGGGCTTGCCCGGCGACCACGGCGCCCAGCTCCACCGGGTCGTCGCCGCGCCACGTCCCGGCGGCCAGGGCGCTGCGCAGCTCGCCCAGCGCGCGGCACTGGCTGACGCGGTCGCAGACGTAGGCGTCGACCGCGCTCAGGGCGCGCGGGTCGATCTCGTTCTTCTCGCCCTGGTCGGAGCCCATGGCGGTGACGTGCAGGCCGGGATGCAGCCAGTCGGCCTGCAGGATCGGCTGGCGCGCCGGCGTGGTGGTGACCACAAGCTGGCTTTCGGCCACGACTCGCGCGGGGGCGCTCTCGGCCCGCGCCTCGACGCCCAGGCGCTGGCCCAGCTCCTCGGCGCAGGCCGCGGCCTTGGCCGCGTCGCGGCCCCAGACCAGCAGGCGCGAGAAGGGGCGCACCAGGTGGGCCGCCTGCATCTGCAGGCGCGCCTGCACGCCGCTGCCCAGCACCCCGGCGGTCGCCACCTCGGCCGGCGCCAGGTGGCGCGCGGCGACGGCGCCGGCGGCGGCGGTGCGCAGGTCGGTCAGGTAGCCGTTGTCCAGGAACAGCGCCTCGACCAGCCCGGTCTTGGCGGAGAACAGGATCATCAGGCCGTTCAGGCTGGGCAGCCCCAGCTTGGGGTTGTCGAAGAAGCCGGGGCTGACCTTGATGGCGAAGCCGTCGAAACCGGGAATGTAGGCGGTCTTGACGTCGACCTCGCCGTTGGCCGCCGCGATCGCCATGGACAGGATCGGCGGCATCACCACCTCGCCCCCGGCCAGGGCCGCGAAGGCGCGCTCGACCACCTCCACTGCCTCCAGGTCCAGGGGCAGGGCGCGGCGCAGCTCGGCCTCGGTCACGATGCGGATGTCATGCGGCATAGGGGCGGCCCTCCAGCGTCAGGTTGCCCAGGGTGACGGACTGTCCGGTGACGATGCGGGTGAAGACCGCCATGTCGACGTTGCGGCTGGTGATCACCGTCGCCACCGGGCCCGCCGGCGGCGCCAGCTTGCCGGCCTGCAGCGCGGCGATGCCGACCACGCAGGCGCCCTCGGCGACCAGCCGGTCCTCGTAGTAGAGGGTCTGCATGGCGCGGTAGATCTCGGCCTCGGTGACCAGCACCACCTCGTCGAGCAGTGCGCGGCAGAGCCGCAGCGTCAGGCGGTTGTCGCGGCCGATGCCGCCGCCCAGGGAGTCGGCGAGGCTGGCGACCTCCTCGACCTCCACCGGGTGGCCGGCGGCCAGCGACGCCTGCATCGCCGCGCCGCGGTCCATGGACAGGCCGATCACCTTGATGTCGGGCTTGATCGCCTTGGCCGCCAGCGCGATGCCGCCGGCCAGGCCGCCGCCGGACAGCGGCACCAGAAGGGTGTCGAGGTCGGGCCGGTCCTCCAGCAGCTCCAGGCCGATGGTGCCCTGGCCGGCGACCACGTAGGGGTCGTCGAAGGGGGAGATGGAGACCAGCCCCTCGTCCCGGCAGAGCCGCTGGCTTTCCACCTCGGCCTCGTCCTGGCTGCGCCCGACGATCCGCACCTCGGCGCCCAGCGCGCGGATACCCTCGACCTTGGTGCGGGGCACCAGCTCCGACATGCAGATCACGGCGCGCAGGCCGCGCGCGCGGGCGGCGTAGGCCACGCCGCGGCCGTGGTTGCCGGTCGAGCAGCAGGTGACGCCGGGGACATCGGCGGGCAGGTGGGCGACCGCGTTGAGCGCGCCGCGCAGCTTGAAGGCGCCGATCGGCTGGGTCGCCTCCAGCTTGAGCAGGAAATCCTGGCCGCACAGCGCCGAAAGGTGCGGCGAGGGGACCAGCGGCGTGCGCACCGCGGTCCCGGCGATGGCCCGGCGCGCGGCCAGGATGTCGGCGAGACTGACCTCGGGGGCGCCGGAGCCGGGCGGGCTGGCGGGGGCCGGAGCGAAAGACGGCATGGGTCACCGGAAGGCTGGTGGGGCGGATGGTGTGGGGCGTGCCCGCGGCGGAGCGTAGGGCGCCGGCGCGCGCCCGCGGCGCATGGTACAGCTTGCGGCGGCCCGCTCCAAACCTGCGGTCGCCCGCCCGGCACGACCGGCCGCGCAGGCTTGCGCCGGGGGCGTGTGGCCGCAGATGCGCGCCGCAGGGCTTGCCGCGGGGGCTTGCCGCAGGGCTTGCCGCGGGGGCTTGCCGCGGGCGGGGCGCTCCGGTAAAGGCGCCGGGTGGGGCGCACGCACCGGCCCCCGTCCCGCAGGATGCCATGCTCAAGCTCGACGACCGCGACCTCCAGATTCTCAAGCTGCTGTCCCGCGAGGGGCGCATCTCCAAGGCCGAGCTGGCGCAGCGGGTCAACCTGACGGCCACGCCCTGCTGGGAGCGGCTGAAGCGGCTGGAGAAGGCCGGCCTGATCCAGGGCTACCGGGCCGAGATCGCGCTGCAGAAGCTGGCTCCTCATGTCGTCGTCTTCGTCACCGCCGAGCTGGACAGCCACCGCGCCGAGCGCTTCCAGGCCTTCGAGCAGGCGGTGCAGCGCCAGGAGGAGATCGTCGCCTGCTGGTCGCTCGGCGGCGGCTGGGACTACCTGCTGCAGGTGGTCACCCGCGACATCGACAGCTATCAGCGCCTGATCGACGCGCTGCTGGACCAGCAGCTCGGCCTGGCGCGCTACGTCACCTATGTGGTGACCAAGGCGGTCAAGACGCCCGGGCCGCCGCCGCTGGACGCGCTGCTCGACGCGGGCGCGGGCTAGAGTGATGGGCGACCGTCTGGCCTCGTTTCGGCCAGTCCGCCGGTCGCGAAAAACCACTCTACCCCAAGGATGGAGGGCAGGTTGCACCGCCCCGGGTCGCGGCGCGGCGGCAGGCGGATCGCCTGCGCGGTCCGGCGACTGGAGACGATTCCCCTACGCGCGGCGGGCAAGACAGACGAAGCCTCTGCCACGGCGCCCCTACCTTGCGGGCGATCGCCCCACCGGATCGGGAGAGCCGCCATGAGCCGTGCCGCCGTCGCCCCCGCGAACGACCCCATTGCGCTGTCCGACCCGCGCCTGTTCCGCCAGTTCGCCTACGTCAACGGCCGCTGGATCGGGGCCGGAGGCGGCGCCACCATCGCCGTGACCAACCCGGCGGACGGCGCCTGGCTGGGCGAGGTGGCCAGCCTGTCCGCCGCAGAGGCCCGCGCCGCCGTCGAGGCGGCACAGGCGGCCTTCGCCACCTGGTCGGTCAGCCTGCCGCAGCAGCGCACCCAGGCGCTGCGCCGCTGGTACGACCTGATGATGGCCAACCGCGAGGATCTGGCCCGCCTGATGACCCTGGAGCAGGGCAAGCCGCTGTCGGAGTCGCGCGGCGAGATCGACTACGCCGCCTCCTTCGTGGAGTTCTACGCCGAGGAGGCCAAGCGCCCGAACATCGAGGGCGTCACCTCGCACCTGCCCGACGCGGAGGTCGAGCTGTGGCGCGAGCCGATCGGCGTGGCGGCGCTGGTCACGCCCTGGAACTTCCCCTCGGCCATGCTCACCCGCAAGGCGGCGGCGGCCATCGCTGCCGGCTGCACCGTGGTCGCGCACCCCTCGGCCGAGACCCCTTTCTCGGCGCTGGCGCTGGCCGAGCTGGCCGAGCGCGCGGGCCTGCCGGCGGGCGTCTTCAACGTTGTGACCGGTGACGCAGCGACGGTGGTCGAGCCCTGGATGGAGGACCCGCGCGTCGGCGTGCTCTCCTTCACCGGCTCCACGCCGGTCGGCAAGCTGCTCTACCGCCAGGGCGCCGAGACGGTGAAGCGCCTGGTGCTGGAGCTGGGCGGCCACGCGCCCTGCATCGTCTTCGCCGACGCCGAGATGGACAACGCCGTCGAGGAGACCCTCAAGGCCAAGTTCGCGACCTCCGGCCAGGACTGCCTGGGCGCCAACCGCATCTATGTCGAGCGCACGGTCTACGACGCTTTCTGCCAGCGCTTCGCCGAGGCGACGGCCGCGCTGACGGTCGGGCCGGGCCTGGACGACCCCGACATCGGGCCGCTGATGAACGAGAAGGCGGTCGCCAAGCAGGAGGAGCAGGTGGCCGACGCCGTCGCCAAGGGCGCGCGCGTGCTGGTCGGCGGCAAGCGCCACGCCGCCGGCAAGCTGTTCTTCGAGCCGACCGTGCTGGCCGACGTACCGGCCGACGCGAAGATCCTGCACGAGGAGACCTTCGGGCCCATCGCCGCCCTCGCGCCCTTCGACAGCGAGGCGGAGGTGCTGGCCCGCGCCAACGACACCCCCTACGGCCTGGTCGCCTACCTGCACACGCTCGACCCGCGCCGGATCTACCGCGCCAGCCGGGCGCTGCAGTTCGGCATGGTGGCGGTCAACCGCACGAAGGTCACCGGCGCGCCGATTCCCTTCGGCGGCATGAAGCAGTCGGGGCTGGGGCGCGAGGGCGCCCGCCAGGGCCTCGAGGCTTTCACCGAGATCAAGTACGTCTGCCGCGACTGGGCCTAGTGTGATGGTTCCGAAGGTCGGCACAGGTCACCCGTGCCGACCTTCGGAACCCGAATCACACGAAAATCAGATACCTCGTGTCCCGCTGGCGCCAGAATTCGATGCGTCGCATCGCGGAGTCGGGACAGGAGGTCGGCTTGGGATCGGGCGGACAGGACCCGCCCTCGCCGGCGCCAAGGCGTCCGCCCGGCGCGGCGCGAAGACCTCGACGATTTCTTGCGCCCTTCGCCCCGCCGGCCGGGACGCCGGGCGGCCGCCGCGGGCGGCTTCGGACATGACGAAAGGATAGGCTGATGCTCGACAACAGGCTGGACAACGATCTGCTCGACCGCTGGGATCGGGAGACCTTCTTCCACCCCTCGACCCATCTGGCCAAGCACGCCCGAGGCGAGAGCCCGAACCGCATCATCACCGGCGGCTCCGGCGTTTACATCGAGGACCGCGACGGCACCCGTCTGCTGGACGCCTTCGCCGGCCTCTACTGCGTCAACGTCGGCTACGGCCGGCCGGAGATCGCCGAGGCGATCGCCGAGCAGGCGCGCCAGCTCGCCTACTATCACGCCTATGTCGGGCACGGCACTGAGGTCTCGATCCGGCTGGCCAAGATGATTCTCGACCGCGCCCCGGCGAACATGTCGAAGGTCTATTTCGGGCTGGGCGGCTCCGACGCCAACGAGACCAACGTGAAGCTGGTGTGGTACCTCAACAACGTGCTCGGGCGGCCGGAGAAGAAGAAGATCATCTCGCGCTGGCGCGGCTACCACGGCTCGGGCCTGATGACCGGCTCGCTGACCGGGCTGCACCTCTTCCACAAGAAGTTCGACCTGCCGCTGGCGCAGGTGCTGCACACCGAGGCGCCCTACTACTACCGGCGCGACGACGCGGCCATGAGCGAGGCCGACTTCGTCGCCCACTGCGCCGCCGAGCTGGAGGCGCTGATCGCGCGCGAGGGGGCCGACACCATCGCCGCCTTCATCGCCGAGCCGGTGCTGGGCACCGGCGGCATCGTGCCGCCGCCGGCGGGCTACTGGGCGGCGATCCAGCCGATCCTGAAGAAGCACGACATCCTGCTGATCGCCGACGAGGTGGTCACCGGCTTCGGCCGGCTCGGCTCGATGTTCGGCTCCGACCACTACGGCCTGGAGCCCGACATCATCACCATCGCCAAGGGCCTGACCTCGGCCTACGCGCCGCTGTCCGGCTCGATCGTCTCGGACAAGGTCTGGCAGGTGCTGGAGCAGGGCACCGACGAGCTGGGGCCGATCGGCCACGGCTGGACCTACTCGGCCCATCCGATCGGCGCGGCGGCCGGCGTCGCCAACCTGGAGCTGATCGACAAGCTGGACCTGGTGACCAACGCCCGCGAGACTGGCGCCTACTTCAACCGCGCCATGGCCGAGGCGCTGGCCGACCACCCGCAGGTCGGCGAGGTGCGCGGCGAGGGCCTGCTCTGTGCGGTCGAGCTGGTGGCCGACCGCGAAGAGCGGCGCTTCTTCGACCCGGCCCAGGGCGTCGGCGCCAAGGCGGCGGCCGCCCTGCTCAAGCGCGGCGTCATCGCCCGCGCCATGCCGCAGGGCGACATCCTGGGCTTCGCCCCGCCGCTCTGTCTCACGCGCGCGGAGGCCGACGAGATCGTCGGCAAGACCGCCGAGGCGGTGGCCGAGGCCACGGCGCAGGGCTGAAGCGGGTCTGTCGCGCGGCGGCCGTTGGGAGGAGCGGCCGCCGTCGCCTTCGCTCTGTCGCTTCTGTGATTTGCGACCGTCCGGCCCCGCGGGCGCGGGGCCGGACGGTCGCTCCGCGAGTCAGTAGAGCAGGTCGCGCAGGCCGAGCGAGATGACGGGCAGGTAGGTGATCGCCAGCACGCAGGCGAAGACCAGCAGCACGAAGGGCAGCAGCGCCGGCACGATGCGGTCGAGCGACAGGCGCGCGACGGTACAGGCGGCGAAGAGATTGACCCCCAGCGGCGGGGTGAACATCCCCAGCGCCAGGTTGACCACGATGATCACCCCGAAGTGCACCGGGTCGATGCCGTACTGCACCGCGATCGGCGTGAAGATCGGCGCCAGCACCAGGATCGCCGCCGAGGTCTCGATGAACATCCCGACCAGCAGCAGCAGCAGGTTGATCGCCAGCAGGAAGCTGTAGGGATTGGAGAAGGTCTCGGTCACCCAGGTGCCGATCGCCGCCGGCAGGCCGGAGCGGGTCAGCAGGAAGGAGAAGAGCGAGGCGGCGGCGATGATCAGCATCACCACCGAGGTCGAGACCACGGAGCGGCGCAGGATGTCGGGCAGCGCGCGCAGCGGCAGCTCGCGGTAGAGGCCGCAGCCGACCGCCAGCGCGTAGAACACCGCCACGGCCGAGGCTTCGGTCGGGGTGAAGACGCCGCCGTAGATGCCGCCGATCACGATCACCGGCATCAGCAGCGTCCAGAACGAGCGGCGCAGCGCCGTCGCGAAGGGCAGCCGCCCCTCGCCCTCGTTGCGCCCGTAGCCCTTGAGGCGGCACCAGACGGCCAGGAAGATCAGCAGCGAGCCGCCGACCAGCAGGCCGGGGCCGATGCCGGCGATGAAGAGCTGGCCGATCGAGGTGTCGGTCGACACGCCGTAGAGGATCAGCGGGATCGACGGCGGGATCAGCACGCCCAGCTCGGCCGAGGAGGCCTGGATCGAGGCGGCGGTCGGCCGCGGGTAGCCGTGCTTGACCATCGCCGGGATCAGGATTGCGCCGATCGCGAAGGTGGTCGCCACCGAGGAGCCGGAGACCGAGGCGAAGATCATGCAGGTCAGCACGCAGGTGCAGGCCAGCCCGCCCTGGAAGCCGCCGACCAGCGACTTGGCCAGGTCCACCAGCCGCTGCGACATCCCGCCGGCGCCCATCAGGTTGCCGGCCAGGATGAAGAAGGGGATGGCCATCAGCGGGAAGGTGTCGATGCCGGTGAACAGCCGCTGGGCGACGATCACCAGCGGAATGTTGCTGGTCAGCTCGATGGTGATGATGCCGGCCAGGGCCAGGGAGACGGCAATCGGCACGCCGAGCAGGAAAAGCACCAGGAGGGTGACGGCGATGGTGGCGTTCATGCCGGCGCCTCCGGCTCGGCCGGCGGCCCCTCCGCCGGCGCGCCGTCGCGTCCGCGCAGCAGGTCGATGTAGCGCGAGACCACGGCCAGGATGGAGAAGACCGCCCCGGTCGGCAGCGCGGCGTAGAACCAGGCGATGGAGAAGTCCAGGCCGGCGATGGTCTGGTTCTGCACCCGCAGGGTCATCTTCACGCCGTGCACCGCCAGCACCAGCAGGAAGGCCAGGATCGCCGCGGTGATCAGGCTGTGCAGCAGCAGCAGGCTGCGGCCGTGCAGGAAGCGGTAGACCACGTCGACCGCGATCATCGCGCCGCTGCGGAAGGCCGCGGCGATGCCCAGGTAGACCGACCAGATCATGATCGAGCGCGCCATGGTCTCCGACCAGGTGGAGGGCGCGTCGAAGACGAAGCGCGTGACCACCTGGAAGAAGGCGAGGCTGACGGCGACCGCCAGGCCGAGCACGGCCAGGTCGCGGGCGATCCGCGTCGTCCAGCTCTCAAGCGTCTGAAAGGCGTCGAGCATGGCAAAGAGCGCCCGCCGCCCCGCCGGTCGCCCGCGCCGGGGCGGCGGGGCGGGCGCGGAGGGCGTCCCCTGACTGGGGGCCCCGGCGGGGCCTACTGGCCGAAGGCCCGGATGCGCTCCACCATCTCCGTGCCGTGCTCGTCGGTGTAGAGCTGGTAGGCTTCCTGCGCGCGCGCGGCGAAGGCGGCGGTGTCGACCTCGCGGGTCACCTCCATGCCGTTCTCGCGCAGCAGCGCGATGCCGTCCTGCTCGACCTCGGTGACCTTGGCGCGAGTCGCCGCGGCCGAGGCGCGGGCGGCCTCGTAGAACCAGCCCTGCGCCTCGGCGCTGAGGCCGTCGATGACGAAGGGCGAGGCCAGCACCACCGCCGGCGAGTAGACGTGGCCGGTCAGGCTGAGGTGGTCCTGTACCTCCCAGAACTTGGCCGAGGTGATCACCGGAATCGGGTTCTCCTGACCGTCGACCGTGCCCTGCTGCAGCGCGGTGAAGAGCTCGGGGAAGGCCATCGGCGTCGGCGCCGCGCCGATCGCCTCGAAGGCGCGCATGTGCACCTGGTTCTCCATCGTGCGGATCTTCAGCCCTTCGGCGTCGGCCGGCGTCTTCACCGCGCGCACCGAGTTGGTCAGATGGCGAAAGCCGTTTTCCGTCCAGGCCAGGCCGACCAGGTCGTGCGGGCGCATCTTCTCCAGCAGCTCCTGGCCGATCTCGCCGTCCAGCACGCCGCGCGCATGGTCGTAGTCGCGGAACAGGAAGGGCAGGTCGAGGACGTAGACCTCCGGCACGAAGTTGCCGAGCGGACCGGTCGAGGTGATCACCAGGTCGACCGAGCCGATTTGCAGGCCCTCGATCATGTCGCGCTCGCCGCCCAGCGCGCCGGCCGGCTGCTCGCGCACCTCGAACTGGCCGTCGCTGAGCTCCTCCAGCGTCGCCTTGAAGGCGGCCGCGCCCGCCCCGTAGTGGGAGTCGCTGGCCAGAGAATGCCCCAGGTTCAGCACGGTCTGCGCGGCGGCCGGCGGCGCCAGCGCGGCGGCGCCCACCAGGCCCGCGGCAAGCAGTCCGGCGTGCAGGCTCCGACCTTTGGTCCGTATCTCGATCATCGCTCGTCTCCTCCCCAGTTGTGTGTCGCCGCCGCGTCAGGCGGTCGCCCGAGTGCCGTCGGCAAGCCGGTCTGCGCCTGCCGACTTGCAGCGGCGGTCTCCGCTCCGTCGCGCGCGGCTTCGTTCTTGGCGCCTCGCCGTTTGCCGGTCCCGGCGCTCGAGTCTCGTCCGGACCGAAAGCGGCGAAACCGGCTCGGCCGGCAAGCGCTGTGCTCGCGAAGCTTCGCTCGGGAGCTCCGGTCCTTGCAATGGATTCGCACGCATAGCGGAGCGGCGGCAACGGGATTGACCACCGCGCCGGGGCGTGACCTTGATTCCAGGGCAAGCCGGGCCTTCTGACGTCGGCAGGTCGACCCGATACACGGAGGCGTGACATGAGCGCGGCCGAACGGCCAACGCCGGCGCATGCGCTCCGGCGGACGACTCGCTGGCTCAAGACGCCGCCGCGCTGAGCCGCAGTGCGGGCGGCGCGGGGCCGGGACACGCAGTGGGGAGGGAACGACATGCCGTTGTTTTCCAGCCGCAAGGCCGCCGGGCGCGCCCTGGCCGAGCGCCTGCGCACGCGCGGCTACCGCGACCCCGTGGTGCTGGCGTTGCCGCGCGGCGGCGTGCCGGTGGGCGCCGAGGTCGCCCGCGCGCTGGCGGCGCCGCTCGATCTCGTGCTGGTGCGCAAGCTCGGCCTGCCGGAGCAGCCCGAACTCGCCGTCGGCGCCCTGGTCGACGGCGAGTCGCCCGAGGTGGTGATCAACGAGCCGCTGCGGGAGATGGTCGAGCAGCGGCCCGAGGCCTTCGCCGCCCTGAAGGCGCGGGAGCTGCGCGAGCTGGAACGCCGGCGCAGGCTCTATCTGGCAGGCCGCGCGCGCGCGGCAATCGCCGGCCGCACCGCCATCGTCGTCGACGACGGTCTGGCCACCGGCGCGACGGCGCGGGCCGCCCTGCGCGCTCTGCGGCGGCAGAACCCGGCCAGGCTGGTGCTCGCCGTGCCGGTCGCGCCGCCCGACACCCTGGCCTCCCTGGCGGCCGAGGTGGACGAGGTCGTCTGCCTGGAGACGCCGGAGGACTTCTTCGCGGTGGGGCAGTTCTACGCCAGCTTTGCCCAGGTCGACGATACCGAGGTGCAGGCCGTGCTGGCCGACTTCCCGGCGCCGGCCGCCGTCGCGGAGCCGGGCTGAGCCGCTCCGCCGGACACGCTACAACGGCGGCAGCGGAGAAACGCCGATCACCGCCGGGTGGCCCAGCAGCAGGGTCAGGTAGAGGACGAGCGCGGCGGCCAGGCGCAGCGGGGCGAGCCGCAGGCGGCGGGGACGCCAGCGCCCGTCGAGCAGCGCGGCGAAGGGCAGCAGCGAGGTGCGCCGGGCCAGCGCCTCCCAGGTTTCGGTCCCCAGGCGGCGGCGCAGGCGGCGGTCGATCAGGCCCATGCCGAGCAGCGCGAAGAGGGTGAAGCCGCCGAACAGCAGCACGTGGGCCAGGTCGCCGTTGGGCAACAGGTGGCTCGCCGACCAGAGGGCGAGCGCCCAGAGCAGCGGGTGGCGCGCCACGCCGGCGATCCCCGGTGCGGTGGGGTCGAAGGCCGAGGGGTCGCGAGCGACGGCGCGTCGTCCGCCGAAGGACAGCGGATTGGCCGCGCCCAGGCCGTAGGCGACCAGCAGGCAGACCAGCGGCATGGCCAGGTTGGGGGCCCAGAGTTGCCAGGGCGCGAAGTCCCAGAGCGCCACGTAGGGCGCCCGTCCCGCAGCGGCGATCAGCCAGGCCAGCAGGCCGAGCGAGACGGCGCCGTAGAGCAGCAGGTAGACGCGCTCGCCCAGCAGCGCGACCAGGCGGCCGCGCAGCCTCGGCCGGGCCGGCAGGGCGTGGCTGCCGAGGAAGGCCGTCAGCGCCAGGGCGAACTCGCTCCAGGGCGGCATCACGTCGCCCCCGCGCCGCGGCCCCAGAGCTTCGGCGCGTAGTCCAGCAGGTAGAGCAGGAAGGCCGCGCTCCAGAACAGCCCGGCGGCGGCGATCAGCGGGTGATAGGCGGACGCCAGGAAGTTGGCCGCCACCCGCAGCAGCGCCGCGACGAAGACCAGCAGGTAGAGTGCCGTGGTCGCCCAGTCGGCGCTCAGCGCCCGGCCGGTGTGGCCCAGGGTGGCCCGGGTCATCACCGCCAGGATCATCAGGGTGATGGCCCCGGCGGTCAGCGCGTGCAGGGCGGCGCTGGGCGGTACCAGCCCGGGCGCCCAGGCGGCGCCGGCGGCCAGGCCGAGGCCAAGCGGGACCCAGAGAAAGCCCAGGTGCAGCACCCAGAGCAGCGGCTCGTCCAGCGTGTCCTGGCCGCGCCAGCGCGCCAGCCGCGCCAGGTTGCCCAAGGCGGCCAGCCCCAGCAGCAGGGCGACGAGGGCGCCTTGCGGGCTCCAGCTCCACAGCAGCAGGGCGATTGCGGTCACCGCCAGCACCAGCTTGTCGAACCGGCCGAAGGGGGCCGGCAGGCGGCTCGCCGCGCGCTTGGCCAGCCAGTTGCGCGTGAAGCTGGGCACGATACGCCCGCCGATCAGCCCGATCAGCAGCAGCAGCACGGCGATGCCCAGGCGTTGGCCGCGCCCGGCCTCGGGCAGCAGGCCGCCCGCCTCCAGCCAGGTCACCAGGTTGGCCAGGCCGAACAGGGCGATCGCCGCGATCACCGGCAGGTTGCGCCAGTTGCGCCCGGCCACCACCTCGCGCCCGGCGGCCAGCGCCAAGGCCGCCGGGAAGGCCAGGTCGACGGCGGCGGCCAGCGGCAGCGGCACCGCCGGCAGCAACAGCAGAGCGCGGCCGGTCAGCCACAGCAGGAACAGCAGGGCGAGCGGCCATCCCGCCAGCGGCAGCCGGCCGGTCCAATTCGGCACGGCCGTCAGCACGAAGCCGGCAACGGCGGCGCCGGCGAAGCCGAACAGCATCTCGTGGGCGTGCCAGGCCAGCGGCGCGAGCGGGCCGTCCAGAAACAGCCAGCCGGACAGCGAGGCGACCCAGAGGCCGAGCGCCAGCAGCGCGAACAGCGGCCCCGCCAGGAAGAAGGGGCGGAAGCCGGCCTGCAGCAGCGGCGTTCGGGCCAGCGACGGCCGGGCCAGCGACGGTCGGGCCAGCGACGGTCGGGGCCGGCGGCGCCGGGCGTCCGGGCGCGGCCGGGTGCCGTCAGGCGGGGCGGCGTCGGGCGCGGAGGCGGGATGCGCGGACATGGCGGAGACACTCCCTATCGCGGCGGGCGGCCTCGCCGACGCGAGGCCATACGCTCGCAGATCACTCTAGGTATCGGCGCGGCGGCGAGTTTGTTCTGGCGCACACACGCCGTGGATTTCGCGTCGCGAGTCCTTCAGGTCGGTATCTGCTCTAGGCGCGGGCCGCAGGGGCCGCGGAGAAGCCCAGGCGCGCGAGCAGCGCCGTGTGGCCCTGCACGATGTCGGCCAGGCTGTAGCCGTCGAGCACCGCCAGGAAGGCCCTGAGCGCCTCGTCGAGCATGCCGGCCAGCCCGCAGACGCCGGCGATTTGGCAGCTCGCGGCCCCGGACTGGAAGCACTCGACGATCGCCAGGCTCTCCTCGGTCTCGCGCACCACGGCGCCGATCGAGATTTCCGCCGGCGGCCGGGCGAGTCGCAGGCCGCCGCCGCGCCCGCGCCGGCTCTCGATGTAGCCGGCCTGGGCGAGCTGGTGGACGATCTTGCGCAGGTGCTCCCTGGAGATGGCGTAGCGCGCGGCGATCTCGTCGATCGTCGCCAACTCCCCCTGCGCCGGTCGGGTGGCCAGGTAGATCAGCACCCGCAGGGCGTAGTCGGTGAACTTGGATAGCTGCACGGCGGCGCCGTCAGAAGAACAGCGAAAGACCGAGCGCCAGCCACAGCGGCGCCGGCGCCAGGCCGAAGGTCAGGACCCAGGGCAGGTACTTCATCTCGACTCTCCCTTTTGTCGGGCGGGGGGAGCGGAACGGGGGGCGGAAGGCCGGCGCCGGCGCCAGGCGGCTCCCGGCACGGCAGCTTGAATTGGCACGGCCGCTTAAACCAGCAGGGCGGCGATCTCGGCACTGGCGTAGAGGGCCCAGCCGCCAAGCCCGACCAGGATGGCGCTGCGGGTGGCGATCACGAAGCTGCGGCCGATCGGATCATGCGGCGCCGACTCGGCCCGTTCGGCGGCCTCGCCGGCCGATTCGGCCGGGGCCGTGGCCATCAGGCCGATAAAGGCGGCGAACCAGAGCACGGTGGCGACCACGGCGGCCAGGATCAGGGTTTCCATCGGAGGGCCTCGGGTAGCAATCTGTTGAAGATGTATTTTGCTTACACCTTTAAAAAGGATTCTGCAATACATCTTTTTGCGGGCACGGCGGCGGTCGCGTCGGCGCTCACCCGTCGGCCTGCCGCTGCAGGTAGCTCTTCAAGGCGACGGCGTTGTTGTAGCGCTCTTCGCGGGCGGCGAAGACCAGGGTCAGCCGGCCCTCGGCGGCCAGGGCGCGCAGCGCGCGCACCACCTCGGGGCGGGCGTCCAGCTCGCCGAAGTAGCGGGCCTGGAAGGCCTCCCAGCGCTCGGGGGCGTGGTTGAACCACTTGCGCAGCGCGCTGCTGGGCGCGGCCTCCTTCATCCAGGCGTGAAGTTGCAGCGACTCCTTCGAGCGGCCGCGCGGCCAGACGCGATCGACCAGCACGCGGCGGCCATCGCCCGCGGCGGCGGGCGCGTAGGCCCGCTTGACGCGGATGTCGGGGGGCTTGCCGGCTTCGTCGCTCATCCTGCGTTGCCTCCTCGCTGCGGGCGCGGCCGGCGCCGCCGGCCCGCGTGTCGGCCGGTCAGGCCTGCTCGGCAATCTCGACCAGTCGGTGCGGCTTGGCGATCACCAGATGGGCGCTTCGCTTGCCGGTCAGGATCCCCTCCTGCTCCCAGGCGGAAAGGGTGCGGCTGACCGTGTGCAGGGTGGTCGCCGTCATCTCGGCGATCTCGGCGCGCGAGACCGCGAAGGGGATCTCCACGCCGCCTTCCACGCGGCGACCCGATTGCTTGACCATGCGCAGCAGCGTGGCGGCGATGCGCCGCTCGACCCGTTGGGTGGCGATCTCCGCCAGGCGCGCCTGCAATTCCTCGATCCGGCCGCCGACCAGCTTGACCGCGTTCATGCCGATGCGCGGATAGCGCTCCATCAGGTCGGTGAAGGTCTCGGCGCCCCAGGTCAGCAGCAGGGAGTCCTCCAACGCGGTTGGCGTCGCGGGGTAGGGCGCGCCGCGCAGCACCGCCACCGAGCCCACCAGTTCGCCGGGCCCCAGAAAGCGCAGCACCACGTTCTGCCCGTCGGCCGTGATCTGGTCCAGCCGCAGCCGCCCCCAGGCGATCAGGAAGTGGTCGTGGGCGGGCGCGCCCTGGGCGAACAGCGGGTCGCCCTTCTTCAGCGGCCGTTCGCGCGCCGCCCGGGCGACGCCGCGCAGCTCTTCCTGCGTGAGGCCGGCAAAGACCGTCGCCGGCCGGATCACGTCGAGGCGTGCGGCGATCTCCATGCTTGGCGTCCCTGCGGTTCCCCGCGACTCTGGAGCCGGCGGCGCGCGGCGGTCAACCGGTCGCCCGCCGGCAGGCGGTGGTGGGGGCGAAGCTCGCGATTTCTGTAGACAATTCGGACGCGGCGGCCCGCCGGACCGTCGGAAACCCCGCCTGCAAATGGCGCAAAAGCGACAGTTTGGGCGGAGTCTTGCGGGGCTGCTTGGGGCTTCGTCATAAAAAGTGTTGACAGTTAAGCGGGGCAAGCGTGATTGTTACGCATCTTATGAACCGCCGAGCGCGCTTTTTCCGGGGAGGCCCCTGTCTTGACCAAAGCCCAGCGATACCGCGAGCTGCTGAGCTCGGGTGAGTTCATCGTTTCGCCCGGGGTCTACGACGGGTACAGCGCGCGCCTGGTGCAGGCGGCCGGCTTCAAGACCGCGGCGACGAGCGGGGCGGCGATCGCCAACGCGCTGCTCGGCATGGAAGACATCGGGGTGATGGGGCTGAACGAGAACGTTACCCATTGCCGCAACCTGGCGCGGGCTGTCGACATTCCGCTGACCTGCGACGCCGACACCGGCTACGGCAACCCGGTCAACGTCTACCACACGGTCCAGCAGTTCGAGGAAGCCGGCGTCGCCGGCATCAACATCGAGGACCAGGTGGCGCCGAAGCGTTGCGGCCACATGCCGGGCAAGGAGGTCGTCCCGCAAGCCGAGATGGTGAAGAAGATCGAGGCCGCCTGCCTGGCGCGTCGCGACGACGCCTTCGTCATCGTCGCGCGCACCGACGCCCTGGCGACGGAGGGCATCGAGGCGGCCGTCGCGCGGGTGCGTGCCTACGCCGCCGCCGGCGCCGACATGATCTTTCCCGACGCCGTGCGCTCCGAGGAGGACATCGCCCGCATCGTCGAGGCGGCGGGCGTGCCGGTGACCATCAACATGGGCTTCGGCATCCGCGAACGCCCGACCACGCCGCTGATCCCGCTGCCGCGCCTGCAGGCGCTGGGCGTGCGCCGGGTCAGCCTGCCGCGCATGCTGCCGGCCGCCGCGATCAAGGGCATGTCCGAGGCGCTGTCGGTGATGCGGCAGGTGATCGCCACCGGCGAACCGGCCAACCGCACCGACCTGCTGGTCGGCATCGACGAGATTTGGAAGCTGATGGGTCTGGAGGAGGCCCGCGCCCTGGAGCGCCGGCTCCTGACCACCGAATCCTACGACGCGAAGTACGGCACCCTGGGGACGGCGGCCAAGTAGGCGTCCCGGGACACGAGAAACCAGACGACAAGCCGCCGCTCCGCGGCGCGCAGAGACGATGAGGGAGGAGTGGATGCGTCAGGCCGCCCAGAAGCTGACGCCCGTCGAAGCGGACGCGCCCCACGGCGCCGCCACCGACGGCCAGGCGATCATCGAGATCGCCGATCTCAACAAGATCTACCGCACGATCCGCCACGGCGACGTGAACGCCCTGAACGAGATCAACCTGACGGTCCGCGACGGCGAGTTCGTCGCCATCGTCGGGCCCTCGGGCTGCGGCAAGTCGACCCTGCTGAAGATCCTGGCCGGGCTGCTGCCCTTCACCAGCGGGCGGGTGACGATCAACGGCGCGCCGCTGCAGGGGCCGAGCCAGGAGGTCGGCCTGGTGTTCCAGCAGCCGGTGCTGCTGCCCTGGCGTAACATCATGAACAACGTCCTGCTGCCGGTGGAGTTCGGCCGCAGCCGTTCGCGCAAGGACTACACCGAGCGCGCGCACGAGCTGCTCAAGCTGGTCGGCCTGGAAGGCTTCGAGACCCGCTACCCCGAGGAGCTGTCCGGCGGCATGCAGCAGCGCGCGGCCATCGTGCGGGCGCTCATCCAGGACCCGCGGATGCTGATGATGGACGAGCCCTTCGGTGCGCTCGACGCCATGACCCGCGAGCAGATGAACCTCGAGGTCCTGCGCATCTGGCAGCAGAACAAGAAGACCGTGCTGTTCGTCACCCACTCGATTTCCGAGGCCGTCTTCCTGGCCGACCGGGTGGTGGTGATGACGGCGCGGCCCGGGCGGATCGCGGAGGTGCTGGAGATCGACCTGCCGCGCCCGCGCCGGCTGGAGATGATCAACAGCGAGGCCTTCGGCGCCTACGCCACGCGCATCCGCCGCCTGCTGAACGCCATGGAGGATCTGTCGTAATGGTTGATACGACCAGTCCGCGCCCGGTCGCCGCCGATCCGAAGACGTCCGAGCCATCGGGCGCGGCGGCCAGGCGCGGCTACAACCCCCTGGTCGCGACCTTGCGCGAGCGGCCCGAGTTCCTGCTCTCGCCGCTGCTCTTCGTCGTGCTGATCGCCGCCTGGCACTTCGCCGCCACGGTGTTCGACCTGCCGGAGTTCATCCTGCCGCCGCCGGGGAAGGTCTGGGCGGCGCTGGTCACCGGTCTCAGCGCCTCGCCCTTCGATCCCAGCGGCTACTGGTACCATGCCGGCGTGACGGCCGCCGAGGCGCTGTCCGGCTTCCTGCTCGGCTCGACCGCCGGCATCGTGATCGGCATGGCGGTCGCCCATTCGCGCATCGTCGAGCGGGTGCTCTACCCCTACATCATCGCCATCCAGTCGCTGCCGAAGATCGCCGTCGCGCCGCTCTTCGTGATCTGGTTCGGCTTCGGCATCGAGCCGAAGATCCTGATCACCACGATCATCACCTTCTTCCCGCTGCTGGTGAACTCCATCGCCGGCGCCAACTCGGTTGACCCGGCGCGCATCGACCTGGCGCGCTCGTGCAACGGCACGCCGCTGCAGATCTTCACCAAGATCACCCTGCCCAGCGCGCTGCCCTTCATCTTCGCCGGCCTCAACATGGCGGCGGTGCTCTCGATCCTCGGCGCCATCGTCGGCGAGTTCGTCGGCGCCCAGGCCGGCCTCGGCATGCTGATCCTGCAGCGCAACGAGCTGCTCGACATCGCTTCGGTCTACTCGCTGTTCGTCGTGCTGGCGGCCATGGGGCTGACCCTGCACCTGACCATGCGGGCGCTGGAGCGGCGGCTCTGCTTCTGGTCGCAACGCGGCCGCAACAAGGCAGACCTGGACTCGGTGTAAGGCGGCCCGGCCGCCGGCCGCGCCCGCCCAAGCCCCACCGGTCCCCCAACCAATCGACGCAAGCAACAGGGAGAGAAACATGATCCGCAGTTTGAAAGGGGCCGCGCTGGCGGCCGCCGTCGGCCTGCTGGCGGCCGGCCCCCTGGCGGTCGACCCGCTGGCGGCGGAGGAGATGACGGAGGTCACCCTCGTCCAGGGCCATTCCAAGGTCGGGGTCGGCGAAGACGTCTTCCTCTACGTCGTCCCGCAGGCCATGGGCTGGTTCGCGGAGGAGGGCCTGGAGGTCAACCTCGAGGGCGTGCGCGGCAGCACCCTGGCCGCCCAGATCCTGCAGAGCGGCGACGCGCAGTTCGCCACCACCGCGCCCGAGGTGGTGATGTCCGTGCGCGAGAAGGGCGGCAGCATCAAGATCGTCATGGCGGTGCGCCGCCAGGGCGGCTACGAGCTGGCGGTCAAGGCGGACTCCGACATCACCTCCATCGAGCAGCTCGAGGGCAAGACCTTCGGCGCGGCCAGCCTCGCCTCCGGTGCGGTGCCGATCGTCAAGGGCATGATGCGCGACCTCGGCGTCGAGCAGACCGACTACTCGATCGTGGCGACCGGCACCGGCGGCCAGGCGGCCTCGGCGCTGGCCACCGACCAGGTCGACGTGCTGGCGCTGTGGGACATCATGTACGCGACGATCGAGAACCGGGGCGTGGCGCTGCGCACCCTGGAGATCCCGGTGATCCCGAAGCTGGCCGGCTTCTCGCTCGCCACGTCCGACTCCTTCCTCGACGAGAACCCGCAGGCCGTGCGCAGCATGTGCCGGGCCGTCGCCAAGGGGCTGGTCTTCACCCGGGAGAACCCGGTCGCCGCCGTCAAGCTGCTCTACGAGCTCTACCCGGAGACCGCGCCCGACCCGATGACGGAGGAGGCCGTGCAGGCCGACGCCAACATCATGAAGGCCTACCTGCGCAACGCCACCGGCAGCGACCCCGAGGTGCCCGTCGGCTGGAACTACCCGGAGAAGTGGGCCTTCTCCTACCAGTACTACCAGGACAACGGCCGCCTGTCGGACCCCGAGCCGTTGGAGGACCACTACACCAACGCGCTGATCGAGGACTGCAACGCCTTCGACGCCGACGCGATCCGCGAGCTGGCGCGCTCGCGCTAACTCTCCGGCCGGTATCCGGGGGCGGCCTGCCGTGGGCCGCCCCCTCTTCTTCCTTGTCCCCGTCCTTTCCGCGGGCCCGGCGTCCGGGGGCCGCAAGACGGCGGACCCCTGGGCCGGGCGCCGGCCTTGCCCCTTCCTTCCGACGCGCGCCTGCCCCGCCTTGCGGGGGCGGCCGCGCGCGCAGCTCAAGCGGACACGACCGTGCAATTCGATGCTGAAACCGATGTCCTGGTCGTCGGCGGTGGCGGTGGCGGCCTGGTCGCCGCGCTGACCGCCCGCCAGGTCGGCGCCGAGGTGGCGCTGCTCGAGAAGTCCGACCGGCTGGGCGGCAACACCAGCCTGTCGTCCGGCTCCGTGCCCGGCGCCGGCACCCGCTTCCAGGCCGCGGCCGGGATCGCGGATAGCTGGGAGCGCCTGGCCGCCGACATCACGCGGCGCACCGAGGGCACCGCGCCGGCCCACCTGGTCGAGGCGCTGGCCCGCGAGAGCGCGCCGCTGGTCGAGTGGCTGGTCGATGCGGTCGGCCTGCCGATCGAGCTGATCGCGGATCTCAAGAAGGTCGGCCATTCGGTGCCGCGCATGCACGCGCCGGCGGGGCGCCAGGGACACAGCCTGGTCAACGGCCTGGAGGCCGCGGCCCAGGCCGCCGGCGTGATGATCTCGCCGGGCAACCCGGTCACCGGGCTGCTGACCGAGCCGGGCGCGGCCGGCCCGCGCGTCGTCGGCGTGACCGTCGGCCGCGGCGAGGGGCGCTACAGCGTCGGCGCGCGCAAGGTGATCCTGGCCGCCAACGGCTTCGGCGCCAACCGCGAGATGCTGCGCCGCTACATCCCCGAGATCGCCGAGGCGCCCTACTTCGGGCACCTGGACAATGTCGGCGACGCCATCGGCTGGGCCGCCGAGCTGGGCGCCCGGCTGGTCAACATGGGCGCCTACCAGGGCCACGCCTCGGTCTCGCACCCGCAGGGCGCGCTGCTGAGCTGGGCGGCGGTGGAGCGCGGCGGCATCCTGGTCAACCGGGCGGGCCGGCGCTTCGTCGACGAGACGCTGGGCTACAGCGGCTGCGCCAGCGCCGTGCTGGCCCAGCCCGAGGGGCGCGCCTGGGTGCTGTTCGACCGGGCGACCCGCGACTACCTGGCCGCCAAGGCCGAGGACTTCCGCGACATCCTGGCCTTCGGCGGCGTCGCCGAGGGGGAAGATCTCGACGCGCTGGCGGCGCGCGCCGACCTGGCGCCGGGCGCGCTGGCGGACACGCTGGCGGCCTACAACGCCGCCGCGCGCGGGCAGGCGGCCGATCCTCTGGGGCGCCTCGATTTCGGCGGTGCGCCGCTGGCCGGCCCCTATGCGCTCGTCCGCGTCACCGCCGGCCTGTTTCACACCCAGGGCGGCGTCGACGTGGACACGGCGGCGCGGGTGCGCCGCGCCGAGGGCGGCGTGATCGAGAACCTCTACGCGGTCGGCGGCGTCGCGGTCGGCCTGTCCGGCGCCCACGGCGGCACGGGCTACTGCTCGGCCAACGGCCTGCTGGCGGCCCTCGGGCTCGGCCGCCTGGCCGGGCGGGACGCGGCGGCGCACTTGGCCTGAACCTTCTGGGAGACATGCGGATGAGCGAGGCGGCACGCGACACGGCGACCCCGGCCGGGACCGGCCCGGCGCAGGAGGGCGCGTCCGACCTGCCGGCCCTGGCGGCCTTCGCCGGCGACATCTACACTGGCCGGCTGGTGTTGCCCGAGGCGGTGCGCGACAAGGCGCGCGCGGTGGTGACCGACACGGTGGCGGCCGTGCTGGCCGGGCGGACCCTGCCGGAGCTGCAGGCGCTGGGCGGCCGCCTGGAGGGGGCGGGCGGCGCGCTGGCGGCGCTGCTGGTCAACGGGGCGGCCGGCGTCTCCCTGGAGCTGGACGAGGGCTGCGCGCCGAGCCGCGGTCATCCGGGCGTGCATGTCGTGCCCGCCGCCGTGCAGGCCGCGGCGGCGCGCGGCGCCAGCGGCGAGGCCTTCCTGCGCGCCGTGGTCGCCGGCTACGAGGTGGCGGCCCGGCTGGGTCACGCCACCACCTTCCGCCCGCTGATCCATCCGCACGGCACCTGGGGCGTGTGCGGCGCGGCCACCGCGGTGGGGCTGCTGGCCGGCCTGCAGGGCGCGCGCCTGGCCAACGCACTGGGCATTGCCGGCGCGCTGTCGCTGGCGACCCACTACAACAGCGTCTATGCCGGCGCGACGGCGCGCAACCTCTGGAGCGGCCTGGGCAACCTGGCCGGCCGCCTGGCGGTCGAGGCGGCGGCGGCGGGCTTCGCCGGCGCCCCGGACAGCCATGCCGGCACCCTGGGCGACAGCCTGGGCACGGCCTACGACCCGGCGCTGGCGCTGGCCGGCCTGGGCCAGCGCTGGTTCCTGCTGGAGAACTACTTCAAGCAGTACCCCTGCTGCCGTCACGCCCATGTCGCGATCGACGGCTACCGCGAGGCCTTGGCCGCGGCGGCGGTGCCGGTCGAGCGAATCCGCGCCGTCGAGGTGCGTACCTACCAGCGCGCCGCCGACGCCGTGGGGCGGATCGTGCGGCCCGGGACCACCTTGCAGGCCAAGTTCTCGCTGCCCTTCATGCTGGCGGCGGTGAGCGAGCGGGGCGAGCTGACCCGCGCGGACTTCGAGCCGCCGCACCTGGAGCGCCTGGCCGCGCTGCCGCTGGCCGAGCGGGTGCGCGTGATCGGCGACCGGGCGATGACCGAGCTGCTGCCGCAGCGCGGCGCCCGGGTCACCCTGACGCTGGACGACGGGCGCGAGATCGCGGTGACGCGTCTCGGCAGCCACGGCGACCCCGACGACCCCCTGTCGCGCGCCGAGCTGGCCGAGAAGTTCCACGCCCTGGTCGACCCGGTGCTGGGCGCCGGCCGGGCGGCGGAGCTGCACGCGCGGCTGCAGCAGCTCGACAGGCTGGAGCGCCTGCCCGACCTGCTGGGCTGAGCCGGGCCATGGCGGATCGGGCCGCGCGCGGACTGTTGCGGCGCCTGGCCGGGGGCCGGTGGGGCGAGCCGGGTGGCACCGACCTGCGGGGGCGGGCCCGCCTGCTGGCCCAGGGGCTGCTGGCGCTGGCGCTGGGGGCCGCCGGCGGCCTGCTCTTCGCGATGCTGGGCACGCCGCTGCCCTGGATGCTGGGCTCCATGACGGCGGCGACCCTGGCCGCCCTGGTCTCCGCGCCGCTGCGCTCGCCGATGGCGGTCCGCCCGCCGATGAGCGCGGTGCTGGGCGTGCTGCTGGGCGCGGCCTTCACGCCGGAGCTCTTCGCCCAGATGCCGCGCTGGCTCCCCACCATCCTGGGTCTGGCGGTCTTCGTGGCGAGCGCCGGCGTGACGGCGATGCTCTACTTCCGCCTCGTCGCCCGCATGGACTGGGTGACCGCCTACTTCGCCGGCATGCCCGGCGGTCTGGTCGAGATGACCCTGGCCGGCGAGGAGCGGGGCGGCGACACCCGCAGCATCGCGCTGATTCACTCGGCGCGAATCTTCCTGACGGTCTTCACCATCCCCTTCGTCGTCGGACTGCTGGAGGGCGGGCTGGGCACGCCGGCGGCGGCCGGCGCCAGCGCGCATGGCGGTTTCGACCTGAGCGCGCTGCTCTGGCTGCTCGGCTGCGCCGGCGCCGGCCTCTGGCTGGGGCGGCGCTTCAACCTGCCGGCCAAGTACCTGATGGGCCCGATGCTGTTGAGCGCGCTGGTGCACGGCGCCGGCCTGACCGACTTCGTGCCGGCCGACCTGCTGGTCGCCGTCGCGCAGGTCGTGATCGGCACCACCATCGGCTGCCGCTTTCTCGGCACGCCGGCACGGCGCATTCTGCAGGTGCTCGGCTACGCGCTCGGCTCCACGGCGATCTTCGCCGGCTTTACGGTGCTCTTTGGTTTCGCGATGAGCGGGCTGACCGAGCTGCGGCCGGCGCCGATCGTGCTGGCCTACGCGCCCGGCGGCGTCGCCGAAATGGGGCTGATCGCGCTCGCCCTGAAGGTGGAGATCGCCTTCGTGACGCTGCACCACGTCTTGCGGCTGCTGCTGGTGATGACCTGCGCGGCGCCGCTGTTCGCGCTGGTCGAACGCCTGCGGCGCGGCCGGCGGACGCGCTGACGGGCGTCCAAACGGCCGCACATCGCTCTGGGCGCGGCTCAGGGCTCCGGCGCGTCGAACCAGGCGCGGCTGGCCGCCAGCTCCGCCGGATCGGCATGGCGCGCGATCACCACCAGGGTGCCGGTCAGCCCGGGCGCCGGCGTCCAGTCCAGCCGGCGCGGCGGGTCGAACAGCAGCTTCACCCCCTGCACGGCATAGACCCCGCCGTCGTCGAAGGCCAGCACGCCCTTGACGCGCAGCAGCCGCTCGCCCAGGGCGGCCTGCAGGCGGCGGACCCAGGCGGCATAGCCGGCCCAGCTCACCGGGGCCTCCAGGCGCAGCACCTGGCTGACGAAGCCGTGCCGCTCGACGTGGCCCTCGCCCTCTTCGGGCCCATGCTCGGGCTCGGGCCCGTGCCCGTGCCCGTGCCCACGACCGTGAGTGTGATCGTGGTCCGGATGCTCGCAGCCCGGGGCGCAGGCGGCGGCCGGCATCGGCGTCGGCATCGGGGCTGGGGCCCCGGCGCTCAGTACCAGGTCGGCGGCGATCGCGCCGGCGACGGCGCGCAGCCGCTCGGCATGGGGCGCCAGGTCGTCGAGCGCCGCCGCCGTGGCCGCCGCCTGGTCCGGCGTGGCCAGGTCGCCCTTGGTCTGGATGATCCGGTCGGCCATGGCGACCTGGGTGCGCGCCTCGTCGAACGCGGCGAGCTGCGCGGCGCCGTGGACGCTGTCCACCGTGGTGACGATGGCGGCCAGGTGGAAGAAGCGGGAGACGAAGGGGCCGCCGGCCAGCGCGTTGGCGATCGGCCCGGGGTCGGCGAGCCCGGTGGTCTCCACCACGACGCGGGTGAAGGCCGGGATCTCGCCGCGCTCGCGCTTGTAGTAGAGCGCCTCCAGCGTCTCCTCCAGGGAGGAGGTGAGGCTGCAGCAGATGCAGCCGGAATCGAGCCGGACCGTGTTGTCTTCCTCGCCCGCGCTGACCAGCGCGTGGTCCAGGCCGACCTCGCCGAACTCGTTGACGATCACCGCCGTGTCGGCGAAGCCGGGGTCGCGGATCAGCCGCGACAACAGGGTCGACTTGCCGCTTCCCAGGAAGCCGGTGATCAGGAACAGCGGACAGGTGGTCGCGGCCATGGGCTCTCCGGCGTTGGTGGTGCGGGCGGGCGGGCAGGCGGGCAGTCTAGAGCAGATTGTGATCGTTTGGACCCACAGCGTGGGTCCGCCGGTCGGGTAAAAAACCGTCCTAATCCAGAGCCTGGGAGTATTGCTCTTCGACCTGGCGATCCGCCGAGGCGGGTCGCGCAGGTCGGGCATCGCTCTAGCCGACGGCGACGTCCTCGCGCACCGGCACCCCCTCGAGATACTGCTGCACCTCCGTCGTGGGGATCACGTCGGCGTACTTGCAGTTGAGGTCGAAGAGATTGACGGCGTGGCTCGCCTGGAAGCGGTCGAAGGCCGTCTCCTCGGGGATCACCACCTTGAAGTTGAAGGAATAGGCGTCGACGCAGGTGGCCCGCAGGCAGCCCGAGGTGGTGCAGCCGGTCAGGATCAGCGTGTCCACGTCCAGGAAGTTGAGGTGGCTCATGAAGATGGTGCCGAAGAAGCAGGAGGGCTTGCGCTTGCCGATCAGGATGTCCTGCGGCCGCGGCGCCAGCGGCGCGACGGTCTGGGTGGCGTGGGTGCCCTCGATCACCGTCTTCTCGGTGCCGCGGTAGTTCTTGCCGACCTGCACGCCGCTGTCGATCATGTCGGGCCGGCGCGCGCTCTCGGTATAGAAGATCGGGATGTTCTTCTCCCGCGCGGTGTGCATCAGCGGCTCGATGTGCTTGACCGCCTCCCAGGCCTCGGGGCCGCAGTGGGTGCGATATTTCTTCAGCCCTTCCAGAATCTCCTCCGGCGAATCGCCGCAGAAGTTGTACTGCACGTCGATGATGAAGAGCGCGGGACGGGTGCCGAAGCCGCCGCGCTTGCCGTAGCCGGAGGCGGCGTAGACCTGCTTGTCGCGCTCGGTCAGGAAGTCGTCCCAGATGCGTTTCGTCTCGCTCATTCGTGTCGTCCCTTCGTCCGTGTCGGTCCCTGGGCGGGTCGGGCCGTGCCGTCGTGTCGCTACAGGCGCGGCAAGAAGCGGCCCTGCGGGGTCTCCCGCGCGCTCTCGGTGATCCGGCCGTTCTCGGCGATCTTGCGGCCGCGCAGGAAGGTCATGACCGGCCAGCCGGTCAGGGTGGCGCCCTCCAGCGGCGAGTAGTCGGCGAAGGACTCCAGGGTGGCCGGCTCGACCCGGCGCTGCAGGTCGGGGTCGACCACCACCAGGTCGGCGTCGTAGCCGACGGCGAGCTGCCCCTTGGTCGGCAGGTTGTAGAGGCGCGCCGGATTGGCGCTGGTCAGCGCCGCGATCCGCTCGATCGGCACGCCGCGCTTGTGCACCCCCTCGTCGATCAGGCTGGCCAGCATGGTGGCGAGGCCGGGGAAGCCGTTGGTCGAGGACCAGAGCTCGCGCTTGGTCTCGCGCTTGCGGCCGACGTGGTCGGTGCCGATGGTGGTGACTGCGCCGTCCAGCACGCCCTCCCACAGGGCGTCCACGTCCGCCGCCTGGCGCAGCGGCGGGTTGACCTTGGCCAGCACGCCGCTGTCGGTGTCGCGGGTCATGGTCAGGTAGTGCGGGCAGGTCTCGACCGAGATGGCGGCGCGGTGGTCGCGGCGGTGGCGGCGCACCTCCTCCAGCGCCTCGCGGCTGGAGAGGTGGACGATGTTGACCGGGCAGCCGGTCCTGGCCGCGAAGTAGCAGACGCGGTGGACGTTCTCCGCCTCCAGGAAATCGGGGCTCTGCTCGTCCCAGGCGGCGAGGTCGTTGCGTCCGGCGCGGCGCAGCGGGTCGCGCAGCACGGGGATGACCTCGACGTTCTCGCAGTGCACCCCCAGCAGGCCGCCGGGCACGCGCCGCGTCTGCTGCATGGCGGCGTAGAGCAGGCCGTCGTCGATCTCGGTGAAGCCCTTCGACAGGCCGGCCTGGCCCTTGTACATGAGGTAGATCTTGTAGGAGGACACGCCCAGTTGCCGCGAGGCCTCGACCAGGGTCTCGACGTGCAGGCGGTGGGTGATCCCGAAGTGGAAGCCGAAGTCGATGCAGCTCTGCTGCTCGGCGCGGTCGCGCACCGCCGGCAGCGACTCGCGCGGGTCGGCCGAGCGGTGGAAGGAAAGCACGCTGGTCACCCCGCCCAGGGCGGCGGTCCGCGCCTCGGTCAGGAAGTCGGTCTCCGGCGCGCCGAAGCCGAAGTGGACGTGCGGGTCGACCAGGCCGGGCAGCACCCAGCGGCCGGCGCAGTCGATCGTCTCCGCCGCCGGCAGGCTGGTCCCGGGCGCCAGCAGGGCGGCGATGCGGCCGTCCTTTACGCCCAGCGCGCCGGGCACCACCCCGACGTCGGGCAGCACCAGGGCGGCGTTGGTCAGCAGAAGATCCAGGGTCATTTCGCTCCACTCGGCTTGTTGCGGCGCGGCCTGCGCGGCGCCGGTTTTGGGGGGCGCTGGCCTTGAGCCGCGCTCCCGACGCAATCTGTCAACACTTTATGGGGGGCTGTCAAGCGTGGGGCGCAATCACCCCCTCCTGCGGCCGTGCCCGGTCGCGCGTTCGGGGCCGGGGCAGCCGCCGGCGCGCCGCCGCGGTGTTGCCCTCCCAGGTGCTATGAAAATCGCCGATTACGCTCCGGTTTTGATGCTGCGCCGTTGCGCCGACGGCGCTCGCCGCGCGGCGCGTCGCGCCCGGCACCTTGCCGGCAACACCGCGCTCGCCGGCCTTGAGCACATCGGCCGGGAGGTGTGATCGCGACGGGAACTGTTCACAGTCTTGACCGTCCGGCGCAATCCCGGCCGGCTCTCCCCGGGGCCGTTCGCGGCCCGCCGGGGCTGTCAGGCGGCGTCGGCCCGGGGCGGGCGCACGAAGGCGGTGTCGTTCCAGACGAGCTGGCTGTGGATCTTGCCGTCGCGCACCACGAAGCGGTCGATGAAGCGGATGCCCTCGAAGGGGGTGCCGTCGGCCCAGACGCCGAACAGCGTGCCGAAGCAGTAGACGACCGACTCGCCCGGCCGGTCGCCCGGCGCCACGTCGATCCGCTCGATGCGCTTGTCGACCGCCTGGTAGCGGCGGGCGGAGCCGGCGAAGATCTCCGCCGCCGAGCGGCGTTCGGCGCCGCCGGGAAAGACGATCTCGGCGGACTCGGCCAGGTGGCGCTGCGCGCGCTCGGTGTCGCGGGCGGCGCTGGCGGCCAGATAGTCGCGGACGAGGCTCTCGGGGTCCATGGCGGCTCCTCGGGTCGGTCGGTGCGGTGGGACGGGCGGCCGGCGGCAGAGCGGCCGGCGGACAGGCCGGCAGGCTCAGGCCGCGCTCTCATCCTGCAGTCGGGGGTCCTCGGGCAGGGTGGACAGCAGCAGCTCGGTGGCGCGGCCGATGTGCGAGCGCATCAGCGATTCGGCCAGGGCGGGGTCGCGGATCTGCAGCGCGCGCAGGATCTGCCAGTGCTCATCCAGCGCCTCGCTGCGGCGGCCGGGCAGGGCGCCGGAGCGGCGGCGGTAGAGCCGCAGCAGGTAGTAGAGCTCCTCGCAGAGCAGGTGGCGGATGCGCTCGTTACCCGACCCCTCGGCGATCTGGACGTGCAGGTCGAAGACGTCGGGCGCGCGGCCGTCCGGGCCGGGCATGCCGGCCCGCCGGCGCTCGAAGTTCTCGACCAGGCGGGCGATCTCCTCGTCGCTCATGTGGCGCGCCGCCAGGCGCGCGGCCATGCCTTCGGCGGCCTCGCGGAGCTGGAAGATCTCGATCATGTCGCGCACCGACAGGGAGACCACGCGGGCGCGCATGTAGGGCTCGCGGGTGACCAGCCGCAGGCCCTGCAGGCGCTGGACCGCCTCGCGGATCGGGCCGCGCCCGATCTCCAGCTTCTGCGACAGCGCGACCTCGTTGACGACGCCGCCCAGGGCCAGCTCGCCCGACATGATCATCCCGTAGATACTGTCGAAGGCCTTGTCGGCGAGGGTCTGCTGTTCGGAGGACATGGCGGTCGGTTCGGGCTCTCGGCTGTGGAGCGTGGCAGCGGGGGCGGGCGGGGTACGGCCGCGCGGCGGGTCTCGAGACCGGGCCTAGGCGCGGCCACCGTCTCCCCGCATCGTGCGGTATTGAGCGCAGCAGTGTCGACAGAGGCTACAGCAAAAGGGGGGCTCTTGGCCAAATAAACTGATTCTCACCTCAAAGTGTTGACAGTTTTATGGGGGCACGCCAGGATGCCAGACAGCGATGCGGCGCCTGCCGTCGCACCAGACGCACTGCCAGAGCCTGTTGTCTGGCGTGTCGCCTGGCGTGTCGCCTGGCGTGTCGTCCGGCATGTCGTCCGGCACCGGGGGCGCGGGGCCGGCCCGCCGGTGACGCCCGCCGGTGACGCCCGCCGCCGCGTCGCCCCCCGATCCCGTTCCGCCAGAAGGCCGCGATATGAACGACACCCCCACCGAAACGGCCGCCGCCGCGCCGCGCTGGCGCCGCTTTGTGAGCGGCGGGCGCGCCTTCTGGCATGTCGACCTGCAGGCCTTGCTGGGCGGGGAGGCCGCGCGCCTGGCGCGCCTGCCCTTCAGCCTGCGCGTGCTGCTGGAGAACGCCGCGCGCAACAGCGGGCCCGGCTTCGCCTCGAGCGAGGAGGTGGCGCGTCTGGCCGCCTGGACGCCGGGCTGTCCCGCCTTCGCGCTGCCGCTGCGGGTCTCGCGCGTGCTGCTGCCGGACTCCAGCGGCCTGCCGGCGCTGATGGACCTGGCGTCGCTGCGCGCCACCCTGGCGCGGCGCGGCCTCGACCCGGCGCGCGTCGAGCCGCAGGTGCCGGCCGATCTGGTGGTGGATCACTCGGTCATGGTCGACCACTACGGCAGCCGCGAGGCCCTGTCGCTCAACGTCAAGCGCGAGTACGAACGCAATGCCGAGCGCTACCGCTTCTTCAAGTGGGCGCAGGGCGCCTTCGCCGGCTTCCGCGTGGTGCCGCCGGGCATGGGCATCGTCCACCAGGTGCATCTGGAGCGGCTGGCGCGGGTGGTCGACACCGCGCCGGTAGCTGACGGCCCCGAGGGGAGCGAGGGCGCCGAGATCGCCTTTCCGGAGTTCGTGCTGGGCGGCGACAGCCACACGCCGATGGTCAACGGCCTGGGCGTGCTGGCCTGGGGCGTCGGCGGCGTCGAGGCGGAGGCGGCGCTGCTGGGCCAGCCCTACGTGGTCTCCGTGCCGCGCGTCGTCGGCGTGCGTCTGAGCGGGCGCCTGCCGGCCGGCAGCACCACCACCGACCTGGTGCTGACCGTGACCCAGCGGCTGCGCCAGGTCGGCGTGGTCGGCGCCTTCGTCGAGTTCACCGGGCCGGGCTATGCCAGCCTGTCGATCCCTGACCGCGCGACCATCGCCAACATGGCGCCGGAGTACGGGGCCACCGCCGCCTACTTCCCGGTCGACGCCAACACCCTGACCTACCTGCGCCAGACCGGCCGGCCGGACGCCCAGGTCCGGCTGGTCGAGGACTACTGCCGCGCCGCCGGCCTGTTCCACCAGGCCGAGGCGCCGGCGCCGGCCTTCGACGAGACGGTGGAGATCGACCTCTCCCTGGTCGAGCCGAGCCTGGCCGGGCCGCTGCGCCCGCAGGACCGCCTGCCGCTGCGCGCGGTGGCCGAGGACTTCCGTGGCCGGCTGGCCCGCCCGCGCGCCGAGGGCGGCTTCGGCCTGACGCCCGAGGCCGCCGGCCGGCGGGTGTCCCTGACGCTGCCCGACGGCGCCTGGGAGGTGGGGGCCGGGGCCATCGCCGTCGCCGCGATCACCGCCTGCACCAACACCTCCAATCCGACGGTGATGCTGGCCGCCGGCCTGCTGGCGCGCAACGCCGTGGCGGCCGGGCTGCGCGTGCCGAGCTACGTCAAGACCTCGCTGGCGCCGGGCTCGCGGGTGGTCACCAGCTACCTGGAGAGCTGCGGCCTGCTGGCGCCGCTGGAGGCCCTGGGCTTCTACCTGGTCGGCTACGGCTGCACCACCTGCAGCGGCAAGTCCGGGCCGCTGCCGGAGCCGGTGGCGCAGGCGATCGAGGAGCAGGGGCTGCTGGCCGCCGCCGTGGTCTCCTCCAACCGCAATTTCGAGGGGCGCATCCACCGGCAGATCCGCGCCGCCTACCTCGCCTCGCCGCCGCTGGTCGTCGCCTACGCCCTGGCCGGCCGGGTCGACCTCGACCTCGACCGCGAGCCGCTGGGCCAGGCGCCGGACGGCACGCCGGTCTTCCTGCGCGACCTCTGGCCGGCGCCGGAGGAGATCGCCGGCCTGATCGAGCAGACCCGCGACCCCGAGGTCTACCGGCGGACCTATGCCACGCTGTTCGACGGCACCGAGCAGTGGCGCCGTCTGGACGCGCCGCAAGGCCCCCTCTTCCCCTGGGACCCGGACTCCACCTACGTGCTGGAGCCGCCCTTCTTCGCCGAGGGCGCGGGGGCGGAGGACGGCGGCGCGCAGGGCCTGCCCGACGTGATCGAGGGGGCCCGGGCGCTCGGGGTCTTCGGCGACGCGCTGACCACCGACCACATCTCGCCGGCCGGCGAGATCCCGCCGGACAGCGAGGCCGGGCGCTACCTGCGCGCGCGCGGTGTCGCGCCGGCCGACTTCAACGCCTACACCATGCGCCGGGGCAACCACCACGTCATGGCGCGCGGCACCTTCGCCCATGCCCGCATCCACAATCTGCTGGCGCCCGAGCGCAGCGGCGGCGTCACCCTGAAGCTGCCGGAGGCGCGCGAGGTCAGCGTCTGGGAGGCGGCCGAGGCCTATCGGGCCGAAGGGGTGCCGGTGCTGGTGCTGGGCGGCCGCGACTACGGCATGGGCTCCAGCCGCGACTGGGCCGCCAAGGGGCCGGCGCTGCTCGGCGTGCGCTGCGTCATCGCCGAGTCTTTCGAGCGCATCCACCGCTCCAACCTGATCGCGCTGGGCATCGCGCCGCTGTGCTTCCGCGCCGGCGAGACCCGCGAAAGCCTGGGACTGAGCGGCCGCGAAACCTACCGCATCTCCGGCCTGCACGCCGCGCTGGCCGGCGAGGCGCCGGTGCGGATCGAGGCCGAGGGTCCCGACGGCCGCCGCGTCGCCTTCGCCGCGGCGCCGGCCCTGGTCTCGCCGGTCGAGGCCGAGACCCTGGCGGCCGGCGGGCTGTTCCGCCGGGTCCGCGAGGCCCTGACCAAGGCGCCGCGGACCGCCCCCGCGGTGCGCCCCCGGGCGGGCTGAGCGCGCCGAGCGGGGGGCGGTTCGCCTGTCCGCCGCCGCGGCAATCGAGACCTGCGCGACTCCCCGGGCCCCGGGGGGGGCGCTGCGGCGGCCCTCCGGCGCGCGGCTCAACCGCGTGCCGCGCGCGCGCTCCCGACGGCGAGGCGCAGCCACGGCATACGACCTATGCGACGCGGAAAACGGGTTTGTCATCAGGATGATAGACAACCCTTAAGGGCGAAAACTTAACATAATCTATTGTCAATCCGACCCCGATCCGGTCTGATTGGACGGCTGGCGGTTGTGACGGGCGGCGGGGGCCGCCTTCTCCGCGCTCCTTCATGCGCGCTGCCGGCAGACAAGCAAAAAGCTCGGCTCAGCCGGAGCGTCTAGGGAGGAAGACCCATGGAGCAGCACGAACAGCCGAAATCCGCCGGGCGTCGCCGGTTCTTGAAGACCGGCGCCACGGCCGCGGGCGCCGCCGCGGCGACGGCAGTGGCGATGCCGAACATCTCCCGCGCGGCGCCGGTCACCTTGAAGATGCAGTCCTCCTGGGGCGCCGCGAACGTGTTCCAGGAGATGGCGCAGCAGTACGTCGAGCGCGTCGAGGCGATGTCCGGCGGCCGCCTGAAGATCGACCTGCTGCCGGCCGGCGCGGTGGTCAAGGCCTTCCAGGTGCAGGACGCCTGCGCCGACGGTGTGCTCGACATGGCGCACACGGTCAGCGCCTACTGGTACGGCAAGCACAAGGCCGCCTCGCTGTTCGGCACCGGCCCGGTGTTCGGCGCCAACGCCTCCGAGATGCTGGCCTGGATCCAATACGGCGGCGGCAAGGAGCTCTACCGCGAGCTGGTCCAGGACATCCTGGGGCTCAATCTCGTCGGCTTCTTCTGCATGCCGATGCCGACCCAGCCGCTGGGCTGGTTCACCGATCCGATCGAGTCGATCGACGACATGCAGGGGCTGAAGTACCGCACCGTCGGCCTGGCCACCGACATCATGCAGGGCATCGGCGTCAGCGTCACCCAGCTTCCCGGCGGCGAGATCGTGCCGGCGCTGGAGCGCGGCGTGATCGAGGCCTTCGAGTTCAACAACCCCACCTCCGACCGCCAGTTCGGTGCCCAGGATGTGCGCAAGGTCTACATGATGGGCTCCTACCATCAGGCGGCGGAGTTCTTCGAGATCCCGATCAACAAGGACCGCTTCGAGGAGCTCGACCCCGACCTCCAGGCGATCCTGGAGTACGCCGCCGAGGCCGCCAACACCGCCAATTTCGGCATGGCCATGGACCGCTACTCGGCGGACCTGCAGGCCCTGATCAACGAGGACGGGGTGGAGGTCCACCGCACGCCGGAATCGGTGATGGCCGCGCAGCTCGAGTCCTGGGACGAAGTGCTGGCCGACCTGGAGTCGGACGAATACTTCTCTAAGGTGGTGGCGAGTCAGAAGGACTGGGCCGAACGGGTCGCTTACTACGCGCTGATGAACGCGGCCGACTACAAGCTGGCCTACAACCACTACTTCCCGGACCGGCTCGGCTTCTAGCGCCGCTCGCGGGGGACGCGAGAGAGGAAACGGCGTCTGCGGGCGCCGTTTCCCGCGCCTGGGTCGGCGTGCGGGTCGGCCGCCGGCGGCGGCACTTCGCTCCGGCCGGCCCGCGCCGGCGGCAAAGCCCTCTACGGCCGCGGTCGCACCGGCGCGCCCCGCGGCGGTCGCCTCCGGAGGAAGGGAAGCACGGTGGAACGCTTCATCAATGCGGTCGACACCATCACCTCGTGGGTGGGCAAGGCCTTTTCCTGGACCATCATCATCATGACGGTCGGCGTCGGCTACGAGGTCTTCGTGCGCTACGTGCTGCGCGACCCGACCTCCTGGGCCTTCGACATCTCCTACATGATGTACGGCACGCTGTTCATGATGGCCGGGGCCTACACCCTGTCGCGCGACGGCCATGTGCGCGGCGACGTGCTGTTCCGGCTGTGGCCGCCGAAGGTCCAGGCGACGGTCGAGCTGATTCTCTACCTGATCTTCTTCTTCCCCGGCGTGCTGGCCCTGATCTTCGCCGGCTGGAAATACGCCGAGCGCTCGCTGCGCTACCAGGAAGTCAGCGTGATGAGCCCGGCCAACGTGCCGATCTTCCAGTTCAAGCTGGTCATCGTGGCGGCCGGCCTCCTGCTGTTCATCCAGGGGCTGGCCCAGGTCTGCCGCTGCCTGATCTGCCTGCGCCGCGGCGCCTGGCCGAAGCATCAGGAGGATGTGGAGGAGCTGGAGCAGGTGCTGCTGCGCGAGCGCGAACGCGACGTGCTGCACCACGGCAGCGAGGCCGTCGACGTGCTGCAGCCGCGTCGCGGCGCCAAGTCGCCGGAAGACGGGGCACCGCAGGACGGGGCACCGCAGGAGGGGGCACCGCAGGAGGGGGCGCCGCAAGAGGGGGAGGCGCAGGAGGGGCCGGGTCGGACCACGCGGGGGGAGGACAGGCGGGATGACTGATCCGCAGATCGCGGTGATGATGCTCGGGATCTTCATCCTGGTCATTCTTCTGGGGTTCCCGATCGCCTTCACGCTGATGGCGATGGGCGTGGGCTTCGGCTACTACGCCTACTTCGATGCGGAGCGGATGCGCTCGCTGGTCGACAACCGGGTGTTCGACCTGCTGGTCAACCAGACCTATTCGGTCATGGCCAACGACGTGCTGACGGCGGTGCCCCTGTTCCTCTTCATGGGCTACATCGTCGAACGGGCGAACATCGTCGACCGGCTGTTCTACACCCTCAACGTGGCGGCGCGCTGGCTGCCCGGTTCGATGGCGGTGGCGGCGCTGATCACCTGCGCGCTCTTCGCCACGGCGACCGGCATCATCGGCGCGGTGGTCACCCTGATGGGCCTGCTCGCCTACCCGGCGATGCTCAAGGCGCGCTACAACACCGGCTTCGCCTCGGGGGTGATCTGCGCCGGCGGCTGCCTGGGCATCCTGATCCCGCCGTCGATCATGCTGATCGTCTACTCGGCCACCTCCAACGTCTCGGTCGTCAAGCTCTATGCCGGCGCGCTGCTGCCGGGCTTCATGCTGGCCGGGCTCTACATCGCCTACGTGCTCGGCCGCGCCCTGCTCAATCCGAGGATCGCGCCGAAGCCGCGCGCCGAGGACCTGCCGGACGTCGGCACCGGCGAGGTGCTGCGCATGGTCGCCACCTCCTTCTTCCCGCTGTTCTTCCTGATCGTGTCGGTGCTCGGCGCCATCCTGCTCGGCCTGGCCACGCCGTCGGAGGCGGCGGCGGTCGGCGCGCTCGGCGGTATGTTCCTGGCGATCGCCTACCGCATCGCGGCGATCAATGGCGGGCGCGAGCGCGCACCCTGGGCAGAGCTGGCCTGGACCCGGCGCGACGACGGGCTCTTTCTGCTCGGCTACGGCGCCTGGGCGGTGCTGCTGCTCGGCGCGCTCTATCTGATCCTGCGCGAGATCCTGATCGCCGGCGGGGCGGTGCCGCCGGAGGAGCCGGGCTTCCTGCTGACCGGCTGGATCGCGATCCCCGCCGCCCTGGCGATCGGCCTGCTGGCCCAGCGCCGGCTGCTGCCGGCGGCCCTGCTGCCGGGCTCGCAGGACATGGCGCGGATCTTCGCCTTCGCCGGCAAGGGCGTGGTCATCGGTCTGGCCGGCGCGCTGGTCTACCTGCTGCTCTTCGTGGGGCTGCAGCTCAACCCCGTCTTCGCCGATCACCAGACCAGCGACGAGGCGCTGGCCATCGGCTTCTTCCTCGGCGCCTTCGCCTACACCGGCTGGCGCATCATCGACGAGGACAAGCTGCGGGAGTCGGTCTACCTGACGGTGCGCACCTCGGCCATGGTCTGCTGGCTCTTCGTCGGCTCCTGGACCTTCTCCTCGATCTTCTCCTACCTGGGCGGCGAGACGCTGATCAAGGAGGTGATCGTCTCCATGGACCTGGAGCCCTGGATGTTCCTGGTCCTGGCGCAGCTCATCATCTTCCTGCTGGGCTGGCCGCTGGAGTGGTCGGAGATCATCATCATCTTCGTGCCGATCTTCCTGCCGCTGCTGGCGATCTTCGACGTCGACCCGCTGTTCTTCGGCATCCTGATCGCGCTCAACCTGCAGACCTCCTTCCTGACGCCGCCGATGGCCATGGCGGCCTACTATCTCAAGGGGGTGGCGCCACCCCATGTCAGCCTGATCGAGATCTTCCGCGGCGTCCTGCCGTTCCTCTCCATGGTCTTCCTGGCCATGCTTCTGCTCTACCTCTTCCCGGGCATCGCCCTGTGGCTGCCCGAGGCGATCTACGGGCCATGAGCGGGCGGCGCACGCAGAGCAGGCCGGCCGCGGCCGAGGCGCTCTGGCAACTGGGGGCCGGCGCGGCGGCGCGGCGCATCGCCGAGGGTGCGCTCACCTCCGAGGCCCTGGTGGGCGCCTGTCTGGAGCGGATCGCCGCGCTGGAGCCGGAGGTCGCGGCCTTCGCCCAGCTCGACCCGGAGCTGGCGCTGCGCCAGGCGCGGCAGGCCGACCGGCAGCGGGCGAGCGGCCGGGGCATCGGCCCGCTGCACGGCGTGCCGGTGGCGGTGAAGGACGTCATCGATGTGGCCGGGCTGCCCTGCGAGTACGGCACGCCGGCCTTCTCGGGCCGCAATCCCGGGCGGGACGCGGCCTGCGTGAGCGCCCTGCGCGACGCCGGCGCGGTGATTCTCGGCAAGACGGTGACCACGGAGCTGGCCGTCTTCACGCCGGGCAAGACGCGCAACCCGCGCGATCCCCGGCGCAGCCCCGGCGGCTCGTCGAGCGGCTCGGCGGCGGCGGTGGCGGCGGAGATGGTGCCGCTGGCGCTGGGCACCCAGACGGCCGGCTCGGTGATCCGGCCGGCGGCCTACTGCGGCGTCTGGGGGAGCAAGCCCAGCTTCGGGCTGGTCTCGCGCCACGGCGTCCTCAGCCAGTCGCCGCCGCTCGACACGGTCGGCAGCTTCGCACGCAGCCTGGAGGACCTGGCGCTGGTCACCGAGGTCATGGCCGCCAGCGACGCCCGGGACCCGGATAGCTGGCCGCGCAGCCGTCCGCCGCTGACCCGCATCGCGGCCGAGCCGCCGCCGCTGCGCCCGCAGCTCTGCTTCGTCGAATCGCCGGCCTGGCCGCAGGCCGAGGCCGTCACCCGCGCCGCCTTCGGCGAGCTGCGCGCGGCGCTGGGCGACGCGCTCGACAGCGTCGAGCTGCCGGCGATCTTCGCCCAGGCGCTCGACTGGCAGCGGCTGATCCAACTCGCCGACATCGCCAAGAGCTACGGCCCGATCGTCGAGCGGGCCGGCGAGACGATCAGCCCGGCCCTGCGCGAGCTGGTGGCGGAGGGGCGGGCGGTCACCGCCGTCGACTACAACCGGGCGCGCGACATGGTCGAACCGCTCAACGCCGGCCTGGCGCAGATCTTCCAGCGTTACGACGCGATCGTCACGCCGGCGACCACGGGGGTGGCGCCGCTGGGTCTGGAGAGCACCGGCGCACCGGCCTTCTGCGCGCTGTGGACCTATCTCGGCGTGCCCAGCGTCAGCCTGCCGCTGCTGGAGGCCGAGGGGCTGCCGCTGGGCGTGCAGCTCGTCGGGCCGCGGCGCGACGACGCGCGGCTGCTGCGCACGGCGGGCTGGCTGGCCCGGCGGCTGGCGGCGGAGGGCGCCGACGGCCCCGAGACGGTGGAGCCAGGCGGGGCACACCCGGACGGGGCACATCCAGACGGGGCACACCCAGACGGGGCGCACCCCGACGGGGCGGGGCCGGTCGCCGCACCCGGTGCGGGGAGGTAAGGCAATGTTCGAGAAACTGGTGGTCCTCTTCTCGCTGCTGGTGCTCTACGCCTTCTGCGGCGTGGTGCTGGTCTACGTCGCCGAGCCGGAACTGATCATCGTCTTCCTCGTCTGCCTGGGGATCGCGACCTACGACTTCTGGATCAGCCTGTTCAAGCCCAAGCCCCGGCGGGCGGAAAGGGAGGGAGATGCCCGATAAGCCGGTGGTGCTGGTCACCCGCAAGCTACCCGAGGCGGTCGAGGCGCGGCTGGCCGAGTCCTACGCGGTCCGCCTGAACCCGCAGGACCGGCTCTACGGCAGCGAAGAGCTGCTGACGCTGGCGGAGGGGGCGGACGCGCTGCTGCCCTGCCACACGGAGAAGCTGACGGCGGAGGTGATCGCCCGCCTGCCGGACAGCGTGCGGATCATCGCCAACTTCTCGGTCGGCTACGACCACGTAGAGACCCAGGCCGCGCGGGCCCGGGGCATCGTGGTCACCAACACCCCCGACGTGCTCTCCGACGCCACGGCGGAGATCGCCTTGCTGCTGCTGCTCGGCGCCGCGCGGCGGGCGAGCGAGGGGGAGCGGCTGGTACGGGCCGGTGCCTGGACCGACTGGAGCCCCGCCTTCATGGTCGGCCGCCAGGTCACCGGCGTTGGCAAGCGCCTCGGCATCGTCGGCATGGGCCGGGTCGGCCAGGTGGTGGCGCGGCGCGCCGGCGCCCTGGATCTGCAGGTCCACTACCACAACCGCAGCCGGCTGGCGCCGGAGGCCGAGGGCGGCGCGGTCTATCACGAGAGCCTGGACTCGCTGCTGCCGGCGGTCGACTTCCTCTCGCTGCACTGCCCGGCGACGCCCGAGACCCGGGGGCTGCTGAACGCCGAACGGATCGCCCGGCTGCGCGACGGCGCCATTGTCGTCAACACCGCCCGCGGCGCGCTGGTCGACGACGCGGCGCTGATCGCCGCGCTGCGCGACGGCAAGCTCTTCGCTGCCGGTCTCGACGTCTTCAACGGCGAGCCCGAGCTCCACCCCGACTACCGCGGCCTGGACAACGTCTTCCTGCTGCCGCATGTCGGCAGCGCCACGCGCGAAACCCGCGACGCCATGGGCTTTCGCGCCATCGCCAATCTCGACGCCTTCTTCGCCGGTCGCACGCCCGGCGACCGGGTCGCCTGACGGCGCAAGGTGCGCGGGCGTCAGGCGACTTGAGCGAGGTCAAGTCGTTTCCCTCCGAAGGCCCTAAGCTGCCCCCAGCAGGATGGTCGAACGAGAGGGGAGGCAGGCAAGTGGCGGATACGCTGCGCCGACTGCGCAAGGAGCATGGCAACATCGCCAGACTGTTGAACGTGATGGAGCGGGAGCTGGCGCTCTTCGATCAGGACGCTCAGCCGGACTACGAGGTGTTGGAGGGCATCGCCGACTACTTCGCGGGCTTTCCCGAGCGCTGTCACCATCCGACCGAAAATCTCGTGCTGGATCGACTTCGCCGGCGCGACCCGGAGGCCGCGGCCGCGGTCGGCGATCTGGAAGGCGAGCATAGGAAGATCGGCGAGCTGGCCGGGGAGTTTCGCGCCGCGCTGCGCAACGTGCTGATGGACGCCGAGGTGCCGCGCAGCGCCTTCGATGCCGTCGCCCGGCGCTTCATCACGGAGCAGCGCCGCCACATGGAGATGGAGGAGAGCCGTTTCTTTCCCCTGGCCGAGGACAGGCTGACGGCCGAGGACTGGGAGGCGGTGGCCGCCGCCGAGCAGCGCGAGGCGGACCCGCTGTTCGAGGCCAAGACGGCCAAGGGCTTCGAGGCCCTCTACGACGCGATCCTGCGCTGGGAGCGCGAGGACGAGGGCGCGCGCCGGTAGGCGGCCGGCCCACGGCACCGCCCGGACGGCGGGTGTGCGGCCGGGCGACGCGGGATGGGACCGGGCGACGCGGGGCGCCTCAACCCTCCGGCGTGCCCAGCGGATTGGCGCCGTCGCGGGACTCCACCTCGACCACCCAGAGGTCGGGATCGCGCCGGGTTGCGCGGGCGATGTAGGCGTCGGCCTCCGCTTCGGGGATCGGCGCCTCGCCCTTGGCGCCCATCCAGCCCAGCCGGCCCTCCAGGTCGCGCTGCTGCACCAGCAGGCGGGCGGTGCCGTCGAGCAGGGCCAGCTTGAGCAGCACCAGCCCGCCCATGCGCTCGCCCTTGCGCAGCACGTAGGCAGGCAGGCCGCTGTCGTTGCAGCGGCGCAGCTCGCCCATGATCCAGAGGTGGGTGGGCAGACGGGCCTCGCCGCTCATGGCCGTGTTTCCTCTCTCAAAGCGGCCCGTCTCCCCGCGCCCGGTCTCCCCGCGCCCCGTCTCCCCGCACCCCGTCTCCCCGCGCCCGGTCTCATAGCACCCGGTCTCACAGGGCCCCGTAGAGCAGGCCGACGATGGCGACGGCGGCGACCACCCCGGTCAGGTCGGCCGTCAGGCCGGCGGCCAGGGCGTGGCGGATGCGCCGGATCTGCACCGCGCCGAAATAGACGGCCAGCACGTAGAAGGTCGTCTCCGTGGTGCCCTGCAGGGTGGAGACCAGGTAGCCGACGTAGGTGTCCGGGCCGGTCGCCGGGTCCTGCATGATCGAGGTCATCACCCCGTAGGCGCCGGAGCCGGACAGCGGACGCAGCAGCGCCATGGGCACGGCCTCGGCCGGCAGGCCCAGCGGCTCGGTCACCGTTCCCAGGGCCGAGACCAGGGCGTCCAGCGCGCCGCTCGCCCGGAACATGGCCACCGCGACCAGGATCGCGACCAGGTAGGGGATGATCTTCAGCGCCACCTGGAAGCCGTCCTTGGCGCCCTCGACGAAGCACTCGTAGACCGGCACCCGCTTGGCCATGCCGAAGCCGAGCAGGGCGACCATCAGGCCCGGCACGATCCAGGGCGAGATCTCGCGCCCGTAGAAGACGGTCAGCGGGACCAGCGCCAGGACGCCCAGCAGCACCAGCAGGGAGACGCGCAGCGGGTAGGACTCCCCGGCGCCGGCGGGCTCGGCCACCTGTGGGTCGGGCGCGTCCTCCGCCTCACCTTGCGCCGCCTCACCTTGCGCCGGCTCACCTTGTGCCGGCTCACTCTGGGCGGCCGCCGCCGGCGGCGGCGCCGGGAAGAAGCGCTGCAGGCTCTTGGCGGCGATGATCGCCACCGTGGTCGAGCAGAGGGTGGCGACCAGGGTGGTGGGCACGATGCCGGCCGGCTCGGCCGAGCCGAGCGAGGCGCGCAGGGCGATCACGCCGGTCGGCAGCAAGGTGACCGAGGAGGTGTTGATCGCCAGGAACAGGGCCATGGCATTGGTCGCCGTGCCCTTGTGCGGGTTGAGCTTGTCGAGCTCCTGCATGGCGCGGATGCCGAAGGGCGTGGCGGCGTTGCCCAGGCCCAGCACGTTGGCCGAGATGTTGAGGATCATCGCGCCCATGGCCGGGTGGTTGGCCGGCACCTCGGGAAACAGCCGGGTCATCAGCGGCCGCACGGTCTTGGCGATGATCACCAGCAGGCCGCCCTCTTCGGCCACCTTCATGAGGCCGAGGAACAGCGCCATCACCCCGACCAGGCCGAGGGCCAGCTCCACCGAGGCACGTGCGGCGGCGATCATCTCGTCGGTCAGCAGCGCCATCGGCGCCACCTCGTCGAGGCCGCCGGGGTCCCAGAGCAACTGGCGCAGCGCCGCCACGGCGAAGGCGATCGCGACCAGGGCGAAGAAGACGAGATTCATGGCTGCTGGCGGTCCCCCGGGAACGGCACCGCCCGCCGGGCCGCGCGGCGGCGACTCGGGGCGGACACTCTGTCCCATGCTGGCGCCCCTCTCCGGCCTGTCAAAGCGCTTTTGCCGGCGCCCGCCCTGCGACTATGATCGCCGCCGCCATGACCCTGCCTGCCCGCCTGATGCCTGCCCGCCTGATGCCTGCCCGCCTTCTGCCCGTCCGCCGCCTGGCGCTCGCCGCGCTGCTCCTGCCGCTGCTGCTCGCCGCCTGCACCGAGTATCCCTACCCCGTCGAGGCGCCGCGCGCGCTGGTCGAGGAGATTAACGAGCTCTATTACGCCCAGAAGCTGCAGGAGGGGCCGGAGTCCGACCTGGTGCGGCCGCGCATCGTCTCGCTCTGCTTCGGCCCGGCGCTGGACGACGAGTCCGAGCTCTACGACTCGGCGCTGCGCCAGTGCGACGGCGACTATCAGCGGCTGATCTACTACGGCCGCGACACGCTGGGCGCGCCCTGCGCCGTCGGCCAGCCCTACCGCCACACCTTCCTCTGCACCGACCTGCAGCAGCGCACCCTCATTCCGCCGATTCCCGAGGCGGGTCGGACCATTCGGCGCTGACTTCCGGGTCGGGTTCGGCAGCCGCGCGCGCCGCCTTCTCGGCGGCGAAGGCGCTGGCGTCGAGCCGGGCGAGCGCCCAGACCGCCATGCCGCGCACCAGCGGCGCGGGGTCGTCGAGCCGCGCGCGCACCCGCGGCACCAGCGCCCGCTCGCCGGCGTTGCCGATGGCCACCAGCACGTTGCGCAGGAAGCGGTCGCGGCCGATCCGCTTGACCGGGCTGCCGGCGAAGACTTGGCGGAAGCCGGCGTCGTCCAGCTCTGCCAAATCGGCCAGGCGCGGCGCGCTCAGCTCCGCGCGGGGCAGGAAGTCGGGCTCGGCCGTGCGCCGGGCGAACTTGTTCCAGGGACAGACCGCCAGGCAGTCGTCGCAGCCGTAGATCCGGTTGCCCATGGCGGCGCGGAACTCCCGCGGGATCTGCCCCTTGTGCTCGATCGTCAGGTAGGAGATGCAGCGCCGCGCATCCAGTTTGTAGGGCGCCGGAAAGGCGTCGGTGGGGCACACGTCCAGGCAGGCGCGGCAGCTTCCGCAGTGGTCGACCTCGGGCCGGTCGGGCGCCAGCTCCAGGTCGGTGAAGACGCTGCCCAGGAAGAACCAGTTGCCCAGTCCGCGCGACAGCAGGTTGGTGTGCTTGCCCTGCCAGCCGAGGCCGGCGGCTTGGCCGAGCGGCTTTTCCATCACCGGCGCGGTGTCGACGAAGACCTTGACCTGGCAGTCGGCGCGCGCCACCAGCCAGCGGGCCAGGCGCTTCAGCCGCTTCTTGACCGTGTCGTGGTAGTCGCGGTTGCGCGCGTAGACCGAGAGCGCGCCGCGCCGGCGCTGCGCCAGCAGCCGCAGGGGGTCCTCGGCCGGGCCGTAGTTGAGCGCCAGGACGATGACCGAGCGGGCCTCCGGCCAGAGCACCTGCGGGTCGGCGCGGCGGGCCTGGGTCTCGGCCATCCAGTCCATGTCGCCGTGCCAGCCCTGGGCGACGAAGGCGCCGAGGTTGCGCTTGGCGGCCTCGGAGGTGGCGGCCGGCGCGACGCCCACGGCGTCGAACCCCAGCGCCAGCGCCTCGGTGCGGATCGCCGCCTTCAGCGTGCTGCGCTCGTCCGCGCGCTCGCGGGGCTCTGGCCGTTCGAGGGGCTCTGGCCGTTCGAGGGGCTCTGGCCGCTCTCCAGAGCCGGAATGTCGCCCTTGGCCTGCTCGGCCTTGAACCACGCCACGTACTCCTCCAGCCGGCCGGCTGCAATCGCCGTGCGCAGCTCGGACATCAGGGTCTGGTAGTGCGCCAGATTGTGCAGGGTCAGCAGGATCGGCCCAAGCATCTCGTCGGTGCGGAAGAGATGATGCAGGTAGCCGCGCGAAAAGCCGCCGGCGCAGGCGGGGCAGGCGCAGCCCTCCTCCAGCGGGCGCGGGTCCTCGCGATGGCGGGCGTTCTTCATCACCACCTTGCCCCGGCGCACGAAGGCCAGGCCGGTGCGCCCGCAGCGGGTCGGCAGCACGCAGTCGAACATGTCGACGCCGCGCTGCACCGCCTCGACGATGTCCTGCGGCTTGCCGACGCCCATCAGGTAGCGCGGCCGCGCCTCGGGCAGGGCGGGGGTCGTCGCCTCCAGTATGCGCAGCATGTCCTCGCGCGGCTCGCCCACCGCCAGGCCGCCGATGGCGTAGCCGTCGAAGCCGATCTCCGTCAGCGCCCGGGCCGAGCGTTCGCGCAGGTCGGGATAGACGCTGCCCTGGACGATGCCGAACAGGCCGTAGCCCGTGCGCCGTTGGAAGGCCTCGCGGCAGCGCGCCGCCCAGCGCATGGACAGCGCCATGGAGCTCTCGGCTTCGGCGTGGGTGGCCGGCCAGGGCGTGCACTCGTCCAGCACCATGGTGACGGTGGAGTCCAGCAGGTGCTGGATCTGCACCGCGCGCTCGGGGGTCAGCCGGTGTTCGCTGCCGTCGACATGCGACTTGAAGGTGACGCCGCCCTCGTCGAGCTGGCGCAGCTTGGCCAGGGACATCACCTGGAAGCCGCCGGAGTCGGTCAGGATCGGGCCGGGCCACTGCATGAAGCGGTGCAGGCCGCCCAGCCGGTCGACCACCTCGGCCGTCGGGCGCAGCATCAGGTGGTAGGTGTTGGACAGCACCATCTGGGCGCCCAGCGCCGCCACCTGCGCCGGCTGGATGCCCTTGACCGTGGCGGCGGTGCCCACCGGCATGAAGGCCGGCGTCTCCACCGGCCCGTGCGCCGTCTCCAGCCGGCCGCGCCGCGCGGCGCCGTCGCGCGCCGAAATCTCGAACCCGATGCTCATGCCCGCTCCAACAGGGAGGAATCGCCGTAGGAATAGAACCGGTAGCCGGCTGCGATGGCGTGGGCGTAGGCCGCACGCATCCGCTCGGTCCCGGCGAAGGCGCAGACCAGCATGAACAGGGTCGACTTCGGCAAGTGGAAATTGGTCATCAGACGGTCGACCAGGCGGAAGCGGTGGCCGGGCAGGATGAAAAGGTCGGTCTCCCCCGCGAAGGGCGCCACGCGGCCGTCGTCGCCGGCGACATGCTCGAGCAGGCGCAGGCTGGTGGTGCCGACCGCGACGACGCGGCCGCCGGCGGCCTTGGTGGCGTTGATCGCCGCCGCCGTCTCGGGCGTGATCTCGCCGACCTCGGCATGCATCCGGTGCTCCGTGACCCGCTCGCTCTTGACCGGCAGGAAGGTGCCGGCGCCGACGTGCAGCGTCACGGTGGCGCGCTTGACCCCGCGCGCCTCCAGCGCCGCCAGCAGCGCGGGGGTGAAGTGCAGCCCGGCGGTGGGGGCGGCGACCGCGCCCTCGCGGGCGGCATAGACGGTCTGGTAGTCGGCGCGGTCCTGCGCGTCGGCGCCCTCGGCGCGCTTGATGTAGGGCGGCAGCGGCATGATGCCGTGGCCGTGCAGCGCCGCCAGCAGGTCGCTGCCGGCGCGGTCGAAGTTCAGCCGCACCTCGCCGCCGTCGCCCTTCTCGGCGACCTCTGCGGCGAAGGCGTCCGCAGCGAAGGCCTCGGCGGCGAAGCCCTCGGCGGCGAAGTCGATGCGGTCGCCCGGCCGCAGCTTCTTGGCCGGCTTGGCGAAGGCGTACCAGCTTGCCGGCCCGGCCTGCCTGTGCAGCGTGACCTCGACCTTGCCGGCGCCCTTGCGGCCGATCAGGCGCGCCGGGATCACCCGGGTGTCGTTGACCACCAGCAGGTCGCCGGGGGCGAGCAGGCGCGGCAGGTCTCGCACCCCCAGATCGGCCAGCTCGGCGCCGACGTGGAGCAGGCGGGCGGCGTCGCGCGGCTGCGCCGGCCGCTGGGCGATCCGCTCGGCCGGCAGGTGAAAGTCGAAGTCGCTGAGATTCATGGCGGCGGGGATGTAGCACCAAAGCGGCCCTCCGCCCAGATGCCGTCCGCCCCCTTGACGCGCCTACTCCTCGCCGAGGGGCGGGTCCCCGATGGGGGAATCGTTGAGCGAGCGCATCAGCTCGACCAGGCGGCGGCGCACCAGGGCGTTGCCGATCCCGTGATAGGCCCGCACCAGGACCAGCGTCTCGCGCTCGCCCATCAGGTCGGGCAGGCCGACGCCGGCCGGGGCCTCGCGCTGCCCGGCGGACGGGGCCGCGGCCTTGGGCGGCAGGCCCTCGAAGAAGTACTCGACGGAGACCTGCAGCACCTTGGCAAGCTCGTAGAGCCGGCTGGCGACGATGCGATTGGTGCCGCGTTCGTACTTCTGAACCTGCTGGAAGGTGATGCCCACGGACTTGGCGAGGCGGTCCTGCGTCAACCCGACCGCCACCCGGCGCTGCCGCAGCCGTTGGCCGACATGAACGTCGACCGGGTGCGGCGCGGCCGCCGATGCCTCCGTCAGGTCCATGGATGGACGCCTTTCCCAGCCTCCGCTATCCCAACGCAGAGGCTTCGTCCAGGTTCAGGCCGGACACAGCAGGGATTGGCCGCTCTGCGCCAATGGGTTGAATTGTGCATACGCCAGCTTCCGGTAACCGTAAAGAAAATTCCGGGTCGGTCGCGTGTTCCATCGAAGTTTACCCCTAAAACGTGCAAGGCGTGAGATCCGATGCCCCCCTTCGAATTCCTGAGCGCGCCGCGGCCGCTGGCCTTCGCCCATCGCGGCGGGGCGCTGGAGGCGCCCGAGAACACCATGGCGGCCTTCGCCCACGCCGCGGCCCTGGGCTACCGCTACGTCGAGACCGACATCCAGGCGACGCGCGACGGCGTGCCCGTGGTCTTCCATGACGACGACCTGGAGCGGCTCACCGGGCGGCCGGGGCCGGTGGCGGCGCTGGACTGGGCCGAGCTGCGAGACCTGCGGGTGGCGGGCGAGCCGATTCCCCGCCTGGACGCGCTGCTGGCCGCCTGGCCGGAGCTGCGGCTCAACCTGGAGCCCAAGAGCGACGCCGCCGTGCCGGCGCTGGCCGAGGCGGTCCGCGCGGCCGGAGCGCTTGCGCGGGTCTGCGTCGGCTGCTTCCAGCAGCGGCGGGTGAGGCGCCTGCGTGCGCTGCTGGGGCCCCGGCTGTGCTGGTCGCCGGGGCCGTGGGGGGTGTTTCGCGTCTGGGCCACGGGCCACGGCCTGCCGCTGGGCGCGCCGCGCTGCGGGGCGTTGCAGGTGCCGACCCATTTCCGGGGGGTGCCGGTGGTCACTGCCGGGCTGCTCCGCGCCGCCCACGCCCGCGGCCTGCAGGTGCACGTCTGGACGGTCGACCGCCGCGACGAGATGGAGGCGCTGCTCGACCTCGGCGTCGACGGCCTGATGACCGACCGCCCCAGCCTGCTGCGCGAGGTCTTGCAGGCGCGCGGCCTCTGGTCGTAAGTCCAGGGCCATGAGACCCTGGCTCGCCCTGGCCGCGCTCAGCGGCTTTCTCGCCGTCGCCTTCGGCGCCTTCGCCACCCACGCCCTGGAGGCCCGGCTGGCGCCCGCGGCGCTGGAGTGGATCGCGACCGGCCTGCGCTACCAGATGCTGCACGTCGGCGGCCTGCTGGCGGTGGCGCTGCTGATCGAGCGGCGGCCGCGGCGCAGCCTGAGCGTGGCCGGCGGCGGGTTCCTGCTGGGCAGCCTGGTCTTTTGCGGCCTGCTCTACGCCATGGCCCTGACCGGGCAGCGCTGGCTGGGCATGATCGTGCCGCTCGGCGGGGTCAGCTTTCTGGCCGGCTGGGCGGCGCTCGCCTGGGCCGCCGTGACCTGGCGCTCGGCAGAGGGGCCGTCGGCAGAGGGGCAAGCTGGCGAGGGGCGGGCTGCGAAGGAGAGGAGCGGACGACCGTGAGCGATCGGACCCTGGATGCCAAGGGGCTGAAGTGCCCGCTGCCGGTGCTGCGCGCCCGCAAGGCGATGAAGGAGGTGCCGGCCGGCGGCACCCTGGAGGTCTGGGCCACCGACCCCAGCGCGCCGCAGGACTTCGTGAACTTCTGCGAGACCACCGGCCACGAGTTGGTCGAGAGCCGCAGCGAGGCGGGCGAGAACGGCGAGCTCTACGTGATGGTGATCCGCAAGGCCGGGTAGCGCCGGGCCGGCCCGCTCTACCCCTCCCAGGGCCGGAAGTGCTTCGACAGGGTCAGGCCCTGGGCGTGGTAGGACGAGCCGATGCCGGCGCCGTAGAGGCGGTCGGGCGGCGCCGCCAGGCGGTCGTAGACCAGGCGGCCGACCGGCTGGCCGTCCTCCAGCATGAAGGGCACCTCGTGGCTGCGCACCTCCAGCACGGCGCGCGTGCCGCGGCCGCCGCCGGATTCCGCCGCCTCCCAGCCGAAGCCGGGGTCGAAGAAGCCGGCGTAGTGCACCCGGAACTCCCCGACCTGGACGTCGTAGGCGACCATCTCGGCGGCGTGGGTCGGCGGGATGCGGACCGCCTCCTTCGAGGCCAGGATGTAGAACTCGTTGGGGTCGAGGATCAGGCGCTGGCCGCGGCTCGCCGGGATCGGGTCCCAGAACTCGGCCGGTTCGTAGTGGCCGATCCGCGCCAGGTCGATCACGTCGGCGTGGCGCTTGGCGCGGAAGCCGACCAGCCCCTCGCTGCCCAGGCCGCCGGCCTGGCCGGTCAGGTCGACGGTGAACAGCAGGCCGCGGTCGATCACCGCCTCCGCCTCGGCGCCGATCAGGCCGACCTCCTCGTGCAGCTTGACCAGGGCGGAATCGCGCACGCCCGGCGAGCCGCGGATCAGGCGGAGCTGGTTGAGCGGCGTGCCGCTGCGCACCAGGATGGAGAAGGCGTTGGGGGCGATCTCGGCGTAGAGCGGCCCAGCGTAGCCCGCCGGCACGCGGTCGAAGGAGCTGGCGCCGTCGCAGATCAGGCGGGTAAAGACGTTCAGCCGGCCGGTCGAGGACTTGGGGTTGGCAATGCCGCTGATCCGGGCCGAGAGGGACAGGCGCTCGCTCAGCGGCACGATGTAGACGCAGCCCACCTCCAGCACCGCGCCCTCGGTAAGGTCGATGGCGTGCATGGCCAGGTCGTCGATCCGCTCGGCCACGCGGCGGCCCTTGCCGGGCAGGAAGCTGGCGCGCACCCGGTAGGCGACGGGGCCGAGCTGCAGGTCCAGGCTGGCCGGCTGCACCTGGTCGAGCAGCCGGTTGTCGGCCACCGGGTCGGCCATCGGGTCGGCCGGCGCGATCTCGCCGCCGGCGATCAGCTCGCGGATGGCCTGGGCCGGCAGGATGCCGGCGCCGCGCGGCGCGCTCTGGGCGGTGCCGCCGGGCGCAGCCTGGGCACGGGGGTCAGGCGGGGAGGGGGGCTGGGAGTCGGCCATGGCGCATCTCGTACAGCCTCGCCGCGGCGGCGTCCAGCCGGCGGCCGGGTGCGATCCGGTCGCCGATCGGCCGGCGCCAGGGGGCGCGCACCCGGCCAGGTGGCCGGGCCCTGCCGGCGGCGTCGCGACAGCCCGTTTGTTTCGCCGCTTGCGCCTCGCGTAAGCTGCGGCCACAACAAAGGAAAACACAGGCGGCCAGAGCCGCCGGCCAGGAAGGATCTCGAGAGGCGCCCGCCGACACCATGACGACGCTGCTCTACACCCATCCCGTCTGTGCCCGCCACGACACCGGCCCCGGGCATCCGGAGCGTCCCGAGCGGCTGCGCGCCGTGCTGCAAGCGTTGGAGGACCCGGCCTTCGACGCGTTGATCCGGCGCGAGGCGCCGCTGGCCGAGCGCGCGCAGCTTGAGCGGGTGCACCCGGCGGCCTATGTCGACAGCCTGCTGGCGGCGATCCCGGACAGCGGCACCGGGCATCTGGACGGCGATACGCTGGTCTCGCCGGCGTCGGGCGAGGCGGCGCTGCGGGCGGCCGGGGCGGTGACGGCGGCGGTCGACGCGGTGATGGCGGGCGAGGCCGACAACGCCTTCTGCGCCATCCGTCCGCCGGGCCACCATGCCGAGCCGGACCGGGCGATGGGCTTCTGCCTCTTCTCCAACGCGGCGATCGGCGCCCAGCAGGCGCGCTGCGTGCACAAGGTCCACCGCATCGCCGTGGTCGACTTCGACGTGCACCACGGCAACGGCACCCAGGCGGCCTTCTGGGACGATCCCGACCTGATGCTGCTATGCACCCACCAGATGCCGCTCTACCCCGGCTCGGGCGCGGCGGGCGAACGCGGCGCCCACGGCAACATCGTCAACGTGCCGCTGCCGCCGGGCGCCGGCTCGCAGGAGTTCCGCACGGCCTACCGCGACACGGTGCTGCCGCGGCTGCGCGCCTTCGACCCCGATTTCGTGATCATCTCGGCCGGTTTCGACGCCCACTACGCCGACCCCCTGGCCGGCCTTAACTTCCATGAGGACGACTTCGCCTGGGCGACCACCGAGATCCTGCACGTCGCCGAGCACGCGGCCCGAGGCCGAGTCGTCTCGACCCTGGAGGGCGGCTACGACCTCGACGGTCTGGCCAAGTCGGCGGCCGCGCACGTCGACGCCCTGATGCAGCGCTGAGCCGGGAGGCAGCGCGGATCGACGGCGCCCAAGGGGGACGACAAGCCGGGCGCCTGCGTGCTAGAGGGGCGGCCCATACGGCGAAGAGCCCCGATTCCGCGAAGGTTTTCGAGAGATGAGCGACAGCCAGTCTTCCGATGCGGCCGGCCCCGCCGGCCAGGCCCCGGACCAAGCTTCCCCCGCCGTTCCGGCCGAGGTCGCCCGCATGTCCTTCGAGGAGGCGCTGGAGGAACTGCGCCAGATCGTCGGCCGGCTCGAGGCGGGCGAGGGCAAGCTGGACGAGGCCATTAGCGCCTACGAGCGGGGCGCCCAGCTCAAGGCCCATTGCGAGGCGAAGCTGCGCGAGGCGCAGGCGAAGATCGAGAAGATCGCCCTCGGGGCCGACGGCACACCGCGCAGCGAGACCTTCGAGGGCAGCTAGGCCGGCCGCGCGGGATGGGGCCGAAGCTCGCCGCGGGGCCTGTGCGCGATTTCGGAGCGGTCGTGCCTGCGCTTTCCCGGCTCGCCGCGCGTTCCGGTGCGGCGGCGCCCTCCAGACTGTCCCCCTGGTTTGGAGGTATCCCCACGCGACGCGGGCTTGACCTTTGTCCTGTGAAGTCGGACCTTTCCCCCTTTGAGGGATCGTCGCTGCCCGGCGACCCTCGGGGGCGACCATAGTCGAGAGGACGAGTGTGAGCGTGTCAGGCGAGAGCAAGACTCCGTTGCTGGATCAGGTGCCGACGCCGGCCGAGCTGCGCGAACTGGACGAGAGCCAGCTACGCCAGCTCGCCGACGAGCTGCGGGCCGAGATGATCGACGCGGTCTCCCACACCGGCGGACACCTGGGCGCCGGGCTGGGCGTGGTCGAGCTGACGGTGGCGGTGCACTACGTCTTCAACACCCCGGACGACAAGCTGATCTGGGACGTCAGCCACCAGTGCTATCCGCACAAGATCCTGACCGGCCGGCGCGAGCGCATCCGCACCCTGCGCCAGTCGGGCGGCCTGTCCGGCTTTACCAGCCGCAAGGAGAGCGCCTACGACCCCTTCGGCGCGGCGCACTCCTCGACCTCGATCTCGGCCGGCCTGGGCTATGCCGTGGCCCGCGACTTCAAGGGCGCGAAGAATCACGTCATCTCGGTGATCGGCGACGGCGCCATGTCGGCCGGCATGGCCTACGAGGCGATGAACAACGCCGGCGCGCGCGACACCCGGCTGATCGTCATCCTCAACGACAACGACATGTCGATCGCGCCGCCGGCCGGCGCGATGAGCAGCTACCTGTCGCAGATCGTCAGCTCCAAGTCGTTCCAGTCGGTGCGGCACTGGGGCAAGCATCTGGCCGAGCGGCTGCCCAAGGGCCTGCAGGCCACGGCCAAGCGCGCCGAGGAGTATGCGCGCACCCTGGTGACCGGCGGCACGCTGTTCGAGGAGTTGGGCTTCTTCTACGTCGGCCCGCTCGACGGCCATAACCTGGAGCACCTGCTGCCGGTGCTGCGCAACGTGCGCGACACCGACTTCGAGGGGCCGGTGCTGATCCACGCGGTGACCCAGAAGGGCAAGGGCTACGCTCCGGCCGAGGCGGCGGCCGACAAGTATCACGGCGTCGCCAAGTTCGACGTGATCACCGGCAAGCAGGCCAAGCCGCAGCCCAAGGCGCCGGCCTACACCTCGGTCTTTGCCGACGCCCTGATCAAGGAGGCGGAGGACAACGAGAAGATCGTCGCCGTCACCGCCGCCATGCCCTCGGGCACCGGGCTCAACAAGTTCGGCGAGCGCTTCCCCGAGCGCAGCTTCGACGTCGGCATCGCCGAGCAGCATGCCGTGACCTTCTGCGCCGGCATGGCCTGCGAGGGCTACGTGCCCTTCGCCGCGATCTACTCCACCTTCCTGCAGCGCGCCTACGACCAGGTGGTGCACGACGTCGCGATCCAGAAGCTGCCGGTGCGCTTCGTGCTCGACCGCGCCGGGCTGGTCGGCGCCGACGGCGTGACCCACCAGGGCTCCTACGACATCGCCTATCTGGGCTGTCTGCCGGATTTCGTGCTGATGGGCGCGGCCGACGAGGCGGAGCTGATGCACATGGTCGCCACCCAGGTGGCGATCGACGACCGCCCCTCGGCGCTGCGCTACCCGCGCGGCGAGGGGCTGGGCGTGCCGTTGCCGGAGCGCGGCACGCCGCTGGAGATCGGCAAGGGACGCGTGCTGCGCGAGGGCACCAAGGTGGCCATCCTCAGCTACGGCAGCCGCCTGAAGGACGCCCTGTCGGCGGCCGACGAGCTGGCCGCCAAGGGCCTCAGCACCACCGTCGCCGACGCCCGCTTCGCCAAGCCTCTGGACGAGGAGTTGCTGCGCCGCCTGGCCAGCGAGCACGAGGTGTTGATCACCCTGGAGGAGGGCTCGGTCGGCGGCTTCGCGACCTACTGCTTCCATTCGCTGGCCCACCAGGGCTTGCTTGAGAGCGGCGTCAAGGTGCGGCCGATGTGCCTGCCCGACCGCTTCATCGACCACGGCAAGCCCGACGAGCAGATCGCCTGGGCCGGCCTCGGCGCCCCCGACATCGTCGCCACCGCGCTGACCGCGCTGGGCTACAACGACACCGAGGTGCGTCCGGCGCGGGCCTGAACCCGAAGGCAGCGGCCGGCGGCCCCGCGGGCGCGCCGCTCCTTGACCGGGCGCGGGGCGACCGAGGGGGCGTGCCGCGGCGCTTTTGCGCATAGCAGGTCTGGCATTCCGCCGCTTCCGGCCGGCGGCGCCTTCCCCCATAGTCCCGGGCATCATGACGGTGATGGCGACTTCTCCGACGCCGGCGACGCCCGAGCGTCGCGCCGGCCTGCGTCCCTGGCTTGCCGAAGCCAGGGCGATGCTGAAGCTCGCCGTGCCGCTGGTCGCCAGTCAGCTCGGCCTGGTCGCCATGTCGACCACCGACGTGCTGATGATCGCGCCGCTGGGGCCGGCCTACCTGGGCGCCGGCTCGCTCGGCTTCATGCTCTATTTCAACATCTGGCTGTTCTGCCTGGGCGTGCTGGTGGCCACGGCCTCGCTGGCCAGCCAGGCCCGCGGCGCGCGCAACTTCAAGGGCGTGCGCCGCTCGGTGCGCCAGGGCTTCTGGGTCGCCCTGGCGCTGTCGCCGCCGGCCATGACCTTGCTGTGGTTCGGGCGCGACCTGCTGCTGTTGACGGGCCAGGACCCGCAGGTGGCCGCCCTGGCCGAGCCCTACTACCGCGTCATCCTCTGGTCGATCCCGGCCAGCTTCGGCTTCCTGGTGCTGCGCTTCTTCGTCTCGGCGCTGTCGCGGCCGAAGGTGGTCATGATCGGCCTGCTGGCCGGGGCGGTGGTCAACGTGCCGCTGGACTATGCCTTCATCCACGGCCTGGATCTGGGGTGGGTGGCGGTGCCCGCCATGGGCGTGGCCGGCGCGGCCCTGGCGACCAGCATCATCTGGCATCTGCTGTTCGTCTGGCTGGTCCTGGTGGTCCTCGCCGACCGCGAGTTCAGCCGCTACCACGTCTTCGTGCGGTTCTGGCGCGCGGATTGGGAGCGGTTCCGCGACATCTGGCGCATCGGCATCCCCATCGCCCTGACCCTGATCGCCGAAAGCGGGCTGTTCGCGGCCAGCCAGCTCTTGATGGGCCGGCTGGGCACGCTGGAGCTGGCCGCCCACGCCATCGCCCTGCAGATCACCTCGGTCGCCTTCATGGTGCCGCTGGGCATCGGCCAGGCCGCGCAGGTCCGCGTCGGCCAGCGCTTCGGCGCCCGCGATCGTCCGGGCCTGGGCCGGGCCGGCTGGATGGCCCTGATCCTGGCGCTGGCGACCACCGGCACCGGCGCCCTGGTGATGTGGACCATGCCGGAGCTGCTGGTCGGCCTGTTCATCGATCCGGCCGAGGCGGACAACGCCCGCCTTGTGGGCCTGGCCGTGACCTTCATCGTCATCGCCGCCGGGTTCCAGCTTGTCGACGGCGCCCAGGTCGCCATGGTCTCGGCCCTGCGCGGGCTGTCGGACACCGCCTGGCCGCTGGTGATCGCGGTGTTCAGCTACTGGGGCATCGGCTTCGTGGCCGCCTGGGCCCTGGCCTTTCCCCTGGGGCTGGAGGGCGCCGGGGTGTGGCTCGGCCTGGCGGTGGGCCTGGCGGTTGCGGCGCTCGGCCTCACCCTGCGCTTCGCGGGGCGTGAGCGGCTCGGCCTGCTGCGGCGCGAGCCGGGGGGCTAGCCCGTGGCCGCGCCGGAGCGCGCCGACGGGGCCGACCGGACCGACCGGGCCGACGGGACCGACGGAGCCGACCGGGCCGACCGGGCCCTCGTCGCGCGCGGCCTGGTCGAGAGCCGCACCCGCGCCCAGGCGCTGATCGCCGCCGGCCTGGTGCGCTGCGACGGCCGCCCGGTGGCCAAGCCGAGCGAGGAGATCGCCGCGGCGGCCGAGCTGTCGGTGACCGGCCGCGACCACCCCTGGGTGTCGCGCGGCGGCGTCAAGCTGGCGGCGGCGCTGGACGCCTTCGGCCTGGAGCCGGCGGGGCGGATCTGCCTCGACCTGGGGGCGTCGACCGGCGGCTTCGTCGACGTGCTGCTCGGCCGCGGCGCCGCGCGGGTCTACGCCGTCGACGTGGGGCAGGGACAGCTCGCGGCGCGGCTGCGCGCCGATCCGCGCGTGGTGTCTTTGGAGAAGACCGACGCGCGCGCCCTCTCGCCCGCCCTGGTGCCGGAGCCGCTTGACCTGCTCAGCGCCGACCTCAGCTTCATCTCGCTGCCCCGCGCCCTGCCGGCGGCGCTCTCCCTGGTCGCCCCCGGCGGCCGGCTGGTGGCGCTGGTAAAACCGCAGTTCGAGGCCGGGCGCGCGGCCGTCGGCAAGGGGGGCATCGTGCGCGACGAGGCCGCGCGCCGCGCCGCCGTCGCCAAGGTGCGCGACTGGCTGGCGGCCCAGCCTGGCTGGACCGTTGCGGGGCTGATCGACAGCCCCATCGCCGGCGGCGACGGCAACCGCGAGGCGCTGCTCTGCGCCCGCAAGGCGGGGGAGACGGGGGCGGCCAGGTGAGGCCGCTTTAGCGCTCCAGCGCCGGTTGCGTGCGAAGCTGCGGGCCCTGCGCCCCCTCGAAGGCGCCCAGCAGGCGCAGCGCCGGCTCCAGGCGGTTCACCACCTGGCCGAGGCGGACCAGCGTCGCGGCATCGGCCTGCAGCCCGGCCAGGTCGCGCAGGAAGCGGCGGAACGGCGGCTCTTCGGGGAACTCGACCAGGCGCACCGGCTCCGCGGCGGCCAGGCCGGCCTCCGCCTTGGCGGCGGCCACCGCGTCGCGCAGCCCGCCGAGCTGGTCGACCAGCCCGTTGTCGGCGGCGTCGGCGCCGCTGAACACTCGGCCGCCGGCAATGCGGCGCACCGCCGTGACCTCCAGGCCGCGGCCCTCGGCCACGGTCTCCAGGAAGTCCTGGTAGACGGCGCTCAGGCTGCTCTGCAGCTTCTGCCACTGGCCCGGCGTGAAGTTGCGGTTGGCACTCCAGAAGTCGGCGTTGGCGCCGGCCTGCACGCCGTCCCAGTTGACCTCCAGGTCGCGCCACAGGCCGGAGAGCACGAACTTGCCCGAGACCACGCCGATCGAGCCGGTGACCGTGCCGGGCTGCGCCAGAATGCGATCCGCCCCGGCGGCGACGAAATAGCCGCCCGAGGCGGCCAGCGCGCCCATGGAGACCACCACCGGCTTGCCCGCCGCGCGGACCTGCCCCACGGCGCGCCAGATGGCGTCGGAGGCGACGTAGGAGCCGCCGGGGCTGTCGATCCGCAGGACCACGGCGGCGACGTCCGGGTCCTCCGCCGCCGCGCTCAGCGCGGCGACCAGCCGGCCCGAGCGCATGGCGGCGCCGGCGAAGGGGCCGCCGCCCTCGTCGTGGCCCAGCGTGACCGGGCCGAGGCCGTAGATCAGGGCGATCTGCGGCGCCTCGGCGGGGACCTCCGGCGGGCTGCGTTCGGCCAGGTAGCGGCGCAGCGCGACGCGCTCCAGCTCGTCGCCGGTCAGGCCGCGAAACTCGTCCAGGTAGGCCAGGCGGTCGACCAGGCCGCGCTCCAGCGCCTGGCTGGCCAGGTAGGGGCCGTTGTCGATCAGATCGCGCGCCGCGGCCGGGGTGGTCGCGCCGCGCTCGGCGATCGCCGCGGCGACCTGGTCGCGCCAGGAGGCCAGGAGGCGATCGAGGTTGCTGCGCACCGCCGGGGACATGGCGTCGCGGGTCAGGGGGTCGACCGCCCCCTTGTACTCCTCGCGCTGGCCGAAGCGCCCGACCACGCCGAAGTCGGACAAGGCCTCGCGCAGGTAGGGCTGCTCCAGCAGGAAGCCGGTCAGGCCCAGGTCGCCGGAGGGCTGCAGCCAGATCTCGTCCAGCGCCGTGGCCAGGTAGTAGTGCAGCGTGGCGTTGCCGGCTTCGCCGAAGCTCTCGGCGAAGCCCAGCGCCATCTTGTCCTGGGCGCGGAAGTCGATCAGCGCATCGCGCAGCTCCTGCACCTGGGCGATGTTGATCTGGCCCGCGCCGAGGCGCAGCAGCAGGCCCTCGACCGCCGGGTCCTCGCCCGCCGCCTCGATCGCCTGCACCAGCTCGGCCAGGGTCCAGGGGCCGTTCAGGCCGGCGCCGGGAAAGCCGGGGCCGAAGCCGCCGTCGCGGCGCTCGACGACGCCGCCGGCCAGGTCGATCTCCAGCAACATGGCTTCGGGCAGCGGCGCCTCGGCCACCTCCAGGCCGACCTCCTCGTCGAAGGTCTCCGCCAGGTCGCGCCAGGCGAAGACGCCGACCAGCACCAGCACCACGACCAGCAGGCCGAGGCTGGCCAGCAGGCCGACGATGGACTTCAGCAGGAAGAGGATGACACGGGTCACGCCGCTGCCCTCCGAACGGTTGCGGGGTCGGGAAAGGCCGGCCTTAGCTGTCGCGCGAAACGGCATGGTACTCCGGGTTGGGCATCATGTCGGTGCCGGCGGCGACACGATTCGACATGTTGAAGAAGCCGATCACGGCGCAGAGGTCGAAGAGGTCCTCATCGGAAAAGCCGACGTCGAACAGGGCCTGGCGGTCGTCGTCGTTCACCAGGTGCGGAGTTTCGGTGAGTTTCCAGGCGAAGTCGAGCATCGCGCGCTGGCGCGCGCTGAGCTCGGCCACCCGGTAGTTCATCACCAGCATCTCGCCAAGCTGGGCGTCGCCGGAGAGCTCGCGCACCGCCGCGCCGTGGGCGACCAGGCAGTAGTAGCAGCGGTTCACGCTGGAGACGACCACGGCGATCATCTCGCGCTCCAGCTTGGTCAGCCCGGACTCGCCGAGCATCAGGTCGTTGTACATCTTGCCGAAGGCGCGCAGCTTGTCCGGGCGCAGCGCGTAGGCCTGCAGGACGTAGGGCACCATGCCGAGCTTCTCGCGGCACTTCTCGAAGTAGGTCTGGAGATCCTCGTCCAGCTCCGATTCGGCGGGCACCGGCAGCTTCATGATGTGTTTGGGTTGCGGCATGGCGTTCCTCCTTTGCGGGCATTCTTGTCGCGGCCGGTCTCCCCGGGGACGTCCCCGGGGTTATCCCTGCGATTGGTACGGTCCCGGTGGTAGCGCCTTTGCGCCGCCTTTGACCAGAGCCGAGCGCGCAGGTCCCCCCTGAAAACCGCGCTCGGCGCGGCCGCCGGCGGCGCAAAGCGGTTCCCAGCGCGTGCAAATCGCTCTAGATGGGCGTGACTCGGGTTTCACCGCGACAGCAAGGCGAGGTTCCAGGTGCGACGACAGGCCCGCCGCGGCGGCGGACGGCAGATCGAGGTGAGCGTGAGCGAGCTGGGCGCGCGCGGCGACGGCGTGGCCCAGAGCGCGGAAGGACTGGTCTTCGTGCCGCTGTCGGCGCCGGGGGATCGCCTGCGCGTGCGCCTGGCCGGCGAGAAGAAGGGCGGCGCGCTGCGCGGCGAGATCGTCGAGCTGCTGTCCGAGAGCGATCAGCGGGGCGCGCCGCCCTGTCCCCACTTCGGCCCCTGTGGCGGCTGCCAGTTGCAGCATCTGCGGCCCGAGTCCTATCGCGCCTGGAAGCAGACGCTGGCCGGCACGCACCTGGCGCGCCAGGGCCTCGATCCGGCAGTGGTGGCCCCGCTGGTCGAGATCGGCCCGGGAGGCCGGCGCCGGGCCGTGCTGGCGGCGCGGCGTCGCGGCCGCCGCGTGCAGCTCGGGTTCCACGGCGCGCGCAGCCGCGACCTGGTCGACCTGCAGACCTGTCTGCTGCTGACCCCCGCGCTGCTGGCGCTGCTCGCGCCGCTGCGCGCCCTGCTGGCCGACGGCCTGCCCGACGGTGCGACGGCGGAGCTGGCGCTGGCCGAGACGGACACCGGCCTCGACCTGCTGATCGCCGCGGCGGCCGAGCCGGACCTGGCGGCGCGCGAGGCGCTGGCGGCCTTCGCCGAGGCGCAGGACCTGGCCCGCCTGTCCTGGCAGAGCGGGCGTGGCGCGCCGGAGCCGCTGGCCCAGCGCCGCCTGCCGCTACTGACGCTGGGCGCGGCGCAGGTCACCCCGCCGCCCGGCGGCTTCCTGCAGCCGAGTCGGGAGGGGGAGGCGGCCCTGGTTGCGCTGGTGCGCGCGGCGCTGCCGGCCGGCGCCCTGCGGGTGGCCGACCTCTACGCCGGCATCGGCACCTTCGCCTTCGCCCTGGCCGATCCGGCGCGGGTGCTGGCCTACGAGGGCGAGGCCCGCGCCGTGGCGGCGCTGGAGGCGGCGGCGCGCCAGCCGGCGGTGCGGGGCCGCGTCGCCGGCGAGCGGCGTGACCTCGACCGCCAGCCGCTGCACGCCGAGGAACTGGACGTCTTCGACGCGCTGGTCTTCGATCCGCCGCGCGCCGGCGCCGCCGCGCAGGCGCCGCACATCGCGGCCAGCCGCGTGCCGACGGTGATCGCCGTGTCCTGCAATCCGGCCAGCTTCGCGCGCGACGCCCGCACGCTGGTCGAGGGCGGCTACCGGCTGGAGCGGGTGACGCCGGTCGACCAGTTCCCCTGGTCCGGCCATCTGGAGCTGGTGGCGGTCTTCACCCGCTGAGCGGCGCGCCGCCGCGCTGGCGCGCGCGTGGAACGGCGCGGGGGCAAGCCAGGTTGCCGGCCTTGCCGAGCCAGCCGTCGCGCCGCCCCGAACCGCAGCCGGGCCCGAACTGCGGCGGGCCTCTGCCCCGAAACTGCTTGCGACGCGGCGCGCGGCGGCCTTTGCGGGCGGCGCCGATCCCGCAGTCGGGAAAACCGTTCTCCCTAGAGCGATGGCCAACCGGCGGACCCACCAAAGCGGGTCCACAGGGTCGCAAACCGCCCGAGCGCCGGCGCGCGGAAATCACCAGATTTCCACAACCGAGATTTGAAAATATAGGCCAGAATTCCCCTTTGGCAGCATTAATTTACGCGGGATACGGCGCTGGCGACAGAATTGGACCAAGAAAACGGTTAACAGAAAATTTATGATCGGTCTTTACGTTTCGTAAAGATCCGCAACCCAGGGGTGAACAATGCCGACCACTGCCGCCCTCTACCCCGCCCACCCGGCCACTGCCCCCACCACTACCCCCACCTCTGTCCCGGCCCCCGGCTGCGAGCGGCGGTTTCTGGCCGACGTGCCGCCGCCGCCACGCCGACCGGTAACGCCGGCCGACACGCCGGGCCTGCTGCGCCTCGGCGACTACACCCTGGCCCGCATCGGCCCGGCCGACGCCGGTCTGATCCCCGAAGGATTCCGCCGGGTCTACGGCGAGGACTACCTCTCGGCCGCCGTCTACGATGCCGCGGCGATCGCCGAGGCCTTGGCCAGCGGCGAACAGATCTCCTTCCTGGCCCGCGACGCCGCCGGCGCCTTCGCCGGGCATATCGCCCTGCGCCGCTCGGCCCCGAATCCGCACATCTACGAGATTGCCCAGGGGATCGTGGTGGCCGAGCACCGCAAGGCGGGCATCTTCCGCCACATCTTCAACACGGCGCTGGCCGAGGCGGAGGCCGACCCCGAGTGCGAGGCGCTGTTCGGCACCGCCTTGACCAACCATCGCATCTCCCAGCGGGTGTTGCAGGAGGGCGGGCTGCGCGACGTCGGCTACGAGATCGACTACGTGCCCCGGCGCATGCTGGACCGCGAGGGCGTCGCCGGCCCGATCGCCACGCTGGTGCAGTACCGCGGCTTCGGCCGTGGCCCCGCCAGTCCGGCCTACGCGGCGCTGCCCTACGTCGGCTGGGTGGCGCGGTTGCTGCGCCACGTCGGCGAAGCCGGCCCGGCTCTGCCGGTGGTCAAGCCGCAGGTGGTGCGCCCGTCCAGCCTCGGGCGCGAGAGCGACCTGCCGCGCTTCGACATGGCGCGGCTGACACTCGAAGAGGCGGGGCGCGACCTGCCGGCCCTGCTGGCCGACTTCGAGCGCCGCGCCGAGGCCGCCGGCCGACGCACCGCGCAGGTCGTGCTCGCGCTCGACCGGCCCGCGGCGGCGGCGGCCATGGAGCAGCTCCGCGGCCTCGGTTACGCCTTCAGCGGCCTGCTGCCGCGCCACCTGCCGGGCAGCGCCCACGGCGCCCTCTTCTACCGCAGCTTCGCGCAGCCGAACTTCGCCGAGATTCAACCCTACACCGAGGAGGCGGCGAGACTTCTCCGTGAAGTGGAGCTAGACTGGCGCCAGGTGGCGCCGGCCGCGGCGAGGGGCGGCGGCCGGACGCGGGCGAAGGCGGCCCAGGCGGCCCAGGCGGCTCAGGCCTAGGGGCAGGCGACGGGCAGCCCGGCGGCGGGGCGGATGTGGGCATGGAGGCACCCCTTGGCCGACCGCCGTCTGCCGTGACGCTGCACCGCGGCGCAGCCCTGGCCGCCGCCGCGGGGGTCGGCATCTCGGTCGGGGTCGCCACCGTCGCCTCCAAGGCCGCGGTCGCCGAGGTCGGGCCGGCGATCCTTACCTTTCTGCGCTACGCCATCGCGCTGGCCTGCCTGCTGCCCTTCGCCGCCCCCGTGTCCTGGCGGCGGCTGCCGCGGCGCGACCTAGCCATGGCCACCCTGCTGGGGCTGGCGCAGTTCGCGGTGCTGGCCGGCCTGTTCCACCTCAGCCTGCTGTTCATTCCGGCCGCGCGGGCAGCGGTGATCTTCGCGACCCTGCCCCTGCTCACCCTGGTCCTTGCCATCCGGCTGGGCCGGGAGCGGGGAAGCTGGCTGCGCGCCCTCGGCATGGTGCTGTGTGTGCTGGGGGTGGCGGCGGCGATCGGCGAGCGCGAGATCCTGGTGCATCCGCGCGCCTGGGTGGGCGATCTGGCGGTGCTGGGCAGCGCGGTCACCGGCGCTCTGTGCAACCTCTTCTTCGGCCCCTTGGCCCAGCGTCACGGGGCACGGCGCGTCAGCGTGCTGTCCATGGCGCCGGCGGTGGCGCTGCTGCTTCCGGCGGCGCTGCTGCTGGAGGGCTGGCCGCCGGCAGACGCGGGTGTGACGCTGACCGCCTGGTTGGCGGTGGCCTTGGCCGGCCTGGCCAGCGCCGCCGGCTTTCTGCTGCTCACCTGGGCCCTGGCGCGGGCGGCGGCCAGCGAGGTCTCGGCCTTCTTCTCCCTCGGCCCGATCGTCGCCACCGGGCTGGGCGTCTGGCTGCTGGGCGAGCCGGTGACCGTGCAGTTCCTGCTCGGCGTTGCGCTGGTCTCGTCCGGCCTCTGGCTGGCGCTGGCTGGGGCTAGCCCTCGTCGGCCAGACGCCTCAAGCTCTCGCCGGTGATCAGGAAGACGTTCTTGTCCAGCACGCGCAGGCCCGGCAGCGACTTGTAGAAGCGCACGGCCCGGCGGTTGAAGCGGTCGACCGTCCAGACCACGCGGGTCCAGCCGCGCTCGGCCGCGATGCGCGCCATCTCCGCCATCATCGCGCGGCCCAGGCCGCTGCCGCGCGCCGCCTCGGTAACGTAGATCTCCTTCAGGAACAGCGCCAACTCGCAATCGGTGGTCCAGAACACCGGGGCGTAGATGGCAAAGCCCAGGGGCACGCCGTCGCCCTCGGCCAGCAGCGCCTCGAAGCCCGGCTCGCAGTCGATCCGCCGGCGCAGGCGTTCGGTCATCTCCGTGGCCGGCAGCGGCTGGGGGTCGCCGTAGAAGGCGAAGGCCTCGAGCAGCAGGGCGGCCAGCCGGCCGCAGTCGGCAGGGCCGGCGCGGCGGATCTCGGTCCCGGCGCCCGTCATGCCCGCATTCCCCGTCATGCCCGCGTTACCCGTCTTGCCCGCGCCCCCGCCATGCCGGCGTCAAAGGCCGATCTGGGCCCGGTGGCGCAGCAGATGGTCGGCCAGCACAAGCGCCATCATGGCCTCGCCCACCGGCACGGCGCGGATCCCCACGCAGGGGTCGTGCCGCCCCTTGGTGACGATCTCGGTCTCCTGGCCGAAGCGGTCGACGGTGCGGCGCGGGGTGAGGATCGAGCTGGTCGGCTTGACGGCGAAGCGCGCCACCAGCGGCTGGCCCGTGGTCAGCCCGCCGAGCACGCCGCCGGCGCGGTTGGACAGGAAGGCGACCTCGCCGTCGCGCATGCGCATCTCGTCGGCGTTGTCCTCGCCCGACAGGCGGGCGGCGTCGAAGCCGTCGCCGATCTCCACGCCCTTGACCGCGTTGATCGACATCATCGCCTTGGCCAGGTCGGCGTCGACCTTGTCGTAGACCGGCTCGCCCAGGCCGACCGGCACGCCCTCGGCCACCACCTCGACCACGGCGCCGAGGGAGGAGCCGGCCTTGCGCGCGGCGTCGAGCCGCGCCGCCCAGCGTTCGGCCGCCGCGGCGTCGGGGCAGAAGAAGGGGTTGGCGTCGACTTGCCCCCAGTCCCAGGCCGCGCGATCGATGGCGTCGCCGCCCATCTCGATCAGCGCGGCGCGGATCGGCAGGGCGCCCAGCAGGTGCGCCAGCAGCTTGCGCGCCACGGCGCCCGCGGCGACCCGCATCGCCGTCTCGCGCGCGCTGGAGCGCCCGCCGCCGCGATGGTCGCGGATGCCGTACTTGGCCCAGTAGGTGTAGTCGGCGTGGCCGGGGCGGAAGCTGTCGGCGATCTCGCCGTAGTCCTTGGAGCGCTGGTCGGCGTTGTCGATCTGCAGGGCGATCGGCGTGCCGGTGGTCTGCCCCTCGAAGACGCCGGAGAGGATGCGCACCACGTCGTCTTCGCGCCGCTGGGTGGTGTAGCGCGACTGGCCGGGCTTGCGCCGGTCCAGGTAGGGCTGCAGGTCGGTCTCGCTCAGGGGGATGCGCGGCGGCACCCCGTCGATCACACAGCCGATCGCGGGCCCGTGACTCTCGCCCCAGGTGACGATGCGAAAGTTCTGGCCGAAGGCGTTGCCTGCCACCTCGCGACGACCCCTCTGGTCTGGCGTGTCAGCCCTGGCTCTTGAAGCCTTCGAGCAGCTCGCGAATCTGCGGCGCGGCGTCCACCGCCATCATGCCTACGGTGTGGTAGCCGGAATCCACGTGGTGCACCTCGCCGGTGACGCCGCCGGACAGCCCGGACAGCAGGTAGAGGGCGGCGCCGCCGACCTGCTCCTGGGTCACGTTGCGGCGCAGCGGCGAGTTGTACTCGTTCCACTTCAGGATATAGCGGAAGTCGCCAATGCCCGAGGCGGCCAGGGTGCGGATCGGTCCGGCCGAGATGGCGTTGACGCGGATGTCCTCCTCGCCCAGGTCGGCGGCCAGATAGCGCACCGAGGCCTCCAGCGCCGCCTTGGCCACGCCCATCACGTTGTAGTGCGGCATCACCCGCTCGGCGCCGTAGTAGCTGAGGGTCAGCAGGCTGCCGCCCTCGCGCATCATCGGCGCGGCGCGCTGCGCCACGGCGGTGAAGGAGTAGCAGGAGATGTCCAGCGACTTCACGAAGTTGTCGCGGCTGGTGGCCAGGTACTTGCCCTTGAGCTGGTCCTTGTCGGCGTAGGCGATGGCATGGACCAGGAAGTCGAGCTGGTTCCAATGCTCGCCCAGCGCGGCGAAGGTGCGGTCGATCGAGTCGTCGTCGCCGACGTCACAGGGCAGCAGGATGTCGCTGCCGACGCTCTCGGCCAGCGGGCGCACGCGCTTTTCCAGCGCGTCGCCCTGGTAGGTGAAGGCCAGCTCTGCGCCCTGAGCGCGCACGGCCTGGGCGATGCCCCAGGCGATCGACCGATCGTTGGCGACTCCCATGATGAGGCCGCGCTTGCCGCTCATCAACGCAGGCGAATCCGACATGCTCTTTCCGATACCCGAGGCCCGATGACGAAACCGGCGCGTGTGCCGCGCCGGCGAGGAATGAAAGGACCGCCGGCGGCGGAAACTGAGTTCCACTGCGGCGCGGCGGCGGCGCATCCTACACCATGGCACCAACAGGTCAAAGACGGCGGACCCGGGGGATTCGCTCCGGGCCGGAGGCGAGTCGCGCGCCCGAGTCGCGCGCCCGAGTCGAACGCCCGAGTCGAACGCCCGAGTGGCAGCCCGAGGAGGCGTACCGGCCCGCGCGCTGACCGACGTACGGGCTGGTGGCGTGCGCGATGATCGGGGGCGCGACGACGACCGGAGGCGACGACGACCGGGGGGGCGCGGGCGGGGCGCTGCCTGCGCTATGCTGCGTGCCAGCATGGCAGACCGAAAGACCTCCCCCGCGCCGTCGTCCGCCCCGGCCGCACGGCTCCCCCGCAGGATCGGCGCCCCCGTCGGCGTTGCCGCGCGACTCGGCTGGCGCTTCTCGCGCTATGTGGTGCTGCGCTTTCTCGACGACGACGGCCTGCGTCTGGCCGCCGGGCTCAGCTACACCTCCTTGCTGGCGCTGGTCCCGATGATCGCCATCGCCCTGGCGATCCTGGCCGCCTTTCCCGCCTTCGACGAGGCGCGCGAGCAGCTCCGCCAGGCCGTCTACGCCCTCTTTCCGCCGGGCGGGCAGGTCGACATCGGCAGCCACTACGACGCCTTCCTGCGCAACGCCTCGGAGTTGACGGCGCCGGGCGTCGTCGGCCTGGCGGTGACCGCGCTGCTGCTGCTCAACAACATCGACGCGGTGCTCAGCAAGATCTTCCGCGAGGCGGAGCCGCGCTCGGCGGCGCTGCGCTTCCTGGTCTACTGGGCGATGCTGACCCTGGGGCCGCTGCTGATCGGCGCCTCGCTCTCGCTCTCCTCCTACGTCTTCGCCTTGGCGCAGCTCGGCGGCTTCGGCGAGTTTGCCGGCGGCGCGGTGATCGCCTCGCGGCTCGCCGCGATCGCTCTGGCCGCGCTCGGCTTCGCGCTGATCTACCTGGTGGTGCCGCACCGGCCGGTGGCCTGGGCGCACGCCCTGGCCGGCGGCCTGGTCGCCGCCCTGCTGCTGGAGCTGCTGAAGTACGTCTTCGGGCTCTACATCGCCCACTTCCGCGCCTACGAGGCGCTCTACGGCGCGCTCGCCGCGCTGCCGGTCTTCCTGCTCTGGCTCTACCTCGCCTGGAGCGTCGTGCTGCTGGGGGCGGAGGCGGCGGCCGGCCTGCCGGAGTGGCGCTACGCAGCGGCGCGCGGCGCCACGCTGTCGCGGCCCGGCGAGAAGCTGGCCCTCGGCCTGGCCGTGCTGGAGCGCCTGCAGGCGGCGGCCGAGGACGGGCGGCGCGTGACGCAGGCGGGGCTGCACCGCGGCCTGCCGGCGACGCCGACGGAGGTCGACCTGCTGGTCTCTCGGCTCAAACGCGCGCGCATCGTCGAGCGCGCCAACCGCGGCCGCGTGCTGCTGGCGCGCGACCTGCGCCACCTGAACTTCGCCGAGTTGCTGGAGGCGCTGGAGGTCGCGCCCGCGCCGCAGCGCCGCTGGCCGGGCGCCGCCGGCGCGGCGGCCGAGCGCTATGCCGCGCTGAGCGGCGAACTGGCGCGCACGCCGCTGGCCGAGCTGCTGGAGACGCGCGCAGACGGGCCGGCGGAGCGCCCGGAGCCCGCGGGCACGCCGGCGGCGGCGCTCCGCGATCGCGTGCGCGGCTAGGCGCACGGCCGAGCGGGCGTTCCGCGGGGCGCCGGGGCGGGGGTCACCCCTCCAGCGCGTGCCGCAGTTTCTCCTCGATCTCGGCGCGCTCTTCGGCGGGCAGGGCGCGCAGGGCGTGTCGCACCTCGCCCAGCAGCCCGCGCAGGGCGTAGACCTGGTCGAGCAGGCGCAGGACCAGCGGCACCGCCTCGTCGTTGATCGCCATGTCCTCGCGCAGCTCGCAGATCAGGCGGGCACGCGCGGCGTCCTGCTCGTCGAAGTACCAGGCGCCCTGGTCCTCCTGGGCGCGCACCCACTGCTGCTCGGCGAAGTAGACGAGCTGCTCGCGGCTGACCGTCAGCCCCTCGGCGTCGATGCGGGTGATCACCTCTTCGAGCGTCAGCAGCATGGGGCAACTCCCTGGCGGCGGGCGGCAGTCTCGAACTGGGGCGGTCTCGGGCGCGGCGGTCAGTCCAGCCCAGCCTTGCGGCGCGGGTCGTAGGGGTGGGCTTGCGACCACTTGGCGACGAAATCCACCAGCTCCTGGTCGGGCTGGTCGGGCAGCACGACCTTCAGCTTGACGTACTGGTCGCCGTAGAGGCCGGACTTGCGGTCCTTGATGCCCTTGCCCTTGAGGCGCAGGGCGGTGCCGCTGTTGGCGCCGGCCGGGACCTTCATGGCGACCTTGCCGTGCACCGTGGGGACCTGGACCTGCGCGCCCTGCAGCGCCTCGGCCAGGGTCACCGGCAGCTCCAGGTGGACGTCGTTGTCCTTGCGGGTGAAGAAGGGGTGGGGGTCGATGTGGACCTCCAGGTAGGCATCGCCGTCCGGACCGCCGTAGAGCCCGGGGCGCCCCTTGCCCTTCAGGCGCAGGGTCTGGCCGTCCTCCATGCCCTCGGGCACGCTGACCTCCAGCGTCTTGCCGTCGGAGAGCTGGACGCGCTTGCGCACCCCGGTGGCGGCCTCCAGAAAGCCGACCTGGACGCGGTAGTGGACGTCGGCGCCGCGCTGGCGGCTGCGGCTGCGCGGGCCGCCCGACTCGCCGCGGCGGAAGGCGCCGCCGAACAGGTCGGCGAAGATGTCGTCGGCGGCAAAGTCCTCGTCGAAGGCGAAGCGGCTGTACTTGCCGCCGGCGCCGCCGCCGCCGGCCTCGGCGTAGCTGCGGTAGTAGCCGCGCTGCGGCGTCTCCTGGCCGCTGGCGTCGATCTCGCCGGCGTCGAAGCGCTTGCGCTTGTCGGCGTCGCCCAGGATGCCGTAGGCCTGGGAGACCTCCTTGAAGCGCTGCTCGACCTGGGCGTTGCCCGGATTGAGGTCCGGATGCAGCTCCTTGGCCAGCTTGCGATAAGCCGTCTTGATTTCGTCCTGGCTGGCGCTGCGGGTGACGCCAAGCACCTCGTAAGGGTCGCGCATCGGCAGCGAGTCTTCCCCTCAGATCAGACCGTTCGGGGCCTATTTAGTGGGTAGCGCAAGGCCGCGACGCAAGAGAGCAGACGCGAAAAGGGCGCCGTCCGCGCGGGACGACGCCCCTTCCAGCCGCTTCCGGCGGCGGTCGCCGTCGGCCCGGCTCAGCTCATGATTTCCCAGGTGCCGTCGGCCCGGCGGCAGGCGACGCCGGTGCCGGTCTCGGTCTGGCCGTCGACCGTGATGGTCTCGCGGAACTGGCGGCAGTAGCGGCCATTCTGGGTGTAGCCGTCGTTGGTCGGGGTGTAGGAGCCCTGGTTTCCGCTGTCGGGGTTGTTCCAGGTGATGGTCTGGCCGATCGGCGCGCTGGTCGCCTGCTGCTGCGCGCGCGACGCCTTCATGCGGTCGACCTCGTCCATGCTGCGGCCGATCTCGGAGCCGACGAAGGCGCCGATCGCGGTGCCCGCAGCCGTGGCGATGAGGCGGCCGGTGCCGCCGCCGATCTGCGAGCCCACGAAGCCGCCGAGGGCCGCGCCGCCCAGGGCGCCGACGACCTGCTTGGTGCCCGGACCGTTGGTGTCACTGCAGCCGGCCAGGCCCAGGGACAGGGCCGCCAGGGTCACGATTGCGAATTTGCGCATCATTGAGCTTGCCTCTCGTTCTGCTCTATCCACGTGCCAGCCGTGCCGTGCGACAGGGTTGGAGCCGCGGGCAGGCCGCCTATACTTCGGTCCAGCCGTTGCTTTCGCCGGTGATACGGATCGCGCCGGGGGCGCATCCCCGTCAATGATCCGGATCACTTCTCGCCGGCCTCGCCGTCCCGCCACGCGGAGTTTTTCATGTTCGCCGACCAGCCTCACGACGACCCCTTCGCGCTTTTTGAGGCCTGGCTCGAGGAGGCCAAGGCCCAGGAGATCAACGATCCCAACGCCATGGCCGTTGCAACCGTCGGGCCCGACGGCATGCCGGCCGTCCGCATGGTGCTGCTGAAGGACGTCAGCGGCGGCGGCTTCGTCTTCTACACGAACTACGAAAGCCGCAAGGGCGTGCACATCCTGGCGCATCCCAAGGTCGCACTTTTGTTCCACTGGAAGTCGCTGCGCCGCCAGGTGCGCGTCGAGGGCGAGGTCGCGCAGGTGGACCCGGCGGAGGCGGATGCCTACTTTGCCAGTCGCGCCAAGCAGAGTCAGATCGGCGCCTGGGCCTCGCAGCAGTCGCGGCCGCTGGAAAGCCGCCACGCCCTGGAGAAGCGGGTGGCGCAGTATGCCGCCAAATACGGTCTGAGCAAGGTGCCGCGGCCGCCTCACTGGTCGGGGTTCCGGGTCACGCCGCGCCTGATCGAATTCTGGAAGGACGGCGCGTTCCGCCTGCACGACCGGCTGGTCTATCATCGCAGCGCGGACAGCCCGACCGGCTGGCGCACCGAGCGCCTCTATCCCTGAACGTCACGCCTCAAGGCGGCGGTTTTCGAAAGCGAGTCCTTCATGGCTCCGGCCACAGCAGACGCCACCAAACCCCACAACCCCCAGAAGCCCCAGCGGCTGGACGCACGGCGCGCCGGCCGACTGATGAAGCTGGCGACCTATGCCTCGGTCGCCACGGCGACGGTGCTGATCGTCGTCAAGCTGGGCGCCTGGTGGCTGACCGACTCCGTGAGCCTGCTGTCCAGCCTGGTGGATTCCCTGCTCGACGTGGCGGCCTCGCTGGTCACCCTGCTGGCCGTGCGCCAGGCGCTGGTGCCGGCCGACCGGGAGCACCGCTTCGGCCATGGCAAGGCCGAGCCGCTGGCGGCGCTGGTGCAGTCGGGCCTGATCACGGGCTCGGCGATCCTGGTGGCGATCGAGGCGATCCAGCGCCTGATCCAGCCCGAGGCGGTGCCGCACGGCACCATCGGCATCGCGGTGATGGCGGTGTCGATCCTGCTGACCTTCGCGCTGACGCGGTTCCAGCGCTATGTGGTGCAGCGCACCGGCTCCAGCGCGATCGCGGCCGATTCCCTGCACTACATGTCCGACCTGCTGATGAACGGCGCCGTCATCGTGGCGCTGGTGCTGGTCAGCCAGTTCGGCCTGCTGCGGGCCGACCCGCTGATGGGCCTGGGCGTGGCGCTCTACATCCTCTACAGCGCCTATCGCATCGCGCGCGACGCGCTCGACATGCTGATGGACCGCGAGCTGCCGCTGGAGGAGCGCGACCGGATCGTCGCCGTGGTGCGCACCCATGACGAGGTGCTGGGGGTGCACGACCTGAAGACCCGCATGTCGGGGCCGCGGACCTTCATCCAGCTCCACCTGGAGATGGACGGCGGCATGACGCTCTATCGCGCCCACGCGGTGGCCGAGGCGGTCGAGGCCGAGCTGCAGACCGAGTTCCCGGGGGCCGAGGTGATCATTCACCAGGACCCCCACGTGCTGGCCGAAGAGACTCCGCAGTACGGCACCTGAGCCCGGCGCCCGTGCGGGGCGGAGAAGGCGGGCGGCGGCGCACCGCCACGTTCGTTGACGCACATCAATGCCTGTCAAGGTGGGCATTGGGATCGTGACGCCCTGCGCCTAGATGGGCGGAAGCATTGGGAAAGCAGAACAAACAGAAGGGTTCGCAACGCATGTCCATCGCCTCCCTGCTCGCCGTCGTGGACGGTGGCGACGCCAGCTCCGCGGTGATGTCCGCGGCCGTCCAGCTCGGCCGGCGGTTCGACGCCTACGTGGAGGCGCTGCACGTCAAGCTGGACCCGGAAAGCTCGATTCCCCTGGTCGGCGAAGGCATGTCGGGCGCCATGGTCGAGCAGATCTCGGCCGATCTGCGCAAGAGCGGCGAGGAGCACGCCAAGGCGGCGCGCGCCGCCTACGAGGCGGCCTGCCGCGGGGTCGACGCCAAGCCGATCGAGGCCGACGGCAAGGCCGAGGCCGGCAAGTTCGTCTGCGCCTGGCGCGAGGTGACCGGCCGTGAGGACAGCGAGACGGCGCAGCGCGCGCTGCTGTTCGATCTGGTGGCGACCGGCCGCCCGGATGCCGAGAGCGAAGGCGCCTATGCCCCGGCTCTGGAGGCGGCGCTCTTCGAGGCCGGGCGTCCGGTCCTCATGCTGCCGCCGGGCTTCGAGGACGCGGTCGGCAGCAGGGTCGTGATCGGCTGGTCGGGCTCGCGCGAGTGCGCGCGGGCGGTGACGGCGGCCCTGCCGCTGCTGGCCGGCGCCGAGGCGGTCGATGTCGTCAGCCTGCAGGACGAAGGGGACGCGAGCCTGACCGGCGTGAAGGACCCGCATGCGGCGGTCGCGTGGCTGGCCCTCCACGGTGTCGATGCCCGGGCCCGCACGGCGGTGCGCAACGACGGCGCCGGGGAAGGCTTGCTGAGCGCCGCGGGCGAGGCGGACGCCAACCTGCTGGTGATGGGCGCCTACGGCCACAGCCGCCTGCGCGAGTTCGTGCTCGGCGGCGCCACGCGCGAAGTGCTGACACACAGCGGCCTGCCGGTGCTTCTGGCCCACTGAGGCCGCGACCGGGCGGGTCACGGCGGGTGGCGAGAGCACGGGCGGCAAGAGGTTGCGGGGCGACAAGGGGCTGTCGGGCCCCGGCGGCGAAATCCGCGCGCTCTTGGAACACGGCGCGGCTCTGGAGGAAAAGCCATGTTGACCCTGGACGACGTGATCGCCCTGTCCGATCTGACCGAAGAGGAGATCGATGCGATCGTCGAGCACGAGCACTGTCCCGAGATCATCGCGGCCGAGCTGGGCAGCTATCTGGTCCACTCGCCCGAGGGCGTGCCGATGCTCAAGCGCATGATCCTCGAGGATATTGCGGGGGCCGAGGCGCGTGAGGACTACACCCACGCCCTGAAGCTGCGCCTTGTGCTGCGCCGCTTCGTCCAGACCCACCCCGACTACACGCCCGAGACGGCCGGCGGCGAGAGCGACTGACCCTCGCCCCGCGTCCGTCCCCCCACGATCGCCCGAACGAGAGCGAAGGAGCCCCTCGGCCATGACGCTGATGTCGATCCGCCTGGAACTGGCGCGCGACCACGATTATCCCAACGGCAGCTCGACTCATGGCTACGAGTTCGTCGCGCCGCTCGATTCCGAGGGGCACATCGATCTGGAGGGGTGGCGCAAGCAGCGTAAGCACTGCCACGTCTGGCGCTTCTGGGAGGGCGAGGCCGACGAGTACGGCCACCTGGTGCATACCCGTGGCCGGGCCTGGGCCTTTCACTACGACGTGGCCGGCGACCCCGACCTCGACGAGCCCGGCTATCGCTTCGACAGCCACCGCTTCGTCGAGGGCGAGTACGTCTCGATCCGCGAGCAGGACGAGGAGCTGCGCACCTTCCGCGTGGTGGCGGTGCGGCCGGCGAGCCAGTCGCCGCTGCGCAGCCGCGGCGGCGCCGCGGCGAGCTGAGCGCGACCGCGCCCGGCCGGCCCCCCGGGGCCGGCCCGCGCGGGGGTGTGCCCGCCGTCCCCGCCGGGCCGCCGGCCGGGCGGGAAGTCGCGGCCAACCGTCGGACGCCGCCGTGGTCCGAGGTCTCGCGCTTCCCGGCGCTTCGGCATAAGAATTTGAAATCGGGCGATTTTCCTGCGAGCGGCAGCGCTGCACAGCGGTTCCCTACCGGTGCAAATCCCTCTAGACTGCGCGCCATGGCCGACGCTGTTCCCATCGACGAAAAGCCCACCGTGGTCCTGACCGGGGCCAGCCGGGGGATCGGGCATTCCACCGTCAAGCGCTTCTCCGACGAGGGCTGGCGGATCCTCACCTGCTCGCGCGAGGAGATCCCCGAGGCCTGCAAGCGCGATCCCAACTGGACCCACCACATCACGGCCGACCTGGCCGATCCGGCCGGGGTCGAGGCGTTCGTCGCCCAGGCCCTGGAGATCCTGGGCGAGCGCGGCCTGCAGGCGCTGGTCAACAACGCCGCCGTCAGCCCCAAGACCCCGTTCAAGGAGCGGCTGGGCTGCCTCAACGGCGACATTGCCGACTGGCGCTGGGTGTTCGAGCTGAATTTCTTCGCGCCGCTGGCGCTGGCGCGCGGCTTCGCCGTGCCGCTGCGCCGGGGCAAGGGCTGCATCGTCAACATCACCTCGATCGCCGGCCACGCCATCCACCCCTTCGCCGGCTCGGCCTACTCCACCTCCAAGGCGGCGCTCTCGGCGCTGACCCGCGAGCTGGCGGTGGAGCTGGCGCAGCTCGGCATCCGGGTCAATGCCGTCGCCCCCGGCGAGATCGAGACCGCGATGATCGGGCCGGAGTACGAGACGCTGATCCCGCGCATCCCCATGCAGCGCATGGGCACGCCGGAGGAGGTGGCGGCGGCGGTGTTCCGCCTGTGCACCGAGGACTTCGGCTACGTCACCGGCACCGAGGTCTTCGTCACCGGCGGTCAGCACCTCTATTGAGCGGGGCCGTGGCCGTGCTTGCGCGCCGGGCGTGCGGTGAGCGACCGCGCCGGCGGCCGGGGTCGCGACCGGGGTTGCGGCCGGCACGGGGGAGCGCGGCGTGACCCTCGACCAGGGGCTGCTGTTCGGGCTGCTGGCGCTGATCATTGGCCTGCTGATCTGGGGCCGGCTGCGCTACGACGTCGTCGCCTTCGGCGCCTTGATCGCCAGCGTGCTGGCGGGGCTGATCCCGGCGTCGCAGGCCTTCGCCGGCTTCGGCCACCCGGCGACCATCACCGTCGCGCTGGTGCTGGCGCTGTCCAAGGCGCTCAGCGACTCCGGCGCCACCGACCTCTTCGCCCGGGCGGTGCAGCGCGCGGCCGGGCGCACCACCACCCATATCGCCGCGCTGGGCGGGATCGGCGCCTTCCTGTCCGGCTTCATGAACAACGTCGGCACCCTGGGGCTGCTGATGCCGGCGGCCCTGTCCAGCGCCGCCAAGGCCAAGCGCGCGGCCGGACTGCTGCTGATGCCGCTGTCCTTCGCCACCATCCTGGGCGGGCTGGTCACCCTGATCGGCACGCCGCCGAACATCATCGTCGCGACCCAGCGCGCCGAGCTGCTGCCCGCGCGCGGCGCCTTCGAGATGTTCGACTTCACGCCGGTCGGCGGCGCGGTGGCTTTGGCCGGCTTGCTGTTCGTCACCCTGATCGGCTGGCGCCTGGTGCCGCGCGGCGAGGCGGCCGGCGCGGGCGCCGAGGAGCTGCTGCGCATCGACGCCTACCTGGCCGAGGTCCGCATCCCGACCAAGAGCGAGGCCTACGGCCTGTCGGTCGGCGAGCTCTACGAGAAGGTCAAGGACCTCGACGTCCAGGTGGTCGCGGTGATCCGCAAGGACCGGCGCATCCTGCCGGTGCCCGACAGCCTGGTGCCGAACGCCAGCGACCGCGTGCTGATCGAGGCCGCGCCGAAGGATCTGGAGGCCTTCGTGCAGCGCCTCGACGTCAAGCTGGGCAAGAGCCCGGCCAGCGAGGACGGGCTGCTGACCAGCGGCGACGCCGTCGTCGCCGAGGCGGTGGTGGCGCCGCGCAGCAACCTGGTGCACCGCACGGTCGAGCAGCTCCGCCTCGGCCCGCGGCTGGGCCTCAACCTGCTGGGCGTGGCGCGCGAGGGGCGGCCCTACCGCGGCCGGCTGAAGGACTTCCGCTTCACCGCCGGCGACGTGCTGCTGCTGCACGGCCACAAGGACCGCGTCGGCGACTTCATGGCCCGTTACGACCTGCTGCCGCTGGCCGAACGCGGGCTGGTCTACGGCCAGCGGCGCAACGCCGGCTACCTGGCGGCGCTGTTCGTGCTGGCGATCCTCGCCGCCAGCCTGGGCTTCGTGCCGATCTACATCGCCTTCGGCGCGGCGCTGACGGTGATGGTGGCCAGCGGCCTGGTCTCGCTGCGCGGCCTCTACGACGCCATCGACTGGCCGGTCATCGTGCTGCTCGGTGCGCTGATCCCGGTCGGCGGCGCGCTGCAGTCGACCGGCGCGACCGACACCATCGCCGCGGCCATCCTGGGGCTGACCGGCGGCCTGCCGGCCTGGGTCGTGCTGGCGCTGGTGCTGGTGGTCACCATGACCCTGTCGGACGTGCTCAACAACGCCGCCACGGCGGTGGTCATGGCGCCGATCGCCGTCAGCCTGGCACAGCAGCTCCAGGCCAATCCCGACGCCTTCCTGATGGCCGTGGCGATCGGCGCCTCCTGCGCCTTCCTGACCCCGATCGGCCACCAGAACAACGCCTTGATCATGGGGCCCGGCGGCTACCGCTTCGGCGACTACTGGCGCCTGGGCGCGCCGCTGGAGCTGCTGATCGTCGCCGTCGCCGTGCCGATGATCCTGCTGGTCTGGGGACTCTGACGCGATTTGCGCCCGTAGGGACGCGCCTCGGCGCGTCCGCCGGCCTCGAGGTCAGCCCCGCCGCCCGTAGGCGACGAAGTCCGGGTTGCGGAAGCCGGGCTTGCCGTAGCGCAGCGGCTGGCCGTCGCGGGTCTCGACGCGGCCGCCAGCGGCCTCCAGCACCGCCTGGCCGGCCGCCGTGTCCCACTCCATGGTCGGGCCGAAGCGTGGGTAGAGGTCGGCCTTGCCGCTGGCCAGCAGGCAGAACTTCAGGGAGGAGCCGGCGCTCACCCGCTGCGCGATGCGCCGGCCCTGGAGGAACCGCTCCAACTCGCCGCCGGAGCCGTGGCGGCGACTGGCCACCACCGTCTCGCCCTCGCCGGGCCGGGCGCGGGCCTGGATCGCCATCGGCGGCCGGTCGGTCTCGTTGAAGCTGGCGCGCGTGTGGCCGGCGTCGTCCAGCCCGCCGCTCCAGGTCATCGCCAGGGCCGGGGCGTGCACCACGCCGGCGACCGGGCGGCCGTCGCGGATCAGCGCGACGTTGACGGTGAACTCGCCGTTGCGCGAGAGGAACTCGCGGGTGCCGTCCAGCGGGTCGACCAGCCAGAAGGGCCGGGCGGTGTCGATCTCCGGCAGGCCCTCGGCCTCGCTCGCCTCCTCGGAGACCACCGGAATGTCCGGCGTCAGCTTGCCCAGCGCCTCCAGCAGGAAGGCCTCGCAGGCCTCGTCCGCCTCGGTCACCGGCGAGGCGTCGGCCTTGGCGCGGACCGCGATCTCCTCGGCCTCGGCGTAGTAGGCCAGCACCAGCTTTCCGGCCCGCTCGGCCAGCACCCGCAGCACCGCCAGCAGGTCGTCGTCCGCTCCGGTCGCGTCGTCCTGCTCTCCGCTTTCGCTCTCGCCGCGGCTCATTCGGCCGCCTGCGGGCGGGCGGCCGCCTGGGCCTCGCGCAGGGCGCGCCAGATCCGCTCGGGCGTCGCCGGCATGTCCAGCCGGGTGACGCCCAGGGGGGCCAGCGCGTCCATCAACGCGTTCATCACGGCCGGCGGCGCGCCGATCGCGCCGGCCTCGCCGGCGCCCTTGACGCCCAGCGGGTTGGTCGCGCAGGGCATGTCCTCGACCAGGGTGATTTCGAAGTCGGGCATGTCGTCGGCGCGCGGCAGGGTGTAGTCCATGAAGCTGGCGGTGATGAGTTGGCCGTCCTCGTCGTAGACCGTGCGCTCCAGCAGCGCCTGGCCGATGCCCTGGGCGGTGCCGCCGTGGATCTGGCCCCGGGCCAGCAGGGGATTGACCACCTTGCCGAAGTCGTCGACCACCAGGTAGCGCAGGATTTCGACCTCGCCGGTCTCGCCGTCGACCTCCAGCTCGCAGACGTGGCAGCCGTTGGGATAGGTCATGCCCTCGGCCTTGTAGTCGCCAGTCTCCTCGATCGGGCCGGCCAGCTCCTCGGGCAGCGCGTCACCGTGGCTGGCCTTGGCGACCTCGGCGAGGGTGACCTTCTTGTCGGTGCCGGCGACGGTGAAGGTTCCGTCGGCGAACTCCAGGTCGGCCGCCGCCGCCTCCAGCAGGTGTCCGGCGACCTTGCGGGCGCGCTCGATCACCTTCTCGCTCGCCCGTTCGGTGGCCATGCCGCCCATCAGCAGCGAGCGCGAGCCGCCGGTGCCGCCGCCGCGCTTGACCACGTCGGAATCGCCCTGGACCATCTTCACCTGCTCGGGGGCGACGCCCAGCATGTCGTTGAGGATCTGGGCGTAGGCCGTGTGGTGGCCCTGGCCGTTGGTCATCGTGCCGATCACCAGGTTGACGCCGCCGTCCTCCTCCAGGGTGATCCGGGCCTCCTCCTCGCCGATGCCGCCGCAGGCCTCGACGTAGGAGGCCAGCCCCAGGCCGCGATAGCGGCCGCGCCGGGCGGACTCCGCCTTGCGCGCGGCGAGCCCGTCCCAGTCCGCCTGCGCGGTGGCCTGGTCGAGCAGGCGGGCCGGATCGCCGGAATCGTAGACCGGGCCCATCTTGGTCTCGTAGGGCAGGTCCTCCGGCCGGATGAAGTTGCGCAGCCGGATCTCGCGCTGGTCGAGTCCCAGCGCGCGCGCGCAGGCGTCGACCAGCCGCTCCATGCAGTAGGCCGCTTCCGGCCGGCCGGCGCCGCGGTAGGCGTCCACCGGCACGGTGTTGGTGAAGGCGCACTGCACCTCCGCGAAGATCGCCGGGATCTTGTAGAGCCCGGAGTACATCTGGGTGCTCGCCGCGGTCGGGATGTAGGGGCCGAAGTTGGAGAGGTAGGCGCCGAGGTTGGCCTGGGTGGTCACCCGCAGGCCGAGGAAGCGGCCCTCGGCGTCCATGGCCATCTCGGCCAGCGTCTTGTGGTCGCGGCCATGGATGTCCGACTGGAAGGACTCCGTGCGCTCGCCGACCCAGCGCACCGGCCGGCCCAGCCGCCGCGCGGCGACCAGCACCAGCACCTGCTCGGCATAGCAGAAGATCTTCATGCCGAAGCCGCCGCCGACGTCGGGGGTGACCAGGTGCAGCTTGTCCTTCTCGATCCCCAGAATGGTCTCGGCGAGCTGGCCGTGCAGGCGGAAGATGCCCTGGCTCGGCGTCGTCAGGGTGAAGCGCTGGCTGTCCGGCGCGTACTCGCCGATCGCCACCCGCGGCTCCATCGAGTTGACCACCAGACGGTTGTTGACCAGCTCGATGCGCGCCACCCGCTCGGCCTTGGCGAAGGCGGCCTCGACCGCGGCCCGGTCGCCGTGCTCCCAGGTCATGGCCAGGTTGCCGGGCGCCTCGGCGTGCAGCTCCGGCGCCTCGGCCTCCAGCGCCGCGGCGGCGTCGGTCACGGCCGGCAGGGTGTCGTAGTCGACCATCACCAGCTCGGCCGCCTCGGCCGCCTGGTCGTAGCTCTCGGCCACCACCACCGCGACGGGATCGCCGACGTGGCGCACGCGCCCGCGCGCCAGCACCGGGTGTGGCGGCTGCTTCACCTCGCCGTCGCGGCCCTTCATCTTGGCCAGCACCGGGATGTCGCCGATCCCCTCGGCGCGCAGCTCCTCGGCCGTCAGCACCAGCAGCACGCCGGGCATCTGCCTGGCCTCGGCCGTGTCGATGCCGGTGATCTCGGCGTGGGCGAGCGGGCTGCGCACCACGGCCATGAAGGTCTCGTTCGGCAGGTGGATGTCGTCGGTGTAGCGCCCCTGGCCGGTCAGGAACCGCTGATCCTCGATTCGCGTAATGCCTTGACCCTTGCCGAACTGACCCATGCCGTTCTCCCCTGGCTGTGGTCTTCGCCGCACCGCCGACCGGCCGGACGAAGCTGCCGCCCCGGTCGCAAACTCGCGCGCGGCGGATCATAGGCAAGGGGCGGGGGGCGGCGAAAGGGGCGAGGCGACGACCCGGCGGCGCAGCGCCTTTTCCCGGCGCGCGCGGTGACCCTTCGGGGGCAAAGCCCTGACCGCCGGGGCAGTCTTGTCTTGAAACCGCTGCGGCTGTTCCAAATATACCGCAGCGCACGCGCGAGAATACCTGCGGGGGCGCCGGCCCGTCCGGGGGCTGGAGCGCCGGGGGCGGCGGGAACTCAGCCGAAACGCAGAAGCGTTGGTGTCGCGGACGCAGCGCCCCGCGCGGGGGCTGCGCGCTGAGGGTAAGGTTTTTTGCTTGCGGGCGGGGCCGGGATCGGAACAGCTCCCCGCCGGAGCGCAGAGGGACGGGGAGACGAGTCGGAGCATGGCGGCCGCCAGCAAGGACGAGGCGACGGTGCCACTTGGGTCGCGGGCGGTGGTGCTGCTGCCCGCCGCCCTCTTCGTCTGGTTTCTGAGCTTTCTGCCCGAGGTCTCGAGCGGGGCCGTGCTGACCTGGGGGATCGCCTGGATCCCGCAGCTCGGCATCGAGCTGTCCTTCATGCTCGACGGGCTCAGCCTGCTGTTCGCCCTGCTGATCACCGGCATCGGCAGCTTCATTCTGCTCTATGCCGGCGACTACCTGCGTGGCTATCCGCAGGTCGGGCGCTTCACCCTCTTCCTGGTCGCCTTCATGCTGGCGATGCTGGGGCTGGTGCTCTCGGACAACCTGGTGGCGCTCTTCGTCTTCTGGGAGCTGACGACGATCACCTCCTTCCTGCTGATCGGCTACAGCCACGAGGATGCCGAGGCCCGGCGCTCCGCCCTGCAGGGCCTCTTCGTCACCGCGGCCGGCGGCCTGGCCATGCTGGCCGGCTTCATCCTGCTCGGCCAGGCGGCCGGCACCTACAGCCTGTCGGAGATCCTGCGCCAACCCGATGCCATCCGCGGGCATGCCGACTACCTGCCGATCCTGATCCTGATCCTCTGCGGCGCCTTCACCAAGTCGGCCCAGTTCCCCTTCCACTTCTGGCTGCCCAACGCCATGGCGGCGCCGACGCCGGTGTCGGCCTACCTACACTCGGCGACCATGGTGAAGGCCGGCGTCTTCCTGCTGGCGCGGCTGACGCCGGTGCTGGGCGACACGGAAGTCTGGATGGCGACGCTGACGCTGTTCGGGGCGGTGACCACGGTCTACGCCTCGGCCGTGGCGCTGACCCGCAAGGATCTGAAGCAGGTCCTGGCCTACACCACGGTGATGGCGCTGGGCGCCTGCGTCATGTTCCTCGGCGCGCCGACCCGCGCGGAGAGCGGCGACCCCTCGATCGGCCTGATCGCCGCCGTCACCTTCATCTTCGTGCATGCCCTCTACAAGGCCGCGCTCTTCATGGTCGCCGGCAACATCGACCACGAGGCCGGGACCCGCGACCTGGACCGCCTGGGGGGGCTGCGCCGGGCCATGCCCTGGAGCTTCGCCGCGGCGGCCCTGGCGGGCCTGTCGATGGCCGGGTTGCCGCCCTTCGTCGGCTTCATCGGCAAGGAGCTGCTCTACAAGGGCGCGCTGGCCTGGCCGGCGGAACCCTATATCGCGGTGGCGGCCATCGTCGCGGCCAAGGTGATGATGGTGACCGCGGCCCTGCTGGTCGCCTTCGGCCCCTTCTTCGGCAGGCAGACCGCGCTGCCCAAGCAGCCGCACGAGGCGCCGGCGACCATGTGGATCGGCCCCGTCGTCCTGGGCCTGGTGGCGCTGTTCGGCGGGCTGTTGCCGGACCTGACCGCCGAGGCGCTGCTGCTGCCGGCCGCCGCGGCGGTGATGGGCTACGAGCCGGCCTACGAGGTCAAGCTCTGGCACGGCGTCAACATTCCGCTGCTGCTCTCGGCGCTGACCGTGCTGACCGGCATCCTGATCTACGCCAAGCGCGCGACGCTGCTGGCGGCGCTGGGGCGCGTCCTGGCGGCGCTGCCGCTGACCGGCGACCGCGCCTACGACCGGGGCATGGACGCGATCGCGGCGCTGGCGACCTGGCAGACGCGCTGGCTGCAGGGCGGGCTGCAGCGGCGCTACCTGCTGGTGGTCTTCGCCACCCTGGGGCTGGCGCTGGCCGCGACGCTGCTGCTCAAGGACGCGCTGGTCCTGCCGCTGGCCTGGCCGCAGGTGGGCTTCGTCGAATGGTCGGTCGCGGCGCTGATCGCGGGGGCCACGCTGGCCACCCTGCTGGCCGATTCGCGCCTGCTGGCGATCTGCGCCCTGGGCGTGGTGGGCGCCGGCGTGGCGCTGGTCTTCCTGCTGTTCGGCGCGCCCGACGTGGCGATGACCCAGCTTCTGGTCGAGACGCTGGTGGTGGTCATCGTCGCCATCGTGCTGCTGAAGCTGCCCGACTTCAAAAGCGAGCGGCGGCCGACCGGGCGCGGCCGGCTGCGCGACGGCCTGGTGGCCGGGCTGGTCGGCGTCAGCACCACCCTGGTGCTGCTCGCCGTCACCGCCAGCCCGCCGCAACAGGCGCTGACCGAGTTCTTCGAGGAGAACGCCATGCCCGGCGGCTTCGGTCGCAACGTCGTCAACGTCATCCTGGTCGACTTCCGCGCGCTCGACACCCTGGGCGAGATCGCCGTGGTCGCGGTCGCCGGCATGGCGGCCTACGCCCTGATCATGCTGCGGCCGCCGCGGCGCCGGACGAACGGCCGGGCGGTCAAGAAGGGGAGCGGCGGCGCATGAATTCGCTGATCCTGCGCGAGGCCACGCGGCTGCTGGTGGCGCTGATGCTGGTCTTCTCCATCTTCATGCTGCTGCGCGGCCACAACGAGCCGGGCGGCGGCTTCATCGGCGGCCTGATCGCCGCCATCGCCTTCGCGCTCTACGCCCTGGCGACCGATGCCGAGGCGGTGCGCCGCGCGCTGCGGGCCGACCCGCGCGCCATCGCCGCCGTCGGCCTGGGGCTGGCCATCGTCTCCGGCTTCCTCGCCCTGCTCGAGCCGGCGCCCTTCCTGACCGGGCAGTGGACCACCATCCTGGGCTTCAAGGCCGGCACGCCGCTGCCTTTCGACGTCGGGGTCTATCTGGTCGTGGTCGGCGCGGTGCTGGCCGTCGTGCTCGGCATCAAGGAGCAGCAGGCCGACGTCGAGGACGACCCCGTCGAGCCGGAGGAGAAGCTCTGATGGAGCCGCTCGTCGCCGTCCTCGTCGGGGTGCTGATGGGCGCCAGCGTCTACCTGATGCTCAGCCGCAATCTGGTGCGCTTCGTGTTCGGGCTGGTGCTGATCTCCAACGCCGCCAACCTGCTGATCTTCGCCGCCGGCGGCATGACCCCGGCGGCGCCGCCGCTGATCGCGCCGGGCGAGACCCTGCCCGATCCCGGCGTCGCCAACGCGCTGCCGCAGGCGCTGATCCTGACGGCGATCGTGATCTCCTTCGGCCTGCTGGCCTTCGCCCTGGTGCTGGCCTTCCGCGCCTATCAGGAGCTCGACACGGTCGACACCGACGCCATGCGCGTAGCCGAACCCGCGGAAGAAGAGGAAACGGACGAAGGGATGCGCAAGCCGCGCGCCGAGGCCGAGCGGTCATGAGCTGGCTGCTGGTTCTGCCCATTATCCTGCCGCTGGGGGCGGCGGTTGTCGGTTTCGTGCTGCGCGGCCGGATTTTTGCGCAGCAGGCGGTCAGCCTGGCGGCCTCGCTGGGCCTGCTGGGGCTGTCGGTCGCGCTGATGGCGACGGTCTGGCAACAGGGCGTGGTCGCCGGCCAGATGGGCGACTGGCCGGCGCCCTTCGGGATCACCCTGGTGGCCGACCACCTGAGCGCCGTGATGGTGCTGATCACCGCGATCATCGGTCTGGCGACGGTGGTCTACGCCTTCGGCGACGTCGGCGACAAGGCCGTGTCCTACGGCTTCCACCCGCTGCTGCAGGCCCTGCTCGGCGGCGTCTGCGGCGCCTTCCTGACCGGCGACCTCTTCAATCTCTACGTCTGGTTCGAGGTGATGCTGATCGCCTCCTTCGCGCTGCTGGTGCTGGGCGGCACCCGCGCGCAGCTCGACGGCGCGGTCAAGTACGTGGCGCTCAACCTGGTCGCCACGATCCTCTTCCTCGGCGGGATCGGCCTGCTCTACGGCCTGACCGGCACGCTCAACATGGCCGACCTGCACTTCCGCGTGCAGCAGGTGGAGAACCAGGGGCTGGTCACCGTGGTGGCGGTGATGTTCCTGATCGCCTTCGGCATCAAGTCGGCGGTCTTCCCGCTGTTCTTCTGGCTGCCGGCCAGCTACCACACGCCCAAGGTGGCGGTCTCGGCCGTCTTCTCCGGCCTGCTGACCAAGGTCGGCGTCTATGCCCTGTTCCGCTGCTTCACGCTGATCTTCACCGGCGATCTGGACTACACCCACGAGATCCTGCTGTGGGTGGCCGGCCTGACGATGGTCACCGGCGTGCTCGGCGCGGCGGCGCAGAACGAGCTGCGGCGCATCCTCTCGTTCCACATCGTCAGCCAGATCGGCTACATGATCCTGGGCCTGGCGCTCTACACGCCGCTGGCGCTGATCGGCGGCGTCTTCTACCTGGTCCACCACATCATCGTGAAAGCGAACCTCTTCCTGGTCGCCGGCGTCGCCAACCGGATCGGCGGGTCGTTCGACCTGAAGCGCCTGGGCGATCTCTACCGCGACCATCCGCTGGTCGCCCTGCTGTTCTTCGTGCCCGCCTTCTCGCTGGCCGGCTTTCCGCCGCTGTCGGGCTTCTGGGCCAAGTTCGTGCTGATCCAGGCCTCGGTCGAGGCCGAGGGCTACGTGATCGCGGCGGTCGCCCTGGCGGTCGGCTTGCTGACCATCTATTCCATGACCAAGATCTGGCTGGCCGCCTTCTGGAAGGCGCGCCCGGCCGAGGCCGGGCCGGCGCCGGCGCCGCTGCCGCGCGGCCAGCGCTGGCTGCTGCTCGGCCCGATCGCCACGCTGGCGGCCATGACGGTGACCATCGGCCTGCTGGTCGAGCCCTTCTACGCCCTGGCCGAGCGCTCGGCCGAGGAGCTGCTCAACCCGGCGCCCTACCTGCAGGCCGTGCTGGGCGAGGCCGGCGTGCAGGCGGCGCGGGCCGAGCTGGGCCAGACTCCGGAGGTGCGGCCATGAACCTCTTCCTGCTCAACCTGCTGCTGGCCTTCGGCTGGTGCGCCCTCTTCGCCGACTTCACCCTGCCGGGGCTGGCGATCGGCTTCGTGATCGGCTTTGCCGCGCTGTGGATCGCCAGTCCGCTGTTCGGCGGCACGGCCTACTTCGGCCGGGTGCTGCGGCTGATCCACCTGGGCGTCTACTTCCTCTACGAGCTGGTGGTCTCCTCGGTCCAGGTGGTCTGGGACGTGGTGACGCCGGTGCACAAGTCGAGCCCCGGCATCATCGCCGTGCCGCTCGACGTGGAGTCGCCGGCCGAGATCGCGGTGCTGGCCAACCTGATCTCGCTGACGCCCGGCACCCTCAGCCTGGACGTCAGCGCCGACCGGCGGCTGCTCTACGTCCACGGCATGTTCGTCGAGGACCCCGACGCGCTGCGCCGGGACATCAAGGCGGGCATGGAGCGCAAGGTGAGGGAGGCGATGCAGTGAGCGGTTTCGGTGCGCATACCGGGGTGCTGGCCTGGGCGATCGACATCACCGCCGTGATGATGCTGGCGGCGATCGCGCTGTCCTTCGTGCGGCTGGTGCGCGGGCCCAGTTTGCCGGACCGGGTGGTGGCGCTGGACCTGATCACCATCGTCACCGTCGGCTTCGTCGGGCTGTTCGCCGTGGCCAGCGACGTCAGCGCCTTCCTCGACGTGGCGATCGGCCTGGCCCTGGTCGCCTTCCTGGCGACCGTGGCCTTCGCCTGGTATGCCGACCGCCGCGCCGCGCAGTTCGGCAGCGAGACGGAGCTTCACGACCGGGAGGGAGACCGCTGATGCTGAGCGAGTGGATCGTCGCCGGTCTGCTGCTGGCCGGCGGCTTCTTCGTCTTCGCCGCGGGGCTGGGCATCTTCCGGCTGCCCGACGTGCTGATCCGCATGCACGCCTCGACCAAGGCGGGGACCCTGGGCGCCGGGCTGATCTTCGCGGCGGTGGCGGTGCACTTCGCCGATACCGTCAGCATCTCCTTCGCGATCCTGACCATCGTCTTCCTGCTGATCACCGCGCCGGTGGCGGCCCACGCCATCGGCCGCGCCGCCTACCGCATGGGCGTGCCGCTGTGGGGCGGCACCTACATCGACGAGTGGAAGGGCCGCTACGCGCCGAAGCAGCGCGAGTCGAAATCGGAATAGACGCCGCCGCCGCCGGTCCGTGGCAAAGCCGGACAGAAAGCCGGCGGCCTCCCTTCCTGGGACGCCGCCGGGCAAGTCGACACACAGGGAGACACCCTTACCAGGGTCTCCGGGCTCCGGGCCTCGCGGTCAGTCGAAGGCCTCCGCCCAGCTCCCCTGGGTCGCGGCGCGCGCATACTCGGTCGCGCGGTTTTCGAAGAAGTTGGTGTGCTCCATGCCGTTGAGCATCGCGTCGAGCCAGGGCAGGGGGTTGCGCTCGATCCGGTAGATCGGCTGCAGCCCGAGCTGGCCCAGGCGGCGGTCGGCGATCCAGCGGATGTAGCGCTTGACCTCCTCGGCGCTCAGCCCCTCGATGCCGTCCAGCTCGAAGGCCAGGTCGATGAAGGCGTCCTCGTGGGTGACGATGGTCTCGCAGGCGCCGTAGAGCTCGCGCTCCAGGTCCTGGTCCCAGACTTCCGGGTTCTCGTGCGCGAAGGTGCGGAACAGCCGGATGATCGAGTTGGTGTGCAGCGACTCGTCGCGCACCGACCAGGAGACGATCTGCCCCATGCCCTTCATCTTGTTGAAGCGCGGGAAGTTGAGCAGGATCGCGAAGGAGGCGAAGAGCTGCAGCCCCTCGGTGAAGGCGCCGAAGACCGCCAGGGTCAGGGCGATGTCCTTTTTGGTGTCGACGCCGAACTGCTGCATATAGTCGTACTTGTCCTTCATCTCCTTGTAGTGGAGGAAGGCCGAGTACTCCGCCTCGGGCATGCCGATCGTGTCCAGCAGGTGGCTGTAGGCCGCGATGTGGATCGTCTCCATGTTCGCGAAGGCGGCCAGCATCATCTGCACTTCGGTCGGCTGGAACACGCGCGCATAATGACGCATGTAGCAGTTGTTCACCTCGACGTCCGACTGCGTGAAGAAGCGGAAGATCTGGGTGAGCAGGTTGCGCTCGCCGGCGGTCAGGGAGCGGTTCCAATCCTTCACGTCGTCGGCCAGCGGCACCTCGTCGGGCAGCCAGTGCACCTTCTGCTGCATGTGCCAGGCCTCGTAGGCCCAGGGATAGCTGAAGGGCTTGTAGATCGGATCGGCGTCCAACAGCGACATGCGAGGCAGCTCCAAACCACTATATCTTGTGGGCATCTTGCGTAATTGCGCTAAAGACTGTAGCTCATCGGCCCCGCGTCGCCAAGGGCGCAAGGCCGGCGAAAAGCGGGCATAACTGTCGGTTCCTGGGGACAGCTCGCCACGGCGGGCGGTCGGATAGCATGCGCAGCCTTCTCAAGCACGAAACCGCGGTCTTCCTGCTGGCGGTGCAGTTCCTCACGCGCCTGCCGCTGCCGGCGGAGATCGGCTACACGCCGCAGCGCTTCGCCGCGGGGCCGCGCTACTTTCCCGCCGTCGGCCTGGTCATCGGGGGGCTGACGGCGCTGGTGTTCTGGCTGGCCGCGCTGGTGCTGCCGCCGCTGCCGGCCCTGCTGCTCAGCCTGGCCGCCGGCCTGCTGGTCACCGGGGCCTTCCACGAGGACGGGCTGGCCGACACCTTCGACGGCGTCGGCGGCGGCCTCGACCGGGCGCGGGCGCTGGAGATCATGAAGGACAGCCGCCTGGGCACCTTCGGGGCGGCGGCGCTGGGCCTGGTGCTGGCGCTGAAGCTGGCGGCGCTGGCGGCGCTGCCCGTCGCGGCCGTTCCGGTCGCGCTGATCGCCGGGCACGGGCTCAGCCGCCTGTCCAGCGTGCTGGTCATCGCCACCAGCCGCTACCAGCGCGGCAACGGCACCGCCAAGCCGATGGCCGACGGCATCGCCGCCGCCGGGCTGGTGGTGGCCGGGCTGACCGGACTGGCCACCGCCCTGGCCGCCGCCGTCTGGCTCGGCGGGGCGGCGCTGCTGAGCGGGCTGCTGGGCCTGGCCGCGGGGCACCTGGCGATCCGCGCCGTCTTCGCGCGCAAGCTGGGCGGCTACACCGGCGATACCCTGGGCGCCACCCAGCAGGTCAGCGAGGTGGGCTTCTACCTGGGTCTGGCCGGCGTGCTTGCGGCGGTCTGACGCAGCCGCGCCGGGTGCCGCGCGCCGAGGGCGCGGCCGGTCGCGGCCGGCGGCGTCGCGGCTGAAGCGAGTCGCCGCGGCCGCGTGCCGGGCCCCGAGTCCCGCCGTGTCAAAATCTTAGGTCGTTGAACTTTCCATTCCGGCGCGAATTGTCCTGTAGCGCTCTGGTGGAAACGCGGTGCCGTGCGGGCCTTATCGCGGCCTGGGCAAGAAGAAGGCCGCCGCCGGTTGAATGCTTTTTTACAGCTATTGCAAGCGGCGTGACGTTTTTCTGTCCGCTATCCCCGCGCTATGAACGTCCGATGCATCGAGGCCCGCGCGCCCTTCGGGGCGCCGCCGCCGACGAAGGATGACACTATGATGAAAGAGCAGGTCCGGGCGGTCGCCGTGCAGCACGAGCCGCGCCCGCTGACCCACCGCGAGGAGAACCTGGCGTTTATCCTCGAAACCCTGGCCGAGCAGGCGGCCGCGGGCGCCGAGCTGGTGGTCTTCCCCGAGGTCGGCATCACCAGTTTCTTCCGCCACGAGGCCGACGGCTTCCGCACCTACTGGAACGAGGGGGCGATCGACCCCGACGGGCCGGAGCTGGCGCGGGTCTGCGCCGCGGCGGCGCGCCACGGCCTGCACGTGGTGGTCGGCTTCGCCGAGCGCGGGGACTGCGTCGGCAAGATCTACAACAGCGCCGCCCTGATCGGACCGGAGGGTCTGATCGGCATCTCGCGCAAGATCCACATGCCCGGCGTCGAGAAGCTCTATTTCACCCCGGGCGAGCGGGTCGAGACCTTCGACTGCGCGCTGGGCCGCATCGGCATCGCCATCTGCTACGACACCTTCTTCCCCGAGGTGACCCGCCAGCACTTCCTGCAGGAGGCGGACATCCTCGTCTTCTCCTCCTCGATCTGGCGCGGCGGGGCGAAGGGCGGCGCCGGCCTGGAAGGCTCCAAGCACACGCTCTGGTCCGGCATGGCGACCATGGCGGCGCTGCAGAACCAGGCCTTCGTGGTCTCCAGCAACGGCTGCGGCCAGCTCGATCTGGGCGCCCAGGTCGGCACCTGGGAGCGCCTGGGGCTGAGCCAGATCGTCACGCCGGCCGGCGAGGTGCTGGCCGCCGCCGGCGAACGCGAACCGGCGGTGATCGCCGCGACCCTGCGGCGCGCGGCGCTGGTGGAGTCTCGCGCCGCCTACCGCTTTCACAGCGACCGCCGCGCCGTCTGACGCGCGACGGTCCGGCTCGGGCGGCCGCGTCCGCCCGGGCACAGCCGGCTGCCGGCGGGGCGTCGCCTCGTCCGGAGACCGGTCCAGTTGAACAAACCAGGAGGCAAAGAATGTTGAACCGGATTTCCGCCGGCGTCGCCGCTTCGGTGCTGGCGCTCGGCCTGGCCGGCGCCGCTCCGGCGATGGCGCAGGACTACACCTTCACCTTCGCCCACGTCCTGATGGAGGACACGCCGAACGGGCAGGCGGCGCTGAAGTTCGCCGAGACCGTGGCCGAGAAGTCGGACGGGCGCATCCAGATCAACGTGCTGCCGGCCGGCCAGCTCGGCGGCGACGTCGAGATCATCGAGCAGGTGCAGCAGGGCATCGTGCAGATCGCGATCCCGCCGACCGCGACGCTGGGCAACTTCGAGCCGAAGCTGCAGCTCCTCGACCTGCCCTACATCCTGCCCAGCTACGACAAGATGGTCGAGGTGCTCGACGGTCCGCTCGGCCGCCAGATCCTCGACACCCTGGAGCCGCAGGGCTTCTACGGCGTCAACTTCTGGGGCGCCGGCTTCCGCCACATGACCAACAACGTGCGTCCGATCACCTCGGTCGAGGACCTGGCCGACATCAAGATGCGCACCATGCAGGCGCCGGTGATCCTGACCCAGTACCGCGAGTGGGACGCCAACCCGACCGCCATGGCCTTCGCCGAGGTCTACAGCGGCCTGCAGGCCGGCGTGGTCGAGGGGCAGGAGAACCCGATCGCCAACATCTCGGCCATGCGCTTCTACGAGGTGCAGGACTACATGACCCTGACCGGCCACGCCTACCACGGCTACGCCGCGATCGTGCACAAGGACACCTGGGACTCCCTGCCGCAGGACCTCAAGGCGGTGATGGTCGAGGCCTTCAACGAGGGCCGCGACTACGCCCGCAAGCTGACGGCCGAGTTCGAGGCCGAGCAGCTCGAGGTGATCGCCGAGTCCACGCAGGTCCACGAGCTGACCGCCGAGCAGAAGCAGGGCTTCGTCGAGGCCAGCTTCGCGGTGCACGAGGCCTTCGCCGACACCGTGGGCGCCGACCTGCTGGAGTCGATCTACGCGGTCACCGGCGTCAAGGACGAGTAGGTCCGGTCGACGCAGGCGGGGCGCGCGCCGAAGGGCGCGCACCCCGCCGCCGCCGGTAAGTCGCTGCGGCACTTGCAGAACGGCGTGTTTCAACGTAACCGGCGCAGCGCGATTTGCCGGAGACGCAGAACGCTTCGGGTTTCCCGCTTCGAAAGGACGGCTGGCAATGAGGCGGCGTTTGGAACGGCTGCTCGACGGCATCGAGGACATCTCGATGATCGTCTTCATGGCCGTCGCGATTCTGGTCACCTTCGTCCAGGTGGTGATGCGCTACGGCTTCAACGCCTCGCTCTACTGGGGCGAGGAGGTGGTGCTCTACTCCATCATCTGCATGAGCTTCGTCGGCGTCAGCATGGGGCTGCGCTACGGCGCGCACATCTCCGTCGACATCCTCAAGGCCTTCGTCGGGGAGAAGTACGCGACGCCGCTGTTCCTGACCTCCTCGGCGCTGGGCATCGTCTTCGCCCTGGCGCTGCTGCTGCTCGGCGGCGAGCTCTTCCTCAGCACCCTGGCGCGCGGGCAGCTCTCGCCGGCGCTGCGCATTCCGGTCGCCTGGGTCTACTTCGCCATTCCCTTCTCGGGCGCCACGCTGCTGTTGCGCTACGCGCTGCTGCTGCGGCGCCTGTGGGCCGGCGAGCCGCTCTACGCGGAGGCCCAGAGCTCCAGCTCCATGTAGCCCGGCCCTGTAGGCCGGTCCTCGGCCCGCGCCGCCTGCCGCGCCCGCTTCTCCCTCGCTGCAAAGAGGTCGACCGATGATCCCCGGTCTCGTCGCCAGCTTCGTCTTCCTGCTGATTTTCGGCCTGCCGATCTTCGCCGCGCTGGCGCTGTCGGTGATCGTGGCGCTGCAGTTCTTCGGCACGCTGGACCCGGTCATCGTGCCGATGCGGATGTTCTCGGGGATGAACAACTTTTCCCTGATGGCCATCCCCTTCTTCATCCTGGCGGCCGAGCTGATGCGCATCGGCGGGCTGTCGGAGCGGCTGATCAACCTGGCCAAGGTGATGGTGGGCTGGATCCCGGGCGGCCTGGCCTCGGCGACGGTGCTGTCCTGCCTGTTCTTCGGCTCGATCTCCGGCTCCAGCCCGGCCACGGTGATCGCCATCGGCACCATCATGTTCCCGGCGCTGGTGGCGGCCGGCTACGACAAGCGCTTCACCATCGGCCTGATCACCACGGCCGGCACGCTGGGGCCGATCGTGCCGCCCAGCATCGCGCTGATCATCTACGGCTCGGTCACCGGCACCTCGGTGGGCCAGCTCTTCGCCGCCGGTGTGCTGCCGGCCGTGCTGATCGCGGTGCTGCTGATCGGCGCCTGCGTGGTCTATGCCATCAAGCGCGACTATCCGCGCACGCCGCTGCCGAGCTGGCGCGAGGTCGCGGTAGCCTTCAAGTCGGCGGCCTGGGGCCTGGGGCTGCCGGTGCTGCTGCTCGGCGGCATCTACAGCGGCGTCTTCACGCCGACCGAGTCGGCGGCGGTGGCCTGCATGTACGGCCTGTTCGTCGGCGCTGTGATCTACCGCCAGGTCGGCCTCAAGGAGCTGCGCGAGATCCTGCGCATCTCCGGCCTGGTGGCGGCCTCGCTGCTGTTGATCACCGCCGGCGCCTCGGCCTTCTCCTGGCTGCTGGCGATCACCGGCGCGCCGACCCAGCTCTCCAGCCAGGTGCTCTCGACCACCGACTCGCCGCTGGCCGTGGCCGGGCTGTTCAACCTGGTCATGCTGCTGACCGGCTTCTTCCTCGACAGCGCCTCGGCGATCATCGTGCTCTCGCCGCTGCTACAGCCGATTGCCGAGCAGGTCGGCATCGGGCCGGTGCACTTCGGCGTGATCACCCTGATCAACTTCTCGGTCGGCATGCTGACGCCGCCGGTCGGGCTCAACCTCTTCGTCGCCATGGCGATCTCGAAGATGTCACTGCAGGAGGTCTTCCGCGCCTGCCTGCCCTTCATCCTGCTGATGCTGCTCGCGCTGCTGGCGATCACCTACATCCCCGGCATCTCCATGCTGCTGCCCGACCTCATCTACGGCTGAGGCCGGGCTGCCGCCGGGGGCGTCCGCGAGACCGCCGCCGGTCCCGGCGGTGCCGGCGAAGAGGGCGCTGTCCTCCTGGCAGGCGGCGACGATGAAGCGCCAGGTCCGGTTCAGCGAGGGGAAGCGGTGCATGTCCTTGGACGAGGAGATCCAGTAGCTGCGCCGGAAGCCGAAGTCGGGCAGCACGCGCACCAGCGGGTCGCCGGCCCGCACCATGTAGCAGGGCAGGATCGACAGCCCGACGCCGGCGATGGCGGCATCCTTCTGCGAACCCATGGAGGTGCTGCGGAAGGCGTAGGCGAGCTCCGGCGAGAGCTCCTGGTGGTAGTTCAGCCGTTCCGAGATCAGGAACTCCTCGACATAGCCGATCCAGGGGTGGCCCAGCAGGTCCGCCACCTGGCGGATCGGCGGGTGGCGGCGCAGATAGGCGGGGCTGGCGTAGACCCCCAGGGCATAGTCGGTCAGCCGCTTCTTGATGATGTTCTCGCCCTCGGGCTCGCCCACGGTGATGCTGATGTCGGCCTCGCGCTTGGTGATGCGCAGCAGGCGCGGCAGGGCGATCAGGTCGACGTCGATTGGCTGGTCCGGCAGCCAGGCGGCGAGACGCTGGGCCAGGTAGGCGTTTGCCAGCCCCTCGGTGACGCCGATGCGGATGTGGGTGCGCTGGGCCTGCGCGTCGGTGCTGCGGTCGAGGGCGAGCACGAGCTGGCGCTCGCACTCCTCGGCATAGGCGTAGAGCGTGGCGCCGGCGCCGGTCAGCTCGTAGCCGTTGGCGTGCTGGATGAACAGGCGGGTGCCCAGCGCCCGCTCCAGGGCGGAGACCCGGTTGCCGACGGTTACGTGGGTCGTGTTCAGCGCCTTGGCGGCGGCGGTCAGCCGGCCGTAGCGCTTCAGGGTGAGGAAGAACTTCAGGTCGTCCCAGTTGATCTTGAACAGCCGTTCGTCGCCAGCCACCGCGTCGTTCCCCCTGCGCGTGTTCCCCCTGCGCGTGTTCCCCTTGCGCGTGTTCCCCTTGCGCGTGTTCCCCGTGTCGGCCGTCGCGTCCCGAGGCGCGCCGGAGCCGCGGCCGCGGCCGCGCGTCTTCGGGGCGCAAGACGGCCTATGTAGGCGCCGGGCGGGCCGGGCGCCAGCGGCAGGCGGCGGGGCCGGGCCGCGGCCGGGCGCTGTCGGGCGGGCCGGTCTCGGGGCCTGGACGGGCGGCGGGCGCCGGGGGCCGCAAACACGCAGGGCCGCCGCCCGGACCCGGCTTTCCCGAAGGTGGGCCGGGGCGGGCGACGGCCCTGCGGCGTCGCGGCGTGCCGTCGGGGGCCGGCGCACGGCCGGGCGGCGCGGGCCGCCGCGCCGTCCCCGCCGGCGCCCGGTTGGTCAGCTACTCGGCGGCCAGGTGCTGGCTGCCGACCCATTGGGTGGTCTCGTCCAGCGCCCTGCCGAAACGCTCGAGCATCTGGTCGAGGCCGGCCTCGTCCATGATCAGCGGCGGGCAGAAGGCCATCTGGTCGCCCAGGTTGCGGATGATCAGGCCGTGCTCCTGGCAGCGCTCGAAGCAGTAGGTGCCGACCGCGCCGGCCGGGTCGAAGGGCTGCTTGCGCGCCTTGTCGGCGACCAGCTCGACGCAGCCGATCATGCCGACGCCGCGCACCTCGCCGACCAGCGGATGGTCGGCGAAGCGGCGCAGGCCCTCCTGCAGCTTCGGGCCCAGCCGGGCGGCGTTGCCGACCAGGTCGCGTTCCTCGATGATCTTCAGGTTCTCCAGCGCCACCGCGGTCGCCACCGGATGGCCGCTGGCCGTGAAGCCGTGGCCGAAGGTGCCGATCTTGGCGGTGTTGTCGGCCAGCGCCTGGTAGATCTCGTCGGAGAAGAGCACCGCGGCGAGCGGCATGTAGCTGGAGGTGAGCTGCTTGGAGCAGACCACCATGTCCGGCTGGATGTTGTAGGTGTCGCAGCCCCACATCTGGCCGGTCCGCCCGAAGCCGTTGATCACCTCGTCGGCAACCACCAGCACGTCGTACTTGCGGCAGACCGTCTGAATCTTCTCCCAGTAGGTCCGCGGCGGGGTGATCACGCCGCCGGCGCCCATGACGGGCTCGCCGATGAAGGCGGCCACGGTCTCGGGCCCCTCGCTGAGGATCATCTGCTCCAGCTCGCCGGCCAGGCGCGAGGCGAACTCCTCCTCGCTCTCGCCCTCCCAGGCATAGCGCCAGTGGTGCGGGCAGGCGGTGTGCAGGACGTTCTTGATCGGCAGGTCGAAGTCTTTGTGGTTGTAGGGCAGGCCGGTCAGGCTGCCGGAGGCGATGGTGATGCCATGGTAGCCCTTCAGGCGGGCGATGATCTTCTTCTTCTCCGGCCGGCCGCGGGCGTTGTTGTAGTACCAGATCAGCTTGACGGCCGTGTCGTTCGCCTCCGACCCAGAGCTGGTGTAGAAGACCTTGGACATCCGCCCCGGCGCCGCGGCCAGCAGCCGCTCGGACAGTTCGATCGAGGGCTCGTGGCTCTTGTGCGCGAAGGAGTGGTAGTAGGGCAGCTTCTCCATCTGGGCGCGCGCCGCCTCGACCAGGCGCGGCTCGCCGAAGCCGACCGCCACGGACCAGAGCCCGGCCAGGCCCTCGATATACTCCTTGCCTGCGTCGTCGTAGACGTGGATCCCCTTGCCCTCGCGGATCACCATGGCGCCCTTTTCTTCGTGTTTACGGGCGTTGGTGTAGGGGTGGAAATTCACGGCCACGTCACGGAAGGCGGGCGAGTTTGGGCGGTCGACCATGGCGAACGCGGCTCCTTGGCGGACTGGTGAATGGGTGGCGTTAGCCTATCTCTGGACTTGTCGCGGCAGCAAGGGCGGGAAAGTGCTTGGATGGGCCGCTTTGCGGCGGTAGGACAGGTCGCCGGACGCGGGTCAACGCCCAGACACGATGATTTCTAACTTTTTCCTTCTGCTGCAGGCCATCGCCATCGGCTACGTCGTCGCCGCGCCGGTCGGCGCGGTCGGTGCCATCTGCATCCGCCGCTCCCTGCACGGCCACCGCTTCGAGGCGCTGCTCTGCGGCCTCGGCTCGGCGATCGCCGACGGCGTCTTCGCCGCGATCGCGGCCCTCGGCCTGTCGCTGGTCATCCAGTGGCTGGAGGAGCACCACGGCGAGCTCAGTCTGGTCGGCGGCATCTTCCTGCTCGGCTACGGCATCTACATGATCGTGCATGCGCCCAAGCTGCTGCGCCGTCAGACCGAGGGCGAGGACGAGGAGGAACCGCATTCGCCCTGGTCGCTGGCCGGCCTGCTGGACCGCGCCGGCATGGTCTTCACCGGCTTCGGCCTGACCATCATCAACCCCGCCACCTTCGTCGGCTTCATGGGTGCCTTCGCCGGTCTCGGCGTGCTCGGCCCGACCGGCGAGGCCGAGACCCTGGGCGTCGGCAGCACGCTGGTGCTGGGCGTGGCGGGCGGCTCGACCCTGTGGTGGCTGACCCTGATCGGCGCCACCGGCGCGGTCCGGCGCAACGTCTCCAACACCTTCATCGTGCAGGTCAACCGCGTGCTCGGCGTGATCGTCGCCGGCGTCGGCGTGCTCGCCATCTTCCAGGTGTTCTGACCGGCCGGACAGGCCCCGCGCACCGTTCCGCCTCCTCGCGTAGAAAGGTCCCCGCCATGTCGCTGCTGCTGATCGAAAACGCCCTGCTGTTCGACGGCCACGGGCCGGACCTGCAAGACGGAACCAGCGTCCTGGTCGAAGACGGCGCGATCAAGGAGGTGGCGACCGGTGCGGTCGCGACCGGCGACGCCGAGGTCCGGCGGATCGACGCGGCGGGGCGGGTGCTGATGCCCGGCCTGATCGACGCCCACTTCCACGCGGTCGCCGCCGACCCGAACATCGCCCGGCTGGAGACGATGAGCGCCTACCACGTCGCCCAGTACGCGCGGCGCTTTCTGGAGGCGGCGCTGCTGCGCGGTTTCACCTCGGTGCGCGACGCCGGCGGCGCCGACTTCGGCCTGGCGCTGGCGGTGGAGTCGGGGTTGATCACGGGGCCGCGCCTCTACTACGCCGGCCGGGCGCTGACCCAGACCGGCGGGCACGCCGACTTCCGCGAGCGCGCGGCGGGGCATCCCGCCTTCTGCCTGTGCGGCCAGCACAGCAACGTCATGGGCGTGATCGCCGACGGCGTGGCCGAGGTGCGCCGGGCGGCCCGGGAGGAGCTGCGTAAGGGGGCCAGCCAGATCAAGATCATGGCTTCCGGCGGCGTGGCCAGCCCGGCCGACCCGATCTGGAACCTGCAGTATTCCGACGAGGAGATTGCCGCCGCCGTCTGGGAGGCCAAGAGCTGGAAGACCTACGTCATGGCCCATGCCTACACGCCCGAGGCGATCGGGCGCTGCGTCGAGCTGGGGGTGAAGTCGATCGAGCACGGCAATCTGATCGACGCCGAGACGGCGGCGCTCTGCGCCGCGCGCGGGGCCTGGGTGGTGCCGACCCTCGTGACCTACGACGCCCTGGCGGAGGAGGGCGCGGCGTTGGGCCTGCCGCCGGTCAGCGTCGGCAAGGTGGCCGAGGTGCGCAGCGCCGGGCTGCGGGCGCTGGAGACCCTGAAGACCGCGGGCGTCAAGATGGGCTTCGGCACCGACCTGCTGGGCGAGATGCATCGCCACCAGTCGCGCGAGTTCTCGATTCGCGCCGAGGTGCTGAGCCCGCTGGAGCTGCTGCGCCAGGCGACCAGCGGAAATGCGGAGTTGATGGGGCGCGGCGGCAAGCTCGGCTGCATTGCCGCCGGCGCCCACGCCGACCTGCTGCTCGTCGACGGCAATCCGCTCGAGAATCTCGACCTTTTGCAGGACCAGGGCGCCCGTATCCCGCTCATCGTCAAGGCCGGCGAGATCGTCAAGAACGCGCTCTAGATGCGCTGCAACATGGGGCTTTATGGCGGATTGCAGCGTGATCATTTCCGCTTGTTCCGCCGGCCCAAGCAGGCATAGGTTACCCCGCACGGAAACGGGAAACCCTCACCGTTTCGCCCGTCGGGGCGGCCCTCGCCGCGCCGGTCGGGGGCTCTGGCTCCGCTGCCCAGGCGGAACGGAGGAGGGGGCATGAAAGCGATCCATGGCCGGCAAGGCCAAGGGATCGCGCAGGGATCGAGCTACAGGGAGACAGCTATGCGATACCGTCTCGGACTGGTCGCGGCTGTGGCGGCCGTCGCGGCCTTGTCCTTCTCGCCGGCGCAAGAGGCGCAGGCGCAGGAGAAGGTGTTCCGCTACGCCACCACCGGCGACGTCTTGGGTCTGGACCCGCACTCGAACAACGAGGGTCCGACCAACACCATGAAGGGCAACCTCTACGGGCGGCTGATTCACCGCAAGCCGGACCTGTCGCTGGAGCCCGACCTGGCGGTGAGCTGGGAGAACGTCGACGAGGTGACCTGGCGCTTCGACCTGCGCGAGGGCGTCACCTTCCACAACGGCAACCCCTTCACCGCCGACGACGTGGTCTACTCCTTCGAGCGTCAGACCCAGGAAACCTCCGACATGTCGTTCGCCCTGGCGACGATCGAGGAGATCAAGAAGATCGACGACTACACGGTCGAGATCATCACCAAGGGGCCGGACCCGATCCTGCTCCTCAACATGCCCAACTTCTACATCATGGATAAGGAGTGGCTGGAGGCGAACGACGCCTTCGAGGTGGTGCGCGGCGCCGGCCAGACCAACTTCCCCAACGTGAACGCCAACGGCACCGGCCCCTACAAGGTGGTCGAGTGGGTGCAGGACAACCGTCTGGTGCTGGAGCCCTTCGAGGACTACTGGAACGCCGACGGCCTGATGAGCAACATCGACCGGGCGGTCTTCACGCCGATCCCGAACGACGCCACCCGCGTCGCCGCGCTGCTGTCGGGCGAGATCGACGTGATGTACCCGGTGCCCTTGCAGGACGTGCCGCGCCTGAAGAACGAGGCCGGCGTCGACGTTCTGGAAGGCCCGGAGCTGCGTACGATCTTCCTCGGCTTCGACCACTGGCGCGACGAGCTGCTCGACATGCCGGGCTCGGGCGAGAACCCCTTCAAGGACCGGCGGGTGCGCGCGGCCTTCGCGCACGCCATCGACCTGCAGGCGATCAAGCGCGTCGTCATGCGCGGCGCCTCGACGCCGACCGGCCTGATGGTGGCGCCGGGCATCAACGGCTTCGTCGAGGAGCTCAACGAGCCCTACGAGTACAACCCCGAGCGCTCGAAGGAGCTGCTGGCCGAGGCCGGCTACGCCGACGGCTTCCCGGTCACGCTGGACTGCCCGAACGACCGCTACGTCAACGACGAGGCGATCTGCAACGCGGTGATCCCGATGCTCGAGCGGATCGGCATCGACGTGAACCTCAACGCGCAGACCAAGTCGCTGCACTTCAACAAGATCGGCCGTGCCGAGGGCAACAACACCAGCTTCTTCATGCTGGGCTGGACCCCGGGCTCCTACGACTCGCTGAACCCGCTGATGCAGCTCATGACCACCGGCGAGCCGGGGCATGGCGACTGGAACAGCGGGCGCTATGACAATCCCGAGGTCATGGAGCTGACGCAGCAGATCAAGACCGAGATGGACCCGGAGAAGCGCCAGGCGCTGATCACCGAGGCCTTCCGCATCCACAAGGAGGACTACGGTCACATCCCGCTGCATCAGCAGGCGCTGGCCTGGGGCGTGCGGACGGACACGGTCGAGGAGATCATCCAGCGTCCGTTCAACGACATCGACCTGCGCTACGTCGTGGTGAAGTAACGGCGGACCTTCGCGGGGCGGCGGCCCGGGGCGGAGACGACCTCGGGCCGCCGTCGCCGTTTTCGATCCCTAACACCTGTCGGTGCAAAGGGCGGCGCTGCGACCGCCCGGACGGGTGAGGGGGGACAGGGGCAGGGAGTACCGAGGCAGATGTTCGCCTTTATCATCCAGCGTCTCTTCCAGGCTGTCCTGGTGATGCTGGTCGTCGCTTTCGTGTCGTTCGCGCTGTTCCAGTTCGTCGGCGACCCGATCAACAACATGGTCGGCCAGGATGCCACCGAGGCGCAGCGCGAGGCGCTGCGCGAGCGGCTCGGCCTGAACGACCCGATCCCGATCCAGTTCTTCAATTTCGTCAGCAACGCCGCGCAGTTCCAGTTCGGGCTGTCCTACCGCCTGGGCATTCCGGTCGAGGACATCATCGCCCAGCGGCTGCCGGCGACCATCGAGCTGGTGCTGGTCTCCGCGGTCATCGCCTTGGCCGTCGGCGTACCCATGGGGGTCTACACCGGCCTCAATCGCCACTCGCCGCTGTCCAAGCTGTTCCTGACGATCTCGCTGATCGGGATCTCGCTGCCGACCTTCCTGATCGGCATCCTGCTGATCCTGATCTTCGGCGTCTGGCTGGCCTGGCTGCCCACCTTCGGACGCTCGGGTACCGTCGACCTGGGCTGGTGGGAGACCTCCTTCCTCACGCTGCAGGGCTGGCGCGCGCTGATCCTGCCCGGCATCACCCTGGCGCTGTTCCAGCTCACCCTGATCATGCGCCTGGTGCGGGCCGAGATGCTGGAGGTGCTGCGTACCGACTACATCAAGTTCGCCCGGGCGCGCGGGCTGAGCAACCGGGCGATCCACTTCGGGCACGCGCTGAAGAACACTCTGGTGCCGGTGATCACCATCATCGGCCTGCAGATCGGCTCGCTGCTGGCCTTCTCGATCATCACCGAGACGGTGTTCGCCTGGCCGGGCATGGGGCTGCTGATCATCCAGGCGATCCAGTTCGCCGACATTCCGGTGATGAGCAGCTATCTGGTGCTGATCGCTCTGTTCTTCGTGCTGATCAACCTGATCGTCGACCTGCTCTACTATGTCGTCGACCCGCGGCTGCGCGCCGAGCGCGGCGGCGGCGGCCACTGAGGAGGGCCCCGGCATGACGGAAATGGCTCGCGAACCGGTCGATCCGCACGCGGCGCCGCAGCTCAGCCTGGGCCGCAAGATCGCCGACGGCTGGAACCGGTTTCTCGACTCCGACGTCTTCTATTCCTTCAAGCGTTCGCCGCTGACCATCGTCGCCTTCACGGTCACCCTGCTGCTGTTCATCGGCGCCTTCCTGGCGCCCTGGATCGCGCCGCACGACACCACGGACATGGCCAGCCTGAACCTGATGGACGCCTTCAAGCCGCCGGTCTGGGAGGCCGGCGGCGACGGCAGCTTCCTGCTGGGCACCGACGACCAGGGCCGCGACATGCTCTCGGGCATCATGTTCGGCATGCAGGCCTCGCTGGTGATCGGCTTCGCCTCGGTCATCCTGGCCGCGGCGATCGGCACGGTGCTCGGGCTGATCTCGGGCTACGTCGGCGGCCGGGTCGACAGCATCATCATGCGCGTGGCCGATATCCAGCTCACCTTCCCGGCGATCCTGATCGCCTTGCTGGTCGACGGCATCGTCGGCTCGGTGCTGCCCAAGCAGACGGCGGACGAGCTGACCTACCCGGTGCTGATCCTGGCGATCGCCTCCTCGCTCTGGGTCAACTTCGCGCGCACCGTGCGCGGCTCGACCCTGGTCGAAAAGAATCGCGAGTACGTGCAGGCGGCCAAGGTGATCGGCATCCACCCGACGCTGATCATGGTGCGCCACGTGCTGCCCAACGTGATGGGGCCGGTGCTGGTGATCGCCACCCTGTCGCTGGCGCTGGCGATCCTGACCGAGGCGACCCTGTCCTTCCTGGGCGTGGGCATTCCCTCCTCCGAGCCCTCGCTGGGCACCCTGATCCGCATCGGTCAGGAGTATCTCTTCTCCGGCGAGTGGTGGATGACCATCTTCCCCGGCATCGCGCTGGTCGTGCTGGTCCTGGCGGTCAATCTGCTGGGCGACTGGCTGCGCGACGCCCTCAATCCGAAGTTGCGCTGATGTCCGATACAGAGCGAAAGCCCCTTCTGGAAGTCCGCAACCTGCGGGTCGAGTTTCCCACCCGCAGGGGGACGCTGGTGGCCGTCAACAACATCTCCTTCGAGATCAGCGAGGGCGAGGTGCTGGGCGTGGTCGGCGAGTCCGGCGCCGGCAAGTCGCTGACCGGCTCGGCGGTGATCGGTCTGCTGGAGCCGCCGGGCCGCATCGCCGGCGGCGAGATCCTGCTGAACGGCCGGCGCATCGACAACCTGCCCTACCGCGAGATGCGCAAGGTGCGCGGCCGCGAGATCGGCATGGTGTTCCAGGACCCGCTGACCAGCCTCAATCCGCTCTACACGGTCGGGCGCCAGCTCGTGGAGACGATCCAGACCCACACCGACCTGTCGGAGGAGCAGGCGCGCCAGCGGGCGATCGACCTGCTGGCCGAGGTCGGCATTCCGGCGCCGGAGCGGCGGATCGACCAGTATCCGCACCAGTTCTCGGGCGGCATGCGCCAGCGCGTGGTGATCGCCCTGGCGCTCTGCGTCAATCCCAAGCTGGTGATCGCCGACGAGCCGACCACCGCGCTCGACGTCTCGATCCAGGCCCAGATCATCAAGCTGCTCAAGCGGCTCTGCCGCGAGCACGGGGCGGCGGTGATGCTGATCACCCACGACATGGGGGTGATCGCCGAGACCGCCGACCGCGTGGCCGTGATGTACGCCGGGCGCATCGCCGAGGTCGGGCCGGTGAAGGACGTGGTGCAGAACGCCAAGCACCCCTACACCCACGGCCTGATGGGCTCGATCCCGATGATCGGCCACGACACCGAGCGGCTGACCCAGATCGAGGGCTCGATGCCGCGGCTGACCGAGATCCCGCCGGGCTGCGCCTTCAATCCGCGCTGCCCGCATGCCTTCGACCACTGTCGGGTCGAGCGGCCGGAGCTGATACCGGTGGATCGGTCGGAGGTGGCCTGCTGGCTGTTCGACGAAGGCGTGAAGAGGGCGGCGGAATGAGCGGGACGGAGGAGCAGATGTCGGACACGCTCGCCGAGGAGAGCCGCCAGGACACCCTGCTGCGCGAGACGGCGGAGGGCCAGCCGCTGCTGCAGGTGCACGACCTGGCCCGCTACTTCGACGTCTCGCCGCCCTGGCTCAACCGCGTGCTTCAGAACGAGCCGCGCGCGCTGGTCAAGGCGGTCGACGGCGTCTCCTTCGAGATCCCGCGCGGCAAGACCTTCAGCCTGGTCGGCGAGTCCGGCTGCGGCAAGTCGACGGTGGCGCGCCTGGTGGTCGGCCTCTACCAGCCGACGCGCGGCACCGTGCGCTTCGAGGGCGTGGACATGGCCACGCTCAAGACGCGCAAGCAGCAGGCGCCGTTGCGCCGCCGCTTCCAGATGATCTTCCAGGACCCCTACGCCAGCCTCAATCCGCGCTGGCGGGTGGCGGACATCATCGCCGAGCCGATCCGCGCCCACGGCATCATGTCCGACGAGCGCCAGATCAGCCGCCGCGTCGGCGAGCTGCTGGAGCAGGTCCGCCTGTCGGCGCGCGACGGCGAGAAGTTCCCGCACGAGTTCTCGGGCGGCCAGCGCCAGCGCATCTCCATCGCCCGGGCCCTGGCCTCCAACCCGGAGTTCCTGGTCTGCGACGAGCCGACCTCGGCGCTCGACGTCTCGGTGCAGGCGCAGATCCTCAACCTGATGAAGGAGCTGCAGACGGAGCTGGGGCTCACCTACCTCTTCATCAGCCACGACCTGGCCGTGGTCTACCACATCTCCGACTACGTCGGCGTGATGTACCTGGGCCGGCTGGTCGAGTGGGGCGACGCGCGGCGGGTCTTCTTCAACCCGCAGCACCCCTACACCCGCATGCTGCTGGACGCGATCCCCGATCTGGAGATGACCGGGCGCGAGCGCATTCCGGTGGCCGGCGAGGTGCCCAGCCCGATCCATCCGCCGAGCGGCTGCCACTTCCATCCGCGCTGTCCCTTCGCCGACGAGCGCTGCCGCAGCGAGGCGCCGCAGAGCCTGGACCTGGCGGCCGGCGGGCAGGTGCGCTGCCACGCGGTCGAGGAGGGGCGCCTGCCCCCGCCGGGCGAGACCGGCGCGGTGCAGGCCGCCCGGGCGCGCCGCGACGAGGTGGCCGAAGGCGGTGAGGCGCAGGGCTAGACCGTGCTGGGCTGGGCGTCGCGTTCCGTCTCGCCGCGTTTCCTGTCGCCGCTGCCACGCCTGCTCGCGGCGCTGCTGGTCGCGGTCCTGGCGATCGGGCCGGCGGCGGCGCAGTCCGAGCCACGGCCGGCGGCCGGCGGCGACGGCACGCTGACCATCGGCCTGACCCAGTTCCCTTCGACGCTCCACCCCAACATCGATTCGATGCTGGCCAAGAGCTACGTGCAGGCCATGACCCTGCGGCCGCTGACCCACTACGACCAGGACTGGGAGGTGGTCTGCTTCCTCTGCACCGAGGTGCCGAGCCTGGAGGCCGGCACGGCCGAGCTGGAGACCACGCCGGACGGCGGGCAGGGGATCGCCGTCACCTACACCATCCAGCCCGAGGCGACCTGGGGCGACGGCACGCCGGTGACCACCGACGACGTGCTCTTCACCTGGGAGGTCGGGCGCCATCCGCAGTCGGGCATCAGCAACTTCGAGCTTTACCGCCGCATCCTCGACATCGAGGTGATCGACGCCAAGACCTTCACGCTGCACGCCGACCGCGTCACCTTCGACTATGCCTCGGCGGCCGACTTCCGCGTCCTGCCGGCGCATATCGAGCGGCCGATCTTCGAGCAGGACCCGGCCAGCTACCGCAACCGCACGGCCTTCGACAGCGACCCCACCAACCCGGGGCTGGCCTTCGGGCCCTACCGCGTGGCCGCCGTGACGCCGGGGGCGGAGATCGCCCTGGTGCCGAACGAGACCTGGTTCGGCCCGCCGCCGGCCTTCGACCGCATCGTCCTGCGGGTGATCGAGAACACGCCGGCGCTGGAGGCCAACCTGCTGTCGGGCGCGATCGACATGATCCCCGGCGAGCTGGGGCTGACCGTGGACCAGGCCCTGGCCTTCGCCGAGCGCCACGGCGACGACTGGACCGTGCTGTTCAAGCCGGGGCTGATCTACGAGCATATCGACCTGATGCTCGACAATCCGATCCTGGCCGACCGCCGCGTGCGCCAGGCGCTGCTGCACGGCATCGACCGCCAGGCGATCAGCGAGCGGCTGTTTGCCGGCGAGAACCCGGTGGCCGACGGCGCCGTCAGCCCGCTCGACTGGGTGCACAGCGCGGAGGTCCCGACCTACCCCTACGACCCCGAGGCGGCGGCCGCCCTGCTGGAGGAGGCCGGCTGGTCCGAGGGCGGCGACGGCGTGCGGCGCAACGCGGCCGGCGAGCGCCTGCGCCTGGAGATCATGACCACCGCCGGCGACCGCACCCGCGAGCTGGTGCAGCAGGTGATCCAGAGCCAGCTCGGGCGGATCGGCGTCGAGCTGGCGATCCGCAACGAGCCGGCCCGGGTCTTCTTCGGCCAGACCGTCAGCCGCCGGCAGTTCGACGGGCTGGCGCTGTTCGCCTGGCTGTCGAGCCCGGAGAACGTGCCGCGCAGCACCCTGCACTGCGAGCAGATCCCCAGCGCCGAGAACGGCTGGGGCGGCCAGAACTACACCGGCTACTGCAACCCGGAGATGGACGCCCTGATCGACGCCATCGAGGTGGAGCTGGATCGCGCGCGGCGGGCCGAGCTCTGGGCCGAGCTGCAGCGGCTCTACGCCACGGACCTGCCGGCCCTGCCGCTCTACTGGCGCGCCCAGGCCTTCATCCTGCCACCCTGGCTGGAGGGGGTGCGTCCGACCGGGCACATGGGCACCACCACGCTTTGGGTCGAGGAGTGGCGCCGTGCCGAGTGACGCGGCCGGCCGGCGGCCCGGAAGGCCGGTTGAAACCGTGGCGCCACTCGTTAAGATGGCGCCCAACCACAAGAAGTTCGGGAGGCAAGAATGAAGGTTGTCAAATACTTGGCCGCAGCCGTGCTGCTGACCGCGGCGCCTGCGGCGGCGCAGCAGCAGCTCTCCATCGCCACCGGCGGGACCGGCGGCGTCTACTATCCCCTGGGCGGCGGGCTCGCCGAGGTGATCAACAACAAGGTCGAGGGCTACGCCGCCGTGGCGGAGGTCACCGGCGCTTCGGTGGAGAACATGGGGCTGGTCGCCACCGGCGACAGCGACATGGCGATCGCCCTGGCCGACACGGTCTACCAGGGCTATTCCGGCACCGGCCGCTTCGAGGGGCAGCAGCTCCCGATGACCCGGGCGCTCGCCTCGCTCTACGCCAACATGATCCAGATCGCGACCCTGGCCGACAGCGACATCACCTCGCTGCAGGACCTCAAGGGCAAGCGCGTCTCGGTGGGCGCGCCCGGCTCTGGCACCGAGGTCAACGCCCAGACGCTGCTCAACGCCAACGGCATCACCTACGACGACATCGAGGAGCAGCGGCTCAACTTCAACGAGACCGCCGACGCCCTGCGCAACGGCGACATCGACGCCGGCTTCTGGTCGGTCGGCGCGCCGACCAGCTCGATCCTCAACCTGGCGACGACCCACAACATCCGCCTGGTTCCGCTGAGCGATGCCGAGCGCGAGGCTGCCAAGGCCGAGGCGCCGGTCATGGCCTCGGTCAATCTGGCCGGCGGCACCTACGAGGGGGTGAGCGAGGACGTGCCGACGCTGGGCATTCCCAACGTCCTTGTCGTCTCCGCCGAGATGCCGGAGGATCTGGCCTACGCCGTGACCAAGGCGATGTTCGAGAACGTCGAGGATCTGCGCGCCATCCATCCGGCGGCCAACCAGACCACGGTGGAGTTCGCCCTCGATGCGACGCCGGTGCCGCTGCATCCCGGTGCCATCCGCTATTACGAGGAAATCGGCGCCGAGATCCCGGACCGGCTGCGTCCGTGATCGCACGCTGGGCGGCGGCCGCGGTCTTCGTCCCGGCCGCCCTCCTGCCGGCCGCCTTCGGTTCGGCCGGCGCCGCGTCGGCCGAGGTGCTGACCGCGTCGCTGGCCGACGGCGGGCGCGAGATCGCCCGGCTGGAGATACCGGACGGCGCCGGCTGGTGCGTGGTCTGGCGCCACTCCGTGGATGGTTTCGAGGTGCAGGACTGTTACGAGAACCGGCAGGGCACCATGGTGTTGGTGTCCAGCCGGCAGCCCGATTTCGCGGCCGGCCTGGGGCACATCCCCGGCCGGGGGGTGCAGCACGCGGACGGTGAGGGGGGCTACGTGATCGAGGGGCTCGACGAACCGGTGCCGGGCAACGCCTACGTAATGCGTCCCGGCGGGCCCGCGGTCGACCACCGCCTGCGCAGCGCCGCGGGCGAGATTTCGCTCAGCCGCGCCGCCGCGCGCGCGCGCGTGGTCATCGCGCTGCGGCCCGAGTGATGACGGCCGAGGCGACGGAGTCCAAGCCCGCCGGCGGCTTGCCGCGGCAGCCGCGGCTGGTGCTGCGGATCATCGCGGCGGTCGGCATCGCGCTGTCGCTGTTCCAGCTCTATGCCTCCGGCATCGAGCCGATCGGCCTGTTCTACCTGCGGCCGATCCACCTCGGCTTCGTGCTGGTGCTCTGTTTCCTGATGTTCCCGGTCACCGGATCGCGCCGGCCGCGCGGCCTGCTCGGCTGGGCGGTCGACGGTCCGCTGCTCGCCTGCGGCGTGCTGGTCGGCGTCTGGGTGCCGTGGAACATCGATGTCATCGCCAACGCGATCATCCCGCGCCAGATCGATGTCATCGTCGGCATCGTCACCACCCTGGTGGTGCTGGAGGCCGCGCGGCGTGCCGTCGGCCTGGTGATGACGCTGATCGGCGCCTTCGCCCTGTTCTACGCCATGGCGGGGCAGCGCGGCGCGCTGCCGGGCTTCGGCGCCTGGCTGCCCGGCATCCTCGAGCATCGCGGCTATTCGATCGACCGGCTGTCCAGCCAGATGACGCTGGGGGCCGAGGGGATCTTCGGCCTGCCGCTGGGCGTGGCGGCCACCTTCGTGTTCATCTTCGTCCTCTTCGGCGCCCTGCTGGAGGTGACGGGCGCGGGGCGCTTCTTCATCGACCTGGCCTACGCCGCCACCGGGCGCCAGCGCGGCGGCCCGGCCAAGGCGGCGGTGATCGCCTCGGCCGGCATGGGCTCGATCTCGGGCTCGGCCATCGCCAACGTGGTCACCACCGGCGCCTTCACCATTCCCCTGATGAAGCGCCTGGGCTACCGGCCCCACCAGGCCGGCGGGATCGAGGCCGCGGCCTCCACCGGCGGCCAGATCATGCCGCCGCTGATGGGCGCGGGTGCCTTCCTGATGAGCGAGCTCACGCAGATCCCCTATCTGCAGATCGTGCTCGTCTCGATCTTCCCGGCCTTCCTCTACTTCGGGACGGTCTACCTGCTGGTTCACATCGCCGCGGTGAAGCAGGGCATGCGCGGGCTGCCCGCCAGCGAGCTCAGCAGCGTGCGCGCGGTGCTGGCCGACGGCTGGCACTTCCTGGTGCCGCTGGCTGTGTTGATCGGCCTGCTGGTCGCCGGCTATTCGCCGCTGCGCGTCGGCTTCTACGCGATCCTGTCGGTCGCCGCCGTGGCCGCCGGGCGGGCGCTGTGGGACTTCCTGGTCACCGCGCCGCGGGCGGGCGAGGCGGTCAGCGCGGCCGGCTTCCGCGCCCTGATCGGGCGCGGCGTCACGCTGACCCTCAGGGCGCTGGAGCTCGGCGCGCGCAACGCCGTGGCGGTCTCGCTCGCCTGCGCCGTGGCGGGGATCATCGTCGGCGTGGTCGGCCTCACCGGCCTGGGGCTCAAGTTCTCGGCGATGATGATGGCCTTCTCCGGCGGCTATCTCTTCCCGGCGCTGGTGCTGGTCGCCATCGCCAGCCTGATTCTCGGCATGGGGCTGCCGGTGACGGCGGCCTACATCGTGCTGGTCATCCTGGTCGGGCCGGCGCTCTCCGAGGAGTTCGGGGTGCCGCTGCTCGTCGCCCACCTGCTGGTCTTCTGGTACAGCCAGGATTCCAACGTCACGCCGCCGGTGGCGCTGGCCGGCTTCGCCGGCGCGGCGATCGCCGGCGCCAAGCCGATGCAGACGGCCTTCCAGGCGTGGAAGTTCGCCAAGGGCTTGTACATCATCCCGCTGTTCATGGTGTACAACGAGGTGATCATCGTCGGTGGTCCGGTCCTGTTGGTGATCTGGAACGGCCTGATCGCCGTGGTGGCGCTGGCGGCTTTCGCCGCCGCCCTGGAAGGCCAGCTCTTCGCGCCGCTGCGGCTGTGGCAGCGGCTGCTGGCGCTGCCGGGCGGCATCGCGATCTTCTGGCCCGACCCGAGGGCCGAGGCGGCCGGCTTCGCGCTGCTGCTCGTGCTGCTGCTGCTCAACCTCCTGGCCGCCCGGGGCGGCGGGGCGCGAAGCCCGCACGGGGGCAGCCCCGCCCGCGGGACCGCCGCCGGGGCCGCCGTCGACCGGAACTCCTGAACGCGCTGCGGCGCCGCGGGCGCGGCTCCATGCGATCGCAGCCTGGGCTAGTGTCCCGACTCCGAAATGCGATGCATCGAATTTTGGGGCCAGCGGGACACCAAGCCTTCTTTTCTCGTGCGCTTCAGGTTCCGAAGTTCGGCACAGCGACCTCTGCCGAACTTCGGAACCATCACACGAGAGTGATTTGCGACCGTTTGGACGCGCGTCAGCGCGTCCGCCGGTCGGGCAAGAACCGCCCGAACCCAGAGGTCGGAACCCAGAGGTCGGAACCCAGAGGCCCGAACCCAGAGGCCCGAACCCAGAGGCCCGAACCCAGAGGCCCGAACCCAGAGGCCCGAACCCAGAGGCCCGAACCCAGAGGCCCGAACCCAGAGGCTGGGCGTGATGCGCTCCGACCTGAGGGACTCGCATTTGCGATTCGCCAGGTCGGACAGCACCACTCTAACACTATGGTTTAGGGCGGTTTTGGGCCGATCGGCGGACCCACGTCGTGGTTCCACTCGATCGGAAACCGCCCTAGTGGAAGTCCCGGCTCTGCACCAGCTTGGGGCGGCGGGGCTTGGGCGCGCGCTGGTCGAGGGGCGGACGCCGGACCTCGTCGGCGCGGGCCAGGGCGCGCTGGAACAGGGCGTCGGGCGGCGCCGGGGGCTTGCCGCCGGGGCCGGGCGGCAGCGGCGCGACCAGGTTGCGCGGGTGGGTCTCCAGCGTCGCCAGGCGCTCGGAAAGGTCGACCAGCCTGTCGGCGACCAGGTGGATCACCGCCCCGGCGCGCTGCACCCGGCCCTGCACGCCGAGCAGGGAGGCGCCCAGCACCACCGGACGGAAGGTTTCGAAGGCCTTGGGCCAGACCACCAGGTTGGCGATGCCGGTCTCGTCCTCGATCGTGATGAAGATCACCCCCTTGGCGCTGCCCGGCCGCTGGCGGACCAGCACCAGCCCGGCGGTGGCCAGGCGCCGGCCGTCGGCCGCCGTGCGCAGCTCGCGGGTCGGACGATAGCCCCGGGCCGCCAGCTCGTCGCGCAGGAAGATCAGGGGGTGCGCCTTCAGCGACAGGCGCAGGCTGGCGTAGTCCTGCACCACCTGCTCGCTCTCGCTCAGCCGCGGCAGGCGCACCTCGGGGTCGGGGCCGCGCTCCTCCTCGCCCATTGCCGCGAAGAGCGGCAGCGGGCGCGTGCGGGGCAGGCCCTTGACCGCCCAGAGCGCCTCGCGCCGGTCGAGCCCCATGGAGCGGAAGGCGTCGGCCCGGGCCAGGGCCTCCAGGGCGGCGGCGCTCGCCTCTCCCTTGCGCCAGAGGCTCAAGGGGTCGGGATAGCCGTTGCCGCGGCGCGCGACCAGCCGCTCGGCCTCGGCGCGGGGCAGCCCGCGGATCTGCCGCAGCCCCAGGCGCAGCGCCATGCCCGGCCGGCTGCGCGCCGGCTCCAGGCTGCAGTCCCAGTCGGAGCGGTTGACGTCGGGCTCCAGCACCTCGACGCCGTGCTCGCGGGCGTCGCGCACGATCTGCGCCGGGGCGTAGAAGCCCATGGGCTGGCTGTTCAGCAGGGCGCAGGCGAAGACCTCGGGGTGATGGCACTTCATCCAGGCCGAGACGTAGACCAGCAGGGCGAAGCTGGCGGCGTGGCTTTCCGGAAAGCCGTAGGTGCCGAAGCCCTCGATCTGCTTGAAGCAGCGCTCGGCGAAGTCGCGCGCGTAGCCGTTGGCCACCATCCCCTCGATCATCTTGTCGCGGAAGGCGTGGATGACCCCGCCCTTGCGGAAGGTCGCCATGGCGCGGCGCAGGCGGTCGGCCTCGCTGGGGGAGAAGCCGGCGGCGACGATGGCGATCTTCATCGCCTGCTCCTGGAACAGCGGCACCCCCAGGGTGCGGCCCAGCACCGCCTCCAGCTCGCGCGAGGGGTAGGCTACCGGCTCCTCGCCGTTGCGCCGGCGCAGGTAGGGGTGGACCATGTCGCCCTGGATCGGCCCGGGCCGCACGATCGCCACCTCGATCACCAGGTCGTAGAAGCAGCGCGGCCTGAGGCGCGGCAGCATGGTCATCTGGGCGCGGGATTCGACCTGGAAGACGCCCAGCGAGTCGGCCGCGCAGAGCATATCGTAGACGGCCGGGTCGTCGGGCGGCACGCTGGCCAGGTCGAGCATCCGCCCATAGTGCCGCTGCAGCAGGGCGAAGCCCTTGCGCAGGCAGGTCAGCATGCCCAGGGCCAGCACGTCGACCTTCAGCAGGCCGAGGGTCTCCAGGTCGTCCTTGTCCCACTCGATCACCGTGCGCTCGGCCATCGCCGCGTTCTCGATCGGCACCACCTCGTCGAGCGGGCTGCGGGTCATGACGAAGCCGCCGACGTGCTGGGAGAGGTGGCGGGGAAAGCCGATCAGCTCGCGGGTCAGGGCCAGCACCAGGGCCAGGCGCGGCTCCTCCGGGTCGAGGCCCAGGGCGCGCACCTGCGCCGCCTCCACGCCCTCGCTGGACCAGCCCCAGATCTGCCCGGCCAGCGCGCCGATCAGGTCCTCCGACAGGCCGAGGGCCTTGCCCACCTCGCGCAGGGCGCCGCGGCTGCGGTAGCAGATCACCGTGGCGGCCAGGCCGGCGTGGTCGCGGCCGTACTTGGCGTAGATGTGCTGGATCACCTCCTCGCGCCGCGCGTGCTCGAAGTCGACGTCGATGTCGGGGGGTTCGCCGCGCTCGGCCGAGATGAAGCGCTCGAACAGCAGCTCGCTTTCGGCCGGGTCGACGGCGGTGATGCCCAGGCAGTAGCAGACCGCCGAGTTGGCCGCCGAGCCGCGGCCCTGGCAGAGGATGCCCCGTTCGCGCGCGAAGCGCACCAGGTCGTGCACCGTCAGGAAGTAGGCGGCGTAGTCCAGCTCGGCGATCAGGGCGAGCTCGTGGTCGAGCGCGGCCTGCACCCGCGCCGGCACGCCCGCCGGGTGGAGCGCGGGCGGGTAGCGCTCGGCCGCGCCCTGGCGGACCAGATGCTCCAGCTCCTGCTGCGGCGTGCGCCCGGCCTGGCTCGGCTCGATCGGGTAGTCGTAGCGCAGCTCGTCCAGGCAGAAGCGGCACTTGCCGACGATCTCCGTGCTGCGCGCCAGGGCCTCGGGCCAGGCGGCGAACAGCCGCGCCATCTCGGCCGGGCCCTTGAGGTGGCGCTCGGCGTTGGCCTCCAGCCGCCAGCCGGCGGCGTCGATCGTCACCCCCGTGCGGATGCAGGTCAGCGTGTCGAGCAGCGGCTTGCGGGCCGGATGGTGCAGCCGCACGTCGCCGACCGCCACCAGCGGCGTGCCGCAGGTCTCGGCCAGCCCGGCCAGGCGCGTCAGGCGCCGGGCGTCGTCGCCGCGGTGGCGCCAGCTCGCGCCCAGGTAGACGTCGCCCGGCGCGGCCCGGGCCAGGGCGCGGAGCCGGGCGGCGAAGTCGGCTTCCAACTCCGCCCCCAACTCCCCCCCGGATGCCGGCGCGGGCGGCTCGGGCGGCAGCACGATGCAGACCTGGCCCGGCAGCGCCGCCAGGATCTCGTCAAAGCCCAGGTCGCAGGCCCCCTTGGTGGTGCGGCGCTTGCCCCGGGTCAGCAGCTTGCACAGGCGGCCGTAGGCGGCGCGGTCCCTGGGGTAGCAGATCAGCTCCGGCCAGGGCGGGGCGGCGTCGGCGGCCGGCGCCAGGCGCGCACCCACCAGCAGCCGCAGGCCCGCCTCGCGGGCCGCGGCGTGGGCGCGCACGACCCCGGCCAGGGAGTTGTGGTCGGCCACCCCCAGCGCCGCCAGACCCAGCGTCTTGGCCGCGGTCACCAGCTCCTCGGGGTGAGAGCCGGCGCGCAGGAAGGAGAAGTTGGTCTGCGCGGCCAGCTCGGCGTAAGCGGGGGCGGCGGTGCTCATCGCCCGAGAAGCCGTAAGCCCCGTTCGAAGTAGACGATCAGGCTCTCGACATAGTTTTGGGCGCTCGCCCCGCCGGGCCAGTCTTCCGCGAGGCGTCGCGCCCTGTGTCGAGCGCCCTCCAGGTCGCGCGCGTCGGCTGTCCCGAACGACGCCGGGGTCTCCGCGCCGATCGAGCAAATGGCAATGAAGTCGGTGATTTTCTGCGGCGGCCAAGTCCGCAGGAGCTTGCGCAAGGCGCACCGGGACGGCGACTTCCTGTCCGCCTTGATCGTGAAGTCGCTTGTAGGTGTCGGCCGGGCGGTGCCTTTCGGGTCACTGTCCCTGAGGATGTCTTGCGTGCGCTTTATGGTCTCTTCAAGCCTTAGGATCTCCGCAATGTCTGGCTCGGAAAGCGCGAACTGGCTTGTCGACAGCAATTCGACATGCGCGCCCAGCCCCAGGGCCTCTGCCTTCGCGTGAAACTTGGCATCGAAGGTAAGGAAGGCAGTCGATAGCCGTTGCGCCAAGGTCAGGTAAAGACAGTCGTAGAGGTGGTGCTCCAGCGCCAGCGCGAGGTCGAGAGCGCCGCCGCTGAGCGGCTCTAGCGGGTAGAGGTCGACGAACCGCGAGCCGAGCGCCTTGTCGATGGCGCGGGCGGTCTCGGCGGCAATCTCGCCGCGGCGCGCCTTCTTCGCGGCGACGTTCGTTACCTCGGCCAGCAGAAGCTCGGGCGCTGCCAGAGCTCCGCGCTCCATCACGGCCAGGGCGGTCTCGTGGCCCGGCTCCGCGATGAACCACTTGATCGCGACACTGGCATCCACCACCCAAGTCACCGGCTGCGATCCTCGCGCAGCAAATCGACGCTGTCTGTCTGGCGTGCGGGGTCCGTCGTCGCAGCGATCCGCTGCGCCAGGCGCTTCATTTCCGCCGGCGTCGGCTTGTTCGCGTAATGGGCGAGAAGGTCGCGCACTTCGCTTTCCAGCGATCGTCCGTGTTCGCGTGCCCTTTGCTTCAGCCGGGCGACCACGGCCTCGTCGAGGTTTCGAACCGTCAAGGTGGTCATGGGGATCTCCGATTGCGGGTCTGGGTTGCCAGCATTTTGCTGTCGTTTGAGTTCCGCCTCAAGCGGCCGGACGACGGATCGGTTTCGCCGCCCCTGCCTGCGAGGCTTTCAGGCGAAGACGCCATGCAGGAACCAGCGCCCGCGCTCGCGGAACAGCCAGTAGCGGCGGCCGTCCGCGTCCTCGACTCGGTAGTAGTCGCGCGGGCCGCGGTCCGCCGCGTCGCGCGGCAGCCACCACTCGGGACTCAGGCGTTCCGGCCCCTCGGCGCGGACCACGCGGTGCGACAGGCGGCGCCAGCGGAAGCGGGCCGGCGGCACGAGCGGTGGGGCCGCCGGGGCGGAGGCGGCGGGGCCGGAGACAGCGGCGGCGTCTGGCGCGGCGGCGTCTGGCGCGGGGGCGTCTGGCACGGGGGCGTCTGGCACGGGGGCGTCTGGCGCGGAAGCGTCTGGCGCGGGGGTGGTCACCTCCACCGGCTCCGGCCGGGGCAGCAGGCGCAGCGGGCGCGGCGGCCCCGCCGGCCAGTATCGGGCCGGCCAGCGCCCTTGCCGCACCGACCCGGCGACGTCGCGATGCGGCAGGGCCGGCCCCGGCGCCACGCAGCGCTCGGGCAGGTGGCTTTCGCGCGGCAGCAGGCGGTGCACCCGCGCGAAGCCCAGCGCGTCGCCCAGGCGGTCGACCAGCCGCCCCAGGTCCAGGGGCTCGGCCGGCCGCGCGTCGGACGCGGGGCCGGCGGGCGGGCGCTCCGGGCCGCGCCCGGCGGAGACCGGCCCGCGCGGGGGCCGGTCGGCCGCGGCGCCCAGGCTGAGCTGCAGGGCGCTCAGCGGTTCCACCGTCTCGGCGGCGAGCTGCAGCGCCTCGATCCCGAAGCCGGGGTCGAGCCCCTCCAGCCGGCCGGCGAAGAGGCGCTTGAGATGGGCCGGGTCGCGCACCGGCCGGGCGGTGCCGACCGCCAGGCGGGCGAGACTGCCGTCGACCCGGTAGCCGGTCAGCGTGAAGCGCCGTCCGCCCAGCGCCGCCCGCTCCAGCCCGGCGCAGAGCCGGCCCAGCAGACTCTCGACCGCGCGGGCCAGGTCTTCGGGCGCGCCGATCGGCTCGCCGAAGGCGAGGCGGGCGTGCTGCGGCGGCACCGGGCTGCGCGGCGAGATCGGCTCGGCCAGGCCGCCCAGGGCCTGGCGCAGGCGGCGCGTCACTTCCGGCCCGACGCGCGGCTCCAGCGCCGCCGGCGGCAGCGCCAGCAGGTCGCCGATGCGCGACAGGCCGAGCCGGCGCAGCAGCTCCGCGCGCTCGGCCGACAGGCGCAGGGCGGCGACCGGCAGCGGCGCCAGAGCCGCGCGCTGACCCTCCGGCGCGACGCGGCAGGCCGGCCGCGCCGCCTCGGTGGCATAGCGGGCCAGCGCCCAGGCGGCGCCGGGCGTGTCGGCCAGGCCCAGGCGCGCCGAAAGGCCGAAGCGGCGCAGCCGGGCGAGCAGCTCCTCGCTCAGTGCCGCCTCGCCGCCGCAGAGATGGGCGCAGCCGGTGATGTCGAGCCAGAGGCCGGCGGCGCCGCCCGGCTCGGCCGCCGAGTCGAGCGCGACCCAGGGGGTGTAGCGGCCGCACCAGGCGGCCAGCCGCGCGAGCGCCGCGCGCTCGGCGGCCGGGTCCTGCGGCCTGCTGCGCAGCTCGGGGCAGAGGGCGCGCGCCTCGCTGAGGCTCTGGCCCGGGGCGGCGCCGGCGGCCGCGGCGGCGGCGTTCACCGCGCTCAGCAGGATGCGGTTGCCCGTGCGCAGGGTCAGCGCCAGCGGCCGCGCCGGCGCCCCGCCGGTCGTCCCGCCGGTTGCCCCGGGGGGCGCTCCCTCGGTCGCCTCAGCCGGCGCGGCGGAGCGCGGCCGGTGCTGGATCGCGAAGCTCGGCAGCCAGAGCGAAATCACCCGTCGCATGGTTCCACTCCACCTCGAAGACGGCCGGCCGGCCGCCGCGACAGCGCAGCAGCTCGACCCGCCAGGCCGGATTGCCCACCAGGTTTCCGGGCGCGCCGCCACCGGTCGGGCCGCCGCGCTCGGCGCCGCTCGGCCGCGCGGCCACCTGCCAGCGGGTCAGGGCGGGGCCGGCGGCCGCGGCCAGACGGCGGCGCTGCAGCAGCAGGCAGGGCCGCCCGCCGGTCTCGGCGGCGAGCTGCAGGCGCCGCCCGGCGGTGGGGTCGAGCTCGCCGACCTCGCCGACCACGGCGGCCAGCTCGGGGCAGCGCAACCCCTCCTCCAGGGCCCAGAGCGTCTGGGTGTCGCCGCCGCTGCGCGCCAGCAGCAGCCGCTCGGCCGCCACGCCGTAGTCGGCCAGCGCCGGGGCGTAGAGGTCGGCCCGCCGCGTCGCCCAGAGCAGCGGCCCCGCGCGCAGGCCCGCCAGGCGGCCGAGCAGCACCAGCGCGAAGCCGAGCGCGGCGCCGTCGTCCCATTCGCTGCGGGCGGGCCGCACCTCGTGCAGGCCGTGCGCCGCCAGCCCGCCACCCGGCAGCCGGTCGTCCAGCGCCGGCGCGCCGAGCGGCACGACCCGTTGCGGCGCCTCCCCGGGGCCTTGCTCCAGGGCGCGCACCCGCTGGCGCAGGCGCTCCACCTCGGCCCGGCGGTCGCCGCGATCCAGGGCTTCGACGCTCATGTCCCGCTCCCGTCTGCCGGCAGACGTTTCGAGGCAAACAAGTTCCGTAAATGTTCTTATTTCGCTTTTTGTTCTAGTGGAGCCCGGGAGCTGCGTCAAGCGGGTTTATGCATAGGCCGGCGCCCGGGGCCGCGCGGCCGTGCGGCGAAACGGGCGAAGCCCCTGGACAGACGGCAGGCCGCGCGGCAGCTTGACGCACCATGACCGATCAGTCCTCCGCGGCGCCCGAGTCGGCGCCGCCCGAACCGCTCGATCCCGCCGAGTCCAACGCCTTCGCCCGCCATGTCGGCTATCGCCTGCAGCACTGGGAGGAGGGGCGGGCCGAGATCGTCCTGCCGCTCGCGGCCGTCCACATGAATCGCAGCGCGGTGATGCACGGCGGCGTGCTGGCCACCCTGATCGACACGGCCTGCGGCTATGCCGGCTGCTACTGCGCCACGCCGGGGCGGGTGCGTCGGGCCATGACCCTGCAGCTCACCTGCCAGTTCCTGGCGCCGGGCTTCGAGGGGCGCCGGCTCACCGCCAGCGCGCACCGCACCGGCGGCGGGCGCAGCATCTTCTTCGCGAGCTGCGAGGTGCGCGACGAGACCGGCACCCTGGTCGGCCAGGGCGAAGGCGTCTTCAAGTACCGCCGCGGCTCCGAGGATCCGCAGGGCGAGCCGGTCTAGAGTGATTTGCGACCGTTTGGACGCGCGTCAGCGCCTCCGCCGGTCGCGAGACATCGCTCTCATTTATGTGTGAGAGCAGAGTCAGCCGACCGCGCGGCCTGTCCTTCGGGCCGTGGGCGCGCTATTCGCCCCGGAACACCGGCTTGCGCTTGTCGAGGAAGGCCCGCACCCCCTCGCGGTAGTCGGCGCTGTCGCAGACGCCGAAGGCGCGGTCGTACTCCGCCTCGCTGAGCGGCGCCGGGTCGAGCGCGCGGGCGGCGTGCAGCTTGTGCAGGCGCGCGGCCAGCGGCGCCCCCGCGGCCAGGCGCCGGGCGGTGGCCGCGACCTCCGCCTCGAAGGCCGCGGGCGCGACCACCCGGTTGACCAGGCCCTTCACGTAGGCCTCCTCGGCGGCGAAGATGCGGCCCTCGAGCAGCAGCTCCAGCGCCACCGCGCGGCTGGTGAGCTGGACCAGGGGGATCATGCCCTCCCAGGGCAGCACGTGGCCCAGGCGGTTGATCGGGATGCCGAAGCGGCTGCCCTCGGCGCAGATCCGCAGGTCGCAGCAGAGCGCCAGCTCCAGCCCGCCGCCGACGCAGGCGCCCTCGATGGCCGCCAGGGTGCAGTGGGGCGAGTGCATCAGCCCCTCCAGCGCCGCGTGCATGTTGTCGGCATAGGCGCGGGCCGAGGCGGCGTCGAAGCGCCGCGCGTCGAACTCGGAGATGTCGGCGCCCGCCGCAAAGGCCTCGCCGCCGGCGCCGCGCACCACGATGCAGCGCAGCTCCGGGTCGGCATTGAGCGCCGTCACCGTCTCGCCCAGCCGGGTCCAGGCGGCGTGGTTCAGGGCGTTGCGCCGCGCCGGACGGTTCAGCCAGATCGTCGCCACCGCTCCCTCGCGCAGCAGCAGCAGGGAGTCGTCAGGCGCGCCGGCCGGCGCCGGCTGGGCGCGCGCCAGCAGCGCCTCGGCGGAGGGAGTGTCGGACGGCCCCGCCTGACCGTCGGCGGCCTGGTTATCGGCGGCCTGGAGATCGGGGGCCTGGGAATCGGGGGCCTGGAGATCGGGGGCCTGGGGATCGGGCGCTGTGGGGCTCGGCATGGGGCGCTCTCGCTTCGGCGGGTCGGTCGTCGGCCTGCGGCTTGTCTGGCGTCCCCGTGGATGCAATCTGGGCCGGGGTATCCAGAGCTGCAGGGAGCATACACGCGATGCCGCGCAACGGAAGCCGTCAGCGCCGCGCTGCGGACCAGGGCAGATCGCAAAGCGCGCCGCAAGACGTCGGCGTCACGTCGCTGGGGCTGGCGCTGCCGGGCGGCGGCGCCTACGGCGCCTTCGCCTGGGGCGTGCTCGACCGCCTGCTGGAGGAACAGGACCTTGTCTTTCCGGTGATCAGCGGCGTCAGTGCCGGCGCGGTCAACGCCGTGGCCCTGGCCCAGGGCTTCGCCGAGGGCGGCCGCGCGGGCGCGCGCGCCAAGCTGGCCGAGGTCTGGGAGCGCACCGCCGCGCTGGCCGCCCTTTCGCCGCTGCAGCCCAGCCCGCTCGACCGCTGGGTGGCGGGGCCCGGCAGCCTCGACTACTCGCCGGGCTACCGCTGGCTGGACACCCTCAGCCGCCTCTTCTCGCCTTACCAGTTCAACGCCTTCGACGTGAATCCCCTGCGCCAGGTGCTGCGCGAGACCATCGACTTCGCGCGGCTGCGCACCGCACGCGCTCCGCGGGTCTTCGTCGCCGCGACCAACGTGCGGCGCGGGCGCCTGCGGGTGTTCGGGCCGGAGGAGCTGACGTTGGAGGCGGTGCTCGCCTCGAGCTGCCTGCCTTTCCTGACCAAGGCGGTGGAGATCGACGGCGAGCCCTACTGGGACGGCGCCTACCTGGCCAATCCGCCGCTGCGCCCCCTGGTGGCGGCGCGGGAGACGGAGCGCGCGCAGGCGGGGTCGCAGGCGGCGGCGCCGGGCGACCTGCTGCTGATCGAGCTGGACGGGCGCGAGCAGCCGGGTACGCCGACCAGCCCGCAGGAGATCTTCGACCGCCTCAACGCCCTGGCCGGCGGCGGCGGCCTGCTGGCCGAGCTGGAGTGGCTGGCGGCGGTGCATCCGCAGGTGCGGCTGCACGGCATCGCCGAGCCGCAGGTGCTGGGCGAGCTCAGTGCCTCCAGCCGGCTCAACGCCGACCGGCGCTTCCTCGGCTACCTCCACGCGCTCGGCCGCGGCGCCGCCGAGACCTGGCTGGAGGGGCCGCGTGCCCAGGTCGGGCGAGCGAGCAGCTTCGCCGCGCCCCCGCGCTATCTCTGATCCCGCGCTATCTCTGATCCCGCGCTATCTCTGGTCCGGCGCACCCTCTGCCCGCCGCGCCGCGGCGACGGCGCGCGCGATCTCGGCGGTGGCGGCCGCCGGGTCGGCCTGGCCGGCGATCGCCGAGACCACGGCGACGCCCTGGGCGCCGGCGGCGATCACCGCGCCCGCCCGCGCGGCGGTGATGCCGCCGATGCCGACCAGCGGCAGGTCGGTGACCGCGCGCACGGCGGCGACGCCTTCGGGGCCGATCGGGTCGGGCGCGTTGGCCTTGGTGGCGGTGGCGAAGACCGGCCCGACGCCCAGGTGGTCGACCAGCCCGGCCGGAGCGGCGGCGGCCTCCTCCGGCCGGCGCACCGACAGGCCGAGCACGGCCGCGGGGCCCAGGCGCGCGCGCACCTGGCGCACCGGCAGGTCGCCCTGGCCGACGTGGACGCCGACCCGCCCCTCGTCGGCGCCGAGCGCCAGCGCCTCCTCGACCCGGTCGTTGACCACCAGCGGCACCCCGGCGGCCTCCAGCCGCGGCAACAGGGCGCGCGCCAGCTCCAGGTAGTCGGCCGGCGGCAGGTGCTTCTCGCGGAGCTGCACCAGAGTCGCGCCGCCGGCCAGGGCGGCGTCGATCACCGCCTCGAGGCCGTGGCGGCGGCAGTCGTCGCGGCCGACCACCAGGTAGACCGAGAGGTCGAAGGACGCACGCGCGTTCATGCCAGGCGGGCCTCCAGGTCCAGCTCCTCCGGGTCGAGGCGGTAAAGCTCGTCGAGCAGGTGCAGGCGCAGGCTGCCCGGCCCGCGCGCCCGCGCCGCCGCCTTCTCGGCCGCGACGCCGTAGATCGCCAGCGCGTGCAGGGCGGCGGCCAGCGGGTCCGGCTGCACCGCCAGGCAGGCGCCGGTGATCGCCGTCAAGGCACAGCCGCCGGCGGTGATGCGGGTCATCATCTCGTGGCTGTTGGCGCAGCTCGCCTCGCGCGTGCCGTCGCTGACCCGGTCGATGGCGCCGGTCACCGCGACCACGGCGCCGCTCTGCCGGGCCAGGCGGCGGGCGGCCTCGACCGCCGCGTCCGAGCCGACGGTGGAGTCGACCCCCTTGCCCTCGGCGCCGCTCAGGCCCGCCAGGGTCATGATCTCCGAGGCGTTGCCGCGCACCACCGTCGGTCCGCAGGCCAGCAGCCGGGTGGCGTTGGCGCGCCGAAAGGCGGTGGCGCCGACCGCCACGGGGTCGAGCACCCAGGGCCGGCCGGCGGCGACGGCCGCCTTGGCCGCGGCCTCGGCGGACTCGACCCAGTGCGCCTCCATCGTGCCCAGGTTAACGGTCAGCGCCCCGGCCAGGCCGGCGAACTCCGCCGCCTCCTGCGGGGCGTGCACCATGGCCGGCGAGGCGCCGACGGCCAGCAGGCTGTTGGCGGCCAGGTCCATGGCGACGAAGTTGATGATGTTCTGGACCAGCGGCGTCTGGGCGCGCAGCGCCTTCAGGGTGACCGAGGGACGCTCCAGGCTGGTGGCGAGGGTCATGGCAGTGCCTCCTTTCGCGGCGCGGCCGGCGGGCAAGCGGGATCAGGCGCCGAGCTGGGCGCCCAGCAGGGCATGGCGGCCGACACGGCCCCAGGGCAGCAGGCGCGCCTTGGCCGCGGCGTAGGAGTCGCGCAGGCGCCGGTCGAGGGCGCTGGCCTCGGCCAGCTCGGCCAGCACCGCCTCGCTTTGCGCGCGGGCGGCGCGCAGCACCGGCTCGGGCCAGGCGGCCAGGGTCACCTCCGGGTCCTCGCGCAGGCGGGCCAGGGCTTCGGCGTTGCGCCACTCGGCCTCGGCCGGGCCGCGCCGGTTCTCCGCCTCGCAGCAGGTCGCGATCAGTCGCTGCAGATCCTCGGGCAGGGCCGCGTAGGCGGCGGCGTTGACCAGCGCCTCGGCGCTGCCGTTGGGCTCGTGCCAGCCGGGCCAGAGGTAGTAGCGGGCCGCCCGGTTCAGGCCGAGCGAGAGGTCCTGCCAGGGCCCCAGGAACTCCGCCCCGTCGATCGCGCCGGTCGACAGCGCGGTGAAGATCTCGCCGGGCGGCAGGGTGGTCGGCGCGGCGCCCAGCCGGCGCAGCACCTCGCCGCCCAGACCCGGCATGCGCACCCGCAGACCCTTGAGGTCTTCCAGCCCCGCGATGGGCTTGCGGTACCAGCCGCCCATCTGGATGCCGGAGTTGCCGGCGGCGAAGGGCTTGACCCCGAAGGCGCCGTAGAGCTCGTCCCACAGGGCCTGGCCGCCGCCGGCGGTCAGCCAGGCGTCGTGGCCCTCGGGCAGCAGGCCGAAGGGCACGGCGGTGAAGTAGGGGGCCGAGGGCATCTTGCCCGACCAGAAGAGCGCCGCCGAGTGGCCCAGCTCGACCGTGCCGGCGGCCACCGCGTCGAAGACCTCCAGCGCGGGCACCAACTCGCCGGCGGCGTGCAGCTCGACCGTCAGGCGCCCGCCGGACAGGGCGGTGATCCGCTCGGCCAGGCGGGCGGCGGTGGTGCCGGGGCCGGGCGCGTTCTTCGGCCAGGAGGTCGCCAGGCGCCAGACCCGGCGCTCGCGCGCGACGGCCGGGGCCGCGAGGCCGGCCGTGCCCAAGCTGGCTGTGCCCAAGCCGGCCGTGCCCAAGCCGGCCGTGCCCAGGACGAGGCGGCCGGCCGAGGTCAGGACGCGGCGGCGGGTAGGGTCTGGCATCTCGGCACCTCCCGTCAGCGCGGGGCGGGAGCCGGAGGTCTGCGGGGCGCGTCCGCCGCCGGGTCTGGTTGCGAAGGCGGGGCGGAGGCCGCGGCGGCTCCCTGCGCTGGCATGATCCAGGTCAGGTTCGGCGGGTGTGATCTCAGCCCCGTGGCGGCGGCAGCCGCGCGGGACACCCCGGGCCGTTATCGTCTGCGCCCAAGATGGACCCTGGCACCCGCGCTGTGAAGGGGCGGCGTTGCCTCGACGGGGAAAACCCGGCTATCACCCGCGGCGTGGCGGGACCGCCGCCCCGATATGGACCGCCCCGATACCGACCGCCCCGCTACCGAACGAGGGAGCCCGCCCATGAGCGCAGCCGCCGACGCCGCCCGCACCACCGCCAACATCCTGCTGGAGATCGAGGCGGTGCTGTTCCGGCCGGACGCGCCCTTCACCTTCACCTCGGGGCGCAAGAGCCCGGTCTACGTCGACTGCCGCAAGATCATCTCCTTCCCCCGCGCGCGGGCCAAGCTGATGGATCTGGCGGTCGAGCGGATCGCCGCGTCGGTCGGCTACGAATCCCTCGACGTGATCGCCGGCGGCGAGACGGCCGGCATTCCCTTCGCCGCCTGGATCGCCGAGCGCCTGGGCCTGCCGATGGTCTACGTGCGCAAGAAGCCCAAGGGCTTCGGGCGCAATGCCCAGATCGAGGGGACCTTCCCCGAGGGCGCGCGCGCCCTGCTGGTCGAGGACCTGGCGACCGACGGCGGCTCCAAGCTGGGCTTCATCGAGGCGCTGCGCGGCGCCGGCGCCGAGGCGGCGCACAGCTTCGTCGTCTTCCACTACGGCATCTTCCCCGAGGGCATCGCCCGGCTGGAGGCCGAGGGGGTCAGCCTGCACGCGCTCTGCACCTGGTACGACGCGCTGGCCGCGGCCGAGGCGGCCGGCTACCTCTCCGGCCAGGGCCTGGCCGAGGTCAAGGCCTTCCTCGACGACCCCGACGGCTGGCAGGCCCGCCACGCGGCAGGGTGACGCCGCGGGGGGATGCCGCGGGGGGGGGGGCGGGGGATGCCGGCCGCGCGCGAGGCCCGCGGCTTTGCAGCGGCTCCGCCCTAAGCGTCTGAATTCAGGTTGGATTTACGTAATCGTTTGTAGGCACGAAGTGTTTCCAATCGGTCACGATCCGGTCTAGCCTGCTGGCGGGCTCCACGATGCAGGAAGGGTCGGCCGCGTGAGCGAGGAGATCGTCTTCTACACCAACCCGCAGTCGCGCGGGCGCATCGTCCGCTGGATGCTGGAGGAGGTGGAGGCGCCCTACCGGGCCGAATACCTCACCTACGGCCCGGCCCTGCAGACCCCCGAGTTCCTGGCCGTCAACCCGATGGGCAAGCTGCCGGCGATCCGCCACGGCGGCACCGTGGTGACCGAGACGGTGGCGATCTGCAGCTACCTGGCCGACGCCTTCCCAGAACGCGGCCTGGCGCCGCCGCCGCCGGCGCGCGGCGCCTACTATCGCTGGCTGTTCTTCAGCGCCGGCCCCTTCGACGCGGCCATCACCGCCCGCGCGGCGGGCTTCGAGCCCCCCGAGGCGGTGCGCGGCATGATCGGCTACGGCAGCCTGGAGCGGGTGCTGGACACGCTGGAGCGGCAGTTGAGCGCCGCGCCCTACCTCGCCGGCACGGACTTCACCACGGCGGACCTCTGCGCCGGCGCCCAGCTCGTCTTCGGCCAGCATATCGAGGTGATCGCGCCGCGGCCGGTCTTCACCGACTATCTCGACCGGTTGGCCGCGCGGCCGGCGTTCCGCCGCGCGGCAGCGCTGGACGAGGCCGCGCAGGCGGCGATGGACCAGCAGGGGGAAACGAGGGAACAGCCGGCCTGACGGGGCTGGCGCCGGGAGCGATATCGGGACCGACATCCGGCCCCGTGCATGGCTGCCGCCCGCCCGATGGGGGACGGGCGGTTGACCTGCGTCATTTCGGATGCGCTTGAGGCAAGGTTTTCTTCCTATCCGATTTTGGAAGGACCGGCAGCCGGGCCCCAGGCGCCGCAGAGGGGAAGGAGCGAAACGCCCATGAGCTACAAGACGATTCTGGTCCATCTCGACAACAGCAAGGCCTGCGCCGACCGGGTGGCCGTCGCGCTCGACCTGGCGGCGCGCAGCGACGCGCACCTGGTCGGCCTCTTCGTCATGATGGAGCCGGTGGTCCCGACCTTCGTGATGGCGCAGATTCCCGCCTCCACCCTGGAGTCCCAGCGCGAGGCCATGCGCGCCAAGGCCGACGAGGCGGTCGCCGCCTTCGAAAAGGCGGCCGCGCGCGCCGGGCGCAGCGTCGAGAGCCGCCGCGCCACGGCCTACGTCGAGGAGGTGCCCGAGACCCTGGCGCTGCACGCCCGCTACGCCGACCTGGTGGTGCTCGGCCAGCACGACCCCGACGACGAGAACAGCCTGGGCGAGGGCACGGTCGAGCAGTGCCTGCTGGGCGCCGGCCGGCCGGTCCTGCTGGTGCCCTACATCGGCGCGCCCGCCGGCTTCGGCCGCAACGTCCTGCTGGCCTGGGACGCCAGCCGCGAGGCGGCGCGCGCGGCGAGCGACGCGCTGCCGCTGCTGTCGGCGGCCGACAAGGTCACCGTGCTGACCGTCAATCCGAAGAAGAGCCGCGCCGCCCACGGCGACGAGCCGGGCGCTGACATCGCCCTGGTGCTGGCCCGCCACGGCGTCAAGGCCGAGGCGGAGTCGATCAAGGTCAGTGACATCAGCATCGACGACGCCATCCTCTCGCGCCTGTCCGACGAGGGCGCCGACCTGCTGGTGATGGGCTGCTACGGCCACGCCCGCCTGCGCGAGCTGGTGATGGGCGGCACCACCCGCCACATCCTGCAGCACATGACCGTGCCGGCCCTGATGACCCACTAGATGTGAGCTTCCAACAGGTTGTCCACTCGGTCCCGGCCGAGGAGACTGGTGATTGCCAGATCATCAAACTCGCTCGGGGGACCGAATGGACATCCATGAGAATGCCCGTCTGACGCCCTACGGTCGAGCCTTGCTTGTGCGCCGCATTCTGGAGGTCGGCGAGACCCCGAAGGCCGTGGCCACGGCCTTCGGGGTCTCGCCAAAAACCGTCAACAAATGGGTCGCGCGCTTCCAGGCCGAAGGCCCGGACGGGCTCCGCGACCGCTCCTCACGGCCCCACAAGCTGCGCCGGCCGACGTCCCAGGCGACCCAAAAGCGCATCGTCGCACTGCGTCGCCAGCGCATCGCCGGCCAGCAGATCGCCCGCGACATCGGCGTCTCCCCCGCCACCGTCAGCCGGGTCCTCAAGCGCGCCGGCCTCAGCCGGCTGCGCGACCTGGACCCCGCCCCGCCGGTGCGCCGCTACCAGCGCGAGCATCCCGGCGAGCTGATCCATCTCGACATCAAGAAGCTCGGCCGCTTCGAGCGGCCCGGCCACCGCGTCACCGGCGATCGCAGAGGCCAGAGCAACCGCCGCGGCACCAAGCTCGGCGGCACCGGCTGGGAGTACGTCCACGTCTGCATCGACGACGCCTCCCGCGTCGCCTTCAGCCAGATCAAACCCGACGAGCGCAAGGAAAGCGCCGTCGCGTTCCTGCACGCCGCCGTCGCCTACTACGCCCGACTGGGCGTCCCCGTCACACAGGTCATGACCGACAACGGCGCCTGCTACAAATCCCGGGCGTTCCGCCGCGCCTGCAAACAGCTCGGCCTACGCCACATCCGCACCAAACCCTATACCCCTAAAACCAACGGCAAGGCCGAACGCTTCATCCAAACCGCCCTGCGCGAATGGGCCTATGCCCATGCCTATGAAACTTCAGACCAGCGCGCACAGCACCTGCCCGCCTGGCTCCATCGCTACAACTGGCATCGCCCACATGGTAGCTTGAAAACCAACACGCCCATCAGCCGCCTCGGCCTCTCCGAGAACAACCTGTTGAGGCTCCACACCTAGGGCCGATTGTGATCGTTTGGCCCCACGGCGTGGGTCCGCCGATCACAAGAAACCGGCTCTACACCAAAGGGCTAGAGTGGTTTTTCGCGACCGGCGGACGCGCTGACGCGCGTCCTAACGGTGGCAAATCACTCTAGAGCATTTTCCGACCTGCTGGAGTCGAAGGGGATTCCCATGCGTCGAGAAATGTGATTCACGATGTAGGCTGGTGGAGGAGGCCAGCTTGCATGACGCGACCTCTTTCGAACGACCTAAGACAGCGCGTGATCCGTGCGGTGGAAGGCGGGCTCTCCTGCCGAAGGGCCGCGGATCGGTTCGGGATTGCCCCCTCGACGGCGATCAAGTGGATGGATCGCTATCGACGGCTCGGGCACACCGAGCCCCGGCCGCTGGGCGGCGACCGCCGTTCGCACCGGATCGAAGTCTATGCCGACGAACTCCTGGCCCTGATCGACGAACGGCCGGACATCACTCTGGAGGAGATGGCGGCGCATCTCGAAGAGGCCCATGGCGCCGTCTTCTCGTTGAGCACGATCTGGCGTTTGCTGGACCGGCATGGCCTCAGCTTCAAAAAAAACCGCGCATGCATCCGAGCAGCAGCGGGCTGACGTGCTACGTCGCAGGCGCGCCTGGTTCGCACGGCAGATCGAGCTCCTGCCCGAGCGTCTTGTCTTCATCGACGAAACCGGAGCCTCCACCAAGATGGCGCGCCGCTACGGCCGCGCGCCAAGAGGCGAACGCTGTCGGGCGCCCGTCCCGCACGGCCACTGGAAGACGACCACCTTCGTCGGCGCGCTCCGTCTCGACGGCATGACCGCTCCCATGGTCCTTGATGGCCCGATGCACGGCCAAGCCTTCATCGCCTATGTCGAACAAGTTCTGATCCCGACCCTCAATCCTGGCGATGTCGTCGTCATGGACAATCTACCGGCCCACAAACCCATCGCCGTCCGCGAGGCCATTGAAGCCGCCGGAGCCGAACTGCTCTACCTCCCGCCCTACAGTCCCGACTTCAATCCGATCGAGATGGCATTCTCAAAGCTCAAGGCCTTCCTCAAGAAGATCGCAGCCCGCACCGTCGACGACCTCTGGGACGCCATCGCCGAAGCCGTCGACATCTTCACGCCGGATGAGTGTGAAAACTACTTCGCTGCTGCCGGATATGACCGTGATTGATCGGAAAATGCTCTAGGCTCAGGACTCATATCCAGTAAGCCACGATCGTAGCGATTGCGACGGCGGCGAGATAGTTGCTGGCGAGCTTGTCGTATCGGGTGGCGATGCGTCTGAAGTCCTTGAGTCGACTGAAGGTGCGTTCGATGACGTTGCGCATCTTGTAGGCGGATCGATCGAAGGGGTGCTTTCGCTTGCGCGTCGGGTTGTTCGGGATCACCGGCCGAGTGCCACGGGCGATGAGGCTCGCACGCAATGCGTCGCTGTCGTAGGCGGCATCGGCCAAGCAGATCTCCGGCGCCAAGCCAGCGATCAGTTCGGGCGCGACGGGCGCGTCGCCGCGATGACCGGGGCGGATGATCAGTCGCCTTGGGCGTCCGAGCTCGTCGACGGCGTCATGGATCTTGGTGGTGCGGCCGCCGCGCGAGCGGCCGATAGCCTGAGCGTCCGCCCCCCTTTTCCGCCCGCAGCCGAACGATGCGCCTTGACGTGAGTGGCGTCGATCATCACCGCCGCCGGCGGCCCGCCGGCTTCGGCGAGCCGGGTGAACAGCAGTTCCCAGACGCCCTTGGCCGCCCAGCGGACGAAGCGGTTGTACAGCGTCTTGTGCGGACCGTAGGCCTCGGGAGCGTCCTTCCAACGGCACCCGGAGCGGAGCACGTGCACGATCCCCGAAATCACCCGCCGATCATCGACACGCGGCACCCCACGCGTGTCAGTCGGCAAGAGCGGCTCAAGCCGTCGAAACTGCTCCTCGGAAAGCCAGAAATAGCCGTCCTTCATCGCTCACCCCCAATATCTGGGGCAACGAATCACATCTCCGCACCGTTGGGAATCCCTTTTATGGGTCCCGAGCCTAGAGTGATTTTTCGCGACCGGCGGACGCGCTGACGCGCGTCCGAACGGTCGCAAATCACCCTAGCAGGCTGCGACCCTGCGGTCCCGCCGAAGCGCGCCCAGAGGGTTGCAAATCACTCTAGACTCGCTGGAGACGCGCCCGCCGAATCGACTCCGGAGGACCGGCCCCATGCCCGAAACCGCAGCCCCCGCCCTGCTCGCCTGCTTCGACCTGGGCGCCGCCCCGCGCCGCCGCGACGACGTCGCGAGCGCCGCGCCGGTCGCCCCGGGCGCGCCGGCCGTCTGGGTCCACCTCGACCGCAACGCGCCGGCCACCGAGGACTGGCTGACACGCCGGCTGAAGCTGCCGCCGCTGGTCTGCGAGGCGCTGATGGATGCGGAAACCCGGCCGCGCGTCGCCGCCCACGAGAGCGACGGGCGCAGCGGCACCCTGGTGATCCTGCGCGGCGTCAACCTCAACCCCGGCGCCCGGCCGGAGGACATGGTCTCGATCCGCCTATGGGTCGAAGGCGGCCGGGTGGTCAGCCTGGTGCTGCGCCGGCTGCGCGCCGTTGCCGATCTGGCGGCGGCGCTGGACGCCGGGAGCGGCCCCGCGACCCCCGGTGCGCTGGTCGCCGAGCTGGCCGAGCGGCTGACCGAGAACGCGGCGCCGGTGGTCGCCGCAATGGACGAGCGGCTCGACGAGATCGAGGCCGAGGTGGAGGCCGGGCACGACCAGGCGGTGCGCGGCGAGCTGCTGGAGCTGCGCCAGCGCGCGCTGGCCCTGCGCCGTTTCGTCGCCCCGCAGCGCGAGGCCCTGTCGCGGCTGAGCAGCCTGCCGCCGGACTGGCTGGCCGGGCCCGAGCAGCGCGGCCTGCAGGAGACGGCCGACGAGGTGACCCGCCTGGTCGAGCATCTCAACTTCGTGTGGGAACGGGCCGCCATGCTGCAGGAGCAGGCACTGGCCCGCGGCGCGGAGAAGACCAACCGCCGCCTCTACATGCTCTCGCTGGTCGCCGGCATCTTCCTGCCGCTGTCCTTCGCCACCGGCCTGCTGGGCATCAACGTCGGCGGCATCCCGCTGGCCGACAGCCCGCTCGGCTTTCTGCTGGTCTGCCTGCTGCTCGTCGGGGTCGGGGCGCTGGAATACCTGATCTTCCGCCGCCTGCACTGGCTGTAGCCTGCGGCGCCCAGGCGCGCTATCACCGGACAGAGCCAGCGCCCCGGCAAGAGGGCCGAGCAAGGGAGGAGCCGCCATGCTGCCGGCCGCCAGCAGTTACGAAGCGCTACAGCGCGCCTTCGCCTGGACCATCCCCGCGCGCTACAACATCGGCGTCGACGCCTGCGACAAGTGGGCCGACGGCAGCGGGCGCCCGGCGCTGATCCATCACCTGGCCGACGGCCGCCGCCAGGACTACAGCTTCGACGCGCTCAAGGCCGCCTCCAACCGCCTGGCCAACGCCCTGGCGGCGCTCGGCGTGGACCCCGGCGCGCGGGTCGGCGTGCTGCTGCCCCAGACGCCGGAGGCGGCCATCGCCCACCTGGGCATCCTCAAGCTGGGCGCGATCTCCCTGCCGCTGTTCGTGCTGTTCGGCGAGGAGGCGCTGGCCTACCGCCTGTCGGACAGCGGCGCCAGCGCCGTGATCACCGACCGCGCCGGGGCGGAGAAGATCGCCGCGCTGCGCACGCGCCTGCCGGCGCTGAAGCAGGTGATCTGCATCGACGGCCCGGCCGAGGGGGCGGCGGACTGGACCGCGCTGCTGGAGCACGCCAGCGACAGCTTCGCCCCGGCGGCCACCGGTCCCGACGACCCGGCCATCCTGATCTACACCTCCGGCACCACCGGGCCGCCCAAGGGCGCGCTGCACGGCCACCGGGTCCTGCTCGGCCACCTGCCCGGCGTGGAGATGCCGCAGGAGCTTTTCCCCAAGCCCGGCGACCTCTTCTGGACGCCGGCCGACTGGGCCTGGATCGGCGGCCTGCTGGACGTGCTGCTGCCCAGCCTGCACCACGGCGTGCCGGTACTGGCGCACCGTTTCGCCAAGTTCGAGCCGGAGGCCGCCTTCGCGCTGATGGCGCGCTACGGCGTGCGCAACGCCTTCCTGCCGCCGACCGCGCTGAAGATGCTGCGCGGCGTCGCGCGGCCGGCGGCGCGCTTCGACCTGCGCCTGCGCTCCATCGGCTCGGGCGGCGAAACGCTGGGCGCCGGCCTGCTCGAATGGGGCCGCGAGACCTTCGGGGTGACCATCAACGAGTTCTACGGCCAGACGGAGTGCAACCTGGTGGTCGCCAACTGCGCCGGCCTGATGCCGGTCAAGCCCGGCGCCATGGGCCGCGCCGTGCCCGGCCACGAGGTCGCCGTGATCGACGCCGCGGGCCGCCCCCTGCCGCCGGGCGAACAGGGCACGGTGGCGGTGAAGCGGCCGGACCCGGTGATGTTCCTCGGCTACTGGAACAATCCCGAGGCCACGGCGCGGAAGTTCGCCGGCGACTGGCTGCTGACCGGCGACCAGGCCAGTTGCGACGCCGAGGGCTACTTCCACTTCGTCGGGCGCGACGACGACGTCATCACCTCGGGCGGCTACCGCATCGGCCCCGGCGAGGTCGAGGACTGCCTGATCAAGCACCCGGCGGTGGCGCTGGCCGCCGTGGTCGGCGTGCCGGACACGCTGCGCACCGAGCGAGTCAAGGCCTACGTCGTGCTGGCCGAGGGGCAGGCGCCCTCCGAGGCGCTCAAGCGCGAGATCCAGGCGCACGTGAAGACCCGGCTGGCCGCGCACGAGTACCCCCGCGAGGTGGAGTTCCTCGACGCCCTGCCGATGACCGCGACCGGCAAGATCAAGCGGAGGGAGCTGAAGGCGCGGAGCTGAGCCGCCGGCGTCAGGCCGCGCCGTCCTCGGCGGGCTCGCGCCGGAAGGAGCGCCAGAGGCTCAGGCCCACGAAGTACAGCGAGCTGGCGATCCAGGCCCAGTAGACGACCGGTTGCGCGGCCGGCAGATCGGTGGCGTCGGGGTCGGCCAGCACCAGCCAGACCGAGGCGACGGCCCAGACCACGGTGATCGGGATGTTCAGGCTGCGCAGGTGCGGCACCCGGAAGGGGTGGACGTACTTCAGCGGGATGAAGGTCAGCACGCAGCAAATGGCGATCGCGGCCAGGTTGGTCCAGGGATCGGTCTGCAGGATGAAGGCGGCCAGCACGAAGATGTTCCACAACGCCGGAAAGCCGCTGAAGTAGTAGTCGTAGGTCTTCATCTCCGCGTTGGCGAAGGTGTAGCAGGACACGCCCATGATGGTCGCCGTCGCCACCGTCTCCCAGCCGGCCGGGACCAGGCCGAACCAGTAGACCAGCATGGCCGGCACCGCGACGTAGTTGAAGTAGTCGATGACGTTGTCCAGGGTGGTGCCGTCGACGTGCGGAGTCACCTCGCGCACCTTGGCGCGCCGGGCCAGGGTCCCGTCGATGCCGTCGACGAACAGCGCCAGGCCGAGCCAGAACAAGACCGCCAGCTTGTCGCCGTTGACGATCGCCAGCAGCGCCAGGAAGCCGAGCACGGCCCCGGAGGCGGTGAAGGCATGCACCGCCCAGGCCGCCGCCTTGGCCTTGAGGTCCGGCTTGGCGAAGTCGGTGAGATGGAGACTCATGGCGCTCCCCCGCGCGGCGCGTCCTGACTGGTCCGGGCTCGGCGCGTCGCCGAACCGCCAGCGTCACACCTTGGCCACACTCAATCGCGTTCGGCCCGCGAACACAAGAGCGCGCACGCACCGGCCCGGATCGCGGCCCTCTGGGCGGGGGAGGAGCCATCGCGGCGCCGGCCCGAATCGGCGGCGGATTTCAAAGATCTGGCCCGCTGATCCGGGGCGCAGCCCCGCCTCAGGCGGCCTTGCGCGGCGCCGGCCGGAAGCGTTCCTCGGCCAGGCGGTCGGCGGCCTCGGAGGTCGGCAGGTCGGCCCGCTCGGCGCGGCGGTAGATCTCCGTCAGGGTCTCGCCGATGCGCGCGACATGGGCGAAGGCCGCGTCCCGGTCGTAGGCCGGGCCGCCGGGCCGGGTTTCGTGGCTGATGGCGATGATGCCGCCGGCGTTGATGACGTAGTCCGGCGCGTAGAGGATGCCGCGCGCCTTCAGCGCGGCGCCGTCCTCCGGCCGGGCGAGCTGGTTGTTGGCGCTGCCGGCGACCACGGCGCTGGCGAGCTCGGCGATGGTCTCGCGGTTGAGCACGGCGCCCAGCGCGCAGGGGGCGAAGACCTCGGCCTCGGCCTTGTGGATCTCCGCGCTCGGCACCGCCCGGGCGCCCCAGGCCTCGACCGCGCGGCTCACCGCCGCGGCGTCGATGTCGGCGACCAGCAGCTCGGCGCCGGCGGCGTGGAGATGGTCGCAGAGGTGGTGGCCGACGGCGCCCAGGCCCTGCACGGCGACGCGCAGACCGCTCAGATCGTCGCGGCCCAGCGCGTGCCGCACGCTGGCCTTGAGGCCGCAGAAGACGCCCCAGGCGGTGGCCGGCGACGGGTCGCCCGCGCCGCCGGCCGGCACGCCGGCGACATGGGCGGTCTCGCGGCCCATGGCCTCCACGTCGGCGACGGTGATGCCAACGTCCTCGGCCACCACGTAGCGGCCGCCCAGCGACTCGACCAGCCGGCCCATGGCGCGGAACAGCGCCTCGCTCTTCAGGCGCTTGGGATCGCCGAGGATCACCGACTTGCCGCCCCCGTAGGGCAGGTCCGCCAGGGCCGACTTGTAGGTCATGCCGCGCGCCAGGCGCAGCACGTCGGTCAAGGCCGCCTCGTCGCTGGCGTAGTCCCACATGCGGCAGCCGCCCAGCGCCGGCCCGCGGCTGGTGTTGTGCAGGGCGATGATCGCCCTCAGCCCCGACTCGGCATCCTGGCCGAACAGGACCTTCTCGTGGGCATCGAACTCGGGATGGGCAAAGACGGGCATGACGGCAAACCCTCCTGTTCGCCTGTCGACGGCGCCGGACGGCGCGGACAGGCTGCATTGCGCGTTTCCCATAAATCTGCGGAGCGCGGCGCGCGGCTTCAATCGCCGTCTGGCGCAGCCGGCAAAATAGCAGCAAAGGAAAACCGCGCCCCGGCGCCAGCGAAGCAAAGCTTCGCCGCCCCCCGGTCAAGACGACAGCGAATTACCGCGGAAACGACGGGAAAGCGCGCCCGCGCACCGCGCGCGCCCATGCAGCGCATCGCCTGGCCGGTGCCGGGGCCGCGCCGGCGCAAAGCGCTTGTCTGCGCCGCGCCAGGCTCTACCCTGCGGGCCATGGCGCGCTTCCTGATCGAACGGCTGGTCGGCCTGGGCCTGGTGCTCTTCGTCATGTCGGTGCTGGTCTACGGGCTGATCGGGTTGATGCCGGGCGACCCCATCGACCTGATGATCTCGGCCGATCCCAACCTGACGGCGGCCGACGCCGAGCGGCTGAAGGCGGTCCACGGCCTCGACCGGCCGCTGCACGAACGCTATCTCGCCTGGCTCGGCAACGCGCTGGCCGGCGACTTCGGCTATTCGCGGCTCTTCTCCCGCCCGGTGCTGGAGATCCTGCTGCCGCGCCTGGCCAACACCCTGATGCTGATGGGCCTTGCCTTCGCGCTGGCGCTGCTCGTCGCCCTGCCGCTGGGCGTGCTGGCGGCGCGCCGGCCGCAGAGCCTGACCGACGCGGCGGTCAACCTCTTCGCCTTCGCCGGCATCTCCCTGCCCCCCTTCTGGCTGGCGATCCTGCTGATCGGGCTGTTCGCCGTCGTGCTGGGCTGGCTGCCGGCCGGCGGCATGGGCGACGGCGGCCTGCTCGGCACGCTCAGCCACCTTATCCTGCCGGCCCTGGCGCTGACGCTGGCCAGCGTCGGGGGCTACGTGCGCTACCTGCGCGCCAGCCTGATAGAGGCGCTGCGCCAGGACTATGTGCGCACCGCCCGCGCCAAGGGGCTGTCCGACACCCGCGTGGTCTACGGCCACGCCCTGCGCAACGCGATGATCCCGGTCACCACCATCATCGCGCTGGACTTCGGCACGCTGTTCGGCGGCGCACTGATCACCGAGACGATGTTCGGCTGGCTGGGCATGGGCAAGACGATCTATGACGCCATCATGGGCAACGACTACAACCTGGCGCTGGTCGGACTGCTGCTGGCGACCGGCACGGTGCTGCTGGCCAACCTGCTGGCCGACCTGACCTACGCCTGGCTCGACCCGCGGATTCGCCTGGAATGAGCCCGCCCTCGCCGCTGTCCGAGAGCGCGCCCGGCGGCGCCGTCGACCTGCTGGCGGCCACCCGGGGCACGGCGCACCCCGGCCTCTCCCCCCGGCGGCTGCGGCTGCGGCGCTTCCTGCGCCACCGTCCGGCCGTCGCCTCCCTGGCGGTGCTGCTGCTGCTCGGCGCGCTGGCCCTGGCGGCGCCGCTGATCGAGCGCGCGCTGGGCCTGGACGCCACCGCCGTCGATCTCTTCGCGCGCGCCCAGCCGCCCTCGCCCGCCCACTGGCTGGGCACCGACGAGCTGGGCCGCGACCTGCTGCTGCGCCTGCTCTACGGCGGCCGTGTCTCCCTGGCGGTGGGGCTGCTGGCGGCCCTCTGCGCGGCGCTGCTGGGCACCCTGCTGGGCCTGCTGGCCGGCTACTACGGCGGGCGCCTCGACGCGCTGCTGATGCGGCTGGCGGACACCACCATCGCCCTGCCGCTGCTGCCGCTGCTGATCGTGCTGGCGGCGGTCGACCTGACCAAGCTCGGCCTGCCGCCGGAGCTGGCGACGGCCGAGGAGATCAGCCTCTACCGCATCGTCGCGCTGATCGCCCTGGTCGGCTGGACGGTGACGGCGCGGCTGGTGCGCGGCACGGTGCTGAGCCTGAAGCGGCGCGAGTACGTGCTGGCGGCCGAGGCGCTGGGCGCCGGCCCGGGCCGCGTCATGCGGGTCCACCTGCTGCCCAACGCCGTCTCGCCCATCGTGGTCGCCGCCACCCTGTCGGTCGGCAATGTCATCCTGCTGGAGTCGGTGCTCTCCTTCCTCGGCCTCGGCATCCAGCCGCCGATGCCGAGCTGGGGCAACATGCTGACCGGAGCGCAGGAGACCATCTGGTCGGCGCCCTGGCTGGCGCTCTGGCCCGGCCTGCTGATCTTCGTGACGGTGATCGCCTTCAACTTCCTGGGCGACGGCCTGCAGGACGCCCTCGACCCCAAGGCCGAGGCCGAGCGGGCGGGCTGACGGCGACGGGCGACGGGCGACGGGCGAGAGGCGACACAAAAAGAAGGCAGCCGGGGCGCGGCGGGCTGCCTGCCTCCGTTCCGCCTGCGGCGGTGGACCGGCCGCGAAACGATCACAACCTGTTGGAGGGCGGCTTGCGACCGTGCGGCCCCCCTTTGGTGGGGCCGCACGGTCGGGCAAGAACCGCCCGAACCCAGAGGCCCGAACCCAGAGGCCCGAACCCAGAGGCCCGAACCCAGAGGCTTGGCGTGATGCCCTCCGACCTGGCGACTCGCCAGGGCGAGTCACCCAGGTCGGGCATCGCTCCATCGCTCTAGGTGTGGAGCCTCAACAGGTTGTTCTCGGAGAGGCCGAGGCGGCTGATGGGCGTGTTGGTTTTCAAGCTACCATGTGGGCGATGCCAGTTGTAGCGATGGAGCCAGGCGGGCAGGTGCTGTGCGCGCTGGTCTGAAGTTTCATAGGCATGGGCATAGGCCCATTCGCGCAGGGCGGTTTGGATGAAGCGTTCGGCCTTGCCGTTGGTTTTAGGGGTATAGGGTTTGGTGCGGATGTGGCGTAGGCCGAGCTGTTTGCAGGCGCGGCGGAACGCCCGGGATTTGTAGCAGGCGCCGTTGTCGGTCATGACCTGTGTGACGGGGACGCCCAGTCGGGCGTAGTAGGCGACGGCGGCGTGCAGGAACGCGACGGCGCTTTCCTTGCGCTCGTCGGGTTTGATCTGGCTGAAGGCGACGCGGGAGGCGTCGTCGATGCAGACGTGGACGTACTCCCAGCCGGTGCCGCCGAGCTTGGTGCCGCGGCGGTTGCTCTGGCCTCTGCGATCGCCGGTGACGCGGTGGCCGGGCCGCTCGAAGCGGCCGAGCTTCTTGATGTCGAGATGGATCAGCTCGCCGGGATGCTCGCGCTGGTAGCGGCGCACCGGCGGGGCGGGGTCCAGGTCGCGCAGCCGGCTGAGGCCGGCGCGCTTGAGGACCCGGCTGACGGTGGCGGGGGAGACGCCGATGTCGCGGGCGATCTGCTGGCCGGCGATGCGCTGGCGACGCAGTGCGACGATGCGCTTTTGGGTCGCCTGGGACGTCGGCCGGCGCAGCTTGTGGGGCCGTGAGGAGCGGTCGCGGAGCCCGTCCGGGCCTTCGGCCTGGAAGCGCGCGACCCATTTGTTGACGGTTTTTGGCGAGACCCCGAAGGCCGTGGCCACGGCCTTCGGGGTCTCGCCGACCTCCAGAATGCGGCGCACAAGCAAGGCTCGACCGTAGGGCGTCAGACGGGCATTCTCATGGATGTCCATTCGGTCCCCCGAGCGAGTTTGATGATCTGGCAATCACCAGTCTCCTCGGCCGGGACCGAGTGGACAACCTGTTGGAAGCTCACATCTAGTCTCCCCGCCATGCTCGATCTGCTTCTGTTGGCCGCCGGCCTGGTCCTGCTCTTCGCCGGCGGCGAGGCCCTGGTGCGCGGCGCCGTCGCGCTGGCCCGGCGTCTCGGCGTCTCGCCGCTGCTGATCGGTCTGACCCTGGTCGGCTTCGGCACCTCGGCGCCCGAGCTGGTCACCAGCCTGCAGGCCGCCCTGCAGGATCTGCCGGGGATCGCGGTTGGCAACGTGGTCGGCTCCAACATCGCCAACCTGCTGCTGATCCTCGGGCTTTCGGCCGTGCTGGCGCCGATCGCGGTGCAACGCGCGGCGCTGCGGCGCGACGGCGGCCTGCTCGCCGCCGCCACGCTGCTGGTGGCGGGACTGCTGTTGGCCGACGTTCTGCGGCGGCCGGTCGGCCTGCTCCTGGTGGCGGCGCTACTCGCCTATATCGTCTACGTCTACCTGGCCGAACGGCGCGCGCTCGCGGCCGCCGGCAGGCCGACCGACACAGGCACCGACACGGGCACCGACACGGGCACCGACACGGGCACCGCGGCGCGCGCCGCCGCGGTGGCCCGCCCGATGGCCCGCCCGATGGCCGAGGCCGCAAGCGATCCCTCCGCCGCGTTGCACGCCCACGAGGCCGAGGCCGTGCCGGCGACCCCCTGGCGCCTGGCCCTGCCGCTGGCGCTTGGCGGGCTGCTCGGCGTGGTGGCGGGCGCCAAGCTGCTGGTGGACGGCGCCGTCGGCCTGGCGCGTCTGGCGGAGATTCCCGAGGCGGTGATCGGCCTAACCGTCGTCGCGGTCGGCACCTCGCTGCCGGAGCTCGCCACCTCGGCCATCGCCGCCCGGCGCGGCCAGGGCGACGTGGCCCTGGGCAACCTGCTCGGCTCCAACATCTTCAATCTGCTGGGTATTCTCGGCCTGACGGCGGCGGTGACGCCGCTGTCCGTGCCGCCCCAGATCGCCGCGCTCGACGTCTGGGTGATGGCTGGCGTGACCGCTCTGGCCCTGCTGCTGGCGGCCAGCGGTCAGCGGGTGAACCGGAGCGAGGGCGCTCTGCTGCTGGGGCTCTATCTCGCCTATCTCGGCGCGCAAGCCCTGCTCTGATCGGGCCGCGGCGCTATTCGAGCGGACCGCGCGGGGTGCCGGCGTTGCCGCCGCCGACCGTGGCCTGGCAGCGCGCCTCGGCGCGTTGCAGGAAAAGCTCCTGTTGCGCCGCCATCTCGGGGGTGGCCTCGATCATCTGTTCGATGGCGGCGCGTTCGCGCGCGATGCACTGGGCGACCGGGTCGTCCGGGTCGGCCAGGGCCGCCTCCGGCGGTGGCGGAAAGAGGTCGTCCCAGTGCTGCAGCGCCAGCACCGCCACCACGCCGCAGACCACCAGCGCGGCCAGCACGCGGGCCAGCGGGCGGTCCAGGAAGCTGTCGGCGGCCGGCTTGCTCATGGCGCCGTTCTACGGCGCCGGGACGGCCGGCGGCAAGGGGGCGGCAAGAGAGCGGCCGAGGTGGCCGGCGGGGTCGGGGCCAAGGTCGAACGCGCGGCGGCGCGAACCCCCAAGAACTTTGGGGGCGAAAGACCGCGCGCGAAGCGATATGTTCAAGTGGAAAGCTCGCTGCCTATATGCGGCGGTGTCGCCCGCGCAGGGATCGGCGCCCCGGGAGGGGACGCCGCCGGGCAAGGGCCCCGCCGGGCGGAACCGGGCGACCGCGTCAGAACGGAGTCTTTGGAGGGACACGCCGGCATGGAGCAGACGGCGAAGACGAGGCCGCAGGCCGCTGCGTCGCAGTCAGAGGCGTCGCCAGAGGAGACCGCTTCAGAGTCGCCCCCGGCGGGCGCGCCGCTGGATGCCGCCGGCATGGCCGCGCCGCTGGGACGCGAGGCGCCGCTGATCGACCCTTTCCAGCGCCGCATCTCCTATCTGCGGGTCTCGGTGACCGACCGCTGCGACTTCCGCTGCGTCTACTGCATGAGCGAGGACATGACCTTCCTGCCCAAGCGGGAGGTCCTGAGCCTGGAGGAGCTGGACCGGCTGTGCAGCGCCTTCGTGCGGCTGGGCGTGCGCAAGCTGCGCCTGACCGGCGGCGAGCCGCTGGTGCGCCGCAACATCATGTGGCTGTTCCGCCGCCTGGGCCGGCACCTGGACAGCGGCGAGCTGGACGAGCTGACCGTGACCACCAACGGCAGCCAGCTCCCCAAGCTGGCCGACGAGCTCTACGCGGCGGGCGTGCGGCGGGTGAACGTCTCGCTCGACACCCTCGATCCGCACAAGTTCCAGGCGATCACCCGCTGGGGCAAGTTCGACAAGGTGATGGAGGGCCTGGAGGCGGCCAAGCGGGCCGGCCTCGGCGTCAAGATCAACGCCGTGGCGCTGAAGGGCGTCAACGACGACGAGGTTCACCGCCTGGTCGAGTGGGCCGGGGCGGAGGGCTTCGACCTGACCTTCATCGAGGTCATGCCGATGGGCGACATCGGCACCGAGCAGCGGATCGACCAGTACTGGCCGCTGACCCTGGTGCGGGCCGAGTTGGCCAAGCGTTGGACCCTGGAGGAGATCGGCTACCGCTCCGGCGGCCCGGCGCGCTACTGGCAGGTCAAGGAGACCGGGCAGAAGCTGGGCTTCATCACGCCGCTGACCCACAATTTCTGCGAATCCTGCAATCGCGTGCGCCTGACCTGCACCGGCACGCTCTACATGTGCCTGGGCCAGGACGACGCCGCCGACCTGCGCGCGGTGCTGCGCAGCACCGACGACGACGCCGAGGTCAGCGCGGCGATCCGCGAGGCGATCACCCGCAAGCCCAAGGGCCACGACTTCGTCATCGACCGCCGCCGCGGCGTCTCCGGCGCCGCGCGCCACATGAGCGTGACCGGCGGCTAGGGCGGTTGCGATCGCCGGACCCGCGCGAGCGGGGCCAGACGATCACGACCTGCGTTAGGCCCTGCGGGGCAAAGGCGCGCCGGCCCTGACCGCTCCGCGCCGGCCCTCTTCACGAAATGCGCGGGCGCGGCGCCCCGGCCGACCGGCGCTGCGGGCCACGGCGCCCCGCGGCGGCTGGCGGCGGTCCGTGGCGCCCTCTATGATGGCGGCATGCGCTTGCCTTTGCTTGCCGTCTGTCTGCTGCTGGTCGTCTCGCTCGGGTCCGGCCCGGCGCCGGGCGAGCCGACCCCGCCGCGCGACCAAGTGGTTCCCGAGGGTATCGCGGGGCTGACGGCGGCGGAGATCTACGAGCTGGCGGTGCGGGCGGGACAGGCCGGCGAGCTGGCCCGCCTGGAGGCGCTGCTGCGGGCCGCGGCGCGGGCCGGTCACGAGAACGCGGCGCTCTGGCTGGCGGAGCTGGCCTTCGCGCGCGGTCGGGCGGACTGGCCGGCGCTGGTGCTGGAGCACCTCCGTCCGCTGGCGGCGTCGGCCGTTCTGGAGACGCAGGTGTTCTACTGGCTGGGTTTCGCCGGCGAGCAGGCCCGGCCGCCGCTTGCGCCGGCGCAGGTCGACCTCTGGTACCGCATCGCCGCGCACGACCTGGTCGCCGGGCGGGGGCTCACCCGCGCCGACCTGCAGCGCCGCCTCGACGCCTACGGCGAGGACTGGCTGAACGGCGGCGCGCTGTCCTGGCGCTTCCGCGAGCGCGTCGGGGAGGCCTGGGGGGCCGTCAGATCGGGCGGCGGGGCGCTGGTGAAGCAGGCCGAGGGCTATTGCCGCGCGCAGCTTCCGGACGCGGCCCTCCTATGCGAGCGGTATCTCGCGACGGCCGACGAGCTGCAGCATCCGCGAGGCCAATTCCTCTACGCGCGCCATCGCCTGCGCGAAGGCGCTGGGGCACTGCCGCGCGCCCAGCAGTACTTTATCGCGCAGAGCCTCTGTGAAAGCGGCGCTGCAGGAGTCGCCGAGGCTTATGTGCTGTTGGCCGAGCTCATAGTCGCGCGGGATTTCTACGACGGGCATCATCGCCTCCCGGTCTTGGCGCATTTCTTGAAGCGACGGGAGCTGTCGCAGCGGGAGATCGCCTTGACCGAGGCCCTGGCGGCTGATCTGTCGCCCGAAGAACGCAATCTTCTGGAGCTGCACCAGAACGGCCGCTTACCGATACCGACCTGTTGGACCGCGCCGTAGGCTGCCTCCCTCACGCGGCGGACCCTAAACGTGCCGGTGACGGACGACAAATCCCGGGACACACCTCGGTAATCTCGTCTTCGATCCTACCGATTTCTTCCTCAAGCGCTGAAATCCCGGCGTCGAGGGCGCTCATTTCCCACGTTATTTCGTCGCGCTTGTGTTCGGCGGCGGCCAATTCGTCAGAGCTGTCATAGATTCTCACGCTGAGTTCATTATCCGGCGTAGCCCCGGGCATACCCTCTGCTTCTTCGTTTTCGCGCATTAAGCGTTGCAGCCGGCGCGCGACGCCGTAAGCGGCGCCCGCCAACATGCCCAAAGGATGACGTGCAGCTAGTCGAAGGCTCGCGCTTACCAAGGTTTCGATGACGGCTTGCGTCTTTGCGCGCCTTTCTTCTCTCTTGATAAGTGCCGCTAGGCTCCGCTGTTTTTGATCAATTTCTTCCTGTATTGAATGTAGTTTTTCGTTCATTGGAGCCCGGCGAGCCCTTGCAGTAAGAAGTTCTCCTTGTCTGATTCTGAGTTTGAGCTGCAGGTTTCGGCAGCGGCGAGCGGGTTTCCCCGGCGTGTCGGGCGGCTGGTCGTTGGGCGTGTTCAGGGGCAGTCCGCCAGCCCGGTGGCAAAGGGCCGCTTCGGTTGCGGCTGGCGCTGCCGGCCGCTGGCGTCGCGCGCGACCGGGCCGTCGCCGTAGACGCGGTCGAACTGCGCCTTGACGTACTGAAAATAATCCTCATCCCGATCCTGCCAGTAAAGCGGATCGGCGACGAGGCCGACCAGATCCCGCTCGATGTCGGGCTGCTCTGTCGCGGGGCCACGGCGCCGTCGTGTCATCAGGTCGCTGCGATTGGCCTCGGCCATCTCGGTCAACAGCAGGGGGTGCGGGCGGCGGGAGGTGGGCATGGCGCGGCTCGCTTTCGGTTTCAGCGGGAGGTGAGCATGCCGAGAACTCTTTATAATAGCAAGAACAAAAGAAGAATATAAAGAGAGCAAACGCGCGCGCCGGCGTTCGGAGCCGGCAGCAGCCTGACGGGCGCGCCCGTGCGATCCCGTCAGGCTGGCGGGCTCCGATCCAAAGCTATGACGGAGGCTGGCCCCGCGACCGGCGAGCGCGCAGCACTAAGCCTTCCGGCTGCCCCGCAGCCGGAGCCCTGCGGACCGCCCCCGGCCGAAGCTGCTGGCCGGGCCGGGCGGGGCGGTGCCGGCGCGGTCAGTAGCCCAGGGCGCAGCCGTCCTTGCGCGGGTCGGAGCCGGCGGTGAGCAGGCCGCGGGCGTGGTCGATGCGGATGCACTGGCCGCCGCCCAGCGCCTGGCCGGCCAGGCTCAGGCTGTGGCCGCGGCGCTGCAGTCCGGCCAGGGTCTCGCCCGGCAGCGACTTCTCCACCTCGACCCGCTGGCCCAGGGCGAAGACGCGCGGGCAGTCCAGGCCGGCCTGCGGGTCCATGGCGTAGTCGATCAGGTTGGTCAGCAGGCGGGCATGGCCGAAGGGCTGGTAGTCGCCGCCCATCACGCCGTAGCCGATCTCCGCCCGGCCGTCGCGGGTCACCAGGCCGGGCATGATGGTGTGCATCGGCCGCTTGTTCGGCGCCAGGCGGTTGGGGTGGGCCGGGTCCAGGCGGAAGCTGGCGCCGCGGCTGTGGAACATCACCCCGGCCTCGCCGCAGAGGATGCCGCTGCCGAAGCCGTGGAACAGGGAGTTGATGAAGCTGACGGTGTTGCGGTCGCGGTCGACCACCGTGACGTAGACCGTGTCGGAGGTCGCCAGCCCCAGGTCGGGGATCTCGGCGAAGGCCTGCTCGGGGTCGATCTTGTCGCGCAGCTCGCCGGCCCAGTCCTTGGACAGCAGCCGCTCCAGCGGCACCTCCAGGGACCCGCCGTCGGCCAGGTGGCGGTTGCGCATGTCGTAGGCCAGGCGCCCGGCCTCGATCTCCAGGTGGGTGCGCAGGGCGCCCAACGGCGCCAGCCCGGCCAGGTCGTAGCCCTCGAGGATGTTCAGCATGGCCAGCGCGACCACGCCCTGGTTGTTCGGCGGAATCTGGTGGACGCGGTGACCGCGGTAGTCGCTGGCGATCGGCGTCACCCATTCGCCGGCGACCGCGGCGAAGTCCTCCAGGCTGTGCACGCCGCCCAGATCGCGCAGGCTGCGCACCATGGCCTCGGCCACCGGGCCCTCGTAGAAGCCGGAACGGCCCTCCCGGGCGATCCGCTCCAGGGTGTCGGCCAGGGCCGGCTGACGGTGCAGGTCGCCCTCGCGCGGCGCCAGGCCGCCGGGCAGGAAGTCGGCCGCCGCCTCGGCGTTGCGGCGCAACTTGGGCGCCAGCTCGGCCCAGTCGCTGGCGACGCGGGCGTGCAGCGGGTAGCCGTCGCGGGCGTAGCCGATCGCCGGCGCCAGCAGCTCCGCCAGCTCGCGCCGGCCGTAGCGCTCGTGCAGGCGGCACCAGGCGTCGACCGCGCCGGGCAGGGTCACGGCGTGCGGCGAGGTCACCTCGATCTCGCTCAGCCCGGCCTCGCGCAGCGTCTCCAGGCTGGCCGCCGCCGGCGCCCGGCCGGAGCCGTTGAGGCCGACCACCGCGTCGCCGCCGTTGGGCGCGTAGAGCACGAAGCAGTCGCCGCCGATGCCGGTCATGTGCGGCTCAACCACGCAGAGCGTCGCCACCGCCGCGATGGCCGCGTCCACCGCGCCGCCGCCGGCGCGCAGCACGTCGAGCGCGGCCAGGCTGGCATAGGGATGGGAGGTGGCGACGGCGCCGTTGGTGGCGTGTACGGCGGAGCGGCCGGGAAAGTCGAAGTCGCGCATCGTCGGGAGGTTTCCTCGCAGGTCTCTGGGCAGGTCTCTGGGCAGGTCTCGGGACAGGTCTCTGGGCAGGTCTCTGGGCAGGTCTCGGGACAGGTTGCCGGCTTGGGCCCGGGCGTCGCGTTCGCGTCTGGCGGGGCAAACGCCGCCGGACGCCACCCTGCTCCCTGACTAGCTTGCCTGCGCCGGCAATGCCAGCCCGCAGCGCCTCTCGCCGCTGTCGTTGTGCCGTCCGGCACCACCATGCCGCGCGAGCGCCACATTCTCGCGGCCTACTTGTCGCCAATCCGCGCGCAAATCCGATGAGGGAGCGCTGCCATGCCTGTCCCCGCCGCCGGCTCGCCGGTCCGTCCAATCCCAGGGTCAGGGCCGCGCGCCCTGCCGCCCGTGATCCGCGGCGCCGGCACGGCTCTGCTGGCCCTGGCGCCCCTGGCCCTGGCGCTCCTGGCCCTGGCGCCCCTGGCCCTGGCGCCGCTGGCCCTGGCGCCGCCGGCGGCGGCTCAGCCGGATGGCACGGTCTACGAGACCGAGCAGGCGCGCCTGCGCCTGGCGGTGCTGGCCGAGGGGCTGGCCAGTCCCTGGGGGCTGGCCTTCCTGCCCGACGGCGGTCTGCTGATCACCGAGAAGCCGGGGCGCCTGCGCGTCTTCCGCGCGGGGCGCCTGTCGGCGCCGGTCGCCGGACTTCCCGAGGCCGCCGCGGTGGGCCAGGGCGGCCTGCTCGACGTGGCGGTCGATCCCGACTACGCGCAGAGCGGCTGGGTTTACCTCTCGCTCGCCGCGCGCGGCGACGGCGGCCTGGGCACGCAGATCTGGCGCGGGCGTCTGCGCGACGGCCGCTGGGTCGACGGCGAGCTGCTGTTCGACATGGCGCGCAAGACCAACGCCGGCCGCCACTTCGGCTCGCGGCTGGCCTTCGACCCCCAGGGGCGGCTCTACTTCTCCATCGGCGACCGGGGCGACAAGCCGCGGGCTCAGGACCCGGCGGACTCGGCGGGGCGCATCCACCGCATCGCGCGCGACGGCACGGTGCCGCCGGACAACCCCTTCGTCGGGCAGGCCGGCGCCAGCGAGACCGCCTTCACCCTGGGCAACCGCAACGTCCAGGGCATGGCGACCCACCCGCAGACCGGGCGCATCTGGATGCACGAGCACGGCCCGCGCGGCGGCGACGAGGTCAACCTGGTGCGCGCCGGGGCGAACTACGGCTGGCCCGAGGTGACCCACGGCGTGGCCTACTCCGGCGCCACCATCAGCGCGCGCAGCTCGGCGCCGGGCCTGGTCGACCCGCTGCACGTCTGGGTCCCCTCGATCGCGCCCTCCGGCATGACCTTCTACAGCGGCGACAAGTTCCCCGCCTGGCAGGGCGACCTCTTCATCGGGGCGCTCAAGTCGCGGCTGCTGGTCCGCCTGGAGCTGGACGGCGAGGCGGTGATTGCCGAGGAGCGCCTGCTGGTCGAGGAGATCGGCCGCATCCGCGCGGTGGAGACGGGGCCGGACGGCCACCTCTACCTGCTGACCGATTCCACCGACGGCCTGCTGGTCCGGCTGGAGCCGGCCGGCTGACCCGGCTCCCCCCTGGAACAGGGCGCGTCCGCTCGGTCGCCGATCACTCCAGGAAGACCTGGTGGGCGAAGTCGCGGCCGTCGGTGACGGTGATCTGCTCGAAGCCGAGCAGCCTGGCCAGATCGAAGAAGGTGAAGCTGTCCTCCACCCCCTTGTCGACGAAGATCGGCATGGTGCGGGCTACGGCCGTCATCATCGCCAGCACCGCGCGGGCGCGGTACAGGCTGTTCATGCGCGCGTCGTCCAGGGCGGCGATGATCAGCTTCTGCGCCTCCGCCCCCTTGGCGTAGAGCAGGTACTGCGGCGGGTATGGGCGTTCGAGCTGGCTGGTGGTGTAGCCGACCACGAAGCCGATGCGGGTCTGGCGGCTGGCCTGCGGCAGCGGCCGGCCGCGCGCGACGTAGGTCTCCTCGCTTTGCGGAGGCGGGTAGTAGTAGCCGGCGTGGCGGCCGTCGTCGTCCTGCGCCGCCGCCGGCCAGGCCAGCGCGGCCAGCAACAGCAGCCCGGCCGCGAGGGGCGCCGCCAGGGCCCGGCCGTGCCTCATTCTCCTGCGCTCCACGCTTCGCCCCCTCCACCATGGTCTTGTGCGTCGCAAAGGCTATACTGCCGGCGCCGAAAAGACGATGGTCCCCGCATGCCGCCTGAGTCCGCGCCCCACTCCGCCGCAACGGCGTCCGCCACCCCAGCCTCGGCCGCCCCAGCCTCGGCCGCCGCCCGCCCGCGAAGCCGCGATGCGGCGCCGGCGATCGGCTTCGTCGCGGCCGAGACCGACGTCGCCGGCCAGGCGCTGGAAAGCCTCAGTGCGCGCTATCCCCACGTGCCGCCGGCCGAGGCCGACGTGATCGTCGCGCTCGGCGGCGACGGGCTGATGCTGGAGACCCTGCACGCCAACCTGGAGCGCAGCGTGCCGATCTACGGCATGAACTGCGGCACCGTCGGCTTCCTGATGAACGAATACCGCGAAGAGGGGCTGGTCGAGCGGGTTGCGGCGGCGAGCTGCGTGAAGCTGCACCCGCTGCGCATGACCGCCACCTGCGTCGACGGCGCGCAGCGCAAGGCGCTGGCGATCAACGAGGTCTCGCTGTTCCGCGAGAGCCGGCAGGCGGCGAAGATCCGCATCTCCATCGACGGCGTGGTGCGCCTGCAGGAGCTGATCTGCGACGGCGTGCTGCTCGCCACGCCGGCCGGCAGCACGGCCTACAACCTCTCGGCCCACGGCCCGATCATCCCGCTGGGCGCCGACCTGCTGGCGCTGACCCCGATCAGCGCCTTCCGGCCGCGGCGCTGGCGCGGCGCCTTGCTGCCGCACAAGGCGGTGGTCGGCCTGGATATCCTGGAGCAGGACAAGCGTCCGGTCGGCGCGGTGGCCGACTACACCGAGGTGCGCGACGTCACCCACGTCGAGATCCGCGAGGACCGCGAGGTCAGCCTCAAGCTGCTCTTCGACCCGGAGCACAACCTCGAAGAGCGGATCATCATGGAGCAGTTCCTGCCCTAGGTGTGAGCTTCCAACAGGTTGTCCACTCGGTCCCGGCCGAGGAGACTGGTGATTGCCAGATCATCAAACTCGCTCGGGGGACCGAATGGACATCCATGAGAATGCCCGTCTGACGCCCTACGGTCGAGCCTTGCTTGTGCGCCGCATTCTGGAGGTCGGCGAGACCCCGAAGGCCGTGGCCACGGCCTTCGGGGTCTCGCCAAAAACCGTCAACAAATGGGTCGCGCGCTTCCAGGCCGAAGGCCCGGACGGGCTCCGCGACCGCTCCTCACGGCCCCACAAGCTGCGCCGGCCGACGTCCCAGGCGACCCAAAAGCGCATCGTCGCACTGCGTCGCCAGCGCATCGCCGGCCAGCAGATCGCCCGCGACATCGGCGTCTCCCCCGCCACCGTCAGCCGGGTCCTCAAGCGCGCCGGCCTCAGCCGGCTGCGCGACCTGGACCCCGCCCCGCCGGTGCGCCGCTACCAGCGCGAGCATCCCGGCGAGCTGATCCATCTCGACATCAAGAAGCTCGGCCGCTTCGAGCGGCCCGGCCACCGCGTCACCGGCGATCGCAGAGGCCAGAGCAACCGCCGCGGCACCAAGCTCGGCGGCACCGGCTGGGAGTACGTCCACGTCTGCATCGACGACGCCTCCCGCGTCGCCTTCAGCCAGATCAAACCCGACGAGCGCAAGGAAAGCGCCGTCGCGTTCCTGCACGCCGCCGTCGCCTACTACGCCCGACTGGGCGTCCCCGTCACACAGGTCATGACCGACAACGGCGCCTGCTACAAATCCCGGGCGTTCCGCCGCGCCTGCAAACAGCTCGGCCTACGCCACATCCGCACCAAACCCTATACCCCTAAAACCAACGGCAAGGCCGAACGCTTCATCCAAACCGCCCTGCGCGAATGGGCCTATGCCCATGCCTATGAAACTTCAGACCAGCGCGCACAGCACCTGCCCGCCTGGCTCCATCGCTACAACTGGCATCGCCCACATGGTAGCTTGAAAACCAACACGCCCATCAGCCGCCTCGGCCTCTCCGAGAACAACCTGTTGAGGCTCCACACCTAGGGCCGATTGTGATCGTTTGGCCCCACGGCGTGGGTCCGCCGATCACAAGAAACCGGCTCTACACCAAAGGGCTAGAGTGGTTTTTCGCGACCGGCGGACGCGCTGACGCGCGTCCTAACGGTGGCAAATCACTCTAGAGCATTTTCCGACCTGCTGGAGTCGAAGGGGATTCCCATGCGTCGAGAAATGTGATTCACGATGTAGGCTGGTGGAGGAGGCCAGCTTGCATGACGCGACCTCTTTCGAACGACCTAAGACAGCGCGTGATCCGTGCGGTGGAAGGCGGGCTCTCCTGCCGAAGGGCCGCGGATCGGTTCGGGATTGCCCCCTCGACGGCGATCAAGTGGATGGATCGCTATCGACGGCTCGGGCACACCGAGCCCCGGCCGCTGGGCGGCGACCGCCGTTCGCACCGGATCGAAGTCTATGCCGACGAACTCCTGGCCCTGATCGACGAACGGCCGGACATCACTCTGGAGGAGATGGCGGCGCATCTCGAAGAGGCCCATGGCGCCGTCTTCTCGTTGAGCACGATCTGGCGTTTGCTGGACCGGCATGGCCTCAGCTTCAAAAAAACCGCGCATGCATCCGAGCAGCAGCGGGCTGACGTGCTACGTCGCAGGCGCGCCTGGTTCGCACGGCAGATCGAGCTCCTGCCCGAGCGTCTTGTCTTCATCGACGAAACCGGAGCCTCCACCAAGATGGCGCGCCGCTACGGCCGCGCGCCAAGAGGCGAACGCTGTCGGGCGCCCGTCCCGCACGGCCACTGGAAGACGACCACCTTCGTCGGCGCGCTCCGTCTCGACGGCATGACCGCTCCCATGGTCCTTGATGGCCCGATGCACGGCCAAGCCTTCATCGCCTATGTCGAACAAGTTCTGATCCCGACCCTCAATCCTGGCGATGTCGTCGTCATGGACAATCTACCGGCCCACAAACCCATCGCCGTCCGCGAGGCCATTGAAGCCGCCGGAGCCGAACTGCTCTACCTCCCGCCCTACAGTCCCGACTTCAATCCGATCGAGATGGCATTCTCAAAGCTCAAGGCCTTCCTCAAGAAGATCGCAGCCCGCACCGTCGACGACCTCTGGGACGCCATCGCCGAAGCCGTCGACATCTTCACGCCGGATGAGTGTGAAAACTACTTCGCTGCTGCCGGATATGACCGTGATTGATCGGAAAATGCTCTAGACCGGCGGCCGCCGGATCGTTGTGACGCCGCCCGGGCTGTCGGCGCGCGCCCGGGCGTCGAGCTCGGCCAGCGGCTCGATCACCGTCGACAGGAAGTGCGCGGTGGCGTTGAGCACGGTCTCGGCGTCGAGCGCGATGGCGACGTGGCCCGTCCAGAAGATCAGGTCGCCGCGCTGCGGCGGGGCAGCCGGATCGACCGCCGGCCCCAGAGCCTCGTGCGTCTCCTGCATGTCGGTGTCGCGCGGACAGGCGAAGCCGGCGGCGGTCATCGCCAGTTGCACCAGGCCCGAGCAGTCGACGCCGGCCGCCGACTTGCCGCCCCAGAGGTAGGGCGTGTACAGGAACTCCAGCGCCGCCTCGACCGGGTCGCGCGGCGCCGCCGCCGGTTCGGCCAGATGCTCGGCCCAGACATAGCCGTGCGGCGTCTCGGCAAAGCGCCCCGCGCGGCCGGTGACCGCCAGCCCCGTGGTCAGGGTCAACGTTGCGCGGACCGGCGCCTTGATGTCCGGCTCGGGGAAGAGGAAGGTGGAGCGCACCGCCACCCGGTGGGTCGGCGCGGGCGCCGGCGCCGCCAGGGCCGCGGCCTCGACATAGCCGACATAACCGTCGGCCTGGGACTGGACCCAGGCCCAGCCGTCGCCCCGCTCGTCGAACACCAGCAGCGGCTCGCCGAACAGGAGCTGGCTGTCCAGCCGCCCGCCGGGCGCCCGCCGCAGGCCGGCGGCGCCGACGCCGAGCGAGGCGGGCCGCCCCTCGACGAAGCGCGCCGCCGCGACCCGTCCGCGCAGGCGGGCGTCGGCCAGGTCGTCGCGGTAGGCGTTCAGGCGGCGGTCGAGCCCGCTCATGCCGGGCCTTCGCCGTTTTCGCCGCGCTCGAAGCGCAGCTTGGCGCGGGCCTGCTCGATCTCGCGTTCGCGCAGGTCGTCCTCGGTGGTGCGGGTGCGCGGCCGCTCGCCGCCGGCCATGGGGTTGGGCGTCTCGAACTGCACCACCACGCGGCAGTCCTCGCACATCATGATCCGCTCGACCGCCTCGTTGGAGCCGAACATCCAGTGCTTGCCGGCGAGCTGGTCGGCGATGCGGTCGATGGTGTGCTTGACCCCGAAGGGCTTGCCGCAGCGGATGCAGTTGAAGGGCTCGGTCTCGTTCAGCTTGACCGTGCTGCGCGCCTCCTCGCTGAAGTTCAGGCGCGGCTCCAGGGTGATGACGCGCTCCGGGCAGGTGTTGGCGCACAGCCCGCACTGCACGCAGGCCTCCTCGTTGAAGCCCAGCCAGGGGCGCTCCGGGTCGTCCTGCAGCGCTCCGGTGGGACAGCTCCCGACGCAGGCCAGACAGAGGGTGCAGCCGGCGGTGTCGACCTTGACCCGACCGAAGGGCGCGCCCTTGGGCAGCGGCAGGATGTCCGGCGCACCCGCGCCCGCTGCGCCCGGCGCCGTCTCGTGCAGGTGGCGCAGCGCCAGCAGGGTGCGCGCGCGCTTGCCGCCCATCGGCAGGAAGCTGCCCGGCTCCGGCCGGCTGCGCGGCTCCAGGTCCCACAGCCGTGCCTCGACCGCGTCGGGGTCGCGCTCGTCCAGCAGGGCGATCCGCCCGCCGCCGTGGCCCAGGCCGTCCATCACCGTCTCGGCCAGCGCGATCTGGCCCGCCAGCGCGTCCAGCTCGCCCTGCTTGTCGGGGCCGACCAGCACCGCGATCTGGCTCGCGCCGTAGGCGAAGGCCATGGCGAAGAAATCGAGGCCGACCTGGGTCACCTCGTTCAGCGCGACGGGGATCACCTGCGCCGGCAGGCCACGCCCGCCGCGCGCCATCAGCGCGATCATCTCGGCGCCGTGGCGGTCGTCGTGCAGCAGCAGCACCGCGCCGCCGCCGCCGGCCTTGCGGTAGGCGTCGAGCAGGCCGCGCAGGCGCTCGTAAAGGCCGTTGCCGCCGGGAAGCTGGTAGCTGGCGGCGCCGGTGGGGCAGACGCTGGCGCACATGCCGCAGCCGCCGCAGACATGCGGGTCGATCTCGACGAGGTCGCCGGCCGAGGCGATGGCGCCGGTCGGGCAGACGTCCAGGCAGCGGGTGCAGCCGGTCTTGCGGTTGCGGCCGTGGGCGCAGAGGTTGGCGTCGTACTTCACGTAGCGCGGCTTCTCGAACTCGCCGACCAGTTCGGCGAGCTCGAAGATCGCCTTCTGCACCGCCGCCGGGTTGCCGGGGTCGGGCCGCAGGTAGCCGTCGCGCCGCTCGTGGCCGGTGAACAGCGGCGCGCCGCCGGTCAGGTCGAGGATCAGGTCGCACTCGGAGTAGGCGTTGTCGCGCGGTGCCTCGAACGCCAGTTCGAGCCGCGAGGAGGGGCGGGCCGGGGCGTAGCCGTCGACGTTGACCGCGAAGGCGCCCAGGTGCCCCGTGGCGCCGCTGATCCGTCCGCGGAAGACCGGCACGTCCATGACACGCGGGGGCACCACCCCCTCGGCCTCGGGCAGCAGCAGCAGCGTCACGTCGAGCCGGCCCTTGAGCTGCTGCGCCGCCTCCAGCGCCTCGGCGTCGCGGCCGTAGACCAGACAGGTGCCCTGCGAGGCGAAGGAGACCGTCGGCGTGGGCGGCAGGTCGAGCGCCGCCTCGGCCAGCAGCGCGGCCATCTTCGGCGTGGCCGCGCCCGCCTGTTCGGACCAGCCGGCGGTCTCGCGGATGTTGAGGAAGTCGACCTGGGCCTGCGGGTTGTCCTCGGCGGCGACCTCGCCGAACAGCGGCGCCTCCTGGGTGCAGGCGACCAGCACCGGCGCGTCGCCCAGGATCGCCTGCTGGAAGTTGCCGAGCTGCGCGCGGCAGAGTTGGGTGTTGAGCGCCAGCTCGCCGGCGCCGCCGACCGCCTGGCAGGCCTTGGTCAGCTTGCCGGAGTCCAGCGGCATGGTCGATTCGCAGTCGCAGACGAGCAGTCGCTTCGCGCCGAGGCGCATGGGAAATCCCTCCTGAGGCGCGGCCTTGTTCGGCCTCGGCGACGGGGTGGCCGAGGCGCATGGCCGCTGCTTATTCCCGCATGACGCCGGCAGACTAGGCCGCCGGAGGCAGTGCTTCGACCCCAAATATTCTGCGGCCTTCGCCGGGGCAAGGCGGCAGCGGTCCGGCGCGACAAATCTGTGGAGCAGGAGCGGGGCAGACGCTAGAGCAGATGAAAGTGGGAGCGATGTCTCGCGACCGGCGGACCCGCTGCGCGGGTTCCTACGGTCGCACATCGCTCTAGGAAGCGGCGGCCGGACTCGGTCGACCGACCCGGCGTTCGGGCGGCGGGACGGCCGCCCCGGCCTTGCGCCCGGTCGGGCGGTCTGCTGCCTTAGGGCAATGTGCGATGACGGGGGAGGGGGCATGGCCGAGGGGCCGCCCGAGCTGATGACCACCCGCGAGGTGGCGGACTACCTGCGGATCAAGGAGCGCCGGCTCTACGAGCTGGTGCGCCGGCGCGAGATCCCCTGTACCCGGGTGACCGGCAAGTGGCTGTTCCCCAAGCCGCTGATCGACCTCTGGCTGGCGCGCAATCTGGAAGGGGCGGCGCCGCCGGCCGCGCCGCCGCCGGTCATCGCCGGCTCCGCCGATCCTTTGCTGGACTGGGCGGTGCGCGAGAGCGGCTGCGGCCTGGCGCTGCTGCCCGGCGGCAGCCTGGACGGCCTCAAGCGCTTTGCCGAGGGGGCGGCGCTGGCCGCCGGCCTGCACGTCTACGAGCCGGCGCGCGCCGACTGGAACCGCCCGGCCGTGGAGGCGGCCTGCGCGGGGCGCCCGGTGGTGCTGATCGAATGGGCGAAGCGCCGCCAGGGCCTGGTGGTGGCGGCCGGAAATCCGCTGGCGGTGGAGCGTGTTGCCGACCTCGGCCGCGGCGACCTGCGTTGGGTGGCGCGCCAGGCCGAGGCGGGGGCCCAGCTCCTGCTCGCCCACCTGCTGGGCGCGGCCGGGCTCGACATCGCGCGGCTCACGCCGGCGGCCACGGTGCGCAGCGAGCTGGAGGTGGGGCTGGCGGTTCTGGAGGGGCGCGCCGATGTCGGCCTCGCCATCGAGGCGGTGGCCCGCAGTCTGAAGCTGGACTTCGTGCCGCTGATGGAGGAGCGCTACGACCTGCTGCTCGGCCGGCGCGACTTCTTCGAGCCGCCGCTGCAGACGCTCTTCGCCTTCGCGCGCACGCCCGCCTTTGCCGAGCGGGCGCGGGCGATGGGCGGCTACGACCCCGCCGGCCTGGGGCGCGTCCACTTCAACGGGGCGTGACTGCGGCCCATGACCCGGCCGGCGCCGAGCGGGCTCAGGCGTCGACGTAGGTCGCGTAGCGCTTGCGGTTCCCGGCGAACAGCAGGCCGAGCACGCTGAACAGGTTGGAGACGTGGCTGGCCGCCGCCTTGGCCTGCGCCTGCCGGCCGCGGGCGAGCAGCGCCTGCAGCTCCTCGTGGGTCAGGGTGGCGTAGTCGGCGACGGGGGTGCCGAGAGGCTCGGTCATGGTTCTGGGATCTCTGCTTTGCATTGCGGAAACAGCATCATGCTGCGCTGCAGCAAAGATTAGGCGGGAACGTCTGGCCGATCCAGCCGCGGGGCTGCGAAAAGGCCGAAGCGCCGCCATGCAGAAACCGCAGGTCGGCCCGCTTTCCGATCCACTGAACTGAAAAGCAGTTCTTTGAAACTGTGAACTGGAAAATAGTTTACTGCTCGACCCAGTAGGTGTCGGGCCGGGTGTAGCCCAGGTAGGCCCCGGGCTCGTAGAGATAGGGAGCGCTGTCGGGCAGGTTGCGCAGGTCGGGGCGATGGACCAGCGGCTGCGGCACCCGAGCGATCAGGCCGATGGTGAAGACCTGCTCGGCGTGGATCGCCAGCATCTCGTCCCAGGCCGCGCGCTGGGCCTCGCGGTCGGGCGCGCGCTTCCACAGCGCGAACAGCTCGAGCAGCCGCTGCGCCGCTGGCAGCTCCGGTGCCTCGCCCCGCGCGCCGCCGCTTTCGTGGTACAGGCCCCACAGCGGCCAGTGGTTCTGGCGGTCGTCGGTCGGCGCCAACTCGCGCGGGCTCATGGCTGGCCGCGCCAGACCGTTGGCCAAGCCGTAAAAGACGCTGAAGGCCGTCTCGCCCGCCCGGATCGCGCTGCGCAGGGCGCTGCGACCCCGGTTGCGGATCAGCAGCTCGATGCCCAGCTCGCGCCACTGGCTGCGCACCAGCTCCAGAATGTCGACCTCGGCGGGGTCGGTGTCGCCGGTCTCGACGACCAGGGCCAGCCGCGTGCCATCGCCGCGCAGTCGGAAGCCCTGCCCGTCGCGGCGGTCGAGGCCCAGGCCGTCGAGCAGGACGTTGGCCGCCGCCGGGTCGAACTGCGCCCAGGCGCCGCGCAGGGCCGGGCGGTAGAGCGGGCTGTCGGGCAGCACGGTGTTGGCGCCGGGCAGCGCCAGGCCCTGGTAGACGACCTGGTTGATCTCCTCGCGGTCGACGCCGAGGGACAGCGCGCGGCGGAAGTCGGTGCTGCGGATCAGCCGGCGCAGCTCGGGGTCGGCGACGTTCAGATTGGGATAGATGGCGAGCTGCGCGCCGCGCGCGATCGGCCAGAGCTTGAGGGTCAGCGCGCCGCGGGCCTCGGCCGCGCGCAGGAAGGCGGCGTCGCGAAAGCTCAGCCCGCGGGCCTGCAGGTCGGTGTCGCCGGCGCCGGCCTTGGCGGGGATCAGCTCCGGGCTGACGGCGTCCAGCAGGATCTCGTCGATGTAGGGGAGCTGGCGGCCCGCCGCGTCGACGCGGTGGAAGTAGGGGTTGCGAACGAAGCGCCAGCGCGCGGTCGGCGGCCGGTTGGTCAGGCGCCAGGGCTGCAGCGTCGGGTAGTCCGGGTTGGCCAGCAGAAAGGGGCGGTCGCGCTGCTCGAACAGCGCGGCCCAGCCCGCCAGCCCTTGCGCCGCCGCCTGCGCCTCCAGGCGCGCACGGTCGACGAAGTCGGGGTGGAACTGGCGCAGGTAGTGGGCCGGGCGGTAGAGGGACAGCGGCCGCGTCGCCGCCAGGGCCGGCAGGAACTGGTTGTTCGGCGCGTCCCAGCTCAGCCGCAAGCGCGTCTCGTCCAGCACCTCGAAGCGCGGCGGTTGCCCGTCCACCAGCAGCTCCGCCGGCAGGCCGGCGGGCGAAAGCTCCGGGTTGTTGGCCACCCGCTCCCACCAGAAGCGGAAGTCCGCCGTGGTGAAGGGCTGGCCGTCCGACCAGCGGTGGCCGGGGCGCAGATGCAGGGTGAAGCGCCGGTTCTCCTCCACCTCCACCGCGCGCAGGAGGTCGGGCGCCAACTCGAAGTGCTCGGTCCAGACCAGCAGGCGGGCGTAGCCGAGCAACGCCAGGTCGCGGGCGTCGCGCCCGCCGCGGGTCAGCAGGGTCAGGCTGCCGCCGTAGCGCCCGGGCCGCCAATCCTCCCGGTCGGGCAGGTCGCGCCGCGGGACGGACGGCAGCCGCGCGGCCCGGGGCGGAAGCTGGCCGAGCGCGATGGCGTCGCGCAGCGCCGGCGGCTCTTCGCGCGCCGCCGCCGGCGGCGGTTGGCCTGCCAGCAGCAGCACGGTGGCGAGCGGGGCGATCAGGCCTCGCAGCATCTCTGCAGGCTCCCTTCCAAAGCCGGGGGCGGCGGAGGTGGCGCACGGCCTGCGCCGCTGCGCGGCCGTCGTGCCGGGTCCCGGCGATCGATCGGTAGCCGCCTCGTCGTTGCGCCCAGCCGACGGCGAGGCCGGGCCAGTCTACCCCAGAGCCGGCCCGAGCGGCAGCGCCGCGCGTCGCGCCCGCCGCGCCGGTCGGCCATGAAAGGCGGCGGTGGACGAAAAAGGGCGGGCCAGCCGCACCGCTGCGCGCGGGGGCGGGCCCGCCAGTGGAGGGGAGCTGCAGCGGCACGGGCGCCCCCCGCGCCGCCGGACTCGCGGCGGCCTGGCGCGGCGGGCGCGCGGCGGACCCGCGCTGCGGGCCGCTTCGCGCGCCGGTCACGCCCCTGCCGGCCGCCGGTTCAGGACTGGCCCTTCCTGGCGTTGGGGAAGAAGAGCTGCTGGCCGTTCAGGCGGTACTCGGCGATCAGCGCCTGGCCCGTTTCGCCGGTCAGCCAGTCGATGAAGCTCTGGCCCAGCTCGGTCTTGACGTGCGGGTGCTTGTCCGGGTTCACCAGGATCACGCCGTACTGGTTGAAGAGCTGCGGGTCGCCCTCGACGAGGACCTCGTGGCCGCCCTTGTTCTCGAAGGCGATCCAGGTGGCCCGGTCGGTCAGCACGTAGGCGTCCATGCCGATGCCGGTGTTGAGCGTGGCGCCCATGCCGGAGCCGGTCTCGCGGTACCAGCCGCCGCTGGCCGACTGGATGTCGACGCCGGCCGCTTTCCAGAGGTTGCGCTCCTTGGTGTGGGTGCCGCTGTCGTCGCCGCGGCTGGCGAAGGTCGCCTCGGCCTCGGCGATCCTGGTCAGCGCCGCCTGGGCATCCGACAGGCCGGCGACGCCGGCGGGGTCGCTTTGCGGCCCGACGATCACGAAGTCGTTGTACATCACGTCGAAGCGCTCGACGCCGTAGCCCTCGGCCACGAACTGCTCCTCGCGGCCCTTGGCGTGCACCAGCAGCACGTCGGCGTCACCGTCGCGCGCCTGCTGCAGGGCCTTGCCGGTGCCGACGGCGACCACGCGCACCTCGATGCCGCTCTCCGCCTGGAACTTCGGCAGCAGGAAGTCGAGCAGGCCGGAGTTCTTGGTCGAGGTGGTCGAGGCGACGGTGATGAAGCGCTCCGCCGCCTGGAGCTGCCCGGCCGACAGCGGTGCGGCCAGCAGCAGGGCGGCCACGAAGGCCAGAAGGGTCTTTTTCATCGCTGGGTCTCCTCCCTTGGTCTGGACGGTCGTCACCAGACGAGCTTGCCGGCCAGGTAGTCCCGCGCCGCCTGGCTCGCCGGTTGTGCGAAGAAGCGGGCCGCCGGCGCCTGTTCCAGCGCGCGGCCGCGGTTGAGGAAGATCACCTCGTCGGCCAGGCGCCGAGCCTGGCCCAGGTCGTGGGTGGTCATGACGATCTTGCAGCCCTCGGCGTGCATGGCGCGCACGATCTCCTCGATCGCCGCCGTCGCCGCCGGGTCCAGGCTGGCCGTCGCCTCGTCCAGGAACAGCACCTGCGGGCGCAGGGCCCAGGCCCGGGCCATGGCCAGCCGCTGCTGTTCGCCGCCCGACAGGGTGCGCGCCGCTTGGCGCGCATAGGCGGTCAGCCCGGTGCGCTCCAGCGCCTCCGCGCGCCGCCGCCGGCGTTCGGCCCCGTTCACCTTGTGCACCGCCAGGGCGTAGTCGAGGTTGGCGGCGACCGAGCGGCGCAGCAGCACCGGTTTCTGGAACACCATGGCCTGGCGGCGCGGCCCGCGTCCCGCCCCGTCGAGCTTGCGGTTCTGCCAGAGCACGCGCCCGCCGGTCGGCCGGATCAGGCCGTGGGCCAGGCGCAGGGTCAGCGACTTGCCGGCGCCGTTGGGCCCGAGGATGACGCTGAGCGGCCCGGCCTCGAGGGTCAGGTCCAGCCCGTCGATCAGACGCTTGCCGCCGACTTCGTAGACCACCTGCTCGAAGCGACCGGGCAGGATGCTGTCCTCGAAGCGGCCGCCGGCCGTGCGCGGGCGTGCCGCCGGCGGGGCGGTCGCCGCCTGGGGCGACTGCGCGAGCGGCCCGGCGCGCGCGCTCATGCCAGATGCGCGCGCGCATAGCGGCGCACGCCCTCGGCGGCGGCGTTGATCACGAGGGTGAGCAGCAGCAGCACCAGGCCCAGGCCGAGGGCCAGCGGCAGGTCGCCCTTGCTGGTCTCCAGCGCGATGGTCGTCGTCATCACCCGGGTGACGTGGTCGATGTTGCCGCCGACGATCATCACCGCGCCGACCTCGGCGCTGGCTCGTCCGAAGCCGGCCAGGATCGCCGTCACCAGGGTCACCCGGCCGTCCCACAGCAGGGTCGGGATGGCCCGCGCCGGCCCGGCGCCCAGCGAGACGAGCTGCTCGCGGTACTCGCCCCAGAGGTCCTCGATCACCTGGCGGGTCAGCGCGGCGACGATCGGCAGCACCAGGATCACCTGGGCGATGATCATCGCGCTCGGCGTGAACAGCAGGCCCAGCACCCCCAGCGGCCCGGCCCGCGACAGCAGCAGGTAGACCAGCAGCCCGACCACCACCGGCGGCAAGCCCATGAGGGCGTTGAGCACCACGATCAGCCCGCCGCGCCCGGGAAAGGAGAAGAGCGCCACCGCCGCGCCCAGCGGCAGTCCGATCAGCGCCGCGATCAGCACCGCCGAGAGGCTGACCTGCAGCGACAGGGCGACGATCTCCCAGAGATCGGCGTCGAAAGAGATCAGCAGCTCGAAGGCCGCCCGGAAGGCGGCGGCGAGATAGTCCATCGGGCGCGGGCTCGGCGGTCGGCGACGCAGCGGGCATCGCACAGGGCTTCCGACTTTCAGCCTGCGTATCTATGCAGAAACCTGTTTCTGTTACAACCGCAGGCGGGGTGGGGGAAATCGTGCAAGTCGTGCAGGGGCGCCGCGATCTTGTCCCCACCCGCGCGCGGCCGCATATTGGCGGGACACCAGAGGGAGGCCGCCGTTCCCGTGCGTCACACGCTCGCCGACAGCCCGCCGCAGCCCGAGACCGAGGCACCCGAGACCGAGGCACCCGAGACCGGGGCGCCGGTGCGCGTCGCTCAGAAGGGCAAGGCCAAGCTGGCCGATGCCGCCGTCCTCGACGAGTTCCTGCTGCGCCCCGACCCCGAGGACCCGAAGCTGACCCAGCCGGTCCGGGGCATCGACGAGCAGGGCCAGGCGATCGAGACCCGGGTGGTGATGGAGCGCCCCCTGACCCTGTTCCTCAACGGGCAGGAGATCGTCACCATGATGACGATCGGCGACTATCCCGAGTACCTGGCGGTCGGCTACCTGCTGAACCAGAACATGCTGCGCGCCGACGACGAGATCACCGGCATCGACGTCGACGCGGAGCTGGAGGTGGTGGTGGTGCGCACCGCGCGCGCCACGAACTACGAGGAGAAGCTGAAGAAGAAGATCCGCACCTCCGGCTGCGCCCAGGGCACGGTCTTCGGCGACCTGATGGAGCGCTTCGACGAGGTGCGCCTCAACCCGCAGGCGCGGTTGCGCACCTCCGAGCTCTACGCCCTGACCCGAAAAATCAACGGCGCGCCCAGCCTCTACCTGACCTCAGGCGCGATCCACGGCTGCGTGCTCTGCCAGGGCGCGCGGCCGCTGGTCTACATGGAGGACGTCGGGCGCCACAACGCGGTCGACAAGATCGCCGGCTACATGTTCCTGGAGGGGCTGGGCGCCGAGGACAAGATCTTCTACACGACCGGCCGCCTGACCAGCGAGATGGTGATCAAGACGGTGCAGATGGAGATCCCGATCCTGGTCAGCCGCTCGGGCTTCACCGCCTGGGGCGTCGAGCTGGCGCAGCAGGCGGGCCTGACCCTGGTCGGCCGCGCCAAGGGCAAGCGCTTCCTTGCGCTCTCCGGGCCCGAGCGCCTGGTGTTCGACAGCGACGGCAGCGACGCCGAGGAGGAGGACCCGCGTCACCGCCGCAAGGGCAGCCGGGCGGAGAGCTGACGCGGGCGGCGGCCCGAACCGGGCCGGCCGGGTGCGGCCGACCGAAGCAGTCTTGAAGGCCCGAGGTCGGGCGGCGGGAGCGGAGAATGCGGCACAAGGTCTGCGGGGTGATCCTGGCCGGTGGCCTGGCGCGGCGCATGGGCGGCGGCGACAAGGGGCTGCGCGCGCTGGCCGGCCGGCCGATCCTGGCGCATATCCTCGAGCGCATCCGCCCGCAGGCGAGCTGCCTGGTGATCAACGCCAACGGCGACCCGGGCCGCTTTTCCGACTTCGACCTGCCGGTCGCCCCCGACGCGGTCGGCGGCTTCGCCGGGCCGCTGGCCGGGGTGCTGACCGGCATGGAGTGGGCGGCGCGTCACGCGCCGGTCTGCGACCTGATCCTGACGGTGCCGAGCGACGCGCCCTTCCTGCCGCGCGACCTGGTCGAGCGGCTGGAGCGGGCGATGATCGCCGAGGGCGCCGACATCGCCTGCGCCAGCTCGGGCGGCCGCGCCCACCCGCCGATCGCCCTCTGGCCGGTCAGCCTCGCCGAGGAGCTGCGCGCGGCCATGACCGTCGAGGAGGTCCGCAAGGTCGACGTCTGGACCGCCCGCTACAAGGTCACCGCCGTCGACTGGCCGGTGACGCCGCACGACCCTTTCTTCAACGCCAACCGCCCGGAGGACCTGGCCGAAGCGGAGCGGATGCTGGCCGCGGCGGTGTAGCGCACGTCGCGGTTAGAGAGATTTGCGACCGTCTGGACCCGCGCAGCGGTTCCGCCAGTCGCGAGACGTCGCTCTCACTTCAATGTGTGAGAGCAGAGTCAGCCGACCTGCAGGGATCGCGTCGCGAGAGCTTCAGGTCGGCATCTGCTCTAGGTCTTCCAGCAGCGGCGGTCAGGCGCCGCGCAGCGCCCGGCGCCGGCGGCCCTCGGCGTCGGCGGCCTTGAGCGCCCAGAGCACCGTCTCCGGCTTCACCTCGTGGGGCTCGTGGTGGATCGTCTCGCCGGCGGCGCAGGCGGCCTCGGCCACCGCGCGGAGCTGCGCGTCCCCCGCTTCGCCCAGGCCGATCTCGGCCAGGGTCACCGGCAGGCCGATGTCGAGGCAGAAGTCGTAGACCTCGTCGATTCGCTCGGCCGGCTGGTCGGTCAGGAACAGCGCCGCGACCACGCCGATCGCCACCTTCTCGCCGTGCCAGAAGGCGTGGGTGGCCTCCTGGGTGGTCAGGCCGTTGTGGATGGCGTGGCAGGCCGCCAGGCCGCCCGACTCGAAGCCCAGGCCCGAGAGCAGGGTGTTGGCCTCAATCACGTGCTCCAGGGCCGGTACCACCGTGCCGGCCTCGGCGGCGGTCTTGGCCAGGCGGCCGTAGTCCATCAGCGTGTCGTAGCAGATCCGCGCCAGGGCGTAGGCGCTCATCGTGCCGGGCCGGCCGGTCATGTTGGCGGCGCGGCGGATGCGGCAGCTCTCGGCCTCGAACCAGGTGGCCAGGGCGTCGCCCATGCCGGCGACCAGGAAGCGCACCGGCGCGGCCGCGATCACCGCGGTGTCGACCAGCACCACGTCGGGGTTGCGCGGCAGGATCAGGTAGCGCTCGAACTGGCCGTCCTCGGTGTAGATCACCGAGAGGGCCGAGCAGGGGGCGTCGGTCGAGGCCAGGGTCGGCGCGACCAGCACCGGCCGGTCCAGGGCGTGGGCGACGGCCTTGGCGGTGTCCAGGGTCTTGCCGCCGCCGATGCCGACGATGGCGCCGGCCCCCTCGGCGCGGGCCAGGGCGCTGAGGCGGTCGATCTCGGCCTGGCTGCACTCGCCGCCGAAGCGCTCGATCCGCGCCGGTACATCGCCCAGGCCGGCGGTCACCCGGTCCTGCAGCCGCTCGGCGACGACGGCGTCGGCCACCACCAGCGGCGGGGTGCCCAGGCGGGCGGCCTCCTCGCCCAGCGAGGCGAGCGCGTGGGCGCCCTGGACATAGCGGCCGGGAAAGATCGCCGTGGTGAGCATGGGGCATCTCCTTCGTGGTCTGGCGCGGCGGGCGCGGCGAAACGGCCGCAAGAGATGCCCGTCCCCTGGCCCGGGGTGCATTGATCGGGCGCAAGCCGCTGCCTTGCGAGGCCGCCTGTGATAGTCTGGGATTATGGAACCGATCCGTCTTTCCGGGCTTGCGCCTGCGCGCGGACGGCGCGTCGGCGCGGCCGCCCCCGCCGATCGGGCTCCCGCCGGTCGGGCTCCCGCCGGTCGGGCTCCCGCCGGTCGGACCCCCGCCGGTCTGGCCACCGTCGGTCTGGCCACCGTCGTTCTGGCCGCTCTCCTCCTGTCGCTGCCGGGCGCGGCGCGGGCGCAGGACGGCGCGGCCGGCGAGACGGCCGAGCTGGTGGAGGCGCTGCGCGATCTGATCGAGAAGGGGCGCAGCGAGCGGCTGGCCGACCCCTGGTACCTGCGCGAGCTGGAGGACCTGGCCGCGCGCTACGACCGGCCCTGGCAGCGTCTGCTGCTGTCCGACGACTTCTCCGGCCGGGGGGCGACGCCCGAGGCGCCCTGGCAGGTCACCGAGCCGGAATGGATGGTCGACTGGCGCCACGGCCTGCGCTCCGTGGTCACCCCGCCGGCGCCGCCGGCCGAGACGGCCGGGCGGGAGCGCGGCGGCGACAGCGTGGAGGACGCCGCCAAGCAGATCATCGGCGGGCTGCTGCAGGAGGCCTTGCGCGGCGAGCAGGGCGAGCGGCGGCAGGATCGGGAGCAGCAGCCGGCGGCGCCGGCCGACGACCCCGACTTCGCGGCGGTGACGGCGCGGGTGGCGATCACCAACGCCTTCGCCCTCGAAGTCGAGCTCAGCCGGCGCGCGCTGGCCGAGGTCACGGCGCCGCGCCTGGAGCTGGGGGTCTATCAGGGCGAGCGGATCGACGCCGGCTATCGCCTGGTGGTGATGCCCGGCGACGGCGGGACCGAGGTCCGCCTGCTCAAGCTCTCGCCGCGCGGCACCGTCAGCACGCTGGAGAAGGCCACCGCCGACGCCACGCTGGCCGACGGCGCGGCGCACCGGCTCGCCTGGACCCGCGACCGCGGCGGCCGCATGGAGGTGTCGCTGAACGGCACGACGCTCTTCAGCCTGCGCGACCGCGGCTACAACGATCCCTTCGACGGCCTGGTGGCGATCAACGGCGGCGGCGACTTCGCGCTGCGCCGCGTCGCGCTCAAGGGCACGCCGGCCGGCTGACGCCCCCAACTGGCTGACGTCCCCAATTGGCTGACGTCCCCAATTGGCTGACGTCCCCAATTGGCTGACGTCCACGCCCCCGGACGTCCACAATCCGCCGCGAGGCGGCGGGACGCGGGACGCGGGGCGCCGGGCGCGGGACACGGGGCGCGGCACGCCGGCCGGGTTGATGGCCGGATTGATGGCCGCGGCGTCGCCGCGGCCCTGGCGGGCGACGCGGCGGGCCGGCGCGCTTGCCGGTTAGGCGGCGCGCTGGCGCTGCGGGCGCTGGCCGTCGTTGGCGCGTCGGGGCTTGCCGGCCGTGCGGTTGCGCGGCTTGCCGGCGCCCATCTTCGCCTGGGGCTTGTTGGCTTGCGGCTTGCCGCGGCCGCCGCGCTTGCGGCTCTTGGCCTGGCGCGCCGCCGCCTCGGCCTGGGCGGCTTGGCGCTTGCCCTCCTCGCTGCGCCGGTCCTCGGTCTCGATCTCGCCGATCACCTTCTGGATGTCGCGCAGCAGCCCGGCTTCCTCGTTGGTGCAGAAGGAGATTGCCAGACCCTCGCGGCCGGCGCGCGCGGTGCGGCCGATGCGGTGGACGTAGGCCTCGGGAACGTTGGGCAGCTCGAAGTTGATCACGTGGCTGACCTCCGGCACGTCGATGCCGCGCGCCGCCACGTCGGTGGCGATCAGCACCGGCAGCTTGCCGCGCTTGAAGGCCTCCAGGGCGCGGGTGCGCTGGCCCTGGGACTTGTCGCCGTGGATTGCCTCGGCGCTCACGCCGCGCCCGGCGATCTGCTTGGTCAGGCGGTCGGCGCCGCGCTTGGTGCGGGTGAAGACCAGGGTGCGGGTGACCTCGGGCTGGTCCAGCAGCTCGACCAGCAGGTCGCGGCGCTGGCCGGAGTCGACCAGGTAGACCTGCTGGGCGACGCGCTCGGCGGTGCTGGCCACCGGGGTGACGGTGACCTTGACCGGGTCGCGCAGCATGTCGTGCGCCAGGCCGGCGATCTCCTTGGGCATGGTGGCGGAGAACAGCAGGGTCTGGCGCTCCGGCGGCGTGCGCCCGATCAGCTTGCGGATCGGCGGCAGGAAGCCGAGGTCGAGCATGTGGTCGGCCTCGTCCAGCACCGCCACCTCGGTGGCGTCGAGCCGGATCACGCCGTTGTCCAGGTGCTCGATCAGCCGGCCGGGGGTGGCCACCAGCACGTCGACGCCGCGCTTGAGCGCGCCGATCTGCGGGCCGTGCTTGGCGCCGCCGGTGACCAGGGCGGTGGACAGCTTCATGAAGCGGCCCAGCGTGCGGAAGCTGGCCTCGATCTGCGCCGCCAGTTCGCGGGTCGGCGCCAGCACCAGGGCGCGGCAGGTGCAGGGGCGCGGGCGGCCCGGGGTGTCGAGCAGGCGGTCGAGGATCGGCAGCGCGAAGGCCGCCGTCTTGCCGGTGCCGGTCTGGGCGATACCCAGCAGGTCGCGCCCCTCCAGGGCGTGCGGGATGGCCTGGGCCTGAATCGGCGTCGGCTGGGTGAAGCCGGCCTGCTTGACGGCGCGCAGAAGCGGGTCGGCGAGGCCGAGGGTGTCGAAAGCGGTCATGTCGATGGTCTGTCTCTTTTCAGTCCGGCCGCGCCGGGGCGCCGCGCAGGAACCGCCTGCGCGGAGTCCGCCCCTGTCGCCGCGGCGAAGGGTTTACGGGACACAAGTCCCGCGTGCCTGGACTTGGGTAGGGGAAGATCAGCTCTGCGCTCGAGCAGGAGCGGCGTCGACGGGCGACGCCTGGGATACGCGGCAGGAGCGCTGCAATGGAGGGCGGAGACTGCGCAGGCTTCGGCGGGTCTGTCAAAGGAAACCTGTCGGGCCGCGCGATCGCGCCGAAGCCGGATATCGGGTCGCCGGGCGGGCGATGCAAGGGGGCGCGGCGGCGCGCGCTCCGCTCGATTCGTCCTCCGGTTGATCGGGCCGACGGAGCGGCGCCGGCGGCCGCGCGCCGCGGGGCGCGCGGCCGCGTCCCGGGGTATGTCGCGAACAGGTCATTTGCGTCGCTCCCGCGATATCCGTTAGGCTGCGCCCCGCTCAGCACAATCCCGTGCTTCGACCGCTGCGGCGCAGACTGCCGCCGGCGGTCTGCTGCGTTTCAGTTTTCTGAGGGAGGAGCCGCGCATGTCCGAGGACCTGCTGCCCGACGACACCTACCGCCAGGAGTACAACAAGGATTTCGTCTCCTGCTGGGACGACCTGATCGGATGGGAGGGCCGCGCCGAAGGCGAAGCCGGGTTCTTCCAGAGGCTGCTCAACGCCTACGGGGTGGAGGAGCTGGTCGACGTCGCGGCGGGCACCGGCTACCACGCCATCGTCCTGGCCGAGGAGGGCTTCAAGGTCACCGCCTGCGACGGCGCGCCCAACATGGTGAGCCAGACCCGCGAGAACGCCGCGGCGCGCGGCGTCGAGCTGAAGGAGACCCGCGTGGTCGACTGGCTCGACCTCGACAAGGCCTTCGGCGAGGCACGCTTCGACGCCCTGATCTGCCTGGGCAACGCCTTCACCCACATGTTCGACCACGAGGCGCGCCGCGACGCCCTGGCCGCCATGTATGCGGTGCTCAAGCCCGGCGGCATCGTGGTGATCGACCACCGCAACTACGACAGCATTCTGGACCAGGGTTTCAGCACCAAGCACCAGTTCTACTACACCGGCAACGGCGTCGACGCCGAGCCGGTGATCATTAACCGCACCCTGTGCAAGTTCGAGTACCGCTTCCCCAGCGGCGAGGTGCACACGCTGCAGCTCTACCCGCTGCGGCAGAGCTACATGGGCTTCCTGCTCGAGGACGCCGGCTTCGTCGACATCACCCGCTACGGCGACTTCCAGCGGCCCTACGACCACTACGATGTCGATTTCATCCAGCAGGTCGCCTTCAAGCCGATCGACCGGGCCTCCGGCGTGCGGCCGCGCCGCAAGGCCGGCCTCGAGACCGCCTCGACCAAGGCCAAGAAGCTCAATCGCCTGGTGCGCGAGACCCGCGAGTACTACGACGGCGCCGCCGACGAGATCTATCGCGAGATCTGGGGCGAGAACATCCACCTCGGCACCTTTGACCTGGAGGGCGAGACCCTGCAGGCGGCGATGGAGCGCTCCAACCAGCGCGTCTCCGACCTGATCAACCCGGGCCGCCGCGACCAGGTGCTCGACGTCGGCTGCGGCTACGGCGCCTTCGCGCGCTACCTCTCGCGGCGTTTCGGCTGCCGCGTGCTGGCCACCAACATCTCCGAGCGCGAACTGGAGTGGGGCCGCGAGCTGACCGCCGAGGCCGGGCTGGACGACCTGGTCGGCTACGAGTGGGCCGACTTTCACGACCTGCCCTACGACGAGGCGACCTTCGACTTCTACACCTCGCAGGAGGCCTTCCTGCACGCCGGCGACAAGAAGCAGGTGCTCTCCGAAGCCCTCCGGGTGCTCAAGCCGGGCGGCCGCCTGGTCTTCTCCGACATCCTGATCCGCGAGAGCGCCACGCCCGAGGACCGCGAGCGCATCTACGAGCGCATCAAGCTGTCGGACATGTGGGACACGCCGGACTACGAGGCCGCGCTCAAGGAGCTCGGCTTCGAGATCGAGAGCGTCGAGGACTGGTCGGAGAACGTGGCGCCGACCTACGACTGGGTGCGCACCCAGTTGCTGGAGCGCCGCGCCGAGTTCGACGAGCGCATCGGCGCCGAGCTGGTCGACCGCACCGCCGAGGCCCTGAAGTTCTGGGTCGAGGCCGGCAAGGCCGGCAAGATCGGCTGGGGCGCCTTCGTCGCCAAGAAGGCGTAGAGCGATTTGCGACCGTATGGACCCGCGCAGCGGGTCCGCCGGTCGCGAGACATCGCTCTCCCGTTAACGTGGTAGAGCAGAGTCAGCCGACCTGAAGGGAGCGCGTCGCGAGTCCTTCAGGTCGGCCTCCGCTCTCGCCGGCGGCATCTGCGGGGACGGGCGTGCGCGGTGGCTTCCGGCGCCGCCGGCGCGTCACGTCACGCGGCAGATCAGTCCGCAGTGGGGCGGCAGGGACAGCCTGCCGCCCTTTGCGTGCCCGCCGAGGGCCAGGTCCGCGACCGGCTCCAGGCGGCCGACCTCGGGCGACAGCTCGGCCGCCTCGCCGCCCAGGTTGACCGCGACCAGAATGCGCTGGCGCGTTCCGTCCGCCTGGTCCGCCTCGCGCAGGAAGCAGATCTGGCGCGCGCGCACCTCCACAAAGGTGATCCGGCCGCGCACCAGGGCCGGCTGCTGCTTGCGCCAGCGCAGCAGGCGGCGCAGGTAGCTGAGCGTCGAGCCCGGATCGGCCTGCTGCGCGGCGACGCAGTTCAGCAGGTGGTCGTTGGGGATCGGCAGCCAGGGACGCGCCTCGGTGAAGCCGGCCTGAGGGTCGGCGTCGCTCCAGGGCATCGGGGTGCGCGCCCCGTCGCGCCCCTTGAAGTCGGGATAGAAGGCCAGGCCGTAGGGATCGACGATGTCCTCGTAGGCCACGTCGACCTCGGACAGCCCCAACTCCTCGCCCTGGTAGACGAAGACCGTGCCGCGCAGGCAGACCAGCAGCAGCAGCAGCGCCTGGGCGAAGTCGGCCGGTGCGTCGCGCCCGCCCCAGCGGGTCGCGACCCGGGCGACGTCGTGGTTGCTGAAGGCCCAGGCCGGCCAGCCCTGGTGCCGCTCGTCGGAGAAGGCCTCGACCGAGCTGCGCACCAGCGCCAGGTCCAGGCGGTCGTTCAGCAGCGCGAAGGAGTAGCCGCTGTGCAGCGGGCCGCCCGGCCCGGCGTACTCGTTGATGCGCGCCAGTGAGTCGTCGTCGGCCAGTTCGCCGAGCAGCAGCGTGTCGGGATAGAGTCCGGCCAGGCGGCGCAGGCGTTGCAGGAAGTCCAGGGTTTCCGGCTGCGACTTGTCGTAGAGGTGGAGCTGGCGGTTGTAGGGGTTATTGGCCTTGACCCCGTCGGTCGGCGGCGTCCCGGCCGGCCGGGGCGGGTTGTCGCGCAGCGCCGGGTCGTGGGTCAGGAAGTTCACCGCGTCCAGACGGAAGCCGTCGACGCCGCGGTCCAGCCAGAACTGGCACTCGGCCAGCAGCGCGTCCTGGACGTCGAGGCTGTGCAGGTTGAGGTCCGGCTGGCTGGGCAGGAAGTTGTGCAGGTAGTACTGCTCGCGGCGCGGCTCCCAGGTCCAGGCGATGCCGCCGAACATCGACAGCCAGTTGTTGGGCGGGCCGCCGTCGGGCTTGGCGTCGGCCCAGACGTACCAGTCGGCTTTGGCGTTGGCGCGGCTGCGCCGGCTTTCCTGGAACCAGGCGTGGCGCTCGGAGGTGTGGCTCAACACCATGTCGAAGATGACCTTGAGGCCCAGGCGGTGGGCTTGGGCGATCATCTCGTCGGCGTCCTCCAGGCTGCCGAACAAAGGATCGACCTGGCGGTAGTCCTCCACGTCGTAGCCGAAGTCGCGCATCGGCGACTTGAAGAAGGGCGAGATCCAGACCGCGTCGACCCCGAGGCCGGCGACATAGGGCAGGCGCCGGGTGATGCCGGGCAGGTCGCCGACCCCGTCGCCGTCGCTGTCCTGAAAGGAGCGGGGGTAGATCTGATAGATCACCGCGCCGCGCCACCACTCGCTCATAGGCCGCTCCAGCCGCACAGGGGGTCCCGCGCCGCGCCGCTGGGCGGCGGGTCCGCGTCCATCTTTTCCAACCCCAGCCTTTTCCAACCCCAGCGCATTTTCAAGGGATCGGGCTGCGTAGCTGCGCCGGCGGGGGCGATCTGCTAGCCTCGCGCCTTGGCCCGCGCGCCGCCGGGCGCTGCCGCACGACCAGGGGCGCGACCGGTGGGCGCGACCAGTGGGCGCGACCAGGGCGCGAGCAGGCCGTGGGCCGGGGGCGGCGGGCCGTGCGGAGCCCTCGAAGCGGGTGTCGACGCGAAGGGCTTTGCCGACCCGGGTTATGGGCAGCCCTTGTCTTTCGGCGGTGCAGCATAAATATTAGCCGGGAAACGACAAAAGTGTCGCAGAAGCGGCGCATCCAGGCGCGAGGAGCAGCAAGGGAGTCGCGAGATCCGGGAGAGGGAGAGGCACATGCGCGGTGACGGACAGCCCGGCGGCGAGTCTGGCGGCAAGTCCGGTGGCGGACGCCAGGGCGGAGTCGGCCGCGTCGCGGTGGTCGGGGCCGGGGCCTGGGGCACGGCGCTGGCGTTGACGGCCGGACGCGCGGGCCGGGACGTGCGGCTCTGGGCGCGCGAGCCCGAGGTGGTCGAGGCGATCAACGCGCGCCACGAGAATCCGGTCTTCCTGCCCGGCGTGGCCTTGCCCGAGACGCTGAGCGCCAGCAACGACCTGGCGGTCGCCTGCGCCGAGGCCGAGGCCGTGCTGCTGGTCGTGCCCTCCCAGTTCCTGCGCGCGGTCGCCGAGGCGGTCGAGGCGGTGCTGCCCGAGGGCGTGCCGGTGGTGGTCTGCGCCAAGGGGATCGAGCGCGACAGCGGCCTGCTGATGACCCAGGCGGTCGAGCAGGCCATGCCCGGGCGGCCGCTCGCGGTGCTCTCCGGCCCGACCTTCGCCGCCGAGGTCGCGGCCGAGATGCCCACGGCCGTCACCCTGGCTTCGGCCTGCGCGGCGGCGGGAGAGGAGGCCTCGCTCGCCGCGCGGCTGGCGGTCGCGCTCAGCACGCCGACCTTTCGCATCTACGTCAGCCACGACCTGGTGGGGGTGGAGATCGGCGGGGCGGTCAAGAACGTCATCGCCATCGCCTGCGGCATCGCCCAGGGGGTGGGCTTCGGCGCCAACACCCGCGCCGCGCTGATCACCCGCGGCCTGGAGGAGATGAAGCGCCTGGCCGAGGCGCTGGGCGGCGCGCGCGAAACCGTGACCGGGCTGTCGGGCATCGGCGACCTGACGCTGACCTGCTCCAGCGCGCAGTCGCGCAACTTCTCCTTCGGCCTGGGCCTCGGCCGCGGCAAGACGCCGGCCGAGCTGCTGGCGGGCCGGCAGTCCGTGGTCGAGGGCGCGGTCAACGCCGTGACGGTCACCGACCTGGCCCGCCGGTACGGCGTCGAGATGCCGATCTGCGAGGCGGTGCGCGCGGTGGTCGAGGAGGGGGTGCCCATCGTCGACGCCATGGCGGCGTTGCTGCGCCGGCCGCTCAAGGCCGAGCCCAAGGCGCTCGACCTGGAGCTGGACCACCCGGCCGCGGGCGCCGTGGCGCCGCGCCTGTCGGACCTGACGGCATGAGCCGGCCCGACCTGGTCCTGGCGACCGACCTGGACGGCACCTTCCTCGGCGGCAGCGCGGCCCAGCGCGCCGAGCTCTACGACTGGATCGCGGCGCGGCGCGACGCCGTCACCCTGATCTTCGTCACCGGCCGCGACCTGCCGCACATCCGCCATCTCTGTCAGGAGCGGGGCGTGCCCTGGCCCGACTACGTGATCGGCGACGTCGGCACCACGGTGGTGGCCGGTCGCGACTTCACGCCGGTCGCCCCGATCGAGGCCTGGATCGCCGGACGCTGGGGCGACAAGGGCGCGGCGGTGCGCGCCCTGCTGGCCGAGGAGCCGGGCCTGCGGCTGCAGCCCACCCCCTTCCGCTACCGCGTCAGCTACTACTACGAGCCGCAGCGCTACGACCCGCGCGTGGCCGAGCGCATCGCGGCCCTCGGGCTCGACTGCCTGACCTCGGCCGACACCTACCTCGACGTGCTGCCGCCGGGGGTGAGCAAGGGGCCGACGCTGCTGCGCCTGCTCGCGCATCTGGAGCTGCCGCACGAGGCGGTGCTGGTCGCCGGCGACACGCTCAACGACCTCTCGCTCTTCCACACCGGGCTGGCGGGCGTGGCCGTGGGCAACGCCGAGGCGGCCCTGCTGGAGCGGGTGGCGGCGCTCGACACCGTCTACCTCAGTCCCCACCCCGGGGCGGCCGGCATCCGCGATGCCATCGCCGTGCTCAAGACGACGGGAGAGGCCGCGGAATGAAGTCCAACCTGGTGATCGTCTACCACCGCCAACCCTACGAGGAGGTGGAGGAGAACGGCGAGACCGTCTACCGCGAGAACAGGTCCCCGAACGGGATCGTGCCGACGCTCAAGTCCTTCTTCGGCCAGGTCGACCGCGGCGCCTGGGTCGCCTGGAAGCAGGTGGAGCCGGGCGCCCAGCCGGACTTTCAGCGGGTGGTGCGGATCGAGGATTCCTTCGGCGCCTACAACGTCTCGCGCCTGCCCCTGACGGACGCCCAGGTGCGCGCCTTCTACCACGTCACCTCGAAGGAGGCGCTCTGGCCGATCCTGCACTCCTTCCCCGAGAAGTACGACTACGAGCCGGTCGACTGGTCCACCTTCCGCGAGGTCAACTGGCTGTTCGCCGAGGCCGCCGCGGCCGAGGCGGAGGACGACGCCTTCGTCTGGGTGCACGACTACAATCTCTGGCTGGTGCCGACCTATCTACGCCGGATCAAGCCGAACCTGCGGATCGCCTTCTTCCACCACACGCCCTTTCCCTCCTCCGACCTGTTCAACGTGCTGCCCTGGCGCGAGGAGATCATCGACAGCCTCTTGCAGTGCGACCTGGTCGGCTTCCACATCCCGCGCTACGCCACGAACTTCGTGCAGGCGGCGCGCAGCCTGCGCGGCGTGGAGATCGAGACCGAGGTGCCGGTCGAGGAAGGGCTGTCGCCGCGCCGCCTGGCCCTGTCCGAGCCGACCGTGGCGACGCGGCTGCGCCACGGCGAGCGCCGGGTGAACATCGACGCCTTCCCGGTGGGCACCAACGCCGACTACATTCAGGAGGTGGTGGCCCGCCCCGAGACCCGGCAGCGGGTGGCGGAGATCCGCGAGGAGCTGGGCGGACGGCGCCTGATCGTCTCGGTCGCCCGCACCGACTACACCAAGGGCACCCACGAGATGCTGCTCGCCTACGAGCGGCTGCTGGAGCGGCGCCCGGAGCTCTGCGGCGAGGTGGTGCTCTGGGTCACCTCGGTCTCGGCCAACTCGAACATGGCCGTCTATCAGGAGGCCCAGCGCGACATCGAGGCCATGGTCGGCCGCATCAACGGCCGCTTCGCCACGCTGGGCTGGCAGCCGATCATCCTCTTCACCCAGGCGGTGCCCTTCGAGGAGCTGATCGCCTACTACAAGGCCGCCGAGGTCTGCTGGATCGCGCCGCTGCGCGACGGGCTCAACCTGGTCGCCAAGGAGTTCGTCGGCGCCAAGGCCGGTGACGGCGGCGCGCTGGTCCTTTCGGAGTTCGCCGGCACCGCGGTCGAGCTGCCCAACGCGGTGCTGTGCAATCCCTACTCCAGCCGCTCGATGGACGCCGCCATCGAGCAGGCGCTGGACATGAGCGTGGAGGAGCAGCACGCCCGCATGGACAAGCTGGTGGCGGGCGTGCGGCGCTACGACATCCGCCACTGGGCGGCGCACACGCTGGAGCGCTTCGCCGAGATCGGCCGGCTCGGCCGGCGCGCGGACGGCGCCAGCCCTGGCAACGCCACCGACGCCACCGACGCCACCGACGGGGCCGGCCAGCCCGTGCCCCTGGTCAAGGCGCAGGGCCGGCGGCTGCGCATCGACGGTCGCCTGCCCGACGGCTACGTCCTGCTGTGCGACTGTAGCAACGCCTTCGTTCGGGAGCGGCTGAGCCTCACCGTGGAATGCCCCCAGTGCGGCGCCACGGCCTTCGGGGCGGAGCTGGCGACCGACTTCACCCTGGCCGAAAAGCGCGCCAAGGCGCGGGCCGCGCGCGAGGACACGGCCGGGGACACGGCCGGGGACATGGCCGGGGATACGGCCGGGGCGCCGGAGGGTGGGCCGGGCGGGAGTGTTCCGCCGGCCGCTCAGTAAGTCGGCGCCCAACCGCCAACCGCCGGCATCGCCGCCGCGTGTCAGGCGAAGGCGTAGGTGTCCATCGCCAACACCCCGTCGGCGTAGCTGCGGTGCAGCGCCTCGGCCGCCGGGGCGCCGGCGGTCGAGGCCGCGGCGCCGAGCGCGACGTAGAGTGGCAGCAGGTGCTCTTCGCTGGGGTGGTTGTCGGCGGCGTGCGGCGCGCGGGCGCGGTAGTCGAGCAGGGCGTCCAGGTCGCCCGCGGCCAGGCGCGCGGCCATCCAGTCGGCGAAGGCCGCGACCCAGGCGGGGGCCCGGTCGGCGCCGCGATGGCGGCGCCACTGGCCCAGGTTGTGGGTCAGCGCGCCGCTGGCCAGGATCAGCACGCCGTCGTCGCGCAGGGGCCGCAGCGCGCGGCCGAGGGCGAGGTGGTGGTCCGGCCCGGCCGCCGGCTGGATCGAGAGCTGGGCGACGGGAATCGCCGCCTCGGGCCAGGCCAGCTTCAGCGGGACCCAGGCGCCGTGGTCCAGGCCGCGCAGCTCGGTCGCCGGGGCGAAGCCGGCCTCGGCCAGCAGGTCGCGGGCGCGGCGCGCCGTCTCCGGCGCGCCCGGCGCCGGGTAGCGCTGCGCGAAGAGCGCGTCGGGAAAGCCGAAGAAGTCGTGGATCGTCTCCGGCCGCTCGGCCAGGGAGAGGATCGGCGTCGCGCTCTCCCAATGGGCCGAGACGGCGAGGATCGCGCGCGGCCGCGGCAGCCGGGCGCCGAGCCCGGCCAGGAAGCCGCGCGCCGGCAGTTCCTCCAGGATCAGCATCGGCGAGCCGTGCGAGACGAAGAGGGTGGGCAGTCGGCTGGCGGTCTCGGGCATGGGGCGCTCTCGGGTTGACGATGTCCTGCCCGCTATATCGGTTCGCGGCCGGCGGCTGTCAGCGGGCCGCTCGCGCGAGGCCCCGAGCTGAGTGAGCCGCCTTGGCCGGTCGCCAGATCGGATTGCATCGCTCCAAGGCTTTGTGATAGCGCGGTTTTCGCCCGACCGCCGGGCCCACGCCGTGGGCCCGGCGGTCGGGAGCCGCGCTGGGGAAACAGCCCGTTCGCCGCCGACCGCCTTTCTCCCTGGAGCGGCGCCCGACCGGCGACCCCACCAAAGCGGGGCCACACGTTCGCAAACCGCCCTAGGCCGCCGTCAGGTCGTTCTGCAGGCCGGCCAGGCCGAGGCGCAGGATCTGGCGGCTGCGGAACAGCACCATCTCGCGCCAGTCCAGGTCGTCCGGGGAGAAGTGGTCCTTCAGCGCCCGCTTGATCTCCCGGGTCGTCGGATCGTCCCAGTCGACGTTGCGGGTGTTGTGCAGCCAGTGGTCGGCGCGCAGCACCTTGAGGCCGTTGGACGGCGGGAAGGTGCCGTACTCCAGGGCGATGAAGCTGACCTTCTCGCCCAGCATGCGCTCCCAGCCGTATTCGGCCAGGCCGGTCTTGGGCACCGAGGAGGAGGTGCCCAGGCGCGGCTGGGTGACCGAGCGGCCGTACCAGCGCTTGGCCCGCTCGACGTTGACCGAGTCCGGCGTATGGTCGCTGATCGGCTCGCCGTAGCCGAAGGGACCGAGGCCGGTGTGGTAGTCGACCACCGCGACCAGCTCGCGCTCGGCCAGCTTCCAGTGGGCGACGATCTGCTCCAGGGTCCGGCGCGCGTGGGTCGGCCCGGTGCCGCCGTAGAAGGTGCCGCCGGGATGGCGGTACTGGCCGCCGCTGCGCGCCAGGGTCAGTGCGCGCTCGCCGTGCTCGGCGCGGTAGGCCTCGATGGTGGCGTTGGCGGCCTCGATCGTGGCCTCGTCCAGCGAGTCCGGCACGAGGGCCTTGGCCAGCGCGTCATAGCCGGGGTTTTCCGGCAGCGGCTCGGCGAAGTCGACGAAGTTGCGGTTGAGGTCGACGCCCTCCTCGGTGACCCGGCGCAGCCAGGCGAAGCCGTAGGGGTTGATGGCGTGCACCGTCAATACCGCCACCCCCTCGGGCAGCTTGTCGGGGCCGCCGCCGCGGATCCAGTCGAGCATCGCCGCCGAGCCCGGGAAGCCCTCGCCGCCGTGGGTGGCACTGATCATCACCAGCACCCCGCGCGCGTCCTCCGGCCCGAACCAGGCCGCGTCCGTCGCCAGTTCCTCGCCCTTGGGGCCGCGATGAGGGTTGACGAAGCTGACCGGCTGGACGCCGCGCTGCTTGCAGGCCTCCAGAAACTTCTCGCGGGCGCTGGCATAGTCTTCGGAAAAACAGGTCTGGGCCGCGAACAGCAGGTCCATCTCGGGCGTCCTCCACAGTTTGGCAACTTCTGGTTTTGTTATCCGATTTCTACGCCGGCGATCCGCCGGGCGTCCAGCCGGGCGGCTGCGGGGCTGCTCTGCATTGAGGGCAGGCGCGCGGCGGCGGTGTCGCCGGCAGTGCAGGGGCAGTGTCGGGGGCAGTGTCGGGGGGCAGTGTCGGGGGCGGTGTTGATCGCGGGGCCGGCCGCGGCCGAGTCAGCGCGCGGCTTGCTGGGCGCCGGTGGGCCGCCGGTCGGCGATCTCGCGGATCATCTTGGCCAGGATGGCGTTGCGGAAGGACTCGCCACGGTCGGCGGTCATCACGAAGGCGCCGAAGCCGCCGATCACCGACAGGGTGTAGTGGTCGGCCAGCGGCATGCCGCCCGGCCCGCGGTAGCCGCCACCGGGGCTGCGCAGCACCAGGGCGTTGATGGTGATTCCGTCGAGCACCGCCTCGTCGCGCGCCGCCTCGACGGGCCGGCCGCCGCGCTGCGGCCCGTCGCCGGACACGTCGATCACCTTGCGCGCGCCGGCGAAGGCGTTGCCGCGGATCAGCGCCGCCGCGTAGTCGATCGCCCCGGAGATGGAGTTCCAGCCGCGCGCCGCGCGCGGGCGGTCGCGCAGCGCCGCGGCGAAGGCGGCGGCGGACTCGGGCCCGTCGATCAGGCGCCAGTCGACGATGGTGTGCTGGGAGTCCGCGCCGCCCCATTCGATGTAGGCCAGGGCGATGCGGCCGGCGCCGCCGGCGGCGATCGCCGCCAGCACCTCCGGGTGGGTGATCGCGGCCGCGTAGCCCTCGCGCTGCAGGCGCAGTTCCTGGTCGTCGATCGAGCCGGAGCCGTCGGCGGCCAGCACCAGTTCCAGGTCGACGGCCGTCTGGGCCAAGACCGGCGCCGGCGCGGCGATCCAGATCAGGGCCAGAAGCAGCGAGGCGAGCAGCCGGGGTGCGGCCAGCCGCGGGGCGAGCCGACTCCAGGCCGGAGATCTTCCGGCCGGCGCCGCCTGCTCGCCGCCGCTGCTGTCCATCGCGGTCAGGCCGCCTCGCCCTCGTGCTTGCGGATCATGGCGAAGAGCTCGTCCTTCAGGCTCAGGCGCTTGCGCTTGAGCTCCTCGGCGTGCTCGTCGCTGACCACCTCGATCTCCTGCTCGACCCGGCGAATCTCCTTGTCGATCTCGTGGTACTGCTCGAACAGGCGGGCGAAGTGCGCGTCCTGGGTCTTCAGAGTGTGGATGGTCTCGCGGTGCTCGGGCAGTTCGTGCACCAGGTCGTGATGTTCGCCATACATGGCCGTGGTCGCCCTCCGTCGTCGGAATGCCGTTGGCTGTGTCGATCCGGGGCAAGCTTGACAGGGACGGCCCGGCCAGCGCGTTGACCCAGATCAGGGGGCCGGCGCCGCGCCCCGGCAGCGGCGGCGGTAAGGCCGCGGCCTTGCCGGGTCCGCGGTCTTGGTGAGGATGACGCCGGGCCGCCCGCACCCTATGTTCGGACGCAAAGCTTAGCAAAAGGCTTAGGGCGCCGGGACCGCCATGGCGGCGCCCTGTCAGGAGGGACAGTCGCGCATGACCGAGATCAAGGACTCGGTACCCCTGGGCGTGGTGCTGGAAAAGCGCAAGGTCGAGCATCGCTGGATTGCCCATGCCTGGCGCCCGGTCGCCGTGATTCCCGGGGCGCCGGCGCTCGACCCCGAGGGGGCGTGGCACAGCCTGCGCGCCGGCGCGGGGCCCGACGGGCCCTGGGAGCAGTTCCACGCCGGCACCCTGACCTGCGAGCTCTTCCGCAAGGAGACCGAGGGCTACAAGGTCAACCTCAGCCAGGAACCGCCGCGGGTCTTCGTGGTGCTGCGCGCCGGCGCCGACCTGGAGGTCGCGCACCAGTGGGTGCCGGTGCACGTCACCGTCTGTCCCTACGAGGCGCAGGACTACCTGGACAGCGGCGAGGACCTGGTCGAGCCGGTGCCCATGCCGCCCGATCTGGTTGCCTTCGTGCAGGCCTTCGTCGACCGGCACCACGTCGACCAGCCCTTCTACAAGCGCAAGCGCAAGCCGCACGATCCGCGCAAGGTCGGCTTCGGGAAGCGCCCGGACCATGGCTGACGAGGACGACGGCTTCCTGTCCCGCTGGGCGCGCCGCAAGCAGGCGGTGCGCGAGGCCGAGGCGGCGCCCGCCCCGGACGCGCCGCCGGCTGCGGACACGGCTGCGGACACGGCGGCCGCAGAGGGCCCGGCCGACGATTCGCAGCGCCGCCCGCTGACGCCGGAGGAGGTGGCCGAGCTGCCGGACCCCGACAGCCTGGAGCCCGGCAGCGACTTCAAGGTCTTCCTGCGCGAGGGCGTGCCGGAGGAGCTGCGCCGCCGAGCGCTGCGGCGGCTGTGGCGCAGCAACCCGGTGTTCGGCGTGCTCGACGGCCTGAACGACTACGATCTCGACTACACCGACGCCGCCACGGTGGTCGCCAACCTGCGCACCGTGTTCCAGGTCGGCAAGGGCGTGGTGCTGCCTGAGGAGGAGGCCGACCCGGAACACGGTGCGCAGACGGACGCGGAAGACCGGGCGCCGGCCGATCCGCCGGCTGCGGAGGACGAGGCGCCGAGCGGCGACGGCGGGCTTGCGGAGGCCTCGGCCTCGACGCCGGCGCCTGCGGCGGATGCGCCCGAGCTGGCCGGTCGGACTCCCCCGCCGCAGGTTGCCGTGGCCGACGGCGGTTCGCGCCTGCCGGATCTCTCCGCGCTCGCCGACGCGCCAGCACCGGCGGCTGCCGAGACACCGGCAGCGCCGGCGTCGCCCCCGCGGCCGGGACGGGCCGCGCAGCGCCGCTGGGGCGGCTTTGCCCCGGCGCCGCCCCGGCCCGGCGGGCGCGGGCCGGGGCAGGGCGGCTCGGGCGCCGGGCGCTAGGCCGGGCGCTAGGGCGGGCGCTAGGGCGGTTTGCGACCGTGTGGACCCGCTTTGGTGGGGCCGCTCGGGCATCGCTCCAGAGTGATTTGCGGGCGGACGTGCGCAGCCCGCACTGGCCGCGCGCCGGCCCCCACGCGGCAGGGCGGCGCCCGGCTCCGCGATCAGCGCCGGCGGCCACGCGAGCGCGTCTGTCCGGTGCTTCCACGCCGCCGTGTCGTCTTCGCACCTGCAGCAGGTCACCTTGTTGACACAGGCGGACACTGCGGCCTCTAATGGGTCGAACGAAACAAGAAAAATCCCTGGCAAATCTGGGGTCTTGCGGGTCAGCCAGCGGCTCGCGTAGGAGGGAGGCCGGCAAAGGCAAGAACCGGCCATAGCACTCTTCCGTCGAGGCTGTGCCGTGACCCGCGAAGGAGGGGAGATTTGGCGCAGTCCGCCGCGACGAAGGCCGCGCATCAGATCGCAGAGGAAGACCAGCTGCGCGCGCAGTGGTACGGCCTGCTCGGCCGCCTGCTGGGCGCGCCGCCCGACGCCGACTTCCTGGCCCAGTTGGCCGGGCTGGACGGCGGCACCGGCGAGCTGGGCGAGGCGCTGACCGCGCTGGCCCGCGCCGCCCGCGCGGCGACGCCGGCCGAGGTGAAGCAGGAGTACTTCGACCTTTTCGTCGGCGTCGGCCAGGGCGAGCTGGTGCCCTACGGCAGCTACTACCTGACCGGATTCCTGCACGAGAAGCCGCTGGCCAAGCTGCGCGAGGACATGGCGCGGCTGGGGCTGGCGCGCGCCGACGAGGTCAAGGAGCCGGAGGACGGCATCGCCTCGGAGATGGAGATGATGGCGGCGCTGATCACCGGCGCCTTCGGGCCGCCGGCCGACCTGGCGGCGCAGAAGGCGTTTTTCGAGCGGCATGTGGCGGTCTGGGCGCCGCGGTTCTTCGAGGACCTGGAGGCCGCGCAGCACGCCCGCTTTTACATGCCGGTGGGCGCGCTGGGCCGCCTGTTCATGGCGGTCGAGGCGCAGGCCTTCGAGATGGCCACCTAGGGGCCGTCCGGCACGCGCGTGCCGGAAGCGGGGCGGGCGGCGGGCCCCACCTGGGATCAGGACGCCGCAGGAGCGTAGCGGTTCACCAGACCGAAAAGGTGAATTCCATGAAGACGGACGAGAAGACGGGCGTCAGCCGTCGCGACTTCTTCCGCACCGCCACCCTCGGGTCGGCGGCGGCGGCGGGGGCCGTGATCGCGCTGGGCACCGAGGAGGCCGAGGCGGCCGAGACGGTGACCTCGCCCACGGCGGCGGGCTATCGCGAGACGGCCCACGTCAGGACCTACTACGACCTGGCCAAGTTCTGACGCGAACGCGGCCCGAACTGAAAAGAACATCAGGAGAGGTCAATGCTCACCAGAAAGACGAATGGGGTTGCGACTGGCCCCCGTTTGTCGAAAGCGCTGACCGGCCTCGCCGGCAGTGCGATTGACCGCCGTACCTTCCTGAAGCGCTCCGGGCTTGCCGCCGGCGGACTCGCCGCGGCCGGATCCCTGACCTTCGGCAAGGTGAAGAAGGCCTCCGCGGCGAGCGACGGCCAGGGCGCCGTGCAGATCAAGAAATCCGTCTGCACCCACTGCTCGGTCGGCTGCACGGTGATCGCCGAGGTCCAGAACGGCGTTTGGACGGGCCAGGAGCCGGGCTGGGACAGCCCCTTCAATCTCGGCGCCCACTGCGCCAAGGGCGCCTCGGTGCGCGAGCACGCCCACGGCGAGCGCCGCCTCAAGCATCCCACCAAGCTGGTCGACGGCAAGTGGCAGAAGGTCAGCTGGGAAGAGGCGATCAACGAGATCGGCGACAAGATGCTGGAGATCCGTGACTCCAGCGGGCCGGACTCGGTCTACTGGCTCGGCTCGGCCAAGCACAACAACGAGCAGGCCTATCTCTTCCGCAAGTTCGCCGCGTTCTGGGGCACCAACAACGTCGACCACCAGGCGCGTATCTGTCACTCCACCACGGTCGCCGGCGTCGCCAATACCTGGGGCTACGGCGCGATGACCAACAGCTACAACGACATCCACAACTCGCGCGCCATCTTCCTGATCGGCGGCAACCCGGCCGAGGCGCATCCGGTGTCGTTGCAGCACCTGCTCAAGGCCAAGGAGCAGAACAACGCGCCGCTGATCGTGCTGGACCCGCGCTTCACCCGGACGGCGGCCCACGCCGACGAGTTCGTGCGCTTCCGGCCCGGCACCGACGTCGGGCTGATCTGGGGCATCCTCTGGCACGTGTTCGAGAACGGCTGGGAGGACAAGGAGTTCATCCGCCAGCGGGTCTGGGGCATGGACCAGATCAAGGCCGAGGTGGCGAAGTGGACGCCGGAGGAGACCGAGCGGGTGACCGGCGTGCCGGGCAGCCAGCTCAAGCGCGTCGCGCGCACCCTGGCCAACAACCGTCCCTTCACGATCATCTGGTGCATGGGCGGCACCCAGCACACCAACGGCAACAACAACACCCGGGCCTACTGCACCCTGGGGCTGGCGCTGGGCGTGATCGGCACCTCGGGCGGCGGCACCAACATCTTCCGCGGCCACGACAACGTGCAGGGCGCCACCGACCTGGGCGTGCTCTGCCACACCCTGCCGGGCTACTACGGCCTGAAGGCTGGCTCGTGGAAGCACTGGGCGCGTGTCTGGGACGTCGACTACGAGTACCTCAAGGGCCAGTTCGCCAATAAGGACCTGATGGAGGCCTCCGGCGTGCCGGTGTCCCGCTGGTTCGACCTGGCGCTGGAGGCCAAGGAGAACATCGACCAGCCGGACAATCTGCGGGCGATGGTCTTCTGGGGCCACGCCCCGAACTCGCAGACCCGTCTGCCCGACATGCAGAAGGCGATGAAGAAGCTCGATCTCCTGGTGGTGATCGATCCCTTCCCGACGATGACGGCCGTGATGCACGACCGCAGCGACGGCGTCTATTTGCTGCCGGCGACCACGCAGTTCGAGACCTACGGCTCGGTGACCGCCTCCAACCGGTCGCTGCAGTGGCGCGAGAAGGTGATGGATCCGCTCTTCGAGTCGAAGACGGACCACGAGATCCTCTACCTGATGGCCCGCAAGCTCGGCTTCGCCGACGAGATGTTCAAGAACATCGCCGTCGAGGGGAGCGAGCCTTCGATCGAGGACACGCTGCGGGAGATCAACCGCGGCATGTGGACCATCGGCTACACCGGCCAGAGCCCGGAGCGCCTGAAGCTGCACATGCAGAACCAGGCGACCTTCGACAAGACCACCCTGCAGGCCAAGGGCGGTCCGGCCGACGGCGACTATTACGGGCTGCCCTGGCCGTGCTGGGGCACCGCCGACATGGGCCATCCCGGCACGCCGAACCTCTACGACACCTCCAAGCCGGTGGCCGAGGGCGGCCTGTGCTTCCGCGCCCGCTTCGGGGTGGAGCGCGACGGCGACAACCTGCTCGCCGAGGGCAGCTACCCGGTCGGCTCGGAGATCACCGACGGCTATCCCGAGTTCACCATGGCCATGCTCAAGGAGCTCGGCTGGGACGGCGACCTCAGCGCGGAGGAGCGGGCGACCATCGAGGCCGTGGCCGGCGACAACACCAACTGGAAGACCGACCTGTCCGGCGGCATCCAGCGGGTGGCGATCAAGCACGGCTGCGCGCCCTTCGGCAACGCCAAGGCCCGTGTCGTGGTGTGGAACTTCCCGGACCCGGTGCCGCTGCACCGCGAGCCGCTCTACACCAACCGGCGCGACCTGGTGAGCGACTATCCGACCTACGAGGACCGTCGGATGTACCGCCTGCCGATCCTCTACCAGTCGATCCAGGAGAAGGACTTCTCCCAGGAGTTCCCGACCATCCTGACGTCGGGCCGCCTGGTCGAGTACGAGGGCGGCGGCGACGAGACCCGCTCCAACCCCTGGCTGGCCGAGCTGCAGCAGGACATGTTCGTCGAGGTCAACACCGTCGATGCCAACAACATCGGCGTGCGCGACGGGCAGATGGTCTGGCTGCACGGGCCCGAGGGCGCCAAGGTCAAGGTCAAGGCCATGGTGACCGAGCGGGTCGGCCGCGGCGTGGCCTTCATGCCGTTCCACTTCGGCGGCCACTGGCAGGGCGAGGATCTGCGCGATCGCTATCCCACCGGCGCCGACCCCTACGTGCTGGGCGAGGCGAGCAACACGGCGCAGACCTACGGCTACGACTCGGTCACCAACATGCAGGAGACCAAGGTCACGCTCTGCCGGATCGAGCCGGCGTGAGGGCCTGAGGGAGAAACGCAATGGCAAGAATGAAGTTCCTCTGCGACGCGGAGCGCTGCATCGAGTGCAACGCCTGCGTCACGGCCTGTAAGAACGAGCACGAGGTCCCCTGGGGCGTGAACCGTCGGCGCGTCGTCACCATCAACGACGGCAAGCCGGGCGAGCGCTCGATCTCGGTGGCCTGCATGCACTGCTCGGACGCGCCCTGCATGGCAGTCTGCCCCGTCGACTGCTTCTACCAGACCGACGAGGGGGTGGTGCTCCACTCCAAGGACCTCTGCATCGGCTGCGGCTACTGCTTCTACGCCTGTCCCTTCGGCGCCCCGCAGTACCCGCAGGCGGGCAACTTCGGCAGCCGCGGCAAGATGGACAAGTGCACCTTCTGCGCCGGCGGGCCGGAGGAGAACAACTCGGCCGAGGAGTTCGCCAAGTACGGCCGCAACCGCCTGGCCGAGGGCAAGCTGCCGCTCTGCGCCGAGATGTGCTCGACCAAGGCGTTGCTTGCCGGCGACGGCGATGTCGTCTCCGACATCTACCGCGAGCGCGTGGTGGCTCGCGGCTTCGGCTCCGGCGCCTGGGGCTGGGGCACGGCCTACGAGCAGAAGGGCGGCTCCTGACCGCCCGGATGCCCGTCGGTCTTGCGGTCCGACGACCGGCAGGACCGGGTGAAGCAGGCCTTTGACAGGCAGGGGGCGGCGGACCTGGCGGGTTCGTCGCCCCCGCTTCACCGGCGAGCGCGAAGAGGCGAGCCCCCTTGCCCGGCCCTGCCGCCGCCCCTGGCGGTCCGGCGGCGACCGGGCGGAGGGACAACGACAAGAACCGCAAGGTTCCGCCCTGCCGTCGGACCGGCCGACAGGGGGCAGCGGCCGGGACCGGCCCCCCGCGCGACGACGGCGTCCGGGGGCCCGCGAGGAGGGGTGTCGAGATGAAATCCAAGGGCAAGGCCGGTCTGCTCGGCTTCGCCGCTCTGGCCGGCGCGCTGCTGCTGGCCGGCTGCGAGGAGGAGGAGCAGGACCGCATCCTCATGTTCGAGAAGGGGACCTATCTCGGGCAGGAGGATAACGCCATGGGCGAGACCAGCGCCGACGAGCTGCGCGCCCGCGCCAAGAACCAGGGCGCGCTTTGACCATGCGCCGCGCAGCCGCGACTGACAGGGAAAGCAAGCCGATGACGTTCAGCCAATCCATCAAGCGGCCGGCCGCCCGGCGGGCCGAGCGCTGCCGTTGGACGGCCGCCCGGGCGCTGCCCGGTCTGGCGCTCGCCGTCCTCGTCCTCTGTGCCGCGCTGCTGGTCGCGGGCGAGCCCGCGCTGGCCCAGAGCGGCGGGCGCGAAGTGCCCGCCGAGTCCGTGACCGGCGGCGCCGTGCCGGGCGGCACGCTCGGCAGCACCAGCGACACCGAGATGTGGCGGGCCGTGCGCCGCGGCATCCAGGGGTCCGTGTCGATCCCCGACAGCAAGGCGGGCATCCTGGTGCAGTCCGAGGGCGAGAACTGGCGGGCGATCCGCAACGGGCCGCTGCTGGTCTACGGCTCCTGGTTGCTGCTCGGCATGATCGGCCTGCTGGCGCTGTTCTTCGTGCTGCGCGGCCGGATCAAGATCGAGGCCGGACCCTCGGGCCATACCATCGAGCGCTTCGGCTTCCTCGAGCGCTTCACCCACTGGCTGACCGCCAGCGCCTTCATCGTCCTGGCGTTGACCGGCATCAACCTGCTCTGGGGCAAGTTCGTGCTGCTGCCGGTGCTGGGGCCGGAGATCTTCGCGGCGCTGACCACCGCCGGCAAGTACGCCCACAACTTCCTGGCCTTCCCCTTCATGCTGGGCATCCTGCTGATGTTCCTGCTCTGGGTGCGGCACAACATTCCCAACAAGTACGACCTGATCTGGCTGTCGAAGGCCGGCGGCCTCTTCACCAAGCACTCGCACCCGCCGTCGAAGAAGTTCAACGCCGGGCAGAAGGTCATCTTCTGGGTCACGATCCTGGGCGGGCTGTCGCTCTCGCTCTCGGGGGTCGCCATGCTCTTCCCCTTCGAGTTCGCGCTCTGGGCCAAGACGTTCGCCGCGCTCAACGTGCTGGGCCTGGGGCTGCCGACCGACCTGACGCCGATTCAGGAGATGCAGCTCTCCACCCTCTGGCACAGCGCCATCTCCCTGGTGCTGATCGCGGTGATCATCGCGCACATCTACATCGGCTCGCTGGGCATGCAGGGCGCCTTCGCCGCCATGGGCTCGGGCCGGGTCGACGAGAACTGGGCGCGCGAGCACCACAATCTCTGGGTGGCCGAGGTTCGCGGCGAGACTCCGCAGCAGGCCAAGCAGCCGCTGCCGGCGGAGTGAGCGGCGTGGCGGGACTGCGCAGACTGACCGGCGTCGCGGCGCTGCTGGGGCTGCTCCTGGCGGCTCCGGCGGCCGGCGCGATGACCCAGGAGGAGGCCAAGGCCGCGGTGGCCGAGCGCTACGGCGTCGAGGTGCTGAAGGTGGAGCCCGGCACGGTCGACGGACAGCCGGTCTGGCTGGTGACCGTGATGCAGCCGGGCGGCGACTCCAACAGCGCCTTCCGGGTCACCCGCCTGGCGGTCGACCGCGACAGCGGCGAGCTGGTGCCCTCCTTCCGGCACGGGGACAGCAGCGGCTACCAGGTGCCGCCGTCGGGCGGTCGCTTCACCCGCGACCTCAAGCAACCCGGCCGCGCCTCGGGCACGGTCTGGCGCTGAGCGCCGGCACGCCTCTCCAGGCCAGGGCCGCTTGACAGCGACCGCCGCCGGACCCGAGTCTCCGGCGGCGGTCGATTTCTTTTCACGGGTCCGCAAAACGCGGCGCGCGCGGCGCGCGCCGGCGCTGCGGTGTCCGATCCGCAGGCAACCGCTCCGGCAAGAGGCAGGCGAAGGCGATGGGTATGTGGCGGCTGTTGGTTCTGGTTCCGGCCCTGGTTCCGGCCTTGGTCGCGATGCTGCTCGGCAGCGCCGGCCCCGGACTGGCCGGCGACCAGGCACGGGTGCTGGCCAGCCGCTTCTACGAGTTGCCGGCCGGCCTGCCGGTCTCGGTCGACGTCTACGACGACTCCGCGCTGAACCTGGAGCTGCGCGACACCTTCGTCGCGGCGCTGAAGGCGCGCGGTGTCCTGGTCGAGCCGCGGGCGCCGCTGGAGGTCATGCTCGACCTGCGCGTTCAGGAGGGCAAGCTCGAGCGCACCGAGCCCAGCCTCGGCCAGGCGCGCACCGACCTCGGGGATTCGGAGATCGACGTGAACGTGCTGTCGAACCGGGAGGACTCCCTGCTCGGCGGCCAGCGCAGCGAGCCGGGCACGCGGGTGATCCGCGAGGGGGTCGTCGCGCTGGTCGCCCGGCTTCGCGACCCGGAGGCGCGCGAGCTGCTCTGGCAGGGCGAGGCCGCGACGGCCATGGATGCCCGCGGGCTCGAGGGACTGGCGCCGCTGCTGGTCGCGCCCCTGGCCGCCAGCTACGGCGAGAGCGCCGACCGCAGCGTCACGCTGAGGCCCTGACGGTCCGCGCCCACCAGGCCTCCAGGGCCGCCGCCTCGGGCGGCAGCTCGGCCATCGCCGCCAGGCGCTGCGGCGCCGCGTCGGCGACGAAGGCGCGCCAGGCCGGGGCGAACTCGCGGCGCACGGCGACCACCAGCGGAATCGCGCTGGTCAGCGCGGCGGACAGCGCCGGCGCCATGCCCTCGCCGCGCCCCTCCAGGGGCCCGAACTTGTCGACGACCAGCAAGCCCGCCCCGGCGGCGACGGCCGCCTCCAGGATCGCCGTCATGGCGGCCAGCCCCTCGGGCAGGAGCTGCCAGCGGCCGACCACCACGCCGTCGCTGTAGGGCCGGGTCAGCGGCACCGCGCGGCCGCCGGCCAGGGCGCGAACCTGCAGGCCGCACTTGGTGCGGGCGTCGAGCCAGAGCGTTTCCACCACGACGCCGTCGACGGCCACGCCGTCGCGCGCGCGGCGGGCCGCGAAGTCGGCGAGGATCTGCGATTTCCGGTCGTTCGGCGCGTAGAGCAGGCTGGCGAGCGGGGCGGCGGTCATGGCCCGGAGCTTCGCCTGGGCGCGGGCGCGCGCGCAAGGGCGCTTGGAGAGCCCCCCCTGTCTTGCTAGACTCGCAGGGAAACTTGGCCCGACGGCGTAACGCCATGAAATTGAGAGCAAAACTCCGCTTGGCGCGAGGGGTGAGCGCGATGGTCGCCGCCCTGCTGGCGGCCGCGCCGGTCCAGGCCGAGCTGCTGGGCCACGGCGGCTTCGTCAAGGGCGTGACGGCGGCGCCCGACGGCAGCCGGGCGCTGACCGCCTCCTTCGACTACACGGTGATCTTCTGGGATCTGGCCGACCAGCGCGCGCTGGAGGTGCTGGACGCCCACGAGGCGGCGGTCAACGCCGTGGCGCTGCTGCCCGACGGCCGCGCCGTCTCGGCCAGCGACGACGGCACGCTGCGGGTTTGGGACCCGGAGACGGGTCGCGAGTTGGCGGTGCTGGAGGGCCACGCGGGCAAGGTGCAGGGGCTGGCGATTTCGCCCGACGGCACCCGCGCGGCCTCCGCCGGCTGGGACCGCACCCTGCGCCTGTGGGACCTGGAGGCATTGGAGCCGCTCGAGGTCTTTCGCGGCCACCGGGACACGGTCAACGCCGTGGCCTTCTCGCCCGACGGCACGCGGCTGCTGTCGGCCGGCTACGACCGTACCCTGCGGCTCTGGCGGGTGTCCGACGGCACGCAGCTACGCGAGCTCTCCGGCGGGGCGGTCGGCTTCACCGCGGCCGCCTGGCTGCCCGACGGCCGGCGCGCGGTGACCACCCAGGTCGACGGCGGCGTGCGGCTCTGGGACCTGCAGGCCGGGCGCGCGCTGGCCGAGCTGGGCGTTCATCCCGAGGCCTCGGCCTTCACTGTGGCGGTCTCGCCCGACGGCCGCCTGGCGGCCTCCGGCGGCACCGACCGGGTGATCCGGCTGTGGAATCTGGAGACCGGCGACGCGGCCGGCCAGCTCGAGGGGCATCTCGCGCCGGTCTGGTCGCTCGCCTTCTTCGAGCAGGGCCGGCGCCTGCTCTCCGGCGGCGCCGACGAGGTGGCGCGGGTCTGGGACCTGGACAGCGGCACGGAGATCGGCGTGTCCGCCGCCTCCGGCGCGCGGCCCTGGCCGGAGCTGGCCTCCAGCGATCCGGAGCTGGCGCGCGGCGCCGAGGTGTTCCGCAAGTGCGCGGTCTGCCACACGGTGCAGCCGGGCGGGCCGCGGCGGGCCGGGCCGACCCTGCACGGCGTGTTCGGCCGGCCGGCGGGCGCCGTGGAGGGCTACAACTACTCTGACGCGCTGACCGGCACGGATATCGTCTGGGACGCCGTCACCATCTCGCAGCTCTTCGACGAGGGGCCCGACGTGATGACGCCGGGCACCAAGATGCCGATCCAGCGCATTGCGGACGCGGAAGACCGCGCCGCGCTGATGCAGTACCTCAAGGCGGTGACCGAATGAGTGTGCCTTTTGCGCCGCCCCGGCTTTGCCGGTAGGATCCGCGAAAACAATCATCTGGAGGGTGTTTCGATGAAGGCCTTCGTCACCGGCTGCGCTGCGGCGATCGTGATCGCGATCGGGGCCTACTTCGTGCTCGACACGCTGGGCCTGGAGTCCGGGCAGGTCTACTCCACTCCCAACGTGCGCTTGGATGGGTAGGGCGGTCGCCGACCTGCGTGACTCGCCTTGGCGAGTCGGCCGGTCGCGAGCAACCGGCTCTACCGGGCGCGGGCACCGGCGGCCCTGAGAGCCGCAGCGACCTGGCTGGCGCCGAACATCTCGGCGGCTTCCAGCGGCGTCCAGCCGTCCTCGGCGGCCAGATTGGGGTCGGCGCCGGCCGCCAGCAGCGCCTCGACGGCCGCCAGGGCGCCGACGTTGGCCGCGCGCATCAGCGGCGTGATGCCGGCCGCGTCGCGGGCGTCCGCGCCGGCGCCGGCCTCCAGCAGAAGCCGCACGAAGGCGGCGCGGCCGCTCCGGGCCGCCAGATGCAGCGGCGTCTGTCCGTCGCCGGCCGCACGTGCGTCCGGCGACGCGCCGCGCGCCAGCAGCAGCGCCGCCGTCTCGGCCTGCTCGGCCTTGACCGCGCGGTGCAGCGGCGTCTGTCCGTCGCCGCCGGCCGTGACCTCGGCGTCGACGCCGCTGTCCAGCAGCAAGGCGACCAGGGGCGCCAGGCCGCGCTCGGCCGCCAGGTGTAGCGCCGTGCCGGCAAGTTCCGCCTCGGCCAGCGGGTCGGCCCCGGCCTCGAGCAGCAGGCCGGCGATGGCCGTGGCGGCCGCCGGATCGCCGCGCCGGCCACCGGCGCTGCGGGCCGTGGCGATCAGCGGCGTGACGCCGTCGTCGGCGCGGGCGGCGGCCGTCGCGCCGCGCGCCAGCAGCTCGGCGACCAGCGGCAGGTTGCCCTGGAAGGCGGCGTTGATCAGCGGCGTGTTGCCGTCCGCGCGGTCGCGCGCCTCCAGGTCGGCGCCGGCTTCCAGCAGCAGGGTGGCCACCTCCAGGTGCCCGCGCCGGGCGGCGGTCAGCAGCGGCGTGTTGCCGTAATCGGCCTCGCGCCGATCGACCGCGGCGCCGGCGTCGAGCAGCACGCGCGCCACCTCGGCCCAGCCCTCGTAGGCGGCGTAATGCAGCGCCGTCCAGTCGTCGTCGGGCGTGGCGGCGTCGACGGCGGCGCCGGCGGCCAGCAGCGCCCGGGCCGCCTCGGCCGCGCCGAAGATGGCGGCGACCTGCAGCGGCGTGTTGCCCAGCGGGTCGCGCCCCTCGATCTCGGCGCCGCGCGCCAGGGCGACGGCGATCATCTCCGGCTGGTCGAAGCGGGCGCCCAGGTGCAGGAAGCGCAGGGCGGCCGCCGGCGTCTCCGGCGCCTCCAGCCCGCCCGGCCGCTCAGGCGTGTTCGGCAGCTCCGGCGCGCCCGGCTCCGCGGCCGGCGGCGCGGCGTCGCCGGCCTGCTGGGCGAGGGCGGGCAGGGGCGCCAGCGAAGCGGCGAGCACGAGCAGGGCGAGGGCTAGGCGGGGCATGCGCCAAGAGTAGCGAAGCGGCAGCGGCGGCGCCATGGCCGCCGCTCTGTCGTCGCCCGGGCTTGGCCCGCCGCTGCGCGCTACTGGGCGGCGAGCGGTTGCTCGGCCGGCTCGATCCGGGCGGCGCAGAACTTGAACTCGGGGATCTTGCCGTAGGGGTCGAGCTGCGGGTTGGTCAGCAGGTTGGCCGCCGCCTCGTTGAAGCAGAAGGGAATGAAGACCATGCCCGGCGGCACCGAGGCGTCGGGCCGGACCTGCAGCTCGATCTCGCCGCGGCGGGTGGCCACCCGCACCAGGTCGTCGCTCTCCAGGCCCATCCGCCGCAGCTCGCGCGGGTGCAGGGAGGCGACGGGCTCCGGCTCCAGGTCGTCCAGCACCGAGGCGCGGCGCGTCATCGCGCCGGTATGCCAGTGCTCCAGCATGCGCCCGGTGGTCAGCACCATGGGGAAGTCCGGGTCGGGCAGCTCGTCGGGCGGCAGCAGGTCGACCGGCACGATGCGTCCGCGTCCGCTCGCCGTCGGGAAGCGTTCGGCGAACATGATCTCGCTGCCGGGCGCGTCCGGCGACTCGCAGGGGTAGGTGACCGCGCCCTCGCGCTCCAGCCGGTCCCAGGTGATGTTCCGCAGGCTGGGCATCATCTCGGCCATCTCTGCGAAGACCTCGGGCGGGCCGGCGTAGTCCCAGTCGAGGCCGAGGCGCCGCGCCATCTCCTGCACGATCCACCAGTCCTGGCGGGCCGCGCCCGGCAGCGCCAGCGCCGGCCGGCCGATCTGGATCTGCCGGTTGGTGTTGGTGTAGGTGCCCAGCTTCTCGGCATGCACCGAGGCCGGCAGCACCACGTCGGCGTGCCAGGCCGTCTCGGTCAGGAAGATGTCCTGCACCACCAGGTGCTCCAGCTTCGCCAGGGATTCGCGGGCGTGAACCTGGTCCGGGTCGGACATGGCCGGGTTTTCGCCCAGGATGTACATGCCCTTGATCGTGCCGGCGTCGATTGCCTGCATGATCTCGACCACGGTGAGGCCGGCCTTGGGGTCCAGCTCGCTGTCCCAGAACTTCTGGTAGGACTCGCGGATCTCGGGGGCCTCGACCGACTGGTAGTCGGGGAAGACCATGGGGATCAGCCCGGCGTCGGAGGCGCCCTGCACGTTGTTCTGGCCGCGCAGCGGGTGCAGGCCCGTGCCGGGGCGGCCGATCTGGCCGGTGATCAGGGCGAGGGCGATCAGGCAACGGGCGTTGTCGGTGCCGTGGACGTGCTGCGAGATGCCCATGCCCCAGAAGATGACCGAGCGCTGGGAGCCGGCGTAGAGCCGCGCCACCTCGCGGATGGTCTCGGGCGTGACGCCGCAGATCTCGGTCATGCGCTCGGGCGTGAAGTCGGCGATGCGCGCCTTCAGCTCCTCGAAGCCCTCGGTATGGGCCTGGACATACTGGGTGTCGACCAGGTCCTCGGTGACGATGACGTTGAGCAGGGCGTTCAGCAGGGCGACGTCGCTGCCGGGCTTGAACTGTACGTTGTGGCGGGCGTAGCGGGCCAGGGTGCCGTGGCGGCGCGGGTCCAGCACCACCAGGTCCGCGCCGCGCTTGGCCGCCTGCTTCAGGTAGGTGGCGGCGACGGGGTGGTTCTGCTCCGGCTTGGCGCCGATCACCAGGATGCAGTCGGCGTCGGCCGCCGCGGTGAAGGGGGCGGTGACCGCGCCCGAGCCGATGCCCTCGATCAGCGCCGCGACCGAGGAGGCGTGGCAGAGCCTGGTGCAGTGATCGACGTTGTTGGTGTGGAAGCCGGTGCGCACCAGCTTCTGGAACAGGTAGGCCTCCTCGTTGGAGCCCTTGGCCGAGCCGAAGCCGGCCAGCGCGGCGCCCCCGTCGCGGTCGCGGATGCGGGCCAGGCCGGCAGCCGCGACCTCCAATGCCTCCTCCCAGCTCGCCTCGCGGAAGTGGGTCCAGGGGTTCGCCGGGTCGACGCCGTCGTCTCCGGCCTTGGGCGCGTCGGCGCGGCGGATCAGCGGCACGCTCAGGCGGTGGGGATGGCGGGCGTAGTCGAAGCCGAAGCGGCCCTTGACGCAGAGCCGGTTCTCGTTGGCCGGGCCGGGCCGCCCGTCGACCTGCACGATGCGGTCGTCCTTGACGTGGACCCGGGTCTGGCAGCCGACGCCGCAGTAGGGGCAGACGCTGTCCACCGTCTTGTCGGCGAAGACGCTGCGCCGGCCGGCGCTGTCCAGCAGGTTGGCCTCCATCAGCGCGCCGGTCGGGCAGGCCTGGACGCACTCGCCGCAGGCCACGCAGGTCGACTCGCCCATCGGCTTGTCGAAGTCGAAGACCACCTTCGCCGCGTGGCCGCGCCCGGCCATGCCGATCACGTCGTTGACCTGCACCTCGCGGCAGGCGCGCACGCAGAGATTGCAGTGAATGCAGGCGTCGAGGTTGACCGCCATCGCCGGATGGCTGACGTCCATCGCCGGCGCCTGGCGGCGCGGGAAGCGGCTGTCGGACACGCCCAGCCGCTCGGCCCAGGTCCAGAAGCGCGACTCCGGGTCGTGGCTCGCCTCGCGCGGCGGCTGATCGGCGGCCAGCAGCTCGAAGACCATGCGCTGCGCCGTCTCGGCCCGCTCGGAGGCGGTGGTAACGCTCATGCCGTCGCGCGGCCGGCGGATGCAGGAGGCGGCCAGGGTGCGCTCGCCCTCGATCTCCACCATGCAGGCGCGGCAGTTGCCGTCGGGCCGGTAGCCCGGCTCCGGCCGGTGGCAGAGGTGGGGAATGCGGGTGCCCAGGCGCTGGGCCACCTCCCAGATGGTCTCGCCGGGCGCGGCCGTCACCTCCCGGCCGTCGAGGGTGAAGGTGACCGGCGCCGGTGCGGCCGCTGCCGCGCCTTCGGCCTGCGCCCGGCCCTTGGGGCTGTCGATGACCGACATGGCTGTCTCCCTCACCGCGGCTCGAGGTCTTCGGGGAAGTGCTTGAGCACCGATTCCAGCGGGTTCGGCGCCGCCTGGCCGAGCCCGCAGATCGAGGCGTCGCGCATGGTGCGCGCCAGCTCCTGCAGCAGCGGCACGTCCCACTGGGCGCGTTCCATCAGCTTGACCGTCTTCTCCGTGCCGACCCGGCAGGGGGTGCACTGGCCGCAGGACTCGTCCTCGAAGAAGCGCAGCAGGTTGAGCGCGACCTTCTTCATGTCGTCCTGGTCGGAGAGGATCACCACCGCGGCCGAGCCGATGAAGCAGCCCTGCTCCTCCAGGGTGCCGAAGTCGAGCGGGATGTCGCCCAGGCTGGCCGGCAGGATGCCGCCGGAGGCGCCGCCGGGCAGGTAGCCCTTGAAGCTGTGTCCCTCGGCCATGCCGCCGCAGTACTCCTCGATCAGCTCGCGCACGGTGATCCCGGCCGGCGCCAGCTTGACGCCGGGCTGGCGCACCCGGCCGGAGACCGAGAAACTGCGCAGGCCCTTGCGTCCGTGGCGGCCGTGTTGGGCGAACCAGTCGGCGCCGCGCTCGACGATGTCGCGCACCCAGTAGAGCGTTTCGACGTTGTGGATCAGGGTCGGCCGCCCGAACAGTCCGACCTCGGCGGCGTAGGGCGGCTTGTGCCGGGGGTAGCCGCGCCGGCCCTCCAGCGATTCCAGCATGGCCGACTCCTCGCCGCAGATGTAGGCCCCGGCGCCGCGGCGCAGCTCCACCGTCACGCCGCGCAGCAACCCGGCCTCCTGCAGGCGGGCCAGCTCGTTCTGCAGGATGCGGTAGGCGGCCGGATACTCGTCGCGCAGATAGAGGTAGCAGCGCTCTGCCCCGACGGCCCAGGCCCCCAACAGCATGCCCTCGAGCACCCGGTGCGGCCAGCGCTCTAGGTAGTAGCGGTCCTTGAAGGTGCCCGGCTCGCCCTCGTCGGCGTTGACGGCGAGCAGCCGCGGGCCTGGCTGCTGCGCCACGATCTGCCACTTCTTGCCGGTCGGGAAACCGGCGCCGCCCAGCCCGCGCAGCCCGGAATCGGAGAGGGCGGCGGTCAGCTCCTCGACGCTGCGCGTGCCGTCGCGGCAGGCCTCCAGCAGCGCATAGCCGCCGCCCTCGCGGTAGTCCTGCAGCGGTTCGTAGGGCGGGATCTCCGGGTGGCGCTCGCCGCGCTTGATCGCCGCCTCGACGGCCTCGGCGACGGTTTCGACGCTGGCCCGGTCGACGTGGCGGTGGCCCACCTCGCAGGTCGGCGCGACGTCGCAGCGGCCCATGCAGGGCGCGCGCAGCACGCGGATCGCGCCGCCCAGCGCAGCCGGCAGCCGCGCCAAGAGCTCGTCGGCGCCCGACAGCGCGCAGGTCAGGGAATCGCAGACCCGCACGGTGAGCTGCGGCGGCGGCGTCTCGCCGTCGAGCACGATGTCGAAGTGGGCGTAGAAGGAGGCGACCTCGTAGACCGCCGCCATGGGCAGGCCCAGCTCCTCGCCCAGCGCCTGCAGGTGGCGGGCGTGCAGGCAGCCGTAGCGATCCTGCAGCAGGTGGAGGTATTCGATCAGCAGGTCGGCGCGCCGCGGGCGCTCGCCCAGCAGGGTCTGCACCTCCTCCAGGGCCTCGGGCTCGAGCAGCCGTCCGCCCGGGTGCTTGGGCGAGCGGCGGCGGCCGGAGCCCGGATGAATCTTGCGCTTGACCGATACCGCGTCGCCCTCGGGCATGCTGTCCCCTAAGTCGTTTCCGCCGGCTGGGCCGGCACCTCTCCCCAGATCCCTTGGCCGGCGGCCTAGCCCGCGTCGGGATCGTGCGTATCGGGATCGACGATGGTCAGGCCGATCCGGCTGCTGTCGATCAGCAGCTTGCCTGCATGCTCGAAGTTCACCGTGACCCGGTTGCCGATCGCCGACTGCACTTGGCCCAGACCCCACTCCGGCTTGTCGGGGTGGCGGACCAGGGTGCCGGGCACCAGCTCGAACTCCATCGCGATACCGTCTTCTCCTTCGTGGTCGGCCGCCCGGGGGGGCGGGGGGCGTCCGCCCCTTGACGTAGGCCAACTCCGCTTGCTCAGTCTATAGGCGCTGGCAACGGCGGACAAAATCGCAAGAGCGACGCAGGCTTGCCGGTGTGCGGCGAGATGGCGGCGCGGGGCCGAGAGGAGAGACGAGGGACGATGAGCGACGCCCGAATTCAACAGCCACTGGACCTGCGTCTGGCCGAGCTGCTTGCCTCCAGGCTGTGCCACGACCTGGTCGGGCCGGTCGGGGCGGTGAACAACGGCATGGAGCTGCTGGCCGAAGACGACCTGCTGATGGGCGACGATGCCGTCAAGCTCGCCTCGGCCAGCGCGCAGCAGGCCGGGACCGTGCTGCAGTTCTACCGCCTGGCCTACGGCGCCAGCGGCGGCGCGGTGAGCGACTACGGCCTGGTGCGCGACCTCGCGGAGAAGATGCTGGGGCACCAGAAAGCGAGCCTGACCTGGCCGGAGCACCTGCCGGCGACGCTGCCGGCGGCGGCGGGGAAGGTGATCCTCAACCTTTGCCAGCTCGCCGCCGAGAGCCTGCCGCGGGGCGGCGCGGTGGAGCTCGCGCTGGACGTGGGCGCGGAGGGCACGGATATCGCGGTGACCGCCAGCGGCACCGACGCGCGCCTGCGCCCCGAAAGCGAGGTCGGGCTCGACGAGCACGCCGAGGTCGACGACCTCACGCCGCGCAACGTGCATGCCTACTTCACGCGCCATCTGATCCTCGCCGAGGGCGGGCGCTTGGCGGTGGAGGGCGAAACGCCGGGCCAGCTTCGCCTGTCCGCGCGTCTGCCGGGCTGAGCCCGTCGTCGCGGGCGGCGCGCCCTTATGCCGCAGCGCGCTGCACTGCCGCGATCCGCGCTTGGCCGCCCGGCCCCCGCCCGGGCCGAGGGGCGGCGCAGTCTCGGCCAGGTTCCGGCAACGCCCGGCGGCCGGGGCATTTTGCCCCGAAGACGACGCTTGCGGATGAGAATGATTTTCAGTAGCGTCGCGAATGCGAACGGATCGCAATGTCTGGCCGGGCCGGCCCGGCGTTGCGGCGCGTCCCCCGGCCTCGCAAGATACCGCGGTTCGGGGTGGCGAACCGGCACGGCCGCCGTGTGGCGGCGCGCCAGACACGAGAGCTTTTGGAGGATCATGAGGACCATGCGCGTGACCCGACGCGGACTTCCGGCAGGGGCCCCGCTGACCAGCCTGATGGTGGGGGCCGCCCTGCTCGCAAGCGCAGGCGTAGCCGCACCGGCGCAGGCCGAAGGCGAGCTCAACATCTACTCCTCGCGGCACTACGACACCGACGAGCGGCTCTATCGCGACTTCGAGGAGCAGACCGGAATCACCCTCAACCGCATCGAGGACAAGGCCGACGTCCTGATCCAGCGGATCAAGAGCGAGGGGCGCAACAGCCCGGCCGATCTGCTGATCACCGTCGATGCCGGACGCATCTGGGCGGCCGAAGAGGAAGGGCTGTTCCAAGGCGTCGACTCCGACCTGCTGGCTGAGAAGATCCCGGCGCATCTGCGCGACGAGGAGGGCAAGTGGTTCAGCTTCTCCAAGCGCGCGCGCGTGATCTTCTACGACAAGGAGGATGTGCAGGACCCGCCGCAGACCTACGCCGACCTGGCCGATCCCAAGTACAAGGGGCTGGTCTGCACCCGCAGCTCGTCGAACATCTACATGCTCTCGCTGATGGCCTCGGTCATCGCCCATAAGGGTGAAGACGCGGCCGAGGCCTGGGCCGAGGGGCTGTGGGAGAACCGCGCCCGCGACCCGCAGGGCGGCGACACCGACCAGCTTCGCGCGATCGTCTCCGGCGAGTGCGACATCGCCGTCGCCAACACCTATTACTTCGCGCGGGCGCTGCGGAAGGACGTGGACGGCCTGAGCGGGTCCACCGACGGCATCGGCGTGGTCTTCCCCAACCAGGCCACCACCGGCGCCCACGTCAACGTGTCCGGCGCCGGCGTGGTCGCCAACGCGCCGAACCGCGAGAACGCGATCAAGTTCCTCGAGTACCTCGCCAGCGAGCAGGCGCAGCAGTACTTCGCCGAGGGCAACGACGAGTATCCCGTGGTCGCCGGCGTGCCGCTGCCCGACAGCCTGACCCAGCTCGGCGAGTTCGAGGAGGACGAGCTGACGCTGACCGCGCTGGGCCAGAACCAGGCGCTGGCGCAGCAGATCTACGACCGGGTCGGCTACGAGTAAGCCGCACCGCGCCGAGCGGCGAGCAGCTCGGGCGGTTTGCGACCGTGTGGACCCACTTCGGTGGGTCCGCCGGTCGGGCAAAACCGCCCGAACCCAGAGGCTTGGAGCGACGCGCTCCGACCTGGCGATTCGCCAAGGCGAGTTACTCCGGTCGGGCATCGCTCGAGCGGCGAGGGCGCGTCCCGCAGGGGGGGCGCCCTTCGTCATCTGTGGGCTTGGCATCTGTGGGCGCGCCCTGTGTGGGCGCGCGCGTTGACGGCCGCCGCCGCCTGCGCTAGCTGGCCGGCATGAGTCCGCTTCGCCGTCCCGCCGGCAGCGCCCTGGCGGGGCGCCTGGCCGCCCGCTTCGCCGCGGGCCCGCTGCGCTACTGGCTGCTGCTGCTGTTCGCCGGCACGGCCTGGGGCAGCACCGTGGTCCTGGCCAAGCTGGCGACCGCCGGCGGCCATCATCCGCTGGGCCTGGCCCTCTGGCAGGCGCTGATCCTGGTCGCCCTGCTGGGCGCGCGGCAGGCGGCGCTGCGCCGGCCTCTGCCGCTGTCGTGGCGGCATGCCGCCTTCTATCTGACCTGTGGGCTCTGCGGCGCGGTGATCCCGCACACCGCCTCCTTCTACGCCGCCCAGGCGCTGCCGGCCGGGGTGCTGGCCATCGTGCTCTCGACCTCGCCGCTGATGACCGCGGCCCTGGCGGTCGCGCTGGGCAGCGAACGGGCGACGGCGCTGCGTCTGCTCGGCCTGCTGCTGGGCCTGGCCGGAGTGGTGCTGCTGGTCGCGCCGGACAGCAGCCTGCCGGCGCCGGGCCTGGTCGCCTGGGTGCTGGTGGCGGCGCTGGCGCCGCTCTGCTACGCGGTCGAGGACAATGTGATCGACCTGCGGATGCCGCGCGACTGCGACGCCTTCGGCGCGCTGCTGGGCTTCAGCCTGGCCGCCACGCTGGTGCTGGCGCCGCTGGTCTGGGCGACCGGCACCGGCATCGACCTGACCCGCAGGTGGGGCGTGGCGGATGCCGCCATGCTGGCGATGGCCCTGGCCCACCTCTTCGCCTACACCAGCCTGATCTGGCTGGTCATCCGCGCCGGCCCCGTCTTCGCCAGCCAGATCGGCTATGTCGTCACCCTCTCGGGCATCGGCTGGGGCATGCTGGTCTTTGCCGAGCGCCACTCGGGCTGGGTCTGGGCGGCGCTGCTGTTGCTGCTGCTCGGCGTCACCCTGGTCAAGCCGCGCGGCGAGACGGCCGGGGCGCACGCCGGGGCCTGAGCGGTTGCGCGGACGGTCTCAGCTCTCGTGGCCGGGGCGCGAGCGCATGATCTCGCGGCTGAGCAGGATCACCGGCAGGAGACCGACGGCGACGATCGCCAGCGAGGGGGTGGCGGCCTCGGCCAGGCGCTCGTCGGCGGCCAGGCGATAGGCCTGCACCGCCAGGGTGTCGAAGTTGAAGGGCCGCATGATCAACGTCGCCGGCAACTCCTTCATCACGTCGACGAAGACGATCAGCCCGGCCGTCAGCAGCCCGCCGCGCAGCAGCGGCGCATGCACCCGGCGCAGCGTGCCGCCGCTGCCGGCGCCCAGCGTGCGCGCGGCGTCGTCCATCGCCGGGGTGATCTTGGCCAGGCTGGAGTCCACCGTGTTCAGCGCCACCGCCATGAAGCGCACCATGTAGGCGAAGATCAACGCCGCGATGCTGCCGGTCAGCAGCAGCCCGGTGGAGACCCCGAAGGTCGCGCGCATCCAGGCGTCCAGGGCGTTGTCGAAGCTGGCCAGAGGGATCAGCACGCCGACCGCGATGATCGAGCCGGGCACGGCGTAGCCGAGGCTGGCCATGCGGTTGGCGCCGCGGGTCAGCGGTCCGGGCGCGAGGCGGGCGGCGTAGGCCATGGTCAGCGCCAGGCCGACCGCCAGCACGGAGGAGAGGCCGGCCAGGGTGAAGGAGTTGGTCACCAGCTCGATGTAGCGGCGGCCGAAAAGGTCGTGGCCGGCGCTCAGGTGCAGCTCCAGCAGCAGGCCCAGCGGCAGCAGGAAGCCAAGGCCGAGCGGCAGGGCGCAGGCCGCCACCGCGGCGGTGCGGCGCCAGCCGGTCAGCCGGTAGCCGGGAAGCTGCTGGTACTTCCGGCTGGTCTGGAAGTAGCGCGAGCGGCCGCGCTGCCAACGCTCCAGAAACAGCACCAGCAGCACGAAGGCGAGCAGGCTGGCGGCGAGCTGGGCGGCGGCGATGCGGTCGCCCATGGAGAACCAGGCGCGGTAGATGCCGGTGGTGAAGGTCGGCACGCCGAAGTGCGCCACCGTGCCGAAGTCGGCCAGGGTTTCCATCAGGGCTAGGGCCGTGCCGGTGGCGATCGCCGGGCGGGCCAGCGGCAGCGCGACATGGCGGAAGGCGGACCAGGCGCTGCGGCCCAGGGTGCGGCTGACCTCCAGCGCGCAGACCGACTGGTTGAGGAAGGCGGTGCGCGCCAGCAGGTAAACGTAGGGATAGAGCACCAGGGTGAACATCAGCCCGGCGCCCTCGACCGAGCGGATCTCGGGAAACCAGTAGGCGCGCGGTCCCCAGCCGGTGACTTCGCGCAGCAGCGTCTGCACCGGACCGGGATGCTGCAGGAAGTCCGTGTAGGCGTAGGCGATCACGTAGGCCGGAAAGGCCAGCGGCAGGATCAGCGCCCACTCGAACAGGTGGCGGCCCGGAAAGCGGCACATGGTGACCAGCCAGGCCGTGCCGACACCGATCGTGAAGACGCCCACGCCGACCAGCAGGGCGAGGTAGAGGGTGTTGGCCACGTAGTCGGGCAGCACCGTGGCGACCAGATGCGCCCAGGCCCCCTCGCTTTCCTGGAACAGGCTGGCGAAGACGCCCAGCACCGGCGTCGCCAGCAGGGCGGCGATCGCCACGGCGGCCGCCAGCAGCCAGGAGCGTTGCCGCAGGCGGCGCGCGCGCGGCCGGGGCGCGTCCAGCAGCGTGGCCGCATGGGCCGACTCCGAGGCGGTGGCGGGGTGGGTGAGGTCGGTCATCGAGTCGGGGGACTGCGTCTCACGCTATGAGGTCGACGGGGCTATCTGTCTGCCAGTCTGTCTTTTTGAGCCTCCGCCGCGGCCGCGGCATTGCTCCAGATCACCTGGAACCTAATACCGCGCCATGAAAATGAGAAGCGTTCGCGTGATTTTCCCGGGGGCTTTGGCCGCCCCGCGGCCGTGGCAGCGGCGAGCGGCCCGAGTCGACGGGGGTTCGCGCCGGGAGCAGGGCGTTGCGCGCTCCGGTAGGTCTGGCCGCCGCCTCTTCTCATCCCGGCGGAATATCCGGGCAGTAACCGTTTTTTAGGGCGCGTTTGAAATTGTTTGCCGAGAGAAGCCGCGCTAGCCGCGCGCGCTCGGCGCCGGCCCCGCCGCCCGCCGCCCCCGCATGTCAGTAGACGGAACACGCTTCGATGGACGATCTGCTCAGCGAATTTCTGACCGAGACGAACGAGGGCCTGGGCGTTCTCGACGTCGAACTCGTGAAGCTCGAGCAAAACCCCAATGACCCGGAGTTGCTGTCAAACATCTTCCGGCTCATGCACACCATCAAGGGGACGTGCGGGTTCCTGGGACTGCCGCGGCTGGAGGCCGTGGCGCATTCCGGCGAGAACGTTCTGGGCCGGGTGCGCGACGGCGAGCTGGAGGTGACCGCCGACACGGTCTCGCTGATCCTCGAGTGCCTCGATCAGATCCGCAACATCCTCGCGGTGCTGGAGGCGACCGAGGCCGAGCCCGAGGGCGACGACAGTGACCTGATCGCGCGGCTGGAGGCCTGCGCGGCGGGCGAGACGCCGGTCGCCGCCGGCGGCGCATCCGCGGGCGCGAGCGAGAGCGAGGCGCCGGTCGACGAGCCGGCCGCGCCGGAAGCGGGCGCCGAAGGGGCCGCAGATCCGACCGTTGCGGCCACCGACGACGGCGCGCCGAGCGAGGCCGGCGAGCCCGCGGTCGGCAGCGCCATGGAGAATGTGGTGCAACTCGCCGAGACGGCGGCCCAGAAGGCCGCCGCCGAAGCCGCGGCCCCGGAGCCGGCCGCGCCCGAGGGCGCGGCTCACGAGCCCGCCGCCCCCAAGGCGGCCAAGGCGGCCGAGCACGAGGCGCCGAAGGAGTCCAGCGTCGCCCACCAGTCGATCCGCGTGAACGTGGATCTGCTGGAGAACCTGATGACCATGGTCTCGGAGCTGGTGCTGACCCGCAACCAGCTGCTGCAGATCCTGCGCACCCAGAAGGAGACGGAGTTCGCCGCGCCGCTGCAGCGGCTGAACCACGTGGTCTCCGAGCTGCAGGAAGGCGTCATGAAGACGCGCATGCAGCCGATCGGCAACGCCTGGGCCAAGCTGCCGCGCCTGATCCGCGATCTCTCCCACGAGGTGGGCAAGAAGATCGAGCTCAGCATGAAGGGCGCGGAGACCGAGCTGGACCGCCAGGTGCTGGATCTGATCAAGGATCCGCTCACGCACATGGTCCGGAACTCCGCCGACCACGGCCTGGAGACCCCGGCCGAGCGGCGCCGCGCCGGCAAGCCGGAGACCGGCGTCATCTCGCTGAACGCCTTCCACGAGGGCGGCCACATCATCATCGAGATCAACGACGATGGTAAGGGGCTGAACTCCCAGGCGCTGAAGCGCAAGGCGGTCTCGAGCGGCCTGGCCAGCGAGGCCGAGGTGGAGGCGCTCACCGATCAGCAGATCATGCAGTTCATCTTCAAGGCGGGCTTCTCCACTGCCGAGAAGGTGACCAGCGTGTCGGGCCGCGGCGTCGGCATGGACGTGGTGCGCACCAACATCGAGCGCATCGGCGGCACCATCGAGCTCTCCTCGACCCCCGGCAAGGGCACCAAGTTCACCATCAAGATCCCGCTGACCCTGGCGATCGTCTCGGCGCTGATCGTCGAGTGCGCTTCGGAGCGCTTCGCGATCCCGCAGATCTCGGTGATCGAGCTGGTGCGCACCTCCTCGCGCAGCGAGAACCAGATCGAGCGGATCAAGGACACGCCGGTGCTGCGGCTGCGCAACCGCCTGCTGCCGCTGGTCAATCTGCGCGACCTGCTGCAGCTCGACCCCTACGCCCTGCCCGAGTCGGTGGAGGACAAAGACGATCACTTCATCGTGGTCGCCCAGGTCGGCACCTACACCTTCGGCATCATCGTCGACCGGGTGTTCGACACCGAGGAGATCGTGGTCAAGCCGGTGGCGCCGATCCTGCGCGACATCCAGCTCTTCAGCGGCAACACGATCCTCGGCGACGGCTCGGTGGTGATGATCCTCGACCCCAACGGCATCGCCAGCCAGACCGGCGAGATCAGCGTCACCGACGCCCAGGACGAGGCCTTCGAGCAGCGCTTCCAGCGTCGCGAGGACGAGGTCTCTCTGCTGGTCTTCCGCTCCGGCGACCGTTCGCCCAAGGCGGTGCCGCTGGCGCTGGTCGCCCGCCTGGAGGAGGTCGACCTGGCTCAGGTCGAGGACTCCAACGGCCAGCGGGTGGTGCAGTACCGCGGCGCGTTGATGCCGCTGGTCAGCATGGAGCCCGAGCGCGAGCTGGCCGCCGAGGGGCATCAGCCGATCCTGGTCTTCTCCGACCGCGGCCGCTCCATGGGACTGATCGTCGACGAGATCGTCGACATCGTCGAGGGCCGCCTCAACGTCGAGCTGACCAGCGACCGGCCGGGCTACGTCGGCTCGGCGGTGGTCGGCGGCAAGGCGACCGACATCATCGACGCCGGCTACTACCTGACCCAGGCGTTCCGCAACTGGTTCGGCGTGGATACCCACGAGGCCTACGGCGAGGGCGCGGCCAACCGCGTGCTGCTGATCGACGACAGCCCCTTCTTCCGCAACCTGCTGGGCCCGCTGCTGACCACCGCCGGCTACGAGGTGACCAGCGTCGAGGGGGCCGAGGAGGCGCTGCACCTCTGCGACGTGGGGCGCGACTTCGACGTCATCGTCTCGGACATCGAGATGCCGGGCATGAACGGCTTCGAGCTGGCCGAGCAGATCCGGGCCAACCGCTGGGCGGAGACGCCGATCGTGGCGCTGACCTCCCACGCCTCGCCACGCGACATCGCCCGCGGCCGGGCGGTCGGCTTCGCCGACTACGTGGCCAAGTTGGACCGCGATGCCCTTCTCACCAGCCTGCACGAGACGCTGAGCGACCATAGGGGAGCCGCATGAGTATCACCAAGACGGGCGCGAACGCCGGCATGACCGAGGCGGAGATCGAGGCCGCCGAGGCCGCGACGGAGTTCGTCACCTTCACCATCGCCGGCCAGCTATTCGGCATCCATGTCCTCAAGGTCCAGGATGTGCTGGGCAACATGCGGACGACGCGCATCCCCCTGGCGCCGCCGGAGATCGCCGGCTCGCTCAACCTGCGCGGCCGCATCGTCACCGCGATCGACGTGCGCCTGCGCCTCGGCCTGCCGCCGCAGGACCAGGGCCAGGCCAGCATGGCCATCGTGGTCGAGCACGATCACGAACTCTACAGCCTGCTGGTCGATCAGGTGGGCGAGGTTCTGGCCCTGGCGCCCGATGGCTTCGAGCGCAATCCGCCGACCTTGGATGCCCGCTTCCGCGACTACTCCGACGGCATCTATCGCCTGGACAAGCAGCTCCTGGTCGTCCTCAGCGTCGAGCGGCTGCTCGACTACGGCCGCGTCGCGGCCTGACCGCTTTCTGTCGGCACCGGCCGCCGCGCCGGGCCTCCCACGGAGACCACAAGGCCATGAAATCCTGCCTGGTCGTCGATGACTCCAAGGTCGTGCGCATGGTCGCCCGACGCATCCTCGAGGGCCTCAATTTTGAGGTCGACGAGGCGGCGGACGGCAAGCAGGCCCTGGATCGTTGCCTTGAGCACATGCCCGACGCGGTGCTGCTCGATTGGAACATGCCGGTGATGTCGGGGATCGAGTTTCTCCGCGAGCTGCGCGGTCTGGCCGATGCGCGCCAGCCGGTCGTGGTGTTCTGCACGACGGAGAACGATCTCGCTCATATCCAGGAGGCCATCGGCGCCGGGGCGAACGAGTACATCATGAAGCCCTTCGACAGCGAGATCCTGGAATCCAAGTTCCAGCAGGCCGGCGTCCTCTGACGCCGCTCGTCCTTTCCCTCCCAGTTGGACGGCAACACGCATGACGAGTAGCGCCAATCCCTATCGTGTCATGGTCGTGGACGACTCGGCGGTGATCCGCGGTCTGTTGACCCGCGCGCTCGAGCAGGATCCGACCATCGAGGTGGTGGCCTCCGTCCCGAACGGGCAGATGGCTCTCAACCAGTTGCCGCGCCAACCGATCGACGTGGTCGTGCTCGACATCGAGATGCCGGTGATGGACGGGCTGACCGCCCTGCCCAAGCTGCTGCAGCTCAAGCCGGGGCTGCAGGTCATCATGGCCTCGACCCTGACCCGCAAGAACGCCGACGTCTCTCTGCGCGCGCTGCGCGCCGGCGCCGCCGACTACGTGACCAAGCCCAGCTCGGGCGGCGAGCTGCACTCGGCCGAGGCCTTCAAGCGCGAGCTGACCGCCAAGGTCAAGGCGCTCGCCAGCGCCGCGCGCGGCGGCGGCGGAGCCGGGCCGCGCAGCGCGCGACCGCCGGTGGCCGCCGCCGCCCAGCGTGCCTCGGCGGCGGCGCCGGGGCAGATCAAACTGCGCCAGGCGCCGTCCCAGACGCCGGAGATCATCGCCATCGGCAGCTCGACCGGCGGCCCCCAGGCGCTGTTCAAGCTGCTCGGCGACCTGAAGGGCGTGCTGCGCGTGCCGGTGCTGATCACCCAGCACATGCCGGCGACCTTCACGACCCTGCTGGCCGAGCACCTGGGCCGCGCCTCCGGCATGGAATGCCACGAGGCGCGCGACGGCGAGCCCTTGCGGCCGGGCACCATCTACGTCGCGCCCGGCGATTGGCACACCACGGTGGCCGCCGAGGGCACCGGCCGTGTGATCCGGCTGAATCAGAACCCGCCGGAGAACTTCTGCCGGCCGGCGGTCGACCCGATGCTGCGGTCGCTGGCGCCGATCTACGGTGCGCGCCTGCTGACGGTCATCCTGACCGGCATGGGCTCGGACGGGGCGAAGGGCTGCGAGGCGGTGGTCGCCGCCGGCGGCCAGGTGGTGGCCCAGGACGAGGCGACTTCGGTCGTCTGGGGCATGCCGGGGGCGGTTGCCACCCGCGGGCTCTGCTCGGCCGTGCTGCCGATCGAGGAGATTTCCGGCTACCTGCGTCGGCAGGTCCTGAGGAGCGCCGCATGAACAAGTCCGATTTCGAGTTCCTTGCGTCGCTGCTGCTGCAGCGCTCCGGCCTCGTTCTCAGTCAGGAGAAGACCTACCTCCTCGAGAGTCGGCTTGGGCCGGTGGCGCGCAAGCACGGCCTGACCAGCGTCGACGACATCGTCGTCCAGCTTCGGGCGCGCTCGGCCTCGCCGCTGGAACGCGACGTGGTCGAGGCGATGACCACCAACGAGTCGTTCTTCTTCCGCGACAACAAGCCCTTCGACCAGTTCAAGGACATCGTCCTCCCGCAGCTTCTGGAAGCGCGCAAGTCGAGCAAGTCGATCCGCATCTGGTCGGCCGCCTGTTCGTCCGGGCAGGAGCCCTATACCCTGGCCATGCTCCTGAAAGAGCAGGGGGCGAAGCTCAACGGTTGGCGCATCGAGATCCTCGGCACGGACCTCTCGACCGCGATCCTCGACAAGGCCAAGGCCGGCCTCTACTCGCAGTTCGAGGTGCAGCGCGGTCTGCCCATCACCTTGCTGATGAAGTACTTCACCCAGGTCGGGGACCGCTGGCAGATCTCGCCGGAGCTGCGCAACATGGTCACCTACCGGCCCTTCAACCTGCTGGAAGACGCCGGCTCGCTGGGCCGCTTCGACGTGGTCTTCCTGCGCAACGTGCTGATCTATTTCGATCAGCCGACCAAGGGCAAGGTGCTGGAGCGGGTCGCCAAGCAGATGGCGCCCGACGGTTATCTTTACCTGGGTGGCGCCGAAACGGTGCTGGGAATCACCGACAAGTTCCAGGTGCTGCCCGGTCAGCGCGGCCTCTACGGCCTGGTGGCGGGCGGCCAGCGGGTCGCCGCCGTCGGCTGACGCGATCGCCCGCGCCGGCGGCGCCGGCAAAGCGGGCCCGGGGGCGCCGGAAAAGACGCCCGGACAAGAGACGCCCGAACAAGAGATGCCCCGGACACGAAAAGAGGGTCGGCCGCCATGCAGGCGCCGGCCCTCGATTGCTGTCATGCGGTCTGTGCGCCGCGCCGCGCGGGGGCGGCGGCGGGCTCAGCCGGTGGCGACGCGCTTTTCCGGCTCGGCCGGCACGCCGCTTTCCTGCGGATCGCGCAGAACGTAGCCGCGGCCCCAGACCGTTTCGATGTAGTTCACGCCCTGGGTGGCCGCCGCCAGCTTCTTGCGCAGCTTGCAGACGAAGACGTCGATGATCTTGAGTTCCGGCTCGTCGATGCCGCCGTAGAGATGGTTGAGGAACATCTCCTTGGTCAGCGTCGTGCCCTTGCGCAGCGAGAGCAGCTCGAGGATGCCGTATTCCTTGCCGGTCAGGTGGATCGGCTGGCCGTCCACCTCGACGGTGCGGGTGTCCAGGTTCACCGCCAGGCGGCCGGTGCGGATGATCGATTCCGAATGCCCCTTGGAGCGGCGGACGATCGCCTGGATGCGCGCGATCAGCTCGCGCTTGTCGAAGGGCTTGGTCAGGTAGTCGTCGGCCCCGAAGCCCAGCCCCTTGATCTTCTCGTCCAGCGCCGTCAGGCCGGAGAGGATGAGGGTCGGCGTGTTGACCCGCGCGCTGCGCAGCCGCCGCAACACTTCGTAGCCGTCGATGTCCGGCAGCATCACGTCCAGGACGATGATGTCGTAATCGTACAACTTGCCGATTTCCAGCCCGTCCTCGCCCATGTCGGTGACGTCGCAGACGTAACCTTCGGAGCGCAGCATCATCTCGATGCTCTGGGCAGTGGCGGCATCGTCTTCAACGAGCAGCACGCGCATGACCGACCTCGATCCCCTTTGATAACGCGGTCCCGTCCAGGGCGGCTTTGTCACCCTGTGATGTTAACCATTTTTGCCCAAGGTCGTTAAGAAATCTTTACCCGAACGGATGAGGTATCGCGCCGGTGCTTTACCTGTCCTTAAGCCTGCCGCGGCATGCTGTCGATCTCTGACCAGCCAATATTATCTTTGAGCATCAGAGGATTAACCAAGATTCTCCGGCTCGCGCCGGCCTGTTGCGAGATCAGGGAACGTCCATGCCGCTTGCCGAAGCCGATCCGATTCTGGAGGAAATCGCGCGCCTGCGCGATCACCGCCTCTATGGGCGGGTGGCCGGCGTGCTCGGCATGACCGTCGAAGTGGCCGGCCTCGAGCGGGTCCTGTCGATCGGCTCGCGCTGCACCATCCTGGCCCGTGGCGAGCGGCAGGTGCCCTGCGAGGTGGTGGGCTTCCGCAACGGCCGGGCCCTGCTGCTGCCCTTCGGCACGCTCGACGGGGTCGGGCTGGGCTGCCGGGCCGAGCTGGCGGAGGCCGAGCCGGTGGTGCATCCGGCGGCGGGGTGGCTGGGCCGCGTGGTCAACGCCCTGGGCGAGCCGATCGACGGCAAGGGGCCGCTGCCGCAGGGATCGCTGGCCTATGCGCTGCGCGCCGACCCGCCGCCGGCCCACGGCCGCACGCGCGTCGGCGGCAAGATCGACCTCGGCGTGCGCGCCCTGAACACCTTTCTCACGTGCTGCCGTGGCCAGCGCATGGGGATCTTCGCCGGGTCCGGCGTCGGCAAGTCGGTGCTGCTGTCGCAGTTGGCGCGCTACACGGCGACCGACGTCAACGTCATCGGCCTGATCGGCGAGCGCGGGCGCGAGGTGCAGGAGTGGCTGGAGGACGAGCTCGGGCCCGAGGGCCTGGCGCGTTCGGTCGTGGTGGTCGCCACCTCCGACGAGCCGCCGCTGATGCGCCGCCAGGCGGCGCACCTGACCCTGGCCCTGTCCGAGGCCTTCCGCGACCAGGGCCGCGAGGTGCTCTGCCTGATCGATTCCGTCACCCGCTTCGCCATGGCGCTGCGCGAGATCGGCCTGTCGGCCGGCGAGCCGCCGGCGAGCAAGGGCTACACCCCCTCGGTCTTCGCCGAGCTGCCGCGGCTGCTCGAGCGGGCCGGGCCGGGCTCCGCCGGGCAGGGCGCGATCACCGGCCTTTTCACCGTGCTGGTCGAGGGCGACGACCACAACGAGCCGGTGGCCGATGCCGTGCGCGGCATCCTCGACGGCCACATCGTGCTGGAGCGCCAGATTGCCGAACGCGGGCGCTATCCCGCGGTCAATCTTCTGCGCAGCGTCTCGCGCACCATGCCGGGCTGCAACACGCCGCAGGAGAACGCCCTGGTCGAGCGCGCCCGCCGGCTGCTGTCGACCTACGAGGACATGGCCGAGCTGATCCGCATCGGCGCCTACCGCCAGGGCAGCGATCCGGCGGTGGACGAGGCGATCCGCCACTATCCGGCGATCGAAGCGGTGCTCAAGCAGGACAAGGGCGAGCGCGCCGACCTGGCCGGCGGCTACGCCGACCTGGCCGCGGCGCTGGGTGTGGACTGGCCGGTCGCGGCCGACGCCGGGGCGGCCGAGACCCCGGCATGAGCGGCGCCATCGACAACCTGGTCCGGCTGCACCGCTGGACCCTGGACGAGAAACGCCGGATGCTCGGCGACCTGGAGCGTCTGGCGCAGCGGCTCAGCAAGGATATCGCCGCCCTCGACGAGGAGATCGCCACCGAGCAGGAGGCCGCCGCGCGCTCGCTCGATGGGGCCGTGGCCTACCCGGCCTTTGTCGCCGTGGCCCGGCAGCGCCGCGCCAAGCTGGTCGAGAGCCTGCGCGCCGTCGAGGCCGAGAGCGAGGAGGCGCGCGAGGCGGTGCAAAGCGCCTTCGAGGAGCTCAAGAAGTACGAGATGGCCCGCGCCGGCGCGGTGAGGCGGGCGCGCGAGAAACGCGCCCGGAGCGAACGGTTGGCCGAGGACGACCTGGGCATCGAGCTGCACCGCCGCCGCGAGGAGGGGTAGGGGCGGCCCCGGCGCTGGCCCCGAACGGAGCTGGCGTCAGAAGGTCAGCAGCCCCTTCAGGCCGTTGTCCCCGACCGTCATGTCGAAGTTGTAGCTGCTGTCGTCGTCGCCGCGGGTCACCCGGTCGCGCAGCCGCTCCGAGGGGTCGACGTAGCGCGGCGGGCGCAGCGGCACGCCGGTCTCGTCGAAGCGCAGCAGCCAGTCGTCGAAGACGATGCGCTCCCACCGCTCGGAGGGGTGCAGCCAGGCATTGTAGTGGATCTGTCCGTCGCGGCAGGCGATCAGGATCCAGTAGAAGTTGCGCGAGTGCAGGCGCAGGCCGCTGGGCGTCGGCCCATAGGCGCCGGAGCGGCGCAGCGCCGTCTCGAAGCCCTGCACCTCGGGCGGTGAGAGCAGCACCTGGCTGGTCTTCCAGGCCCAGGGCTCGAGCGGATTGTCCAGCGTGAGCCGGGTCAGGCTGGCCGGCGTCTGGACCCGCGCGGTGTAGGTGGCGCCGCCGTGCCCGTCGCCGACCAGCTCGTAGCTGCGCACCTGTTCGGCGTACTGGCCGTTGTAGATCAGCCGCCAGCGGGGCACGCCGTCCGCCACGCAGGCCTGGCGGATGTCGTCGCCGTTGAGGTAACTGAACCAGCTCGTCTTTTGCACGCCCGGTTGTTCGATGCCGCCGCTGTAGGTGCAGGCGCTCAGCAGCGTCAGCACCAGGGCGGCCAGCAGGCCGGGGCGCAGGGGACGGATCGGGGGGCTCGGCATCGCGTCAAGACTCCGCTAACCATTTTCCCTTAGCCATAGAGACGCAGCGGCTTCGGCGAAAGCCGAAAACCGCCAGAATACCTGGACAGACCTCACGGAGTCGTCTAGATTCAAGGCTCTGGGGTGCGTCGTTGCCATCGCGATTGAAGGGGGGTCTCCGTGCCGACCGCGCAAGCGCCATTCGCCGCCGTCGCCCGTGCGGGCGTTGTCCGCGAGAGTCCGCTGTCCGGCCTGGTCGCCGGTCTCCTGCTCGTTCTCGCGATCCTGCTGCTGGCGGCGCCGCCGGCCGCAGCCAATTCCAAATACGCCTCGATCGTGGTCGATGTCGAGAGCGGCGCGGTGCTCTCCGCGCGCTACGCCGACGCGCGGCGCTATCCCGCCTCGCTGACCAAGATGATGACGCTCTACATGGCCTTCGAGGCGCTGGAGCGCGGCGAGCTGTCGCTGGAGGACCGCCTGACGGTCTCGCGTCGCGCCGCCGGGCAGCCGCCCTCGAAGCTGGGTCTGAAGGCCGGCTCGACGATCCGCCTGGAGGAGGCGGTGCTGGCGCTGGTGACCAAGTCGGCCAACGACGTGGCGGTGGTGCTGGCCGAGGCGATGGGCGGCACCGAGTGGCAGTTCGCCCGCAAGATGACCGAGCGGGCGCGGGCGCTGGGCATGTCCAGCACGACCTTCAAGAACGCCTCGGGCCTGCCCAACTCCGGCCAGGTCTCGACGGCGCGCGACATGGCGACCCTGTCGATCCGCCTGCTGCAGGACTTCCCGGCCCGCTACGCCTATTTCCAGACCAAGCAGTTCACCTACAAGGGCCGCACCTACAAGAACCACAACAAGCTGCTGACCCGCTACGAGGGGGCGGACGGCATCAAGACCGGCTACATCCGGGCCTCCGGCTTCAATCTCGCGGCCTCGGTGGTGCGCGACGGTCGGCGTCTGGTGGCGGTGGTGTTCGGCGGCCGCACCGGGCGCTCGCGCGACGACCACATGGTCGAGCTGCTGGACCGCAGCTTCACCCAGGTGGCCTCCTGGGGCGTGCCGCAGCCCGACCGCCTGCCGCCGCGCAACCCGGCGCGCCCGGGCATCTCCCTGGCGCTGGCGACCGGGCAGGGCACCCAGGCGGCCGGCGAGACCGAGGGCGAGGGCTTCAGTCTGGTCTCGCGCGCCGAGGCGCGCCGCCTGCCCGGCTGGACGGTCCAGGTCGGCGCCTTCGGCCAGTACCAGCAGGCCGAGGTCGCCGCGTCCTCCGCCGCGCAGCGGGTGCCCGACCTGCTCAGCCGGGCGGAGGTGCTGGTGCAGCCGACCGAGCATGGCGGCGACACCCTCTTCCGGGCCCGCCTGACCGGTCTCGAGGACCGCACCTCGGCGGTCGAGGCCTGCCGCCGGCTGGAGCGCCAGCACTCCACCCCCTGCCTGGTGGTGGGCGACGGCGCCTGAGCGGGCCGCGACGCCGGACCGGCGGCCGTTGCGATGGCCGATGCGGACGCTCTCCTGCGCGTGCTGCGCGAGCGCGAGCTGGCGCTGCTGGACCCGGCGGTGCGCCGCGACCGGCGCCGCCTCGAGGCGCTGCTCGCCGACGACTTCCTCGAGTTCGGCCGCTCCGGCGGCGTTCACGACAAGGCCGGCGTCGTCGCGGCGCTGACCGCGGCGGACGCGGAGGACCCGGCCGGCGCGCTGGTCACCCGAGAGTTCGCCGCGCGGCGGCTCGGCCCGGACCTGGCGCTGCTGACCTATCGCTCGATCCGGGCGCCGGGCGGCGAGGCGCTCCGCTCCGACGCGCCGTCCACGCTGTCGGCCCAGCATACCCTGAGGTCCTCCATCTGGCGTCGCGAGTCCGGCCAATGGCGCCTCGTCTTCCACCAGGGAACGCCGGCGGACGACGAAAGCCGGGGCCGCCCCGATTGATCCGGCCCGTTTGATTTGGCCCGGTTGATTTGGCCCGAATGAACCGCCTGGGCGGTTCGCCAGGTCACGCAACGCGGCGGGCGCGCACGGGTCGGGCCGCGCGGCCGCCATGCAGCGGCATTCACAAAACATCATCTTCGTTTTCAACTTTCGGGTCTTCGCATTTTCGGTGCCGTGCGAAAGAGCTCGGGCCTCGGCCGTCTCGTCGCGTCGCGCGACCTCTACGCCATGCCGCGGCTCTTCTTTTCCATCGGCCCGGCGGCGACGCGCGGGCCGGGCAACGGTATGTGGAGACAAGGTATGTCCTTCGCCGACTGGCCGATCACCCGCAAAACCCTGGCGGGCTTCGCCGCCGTTCTGCTCCTGCTCGCGATTGTGGGCGGTCTCGCCTCCTGGTCGGCCGACTTCGGCCGCCAGAAGTTCCAGCTCTTCGCCACGGAAGCGCGGCAGGTCGCCGACCTCGGGCTGCTGGAAGCCGGCATCAAGGATGTGCAGGCGCGTGCGCGGCGCTACTTCCTTTTCTCCGAGGAGGCCGATCTGCAGGCCGCCCGGCGCTCCTTCGACGACGTGATCCTGCGGATCGAACAGTCGATCGACAGCGCGGTCGACGCCAATCGGGCCGAACTCCTGACGCGCAAGCGCGCCAGCCTTCTCGATGCCAAGGGCGCGTTCGACGCGGCTGTGGGGGAGAGCCAGCGCCTCGCGGAGCTGACGGCAAGCGTGCGCGAAATGGGCACGCGTGCGCGCGAGCTGCTCAGCGCGGTGATGCGCGGCGCGCGGGCCGACGGGGATGACGCCTCGGCCGCGGATGCCGGACTGGTGCAGGAGCATCTCCTGCTGGCGCGGGCCTATCTCGGCCGCTTCCTGCAGGATCGGGACGAGGCGAACGCCGAGCGCGTGGCCGCCGAGATGGCGGAGATGACCGTCGCGATGCGCGATCTCATCGACAACCTCGAGGATGCGGAGCGGCGCCAGCAGACCCAGGAGATCGCCCGGCTCGGCGAGACCTGGACCCTCGCCTTCGCCGACCTGAAGGCGGCGACCGCCGCGCGGGCGCGGATCTTCAACGAGGAGATCCTGGCGACCTTCGACAATGTCGAGCGCACCGCCCAGACTCTGCGGGCGGAGTTCACCCGGGAGCTGGAAGCCGGCCGCGCCACGCTGACCTCCACCTTCGACGCCACCTTCTGGATCGTTCTGGTCGTGACCGGCGTCGCCATTCTGTTGGGGCTGGCTATCGCCCTCCTGCTCGGACGCATGATCGGCGGCCCGGTGACGGCCATGACCGCCGCCATGCAGCGGATTGCCGGCGGCGAGCGGAATGTCGAGATTCCCGCGGTCGGCCGCCGCGACGAGATCGGTCGGATGGCGAGCACGCTGGAGACCTTCAGCGCCGCGATGGGCGAGAGCGAGCGCCTGATGGCCGAGCAGGCCGAGGAGGCGAGCCGCCGCGCCGCCCGTGGCGAGGAGATCGCCCGACAGGCGGCGGCCTTCCAGTCCGAGATCGACGAGGTGCTCTCCAGCCTCACCTCGGCCTCGACCGAGCTGGAGGCAACGGCGCAGTCGATGAGCACCGCCGTCGAGCAGACGACCGGCCAGACGACCGCCGTCGCCTCGGCCTCCGACGAGGCCCAGGCCAATGTGCAGACCGTCTCGGCCGCGGCCGAGGAGCTGTCCAACTCGATCAAGGAGGTCACCGGCCAGACCGCCCAGACCTCGGAGCGCGCGGCCCAGGCGGCCCACGAGGCCGAGGGCGCGCGCGACACGGTGGACGGACTGCGCCGCCGCGCCGAGCGGGTCGGGCAGGTGGTCGAGCTGATCACCGAGATCGCGGGCAAGACCAACCTGCTGGCGCTCAACGCGACGATCGAGGCGGCGCGCGCCGGCGAGGCCGGCAAGGGCTTCGCCGTGGTCGCCAGCGAGGTCAAGGCGCTGGCGACCCAGACCGCGAAGGCGACCGAGGAGATCGCCGGGCAGATCCGCGACATGCAGGCCGCCGTCGACACCACCGTGCCCCAGTTCCAGGCCGTGGCCGACGCGATCGCCAACCTGCGCGAAATCGCGACCGGCGTGGCCTCGGCCAGCGAGCAGCAGGCGGCGGCGACGGACGAGATCGCCCGCAACGCCCAGGAGGCGGCGAAGGGGACCACCGAAGTGGCGCGTAACATTCAGGGACTGAGCGAGGCGACCCAGGCGAACGCCGCCGGGGCCAGCCAGGTCCTGACCACCGCGCAGTCGGTCTCGGCCAAGGCCGAGACCCTGCAGGTCAGCGTCGGGCTGTTCCTCGAGCGGATGCGGGCGGCCTGATCGGCCCCGGTCGGGCCTAGTCCGGCTTGTAGGCCAGGCGCAGGCCGCCCCAGTGGCGGCCGCGCACCCGGATCGGCGCACTGACGTCCTTCATCAGCACGAAGCGGCCGCCGCCCATGTCGCGGCGGTAGGTCTGCAGCAGGAAGGGCTTGGTGTTGCGCCCGGCCGTCAGCCCGACGCGGTCGTCGAAGATGCGCCGGTTGCGGCAGTTGGCGTTGTTCCAGACGGGATCGTCGCCCTGCGGCTGCGAGAACTTGGCGTTGTGGGCCGGCAGGTAGCCCCGGCCGTCCACGGCGGCGCAGAAGACCACCCGCGCATCCCAGGCCAGCACCGGTTCCTGAATCGGTGGGAACAGCCGGTCGGTCAGCTTGGTGAAGGCGGTGACGACCTGTTGCGGGTCGCTGCCCGGGACCGGGCGGTAGTCCCGGTCGAACAGGTCGGCCTCGTCGATCTCGCCGCGCGCCAGGGCCGCCTCCAGCGCGGCCGCGATCTCGCCGGCCTTGGCCTGGGCCATCTCGACGAAGGGGCGGTCCCCCTAGAGCAGATTGTGATCGTCTGGCCCCACAGCGTGAGGCCGCCGATCACAAGAAACCTGCTCTACACCAGAGGGTTAGAGTGATTCTTCGCGACCGGCGGACGCGCTGACGCGCGTCCAAACGGTCGCAAATCGCGCTAGCGGCCGCGCCAGGAGTCCGGCCCTCAGGCGGCGGCGTCGAGGCGGAAGGCGGCCTCGCCCGCCGGGCGGCCCTCGATCTCCGCGGCCAGCCGCAGCAGGGTGCGTCGCCCCTGCCAGGAGAGGTCGCCGCTGGCAAAGCCCTTGGCGCCGAACTCGGCCATCCACTGCGTGGCGATCAGCAAGGTCTGGCGCTTCTTGCGGCGCTGCCAGCGGCCGAGGTTCCAGCTCTGCCGGCTGCCCTGGCGGCGCGGGTTCATGGGCAGGAACAGCCAGGCTTCCAGCGGCCGCCGCTGGCGGTCGTGTACGCGCCGCACCACCGGCTGGTAGAGCGCGCCCTCGAAGTGGGCGGCGCGCGCCAGGGCCGGCAGGTCCAGGCCGTCCGCCAGCCAGCCCTGCACCCGGGCCGAGGGGTGCGGCACCAGCACCGGGTAGTCGCCGTCGCGCGCGGCGACCCGCCGGAAGCCGCGCAGCTCGCCGGGATAGAGCTGCAGCCGCCGGTGCAGATGGGGAAAGACGATCCGGCGGATGTCGGGGTCGAGAAGGGTGCCGTAGAAGAAGAAACGCATGCGCTCTCCCCGCGCCTGGTTCAGAACTCCGGCGGCTCCAGGCCCGACTGGCGGAGCTGGTCGCCCAGCAGCAGCTTGAGGCGCTGCAGGCCGGTGTCGGTGCGCGCCTCGCAGCGGGCGACCAGCACGTCCTGGGTGTTGGAGGCGCGCAGCAGCCACCAGCCCTCGCCGTCGCGCACCCGCACGCCGTCGACGTCGATCACGTCGGCCCCGGCTTCCGTCAGGCGGTCGCGCACCTCCTCGACCACCTGGAACTTGCGCTCCTCCGGGCAGGGGAAGCGGATCTCCGGGGTGTTGGTCAGGTGGGGCAGGGAGTCGCGGAAGGCGGCCAGGCTGTCGCCGTAGGTCTTGAGGGCGTTGAGCACCCGCACCGCGCCGTAGAGGGCGTCGTCGTAGCCGTAGAAGTGGTCGGCGAAGAAGAGGTGCGCGCTCATCTCCCCGGCGAAGGGGGCGCCGACCTCCTTCATCTTGGCCTTGATCAGCGAATGGCCGGTCTTCCACATCAGGGGCTTGCCGCCCAGCTCGGCGATCCCGTCGAAGAGGAGCTGGCTGGCCTTGACGTCGGCGATGATGGTCGCCCCGGGGGTTTCCGCCAGCACGTCGCGCGCCAGCAGCAGCATGAGCTGGTCGCCCCAGAGGATGCGCCCCTGGCCGTCGACCGCGCCGATGCGGTCGCCGTCGCCGTCGAAGGCGAAGCCCAGGTCGCAGCCCTGCTCGCGCACCGTGGCGATGAGCTGGGCCAGGTTGTCGGCCACGGTCGGGTCGGGGTGATGCGCCGGGAAGGTGCCGTCGATCTCGGCGTTGAGCAGGATATGCTCGCCCGGCAGGCGCGAGGTCAGCGCCACCATCGCCTCGCCCAGGGCGCCGTTGCCGGCGTCCCAGGCGACCTTCAGCGCGCGTGGCCCGTCGAAATCGCGCAGCAGCCGCTCGACGTAGGCGGGCAGCAGCGCGACGCTCTCGGCGCTGCCCGCGCCTTCGTGGAAGCGGCCCTCGGCGGCGCGCTGGCCGAGCGCCTGAATCTGCTCGCCGAACACGCTGCCCGAGGCGAGCATCATCTTGAAGCCGTTGTAGTCCGGCGGGTTGTGCGAGCCGGTGACCATGATGCCGCCGTCGGCCGGCAGCTCGCAGACGGCGTAGTAAAGCAGCGGCGTCGGCCCGCGCCCGACGCGCAGCACCCGCAGGCCGGTGGCGACCAGGCCCTCGACCAGCGCCGCCTCCAGCTCCGGCGAGGAGAGGCGCCCGTCGTAGCCGACCGCGACGCGGCTGCCGCCGGCCTCGACCAACTGCGAGCCGAAGGCACGGCCCAGTGCGCGCGCGTCCTCGGTCGAGAGGGTCTGGCCGAAGACGCCGCGGATGTCGTACTCGCGCAGCAGGCTGGGGTGGAACTCGTGGCCGCTCATGCCGCGCTCTCCCCCGAGGAGGGGACCGACACCGCTTCGGCGGCGCGCCCGCGCCCGACGCCGAGGTAGCGGAAGCCGGCCGCGGCCAGGGTCTGCGGGTCGTAGACGTTGCGCAGATCGACCAGCGCCGGCGCGCGCATCGCCTTTTTCAGCCGCGCCAGGTCGAGGTTGCGGAAGGCGTTCCACTCGGTCACCAGCACCAGGCAGTCCGTGCCCTCGGCGACCTGGTAGGCGTCGTCGCACCAGTCGAGGCCGTCGAGCAGCCTCTTCGCCTCGTCCATGCCCTCCGGGTCGAAGGCGCGCACCCGGGCACCGGCCGCCTGCAGCCGCGGCACGATGGCCAGCGCCGGGGCTTCGCGCATGTCGTCGGTGTTGGGCTTGAAGGTCAGGCCCAGCAGCCCGACGGTCTTGCCGGTCAGGTCGCCGTCGCGGCGGCCGCTGAGGAAGGCGATGACCCGCTCGGCCATGGCCGTCTTGCGGGTGTCGTTGACGTCCACCGTGGTCTCGACGATGCGGATCGGCGCGCCGGCCTCCTGCGCCGTGCGCACCAGCGCCAGCGTGTCCTTGGGAAAGCAGGAGCCGCCATAGCCCGGACCCGCGTGCAGGAACTTCGGGCCGATGCGGCCGTCCAGCCCGATGCCGCGGGCGACCTGCTGGACGTCGGCGCCGACCTGCTCGCAGAGATCGGCGATCTCGTTGATGAAGGTGATCTTGACCGCCAGGAAGGCGTTGGCGGCGTACTTGATCAGCTCCGCCGTCTCCAGCCGGGTCGAGACGATCGGCGTTTCATTGAGGTAGAGCGGGCGGTAGAGGGCGCTGAGCGTCTCGCGCGCCGGCTCGCTCTCCACCCCGATCACCACCCGGTCGGGGCGCATGAAGTCCTCGATGGCCGAGCCCTCGCGCAGGAACTCCGGGTTCGAGGCCACGTCGTAGTCGCGGCCGAGCTGCAGGTCCGGGCGGATCTCGGCCAGGATCCCCGCGACCTTGCGGCCGGTGCCGACCGGCACGGTGGACTTGGTGACGATGCAGGTAAAGCCGGCGCCGGCCTCCGGCAGCGCGCGGGCCACCTCCTCGGCGGCGCTGAAGACATAGGAGAGGTCGGCATGGCCGTCGCCGCGCCGCGAGGGCGTGCCCACCGCGATGAAGACCGCGTCGGCGCCCTTGACGGCGGCGGCCAGATCGGTGGTGAAGGACAGGCGTCCCTCGCCCACGCTCTTGCCGACCAGCTCCTCGAGGCCCGGCTCGTAGATCGGGATCTCGCCCCGGTTCAGGCGGTCGATCTTGCCGGCGTCCTTGTCGACGCAGACCACCTCGGTGCCGAACTCGGAAAAGCAGGTGCCGGACACCAGGCCGACGTAGCCGGTTCCGATCATGGCGATGCGCATCGCGACTCCTCTTCGATCCTGCGCTTGCGGGCTCGGCCCGCCCTAGAGGAAAAAGGTTACAGCCTGACGGCGCCGCGCGGGGCTGCGCCGCGTGCCCTTCGGCGGCGTCGGTCGGAACGTGGCCCGCTCATCGCCGGCTCATCCGTAGCGCGCGATCATCTCGCGCATGGCGTCGCCCAGGTCCGGGCGGTCGAGCGCGAAGGCGATGGTCGCTTCCAGAAAGCCCTCCTTGCTGCCGCAGTCGAAGCGGGTCCCCTCGAAGCGCAGGCCGTGGAAGTCGATCTCCGGAATGGTCGCGGCCATGGCATCGGTCAACTGGATCTCGCCACCGGCGCCGGCGGTGTGCCGGTCCAGCTCGCGGAAGACCTCGGGCTGCAGGATGTAGCGGCCGATCACCGAGAGCGTCGAGGGGGCGACCTCGGGTTTCGGCTTCTCGACCAGCCCTTTGGCCTTGGCGATGCGACCGTCGTCCTCGGTCACGTCGAGCACGCCGTAGCGCTGGGTCTGCGCGCGCGGCACGTCCATCACGGCGACCACGTTGCCGCCGATCTCGTTGTAGGTCTCGACCATCTGGGCCAGGCAGGGCTCCTCGGCCTGCACCAGGTCGTCGGCCAGCAGCACGGCGAAGGGCTCGTCGCCGACCAGGCTGCGCGCGCACCAGACCGCGTGGCCCAGGCCCAGCGGCTCCTGCTGGCGGGTGTAGGCGACGGTGCCCGGCTTCATGCGCGACTGTTCGGCGAGGGCGAGCTGGTCGCTCTTGCCGCGGGCCTTCAGGGTCTCCATCAGCTCCCAGGAGTAGTCGAAGTGGTCCTCGATGGCCTGCTTGCCGCGTCCGGTGACGAAGATGAACTCCTCGATGCCCGCCGCCTTGGCTTCCTCGACCGCGTATTCGATCAGCGGCTTGTCGACGATCGGCAGCATCTCCTTGGGCATCGCCTTGGTCGCCGGCAGGAAGCGGGTGCCGAGACCGGCGACGGGAAAGATCGCCTTGCGGATGGGCTTGCGCATCTGGGGTCCTTGACCGTCTGAGAGGGAATCGGTTGTGCCACAGCGCCCGGGGAGGGGCAACCTGGCCGCGACGGCGGCCGGGGGGGCTCAGGCCCGGCCCAGCAGCAGTTCCTTGGCCTGGTTGATCTTGGCGGCCAGGTAGTTGGAGCCGCCGTGGTCGGGGTGGAACTGGCGCATGAGGCGGCGGTGCGCGCTGCGGATCTCCGCGTCGCTGGCGCCGGGCGCCAGGCCCAGGATCTCGTAAGCCTCCTCGACCGTCATGCCGGCGCCGGTGGCGCCGCGCTGCCCGGCGCTTTCCGCCCGCGCCCGGGCGTCCTCGCCGCCGCCGGCCGCGTCGTCGCCGGCGCCCGCCGCCTCGCGCCAGGCGGGGCCGTGCACCCGGTCCAGCCAGGCTTCCAGCACCTGGGTCGACTGCTCGTCCTCGGCCCGGCAGGCACGCCAGAGGTCGAGCAACTCCTCTTCGCGCAGCTCTTCGAGACGGCGGCCACGATAGGGGCCCTCGCGCACGGTGCCCTCCATGGTGCCGCTGTCGTGGTCCAGCATCATCCGCAGGAAGCGGGTCTCGACGGTGGAGGTCTGACCCGGCTGCGGCCCGCCCAGGGCGCCGATCCGGCTAAGCAGCCCGCGGGCGTTGAACAGCAGCGGGATGAGCAGCGGCGCCAGCACGAAGGCCAGGGCGCGCGCGCCGCCCAGCACCAGGAACAGCAGCAGCGCGGCGCCCACCGCCAGGCCGGCGTAGCGCAGCACCCTGACCACGTCCTTCGGCTCGGCCGCGGCGAACCAGCGGGCCAGCAGCAGCAGGCCGGCCAGCAGCAGAATGCCGAAGAGCAGATAGGCCATGGTCGCCGGTCCGCGCCGCTCAGCGGACCTGGTGGGTGAGCAGCCGGGTGACGCCGCCGCGCTTGGCGGAGAAGTCCGCCAGCGCCTTGTGGCCGCCGGCGGCGTAGACCGCGACGGCCGACAGCAGGTCGCGAAGCTGTTGCGGCGCGTTGGCGTCGAACGCGCAGCAGGCGCCGCCCGACAGCCGTGCGATCTGCTCGAAGACGTTGCGCACCAGCGGGTCGCCGCCCTCGTGGAACAGGAAGCAGGGCAGCCCCAGCAGGCCCAACTCCCCGGCCAGGTGGCCCAGCTCGTCGACGTCCTCCTCCATGGCGTCGCCGACGAAGACCAGGGCGTTGACCTTGCGTGTCTTGGCCGCCTCGCGGGCGTGCTTGAGCACCTTGCGGATCTGGGTGCGCCCGGCCAGGCAGGTGACCCCGGTCATGGCGCGCAGCAGGGCGTCGGCCTCGGAGTACCACTTGGAGGCCTTGCACTCGCCGTAGCCGCGGTAGAAGACGAGCTGGATGTCCAGCCCGCCCAGCACCTGGGTCTCGCGGAACATGTCCGCCTGGATGTGCATCGCCCGGTCCCAGGTCGGCTGCCGGCTGGCGGTGGCGTCCAGCGCGAAGATCAGGCGTCCGCGTCCGCCCGCCGCCGGGCGGGTCGGTTTGATCGCGCGAACCTTCTCCAGGAAGGAGTCGACCTCGGCCTGATCGGCGGTCGGCTTGCTCGGTAGTTGCTCGTCGCGGCCCATTCGCCTCGCCATGCATTCGCGCGCCCTGCCCACCTCAAGATAGGGCCTGGGCGGCGGGGGCTCCAGGGGGCGGGGCCTAGCTTTCCAGCTCTTCGGGGATGTCGAGGCCGATGGCGGCGAGCAGGGCGCGCACCTCCTGGCGGGCGGCCAGGTGGCTCATGGTCAGGTCGGCGCCCGACTGCCGCAGGTCCAGCAGGGTCAGGCCCTGGGGAAAGAGCTGGCGGAAGATCACGCGCTCGCCGAAGCCGGGCGCCAGGCGGAAGCCGATGCGCTTGGCGAGCTGTTCCAGCAGGCGGGCGATGTCGCGCTTGTTGCGCGCGTCCAGGTGCGCGAGACGGTTGCGCATCACCACCCAGTCGATCGGCCGGCCGCCCTGCCGGGCGCGGGCCTGGCGCTGTTCCCAGACCATCTGGCTGTAGACGCTGGGGCCCAGCACCTTGCGGCCCTCGCCGTCGATTCGGGCCAGCAGGTCGAGGTCGACGAAGCTGTCGTTCATCGGGCTGATCAGCACGTCGGCCAGGGTGTGGCCCAGGCGCGAGAGGTGGCTGTCGCTGCCCGGGGTGTCGATCAGCAGCATGTCGCAGCCGCTCAGGTCCGCCAGGGCGGCCTCCAGGCCGGCCTTCTCCTCCGCCTCGGCCTCGGCGCGGGTCGGCGCCTCGCTGCGCTCGACCCGGCGCAGCTCGGGCAGCGGCAGGGGCAGTCCCTCGGACTCGACGAAGGCGCGCCGGTTCTCCACATAGCGGCTGAGCGTGCCCTGGCGGGCGTCCAGGTCGACGACCCCGACCGAGCGACCCTGGCGGAGCAGGGCGACGATCAGGTGCATGGCGGTGGTCGACTTGCCCGAGCCGCCCTTCTCGTTGCCCAGGACGAGTACGCGCGGCGCGCTCTGGGCGCCGCCCGGCGCGATGCTGGAATTGGCTGCCTGATGGTTCATCGCCTGTCCGTGGCCTCCTGCCCGCTCTCGGCGTGCCGGCCGGCGCGCGGGTCGCGCCGCGGGACCCTGCGCGCAGCGATCGCGCCGGCCCCCCTGGTCACGCCAATATCACTGCCTAGGGCGCCCCGCCGAGTCGTGCCAAGCCGGCGGCCGGCGTGTCCGGACGTCGCCCGCCCGGCCCGGCGGCCGGCCGGCCTGCGGGCTTGCGGTCGTCGCCGGCGGCAAATATTGTGCGGCGCACAAAAATCTCCTTGACTCAGCATAACACCCGCTTACATTGACGCATGTTGCAGTGCAGCAAAAAACCTGCTGACGGCAACGTGAGAGACGCCGAGGGCCGCCTCAGTCGGCCTTCGTGACCGCTCGGTAGACATTGAGATGCGTCGCGACGCCACGAGACACCCGAGGAGGACCCGAATCATGGCTCAGACCAAGAAGACCCAGACCCCGAACGACATGACCGCGCCGGTCGAGGCCGCGGTGAGCGCCGGCAAGGAGACCGTCGAGGCCTTCGTCAAGGCCGGCTCCGAGGCCGCCAGCCAGCAGTACGAGCAGGCGATGTCCGCCACCAAGGAGCAGGTGGAGAAGACCTCCGCCATGATGTTCAAGGGCTACGACGAGTTCTCGACCCTGAACAAGGACAACATGGACGCCGTCATGAAGTCCGGCACGATCTTCGCCAAGGGCTTCGAGAGCCTGTCGAAGGAGATGATGTCCTTCGCCCAGGAGTCGATGGAGGCCAACATGGCCGCCGCCAAGAAGGTGTTCGGCGCGAAGAACCTGCAGGAGATGCTGGACCTGCAGTCCGACATCGCCCGCAGCAACTTCGACAAGGTGATGGCCGAGAGTGCCAAGCTGGCCGAGCTGTCGGCGAAGGTCGCCAACGAGGCCGCTGAGCCGCTGCAGGCGCGCGTGCAGGCCAGCTTCGAGAAGGTCGCCAAGCCGATCGCCGCGTAACCGCGCGACGCGCGCCCTGCCGCGACGGCGGACGGCCTGCGGGCCGGCTCCGCCGCCCGGCAGGGACCTTCGCTGAAAACGCCCGCCGACCGGCGAACCGGTTCGGCGGGCGTTCTCGTTTCAGCGCCGGGGAGGGGACGGCCGCACCGCCGGGTCAGCAGGGGTAGGCGGTGCAGCCGCGGAACTCCCGCCCCTCGGCCGCGGCGGCGGCTTCGCCGTGGCGGTGAGCCCAGGCCACCAGGGCGATGGCCGCCAGCACCAGGGCGAAGCCGACCAGGTGCATCCAGTAGAAGGTGTCGCCGAGCCAGACGTAGGAGACCAGCAGGCCGCTGGCCGGCATCGCGCCCATGAAGCCCGAGGCGGTGCTCGCCTGCACCGACTTCAGGCCGTAGAACCACAGCATCGTGCCGATGCCGAAGGGGCCGACCCCCCACCAGGCCAGGGCGATCCACTGCTCGCCGGTGGGGACGGCGAAGTCGAACTGCGCCGCCTGGTAGAGGCCCGGCCCGGCGAAGAGCGCGGCGGCGATCCAGGCCGCCAGCGGGATCAGCAGGACCGGCCGCACCTCGCCGGTGACCCGCTTGGCGAAGAGCGAGTAGGCCGTCGCGCTGGCCACCGCCCCGAGGACCAGCAGGCTGCCGAGCACCGAGGCCCAAAGGCCCTGGCCGCCCAGCTCCGCGCCGGAGGTGTTGATGATCACCACGCCGGCGATCGACAGGGCGACGGCCGTCAGCTTCGCCGGGCCCAGCTTGTCGCCCAGGAACCAGGCCGCGCCCAGGGCGACGGCGGCGGGGCTGGTGCTCATCACCACGGCGCCGATGACGCCGCTGACCAGGGTCATGCCGCTGAGCAGGAACAGGCTGAAGGCGACCAGGCCGATCGCCCCGATGCCCGCGATCAGCAGCCAGCCCTGGCGGCTGATCGCGTGCAGCTCGTGGCGGTAGACGAACAGCAGCGGCGTGCTCAGCAGCGCCGCCAGCAGCAGCCGCAGGAAGGGCGCCAGGAACAGCGGAAAGCCCTCGCTCACCACCTTGGCGGTCGGTGTGCCGCTGCCGAACACGGCCATGCCGAACAGCAGGGCCGCGAAGACACCGATCTCCTTCATCTACGCATCCCCGACATCTGTGACCCCCCGGCATCTGTGAACCCCCGGCATCTGCGACATTCGCGCCTGTCCGAGCTGCCTCGTCGCAGCCTGCGGCCGACTCGCCGGACGCGGCGCGACCTTGGGGCTTCCCCCGGCCGCAATCTCAAGCCTCGCGCGAGCCGGGGCCGGAGCGCTGCGAGCGACGCTGCGCCGAGGCCGCGCCGCCGAGGTCCCACGCGGGCGGGGATGGTTCGGGACGCCGGCGGCGCAGGGGACAGGCAGGGACAGGCAGGCGGGGCCAGGCAGGCAGGCGGGGCCGGGCGCGGGCAGGTGCGGCCAGGCGTCGGCCGCAACGGTGCGCCGGGCGGCCTCGCCCCCTTCCCGTCGGCCTGGGGCGGCCCTATCTCCCCTCTGCACGACGACCCGCGCCGCCGTCTGGGCGGCGCCGACACAGCGCCCCTTTTCGGACACCTTGGTTTTCCAATATCCTTGGGGGCAAGGGCCGGCGGGAAGGGCCGCAGCCCGGCGCAGACGCGACGGCCATCGAGAGATCAGACCCGACCGACATGCGCATGAGCGACGACGATCAGCAGGGCCCCGGCAACGGTGGGCGTGACGGGGCCGGTACCGGCGTGGTGGTCAAGACCCGGACGCGCACCAAGAAGCCGTCCATGTACAAGGTCTTGATGCTGAACGACGACTACACGCCCATGGAGTTCGTGGTGCACGTGCTCGAGCGCTTCTTCGGCAAGAACCAGGAAGAGGCGACGCAGATCATGCTGCACGTCCATCGCCGCGGCGTCGGCGTGTGCGGCGTCTACACCTACGAAGTGGCCGAGACCAAGGTCACGCAAGTCATCGATTTTGCGCGCAAGCACGAACACCCCCTGCAGTGCACCCTGGAGAAGGAGTAGGCCGCTCGATGCTCTCCGCGAACCTGGAACAGACCCTTCATCGCGCCCTGGCCTACGCCAACGAGCGGCGGCATGAGTACGCAACGCTCGAGCACCTGCTGTTGGCGCTGACGGAGGACCAGGACGCCATCGCGGTGCTGCGCGCCTGCGGCGTGTCGATCGAGGAAATCCGCGCCGATCTGGGCGAGTACATCGACAACCAGCTCACCAACCTGATCAACGCCCACGTGGGCGACGCCAAGCCGACGGCCGCCTTCCAGCGCGTGCTGCAGCGCGCCGCCATCCACGTGCAGAACTCCGGCCGCGAGGAGGTCACCGGCGCCAACGTGCTGGTCGCCATCTTCAGCGAGCGCGAGTCCTACGCGGTCTACTTCCTGCAGGAGCAGGAGATGACCCGCCTGGACGCGGTCAACTACATCAGCCACGGCATCGCCAAGGTGCCGGGGCACGAGGAGAGCCGGCCCGTGCAGGGCGCCGACGAGGAGCAGGGCGAGAAGGTGGTCAAGAAGGGCCGCGAGGCGCTGGACGCCTACTGCGTCGATCTCAATGCGAAAGCCAAGAGCGGCAAGATCGACCCGCTGATCGGACGCGCGCACGAGATCGAGCGCACCATCCAGGTGCTCTGCCGGCGCACCAAGAACAACCCGCTCTATGTGGGCGATCCCGGCGTCGGCAAGACGGCGATCGCCGAGGGGCTGGCCCGGCGCATCGTCGAGGAGCAGGTGCCCGAGGTGCTCAAGAACGCCACGATCTTCGCCCTCGACATGGGCGCGCTGCTCGCCGGCACCCGCTACCGCGGCGATTTCGAGGAGCGGCTGAAGGCGGTGATGGGCGAGTTGGAGCAGCAGGACCACGCCGTGCTCTTCATCGACGAGATCCACACGGTGATCGGCGCCGGCGCCACCTCGGGCGGCGCGATGGACGCTTCCAACCTGCTCAAGCCGGCGTTGCAGTCCGGCGCGCTGCGCTGCATCGGCTCGACCACCTACAAGGAATACCGCAACTACTTCGAGAAGGACCGCGCGCTGGTCCGTCGCTTCCAGAAGATCGACGTCAACGAGCCCTCGATCGAGGACGCGGTGAAGATCCTGCGCGGCCTCAAGCCCTACTACGAGGAGCATCACGGGGTGCGCTACACCGCCGATGCCCTGCGCACCGCGGTCGAGCTCTCGGCCCGCTACATCGGCGACCGCAAGCTGCCCGACAAGGCGATCGACGTGATCGACGAGGTCGGCGCCGCCCAGGCCCTGAAGCCGGAATCCAAGCGGCGCAAGACCATCGGCGTCAAGGAGGTGGAGGCGGTGGTCGCCAAGATCGCGCGCATCCCGCCGAAGTCGGTCAGCCGCGACGACAAGGCCACGCTCAAGACCCTGGAGCGCGACCTCAAGACCATGGTGTTCGGCCAGGACCAGGCGATCACCGCCCTGTCCAGCGCCATCAAGCTGGCCCGCGCCGGCCTGCGCGAGGCCGACAAGCCGATCGGCTGCTACCTCTTCTCCGGCCCGACCGGCGTCGGCAAGACCGAGGTGGCGCGCCAGCTCGCCCACACCCTGGGCGTCGAGATGCACCGCTTCGACATGTCGGAGTACATGGAGCGCCACACGGTCAGCCGCCTGATCGGCGCGCCGCCGGGCTACGTCGGCTTCGACCAGGGCGGCCTGCTGACCGACGCCGTCGACCAGCATCCGCACTGCGTGCTGCTGCTCGACGAGATCGAGAAGGCCCACCCGGACCTGTTCAACATCCTGCTGCAGGTGATGGACTACGGGAAGCTGACCGACCACAACGGCAAGGTCGTCGATTTCCGCAACGTGATCCTGATCATGACCACCAACGCCGGGGCCAGCGACATGGCCAAGCCGGCCGTGGGCTTCCTGCGCGAGCAGCGCGAGGGCGAGGACACCGAGGCGATCGAGCGGACCTTCACGCCGGAATTCCGCAACCGCCTGGATGCCGTGATCCCCTTCAGCGGCCTCAAGCCCGAGGTCGTGGCCCTGGTGGTCGACAAGTTCGTCCTGCAGCTCGAGGCCCAGCTCGCCGACCGCCACGTCACCATCGAGCTCTCCGAGGCGGCGCGCAAGTGGCTGGCCGAGAAGGGCTACGAACCGATGTTCGGCGCCCGTCCCCTGGGCCGGGTGATTCAGGAGCACGTCAAGAAGCCGCTGGCCGAGGAGCTGCTGTTCGGCAAGCTCGCCGACGGCGGCCTGGTGGTGGTCGACGTCGCCAAGGACGGCAGCAAGCTGGTCTTCAGCTACCCCGAGGCCGGCAAGCCCAAGGGCCGCAAGGGCGGCTCGGGCGACAGCTCCGACGGTGGCGGCGGCACCGGCGCCACGCCCAAGGTGCCCGAGCTGGTCGAATAGCCGGGTCGGCGCCACGCCCAAACGCGACGCGAAGCCCCTCGCTTGCCCGGCGGGGGCTTCGTCTTTCGGGCCGCCCGCGATCATCGCCCCCGGCGCCGGCCGCCGCCGCTTGCCAGCCTTGGCGCGGCGGGCTACTCCAGGGCGCATGTCCTTCGACCTGCTCAGCGGGCTGCGGGTCATCGACCTCAGCCAGTGGCTGCCGGGGCCCGTCGCCGGGCAGATCCTGGCCGACCTCGGCGCCGAGGTGGTCAAGGTCGAGCCGCCGGGCGGCGATCCGCTGCGCGGCCTGGGCCCGCGTGACGGCGACGGCCTGTCGGCCTGGTACCGGCAGGTGAACGCCGGCAAGACGGTGGTGCGCCTCGACCTCAAGGCGCCGGCGGGGCGGGCGGACTTCGCCGTGCTGCTGGCGGAGGCCGACGTGCTGCTGGAGTCCTACCGGCCCGGCACCCTCGACAAGCTGGAGTTCGGCGCCGCGCGGCGGGCCGCCCTCAACCCGGGCCTGATCCACTGCGCCCTGTCGGGCTACGGTCAGAGCGGACCGCTGCGCCTGACCGGTGGGCACGACATCAACTACATGGCGCTGGGCGGTGGCCTGGCCGCCTCCGGCACGCCGGCCGAGAGCGTCGCCGCCTACCCGCCGACCGCCGATCACGCCGGCGCCCTGCAGGCGGTGATTGCCATCCTCGGCGCGGTGATCCGGCGCGGCCGCACGGGGCAGGGGGCCAGCCTCGACGTCAGCCTAATGGAAACGGTGCTGGCCTGGCAGGCGCTGCCCTTCACCGCCGCCCTGCGCGGGCCCGCCGAGGCGCCGGCGCGCGGGCAGGGTCTGCTCAACGGCGGCGCCGCCTTCTATCGCCTCTACCGCTGCGCCGACGGCCGCTTCGTCTCCCTGGGTGCCATCGAGCCGAAGTTCTGGGCCGCTTTCTGCACCGACGTCGGGCGGCCGGACTGGATCGCCCGCCAGGGCGAGCCGCTGCCGCAGGCCGCGCTGAGCGCCGAGGTGGCCGCGCTCTTCGCCGCCCGGCCGCTGGCGCACTGGGCCGAGCGGCTGGGCGCGGTCGACTGCTGCGTCATGCCGGTGCTGGAGCCCGAAGAGGTGCTGGACCACCCGCAGGTCCGGGCCCGCGGCCTGGCCCGCCGCCAGCCCGGCCATGGGGCGGGTGCGGCGGTGGAGATCGCCTTTGCCGGCCTGGTCGACGGCGCGGCCCAGGACCGCCGGCCGGAGCCGCGAGACGCCCCGGCCGAAACGGTGCTCGCGGCCTGGAGGGACGACTGATTCGTTGATCCGGCGGCCTGGCGGTTCTGCAGGGCCGAGGTCGTGAAGGCGCGCGGCCCTTTCCGTCTATTGGCAGGCCAGGCATTCCTCGTAGTCGACGCGCTCGGCCGGCTGGTCGGCGCCGTTGACCTTGCCCAGCAGCGGAATGCCCAGGTTCGACAGCCCGGCCATGGCCTTCTCGCTGCTGGCGTGGCTCTCGGCCCGCAGCACCGAGCGCGAGCGGCAGTAGTAGAGCGACTTCACGCCGCGCTTCCAGGCAAGCAGATGGATCTGGTGCAGGTCGCGCTTGTGCACGTCGGCCGGCAGGAAGAGGTTGAGCGACTGCGCCTGGCAGACCTGCGGCGCGCGGTCGGCGGCATGCTCGACCAGCCAGCGCTGGTCCAGCTCGAAGGCGGTCTTGAAGACGTCTTTCTCGTCGTCGCTGAGGAAGTCCAGGTGCTGCACCGAGCCCTCGTTGACGGTGATCGAGGACCAGACCTCGTCGCTGTTCTGGCCCTTTTCCTCCAGCAGTGCCTCCAGGTGGCGGTTGCGAACGTGGAAGGAGCCCGACAGCGTCTTGTGGGTGAAGGCGTTGCCGACGAAGGGCTCGATGCCCGGCGAGGCGCCGCCGCAGATGATCGAGATGGAGGCGGTCGGCGCGATCGCCAGCTTGTGGCTGAAGCGCTCCGCGATGCCGTGCTCGGCGGCGTCCAGGCAGGGCCCGCGCTCGGCCGCCAGCTTCTTCGAGGCAGCGTCGGCACCTTGGCGGATCTGCTTGAAGATGCGTAGGTTCCACGACTTGGCGACAGCCGACTCCCAGGGGATGCGGTGCTTCTGCAGCAACGAGTGGAAGCCCATCACGCCGAGGCCGACCGAACGCTCGCGCTGGGCCGCGTAGGTGGCCCGCGCCATGGAGTCCGGCGCGCGCTGGATGAAGTCCTCCAGCACGTTGTCGAGGAAGCGCATTACGTCCTCGATCAGGCCCGGCTCGTCCTTCCACTCGTCGTAGGTCTCGAGGTTCATCGAGGAAAGGCAGCAGACCGCGGTGCGGTCTTCGCCCAGGTGGTCGCGGCCGGTCGGCAGCGTGATCTCGCTGCAGAGGTTGGACATCTTGACCTTGAGGCCGGAGAGCTTGTGGTGCTCGGGCTGCGCGGCGGCCACGTGGTCGCCGTAGATGATGTAGGGCTCGCCGGTCTCGATGCGCGCCGTCAGGATGCGGATCCACAGGTCGCGCGCCTTGACCGTGCGCTGAATGGCGCCGTCCTTCGGGCTCTTCAGCGCCCAGAGCTCGTCCTCGACCACTGCGCGCATGAAGTCGTTGGAGATCACCACGCCGTGGTGCAGGTTCAGCGCCTTGCGGTTGGGGTCGCCGCCGGTCGGCCGGCGCAGCTCGACGAACTCCTCGATCTCCGGGTGGTCGACCTGGAGGTAGCAGGCGGCCGAGCCGCGCCGCAGCGAGCCCTGGCTGATCGCCAGGGTCAGGCTGTCCATCACGCGGATGAAGGGGATCACGCCGCTGGTCTTGCCGACGCCGCCGACCGTCTCGCCGATCGAGCGCAGGTTGCCCCAGAAGCTGCCGATGCCGCCGCCCTTGGCGGCCAGCCAGACGTTCTCGTTCCACAGACCGACGATGCCGTCCAGGCTGTCCTGCGCCTCGTTGAGGAAGCAGGAGATCGGCAGGCCGCGGTCGGTGCCGCCGTTCGACAGCACCGGGGTGGCCGGCATGAACCAGAGGCGCGAGATGGCGTCGTACAACCGCTGGGCGTGGGCGGAGTCGTCGGCGAAGTGGGCCGCCACCCGCGCGAAGAGGTCCTGGAAGGACTCGCCGGGCATCAGGTAGCGGTCGCTCAGGGTGGCCTTGCCGAAGTCCGTCAGCAGGGCGTCGCGGCCGCGGTCCATGTGGACGCGGATGCCGCGTTCGTTCTGGAAGGTGTCGCGGATCTGGTCGCCGCTGTCGAGCAGGGTCTCGGCGCGGGCCGGCGCCTCTGCGGCGGTCGCCTGCGGTGCGGCCGGACGCGCCTTATCCACAGGCTTTTCCAGCTCCATCTGAGCCGAGCCACCGCCCGTTTCGGCCTTGAAAACCGCAGACCCGTCCATTCCCACGACCTCCCTGTCCCCGCAATTCCCGGGGTGTGGACAATTCCAACGTGCACAAGATTTAGCGCTGCCCCCAAGCAGCAACGCTAAATCTAGCTGATGAGGGGCCGGGCTGTCACCCGAAAATCTCATTTCGCGGGGGGCGTGGCCGGCTCTGCGGTGGCCTGCGCGAAGCGGCCGGTGAAGACCGCGCCGCGCGCCGCGGCGCGTGTTCGCAGCGCGGATTTGTCCCCAGCCCGGGGGCACGAAGTCGGCGCTTGGCGCGCGATGGGTCAGGGGGGCGCCGCCGTCCGCCGCCTTAGTGATGTCGAAGCGGATCGGCGCCGCGATGCCGGCTGGCAGGTTGGCGGCCAACATAGGTTTCGCGTCGCTCGAATGGAAGACGCCGATCACCCTGTTGCCGGCGATCTCCTTGCCCGGAACCTGCTGGACGCCCGGGGTGGTGCCGGCGCCCCAGCCCCCAGCATCCAGCCCCCAGCCCCCAGCCCCCAGCCCCCAGCATCCAGCCCCCCGCATCCAGCCCCCAGCACCCTGCGGTGGTCTTTGACGGCCCGCTCGCGGCGGCCGATCATTGCGTCGGAGCTGTCGGCTGGGGTGCGCGGCGCGGGCCGGGCGCGCCCGGCGGGCGCGACCCGGCCAGGTGCAGCAGGAGGACAGGGCGAGGATGCGGGGCATGAACGGGCTCCGGCGCGAGATGACGCGGCGGTGGCAGCCTGCCAGAGCCGCGCGCGGCGGCGGGGGCAGAGCCCCGTGAGCGCGCGGCAGGGCAGGGAGTGGGCGGCTGGCGCGGGCGCCGCCCGCGGCCCGGCGGCGCGCCCGCCCTGGCTCTGGCGGGCGCCGCTGGCGCCGCTCTGGCTGCGGCCCTGGTACGATGCGCTGGCGACCTGGGGCGTGCTGCGGCTGCACCTGCCGCTGTCGCGGGCCTGGGCCGCGGCGGAGGCGGAGCGGGGACCCGCCGCCGCCCGCCATCAGGCGGCCGAGGCGGCCTGGCGGGCGGCGGCCTTCGGCGCCGTGGCGCCCGACCCGGTGGCCTTCGCCCGGCTGGAGCGGGCCCGCCGCCGCGCGGCAACGGCCTGGATGAGCCGGCGCCTGCGGCATCCGGCGGCGCTGGCCGGCGGGCCGGCGGCGGCCTTCGCGATCGAGCGGCCCGACACGGTGGCGGCGCGTCACGAAGCGCGCCTGGCCGACCCCGACGCGGCCTTCGCGCCGCCGGCGGGCGTCACGGTCGCGCGCAGCCACCGGCTGGAGCTGACGGACCGCGAGGTGCGCTGGCTGCGCTTTCCCGCCGCCGACGGCGGCACCGCCTGGGCGCGGCTCGACTCGCCGCGTCGGCACAGCGGCGCGCCGCCGCCGAAGGGCACGCTGATCGCCCTGCACGGCATCTGCATCGAGGCGGAGCTCTGGCCGGCGAGCCCGGACTCCACGGACCTGGCCCTGGCGGCGGGCTGGCGGGTGCTGCGGCCCGAGGCGCCCTGGCACGGCCGGCGGCGCCTGCCGAAGACCTACGGCGGCGAGCCGCTGATCGCGCGCGGGCCGGCCGGCTTCCTCGACTTCCTCGCCCTGGCGGTGCCGGAACTGGCGGTCTGGACCGCCTGGGCGCGGCCGCTCGGCCCCGTGGTCTGGGCCGGGGTCTCGCTGGGCGCGCTGACCGCCCAGAAGGCGGCGGCGGCGGCGCGGACCTGGCCGCGGGAGAGCCGGCCGGACGGGCTGCTGCTGGTCGCCACGGCCGGCGACCTGGCCCAGGCCGCGCTGGGCGGCAGCCTCGGCCGCGGGCTGGGCCTGCGCGCCCGGTTGCAGGCGGCGGGCTGGCGCGAGCCGGAGCTCGCCCGCTGGGCGCCGCTGCTCGACCCCGTGACGCCGCCGCCTCTGCCGTCGTCGCGGATCGGCCTGCTGCTCGGCAGCGCCGACCGCCTGCTGCCCTTCGCCCAGGGCGCGCTGCTGGCCCGGCGTTGGGACCTGCCGGCCGCGCGGGTGACGGTGCGGCCCCAGGGCCACTTCTCCGTCGCGCTCGGCCTGCTGGCCGCGCCGGCGCCGCTGCGCGACCTGCTGGCCGAGGTCGCCTGAAGCGCGCGCCGCCGCCCGGAGCGCAAGGGAGGGACGGCGATGGGGCGAGCGATTGCCGTGGCCGAGCGGGCGGGCGATCTGCACGGGCGATTTGCGGAGGCGGTTTGCGGGGGCGGTTTAGCGGGGCCGATCGTACGGGCGGTTTGCGCCGGCGGGCGCGGCCCATATATTGCGGGCCATGCGCAGCTCCACCTCCCCTTCGGCCACCGCCGCCACCTTGCCCGGCCTCGCCAAGGCGCCGCGGGACACGCGGGTCGTCGTCGCCATGTCCGGCGGCGTCGACTCCTCGGTCACCGCCGCCCTGCTGGCCGAGCAGGGCTACCAGGTGATCGGCGTGACCCTGCAGCTCTACGACCACGGCCAGGCCGTAGGTAAGGCCGGGGCCTGCTGTGCCGGGCAGGACATCTACGACGCGCGCCGGGTGGCCGACCGCCTGGGCATCCCCCACTACGTGCTGGACTACGAGACCCGCTTCCGCGAGGCGGTGATCGAGGACTTCGCCGACAGCTACCTGCGCGGCGAGACGCCGATCCCCTGCGTGCGCTGCAATCAGCGGGTCAAGTTCCGCGACCTGCTGGAGACGGCGCGCGAGCTGGGCGCCGACGGCCTGGCCACCGGCCACTACGTGCGCCGCGTCGAGGGGCCCCGGGGGGCGGAGCTGCACCGGGCCGTGGAGGCGGCGCGCGACCAGAGCTATTTCCTCTTCGCCACCACCCGCGAACAGCTCGCCTTCCTGCACTTCCCGCTGGGCGGGCTGCCCAAGGCCGCCACGCGCGCCGAGGCCGAGCGCCTGGGCCTGGCCGTCGCCGACAAGCCCGATAGCCAGGACATCTGCTTCGTGCCGAGCGGCGGCTATGCCGGCGTGGTCGAGAAGTTGCGTCCGGGCGCGGCCGATCCCGGCGAGATCGTCGACCTCTCGGGCCGGGTTCTCGGCCGCCACGAGGGGGTGATCCACTACACCGTGGGCCAGCGCCGCGGCCTGGGCATCGGCGGCACGGCCGAACCGCTCTATGTGCTGCGCCTGGAGCCGGAGGCGCGGCGCGTGGTGGTCGGCCCCAAGGCGGCGTTGGGCCGCGACCTGGTGTCCGTGCGCCAGCTCAACTGGCTGGCCGAGCCCCTTAATGCGTCCCCGGCCGAGCCGGGGGGCGTCGGCCTGTCCGTGGCGGTCAAGCTGCGCTCGGCGCAGCCACCGGTGCCGGGTCGCATCCAGGCGGTCGGCGGCGACGCGGCGCTGATCCGGCTGGACCGGCCGCAGGACGGCGTGGCGCCCGGCCAGGCCGCGGTCTGCTATCGCGGCACGCGGGTGCTGGGCGGCGGCTGGATCGCCGGCGCCGAGCTGCAGGCGCCGGCGCCGGCCCCGCGGACCGCGGAGTCGCCCGCGGCCTCGGCCGCCGAGTAGGGCGGTTTGCGACCGTGTGGACCCACAGTGTGGGTCCGCCGATCACAAGAAAGCTGCTCTACACCAAAGGGTTAGAGTGATTTTTCGCGACCGGCGGACGCGTGGACGCGCGTCCAAACGGTCGCAAACCACTCTAGCGCGCGGGCGCAGAGGCCGCCAGCAATGCCGCCCGCACCCCCGAGCCTGTCAAGCCGGACCCGAGCCAGGCCGCGCCTGCGGCCAGCCCGGCGGCACCCCCAAGGCCGCCTCCGCCCCCGACGCAGACCGGCCCGCAGGCGTGGGGCGGCCGGGGATCGCCCGACGTCCGGCGGAACGAGCGCGCGCTTGACAGGCCGAAGCCGGCCCCCCTATATCCTCCGTCTCGCCGGGGCCGCCGGCTCCCTCAGGAGCGGCGGCGGGCGACTTCCGCATAGGATGTCCCGACCGGACGACCTGCTGCGGCGGGGTAGCTCAGCTGGTTAGAGCAGCGGAATCATAATCCGCGTGTCGGGGGTTCAAGTCCCTCCCCCGCTACCATCAAGACGCCACAGTCTCGCGTGCCGAGGCTGTGGCGTTTTTCGTTGCCCGCCGCGGGCCTCGTTTCCGGCCCGGTTTCCGGCCCCGTTTCCGGCCCCGTTTCCGGCCACCGTTTCCGGCCCCCGGGCGCCGCGCGCTGCCGTTGCGGGGCGCGGCGGTTGCAAGCGCAACGGCCCGTTGATTTGATGCAGGGCGCGTTACCCGCGGTCGGAGGGCTTGCGCCGGTCGGATGCCGGGCCGTGGGACACCGCGCTGCACCACGGGTGTGTCGGCCGCTTGGCGCGGCGACACCGGCGACGAAACCAACCGCGCACGAGAGATGGGACGGCCTCATGTCACAGAGTCAGCAAGGCGTTCGCTTCGCCGTCCTGCCCCTGGCGAGCGACGAGGCCCGTCAGAGTGAGTTTGCCCGCACGATGGTGCCGCATCCGCTGGTCTACCAGGAGCTGCCCTACGATCCGCACTACACGATCTACAACCGTCGGCTGACCGCCATGGCGATGACCAACGGCTCGGCCGACGACGCCTATTGGCGGCTCCGCCGCAGCGTGATCCTGCGTCATACGGGAGAGTTGCCGATCGAGATCCGCGGCGCCGACGCGGAGCGGCTGCTGAACTTGGTCTTCACCCGGGACGTGGCGAAGACCAGGGTCGGCCGCTGCAGCTATCAGATCGCCTGCGACGACACCGGCGGGATGATGATGGACGGGGTGCTCGTCCGCCTCGCCGAGGAGCGCTTCTGGTACGGACAGGCCGACGGCGACCTGACCCAGTGGCTGAAGGCGCATGCCCGCGGCCTGGAGGTCGAGATCCTCGACCCGAACGTCTGGATCAGCCAGGTGCAGGGCCCCGCCTCGCTCAAGGTGCTGGAGGCCGCGGTCGACGGCGCCTATCCGGAGCCCTTCCGCTATTTCGACGCCGCGCGGGTGTCCATCGCCGGGCAGAGCGTGGTCGTCACCCGAACCGGCTTCACCAACGAGCTTGGATGGGAAGTCTATCTCGAGCCCGAGATCGATGCGCGCGCGGTGGGCGAGCGCATTCTGCACGCTGGCAGAGCCTACGGACTGACCCCCGTCGCGGTCGGCGGCGCCCGCCGGATCGAGGCCGGCCTGCTCAACGCCGGGTCGGACTTCGACGAGACGGTGACGCCCTTCGAGGCCGGTCTCGGCGCCATGGTCAATCTGGACAAGGACGATTTCATCGGCAAAGCCGCCTTGCAGGCCAGCGACCGCCGCCAACGCACCTGGGGCCTGCGCGTCCGCGGCGGCATCGCCCGGATCGGCCCCGGCCTGAGCCGGCATGGCGTGCCGGTCGGGCGCGTCTGCTCGGCGGCCTGGTCGCCCTTCCTGCAATGCGGGGTGGCGATCGTGCGGCTCGACGATCCCGAGATCGCGCCGGGCGCGGTGCTCGAGGTCGTGTGCGACGACGGGCAAACCCGCCCCGCCGAAACCTGCGCGTTGCCGCTGTACGACCGCGACCGCGAGATACCGCGGGGCAAAGTGGTTGACATTCCGGAGAGGCCGGGGCCGGGCGAGCCCGGCTAGAGCAGATGCCGACCTGATGGACTCGCGCCGCGATCCCTTCAGGTCGGCCTCTGCTCCAACACATTAAAGTGAGCGCGATGTCTCGCGACCGTTTGAACGCGCCTCGGCGCGTCCGCCGGTCGCGAAAAATCACTCCAACCCTATGGTGTAGAGCGGGTTTCTTGTGATCGGCGGACCCGCGCAAGCGGCGCCGGACGATCGCAACCCGCGCGGGCTCGAGGCTGCCCGCAGCCCGCCCGCCTGCGCTCGAGCGCGCGCCGATCTCGCCGACGGGGGCGGCGGCGCCCCCCTGCGCTTTGACGGTGGCGCCGCGTCACGGCCGCCGGCGCCGGGCCCGGCGTACAGTTTTTGCCTGCAGCTCACCTGTTCGGGTGAGGCCGCGGGGCGCTCAGATCCAGACAATCGCCTCTCAGACAAAGCCCGGGCCGGGGTGCCGGCCGGGGGACAAGAACTGGAGGCAAGCGTGAGCATCCATTCGGTCGAGCAGGTTTTGTGGGATCTCCTCGTCGATCCCCAGAAGCAGGCGGCCCTGGCCGCGACGCCCGACGCCTTTCTCGCCGGCTATCAGCTCACCGAGGAAGAAAAGTGCCTGGTCGAGGGCTGGGACGTGCGCGCCATCGCCGAGCGCGGCGGCAGCCCGATGCTGACCATGATGGCCTGGATGGCGGTGCGCGGGCAGGACGAGATGCCCGAGTACATGCGCCGCATGAACACGCCGGCGGCCTGAGCGCCACGCCGCAACCCCCTCGCCAGACCACGCAGACCCCAAGGGAGAGAGCGCCGTGGCTCAGATCGTTGCCGGCTTCATGATGCCCCACGACCCCCTGATCGCGGCCGCGCCGATGGCGCCGCCGGAGGACAAGCGCACCGCCTGCATGGACGGCTTCGCGCGGATTTCCCAGCGGCTGCGCGAGCTGGAGGTGGACAGCGTCGTCGTGATCGGCGACGACCACTACACCCTCAACGGGCCGCGCTGCGTGCCGCAGTGCATGATCGGCATCGGCGACGTCGAGGGCCCGGCCGAGCCCTGGCTGGGGATCGAGCGCCGTGCCATCGCGAACAACACCGCGCTCGCCGAGCACATCATGCGCCGCGGCTTCGACGAGGGCGTCGACTGGGCCGTTGCCAAGACGCTGCTGCTCGACCACTCGGTCGTCGTGCCGGTGCACTACACCATCGCGCCGCTCAACGGCGTGCGCACCATCCCCGTCTATCTCAACTCCGGCATCGAGCCGGTGATCGGCAGCCGCCGGGCCCACTTCATCGGCCAGACGATCGGGCGGGCCGTGGCCTCCTGGCCGGGCGACGAGCGGGTCGCCGTCTTTGGCACCGGCGGCATCAGCCACTGGGTCGGCACCGCCGAGATGGGCCAGGTCAACGAGGCCTGGGACCGCGAGATCATGGCCCGGGTCATGCAGGGCGACGCCGAGGCGCTGATCGGCCTCAGCGACGCGGAGATCCTGCGCGAGGGCGGCAACGGCGGCCTGGAGATCAAGAACTGGATCTGCGCCATGGGCGCCATGGGCAGCCTGACGGCCGAGCTGATCGCCTACGCCGCCGTGCCCGAGTGGGTCTGCGGCTGCGGCTATCTCGAACTCAAGGCCGCCTGAGGCCGGGGCCATGACGCAGACCGTCGACTTCTACTTCGACTTCATGAGTCCCTTCGCCTACCTGGCCCATTGCCGCCTGGCGCGGTTGCCCGCGCTCTATGGCTGCCGCATCGCCTACCACCCGGTCGACCTGGGCCGGCTCAAGCGGGCGATCGGCAACACCGGGCCGTCCAACCGCGAGCTGCCGGTCAAGCTGCGCTACCTGGTCAGCGACCTGAAGCGTTGGGCCGACCGCTACGGGGTGCCGCTGGGCTTCATCGGCAACGTCAACACCGCCGGCCTGAACAGGGGGCTCTTCTTCGCCCGCTCCAGGGCGCAGCAGGCCGACTACGTCGCGCGCGCCTTCGCCAGGACCTGGGGCGAGAGCGGCGCGCCGGACGATCCCGCGCTGCTGCGCGCGCTGGCCGTGGAGATGGGCTGGGACCCGCAGGAATTCGCGGACTTCCTGGCGTCGGGCGCGGCCACCGCGGCCTACGAGGAGAGCTGCGCGCAAGCCATCGACCGCGGCGTTTTCGGCGTTCCCACCATGCTTCTCGGCGACCTCATGTGGTGGGGCAACGACCGGCTCTTCCTGCTCGAGGAGCACCTGGCCGGCGCGCTCCCCGTCACCGCGTCCGCCTGTTGAGCCGCCGAGGCAAAGGAGCAAGCAAATGGCGACCGAGCTCGAGGACCTCCAATCGGCGATGAAGGCGGCGATGCGGCGCCTGGCCGGCACCGTCTGCGTCGTCGCCGCACGCAGCGGTGAGACCTGTCACGCGATGTCCGCTACCTCCGTGACCTCGCTGTCGATGGACCCGCCGTCGCTGCTGGTCTGCGTCAACCGCGCCGCGCCCTTCCATGGCGTGCTCGCCGCCGCGCCCGAGTTCTGCGTCAACATCCTCAGCGCCGAGCAGGCCGAGCTCTCCTCGGCCTGCGGCGGGCGCCTGAAGGGCGAGGCGCGCTTCGGCCTCGGGGACTGGGAAACCGCGGGGCCCGGGGCGCCGCGTCTGCGCGACGGCGTCGCCAGCCTGCTGTGCCGCACGGCCGGACGCTTCGACTACGGCAGTCACTCGATCTTCGTCGGCGAGGCCCGGGAGATCCGCCTGTCCGGCAAGGCCGACCCGCTGCTCTACCTCGACGGCGGCTATGCCACGGCGGCGCGTCTGCGCGGTGCCGCCGCCTGAAGCCCGGCACCGCCGGGCCGACCAACGACAAGAACCGCGCCGCCAAAGGGAGTGGAGACGTGAAGGTAATTTCCTTTCAGCAGAACCCCTATCGGGACCTGCCCCCCGACTTCGCCGACCGCTACGACTCCGTGGTCAACACGCCCTACCACGAGCTGGTCGAGGCCAGGGAGATGCATGGCTATCACGTCGCCTACATCGACGAGATGCTGCACGCGGCCCGGGCCGGCTTCGACGGGATCGGGACGACCGAGCACGGGCAGGCCGCCTACGACATCCTGCCCAACCCCAACCTGCAGATGGCGGCCCTGGCCTACGCCACCCAGAAGGAAGGGCTGGACGTCGCGCTGTGCAACGTCGGCCGCTCGCTCGGCAAGTCGCGCGAGGCGCTGCGCCTGGCCGAGGAGTACGCCGTGCTCGACCAGATCAGCGGCGGGCGCCTGATCGCCGGCTTTCCGGTGGCCCTCAGCTTCGACGCCAACCAGAACGCCGGCATCCCGCCGATCGAGACCCGCGCGCGCTATGCCGAGAACCGCGCGCTGATCGAGAAGGCCTGGGCGGCGGAGGAGGTCTTCGCCTTCAACGGCCGGTTCAACAAACACCCCTACGTGAACATCTGGCCGCGGCCGGTGCAGCAGCGCCCGCCGGTCTGGTCGCCGGCGATCGGCAACCCCAACACCTTCCGGCGCATCCTCGATGACGATGATGTCTTCCTCTACCTGAGCTGGTTCGGCCCGAAGCTGACCGGCCAGCGCATCTTCGACCGCTTCTGGGACATGGCCGAGGAGCGGGGCCGGGACCGCAATCCCTACCGCCTCGCCTTCGTGCAGTGCGTCGCGGTCGGCGAGACCGACGCGGAGGCCCACCGCGACTACGGCCCCCACGTCGAGCAGGCCTTCCGCAACGGCCTGGGCAGCATCCCCATGCAGAGCCTCGGCCTGCCCGGCTACATCGACATCAAGGGCGTCGAGTTCATCGCCCGCGACCCGGGCGATTTCGGCCTGGTCACCAAGATGCGCCACGCCAAGTACCAGGAGCTGGTCGACGCCCAGTGCTGCATCGTCGGCGGGCCGGAGACGGTGCGCGACCAGCTCGTCGAGCTGGTCAGGAACTTCCGCATCGGCAACCTGGTGCTGATGGTCCAGCACGGCTCCATGCCGCACGAGCTGACCAAGAAGAACATCTCCCTGCTGGCCGAGAAGGTGCTGCCCGACCTCAAGCAGGTCTGGGCCGACGAGGGGTGGGAGCACCGCTGGTGGCCCCGCGGCCTGGCCGCGTGACGCGGCCGTCACGGCCCGCAGCGGCCGGCTGCGACCGGATCCCGGCCCATCGGATCAAGGAGACGACGACAGAGATGACACCCTCGCATGGCAACAGCGGTCCCGACCGCGAGGAGACCGTCAAGGTCTGGGACCAGCAGATCGACCTCAGGGTCAAGGTGGCCGGCAGCGGACCGCCGCTGGTCTACTTCCACCCCGCCGCCGGTCTCTATTGGGACGGCTTCCTCGACCGCCTGAGCGCGCACTACACGGTCTATGCGCCCGAAATGCCGGGCACCAGCCCCGGCGACCCCTACGCCATCCACAAGGTGGAGACCTACTGGGACCTGCTGCTGCTCTACCAGGAGGGCTTGGCGAAGCTCGGGATCGAAACGCCGGTCGCCGTCGGCCAGTCCATGGGCGGCATGGTGGCCTGCGATCTGGCCGCGCACTACCCCGAGCTCTTCAGTCACCTGGTCTGCCTCGACCCGGTCGGGCTGTGGCGGGACGACCTGCCGATCATGACGGCGGACCTCTACAGCGCGCCGCCCGAAAAGGTGCCCGGACTGCTGTTCAAGGACCCCAGCCGTCCCGAGGCGCAGCGGATGTTCGCGCTGCCCGAGGCGCCCGAGCAGATCCCGGCCCATGTCGCCCAGGCGGTCTGGACCCTCGGCTGCACCGCGAAGTTCCTCTGGCCGTTTCCGGAGCAGGGGCTCGGCAAGCGGCTGCACCGCATCAAGGTGCCCTGCCTGGTGATCTGGGGGCGGCAGGACGCCCTGGTCCCGGTCGACTACGCCGAGGAGTTCGCCAAGGGCATTGCCGGCGCCCGCGTCGAGATCGTCGAGGACTGCGGGCACATCCCCCAGGTCGAGCAACTGGAGACGACCTACGGGCTGGTGCGGGACTTCCTGCCCGCGTGACGGCGCGCCGGCGCCGGCCGGCGACGGAGACCGCAGGACACCGCGGACCGCCTGGACGGGGCGGCGCCGCGACCCGGCCCGCCGAACGGACCTCCGCAAGAGAGGCCGGGCGGGTCGCGCAAAAGAAGAAAGAAAAAACGACGTGAACAACGGGAGGAAACCATGTCAGCACGAGCCGCCGGGCTGCCTGTGCTCTGGAGCTGTGCGTGGGTTGTCGCACTGACTCTGGGCGCGCCGGCCCTCCGCGCCGCCGAGATCGATCTCGGCGACCCCGACATCCGCTTGCGATGGGACAACACCGTCGAGGTCTCCACCGCCTGGCGCCTTGAGGACCCTTCCGACCGCCTGACCGGCGCCGCCGTCGGCGGCAACGGCATCGACTACGGCGCCAACCAGGACGACGGCGACCGCAACTTCGACAAGGGGTTCATCTCGCGGCGCGTCGACTGGCTGAGCGAGCTGGAGCTGAGCACCTGGGACAAGGGGCTGCGGGTCAGCGTCAACGCCTGGTACGACGACGTCTACAACAAGGACGGGGATCACGACTCGCCGGCCACCAGCAACCGGTTGGGCAGCGGTGACCGCCTCGACGACTTTCCCGACGAGACGCGGCGCCAGCACGGCCGCAACATCGAGCTGCTCGACGCCTTCGGCTGGGTCAAGTTCGACATCGGCGAGATGCCGGTCACGCTGCGCGCCGGACGCCATGCCCTGGTCTACGGCGAGACGGTCTTCTTCGGCGACAACGGCATCGCGGTCGCTCAGGGGCCGATCGACCAGGCGAAGATGCTGGCCAACCCCAGCACCCAGTTCAAGGACGTGCTGCGCCCCGTCGAGCAGGTGTCGGCCAGTCTGCAGGTGACGCCGGAGCTGTCGCTGGGCGGCTATGCCCAGGTGCTCTGGCACGAGACGCGGATTCCGGCCGTCGGGAGCTACTTCAGCAACCTGGACTTCGTCGGCGCGGGCGCGGAGAGCTTCATCATCGCCCCCGGCGGGCCGCGCCTCGAGCACAGCGGCGACCTGGAGCCGGACGGGCTCGGCCAGTTCGGCCTGCAGGCCCGGTGGAGCCCCGGCGACGGTGACTGGCAGTTCGGCTTCTACGGCGCGCGCTACCACGCCAAGACGCCGTCGGGCATGTACACCGAGAGCTTCGTGCCGGCCGGGCCGACCACCGCCCCGACCAGCTTCCGCTGGGCCTATGCCGAGGACATCACCACCCTCGGGGCCAGCGCCACCACCTCCTTCGGGCCGCTCAACGTCGCCGGCGAGGCCTCGGTGCGGTTCAACGCGCCGCTCAACAGCAGGCCGCAAGCCAATCCCGGGCCGGGCGGTCTGGGGACGGGCGCGGGCGACAACGACGAGACCCCGCTCTACGCCGTGGGCACGACCGGCCACCTGAACCTGTCGGGGATCTATCTGCTGTCGCCCTCTGCGCTGTGGGACGGCGGCTCGGTGGTGGGCGAGGTGGGCTTCAACACCCGCCTGTCGACGACCGAGAACAGCGCGGCGCTGGACCCCAACACCACCCGCACCGCCGGCGCTTTGCGGATGATCTTCACGCCGGCCTACTTCCAAGTCCTGCCGGGCCTCGACCTCGAGGTGCCGATCGGCCTCGGCTACAACTTTCTCGGGCGCTCCTCCGCCGTGGCCAATTTCAACGGCGGCGCCGCGCAGGCCGGCGATTTCAGCATCGGCCTGGAGGGCACCTATCTCGGCCGCTGGCAGTTCGGGCTCAACTACGTCCGCTATTTCGGCGACAGCGGCCAGTACCTGGAGGCCGTGCCGACGCCCGCCGGCGCCGCCCTGTCCTTCGACCAGTCGCGGCAAGACCGGGACTTCATCGCGCTCAACTTCACGCGCGCCTTCTGACCAACGCAGTCCGGAGACGAGTCATGACACAGCCATGCATCCAGCGCGCCGCGGCCGGCCTGGTCGCCGCGATCGTGGCGCTCGGTACGGCGCTCCCGACGCTGGCCGGGGAGCCGGACAAGGTCCGGCTTCTGGAGACGGAATTGACCCCGCTTGGCGGCGAGCGAGCCGGCAACGCGGAGGGGTCCATCCCGGCCTGGGAGGGCGGCTACACGCAGGTTCCCGCCGGCTACGAGAGCGGCGATCCGCGGCCCGACCCCTTCGCCGAGGAGGCGCCGCTGTTCTCGATCACGGCCGAGAACATGGCGCAGTACCAGGACAAGCTGTCGGCCGGGGTGCAGGAGCTGCTGCGCAGGTATCCCGGCTTCCGCCTCGACGTCTATCCGACCCACCGGACGGCGGCGGCCCCGCAGTGGGTCTACGAGAACACCGCGCGGAACGTCACCCGCGCCCGCCTGACCGACGACAAGCAGGGCGTGGTCGGGGCCTACGGCGGCATCCCCTTTCCCATCGTCGAGAACGGTTACCAGGCCATTCTGAACCACCGCCTGGCCTGGCAAGGCACCACTCTGCGCTTTCCCATGATCACCCACGTGGTGACGCGCGACGGAGTGCGCGTGATGGCCACCAAGGCGATGCAGCACGACCAGCGCCCCTACTACTTCAAGGACGGCTCGCCGCAGGATTTCGAGGGCTACTACAAGGTCGCCCAGCTTCAGACCTCGGCGCCGGTGTCCAAGGCGGGCGAGGCCATCCTGGTGCACGAGCCGGTCAACGCGGGCGAGAACGCGCGCGGCGTGTGGCAGTATCTCGTCGGCCAGCGCCGCGTCCGCAAGGCCCCCACCATCTCCTACGACACCCCCGACTTCGTCACCTCGGGCATCGGCTTCTTCGACGAGGCCTTCATGCTGATGGGCCCGCTCGACCGCCACGAGCTGACGCTGGTCGGCAAGCGCGAGATGTTCGTGCCCTACAACAACAACGGCGCGGCGCTGGTGCCGATCGACGAGCTGCTGGGGGAGAAGTTCCTCAACCCCGATCATGTCCGCTGGGAGCTGCACCGCGTCTGGGTGGTCGAGGCCAAGCTGCGCGCGGGCGAACGCCACGTGGTGCCCAGGCGGGTCTACTACCTGGACGAGGATAGCTGGCAGATCCTGCTGCAGGACGGCTGGGACGCCCAGGGCGACATCTGGCGCCTGAACTACGCCCTGACGCTGCTGGCGCCGGACATCCCGGCCCTGATCACCCAGGTCAACTGGGGAACCTACAACCTGCAGACCGGCGCCTACTTCTACAACGCCGCAACCAACGGGCAGTCGATCCAGTACCAGCCGATCGACCGGCTGCCGGAAAGCTTCTTCAGCCCCGGCCAGCTCGCCAACCTGGGGGCCCGATGATCCGGCGCCTGGCCAGACTCTGCGGCCTGGTGGCGCTGTCGTCGCTCGCGGTCGCCGCGGCGCCGGCGCCGCCGCCGCCGGCCGCCGCCTACGCCGTGCTGACCACCCCGGCGGCGCAGGTCGAGGCGGCCGGCCGCGCCGCGATCTTCTCCGTCGCCGCCGCGGGGGAGCGTCTGGTCGCCGTCGGGGAGCGGGGCATCGTGCTGCTGTCCGACGACGCGGGCCGCAGTTGGCGCCAGGCGAGGGTGCCGGTTTCGGCCGACCTCACGGCGGTCGAGTTCGTCTCTCCCGAGACCGGCTGGGCGGTCGGCCACTTCGGCGTGGTCCTGCGCAGCGACGACGCCGGCGAGAGCTGGACGCTGCAGTTGGACGGGCGGCGCGCGGCGGCGTTGGCCCTGGAGGCGGCCGAGGCGCGGGCCGCCCGCGACGCGCCGGACGCCGAGCTGGCGCTGCGCGAGGCGCGCTACCTGGTGAGTGACGGGCCCGACAAGCCCTTCCTCGACCTGCACTTCGCCAGCCCCCAGCGCGGCTATGTGGTCGGCGCCTACAACCTGGCGTTCCGCACCGACGACGGCGGCCGCACCTGGTCGGCCTGGCAGGCGAAGGTCGACAACCCCAGGGGCATGCATCTCTACGGCATCGCGGCCGTGGGCGGGGGCCTGATGATGGCCGGCGAACAGGGGCTGTTGCTCCGTGCGGCGCCGGGCAGCGCCGCCTTCCGCGCTCTGCCGGCGCCCTACGAAGGCAGCTACTTCGGCCTGGTCGGCGGGGCCGGCGGCGAGGTCGTGGTCTACGGCCTGCGCGGACAGGCCTTCCGCAGCCGCGACGGCGGGCGGAGCTGGACGCCGCTGGAGCTGCCGACCCGGGCCGCGATCAGCGACGGCGCGCGGCTGGCCGACGGGCGCCTCGTCCTGGTCGGCCAGGACGGCGATCTCTTCGTCGGCGGCGCCGGCGACACGCGGTTCGACCGGCAGGAGCGGGCCGAGCCGGTGGCCGCCACCAGCATCGTGGCGGCCGGCGACGGCGCCGTGGTGCTCGGCACCCTGCGCGGCGTAATGCGCGCCGCGCTCGCGCCCGAGGGCGGGTCGTGACCGTCTGGGTCTGCCTGGCGGGGCCGGCGGTCGCGGCAAATCACTCTCGGGCGGTTTGCGACCGTGTGGACCCGCTTTGGTGGGTCCGCCGGTCGCGCAAAAACCGCCCGACCCCAGGGGCTGGGAATGATGCTCTGCGACCTGGCGTCCCGCCAAGGCGGGTCACGCGGTTCGGACATCGCTCCAGGCATCCGACGTCGCAGCGGAGCCGCGTGAGCGCTTGCGCGCGCCTGGCGTTCACGCGGTCACGCAGCGGTCCGGCGGCTTCGTCACAGGCTTCGATCCTTCGCGCGGGAGGCGCTTCATCTTGGCTCGTCGGACGACATCCCCCCATCCGGTCGTGATCGACATCAAGGACTTCGATCCGAGATCGGGCTCGCTGGCCGAACGCCTGCTGTTCAACAACCGCATCTGGGTGGTCTTGGCCTGCCTGCTCGCGACCCTGCTGCTCGGCTGGCAGTCGCTGGACCTGCGCATGAGCGCCAGCTTCGACAAGGTGATCCCGAAGACCCACCCCTACGTCGCCAACTATCTGGAGGCCCAGGGGGACTTGCGCGGGCTGGGCAGTGCCGTGCGCATCGCCGTCGAGAACCGCGACGGCACGATCTTCGAGGCCGACTACATGGAGAAGCTGCGGCGGATCAACGACGCCGTCTTCCTGCTTCCCGGCGTCGACCGGCCCTTCATGAAGTCGCTCTGGACGCCGACGACGCGCTGGACGGCGGTCACCGAGGAGGGGCTGGACGGCGGCACGGTGGTGCCGGACGGCTTCGACGGCACGCCGGAGAGCCTCGAGCGGCTGCGCCGCAACGTCGAGCGGTCGGGCGAGATCGGCCGTCTGGTCGCCGACGACTTCCGCTCCAGCGTCCTCTTCGTGCCGCTGCTCGACGTCAATCCGCAAACCGGCGAGCCGCTGGATCACGCGGCCTTCGGCCAGCGCCTGGAGGAGGTCCGCGCCGAGTTCCAGGACGCCGGCCTGCGCCTGCACATCACCGGCTTCGCCAAGATCGTCTCGGACCTGATCGACGGGCTGCGCAAGATCCTGCTCTTCTTCGCGGCGGCCGCGCTGATCTGCATGAGCGTGCTGTTCGCCTACACCCGCTGTCTGCGCAGCACCCTGCTGGTGACGAGCTGCTCGCTGATCGCCGTGGTCTGGCAGATGGGGTTGCTGGCCGGTCTCGGCTTCGAGCTCGATCCCTACTCGATCCTGGTGCCCTTCCTGATCTTCGCGATCGGCATGAGTCACGGCGCCCAGAAGATGAACGGGATCATGCAGGACATCGGCCGCGGCACCCATCGGGTGGTGGCCGCGCGCTATACCTTCCGCCGGCTGTTCGCCGCCGGCATGACCGCCCTGCTGTGCGACGCGGTCGGCTTCGCCGTTCTGCTGGTCATCGAGATCGAGGCGATTCAGGACCTGGCCCTGCTGTCCAGCCTGGGCGTGGCGGTGCTCATCCTGACCAACCTGATCCTTTTGCCGGTCCTGCTGTCCTACGCCGGCGTCAGTCCGACCGCCGCGCGGCGCAGCCTGCGCCTGGAGCAGGAGGACGACAGCAGCCGGGAGAACGCTCTCTTCCGTCTGTTGGAGCGCTTCACGACGCGGCGCTGGGCCGGTCCCACGGTCATCATCGCCGCCGTGCTGGCCGTGGCCGCCCTGGGCATCAGTCGGGACCTGAAGGTCGGCGACCTCGATCCCGGCGCGCCCGAGCTGCGCGCCGACTCCCGCTACAACCGGGACAACGCCTTCATGGTGGAGAACTACCAGGCGAGCAGCGACGTCTTCGTCGTCATGGTGCGCACGCCGCCCGACGCCTGCACGGAGTACGCCACACTGCAGAAGGTCGACCAGCTCGCCTGGGAGCTGGAGCAGCTTCCCGGCGTGGATTCCACCGAGTCCCTGGCCGACCTGGCCAAGCGCTTCACCGCCGGCTACAACGAGGGCAACTTCAAGTGGCACTCCCTGATCGCCAACCGGGCGGCGCTGGGCGCGGTGCAGACCCGCGCCCCGCGCGAGCTGTTCAATCGCGACTGCAGCCTGCTGACGCTGTTCGTCTATCTCGCCGACCACAAGGCCGACACGCTGGCCCGGGTGGTCGACCACGTCGAGGCCTTCGCCGCGGCGCAGAACGGCGAGCGCGTGCGCTTCCTCATGGCGGCGGGCAGCGCCGGCATCGAGGCCGCCACCAACATCGTCGTCGAGAGCGCTTCCAACAGCATGCTGTTGTGGGTCTACGGCGCGGTGACGCTGCTGTGCTGGCTGACCTTTCGCTCCTGGCGGGCGGTGGTGGTGGCGATCCTGCCGCTGGCCCTGACCTCGATCCTCTGCGAGGCGCTGATGGTGGTGCTCGGCATCGGCGTCAAGGTGGCCACCTTGCCGGTGATCGCCCTGGGGGTCGGCATCGGCATCGACTACGCGCTCTACGTCCTCACGGTGATGCTCAACCGGCTGCGCCAGCGCGAGGGGGTGAGCCAGGCCTACCACGGCGCGCTGCGCTTCACCGGCCGGGTGGTGATGCTGACCGGCGTCACCCTGGCGGTCGCGGTGACGACCTGGGCCTGGTCGCCGATCAAGTTCCAGGCCGACATGGGCATTCTGCTCGCCTTCATGTTCCTGTGGAACATGGTCGGCGCACTGGTGCTGCTGCCGGCCCTGGCGCATTTCCTGCTGCGCCCGGCGGACCTGCGCGACCGCGCGGCGCTGGCGCCAAAGACGTCACCCGATTGGGTGATGACCTCGCCCCGGGCGCTCGAATAGTTTTCCCAATGTGGAAATAAAGCCGCTGAAGTTACGCCTTCATAAGGAGGTGTCTTCGCCGGTGGTGTGAATACTTCTGCGATCGAGTGAAGAACAGGGAAGCTTGTTATGGCAATGGCCAGGGTTGAAGCCGAGTCCTGTCCGACGGAAGAGGCGCTGATCGCACGCGCCACCGACCTGATCCCCTTTCTCAGGGAGCGCGCGGCCCAGTGCGAGGCGGACGGCACGGTGCCGGCCGAGGTGGTCGCGGCCTTCCGCGAGGCCGGCTTCTTCAAGATCGTCCAGCCCGTCGCGTACGGCGGCTACGGCATGACGCCGCTGACGCTCTACCGGGTGCTGCACGAGGTCGGCCGCGGCTGCATGTCGAGCGGCTGGGTGCTGATGGTGCTCGCCCTGCACAGCTACGAGATCTACATGATGGGCGAGGCGGCCTGCGCGGCGGTCTGGGGCGAGGACCCCGACGCCCTGGTCGCCTCCTCCTACGCGCCGCTCGGCAAGATGGAGAGGGTCGACGGCGGCTACCGCGTAGATGGAACCTGGAAGTTCTGCAGCGGCATCGATCACGCGGCCTTCGTGGTGGTCGGGGGCATGGTCGCCCTGCCGGGGCAGGAGCGGCCCGACTACCGCGTCTGCCTGGTTCCGGCGGAGCAGTACCGGGTCGCGCCGGACTCCTGGCGGGCCTTCGGCCTGGCCGGCACCGGCAGCAAGAGCGTGGAGATCGCGGAGGTCTTCGTTCCGGCGGCCCGCTCCCACAGCCTGCATGACGCCCACCTGATGCGGGGCCAGGACCGGCTGCCGCCGGCCTACCGCTATCCCTTCTGGGTCGCCTTCGGGCTCTGCGTGGCCTCGGCCGTCATCGGCGGCACCCGGGGCGGCATCGACGAGCTGATCACGCAGATGGGCCCGCGCGTCGGCAGCTTCGACATGGGCAAGGGCCGGGCGCCCGCCACCCAGGACCCCTTCGTGCGGGCGCGGCTGGGCAAGGCCGAGGTGCTGGTGCGCGGCGCCATTTCCCGGGTCGAGCGGATCGTCGCCGAGATGACAGCCTACATCGAGCGCGGCGCGCCGATCCCGGTGCCCGAGCGGCTGCACTACATGGCCGAGGCGGCCCAGTGCGGCAAGGACTGCGAGGAGGCGGCGCTGCTCCTCTACAAGGCCACGGGCGCGCGCGGAATTCTGCTGGAGAACCGGATTCAGGCCGTCCTGCGCAACGTCCTGGCCGGCAGCAACCACATCGCCATGCACTCCGAAGGCATGGCGATCAACCTCGGCTCGCTGCTGCTGGGGGCCGAGGACGTCTCCCCGATCTGCTAGGCGCCGCGCGCGCCCGGCGAGCGACACCCTTTTCGCGAGGAGTCACCACATGAGCCGAACCGGACTGCTGGACGTCCGCGACATCACGGGGGCCTGGGCGATCGTGCCCACGCCCGCCAAGCCGGGCGCCAGCGACTGGCGCGCCACCGACACGGTCGACCTGGACGAGACCGCGCGCATGGTCGAGCTGCTGATCGACGGCGGCGTCGACGGCATCCTCAGCATGGGCACGCTCGGCGAGTGCGCCACCCTGACCTGGGACGAGAAGAAGGCCTTCATGGCCGCGCTGGTGGAGACCGCGGCCGGGCGCGTGCCGGTCTTCGTCGGCACCACCGCGTTGAACACCCGCGAGACGGTGGCGCAGACCCGCTTCGCCCACGACCTGGGCGCCGACGGAACGATGCTCGGCCTGCCCATGTGGTGCGCGCCGAGCGTCGCGGTCGCGGTCCAGTTCTACAAGGATGTGGCCGAAGCGGTGCCGGAGATGAACATCGCCGTCTACGCCAACCCCGAGGCCTTCAAGTTCGAGTTTCCGCGCCCCTTCTGGGCGCAGGTGGCGGAGATCCCGCAGGTGGTGACCGCGAAGTACCTGGGCATCGGCGCCCTGGCGACGGACCTGCGCCTGACGCGCGGCAGGATCAAGCTGATGCCGATCGACTTCGACTACTACGCCGCCGCCCGCACCGACGAGTTTGTCGATGCCTTCTGGAGCTCGGGCGCGGTCTGCGGGCCGACGGTCTCGACCCGCCTGCGCGACCTGGTCGCGCGGGCCCGCGAGACCGGCGACTGGGGCGAGGCCAAGGCCTTCAACGGGCGCCTGGGCGCGACCGCCGCGCCGCTGTTCCCCGACGGCAGCTTCAAGACCTTCTCGACCTACAACATCGGGCTGGAGAAGGCGCGCATGGAGGCCGGCGGGCTGATCAAGACCGGCCCCATTCGCCCGCCCTACCACCTGGTTCCCGAGCCCTATCTCGACGGCGCGCGCAAATCGGGCGCCATGTGGGCCGAGATCTACCGCGACCTGGCGCAGGCGGCCTAGCGTGATTTGCGACCGTTTGGACGCGCGTCAGTGCGTCCGCCGGTCGCGAAAAATCAGTCCAACCCTTTGGTGTAGAGCAGGTTTCTTGTGACCGGCGGACCCACGCCGTGGGTCCAAACGATGACAATCTGCTCTCGCGCGGCGGAGCCGTCCGATCGCCACCTGCTCCAAGCCGCGCCGTGCGCGAGGAGGCGGTATGTACAAGCACCTGCTGGTGCCCACCGACGGGTCCGAGCTTTCAGCCGAGGCGGTCGGCGAGGCGGTCGAGTTCGCCCGCGGCCTGGGCGCGCGGATCACCTTCGTGACGGCGCGCCGGGACTACGGCGCCACCGACGGCGGCGCGCTGGAGCGCGCGGTCGATCCGGCGGACTTTCTCGAGCATGCCGCCGGTCCGGCCCGCGGGCTGCTCGCCCGGGCGGTGGCGGAGGCGCGCCTGCAGACGGTGCCCTGCGCCGCCGTGGTGCGCACCGCCGACCGGCCCTACGAGGCGATTCTGGAGGTTGCCCGGGACGAGGGCTGCGACCTGATCTTCATGGCTTCGCGCGGCCGGCGCGGCTGGCCGGGGCTGGTGCTCGGCTCGCAGACCCGCAAGGTGCTGGCCCGCTCGCCGGTTCCGGTGCTGGTCAGCGGCATGGCGGCGCGCGCCGAGGCCTGGCGGCGCAACCCCGTGGTGATGGCGATCCACCGCGAGCACCTCTCCCTGGCGGCGGTGCTCAACGCCCTGCGCGAGGCGGTTGCCCGTATCCGCACGGCGGGGGCAGCGCCCGACTTCGCGCTGCTGGAGGCGATGCTGCGCTACATCCGGGACTATCCCGAAAAGCTGCATCACCCCAAGGAGGAGCGCTACCTCTTCGCGCGGCTCCAGAGCCGCACGCGCGAGCTCGACGCGGTGGTCGCCGAGCTGGAGCGGCAGCATCGGCGCGAACTCGCGTTGGTCGAGGACCTGCGCAGCGCCCTGGCGCGCTACGCCGCCGAGGGCGCGCCGGCCTTCCCGGCGTTCGCCGCGGCCGCCGAGGCCCTGGCGCAAGCGGTCTGGGCGCATATGCGCCTGGAGGAGCAGGCGGTCCTGCCCGCCGCCGCGGAACACCTCGGTCCGGCGGATGTACGCGAGATCGCCGCGGCCTTCGCCGCGAACGGCGATCCCTGCTTCGACCCCGAGGTCGCGGAGGGCTACGACCGACTCTTCGCGCAGATCATGAACCATGCGCCCGCAAAGGCCCTGCACGACGAAGGCCTGCCACTCGGCGGGTGCGGCAACGAACGTCAGAACTAAGGGGAGGTGACTGTCGCCATGGCGCTTACGGGAATTCTGCGGCCCGGCCATGCCCAATTGCGGGTGCTGGACCTGGCGGAGGGCACGGACTTCTACGAAAACGTGCTCGGTCTGCGGCAGATGGGGCGCGACCCCTCGGGCCGCGTCTACTTCAAGACCTGGGACGAGCGCGATCACCACAGCCTGGTCCTGCGCCAGGCCGACCGCGCGGGCATCGACTTCTTCGGCTTCAAGGTGGACTCGCGGGATTCGCTCGAGCGGCTGGACTCGGACCTGCGGGCCTACGGCGTGCCGACCGAGCGGCTCCCCGCCGGGGATCTGTTGGAGACCGGCCCGCGCGTCCGCTTCGAGACCGCCAGCGGCCACCTGATCGAACTCTATGCCGAGAAGGCGGACGTCGGCAACGGCCAGAGCTACGTCAACCCCGAAGCCTGGACCGCGGAGGCCGAGCGGGGGATCGCGCCGACCCGCATGGACCACTGCCTGCTCTACGGCCCCGACATCGAGAAGGTGCAGAAGCTGTTCGAGGAGGTGCTGGGCTTCTACCTCGTCGAGCACGTGCTGATGCCGGACGGCGAGAGCGACCTGGCGGTCTGGCTGTCGACCTCCAACAAGGCGCACGACATCGCCTTCGTGCGTCACGACGAGCCGGGCAAGCTGCACCACGTGGCCTACCTGCTCGACAGTTGGGAGAAGGTGCTGCGGGCGGCCGACCTGATGTCGATGAACCGCGTGTCGATCGACATCGGGCCGACCCGGCACGGCATCACGCGCGGCACCACGATCTATGCCTTCGACCGCTCCGGCAATCGCTTCGAGACCTTCGCCGGCGGTTATCAGGCCTACCCCGACTACCAGCCGATCCGCTGGACCTTCGACGAGGCCGGCCGGGGGATCTTCTACCACGATCGCGTCATGAACGACCGCTTCCTGACGGTCATGACCTGACGGGCGCGGGGGCGGGGCGGTGCGCGGCCCCCGTCCCCCGTCTCCCGTCTCCCGTCTCCCGTCCCTCCATCTCCCGTCCGCCGTCGCCTGTGCCTCGTGCCCCGTCCGCCGGGCGGGCGCCGGCCTCAGCAGATCGTCGCCACGCTGCCCAGCAGCATGCGCACCAGGTCGGTCTGGCGCGCGGTGCCGGTCTTCAGGAACATGGACTTCAGGTGGGTGCGCACCGTGTTCATGCTGACGTTGAGCGCGCCCGCCGCCTCGTCCAGGGTCCGTCCCTCGGCGAGGATCATCGCCAGTCCCGCTTCGGCCGGCGTGAAGCCGAACAGGCGGCGGATGGCCTCCTGCGAGGTTTCCGCCGTGCGCGAGGGGTCGCGGAACAGCAGGACGGCGCAGGCCCGCCGGTCGCCGTCGACCCAGGACTCCGCCGCGACCCGGCGCACCAGCACGCCCAGCGGACAGTCGTTGTGCGGGCGGGAGATGGAAATGGCCTCCACCAGGTTGGGGGCCTGCGAGCGCTCCTTGGCCAGAACCCTGGCGACGATGTCCTTGAGCGTCTTGTTCTCGCTGTCCTGAAGGGCGTGGACGCGCTGGCCGGTGAGCGCCAGGCCGTCGCGCCGGGCGAAGGTGTCTTCCGCGACGCTGTTCATGCGCAGGACGAGCCCGTCCTGGTCGAGCAGGACCCAGCCGTACAGCAGCCGCTCGAAGGCGTTGGCGATCAGTTGGTTCGCCGAGCGGGCTTCGTGTTGCCTGGCGTGCAGCGCGAGGCAGCGCTTCATGTGGACCGCGAAGAGCTCGAGGAAGCGCTTGTCCCGCTCGCTGAAGGCGGCGGCGCCGCGCTCGCGGCAGATTCGGAGCTGGCAGCCGCCGCCGCTGGCGGTGCAGGTGTCGATGCCGAGCACGTGGAACACGTTCATCGGCGCCAGGAACTGTTGATAGAAGGCGTGGTCCAGCCAGTCTTCCTCCGACACGAAATCGCGAACCGTGACCGCGCGGTCGGCCGGGAGGTTCACGAAGAGGTCGACCGCGTAGAGGTTGCTGTAGGTCTCCGACACGTTGGGAACCTGTCGCACGCCGCTGTAGGTCAGCGTGAAGCCGGCACCGAAGGGGCTGGCCTGGCCTCCGCCGGTCTGCGGCGAGCGCACGATCAGCACCGCGAAATTGGCGCGGAAGAAGCGTCGCACCGCGTCAAGCGAGCGTTCCCAAGAGGCCTCCTGGTTGAGCGGCCCGTCGTAGAAGTCGGCCACCATCTCGTTGAATTGCAAAGAGGCGGTCTGCTCATTCGGGAGTCCCGGCCGCGCGATGCTCAAGGCCTCAGCAACACTCATCTTGACCATCCTCCCTGCGGGCGGCTGTTTGCCGCCTCTGTTTCGATCTTCCCGCCGGCCGCCGCAAATCGCGGGCGGCTCCGGTCCGGGGAAGACTTCGTGATTAATAAGCCTGCATACAGTTTTGCATATTGTCAAACGCCGGTGCGTCGGACGGCGGGGCCGCGTCGGCCGCCCGGGGGCTACCTGGGGGCTACCCGGGAGCCGCCCGGGAGCCGCCGGCACTTTGGGTCGCCGGCACTTTGGCCATCTGCGTCCCGCCGTCGGCCGGGGTGACGGCGGGAAACTCAGCCATAGCGGCGCGCTTGGCTGATCACCTGTTCGGGTGATGCGGGCGCGAACGGTGATCCGGAGAGTGTCGACCGACGGCCGAAGCGGTCCTGCGGGGCCGACCGGCCTGGTGAAACCGTGGAGCGGGGCGACCGCCTGTGGCCTCTGGTTCGGATCGAGACAACGGCCCCTTCAGGGTGCGGCTGAGCAGCGGCGAGGCCTTTACCTGCCGGGGCGACGAGCGCGTGCTCCTGGCCATGGAGCGGGCCGGCCTGCGCGCGATCCCCGTCGGGTGCCGCGGCGGCGGCTGCGGCGCCTGCCGGGTCGAGATCCTGCAGGGGCAGGTGAGACGGCTGGTGATGAGCCGGGACTGGGTCGACGCGGCGGCGGCTGCGCGCGGTCTGGCGCTGGCTTGCCGTCTGCTCCCGCGCAGCGACCTGACGCTCCGGCCCGCCCCCCATCCACGGGGGCCGGCGGGTGATCTTTGAGAGGGAGGGCTGGATGCCCAAGCACACCGCGCCAGGCGGGCCGGCGGATCTGCGCGAGATCCGCCACTTCATCGACGGCGCCTTCGTCGCCGGAACCGGCGGCCAGGTGTTCGCCAATCTCTGTCCGACCACCGGCGAAACCCTCGGAACCGTGCCGGAGGCCACGGCCGAGGAGGTCGACCTGGCCGTCGCGGCCGCGCGCGACGCGCTGCACGGTCCCTGGGGCCGCATGCCGACGAGCGAGCGCCTGGCCCTGCTGCATGCGGTCGCCGACGAGATCGGCCGCCGCTTCGACGACTTCCTGGCGGCCGAGGTGGCCGATACCGGCAAGCCGCGCGCGCTGGCCCGTAGCATCGACATTCCGCGCGGCGCGGCCAACTTCCGGGTCTTTGCCGACCTGGTGAAGAGCGTGCCGACCGAGAGCTTCTTTCTGGAGACGCCGGACGGGCAGGGGGCGGTCAACTACGCGGTGCGCAAGCCCAAGGGCGTGATCGCGGTGATCAGTCCCTGGAACCTGCCGCTGCTGCTGATGACCTGGAAGGTCGGCCCCGCTTTGGCCTGCGGCAACTGCGTGGTGGTCAAGCCCTCCGAGGAGACGCCGCAGACCGCGACGCTGCTGGGCGAGGTGATGAACGCGGTCGGCATTCCGCCCGGCGTCTACAACGTGGTGCACGGCCACGGACCCGCGGCCGCCGGCGAGTTCCTGACCCGCCACCCGGGCGTCGACGCCATCACCTTCACCGGCGAGACCCGGACCGGCGAGGCGATCATGCAGGCGGCGGCGGCGGGCGTGCGCGACGTCTCCTTCGAGCTGGGCGGCAAGAACCCGGGCATCGTCTTCGCCGACGCCGACTTCGACGCGGCGCTGGAGGGCACCCTGCGCTCCGTCTTCGCCAACTGCGGCCAGGTCTGCCTCGGCACCGAGCGCCTCTATGTCGAGCGGCCGATCTTCGCCGCCTTCGTCGCCGCGCTGGCCGAGCGGGCGGCGGCGCTCAAGCCGGGGCATTTCGACGACGAGGAGACCGAGCTGGGGCCGCTGATCTCGCGGGCCCACCGCGACAAGGTGAAGAGCTACTACGACCTGGCGGCGGCCGAGGGGGCCACCGTGGTCACCGGCGGCGGCATCCCGCCGATGGGCGCGCTGGACGGCGGCTGGTGGATCGAGCCCACCATCTGGACGGGGCTTGCCGACGACAGCCGGGTGGTGACCGAAGAGATCTTCGGTCCCTGCTGCCACATCCGCCCCTTCGACAGCGAGGAGGAGGTGCTGGCCCTGGCCAACGCCACGCCCTACGGCCTGGCGGCGGCGCTCTGGACCGGGGACAGCGCGCGCAGCCATCGCCTCGCGCGGCGGCTCGAGGCCGGCGTGGTCTGGGTCAATTCCTGGTTCCTGCGCGATCTGCGCACGCCCTTCGGCGGCACCAAGGCCTCGGGCATCGGCCGCGAGGGCGGCCTGCACTCCCTGGAGTTCTACTCCGAGCTGTCCAACGTCTGCATGAAGCTGTGAGCGCCATGTCCAGCTTGTCCGATGCCATTCAGCAGGCCGCCGACAACCTCTGGGACGCCCAGGACGCCAGGCAGCCCTGCGCGCCGATCCGCGCCCTGCTGGCCGCCGGCGATCTGGAAGCCGCCTACGCGGTCCAGGAGGTCAACACCCTGCGCTCGATCAAGGCGGGCCGGCGCCTCGTCGGCCGCAAGATCGGGCTGACCAGCCGCGCCGTGCAGCGCCAGCTCGGGGTCGACCAGCCGGACTACGGCATGCTGTTCGCCGACATGGCCGTGCCCGAAGGCTGGGGCGTGCCCGTCGGACGGCTGCTGCAGCCGCGCGCCGAGGCCGAGGTCGCCTTCGTCCTCGGGCGTGACCTGACGCAGGCGGACCTGACCCTGCCCGAGTTGATCGGCGCGGTCGATTACGTGCTGCCGGCCCTGGAGGTGGTCGACTCGCGGATCGCCGGCTGGGACATCGGCATCCTCGACACCATCGCCGACAACGCCTCCAGCGGCCTCTACGTGCTCGGCGCCAGGCCGGTGCCCCTGGCGCGCCTGGACCTGCGCACCTGCGGCATGGCGATGACGCGACGCGGCGATCCGATCTCCACCGGCGCCGGCGCCGCCTGTCTCGGCCACCCGCTCAACGCCGCGCTCTGGCTGGCCCGTACCATGGTCCGGGTCGGCCGGCCGCTGGTCGCCGGCGACCAGATCATGTCCGGTGCCCTGGGGCCGGTCGCGGCGGTCGCGCCCGGCGACGTGATCGAGGCCCGCATCGAGGGGCTCGGCGGCGTCAGCGTCGCTTTCGACAAGGAGTAGTCACCCCATGAGCCAGACGACAACCAAGTGCGCCATCCTCGGCTCGGGCAACATCGGCACCGACCTGATGATGAAGGTGCTGCGCACCGGGCGCCGCATCGCGATGGGGGCGCTGGTCGGCGTCGACCCCAACTCCGACGGGCTGGCGCGCGCCGAGCGGCTGGGGGTGGCGAACACGGCCGGCGGGCTGGAGGCCCTACTCGACATGCCGCTGTGGCGGGAGATCGGCGTGGTTTTCGATGCCACCTCCGCCGCCGCGCACCGCAAACACAACGCGATCTGCGCCGCCCACGGCAAGCAGGTGATCGACCTGACGCCGGCCGCGCTCGGGCCGCACTGCGTGCCGGTGGTCAACCTGGACCAGCATCTCGCCGAGCAGAACGTCAACATGGTCACCTGCGGCGGCCAAGCGACGATCCCCATCGTGCACGCGGTGGCCCGCGTCGCCGAGGCGGTGCCCTACGCCGAGATCGTCGCCTCGGTCTCCTCGCGCTCGGCGGGGCCGGGGACGCGGGCCAACATCGACGAGTTCACCCACAACACCGCGCGCGCCCTCGAGACGGTTGGCGGCGCCGCGCGGGGCAAGGCGGTCATCATCCTCAATCCGGCCGAGCCGCCGCTGCTGATGCGCGACACGATCTACGTGCTCAGCCAGGGGGCCGAGCCGGAGGCGATCGCGCAGAGCGTCGAGGCCATGGTGGCGGCCGTGCAGGACTACGTTCCCGGCTACCGCCTCAAGCAGAGCGTCCAGTTCGAGCGCTTCGGCGACAACAACCCCGTGCGCATTCCGGGCTACGGCGCCTTCGCCGGGCTCAAGTCGACGATCCTGCTCGAGGTCGAGGGCGCGGCCCACTACCTGCCGGCCTACGCGGGCAACCTGGACATCATGACCTCCGCCGCGCTGGCGACGGCGGAGCGCTGGCTGGACCGGACGAGCGGCGCGGCGGCCGCGCAGTAAGGGAGCGACGACGCATGAGCGACGAGATCTATATCCAGGACGTGACCCTGCGCGACGGCATGCATGCCCTGCGCCATCGCTTCGCCACCGATGACGTGGTGCGGATCGCCCGGGCGCTGGACCGGGCCGGCGTCGACGCCATCGAGATCACCCACGGCGACGGCCTGGCCGGCAACAGCTTCAACTACGGCTTCGGCTCCAACACCGACCTGGAGTGGATCGCCGCCGTGGTCGAGGCGGTCGAACGCGCGGCGGTGACCGTCCTGTCCCTGCCGGGCATCGGCACGCGCGACGACCTGACGGCGGCCTACGAGGCCGGCGCGCGCTCCTGCCGGATCGCCACCCACTGCACCGAGGCCGACACCGCCCAGCAGCACATCCCCATTGCGCGCGAGCTGGGCTACGACACGGTCGGCTTCTTGATGATGGCGCACATGAACACGCCCCAGGGGTTGGCGGAGCAGGCGCGTCTGATGGAGAGCTACGGCGCCCAGACGGTCTACGTCACCGACAGCGCCGGCAGCCTGCTGCCGGAGGAGATGCGCCAGCGGATCCGGGCGGTCCGCGCCGCCCTGCGGCCGGAGACCGCCGTCGGCGTGCACTGCCACCACAACCTCTCGCTCGGCGTGGTCAACTCGATCGCCGCGCTGGAAGAGGGCGCGACGCGGGTCGACGCCTCGCTCGCCGGGATGGGCGCGGGGGCCGGCAACGCGCCGCTTGAGGTGCTGGTTGCGGTGATGCTGCGCCAGGGGATCGACCAGGGCTGCGACCTCTTCGCATTGATGGACGCCGCCGACGACCTCGTTCGCCCCCTGCAGGACCGCCCCGTGCGCATCGACCGGGAAAGCCTCAGCCTGGGTTTCGCCGGCGTCTACTCCAGCTTCCTGCGCCATGCCGAGGCCGCCTCGGAGCTCTACGGCATCGACACCCGCGAGATCCTCGTCGAACTGGGCCGTCGCAAGATGGTCGGCGGCCAGGAGGACATGATCGTCGACGTCGCGCTCGACCTGGCCGGTGCCCAAGCCGCCGGCGGCGAGCGCGGGTCGTGATCGTCCGGCCGCGCTCCCGCGGACCCGCCGATCACGGGCCCCGCTTGGACGCGGCGCTTCTTCCACACTCCGGAGGACGGATCAGACCATGACGGATCTTCGCAGCCTGGCGGCCTCGCTCGACACGGCGGCCCGCGCCGCCACCGCCATCCCGCAGATCAGCGGCCAGAGCGCGCTGGGGGTGGAGGAGGCCTATGCGGTGCAGGCCCTCTCGATCGCCCGCCGGCTCCAGCGCGGCGAACGGCGTGTCGGCGTGAAGATGGGCCTGACCAGCCGCCAGAAGATGGAGCAGGTGGGCGTCGACGAGGTGGTCTGGGGGCGGCTGACCGATGCCATGCAGGTCCCCGAGGGCGGCCGCCTCGACCTCGCCGCCTTCGTGCACCCCCGGGTCGAGCCGGAGGTCGCCTACCTGATCGGCAAGCCGCTGGCCGGCCGGGTCAGCGCGCTCGAGGCCCTCGACGCGGTGAGCGCCGTGGCGCCGGCGCTGGAGATCATCGACAGCCGCTACCGGGACTTCAAGTTCGCCCTCGGCGACGTGATCGCCGACAACGCCTCCTCGGCCGGCTTCGTGATCGGTCGCTGGCAGCCGCCCGCCACGGAGGTGGGCAATCTGGGCATTCTCCTGAAGCTGGACGGGCACCCCGTGGAGATCGGCTCGACGGCGGCCATCCTGGGCCATCCGCTGCGCTCGCTCGTGGCGGCGGCCGAGCTGGTCGCGCGTTGGGGCGAACGCCTGGAGCCCGGCAGCCTTGTGCTGGCCGGCGGCGCCACTGCGGCCGCCCCCCTTGCCGCCGGCCAGCACGTCTGCGGCGAGTTCCAGACCTTGGGCACCGTCGAGGTCCATGTGGAGCTGGGCGGGGGAGTCGCGCGGCATGACTGATGCGGCCGCCCTCAAGCTCTACTTCAACTTCCGCAGCCCCTACTGCTATCTCGCCAGCAAGACGATGTGGGACCTTTTCGAGGCCTTCCACGTCGAGCTGGTCTGGCGCCCGCTCGGCGGTTGGGACGGCCGTTCCGATCCCGAGCGGGTCAAGGCCAAGCTGCCTGCCGTGCGGCAGGACCTGGCGCGCTGGACCGAGCGGCTCGGCATTCCCATGACCCCGCCGCCGGCGACCTCCGACCCCACGCGGGCCGGCGCCGCCAGCCTGCTGGCCGAACGCGCGGGGTGTCTGCGCCCCTACCTGGTCGAGGCCATGCGCCTGGCCTGGGCCGAGGGCCGCGACCTCGGCGATCTCGAGGTGCTGCGCGAGGTCGCGCGGCGCAGCGGCCTCGATCCCGCGGCGCTCTGCGCGGCGGCGGACGCGCCGGAGCACCGGTCCGCGCTGCAAGAGCACGCGGCCGAAGCCCGGCGGGACGGCGTGTTCGGCGTGCCCTCGCTGGTGATCGGCGAGGCGGTCTTCTGGGGCAACGACCGTCTCGACTTTCTACAAGACCACCTGAAGCGGCTGCGCCTGAGCCGCGCGTGAGCGCCCGGGCCTGGAGGCGCGGCGCCGTGGCGCAGAAGCGATCGGGGAGGGAGGTAGACGCCATGCAGCTCCTGCAGTCGACGTTCGATCCGGTGCCGCCGCAGGCGCGCGGCGGCGTCGTGGCGATCGGCAACTTCGACGGTGTCCACCGCGGCCATCAGCGGCTGCTCCGGGCGGCGCGGGCGCGCGCCGCCGCGCTGGGCGTCGGGGCCGGGGTGATGACGTTCGAGCCGCATCCCCGGCAAGTCTTCGCCCCCGGCCAAGCCCCCTTCCGGCTGTCGACGCCCGAACTCAAGGCCCAGGCCTTCGCCCGGCACGGCATCGACCGGATTTTCGCCTTCGGGTTCGACCGCGCCCTGGCGGAGCTGGAGCCCGCGGCCTTCGCCGAGCGGGTGCTCGCCGGCACCCTCGGCCTGTGCCATGTGGTGGTCGGCGAAGACTACCGCTTCGGCCGCAAGCGCGCCGGCGACGTCGCGCTGTTGCGCGCGCTCGGCAGGCGCCTCGGGTTCGGGGTGAGCGCGCTGCCCCCCGTCCGCGACGCGAACGGCCGCATCTACTCCTCGACCCGCGTGCGCGCGGCGCTGAAAGACGGGCGCCTGGCGGAGGTCGCGGACTGTCTCGGCCGGCCCTGGACCGTCGAGGGGCGGGTGCAGGAGACGCTCGGCGGCGTGACGGCCGTGTCGCTGGGCGAGCTCGTGCGGCCGCGCGCCGGCATCTACACCGTGCGGACCCGGCCGGTGGCGCAAGCCTGCCGGGGACAATCCTCCCGGGGACAGCCCTCCCGGGAAGATGACGCCCGCCAGGCGCTGGCCTGGGTGCTGCCGCCCGAGCAGGGCCGCGGCGACCGGCTCTACCTGGCCGCGCCCTGCGACGCCGCCGTCGTTCGGATCGAGTTCCTGGACTATGTCGGCCTGAGCCTGTTCGGGGCGCCAAGCCGCGTGGCGCTGCCCATCGGCGACGGCGTTCTGCCGCCTTTCGACCGGGCGGTCGGCTACGCCTTCTAGAGCGATTTGCGACCGTATGGACCCGCGCAGCGGTTCCGCCGGTCGCGAGACATCGCCCTCACTTTAATGTGGTAGAGCAGATGCCCGACCTGCGTGACTCGCCTGGGCGAGTCGCCAGGTCGCAGAGCATCACGCCAAGCCTCTGAGCTCGGGCCTCTGAGCTCGGGCCTCTGAGCTCGGGCCTCTGGGTTCGGGCGGTTGTCGCCCGACCGTGTGGACCCGCTATCGCGGGTTGGCCGGCGGCCGGTCGACCGGCCAGCGCCACGCGCGCTCAGTTCGCCCGGCGGGGCAGGGGGATGACCTCGGCGCTGTGGCTCCACTCCGGCACCAGGCGGCCGAGCAGCGCCAGCGCGGCGCCGCTGTCCTGCGCCTCGCTGGCGGCGGCGAGCTGGTCGAGGCCCTGGCGCAGGGTCGCCAGCTCCGCCGTGCGCGGCGCCGCCAGAAGCAGCCCCTGCTGGTCGGTCTGGGCCAGGGTCTCCTGGCTGTGGAACAGCTCCTCGTAGAGCTTTTCGCCGGGCCGCAGCCCGGTGAACTGGATCTCCACGTCCTTGTAGGGCCGCTTGCCGGCCAGGCGGATCATCTGCTCGGCCAGTTCGACGATCTTCACCGGCGCGCCCATGTCGAGCACGTAGATCTTGCCGGCCTCCGCCGCCTGCCGCGCCAGGCCGAGGGCGGCCGACTGCAGCACCAGGCGCACCGCCTCCTGCGTGGTCATGAAGTAGCGCGTGATCTCCGGATGGGTCACGGTCAGCGGGCCGCCGGCGGCGAGCTGCTCCTGGAACAGCGGCACCACCGAGCCGGTGGAGCCGAGCACGTTGCCGAAGCGCACCGTCACGAAGCGCGGGCCCTGGCCGCTGCGGCGTGCCTCCAGGTCGAGGGCCTGGCAGTAGCTTTCCGCCAGGCGCTTGGTGGCGCCCATCACGTTGGTCGGGTTGACCGCCTTGTCGGTGGAGATCAGCAGCATCACGGCGACCCCGTGGCGCAGGCAGGCCTCGGCGACATGGCGGGTGCCGGCAACGTTGGTGCGCGTGGCCTCCAGCGGGTGCGCCTCGACGATGGGGACGTGCTTGAGCGCGGCCGCATGGAAGACCAGCTCCGGGCGGACCTCGGCGAAGATCCGCTCCAGGGCGCCGGCGTCGCGCACGTCGCAGAGATGGGGGCTGCGCGCCAGGTCCGGCCGGCTGCGGCCCAACTCGGCGTCGATCCGGTAGAGGTTGAACTCGCCGTTGTCCAGCAGCGCGATCTCGGCGGGCTCCTGGTCGGCGAGCTGGCGCACCAGCTCGCTGCCGATCGAGCCGCCGGCGCCGGTCACCAGGACCCGCCGGCCCTGCACCAGGCGGCGCACCGGTTCCGGGTCGAGCATGATCTGCGGCCGGCGCAGCAGGTCCTCGATGGCGATCGGCTCCGGCCGGATCGGCTCGCCCGCAGCGGAGCGTTTGAAGTCGGTCAGGCGCGGCAGACGGTCGAGGGTCAGTCCGTGCCGCTCGGCGAAGGACAGCAGCTCGCTCAGACGCTCGCGCGGCAGGTCCTTGGTCAGGATCAGGCGCTGCGGCTTGCGGCCGTGGCGGCGGCTCACCCGGGCGAAGAGCGCGTCCAGCTCGTTCAGGCTGCCGACGACGGGCACGCCCCTGATCCGCCGTCCGACCCGCCGGCCCTTGTCGTCGATGACCGCAAGCACCTCGTAGCTGGGATTGCGCTTGAGGGAGGAGATGAACAGCTCGGCCGCGTCGCCGGCGCCGATCAACAGCACCGGCACGCGCAGATGCGCGTTGCGCTCGAGGATATGGGTGAGGCTGCCGTCCTTGAGTAGGCGGTAGATGACGCGCGGCGCGCTGAGCAGGGCGATCAGCAGCAGCCAGGTGATGACCAGGGAGCTGCGCGGCAGCGCCTCCAGGCGGGTGACCATGAAGGTCACCGGCAGGAACAGCAGCACGGCCAGGGTCGCCGCGCGCACGATGCCCAGCATGTCGTTCAGCGAGGCGTAGCGCCAGATGCCGCGATAGAGGCCGGTGCCCAGGAAGACCGCACCCGAGACCAGCCCGAAGATGATCAGGGCGATCCAGAGGTCGTCGCGCGCCAGAAGCTCGACGGCCTGGGTGCCGAGGCGCAGCAGCAGGGCCAGCACGAAGGCGGCCATCGCCACCGCCACGTCGTGCAGGAAGGCCAGGGCGGCGCGGCGGAAGTAGGTCGAGGTCAGCAGGTGTCGCATCGGCGTTCGCGGGCTAGGGGCGGGATCGCCGCCCGTGATACATCATCCGCCGCGGCCCAGCCACGCATTGTGCCGCCAGGTCGATAGCGGCAGGTCCCTACGCGGCAGCGCGGCGCAGGCGGCGCCGGGCCGCCCAGCGCTCGGGCCGGGCGAAGAACAGCAGCCAGGCCAGCAGGAAGTTCGGGGCCAGCACGCCGATATAGATCACCGGCAGCAGGTCGAGGTCGCCGGCCACCATGTCTTCGAGCGCCAGGATCTGGACCTGCAGCAGCGCCATGGCCAGCACCGCCGCGAGGATTCGCTTCCAGTAGCCGCGCCGGCTGAACTCGCCGGCCAGGAAGGGGGCGATGCCCAGGAGCACCAGGGCGGGCGTATAGAGCGGCAGGGCGATGCGCTGATGCCCGTTGGCCAGCAGTTCGCCGCGCAGCCGCTCGTCGTCCCGGTTCTGCGGTGGCCGGAAGATCTCGTGCAGATAGCGTTCCGAGGGCTCGCGCCAGGAGCGCTGCTGGGCGGCGCCCTGCTCGGTCAGCTCCAGCGTGTAGCGGTCGAAGCTGAGGTTGGACAGCTCGCGCGTCTCGCGGTCGAACTGCTGGCGCTGGCCGCGGTAGAGAACCAGCACAGGGCCCTGGCTGCCGCCGAGAATCTCGCTGATCTCGGACATGATGGTCACCGGCGCCTCCGGCTCGCGGGTGTCGTGCACCAGCACGTCCAGCAGCTTGCCGTCCTCCGTGCGCTCGCCGATGTAGATCACCACGTCGTCGTCGATCTCGGTGAAGACGCCTTCCTGCAGCAGGATCGAGGAGTAGTTGGTCCGGATGTCGTGCTGCAGGTCCTTGAAGCTGCGGAACGACCAGGGCAGCACGAACAGCGTGATAACGAACATCAGCAGCGTGACGAGGGCGCCGAGGATCAGGGCGGGCCGGGCGACCTGGAGCTGGCTGAGCCCGCAGGCGCGCATCACGATCAGCTCGTTGTCGGTCGTCAGCTTGTTGTAGACGAAAAGCACCGACACGAAGGTGGAGACCGGCAGGACGATCGTCAGGAAGCTCGGCATCAGCAGCAGCGCGACCGTCAGGAACTTCTCCGCCGGCAGGCCGCGGTTGATGATGTAGTCGAACAGCCGCAGGGACTGGGTCAGCCACACCGTGAAGGTGAGGGCCACGCCGGTGGCGAAGGTGGTCGCCAGCAACTGCAGAACCATGTAGCGGTCGAGTGCCTTCATGGCCGTGTTAGGCCATGGCTGCCGCGCGATTGCAAGCCGCCGCGCCGGGAAACGCTCCTTGCGCCGGCCCCCGCTTCCCCCCTATGAGGAAGCCTTCGTGCGGCGCCGCTGGAGCCCGGCTGCGCGGCGGCGCAACTCCCAGGACCGTTCGGCAGGCCGATGGACCGTCTCGACCACCTCGAAGCCCAATCGATCTACATCCTGCGCGAGGCCTACGCCCGGGTGGAGCCGCTGTCGATGCTCTGGTCGCTCGGCAAGGACTCCAACGTGATGGTCTGGCTGGCGCGCAAGGCCTTCTTCGGCCGCGTGCCGTTCCCCGTGATCCTGCTCGATACCGGCAACGAGCTCGACGAGGTCTATGCCTTCCGCGACGAGTACGTCGGCAAGTGGGGGCTCAGCTACGTCAACGCGGACTGCCCGCCGCTTGAGGAGACCGACCCGAGCCTGCCGCTGAACTCGCGCCACGCCGCGCGCAAGACCCTGGGCCTGAAGCGGATCATCGCGGAGCAGGGCTTCCGCGGCATCTTCCTGGGCATCCGCCGCGACGAGCAGGCGCTGCGCGGCAAGGAGCGGGTGTTCAGCCCGCGCGACGAGTCCGGCACCTGGGACTACAAGGACCAGCCGGCCGAGTTCTGGGACCAGTACAAGACCGAGATACCGCCGGGAGCGCACCTGCGCATCCATCCGCTGCTCGCCTGGACCGAGGTCGACATCTGGCGCTACATCCAGCGCGAGCAGATTCCCGTGGTGCCGCTGTACTTCGCGCGCGACGGCTGGCGCTACCGCTCGCTCGGCGAGAAGGACATCACCCGCCCGGTGCGCTCCAACGCCGCGACGATCGCGGAGATCATCGCCGAGCTGGAGGTGACCCGCCAGCCGGAGCGGGCGGGACGCACCATGGACCACGACAGCGAGGACGCCTTCGAGCGCCTGCGCGCCAGCGGCTATATGTGAGTCGACCGAGCCACGCATGCCCCGCCACAGCTTTCATCCCGCTCCGCGCGACCTCCTGAAACTGGTCGTGGTCGGCCATGTCGACCATGGCAAGTCCACGCTGGTCGGCCGCCTGCTGCACGACACCGACTCCCTGCCCGAAGGCAAGCTGGAGGAGTTGCAGGCGATCTCGGCCAAGCGCGGCATGCCGCTGGAGTGGTCCTTCGTGCTCGACGCCTTTCAGGCCGAGCGCGACCAGGCGGTGACCATCGACACCACGCAGATCCGCTTCCAGACCGACAAGCGCGACTATGTGATCATCGACGCGCCGGGGCACCGTGAGTTCCTCAAGAACATGGTCAGCGGCGCGGCCGAGGCGGATGCCGGGGTGCTGGTGATCGACGCGGCCGAGGGGGTGCGTGAGCAGTCGCGCCGGCACGGCTACCTGCTGCACCTGCTCGGCGTGCGCCAGGTCGCCGTGGCGGTCAACAAGATGGACCTGGTCGGCCACGACCGCGCGCGCTTCGGCGAGGTCGCCCGCGAGGTCGCGGACTACCTGGCCAGCATCGGCGTGGAGCCGACCTTCATCCTGCCGATCTCGGCGCGCGACGGCGACAACGTGGCCGAGCCGAGCCCGGAGTTTTCCTGGTTCGAGGGCCCGAGCCTGCTCGACGCGCTGGACCGCTTCCAGACGGTGACGCGGCCGGGCGCACAGCCGCTGCGCCTGCCGATCCAGGACGTCTATCACTTCGACGAGCGGCGGATCCTGGTCGGGCGCGTCGAAAGCGGCGTGCTGCGCCCGGGCGACACGGTGCTCTTCAGCCCGTCCAACAAGACCGCCCGGGTGCGCGCGCTGGAGTCCTGGAACGCCGATCCGCCGCTCGAGGCGCACGCGGGGCAGTCGGTCGGCTTCACGCTGGACGAGCAGCTCTTCGTCGAACGCGGCGAGCTGCTCAGCCACGAGGCGCAGGCCCCGCAGCTCACCAACGTCTTCAAGGCCACGCTTTTCTGGCTCGGCCACACGCCGCTGGATGCGGGTCGCCGGCTGACGCTGAAGCTGGCGACCGCCCAGTACAGCGTGGAGGTCACGGCGGTCGAGCAGACCATCGACACGGACACGCTGGAACGGCGCGCCGACGGGGCGGTGCCACGCAACGGCATCGCCGAGGTGGTGCTGCGCAGCCGCGCGCTGATGGCGCTGGACGAGGCGCAGAGCCTGCAGCGCACGGGGCGCTTCGTGCTGCTCGACGGCCTCGATCTGGTCGGCGGCGGCCTGGTCTCGATGGAGGGCTATCCCGACCAGCGGCGGGTCATGGCGGTGCGCTCGACCAACCTCTTCTCGGTCGAGCATGCCGTCACCCGCGAGCAGCGTTGGGCGCGCAACGGCCACAAGGGCGGCGTGATCTGGCTGACCGGCCTGTCGGGCGCCGGCAAGTCGACCCTGGCAATGGCGCTGGAACGCCAGCTCTACGAGCGCGGCTACCAGGTCTACGTGCTGGACGGCGACAACGTGCGCCGCGGCCTCAACGCCAACCTGGGCTTCAGTCCCGACGACCGGGCGGAGAACATCCGCCGCGTCGGCGAGGCGGCGGCGCTCTTCGCGGATGCCGGGATTCTGTGCATCACCGCCTTCATCTCGCCCTACCAGAGCGACCGCGACCGCGCCCGCGCCTCGGTCGAGCGGCTGGTTCCGGACGGTTTCCACGAGGTCTACGTGGCGGCCGATCTGGCGACCTGCGAGCGGCGCGACCCCAAGGGGCTCTACAAGAAGGCCCGGGCCGGCGAGATCAGCGACTTCACCGGGATCGACGCCCCCTACGAAGCGCCGCCCGAACCGAGCCTGAGCATCGACACCCAGACGCTCGACATCGAGCGCAGCCTCGAGCGCCTGGCCGGCTACGTGACACGACACTTCACGCTGAGCTAAGACCTGTGGCGGAGATGCCGGAAAGTCGGGCGGGGTGGCGCTGGCCTCCTCCTACCCCGGGGACGGGAGAAGCATGACCGAAACGCCGAAAGTCGCCTTGATCACCGGGATCACCGGCCAGGACGGGGCCTACCTGGCCGAATCCTTGCTGGAGAAGGGCTACGTCGTTCACGGCGTCAAGCGCCGTTCCTCCTCCTTCAACACCGAACGCGTGGATCATCTCTACGTCGACCCGCATGAGCAGGGCACGCGCTTTTTCCTGCACTATGGCGACCTGACGGACGCGACGAACCTCATTCGGCTGGTCCAGGAAACGCAGCCCGACGAGATCTACAACCTGGCCGCCCAGAGCCACGTGCAGGTCAGCTTCGAGACGCCCGAATACACGGCCAACGCCGACGCGCTCGGCACGCTGCGGCTGCTCGAGGCGATTCGCATCCTGGGCATGACGGAGAAGGTGCGCTTCTACCAGGCCTCGACCTCGGAGCTGTACGGCAAGGTTCAGGCCGTGCCCCAGGACGAGCGCACGCCCTTCTATCCGCGCAGCCCCTATGCGGCGGCCAAGCTTTACGCCTACTGGATCACGGTCAACTACCGCGAAGCCTACGGCATCCATGCCTCCAACGGCATCCTGTTCAACCACGAAAGCCCGATCCGGGGGGAAACCTTCGTCACCCGCAAGATTACCCGCGCCGTTGCCGCCATCTCCCTCGGCCAGCAGCAGCATCTCTATCTCGGCAATCTCAATGCCAAGCGTGACTGGGGGCATGCGCGCGACTACGTCGAGGGGATGTGGCGCATGCTGCAGGAGCCGACGGCGGACGACTATGTCCTGGCCACAGGGGAAACGCACAGCGTGCGCGAGTTCGTCGAGCTTGCCTTCGGCGAGATCGGCCGGACGCTGGTCTGGCGCGGCGAGGGCGTCGAAGAGGTCGGCGTGGATGCGCGGAGCGGCGCCGAGTTGGTGAAGATCGACCCCCGCTATTTCCGCCCGACCGAGGTCGACCTGCTGCTGGGCGACGCGTCCAAGGCGCGCCGCGTTCTGGGGTGGACGCACAAGACCGCCTTCAAGGCGCTGGTGGCGGAGATGGTGGCGGCCGACCTGGCCCATCTGCAAGGCGGCCGTGGCCTCAATCCGGCGTACGTTTGAACCGCAGGGCGGGCCGTTCCGCCGGGATCACGAGCATAGGGAGCAGAGCAGTGGAGTCGTCGGCGGCCTCTTTCGGCCTGGAGGGTGCGCGCGTCTTCGTCGCCGGTCACCGCGGGATGGTGGGAAGCGCCGTCGTGCGGCGCCTGGCGCAAGAGCCCTGCGAGGTTCTGACCGCCGGGCGTGAGCAGGCCGATCTGCGGCGCCAGGTCGAGACGGAGGCCTGGATCGCCGACCAGAAGCCGGACGCCATCGTCCTGGCGGCGGCCAAGGTGGGGGGGATCCTGGCCAACGACCGTTATCCCGGCCAGTTTCTCTACGATAATCTGGCGATCGAGACCAATGTCATTGAAGCGGCCCGGCGCGTGGGCGTGCGCAAGCTGCTGTTTCTCGGCTCCAGCTGCATCTATCCCAAGCACGCCCCCCAGCCGATGCCGGAATCCTGTCTGCTGAGCGGTCCGCTCGAGCCGACCAACGAGTGGTATGCCATTGCCAAGATCGCGGGCTTGAAACTCTGCCAAGCCTATCGGCGGGAGTACGGCTGCGACTTCATCTCCGTCATGCCCACCAATCTCTACGGGCCGGGCGACAACTTCGACCTGGAAACCAGCCATGTCGTGCCGGCCTTGATCCGCAAGGCGCATGAAGCCAAGCTGGCCGGCCAGCCGACGCTCGAGGTATGGGGCAGCGGCCGCCCCAAGCGGGAATTCCTGCACGTCGACGATCTGGCCGACGCCGTCGTCTATCTGTTGACCCGCTACTCGGCGGCGCCGCCGATCAACGTCGGCACCGGTGAGGATGTCTCGATTGCCGAGCTTGCGCAGATGATCCAGCGCGTCTGCGGTTTCACCGGCAGGCTCAGCTTCGATTCCTCCAAGCCCGACGGGACGCCGCGCAAGCTCCTGGACGTCTCGCGCCTAACGGCTCTCGGCTGGCGGCCGCAGACCTCGCTGGAGGCGGGGCTGGCCGAGGCCTACGAATGGTTCCTGCAAAACGCGACGGCCGCCCGGGGGACCACGCACGCTTGAGGCGATCGCCGTGGGCGCCTTTGGGATCAGGTTGAGGGTGCGTTGCGGCTTAGGCGGCGAGGCCCTTGGACCTTGCGGTGGCACGCAGGTCGAAACCTCGGATCAGCGTATCGACCTCCCATCCCGCGTCGGCGAGCTGGTCGGAGAGCAGGGCTTCGGTGTACTCGCGCCGGTGGTCGCGGTCGTCCATCCAGAACAGGCCGACATCCTTCTTGACCAGTTTGCGCCAGTCGCTGTCGACGAGGGGGACCTTGACGATCAGCCTCGGCACTCGCTCCGCGACCCTGGCCAGAAAGGCGACGGGATCGTCCAAATGTTCGATAACGTGCGAGCAGACGGCAACGTCGAATGCGTCTTCGGGGATGTCGCGGGTCGCGTCCATAACGCGGTAGGTGACGTTCGGCTTCTGATTCATCGCTTGCGAAGCGGCCACGCGCTCTGGGTTGACGTCGATTCCCGTCACGCTTTCTGCGATTTCCGCGAGTTCCTGGGTGTAATAGCTGGCACCGCACCCGATATCGAGGACTCGGTCACCAGGCAGAACATTCTCGACAATGAATGCATTGTGGGCGCGCCACATGACATGCTTCGGGTGCCGCCCGTCGTAGTATGACATGCAGTATTGGTTGATCCGGCGGTCTGCCAGAGACATGACGTTAAACCAGACCTCGAATGCTCTTCGCCCCTCGGCAGACCCGGGCTCGATTTGGCTGGGCGGGAGCAGAGTCTCGATCTGTTGAAGCAGATGGCCCAACTCCTGGTCGCTTGATGCAGGGAGGCTCGATCCGTGTGAAGGAGTCAAGGACCGCAGGCGCGAAAGCAATTTGTGAACGGTCCTTTTCAACATTATCAGGCCTGTTCCGTCTCTGTAGTTTACGCAGGTGAAAGAGGTGGGCGTGGCAAGGCGTCGCTATTGGCAGGAAAGCTCCGCGACAGGAGCTGGCTTGTGGGCAACAAGACGAACTTGCTTCCAGCGGCTCTCGCGGCGGCCTTGCCACCGGGCTAGGACATGGAACACGCGCCAGCCGAAGCGGCGCACGATCGCTTCGTAGCGCCGTGGCCAAGTGTGTAAGAACAGTTCGCAAGATTCGATGTTGAAGCCGGCGTGCTTGAAGAGATTCCCGAGGTTCATCGGGCTCCATGAGTAGAGGTGCTGGTTGATGTCGGTCGGGTCGTAAGCGATGTCGTAGCGGTCGCAGGGGATCACGATCACGGCACGCCCGCCCGGCTCGAGCACGCGCAGCATCTCACGTGCAACATCGAAAGGGTGTTCGACGTGTTCCAGCGCGTGGTTGGATATGACCAGCGAGGCCCAGTTATCCGGCAGGTCCGAGAGCGTGGACACCACTTTCAGCCCATGCTTCTGCGCAGCCTCGCGCGCTGTCGGATTGATTTCAACGCCGACCTTTTCTTCACAACGGATGTTTGCCAGCAGAAAGCCGCCGCCGCATCCGAAGTCGACAAGGCGATCATCGGACCTGATGAATTCTTCAAATTTTATCAGATTCGCAATGCCGCCAAAAGCTCCGACATTCTTCTGCCAGTTGAAGTAGTCGGCATCGTAGTGTGCTTCAGCCGTCATGATAGTATTGGGCTCATTGCTGTTCACATGGAATCCGTTCGACCAGTTCATCGTACCAGTCGAGATAGGCGCGTGTCTGAACTGCGATGTCGAAGCGGTCCTGCGCGTCGCGGGCGGCATTCGCAGCCAGTCGGGAACGCAGGCTGGGGTCAGTCAGCAGGGCCCGAGAGGCTGCGGCCATCGCCGTGGCGTCTCCCTTCTCGACCAGTGTGCCGGTTGCCTGCTCGAGCGGCACGGTCGATTGAGTCGTGTCGCTGCCGGGAAGGGCGAGGCTCCTAATCTGTTCGGGAATGCCCCCGACCGCGGTGGCGACGACCGGTCGTCCGGCGGCAAGGGCTTCCAGGATGGTCGTCGGGAAGTTGTCGGATCGCGCCGCGTGAAGATAGAGGTCGGCGGCCTTGTAGGCGTCGCGGACGACATCCTGGCGGTTCGTCAGCCCGAGAAAGCGGATGTCGACACCGTCCGCCTCCGGATCGCCGGCTTCGTCGCCGAGAGCGAGGAGGACTACCTGTCGGTCCGGCACTGTGCGGGTAAGCTGTCGCAGCGCCTCCCGGATTGTCGGATAGTCCTTGTAGATATTGCTTTTCATGCCATTGGCCGCGAAGAGCAGGACGTAAGCGTCTGCCGGGAGGTCGAAGCGCTGCCGAGCGGCCTGCCGGTCGCCGGTTCGGAAGGTGGCGGTGTCGATGCCGTTGTGGATGACTCGGCGCTCGGCAATGCCTTGCGCGAGCATCGACTCCTCGACGCGGCTCATCAGCCATTGGGATGGCGTGCTCACGAACAGGCGGGAGCGCTTATAGATCTCGGCCTTGCGGCGCCAGTTCGCGGCCGTGCGATCGCGGCGGAGCGGCGGGTAGCGGCCAAGATCCGGGCAGCCGCCGCAACCGTGACGCCACTTGTCACATCCAATTGTGCCTGCGCAGTGGCCCGTCAGTAGCCACTCGTCGTGGAGAGTCATGACGAGAGGGGCTCGCTTCGACAGCTCGGGGAGCGCGCGCAGATCGAAGTAGGCGTGATGCAGATTGTGGGCGTGGATCAGGTCGGGGCGCCCCGGGGCGATCTCCGTGAGGCGGCGGGTGAGCGGGCGGTGGAAGGGCTCGCGTCCCCACAGCCAGTCGAGGGCGTCGAAGGGCTGCTCCGCCAGACGTGCGGCGCGCCCAAAGGCGCGGCCGGGCCGGCCAGGCAGCCGGTCGCCGAGGCCGGCAAGCGCCTGGCAGGTGCTCCGCCAAGCAGCCGGGCCGCCGCCACTCCGTGGGATGGGCAGGACGGCCGGGTCCTCGGTCAGCTTGCGATTGACCAGAAGCCAGCTCTCGCGATCCGCCGCGCGCGCGGCCTGCATCATGGTGCGTGCGATCACCTGGGCGCCGCCACCTGCGTCAGCTTCGTTGATGTGGAGGATGCGTTGGGCAGGCGGCTGGCGCATCAGTGCGGTCCCGCGTCTTTTTCGCGATCTGACTCAAGCGCCTGATCTCGTTTCGACTGGTAAGCGAACAGGGCTTTCGCGCGACGCTTAAGGTCGAGGGCGAGCGACCTTGGCAGCAGGCGGCGGAGGCTGGAGGAGCCGGCGCGGACCAGCCAGCGCCCTGCTCCAACGTTCGACGGTGTCCTATAGCCGCTTTGGGGCCAGGCAGGATGGTGGCGGAGGCGCCGAGACCAGCGTTGAAACGGCGTCATGGGCCGTAGGCCACGTTTGTGCAGGCAGACATCGGCAGAAAGAATCGTGTAGTCCGCCGGGCTGAAGCTGTCCCCCGCGATGGCGGCCAAGGCCCGATTGGCGTCGGCCTCCGGACCTTCCCAGTTCCGCCCGCTTCCCTGCGGCACGTGGCGGTACCCGTGGTTCTGATGCACGATCCGGCAGACCGGCGTGACGTCGACGACTGGAATGCCGCGCCGCTTGGCATCCATGATCAGCCAGTTGTCCCAGCAGGGCCGACCGACGGCGAAAGGGGGCAGGCTCACGGCGGCGCGTCGCGTGAAGGCGAAGAAGTCGATGCCGTCCGGCGGTTCGACGAGCCCCTCGCGGCACATCTGTTTTGCCAGCGCGCGTGCTGCGTCTTCGTCGAAGGAGAGCCGCTCGGTGATCTCGAGGTTCACGCGCTGAGCAACGGCCAGGAAGCGGTCGTACTGCTCAGCCACTTGCCGGAGCGCCGCCACGAAGTCAGGCCGGAGGATGATGTCGGCGTTGACGTAGCAGATGATTTGGTTGCTGGCTTTCTCCACCGCCTGCCGAAAGATGTCGCTGAGCAGGGGGGTCCCGTGTTCGGTGCGTTCGACGTTCGGAAAGTGCCGGAAACCGCGCAGCCGCGCCGCCTCCGCGGTTCCCGGGTCGTCCCCGAACAGCAGCACCTCGACATCAGGGGCCAGGGCGCGCCAGCTATCCAGCGCATTCTCCTGGATCACCGCCGTATGACCGTCGAAGGCCTTGGCGGTGCTGAACAGGCTGATCATCCCCTCATCGCCCTTTCGCGTGCAGGAGCGCGGTTACTGAGTGCCTCCAGGTCCCGCAGCCAGAGCTCCAGCACCAAGGCTTTGAAAGAGAGCGGGACGACGGAGTGTCGTGGCATCCCTCCCTGAGCAAGTGTCGCGGCTGCTGGGGCTGACAGCACGCCATGAGCGGCCAGGCGCCCGTCTCGTAGTTTTTCGCCCAAGGCGGCGAAGATCCGCTGATGCCAGTCGAAAACCGGCGGAGTAAAGCCCTTCTTGGGGCGGGACAGAACCCAAGGCGGCAGTAGGTCGGCAACGGCGGCCTTCAGCCAGGCTTTCGGCGGTAGCTGGTCGTCGCGCTGGTTTTTTCGAAGCCCGATAACCGTCTCGACCAAGCGATAGTCCACCAGCGGCAGCCGCGTCTCGACGGAGGCGCTCATACCCAACCGATCGGCTTGGGCGAGGCCGTTTTCGCGCAGATAGGTGCCGCAGATCAGGTCGGTTATCAGCAGATCGGGACGAGACCAGGGCCGCGGAAATCGAAACAGCGCCCCCGCATCGGTTGTGGCCAGCGAGCGCTTCCATTCCGCGCTGTAGAGCCGCCGCACTTCCCCCTCGGCCGATCTAAAAACCGGGGCGACGTCGTAGAAGGGCAGGCGATCGGCGGCGGGGCGGGGAGGGCGCACCCAATCGTGGGTGCGCCATGGGGGCAAGATCCGGCGCCGCCTACTACTCCGGCCGATGGCGTCGAGCTCGCGCTCTATGTCCTCCCCGCGATTTTTCCGCTCGGCCAGCGCGACGGCCTGGCGGGTCCACTCATAGCCCCAAAACAGCTCGTCGCCGCCTTGCCCGAGCAGCATGACCGGCGTGCCATGACTCCGCGCTGCCCGCATAATCGCGCGATAGCCTTCCCCGGAGATATCGGCAATGGGATCGTCACGTTCGGCGATCAGCGATTCAACGCCCTGCACAATCGAGCCGCCTTCGATCTCGATCTCTTCGACCGCCATACCCAGGTGCTTGGCAAGCGCTTTGGCGTCATTGCGCTCGTCTGTCTCGGGGTATCCAGCATAGCCAACGGTAAAGGCGGTCAGGGGCTTGTCCGCATGGCGTACCGCGAGCGCCGCGACGACACTTGAGTCCACGCCACCACTCAGGGCCACGCCGACCGGCACATCCGCGCGGATGATCTGCTGGCCGATCTCGTCGAGAACTCCCTTGATCGCTTGCGCGGGATCGCCTTTAAGCGGAGGACTCGACAGCAGGTTCCAGTAGCGCCGTTCCTCGCGCTGCCAGTTGTCGACATCGACCGTGAGGATGTGGCCAGCCGGCAGTTTGCGCACGCCTTGCAGCGGCGTGCGCGGCTCGGGAACGTAAGCATAGTGAAAATACTCGTGGATGCTGACCGGATCGAGCTTCACTGGAACCACGCCGGCAGCGACCAAAGGCCTTAGCTCCGAGCAGAAGGTCAGGCCATCGTCGTGCTCGACAAGATAGAGCGGTTTTTCCCCCATGCGATCACGGCCGAGGATCAGCCGCTGTGCCGCGCGGTCGAAAAGCGCGAAGGCAAACATCCCGCGCAATCGGGACAGGCCGGTCTCGCCATCTAGCGCATAGGCGTGCAGAATCGTCTCGACATCGCCGCCGGTGACGAAGTCCGCGCCGGCCGCGGCCATTTCGGCGCGCAGTTCGATATGGTTGTAGATTTCGCCATTGGCGATTAGCACATACCGACCGTCGCGGCTGTGGATCGGTTGATCCGCGCCTTCAATATCGATGATCGCGAGCCGACGCATGGACAAGGCGACGCGTTCGTCGGCGTAATGTCCCTCCCCATCAGGGCCGCGGTGGCGCAGAAGGCCGCAAAGCTGCGCAGCGATCGCAGAGCCGTTGGACGCGCTGCGGCTGACGGTGCCCGCAATTCCGCACATGGTCTACCAGCCTTTCGCTCGGTTCTGGGCCTTGTCACGACAGAGCTGCCGTGCCGCCAGCGCGAAGCCAATGCGTTCAATGGGCTCAAATCCTTGCTCCAGGAGCGCATTGATGAGGAACGGGTGTCGCGTTCGATCTCGCAGCAGCGCGGCCACGACAATATTATTTGATAGTTTTCCGATTTGATTTCCAATATACAGGGCCATTTTGGTGATTGGCATGTCATATTCATGGCCTAGTTGGTCCTGTCGCAAAGCTGCTTGCGAGATTCCGTTTGCATAATGGGATCGGACCAGGAATCTAATATTAAGTTTTTCTTGGCGAACCATGTGGGAGACCACGAGGTCAGGATCGTAAAGTCTCTCTGCATTGGGGTTATGAGCAATGAGGCGCTTTTGGAAGTCTATTTCTTCAGCATAGCCAAGCCGCTTGCCGGACATGCCGAAGGAAGGGTCGAAGCCGCCGAGTTCATCGAGTGTCGAGCGAAGAATGAACATGTTCCCGCCGGATAGGTATTCAGAAGGGGGCAGTTTTCTGAGGCTGGAGCCAAGCTCATCAATAGTGCTGAAGTAGCTATCGCGGACCCAGGCTGGCTTCGGCCCTTCATAGTGGCAGCCATATGGCCCCCCCATCATATCGGGGCGCCCTTGCTGCGTGTGCTTGACCGCGGTCGTGAGCCAGTCTTTCGGCACCAAGCATTCGTCGTCGAGATAGGCAACATAAAGACCGCGGGCATGGCGATAGCCGTTGTTGCGTGCGTGAGACAGACCTTGCTTGGGTTCAGAAGAATAAACAAAATATGTAAAGCGTTTCTCGAAATTCTGACATATAGTTTTTGTTTGGTCGATCGAGTTGTTGTCGACGACGATCACCTCGAAGCAGTGATCGGAAAGCGTCTGGCGTGTCAGGCTCTCAAGGAGCGACTCAAGCAGAGTTGCCCGATTGTATGTGCATACAACAACGGAAATGAGCAAAGGCGCGTCGACCTTTGTATCATGCGGTATCATCTGCTCATTCATCGAGTCGATGGCCTCAGGTTGAGCGAGTCAGCGCTCGGCCGGCGCGCCGCAAGAATGCATGGAACCTCGACTGGTGTGTTGGGGGCGCAAGCAGGCTCATTCCCGGCAATGAGAGGTGGTCGCTGTCGCTTGTCAGCGCGGAGGTTTGGAAGGCTGCGAACAAGCGCCGCAATAACGCCAGCGCTGCGGTCTCGCGTTCACGGTCCACCCCCTCGCGCAATCCATGGACCAGCTTGCGCAAAACGTGAGCGTCCCTAATTGACACACTTTCCACCTCAAGCAACGCCGCCATCTGTCGGGCAGCGATCGCATCGCTGATCTGCTGTTGCTCCACCCGGCGGGACGAACTGATCGAAGTCGGGTGGGTGCGCCAGGACACCAGAGGGTCGGCGAGGTTGGCCACGCGTGTGTATGCCATGATGCGCGTCCAGAGGTCGAAGTCTTGGCTGAAGGGCAGTGTTTCATCATACCCGCCAGCGCGTTCAACCAACGCGCGTCGAACCATCACAGATGTATGGCAGAACGGGTTGTGGAACAGGCTGAGCCAGCGCAGCGCCGCGTCGCTCGTGTGCAGCTCTTCGGACTTTAGGTGCCTGCCCTCGGAATCGATGACATGGTAGCTGGTGCCAAGAAGGCCGAGCTGGTCATCCTCTCGAAGCGCGGCGAGCTGCCGCTGAAGTCGGTCAGGATGGCTCAAGTCGTCGGCATCATGCCGGGCGATGACGTCGCCTCGCACTTCGTCGACGGCGACGTTCAGGGCGGCAGTAAAGCCCAGACGTGTATTGGGCGAGAGGACACGAATGCGCGGGTCGCGCGCGGCATAGTCGGCCAGAATCGCAGCCGTGGCGTCGGTAGAGGCATCGTCGACGATAAGGAATTCGAAGTCTTCAAAGCTTTGTCCAAGGATGCTGTCAATCGAGTCGGCCAGATAAGGTTCGCCATTGTGAACGGCCATGATGACGGACACGGTTGGCGTCATTTCGGCCTGGCCTCGGCCCAGATCTCTCCCCAGTTAACGCGCTGGTCCGTCGTCTGTAGGCCGGCCTGCTCGAGCTCCTCGGCGAACTCATCCAGGCGGTATTCGGTATAGTGCGTCGGGTCCAGGCGCCACTCGACCTCAAGCTCCTGTTTCAGCGGCACCCGCCAGTCCCGCTCGAAGGTCGGCACCCGCAGCAGGATGCGGGCTGCCCCGCTCGACGCCATGGCGCGACGGAGGAACGCTGGCCGCTCGGGGAGATGTTCGAGGACGTTGGACATCACGACGGTGTCGAAACGGCCCGCGGGAAGGTCGGTCAGTGCGTCGCCGACGATGTAGGTGACACCGGGATGGTCATGCCTGTCGCGCGCGACCTCGATATTGCTCGGCTCTAGGTCAACGGCCGTCACCCGCGCACCGGCACGCGACGCCATGCTGTGGGCGAGAGCGCCGTTGCCGCAGCCGATGTCAAGCACGGTCTCGCCTTCGGAAAGCCGCTCGACGAAGTAGTCGTGGTAACGGATATGCCGATGCTTGCTGTGCAGCCCGTTGCCGTAAGCGACCGACTGCTGTCCCTGATGCGCGTAGAGAAAGGCGTCAAGGCGGAAAAGGAACTTGAGCGCTTCGCGTGGCGGCATCGCTGCCGCCCGTGTGGCGATCATCTCTTGAAGCTGCTGTTCGAATTCTTCCTGGCTTACAGAGGGAGATCGCCGTTGCGGCCCCCAAGCGGCAGAGCCCAGGGCGGCTCGACTGCGACCGATGGCGGAATTCAGGAGGCGGCGCGGCAGCGAGTACATCGGCAGGCGATACCGTCAGAACGGTCGAGGGTCGAGGCTGTTCAGGAGAGCGCCCTTATATGGGTCAGCAGACGCTTCTGTCCAGGGCAGCGGCAGCGCTGGACCTAGGTTGCCCCTCTAGGCTAGTCATCTACTTGTCCAGATCCCCACGCGAAGGCTGGCTTCATGTTGAAGGTCCTCAGGCGCTGGCTGCTGCCGGCCCACGGCTACGCCCACTCGGACGCACCGCTCAACGGCTTCTTGGAACGGATCCAGGGTCTTGGGCCAGGGGATGTTGCGATCGACTGTGGGGCCAATGTCGGTTTGGTGACGCGCGTCATGGCCGACAGCGGAGCAACGGTTCACGCCTTCGAGCCCAACCCTGCGGCTTTCGAGGTGTTGCGGCGCGATCTGGAAAGCCGAAGCAACGTCACACTGCATCGGGCCGCTGTGGCGGCGGAAGATGGGGTGGTGCGACTGTACCGCCACGAACGGGCCCAGGAGGATCCGGTGCATTGGTCGGTGGGCTCCTCGATTGTCGCAGACAAGACCAACGTCGACAGCCACGCCTACGACGAAGTGAAAGCGGTTGACCTCGATCGCTTCCTCGCCGAGCTCAGCCAGCCGGCAGCGTTCGTGAAGATGGACATCGAGGGGGCCGAGGTGGCCGTCCTGCGCAAGCTGATCCAGAGCGGACGAGTGCGGACGATCGGCACGCTTCTCGTCGAGACCCACGAAGCGAAGGTGCCGTCCCTGCGTGAGCCGATGGCCGAGCTTCGCCGCATTATTGAGCGTGAAGGTCTCGACAACATCAAGCTGGATTGGATTTAGAACCGTTCCGACCGGCTCCGCGTTCAGCACCCGACCATCAGGCGCGACGAGTCCAGACGGCAAAGCCGCTGGTCGGTTGGGGCAGCAGGGGATCCAGCCGCTGCGCCGCGGAAAACGCGGCGTTGTAGCCACGCAAGGCCCAGCCAGCCGTCCTCAGCCTGGGTAGCCAGGGGCGGCCCGCGCGGCTTCGCCAGTGATCGTCCGGCCCCCCGCGGCGTAGCCAGTCGTGCAGGATCAGGCGGGTGGTGCCGGCTTCCAAGGTCCCGATCCAGAGTAGGTGCAGCAGGAACGAAGGTAGACCGCCCAGTCGTTCGATCCCCAAGACTTCAAACCCAACCGCCTCGAAAAGCACCCGCAGCGTGTCGGCGTCGTAGCGACGCCAGCCATGGTAGCCGTAAAGCAGAATCGAAGCTGGGGCTGGGACAAGATGCAGCCCAAGGCCGCCGGGGCGTGTGGCGGCATGGATCCGTTCGGCTGCCGCCGTGTCATCGGCGATGTGCTCCAGAGCCGAGGAGCTGAAGACAAAGTCGAAATGCGCGTTTGGCAGATTGACGGTCTCGACCATGCCTTCCTGAAAGGTAACCGCCAGGCCTTCTTGCGGCCCGGCGAAGCGGTGCCAATCGTCGCGGGCCTGAACGTCGATGCCGAGATAGTTCCCCGTTAACCCGCGCTCGCGCAGGAAGCTGGCATAGTGTCCACGTCCGCAGCCGACATCGAGGATGGCCACAGGCGAGCCCGCAAGAGGCACGAGCGCGTCTGCTAGAATCGCGTCGCTGTAGACGCGTAGGGGGGAGTCACCCCGGCGGGCTCCACGGGCGGCGTCAGGCTTCAGCCGGTACACCTGTGCCGGCGTTTGTTCGCGTGTTTCGGCACGGACCTGATTGCGAGCGTGAGCGAGATAGCGCCAGCGCTTGTTCCGGTCGAGGGGCGCGTCTCCATTGGGAGACGGTTGTCTGCTGTGCTCCGGATCGCTTACTGCTGCCAAGGCGTCGCATTCCAGCTCGACGATCCGATTCAGGGCGAAGCGGCTCTCGATGGAGCTGCGCGCCGCTTGTCCCAGGCGGCGCGTCAATTCCGGCTCAGCGATTAGACGGTCGAGCGCGGCGCGCAGACTGGGGCCGTCGGGTTGGCAGAGCAGGGCGTCGACTTCGTGCTCGACCATCTCGGCGATCCCGGGGACCGCCGTCGCGACGCAGGGCAGGCCCGTGCTCATCGCTTCGATCAGGGTCTTGGGATGCCCCTCGTAAAGCGACGGCAGCACAAAGCCGCTGCAACTATGCAGAAAACTTGGAAGCTGTTCATTCGGCATGGGGGGGCGAAAGCGCACCGGAAGGTTTTCGTCCTTGGCACGAGCTCGAAGGCTTTCCGCCAGTTCGCCTGCTCCGACCAGCACGACTTCGCCGGTGAAACCGGCAAGCCCGTCAAACAATGCGTGGAGATTCTTCTGGGGGGCGAGCCGACCGACGAATCCGATACGTCCCGGTACCGCTTTCTCCGCCTTGCCCGGCGCGAAGAGGGCCGTGTCGACGTAGTTCGGAACGATCATGACCTTTTCACTGGCAACGCCATAAGAGTCGATGACGGAGTCTTGCATCGCCGCGGTGGTGACGACGACCCGGGAGGCGGCTTCGAACAGGTGACGCTCGAGCGCGCGTGCGGCACGGGCTTCGGGGTGCTCCGCGCCGCGCTGCCGCTCGATGAACTCCGCGAAGAGATAGCCATTGCGCGCGATCAGCGGCGCGCCGAGCGCCGATGCCACTTCCGCGGCGAGCTCGCCCCCTGGCGCCTGGTTGGTCTTGAGCACCACCTGGCGGCCCGCAGCCAACTGGATGAGGCGTTTGGTCAGGAGCTGCCCTGTCCAACCGGAAGCGCGCCCAGGTACCAGGATGTCAATGTCGGTCAGCTGATCCGCGAAATTGAGGTCGCTCGCATCGCCATGGCTGACGATGGCGATCCCGCCCAGATGAGGGCGCAGGCGACGATAGAGAGCAATCTCGCGGCTGAGGTGGCCGCCTGTATGCCAGGCAGCCAGCGACATGCCGCGAGTCATGGTAACGACGAGATAAAGGCGGCGCAGTCGGGACTTGGCGGTCTGATTCATGATGGCCTTGGAATGGGCAGTCCCGCGTGCGTGAGGATGCGTTCGGCGCGTCGCAGATAGGTCCAATCCGTCGCGCATGCCAAGGCCGCCTTGCTCAGGTGCCTCGCCCGCGTGGGGCTTTGCAGCACCGAGGAGATGGCGCTTGCCAGCGCGGCGCCGTCGTCGGGAGGGGCGAACTGCACGAGGTTGTCGTTCAGCCAGTGCCGCAAGGCCGGAATGTCGGTCGCGACAACGGGAGTCTCGGCCATCATGTACTCCCCCAGCTTGACCGGACTGGTCCAGTCGGCGCTGGGGTGCCGGGCCGAGGGCGGCAGCAGCAGGATGTCTGCATGCCAGAGATAGGCCGGCACCTCACGGTGAGGCACGGGACCATGCAGGACGACGTTGTCCAACCCCATCTCGGCGCTCTGAGCGGCCACGCGCCGGCGGTCCTCGTTGAGGCCGCCGACCAGATGGAACCCCACCTGCGGGAGCTTGGCCGCCGCGGCGAGCATCGCGTCCGTGCCCTTGTAGGCGTAGAGGTGGCCGGTGTAGACGACGCGCGGACGTGGCCAGGCCGCGAGCGGGTCGGGCGGCAGATCGGCCGGGCGGCGGAACAGGCGTTCGTCCACCGCGTCGGGTTGGACTGTGATCCTGCTTGGATCGGCGCCCTTGGCCGTGTAGCTCTCGGCCAGGACAGGGGAGATGGTCACCAAGCTCCGCAAGGCGGACCGCCGCCGCGTGTCGGCCAATAGAGCCAGGAAGTCCGGATTGGAGTTGTCGGGGTGCGCATGGCTCTCGACCAGCGTGGGCAGGCCCAGCCCGGCGCTCAGACGAGGCAGCAGATAGTTGCGGGCGAAGACCATGCGTGCCCCCCGGCGCAGCCCGCCGAACAGGGTCGGCAGGGCAAAAGCCCAGCGATGCCCGACCGGCCGGCCGCGGAAGGTCGCGGGTATCTGCAGCCAGTCCACCTCTTCCGCGATACCGTAAATCTCCTCAAGCTCCGCAGCCGTCCGCGCGCCGTCGCGCGGCGTGATGCAGCCAATTACCACCCGGTGGCCAAGCCGCGCGAACCCCTCTGCCATCTTGATCGTGTTGATGGCGTGCGCCAGGGAGGAGCCGGCCTCGAAACCGCCGGCAACGAGCAGCCCGGTTGTCATTGCTCTGCGGAATCCGGGAATTCATGCCCGTCGAGGCGATAAAGTCGCACCATCTCAATTTGGTGGTGACGCAAGATGATGTCGGGTTGGGTTTTGCGCACCCAGGCGACCAGCGGGTGCGAACCGGGCGAGCCGAAGGTCAGTTTCGGCAAAACCACGAGCCAGTCGTAGGCCGCCAAGTCCGTCGGGGACGTTGGGCTCCCAAGGTAAGCGCGGGGGTGGTAGTACATGGCGTTGTTCGTGCCGGTGAACATTCCGATCCGCGCCTGGGGGCCGGAGATTTCGACGATAAGCGCGACGGCTTCCTTGACGCCCTCGCCCTCCGCGACCAGTTCGCGAAAGCTCGACTTCTGCGGGTCCTCGATCCATGGCCAGAGATGCATCGCTGGGTAGGGCCACCAAGCTAGCGTCGAAGTTGCGCCAGCCCCTAGCAGCAGCAAAGTGGTTAAGCCGGTAGCTAGCGCGCGGCGGATGGTGTCGCGGGGGGCGATGCGGTCGACCAAGGCACTTACGGCAATGCCAGCGAAGAGTGCGAAAACTGGCAGTACGAAGAGAAAGTTCTTCAGATTCTTGCGGCCGGGCGGCAGGCTGAGCAGCAGCAGGATGGCTGCGATCCAGACAGTTAGGATCAGCGCCGCCCGTCGGTCCAAGCGCCAGATCAGAACTAGTCCGAGCAGGGCGAGGCCCAGCACCCAAGGCGTGAGGTGTTGAGGGCTGCGAAGCAGGTAGAACCAGTGCGAGACAGGCATGCGCGTGCCGCTCTCACCTTGCATATGCGGCGTGGCCAGAATGGTCTGGATGATCTCAACAATCCCGAGGAGAGGGTTGGGCCAAAGGTTCGGGTAACTCAGCACGAAGGCGACAAGAGCGACAATGCCCCAGGTCCAGTCCAATTTGTCGAGACTGCGCAAATGGCGCCAGCGGCCATGGCCGAGACCATTCGACAAGGAAGGGGCGTAGAGTAGTCGAGACGTCAGAATCGCCGGTACGGCGAAGAGTCCGTAAGGATTTGTTGCCAGAGCGCCGCCGAACGCCAGTGCCGAAAGGATGATTGGCACACGCCTTTCAGTGACACGGCCCTGCAGGTAGCCAAGGATCGCAATAGTCACCAAGGTTGCTGCCGCGAGGTCGATCCGCGCCAGGCGGCTGAAGCCAACTGCAATCGGTTCGACGGCGAGAATGGCTGCGGCGAACACCGCGGCCTGGGTTCCGACCAATGTGCGGCCCCATCCCAGAACTGCCGCGATCATCAGCAGACCGAAGGCAACCCCGGGCAAGCGTGCCGCCTCGATCCGGCTCATCACGTCCGCGCTCCAGGATGAAGCGCCCTCGGCCAGCAGGATCTGTGAAAGCCCGATTGCGAGCGATGGCACGGCACCGGGATGCGGCGCCGGGATCACGACGCTAAAGGGCCAACCAGATAGGGTCCAGGGCCGATCGCGGAGGTCGACGAAGCTCGGCTGCCAAAAGACCGGCGGGACATCGATCGTCTCTGGGCCAAGTGGACCCAGGAGCGAGTCGATGAACCGGCTGGACCGTTCGTGCCAAACCTGCTCGTCGTTCTGGAGACCGGGGGTTTCCAGATCTGCGACCCGAAGTGTTATCGCTGCGATTGCCAGCATCAACAGGCAAATGCCCAGCACCCACTTAAGGCGATTGGACGGTGATGAAGCTCGGGTATGTCTCAATGCCTTCCCTCTCGACGAACACGCTGGCGAGCATAGACTAATCCGAGCCCTATCAGCCCTGTTAGGGTCGCCGCCAATAGTTGGATTACATGCAGGGCAATTCCGATCGCTGCTGCCCGGGGCGCGTCGATGCTGGCAAAATAAATCAGAACGAGGGTCCAGCTCCCCTCGACAATTCCGAATCCGCTGATCGACAATGGAATCCAAGAAGTCATCAGGACGATGCTGATCATCACCACCATGGTCAAGATCTCCGCTTCGACCCCGACTCCCATGAGAACGCTCCATTGGCACGCGACTGTGCCGCCGTAGACCAAGACCGTAACGAGGGCGGCGCGCCCTATGCCGCCGGATCTCGCGATGTGGTCTAGGTGTGCCGCCGCTTCATGAGCGATGCGGAGAAGGCGCTCGCCGAACTGTCGCAGGCGTCCGGGCAGGAGCCGCAGGCTGTAGGTGACCGCCCTCTGAACCCATTCCATAAGGGTGCGCCCCTTGATCAGGAGCACGAAGGAAGCACCAAACAGTGCGGCCACAGCGAGCAGGCTGACTGTGCTGTCGACCGATTGGCGCAGGTGCAGGGCAATCACCGCTAGGCTGCCAAAGGTTAGCACGGCCAGTACATCCAATAGGCGTGCGGCGAACAGGCTGCTCAATCCATGCGCGACTGGGCGTTGGAAGCACTGCCGCAACAGAAGTGGCCAGCTCAGTTCGCCGAGGCGAAATGGGATCACTTGAGTCAGCCCATTGTGCGCGAGCGTGGCGGGAAACAAAGCGAGAGAGCTGACCTTTGCGCCGCCCACGAGTAACCGAAACCGGGCGGCGCGTCCGAGATTTACAAGGACATAGATAGCGAGAAACGCAAGGACGACCGAGGGAGGGATGGCCCGGAAGGTTGCCCATATCTCCTCTAACGTTGTCAGCGAAAGAACAGCAATCAGTCCTGCAGCCGATAGTGCGAAGGCAATTAGCAGACGTAGCAAGCCGACATCTCCATCATTGCCGTCCGCGGCGTGCATTGGGGTAAAGTCCGGCGGGCGAGCTTCTGTCCAGACGGGCGCCAGGCGGTTAAGCGAGGGCTTCGCTCAGAGAAGCAATCACACGGTCCTGTTCCGCCTCTGTCATGTCCGGGAAGAGTGGCAGCGAGATAAGGCTGCTGCACAGGGCCTCTGTTGCCTGAAGATCGGTGCAGGGATAATTCTGAGATTCGTAGTAAGGCTGCTTGTGGACTGGCGGATCGAAGTGGACGCTAGCCCCGATGCCGTCGCTTCGCATCCGTAGGAGCGCGGCGTCCCGTTTCGCCGCTGGAACGCGGATCGAATAGGTTTGATAGACATGGGTGGCGGCCGGCATCACTTCCGGAGGGCTGACGTCAGTGTGGCATTGTGCAAGGGCATGGTCATAGCGGTGTGCCAGCTTCTGGCGTCGCATGTTGAGATCTGGCATGCGTTTGAGCTGCTCGAAACCGATGGCGGCTAGAACATTCGACATGCGGTAGTTGTGGCCCGGCCGCTCGGCTGCGCGCAGCCAAGGGCGATCGACGCGTTCGCGCGCTAGAGTAGTCGAGGCAACGCCATGTGATGCAATCGCGCGGGCTCGCCGTGCGACCTCCCCGTCGGAGCAGGTCAGCATCCCCCCTTCGCCGGTGGTGATGTTCTTCGTGGGGAAGAAGGAAAAGCAGCCGATCCCGAATGAGCCGACTGGGCGTCCACCCCAGGTCGCGCCGATCGTCTCGGCGCTGTCCTCGATCAGCAGCAGGTTATGGCGTCGGCACAGGTCGACGATTTCGTCCATTCTGCATGGCTGTCCCCCGTAGTGGACCACGATGACGGCCTCTGTGCGCGGCGTGATCGCCGCTTCAATCGTCTTGGCGGTGACGTTGCGTGTCGCGGGATCGACCTCGCAGAAATGGGGCGTTGCGCCGCTGGTGACGATAGAATTGGCCGTTGCCACCCATGTAAAGCTCGGAGTGATCACCTCTCCGCGAATATCGTGGGCCTTGAGCGCGAGCTCCAGCGCGGAGGTGCAGGAGTTCAGCGAAATGGCATGCGTGGCTCCGGCGACCTCGGCAAAGGCCTCTTCGAAGCGTTCGTTGAACACGCCGTGCGCCAGCCAGCCGCTGCGTATCGCCTCGGTGGCTGCTGCAACCTCCCTCTCGGTGATGCTGGGGCGACAGAGCGGAACAGCCTGCGCGCTTGCTGTCTTGCGCACGCTCTCATGGGGCATGTGACGGATCTCCTGCGACGATGCATCGTGGGCGCTAGGCGCTTTGGTCAGAGGGGCGCGGAAGGTCGTAGTATCCGCGCTTAAGACGGAAAAGAAAGCGGACCACCTCGGGGAGGCCTAGAACGAGTTTCTTGAACGGGCGGTATTTTGACTGTCCATAGCGTCGGCTGCGATGCCGAACCAGAACTTCCCGTACTCGCGTGCCGCCTCGCGCCATGACAATCAGGGGGACGTAGCGATGATCGTTTTTCTTGAAGGGGATATCGCGCACGAGAGACGTGCGAAAGCAGACGTAGCTTCCACTGTTAGAGTGAAGTGGAGAATCGAAAATAAGCATAATAATGAGGTCATAGAGGCTTGAGGCTAGTCGCAGCATTCGCGCGTGCTGCCGGCATTCTCTCAGCCCCATTACCAGATCGGCGCCTTCGCGCATGGGGGCCACGAACTTCGGCAGGTCGGCAGGCAAGTCCTGGAGATCGGCGTCCATGCGAATGATGTAGGGCGCCTCGGTGGACGCAAAGGCGAGACGGTAGCACTCTGTTTGCCCTCCGCGACGCGGTAAGCGCAACAGGCGGAAGCGCGTATGGGATGCCGCAAAGTCTTCGACGATGGCAGCCCCGTCATCCGTCGAGGCATCGTCGACTAGCAGCACTTCGCTGTGCAGCGCTAGGTTTGCCAGCGTCGTATCGAGTTCCGAAAGCAGCTGCGGAAGCGATTCCGCCTCATTATGGAAGGCGATGACGATGCAGACATCGGGGCGCTTTGTCATTGAGGGCGCCCGGTGAGGTGAGCGTGCAAAGTAATGAAGGCGCTATCCAGGCGGAAACCAAGAGATTCGTACAGCCGGATCGCAATTCTATTGTGCGCCTGGGTGCCGACGCGGCCTCGGGCGTGGCCAGCCAATCTACAATGCTGAATGAACGCTTCTGCTAAAGTGCGCCCATAGCCCCGGCCTCGCGAATCCGGGGCCACGGCGATCAGGTCGAGCCGGCCGGTTGGAGCAGGGGCGTTCGTCGCCTTGCAAATGACGAACCCGGTCGGGCGGCCTCCAGGTCCGAGAGTGCAATAGACAGCTTCGGCCCGACCATTGAGGGCGTTGAGCAGCCAAAGGCGTCGAGACTCGTTCGCCTGGTCCTGCGTGATGGCAGGGTCCATGTGCAGTCGAGAACTGCTGAATCCACGGGTCGCAATGGCAGCCAAATCAGGCAAGTCGGCGGGCAAAGCCGCGCGCACCTCGCCGGCCGAGGCCTCCGGTACGCCGGCCTCCATCGGTTCGATGGCCACCTCGAACTCCAGATAGCATTCAATCGTCCTAAAGCCTGCGCGTTCCAGGGTTTGTATACCTGCGACGTCGTCGGCCGGTACACGGCAGCAGATCAGGCTTGGCTGGTCACCGATGCCGGCTCTGGCCATGAGGGCGGCGAGAGTGGCGGGAGCTTCGACAGGCTCAGCATCGACAGGGGTGAAGTTCAGAGAGAATACTGGCTTGCCGACAATCCCGGTGAGGAAAGAGTCCGGGGCAAGGTCCGCCGGATACCCGCGTTGTGTGACCAGCGGAATTCTTGCCAAGCTATCGGCCAAGGTCATTATCACTTCCTGAGGGTGTCGGTCCGCCTGAGAAGGGGGTTGTGCTCTCGTGCGAAGGCGACGTACTCGTCCACACCTTTCTGGAGCGTAAACGCAGGCTCGAAGCCCAAGAGGCGCTTCGCCTTCTCGATCGACAAGGTTCCACGTCTCGGCCGGAAGGCATCACGCTCTTTGATCGTGTACTTGAGGTCGGGGAAGTGCACTTTGAGGGCTTCAACGTAGTCCACCAATCGGTGGGCTTTGCCGGACGTGATGTTGAAGGTCTCGCCGGCGGCTGCGGGGTGTGTGCCGACGAGCACGAAGCCGTGTGCGACGTCCTTTACGTAGGTGAAGTCCAGGGCTTCATCGGCCCCTGCAACCTCGACCGGTTCGCCGCGCATGGCCTTTTCAAGGAAGATCTGGCTGACGCGGCGGTTCATGTCGGTTGGGCCATATACGGCGGAGGGGCGAACGATGGACACCGGAACCTGAAAGAAGCGGCCGAGGCCGCTGGCGATTTGCTCGCCCGCAAGCTTCATCGTTCCGTAGATTTCTTTCGGAACTGCCGGATGGTCTTCCGTTGCTGGATCGGTAACGAAGTCGCCGTAGACCATACTTGATGAGGCGTAGATCACACGCTTGGGGCGCCAGCCATCGCGTTGCGCCAAGGCGCCGATCACCTCGAAAATGAACGCTGTTGAATCAACACTGCCTTCGCGCGCCTCTTCGACATTGAGATTCCCGAGTTTGGCAAGTGGCAGCGCGGCCAGATGAAAAATCAGCTCGGGCCGATAGCGATCCAAGAGTTGGAAGAGCACGCCGACATGCTTGGCTTCGCCGCGTTCAATCACCACCTTGTCAGCGATCTCGCCGAGCCGAAGCTTCCGATAATCCATGAATTCGGCACGGTAAGGATCAACGTAGCGGCCAAAATGGTCCAGCGCCACGACGCGCTCGACATGGCCGTTTTGTATCAGTTCCCGAGCGATATAAGACCCAATAAACCCCATACCTCCCGTAATCATTGCAGTCGTCATTGCAGATCCTGTCGCCGTCAAACGGTCATTAGCAGCCCTTCCCCTATTAGCCGATGAAGCATTGTCAGCCAAGCCTATCTCGGGCCGGTCCGCTTGAGGCGGCAAAAGCCTATCGGGGACAGGCGTTTCGTCGAGCCAAAACCGTCACGGCCGCATGCGCACGCCGGCGTTCCCTCTCGGCGTCGTGGTCGCCTAGGGCTGGATTTGAACGTACTGGATCGCAGCCGACTTCCTGAAACCAGCCGACGACTTCCGGCAGCGTGTGATGCGTGGCGATGGGGGCGGACCACCAATCATACATGTGATGCTCGGTGGGGAGGAGCATAATGTGGCGAAACAGCCTCTGATAGAGACTGCGGCGCCATCGGTTGCGCTTGAGGAAGCGGCAAAGGCGTGCCATGGCGCGGGCAAAACGGAGCTGTCCGCCGATGGAGAGATTCGTGGTGACCGAGCGGATCACCTTGTCGAGGAGCTCGTAACTGGGCAGCCCCTCGCCATAGACATGGGCGAGCACCAAGCCATTCGGCTTGGCCTTTGATGCAATGGCCTGGGTTGCCAGTTTGGCGTTCCCCGTGTGCATTAGGACACCGATTGAGAAGACGCGCTCGAAGGCCTCGTCGGCGACCGGGAGGCGAAACAAATCCCCCTGTACGATGTGGACGTTGTCCTTGTGCCGCAGATTGGCAAAAGCACTATAGACGCCCCAGCCGAGGTCTACGCCGACGACAGTGGCTCCGGTTTCCGAGGCGCAGTTCGAGAAGCGGCCGTTGCCGCACCCGGCATCGAGGATTCGGTGCTCGGGCTTCAAATCCTCTTTATCGAAGAGCGACTTGCTCCAGAAAGCGGCGCGCGTGTGGTCGATCAGGCCGCCATAGAACTTCTCTTCAGCCTCTGGGAGGTCGGGATAATCGGGAAGCCATCCCCATTGTTGGTACTTCCGCCATTCCCATCCAAACCGCTCGATGGTCTTGTCTTGGAGCGATTTGAAATTCACGCCATCGACGACGGCAGCGGCATTTGGCAGCAAGTGCGGAACGCCATCCTTGATTGGGTAGAGCGCGCCACAGCCCGCGCACTTAAGATCGCCGTCCAGGATGTGTCCATCGGGCTCGGGGTGGCCCCGTTCCAAGGTGAACCGGTGAGAATCGGCAGGGCAGCGCAGTATGTCCAAGGCGCTCTTACGCATGATACCTACTCTTCAGGAAAGATGATTCTCGGCCCAGCGCGCGATTGCAGCCAGGGTCCAAATTCGCGCTTGGTTGTAGGGGTGGTCCTCGCGCAGTAGGTCGCCAACCCGTTCGGACCAAATACCGTTTCGAACGAGGGAGGAGTCGAGGATGTCGCGGCGTGCCGCCTCCCAGTCGACCCCCTCGTTGCTGGCGAGGCTGAAGCCACGCTTTGGATGTCCAGCCACGCGCGCGGGCACTTGCCCTTCCAGGTAGCGGCGCAGGGGGGGCTTCGACGCTTGAGCCTCGACGCCTTCGAGGGGCAGGGAGAGCCCATACTCGACGAGTTTGTGATCCAACAGCGGCACCCGCACTTCCAGGGAGTGGGCCATGCTGGCCCGATCCACCTTGGCCAGTACGCTGTCGCTGCAAAAGGTCATGAGATCGACACGTTGCAGCGCTCGGCGCGGCGGCAGGTCTGGCAGATAGTGGCGATGGAGAGGTTCGAGCATACGCTCTTCGTCGAAGCGCAACCCTGTGGGCGCCAATAGGGCTTCAGCCTCCACCGGCAGAAAGCGTGGAAACAGCCGCGTGGCATGTGCATGCAGCGGCGAGCGCGCGGCGAAAGCCCGCCAGGCGGTGGCCGGGTCTCGCTGCGCCGCTGAGGGGCCGGTCGGAGCGCCGGTCCGGGACACGCGCGCGATCAGGCGAGCGTACCAGGGGGGGCGAGGGCCGGCCTTCGGCGCCCGAACGCTGGCCGCAGCCTCTGCTTCGTCATACCAGCGGTAGCCGCCGAAGACTTCGTCCCCACCGTCGCCAGCCAGCACGACACGGTGCTTGGCGGCAACGGCGGCACTGACCCGGTGCATGGTCAACAGCGCGCTATAGCCCTGCGGCTCGTCGAAATCGCGGGCCACCTGATGAGCCAGGCCGTCGATATCCAATCCGGGCAGGTGGATCGGCCTATGGTTCAAAGATAGGTGCGCGGCCGTTTCGGAGGCGATCTGAGCCTCCTCGTCCGCGCCGCTGAAATCGACCGTGTAGGCTTCGATCCCGGCGTGACCCAAACGGGTCAAGCCCAGCGCGACGGCGGTGGAATCGATTCCCCCTGACAGCAGCAGGGACAGCGGCACGTCGGATAGAAGGTGGCGCTCGACAGTCGCCTCGAACAGTGCGGTGAAGTCTGTCGTTGTCCGCCTACCGTCAAGGTCGCTCGGCGCTTGCCAATAGCGCCGGCGCTGAGCCGGGCCGCCGGGCCGCCAGGTCAACAGCGTCGCCGGCTCCAGCTTCTCGATCCCCTGCCAGACCGACAGCGGCGCGGGGACGTAGCCCAGGGTCATGATGTAGGCGAGTGCATCCGGCGCGAGCGTCGGGGGGGTGGGCAGCAAGCCGCGTAGCGCCTCCGGCTCGGAGGCGAGGCAGAGGCCCGCGCCGGTCTCCGCGACATATAGGGGTTTGATGCCCACGCGGTCGCGCGCAGCCAGAAGGCGTTGCGCAAGGTCGTCCCAGAGAGCGAAGGCGAACATGCCCTCCAGTTTTTCAACCACCTTGGGTCCCCAGGCGCGGTAGCCATGCAAGATGACTTCGCTGTCGCAGTTCGAGGAGAAGGCAAAGCCCAGCCCCTCCAGCTCCCGACGAAGGTCCGGCGCGTTGTAGATCTCGTTGTTGGCCACCATGGCGACATGGCCACAGGGGCTGACCATCGGCTGTCGCCCCGCCTCGCTCAGGTCGACGATGGCCAAGCGCCGATGCCCCAGCCATACGCCGCCGTCGGCCGAGCGCCAGCAGGCTGCGCCGTCCGGACCGCGATGGGCTAGGCGCTCAAGGGCGGCATCCGAAGCGGTCGCGGATGTGCCCGCGTAGACGGTGGCCACAAGGCCGCACATCTCAGGCTGAGTCGGCCCGGCGGCGAGCCGATCCGAAGAACTTGTAGCCGAAGGATCTCAAGGCGTGGCGAATGCCAGGCTTTTGGAGCGTCGGTATCCAGCGCTCGAAAGGCAGTGCTGAGGGCATCAGGCGTATGTCCGTGAACCAGGGCTCGAGATCGCGCTCCACCTGGCGAATGCGCACGCGATTGCAGTGCGTGGGATCGTCGAAGAAGTAATAGCGAAACTGGTCGCGCTGGCGCAGGGCGGTCAGCATGTCAAAGGCGCGCTTGATGGGATAGTTGGGGGCGCCGACTGCGAGAACGCCCCGCGGCTTCAAGACCCGCGCAATCTCGCCAAGGTAGCTGAGGTAGCTGGGGCGTGGAATATGCTCGATCACGTTCGAGGAAAAGACGACATCGAAGTGACGGTCGGGAAACGGCAGCTCGGCTTGAGCGGGATCAAGCGCACAGACATTGAGCCCGCTGGCTTGCGCGCGCTCGACGGCTTTGGCGTCGGCCTCCACGCCCTGAACGTTTGAACGCGGCACGCGCCGCTCGAAGACTTCCATGTAGCGGCCCGTCCCGCAGCCGAAATCCAGCACACGGAACTCCGGATCGCAGACCTTGTCTGTGATTTCGCAGGCTTCCAGGACGCGCGCTGCGGTGGCTTCGTGCACCGGTGTGAAGAACCAGGGCTTGTTGCTTGTCGACATGAGGGGCTTTGCCGCCTATCGCTGCCGCTGCATAGGGCGGTCATCGATGGCCCATTCGATGGGCGCATAGACGAAGCCAAGTCCGGCAGATTCGATTGCGATGCGATCACTCGCAGTGACGTCCAGGCTCGCACCGATCTCGATCATGTCGAGTAGGATGTCGGAGGTCACTTTCACCTGCATCGTGTATCGGCCGGGCAGCAGAGGGAAGGCGGCGATGGTGCAATCCACCACTGCACTGCCGTCGATGCTGACGTTCTGACGATGGTTGGTGAAGGCGACGGAGAGCACGACGGTGTTGTTTTCGTCGACAAAGCGCAGGCCGAAGTTCGGCTCCTCGATCGGCTCGCGCGCCGTGCAATGGAGACGGATCTTCAACGGATCCATGGTCCGCACCTCGTCGACGGGCTGGTCGTCTGAATCGAGGAGCTCGATCCTTGTGATTCGAATGTCGCCTGTCCCGCTGCGTGTTTCGGCGCCTTCGTCGTCAAGGTGTGGAGCGCTTTGCGTCTGGCGCTTCGGCGCGTTGATGCGGAAGTACTCGGCCACGGCCTCGGTCGCACTGCCCGCAGCCACCTGCCGCCCTTCCTGCAGCACGATAACGCGATCGCACATCCGTTCGATCATGTAGGGATTGTGCGAGACGAAGACGGTCGTCACACCGGCGTGGCGAAGGCGCGAAAAAGCGTTCAGGCACTTCTTCTGAAAGGCGAAGTCGCCGACGGCCAGGACCTCATCGATCAGCAGCACGTCCGCATCCACATGCATGGCGACCGCGAAACCGAGCCGGGCCATCATGCCGCTGGAGTAGGTTCGCACCGGCCGGTGGAACCACTCGTCGAGTTCGCAGAAGGCCTCGATCTCGGGCATCTTGGCCTCGATCTCGGCCTGGGAGAGCCCCATGATCGCGGCCAGGGTGCGGGCATTTTCCTGGCCGTCGAGGTCGGGATTGAGGCCGGCATTCAGCTCGATCATCGGGAACAGCCGGCCGACAACCTTCACGCGCCCAGCCGATGGCGGCGAGACGCCGGAGAGCACCTTAAGCAGGGTGCTCTTGCCCGAGCCGTTGCGACCCATGATTCCGAGGGTTTCGCCATGCTTCAGCGAAAAGCTCAGGTCTTGAATGGCGAAGGGGCCCGGGCCTAGGCCGGGCTTGCGGCCGCGTAGCCTGTTGAGACCCCGTTTGGCCCAGTAGAACGGAGTGAATCCGAACGGTAGGCCATATGTTTTCCAGAGTCGGTCAACGTGGATGACCTCGGCGGCCTCTGCGGGCTGCTTCACCTCGTCGCGATGAGAAGCCGCCTCGCCGGCGACGTCAGTCGCCTCGGCCGGCGTTTGCTCGGCGCGATCTGGCGCCTGTGGCATCAGCTTGCCGCTCGGGGCCGCAGTGGCGGCATCAGAGGACATCGGCGAAATATCTCGAAAGGTTGCGATAGAGAGGGATTGCGATCAGCCAGATGACGACCGTGCAGACGAGGGGGCCCAACAGCATGTCGCTCTCCGGCGCCATGCCGCGGCCGAGCACGGAACGGAACGACTCCAGCAGCCCGACCAGGGGATTCAAGAGGTAGAGCGGACGCACCGCTTCGGGCACAAGCTCGATCGGATAGACGATCGGGGAGACGAAGAGAAAGGCCTGCAGCACGACTGGCAAGGCCACCAGGATATCCCGGACATAGGTCCCGATGGCGCAGATCAGCAACCCCAGCCCGACCGCGAACGCGGCCAGGAGCACGAACAGCGGCGGCAGCCAGAGCAGGGCGGGGCCGAAGGGGGCGTCGAAGACGATCATGAGGGCGAACATGCCCAAGGCCATCACGGCCAAGTCGATCAACGGCAGCGAGGCACTCACCAGCGGGAAGACGAAGCGATTGACGCCGATCTTTTTGATGATGTCGCCGTTGGCCAGCACGCTGTTGCCCGAGCGATTGAGGGCATTGACGATGTATAGCCACGGCATGAGGGCGCTGAACACGAAGACAGGATAGGGCAGGCCGTCGCTGGGGATGTTCAGGAACATCCGCAGGCCGACGAAGACCGACATGTAAAACAGGGGCTGGATCACCGCCCAGCCAATCCCGAACTTCGCTCTTCGGTATTGGGCGCTAAAATCGCGCAGCCACAGCGTGCGGAACAGCGTCCACTGTTGGCGCAGGGTGTCCCAGTCGACCTGTCCTTTCACTTGGTAAGCCAGCTTCATTCCCCGTGATCTATCGGAACCAGAACCAAGCAGGGACAGCATTTCCTGCCGCATCTGATCATAATGCGCGCAGGCGCGGCTGACGCGCCGACTTGCTTTAGGGTGCACTTGCGCGATTGCTGGCGTGTTATGTCGGATAGTTGGTATGGATCTGTCAAGCCATGCGGTCTTACGCTTGACGTGATGCGAGAATTGGGGCTCGGGATAACTACAATAGCGGCAGTTGCTTGACACCCAAGCGCCTTGCCGCGAGGTTGGCATGTACAACTTCGGGCGCATAGCGCTTCCCTTGAGCCCAGGCGATATGACGGCAGACCGGCAGGACGTACGCTTCACCTTCGGTATAATCGTGCTGAACGGGGAGCCTTTCGTCCACCATACGATCGCCGCGCTCTACCCGCATGCGTATGAGATCATCGTTGTCGAAGGAGCCGCTCCGGCCGCCGCGGCCATAGCGACCCCGGACGGCCACTCCAGGGACGGGACGCTCGAGACGCTGCGCCGGCTGGCGCGAGAGGCCGACCCCGAGGGCAAGCTCACGATTGTCACCGCCGAAGACGAGGGGCACCCCGACGGGTTCTGGCCCGGGGAAAAGCACGAGCAGAGCAGCGCCTACGCCAAGCGTGCTACTGGCACACATCTTTGGCAGGTCGACATCGACGAATACTACAAACCCGAGGATATCGAGGCGGTCCGTACCATGTTAACGGCGGACCCCGGCATCTCCATGATGAGCTTCAAGCAGATCACGTTTTGGGGAGCGCCGGACGTCGTCGCCGATGGGTGGTACCTGAAAAGTGGGGCGGAGATTTATCGGCGGCTGTTCCGGTGGGGAGCGGGGCACCGCTACGCATCGCATCGTCCGCCGACAGTGATTGATCACGAGGGACGTGATCTCTCGGCGGGCCGCGTGGTCGATGGCTACACGCTCGCGGACAAGGGGATCGTCCTCTATCACTACTCGCTACTTCTACCGAAGCAGGTGCAGGAAAAGTGCGAGTATTACGGTGCCGCGGCCTGGGCTGCGCGTCCGGGGGCGGTGGAATGGGCAAACACCGCTTTTTTCCGATTGGACCAGCCCTTTCGCGTGCACAATGTCTACGACTACCCGAGTTGGCTTGAGCGCTTCCGCGGGGCGCATCCACCGGCTGTCGAGCGTCTTTGGCATGAGTTGAACAAGCCGGACTCATCTTATGCTCTCCGCCCCATGGAGGATGTAGACCGGCTTCTCAGCTCACCGCGCTATCGCATAGGACGCTTCTTCTTGCGGCAGGGGCGCCCGGCCACCCGACTATTTGACCTCGGCCTCCGGGGCTTGCGGCGACTGACGCGCTTGAGCGGCCGGGTTTTCGCAGTGGCGCGGCGGCGGATTTGACGGCGGCCGAATCAGCGTATCGGGCGCTGTAAGGGGCGTAACAGGTGATGCAGAAAGCAGAGCGGCCGCTTCGGGTCCTGCATGTCAACACCACAGATGCCGGTGGCGGTGCCGAGCGGGTCGCCCACGATCTCGCCGCCGGCTTGTGCCGGATGGGCCACGAGGCGGCCTTGGTGGTCGGTCGCAGGCGTGCGGCTGACGGTGGAGAAGGCGGGGCGCTCGTCATCGAGCTGACGGATCCGGCCAAGACAGTGTGGCAGGCTGCGCTGCATCGCCTGGAATCTTTCCTCGCCCAATTGGCGGGGCGGGTGCCTGGAGCAGGCCGCGCGAGCACCTGGCTGCGCCGCTTGGCGCGGAGGCAGCGCCTGGCCGATTGGTGGCACGGTCGGGAGTGCTTCGATTGGCCCGGCAGTCGTCGTCTCTTGGCAGAGGTCGAGCGGCGGGTCGACCTCGTGCATATTCACAACCTGCATGGCGACTACTTCGATCTGACGCTGCTGCCCGAGCTTTGCCGCCGTGTGCCCGTCGTGGTCACTTTGCATGACGAATGGATGATGACCGGACACTGCAGTTTCACACGGGGGTGTGAACGCCTTTTTTCCGGCTGCGGGCGTTGTCCAGACCTGTCGATCTATCCCGCGGTGCGCCGTGACGCCACAGCCGAAAATTGGCAGCGCAAACAGGCCATCTATGCCGCTTGCAATCTGGCCGTCGTCTCCCCCTCGAGTTGGCTTCTAGAGCGCGCAAGAGCGTCTATACTCGCGCCGGCTGTCCAACACTGGGCGACGATTGCCAATGGTGTCGACATCGAGCGATTCCAGCCTGGCGAGCGGGAGCGGGCGCGCCGCCGCCTTGGTTTGCCGCTTGATGGGGCGGTTCTTCTCTTCGCCGCCTCGGGCGGTCGAAAGAATCGCTCGAAGGACATCGAGACCGCCAGGCGCACCGCAGTCGAGCTTGCCCGTCGCCGCCGCGACCGGGCTTCGCCGCCCGTCTTCGTGCTACTGGGCGCCACGGGACCGGTGCAGACCACCGAGGGCGTTGTCGAGTGGCCACTGCGTTTGCCACCAGAGTCAGATCTCCTGCCCGATGTGTTCCGGGCCGCTGATCTCTATCTTCATGCGGCTCACGCGGAGAATTTTCCTCTCGCTGTTCTGGAAGCCTTGGCCACTGGATTGCCGGTCGTGGCGACAGCGGTGGGGGGGATCGTAGATCAGGTTCCTGGGTTGGCCGAGCTATCGACGGACGCTGTCTCCGGGGTATCGCAGACTGAGGCTGCCGGCGTGCTCGTGGACCGGGGCGATTGGTCGCGGATGGCTGACGCTGTGGAAGCGCTGCTCGATGATGACGGTCTGAGGCGCCGCTTGGCGGCCAACGCCCGCCACTTGGCGGAGGAGGCCTATGGAGCGGACCGTCAGCTGCAGGCGCATTTGGACCTCTATCGTAGCTTCCGGCGGATGTGGCGTGAGCATGCTGCTGGCGAGGGCTGGCAAGGCCCTGGTCATGGCGGGGAAAAGAGCCAACAGGCCTGAGCGGTCGCGGCACGGTGTGTACGGACCTTGTGGCCCAATCATCAGTCCCGGCCCCGAAGGCGGTTGCGTCGGACAGCCTGCCGGGTCCCCTCGGCGGCGCTGTCTGCGAAAGCGTCTCGAGCCGCTCTTCCACGCCAAGTCACGGTTTCAAGTCTGTGACGTGGCCGCCGGGACGAGCGGCGTGCGACTGGCTGGCACTGTCTCCCAGCCGGGCGAGGGATGGAGGGACAGGCGCGGAGCATACAGAAAGGAGCGGGCGAGCCAGGCCAGGGCTGCCAGCCGAGCGCCGGCGTAGTGGTTGGCCGCGGCGACCTCCAGGGCGAGGTAGGCGCCCATGCGGGCCGCCAAGCGGGGGGCCAGGCCCACCCTTCGCCATTTGCGGCGAATCGCCTCGGCGCTTGCCGCGACCACGGCCGGCTCGACCTGCCGGCGGCGTTCGATGAAGGCGCCGATCACCGGCTGAACTTGAAGGGTAAAGCCGCGCAGCGCCAAAGCCAGGAACCAGTCATAATCCTCCAGTCTGCGCAGGCCCGTGTCCTGCGGCCCGGCTGCCGCCAAGGCGGCCGGGCCATTCATGATAATGCACGAGCCGGGCGAGAACCAGCAGCCGCTGGCGAACGCCAAGGGGTCGCGCGCCGCGCGTGGGCGTCGCTCCAGCAGCGGCCGGCCGGTCTCGCTGCAGTCGATCCATGCGCATCCATAGATGACCTTGGGGTCCGGCTGCGCCTGCTGGTCTTGGCAGAGGGCGTTCCAGCGTAGCCCCAGGGTTTGGGGCGCAAGGCGGTCATCGCTGTCGAGGAAGCTGACCCATTCGGTTTGCGCGACCTTCAGGCCGCTGTTGCGCGCGGCTGCGGCACCGGCGTTGCGGGCGTGCTGGACCAGCCGCAAGTTCAGGCGGGCCTCCAGGGATCGCGGCAGCAGGAGTGGCGGGGCCGAACCGTCGTCCACCACGACGACCTCGCGCGGCGCGACATCCTGGTCGAGCAGGCTGGTGAGTGTGCGCTCCAGCTTCGCCTGTCCCTGGAAGGCCGGAACGATCAAGGTCAGCGGGATGGTCGGCGGACCACTCACGGCTCAGGCAGTCCGCGCGGCAAGGCTGGCCTGCTGCCAGCGCCAGGTGTCGAGGCACATCTGCTCCAGGGATCGCCATGCCCGCCAACCGAGCAGCCGCTGCGCCAGGCTGGGGTCGGCAAAGCAGGCGGCGACGTCGCCCGGCCGGCGAGGCGCGATCTCGTGAGGAATGGGCCGACCGCAGGCGCGCTCGAAGGCCGCGACCATCTCCAGCACGCTGACCCCCCTGCCGGTGCCGAGATTGAGGGTCAGCAGCCCTCCTTCGCTGCCGAGATGCCGCAGGGCGGCGAGGTGCCCCTCGGCCAGGTCCATGACGTGGATATAGTCGCGAACGCCGGTGCCGTCGGCGGTGGGATAGTCGGCGCCGAACACGCTCAACCGGGGCCGTTGGCCGGCAGCGACCTGGGCGATAAAGGGGACGAGGTTCGCCGGCACACCCCGCGGGTCTTCCCCGATCCGCCCGCTTTCGTGGGCACCGACGGGATTGAAGTAGCGCAACCGGGCGATCGCCCAGTCCGGTTCCGCGCGGGCGAGGTCCGCCAGGATCTCCTCGATCATCAGTTTCGAGCGGCCGTAGGGGTTGGTCGCGCTGCAGGGCGCATCTTCGGAGACCGGCACCCGCGCCGGGTCTCCGTACACCGTGGCGGAGGAGGAGAAGACCAGCCTGCGCACCCCGGCGCGGCGCATCGCGGCAAGCAGACAGAGGCTGCCATGGACATTGTTGTCGAAGTAGGTCAGCGGCTGCATGACCGACTCCCCGACGGCCTTGAGACCGGCGAAGTGGATCACCGCCGAGATGCCTTCGGCCGCGAAGAGCGCGTCGAGCAGCTTCGCATCCCGAATGTCGCCCTCCACCAGGCGCGGCGTGACGCCGGTGATCTCGGAGATGCGCTCGACAACGCCGGCGTCGGCGTTGCTGAGGTTGTCCAGGATCACAGGCGTGACCCCCGCCTCGATCAGCACCACGCAGGTGTGGGACCCGATGTAGCCGGCTCCGCCCGTCACCAGGATCTTTTCCGACATCGCCCTCAGTCGTCCGTTCAGTTCAGGCGCGCGACCTCAGCATTCCCAGGTGAAGCCGCGCCGCGACGGTTTTGGCCAGCCGGCGGACCGGCACGGTAGGGCCACACGGCCAGAAACCGCTCTCAAGCATAAGTCTAGAGTGATGCCGTCCGCACTTGCGGACCGCGACGGCGGGCCAATCGGCGCGGGCACCTCTCCGGTCGCGGCGACCTTCATCGCAAACGCTGCGCCGATCAAGTCCACATCGCCGTCTCACTGCCGCCAGCGCCGCCCTCGGCGCGGCTCGGCGCGGCTCGGCGCGTCAGTCCAGTCGCAGCAACCGGCGGCGCAGCCGCCGGCCAGCCAGTGCGGTCAGCTCCTGCAGGGCGGAGAGCGGCCAGGCCGCCTGGGTCGTGAACCCGTCGGCCAGAGCGCGCCAGGGCGATCCTTCTGCCGCGCCTCTACGGCGCAGGAGAGCCAGGCGCAGGGTTTCCCGGGCGTGCAGTCGCTTGAAGGTCCGCCGGTGCCGTTCCGACAGCTCGGGGCGGCGCAGGTAGGTACGGGTGATCGTCAGGTGCTCTTGCACGTAGCCGACCTGTCCGCGGCTGTTCTTGTCGATCGTCAGCGAGTCGGGATGCACCCCGTAGACGTAGAGGGTGTCCGGAATCTGGAGGATCGCGGCCTTGGCGAGCAGGGCCCGAACCAGCCATTCCCGGTCCGCCGCGATCCGCAGGGACTCGTCGTAGAGACCGATCCGTTCGTAAAGGGCTTTGCGGACGAACGCCGCGTTGATCGCCGGCGAGCCGAGCAGCGTGGCGGCGAGATCAAGACGCTCGGGGAAGAGATCGTCGAGCAAGGGCACCGGGCTTTCCGGCTGGTTGTCCTGAAGAGTGCGGTAGACCGCGCGCCCGCGCAGCATCTCCGCGTTTGGCGCGGCTGCGAAGGCCGCGCGAACCCGTGCCAGGGTGCCGGGCGCCAGGCGGTCGTCGCTGTTCAGGTGTCCAACGATGTCACCGGTGCCCGCTTGGATCCCGATGTTGAGGGCTTCGTAGATCGAAGTGCCGGGCGCGTCGATTAATCGCGCAGCGGACCGCGCCAGCACCTTCTCCCGTGTGCCGTCGGTCGATCCGCCGTCCACGACGAGGTGCTCGACATCGTCGACCTCCTGGCTGGCGACGCTGTCGAGGGCGCCGTCGATCAGCGCGACGCGGTTGAGGACGGGGGTCACGATGGTGATGCGGGGCATGGACGCGGCAAAAGACCTTTGGGATGCGGGGAGGAGGCATCGCGTGACACCTCCGGGGACCTCGCGGCCGACCTCTATAGCAGCTTGGCGCTGCGGGCTCACGTCAGGATCGCGCCGGCTGCGCTGGTCTCCACACCAAGGTAAGGAAGCCTTAAGCCAAAGCGTTTACTTCCTTGGCTGCTGGAAGATCAGGAGGCCAGCCATGGCGGATTTGGCAGGCTCCGGCATGAACGGCACCGCCGTTCGCGAGGCAGCCACGACGGATTTGAGCTTTCTCGACGGCAAGTCGGTGCTGATCACCGGCGGCACCGGCTCGTTCGGGCAGACCTTCGTCGCCCGCGCGCTGCGCGACGCGCGGCCGAAGAAGCTGATCGTCTTCTCGCGCGACGAGCTCAAGCAGTTCGAGATGCGCCAGCGCTTCGACGGGCCGCAGCTTCGCTACTTCCTGGGCGACGTGCGCGACCGCGAGCGGCTGCACCAGGCGATGCGCGGGGTCGACCTGGTGATCCACGCCGCCGCGCTGAAGCAGGTGCCGGCCGCCGAATACAACCCCATGGAGTGCATCAAGACCAACGTCCACGGCGCCGAGAACGTGATCGCCGCGGCGATCGCCAACGACGTCGAGCGGGTGGTCGCGCTCTCGACCGACAAGGCGGCCAACCCGGCAAACCTCTACGGCGCCTCCAAGCTGGCCTCCGACAAGCTCTTCGTGGCCGCCAACAACGTCGTCGGCGATCGCCCGACCCGCTTCGCCGTGGTGCGCTACGGCAACGTCGTGGGCTCGCGCGGCTCGGTCGTACCCTTCTTCAAGAAGCTGGTCCTCGACGGCGAGCGCGAGCTGCCGATCACCGACGAGCGGATGACCCGCTTCTGGATCACCCTGGACGAGGGCGTGGACTTCACCCTCAAGGCGCTGCGGCGCCTGCAGGGCGGGGAGATCTTCGTGCCGCGCATCCCCTCGGTGCGCATCCTCGACGTGGCCCGCGCCATGGCGCCGCACCTGCCCACCCGCGTGGTCGGCATTCGCCCCGGCGAGAAGCTGCACGAGGTCATGTGCCCGGCCGACGACTCCCACCTGACCCTGGAGTTCGCCGACCACTTCGTGATGCGGCCGACGATCAAGTTCCACGGCCTCGAGATCGACTATGCCGTCAATCCGCTGGGCGAGTCCGGGCGGCCGGTCGACAGGGACTTTCAGTACCACTCGGGGACCAACCCGCATTTCCTCTCGCCCCACGAGATCCTCGCCGTGAACCGGAGCGCCGGGCTGTGATTCCCTATGGCCGCCAGGAGATCGACGAGACCGACATCGCCGCGGTGGTCGAGGTGCTGCGCTCGGACTTCCTGACCCAGGGGCCGGCGGTGCCGCGCTTCGAGGCGGCGGTGGCGGCCCGTTGCGAGGCGGCTCACGCCGTCGCCTTCTCCAGCGCCACCGCGGCCCTGCATGGCGCCTGCCAGGCGTTGGGGCTGGGCCCCGGCGACCGTCTCTGGACCGCGCCCAACAGCTTCGTGGCCTCGGCCAACTGCGCGCTCTACCTCGGCGCGACGGTGGACTTCGTCGACATCGACCCGGCGAGCGGCGGCATGAGCGTGGCCGCGCTCGAGGCGCGTCTGATCGAGGCCGAGCGGGCCGGCCGCCTGCCGAAGGTTGTGGTGCCGGTGCACTTCGCCGGCCAGCCCTGCGACATGGCGGAGATCGCGGCGCTGGCCGCGCGCTACGGCGTCCGGGTGATCGAGGATGCCTCCCACGCCATCGGCGCGACCTATCGGGGCCGGCCGGTCGGCTGCGGCGCCTATAGCGATATCGCCGTGTTCAGCTTCCATCCGGTCAAGCTGGCCACCAGCGGCGAGGGCGGGGTCGCGGTGACCGGCGACGCCGAGCTGGCGACTCGCATGGCGGAGTTCCGCAGCCACGGCATCACCCGCGACCCGGGCCGTATGGAGGCGACGCCGGAAGGGGCCTGGTGCTACGAGCAGCGCAGCCTGGGTTACAACTACCGCCTGAGCGACATCCACGCCGCCCTCGGCTGCAGCCAGATGGCGCGGCTCGACGCCTTTCTCGCCCGCCGCGCGAGGCTGGCGGCGCGCTACGCGGCGCTGCTCGCCGGCCTGCCGCTGGCGCTGCCGGCCTGTCCCGACGACCGCCGCTCCGCCTGGCACCTCTACGTGGTGCGCCTGGACGAGGCGGCCAGCCCGCTCGACCGCGGGGCGCTCTTCGCGGCGCTGCGCGCGGCGGGCGTCGGCGTGCAGGTGCACTACATCCCGATCCATCTGCAGCCCTACTACCGCCGCCTGGGCTTCGCGCCGGGGCAGTTCCCGGCGGCCGAGGCGCATTACCGCGGCGCGCTCAGCCTGCCGCTGTTTCCGGGGTTGAGCGAAGCCGAGCAGGAGACGGTGGCGGCGCGCCTGCATACCTTGCTGACTCCGCCGCTGCGCGAGGCCGCCTCGTGAGCGCGGTGGCGGTGATCCCGGCGCGCGGCGGCAGCAAGCGCATCCCGCGCAAGAATTTGCGCGACTTCTGTGGTCAGCCGATCCTGGCCTATTCGGTCCAGGCGGCCCTCGCCAGCGGCTGCTTCGCGCGGGTGCTGGTCTCCACCGACGACCCGGAGATCGCCGAGGTCGCGCGGCGCCACGGCGCCGAGGCGCCCTTCCTGCGGCCGGCCGAGCTGTCCGACGACTTCGCCGGCACCAACGAGGTGGTGGCCCACGCCCTGGGCTGGCTGCGCGCCGCCGGCGAAGCGCCGGAGACCGCCGCCTGCCTCTACGCCACCGCGCCCTTCATCGACGCCGAGGACATTCGCCGAGGCCGCGCCCTGCTGCAGCGGCCGGGGGTGTGCTTCGCGGTCACGGTGACCAGCTTCGCCTTCCCGGTGCAGCGCGCGGTGCGGCTGACCGCCGGCGGCGGCCTGGCGCCGCTCGACCCGCGGGCCATCCGCCAGCGCTCGCAGGACCTGGAGGAGGCCTACCACGACGCCGGCGCGCTCTACTGGGGGCGGGCCGAGGCCTTTGAGCGGCTCTTGCCGGTCTTCGCCGAGCACACCGCGCCGCTGGTGCTGCCGCGCCACCGGGTGCAGGACATCGACACGCCGGAGGACTGGCGGCGCGCCGAGCTGATGTACCGGGCCTGGCAGGCGGCCGAGGCGCCGTCGGAGCCGGCGCCCGCGCCCGTGGTCCCACCCGCGCCGGCGCCACGATGAGCGGGGGCGAGGGCGACGCGCTGGCCTTGCGTCCGGCGGCCGAGGCCGATGCCGCCCGGCTGTTGGCCTGGCGCAACGACCCGGTCACGCGGCGTGCCAGCGGTGACGCGGGCAGGATTGCCTGGCCCGCGCACCTGGCCTGGCTGGTGGCCCTGCTGGCTGACCCGCGTCGCCGGCTCTGGATCGCCGACCTGGAGGGCGTGCCGGTGGGCACGGTCCGGGCCGAGTTCACCGACGAAGGCTGGCGGCTGTCCTGGACCGTGGCGCCGGAGCGGCGCGGCCGGGGCCTGGGCCGCCGCATGGTTGCCGCCGCCGCCGCCCATCTGGAAGGGCGCGTCTTCGCCGAGATCAAGCCGGACAACGCCGCGTCCCTGCGGATCGCCCGGGCGCTCGGCCTCGTCTACGTCGGCGAGGTGGACGGCCTGCTGCGCTTCGCCGGCCCGGCGGACGCGTGAGGGCTGTGCGGAGCTGGAGCGCTTTGCGACGGTATGGACCCGCGCAGCGGTTCCGCCGGTGGCGAGACATCGCTCTCACTCTAATGTGTTAGAGCGGAGTCAGCCGAGCTGAAGGGATCGCGTCGCGAGTCCTTCAGCTCGGCATCGGCTCTAACCGGCGGTGCGGCGCGCCACCAACTCCCAGGTCAGCGGCGTGCCCCGTGCGATCGCCCTTGTGGCACACCCGGCCAGCACCTCCGGCAAGGCTTTCGGGGGCAGGCCCTTGCCCGGACGGATCGAGCGCACGTTGTCCGCCGTGAAGGCCTCGCCGGCGGCGATGTCGCGCACCGCGTAGAGCGACCGGCGCAGCTCCGAGAGGCCGCGCTCGGCGCCGGGCCGGGCCATGCCGGGCGTCCCCAGGGCGGCGTGGACCCGGCGCGTCTCCGCGACCAGGTGGGCCAGCTCGTCCGGCTCCAGGGAGAAGGCGGCATCGACCCCGCCGGCGTCGCGGTCGAGCACGACGTGCTTTTCGATGAAGCAGGCGCCGAGCGCGGTGGCCGCCACCGCCGCGGTGGTGCCCAGGGAGTGGTCGGACAGGCCGGGCAGAGCGCCGTGGCGCCGCCCCAGCTCGCCGATGCGGCTGAGCTGCATCTCCTCCAGCGGGGCGGGGTAGGCGCTGACGCAGTGCAGCAGGATCAGCGGCGCCGGGCTGGCCGCCCGGAAGGTGGCGACCGCCTCCGCGATCTCGACCTGGGAGCTCATGCCGGTGGAGAGGACCAGCGGCTTGCCGGTGGCGGCGACCCGCGCGATCAGCGCCAGGTCGACCAGCTCGAAGGAGGCAATCTTGTAGAGTGGCGCGTCCAGCGTCTCGAGGAAGTCCACCGCGCTGGCGTCGAAGGGCGTGCTGAAGACCGTCACCCCCAGTGCGCGGCCGCGTTCGAAGAGCGCCGGGTGCCAGTCCCAGGGCGTCTGCGCCTCGCGATAGAGCTCGTGGAGCGTGCGGCCCTGCCAGAGGCCCTCGGCCACCACGAATTCCGCACGGTCGCAAGCGATCGTCATCGTGTCGGCGGTGTAGGTCTGCAGCTTGACGGCATCGGCGCCGGCCGCCGCGGCGGCCTCCAGCAGTCGCAGCGCCTCGTCCAGCGAGCCCTTGTGGTTGCCCGAAAGCTCGGCCACCACGTAGGGCGGGGCGCCGGGGCCGATCCGCCGGCCGGCAACCTCGAAGCCGTGGTTCAGCCAGTCTGCGCTCATCGCTCGGCCTCGTGTGCGGTGGAAGGGGCTGTCGTGTCGGGTTGCGGGGAGGCCGCGGCCAGCGCTTCGATGGCGCAGGCCACCCGCGCGGCGCCGCCGCCGTCCAGCTCTCGCAGCAGCGGCGCGGGTGGGGCGGCGGTCGCCAGCGCGGCGGCCAGCGCGGCCGGATCGAAGCGGTCGAACGCCGCCACGCCGGCGGCCGCCAGGGCGGCGACGCCCGGGCGCTGGTTGTCGGCGATGGCCGCCACCACCGGCGTCAGGCCGGCGCTCAGCGCCTCCCAGACCGTGGTGCCGGCGGCGCCCAGGTAGTGGCTGGACCGTGCCATCAGCGCCGCCATGTCGGCGCCCTGATGCAGCGTCACGCCGGGCAGCGCGGCGAGCGCGGCGCGGCGCGCGGCCGGCAGCGGACACAGCGGCGAGACCACCAGGTCGAGCGGCCAGTCCGAGCCTTCACGCAGGGCCTGGGCCGCCGCCAGGGCGAGGCGACCGTCGTCGGTTCCGCCGAAGGCGACCAGGACCCTGGGCCCGGGGCGCGGCGCGGCGCGCGCGGCGGCGAAGGCCGGGGCGACCGGGCAGTAGCGCAGCCCGGTCAGCAGGCGCGCGTCGGTCAGGCCGCGATAGTCGAGCTCCGGCGCCTGGAGGTTGGGGTTGATCACCAGATCCGCGTCGAGGCGGCGGTCGGCCAGGTCGTCCAGCATCGCCAGCCGGGGGCTGGCGCGCCGGCGCGCGGCCAGCTCCGCGGCGGTGACGCGGTAGCTGTCGACCAGGGTGACGTCGGCCGCTGGCAGCTCCCCCGGCGCGCGCGTCACGCGCCGCGCGAGGCCGTCCGCTTCGCCCCCGGCATCCGGCGGCGGGCAGGGGGTGGCGAGCAGCACCCGGTGGCCGCGCGCGCGCAGCGCCTCGGCCAGTACGCCGGTCCGGCGCAGGTGGCCCAGGCCGATGGCGGCGCCGGCGTCGGCGAAGGCGGCGATGGTCAGTCGCTCGGTCGGGTGGGCGCTCGGGATGTCGGTCATGCCTTGGGCTCGTCGCGGAGGGGGCACGGTAAGGTTAACTGCTTTCCAATCGGTGAAGAGACTGGCAGCCGGTCCGAACGGCGGCCAGCGACGCGGTTAACGGGCATGCTTAAGGGCTCTTAAACCTGTTTGGCGTTTAGTGGCGGCAGCTTGTCGAACAGGTTCCTCTTGCCGAAGCCGACCGCCATGGCCCTTGCCCGGCCCGATCGCCCGATGTCCGACGCCGCGCCCGAGGCGGCCCTGCCGAATGCGGCCCCGTCCGATACGGCCCCGTCCGATACGGCCCCGTCCGATACGGCCCCGTCCGATACGGCCCCATCCGATTTGGCCGCGTCCGATTTGGCCGCGTCCGACCTGGCGCTGGGCCGGGAGATGCACGCCTTCGCCGCGCGGCTGTTCCCCATCGCCCGCAGCCTGACCGGGCCCGGCGTGCGCGAGACCCTGGCGCTGATCGGGGCCCGTCTGCCGGATCTGCAGCTCCACGAGGTGCCGAGCGGCACGCGCTGCTTCGACTGGGTGGTGCCGGACGAGTGGCGCCTGCGGGCGGCCTGGCTGGAGGACGAGCGGGGCGCGCGTCTGCTGGACGCGGCCGAGCACAACCTGCACGTGGTCGGCTACAGCGAGCCGGTGGACGCCTGGCTGTCCCGCGCGGAGCTGGAGCCGCGGCTGCACTCGCTTCCTGAGCTGCCGCAGGCGATTCCCTACGTCACCTCCTACTACCGCCGCACCTGGGGCTTCTGCCTGCAGCACGCGCGCCGCACGGCGCTGCGCGGGCAGCGCTTCCGCGCCCGCATCGACGCCGATCTGGCGCCGGGGCACCTGACCTACGCCGACCTGGTGATCCCGGGCGAGAGCCCGCGCGAGGTGCTGTTCTCGACCTACGTCTGCCATCCATCGATGGCGAACAACGAGGTCTCCGGCCCGGTGCTGGCGACCTTCCTCGCCGCCTGGCTGGCCGGGCGGCGCAACCGCCTGACCTACCGCTTCGTCTTCGTGCCCGAGACGATCGGCCCGCTGGTCTACCTCGCGCGGCATCTCGAGCAGCTCCGCCGCCGGGTGGTCGCCGGCTACGTGCTGACCTGCGTGGGGGACGAGCGGGCGGTCTCCTTCCTGCCTTCGCGCCGGGGCGACACCCTGGCGGACCGGGTGGCCGCGCGAGTGCTGGCCGAGCTGGCGCCGGATCACCGGCGCTACAGCTTCCTGCACGACCGCGGCAGCGACGAGCGGCAGTACTGCGCGCCCAACGTCGACCTGCCGGTCGCCTCCATCATGCGCAGCAAGTACGGGACCTACCCCGAATATCACACCTCCCTCGACGACCTGAGCCTGGTGACGCCGGCCGGCCTGGCGGGCAGCTTCGCGCTCTACCGCGCCGTGATCGAGGCCCTGGAACGGGACGGCGGCTGGCGCGCCACCGGCGTGGGCGAGCCGCACCTGGCGCGGCGCCGGCTGCTGGTCGCGCTGGGCGGCCAGCGTGGGGCCTTCCCGAGCTCGACCAAGCTGCTGCTGGACATTCTGGCGCTGGCCGACGGCCGGGCCGGCAGTGCCGAGCTGGCCCGCCTGTTGGAGGTGGGCGAGGCGCAGGTCGAGGCGGCCTGCCGCCAGCTCTGCGACGAGGGACTTCTGGAAAGGACGTGACGCCCATGACCGTGACCGCCGCACCTGCCGCCAGCGCGCTGCCGGTCGAGCCGGAGCTACGTGCTTGCCTCGCCGAGGTGCTGCCGGAGCTGCCCGACAATCCGGCCGCCGACCTCTGGGAGGAGGGGGTGATGGACTCCTACGCCGTGGTCGAGGTGGTGGCGGCGCTGGAGGAGCGCTACGCCATCGCCTTCGCGCCGGAGACGCTGCGCAAGGAGAACTTCGCCAGCCTGCAGGCGATCGCCGCCACCCTGGCCGGTCTGCGCCGGGCGGCTTTGCGGCCGGAGCCATGAGGAACCTCGCCGAGCTTCTCTGCCGCCGCGTCGCGGCCACGCCCGAGGCGCCGCTGCTGCGCTACCAGGGCGAGACGCTGACGGCGCAGGCGCTGTTCGACCGCGCGCTGGCGCTGCGCGACCGCCTGCGCGCTTGCGGCGTGGCGCGCGGCGACGTGGTGGCGATCGCCGCCGACCACAGCCCGGCCCAGGTCGTCGGCCTGTTCGCCGCGGCGCTGGCCGATGCCGCCTTCACGCTGATCAACCCGCACCTGAAGCGCGAGCAGATTCTGCACCAGGTCTCCGACTGCGACGCGCGGGCGGCGATCGCCGGGCCGCGCCAGGTCGACGCGCTGGCTGGCATTCTGGGCGACCGTGGCGGCGGGACGCTCGCCGTCGACGCCCTCGGCCGCGATCCGCAGGCCGACCCGCCGACCGCCGGACGCCGCGTGGCGGAGGCCGAGACCGCCAGCATCCCCACCGACGTGGGCTGCCTGATCTATACCTCCGGTTCGACCGGGCGGCCGAAGGGGGTGGTGCTGCCGCACCGCACCCTGACCGACGGCGCGCGCATCGTCTCCGGCTACCTGAAGATCACGCCGGCGGATCGGCTGCTGTGCATCCTGCCGTTCAGCTTCGACTACGGCCTCAACCAGGTGCTGAGCGCCGTCCACACCGGCGCCTGCGCGGTGATCTTCTCCTACGCCTTCCCGCAGGACCTGTTCGACGTGCTGCGCGCGGAGGAGATCACCGGCCTCGCCGCCGTGCCCTCGGTCTGGCCGCGCATGCTGGAGGACCGCTATCTCAAGGCCGAGACGCGGCCCAGCTTCCCCAGGCTGCGCTACATCACCACCGCCGGCGGGCCGCATCCCGAGCCGTTGCTGCGCCGGCTGAGCGACTTCTTCCCGACGGCCGAGATCATCATCATGTACGGCCTCACGGAGAGCTTCCGCTCCGCCTACCTGCCGGCCGAGGAGCTGTTCCGGCGCATCGGCTCCATAGGCAAGGCGGTGCCGGAGGTGGAGCTGCTGGTGCTGGACGAGCACCTGCAACCCTGTCCGCCGGGCCAGGTGGGCGAACTCTACCACCGCGGCGCCTTCGTCAGCTACGGCTACCTCAACGATCCGGCCCTGACCAAGGCCAAGTTCGTCGAGCTGCCGACCGGCGGACCGGGCACGCGCGGCGAGCCGGCGGTGCGCTCGGGCGACCTGGTCTCGCGCGACGCCGACGGCTTCCTCTACTTCCACGGCCGCGCCGACAGCCAGATCAAGGCCAAGGGCTACCGCGTCAGCCCCTCCGAGGTGGAGGAGGCGGCGATGACCGTGCCGGGGCTGCGCCACGCCGCCGCCTTCGGGGTGGACGATCCCGAAGGCGGCCAGCGCATCGTGCTGGCCTACGATCTCTACGAGGGCGCTGCGGTGGAGACGGCCAGGCTGCGCCGCCAGCTCGCCAAGCTGCTGCCCTACTACGCCGTGCCGGCCGAACTGCTGTCGCTGCCGGCCCTACCGCTCAACCAGAACGGCAAGACCGACTACGGCGCGCTGCGCGCGCTCTGGGGCGAGCGGTCGGATGACGGCGCGGCGCCGCAGCCGGCGGAGGCCGGCGCATGAAGCGGGCCGAGCGCACGGAACTGGCCGCCTTCTGGCGCGCGCTGGGGGTCGACCCCGGGCGGCCGCTGCTCTGCCACAGCTTCCTGCCCAGCCTGGGCCGGCCGGCGGTCTCGCCGGCCCACGACCTACTCGGCGGCCTGCTCGACGCCCTGGGGCCGGCGGGCACGCTCTTCGCGCCGAGTTTCACCTACAGCTACTTCGACGGCCGGATCTACGACCGCCAGGCCAGCCCCTCCACCGTCGGCGCGCTGGGCGACCTGGTGCGCGGCCATGCCGAAGGGCGGCGCAGCCTCGACCCCAACTTCTCGAACGCCGGGATCGGGCCGGAGGCGGCGGCCTTCCTGCGCCGCGAGGGGGAGCTCAGCTTCGGCCCGGACACCTTCTACGACCGCCTGGTCCAGGCCGACGCCCAGATCCTGCTGCTGGGCGTCGACTTCACCGCTCTGCCGCTGTTCATGCAGGTCGAGCGGATGCGCCAGGTGCCCTACCGCTACGACAAGCGCTTCACCGGGCAGACCCGCGACGCCGGCCGGCTCTTCGCCGATGCGGCGGTGCACTGCGTGCGCGACCGCGACCGCAACTTCGTCAACGACCGCAGCCGCGTCGGCGCGGCCATCGAGGCCGACCCCGCCTGCCGCACTGCGCGCTTCGGCTACGGCCTGCACCGGCTGACCACCGCGCGCTGCGTGGTGCGGGTGGCCGAGGCCTGCCTGGCGCGCGACCCGCACGCCCTCATCCGCTTCCCGTCGCCGGCCGAGCAGGGCGCGGCCGCCAGCCTTTAGCGAGACGCCAATGCAGCAGACCGAATGGGACAAGCGCTATTACCACGGGCGCTACAACAGCTACCCCTTCACCGACGTGGTCACCTTCGTGCTGCGCCACTTCGGCCGGGCCGAGGACCGCGGCGCCGTGCGGCTGCTCGACCTCGGCTGCGGCGGCGCCCACCACCTGCTGTTCCTGGCGCGCGAGGGCTTCGACTACCACGGCGTCGACGGCGCCGCGGAGTCGGTCGAGATCGCCCGGCAGCGCCTGGCCCTGGAGGGTTTCGCCAACGACACGGTGCGGCAGGCGACTTTCGAGGCGCTGCCCTACGCGGCGGGGACCTTCGACGGCGTCATCGACCGCGGCGCGCTGACCTGCAATCCGGGCGCCGAGATTCCTGCGCTGCTGCAGGAGGTCAGGCGGGTGCTCAAGCCCGGCGGACTGGTCTACTCGACCCTGCTCAATCGCGACAGCAGCGCCAAGGACAGCGGCACGCCGCTGGGCGGCGGCGACTATGAGAACTGCGGCACCCGCCTGGAGAACGCCGGCCTGCTGCACTTCACCACCAGCGCCGAGGCGCGGGCGCTGTTCGGCGCCTTCGAGGTGGAGCAGGTGGTCAAGATGGTGCAGTCGGTGGACCACCCGGCCGAGGACGGCACGGTGGTGGCCTGGAACTTCGTCACCGCGCGCAAGCCGGCCTGAGGGGGCGGGCCCGATGCTGCGTCACTCGGTGCTTCTCGGCGGGCTGGGCGGCGATTCCCACTCGGTCGGCCTGCACATCCTCCGGCAGGCGCTGAGCGCGCGTGGCTACGAGGTGCTCTACATCGGCACCCAGAACCCGATCGAGATCTTCTGGACCTACGCCTCGGCGGTCAATCTCGTGATGGTCTCCTGCATGGACGGCCATGCGCGCAGCTACCTGAAGAGCTTCCCCGAACTGCGGCTGCGCCACGGCGAGGAGCCGCAGCCCGTCTGGTTCCTGGGCGGCAACCCGGTGGTCGAGGACCTGGTGGGCGGCGAGCGGCTGTTCCGCGCGCTCGGCTTCCACGAGGTCTTCCTGGGCTTCGTGACCATCGAGGTGGTGCTGGAGGCCGTGGCGCGCGCCCTCGGCGAGGTGCAGCCGGTGCGCATTCCCCAGGCTGTGCGCGAGCGCGCGGGCCAGCGCAGGCCCCTGGTGCCCTCCTGGCTGTCCGACGCGCGCATGAGCGAGCCGGAGCTGACCAACGAGCGGCGTCAGGTGCTGCAGCACTGGCCGACCGGGGCCGGCGCGCGCGATCTCGAGGACAATGCCGCCTTCCTGCGGCGGCAGCCCAACTGGAGCGCCCTGCAGGCCCGGGTCGATGCCGGCGACGCGCCGATCCTGGTGCAGCCGCGCGTCGGCGTGCCGGGCGAGCGCGAGCAGCTCGGCCTGATGCGCGCCTACAAGCAGGCCGGCGCCCGGGTGCTGGCCTTCCAGGTCGACTCCTACACCCGCAACAACAACTATCCCTTCGCCGAGGAGGCGCTGCGCGAGTCGACGCGCCACGGCTATGCGACGATGAACGGCTTTCCCGTGGTCAACCACGGCGTCGTGCCGCTGCGCCGCATCGCCAGCGCCATCGCGCTGCCGCTGCAGACGCGCCACTCCACCCGCGATCCGCGGCTGCTCTGCGAAGTCTCCCTGGCCGGCGGGGTCACGGCCTACGAGGGCGGGCCGATCTGCTACAACCTGCCCTACTACCGCGACTATCCCCTGGCCGAGAGCGTGACGGCGTGGCGCTACGTCGACCGCCTGGTGGGACACTATGCCGAGAAGTTCGGCCTGGTGATCGACCGCGAGTTCTTCGGCACCCTGACGGCGACGCTGGTGCCACCCTGCCTGGCGATCGCCACCGGTATTCTGGAAGCCGTGCTGGCGGCGCAGCAGGGGGTGCAGGCGGTCAGCCTGGGCTGGGCCGAGCAGGGCTGTCGGACCCAGGACGTCGCGGCGATCCGCTCGATCGCGCCGCTCGCCCGCGAGGTGCTGGAGAACTTCGGCTTCGGCCAGGTCCGGGTCAGCGCGGTCTATCACCAGTACATGGCCGCCTTTCCCGGCGTGGCGACCCAGGCCGAGGAGCTGATTTGCCAGTCTTCCGTCACCGCGGCGCTGTCGGGCGCGACGCGGATGATGACCAAGACGGCGGTGGAGGCCTTCAAGATCCCCTCGATGGCCGACAACATCGCCGGGCTGGTGGCCAGCCGGCGCGGCATCGAGATGGCCCGGGACCTGCGGGTCGACGCGGGCGCCGTGCAGCGCGAAATGGCGCGCATCCGGCGCGAGACCCTGGCGATCGTCGAGGCGGTGATCGCGCTGGGCAAGGGCAACCTGGCCGCCGGCGTGGTCGAGGGCTTCCGCACCGGCGTGCTGGACATCCCCTTCGCCCCCTCGATCCACAACCGTGGCGAGGCCATGTGTGCGCGCGGCCCGGACCGGGCGGTGCGCTTCCTCGATTGCGGCCGGCTGCCGTTCGATGCCGAGACGCGGCGCTTCCACGCCGAGGCGATGACCGAGCGCCGGCGCCAGGAGCGGCTGCGTCCGGAGCAGGGCTACCGGTTGATCGAGCGCGACGTGCTGCAGGTCGCCAACGGCCAGTACGAGGCCTGGCCCCTGGCCGGCTGAGCCGGCGCGCCGAGCGCCGGACGGCCGCCGGTCACTGGAACTTCGAGGTGGCTCCGGTGACCGCCTCGCCGCGCCGGCCGAGCGCCTCGAAGAGGGCGGGAATACTGTCGACCGAGCGCAGCAGGGCGGCATGTTCGGGGCGCACCAGGTTGGCGGCGCATTGGGCCTCGATCAGGGCCAGGAGCGGGTCCCAGAAGCCCTTGAGGTTGGCCAGGACCACCGGCTTGTCGTGCAGCGCCAGTTGTCGCCAGGTCAGGATTTCGAAGGTCTCGTCCAGGGTGCCCAGGCCGCCGGGCAGGATGCAGAAGGCGTCGGACAGCTCGAACATGCGCATCTTGCGGATGTGCATCGACTCGACGACCTCCAGGCGGGTGACACCGTGGTGGCCCACCTCGAATTCGTGCAGGAAGCCCGGGATGATGCCGATCACCTCGCCGCCGGCCTCCAGCGCCGCCTCGGCCGCCGCGCCCATCAGCCCGACCCGGCCGCCGCCGAAAACCAGCCGCCAGCCGCGCCGCGCGACCTCGCGCCCGAACTCCGCCGCCGCCTCGTAGAAGACGGGGTCGGCGCGGTTCGAGGAGCCGCAGTAGAGGCAGAGGGTGTAGGGTTCGGTCATCTCGGTACTGTCCAGCTTCGGGGCGTGGCGGGGGTGGCGGCCGGGACAGGCCCGGCGGATCGCCGGAACCTAGCGTCCCGCGGGCCCGCCGACCAGAGCGCGGATTGCTCCGGCCGCGCAATTGCGCCGCTCCCGGCGGCGAGCTAGGTTTTCGTTGTGTCACACGGCTGTCCCCGGCCGACAAGCCCCGAGGACCCGCCGGCGCCTCCGCGTCGCCGCAGAGGGCGGCCGGCGCGGAGGGCGGCCGGCGCGGGGGGCGGCCGGCGCGGGACGCTGGGAAGGAAGGTGCAGGTGAAGCGCGGCGGTCTGGTTCTCGGTGTTCTGCTCCTCGCGGCCGTGGCTCTGGGGCTGTGGTACTTCCTGCTGCGGGGGCCGGAAAGCCCGGCGCCGGTGCCGCAGGCCGAGCGTCCCGCCGCGCCGGAGACGCGCCAGGAGCCGGAGCCCGGCGAGAGCGTGCGGCGCGCGCCTCCCGATCCTTCCGAGCCCGAGCCCTCCCGATCCGCTCAGCCCGCTCCCGATCGGCTGGGCGCCGATGACGAGGTGCAGGACGGAAGGGCCCAGGACGAGGCGGCCCAGGACGAGGCGGCCCAGGGCGAGGCGGCCCAGGGCGAGGCGGCCCGGGGCGAGCTGGCCGAAGAGGACGCGCGGCCGGAGGCTCCCCGGGCGCAGGCGCAGCGCCAGGCCCCTGAGCCGTCGGAGACGATTCGAGAGCGGCCCGAGGCGACGGAGCGGTCCGAAGCGCCGACGGCGGAGCGCGAGGGCGACGGGCCCGCGCAGGACGGACCCGCGCAGGAGGGACCCGCGCAGGAGGGACCCACGCAGGACGGGGCCGAACCGCTCGGGGCCGAACCGCTCGGGGCCGAACGGGGTGGGGCCGCGCGGGAGCGGGCGGCCGACGGCGCCACCGCCCCGCCGGCCTCTGACGAGACGACCTCTGACGAGACGACCTCTGGCGAGACGGCTTCCGAGAAGACGGCCGCCGAGGAGGCCGAGGCGGGGCGCGACGACGCCGGCCCCTCCTTCGACGTGGTCCGCGTCGAGCGCGACGGCTCCAGCGTGATGGCGGGCCGCGCCGCGCCCGGCAGCGAGGTGGTGGTGCGCAAGGACGGCGAGGAGGTGGCGCGGGGCCGCGCCGATGCGCGCGGCGAGTTCGTGCTCCTGCCCGAGCGTCCGCTGCCGCCGGGTGACTATGCCCTGGAGCTGGAGGCGACGGACCCGCAGGGCGAGACCCGCCGCGGCGGCGACCTGGTGGTGCTTTCGGTGCCCGAACGCCGGGCGGCGGGCGGCGAGGCGGCGCCGCAGGCCGCGGACCAGGCCGCGCAGCAGCCGGGGCAGGAGCCCGGGGACGCGCCTGCCGGCGCCGGCGCGCTGGTGGTGCAGGTGCCGGCCGACGCGCAGGGCGAGACGCGGGTGATGCAGCTTCCCGAGCCGGCGCCGGCCGAGAGCGCCGGCGGCCTCTGGCTGGAAGCGGTCGACTACGACCCCGACGGCGCGCTGGTGATTACCGGCCAGGGCAAGCCGGGCCAGCGGGTGGTGGCCTATCTGGACAACGCGGCCCTGGGCGAGACCACGATCGGCGCCGACGGCCGCTGGCGCCTGGCGCCGGAGCGCGAGGTGGCGCCCGGCCTCTACACCCTGCGCATCGACCAGCTCGATGCCGAGGGGACGGTTACCGCGCGGGTGGAGTCGCCCTTCGCCCGCGCCGCTTTCGAGACCGCCGATCTGGCCCCGGAGGAGCGCTTCGTGGTGATCCAGCCGGGCAACAACCTCTGGACCATCGCCCGGCGCACCTACGGCGCGGGGCCGCGCTATACCGTGATTTTCGACGCCAATGCGGATCAGATCCGCGACCCCGATCTGATCTATCCGGGGCAGATCTTCGTGCTGCCGCGCGAGGGGCAGGCCGGCTGAGGCGCGGCGGCGGTGGCCGCGACCGTGCTCCGGCGACCGCCGGCCGATCAGGTGGTGCCCTGACCCTCGTCGATGGTCTTGAGCGGCTGCGGAGTCGCGGCGCCGTTCGCGGCGACCGGGGCGGTCGTCGCCTGGGTGGGCTGGAACCGGGTGGACAGCAGCGCCGTCATGGCCTGGGTCGCCGGCTGCGCCTCCAGCAGCAGCGCGGCGACCGCGGCGACCAGGCCGACCGGCGTGCGCGGCTTCGGCGGCGTGACCTCCATGGCCAGCCGGATGTCCTGGGCGCGCGTGATGAGGAACCGAATCCGGGGGTTACGCTGGCTCTCGGCGACCAGGTTGCGGATCGCGCGCCGACCCTGCGGCATCTCCGCCGTGAAGGGCAGCTTGCCGAACTCGCCGACCAGACGCAGCGTGGCGCCGTCCTGCGGGCCGACCTCGCCGGCGAAGGGCAGGCCGCGATAGTAGAAGCTGAAGGTCAGGGGGCGACCGCCGGCGCTGGGCGCGACCCGACCGTCCTCGGTCACCTCGATGCTGCCGAGTTCCAGGGGAAGCTGGGCCGAGGTGGCCACGCGCACGGCCTCTTGCAGCACGGCGCCGTCTCCCGCCGACACCGAAATGTTGGAGGGGGGCGCGGCGGTGAGCAGGGGCTCCGACGAGAGTTCGGCGGCCATGCGGGGCGGACTCCGAAGCTAGAACGCAACGAAACCCACCCTGCCGGCAAAGCTCTTAAGGCTCAGTAAATCTTTGCTGGCGCAGCCTATTCGGCGGCCTTGGGCAAGACCCCGGCGGCGTTCGTTCCCTCGGGCGGGACGCTGGCCTCCTTCCTGGCCCGCCGCGCCAGACGCCAGCGCCGGGCGTTGGCGCGCAGCATCAGCATGCAGGGCGTGAAGATCAGCGTCAGAAGGGTGGCGAAGCCCAGGCCGAAGACGATGGCCGTGGCGAGCTGCGACCACCACTGGGTGGAGGGGGCGCCGACCTGCACCAGGCGGTCGATGAAGTCGATGTTGGTCCCCAGCACCATCGGCATCAGCCCCAGCATCGTCGTGATGGTGGTCAGCATCACCGGGCGCAGGCGTTGGGCGCCGGTGCGCAGGATCGCCTCCGTCGGGTCGTCGCTGTCCTGCTTCAGGCGGTCGTAGGTGTCGATCAGCACGATGTTGTTGTTCACCACGATGCCGGCCAGGGCGATCACGCCGATGCCGCTCATCACCACGCTGAAGGGCTGGTCGATGATCATCAGCCCGATGAACACGCCGATGGTCGACATCACCACCGCCGAGAGGATCAGGAAGGCCGAGTAGAAGGAGTTGAACTGGGTGACCAGGATGATCGCCATCAGGAAGAGGGCGACGCCGAAGGCCTTGGTCAGGAAGGTCTGACTCTCCTGCTGCTCCTCGTCCTCGCCCTTGAAGGCGACCGCGACCCCGTCGGGGAGCTGGTCGCGGTTGCGCTCCAGCCAGGCGCGGATCTCCTGCACCTTGTCGTCGGCCAGCACCTCCTCGCCGGTAGCGGGGTCGACGCCGACGTCGGCCTTGACCGTCATCACCCGGTTGCCGTCGACGCGGTTGAGCAGGGAGACCTTGGGCTCGGCCCGCTTCTCGACGAAGTTGGCGATCGGCACCAGGCCGCGGTCGGTTTGCACGCGGATCCGCTCCAACTGGTCGATCGTGCGGTAGCCGGCCGGCAGGCGCAGCACGATGTCGACCTCCTCGTCGGAGCTGTCGGGGCGGTACTCCGCCAGCTTCATGCCGTTGGTGACCATGCGCACGTAGTTGCCGATCAGGGTGACGTCGGCGCCGTACTTGGCGGCCTCGGCACGGTCGACCTCCAGCTCCCACTCGATGCCCGGGATCGGGCGCCCGTCCTCGATGTCGACCAGCCCGGGGGTGTCGCGCAGCAGCTCGGCCAGGCGCAGCGCCGCCGGCTCCAGCTTGGCCGGGGAGTCGGCGCTGACCTGAAGCTGGATCGGCTTGCCCACCGGCGGGCCGGCCTCCTCCTCGCGGGTTTCGACATAGATGCCCGGCAGCGCACGGCCGCGCGCCCGGATCCGCTCCAGAATCTCGCGCGCCGGCGGACGCTGGAACCAGTCGACGAACTCCAGGTTGATGATGCCGATGAGGTCCTCGGGCTCGTCGTCGTTCTGCCGGCCGGAGGAGGCGACGGTGCGGGCATAGACCGTGTGGAAGGCCTGGCTTTCGCGCTGGATGTCCAGGATCTCGGCCTCGACCTCGCGCACCAGGCTGTCGCGCTCCTCGATCGAGAGGTTGCCGCGGCCGTGCACCCACACGGCGGCGTTCTCCGGCTCCACGTTGGGGAAGAACTCGATGCCGCGGCCGAACTGGCTGTAGGCCGCCTGCACGCCGATCAGCAGGGCGACGGCGACCAGCGCGATCTTGCCCGGATGCCTCAGCGCGCGCTTGAGCAAGCGGATGTAGGCGCCGGTGAAGCCGCCCAGTTCGGTCAGCTCGCCGCGCTCGCCGGCGGCGATCGCCTTCATCTGGCCGGGGTCGGCGCTGCCGCCGCGGCCGCCGAGCACCGCGCCCAGGGTCGGCACGAAGATCAGCGCCATGGCCAGCGAGGCGGTCAGCACGGCGATCAGCGTCAGCGGCATGAAGCGCATGAACTCGCCGACCACGCCGGGCCAGAACAGCAGCGGCAGGAAGGCCGCCAGGGTGGTGGCGGTGGAGGCGATGATCGGCCAGGCCATGCGCTTGGCGGCCAGGCCGTAGGCGTCGCGCTTGTCGAGTCCTTCCGACTTCTTGCGGTCGGCGTACTCGGTGACGACGATGGCGCCGTCCACCAGCATGCCGACCGCCAGGATCAGGCTGAACAGGACGACGATGTTGACCGTCAGGCCCGCGAGGTAGATGACCAGCAGCCCGGTCAGGAAGGAACCGGGGATGGCGACGCCCACCAGCCCGCCGGAGCGCAGGCCGAGCGCGGCCACCACCACCACCATGACCAGCAGGATCGCCGCCAGCACGTTGTTCTGCAGGTCGCTGAGCATGGTGCGGATGTTCGAGGACTTGTCCTGGCTGTAGAAGACCTGCACCTCGTCCGGCCAGCCTGCGCGCTCGGCCTCGACCAGCGCGCGCACCTTCTCGATGGTCTCGATGATGTTGGAGCCGACGCGCTTGGACACCTCCAGGGCGATCGCCGGCTGGCCGTTGATCCGGGCGTAGCCCTCGCGGTCCTCGAAGGTCGGGCGGATCGTGCCGATGTCGCGGAAGGTGATGACGGAATCGCCGTCCGACTTCACCGGCATATCGAGAATGTCGTCGACCGACTCGAACAAGCCGGGAACCTTGACCGCGAAGCGGCCGGCGCCGGTGTCCAGCGAGCCGGCGGCGACCAGCCGGTTGGAGCGGTTGACCAGGTTGAGCACGTAGGAGGCGTCGAGGCCGTACTGCTCCAGGCGCAGCGGGTCGATCAGCAGCTCGACCTGCTCGTCCCGGTCGCCGGCGATCTCCGCCTCCAGCACGGTGGGGATGGTCTCGATCCGGTCCTGCAGGGTGCGCGCCAGGCGCAGCAGGGTGCGCTCGGGCACGTTGCCGGACAGCGAGACCACCAGCACCGGGAAGAGGCTGAGGTTGACCTCGTGCACGGTCGGCTCGTCGGTCTCGCCCGGCAGCTCCGGCTTGGCCAGGTCGACCTTCTCGCGCACGTCGTCCATGGCGACGTCGGGGTCGAAGCCGGCTTCGAACTCCATCACGACGTTGGCGCCGCCTTCGTAGGCGAAGGAGCGCAGCTCCTTGATGCCCTCCAGCGCCTGCAGCTCCTGCTCCATCGGCTTGACCAGCAGCCGCTCGGAGTCCTCGGGGCTGATCCCCTCGTGATGCAGGGAGACGTAGATGATCGGGATGTTGACGTCCGGCTCGGCCTCCTTGGGCACGGCGTTGTAGGCGTAGGCCCCCGCGACCAGCAGCAGCACCAGGCTGGCCAGCACCGTGCGGCTGTGGCTGAGCGCGGCGTCGATGATCGCCTTCATCGCGCCGCCTCGCCGCCGTCGGCCCCGGCGCGGAACCCGGCGCTCCCTGGGCGGCTGCCGCGCTCGGCGGTCAGCGGCGTGTCGGGCACCTCGACCTGGCGTTCGGGCACCGCGATCACCCGCTCGCCGTCCTTGACGAACTCCTGGCCGACGGTGATCAGGGTCACCTCCTCGGGCAGGCCGGCGACGAAGAGCCCCTCTGCGGTGTCCTCGATGATTTCGACCGGCACGAAGCGCACCCGTCCGGTTTCGGGGTCGTCGTCGTCATCCGCCTCGACGACCCGCAGGCCGAGCACGCCGGCGTCGTTGAGGGTGAGGATCGCCGGAGTGATGCGGTGGGTCATCACGCGGTTCAGCGGCAGGCGCATCACCGCCGTCATCTCGGCCGGCACGGCGCCGTCGGGATTGTCGACTTCCAGCTCGACCCGGAAGGTGCGGGTCTGCGGGTTGGCGGCGGCGGCGATGAAGCGGATGCGGCCCCAGACCTCGTCGCCGGTGGCGAGAATGGCCGAGCCGGGCTCGCCGACCCGCAGGCGGCGCACGTCGCGCTCGTTGGCGGGGGCGACCACCAGCACCGGGTCCAGGTCGACGATCCGTCCGACCGAGGCACCGGTCTCGACGTAGTCGCCCAGGTCGACCATGCGCGCATCGAGCACGCCGGCGAAGGGCGCGACGACCTCCAGGTTGTCCACCGCCACCCGGGCGGCCTCGACGGCGGCCTCGGCGGCATCCAGCCGGGCCCGGGATTCGGCGAGTTGGGTCTCGGCCCGGAAGCCGCGCTCGTTCAGCTTGCGCGCCGCCTCGTACTCGATCCGGCGCTGGCGCAGCAGCGCCTGGGCCTCCTTCAGGCGGGCCTGGCGGTCGCGCGCGTCGAGCCGGGCGATCACCTGGCCGGCCTCGACCCGCTCGCCCTTCTCGACCCGCAGCTCCTCGATCTGGCCGTAGGTCTCGGCGCGGACGTCGACCGTACGCACGGCTTCGGTATGCCCCGTCAGGCTCAACTCGATCAGCCGCGGGGCGGCGGTGCTCTCGCGCACCCGCACGCGAGTCGTCTCGCGCAGGGCATCCACGTCCACCGGCGGCTTGGAGACCTCCGGCGTGCTGGGGTTCTCGCCGAGGCTGCCGGAGGCGACCCAGGCGACCGCCGCCAGCGCCAGCAGCGCGGCGATCAGATAGGAGCGGTTGAGGCGCATAGGTCCGGTCGGCTTCTCGTCTGGCTCGTCCCTTGTACGAAACGTCCGCGACGAGCGTTCATCCCTGGTGCGCGACCTGCGGCCGGGTATCGCCCAGCTCGCGGCTCAGGCGGTCGCGGTTGTTGCGCAGCCACTGGGCCGCGAACTCGTAGTAGGCGAGGCCGAAACGCTGCACGAAGGCCTGGGTGGCCGACAGCTCCGCGACGCCGCAGGCACGGGTCTGCCGCGCGTCTTCTTCCAGCGCGGCGATCCGCGCGTCTATGACCTCCATCACACGCTCGGGCGGCAGCAGGTCGCCCAGGTAGAGCACCAGCAGGAAGTCGGAGCGGAACTTGTCGGGGGCCGGCGGGCGCATCAGCGCCTCGACCAACTCGGCGTGGCCGGCGGCGGTCAGACGATAGACCTTCTTGTCGGGCCGCTTGTCCTGCGCCAGCTCGCTGCCGGCGATCAGCCCCTGCGATGCCAGGCGGGTGAGGGCCGGGTAGATCGCGCCGAAGCTGGTCTCCTGAAAGTGGCTGAGCGGCGCGGACTCCAGGGCCTTTTTGATCTCGTAGCCGCTGGCCGGCCCGTCGAGCAGGACGGCAAGGCAGAGGGTTTTGCTGTCCAAGGCAGCCTCTCTATTTCACAATGGAATATATCATTTCGGCATATGTTGGGCCAGCATAGAATCCCTCTCCGGCCGCGGCCGCCGGGCGGCGAGGAAAACCAGCGGATTTGAAAAAAATGCCGCACAAATACAAATATTTGACGGGATGCTTCGCGCAACCCACATTGATTGGCGTGGAAGGAGACTCAGCATCATGACGTCTGCCATTTCCAACGCCCTGTCCGGCGCGCAGGTTCAGACCAAGCGCGTCGCCGCCTCCGCCCACAATGTCGCCGCGGCGACCGTGACGGTGCCGAGCGATGCGGCCGAGCAAGAGGCCGGCCCGCTGCGCGTCGATCCGGTGAGCGCGGTTGGCGGCGGGGCGCGTGGTCAGACCCGCTTCCTGGCGCCTGGCTACCTGCCGACCTACGATCCCGGCGATCCCCAGGCCGATGCCAAGGGGCTGGTCGCCCGTCCCAACGTGTCGCTGGAGCAGGAAACGGTGCGCCAGATCGAGGCGCAGCGGGCCTACGAGGCCAATCTCAAGGTCCTGCAGACCGGGGACGCCATGCTGGGGTCCCTGCTCGACCACAGCTCCTGAGAGCGCCGCGTCTTTTCCGGGCAGGCGGAACTTGCCTCTTCCGAAACGCGGCATGGTTGAGTTAAACCGGCGTTCATGGAGATCCGCGCCGCCACCCTGGACGACCTGCGCCCGATCGGCGAGCTGCTCGTGGCCTGTCTCAACGCCGGGGTCGGCTGGCTGCCCGAGGGCGACTACTCGCGCAACATCCCCTACCGCCAGAAGCCGCAGCATGCGCTCTTCGTCGCCGAGCGGCAGGAGAGCCGGGGCAAGACGCTGCTGGGCTTCGTCGAATGCGCGCCGGAGGCCCGGCCGGAGCCGCCGGTCATCACCAACCTCTTCGTCCACCCGGCGTTCCAGGGCGGGCCGGTGGGCGACGCCCTGTTCCGCCAGGCCGTGCGCTACTGCGGCCTGGGCACCCTGGTCCACACCTACGAGCGTAATGCCGCGGCCTGCCGCTTCTTCGAGAAGCAGGGCTGCGTGCTGATCGGCCGCAATCCGACCTTCAGCCTGACCGACGTGCTGTCGGGCAAGCAGGACGATCCGAGCTGGCGGCTGACCTACGTGATCCCGCAGGAGCGGGTGGCCGGGATCGTCGGTTAGCGCGGCGCGCGGCCGGATCGCCCCGGGGCGCGGGACCGCCGTCCGGCGGGGCTCGTGGGTTCACGAATTGACCTCGGGCGCTCTGCGCCTATCCTCTCGCCGCCTATCCTCTCGCCGCCTATCCTCTCGCCGCCTATCCTCTCGCCGCCTGTCCGCCGACCAGTCGATGGAACCCATGTCCACACTCGATCTCGCCCTCATCGGCAACTGCAGCTTTGCCGCCCTCGTCGACCGCCAGGCCCGCATCGTCTGGACCTGCATGCCCCGCTTCGACGGCGACCCCGTCTTCTGCAGCCTGCTCGGCAACGGCGAGGCGCAACCGGAGCTCGGCTTCTGGGACGTGGAGCTGGAGGGCCTGGTCGAGAGCGAGCAGTTCTACCGGCGCAACACCGCCGTGCTGGTCACCCGCCTGCGCGACGGCGCCGGCAACGCCATCGAGGTGGTCGACCTGGCGCCGCGCTTCCGGCACTACGGCCGCGCCTTCCGGCCGACCCAACTGGTGCGCCAGATCCGGCCGCTGGCCGGCACGCCGCGCATTCGCGTGCGGCTGCGCCCGGCCCAGACCTACGGCGAGGCGCGCCCGGCCACCACGCGCGGCAGCAACCATCTGCGCTTCGTCATGCCGGACCTGACCCTGCGGCTGACCACCGATGCACCGGTGACCTACGTCGCCGACGAGGTGCCCTTCGTGCTGGAGACGCCGCTGAGCTTCGTGCTCGGGCCCGACGAGAGCCTGACCCAGTCGGTGGCCGGGGTGGCGCGGGAGTTCACCGAGAAGACCGAGGACTACTGGCGCGACTGGGTGCGTGGCCTGTCGATTCCCTTCGAGTGGCAGGAGGCGGTGATCCGCGCCGCCATCACCCTGAAGCTCTGCGCCTACGAGGAGACTGGCGCGATCGTCGCGGCGGTGACCACCTCGATCCCCGAGGCCGCCGACAGCGCGCGCAACTGGGACTACCGCTTCTGCTGGCTGCGCGATTCCTACTACGTTGTGCAGGCGCTCAACCGCCTGGGCGCGACCCGCACCATGGAAAGCTACCTCTTCTACATCACCAACCTGGTCGCCGGCTGGGACGGCGGCGACCTGCAGCCGGTGTTCGGCATCGCCCAGGAAACGCGCCTGGACGAGCGCGAGCTGCCGCAGCTTCCGGGCTATCGCGGCATGGGGCCGGTGCGCGTCGGCAATCACGCCTACACCCAGGTGCAGAACGACGGCTACGGCAGCGTCATCCTGGCGACCACCCAGGTCTTCTTCGACGAGCGGATCACCCATCCGCCGAGCGAGAGCCTCTTCGCCCGCCTGGAGCGGGTCGGCGAGCGCGGCCTGGCGCTGTGGGACCAGCCGGACGCCGGCCTCTGGGAGCTGCGCAACAGCCAGGCGGTCCACACCTACTCCAGCGTGCTCTGCTGGGCCGGCTGCGACCGCCTGGCGCGGATCGCGCGCGCGCTGGGCAAGCCGGAGCGGGCGGCCTACTGGGCCGAGCAGGCGCAGCGGATCCGCGCGGGCACCATCGAGCGGGCCTGGAACGAGCGGCTCGGCAGCTTCACCCAGAGCTTCGGGGGCAGCGATCCCGACGCCTCGCTGCTGCTGATGCCCTCGCTCGGCTTCATCGCGCCCCAGGACCCGCGCTTCAAGGGCACCCTGGCCTTCGTCGAGCAGGAGCTGCGCCGCGGCAACCACCTGTTCCGCTACGCCAAGGACGAGTTCGGCGTGCCGGACACCTCCTTCAACATTTGCACCTTCTGGTACATCGACGCGCTTGCGCAGGTCGGGCGGAACGAAGAGGCCCGCGAACTGTTCGAGGAGATGTTGATGTGCCGCAATGCAGCCGGATTGCTGTCGGAGGATCTTGACCCGAAAACCAAGGAGCTCTGGGGCAATTTTCCGCAGACCTACTCCATGGTGGGCCTGATCAACTCGGCGATGCGCCTCAGTCGCTCATGGGAGGAAGCGCTGTGAGCCTGGCCGAGAGGACTGAGGACAAGAGCGACGCGGCGGCCCCCGCCGCGCGGTGCGGTACGCGGCGACTGGTGGTCGTCTCCAATCGCGTGGCCGTGCCGCGGCAGGGGCGGTCGGGCGGCGAGGGCGGCCTGGCCGTCGGCGTCAAGGCCGCGCTCGAGGAGAGCGGCGGCATGTGGTTCGGCTGGTCCGGCAAGACCGTCGAGCACGAGGCCGCGGAGCCGGAGGGGACCGGCGTCTTCCAGTCGGGCGCCATCACCTACGCGATGATCGACCTGAGCCGCCGCGACTACGAGGAGTACTACAGCGGCTTCGCCAATCGCTCGCTCTGGCCGCTGTTCCACTACCGTCTCGACCTGGCCGACTTCAACCGCCGCTACCTGGCCGGCTATCAGCGGGTCAACGGGCTCTTCGCGCGCCGCCTGCGGCCGCTGCTGCGCGACGACGACCTGCTGTGGGTCCACGACTACCACCTGATCCCGATGGCCGAGCAGCTTCGCCACATGGGCTGCAACCAGACCATGGGCTTCTTCCTGCACATCCCCTGGCCGGCGATCGAGGTGCTGCTGGCGTTGCCCAACCATCGGGCGCTGGTCCAGGCGCTCTGTGCCTACGACCTCGTCGGGTTCCAGACCGAGGAGTATCGCAAGGCCTTCCTCGACTACTGCCGCTACGAACTCGGCGCCGAGGTCGACTCCGACGGCACGGTCCGCGCCTTCGGGCGCACCCTGCGCACCGGCGCCTTTCCCATCTCGATCGACACCGACGCCCTGGCCGAAGCGGCGCGCGAGGCGGCGGAGTCCCGTCAGGTGGCGCGGCTGCGGGACTCGATCCGCGACCGCGACCTGATCATCGGCGTCGACCGGCTGGACTATTCCAAGGGCCTGCTGGTGCGCGTGCAGGCCTACGAGCACCTGCTGCGCGCCTATCCGGCCAACCGCGGGCGCGTGGTCATGCTGCAGATCGCGCCGCCCTCGCGCAGCGACGTGCCCGAATACATGAAGCTGCGCCATGAGATGGAGGCCGCCTGCGGCCACCTCAACGGCGCCTTCGCCGAGTTCGACTGGACCCCGGTGCGCTATCTCAACAAGGGCTTCAGCCGGCGCATGCTGACCGGCTTCTATCGGACTGCCAAGGTCGGGCTGGTCACGCCGCTGCGCGACGGCATGAACCTGGTCGCCAAGGAGTATGTCGCCGCCCAGGACCCCGACGACCCCGGCGTTCTGGTGCTCTCGCGCTTCGCCGGCGCGGCGCGCGAGCTGAGCGAGGCGCTGATCGTCAATCCCTACGACCTGGAAGGGGTCGCCGAGGCGATGCAGACGGCCCTGGCCATGGACCGGGAGGAACGCCAGGCGCGTCACCAGAGCATGCTGCGCCGCCTGCAGGCCTACGACATCGACCGCTGGCGGGAAGACTTCCTCGCGGCACTGGCGCGATGAGCCAGCGGCCCGCCGTCCTGATCGGCGACATCGGCGGGACGAACGGCCGCTTCGCGCTGGTCGGGGAGGCCGGTATCCAGCCGCTGGAGCGTCTGCGGGTCGCCGACTTCGCGGACGCCGCCGCAGCCCTGGGCCGCGTGCGCGAGGGCGCGGAGACTCCGGTCGGCCAGGCCCTGCTCGCGGTCGCCGGACCGGTGCGCGGCGCAGAGGCCCGCCTGACCAACGGCACCTGGACGTTTCATGCCGACGCCCTGGCCGCGGCGCTGGGGTTGGCGCGGGTCGAGCTGGTCAACGACTTCGCCGCCCAGGCCCTGGCCCTGCCGGAGCTGGCGGCCGACGACCTGGTGCCGCTGGGCGGGCCGGCCGAGGCGCCGGCGCCCGAGGCGCCGCTGGCGGTGCTGGGGCCCGGCACGGGCCTGGGCGTGGCGGCGCTGCTGGCCGACGGCACGCCGCTGGTGGGCGAGGGCGGGCACGTCACCCTGCCGGCGGCGAGCGAGGCGGAGGCGGCCGTGCTGGCGCGCCTGCGCGCGCGCTACGGCCATGTCTCGGCCGAGCGGGTGCTCAGCGGCGCGGGGCTGGCGGCCCTCTATGAACTCCACGGCGGCGGCCCGGCCACCGCCGCGACGGTCACCGCCGCCGCCCGACGGGGCGAGCGGGCCGCCGCCGAGGCGCTTGAGGCGTTCTTCGGCTTTCTCGGGACGGTCGCGGGCGACGTCGCGCTGACCTTCGGCGCGCGCGGCGGTGTCTACCTGACCGGCGGGATTCTTCCCCGTCTGGTGCCGGAGTTGCTGGCCTCGACCCTCTACGCGCGCTTTCTCGCCAAGGGGCGCCTGCGCGGCTATCTCGAGGCGGTGCCGCTGCGTCTGGTGGTCCATCCCGACGCCGCCTTCCTGGGGCTGGCACGGCGGGCGCGCGAGCTGGGAGGCTTGTAAGATGACGGCGCCGCCGCGACCGGCCGGCTACGCGGGGTTCGATCCCGCGCACCTGCAGCAGCCGTTGCTGCGCGAGCTTTATGCCTATTGGCGGGCGCGCTGCGTCGGCGGGGCGCTGCCCGCGCGCGCGGCACTCGATCCGGTGGATATCCCGCGGCTGCTGCCGAACCTCATGCTGATCGACGTGACGCACGACCCCTTCGACCTGCGCTATCGCCTGGTCGGCACCGCCCTGGTGGCCTACATGGGGCGCGACACCACGGGGCTGCGGGTGGAGGACGGCTATCTCGGGCGGGACTGGCCGCGGATCCTGCCCGACTATGAAACCGCCGTTTTCGAGCGGCGCCCGGTGCTGCGCCGCAACGACGTGATCGGCCCGGATGCGCGACGCTACCTCTACGAGCGGCTGTTGCTCCCGCTGTCGCGCGACGGTGCCTGCGTCGACATGCTGTTGGCGGGCGCGGTCTTTCAGGAGGCGTGAAGCCGCCGCGCCCGGTTGGCATTCGGCCTATTCGGCCACCTTTTCGCCGAGCAGGCGGGCCAGGGTGTCGATCAGGCTGTCGGCGGCGATCGGCTTGCGCAGAAAGGCGGCGGCGCCGGCCTGGCGCGCGGCGTCGGCGTCCAGGGTTTCGCTGTAGCCGGTGCAGAGAATGACCGGCAGGCCGGGGCGATGCCGGTGGATGCGGGTCATGAGATCCAGGCCCGACATGCGGGGCATGGTCTGGTCGCTGATGACGGCATCGAACTGCCGGCGGCCCAGCAGCTCCAGCGCCGCCAGGCCGCTCTCCACGGCCACGGCGTCGAAACCGCGCCGCTGCAGCGCCGTGACCAGCATTTCGCGCACCTCCGCCTCGTCGTCGACCACCAGGATGCGCTGGCGCCCGGCCGGCGCCGGGGCCGCCTCCGGCATGGCGGCGTCCGCAGCCTCCGGGGCGGGGGGCAAAAGGATGCGAAAGCGCGTGCCGGCGCCGATGCGGCTTTCCACGGCGATCGCGCCGCCGTGGCTGGCGACCAGGCCGTGGACCGCGGCCAGCCCCAGGCCGGTGCCGCGGCCGCGCTTCTTGGTGGTGTAGAAGGGCTCGAACATCGTCTGCATGATCTGCGGCGTCATCCCGCAGCCGCTGTCCTCGACCCCCACCTCGATCACCGCCTCGCCGGCGGGCGGGCGGCCCAGCCAGAGTCGTGTTGTCCCGTGCGCGCTCGTTTCCAGAAGCTGTTCCTGGGCGGTGATCTCCTGGGCGGTGATCTCCTGGCCGAAGTCGGGCCAATGGGGCGGGCCGTGCGACAGGGTGAAGACGATGCGCCCTTGCGCGTCGCCGATCGCGTCGCGGGCATTGACCGCCAGGTTCATCAACACCTGGGTCAACTGGCCGCGGTCGCCCAGGACCGCGAGGTCCCGCGCCCCCTCGAAGTTGGTCTCCAGCGTGACCGAGGGCGGCAGCGTGGCGCGCAGAAGCTGCTCGGTTTCGGCCATGACCTCGCCCAGGTCGACGGCCTCGCTCGCACGCTCGCCGGCGCGGCCGAAGGCGAGGATCTGGCCGATCAGATCCTGCGCCCGCTTGCCGGCCCCGACCACGGCTTCGGCGAAGCGGCGCTGTTCGCTGCCCTCCGGCAGGTCCTCCACCAGGAAGCCGGCGTAGCCCAGCATGGAGGCCAGGATGTTGTTGAAATCGTGCGCGATGCCGCCGGCCAGGCGGCCGAGCGAATCCATCTTCTGCGACTGGAAGAGCTGGTGCTGCAGGCGCGCGCGCTCGGTCTCGGCGGCGCGCCGCTCGCTGATGTCGCGGCTGACGCAGAGCAGTCCGCCGTTGTCCAGCCGGCTGAGCGAGATCTCCTGCGGCACCGGCGCGCCGTCGCGCCTGCGCCCGGTCACCTCGCCGCGCCAGTTCCCGTCGCGCGCCATGGCCGGGAAGACCTCGTCGCTGAACTTCGCCAGCTCGTCCGGGTCGTAGAGTGTGTGCCAGGAGTCGCCGAGGAAATCGTCGGGCTCGCCCGCGAAGATCCGAGCATGCGCCGGGTTCATGTAGACGAAACGCCCGTCGGCGTCGGTGATGGCGATGCCGTCGTTGGCGGCTTCGATGGCGGTGACCCGCTCGCTGAGCCGGGCTTCGATCTGCTTGAGGGAGGTGATGTCGGTGCGCAGGCTGACGACGTTGCCGCTGGCGGTCTGGTGCTCGTTGACCAGGAACACGCGCCCGTCCTTTAAGGGCTGTTCCCAGCTATGGATCTTCTGCTCGCGCACGGCGCGGACCCGCCAATCGACCCAGGCTTCGAGCGCCTGCGCATCGGTGATGCCCTCGGCCTCGGCAAAGGCGCGGGCGAGGTCGCGGAAGGGCACGCGGGGTTGCAGCAGGTGCGCCACCGCCGGGTAGAGATCGGCATAGCGCCGGTTCGCCAGGACGATCCGGTCGTCGCGGCCGACCAGGAGGAAGCCCTCGTTCAGACTCTCGATGGCCTCGCGCAGGATCCACTCCGCCTCGGTGGCGCGGCGCTGGGCGGTGGCCAGCTCGCGGGCGTGGGATTCGCTCTGCTGGCGGGCGCGTTCGCTCTCGCTCAGCCGCTCCTCCGCCATGCGGCGGCGGTGGACGTCGCTCGCCGAGACCGAGAAGGCGCGTTCTCCGGTGACGGGATCGTGGGCCGGGTGGATGCGCAACGCGAACCAGCGCTCGCCCAGGCGCGAGCGCAGCACCACCTCGTCGTCGAAGATGGCGCCGCCGGCCGCCCACCCCAGGGCCCGCCGGCCGGCCTCCTGATCGGCGAAAAGCGTCTGCAGCCGCACCCCGCCGGCCTCATTCAGCCCCAGCAGCGTCTCGGCCGCCGGATTGGCCACGATCAATTCGCCGTCGGCGCGGAACATGGCGATCGCGGCGCCGGCGTGGCGCAGCGCCTCGAGCGAGCGCGACACGCCTTCGACCGGCGGCGTGTCCAGGCTGACCGCCTCGACCAGCATGGCGATGCGCCCGTCGTCCAGGGTCACCGGGCTGGCCAGGCAGCGGGCGCGGACCGGGCCGTCATCGGGATAGAAGGTCCATTCCTCCTCGATGCTCTCGCCCTTCTCGAAGCGGTGGCGATAGCCGTCGAGCCGGCGTTGCGCCGCCGGAGACAGGTCGGAGAAATCGGCCGCCAAGAGCTCCGCCTTGCTGCGCCGCGCCCAAAAGGCGACGGCGGCCGCGTTGGCGTCGACCACCCGCCAGGCCTCCATGTCGAAGACCCAGAGCGGCCGCTTGAAGTGGTCGAGCCGCAGATCTGAGGCGGGCAGGATCATCGTGGCGGCACCGGGCTCCCTTTACGCGCAAGGGGGGCAACTCGTGCGGTTTCGACGTCAGACTCTCTGCATCGGATTCGAAGGGTCCGCGCAAAGCTATAAGTCTCGGTAAACGTGACGGGCCGAGCCGTGCGCGCCATCGTGGCGCCCGGCGGGGGGAACTGCAAATCTTTCGTGTGGCGTCTGGCCCGGTGGCGGCCGCCGTTCTGGCCGGCGCTACTCCGGCAAGGGGATGAACTCCGGGTCGCCGGGCACCGGATCGAAGCGCCCGGCGCGCCAGTCGGCCTTGGCCCGTTCGATCACCGCCGGATCGCTGGCGACGAAGTTCCACCAGATGTGCCGCCCGCCCTCCAGCGGCGCGCCGCCGACCAGCACCGCGGTGGTGGCCTCCAGCGCGTGCAGGGTGACGGCACCTCCGGGGCGCAGGACCTGCAGGGCGCCGGCGGGGCAGGGCGTGCCGGCGATCTCCAGCACGCCGCTGACCGGATAGACCGCGCGCTCGGCGTGCTCGGCCGGCACCTCCAGGCGCGCGCCCGGCGCCAGCTCGACCACCGCATAGAGCGTCTGCGAGAAGACCTCGACCGGCGAGACCAGGCCGAAGGCCCGGCCGGCGACGACGCGCAGCCGCAGACCCTCGCCCCTCAGCTCCGGCAGGGTCTCCGCCGGATGGTGGGCGAAGGCCGGGGGGCACCGCTCGTCGGCCAACGGCAGGGCGACCCAGGTCTGGAGGCCGTGCAGGCGCTGGCCGCTGCGGCGGGCGGCCGGCGGGGTCCGTTCGGAATGCACGATGCCGCGCCCCGCCGTCATCCAGTTGACCGCACCGGGCCGGATCGGCTGCTGCGAGCCCAGGCTGTCGCGGTGCAGGATCTCGCCGCTGAAAAGGTAGGTGACCGTGGCCAGGCCGATGTGCGGGTGCGGGCGCACGTCCAGGCCCCGGCCGGGCGCCAGGTCGACCGGGCCCATCTCGTCGAAGAAGACGAAGGGCCCGACCAGGCGGCGCTTGGCGTAGGGCAGTACCCGGCGGACCCGGAACCCGTCGCCCAGGTCTCGGGCGCGCGCTACGATCTCCAACTCGCGCCAGTCCTCGCCGTTTGTCTGCGCCATCACGTCAGTCCCGTTCGCCCCGGAGCAGGCCGACAGCTCCGGCCGGCAAGTCTACCCTGGCCGCGGCCGCGGCGCAGCCGCCCGACAGGGGGCTGGCAGCATTCCGGCCATGCGGCGTGAAGTCTTTGGCAGTCCGGCCGCCACTCCCTATCTGGTGGCGTCCCGGCCCCGCACGGAAGCGGCCCGATTGGAATGGAGGAACAGAGCCCTATGCGGCGTATCGCCATCGTCGAATGCGGTCCGGTCTCGGAACGCCTGGCGCCGGTGCACGGCAGCTACCCGCAGATGTTCGCCGAGTTGCTGCGGCCGATCGCCGGCAAGCGGCTGTCCTTCGAGGTGGTCTCGCCGATCGCCGGCGACGCGCCGGGCGAGCTGCGCGGCTTCGACGGGCTGCTGCTGACCGGCTCGCGCTACGGCGTCTACGACGCGCTGCCCTGGATGGGCCCGCTGATGGAGGAGATCCGGGTGATGGCGCAGCGCGACCGGCCCCAGGTCGGCATCTGCTTCGGGCATCAGATCATCGCCGCCGCGCTCGGCGGCGAGGTCCGCAAGGCCGAGGCCGGCTGGGGCGTGGGTGTGCAGACCTACGATCTGGAGGCGCATCACGCGCCGCGCGACGAGGTGCCGGTGTTCCACCAGGACCAGGTGCTGCGTGCGCCCTCCGGCGCCCGGCGGATCGCCGGCAACGACTTCTGCCCCAACGGCGGCTTCCTCTACGACGCGCCGATCCTGACCTACCAGTTCCATCCGGAGTTCTCGAAGGCCTACCTGGCCGACGTGATCGACCAGGCGGAGGGCAGCCGCCTGACGCCGGCCCAGGCGGCCGCGGCGCGCGCGACGCTCGAGCGCTACCGCCAGCCCACGGCGATCCTCGAGCGCATGGTCGCGCACCTGGCCGGTTAGGGGCGCGCGCCGGGACGGCGCGCGCGCTCACGCCAGCAGCGGCGCCAGCCAGGCGGCGGCCGCGAGCAGGCCCGCGTCGCCGTCGCTGGGGCCGACGAGCTGCACCGCCAGCGGCAGGCCGGCGGGCCCCCGGCCGGCAGGCAGGCTCAGGCAGGGCGTGCCCAGCAGCGTCCAGACGCGGTTGAACAGCGGATCGCCGGTGGCCTCCAGGCCGCGCGGCGCCTCGCCGGGCGCGGCCGGGGTGAGCAGCAGGTCGACCTCGGCGAACAGCCCGTCGAGCGCCCGGCGGGCGGCACGGCTGCGCGCGCGGGCCGCCAGATAGGCCTCGCCGGACACGGCCAGGCCGGCATCCATCAGCGCCAGGATCGCGGCGCTCATCTGCGACTCGCCGTGGCTGCGCTCGGGCGCCAGGGCGCGCGCCGCCTCGAAGGCCATGATCAGCTTCTGGTCCTCCAGCAGCTCGGCGCAGGCCGGCGGCAGCGCGGTCTCGCGGACCTCGGCGCCGGCCGCGGCGGCGGCGCGCGCGGCGGCCTCGACCTGCGCCTGCACCTCTGGGCTGGCCGCCGCCCACTGCGGCGTGCGGCACAGCCCGATGCGTGGCGTGGCCGGGGCGGCGCCGGGGCGCAGCGCCTGACCGGAGAGCGCCTCGGCCAGCAGCGCCGCGTCGGCCACCGAGCGGGCGAAGAGGCCGACCGTGTCGAGCGACCAGGCGAGCTGCTTGACCCCCGCGGTCGAGATCGCCCCGTAGCTGGGCTTGAAGCCGACCACGCCGCAGTAGGCCGCCGGGCGGATCACCGAGCCGGCCGTCTGGGTGCCCAGCGCGAAGGGCACCATGCCGGCGCCCACCGCCGCGGCCGAGCCGCTGGAGGAGCCGCCGGGGGTGTGCGCGCTGTCGTGCGGGTTGCCGGTCGGGCCGGGGTGGAAGTAGGCGAACTCGGTGGTCACCGTCTTGCCGGGCAGCACGCAGCCGGCGGCCCGCGCCAGCGCCACCGCCGCCGCGTCGAGCGTCGGCTGCCGGCCGGCGTGCAGCGGCGAGCCGCAGGCGGTCGGCCAGTCGGCGGTGTCGAAGACGTCCTTGACCCCGAGCGGCAGGCCGGCGAGCGGCCCCCGGCGCCGGGCCGCCGCCTGCGCTGCGCGGCGGGCCGCCGCGGTATCCAGCAGAGACCAGGCCCGCAGCTCGGGCTCGCGCGTGGCGATCCGCTCCAGGCAGGCCTCCAGGTAGTCCTCCGTGGCCAGCCGCCCGGCCGCGGCCTCGTCCAGCACCCAGGTCGCCGTCCGGTCGGCCAGATCCATGTCCGCGATCCTTCCTTCGATTTCATACGATTTTGCCGTGCGACCCTAGCCCGCCGTCGCGACCTCGGGCTATCGTCTTCGTCGGCACAACAACTTGGGAGGAACCCGGTCCGTCATGAGCGACGCGTCGAAACAGGCCGATCTGATCATTCGCAACGCCACCTTGATCGACGGGACCGGGGCGCCGGCGGTGCCCGGCGGATTGGCGGTGCGCGACGACCGCATCGTGGCGCTGGGCGAACTCGAGGGCTGGCGGGCCGCGCGCGAGCTCGACGCCGGCGGGCGGGTGCTGGCGCCCGGTTTCATCGACGTGCATACCCACGACGACCGCGCCCTGATCGCCAACCCCGGCATGGACTGCAAGGTCAGCCAGGGCGTGACCACGGTGGTCACCGGCAACTGCGGCGTCAGCCTGGCGCCGCTGGCGATCGACCGGCGTCCGCCGCCGCCGCTCGACCTGATCAGCGAGACGGCCGAGGGCTTCTTCGCCGATTTTGCCGGCTACCTCGACCATCTCGACCGCGAGCCGCCGGCGACCAACGCGCTGGCGCAGGTCGGCCACTCCTCCCTGCGGGTCGGGGCGATGGACGACGTGACGCGCCCGGCGACCTCGCAGGAGGTCGCCGTCATGCGCCGGCGTCTGGAGGAGAGTCTGGAGGCCGGCGCCATCGGCCTGTCGACCGGCCTGTTCTATCCGCCCTCGACGGCCGCGCCCACCGAGGAGGTGATCGAGCTGGCCAAGGCCCTGCATCAGGCGCGCGCGCTGCACACCACCCACATGCGCGACGAGTCCGACCATATCGCCGCCTCCCTGGAGGAGACCTTCCGCATCGGCCGCGAGGCGGAGATCCCCGTGGTCATCTCCCACCACAAGTGCGCCGGCCAGCCGAACTTCGGGCGCTCGGCCGAGACGCTGGAGCTGATCGACGGCGCACGCGGGCGCCAGCACGTCGGCCTGGACGTCTACCCCTACGTCGCCGGCTCGACGATGCTGGACTCCGGCCGCCTGATGGGGGCCAGCAAGGTGGTGGTCACCTGGTCGCGGCCGCATCCCGAGGCGGCCGGGCGCGATCTGCGCGACATCGCCGCCGACTGGGGCGTCGACCAGCAGGAGGCGGTCTCCCGCCTGACGCCGGCCGGCGGCATCTTCTTCATGATGGACGAGGCCGACGTGCAGCGGATCATGCGCTATCCGCACAGCATGATCGGCTCCGACGGCCTGCCGCACGACTCGCACCCGCACCCGCGCCTCTGGGGCACCTTCCCGCGGGTGCTCGGCCACTACTGCCGCGAGCTGCGGCTCTTCAGCCTGGAGGAGGCGGTGCGCAAGATGACCGGTCTCTCGGCGGCCGAGTTCGGCCTGCGCGACCGGGGCACCCTGGCGGTCGGCAAGGCCGCCGACCTGGTGCTGTTCGATCCGGCGGAGGTGATCGACTCCGCGACCTTCGAGGCGCCCAAGACGCCGGCCCGTGGCATCGTCGAGGTCTGGGTCAATGGCCGCAGCGTCTGGCGCGACGGCGCGGTGACCGGCGAGCGGCCCGGCCGGGCGCTGCGCCTGCAGGGCCTCGACATGCCGAGCGCCGCCTGATGGGCGCGGCCGGCGGCGCGGACGGGCAGACCGGCGCGGCCGGCACCGCGCCGCCGGCCGGCCCGTCTGGCCCGCTCGGCCCGGTCGGCGTCGTGGGCCTGGGCAACATGGGGCTGCCCATGGCCCGCACCCTGGCGGCCAGCGGCCTCGCCGTGACCGGCTTCGACGCCGTGCCGGCGCGGGCCGCCGCCTTCGCGCCGCTGGCCCCCAGCCTGGCGGCGCTGGCGGCGGACAGCCGCGTCCTGCTGCTGTCTCTGCCGACCTCCGCCGTGGTCGAGGCGGTGGTTGCCGAGGCGGCGCCGCACCTGCCGGCCGGCGCGCTGGTGATCGACGGCTCGACGGCCGCGCCGGAGTCCAGCCGGCGGCTGCAGGCCGCGTTGGCCGAACGCGGTCTCGGCTACGTCGATGCGCCGGTCTCCGGCGGCCCGGCCGGTGCGCGCGACGGCCAGCTTCTGGTCATGGCCGGCGGCGCGGCGGCCGACGTCGCGCGCGCCGTGCCGCTGCTCGAACGCCTGGCCCGGCGGGTGGTGCCCTGCGGCGGACCCGGCTGCGGCAACGTCGTCAAGCTGGTCAACAACCTGCTCTGCGCCGCCCACCTGACCCTGGCCGGCGAGGCGCTGGCCCTGGCCGAGGCCGGCGGGGTGGCGCCCGAGGCGCTGCTGGCGGCGCTCAACCGCGGATCGGGGCGCAGCGGCGTCAGCGAGACCAACCTGCCGCGCTGGGTGCTGTCCGGCAGCTTCGACTCCGGCTTCACCATGGGGCTGATGCGCAAGGACGTCGACCTGGCTCTCGAGCTGGCCGACGCCGAGGGCCTGGACCCGGCCTTGGCCCGCGCCACCGCGCGGCTCTGGCGGGAGACGCAGGGCGCCCTGGACGAGAGCGCCGACTTCAACCGCATGGTCCCCTTTGCGCGGGAGCGCAGCCGGTCATGAGCGCCATTCTCGACAAGCATCTCTCCCTCTGGTTCGGCGCGCCGGAGCGCTTCGGCTCGCTGGTCGGCGGCGAAGTCCTGGCGGGGCGGGGCGCGGCGGTCGAGCTGATCGACCCGGCCACGGCGCAGCCGCTCTTCGCCTATCCCGACTGCGCCGAGGCCGGCGCGCTGGACGCGCTGGACGCCGCCGGGCGGGGCCTGGCGGCCTGGCAGGCGGTCACCGCCAGCGCCCGCGGCCGGGTGCTCTGGCGCATGGGCGAACTGGTGCGCCAGCGCGCCGAGAGCCTGGCGATCCTGGAGGCGGTGATCGCCGGCAAGCCGATCCGCGACGCCAAGCTCGAGGTGCTGAAGGTCGCGGAGATGTTCGACTACTACGCCGGCTGGGCCGACAAGCTGCACGGCGAGGTGATCCCCGTCGCGACCAGCCACCTCAACTACACCCGGCGCGAGGCGCTGGGCATCGTCGCCCAGATCACGCCCTGGAACGCCCCGGTCTTCACTGCCGGCTGGCAACTCGCCCCGGCGCTGGCGGCCGGCAACGCGGTGGTGCTCAAGCCCAGCGAGCTGACACCGGTCACCTCAGTGTGCCTCGGCCTGCTGCTGCACGAGGCCGGGGTGCCGGGCGGCACGGTCAACGTGCTCGCCGGGCGCGGCGGCTCGGCCGGCGCCGCGCTGGTCGGCGACCCCCGGGTGGCGAAGACGGTCTTCGTCGGCGCGCCGGCGACCGGCCGGACCATCGCCGAGACGGCGGCGCGCAACCTGCGTCCCTGCCTGCTGGAGCTGGGCGGCAAGTCGGCCAACATCGTCTTTCCCGACGCCGACCTGCGGCGCGCGGCCAAGGGCGTGCAGGCGGCCTGCTTCGCCGCCGCCGGCCAGAGCTGCACTGCCGGCGCGCGCCTGCTGGTCCACCGCAAGGTGGCCGACGCGCTGCTGGCGCTGGTGGCCGAGGGCGCGCGGCGCCTCAAGCTCGGCGTGCCGCTGGACGAGACCACCGAGGTCGGGCCGATCCACAACGCCCGGCAGTTCGTCCGCGTCGCCGAGCTGGTGGAGGCCGGCCGGGCCGCCGGAGCGCAGGTGCTGGCCGGCGGCGGCCGGCCGGAGGAGGCGGGCGCGGGCTACTTCTTCGCGCCGACGGTGCTGGCCGGTGTCGCCCCCGACATGGCGGTGGCGCGCGAGGAGATCTTCGGGCCGGTGCTGTCCTGCCTGACGTTCGACGAGGAGGAGGAGGCGGTGGCGCTGGCCAACGACAGCGCCTTCGACCTGGCCGGCGCGGTCTGGACCGCCGAGGTCGGGCGCGCCCATCGGGTGGCCGCGGCGGTGCGCGCCGGCACCTTCTGGATCAACGGCTACCGCACCCTGTCGGTGATGTCGCCTTTCGGCGGCCAGCACGGCTCCGGCTACGGCCGCTCCAGCGGGCGCGACGGCCTGCTGGAGTACAGCCAGCCGAAGAGCGTCTGGGTGGAGACCGCCGCCGACGCGCCGCAGCCCTTCGGCTATGCCCCCGAATGACCGCCCCGCAGTGATCGCGCCCCCAAATGACCGGGCCCCGAGAATGACCGCCCCCGGACCGCCGCGCCGTCGCCACCCCGCCTGCCTGGGAGAGACCCCGTGATTCAACCGCCGCCCGCCGCGCTCGGCGATCCGCTGGAGCGGGTCGACACGCCGGCCCTGCTGGTCGACCTCGATGCCTTCGAGCGCAACCTGGACCGCATGGCGGCGGAGATCGCCGCGCGGGGCCTGCGCCTGCGGCCGCACGCCAAGACCCACAAGTCGCCGGACGTCGCCAAGGCGCAGATCGCCCGCGGCGCGGTCGGGCAGTGCTGCCAGAAGGTGTCCGAGGCGGAGGTGCTGGTCGATGGCGGCGTCGCCGACGTGCTGGTGACCAACCAGGTGGTCGGCGCGCGCAAGCTGGCGCGTCTGGCCCGCCTGGCGAGCCGCGCGCGCCTCGGGGTCTGCGTCGACCATCCCGACAATCTCGCCGCGCTGGCGGCGGCGGCGGCCGAGGCCGGCGCGCGGGTCGACGTGCTGGTGGAGATCGACGTCGGCGCCCACCGCTGCGGCCTGCGCGATCCGGCGGCGGCCGTGGCGCTGGCGCGGCAGACCGCGGCGGCGGGGCATCTGCGCTTCGCCGGGCTGCAGGCCTATCACGGGGCCGCCCAGCACCTGCGCCGCCCCGAGGAACGGCGGGCGGCAATCGCCGCGGCGGCGGCGCAGACCCGCGCGTGCCTGGAGGCCCTGGCGGCGGCCGGGCTGACTTGCGAGACGGTCGGCGGCGCGGGCACCGGCACCTACGCGCTGGAGGCGGCCGAGGGGATCTGGACGGAGCTGCAGCCCGGCTCCTACTGCTTCATGGATGCCGACTACGGCGCCAACGCCGAGCCGCCGGCCTTCGCCCAGAGCCTGACCGTCCTGACCACGGTGATGAGCCGGCCGGAGCCGGGCTTCGCCGTCTGCGACGCCGGCCTCAAGGCGGTGGCCACGGATTCCGGGCTGCCCCGGCTGGCCAGCCACCCGGACACGGCCCTCGCCGGCGCCTCCGACGAGCACGGCACCATCGCCCTGCCGGCGGGGCTGGACCCGGCGCTCGGCGCGCGCCTGCATCTGATCCCCGGCCACATCGACCCGACGGTCAACCTGCACGACTGGTACGTCTGCCACCGCGGCGGCCGGGTCGAGGCGGTCTGGCCGGTGGCCGCGCGCGGCGCGCTTTTCTAGATTAGGCGGTGATCGTTTGGACCCACAGCGTGGGTCCGCCGATCACGAGAAACCTTCTCTACACCAAAGGGTTAGTGTGGTTTTTTCGCGACCGGCGGACGCGCTGACGCGCGTCCAAACGGTCGCAAATCACTCTAACCCGCCGCGCGACCGGCCCGGGCCGGCGATCGCGGGCCTGGACCGGTGGGGGGGGGCGGCGATCAGGGCCGGAAGCTGAGCAGCTTGAGGCCGAAGCCGATGAAGACCGTGCCGCTCACCCCCTCGATCCAGGGCTTCAGGCGGGCCGGGTCGACGGCGCCGCGCAGGGCGACCAGGCCGCCGGCGGCGGCCGCGCAGTGCGGTCATGCAGTCGACACGGGACAGTCGCCACGGGCGATGCACCGGGGGCGGCTGGCGTGGGGTGCGCCGGCTCAGGCGTCCTCCGACCGATAGGGGCTCCAGTCGGCCAGGGCGGCCAGCTCGCTCTCAACGGCGCGGCCCTCGCGGCGCAGGAAGTCGGCCACGGCATCGCGGAAGCCGGGGTCGGGGATCAGGTGCGCGGAGTAGGTCTCGACCGGCAGGTAGCCGCGCTGGATCTTGTGCTCGCCCTGGGCGCCGGCCTCGACCCGCTGCAGGCCCCGCGCGATGGCGAAGTCGATGGCCTGGTAGTAGCAGGCCTCGAAATGCAGGAAGCGGTAGTCGGCCGCGCAGCCCCAGTTGCGGCCGTAGAGCGCGTCCCGGCCCATCAGGTTGAGGGCGCCGGCCACCACCTCGTCGCCGTCCTCGGCGACGATCAGGACGACCCGCTCGGCCAGGCGCTCGCCGAGCAGGAAGAAGAAGTCGCGCGTCAGGTAGGGGCGCGCCCACTTCTTGTCGACCGTGTCCAGGTAGAAGCGGTGGAAGGCGTCCCAGTGCCGCTCGGCGATGTCGGCGCCGACCAGGGCGCGTAGCTTCAGCCCGCTCTCGGCCACCTTGCGCCGTTCCTTCCTGATTGCCTTGCGTTTGCGGCTGACCAGGGTGGCCAGGAAGTCGTCGAAGCTGGCGTAGCCGCGGTTGTGCCAGTGGTACTGCAGCCCCCGGCGTTGCAGGAAGCCCGCCCGGCCCAGCCGCTCCCAGGCCTCGCGCTCGGGAAAGGTGACGTGCAGGGAGGAGACCTCGTGCCGCCGGGTCAGCTCCGCCAGCCCGCCGATCAGCGCCTCGCAGACGCCGGCGCGCTCGGCCTCGGGGTGGCTGAGCAGGCGCGGGCCGGTCACCGGCGTGAAGGGCACGGAGGACTGAAGCTTGGGGTAGTAGCGCCCGCCGGCCCGCTCGTAGGCGTCGGCCCAGCCCCAGTCGAAAACGTACTCGCCGTAGGAATGGCCCTTGAGGTAGAGCGGCACGGCGCCCAGCAGCCGGCCGCCGGGCCCCTCCAGCAGCAGGTGCTGCGGCAGCCAGCCACGCTCGGCCGTGGCCGAACCGGACTCCTCCAGAGCCGAGAGGAAGGCATGGCTGACGAAGGGGTTGGCGTCGCCGGCACAGGCGTCCCAGGCGGCGGCCGGCACCTCCTTGAGGGAGGCGACCACGCGCAGGCTGAGGCTTTCGGCACCGTCGGGCATGGCTGGAGTGTAGGTGCGCGGTCCGCGCTGGCAAGGCAAGCCTGCGTGACCGGGGCCGGCGTCAGGCCCGAACGACAAGCGGCCGCAGCCCGCCTGCGGGCTGCGGCCGTCTCGCGCTCCGCGCCGGGGGCGCGTTTGCCGCGGCGCGGAGGAAGCGGGTGGGTCTAGAGTGATTTGCGACCGTTTGGAGGCGCGTCAGCGCGTCCGCCGGTCGCGAAAAATCACTCCAACTCTTTGGTGTAGGGCAGGTTTCTTGTGATCGCGGACCCACGCTGTGGGGCCAAACGATCACAATCTGCGCTAGGGTTAGACCGGGTCGCCGGCCACCAGGACGACGCGGCGGTTGAGGCGGTTACGCTCGCCCTCGCCGGTCTCGACCAGCGGCTCGGTCTCGCCGAACCAGGCCTGGCCGATCTTGTCGGTCTCGACGCCGTGCGCCTTGAGGGCCGCCGCGACGGCCTCGGCGCGATCCTCGGACAGCTCGGCGTTGTAGGCGTCGGTGTCGACCGTGTCGGTGTGGCCGTAGACCTCGACGTTCTGCAGCTCGGCCTCCTGTACCAGGTCGGCGAAGCGGTCGATCTTCTGCTGCGCCTTGGCCGTGAGCTGCGCGGAATCGAAGTTGAAGGTCACCATCTGGCGCACGCTCTCCGGCTCGAACTCGCGCACGACCACATTGGTCTGGCCGTCCTGCTCCGCCTGGCGGCGCTCTTGGTCGCTGAACACGAAGACCGGATGCGGCGAGGTCTTGCCCATCTTGTCCTGGCCTTCGAACTTGGCCTCCGTCTCGTGGTTGGATTGACGCACGTCTTCGCGATCCACCATCGGCTCGTCGGAGGTGGTCGACATGCCCTGGCGTGCCTCGCCGGCGAGCGCGGTGCCGCCGACGGCGGTCATGGTGGCCAGGGCGGTGGTCAGGATCAGGCTGCGTTTCATCAGTCTCCTCCTTTCGCGGCGGCGGCTTGCCGCCATCTCACCCCGACCAACGGGCCCCCTGGCCCTGCCGTTCCTCTGGAAGACCCGGAAAAATTCGCGGAACATACGGAGTTTCAATGCGTTAGCGCGCGGCTGTCTCGCGCGCTGCGGGCCCGCGGGCGGCCTCGGACAGCCGCCAGGCCCAGACCGCCAGCGGGGCGTCGCGGCCGCGCAGCGCGACCTCGCCGTGACGGTAGAAGCCCAGCGGGATGCCGCCGGTCGCGCCGGCCCGCTCGATCGCCGCCTCCGAGGCGACGATGCCGGCGCCGAGCTGGCGGGTCAGCCCCTCCAGCCGGCTGGCGACGTTGACCGTGTCGCCCAGCACGGTGAACTCGAAGCGGCTCTCGCCCCCGATGTCGCCGACGATGACCGGTCCGTGGTGGAGGCCGACGGCGATCTCCAGGGGCGGCTGGCCGGCCGCGGCCAGCTCCTGCGCCCAGGCGGCGACGCTGGTCTGCAGCGCCACGGCGGCGGCCAGCGCGCGGGCCGCCTCGTCCGGCTGCGGGTCGGGCACGCCGAAGACGGCCAGCGCGCCGTCGCCGAGGTACTTGTCGAGCGTGCCGCCCTGGGCGAAGACCGCCCGCTCGACCCGGGCATGGAAGCCGCGCAGCAGCGCGATGGCCTGGTCGCTCGGCAGGCGCTCGCAAAGGCGCGTGAAGCCCAGGATGTCGACGAAGAGCACGCTGGCCGGCTGGCTGGCGGTCAGGTCGTAGGGCGCGCTCTGGGCCGCCAGCCGCTCGGCGACCGCCGGCGAGAAGTAGCGCGAGAGGTTCTGGCGCTCGCGCGCCACGGCCTCGCGCCGGCGTTGCTCGGCCCGGCTGCGGGCCAGCGCGCCCCAGCTCGCGCCCAGCACGACGGCGGCCAGCGGCACCGCGACGGCCAGCCAGAGCTGCCACCAGACGAAGGCGCCGTAGGTCAGGCCGGCCCAGCCGCCGCCGGGCAGCAGCACGGCCAGCGGTGCGGCCGCCGCCGGCAGCCGCCGGGCCAGGGCGAAGGCCAGGGCCGCGCCCAGGCCGGCCGCCAGGATGTCGAGGCCGCGCAGCCAGCCCGGCCGGGCCAGGCTGCGGCCCGTCAGCAGGTTGTCCAGCACCGTGCCGGTGTAGGCGACCGAGGGCAGCGCCGCATCGTAGGGGGTGACGAAGACCGGCGCGGCGGCTAGGGCCGTGCTGCCCAGCACCACCGCCTTGTCGCGCAGCGCCGCCGCCGGCACGCGCCCGGCCAGCAGGTCGATCAGCGGGTAGCTCGGCAGGGTGCCGTCCGGGCCGTAGAAGTTCACCGGCAGGCGCATGCGCCCATCCAAGTCGAACCGCTGGGCCCCGAGACTCAGGCTGCGGCCGATCACCGCCGAGAGCGCGCCGGGCGGCAGGCGCCGGTGGTGACGGGCGGCCTGCAGGGCCAGCGAGGGAAAGAAGGTCTCGTCGAAGGCGATCAGCGCGGCCTCGCTGCGCAGCGCGCCGTCGGGGGCGAGCAGAACCGACATGTGGCCGAGGCCGGCCGCGGCCGCGCGAAGGCGGGGCTCCGGCAGCACGGCGGCGCTGGCACGCGGCACCCGCACCGCCTGGCCCGGCGGCAGGCGGTAGCGCTGCAGCGCCGCCGCCATCGGCGGCGCCGCGCCCGGCCGCAGGCGCGGTCCCGCCAGGCCGCTCTCGAAGGTCTCGAAGGCGAAGGCGTAGCCCAGGATGACGTTGCCCGCCGCGGCGATGGCCGTGGCCAGGGCGGCGTCGGCGGCCGCGTCGTGGGGCGCGGCCGGGGTCTCGGCGAACAGCAGGTCGAAGACGATCACCCCGGCTTCCGCCTGCCGCAAACGCTCGACCGCCTCGGCCAGATGCAGGCGCGAGGGCGGCCAGCCGCCGAGCGCCTCCAGGCTCGCCTCGTCGAGCACCACCAGCGCGACCTCGCCGCCGGGGGGCTGCGGACCACGCAGCAGGAACCGCCAGTCCAGGGTCGGCGCCTCCAGGCGCTGCACCGCCGGCGCATCGAGCAGCAGGACGGCCAGCAGCATCGCCAACAGGCCGACCCCGGCCGCGGCGAAGCGCGTGCGGACCCGCGGCGGCTGCGCGCGATGCCGGACCATGCTGTTGCGGCCTCCGAAGTATGACGTGACTCAAAGAGCTGGCGGGGCGTTGCGGCCGGCGGACCGGTGCCGCGAGTCCAGGGGGCGCCGCCCGCTACGGCATCTCCACCCGCTCGACGAAGGCGATCACCCGTTGGGCGCCCCACCGGCTGGGCGCGGCGGGCAGCGGGGTCCCGCGCGAAACGTCGACGCCCTCGCCGCCGGTCAGCAGCAGGCGACCGCCGGCGTCGCCGATGACCTCGACCTCGCCGCCGAGCACGATCAGGGCGGTCTTGTCGGCGCGGTGTTCGATGATCCAGTCGGTCGAGCGGGAGGAGGCGACGGCGGCGCGGGTCTGCACCGACCAGCCGAGCGAGCCGACGTTCGGCACGGTGGCGCGCAGGATGCCGACCACCAGCTCGACCAGGGGCGGGCGGCTGTCGGCGCCGCCCAGGGTGTCCAGGTAGTGCTGCACCCGGGCGCGCGAGCCGGGACCGAGGGCGATCACCGTGCCGTCGCGGAAGTTGAGGCGGAGGCGGCCGTCCTCGGCGGTCTCCAGGGTGTCGCGCCGGTGCAGCTCAAGCCCGGCTTCGGCGATCAGGCGGGTGTCCGCGCGCGCGACGTGGGCGGTGCCGCTGACCGCGTCGATCCGGGCGACCACCTCCTGCGCCGCAGCCGGACCCGCGATCGGGCCGAGCGGGGCCAGCAGCAACAGCAGCAGGGTGGCGGCTCGCTTCAATCCGGACATGGCAAGAGGCTCCCGCTTGGCGCTCTCGGTGGGTCCGCCGGGATGCTGCGCAAGCTTAGCATCCTGCGGCGCGCCCGCCCCCGCAAATCTCGCGGGTCTGTCGGTGACCCACTGTGAAGCCCCTCTCAGGTTCGGCGGCTACAGATGGGCCTCGGCTGCCGCGAGCTGGAGCGGGTCGTGACCGGCCGCGCGCAGGGCGGCATCCATGGCGCGGCAGACGAAGCTGGTCCACATGCCGTCGTCGACCAGGCCCCGCTCGGCCTGGAAGGCCAGCAGGGCGGCGTCCGAGAGGCGCCCCCAGTCACCATCCACCCCGTCGCCGGCCGGCCCGAGGGGCCCCAGATCGTAGCCCAGGGTCACCAGCGCGCGCTGGCGCTGGGCCGGCAGCCGGAAGGGCGTCCAGACGTCGACGATGCCGGGGTCGTCGTAGATGCCGCGCAGCACCCGGGCGAAGGGGAACCCGATCACGTCCTCCTTGTAGCCGGGGCAGAGGTCGTGGTGGCCGTGATGGTCTTCCGGGCGGATGTGCGGCCAGCGGGCAACCACCTCCTTGCCGATCTGGATGCACATCTCGAGCTGTTCGTCGGTCCAGGGCTGGACCTGGCGGACATGCTTGCCGTTCGGCGTGGTGGCCAGGAGCCAGTCGTCGCCGTGCGCCACCCCCGGCCGGCCGAAACCGACGTTGACCGTCTCGATGCCGATGGTGGCGCGTGCGCCCTTGGTCGCGTTGGTCGAGGGCTGCCCGTCCCAGCGCAGCGTCTGGTTCTTGCCGGCGTGCCAGGAGCGGTTGTCCAGCGCCACGTAGCGGTCGATGCCCTCGGCGAAGCTGCGGCCGATGCCGTAGTGGGCCGAGGCCACGCCCTTCTGCGCCGGGCTCTCCCCGCCCAGGGTGGCGCGGCAGCCGGCCAGGGTGGAGCCCGCCGTCCAGTGCCAGGTCACGCCCATGGGCCGGCGCTCGGTCGCCGCCGTCCAGCCGCGCCCCACGGCGTGGCCCGGGCGCAGCGGGATCAGGAAGTCCTCGTTGATCGCGACCGCCATGCTCGGCGTCCTCCCGGTGGCTCGCCGCGCGGTGCAGGCGCACCGCGCGGCCGTGTGGCTCTAGCTTCCGCCGCCGCCGCCGCCGTCGCTGTCCTGCTCGGGCGTGGAGAAGAGAATGAGTGAGGCGTCGGTGGTGGTCTGCCAGTCGCTCCAGGCCGTTGCGCTGGTGAAGCGGACGATGCGACGGCGGTACTCGTAGGCCGTCTCGGAGCTCTCCTTGAGCAGGTCGGCCAGTCTGCGGTCGAGGAACACCTCGGCCTCCGGCGTATCGCGCGAGACCCGCGCCGAGACGGTGCGCGACAGGCCCGGGCGGCGCAGCTCCACCTCGAAGGTGAGGATCTGGGCGACGTGCTGCTGCATCTCGTCGGGCAGATGGTCGAAGCCCACGAACTGCGGCGCGGTGACCGTGATTTTCCAGGAGCGCACGGTGTTGACGAAGGTGTCGTAGAGCGCCTGCAGGCTCTGCTGCGGGTCGACGTCGAGCGCGACGTCCCCGAACACCAGCTCGTAGACGTTCCAGGCGGCGTCGTCCGCGCCGAAGTCGAGGCCGACCGTCTCGGTGGTGCCGGGCTGCAGCCGCAGGTTGTCGCGGCCCAGATCGGCGTGGCGGAAGTCCAGAATCTCGCCGGTCACGGTGGAGCGCGACAGGGCCGTCAGCGTGAGCGCGTCGACCTCCAGTTCGCGCGCGTAGGGATTGGTGATCTCCAGCACCCGCTGCGAGCCGGGGTCCTGCGGGTCGGCGAAGGCAAAGCTCCAGGTCGGCTCCAGCGGGGCGGTGTCGTCGAGCGCCAGCAGCACGGGGACGCGCTGGCGCAGCAGGTCGCCGCTCTGCTGCTCCAGCTCAAACTCCACCTCGCCGCGGATGCCCTCGCCGCGCAGCTTGTCGAACAGCAGGCTGGTGAACTCGGCGCGGCCCTCGTAGGTGATCGCGAAGCCGGCCTCGGGGGTCACCTCGCGGCTTTCCGCCTCGCGCGCGCCGGTCAAAAACTCGCCCAGCCCCTGCAGGGCCTGGTCGGGCACGAAGCGGGCCGACTTGTAGCCGCCGATCGTCAGGTCGGAGTAGACCACCTCGTTGCTGGTCTCGGCCCGGATCAGCTTGCGCAGCTCGACCAGCCGTGCGGGATCGATGTAGGGCACCACCCGGAAGGTCAGGCGGGTGATCAGCGCATCCTCGAGGCTGGTGCCGCTGGGGATCTCCTGCGGCTCCAGCAGGATGCCGGTCACCTCCGGCAGGGTCGACTCGGCGTTGCGCGCCAGCAGGAAGCGGTCGGGCAGGATGTAGCAGGTGTCGCGCAGGTCGGCCGGCTGGAACAGGCCGTGCGCGCTGGCCCGCCAGCCCAGGTGCGAGCCGGCGCCGGTCAGCGCCGCGTAGATCGGCTCGTGCGCCGGGAACTGCGGCGGATAGTGCGCGGCGATGCTGCGGACGATGCGCTGGGTGCGCACGTCGTTGTCCGGCTGGGTGTCGAGCACCGGCGTCTCGATCTGGCCGGCGACGATCTTGTCGATCACGCCGTTGAGCTTCACCCGCTTCAGGCCGCCAGCCGGCATCGCCGTCGCCGTTTGCGGCCGGTCGCCGCTGCCGCCACGTCCGCCGCGCGGCTGCGGCGTGACTCTGGCCTCCTTGACCAGGCGCAGCACGGCGCTGGAGTTGAGGCTGGTCCGGTCCACGCGGGCGCGCGCGGCGACCATCGGCTGCGCGGTGACCACCGGCGCGCGGTGCAGCAGGATGGGCGTGGCGACGAACCCGGTGCTGCGGCCCGAGCGGTTGCTCGAGCGCCGGATCTGCTTGGGGACCCAGTCGAACTCCAGGGCGATCTTCCAGCGCGCGCCGCCGTCGCGCTGCAGGGCCGAGGCGATCTGCGTCGCCTCGCCCTCGTTGGGCAGCAGCGCCTCGGCCTCGATACGGAAGGCCGGCCCGTCGTCTCCCTGGCCCAGCGGGATCTGCAGCAGTGTCTGGTCGAAGGCCAGCCGGCTCCAGGCCCCCGAACCGTCGGCCGGCTCCAGCGCGACCGAGGTCACCTTGACCGCGAAGGGCAGGGCGCCGTCCGCGCGGTGCTCGGCGTCCGGGTCCTCCTCGAAGGCGACCGCCAGCCGCAGGCTGCCGTCCTCGGCCCGTACGAAGCGGACCTCCGGTCCCGGTTCCCAGCCGCCGCGCTGGGCCAGGCGCAGCGCGGGCCGGGAGTAGCGCTTGGAGCGGCCCTCGACGGCGTAGGAGCGGCCGTCGCTGCTCGGCGTGCGCTCGAGCTGCGGCACGTTGCCCGACAAGGCGATCTGCTTGTTGAAAGCGGCGAAGGCGATGTTGAAGGGATCGCGCTCCGGCACGAGCTGCAGCTTCTTGAGCTGCGCGACGGGGCCCAGCTCCTTGAGCTGCAGCGCCGCTCCGATCTTCGCGGTTCCGGCCATGGCGCGCGGCGTCCTAGGCCTGGATCAGCGTTTCGAGGAACAGCGGGCCGTCGGTCTCGCCGGTGGCGCGCTGGATCCGCCCCTGGCCCGGCTGCGGCACCAGGTTGACCTCGTAGCTGTAGGTCCGCCGCGAGGGGTGGAACAGCTCCAGCGGGACGGTGGTGAAGTTGCTGTCGCGCGTGATGCGGTCGGCCGACTTGCTGTCTGTGAAGTTGAACTCCGGGTCGTGGTAGGTGATCTGCACCGTGGCCAGGCGCCACTGGGTCCAGTCGAGGCCGCCGCCGTCGATGAAGATGTCCATGGGGTAGCGCCGGGCGTGGATCGGCTCCACGTCGTCGTCCTCGCCGACGGTGATGTCCTCCGACTCGGTGATGTGGCCGTCCTTGAACTGGATGATGTAGGAGTAGATGAATTCCCGCGGCGCGCCCTCGGCCACCGACTGGATGTACTCCCAGCTCTCCGTCTGGTTGAAGTCGCGCGCGATCTCCACCGGGGCGCCGCCGCCGCCGTCGTAGCGGATGCGCAGGATCACGTTCTCCACCGAGTTGGGATCGACGATGACGTTGAAGAAGCGGCGCAGGCTGGACGCCAAATTGTCGTGGATCACCAGCGTCTCGCTGTCCGAACGCTGGGGCCGCGTGGTCAGCTCGTTGCCGTCCTTGTACTTGTACTTGACGGTGTAGCTGTAGTGCCGGGTCAGGCTGCCGCGCCGCGGCGTCTGCCAGACCCCGGTGTTCTCGGCCTCGGTCAGCTTGACCACGGCGTCGTTGGCGCTGGCCCGCGCGCCCTGGTAGTCCAGGTCGACGAAGACGCTCTCGATCTTGGTCCAGTCGATGTCGCCGGCCTGCACCGAGACGCGCAGGTAGCCCAGCCGGTCGTAGGACAGGGTGAGCTGGCGGTCGGAGATGTCCTTGTACTCGATCGGCTCGGGCGATTCGGTGCTCGCGAAGTACACCAGCTTGGCCTTGACGTCGTAGCTGTCGAGCAGCCGGCCGTTGCGGTCGCGGGCCATGCGGGTGCGGAAGACGAAGGTCTCGTCGCCCTTGGTGAAGCGCTCGGCCATGACCTGCTTGATCTGGCGGTCGGTCGCCTCGTCGAACTGGTCGTAGGTGATCTCGAAGTCGATGCTGGCGATGCCGTCGCGCTCGAAGTCGGCGTTGGCGTTGACCGGCACCTCCAGGATCCGCACCTCCGGGCTGTCGAGCGGGATCAGGCGCACGTGGCGCTCGACCTGCTGCGGCGTCAGGGCCGACATCATCGAGGTCTGCGGCGTGTGCAGGAAGCTGGTGTTGGTCGACTGCTTGAGCGAGAAGCCGATGTGGCGCGTCACGCTGTGCTCGAACTCGTCGAGCCACAGCAGCGAGCCCTGCACGCCGCCCTCGCGGCTGTGGGTGAAGGTCGCGCCCAGCTCCTCCAGCTCCGGGCCGCTGACCGCGGCCGGCTGGAAGAAGCTGTTGGCGATCTGGTTGGAGACCATGTTGAGCATCTGGGTGGTGATCTGCGACTGGATCTCCTGCTTGTCGCCGTCCGGTGGCGCCCAGTCGTCCCAGACGATCTCGATGACGTCCGAGGCCTCCAGCTCCTTGGTCAGCTCCTTGATCTGGGGGTAGGTCCAGGTCTTGTTGCCGCTGGTCTCCTTGATGCGGGTGCGCTTGCGCAGCTCCTCGTAGACCACCTCGCTGTCGGCCTCGACGCTGACGTTCAGCGCCGGCACCCGGGCCCAGCCCTTGAGGCTGTACTGCACCGCCGCCTGGATCGGCAGTGCGCCGTCGCCGGAGGCGGGCTCGAGGTTGCCGCGCAAAGTCTCCCAGAGGAGCTGCGCGCCCTCGGTGCCCAGGGTGGCCCAGACCGTCGCCTGGTTGTAGCCGGTCAGGCTGGGCGTGCTCTGGCCGATGCTGGCCTTGGTGAAGGTCGGGCCGAGCCCGTCGAGGATGTTGAGCTGGACCGTGCCGCTCTCCCAGTAGGGGGTGGCGATGCGCGGCTCGGTGAAGCGGCCGCGCGCGCCGATCAGGTCGCGGTAGCCGCTACCCTCGCGGCTTTCCCGGCGCAGCAGGGCGCGCAGGAAGTCCATGATCTTGGCCTGGTCGTCCGGCGGAATGGTCAGGTCGACCGTGGCGTACATCTGGCCGAGCTGGTACTCGACCGGCCCCTCGCCGGCGCTGGCCAGCGCCATCTCGATGTTCCGCGCGAACATGTGGAAGGAGAACATCGGCTCGCCGGTCTCGGCGTTGGTCGCGATCCGCGGCAGGCCGGAGAGCAGGTAGAACTTATCCGGCTCCGCGTGGTCGCGGTAGATGTCCACGTAGGGCACCTCGGGTGCCGATTCCTTGTAGAAGATCGTGAGCATGCGGTTGCTCCCCCCTGTGACTGCTTGGCCGCGCTCTCGGCCGGTCCCCCCATGGCCGGCGCAGGGCGGCTAGACGACGGTGAACAGCGTGGCCTCGCTGCCCGCCAGCGTGTGCGGACCGCTGGTCTGGGTCTGCCCGTCGGCGCGGATCACCCGCAGGTTGACCGTCACCTCCGCGTCGGCCGCCGCGTTGCGCAGGATGGTGAAGCCCTTGCTTTCCTGGCCGCGCAGGATGACCTGGCCGGTGTCCTGGCCGCCGCCCGGGGTGGGCGCGGTGAAGATCGCCATGATCGCCACCACCTGCTCGGCGCCGCTGCCCTGCATGACGAAGCTGGCGTTCAGCACGTCGACGCCGACCACGCGGTAGCCCAGACCCTCCAGGCTGATGATCGGCTCGCTGGCGCCGCTGTAGGTCTGGGTCGGCGCCTCCAGCGGCGCGCCGTCGGCCAGCACCAGGCGCGGCGTGGCGCGCCACAGGCGGCCGTCGCCCGGCGCCAGCAGCACCGCGAAGACGCTGCGGTCGCGGTCGCCGCTGCCGCCGGCCCCGGCCCCGGCCCCGGCCCCAACCCCGCCGGGCTGCTGCGCCGCGGGGTTGATCAGGTGCAGCGTCGCGCGGTCGACGCTGCCGTCGGCGTGGCTGTACTCGCAGTCCAGGAAGACCTTGCGCACCAGGTTGAAGCGGTCGATCAGGTGCGGCTCGATGCGGAAGACCGCCTCGTCGGGCTCGTTGACCACCAGCTTCTCGTCAGTCAGCCCGTCGCTGCGCACGCTGACCCGGTCGTGCCGGTAGAAGAACTCGCGCACCACGTTGTAGCTGCGCGTCCCGGCCGCCGGCTTGAGGTAGTAGGTCGCCTCCTTGCCGCCGAGCTGCACGTTGGGCGCCAGCTTGACGATCTGCCCCTCGCTGTTGGCCGGGCTCTCGAGGCGGACCTGGACCTCGCGCAGCATGCCGCTGTCGAATGACAGGAAGCCGGGCACCACCTCGACCGGCATCAGCGGCAAGTGCGCGTCCAGGTCGACGGTGATGGCCCGGTCGCCGAAGCCGGTGACGCTGCTGGAGATCGATTCGCCGGGCGCCACCCCGATGGTGCGGTTCGGGTCGACCACGAAGTCGACCGTGTAGTCGTAGCTCTGGCTACCGGCCTCGTCGGCCGGGAAGGTGACGATCTGGCGCGGCGTTTCGGCGTTGAGCGTCACCGTGATGGTGTGCAGCGGTTCGTCGCTGCCGGCGCGCGCGCCGTAGCGGATCGTCACGTCGACCTGGCGGATGTGGTGCTGCGCGAAGTCGAAAGCGCAGGTCACCGGAATGCGGAAGCGCTGGAACGGCCCTTGGCCCAGCACGACGTGCTGGATCTGGGCGTCGGGGTCGAAGTCGGACTCGCGCAGGCCGGCGGCCAGGTTGCCGGAGGGGTAGTAGTCCTGGTCGACCGCTTGGGAGCGGGTCAGCTCGAAGGTGCGCGTCACCTGCTCGCTGATGTCGACCATCTGTAGACTGTAGCCGACCAGGCTGGTGGCCGTGGCGCTGCGGGTGTTGGGCGTCGGCGGCTGCCGTTCGGACGAGGGGGTGACCCGCAGCTCCAGCGGCGCCGCCTGCGGGTTGCTCTCGGGCAGGGTCTGGGTGATCGCCTGGCCGCCCTTGGTGCCGCGCACCTCGAAATAGTACTCGATGCGCGTGCCGGCCGATTGCGCCGGCAGGCGCTGCTTGAAGGTGCCCTCCGCCGGCCGGCCGCTTGCGGCGGGGGATGGGGCTGGGCTGGGCGCCGCGCCTGGGCTGGGCGCCGTGCCTGGGCTGGGCGCCGGCCCGGGCGCCGGGCTTGGCGCGGGACCCGGAGCCGGGCCGGGTGCGGGGGCGGGTGCGGGGCCGGGGGCGGGGCTCGGCGCCGGGCCCGGCGCGGGACTGGGGCCCGGTGCGGGATTGGGGGCCGGTGCGGGATTGGGGGCCGGTGCGGGACTGGGGGCCGGTGCAGGGCTGGGACTCGCTGCGGGGCTGGGACTTGCTGCGGGGCTGGGCGCCGGCTGGGCGCCGCCGCCCTCCGCCTCGCCCTCGGCGCGTGGGCCGGTCATCGCCAGGCTTTCGAAGTTGCCGGGCTCCGACTCGCCGCTGCGGGTACGCCAGTGAAGCGTCACCGCCGACAGCGTGACGCCCTCTTCGGTCTCGACCTCCAGCTCCAGATCGATCGCCTTGCCGGGGTCGACGGCGGCACCCGGCGCGCGGTGGGTCAGCTCGATGTCGGTGCCGCCGGAAACCTCGTCGCGGCGGCCGCCGGTCGACAGGGTGGTCAGCGACACGGTGTTCTGCTGCCCGCCCAGCGTGGCGGCGGCCTGGTCGGGCAGGGCGGCGTAGTTGGAGCTGGGCAGGGGCTGCGGCCGGAACAGCGTCGGCGCCATCAGGTCGCGCACCAGCTTCATGACGTCGCCGTCGAGGCCGGCGAGCTGGCGCCCGGAGGCGGTGTCGCCGCCGGTGAAGTCGATCTCCTGCACCTTGATGTCGCCGGAGTTGACCAGCTCCTGGGTCAGCAGGTCGATGTCCGCGGTGGCGAAGAGCGCGTTCATGCCGATGCGGTGGCGGAAGCGCTCGAAGGTCTGCTTGAAGTCGATCTCGATGCGCAGGTTGTAGGCCGGCCGCACCGCCAGGAACTGCAGCTTGTAGAGCACGACGCCCTGCAGGTCGGGCGCCGCGCTGGCCTCGGTGGCGTCGCCCTCGCCGCCGACCGTGTGGCGCAGGCTTTCATAGAGGATGTTCGCCGCCTTGCTGCCCAGGCGCACGCTGAAGACCGCGGTCTGGCGGCCGAACAGCGAGGGCTTGGTCGAGCCGGCGATGGTGGTCTCGAAGCCGGCCGGCGCGTCGCCGCCGCCGCCGCGGCTGCTGCGCGAGAGCAGCACCAGCTCGACCTCGCCGTCCTTGAAGGGCGCCTGGGACAGGCGCACCGGACCGCTGCCCGAGGCCAGGCGGCCGAGGTCGTCGCGCAGGGCCGACAAGGTATTCTCGTCGGGGCCGAGTTCTACTTCAAGTGTCAGAAACCCGCCGGCCGAGTTGGCGTCCACCGTCTCGCCAAAGCTCGGCGCGTCGGAGAAAGTCACGAGGTTGATCGCGCGGCCGTTCTCCGCGATCCGAACGCGCGTGTCCGGGAGGTAGTAGAACTGGCTCTTGTCCGCATGGTCGCGGAATACCTGGATACCGCGCAGATTATACTGCGGCGCCTCAAGTGTCAGCACAGTTCCGCTCCCCCTAAAATCGACCCGGCCGCAATGATTCGGCGATCCATCATCGGTTTGCGGCGAATTAATCTTTGATCCCCTGAGGGCTTTGATTATTATCCTCGCAAGGGTTCATTCGCAACCACTTCGTATTGTCCCGGTTTGTGGCGCAGAAATGCCACGAAAATGCCACAGGGGAAGGGCCCGGGATTATCGTGCGATCGCGTGCACTCGGCCTATCGAACCCGACGGGCCGCGGGGACGTGACGAGCCCTGACTTGAAGGGGGACGACGCCATGCTGACGCTGCCGGAGGTCTTCACACACAAGGGTGTGACGGTCTTTCCCGACGACGAGGATCCCAATCTCTTCTATGCGCTGCCCGACCGGCCACGACTTCGGGTGGAAAACGGCGACACCATCTTCCGGGCGCTGTTCTGGACCGACGAGGCCCGGCCGGGCGAGGATCGCGGCGTCGCCGGCCTGCGCGGCGGCATGATCAACTTCGACACGGTGCTGGCGGTGCCGCCGGCGCTGGAGCGCGAGATTTTGGACAAGATCCGCAGCAGCGGCGTGCAGGCGCAGCGCCAGCGCGCGCAGGCCCGCGCCGAGGAGGAGCTGCGCGACCACCGCGCCCGGGTGCGCGGCGTCGACCCCAGTTCGATCCCGCTCAACGTTCCGCCGGTCGGCGTGCCGCGCCTGGGCGCGATCCACTTCACCGACGGCAAGGTGAGCCTGGAGGAGGAGAGCTCCGGCGCGCTGGTGGCCTTCGCCTCGGCCGGCGGCAAGCCCAGCCTGATCGGCGAGAACGTCGCCGCCTTCAAGCTGCGGCTGACCGACGAGGGCGCGGCGATCTGGTACCGCGCGCTGGAGCAGAACGCCGCCGCCATCGGCGTCAGCTACGAGCTGTCCTTTCCGATGCGCCTGCCGAGCCTGGAGATCCGCATCTGGGCCAGCAACTTCCAGGATCTGGAGCTCAACCGGCGGGCCGAGTTCGTCAAGGAGAGCGTGGACCAGGGCTGCAGCGACGCCGACGTCACCCGCATCGACGTCAAGGAGGTGACCCAGACCCTGGAGGAGCAGAGCCTGGTCAACATCGAGGTGACCAAGGGCATCGCCGACATCAGCGACGAGCATGTGGCGCAGATGCGCACCTTGGCCATGGAGCTGATGGAGGAAAAGGTCAAGGAGGTCATCAAGGACAAGATCCGCGGCCTGACCGAGGACGAGCGCAAGAACTCGCTGATCGAGCATATCAGCGAGGAGGTGCGCTCGATGGCCGAGTTGCGCTTCAACCAGCGCGACGTGATCACCTGGACCGTGCCGGTGCGCGGCACCATGGTCGACTTCCTGAGCAACGTCAGCGCGTCGGACCGCGAGCGCATGCTGACGCTGATCGACCTCAGCGATCCCGTGGTCAGCACCCTCGAGGTGGAGATCTCCGCCGCGGCCGACTGGGACGCCGAGCCGCGCATCACGGCGGTCATCGTCGAGGCCACCTACGGCAGCGGCGACGGCGCGGTTCAGAGCGTGCGGCTGACCAAGGACACGCCGAGCGAGGCGGTGGCCTGGCGCCGGCAGGAGGGGCGGGGCAACCGCGTCTTCTACAAGGCGCGCGCCTTCCTGATGGGCTTTGCCGAGCCGGTCGAGCTGGAGGGCGGCAGCACCACCGGCGACATCCAGATCAACGTGCCGCTGCTCGGCGCCTTCCGGGTCCGTCTGGAGCCGCATCCCAACACCTTCGTGGGCATGGGCGCCGGCAAGATCACCGGCATCCGCGTCGACTACAGCTACAAGCGCCCCGGCGCGCCCGACCATGTCGCCGGCAGCCGCATCCTGCGCCCGACCGAGGAGGAGACCGGCCTGCTGATCGAGGACCGGCCCGGCACGCTGATCGACGACGCGGTGGAGATCACCCCGACCTTCCTGCGGGCCAGCGAGCCCTCGATCCCCGGCAAGCCGATCCGGGTCTGGGCGCGCAGCGGCGAGCAGACCTCGGCGCTGCCCAGCCCCTGGCCCGACCAGCTCGACGTGGCGATGAGCGTCGCCCCCGACATCAACGGCCTCGACAGCGTGCGGGTCGAGCTGGTGCACGAGACCTCGGACGGCGCTTTCACCTCCCAGGCCTCGATGAAGCTGGACAAGGTCGGCGAGTGGCAGGCGCGCACCAGCCTGCCGCAGATCGACCTCGACGAACGCCGCTTCCGCTACCGCTACACCCTGCTGGGCGAGGACCAGGTGGCGACCAGCCCCTGGGTCGAGCTGGAGGGCGACCAGCTCGGCTTCATGCTGCCGGTGCTGGACGTCACCGTGCGGCCGAACTTCCTGGGGCTGGGGCCGGACACCCCCTTCGCCACGGTGCAGCTCACCTACACCGACGCGGCCAACGGCCTGACGGTGACCCGCGAGGTGGTCTTCGAGGCCGGCAGCCCGGACGCCGTCTGGCTGATCCCGCGCGTCGACCCGGCGAAGATCGACTACACCTATCAGGTCACGCTCTTCACCATGGAGGGCGAGACCGTGGGCGAGCCGCAGAGCGACCAGGGCCGCACGCTGTTCGTGCGTCCGCCGGCGACGGAATGACGCGCGGGCGCGCCGGCGACGGCGCGCTCGGCCACGCCTGTCCGCCGCCGCCGCACGGGGCCCGCCCGTGCCGCCGCTGAGCCGTTCCTGATCCGCGCCGGAGGCGCCCGCCATGCTGCTCTACCAGCCGCCCTTCCTGCAGGTCGACGAGCTGACGATCTTTCCCGACCATGCCGACCCGCAGACGGCCTACTACGTGGTCAATCTGCCCGAGATCGCGCGGGTCGACGGCACGCCCTTCCTGCGCGCCACCGCCCTGGTGCCGCCGCAGGCGAGCGGCACGACCGGCGAGGCGGCGCGCGCGTTGCGCACCGTATTGAGCTTCGACGTGGAGCTGCCGGCGCGCGAGGAAACGCTGGAGCTGGCGCGCGAGGCGCTGAAGGAGCGCTGGGGCGCGGCGCCGGAGCGGCTGGTCGGCGCCCCGGTGAGCGGCGGGACCTGCGAGATCCGCTACGCCACCGGCGCCGACACCGAGCGTCAGGTGACCGCCCTGGTCGCCGCCTCGCCGAGTCTGGTGGGTAGCCATCGCACCGCCTTCACGATGAGCGCGGAGGGCCAGGAGGCGGAGATCCTGCTGGCCGCGCTGCAGGACGGCAACCTGGCGGCGACCGTGGCCTACGCGCTGGAGGTGCCGGCGTTGCGGCCGGCGTTCGAGGCCGCGATGACGATCCACTGGGACCGCGTCTACCAGCAGGCGCAGCAGCGGGCGATGGACAACTTCGTCTTCGTCAGCGAGGACATCGAACGCTTCACCCGCGCCCTGGAGGAGCAGAAGGTCATCGAACTCGACGTGACGCTGCTCGACCCCGAGGTGGTCGATCAGGCGACGCGCGCGCTGTTCGACGAGTTCCGCCAGCAGCTCATGGAAAAGCTGTTCCAGCCGCACGGCAGCATGGAGTCGGTGCCGGTCGAGCGCAGCATCGGCAACGGCATCCGCGACGGCCTGATGGGAATTTGGCCGGGCCGGCACCACGTGCTGCGCAGCCTCGATGCCACCACCCTGTCGCGTGCGCGCATCGACCTCTCGCAGCGGGCGGCGCGGCCGATGACCGTGGCGCCGCAGTCGAGCCTGGCCGGGCTGATCGAGCGGGCGGGCGGGCCGACCGGGCGGGTCACGGTGCTCGACCTCGGCGACCTGGCGGTGCATCCCCAGCGCCTCAGCGTCGACGTGGCGCCGGAGTTCGGCGAGCTGGGCGTGCGCCGCATCTTCGTCGAGGTGGAGGTGATCGATCGCGAGACCCGCGCGCCACAGGCGCAGGAGCGCTTCGAGTTCACGCCCGGCGGCGCGACCAGCGCGGAGCTGCGCTGGCTGGCGGCGCCGGGCAGCACGCTGGTGCGCCATCGCACGCAGTTCGACTTCGCGCCCGAGAGCACGCTGCTGGAGGCGGAGAGCGTGACGCTGGACTGGGTGGAGGAGGACGCCCTGCGCGTCTTCGTCGATCCCGAGCGGGTGCTCGACGTACGGCCGCTGACCCTGGAGATCGAGGACCCGACCATCTTCGACGACCAGGGCCGCCTGGAGATCGAGGCGGTGGCCCACACCCTGGAGGCGCCGGAGCGCAAGCAGACCCAGCGACGGACCTTCACGGCCAGCTCGGAGCGGGCGGCGCAGCTCCGCTTCATCGTCGGCGAGGGCGCGCGGCTGCAGGTCGTGGTGACCGAGACCTTCCGCCACGCCGCCAGCGCCGACCTGAGCCGCAGCTTCACCCTGCTCGATCCCAGCAGCCACCTGGTGCGCAACCCCTTCGGGCGGAAGTGGAGCCTGCGGGTGCGGGCGATCGCCGACTGGTCCGGCACCGACCTGATGATCGTGCGGGTGCGGGTCTACGACGCCGAGCGGCGGCGCTGGATCGGCGCCGGCAAGGACTTTCTGGAGGGCCAGCAGCTCCAGGCCTTCACCCTGCAGGTCGGCGCGGAGTCCGTGCGCCGGGCCCAGCTCTCCGCCACCGTGCTGGACTCCGACGGCCTGATCCGCGAGCTGGGCTGGCGCGACGTCTCCGGACTGATCGCCGCCGTCTCCGCCGACGCGCCGGCGCCGCCCAGCGTGACCTTCGACTTCGATGCGCCCGGCTTCGCCGAGAGCGGGATCGAGAAGGTCGCCGTCTTCGTCGACTACCCGACGGCGGCGGGCGGCGAGGCCGAGACCGATTTCGCCTTCACCGCCGATGGCCAGGTGCGCCACCTGCCACTGGAGCCGGCGCCCGCGTCAGGGGCCGAGATCGGCTATCAGGCGGTGGCCTTGCATGCCGACGGGCGGCGCACCCGCGGCCCGCGCCGCACCACCCGCGCCGACACCGCGAAGATCGGCGTGCCGGCTGGCGGCTGAGACGGCTGGCGGGCCGCGCCGGCCGCTTCAGACCTGGTTGCCGACCACCAGGGTGTCCTCCTGCAGCTCCTGCAGCGGCGTGCGCTCGACCTGGCCGTTGAGGAAGCGCCGCTCGACCTCGAAGAGCACGCGCCCGGTCAGCGGGACGGAGACGGTCAGCTCGCCGGGCGGCGCGTCGCCGCGGAACTCGGCCGTGTCCTCCTCGCCCAGACTGCCGTCGTCGAGCCGCTGGCGGAAGTTGACGCGCACCCACAGCAGGTGGCCCTCGGACGGCGGCGGGCCGACCCAGACGACCTTCACCTGCCGCTGGTCGGTCGGCATCACGAAGACGGTGCCGCCGGTGCTGGTTCCCCTCTGCAAGGGCCGCGCGCTGCCGTCGGTGAAGAAGCCCAGCACCTCCCAGCTCACCTGATCGTCGCGCCCCAGCACGGGCAGGGTCAGCGCGGTCTGGAAGTCGTTGGCGCGGTTGAGCCGCGCCGTGGGGCGGTGGCGGTAGTCGGCATGCTCGGGCGAATCGTAGGCGACGTCGAGGACCGCCTCGAGCAGGTCCTGCGGCGGCGCGATCAGGCGGGCGGTCAGGGTCAGCCGGCGCGCGAAGGGGTCGCTGACGCGCGGATTGCGCTCGCGCACCGCCGCGAAGGGCAGGCTGAGCTCGCGCCCGTCGGCGAAGCGGAAGCGCGGCGCGGCGAAGAGCTCCGCCTCGACGTCGGGGCGCAGGCGCCGGGCCCAGCTTCCGCTCGGCCGCTCCGGCGCCAGGGTCAGGCTGCCCTCGTCCAGAAGGCTGCCCCTGGCGGCATCGCGCAGGTGCAGGGTCAGGGTGACGTCGCGCAGGTCCTCGGGCAGGCCGGGCGCCAGCTCGAAGTCGACGCGCAGGGTCGGCACCAGGATGTCGGCCATCAGGTCCAGGTCCTGCGCGCCGCTTTCCTCCGGTGGGGTCCAGCGGCTGGTGCCGGGGCCCAGCAGTTCGTCGGCGGCGTGCTGAAAGCGGGCCTGCCAGAGGTAGCGGGGGCTGCCACCCTGCACCGCCGCCCAGCTCGCGCGCAGCGGGCCGGCGTCGTTGGGCGCGAAGGCCAGCTCGGCCAGCGGCGCGGCGTCGGGCGGCAGCCGCAGTCCGTCGACCCGTTGTTCCTCGCGCGCCAGCACGCCGTCGTCGCTGCGCCAGAGAATCACCTCGGCGCGGCGCAGGCTGGGGTCCTGCGTGAAGGAGAAGCGGGCGTCGACCTCCACCTCCATCGCCGTCCAGGCCGTCGACAGCGGCACCCGCTGCACCGCGTCGGCCGCCGCCGCCGTGCCGAGCACGCCGAGGTGGGCCTGGGGCGTGTGCAGTTGGCGCGCCGCGGCCCGCTCGCGGTAGTCCATGCGGATCTCGCGGTCGTGCGCCATGCGGGTGAAGTGGGCGGAGACCGTGACGATGGAGCTGCTGCCGCTGGGCAGCAGGGAGGGGGTGCCGGCGGCCGGCATGGGCGGCACGCTGGGGCGGAACAGCTCGCGCATGATGCGGTCCTGGAAGTCCTTGACCGCCTCGTCGATCGCGCTGCGTGTCTGGGCGTCGTCGGCGAAGGTCGTCCGCTCGACCTTGATGATGCCCTCTTCGGTGATGTCCTGCAGGGTGGTGCCGACCTCGGCGCCGACGTAGTAGGCGTTGACGCCCAGCTTGGCGGTGATCGCCTGGGCGACGCGGTTGAGGTTGGCCGAGATGCGCACCTCGGCGCTGGGGCGCAGCCCGCTGAAGCCCAGCTCGTAGATGACGCCGCCGATGGAGCCGACCTGGCCCTGCAGCGCCGCGGCGGCCAGCGCGGCGCCGCGCTGGTCGAGGCGGGCGTGGAACAGGGCGTCCAGGCTGGGCGACTGCAGCGAGGGGCGGCGCGCGCCGACGATGCGGCGCACCAGCGAGTCCGGCTCTTCCGTGCCGGCGCCGGTGCCGATGCGGTCGAAGATCAGCAGCTCGACCTTGCCCTCCTGCCAGGGCGGCGGCGTCAGGCGCGGCTCGGCGATGGCGAAGTCGCCGGCGATTCTGCGCCGCGCCGCGTCGAGCGTCTCCGGCGCCACGCTGCACTGCGCGCCGATGCTCAGGATGGCGCCGGCCAGGTCGTCCTCGGCGATGTCGTCCTCGCTGATCGTGGCGACGTCGCGGAAGAAGATCTGCAGGCCGACGTCGGGCGTGCCGTCGTCGCGCAGCAGCGGCTTGACCTCGTTGGGCAGGTAGTAGACGAGCTGCGCGTCCTCGTGGTCGCGGTAGCAGACCAGCCCCTCGACGACGCCGAGCGGACGGGCAAGATCCAGCATCGGGACGACTCCCCCTCGAAGCGCCGGCGGCCCCAACCGCCCGCCGGCACGAACCTGCGCCCGGCGGGGCCGCGCCGTGAGGCCACACGGCCGGACACCGCCCTCTTACGAAACTCCGGAGCGATGCTGCCCGACCTGGCGACCCGCCAAGGCGAGTCCTGCGGGTCGGGCAGGACTCTAGTCGTAGGTGATCACGCTCAAGGTGTCGAACTTCAAGGGCGTGTCGGTCGCGCTCATCTCGTCGGACTGGTAGACCACGGGCACCACGGTGAAGCGCACCTCCGGGGTGCTGCTACAGACCCGCTTCAGGCCCTTGGTCACCTTCACCCGCATGTTCTGCGGCGTCAGCTTGTGGCGCGGGCGCTTGTCGTAGGGGCGGCGGCTGCGCGGCACCCGGCAGTGCCCCTCGTCGCCGACGCAGCCGCCATGGCCGAACACCACGAAGGAGCCGAGATAGCCGTTGGCCTCGGTCGGTTCCGTCGTCTCGCTGGCCTCGGGATTGTTGGCGTAGATCCGCGCCTCGTAGGAGACCATGGAGTGGTCGACGCCGGTGAACTCCAGGTCGATGCGCGCCGCCTCGTTCTCCAGCGCGTCGATCGGCAGCCGCACGGGGGGAGAGTGATAGATCTGCGCCATGGTTCAGCTCCCGGAGCCGACGACGATCTGGGTGCCGGCGTAGTCGTAGCCCAGATCGGCGATGTTGAGCACGTCGCGGGTGGTCATGTTGAACGGCTGCAAGGGCTCGTCCAAGAGGTTGGCGGGGATGTTGTCCACGCCGTGACGCAACTGCCAGAGGTACCAGATGCGGTCGATCATGGTGTGATGGGCCCAGAAGATCGGGTCGAAGGCCGCCAGCGGGACCTGGCCCATGTCGCCGCCGACCCAGACGTGGATCCAGCCGTGGAGCTGCTCGAGCTGCATGCTGAAGTCGGTGAAGTCGCCGACCGACAGCAGCTCGTCCAGGTCGTCCAGCGGGTCGGGCGAGAAGTTGCCGGCCGGCGGGAAGGGGAAGGGCAGGGTCGAGGGGTCCTGCGGCGCCCTTTGGCTGGGCCGGTCGACCTGCTGCCAGTTGCCGGCACGGTCGATGATCCAGACGTTGATGTGGGAGTTGAGCAGCGGGTTGTGATCCCCGTCCGGCGTGGTGCTGTCGGCATAGGCGGCCGGCAGGCCCTCCGCCTTCGAGCTCGTCGAACGCCAGTCCCACCAGGGGTGGGTGACGTTGGCGTTGTGGTCCTGCAGGTACTGCTCGAACCAGTAGACGTAGGCCCGGTGCCAGGGCAGGAACAGCAGCGAGCCGTGCTCGCAGTGGAAGTCGGGCGCGCCGTGATAGCCGGCGATACGGGCGAAGCCGCGGTCGTCGCGCAGCGCCTGCATGGCGCGCATGGCCTCGCGGAAGTCCTCCAGCTCCTCGGCCGTCATGTTGCGCACCGCCTTGCGCAGCTTGCGCTGCGGCGGGGTCGGCGCGCCGCCGCTCTCACGGAAGCCCTGCTCGACCGCCTTGGCCCAGGTGTTGGGGCCGACCACCCCGTCGGCGCCGAGACCCTGCGCGCGCTGGAACTCGCGCGTCGCCGCCGCGGTGCCGCTGCCGAAGCGGCCGTCGACGCCGCGCGGGTCGAAGCCCTGGTCCGTGAGAAACTGCTGCCACTGGGCCACCAGCGGCCCACTGGATCCGCGTCGGATCGTGTCCACGATTGCTTCCCCCCGATGCGTTCGCGTTTCGGAGCCGAGGCCGGATCGCCTGGCCGGCCTGCGCGCGGCCGCTCGGCCGCGCCCGCTCCAATCACCTTAGGCGGGGGGGGCGCCGACGGACAGGCGAAGATCGCCGAAGGGCCGCCCCCGCGACCGTCGGCCGATCGTTCGCGCGCCAAAGCTTTGCCCCCCGCAGAGTTACCCTACTGGCGATGCCGGGGCTTCAACCGTGACAAATCTGTAAAACCCCAAGGCGAATTGAGGGTAGCGGAAGGTTCGCTTCAAGGTAAAGGGATTTCGATCAAAAGTTGCAGAAAGCCGGGCGGGAAATCCTGCATGCGGGGTGGCTGCCGGCCCGCCCGGCCCTGGGTCGCCGGGGCCTCAGGCCGCCGGGGCCTCAGGTCGCCGGGGCCTCAGGCCGCCGAGGTCTCAGGCTGCCGAGGTCTCAGGCTGCCGGGGCCTGGCGCGGGGCGAGCCTGGTGGCGATCCGCGGCGGCTGGGCGATGGTCTGGAGCACCACGCAGAAGCGTTCGGTCAGCGTGAGAAGCTGGTCGATCCGCTCCTGGGGCTCGTCGGTGTCCAGCTCGAAGGTCAGGCGCAGGTCGCGGAAGCCGACCGGCGCCGCCTTGTCGACGCCCAGGGTGCCGCGGAAATCCAGGTCGCCCTCGACGATCACCTTGCCGTCGCGCAGGTCGAAGCCGATCGCCGTGGCCACCGCGCGCAGGGTGACGCCGCTGCAGGCGGCCAGCGCCTCCAGCAGCATGTCGCCTGAGCAGGCCTGGTCGCCCGCCCCGCCGGCCGCCGGATGCAGCCCGGCCTCGACCAGCGCGCGGCCGGTGTCGACCCTGCAGGCGACCCCCGCGTCGAGCCGGCCCTCGGCGCGGAAGGTGACCAGGGCCGCGTCGGCGGCCTCGCGGTACTTGGATTTCAGCGGCGCCTGCAGCGCCTTGAGCTCTTCGGCGGTGGTCGGGCCGGCCATGTCGGATCTCCTTTGCAACGGGGCGGTCGATGGAAGCGGGTCGGTCAGGACAGGTCGAGGGCGGCGACGATCTCCTCCTCCAGGGCGCGCACCTGCGGCGCGGTGCGCGGGCGGGGGCGGGGCAGGTCGACGCGGACCTCGCGGTGGATGCGCCCGGGATGGCCGCGCATCACCAGGATGCGGTCGGACAGGGTGACGGCCTCCAGCACGTCGTGGGTGACGAAGACCAGGGTGAAGCGCGCGCGCTCCCAGAGCGCGAGCAGGTGCCGCTGCAGCTTCTGGCGGGTGAAGGAGTCGAGCGCGCTGAAGGGCTCGTCCAGCAGCAGGAAGCTGGGCCGACGCACCAGGGCGCGGGCGATGGCGGTGCGCTGGGCCATGCCGCCGGAGAGCTGGCGCGGGTAGGCGTCGATGAAGCGGGTCAGCCCGACCTCCTCGAGCGCCGCGGCGATGCGGGCCTCCTGCTCGGCCTCGGGCAGGTCGAGCAGCGCCAGGCGCACGTTCTCGCGCACGCTCAGCCAGGGCATCAGCCGCGGCTCCTGAAACACCATGCCGACCTCCGGGGTCGGCCCGACGACGTCGCGTCCGTCGAGCGCGATCCGTCCGCAGGTCGGAGTGTCGAGCCCGGACACCAGCCGCAGCAGGGTCGACTTGCCGGAGCCGGAGGTGCCGACCAGCGAGACGATCTCGTGCTGACCGACGCTCAGCGTGACGCCGTCCAGCGCCTGGTGGGCGACGCCGGCCGCGCCGTCGAAGCGCTTGCCCAGATCGGTGATGTCAAGCATGGCCGCCCTCCTGGCTCTCGCCGTAGCCGTCCTGCCAGGCCAGCAGTCGCCGGGACGCCGCCTCGATCAGGGCGTCGGAGGCCTTGCCGGCCAGAGCGAAGAGGATCAGGGCGCCGATGATGATCGCGGGGCGCCCGGTCATCTGCCCGTCGATCATCAGGAAGCCGAGCCCCTTGCTGGCGCCCATCAGCTCGGCGGCGATCACGAACATCCAGCCCAGCGCGAGGCCGGAACGCAGGCCGGTCAGGTAGCTGGGCAGGGTGGCGGGGACCAGGATGCGGCGGACCAGGTCCAGCCGCGACAGGCCGCAGACCCTGGCCACCTCGACCAGCTTGCGGTCGGTGCCGAGGATGCCGGTCATCAGGTTGAGGTAGATCGGGAAGAAGACTCCGACGGCGATCAGCAGCACCTTCGAGGTCTCGAAGATGCCGAACCAGAGGATGAACAGCGGCACCCAGGCGAGCGACGGCACGGCCTTGAGTGCCTGGATGGTCGGGTCGAGCAGCTCGCGCAGCAGCCGCGAGCCGCCGGTCAGCGCGCCCAGCAGGGTGGCGGCGGCGGCGCCGACGGCGAAGCCCAGGGCGACGCGCCAGACGGTGACCAGGATGTGCGCCAGCAGGTCGCCGGACCGCCAGAGCGCGGCCAGCTCGGCGAAGACCGCGCTGGGCGCCGGCAGCAGGTAGGCGGGGATCGCCTCGGCCCGGGCCAAACCCTCCCAGACCAGCAGCAGGACGAAGGGAAGCAGCAGCCCCTTCAGGCGAAGGGCGGAGAAGACGGCGGCTTTCGCCGCCGTCCCCCGCCAGCCGGGCAGGGCCCGGCGCTCGGTGCTCTCGATCAGCATCGCCGCGCGGCCTAGTCGGCGGCCTTGCCCGCGTCGGCGGCCTGGCGGGCGAGGAAGCTGCCGTCGATCAGCGCGTCGACCACCGCCTCAATCTCGACGTCGCCGGCGATCACGCCGATGTCCTGCAGCACCCGGCCGGTCGCCACGAAGGTCTCGCGGTGCGCCTGGCCGATCGCGGGGTTGGTGATGTCGGTGCGCGCCTCGAGCTGGCGGGCCGCCACGGCCGGGTCGATCTTGGCCGCCGCGACCAGTCCGGCCTGCAGCTCCTCGGGATGCTCCAGGGCGTAGCGGCGCGCCTTCTCGTAGACGCGCAGCACGCGGGCCACGGTCTCCGGGTGCTCGGCGGCGAAGGCCTCGCGCACGTTGAGGATGCCGTAGGTGTTGAGGTCGGCGTCGCGGAAGAACAGCCGCGCGCCGGACTCCAGCTCGGCCTTGGCCATGTGCGGGTCCAGTCCGGCCCAGGCGTCGACCTGGCCGCGCTCCAGCGCCCGGTAGCCGTCGGGATGCTGCAGCAGCACCGGCTCGATGTCGGCCTCGGCGAGCCCGGCGCCGGCCAGGGCACGCAGCAGGAAGATGTGCGGGTCGGTGCCGCGGGTGACCGCCACGGACTTGCCCTTCAGGTCGGCCACGCTGCGGATCTCACTGTCCTGGCGGGTGACCAGCGCCGTCCACTCCGGCTTGGAGTAGGCGTAGATCGCCTTGATCGGCAGGCCGCTGGCGCGGCCGACGACCGAGGCGCCGCCGGCGGTCGAGCCGAAGTCGAGCGAGCCGCCGCGCAGGAACTCCAGCGCCTTGTTGGAGCCGAGCGAGAGCACCCAGCGGATCTCGGTGCCGTCCGCGGCGAACTCCTCTTCCAGCCAGCCCTTGTTCTTCAGCAGGATGGCGACGGGGTTGTAATAGGCCCAGTCGATGCCGATGCGCGCGGGCGCCTGCTCGGCGGCGGCCGGCCCGGCGCCGGCGAGCGCGGTGGCGAGCAGGCCGGTGGCGGTCGCGGCAGCGGCCGCCAGGGACAGAAGGTGACGTCGGGTCAACATGTGCTTCTCCTCGCTTCGCTACGGCCTCCGCGGAGGCCCGTTTCGACACGAGGCTCCGCGAGAGATCGGGAAGGGGAGAACCGCTTGAGGCCGCTCCGGCGGGCACGAAAAAAGCCCCGGCGCGGCGTCAGCGGCGGGACCTGTCCCACTCGCTTTAGCTGGTACTTGTATAGCGCCCCGCAAGCTGAGCCTCAAAGCGGCGCTGTCCGAACACTATGGTTCTACGATGCCCCTGCGTCAATCGAAATATTTAAACAGTGAAGTTACGCCAAATTTGCCCCTTGATGGAGCGGCGCCGTCGCCCGCACACTTCCCGCGAGATAGACCAGCAGGGAGGTCGCGTCCATGGCCGTCGAGGACCCCGGAGCCGAGCGGGCCCGCCCGCGGGAGTCGGCGCAGCCCCCTGACCGCGCGCACCCCCCTGACCGCGCGCAACCCCATGACCCCGCGCAGCCTCACGAGTCCCGGCATGCGCACGATCACGCGGCCGGCCCGGACCCCTTGACCAAGCGGGTGCAGGCGCTGGAGGCGCTGCTGGTCGAGAAGGGCTATGTCGACCCGGCGGCGGTCGACGCCCTGATCGAGACCTACGAGACGGAGATCGGGCCGCGCAACGGCGCCCAGGTGGTCGCCAAGGCCTGGAGCGACCCGGACTACCGCCACCGTCTTTTGGCCGATGCCACGGCGGCGATCGCCGAGCTGGGCTTCGGCGGACGCCAGGGCGAGCACATGGTGGCGGTGGAGAACGGCCGCCAGCCCGACGGCACGCGGGTGCACAACCTGGTCGTCTGCACGCTCTGCTCCTGCTATCCCTGGCCGGTGCTCGGCGTGCCGCCGACCTGGTACAAGTCGGCCGCCTACCGCTCGCGCGCCGTGCTCGACCCGCGCGGCGTCCTGGCGGAGTTCGGGGTCGAGCTGCCGCCCGACACGGAGATCCGGGTGTGGGACTCCACGGCCGAGATCCGCTACCTGGTGATCCCCGAACGGCCGGCCGGGACCGAGGGCTGGAGCGCGGCGCGCCTGGCCGAGCTGGTCTCGCGCGATGCCATGATCGGCACCGCGCTGGCGACGCCGCCGCGCGAGGTCGCGGCATGAACGGGGCGCACGATCTGGGCGGCGTGCAGGGCTTCGGCCCGGTCGCGCCGGAGGAGACGGCGGGCGGCGGCCGCGCGCCGCTGTTCAAGCAGGCCTGGGAGCGCCGCGTCTTCGGGCTGACCCTGGCGATGGGCGCCAGCGGCCGCTGGAACCTCGACATGTCCCGCCACGCCCGGGAAAACCAGGCGCCGGGCGACTATCTGGCCAAGAGCTATTACGAGATCTGGCTGCACGGCCTGGAAACCCTGCTGGTGGAGACCGGCCTGTGCAGCCGTGCCGAGATCGAAAGCGGCCGGGCGTTGGCGCCGGCGGCCGGGCCGGTGCGGGTTTTGCGGTCGGAGCAGGTGCGCGGCGTGCTGGCCAAGGGCGGGCCCAGCGCGCGGCCGAGCGCGCGCCGACCGCGTTTTGCCCTGGGCGCGCGCGTGGTCGCCAAGGTCATGGCGCCGGCCGGCCATACGCGGCTGCCGCGCTATGTGCGCGGCCGGCCCGGCCGAGTCGTGCTGCATCACGGCGCGCATGTCTTCCCCGACGCCCACGCGCACGGCCGGGGCGAGGCGCCGGAGCATCTCTACACCGTGGCCTTCGCGGCCGCCGACCTCTGGGGCGCCGAGGCGCAGGGCGGCGAGGTGCGGGTGGACTGCTGGGAGCCCTATCTGGAGGCCGCATCGTGAGCCGCGGCGATCCTCTGCGCGATCCTCTGCGCGATCCTCTGCTGGCGCCGCTGGCGGCCGACAGCGGCCGCGCCTTCGAGGCTCCCTGGCAGGCCCGCCTGCATGCCCTGGTCGACCAGTTGATCGCGCGCGGCGTCTTCACCCGGGCCGAGCAGGCCGAGGCCCTGGGGGCCGCCATCCGGCGCGCCCAGGCGGCCGGCGATCCGGACCGCGGCGACACCTACTGGCAGCACTACCTGGCAGCGGTCGAGGCGCTGCTGAAGGCCAAGAAGCTGCTTTGAGCCGGAGGCGGCCGCCGACCCCCGGTCCGGTGACGGCAATCCGGGGCGACCTCCGCGTCAGCCCCGCGGCAGCGTCACCGTGACGGTGGTGCCTTCCCCGAGCCGGCTGGCGATGCTCAGCCCACCGCCCATGGCCGCGGCCAGCCCCTTGCAGATCGACAGGCCGAGGCCGCTGCCGCCGGCGTCCGACGTCATCACGTCGCCGACGCGCTGGAACGGCTGGCCGAGCTCGGGCAGCAGGTCGGCGGGAATGCCGCGTCCGGTATCCGTGATCTCCAGCTTCACCTGCGTGTCGTCGGCCGGGTAGGCGGCGACCGTGATGCGCCCGCCCGGGTCGGTGAACTTGGTCGCATTGGCGGTCAGGTTGAACAGGATCTGGCGCAGCGCCCGCGGGTCGGCGCGCACCACCAGGTCCTCGGGGTCGCAGACGATGCGCAGCGCCAGTCCCTTGCGCTCGGCCTCGAGGGTGGCCGTCTTGGTGATGTCCTCCAGCGCCGCCGCCATGTCCAGCTCCTCCGGGAAGAGGGCGAACTTGCCGGCCGCCAGCTTGGCCATGTCGAGGATGTCGTTGACCAGGGACAGCAGATGCGCGGCGCTGGCGCGGATGTCGCCGGCGAACTCGCGGTACTTCGCGTTGCCCAGGGGGCCGAACATCTCGTCCTTGAAGATGTCGGCGAAGCCGATCACCGCGTTGAGCGGCGTGCGCAGCTCGTGACTGACGCTGGCCAGGAACTGGGTCTTGGCGCGGTTGGCCTGCTCGGCGCGGGCGAGCTGCACCTCCAGGTCGCCGGCCAGGGCTTCCAGCTTGCGCTGCTGGCGCTTCAGTTCGGTGATGTCCATGCGGAAGCCGACGAGGCCGCCGGTGCGGGTGCGCCGCTCCTCGATCCGCAGCCAACGGTCCCCGGGCAGCTCCTGCTCCAGGGAGCTTTCGGGGGCGGCATGGGCGGCGAGACGCTCGGCCAGCCAGGCCTCCTCCCGGCCGGCGGCCGCGGGATACTGGCCCATGGCCAGGCCGTGGCGCAGGATTTCCTCGAAGCTGCGGCCGGGTGTGATCGCGGCGTCGCTCGCCGCGTAGATCTCCCGGTAGCGGCGGTTCGACAGCAGCAGGCGGTCGTTCTCGTCGAACACCACGAAGCCGTCCGGCAGCGCCTCGACCGCGTCCTGCAGCAGGGCCTCGGCTTCGCGGGCGCGCCTGGCCGCCAGCCGCGATTCCAGCGCGTCGCTCGCCGTGGCCGCCAGGTCCTGAAGGGCGCGAACCTGGTCTGCGCTCAGCTTGCGCGGCTTGTGATCGATCACGCACAGCGTCCCGACCTTCAGCCCGTCGCCGCAATCCAGGGGGACGCCGGCGTAGAAGCGGATGTGGGGAAAGCCGCAGACCAGGGGGCTGTCCGCGAAGAGCACCGCTTCATGGGCATCCTCGACGATCAGCGGCTCGTCCCGCTGGATCGCGTGGGTGCAGAAGGAGATCTCGCGCGGCGTCTGCTCGACCTGCAGCCCGACCCGGGACTTGAACCACTGGCGGCGCTCGTCGACCAGCGAGACCAGCGCGATCGGCATGTCCAGCAGATGGGCGGCGATCCGCGTGATGCGGTCGAAGGCCTCCTCCGGTGCCGTATCCAGAACCTCGAAGCTCCGCAGGCGTTCCAGGCGGGATCGCTCCGCGGCCGCCGCGCTCCCGTCGTCCGCGCTGTTCGCCTCCGCCTGCGACGCTGGCGACCGGACGGCTTCGGGGCTCTGGTTTGGCGGAGGGGGGGCGGTGCGGTGCGCGGGTCGATTTCTTGGTCCGGCAGATGCAGCCATGGCCGATACGCGACGCGCTCCTTACCCTAGATGGACTTTGTTTCGGCCCGAACATCGTTCGGCAGCGTTAAGAATTTCTTATTCGGTGCGTCGCGTTCTTGCAAGAGGCCGTTGGCGTCCTATAGTTGTATCGCGAAATATATTTGAATATTGCAATAAATTCTTGATTTTCTTTCGAAGCCGCAGGGCGGACGGACGGCGTGTTGTCCTCCGGACCGCCGCGACACATCTCTTGGGAGAGGTCGGCGCAAGCGGTTCGCCGGCGATTGCACCGGGGCAGGTGCCGCCGCGCTCGCGACGGCAGGCGCGCACGAAAGCTGGAGGGTGTCGATGACGGCGTTCGGCGGGGACCTTGACCGCCGCCGCCTTCTGGCCGCCGTGGCGGCCGGCGGCGCGGCCGTGATGCTGGGGCCGCAGGCGGCGCGCGCGGCGACCGAGGCCGATCGGCCCGACGCCGCCGCGACCCGGCCGATTCCGGGCAGCGGCGAGCCCATCCCGGTCATCGGGCTGGGCACCTGGATCACCTTCAACGTCGGCGCGGACCGGGCCTTGCGCGACCAGCGCGCCGAGCTGCTGCGCAGCTTCTTCGCGCGCGGCGGCGGGATGATCGACTCCTCGCCGATGTACGGCTCCTCCGAGGCGGTGATCGGCTACGGCCTGGCCAAGCTGCGGCGCGCGGGCGTCGAGACCGGCGACCTCTTCTCGGCCACCAAGGTCTGGACCCGCCTCTTCGCCTCGGGCGAGGCGCAGCGGGCCGAGTCCCGCCGGCTGTGGGGGATGGAGCGCTTCGACCTCATGCAGGTGCACAACCTGGTGGACTGGCAGACCCACCTGCCGGCGCTGTTCGAGGACCGGGCCGCCGGGCGGCTACGTTACGTCGGCATCACCACCTCGCACGGCCGGCGCCACGAGACCTTCGCGCGGCTGATGGCGCGCGCGCCGCTCGACTTCGTGCAGGTCAGCTACAACATCCTCGACCGCGAAGCCGAACAGCGCCTGCTGCCGCTGGCCGCCGAGCGGGGCCAGGCGGTGATCGTCAACCGGCCGTTCCGCACCGGCGCGCTGTTCGACCGGGTGCGCGGGCGCCCGCTGCCCGACTTCGCCGCGGAGATCGGGGCGTCCACCTGGTCGCAGTTCTTCCTGAAGTTCATCCTCGCGCATCCGGCGGTGACCTGCGTCATCCCGGCGACGCGCCGCCTCGACCATCTGGCCGAGAACAAGGCGGCGCTGCAGGCCGGGCGGCAGGGGGCGCTGCCCGACCCCGACCTGCGCCGGCGCATGATCGCCGCCGTCGAGGCGCTGTGACGGGGCGCCGGCGCGATGCTGCCCTACAGCGCGGAGGTGCTCGCCAGCTTTCTCGGGCGATACAACGCCGCGCTCTGGCCGGCGCAGCCCCTCGTTTACCTGCTCACCGGCCTCGCGCTGGTCCAGCTTTGGCGGGGCTGGCCGCCGGGCGACCGCCTGCTTGCGGCCGGTCTGGCCGTGGCCTGGGCCTGGGTCGCCTGGGGCTACTTCGCCCAGGGACTGGCCCAGCTCGACTTCCTGGCGCCGGCCTATGCCGCGGCCTTCGCCCTGCAGGCGCTGCTGCTGCTCGCCGCCGGGTTTTGGCGTGACGGTCTCGACATGCGCCTGCGTCCCAACCGCCCGATCCACCCCGACCGTTTGGGCCGTCTCGGGCTGGCGCTGATCTTCCTGGCGCTGGCCTGGCCGCTGCTGGCGGCGGCGCTGCCGCAAAGCGACTGGACGCAGGCGCCGGTGGTCTGGCTGGCACCGGGGCCGAGCGTGGTCGCCACCCTGGGCTTTCTGCTGCTGGCGCGGCGTCCGTCACGCGTCCTGCTTGTGGTGCCGCTGCTGTGGGCGCTGACCTTCGGCGCCGTCGGCTGGCTGCTCGGCCTGCCGCTGACGCTGGCGGCGGCGGCGCTGAGCGGGGCCGGTCTGGCGGCGCTGGTCTGGGGGCGCCGGCGCGGTGGACGGGCGCCTGGTGGGTCACCGGGAGCGACCGGCCGATGAAATCACGCCTGCCGCTTCTACCGCTTCGTGATAGAAAAGCTTCCGCTGCGGGCGCCCAGGCGCGCGCGACCGAAGCAAGGCCAGGTTGGCCCGGGGGCCAAGCGGACGACCAGGGATGGCTGCGAGGGGCAGGTGAGGGCAGAGCCGCCGAGGACGGGAAAGACGGCGCGTGCGTCCCGTGCCGGCGCGCCGGCGCAGCACGGCGCGGCGTCACGGTTGCCGGAGGCCGGCGTGCTACTGCTGACCGCCGCCGGAGACCGCATCCTGGCGGCCAACGAGAGCGTGGCCGAGCTGTTGGGCTACAGCCGGGCGGAGTTGCTGCGCCTGTCTCCCGGCCGGTTGCCGGCCGGTCCGACCGATGGACAGAGGTGGATGCCGCAAAGCGGGGTCACCGTCCTGCGCCGCCGCGACGGCCGCACGCTCTCGTTTCGCGTCGAGACGGGGCGGCTGCCCTTGCCCGCCGTCGCCGGCGGGCGGTCCGACCAGCACCTCGTCGTCACCCTGCGCCGCGTCAGCGAGGCGGCCGGACGCCAGCGTCTGGAGGCGCTGCTGCGCACCGCCATCGACCGGCTGCCCGAGGCGCTGGTGATCTACGACACCGAGGACCGGTTGCTCTACTTCAACCGGGCCTACCGCGAGTTCTTCCCGCACATGCCGCCCTTCGAGGAGGTCGCGGGCAAGCATTTCTTCGACGTGATCCGCTACTCCATGGACGCGCCCGGCGTCGTGCGCGACCCGCTCGCCCGCAGCGATCCCGAGGCCTACCTGCGCAAGCGTCTCCGGCGTCTGCACGAGGCCGCGGGCGAACCCTTCGAGCAGGAAACCGCCGGCTGCTGGCATCTGGTCTACGAGCAGCGCGTGGCGGGGGTCGGCTTCGTCGGGGTGCGGTACGACATCACCGAGATGAAGGGCCTGCACCACGAGATGGCGGAGGCCAACGCGAACCTCGCCAAGACGCGCGAGGCGGCCGAGCTGGCCCGCCAGAAGGCCGAGGAGGCGAACCGCTCGAAGAGCGAGTTCCTGGCGATGATGAGCCACGAGCTGCGCACGCCGCTCAACGCGATCCTCGGCTTTTCCTCGCTGTTGGCCGAAGAGTACCTGGGCGCGCTCGGCAACTCCAAGTACCGCGACTACGCCCAGTCGATCCACGACAGCGGCGCGCACCTGTTGTCGATCATCAACGACATCCTCGACCTGGCCAAGGTCGAGGCCGGCAAGATGGAGATCGACCCGGAACCGCTCGACGCGCGGGCGCTGGCCGAGGAGTGCGTGGCGCTGGTGCGCGGCCTGGCCGAGGGGCGCGGGCTCGAGCTGGCGTGCGAGGTCGAGGCCGAGGGGCTGCTGCTCACCGCCGACCGGCGCGCCGCCAAGCAGATGATCGTCAACCTGCTGTCCAACGCCTGCAAGTTCACCGAGGCCGGCGGACGGGTCTGCCTGCGCATCGCCGCGGCCGGGACGCCGGCCGGGACGGCAGCCGACATCTCGGGCGGCGAGGGCGGCGGCACGGTGGTCAGTGTCAGCGACACCGGGATCGGCATGAGCGCCGAGGAGATCGCGATCGCGCTGGAGCCCTTCGGGCAGATCGGCAATGTCGCCACCAGCGGGCGTCAGGGCACGGGGCTCGGCCTGCCGCTGGTCAAGAGCTTCATCGAGCTGCATGGCGGCTGCCTGGAGCTGGACAGCCAGCCCGGCCAGGGCACCACGGTCAGGCTCCTGTTCCGCGCCTGAGCGGAGCGCGGCCGCGCTTCGGCCGTCGCGCTTCGGCCGCCGCGCCGCCCCACGGCACGCCGCCCCACGGCACGCCGCCCCAAGCCGGGCCGCCGGCCGTCCGGGCGGGCCTCTGCCGACAGTCTCAATTGACCGGGAAAATCGCGTTTCGGAACATACCTCGGTTTGCAGACTCCGGGGTGTCTGTTCTACACATGGTAAGAACAAGGCCGTAGAGCCGGACAGGAAGAGGCAGGGGAATGACGAATGAGTCCCGCGGTGAGCGGCCCATTCTCGAGGTGCGCGACCTGGTTAAGAGCTTTGGCGGGCTGCGCGCCATCGACCACTGCTCCTTCAGCGTGCGCGAGGGCACCATCACCGGCCTGATCGGACCCAACGGGGCCGGCAAGACGACGCTGTTCAACATCATCACCGGCTTTATCCGCCCCAATTCCGGGCGCGTCACGACCGAGGGGCAGGACATCACCAACCTGCCGCCGCACGAGATTTTCCGGCGGCGCATCTGCCGGACCTTCCAGATCCCGCGCGAGCACGAAAGCATGTCCGTGCTCGAGAACCTGATGCTGGTGGCCGAGAGGCAGGCGGGCGAGCGCTTCTGGAATTGCTGGCTGCAGCCCGGCCTGGTCCGGCGGCAGGAGCGCGAGATTCGCGATCGCGCCTACGAGGTGCTCGAGTTCGTCGACCTGACGCGGCTGGCCGAGGAGTACGCCGGGCGCCTCTCGGGCGGCCAGAAGAAGCTGCTGGAGCTGGCGCGCACCCTCATGGCCGAGCCGCGGCTGGTGCTGCTCGACGAGCCGGCGGCCGGCGTCAACCGCACGCTGATGAAGCGGCTGGCCGACAACATCGAATACCTCTGCCGCGAACGCGGCATCACCTTCCTGCTGATCGAGCACGACATGGATCTGGTGATGGAGCTCTGCGACCCGGTGATCGTGATGAGCGAGGGCCATCGCCTGACCGAGGGCAAGCCCGACGAGGTGCGCAGCAATCCGCAGGTGCTCGAGGCCTATCTGGGTGGACAGTATGGCGCTGCTTGAGGTTCGCGACGTCGTCGCCGGCTACGGCGACACCGAAATCCTGCGCGGCGTCTCCATGGAGGTGCGCGAGGGCGAGATCGTCTCGATCATCGGCCCCAACGGCGCCGGCAAGTCGACGCTGATGAAGACGATCTTCGGGCTGCTGCACCCGCGCAAGGGCTCGGTCACCTTCAACGGGCGGGACATCTCGCGCCTGCAGCCCTACCAGATCGTCGAGCACGGCATGTGCTACGTGCCGCAGGTCGCCAACGTCTTCACCGACCTCAGCGTCGCGGAGAACCTGGAGATGGGCGCCTTCCTGGCCAAGCCGGGCGAGGTGGCCGCGCGCAAGGAGCGGATCTTCGAGTACTTTCCCCGGTTGCGCGAGCGCCGCAGCCAGCGCGCCGGCAAGATGTCCGGCGGCGAGCGGCAAATGGTTGCCATGGGCAGCGCGCTGATGCTGGAGCCCAGCCTGGTGCTGATGGACGAGCCCTCGGCCGGACTCTCGCCGAAGATGGTCGGGGTGATCTTCGAGCAGATCAAGAAGATCAACGAACAGGGCCCGGCGATCCTGATCGTCGAACAGAACGCCCGCCTGTCCCTGGAGATGGCCGATCGCGGCTACGTGCTGGCCGGCGGCGAGAACCGGGTCGAGGGGACCGGCCAGGATTTGCTGAACGATCCGGAAGTCGGGCGGCTGTACCTGGGAGGCTGAGGGCCGCGGGCAGGCAAGGAAGGAGCGAGGATGGTCACGGGAAACACCTCGCCGGCCGGGGCGTCGCCGCGAAGCGACGACCGGACCGCCGGCGAACGGGCGATCGCGGCGCTGCGCAGCCGCACCGCGTTGGGGCTCGCGCTGTTCTTCACGCTGGTGCTGTTCTGGATTCTCGGCCAGAGCCAGGGCGCCTCGCTGGTCGAGCTGCTTTCGCTGACGGTGTGGGGGGTGATGCTCGGCGGCATCATCTCGCTCGGCGCGATCGGGCTGACCCTGGTCTATGGGGTGCTCAAGTTTCCCAACTTCTCCCACGGCGCGCTGGTGACGCTCGGCGCCTACGCGGCCTTCACCATCGCCGCGCTGCTGCCTCAGGGGCCGCCCTTGCGCCCTTTCTCCTTCGGCTGGGAGCTGATCGCCGCCCTGATCCTCGCCATGCCGGCGGTCTCGCTGGTGGCGCTGGCCGTCGACCGGGTGCTGTTCCGGCCGCTGCGCGGGCGCGGCGCCTCGCTGGTGCTGCTGGCCATGGCCTCTCTGGCCGCGGCCTTCTTCCTGCGTAGCGCCATCTACCTGATCTGGGGCTCGGACTTCCTGTTCTACTATCCCGGCCGCGCCAACCCGGCACTCGAGCTGCCGCTGGGGGTGCGCCTGCAGGCCGATCAGATCTTCGTCTTCTTCCTCGCGGTGGTGCTGGTCGCGCTGACCTGGCTGCTGCTCGAGCGCACGCGCATGGGCAAGGCGATGCGGGCCACCGCCAACAACCCGGACCTGGCGCAGGTGCGCGGCATCAACACCGAACGGGTGATCGCCTGGACCTGGGTCCTGGGCGCGAGCCTGGCCGCCGCCGGCGGCGTGATGTACGGCCTGGCCTCCCAGCTCCGCCCGGAGATGGGCTTCTGGCTGCTGCTGCCGATGTTCGCCGCGGCCATCATGGGCGGGCTCGGCAAGCCGGTCGGCGCCATCGCCGGGGCGATCATCATCGGTGTCACGCAGCAGGTCTCCGCCTCCTTCCTCAATCCGGCCTACGGTCCGGGCGTGGCCTTCGTGCTGCTGGTCATCGTGCTGCTGCTGCGGCCCCAGGGTCTGTTCGGACAGGGAGGCGAATAGGATGGAAGCGGTCGAACTGGCCCGCGCGGGCTTCCTCTTCGTGCCCCTGGTCCTGCTCGGGCTGCTGGTCCTGCCGCAGCGCCCGGCCGTGCGCCTAGCCCTGGCGGTCGGCGCCGCCATCGTGCTGGCGCTGCTGCTGTCGGCCTCGCTGCCGCGCGGCATCCTGACCTACCTGGTCTCCTTCTCCACCATGGCCGGGATCTACGCGATCCTCAGCCTCGGCCTGAACAGCCAGTGGGGGCTGACCGGTCACGTGAACTTCGGCATCGCCGGCTTCTTCTCGGTCGGCGCCTTCACCTCGGCGCTGTTCACCACGGCGGAGCCGACCGGCGCGCTGGCCGCCTATTCCCAGCAGGTCTTCGGCCTGGAGTGGCCCTTCCTGGCCGGCGTGCTGGCCGCCGGCCTGGTGTCGGCCTTCGTCGGCCTGTTGATCGGCATTCCGGTGCTGCGCCTGCGCACCGACTTCCTGGCCATCGCCACCCTGGGCATCGCCGAGGTGGTGCGCTTCATCTTCCAGAACGAGCGGTGGCTGGCCAATGGGCCGCAGCCGCTGCGCGGCATCCCGCGGCCGCTCGACTGCCTGTTCGCGGACACGCCCTGCGCCTGGCTGCCCGGCTGGCTGGCCCGGTGGCTGGAGCCGCTCAGCCCGCGCGACTACGCCTTCTTCTACCTGATCGTGGTCACCCTGATCCTGACGCTGGTCTACCTGGCGCTGGAGCGGATCTCGCGCTCGCCCTGGGGGCGGCTGCAGCGCGCCGTGCGCGACGAGGAGAACTCGGCCGCGATGAACGGCAAGAACGTCACCCGGCGGCGCATCGAATCCTTCGTGATCGGCGCCTTCATCATGGGGGTCGGCGGCGCCGTCTACGCCCACTACGTGGTCAGCATCGACTACAGCCACTTCAACCCGCTGTTCGCCACCTTCATCGTCTGGGTGATGCTGATGCTGGGCGGCAGCGGCAACAACAAGGGCGCGATCCTGGGGGCCTTCGCCGTCTGGGGCGTGTGGAGCGCCGCGGCCTTCATGATCGACATGGTCAGCCCGGCGCTGCAGGCGATCTCGCCGGACCTGCCGTCGCGCAGCGCCTATCTGCGCTGGATGCTGGTGGCGATCCTGCTCGGGGCTATCGTGCTGTTTCGCCCGCAGGGCCTGATCCGCGAGCGCAAGAAGGTCTCCGACTTCCTGCCGCAGGACGATCCCAAGCGATAACGCGCCGCCGCGCTACCGGGGCGGGCCGGGATGGCAAACGCAGAACGGGCGCCCCGCGAGGGGCGCCCGTTCCGTCGTCTTGCGGTCGTCTTCTTGGCGGCGCGGCCCGGGCGGGCCCGCCGGTCACTCCGCCGGTTACTCGGAGGGGATCTCCTCGGCCGGGACGATCTGCACCGTCTCGTCGCCGCTCTCGGTGTAGCGCCAGACCGCCACCGGCGTCTTCACGTCGCCGTTGTCGTCGAAGTCGACCGAGCCGCCGGCGCCGACGTAGTTGATGTCCTGGCCCTCCTTGAGCAGCCGCAGGGCCTTGGTGACCTCCTCCTGGCTGCCGGCGATGATGTTCTCGCCCTCCGGATTGCCGATCGGCCGCAGCCGGTCGGCCAGCACCCGACCGGTGATCTCCGAGGCGTCGGTCATGCCGTCGGCCACCGCCTTGGCCAGCGCCAGTCCGACCGACATGCCGGCGTCGTAGGTGGTCTCCGTGAAGGGCGGGATGCGGTCGTGGTCGTAGGCCTCGGTGTAGGCCGCCACGAAGCTCTTGTAGGACTCCGATTCCGGATCGGCCGAGGGCACGGTGCCCAGGCTGCCGGCCAGGTCGCCGCCGCCGACGGCGTCAAGCACCTCGCTCGAGCGGTTGGCGTCGGTGAACTGCCAGGTGGTGAAGCCGAAGATGTCGCGGCTCTCCTTGAGGATGGCCGCGGTATGGGCCGGGTAGGTCGGCAGCACCAGCAGCTCGGGCTCGCCCTGGAGCGCGGCCGAAAGCTGCGAGCGGTAGGTGGGCTGCACCTCCTCGGGGTGGGGCACCTCGGCGAGCACGGTGCCGCCGCGCTTCTTGAAGGCCGCCGCGAAGGCGTTCGACAGACCCTGGCCGTAGGGGTTGTTGATGTAGATCGTCGAGACCTTGGAGAACTTGTAGTCGTCGATAATCCGGCCCGCCGCCAGCTCGGCCGCGACCACGCCCTGCAGCGCGTCGGAGGGGCTGGTGCGGAACAGCAGGTCGGTGTCGGCATCCTCCGGCAGCACTGAGATCAGCGGCGAGGTGGCGCCGTTGGCGACCTGCAGGACGCCGGAGGGGATGGTCACCGAGGTGGCCACCGCCACGGTCACGCCGCTCGACCAGGCGCAGATGATCGCCGGCACGCCGTCCGCTTCGACCAGCTTGCGCGCTGCCTCGATCGCCGGCGTCGGCAGGGTGTTGGAATCCTCGGCGATCAGGCGCGCCACGATCGGGCCGCCGAAGACCTCCTCCGCTGCGACGTTGATCTGATCGAGCGCCAGCTGCGCCGCGTCGCGGTAGAAGTTGCCGTACTCCGCGCCGGAGCCGGTAAAGGCCACCACCTGGCCGATCGGGACCGACGGCGGCGTTCCCTGCGCCCAGAGCGAGCTCGGCAAGGCCACGCTCAACGTCACGGCGCCGCCGGCCGCGCCGGCCGTCTTCATGAAGCGGCGGCGATCCGCGTTCTTCAACCGGAGATCTGGCATCTGCGCTCTCCCATTCCCTTGTGAAGCCTGGCTGCCCTCTTGCTGGCCGCCTTGCGCTGCGGCCGGTCTTCTCGGCTGCCAGTGGCGGCGCACGATAACACGCGGATCGAGAGAGGAGAAAGCCACCCTGAACCCGTAAAGCGATTTTCGGACAGAGGCTTGCGGGCGGTGCGGCGGAAACGGGGGGGCGCGGCCTGCCCGGCGGCGCCGGGGGGCGGGGGAGACGGGGCGGGGGAGACGGGCCGGGGGAGACGGGGCGGGAGCGCGGCGGCTAGAGCAGGTTGTCATCGTTAGGACCCACAGCGTGGGGCCGCCGGTCGCGCAAGCTCAGGCTCACCCTATAGTCCGGATCGGGTTTGCGGTAATCGGCGGCCCCGCACCGTGGGGCCATAGGATCGCAAGCTGATCTACCCGCCGGCGTTCAACCGGTCCAGCGCCGCCTGGTGCAGCTCAGGGGTGGCGCTGGCGAGCACGCGGCCGTCGGAGCGCTGGTCGAGCGGCCGGCCCGACCAGTCGGTGATCACGCCGCCGGCGCCCTCGACCACCGGCACCAGCGCCAGGTAGTCGTAGGGCTGGAGCTGGGCTTCCGCGACCAGGTCCAGGTCGCCGCTGGCCAGCCGGCCGTACTGGTAGCAGTCGCCGCCGAAGCGCCGCAGGCGCACCGCCCCGGACAGCCGCTCGAACGCCGCGGCGTCGGGGCCGGTGAAGATGTCGATCGAGGTGGCGTAGAGCACCGCCTCGCCCAGGGTGCGGCAGCCCGAGGTGCGGGCCGTGTGCGCCCGCCCGCCCTGGCGGTGCCGGCTGGCCGCGCCGGCCAGCCCGACCCAGCGCTCGTCCAGGGCGGGCATGTCGATCACCCCCAGCACCGGGCGGCCGGCCTCGAGCAGCGCGACCAGCGTGCCGAACAGCGGATAGCCGGTGATGAAGGCCTTGGTCCCGTCGATCGGGTCGATCACCCAGACGGCGTCGGCGTCGCCGCGCTCGACGCCCTGCTCCTCGCCGAGGATGCCGTGGTCGGGGTAGCGCGCCGCGATCAGCGCGCGCAACCGTGCCTCGGTCTCGCGGTCGGCGCGGGTGACCGGCGAGTCGTCGGCCTTGCTGACCACCTCCAAGGGGGCGCGGAAGTAGGGCAGGCTGACCGCCCGCGCGGCCTCGGCCAACTCCTCGGCAAACGCCGTCTCCGCCAAACCGGCCATCTGCGTCCTCCGCTGCGGTTGCTCTACGGTCGTGTGCAGTCAAAAAACCACATAATCCACATTTCGCATAAATTCCTCTTGACGTCCAGCGCGCCACCCCGCTTACCATAAGCGACAGAGGTGATGAATGGACGCAGAAGCAAAAACCACAAATCTCGCAACTGTCCCAACGGTATGCGAAGCGGCCGAGTTGGTCCGTAGCCGCGCCGTCTCGCCGGTCGAGCTGGTCTCGCGCTGTTTGGCCGAGATCGAGGCCTGGGACGGTCGCATCAACGCCTACAGCGAGCTGTTCGCCGAGCGCGCGCTGGACGCGGCCCGCGCCGCCGAGGCGGCGGTGGTCAAGGGCGCGGCGCTCGGCCCGCTGCACGGCGTTCCGGTCGCGGTGAAGGACCTGTTCCACTGCGCCGGGCTGAAGACCACCCGCGGCTCGCGGGTCTTTACCGACGAGGTCGCGCAGCAGGACGCGCCGATCGTCGAGCGCCTGAAGGCGGCCGGCGCCATCCTGATCGCCAAGACCACCACGACCGAGTTCGGCTGGACCGCTTCCAGCGTCTCGGCGCTGTTCGGTCCGACCCGCAATCCCTGGAACCCGGCGCTCACCTCGGGCGGCTCCTCCAGCGGCTCGGCGGCGGCGGTGTCGGCGCGCAGCGTGCCGGCGGCGCTGGGCTCGGACGGCGGCGGCTCGGTGCGCGTGCCGGCCGCCTTCTGCGGCATCTTTTCGATGAAGGGCAGCCTGGGCCGCATTCCGGTCTGGCCCTGGAGCGCGACCGAGACCCTCAGCCATTCCGGCCCGATGACCGTGACCACGGCCGACAGCGCCCTGCTGTTCGACCTCTTCAAGGGGCCGCATCCGCGCGACCACGGCTGCCTGCCCGACGACGGCCTGAGCTACGTCGCGGAGATCGCGCGGCCGGTGCGCGGCCTGAAGGTGGCCTACGCGCCCAGCCTGTTCGGCGCCGCGGTCGATCCGCGCATCGCCCGGCTGGTGGCCGCCGCCGCCCGCTGCGCCGAGCAGGACCTGGGCTGCCGGGTCGAGGAGGTGGCGCTCGACTGGCCCGACCCCTTCGAGATCTTCGAGACCATCTGGGTCGGCGGGCGCGGCATCGCCTACGGCAAGCTGGTGGCCGAGCGGCGCGGCGAGCTGGACCCCGGCTTCGCGGCGCTGGTCGAGGCGGCGCAGGGCATGGACCTGGCGCGCTTCCTGGAGGCGGCCAAGGCGCGCGCGGCCTTTTCCAACCGGGTGCAGGCGCTGTTCGAGCGCTACGACCTGCTGCTGCTGCCCAGCGTGCCGATCCTGCCCTTTTCGGCCGAGCGCAACGGCCCGCCGACGGGCCCCTACGCCGAGAGCGACAGCCCGGTCGCCTGGGCGCGCTGGACCCCCTTCAGCTACCCCTTCAACATCACCGGCAATCCGGCGGCCAGCCTGCCCTGCGGCCTGGCCGAGGGGCTGCCGGTCGGCCTGCAGGCCGTCGGCCCGCGTTTCGACGACGCCGGCGTGCTGCGCTTCTGCGCCGCCTTCGAGGCGGCGCGCCCCTGGCGGGACCTGATCCCGCCGCATCCGGAGACGCTCCGGCAAAGCCAAAACCTGGACAGGTGACGACAGCGGAGGAGGTGCAGGCGCATCCCGCGCCTGTCAGTCATGGGAGAAGGTCATGAAGCTGGATCGACGCAGTTTTCTGAGAGGGTCGGCCTATCTGGGGGCGGGAGCCGCCGCCCTGCGGGTCAATCCGGACTGGTTCTTTACCGCGGCGCGCGCCCAGAGCGGCAAGCCGCTGGTCTTCCACTCGGCCGAGAACCTGACCGGCAACTGGGACCCCTCCTCGCACACCACCCTTGCGCAGATGAATCTCGAGGGCTTCATCTTCGGCACCCTGACCCGCGCGCCGATGACGCCGGAGGACCCGGCCGAGCTGCGCATGGAGCTGGCCACCGAGCTCACGCCGCTCGACACCTACACCCTGGAGGTCAAGCTGCGCGAGGGCGTCACCTTCCATAACGGCGCGCCCTTCACTGCGCGGGACGTCAAGGCGACCTACGAGTACGCCTCGCAGCCGGACCGGCCGGCGGCCTGGTACCCCGGGCCCTGCAAGGTGGAGGTGGTCGACGACTTCACCTGCCGCATCCGGACAGAGGAGTTCGGCTACCCGGCCAGCCTCTACGTGCTGCTCTCCTCCTTCCTGCCGGTCCTGTCGGCGGCGGATATCGAAAGCGGCGCCATCGCGCGCACGCCGAACGGCACCGGCCCCTTCCGCTTCGTCGAGCAGCGCGGCGACGACACCATTCTGGAGGCTTTCGAGGGCTACTACCGCGGCGCGCCGAAGCTGCCGGGCATCACCTTCAGCTTCGTCGGCGACGCCACCACGCGCGCGCTGGCGCTGCTCAACGGCGAGGCGGACCTGATCGAGCGGCTGGAGCCGGAGCAGGTCGAGACCCTGCAGGGCCGTGCCGACGTCAAGCTGCACAAGGCGATCTCGGTCGAGAACAAGTATCTCTGGTTCCGCTGCTCCAAGCCGCCCTTCGACAACGAGACGCTGCGCCTGGCCGCCTGCCACGCCATCGACCGCTCGCTGCTGCTGGAGATCCTGGGCGATGCCGGGCACCCCTCGGCGGCCCACATCTCGCCGGTCAAATTCGGCTACACCGACGTGCCGGACTATCCCGAGTTCGATCCCGAGCGCTGCCAGCAGCTCCTGGCCGAGGCCGGATACCCCGGCGGCGAGGGGTTGCCGGAGCTGGAGTACATCACCTCGGTCGGCTTCTATCCCAAGACCAAGGAGTACGGCGAGGTCATCACCGCCATGCTCCAGGCCCAGGGCTTTCCGGTTACGCTCAACGTCATGGAGGTGGCCGCCTGGAACGAGCGCCTCTACGACCGTCCGGGCGGCGGTCCGGGCCACATGATCGACTGCGGCTGGTCGACCGGTTCGCCGGAGCCCGACCTGGTGCTGCGCACCCACTTCCACTCCAGCTCCAAGCGCATCACCGGCATCGAGGACCCCGAGCTCGACGCCAGCCTGGACAAGGAGCGCAACGCGCCCAGCGTCGCCGAGCGCGAGCAGATCCTGAAGACCGAGACGCTGCCGCTGATCGCCGCCAAGGCGCCGGCGCTGTCGCTCTTCACCTCGGTCTTCATCCACGCCATGCGCAAGGACCTGGACGGCCTGTTCATCTATCCGAACGGCCAGATGGACGCGAGCACGGCCAGCTTCGGCTAGCGCCCGGCCGCCCGCGGCGAGGCCCGGCGGTCTCCATCGCGCCGGGCCTTTGCGGCCGCGCTCTCTGCGGGCCTGCAACGCAGACTTGCCTCATCCAACCCAAAGGACCGCGCGACGTGCATCTTTTGCGCTTCCTGGTTCGAAGGCTGGCTCAGGGCGTCCTGATCGTCCTGATCGTCTCCTTCCTCATCTTCGCCCTCCTGCGCATCGTGCCGGGCGATCCGGTGCGCCTGATCGTCGGCGGCATGGCGCCCGACACCCTGGTCGCGCAGATGGCCGAGGACATGGGCCTGAGCGACCCCATCCCGGTGCAGTACGGCCGCTATCTCTGGGGCTTGGTGCAGGGCGACCTGGGGCAGTCCTTCATCCGCCCGGCGAGCGGCGCCAGCATGGGCGGGGCGGCCTTCGACGACCCGACGCGCGGCGATCGGGCGGCGGTGCTGGACCTGATCCTCGACCGGCTGCCCTACACCCTGGGGCTGGCCGGGCTGGCGCTGGTCTTCGCGCTGATGATCTCGCTGCCGCTGGGCATCCTGGCCGGGCTCAATCCGGGGCGCTGGCAGGACAAGCTGGCCTTCTACAGCAGCTCGCTGTTCGTCTCGCTGCCCAACTTCTGGCTGGGAATCGTGCTGATCCTGCTGATCTCGGTGCAGCTCAAGCTGCTGCCGGCAATCGGCTACGGCGGCCCGGCCTACGCCATCCTGCCGGCCCTGGTGCTGGCGATCGAGATTTCGCCCTTCATCATCCGCACCATCTCGGTCTCGGTGAGCGAGGTGATGCAGCAGCACTTCATCGAGGCCGGCGAGGTGCGCGGCCTGCCGCGCAACCAGATCATCCTGCGCCACGGCCTGCGCAACGCCGCCGTGCCGCTGCTCAACCTGCTCGGCATCCAGCTCTCCACCCTGCTCGGCGGCGTCGTGGTGGTGGAGTTCATCTTCGACTACCCCGGCCTCGGCCTGCTGACGATCCAGGCGGTGCTGCAGCGCGACTTCCCGCTGATCCAGGGCATCGCGATCATGACCGCGGCCATCTTCGTGTTCATCAACATCGTCGTGGACCTGGGCGCGGCGACCATCGACCCGAGGCTCGAGAGCTGATGTCGCTGCTCAACCGCACGGCCCCCGACGCCCTGCCGACGCCCAAGCCGGCGGGCGGCGAGGTCTCCCTGACCGGGCGGGTGATCCGCCAGGCACTGAAGTCGCGCGAGTGCCGCATCGGCTTGGCCGTGCTCTGCGTGCTGGTGCTCGGCGCCTTCCTCTATCCCTGGCTGGCCGGCCTCGACGGCACCGCCATGGACATCCGCGCGCGCTTCACGCCGCCGGTGCCGCTGGAGGGCTGGTCCTTCGCCCACCTGCTGGGGACCGACCAGCTCGGCCGCGACATGCTGGTGCGCTCGCTGATCGGGCTGCAGTACTCCCTGATCATCGGCGTCAGCACGGTGCTGCTGATGTTCGCGCTGGGCTGCACCCTGGGCGTGGTCTCCGGCTTCAAGGGCGGCTGGCTGGACACGGTGATCATGCGGCTGACCGACGCCCAGCTCTCGATCCCCATGATCATCCTGGCGATCACCATCCTCGGCGTCTCGCGCCCGACGCTGCCGGCGATCATCCTGGTGCTGGCGCTGTCGGGCTGGCCGCTCTACGCCCGCGTCGCCCGGTCGGTGGCGATGAGCGAGCGCAACCGCGAGTACGTGCGGGCCGCGCGGGTGCTGGGCGCCTCCGACCTGCGCATCATGCTGCTGCTGGTGGCGCCCAACGTGCTGCCGCCGATCGCCTTCGTCGCGGTGCTGGACATCGCGCGGATGATCATCTTCGAGGCGATCCTGGGCTTCCTCGGCCTGGGCGTGCAGCCGCCGACCCCGACCTTCGGCAACATCATCGCCGACGCCCGCAAGTACCTGATCAATGCCTGGTGGATCGCCACCATCCCCGGTCTGTTCCTGGTGGTGACCCTGACCAGCATCAACCTGGTCGGCGCCTCGCTGGAGCGCGCCCGCAACCGTGTCTATGGCGGAGGCTGAGACCATGAACATGGCGGCGACCCCGACCGCGACTCCCGCTGCGACCTGCAAGGCGACAGGCCAAGCGCCCGGCGGCGCCGCGGCCCGGGAGCCGCTGCTGCGGGTCGAGGCTCTTTCGGTCGGCCTGCGCCGGCCGGAGGGGGACTCGGCGATCCTCAGCGCGGTGGACTTCACCCTCGACCGCGGCGAGATCGTCGGCGTGATCGGTGAGAGCGGCTCGGGCAAGACGGTGCTGGCGCGCGCCCTGGTGAACTGGCTGGCGCCGCCGCTGGAGGTGCTCTCGGGTCGGGTGCTGTTCGGCGGCCGCGACCTGGCGCACCTGAGCCGGCGTGAGGCGGCGGCGATCCGCGGCCGGCGCGTCGGCTACATCGGCGCCAACCCGACCTCCTCGCTCGACCCGACCCTGCCGGTGGGCGACCAGCTCGTCGAGAAGCTGCGCGCCGTCGAGCCGGGCATCGGGCGCCGTGCGGCGCGCGGACGGGTGCTCGACCTGCTGGCCGCGGTCCACATCCCGACGCCGCGCGAACGCTTCAACGAGTATCCCTTCCAGTTCTCCGGCGGCATGATGCAGCGGGCGATGATCGTCGACGCGCTGGTCAGCCGGCCGGACTTCCTGGTCTGCGACAACATCACCCAGCCGCTCGACGTGACCGTCGCGGCGCAGATCCTGCGGCTGGTGCGCGAGCTGCGCGACGAGTTCCGCACCGGCATCGTCTTCGTCTCCTCCTCCCTGCCGGTGGCGCGCGAGGTGGCCGACGACATCCTGGTGCTGAGCGGCGGCCGCGTCGTGGAGCACCGCCCGCCGGCCGCCCTGATCGACGCGCCGGAGCATGCCTACACCCGCGAGCTGCTCGACCGCCTGCCCCGGATCTGGTCGGTGCAGGACCCGCCGCGCGGCCGCATGGGGGAGGGCGCGCCGGTGCTGAGCGTGCGCGGGGTGAGCAAGACCTACACCACCCGCAAGCGCGGCAGCTTCGCCGGGATGAACCATGTGCGCGCCGTGCGCGACGTCAGCTTCGACGTCTTCGCCGGCGAGAACTTCGGCATCGTCGGCGAGTCCGGCTGTGGCAAGTCGACCCTGACGCGGCTGCTGTCCTGGCTGGAGACGCCGGACAGCGGCGCCATCGCCTTCGAGGGCCAGGACCTCAAGGGGCTGGGCCGGCAGGAGCTGGTGCGCCTGCGCAACCGCTTCCAGCTCCTGCTTCAGGACCCCTACAACTCGCTGCCGCCGCGCATGACCATCGGGCGGATGATCGCCGAGCCGCTGCTGATCCACGGGCAGCGGCAGGGGCCGGCTCTGCGTGAGCGGGTCGAGGCGACGATGCAGGAGGTCGGCCTGGCGCCGCGCCTCTACGGCGAGCTGCCGCTGGGGCTGAGCGCCGGCCAGCGCCAGCGCATCGCCATCGCCCGCGCCCTGGTGCTGGAGCCGCGGCTGATGATTCTGGACGAGACGCTGAGCGCCCTCGACCAGTCGGAGCAGGGCCGCCTGCTCGACCTCTTCGCCAAGCTGCAGGACGAGCACCGCCTCACCTACATCTATATCTCCCACGACCTCGCGATGGTGCGGCGGACCTGCAACCGCGTCGCCGTCATGTACCTGGGCGAGGTGGTCGAGCTGGCCGACAACCACACGCTCTTCTTCGAGCCCGGCCATCCCTACACCCGCGCGCTGCTGAGCGCCGTGCCGACCCTGGAGACGCGGCCCTACGACAGCGCCGACGTGCTGCTGGAGGGCGAGCCGCCGAGCCCGATCGACCTGCCGCCCGGCTGTGCCTTCCGCTCGCGCTGCCCCCTGGCCTTCGACCGCTGCGGTGTCGAGAGCCCGCCGCTGATCGGCCGGCCGGAGCGTGGCCAGGCCGCCTGCTTCCTGGTTGACACCGCGCGATGAGCGACGGGAAATCGCCCAGGGCGCGGCCCCGGACCGGGGCCGCCGAGCAGACCGGCGCCGCCAGGGCGGCCGGGGATTGGGGGGCCATGCTCAGTCAACCGCGCCTCGACGAGATCATGCGGCGCCTGCGCCAGGACCGTCGCGTTTCGGTCGCCGAGCTGGCGGGCGACCTGCACGTCTCCGACGAGACGGTGCGCCGCGACCTGAAGCTGCTGGAGGAGCAGGGCAAGCTGCGCCGCATCCACGGCGGTGCCATCCTGCCGCGCCTGACCGAGGAGCAGCCGATCGACGTGCGCGCGCGCATCAAGCAGCGCGAGAAGGCGCGCACGGCGCAGCGCGCGCTCGCCCTGGTGCAGGAGGGCATGTCGATCTTTCTCGACACCGGCACGACCACCTTGGCGCTGGCCCAGCGGCTCGGCCAGGTCCGCGAGGTCAGCGTGGTCACCAACTCGCTCGACGTGGCGCGGGTGGTGCTGGACAGCAGCGAGAACCGGGTGGCCGTGCTGCCGGGCACGGTGCGGCGCAACGACAACGCCATCATCGGCTACGGCGCCCTCGAGTGGGCGCAGCGCTTCTACTACGACCTGGCCTTCCTGGGCATCGCCGCGATCGACCTGGAGCAGGGGTTCATGGACTACGAGGAGGACGAGGCGGCGCTGCGCCAGGTGCTGATCCGCCAGTCGCACCGCAGCGTCGTGCTGGCCGACGACAGCAAGTTCGGCCGCAAGGCCTACGTGCGCACGGCGGCGCTGTCCGACGTCGCCACGCTGGTGACCAACCGCCAGCCCCCCGAGCCCTACGTGGTTCGCCTTCGCCAAGCAGGTGTGGAGCTTCTGCATGACTGAGACCGGCACGCTCGCCGTCGATTTTCATGGCCTGATGGAGGCCGTCTCCGGCATCGGCGCGACCCCGGCGGGCGGCGTCCACCGCCTGGCGGCCAGCGCCGAGGACGGCGCGGCGCGCGACCTGCTGCGCGACTGGCTGGGCGCGGCCGGCTTCGAGGCGCGGATCGACGCGGTCGGCAACCTCTTCTGCGTGAAGGAGTGGCAGCCGGGCCGGCCGTGGGTGCTCGCCGGCTCCCATCTCGACAGCCAGCCGCTGGGCGGGCGGCTGGACGGCGCCTACGGCGTGGTCGCGGCCGCCGCCGCGGCCAAGGCGGTGGCCGCCGAGGTGGAGCGCGGAGCCGAGCGGCCGCCCTTCAACCTGGCGGTGGTGGACTGGACCAACGAGGAGGGCGCGCGCTTCCAGCCCAGCCTGATCGGCAGCGGCAGCTTCGTCGGCGCCCTGGACGGCGCGGCCATGCTCGACGTCCGCGACGCGCAGGGCGTCAGCCTGCGCCAGGCGCTGTCCGAGATCGGCTACCTGGGTCGCGATGCGGCGCCCGGGCCGGTTGCCGCCTACGCCGAGGTGCATATCGAGCAGGGGCGCACCCTGGAGCGCAGCGGGCTGCCGGTCGGGTTGGTGACACGCAACTGGGCGGCGCTGAAGCTGCAGGTCGTCTTCCACGGCGACCAGGCCCACACCGGGCCGACGCTGATGTGCGAGCGCCGCGACGCCCTGCTGGCCGCGGCGGAGCTGATCACCGCCGTCCGCGGCTTCGCCGAGGGGCGCGAGGAGCGGCTGCACTGCTCGGTCGGCCGCCTGGAGATTGCGCCGAACTCGCCCAACGTGGTGCCGGCCCTGACCCGCGCCCACGTCGAGTTGCGCTCGCCGGACGAGGCCCTGCTGGCCGAGCTGGAGGCGGAGCTGGACCGCCGCATCGCCGAGATCGCCACGCGCACGCGCTGCCGGGCCGAGACCGCCAGCCGCAGCCTGCGCCCGGTCTTCCACTTCGATGCCGAGGGGGTGGCGGCCGCCCGGGCGGCCGCCGCGCGGGCCGAGGTGCCGACGCGCGAGATCGACACCATCGCCGGCCACGACGCCGTTTCGCTGGCGCGGATCTGTCCCTCGATCCTGCTGTTCGTGCCCAGCGTCGGCGGGATCAGCCACAACGAGGCCGAGGAGACGGCGCCGGAGGATCTGGAGGCCGGCGTCGCCGTTCTGCGCGCGCTGCTGCTGGACCTTTGTCGCGGCAAGCCGGCGGTGGTCCGGCGGCCGCCCGCCGCCGCCTGACCCGCCACGCCGAAGCCGGCGTCCGGGGGGAATGGCGAACCGGCCGCGCAGAGCCGAGACGAAGCCAAGCAAACAGGGAGGACTTGCCGAGATGAAACGGCCCGGCGAAGCCAGCGACGACCTCGAACGGCGGCTCGAGGCCGCCCTGCCGTCCTGCGCCGCGCTGCCGCCCGAGTCGACCCGCTACGAGGCGGCGACCGTCGCCGTGGCCTCGCCGGTGCGGCGGGCCGTCGACTGGGCCGGCTTCAGGCTGGAGGGCGGTGCGGCGCCGGTCTGGGCCAAGGTGTTGCAGCCCGACATGGCCGAGAGCCTGTCGTTCGACCTGGCGCTCGCCGCCGGCCGGCAGGCGGGCGAGGCGGGGCTGGCGCCGAAGGTGCTGGGCGCCGATGCCGCGACCGGCGTGATCTTCTATGAAGCGCTGGACGCGCCCTGGACCTGGGCGCGCATCAAGGACCTGATCGCGCCGGCGCGGCTGGAGGCCCTGCTGGCGCTGAAGAAGCGCGTTCACGCCACCGCGCCGCTGGCGCACGACCGTGACGTCTTCGACGAGGTCAGCGAACTGTTGCGCCGCTGTCGTCACCACGGGGTCGCGCTGCCCGAGGACGTGGCCTGGATGGAGGAGAACCTGCGCCATGCCGCCCTGGCCCTGCAGGCGGCCGGACGCGACAGCCGCCCGGGCCACGGCGACGGCGCCGCCTCCAACGTGATGTGCGGGCCGCAGGGCGCCCTGCGGCTGGTCGACTTCGACGCCGCCGGCAACATGGACCCGCTGTTCGACCTGGCGACCACCCTGGTCGAGGTCTGCGAGTTCGACGACGAGTGGGAGCGCGGGGTCGAGATCTTCGTCGGACGACCCGACCGCCAGGTGCTGGCCCGCTGCCGCCTCTACGCCATCGCCGACGACCTGCGCTGGGGGCTGTGGGGGCTGCTGGCCGGTGCCTGCTCGCCGCGCAAGGACGTGGAGTTCTTCAAGTACGGCCAGTGGCGGCTGCTGCGGGGGCGGGGCAGCCTGCACGACCACAGGTTCGAACTGTGGCTGCGGCAGGTGTGAGCCGCGCGGCGGAAAATCACGCCGAACCGAAGAACGCCCAACCGAAGAACAAGGAGGGGAGGCCATGCGCAAGCTGGGAGAGGCGCGCAGCGAAGCCGAGCGGGACATCGAGGCCGCGATCGCCCGGATCGAGGATTGGCGCGGCCGCGCGGTGACCTACGAGCCGGTCTCCGGCGGCATCAGCAATGCCAACTGGCGGGTGCGGGTCGCGGGCTGCGGGACGGACTTCTTCGTCAAGATCCCCGGCAAGGGCACCGAGATGTTCATCGACCGCCTGGCGGCCCACGACGGCAGCGTTCGGGCGGCCGAAAGCGGCTACGGCGCCAAGGTCCACTATTTTCTCGAGGACGAGGGCGTCGAGGTCTTCGAGTTCGTCGAGGGCTACCGCACCTCGACCAACAACGACTTCCTGGTCGAGGAGGTGCGACGCAACGCCCTGCGCGCGCTCAAGGCCTACAACGGCCAGGCGCCGCTGCGCCTGACCAAGACGGTATTCGACATGATCGAGGAGCACCTGGGCCAGGTCGAGGAACTGGGCGGCCACCACCCGCCGGACATCTGGTGGCTGCGCAGCCAGTACCAGCAGGCGCGCGCCGCGCTGGAGGCGGCGGGGATCGACCTGGTGCCCTGCATGAACGACACGCTTGCCGGGAATTTCATGCTGAATGACGCGAATGGGGTCTTGCTCGTGGACTTCGAGTATGCGTCAAACAACGACCCCTTCTACGAGCTGGGGCTCTGGTTCGGAGAGATGTTCTTTCCGCCACGTATCGAACTGGAACTGCTGGAGGAGTACTTCGGGCGCGTCGACGAGCGGGTGATCGCCCGTCTCAACATCGGCAAGGCCCTGGCCGACCTCAAGTGGTCGACCTGGGCGATGGTCCAGAGCCAGGTGTCGAAGCTGGATTTCGACTTCCACAAGTACGGCATCTGGAAGCACATGCGCGCCCGCCAAGCGATGCACGATCCGCGTTGGGACGGCTGGCTGCGTGCCGTGTGAGACGGCTGTCCCCCATTCCTTCCATGTCAAGCAAGCAGGTGGCAGCAGATGCCGGGCAGTCTGACCCTCGATTCCTTACGCCAGGCCGCGCAGAGCGGCGAGATCGACACCGTTCTGGCGGTGCAGATCGACATGCAGGGGCGCTTGATGGGCAAGCGCTTCCACGTCGACTTCTTTCTGGAGAGCGCCGTCCACGAGACCCATAGCTGCAACTACCTGCAGGCGACCGACCTGGAGATGATCACGGTCGAGGGCTACGCCGCGACGAGCTGGGCCAAGGGCTACGGCGACTACGTCATGAAGCCGGATCTGGCGACCCTGCGCCGCATCCCCTGGCTGGAGGGCACGGCGCTGGTGATCTGCGACCTGCTCGACCACCACGGCGAGGCCGAGGTGCCGCACAGCCCGCGCGCCGTGCTCAAGCGCCAGGTGGCGCGCCTGGAGGCGCGCGGCCTGACGGCGATGATGGGCACCGAGCTGGAGTTCTTCCTGTTCAAGGAAAGCTTCGAGGAGGCCGAGGCCGCCGACTACCGCAACCTGACGCCGATCAGCGCCTACAACGAGGACTACCACATCTTCCAGACGACCAAGGAAGAGGGGGTGATGCGGGCGATCCGCAACGGCCTGCACGGCGCCGACATCCCGGTCGAGAACTCCAAGGGCGAGGCCGACGCCGGTCAGGAAGAGATCAACGTGCGCTACGCCGACGCCCTGACCATGGCCGACCGCCATTCGATCATCAAGAACGGCTGCAAGGAGATCGCCTGGGCCAAGGGGCACGCGCTGACCTTCCTGGCCAAGTGGCACACCGAGGCCGCCGGCAACTCCTGCCACATCCACCAGTCGCTGCGCCGGGCCGACGGCACGCCGCTGTTCCACGACCCGGAGCAGCCCTACGCCATGTCGGCGACCATGCGCCACTACCTGGCCGGCCAGTTGGCGCACGCCGACGCGCTGACCTATTTCCTGGCGCCCTACGTCAACTCCTACAAGCGCTTCACCGCCGGCACCTTCGCGCCGACCAAGGCGGTCTGGTCGATGGACAACCGCACGGCCGGCTACCGCATCTGCGGCGCCGACAGCCGGGCGGTGCGGATCGAATGCCGGGTCGGCGGCGCCGACCTCAATCCCTACCTGGCCATGGCGGCGCTGATCGCCGCCGGACTCGACGGCATCGACCGCGAGCTGGCGCTGGAGCCCGAGTTTACCGGCGACGCCTACGGTGGCGAGGCGGTGCGCGAGGTGCCGGGGCGGCTGCGCGACGCGGCCGAGGCGCTGGACCGCTCGACCATGCTGCGCGAGGCCTTGGGCGACTCGGTCGTCGATCACTATCTGCGCGCGGCACGCTGGGAGCTGGAAGAGAGCGACCGCGTGGTCACCGATTGGGAACGCCGCCGCGGTTTCGAGAGGGTTTAAGTCACATGTCTCAGTCCATTCGCCTGATTTCCCCGGTCGACGGCTCGGTCTACCTCGAGCGGCCGACCCTGTCCCAGGAGGCCGCCGCCGCGCGCGTCGCGGCCGCCCGCAAGGCCCAGGCGGCCTGGGCGGCGCGCCCGCTGGACGAGCGCGTCGGCCTGGTGCGCGACGCCGTCGCGCGGCTCGGCGCGATGAACGAGGAGATCGTGCCGGAGCTGGCCTGGATGATGGGCCGGCCGGTGCGTTACGGCGGCGAGTTCGGCGGCGTCAAGGAGCGCGCCGACTACATGGCCGGGATCGCCGAGGCCGCCCTGGCGCCCCAGGTGATCGAGGAGAGCGCCCATTTCGAGCGGCGCATCGCGCGCGAGCCCCACGGCGTGGTGCTGATCATCGCGCCCTGGAACTATCCCTACATGACGGCGATCAACACGCTGGCCCCGGCGCTGATCGCCGGCAACGCGGTGATCCTGAAGCACGCCAGCCAGACCCTGGCGGTGGGCGACCGCCTGGCCCAGGCCTTCCACGCCGCGGGCGTGCCGGAGGAGGTCTTCGCCCATCTGGTGCTCGACCATCCGACCAGCGAGGCGCTGATCGCCGAGGGGGTCTTCGACTTCATCAACTTCACCGGCTCGGTCGGCGGCGGCCGCGCCATCGAGCGGGCGGCGGCCGGCACCTTCACGCCGATCGGTCTGGAGCTGGGCGGCAAGGACCCCGGCTACGTCATGGCCGATGCCAACCTGGAGGCGGCGGTCGACGGGCTGATGGACGCCGCCTTCTACAACAGCGGCCAGTGCTGCTGCGGCATCGAGCGCATCTACGTGCACGAGTCGCTCTACGACGACTTCGTCGCGGCGGCGGTGGAGACGGTCTCGGCGCTCAAGCTGGGCAATCCGCTGGATCCCGAGACGACCCTGGGGCCGATGGCCAACGCCCGCTTCGCCGCCGAGGTGCGCAGCCAGATCGACGCCGCCGTGCAGGCCGGCGCCACGCCGCGCATCGACCGGGCGCAGTTCCCGGCCGACGACGGCGGCACCTACCTGGCGCCGCAGCTCCTCACCGAGGTCACCCACGACATGCGGGTGATGCGCGACGAGAGCTTCGGCCCCGTGGTCGGCGTCATGAAGGTCGCCGACGACGAGGAGGCGCTGGCGCTGATGAACGACAGCGACTTCGGCCTCACCGCGTCGCTGTGGACCGGCGACGCCGAGCGGGCGGCGCGGCTGGGCGCGCGGATCGAGACCGGCACGGTCTTCATGAACCGGGCCGACTACCTGGACCCGGCGCTCTGCTGGACCGGCTGCAAGTCGACCGGGCGCGGCGGCGCGCTTTCGGTGATCGGCTACCACAACCTGACCCGCCCCAAGTCCTACCACCTGAAGAAGGCGTGAGCGCTTCATGAGCCTGGTTGCCAACTGGAGTTATCCCACCGCCATCCGCTTCGGCGCCGGCCGCCTGGCCGAGCTGCCCGAGGCCTGCGCCGCGGCCGGCATGGCCAAGCCGCTGCTGGTGACCGATGCGGGCCTGGCCAAGCTGCCGATCGTCACGCAGGCGCTGGAGCTGCTGCGCGGCGGCGGCCTGGCGGCGGAGCTCTTTGCCGAGGTCAAGTCCAACCCCGACGAGCGCGACCTTGCGGCCGGCGTCGCGGCCTTCAACAGCGGCGGCCACGACGGCGTGATCGCCTTCGGCGGCGGCTCCGGCCTCGACCTGGGCAAGCTGGTCGCCCTGATGGCCGGGCAGACGCGCCCGGTCTGGGACTTCGAGGACGTGGCCGACTGGTGGACCCGCGCGGACGCCGCAGCCATCGTGCCGATCGTCGCCGTGCCGACCACGGCCGGCACCGGCTCGGAGGTCGGGCGCGCCGGCGTGCTGACCAACAGCCAGACCCACGCCAAGAAGATCATCTTCCACCCCAAGCTGTTGCCGGCGGTGGTGATCTGCGATCCCGAGCTGACCGTGGGCATGCCGGCGGCGATGACGGCGGGCACCGGCCTGGACGCCTTCGCCCACTGCCTGGAGGCCTACTGCTCGCCGCACTACCACCCCATGTCCCACGGCATCGCGCTGGAGGGCATGCGGCTGGTGCGCGAGAACCTGCCGCTCGCCTATCGCCAGCCCGAAGACCTGACGGCGCGGGCGAACATGATGAGCGCGGCGGCGATGGGGGCGGTGGCCTTCCAGAAGGGCCTGGGCGCGATCCACGCGATCTCGCACCCGGTCGGTGCGGTCTACGACACCCACCACGGCACGACCAACGCCGTGGTGCTGCCGGCGGTGCTGCGCTTCAACCGCCCGGCGATCGAGCCGCAGATCGAGCGGCTGGCCGCCTACCTGGGGATCTCCGGCGGGTTCGACGGCTTCCTGGAGGATGTCGTCACCCTGCGCGCCGGCCTGGGCGTGCCCGAGCGCCTGTCGCAGATCGGCGTCGGCGGCGACCGCCTGGACGAGCTGGCGTCCATGGCCCTGGAGGACCCGAGCTGCGGCGGCAACCCCGTGCCGTTGACCCACGACACCCTCAAGAGCCTGCTCGAAGCCGCTCTCTGAGCGCTGTCGCCCGAGCCGCATCTAGAGCGATGCCCGACCTGAGTGACTCGCCTTGGCGAATCGCCAGGTCGGAGAGCATCGCTCTGGCGCGTCGGGGCGGCGTCACGCCGAAGCCGCATGCCTCCGACGCAAAAAGGCGGCCAGCAGGCCCTCCGGAGTGTCACGGGCAGCCGACGCCCGGGCGGGGTACGCAAGGCCCCTTCCTCGATGGGTCCGACTCCACGTCCTGCGGGCCGGAGCGGCGCTAGCGGTTATCTGCGATGCCCGGCGCCGGCCATAGTGAGATAGCTGTCGAGGTTTGCACGACGCAAGGTCGCCACTCGGTGCGCCGAGCGGCAGCCCAAGCGCGCCGAAGACCCAGTCTTGCCTAGCCGGATTCGGCTGGGCCGGATTCGGCTGGGTTCTCGGCCGCCAGCAGCATTCTAGACTTTCAGGCCAAAACGACCCTGGAACGGGCACCTCCAAGTCTAGAAAACCAATTACATCAATCCGCCAGCAGGTACCACTGGTACTCCTGCGGGGTGATGGCGGCCTCGAAGGCCTCGTACTCGGCCTGCTTGGCCTGGATGTAGAGATCGACGTAGTCGCTGCCGAGGTGGTCGCGCAGGATCGTGCCGCGGCGCAGCTTGTCCAGGGCGGTGCGCGGGCGCATCGGCAGGCCGGGATCGAAGGCGGTGCCGGCGTTGCCCGTGGCCGGCGGCCCCGGGTCGACCTGGCGGGCGATGCCGTGGTGCATGCCGGCCAGCACCGTGGCCAGCGTCAGGTAGGGGTTGGCGTCGGCGCCGGGCATGCGGTGCTCGACCCGCTTGGCGCTGCCCTTGCCGAGCGGCACCCGCAGCGCCACCGAGCGGTTCTCCTCCGCCCAGGAGCGGCGGATCGGCACGAAGATGTCCGGCTGGTAGCGGCGGTAGGAGTTGATGTTGGGGGCCAGGAAGGCCATGGCCTCGGGCAGAGACTCCAGAATGCCGCCCAGCGCGTGGCGGAAGGTCTCGCTGATCCCGCCGGCGCCGTCGTCCAGCACGTTGCGGCCCTGCCGGTCGAACAGGCTGACGTGCAGGTGCATGCCGTTGCCCGACTCGCCCGGGTAGGGCTTGGCCATGAAGGTGGCCTGCATGTCGTACTTGCGGGCCACGCCCTTGACGGCGCGCTTGAACAGCACGCAGTCGTCGGCGGCGGCCAGCGGGTCCTCCACGTGGCGCAGGTTGATCTCGAACTGGCCGGGGGCGTACTCGGCCGAGATCGCGCCGGTCGGCACCCCCTGGGCGCTGCAGCTCTCGACGATGTCGGTCAGCACCGCGCCGAAGGCGTCGACCTGGTCCATGCCGTAGACCTGGGTGGCGCGGTCGCGCTCGCCGGTGGCCGGCGAGATCGGCGGCTGCGGCGTGCCCCAGGCGGCGCGCACCCGGTCGATCAGGTAGAACTCCAGCTCGAAGGCGACGCAGGCGGTCAGGCCCAGCTCCGCCTCCAGCCGCTCGGCGACCCGCGCCAGCACGTTGCGCGGCTCGAAGAACAGCGGCGTCCCGCCGCGCTCGCGGAAGGTGAGCAGCACCTGCGCCAGCGGCTGGGCCGACCAGGGCACCCGGTCGAGGGTGTCCGGAATCGGCACCGCGAAGCAGTCCGGATCGCCGTCGGAAAAGCCCCGGCCGCCGGCGTCGGTGTTGGCGCCGGCGGTGTCCAGCAGGAAGCTGGAGGCCGGAAAGGCCAGGCCGTCCTTGTAGATCCGCGGGAGGTCGGCGACGGGGTAGCGCTTGCCCCGCACCACGCCCGAGAGATCTGCGAAGATCACGTCGACCGCCTGGGTGTCGGGGAAGTCCGCGAGGAAGGTCTCGACCTCGCGCAAAGGGGACTCGGACATGCAGGTGCTGCTCTCGACCGGGGGCTATTCGAGCTCGACGATGGCGTCGACCTCCACCGCCACGTTGAGCGGCAGGGCGCCGGCCGACACGGCGGTGCGGCAGTGCTTGCCCTTGTCGCCGAAGACCTCGACCATCAGGTCGGAGGCGCCGTTGACCACCTGCGGCTGCTGGGTGAAATCGGGGGTGGAGTTGACGAAGCCGCCGAGGCGGACGACGCGCTTGACCTTGTCGAGGTCGCCGCCGGTCGCCGCCTTCATCTGGGCGATCAGGTTGATGGCGCAGACCCGCGCCGCCTTCTGCGCCTCCTCGACGGAGACCTCGGCGCCCACCTTGCCCAGGTACTGCGGCTTGCCGTCGACCAGCGGCACCTGACCGGAGAGGAACAGCGTCTGGCCGACCTGGACGAAGGGCACGTAGTTGGCCACCGGCATCGCCGGCTCCGGAATCTCGATCCCCAGGTCCTTCAACTTCGCGTCGATCGTTCCGGCCATGCTGACCAGCTCCCCTCTTTCTACCAGTGATTCGGAATGCTCAGGATGCCGCCGACAGGCGCCTGCGACCGGGGGAGACTAGAGCGGTTTCCGACCGAGTGGAACCATTGTGTGGAGCCGCCGACCGGGCAACAGCCGCTCCCGTTCATAAACTTGGAGCGTGGCTCTCCGGCCTGGCGACTCGCCATCGCGCTGCGCGCGGATCGGGCATCGCTTCAGGGCCGCTGGGCGGCGGGGACGCGCTTGAACGCGCGCGCGAGTCTCCACGACTTGCCGCCGGCGGCGGCGGGTGCCCAGGGGGTGCCCAGGGGGTGGCCGGGGGGCTTGCCGGGGAAGGGCTCGGGCGAGGGCGCCTGCGCGCGGGAGGGGCGGTCAGGCGGCGTGGCTTTGCCGCGGCGTCTGGAGCCGTTCGCGCTGGGCGTACATCTCGCAGCGCAGCGCCTCGACCGTGCGGCCGGTCGCGCGCAGCAGCGCGGCGGTCACCTCGTCCTCGATCAGCTCGTCCAGACTGGGTTCCGCGTTGTCGGTCCAGGCTTTGCTCATGGCTCTCGCGTCGCCTCCTGCGTTCCGCATGCACTCTTGCCTCGGCAAGCTATATGGGAAGTCTTTCTAAATGGTACCGATGACAAAGAGGGGGCGCGGGTGTGGCAGGCCGGTGAAAGACCACCCCCTAGAGTGATGTGCGACCGGTCAGACGCGCGTCAGCGCGTCCGCCGGTCGCGAGAAATCACTCTAGCCCTTTGGTGTAGAGCAGGTTTCTTGCGATCGGCGGACCTACGCTGTGGGGCCAAACGATCACAATCGGCTCTAGAGCGATGCCCGACCTGATCGAATCGCATTTGCGATTCGATCAGGTCGGACAGCATCACTCTAACACTATGGTTTAGGGCGGTTTTGGGCCGATCGGCAGACCCACGTCGTGGTTCCACTCGATCGGAAACCGCCCTAGGGGCGCCGGCCGCGCGCAGCGGCACGCGCCGCCGTCGCCTCGGCAGGGCGCGGGCCCGCGGGGTCGGCTGGAGCGGGGCCGGGGGAGCGGCGCCGGGGGAACGGGGCCGGGGCGAGCGGGGCGCATCCCGCGCAAGCGGGACCAAAAGAAAAGAGGCGCCGCCAGATCCCTGGCGACGCCTCTTGCGACGATCCCGCGGATCGCGCCGGAGGCTACGAACAGCCGCTGGTGCTGCCGCAGGTGGTGCACTTCATGCAGGTGCCGTTGCGCACCAGGGTGAAGTTGCCGCATTCGCCGCAGGCGTCGCCCTCGAAGCCCTTCATGCGGGCCTCGCGGATGCGCTCCATGCGCAGGTCGACCTCCGAGCCGATGCGGCGGCTGACGGAGACCTCCTCGGAGACGTAACCCTCGCTGTGGATGCCAGCGGTCACGCCGGCGCCCGCGCCGCCGGTGCCGCCCCCATAGCTCTCCGTGCCATAGCTCTCCGTGGCGTAGCTTTGGGCGGCGTAGCCCTGGCCGCCGTCGGTGCCGGTGGCGCCCATCTGGGCCGGCTGGCCGAGCTGCGCGCCCTGGGCGCCGCCGGGCAGCACCACGAGCTGGTTGCGCACGTAACCGCGCGAGGTGACCCGGCGCACCGTCTCGGTGATCGCCTCCTCGACCTGCTGGCCCAGGTCCGCCTGGGCCTCGCCGCTGCCGGTGGCGTCGGGCAGCACGTCGTCCGGCGCGACGTGGGCCAGGTCGTTGCGGCCCAGGTAGCTGATCGCCAGCTCGCGGAAGATGTAGTCGAGCACCGAGGTCGCCATCTTGATCGCGTCGTTGCCCTCGACCATGCCGGAGGGCTCGAAGCGGGTGAAGGTGTAGGCCTCCACGTACTCCTCCAGCGGCACGCCGTACTGCAGGCCGATCGAGATGGCGATGGCGAAGTTGTTCATCAGGCTGCGGAAGGCCGCGCCTTCCTTGTGCATGTCGACGAAGATCTCGCCGAGGCTGCCGTCCTCGTACTCGCCGGTGCGCAGGTAGACCTTGTGGCCGCCGACCACGGCCTTCTGGGTGTAGCCCTTGCGCCGGCCGGGCAGGCGCTGGCGGCTGACCTCGCGCTCGACGATCCGCTCGACGATGCGCTCGGCCACCATGCCGGCCTTGGCTGCGGTCGGCGCGGCGGCCAGCTCCTCGGCCAGCTCCTCCGGCGCGTCCTCGACCTCGTCGTCGATCAGGCCGGCGGCCAGCGGCTGGCTGAGCTTGGAGCCGTCGCGATAGAGCGCGTTGGCCTTGGTGCCCAGGCGCCAGGACAGCTCGTAGGCCGCCTTGCAGTCCGCGACCGTGGCGTCGTTGGGCATGTTGATCGTCTTGGAGATGGCGCCCGAGATGAAGGGCTGGGCGGCGGCCATCATGCGGATGTGCGACTCGACCGAGAGGTAGCGCCGGCCGGTCTTGCCGCAGGGGTTGGCGCAGTCGAACACCGGCAGGTGCTCCGCCTTCAGGTGCGGCGCGCCCTCCAGCGTCATGGCGCCGCAGCAGTAGACGTTGGCGGCCTCGATCTCGTCGCGGCCGAAGCCCAGCTCCGCGAGCAGGTCGAAGCTGAGGTCGTCGAGCTGGGCGGCGTCGAAGCCCAGCACGTCGCGGCAGAAGTCCTCGCCCAGGGTCCACTTGTTGAACGCGAACTTGATGTCGAAGGCGCTGCCCAGGGCGGACTCCAGGGCGTTGAGCGCGGCCTCGGTGAAGCCCTTGGCCTTGAGGCTGGCATGGTTGACGCCCGGCGCGCCGTCCAGGGTGCCGTGGCCGACCGCGTAGCGCACGATCTCCTGGATCTGCGCCTCGTCGTAGCCCAGGTGCTTCAGGGCGGCGGGCACCGTGCGGTTGATGATCTTGAAGTAGCCGCCGCCGGCCAGCTTCTTGAACTTCACCAGGGCGAAGTCCGGCTCGATGCCGGTGGTGTCGCAGTCCATGACCAGGCCGATGGTGCCGGTCGGCGCGATCACCGTCGCCTGGGCGTTGCGGAAGCCGTGCGCCTCGCCCAGCTCCAGGGCCGTGTCCCAGGCCGCGGCCGCCGCCTCGGACAGCGCGTCGTCGGGACAGCGGAGCTGGTCGAGCGGCACCGGCAGCACCGACAGCCCCTCGTAGCCCGACTTGCGGCCGTGCGCCGCCAGACGGTGGTTGCGGATGACCCGCAGCATCGCCTCGCGGTTCTCCGCGTAGCCGGGGAAGGCGCCCAGTTCGCCGGCCATCTCCGCCGAGGTGGCGTAGGAGGTGCCGGTCATCAGCGCCGTGATGGCACCGCACAGGGCGCGGCCCTCGTCGCTGTCGTAGGACAGGCCGAGCGACATCAGCAGCCCGCCCAGGTTGGCGTAGCCCAGGCCCAGGGTGCGGTACCTGTAGGACAGCTCGGCAATCTCGCGGCTGGGGAACTGCGCCATCAGCACCGAGATCTCCAGCACGACGGTCCAGAGCCGCGCCGCGTGGCGGAAGCCCTCGACGTCGAAGTTGCCGTCGGCCTGCCGGAAGGTCATGAGGTTCAGCGACGCCAGGTTACAGGCCGTGTCGTCGAGGAACATGTACTCCGAGCAGGGGTTGGACGCGTTGATGCGCCCGCCGGCCGGGCAGGTGTGCCACTCGTTGATGGTGGTGTCGAACTGCACGCCGGGATCGGCGCAGGCCCAGGCCGCCTCGGAGATCCGGTCCCAGAGCTCGCGCGCGTCCAGGGTCTTGGCCACGCCGCCGTCGGTGCGCCGGATCAGGTCCCAGCTACCGCCCTTCTCGACCGCCTCGAGGAAGGCGTTGGGCACGCGCACCGAGTTGTTGGAGTTCTGGCCGGAGACCGTCAGGTAGGCCTCGGAATCCCAGTCGGTGTCGTAGGTGCGGAACTCGATCCGCTCGTAGCCCTGCTGCGCGAACTGGATCACGCGGCGGATGTAGTTCTCCGGGATCAGCGCCTTGCGCGCGCCGCGGATCGCCTGCTTGAGCGCCGCGTTCTGCTTCGGGTCGAAGCGGTCCTCGCCGCTGCCGAGCTGGCAGGCCTGCATCACCGCGTTGAGGTGCTGGTTGCACAGCTTGGAGCCGGTGACCAGCGCGGCGACCTTCTGCTCCTCGGTCACCTTCCAGTCGATGTATTCCAGGATGTCGGGGTGATCGAGGTCGACCGTGACCATCTTGGCGGCGCGCCGGGTGGTGCCGCCGGACTTGATCGCGCCGGCGGCGCGGTCGCCGATCTTGAGGAAAGACATCAGGCCTGAGGAGCGGCCGCCGCCGGCCAGCGGCTCGTTCGAGCCGCGCACCCGCGAGAAGTTGGAGCCGGTGCCAGAGCCGTACTTGAACAGCCGCGCCTCGCGGGTCCAGAGATCCATGATGCCGCCGTCGTTCACCAGGTCGTCCTCGACCGACTGGATGAAGCAGGCGTGCGGCTGCGGGTGCTCGTAGGCGCCGGTCGCCTTGGTCAGTTCGCCGCTGCGGTAATCGACGTAGTAGTGGCCCTGGCTGGGGCCGTCGATGCCGTAGGCCCAGTGCAGGCCGGTGTTGAACCACTGCGGCGAGTTGGGCGCGCACATCTGCCGCGCCAGCATGACGCAGAGCTCGTCGTAGAAGGCGCGGGCGTCCTCCTCGGTGTCGAAGTAGCCGCCCTTCCAGCCCCAGTAGGTCCAGGTGCCGGCCAGCCGGTTGAAGACCTGCTTGGCCGAGTCCTCGCCGCCGTAGCGCTCCGACTCGGGCAGCTCGGCCAGCGCCGCCTCGTCCGGCTCCGAGCGCCAGAGGAAGGCCGGCACGTCGGCCTCCTCGACCGGCTTCAGCCGGCGCGGCACGCCGCGCTTGCGGAAGTACTTCTGGGCCAGGATGTCGCTCGCCACCTGCGACCAGGCCTCGGGCACCTCGACCCGCTCGTTCTGGAACACCAGCGTGCCGTCCGGATTGCGGATCTCGCTGCTGGTGGTCTTGAACGGAATGGCGGCGTAGATGTCCTGTTCGGCGGACGTGAATCGGCGCGCGACCCGCATGGCTCTCGTGGCCCCCCTCGCGGTTTAGGCTGACGACAACGGACTGGTTTCGGACCCCCGGCACGGACCCTCTGCGCGGCTCGCGCGGCCCCCTCGGGCGGGCGAGTCACCAGATCTCGTTAGGGGAGGGCATCTAACCACAAGATCCCTGCTCAGTCACCAGAGTTTGTGGCCGAAAAGAGCCATGGCCCCCATCCCTGGTGTGGACAGCCGGCGGCGCCCCCCGGGGGACCGGGCTCTCGTTCGCCTTGGAACGGCCACATCCGCGCGGCTATGCTGCGGCCGGGCGCGCGGCCTCCGCGACCGCGCGCCGCACCGGCCCCACCTGACCCTCCGGAGCGATCATGTCGATCCGCGCTCTCCTCCTCGCCCTTCTCCCGGCCGCCTTGGTCGCCCTGGTGGCCGCCGCGCCGGCGGCGCGCGCCCAGGCGCAGAGTCCCTACGGCGGCACCCCGCCGGAGGGGCCGCTGGCGGCGCTGAAGGCCGGCGAGGCGGAGTACTACCTGCACCCGGTGCCCGAGGGCTGGACCTGGCAGCTCGTCGACTCGGAGTCGCCCTATCACGCCATCACCTTCCTGCCGGAAGGCCAGCCGCGGCGCGGCTGGACCGACGGCCTGGTGCTGGGGCTGCGGCGCGACGGGGCGCTGTCGCCGCAGGCTCTGCTGACCTGGGCCGAGCGGCGGCTGGCCACGGAGTGCCGGGATCTGCGGCGCAGCGGCCTGGAGCAGGGGCGGAGCGCCGAGGGCTGGGACGAGGCCTGGCGGCTGCTGGCCTGCCGCAGCCGGCGCGACGACGGGCGCGGCGAGGTGCAGCTCCTGCGTGCCGTGCAGGGCGAGGGGGCCGGCTACCTGATCCGCCGGGTCTGGCGCACCCCGGCCTTCGACGCGGCCTTCCCGGTCGGCCAGAGCGAGGTGGAGGTCGCGCGCGGGCTGCTGGCCAGCGGCGATCCCTGCCTGCAGGACAGCGCCGCGCGGGCCTGCCCGCCCTTCACCGCCATGGGCCTCGGCTCGATCGAGGCGGCCAAGCCCTACGGCGTGTTCGAGATCCGCTGAGCCGGCGCGCCGGCCCGCCGGCCGCCGGCGTGGCACCCCGCTCGGCAATTGACCGGCCGGCCCGCTTCGTGCCTTAAAGCCGGCCTGCGCGGGCGGCCGGGCCGCGAGGGGCGGCGTGCTGGCGCCGGGCCTCACTCGTCACCGCCCGTTTCTTGAGTGACTTGCGGTACCGTCTTCGAGGCAGTGCGCGCGCCGTTTCGCGCCGCCGCCGGGACCGGTGCCGGGGAAGGGCCGGTTCGGGATGACTGTCTCCAACACCGCGGACACGCGGGTCTACCTCTTCGATTCCACCCTGCGCGACGGCGCCCAGACCCAGGGCGTCGACTTCACCGTGGCGGACAAAATCGCGCTGGCGCAGGCGCTCGACCGGCTCGGGGTGGACTACATCGAGGGCGGTTGGCCCGGCGCCAATCCGACCGACGACTCCTTCTTCGCCGAGCCGCCGAGGCTGGAGCGCGCGCAGCTCGTCGCCTTCGGCATGACCCGCCGTCCGGGCCGTTCGGTCGACAACGACCCCGGCATCGCCGCCCTGGTGCAGGCGCGCACGCCGGCGGCCTGCATCGTCGGCAAGACCTGGGATTTCCAGGTCGACGTGGCGCTGGAGATCGCGCGGGCCGAGAACCTGGAGCTGATCCGCGACAGCCTGGCCTACATGGGCCGCAAGAAGGCCGAGGCGCACTTCGACGCCGAGCACTTCTTCGACGGCTTCAAGGCGAATCGCGACTATGCGCTGGCCTGCCTTGCGGCGGCGCTGGAGGGCGGCGCGCGCTGGCTGGTGCTCTGCGACACCAACGGCGGCACCCTGCCGCACGAGGTCGGCGAGATCGTCGCCGCGGTGCAGGCCGAGCTGCCGCAGGCGCGGCTGGGCATCCACTGCCACGACGACACGGAAAACGCCGTCGCCAACTCGCTGGCCGCGGTCAACGCCGGCGCGCGCCAGGTGCAGGGCACGCTCAACGGCCTGGGCGAGCGCTGCGGCAACGCCAACCTCTGCACCCTGATCCCCACCTTCGCGCTGAAGACCGACTACGAGATCGGGGTGACGGCCGAGCAGCTCGCCCAGCTCACCGCCGTCTCGCGGCTGCTCGACGAGCGCCTCAACCGTCCGGCCGACCCGGGCGCGGCCTACGTCGGCCCGCGCGCCTTCGCCCACAAGGGCGGCCTGCACGTCTCGGCCGTGGCGAAGGACCCGCGCACCTACGAGCACATCGACCCCGCGCTGGTCGGCAACCGGCGCCACATCGTGGTCTCCGACCAGGCCGGCCGCTCGAACATCCTGGCGCGCTTCGCCGAGATCGGCCTGGAGGTCGACCCCGACGATCCCAAGGTCGCCACCCTGGTCGAGGAGGTGAAGGCGCGCGAGTTCCAGGGCTTCGCCTACGACGGGGCCGAGGCCTCCTTCGAGCTGCTGGCCCGGCGGGCGCTGGGCCAGGTGCCCGACTACTTCGAGCTGCAGCGCTTCCGGGCGATGGACGACCGCCGCTGGAACGCGCGCGGCGAGCTGGTGACCGAGTCGGAGGCGACGGTGACCCTGGAGGTGGCCGGGCGCCAGATGATGACCGTGGCCCACGGCAACGGTCCGGTCGACGCCCTGGACAAGGCGCTGCGCAAGGCCTTGCTGCCGACCTATCCGGCGCTGGAGACCATGCGGCTGACCGACTACAAGGTGCGCATTCTCACGCCCCAGGCGGGCACCGAGGCGGTGACCCGCGTGATGATCGAGAGCGCCGGGCGCAACGGCCGCTGGACCACGGTCGGGGTGTCGACCAACATCATCGACGCCTCCTGCAACGCGCTGCTCGACGCCATCGTCTGGAAGCTGCGGCGCGAGGGCGTGCGCGAACCGCTGGTCGGCGCGTGAGCGGGCCGGCGAGGGGCTAGGGCGCATGGCCGGCACCAACTCCCGCGAGATCCGCGACCTGCCGCCGGGCCCGGCGGTGATCCTGGTCGCCCCGCAGCTCGGCGAGAACATCGGCATGGCCGCGCGGGCGATGCTCAACTGCGGCCTGACCGACCTGCGCCTGGTGGCGCCGAAGCAGGGCTGGCCGAATCCGAAGGCGCTGGCGGCCGCCTCCGGCGCCGACCGGGTGCTGGCGGCCGCGCGGGTCTTTCCCGACACCCGCGCCGCGGTCGCCGACCTCACCCGCGTCTACGCCACCACCGCGCGCCCGCGCGAGCTGGTCAAGGAGGTGATGACCCCGCGCGCCGCCGCCGCGACCCTGCGTGCCGAGATGGACGCCGGGCTCGGCTGCGGCCTGCTGTTCGGGCCGGAGCGCACCGGCCTGGAGAACGACGACGTCGCCCTGGCCGACGCGGTGGTCACCGTGCCGCTCAACCCCGGCTACACCTCGCTCAACCTGGCCCAGTGCGTGCTGCTGCTCGGCTACGAGTGGTGGCTGGCCGCCGACGCCACGCCGGATCGCCAGCTCGACTACGGCGACAGCATGCCGGCGGACCAGGCCACCCTGTCCCACTTCCTCGACCGGCTCGACGGCGAGCTCGACCGTCTGGGCTTCTACTATCCGCCCGAAAAGCGCCCCGGCATGCGCCGCAACATCCATACGCTGATCCGGCGCGCGCTGCCCAGCGACCAGGAGATCCGCACCCTGCACGGCATCCTCTCGGCCCTGCTGGGCGCCAAGCTCGGCCGCGGTCCCGACGCGCTGGCGCGCAAGGCCGGGGGGGGCGGCGACGGGCCGGCGGGTGTGGACGAGGAGGGCGAGGCGGCCGGGGGCGAGGCGGCCGGGTCCGGGCGCTGACCCCGGCGCCTCAGGCCAGCGCGAAGTGCAGCTCCTTGGGGGTGCAGTCGGGGCCGTTGATCGGCACGAGGTCCTGCGGGCAGGCGGAGAGGGCGACGATGCAGTCCATCTCGGCGCGCAGGATGACCTGGTCGCCGGGTCGGCTGACCGTGGGGTAGAAGCCGAGGCCGCCGTTGGCGGTGATCGGGATGTTCATCCAGAGATTCAGCGGGCTGGGCACCTCGCGCACCCGCAGGCCGATGGCCTTGAGCGCCATGCGCAGGTTGTCGGCGCAGTTGTCGTGGTAGCCCTCGACGCCGAGGCTGCGGTAGCGCCAGAGGTCGCAGGCGGCGATCAGCGTGTCGTGCACGCCGGGCGAGCTGTCCGCCTCGAGGGTCAGGATCGGCCGGCGGCGGTTGGTCACCAGCGGGTCGCCGGGGCGCGGCGCCAGGCGGTCGATCCAGGCGCGCAGGTGTTCCATCGACAGGAACTCGGCCGGGTCGGCGGCCGCAAAGGCCCAGGCGTCGCAGACCTGGGTGCCGTGGGTGTTGACGATCTTCAGGCGCTCGCCGCGGTGCAGGCGCACCGCGCGGCCGTGGCGCGCCGGCACGGCGTAGGTCTCGCCCGGGCGCGGCCGGCCGTCGGGGGCGATCGGCTCGTGCAGCGTGGCGTTCTGGCCGTCCTCGTCGCCGTTGTCGCGGATCTCCGGAAAGTCGCTCATCCTCTCTCTCATTCTCCCGCTTGATACCTGAAGGGGCCGGCCCGGGTCCGGCGCCGCTGGGCCAGCAGCTCGGCGAGGCCGTGGCCGAGCAGCGCGCCGAGCACCAGGATGCCGCCGAGCAGCGCCCAGCGGCTCGGCACCTCGCTGAGCACCGCCCAGACCAGCAGCGGGCCGAGGATCGCCTCGAGCAGCAGCATCAGGCTGACCACCGGGCTGGGCGCAAAGCGCGGCGCGCTGGTCATCAGTGCGAAGGCGCAGCCGACCAGCAGGCCCATGGTGACCTGCCAGCCGAAGCTGACGCTGTCCATGGCGAAGGGCTGCGCGAACCAGACCATGGCGAAGGCCGAGGCGTAGCCGGCCAGCACCATGGCCGGCAGGGAGGAGACCTCGCGGCGGTGGCGCACCACGGTGAAGCCGCCGCCCAGGCAGATCGCCACCGCCAGGGCGCAGAGGTTGCCGAACAGCGGCGCCGGTCCGACGGTGACGGCGCCGTCCCCGTCGCCCAACAGCCCCGCCTCGCCGGCGAAGATCACGGCGATGCCGGCGAAGGCGCCGAGGATCGCCAGCCAGGTGCGCGGCGCCGTCGCCTCGCGCAGGAACAGCCAGGAGAAGAGGGCGGCGAACAGCGGCGCGGTGGTCAGAATCAGCAGCACGTTGGCGACGCCGGTGTTGGTCACGGCGAAGACGAAGCCGATCTGGTTGCCGGAGAACAGCAGCGCGGCCAGCAGGCCGGCCGGGCCGAGGTGGCGCAGCCGGCCGAACCAGCCGCGTCCCTCGCTGACCGCGTAGAGCACCAGGATGTTGGTGGCGACCAGCAGGTTGCGCCAGAAGGCGATGGTGAAGGCGTCGGCCTCGATCACGCGCAGCAGCAGCGTGTCCGGCGAGAGGAGGAGCACCCCCAGCGCCGCCATGGCCATGCCCTTGAGGTGGGGGCTGCCGCCGCCCGGCGTCTGTCTTGTCATCCGCGTCCCGATGTCGGTTGCCGCCTTCGCCCGACCCTAGAGCAGACGCCCGCCCCGTTCCAGGCGCCGGCCCCTTGACCCGGGGGCCGCCGAGGGGCATGTCCCGCCGATGCGTTTGACAGCGCCGCGTGGATCGCTATAACCACGCACTTTGCTTCCCGGGAACGTGGGTCGGCCTTGGCGTAGACGGCCGCGCCCCGTCCGCTCCCCCCAACTGGCAGCCCCCAGTGGCAGCCTGCCGCGGGGGAGGGGGCCTACCGGGACAAGACGAACCCGAGCCAAACGGAGCCTGCAAGATGGGCAAGCGCCTGCAGTCCAAGTACAAGATCAACCGCCGCCTCGGCGAGAACCTCTGGGGCCGGCCGAAGTCGCCGGTCAACCGCCGCGAATACGGCCCCGGCCAGCACGGCCAGCGCCGCAAGAAGCCGACCGACTTCGGCATCCAGCTCTCCGCCAAGCAGAAGCTGAAGGGCTACTACGGCAACATCGGCGAGAAGCAGTTCCGCCGCTACTTCGACGAGGCGGTGCGCCGCAAGGGCGACACCGGCGAGAACCTGATCGAGCTGCTGGAGCGCCGCCTCGACGCGGTGGTCTACCGCGCCAAGTTCGTGCCGACGGTCTTCGCCGCGCGCCAGTTCGTCAACCACGGCCACGTCACGGTGAACGGCAAGAAGGTCACCATCCCCAGCTACATGCTGCGCGACGGCGACGTGGTGCAGGTGCGCGAGAAGTCGCGCGAGATCCCCATGGTGCTGGAGGCCACGGCCTCGGCCGAGCGCGACCTGCCGGACTACGTCGAGGTCGACCACAGCAAGATGAGCGCGACCTACATCCGCGGCCCGAAGCTGGCCGACGTGCCCTACCCGGTGCAGATGGACCCGAAGCTGGTCATCGAGTACTACTCGCGCTAACCCTCGGCGCGCGACGCGATGCAGACGCGGGGTCGGTCGTCCGGCCCCGCGTTTTGCGTTGGCGTTGCAGGCGGCGTCGCGCTTCGGCTATACCGGGCCCCTGCGATAGCTGGGGGGAATGTCCGTTGCGCCGACTTGCCGTTGTTCTGGCCGCCGTGGGGCTGGCTGCCGGCCTCGCCGCGCCGCGCCCGGCCCAGGCCGAGCCTGCCGTCTGGTGGATCACCGGCGTGGCCGCCGCCTCGGTCGCCGCCGGGGTGATCTACGACACGCCGCAGGCCGACAAGGACCGGCAGTACCTGCGCGCCGGCGTCGGCGCCTTCGACATCGTCGACGACGAGAACACCGCCGTCGAAGGCCGCGTCAGCTTCATGCCGGACTGGAACGTCTACCGTTTCCGCCCCGTGGTCGGCGCGGCCGCCACCAGCGACGGCGGCGCCATCCTGCACGCCTCGATCGGCCACGACTTCGTGCTGCCTTACGAGCAGTTCTACGTCTGGTTCGAGATCGGGCCGGCGCTCTACTTCGAGGGCGACGGCAAGGACCTGGGCAGCAACGCGGTGCTGCGCTCGGGCTTCGAGGTCGGCTACCGCACCCCCGGCGGCTGGCGGCTGGGCGCGAGCTTCCACCACATGAGCCACGGCAAGGTCTTCGGCAACACCAACCCGGGGACCGAGATGATCGCCCTGAACCTCTGGGCGCCGTTTTAGCGCAGGGTGTGATCGTCTGGGGCCGCTTCCGCGGGGCGCCGCTCGGCGGCCGTCGCGGCCTTTGGCGGGCGGCTGGAGGGGGCAGGCGGTTGGACAGGAAAAGGGCCGGTCATGCGCCTGTCTTGGCGCGTGACCGGCCCTGCGCGGACATCACGATTTGTCGCGGTGACGCGGTGAGGCGCTGCCGGTCGTCCGGTCGCCACGCCCCGATCGCCAACCCCCAGTCGCCGGCCCTGATCGCCAATCCCGAGTCGCCGGCCCCGAGTCGCCGGCCCCGAGTCGCCGGCCCCGAGTCGCCGGTTGCCGGCGGGGCGGGGCCTCAGCTAACCGGCTGGGCGTCGATGCCGTTGCTGTGCAGCAGCTCCTGCAACTCGCCGCTCTGGAACATCTCGCGGACGATGTCGCAGCCGCCGACGAACTCGCCCTTGACGTAGAGCTGCGGGATGGTCGGCCAGTTGGAGAACTGCTTGATTCCCTCGCGTAGGCCGGGGTCTTCCAGCACGTTGATGCCCTTGAACTTGACGCCCAGGTGGCTGAGCGCCTGCACGACCGCGGCGGAGAAGCCGCACTGCGGGAAGACCGGCGTGCCCTTCATGAAGAGCACGACGTCGTTGTCATTGATGTCCTGCTTGATCCGCTCGAAAACGGGATTGTCGGTCATCGCCTGTCGGTCCCTCGGTATCGGGTTGCGGGTGGCCCGGATCGGCCGTCCGGGGCGCTTGTCTTGCGCGTGGCCGCCTGCGTGCGTCCTACTGGCCGCTGGGGGCGCTGGTCTGCAGGGCGAGGGCGTGCAGCTCGTTGCCCATGCGGCCCTGCAGCGCCTGATAGACGAGCTGGTGCTGCTGCACGCGCGTCTTGCCGCGGAAGGCTTCGGAGACGACGTAGGCGGCGTAGTGGTCGCCGTCGCCGGCCAGGTCCTCGATCGTCACCTTGGCGTCGGGCAGCGCGTCTTTGATGAGCTGCTCGATCTCGCCCACGTTCATCGGCATTGTCTGTCGTCACCTCTTCCCTTGGGCTGCGGGGGCGGCCCGCCGCGATCCGTCGCCCGGGCGGCCCGCCACTCGGCCGTATCTGTCCCGGTCGACCCCGCTACGGAGCCGTTTCGCCCGGCTCGCCGCGCATCAGGGCGGGCAGCCACCCCTCGTGGGCCGCGCGCAGCCGCGCCAGCGAGATATGACCGTAGCCCTCGACCGTCAATTCGCTGCCGCCGGTGCGGCCGATCGCCTGGGCCGGGACGCCGGCCATCTCGGCGGCTTCCAGGATCGGCATGGCCGCCTCGGCGGTGACAATGTAGCGCGCCTGATCTTCGCCAAACAACCAGCCGGCCAGTGAGGATACTCCGCCCGGCACGGCCAGGCTGCAGCCGATGTGGCCGTGCGGGCCCCGGCTGGCCAGCGCCATCTCGGCCACCGCCACCAGCAGGCCGCCGTCGGAGACGTCATGGCAGGCGCTGACCCGGCCGGCCTGCACCAGGCCGCGCAGGAAGTCGCCGTTGCGCTTTTCCGCGTCGAGGTCGACCGGCGGCGCCGCGCCCTCCTCGCGCCCCAGGATCTCGCGCAGGTAGACCGACTGGCCGAGGTGGCCGTGGGTCCAGCCGATCACCAGCAGCTCCTCGCCCTCGGCCTTGAAACCGATGCCGGGGATCTGCGCCACGTCGGCCACCAGCCCGACGCCGCCGATCACCGGGGTGGGCAGGATCGCCTGGCCGTCGGTCTCGTTGTAGAGCGAGACGTTGCCCGAGACGACCGGCGTGCCCAGCGCCCGGCAGGCCGCGCCCATGCCTTCCACGCAGCCGACGATCTGGCCCATGATGGCGGGCTTCTCGGGATTGCCGAAGTTCAGGTTGTTGGTCACCGCCAGCGGCTGCGCGCCGACCGCGTTGAGGTTGCGCCAGGCCTCGGCCACGGCCTGGGCGCCGCCGGCGTGCGGGTCGGCGCGGCAGTAGCGCGGGGTGCAGTCGGTGGTGGCCGCCAGGCCCTTCGGCCCCTCGGCGATGCGCACCACGCCGGCGTCGCCGCCCGGCCGCTCCACCGTGTCGCCCATGACCAGGTGGTCGTACTGCTCCCAGATCCAGCGCCGGCTGGCCAGGTCCGGCGCGGCGATCAGCCGCTCCAGGCTGTCCAGCGGGTCGCCCTCCTCGGGCAGCTCCGCCTCGTTCAGCGGCGCCGGCGCCTCGCTCGCCTCCCAGGGGCGGTCGTACTCCGGCGCCGCTTCGGCCAGCGGGTCGATCGGCAGGTCGGCCACGCGCGCGCCGTGCCAGCGCAGCACCATCCGGCCGCTCTCGGTCAGGCTGCCGATCACCGCGAAGTCCAGGTCCCACTTCTCGAAGATGGCCCGCGCCTCGTCCTCGCGGCCGGGCTTGAGCACCATCAGCATGCGCTCCTGGCTCTCCGAGAGCATGATCTCGTAGGGCGTCATGCCGGTCTCGCGCAGCGGCACGCGGTCGAGGTCCAGCTCGACGCCCATGCCGCCCTTGGAGGCCATCTCGAAGGAGGAGGAGGTCAGGCCCGCCGCGCCCATGTCCTGAATGCCGACGATCGCGTCGGTGGCCATCAGCTCCAGGCAGGCCTCGATCAGCAGCTTTTCGGTGAAGGGGTCGCCGACCTGGACGGTGGGGCGCTTCTCCTCGCTGTCGGCGCCGAACTCGGCCGAGGCCATGGTGGCGCCGTGGATGCCGTCGCGCCCGGTCTTGGAGCCGACGTAGACCACCGGATTCCCGGCGCCCACCGCCTTGGCGTAGAAAATCTTGTCCGCCGGGGCCAGGCCGACGGTCATGGCGTTGACCAGGATGTTGCCGTTGTAGGCCGGGTGGAAGTTGACCTCGCCGGCGACGGTCGGCACGCCGACGCAGTTGCCGTAGCCGCCGATCCCGGCCACCACGCCGGCGACCAGGTGCCGGGTCTTGGGGTGGTCGGGCGCGCCGAAGCGCAGCGCGTTGAGGTTCATCACCGGGCGCGCGCCCATGGTGAAGACGTCGCGCAGGATGCCGCCGACGCCGGTGGCGGCGCCCTGGTAGGGCTCGATGAAGCTGGGGTGGTTGTGGCTTTCGATCTTGAAGACCGCGGCCTGGCCGTCGCCCAGGTCGACCACGCCGGCGTTCTCGCCCGGCCCCTGGATCACCTGCTCGCCCTCGGTCGGCAGGGTCTTCAGCCAGCGCTTGGAGGACTTGTAGGAGCAGTGCTCCGACCACATGACCGAGAAGATGCCCAACTCGACCAGGTTGGGCGCGCGGCCCAGGATCTCCAGCACCTTGTCGTATTCGGCCGGGGTCAGGCCGTGCTCGGCGACGACCTCCGGCGTGATCTCGGTTTCGCGTCCGGTCTCGGTCTGCGGCGCGCCGGTCTGCGTGTCGGCGGGGGCGGTCACGATAGGGCCTCCACGATTCCCTGGAACAGCTTGCGGCCCTCGGTGCCGCCGTGCAGCGGGTCGGTCGCATCCTCCGGATGCGGCATCAGGCCGAGGACCGTCTTGGTGTCGTTGAACACCCCGGCGATGGCGTGCAGCGAGCCGTTGGGGTTGGCCGATTCGGTCGGCATGTCGCCGTCGTCGACGTAGCGGAAGGCGATCTGCCCGTTGCCGGCGATGCGGGCGTAGCCCTCGCGGTCGATGAAGTAGTTGCCGTCCATGTGGGCGACCGGGGTGCTGAAGCACTCGCCCGCCTCGAAGGCGCCGGTGAACAGCGTCTGGCTGTTCTCCACGCGCAGGCGCACGTCGTGGCAGACGAACTTCAGCTCGGCGTTGCGCAGCAGCGCGCCGGGCAGCAGGCCGGCCTCGGTCAGCACCTGGAACCCGTTGCACACGCCCAGCACCGGCACGCCGGCCTGGGCGCGGGCGACCACCTCGCGCATCACCGGGCTGCGCGCCGCCATGGCGCCGGCGCGCAGGTAGTCGCCGTGGGCGAAGCCGCCGGGCAGGACGATCAGGTCGACCGGCGGGACCTCCGTGTCCTTGTGCCAGACGATGGCCGGGGGCTGGCCGGCGGCGCGGTGCAGCGCGCGGACCATGTCCTTTTCCCGGTTGGTGCCGGGAAACACGACGACAGCCGATTTCATGGCGGGCGCCCTAGGCCTCCAGTTCGATGGCGTAGTTCTCGATCACCGTGTTGGCGAGCAGCTTGCGGCACATCTCCTCGACCTGGCCGCGCGCCGCCTCGGGATCGGTTTCGCTGAGGCTCAGCTCGATCACCTTACCCTGGCGGGCCTCCTCGACGCCGCCGAAGCCCAGGGCCTCGAGGGCGTGCTGGATCGCCTTGCCTTGGGGGTCGAGCACTCCCGGCTTGAGAGTGACGTGGACGCGCGCCTTCATCGGGGGACTCCGCTGCTGCTGCTTGAGAACGGCGCCGAACCTAGAGGGATTTGCGGCGCTATGGAACCGCTTTGCGGCACCGCCATGGGCGCGCCGAGCCTGCGACGCGCGCAGGTGCGGGGACGGCTGCGGGGACGGCTGCGGTGACCGGCGCGGGGAACCGGCGAGTCCGGCCGCGAGCGGCTCAGCGCGACTCCGCGCGCCCCTTCAGGGCCAGGCGGATGAAGAGCGCGATGACGCCGGCGATCACCAGGCCGCCGAGGCCGAAGGCCCACCAGGCGCTGCTCATGTCGGCGGCCGGGCCCTGGCGGGCGGCCTCGAGGCTGTCGAGGCGCTGCCACATCCAGACGGCGCCGGCCAGCGTCACCGCCAGCAGGCCGCCGACCGCGGCGAGGAGCAGGAGAAGCTGGCCGCGGCGCATCGCCGCCTACTGCACCGCCTTGGGGCCCGGCAGGTCGACCGGGCCCGCCTCGGGCAGCACGCCCAGCCGGCGCGCCACCTCCTGATAGGCCTCGGCGACGTCGCCCAGGTCGCGGCGGAAGCGGTCCTTGTCCAGCTTCTCGTTGGTCTGCAGGTCCCACAGACGGCAGGAATCCGGGCTGATCTCGTCGGCCAGCACGATGCGCATCTGCTCCTCCTCGTCCCACAGACGGCCGAACTCCAGCTTGAAGTCGACCAGCTTGAGCCCGACGCCGAGCAGCAGGCCGGAGAGGAAGTCGTTGATGCGCAGCGCCATGTGCAGCATGTCGTCGAGGTCCTGGGTGGCGGCCCAGCCGAAGGCGGTGATGTGCTCCTCGGTGACCAGCGGATCGCCCAGCTCGTCGTTCTTCAGGTAGTACTCGACGATGGAGCGCGGCATCGACGTGCCTTCCTCCATCTTGAAGCGCTTGGAGAAGCTGCCGGCCGCGACGTTGCGGACCACCACCTCGAGGGGAATGATCTCGACCTCGCGCACGAGCTGCTCGCGCATGTTCAGGCGGCGCACGAAGTGGGTCGGCACGCCGATCTCCGCCAGGCGCAGCATGAAGTATTCGCTGATGCGGTTGTTCAGCACGCCCTTGCCCGTGATCACGCCGGTTTTCTGGGCGTTGAAGGCGGTGGCGTCGTCCTTGAAGTACTGCACCACGGTGCCGGGTTCCGGCCCCTCGAAGATGACCTTGGCCTTGCCCTCGTAGATCCGTCTGCGTCGCATCCTGTCACGTCCGAAATGGGGAAGTCCGGGGCCGTCGCCGGCCGTCCGTTCCGTAAAGAACCCGACCGGTCGCACCGCGGCGTATCCCTCGTAGGAGAAGGCTTCCCATATAGCAGCCCGGCCAAGGGGAAACAATCGGGGCGCCGCGGCGCGCCTATGGTTTTCGCTTCGGCTTCTTGGCCGTCGGCGTCACAGCTCGACCGCCTGGAACTCGGCCTGGTCCGGCGGTCCCGCGGCGAAGCGCCAGACCGCCGCCGGTTCGCCGCGGCCGGGGGCGGCGAGCGCGATCAGCGAGCTGGAGACCGTGCCGAAGCCGTTGGGCAGGGCGACGTTCATGGCGCCCTCGGGCCCGGCGGCCGAATCGTGCTCGCGGCTGGCCAGCAGCGCCTGCCAGGCCTCCCACGCGTCGCGCTCCGGCGCCGGCGGCGGCGCGGCGCGAAAGCGTGGCAGGAAGTGGCGGATGCGCGGCGTCTTGGTGTCGTTGCGGTCGGCCGCGGTGATCATCGACACGCCCGGCGGCAGCGGCTGCGCCACCGGGCCGCCGGCGTCCTCGCCCAGGTGGCGCAGCCAGAAGGCGTCGTGCGAATCGGCCAGCACGAGGTTGAAGCTGCGGTAGGCGCTCGGCTCGAGGTCGGCCAGGGCCCGCGCGGCCGAGGCGGCGTCGGCGTGGTCCAGCGCCTCCAGCACCAGCTCGCCGCGGCTGCGCTTGCCGGCGGCGGGCCCGAGCGAGCCGCGGCGGTTGAGGATGCAGGCCAGCAGCCCGTGGTCGTTGACACCCAGCCAGGAACCGCCGGCCAGCGCGTCGAGGCCGGCGACCACCTCCGGGCGGTCCGGCCAGTGGCGCGCCGGCGGTCGCCAGGGCCGGTCGCGCAATTCGTCGCGGTTGCCGGCGAAGATCACGGGCCAGGGATGGTCGGGGCGGCGCAGGAGGACGATCGAACACATAATGGCGGCAAGATAGGCGCTGTGCGGTTTCGGTTCACCTGTCGCGGAGCAGAAGCTATAACGGCGCCGAACCGCCGGCGGTCAACCGCCGCCGGGTGCCAATTCCAAGGTCCGTGCGTCGTCGTCGTGCGGCGTCGTCGAGGGGGCTCGCCGCCTCGCCGCGCCGCGTCCGGGGGCCGCAAGGAGAGAGCAAGGGTAGCGCAGGCATGAGCTTCAGCGATCGCGAGAAGGCGTTCGAGGACAAGTACAAGCACGACCAGGAACTGCAGTTCCGGGTCGAGGTCCGGCGCAACAAGCTACTGGGACTCTGGGCGGCCGAGATGCTGGACCTCAAGGGCGAGGCGGCCGACGCCTACGCCAAGGAGGTGGTCGCCTCCGACTTCGAGGAGGCCGGCGACGAGGACGTCTACCGCAAGGTCATGGGCGACCTCTCCGACAAGGGCGTCGAGATGTCCGAGCACCGGCTGCGCAAGAAGATGGACGAGCTGCGCGAAGTCGCCAAGCAGCAGGTGATGAGCGAGTAGCCTGCCACCGCTCGGGCGGCCCGGCGGCCCGGCGTTCGCCGCGGCCGGAAGCTCTTGGCGAGCGGCCTAGAGCGATTTGCGACCGTGCGGAACCGCGCAGCGGTTCCGCCGGTCGCGAGAAATCGCTCTACCCTTTGGTGTGGAGCAGGTTTCTTGTGATCGGTGGACCCACGCTGTGGGTCCAAACGATCACAATCTGCTCTAGGACCCGTCCGGCGCGGGCCAATGACGCGGCGGGGCGGGCGCGCCCGCCGGTCCGCGTGTCAGCGCCGCCAGAACGGCTTGGCGGCCTCGCGCGCGGCATCGAGCCGGTCGAGCCCGACGTCGCGCAGCAGGCGGTCGTCAAGTTGGGCCAGGCAATGACGCTGCTCGGCACGCTCCTGCCAGGTCACCAGCAGCTCCAGCAGCGCGTCCAGGGGGGCTGGCGTGCCGGCGCGCGGCGGCCGGCCCCGCGTAGCGCTGCGGGCCATCGGGGCCGGGCAGTCGAGCGCGACACAGCCGGAGGTCGCGCCGCGGCGGGTCGCGATCAGGGGCCCCGTCAGATTTTTCATGACAATTCTCCTCATGCTCTGCGACGGGCGGAGCTGCCTCGCGTCTTCAGTCAGCAAGACAATGGGGCGCTTGAAAAAGCTTCACAAACGATGTTAATTCGGTAGACGCATTAGAAAAATTTGGTTGAGCAAGGCTGCCATGCGTCGCCGTCTTCCCCCGCTCAACGCCCTGCGCGCCTTCGAGGCGGCGGCCCGCCATCTCTCCTTCACCCAGGCGGCGGAGGAGTTGGCCGTGACCCAGGCCGCCGTCAGCCACCAGGTCAAGGCGCTGGAGGCGCACCTGGGCGTGCCGCTGTTCCGCCGGCTCAACCGTGCCCTGGCGCTGACCGAGGCCGGGCGCAGCCTGCTGCCGCCGGCGCGCGAGGCCTTCGACCTGCTGGACGCGGCGGCGCGGCGTCTGCGCCAGGCCGAGGCGGGCGGTCCCCTGCGCGTCTCGGTGCTGACCTCCTTCGCCTCGAAATGGCTGCTGCCGCGCCTGGCCCGCTTTCGCGCCCAGCATCCCGACATCGACGTGCTGGTCTCCGCCGACGACCGCCTAGCGGACCTGGAGCGCGACGAGATCGACGTCGGCATCCGCTACGGGGCCGGCGGCTATCCGGGGCTGCGGGTCGACTGGCTGATGGGCGACGAGATCCTGCCGGTTTGCGCCCCGGGGCTTTGCGAGGGGCCGCGTCCGCTACGTGCGCCGGAGGATCTGCGGCACCACACGCTGCTGCACGACGAGGTCAGCGGCACGGCCGACAGCCCCGACTGGCGCGTCTGGTTCGAGGCGGCCGGGCTGGCCGACAGCGGCATCGATCCGGAGCGCGGGCCCGGCTACTCGCACATGGCGATGGTGCTGGAGGCGGCGGTGGCCGGCGAGGGCGTGGCGCTCGGGCGCCTGTCGCTGGCCGGTGACGACCTCGAGGCCGGCCGGCTGGTCTGTCCCTTCGGGCCGCGCCTGCGCACCCGCTTCGCCTACTGGGTCGTCTCCAGCCCGGCGCTGGCCGAGCGGCCCAAGGTCCGCGCCTTCCGCCGCTGGGTCATCGCCGAGGCACGGGGCGAGGCGACGCCGCCCGGCCTGCTGCAGCGGCCGCCCGAGGCCGATCCGCTGAAGCTCGGCTCGCCCCGGCCCGAGCCCGGGCGGCATAGCTGAGCGGCTGCATTCGCAATGCTGGCGATGCTATAGCTTATCCGAAATTCCATTCCGCCAGCTTTCGAGAAGGTCCCGAATGACCCGTCCCTCCGAGTCCTCCGTGGAGATGATCCGCAAGCTCATCTCCTTCGACACCACCAGCCGCAACTCCAACCTCGGCCTGATCGAGTTTGTGCGCGACTACCTGGCCGACCTCGGTGCGCGCTGCGAGCTGATCTACGACGAGACGGGCAAGAAGGCGAACCTCTACGCCACCCTGGGGCCGAGCGACCGGCCGGGCATCGCGCTGTCGGGCCACACCGACGTGGTGCCGGTGGACGGCCAGGACTGGGACAGCGACCCCTGGCAGGTGGTGGAGCGGGACGGCAAGCTGTACGGGCGCGGCACCTGCGACATGAAATCCTTTGTCGCGATCGCCCTGGCCAAGGCGCCGGAGATCGCGCGGGCGGAGCTGCAGACCCCGGTCCACTTCTGCTTTTCCTATGACGAGGAGGTCGGCTGCCGGGGCGTGCGTCCGATGTTGGCGCGCCTGGCCGAGCTGCCGGTGCGTCCGGCCATGGTGGTGATCGGCGAGCCGACCGGCATGCAGGTGATCAACGCCCACAAGGGCAAGTTCAACGTGACCTGCCGCGTGCGCGGCTTCGAGTCCCACTCGTCCCTGGCGCCGACCGGCGTCAACGCCATCGAGTACGCCGGCCGCCTGCTGGTCAAGCTGCAGGAGATGGCCCGGCGCAAGCAGGCGGAGGGGCCCTTCGATCCCGCGTTCGACGTGCCGCACACCACGGTGCACACTGGCACCATCCAGGGTGGCACGGCCCTGAACATCGTGCCCAAGGACTGCCACTTCGAGTTCGAGTTCCGCAATCTGCCGAACGAGGACCCGCAGGCGCTCTTCGCGGAGGTCGAGGCCTACGCCCGCGAGGTGCTGGAGCCGGAGATGCAGGCCGTGCGGCCGGACACCGGCATCGGCTTCGAGAGCGGCTCCAACTTCAGCGCGCTCGACACCCCGGCCGATCATCCGGTGGTGGCCCTGGTCAAGAGCCTGACCGGGGCGAACAGCACCTCCAAGGTCGCCTTCGGCACCGAGGGGGGGCTGTTCAGCGAAGCGGGCATCCCGGCGGTGATCTGCGGCCCGGGCTCGATCGACCAGGCGCATAAGCCCAATGAGTTCATCACCCTGGAGCAGGTGGCGCTCGGCGAGCGCTTCCTCGACCGCTTGCTGGAGCGGCTGACGCGCGAGCGCCTGTCGGCCGCGTGAGGCCGGCCGCCATGCGCAAGCCCGACAGCGAGTCGGACTCCACGCCCGACCCCGCCCCAAAGTCCGGCCCAGAGTCCGGCCCAGAGTCCGTCCCCGGCTCCACCTCCGAGTCCGCGCCAGACTCGCCGGCGCCCGCGAGTCTGGCGCGTCGGGCGCCCGGGATCGGCCTGGCGCTGGTCGTCGGCGGGCTGGGCGGCTGGGCCGCCGCCGCCGTGGGCCTGCCGCTGCCCTGGATGATCGGTGCCATGATGGCGACCACGGTGGCGGCGGTCGCCGGCGCGCCGATCGCCATGGCGCAGCCGCTGCGCACCGCCATGGTGGCGGTGCTCGGCGTCATGCTCGGCAGCGGCTTCACGCCGGAGATCCTCGCCCGCCTCGACGAGTGGGCGATCAGCCTGACCTCGCTGATCGGCTATATCGCGCTGGCCGGTGGGGCCGGTCTGCTGTTCTACCGGCGCGTCTGCGGCTACGACCCGATCACCGCCTACTTCTCGGCCATGCCGGGCGGCCTGTCCGAGATGGTCCTGGTCGGTGGCGAGCTGGGCGGCGACGCGCGGCGCATCTCCCTGGCGCATGCCTCGCGGCTGCTGCTGGTCGTGCTGCTGATCCCCTTCGCCTTCCGCTGGCTGGAGGGCCTCGACCCCGGCAGCCGGCCGCCGGCGGGCCTGCCGATCGCCAGCATTCCGCTCGCCGATCTGACGATCCTGACGCTCAGCGGCCTGCTCGGCTTCCTGCTGGCGCGGGCGGCGCGGGTGCCGGCGGCGGCGGTGGTCGGGCCGATGCTGGCGAGCGCGGCGGTGCATCTGCTCGGCTGGACCAAGGCGGCGCCGCCGATCGAGCTGGTCTCGGCCGCCCAGGTGGCGGTCGGCGCGGCGATCGGCGCGCGCTTCGCCGGCACCGACCTGCGGCTGGTGTTGCAGTCCCTGCTGCACTCCCTGGGGGCGACGGCGATCCTGGTCACCGTCACGCTGCTGTTCGCCGGCGGCCTCGGCGTCGCGCTGGAGCTCGATTCGCGGGCCCTGGTCCTGGCCTTCGCGCCGGGCGGCCTGGCCGAGATGAGCCTGATCGCCATCGCGCTGGGGGCCGATGCGGCCTTCGTCGCCACCCACCACATCGTGCGCATCGTGCTCATCGTGGTGATGGCCCCGGCCGCCTTCCGGCTGATGCGCCGCGCTTGGCCGCGCTGAAGGGGGCGGCCGCCTCGACGCCCGAGAGAGATTTGCGACCGTCGGGGCGCGCACAGCGGTTCCGCCGGTCGCAAATCTCTCTAGGGCGGTTTCCGATCGAGTGGAACCACGACGTGGGTCTGCCGATCGGCCCAAAACCGCCCTAAACCATAGTGTTAGAGTGATGCTGTCCGACCTGGCGAATCGCAAATGCGATTCGATCAGGTCGGGCATCGCTCTAGCTTTCGGCACAGCCGAGCAGGCCGCGCAGCAGGGCGCTGGCGTCGCTCACCGGCAGCCCGGGGCGGGCGTCGAGGCCGTGGAAGAAGCGCAGACCCGTCGCCGCCTCCAATTGTGCCAGCGTCACCGTCCGCTCGCAGTAGCCGGCGCGCCGGGGCAGGTCGCGGTCGAACAGGAAGGCGCGCACCTCCAGGCGACCGTCGGCCTCGGCGGCCAGCAGCTTCCAGTAGCCGCTGGGTACGCGGTGCGATTCGTCGGCGCCGGGCATCGGCGCCATGGGCCGGGTGTAGAGCGGGCCGGTGAGCACATAGAGCGCCAGCTCCGGCGCGGCCTCGGCGGCGTCGCGGATCGCCGCCTCCAGCGCCCGCCAGGGCCCCTGGTTCACGGCGCTGGCCTGCGGCAGGATGTTCGACAGGTAGTTGACCGCCCGCCACTGGCGGTCGCCGCCGAAGCTGGCGAGCGGCGCCAGATGGCCCCGGTCGGTGCCCAGCGCCGCGTGGGCGCCGCGGTAGTCCGGCGGCTCCAGGGTTTCCGACGGCGCGAGCAGCGGGTCGGCGGCCCAGGCGCGCGCGCGGCCGCCGCCGAACCGTGCCGGGTCCACCCGATAGGCGACCCAGGCCGCCAGCTTCGTCGCATCGTCCGAGGCCAGGGTGTAGCTGCGCCGCACGATCACGTCGCTGGACGCCGGCAATTCCGTGGTCGGACAGCCGTAGAGGCAGTGCGGCGTATGCAGCTCCACCGCCGCGGCCGGAGTCGCCGGCGCCAGGGCGGCGAGCAGGGGCACGGCCAGGGCGCGGACGCGTCGGCGCCAGCCGAAGCGGCGGCCGAGGAGGGCGGGAAGGGTCTGCGGCAACTGGCCCATGACGAGAACAAAAAGCGAAAACAAGCCTCAAGACTATTCTCAAACAATCCAAATGAGCAATTGGTTTTTGCGCGCAATACGCGTGCATTCGGTTGGATCCAATTCGCCCTGCGGTCGCCGGGCGGTCAAGCGGCCTTGGCAAGTCGCTCGAAAGCGAAATAAAATCTCGAATATGGAAGGGGCGACAACTCGCGAACCTGACCTCGACCGGGGCATCGCCGCGCGGCTCAAACTGTTGCGGGCGGAGCAGGGCTGGTCGCTGGACGAGCTGGCGCGGCGCAGCGGCGTCAGCCGGGCCAGCCTGTCACGCCTGGAGAACGCGGAGGTGAGCGCGACCGCCAGCGTGCTGGGCCGGCTCTGCGCCGCCTACGGCCTGCCGGTTTCGCGGCTGCTGCAGCAGGTCGAGGCCGACTTCGCGCCCCTGGTCCGGGCGGAGGCGCAGACCGTCTGGACCGACCCGGAAACCGGCTTCCGGCGCCGCGCGATCTCGCCGCCGGCGCGCGCCCTGGCCGGGGAGGTGGTCGGCGGCGAGCTCGGGCCCGGACGGCGCATCGCCTACGCCGCGCCGCCGCGGCCCGGACAGGAGCACCATCTGCTGCTGCTCGCGGGGCGGCTGGAGGTGACGCTCGAGGGCCGGACGCAGATGCTGCGGCCGGGCGACTGCCTGCGCTACCGGCTGTTCGGCGCCAGCGCCTTCGCCACGCCGGCCGACAGCGCTGCCCGCTACCTGCTGTTTCTCCTGTGAGGCCGCATGACCCGCGCCCGCCTCAGCATCACGCTCCTCTCGGCGGCGGAGGCGGCCGAGCGGCTGACCGAGCTCGGCGCGCTGCTGCAGGCCTGCGTCCAGGCCGGCGCCAGCGTCGGCTTCGTACAGCCGCATGCGGCGGCCGATAGCGCGGCCTTCTGGCGCGACGCGGTACTGCCGGCCGTGCGGGCCGGCACGCGCCTCCTGCTGGTCGCGCAGCGCGACGGCGCGCTCCTGGGCACGGTGCAGCTCGACACCGCCACGCCGCCCAACCAGCGCCACCGGGCCGAGGTCGCCAAGCTGCTGGTGCATCCCGCCGCGCGCCGCCAGGGCATCGCCCGGGCGCTGATGGCGGAGCTGGAGCGCCGGGCCGTCGCGCTGGGCCGCAGCCTGATCACGCTGGACACCCGCAGCGGCGACGCCGCCGAGACGCTCTATGCCGCGCTGGGCTACCGGGCGGCCGGCCGGATTCCCGGCTACTGCCGCCACCCCCTCGAGGCGCGGCTGGAGTCCACCACGGTGATGTACAAGGTGCTCTAAGGTGCGGCGTGACCGCTCGCTCGCCGCTCAGTCGCGCGGCTCGACCCGGCCGCCCAGGTCGCGCAGGCCGGCGGCCACCGTCTCGGTGCAGCGCGCCAGCAGCGCGGGATCGGTACCGCGCAGCACCACCGAGACGCCGAAGGCGCCGCCGCGCGCGAAGGGGTAGCTGCCGATGTCGACCTGTCCGGCAAAGGCCTCCTGCGTCTCGCCGAGCAGGCCGGCGATGACGCTCTCCGGCAGGTCCACCTCCAGCGCGCGCGAGCGCAGCGGCGCGCCGCCGACCAGTCCGGGCGCCAGGCTCTCGAACATGGCCTGCATGATCTTCGGGATGCCGGCCAGCACGTAGACGTTCTCGCTGCGGAAGCCCGGCGCGGTGCTGACCGGGTTGTCGATCAGCTCGGCCCCCTCCGGCGTGCGCGCCATGCGCAGGCGGGCCGGGTTGATCCCCTCGCCGTAGAACTCCTCCAGCAGGGCGCGCGCCTGCGGGTTCTCGATCAAGCGGCGGCCGAGCGCCTTGGCCACGCAGGCGGCGGTGATGTCGTCGTGGGTCGGCCCGATGCCGCCGGTGGTGAAGAGGTAGTCGACCTCGGCGCGCAGGGCGTTGACGGCGGCCACCACCACCGCCTCCTCGTCCGGCACGACCCGCGCCTCGACCAGCCGGATCCCCAGCTCGGTGCAGCGCCGGGCGATATAGGCGAGGTTGGCGTCCTGGGTGCGGCCCGAGAGAATCTCGTTGCCGATCACCAATAGCGCCGCCGTGACCCTTGGCGGCTTGGCTTCCGCTGCGTGGGCCATGGCGGGCGGCTCTACTGCGCCGGCTGCTGGCTGCCGGCGCCGCTCTCGCTGCCCGGCGCGGCGCCGCGCACGTAGCCCTTCGACTGCATGCAGTCGGTGAACAGGCGCGACTGGCGGTTGCGTGCCTCGAAATCGCTCAGCCGGCCCTGGAAGCGCTGGGTCGTGTCGTAGGCGCCGGGCTGGCTGAGGTTGCCGCGGATGTCCTGGTCGATCTGCTGGCCGGTGCGCACCCGCGCGCGCGCGAAAGCATAGCAGTCCTCGATGTCGTCCTGCCGCCGGCTGTCGGTCACGTCGGGCCGGGTCCAGACCAGCGCCTCCGGCGGCACCGAGAGCAGCGGCGAGGTCTCGCCGGCCGGGGCCGTGGCGGCCGGCGCGGCGCTCGGCGTGCGTTCGGGACGGCTGCAGGCGGTCAACAGCAGCAGTGCGGCGGGCAGCAGCAGCAGGGCGGTCTTGGTCGCGGTGTTCATCATGGCTGGTAAACTGCCCGTCGCCGTCGCGTCCCGCAAGCGCGAAGGCGCCGGCCGGCCCGAGGCGCGCGGTCGAGGACGTGGGGCGCCGCTCCGGCGCGGCACGGCGGTTCCCTGCGGGCGCAAATCGCTCTAGCTTGCCGCCGTCATGCGCTTCGATCCCCCGCTCGTCACCGCCCGCCTGCTCCGGCGCTACAAGCGCTTCCTCGCCGACGTGGTGCTGGACCGGCCGGGCGAGGCGCCGGCGGCGGAGCGCGAGGTGACGGTCCACTGCCCGAATCCGGGGGCGATGCTGGGCCTCGACACCCCCGGCGCGCGGGTCTGGCTGTCGCCGGCCCGCAATCCGGCGCGCAAGCTGCGCTGGACCTGGGAGCTGACCGAGCCGGCCGACGGGCTCGGCCGCGGTCTGGTGGGGATCAACACCAGCCATCCCAACCGCCTGGCCGCCGAGGCGGTGGCGGCGGGCACGATTCCCGAGCTGGCCGGCTACGCCGGGCTGCGGCGCGAGGTGAAGTACGGCCGCAACAGCCGCATCGACCTGCTGCTGGAGGACCCGCGGCGGCCGGCCTGCTACGTCGAGGTGAAGAACGTCCACCTGCTGCGCCGGCGCGACGCGGCGGGCGAGGGGCTGGCCGAGTTTCCCGACTGCGTCACCGCGCGCGGCGCCAAGCACCTGGAGGAGCTGGGCGACATGGTCGAGGCCGGACACCGCGCCGTCATGCTCTACGTGGTGCAGCGCAGCGACTGCGCGGCCTTCGCGGTCGCCGGGGACATCGACCCGGCCTATGCCGAGGCCCTGCGCCGCGCCCGCGCCCGCGGGGTCGAGGCGCTCTGCGTCGCCTGCCGCATCACGCCCGAGGAGATCGTTGTCGCGCGGCCCCTGCCGCTGCAGCTCTAGGCTCCGGACTCATAACCAATAGCAGACGATTGCGCCGATGAGGACGGCGGCTTCGAACGTTGCGGCCAGGCGGTCGTAGCGCGTGGCGATGCGTCGCCAGTCCTTGAGCCTGCAGAAGGTGCGTTCGATCGCGTTGCGTGCCCGGTAGGCGGCGGCATCGAAGGCGTGTTTTCGCTTGCGCGTCGGGTTGTTCGGCACGACCGGTTCGGTGCCGCGCTCGCTCAGGAACCGGCGCAGGCCGTCGCTGTCGTAGGCGGCGTCGGCGATCAGTCTGCGCGGTGGCGGCAGAGCGCCAACGAGCGCGAGCGCCACAGGGCTGTCGCCGCGCTGGCCTGGCGTGAGGATCACGGCGCGCGGCCGCCCCAGTTCGTCTGTCGCAACGTGGATCTTGGTGGTCCGGCCGCCGCGCGAGCGGCCTATGGCGTGGACGGCGCCCCCCCTTTACCGCCGGCCGCGCAGCGGTGCGCCTTGACGTGCGAACTGTCGAGCAGCAGCTCGGCCGGTGGACCGCCGCTGTCGGCCAAGGCGCGGAACACCTCGGCCCAGACGCCGGCCTTGGCCCAGCGGACATAGCGGTTGTACAGCGTCTTGCGCGGGCCGTAGACCGCCGGTGCGTCGGCCCATCGGCACCCCGTCCTGAGGACGTGGACGATCCCGCTAATCACACGCCGGTCGTCCACCCGCGGCACACCGCGCGGCTTGTTCGGCAGCAGCGGCTGAAGGCGCGCAAACTGCGCCTCGCTCAGCCAGAAATGGCTCTCCGACATCGCAAGCTCCCTACCGTTTGGAAGCTTGAATCAAACCTGCCCTCGCGCCGGCAAGCCTTTTATGGGTCCGGAGCCTAGGGCGGTTTGCGACCGTGCGGCCCCACTTTGGTGGGGCCGCACGGTCGGGCAAAAAGCCGCCCTAATCCAGAGGCCCGAACCCAGAAGCCCGAACCCAGAAGCCCTAATCCAGAGGCTTGGCGTGATGCTCTGCGACCTGACGACTCGCCGGGCGAGTCACGCAGCTCGGGCATCGCGCTAGGCTCGGCCAGCGAGACCCTCACGCGTGACCCTGGCGGCGCGTTGCGCGCGGTGGCGCCGGCCGAGGGCCTTGAACCGGCGCGCGCCAAGTGCAAACTAGCAGGAGCGGCGCGCGCGGGTGGCGCGCCGCCGTTTTTTCGCTTCTCCGGAGAGTGCCGCAGCCGTGATGCAGACCCAGCAGGCCGTCGCCGAACGGCGACAGATCGTGATCCACGGCCCCGAGGAGTACGAGGGCATGCGCCGGGCCGGCCGGTTGGCGGCGGAGACGCTCGACCTCCTGACACCCCACGTGCGCCCCGGCGTCACCACCGAGGAGCTGGACCGCATCGCGCACGACTTCATCGTCGCGCAGCAGGCGATCCCGGCGCCGCTCAACTACCGCGGCTTTCCCAAGTCGATCTGCACCTCGGTCAACCACGTCGTCTGCCACGGCATCCCCAGCGAGCAGAAGAAGCTGCTGGACGGCGACATCATCAACATCGACGTCACCGTCATCCTCGACGGCTGGCACGGCGACACCAGCCGCATGTTCTACGTCGGCAAGCCCAGCGTGAAGGCGCGCAAGCTGGTCGAGGTGACCTACGAGGCGATGATGCGCGGCATCGAGGCGGTCAGGCCCGGGGCCACCCTTGGCGACGTCGGCCATGCCATCCAGAGCTTCGTCGAGGCCAACCGCTTTTCCGTGGTGCGCGACTTCTGCGGCCACGGCCTGGGCCGCGTCTTCCACGACGCGCCCTCGGTGCTGCACTACGGCCGCCCCGGCACCGGCGTGGTGCTGGAGGCGGGCATGTTCTTCACCATCGAGCCGATGGTGAACGCCGGCCGCTTCGAGGTGAAGCTGCTCGACGACGGCTGGACCGCGGTCACCCGCGACCGGTCGCTCTCGGCGCAGTTCGAGCACTCCATCGGCGTGACGGCCGAGGGCTACGAGATCTTCACGCTTTCGCCCAAGGGCTGGACCTGCCCGCCCTACGCGGGGAGTTGAGGGCCGCGCCCGCACGGCGGCTCGCAGGCGAGAGCGCAGCCGGCCCCGGGGCTGCCGGGGCGAAGGGAGGCGCCTGGTGGACGACCTGATCGGCGATGACGCCAAGGCGGGCGGCGCGGGTTTCGCCGAGGCCGCCGCCAAGCCGCACTACGCCGGCCACCGCGAGCGGCTGCGCAAGCGCCTGCTGGAGCAGGGGCCGGGCGCGCTGGCCGACTACGAGCTGCTGGAGATGCTGCTGTTCGCCGGCAATCCGCGCGGCGACACCAAGCCGCTGGCCAAGCAGCTCCTGGCGCGCTTCGGCAGCCTGGCGCGGGTGCTCTCGGCCACCCCGGCCGAGCTGTCCCGGGTCAAGGGCCTGGGCGAGACCGGCGTGGCGGCCCTGACCGTGGTGCCGGAGGCGGCCAAGCGCCTGGCCCGCGAGCAGGCGCAGGAGCAGCCCGTCATCGCCTCCTGGCAGAAGCTGATCGATTACTGCCGCGTCACCGTGGCGCACGAGCGGGTCGAATGCTTCCACGTGCTCTTCCTCGACCGCAAGAACAAGCTGATCGCCGACGAGCGCCAGCAGCGCGGCACGGTCGACCACACCAGCGTCTATCCGCGCGAGGTGGTCAAGCGCGCCCTCGACTTGGGCGCCTCGGCGCTGATCCTGGTGCACAACCACCCCTCCGGCGACCCGACGCCGAGCAAGGCCGACATCGCGATGACCCGGGCGGTGGCCGAGGCCGCGGCCAAGCTGGAGATCGCCGTGCACGACCACGTGGTGATCGGGCGCGAGGGGCACGCCAGCTTCAAGTCGCTCGGCCTGCTGTAGCGCGGCGCCTCACCGCTTCTTCGGCAGGCGGCTGAGCAGCGGGTCGGTCAGGCGGGGCGGCAGCAGGGCCAGCAGCCAGACGGCGGCGTAGAGCCGGCGCGGAAAGGCGATGCGGCCGCGTTCGCGCGCCAGGCCACGGGCGATGATCGCCGCCGCCTTCTCGGCCTCCATCAGCAGCGGCATGGGGAAGTCGTTGACCTCGGTCATCGGGCTCTTGACGTAGCCCGGGCAGATCACCGAGACGGCCACGCCCTTGTCGGCCAGGTGGCCGCGCAGCGCCTCGCCGTAGATGCGCACCGCTGCCTTGCTGGCGCAGTAGGCCGGCGCCCCGGGGAAGCCGCGGAAGGCGGCCAGCGAGGACATCAGCGCGATCTGGCCGCGCCCGCGCGCCGTCATCACGGCGACGGCCGGCTCCACCGCGTTGAGCACGCCGTCGAGGTTGGTGGCGAAGATCGCGCGGGCCTGCTCGGGCGGCTCGCTGTCCGCCGCGCCGGTGCCGGCGGAGATGCCGGCGTTGGCGATCAGCAGGTCGATCGGCTGGGCGCGGTCGGCGGCGCGCAGGGCCCGGGCCATGGCGGCGCGGTCGGTCACGTCGACCAGGTGCGTCTCGACCTCGGCTCCCGCGGCGCGGCAGGCGGCCGCCGCGGCGTCGAGGCGCGCGCGGTTGCGCCCGGTCAGCGTCAGCCGCCGTCCCGGCGCGGCGTAGTGGCGGGCCAGGGCGGCGCCGATGCCGCTGGACGCGCCGGTGATCAGGAGGTGGCGCGGCCCGGTCGCGGACTCCGCCGTCATCTTCGCCGTCCCCGAGGTTGTTGCAGCGCTGGCCCCGGTCTATAAGGCCCGGCACGCCGCCGCGTCCAGCCAAGCGCCCACCTCCGTTTCCGGAACCTGTCCATGTCTCTCGCCGCTCCGCTCCGCTCGATGACCGGGTTCGCCCGCGCGCAAGGGGAGGACGAGCGGCTGACCTGGACCTGGGAGCTGCGCACGGTGAACAGCCGCGGGCTGGACCAGCGCTACCGCCTGCCGAGCGGCTGGGAGTCGCTGGAGCCGCAGGCGCGCGCCCTGGTCGGCGAGCGGCTGGCGCGCGGCAGCCTGCAGGCCAACCTGACGGTCAAGGCCGGCCGCCCGGCGACCCGCCTGCGGGTCAACCGCGAGGTGCTGGAGCAGATCGTGGCGCTGACGCGCGAGTTGGAGACCGAGCTGGGCGCCGCGCCGGCCCGGCTGGACGGCTTGCTGGCCCTGCGCGGCGTGCTGGAGGAGAGCGACGGCGAGGAGGAAGACGAGGCCGCGCGCGCCGCGCGGACCCGCACCGTGCTTGACAGCTTCGCCGCCGCGCTCGACGGCCTGGTCGCCATGCGCGGCGAGGAGGGCGAGCGACTGCACGCCCTGGTCGCGGAGCATCTGGCCCGCATCGCCGAGCTGGAGGCCGCCGCGCGCGCCTGCGCCGCTGCGCAGCCCGCCGCCATCAAGGCGCGGCTGCGCGCCCTGGTGGCCGAGCTGCTGGAGGCGGAGCCGGCGCTGCCCGAGGAGCGGCTGGCGCAGGAGGCGGCGCTGCTGGTCGGCAAGGCCGACGTGCGCGAGGAGCTGGACCGGCTGAGCGCCCACCTGGCCGCCAGCCGCGCGCTGCTGGCCGAGGGCGGCGCGGTCGGACGGCGCCTCGATTTCCTCTGCCAGGAGTTCAACCGCGAGGCCAACACCCTGTGCAGCAAGTCGGCCGACGTCGAGTTGACGCGGATCGGCCTGGAGCTGAAGGGCGCCATCGAACAGCTCCGCGAGCAGGTGCAGAATCTGGAGTAGGCAGGCAGCAGTGGGGGCGAGGGTGCAGGACGAGGACCCGCGGAAGGACTCGGGTAACGACGCGGGGACCGGCGCCGCGGCGGACGACATGGAGGGCGCCCCGGCGGTCGCCCGCCGCGGGCTGGTGCTGGTGATCTCCTCGCCCTCCGGCGCGGGCAAGACCACGATCGCGCGCGGCCTGCTGGCCAGCGAGCCGGACCTCAGCCTGTCGGTCTCCTGCACCACGCGGGCGCGCCGCCCCGGCGAGGTCGACGGGCGCGACTATCGCTTCATCAGCCGCGAGCGCTTTGCCGAGATGGCCGAGGCGGACGCGTTCCTCGAGCATGCCCATGTGCACGACCACCGCTACGGCACGCCGCGTGCGCCGGTCGAGGCCGCGCTGTCGGCCGGGCGCGACGTGCTTCTGGACATCGACTGGCAGGGCGCCAATCAGGTGCGCCGCGCCATGGACGGCGACGTGGTCAGCGTCTTCGTGCTGCCGCCGTCGCTGGCTGAGCTGGAGCGCCGGCTCTTCACCCGGGCCGCCGACGCCGAGAGCGTGATCCGCCGCCGGCTGGCGAACGCGCTGGGCGAGATCGAGCACTGGGAAGAGTACGACTATGTGGTGATCAACCGCGTCGCCGAGGCGGCCCTGGTCGAGGTCCGCGGCATCCTGCATGCCGAGCGGCTGCGCCGCCGCCGCCGGGTCGGCCTGCGCGGCTTCGTCGCGGAGTTGCTGCGCTCGAGCGATGCCCGACGCGGGTGATTCGCCTCGGCGAGTCGCCGGCTCGCGCGGCGCCACTCCAGATCAGGCTGTGTCCTATCGACCCGCTCCCGCGAGGCCGCGGGGCACCAGACACCGGCGCTCCATCATGGGCCTGGAGTGATTTTCGCGGCCGGCGGGCCCGGCGGTCGGACCCGAGTCAGCCGGTCTGCGCGCTCTCCAGCGCCCGGGCCAGGGCGCAGAAGTTCTCGATCGAAAGCTGCTCGGCCCGCGCCGTTTCGGACAGGCCGGTGGCGGCCAGCAGGCCCGGCGCGTCGCCCAGGGACTTGAGCGACTGGCGCAGCATCTTGCGGCGCTGGCCGAAGGCCGCCTTGGTGACCCGCTCCAGCAGGTCCTGGCGCGCCGGCGCCAGGGGGGCCGGGCGGGGCCGCAGTTGCACCACGCTGGAGACCACCCGCGGCGGCGGCACGAAGGCGCGCGGCGGCAGGTCGAACAGCAGCCGCACCTCGCAGAGCCACTGGGCGAGCACCGCCAGCCGACCGTAGTGCTTGCTGCGCGGCGGTGCGGCCAGGCGCTCGGCCACCTCGCGCTGCAGCATCACGGTGATCGACTCCAGCGTGTCCGGCTCTGCCGCCAGGGCCGACAGCCAGGCGATCAGCAGCGGCGTGCCGACGTTATAGGGCAGGTTGGCGACGATGCGCCGCGGCGGCGGGCCCAGCCGGGCGACGTCCACCTCCAGGGCGTCGGCCTCGATCACCTCCAGGCGCTGCGGCGCCGCGGCGGCGATCTCGGCCAGCGCCGCGCGGCAGCGCGGGTCCTTCTCGATCGCCACCACCCGCTCGGCGCCTTCCAGCAGCAGGCCGCGGGTCAGGCCGCCGGGGCCGGGCCCCACCTCGATGGTGGTGCCGCGGGCCAACGCGCCGGCGGCCCGCGCGATGCGGCGGGTGACGTTGAGGTCGAGCAGGAAGTGCTGCCCCAGGCTCTTGCGCGCCGCCAGGCCGTGGGCGGCGATCACCGCGCGCAGCGGCGGCAGCGATTCCAGCGCCGCCGCGGCCGGCTGTTCGGCGGGGCTCAGAGACGGATCTCGACGTTGGCGTCGCGGCGCAGGTCGCGCATGAAGCGGCGGGCCAGCAGCTCCAGGCGCTCGGCCCGCAGGTCGCTTTCCACGGCCTGGCGGTCGACGCCGCCGCCCTCGCGCAGGCAGACGGTGTAGACGGCGACGCCGCCGTCGACCTCGAGCGGGTCGCTCGGCTCGCCGATGCCGAGCCCGGAGACCGCCGCGCGGACCGGAGCGGCGAGGGCGTCGAGCGATTGCCGGGGCAGGGTACCGGCGCCGGCATACTCGTCGGCCAGCCGGCTGGCCTGGGCGCAGCTCTGCACCTCCTCCGACAGGCGCGCCGCCTGGGCGGTGGCGGCCTGCACCTCGTCGGCGCCGTCGGCGGGGATGACGAACTCGGCGAGCTGGATGCTCTCCTCGACGTTCTGCGGTGCGCGGCGGTCGATCAGGCCGATCAGGTAGTAGCCGCCGATGGTACGGATCGGGCCGGCCAGGCTGCCCGGCTGCAGGTCGCGCACCACCTGGGACACCTCGGGCGGCAGCTCCTGCAGCGTCAACCAGCCGAGGTCGCCGCCGACCGAGGCGGTCGCCGCCTGGGAGAACTGGCGGGCGACGGCCGGGAAGGGGGCGCCGGCGCGCAGCTCTTCCAGCAGGCGCTGGGCCGTGGCCCGCGCCTCGCCCTCCTCGGCCGGGGAGTCGTAGGCGATGAAGATCTCGCCCACCCGCACGCGCGGCTGGCCGGCGTCGGCCTTGATCCGGGCAATGGTCTCGTCGATCTCCTCCGGGCTGATGTCGATTTGCGGGGCCAGGCGGCGGGAGATCACTTCGCGCCAGGCGAGCTGGGCGCGGAGCTGGTCGCGCATCGCCTCCTCCAGCACGCCTTCCTCGCGCAGGCTTCGCAGGAACTGGGCGCGGTTCATGTTGTTCTGGCCGGCGAGCCGGTCCAGGCCCTCCTCGACCTGCTGCTGGGTGATCTCGATCTCCAGCCGCTCGGCCTCCTGCATCTGCAGCCGCTCGTCGATCAGGTTGCGCAGGACCGGCGTGGTCAGGCGGTCGCGCACCTCGGGCGTGTCCTCCAGCCCGGAGGAGACGATGGCCATGCGCAGGCGCAGGATGACGTCGAGGATCGAGATGATCTCGTCGTTCACGACAGCGGCGGCCCTTAGGCTGCTTTGGGCGGCCGCCGGGTTCGCCTGCGCCGCGATGAGGCCCAGCGCAAGAAGGGCAGAGAGCAAGATCCGCATGTGTTTTCGACTTTTGTTGTCACCTGACGCCGCTGGCGTCCGACTATAGGCACTCTGCCGGCATGCGACAACGCGCCGGCGCCCGGCCTGGTCGCTGCCGGTTGGGGGTTACTCTTCGTCGCCCGAACCGCCGTCCAGGCCGGCCTGGAACTGGCCGAGCTGCGCCAGGCCGATGGTCAAGAAGAAGCGGGTGTCGGGCTCCAGGTCGCGATCCTCGAAATTGCGCCGCTGCGCGGTCACCGACAGCAGCAGGCACTCGTCGGCATATGTCAGGCTGAGGTCGGCCTTCTGAAGCTGATCGGCGACGAAGTCTTGGGTGAGCGAGCCGCGCATGGACCAGTTCTCGGTGAGGCGGGACGAGGCCGAGACCGTCGCCGTCTCGCGCTCCCCGAAGCCGCCGAAGCGCTGCTGCGAGGCGGCGTAGGTGTAGTTCACGCCGAGCCGCAGGGTGGCGTTGCCGGCCGAGGCGGAGACCTCGTGGAGTTGCGGGTCGAGCGTGTCCTGGTCGAGGCGGAAGCGATAGGCGGTGTACAGCTCCTGGATCGGGCTGAAGACCACCCGCCCGACGATGTCCGAGGGGCCGGAGTCCTCGATGCCCGAACCCTCGGCGAAGATGTCGGTCTCGCTCAGCCGCCAGGACTGGCCAAGGAAAAGTTGGGAGAAGGTCTCGCGGCCGCTGTAGACGCTGTACTGCAGGCCGTAGCTGGCCCGCAGGCCGGTGTCGACGCGGTCGACGCCGGGGAAGCGACTACTGGCGAACAGGGTCGTGTCGTCGAATTCGAAGTCGAGCGAGTCCTCGTTGGGGATGCCCCCGCGGTTGAACCACTGACCGTTGGGGGCGGCGACGAACTGGCCGATCGGCTCGATGATCTGTTCCCAGCCGCCGCTCTGCACCACCCAGGGGTAGCGCCACTCGATACTGGCCTGGGGGAAGGCCCGCCAGGCGGCCTCCCCGCCGTCCGGGTTCACCGGGTCGATGGCGTTCGGGTTGCTGGCGTCGTTGCCCTCGGTCCAGTAGCCATCGGTCTGCAGGGTGCCGCGCAGCGTCCAGACGTCGCCCCAATCGGAGGTGTAGGGCAGGGTCCAGCCGGTCACCAGGGAGGCGCGCGCCACCTGCCGCCCCTTTTCGCGGGTCAGGTAGAGCAGGTTGGCGTCGGCGCTGATCAGGCTGTTGGCGATCAGCGGCTCCGACAGGTAGCTGAAGTCCAGTTCCGGCACGACGAAGGGCTGCAGCGCATCGTCCTCGTTGGAGCGCAGCGACTGATAGGCGAAGGTGTTGGCGGCGAAGTAGTTGCGTCCGCCGAAGCCCTCCAGGAAGGCGTTGGTCTTGACGCGCGCCCGGGTCTCGGGGACCGGCACGTCGTAGAGCTGGTCGTAGGTGTCGTCGGTCAGGCGGAAGACGTCGAAGCCGGTGCGCCAGCGCGAATTGAGTGTAAAGCGCCCGCTGGCGTCGATGTGGCCGCGCACGGTGTCCTCTACCAGCTTGCCGGCGCGGTCTTGGCGGTCGGCGATCGTGCCGCTGCCCTGGATGCTGATGGACCCGTTCGGGAAGAGCTGGCGGTACTCCAGGTTCAGGTAGGGGTTCTGCTCGGTGGTGAGCGTCGGCGTGATCGTGACGTCGACATTGTCGTCGATCGCCCAGTAATAGGGGATCGACGCCTGCAGGCCGAGGAAGTCGGAACTCTTGAACGAGGGGGTGAGCAGCCCCGACTTGCGCCGCACGGTCGGGTCGGGATGCTCGAAGTAGGGGGTGTAGAAGACCGGCACGCCGAAGATGTCGAAGGTGGCGTCGCGGTAGCGGACCTCGCGGGCCTCCTTGTCGTGAATGACCTTGCGCGCGCTGAGTTGCCACAGCGGCGGGTGCTCGGGGTTTTCGCGGCAGGGCTCGCAGGGCGAGTAGACGCTGTCCTCGAAGACGGTGCGGTTGCCCGAGGTGCGGATGCCCCGCGCCGCCGCGACCCGGGTGACCCCGTCGGCGAGCAGCGCCCGGACGCCCTGGATGAAGCCTTCCTGCAGGTCGCCGGTGAGCTCGGCGTATTCCGAGAAGTAGACGTCGCCGTTCTCGTTGAGCAGCGACACGTTACCGGCGGCGGTCACCACCTCGGTGGTCTGGTTGTAGCTGACGTTGTCGGCCAGCAGGATCCGCGTGCCCTGTGCGATCTCCACGTTGCCGGAGGCCGTGACGATGCCGAGCTCCTCCTCGTAGGTCAGCTCGTCGGCCGTGATCAGCGCCGGACCGTCGCCGGCGAAGTCCTCGACCTCCTGGGCCGTGGCCGCAGCAGGCGCGAGCAGCAGCGCGGCGCAAAACAGGCCGCAGACCGCGCTCGCGGTGGCCGCGCCGCGAAGAAGGCGCCCGGCGGTGATCCCCCATCCCCCCATCATGGCGCTGGTCTAGCCGTCTTCGAGGTGCAACAGCAAGGGCAACGCGAGCGCCAACGCGATGGCCGAGGGCGTCCAGGCGGCCAGCGCCACCGGCAGCTTGCCCGAGACGCCCAGCGCGAAGACCAGACTCGACATGAAATACAGCAGGAAGCCGGAGATCACGCCGGCGAGGATGATCAGGCCGACGCGGCCGCGCCGCTGCGGGCGCAGGGAGAAGCTGGCGGCGAGCACGACCATCGCGGTGAACAGGAGTGGGAGTGCGAGCAGCTTGTTCAGCTCCAGCCGGTGCTGTTGGGTCGAGAAGCCGGCCTCCTCGAGCAGGCGGATGAACTCCGGCAGCTCCCAGAACGAGAGCGTTTCGGCCGGCGCGAAGCTCTCGAGGATCTTGCGCGAGGTCAGGTCGGTGGGAATCTCCACCTCCTCCTTGAAGACCGTGGGGCTGCCGGCCTGACTGAGCCAGACGTCGCGCATGGCCCAGTGACCCGGCTGAAGGCTTGCAGAGGCGGCGTCGAGGCGGTTGACGAAGCGCCCCTCGCGAAAGCGGAACACGATCACTTCATAGAGCGTCATGCTGGACTCGTCGGCGCGGCTGGCGTGCAGCATCAGCCGACCGTCGTCGAGGCTCTGCCGCAGCCAGAGACCGCCGCCGCGCAGCGCCATGGACGGTCCCGGCGTGGGGTCCAGGCTCTCCTCGATCTGGTCGGCCCGCGACAACAGGGCGGCGCCCAGCGGGTTGAGCAGCGTCATGGCGATCACCCCGACCAGGCAGGACAGCGCGATGGCCGGCAGCAGGAACTGCCAGACCGAGACGCCCGCCGCGCGCGCCACCACCAGCTCGTTGGTCCGGGTCAGCCGCCAGAAGGTGAACATGGCCGCGCCCAGCACGACGAAGGGCATGGTCTCCTCGACCAGCGAGGGGAGCCGCAGGATGGCGACGGTCAGGACCGTCCCGAAGGTGACGCCCTCGCGACCGGAGAGGCGGTCCAGACGGTCGGCCGCCCCCGCCAGCAGCACGACGCCGGCGATGCCGAGCAGGAAGATGACGAACCAGAGACTGTACTGCCGGGCGATGTAGCCGCTCAGGGTCCAGGACAGACGGCGGCTGCGCCGCAGCGGTACGGCGGTTGCGGCCAGGGGTGTCACGCCCATGGCAGCCGCCTCCCGCCGCCGGCCCGCCGGTCTCCGGCCCGCAGGTCTCCGGTCTGCCGGCACTGCGGTGGCCCCGGGGGGCGGCCGCTGCGGCTCAGCGCGAAATCCACGTCCTCGGTCTCCCTGGTCGCAGCGGGCGTCCCGCGCCGTCGAATGGCGCCCGGTCGCCAGGCCCCGCCGCCCGCGGGGCGCCGGCTTTGCCGAGGCGCCGCCAGCGCGGGGCAGGATGCCGGCGGATCATGGCCGAAACCCGGCGGCGGGGCGGTCGCGGCGCGCGCCCGTTCAAGCGCCACAGGGATAGCCCGATTGCGCGCGCCGCGTCCAGCGCGCCGCCGTCGCGCGCCGCCGCCGCGCGCCCTGTTGCGGGCGCCGGTACGGCGCGGGCGCGGCGGGACGCCCGCGGGGCATGGCGTTGACAGGCGAGGGTGCGCCAACTAACGCTTCCAGACCAAGTCTTTCGTCCGAGCGCGGCGTTGCCGCCCGAGGCCTGGGCGCCGGGTGCGCCGGCCCATCCCCAACAGCTCCATGCAACGGAGGCCCCATGCGTATTTCCTTTGCCGCGCCGGCCCAGCCGAAGTCCGGCGCCATCGCCGGCCTGGTCACCGAGGGCGGCGTGCTCGCGTCCAGCCTGTCGGATCTGGACGCGCGCCTCGAGGGCGCGCTGACCCGCGCGATCAAGGCCAGCCGCTTCGACGGCAAGAAGGGCGAAATCCTCGAGCTGGTGGCGCCGGCCGGCGTCGCGGCCAGCCGCATTCTCCTGCTCGGCCTGGGCAAGGCCGAGGAGGCCAAGCCGCTGGATTTCGAGCGGCTCGGCGGCGACCTGCTGGTCCGTCTCAATGGGGCCGGCGAGAAGGAGGCGGCCATCGTCGTCGACGCCCTGGCCGATCTGGGCGTGGAGCCGGCGGAAGCGGCGGCCCGGGTGGCGCTCGGCGCGCAGCTTCGCAGCTACCGCTTCGACAAGTATCGCACCAAGGAAAAGCCCGAGCAGAAGCCCAGCCTGGGCAAGCTGACGGTGATGGCTTCGGCCCAGGCCGGCGCCAAGAAGCTCTACGGCAAGATGGCGAGCGTGGCCGAGGGCGTCTTCACCACCCGTGACCTCAACTCCGAGCCGGCCAACGTGCTCTACCCCGAGAGCTTCGCCAAGCGGGCCAAGAAGTCCCTGGAGAAGCTCGGCGTCGAGGTGGAGATCCTGGGCGAGAAGGAGATGGAGAAGCTGGGGATGGGCGCTCTGCTGGGCGTCGGCCAGGGCTCGGTGCGCGAGTCGCAGCTCCTCGTCATGCGCTGGATGGGCGCCGGCAAGGCGAAGAAGCCGACCAAGGGCAAGGGCAAGGCCGGTGAGAGCGCGCCGCTGGCGATCGTCGGCAAGGGTGTCTGCTTCGATACCGGCGGCATCTCCCTGAAGCCGGCCGCCAGCATGGAAGACATGAAGTGGGACATGGGCGGCGCCGGCGTGGTCGTCGGCACCCTGCACGCCCTGGCCGCCCGCAAGGCCAAGGTCGACGTGATCGGCATCTGCGGCCTGGTCGAGAACATGCCCGACGGGGCCGCCCAGCGCCCGGGCGACGTGGTCCACTCCATGTCCGGCCAGACCATCGAGATCATCAACACCGACGCCGAGGGACGTCTGGTCCTGGCCGATGCGCTCTGGTACCTGCAGGAGACCTACAAGCCGAAGGCGATCATCGACCTGGCGACCCTGACGGGCGCCATCCTGATTTCCCTCGGCCGCTCGATGGCCGGTCTGTTCAGCAACGACGACGAGCTCGCCGAGCGCGTCCTGGCCGCCGGCAAGGCGGTGGGCGAGCCCTGCTGGCGCCTGCCGATGGGCGAGGAGTTCGACCGGGCGATCGACAGCGACATCGCCGACATGAAGAACACCGGCGGCCGCTGGGGAGGCTCGATCACCGCCGCGCAGTTCCTGCAGCGCTACATTCAGGACGGTACGGCCTGGGCGCATATCGACATCGCCGGCGTGACCTGGAGCGACAAGGACAAGCCCACCGTGCCCAAGGGCGCGACCGGCTTCGGCGTGCGTCTGCTCGACGAGCTGGTGGCCAAGCACTACGAGAAGTGATCCGCGGCTGAGCCCGGCGAAGAGGCCCCGCCACCGGCCGGCATTCGCGGCGGGGGCGGGGCTTTTTCGCTCTGATCTTTAAGAATTTTTTATAAGCTTTTGAAATACATGGCTGCCGGCACGGCGACTTCGTCGCCTGCATGTTGACGTGGCGCTTTAACTTGTTTGACAGAGGTGCTGCGGATAGTCTGCCGCCACGCGCGACGGGGCAGAGTGAGGTGACGGCGCTGCGCCCGGGATCGGGCCGCGGCGCCGGCGCCGAGGTGCGGCGGGTCGCGGGGCGCGCGTCGCGCCGAGGGATATGGCAAGGGAGGAGTCGCCGACGTGGCCGAGCAACCGGCAGCCAGTGAACCTGCGTCCACGGATGGTACCTCTCAGGCGGCGAAGTGCGCGGCGAAGGGCGCGGCGGAGGGCCGCGACACTGCCTTTCGGGACGGCATCCTGGGGCGTCGGCCAGGACCGGGGCGGCGGCTGCGGGCTTGGCTCGACCGTCACTTCGTCGAGCGGGAGATCCTGATCCGCGGCAACGACCGCGTGCGCCATCTGCGGATCTCCGCCCGGGCGCAGAAGCTGGCGAGCGTCGCGGTGATCGGCCTGGGGGCCTGGGCGGCGGCGGCGACCCTGGGGGTCGGCGTGCAGCAAGGCCTGTTGGCCGAGCGCAAGGCGGTGATCGCCCAGCAGCAGCTCGCCTACCTCGACCTGATGGCCGAGGTCAGCGACTACCATGCCCAGTTCACCCGCATCACCTCCGACCTGGAGGCCAACCAGACTCTGTTGCTCGAGGTGCTTCAGGAAGACGGCATCGCGCCGGACAAGCTGGCGGGCATCGCCGACGGGCTGACGCCGTTCGACGAGGCCGAGGACCGCATGGCCCTGGCCCGCGAGTCGCTGCGCGACCGGCTCGCGACCTTCGAGGCCAGCCTGAAGGACATCGCCCAGCGCAATGAGACGCTGCAGGGCCAGGTCGCCGCGTTGCGCGCGACCCTGCACGCCAGCGAGGCGGAGCGCTCGGAGATCGCCGATGCGCGCGCGCGGCTGAACCGCCGTCTGAGCGGCGCGCAGGCCGATCTGCGCGCGGCCCGCGACAGCAACCTGCAGCTTCAGGGGGTGATCGGCGAGCTGCGCGGCAAGCTGGCGGCGGCCGAGACGCAGGTGGCCGACCTCAGCGAGCTGCGCGAACTGATGAAGGCCGACATCCGGCGGCTGCGGGGCGAGGTGGACTCGGCGATGACGCGCGAGGCCAAGCAGCAGCGTCGGCTGGCCGCTCTCAAGGCCGAGCTGCGCCAGGCCGTCGCCCGCGGCGACGGGCTGCGCGACGAGCGCGACCGCATGGCCGCGCAGTTGGTCGCCAGCTTTACCGAAATGGGACAGTTGCGCGCCGCCCATCAGGCCCTGCTGGAGCGACTGGACGAGCGCACCGCGCGCTCGATCAGCGCCCTGGAGACGGCGTTGTCGATGACCGGCGTCGACTTCGAGCCGCTGATCGCGGAGGTCGAGACCTCGCTGCGCCAGGCCCGGCTCGAAAGCGTCGGGGAGGAGGCCTCCGCGTTGGGCGGGCCCTATCTGCCGGCCGGCTTCTCGGGCGCCGCCCTGCCCAGCGGCCTGGCCGGTCCGCCCGATCCCCATGCCGACCGGCTGGCGGCCACCTACAGTCTGCTCGATCAGCGCCTGGACCGCTGGGATGCCATCAAGACGCTGTTCGAGGCGGCGCCGGTCGCCGCGCCGATGCGCCAGTATCGCCTGACCAGCGGCTTCGGGCTGCGCGACGATCCCCTCAACAAGAAGAAGTCGCGCCACGAAGGGCTGGACCTGGTCGGCGGTTGGCGCGAGCCGATCCTCGCGACCGCGCCCGGCAAGGTCACGCTGGCCGGCTGGAACGGCGCCTACGGGCGCATGGTCGAGATCGACCACGGCCACGGCTTCAAGACGCGCTTCGCCCATATGCGCCGCGTGGACGTGGAGGTGGGGGATATGGTCTCCTTCGGCGAGCAGCTCGGGCAGATGGGCAACTCCGGCCGCAGCACCGGCGCCCACCTGCACTACGAGATCCTGTTCAACGGCAAACCCTACGACCCGGCCAAATTCCTGAAGGCAGGCAGGCATGTTTTCAAAGGGTAAGAAGAAGACCAACGGCAGCGCCCTCAGCGCCGGCCAGACCAGCGAAGGGGCCGGCAGCAGCCGCGCTGCCGCCGTGCGGGAGGGGGCGGGCGCGATGACGCGGCGCCAGCCCAGCGGCGTGCCCTCGATCATCAGCGCCGACCTGACCATCGAGGGCAATCTGGTCAGCCACGGCGACCTGCAGGTCGACGGCACCGTCAAGGGCGATATCAGCAGCCGGACTCTGACCCTCGGCGAATCCGGTCAGGTCGAAGGCGCGATCGAGGCCGAGACGGTGCGCATCTGCGGCGAGGTCGAGGGCGAGGTGAAGGCCGCGACCGTGGTGCTGACCAAGACCGCCAAGGTGCGCGGCGACGTGGTGCACGACAGCCTGGCGATCGAGGCCGGCGCCTTCATCGACGGCCACTGCCGGCGCGATGCCAGCGCCAGCCAGGCCCCGGCCAAGCTGCTCGACGCCAAGGCGACGCCGGCCGCCGGCAACGGTCAGGCAGGCGTCGGCCAAGCGGGGAGCGGCCAAGCGGGGAGCGGCCAGGCGGGCGGCGGTCAGGCAGAGGCCGGCAAGCCCGCAGCCGGGGGCGAGGGGAAAGCGGCGGCCGAGCCCGGCAGTTCCGCCCCGGCCCGCTAAAGCGATTTGCGACCGTTTGGACGCGCGTCAGCGCCTCCGCCGGTCGCGAAAAATCACTCTGACCCTTTGGTGTAGAGCAGGTTTCTTGTGATCGGCGAACCCACGCTGGGGGTCCAAACGATCACGATCCACTCTCGCGCCGGCGCGGTAGATCCGACTCCAGAAGCTCCAGCTCGCCAGCCCCGGTCTGTAGACCTGGCGCGGAAGACGGCGCGGGCGGCCGGGCTCACTCCGGCGGCACGCGCTCCAGCGCTGTCGTCAACGTGGTCGGATCGACGTTGCCGCCCGACAGCGTCAGGCAGACCGTCTCCTCGCGCCCGATCTCAAGCTTGCCGGCCAGCAGCGCGGCGAGGCAGACGGCGCCGCCGGGCTCGACCACCAGCTTGAGGCGGCGGAAGGCGTAGGCCACGGCCCGCTCCACCTCCGCATCCGACACCCGCAGCGCGCCGCTCAGCCGGCGCTGCAGGATCGGGAAGGTCAATTCGCCGGGCGTCGGCGTCAGCAGGGCGTCGCAGATCGAGCCGGCCTGGCGCGGGTTGGCCTGCCGCGTGCCGCTCTCGAGGGAGCGGGCGGTGTCGTCGAACAGCTCCGGCTCGACGGTGTAGAGCCGCGTCTGCGGCGAGCGGGCCTCCAGCGCGACGGCGATGCCGGAGGTCAGGCCGCCGCCGCCGCAGCAGACCAGCATGCGATCCACCTGCGCGCCCAGCGCTGCCGCCTGCTCGGCGATCTCCAGGCCGCAGGTGCCCTGGCCGGCCATGACGAAGGGATTGTCGTAGGAGGGCACCAGCGTCAGGCCGCGCGTGCGCACCAGTTCGTCCGCCACCTCCTCGCGCCGCTCGCGCTCGCGGTCGTACAGCAGCACCTCGGCGCCGTAGCCGCGGGTCCGCTCGATCTTGTTGCGCGGCGCGTCGGACGGCATGACGATCACGGCCGGGGCGCCGAACAGCCGGGCCGCGGCGGCCGCGCCCTGGGCGTGGTTGCCCGAGGAGTAGGCGACGATGCCGCGGGCGCGCTGCGCCGGTGTCAGGCTGGCCAGGCAGTTGTAGGCACCGCGGAACTTGAAGGAGCCGGTGCGCTGCAGCACCTCGCACTTCAGCAGCACGCGGTAGCCCAGCAGTTCCGACAGCTCCGGCGCCTCCAGCAGCGGCGTGACCACCGCCAGTCCGGCCAGGCGCGCGCGCGCCGCTTCGATGTCCGCGAAGGCGATCGCCTCAGGCGGCCGGGTCGACGGCGCCGGCGGCTCCTGTCTCGGTGGCAGCGTCGACTCGGGCAAGGAAGTCATCGATGGCCTCCACGGCTTCGGGTTCTGCGAGCGAGGGGGCGTGGCCGAGCCCGGCCACGGTGACGCTGGCCAGCCCCGGATGCGCCCGCTCCATCCGGGCCAGGGTCGCGGCCGAGAGGACCGGCGAGGCCTCGCCACGGATGGCCAGCACAGGACGCCGGGCAAGTCCGGCGAAAAGGCGCCAGAGATCGGGCAGTTCGCCGGCGGTGCGCTTCAGCGGCTTGACGATCTGCGTGTCCCAGTCGACGTGCAGCCGGCCGTCCGCGCCCGGGCGGAAGCTGGCCTCGGCGAAGCGGCGCCAGGTCTCCTCGTCGCGGAACCCGATCTCCTGGCCGAAGACCTCCTTGAGGAAGCGTGTGGCCGCGTCCAGGTCGGGCTGCGGCGTGTCCCGGCCGACGTAGGCGAAGATCTTGTCCAGCGAGCCGCCCTCGAACTCCGGCCCGATGTCGTTCAGCACGGCGCCGGCCAAGGCGCCCGGCACGCTGGCGGCCAGGCCCATGGACAGCAGCCCGCCCAGCGAGGTGCCGATCGCTACGAAGCGCGGCAGCCGCGCCACGACCAGAAGATGGCGCAGGTCGTCGAGGTACTGCACCGGGTGGTATGTCCGCCAGTCGCGCGCATAGGCGGAGCGGCCACGTCCGCGGTAGTCGGGGCAGACCACCCGGCGCCGGGCCGAAAGGCGCGCGGCCAGGTCGGCGAAGTCCTTGGAGTTGCGCGACAGTCCGCCCAGGCAGAGCAGGGGCGTGGCCGCGCCCGACGCGGGCCCGGGATAGTCCCGGTAGTAGAGGGCGAGGCCGTCCTGCGCGGAAAAACGCCGCTCGCGGTAGCTCGGGGCGGTCACGGGGGCGCGGCTCACAGTCCCAGCAGGCCCGGCAGCTCGTCCAGGCCGGCGATCACGGCCTTCGGCTCGCCGGGCAGGCGGTCGAGCTGCTGGCCGAAGCGGTTCATCCAGGCCACCTGGAAGCCGAAGTGGGCCGCGCCGCGGGCATCCCAGCCGTTGGTCGAGACGAAGGCCACCCGGGGCGGGTCGCTCAGGTCGAGCCGGTCGAGCGCGAGCCGGTAGACGCGGGCGTCGGGTTTGTAGACCCCGACCTCCTCGATCGAGAGGGTGGCATCGAGCAGGTCCGCGATGCCGGCGTGAGCGATGGCGGCGTCCAGCATCTTCGGCGCGCCGTTCGACAGGAGGGCGGTCTGGCACCCGGCGGCGCGCAGGCGCGCCAGCGCGGGGCGCACGTCGGGATAGGCGTCCAGCCGGAGGTAGAGCTGCATCAGGCGTTCGGCCAGGGCGGCGTCCGCGATTTCGTTGGCGGCCAGGGCGAAGTCCAGGGCCTCGCGGGTGACCTGCCAGAAGTCGGCATGGGCGCCCATCAGGCTGCGCAGCCAGGTGTATTCGAGCTGCTTCTGCCGCCAGAGCTGCGACAGCGGCTGCCTCTTCTCGCCCAGGGCCGCCGCCTCGCCGGCGGCGGCCGAATGCACGTCGAAGAGCGTGCCGTAGGCGTCGAAGACGCAGGCTTCGATCCCCGCGAAGGCGGCCATTGCGGCTCCCGTTCCCTGTCCCGTCGGCCGGTCTCCCGACGCGTCGGGGGAGGCTAATCGGTCGCGGGGCCGCGCGCCAGGGTGAAGAGCGCGGGCAGGGACTCGGGCGGCAGGCCCAGCTTCTGGCGGTAGACGTAGGTGGCCTCCAGCACGCGCTGGACGTAGTTGCGCGTCTCGGAGAAGGGGATCGTCTCGATCCAGGCGATCTCCTCCACCCCCGGGTCGCGCGGGTCGCCGTACTCTACGAGCCACTGGTCGACCCGGCTCGGCCCGGCGTTGTAGGCCGCCAGCGCCAGCGGCAGGTAGCCGTCGTAGCGGGCCACCATGTCGATCAGGAAGACGCGGCCGAGCGTGACGTTGTAGGCCGGGTCGTCGGTCAGCCGCGACAGGCTGTAGTCGAGCCCCAGCTCGCCGGCGGTCTGCTTGGCGGTGGCCGGCATGAGCTGCATCAGCCCGCGCGCGCCGACGCGGCTGACCGCCCGCGTCCAGAAGGAGCTTTCCTGGCGCATCAGGCCGAGCACCAGCGCCGCCTCCCCGGCCGGGCCGAGCTCCAGGCCGTCGAGCAGGGGGAACAGGTGGTCGGCCAGCACATGGCCGTCGCGGCGCGCCAGCTTGGCGGTCCAGACCCGCTGGTCGGGCCGCTCCAGGCGCGTGGCCAGGTCGCCGATCAGGCGCCAGTCCACCTCGTCGCGCGCGCGCTGGCGAAGAGCGGCGAAGAACTGGAACACCAGGTCGTGCCGCTCCAGCGCCGCAAGCTGTTCGATCACCCGGACCAGCTCCAGCTCCCGAAAGGCCGCGCGGCGGCTGTCGGGGATGCGGGCGGGCGGGTTGCCGACCACCGCGGGCGCGCCGCCGAGACGGGCGATCGCCATCTGCCCGTAGAAGGTCTCGCCGTGGACCGCGGCGCGGCGCCACCAGGCGGCGGCGGCGGCCGACCGGCCGGCGCGCGCTTCGGCCTCGCCGGCCCAGTAGGCGCCGCGCGCCAGGCTGATCGGCGAGGAGACGCCGGCATGCAGCCGCTCGAAGTGGGGCAGGGCCAGGGCCGGGTCGCGCAGCCAGTCGAGCGCCACCCAGCCGGCCAGGAACTCCGCCTCGGCGAAGGCCACCCCCGCGCTCAAGCCGCTGTCGGCGGCCAGGCGGTAGGCCAGCGAGACCTCGCCCAGCCGCAGGGCGCGCCGCGCCATCCAGGCGCGCAGGTCCCACCACTGCTCGGGGTGTTCGACCGTCACCGGCACCGGATCGACCAGCTCCAGGGCGTCGCGGAAGCGGTCGGCGCGCATGCGCCAGCGGGCGCGCTCGAAGACCAGCCCTTCGTCGTCGCGCAGGCGCTGCGGCACCCGCTCGATCGCCGCGTCGACGCCGGGCTCGCGCTTGGCCAGCTTGAGCCGCGCGGTGGCCAGCTCGGCAAAGCCGGGGCCGAGGCGGCGGGCCTGGCGCAGGGCGGCGGCGCCGCGCTGCGCGAACAGCAGGCGCTCGAAGCGCGCCCGCTCGTCGTCGGGCGTCAGAAAGCGGCCGAAGCGCGCGTAGAAGGCCTGCTCGACGTCGCGCGGGAAATCGGCGTCGCGCCAGGCCGCGCGGGCCAGCTCCACCGCCTCGGCCTCGCGGCCGCGCGCCAGCAGGGCCGTCGCGTGGCGGGCCTGGCCGGCGCCGGTGACCGCCGGGTTGGCGGCGAACCAGTCGAGCACCCGCGAAGGCGGCAGGTCGGCCGGCATCGCCTCCTCGGCCGCGCGGCGCAGCGTCCAGCTTCCCGGCCAGTCGGGATGCGCGTCCAGGAAGGCCGCGATCTCCGCGAAGCCGGCCTGGCTCGCCGGGTCGCGCAGGCGCAGCCAGCGCAGCACGTCGCGCAGCAGCCGATCCTCGGCCACGGCGGTGGCGGCGATGGCCGCCTCGTACTGCCGGCCGTCGGCGGCGGCGAAAGCGGTGGCGTAGAGCTCGCGGTCGGCCCGGCTGAGCGGCTGCGCCGCGGCGAGCTGCGGCAGCGCGAGTCCGGCGAGCAGCAGGCCGGTCAGGGTCTTGCGCAAACGGTCTGTCCCCTTGCCGATGCAGCGGTGCCAACCTATCAGGACGCCCGGGGCGCCGGAAGCGTCAGCCAGCTTGCCGCTGCGCATATCGGAAGATATGGTGCCGCAGCCGCGTTTCCCTAGGGGGAGGGCGCGGTCTCCACACAATCCGTCTGCAGTCGAGGATGAAAGACCTATGGCCGGGCCAATGTTCACGGGCTCCATCACCGCGTTGATCACGCCGTTCGCCGACGGCGCCGTGGATGAGTCGGCCTTCCGCAAATTCATCGACTGGCAGATCGCCGAGGGCAGCGACGCGTTGGTGCCGGTCGGCACCACCGGCGAGTCGCCGACGCTGACCCATGACGAGCACAAGCAGGTGGTGGAGATCTGCATCGACCAGGTGGCCGGGCGCGTGCCGGTGATCGCCGGCACCGGCTCCAACTCCACCGCCGAGGCGATCGACTTCACCCAGCACGCCGAAGAGGCCGGTGCCGACGCCGCACTGGTGGTCACCCCCTACTACAACAAGCCGAACCAGGAGGGGCTGTACCAGCACTTCAAGGCGGTGCACGACGCCAGCGGCATCCCGATCCTGATCTACAACATCCCGGGCCGCTCGATCGTCGACATGAGCGTCGAGACCATGGCGCGGCTGGCCGAGCTGCCGCGCATCGTCGGGGTCAAGGACGCCACCGCCGACGTGCTGCGCCCCTGGCGGACCCGCAAGGCGATCGGCCCGGACTTCGCGCAGATTTCCGGCGAGGACGCGACGATCCTGCCGTTCCTGGCGATGGGCGGGCACGGCTGCATCTCGGTGACGGCCAACGTGGCGCCGCGGCTGTGCAGCGCGCTGCACCAGGCTTGGCGGGCGGGCCGCCTGGACGAGGTCAACGAGATCAACGACCGCCTGATGCCGCTGCACGCCGCGCTCTTCGCCGAGCCCAGCCCGCAGCCCGCCAAGTACGCGCTCTCGCTGCTCGGCCACATCCGCGACGAGCTGCGCCTGCCGATGGTGCCGGTAGCGGGCGAGACCCAGAAGATGGTGCGTGCGGCGATGGTCCACGCGGGGCTGATTAACTAGGCGAACGGTCCTACTCTTTCCCGCATGGCACCTTTCAGGCTCGTTGCCCAGAACCGCAAGGCGCGGCACGAATTCGCGATCGAGGAGACCCTGGAGGCCGGTCTGCAGTTGACCGGCTCCGAGGTCAAATCGCTGCGGGCCGGCCGCGCCAACATCGGTCAGGCCTTCGCCGTCGACAAGGACGGCGAGCTCTGGCTGATGAACGCGCACATCGCCGAGTACGCCCCGGCGGCGCGCTTCGGGCACGACCCGACGCGCCCGCGCAAGCTGCTGCTGCACAAGCGCCAGCTCAACAAGCTGCTCGGCCAGGTCAAGCGCGAGGGCTACGCCCTGGTGCCGCTGTCGGTCTACTTCAACGAGCGCGGCATCGCGAAGCTCAGCCTCGGCCTGGCGCGCGGCAAGAAGAAGGCCGACAAGCGCGAAGACATCAAGAAGCGCGACTGGAACCGCCAGAAACAGCGCCTGCTGCGTACGCAGAACCGCTGACGCCGCGCGCGGGTCACGCCCCCTCGGGCGGGTCCGCCGGCGCGTCCGCCTCCCGGGGCCGCGGCTCCGCCTCGCCGGCGGTGCTTGGCGCGCCCGCTTCCTCCGGTGCCAGGGCCGGCGCCAGGGAGCCGGTCTGGGTCGGCGCCGGCATGAAGCTGCCCTGCTCCTCGCTCGGCTGCGGCGCGCGGCGCGTCATGCGCCAGAGCGCGAAGGCCGCGAGACCGAGGTGGACCAGCGCCAGCCACCAGAAGAAGCCGGAGGGGCCGAGCGTCCCGATGACCGGGCCCACGGCCAGCGGCCCCAGGATCGAGCCGGCCCCGAGCACCAGCACCAGGCCGCTGCTGGCCGCCACCATCTCGGCCGGGTCGAGGTAATCGTGGGTGTAGGCGATGCACAGGGAGTGGATGGTCAGGGAGAAGCCGCCCAGCACCGCGGCGGCCAGAAACAGCCAGGGGCCGGCCGCCGACCCGGCCTGGCCGGCCAGCAGCGCCGTGGCGGCGGCGGCGAGGGTCACCAGGGTGATGACGTTGCGCCGGTCGAAGAGGTCGGAGAGCTTGCCGATCGGCCACTGCAGCGCCGCCGCGCCGGCGATCAGCGCCCCCATGAACAGCGAGGTGTCGGCCACCGACAGCCCGGTCTCGCGCGCGTAGACCGCGCCCATGCCGAAGATCGTCCCGTTGACGATGCCGGCCGCGAAGGTGCCGAAGGTCCCCAGGGGCGAGACGCGATAGAGGCGCGCGAGGCTCACGGGGCGCGGCGCCTTGGCCTCCGGCGCTGGCGAGGCGCTCAGGAGGATCGGCAGGACGGCCAGCGAGATCAGTGCCGAGACGGCGATGAAGAGGTCGGCGCCGCCCGGATCGGCCAGGTTGAGCATGAGCTGGCCGCCGCCCATGCCGAGGAAGATCGTCGCCATGTAGACCGCCAGGAGCTGACCGCGGTTGGCGTTGCTGGTGCGGTCGTTCAGCCAGCTCTCCGCCACCACGAAGATCCCGGCGTAGCAGAAGCCGGTGACGAAGCGCATCACGCCCCAGACCAGCGGATCGACCAGCAGCGCGTGCGCCAGGATCGATACCGAGGCGAGGGAGGCCAGCGCCGCGAAGGTGCGGACGTGCCCGACGGTGCGGACCGCGCGGGGCGCCCAGACCGAGCCCAGCAGGAAGCCGACGAAGAAACCGGACATGATCAGCCCGATCAGGCTGCTGCCGAAGCCTTCCTGGGTCGCGCGCACGCCCAGCAGGCTGCCCTGCAGGCCGTTGCCCAGCATCAGCAGGCCGATCCCGACGAGCAGCGCCCAGCTTCCCTGGATCGCCGGGGACGCGGGCCGGCGCGGGGCGCCGGCGGGTGGGGGCGGGGTGGACATGAGGCATCCCTAAACGCGGCCGTGGCGCCGGTCGGGCGCCGCTGATCCTGTCCGCGGGACGGTCGCAGCCCAACCGACGGGTCCGCAAGCCTTTCGCGGAGCTGCCGGCCTCAGCGCCGCAGGCGGCGTGCGCCGCGCCAGGTCAGCAACCGGGCGGGCCCCGGGCTCTGGAGCTGGCGCAGGGCCTCGGCGATCACCAGGGCGGTGACCTCGGCCATCGGCAGGCGCTCGAGGGCGGGGACCGCCACCCAGCGCAGGTCCTCCAGTTCGCCGTCGCCCGCCAGCGGGCCACGGGCCAGTGCGCCGTCGGCCAGGAAAAAGCGGGTGTGGAAGCGGATCGGGCTGCCGGCCGGGGTGATCGCCCGCGCGATCAGCCGCAGCGAGTCGAAGGCCGGCGCCAGGCCCGCGCCGGCGAAGCCCTGCCAGCCGACGGCCGGAGGCGGCGTCTGACCGAGCGGGCAGGGCCGGCCGAGCAGCAGGCCGGTCTCCTCCGCGGTCTCGCGCAGGGCGCAGCGGGCGAAGGCGAGCAGATGCCGGCGCGTCGCGGCGTCGATCCGACCGCGCGCCTGGGGCGGCGCCTCGGCGAAGCCGCTGGGCCGCGCGTCGCGCGGCTCCAGCCGCCCGCCGGGGCCGACGTAGACGCCCGGCATGAACCGGGTGCGGGCGTGGCGCCGGCCGAGCAGCACCTCGGGGGCGCCGCGCCGCGGCCGGCGCAGGAGGACCAGCCCGGCGGCATCCTGCGGCCGGACAATGCGGGGGGACGCGGCAGACACGGCGAGGCGGGCGCGGTGGTTGGAGGCGGTCGAGGCTACTCGACGCGCGCGGCTTCGCTGACCCGCCCGGCGGTGTTGACCGAGCCGCGCGCGGTGCTGGCGTAGAGCGCCGGATCGCGGATCAGCCGCAGGGCGATCTCCACGTCCAGCTCGCCGTCGCTCTCGCGGGTCGGGCAGAGGGCGCGCAGGCGTTCCAGCCCGGCCTCGTCGTCGATGTCGACCGGCGCCTGGCGCTGGACGCTGGAGATCAGCAGCTCGCCGCCGCGCAGGCGGGTCATCGTGGCCTCAAGCTCGCCGCTGTCGTCGGCGATGCAGACGTCCGGCAGCACGCCGCGCTTGTGCAGCGCGTAGCCCGACGGCGCGTGGAAGCGGGCCCAGGTCAGGGTCAGCTCGCCCTCGTTGGGCAGGCGCAGCACGGTCTGCACCGTGCCCTTGCCGAAGGAGTTGGAGCCGACGACCAGCGCCTTGCGGCTGTCCTGCAGGGCGGCGGCGACGATCTCCGAGGCCGAGGCGGAGTTGCCGTTGACCAGCACGACAATGGGGAGCTGGCCGATCAGATCGTCGCGGCGGGCGTCGAAGTACTGGTGGCTGTCCGGGTGGCGGCCGTGGGTCGAGACGATCCGCCCGTCGGCGACGAAGAGGTCGGCGACCGAGACGGCCTGGTCGAGCAGGCCGCCGGGATTGTCGCGCAGGTCGATGACGAAGCCGCGCAGCCGCTCGCCCAGCTCGCGCTCGGCCAGGAAGATCTTCTCGCGCAGGGTCCGGGTGGTGGACTGGTTGAAGCCGGCAAGGCGGATCACCGCGACGTCGTCGACGCGGCGGTAGCTGACGGTCTGCGGCACGATGTGGTCGCGCTCGATGTCGACCGGAAAGGGCGCCGGGCGGCCGTCGCGCTGCACGCTGACCCGCACGTGGGTCCCGATCGGGCCGCGCAGGGCGCGCACCACGTCACGCTGGTCCATGCCGGCGGCCGGCGCGCCCTCGATCGCGACGATCAGGTCCTCGTCCAGCAGGCCCGCCGCCTCGGCCGGGGTGTTCTCCATCACCTGGACCAGGCGCACGCCCGCCTCCTCGACGCGGATGCGCACGCCGATGCCGCCGAAGCCGTCGCGGCTGGCGCGGTTCTCGCGCGCCTCCTCGCGGCCGGCGTAGCGCGAGTAGGCGTCCAGCTCGCTGACCATGCCGTCGAAGACCACCTCGTAGATCTCCTCGGCGTCGGAGTCCTGCAGAGCCGGGGAGAGGCGGCGGCCGGCGATCAGCGCCTCGGCGGTCAGCGCCGCCCAGCCGCCGCTGTCGCGCGGCGCCGGGGCCGCAAGGCTCGCCTCGACCGAGTCGGCGTAGCTGACGACCACCTGGCCGGCGTCCAGGCCATAGGAGAGCCGGGGGTCGATCTGGGTGACCGCTTCCAGGCCGGCCAGGGCCAGGTCGGCGACCGCCACGTCCTCGATGTAGACCGCGGTGACGTCCTGGTAGCCGGCGACGAACATCCGTTCGGCCCGCTCGGCGTCGTAGGCCGCCGGTTGGCCGCGCAGTTCCTGACTGCTGCAGGCGCCGAGCGCCACCAGCGTGACGCCGGCGGTGACGAGGGAAACGAGGAGGCGACGGACGGACATGAAACCCCCGGTGATGGACCCCTCACGGGCACGGACCCTCCGGACGGGCCTTTAGGGTGGCTGGCACCCCGGCGCGCGGCGTGTCGGCCCCGGCCCGTCTCGGCGCATGTTATGCCGCTGCGGGGCGCTGTGCAGCCGAAAAAACCCTGTGATCGCTTCGCGTTTCCCGCCGTCTTCGGCGGCCGGCGGCAGCGGCCGCGCGTAACGACCCCACGGACAAGGATAGGGCGCCAAGCGTAAACGACAGCTTGCCGCCGGCGTCGGCGTGGCTTCAGCGCTTGCGGCGCACCCGGGCGCGGCGCGCCTGCGGCGTCCGGCGGCGCTCGGCCTCGGCGCGCTTTTCTCTTTTCGGAGAGGCTTTTGCCGGGCGTTGTTTGCCTTTTGCATGAGCTTTCGGGCGGGCCTGGTCCGGCGCGTCTTCGGTCTCTTCGTCCAGGCGGTCCGGCTCGGCCAGGTTCAGCACCAGGCCGCCGGTGGTGGCGTCGGCCTCGACCAGACGCACCTGCAGCGTCTCGCCGAGGCGGTAGCGGCGGCCCCAGCGGCGGCCGACCAGGCAGTGCTGGGTCTCGTCATGGACGTAGAAGTCGTTGGGCAGGCTGGAGATCGGCACCAGGCCGTCGGCGCCGCTCTCGCTCAGGGTGACGAACAGCCCGAACCGGGTCACGCCGTTGACGCGGCCCTCGAAGATGGCGCCGACCCGCTCCGACAGGAAGGCCGCGGTCATGCGGTCGGTGGCGTCGCGCTCGGCCGCCATGGCGGCCCGCTCGGTCTGCGAGATGTGCTCGCCGATCTCCTTGAAGCGGCCCGCCTGGGTCTCGCTCAGGCCGTCGTCGCCCAGCTTCAGGCCGCGGATCATGGCGCGGTGCACCAGCAGGTCCGCATAGCGCCGGATCGGCGAGGTGAAGTGGGCGTAGCGCGGCAGCGCCAGGCCGAAGTGGCCGATGTTGTCGGGGCTGTAGACCGCCTGCGCCTGGCAGCGCAGCACGAGCTGGTTGACCATCTCGGCATAGGGCGTCTCGCCGGCCTGCTCCAGTACCCGCTTGAAGGTGCGCGGCCGCACCACCTGCCCCTTGGCCAGGCGGATGCCCATGTCGTCGAGCACCTCGCGCAGCGCCTCCACCTTCTCCGGGTCGGGCTCGTCGTGGATGCGGTACATGCAGGGCTGGCGCAGCCGCTCCAGTTCGCTGGCCGCGGCCACGTTGGCGCAGATCATCAGCTCCTCGATCACCCGGTGGGCGTCGAGGCGCGCACGCGGCTCGATGCCGGCGACGTTGCCGGCATCGTCGATCAGGATCTGGCGCTCGGGCATGTCGAGCTCGATGGTGCCGCGCTTGCGCCGGTTGGCCAGGAGCGCGCCGAAGGCGCCGTAGAGCGGCCGGATCACCGGATCGAGCAGCGGGCCGGTGGTCTCGTCCGGCGCCCCGTCGATCGCCGCCTGCACCTGCTCGTAGGTCAGCCGCGCGGCGGAGCGCATGACCCCGCGCAGGAAGCGCCAGTCGCGCAGGTTGCCCTCGGCGTCCAGGGTCATCCAGACCGCCAGGCAGCCGCGCTCCTCCTTCGGGCGCAGCGAGCACCAGCCGTTGGACAGCGCCTCGGGCAGCATCGGCACCACCCGGTCGGGGAAGTAGGCCGAGTTGCCGCGCGCCCGCGCCTCGCGGTCGAGCGCGCTGTCGGTGCGCACGTAGTGGGCGACGTCGGCGATGGCGACCAGGGCGCGCCAGCCGCCGGGGTTGGACTTGGCGGGATCGGGCTCCGCATAGACCGCGTCGTCGAAGTCGCGCGCGTCGGCGCCGTCGATGGTGACCAGTGGAATCCCGCGCAGGTCCTCGCGCCCCTTCGCGCTCACCGCCTCGGCCGCCTCGGCCTCGGCCACCGCCTCTTCGGGAAAGGCGGTGCGCAGGCCGTGCTCGTGGATCGCGATCAGCGAGAGGGCGCGCTGGTTGTCCAGGCTGCCGAGCCGCTCGATCACCTTGACGTCGCGCAGCCCCATGCGCGGGTGATAGCCCTTGACCTCGGCCAGCACCAGCTCACCCGGCTCGGCCCCGGCGGCGTCCTCGGGGGCCAGGACGAAGTCCTGCTTGGCACGCTTATCGGTCGGGCTGAGCCGGCCGCCGGCCTCGGTCATCTCGTAGAGCCCCAGCACCCGTTTCGGCGAGCGGCCGATGCGGCGGATGACCTTGCCTTCGTAGACGCCCGGCTCGACCAGCTCCAGCTTGACCAGGGCGCGGTCGCCGACCGCCAGGGCGGCGCGGCTGCGCTTGCCGGCGCCCAGGTAGATGCGCGGCGGTGGGCCGGCCTCCTCCGGCCAGTTGGCCGGGCGGGCGCAGAGTTCGCCGTCCTCGTCGATGTCGCTGACCTCGACCACGCCGACCGGCGGCAGCCGGTCGGGCGGCGCCAGCTTCTTTTTGCCCTTGTCCGCCAGCTTGCCGGCCTCCTGCAGGTCCGCCAGCACCTCGCGCAGGCGGCGACGCTGCGCGCCCTTCAGGTTGAAGGCGCGGGCGATGTCGCGCTTGTCGACGGGAGTCGGGCTCTCCTGGATGTAGCGGAGAATCTCCGCCGTGTCGGGGAAATCCTCGAGAAAGTCTTCGCGGGCCACGCAGTGTCCTTGGTTGCGGCGGGTGCGCCGATACCCGCACAAACTAGGTGCCCGAGGCGGCTTCGGCTAGAGCGATTTGCGCCCGTTGGGACGCGTCGCGACGCGTCCGCCGGGCGCGAAAACCCACTCTCCCCCTATGCTGGAGAGCCGGTTTCTCGCGACCGGCGGAACCGCTGCGCGGGTCCAGACGGGTGCAAATCGCTCTAGCTCTCGGTCGCCGTCTTCGCGCCGGCCTTGGTGGTCTTGGCGCTCTTGCCCGCCTTGGCCTTGGTGGCGGCCGTCTTGCCCGTCCCGGTCTTGCCCGTCCCGGTCTTGCCCGTCCCGGTCTTGCTGCTGCCGGTCTTGCTGCTAGTGGCCTTGCCGGTGGCGGTCTTGCTCGTGCCGCTCTTGCGGGCGGTCGTCGTCTTGCCGCCGCCGGCCTTCTTGGCCGGGCTCTTCTTCTTGGCGGCCTGCTTGGTCAGCAGCTCGACGGCGCCGGACAGATCGATCTCGTCGACCGAGAGGTCCTTGGGCAGCGAGGCGTTGGTGCGGTTGTGCTTGACGTAGGGGCCGTAGCGCCCCTGGTGCAGGGTCACCGGCTTGCCGTCCTCGGGATGCTCGCCCAGGGTCTTCAGGGCGGCCGGGCCGCCGCCCTTGGCCTGGGCCAGCAGGTCGACGGCGCGGTTGAGGCCGATGGTCAGCACGTCCTCGTCGGCCGGAATCGACTTGTAGGTGTTGCCGCGCCGCACGTAGGGGCCGTAGCGCCCGATGCCGGCGGTGACCGTCTCGCCCTCGTGGGGGCCCAGCTCGCGCGGCAGGGACAGCAGCTTGAGCGCCGTCTCCAGGGTCACGTCGCCAGGCGCCGTCCCCTTGGGCAGGGAAGTGCGCTTGGGCTTGTCCGCCTTGTCCGGGCCCTGCTCGCCGAGCTGCACGTAGAAACCGTAGGGGCCCTTGCGCAGGCTGACCTCCTGGCCGGTCTCCGGGTCCTCGCCCAGGTGCTTCGGCCCGGCCTCGCCCGGCGCGGTGCCGCCGCTGCCCTCCTCGGCCTGCACCGAGAGGGGGCGGGTGAAGCGGCACTCGGGGTAGTTGGAGCAGCCGATGAAGCCGCCGGTCTTGCCCAGGCGCAGGCCCAGGCGGCCGGACCCGCAGGCCGGGCAGGCGCGCGGGTCCTTGTCCGGCGTCTCCGGGTCGCGCGGGAAAAAGTGCGGCCCCAGGTCCTCGTCGAGCGCCTCGATCACCTCGGAGATGCGCAGGCCCTTGGTTTCCTCGACGGCCTCGCTGAAGGCCTCCCAGAAGCGGCGCAGCACCTCCTTGTAGCGGCTGTCGCCGGCCGAGATGCGGTCGAGGTCCTCCTCCAGGCTGGCGGTGAAGTCGTACTCCACGTAGCGCCGGAAGAAGGCGGTGAGAAAGGCGGTGACGATGCGGCCCCGGTCCTCGGGCAGGAAGCGCTTCTTGTCGAGGCGCACGTAGTCGCGGTCCTGCAGCACCTGCAGGATCGAGGCGTAGGTGGAGGGCCGGCCGATGCCCAGCTCCTCCAGCTTCTTGACCAGGCTGGCCTCGGTGTAGCGCGGCGGCGGCTGGGTGAAGTGCTGCTCCGGCGTGACCTTGCGGCGGTTGAGGTCCTGGCCTTCGGCCAGCGGCGGCAGCCGCTTGCCCTCGCCCTCCTCCTCGGCGGGGTCGTCGCGGCCTTCCTGGTAGAGGGCGAGGAAGCCGTCGAAGACCTGTACCGAGCCGGTGGCGCGCAGCCGCGCCTGGCCCTGGTCGACGTCGATCTCCGCCGTCATCTGGTCGAACTCGGCCGATTCCATCTGGCTGGCCAGGGCGCGGGTCCAGATCAGGTCGTAGAGCCGCGCCTCGTCCTCGCCGAGCTGGCCGCGGATCTCGCGCGGCAGGCGACGCAGGTCGGTCGGGCGGATCGCCTCGTGCGCCTCCTGGGCGTTCTTCGCCTTGGTCTTGTAGAGGCGGGCCTGGTCGGGCAGGTAATCCTCGCCGTGGCGCTGGGCGATCAGCTCGCGCGCCGCGGTGATCGCCTCGTTGGACATGGAGACGCCGTCGGTGCGCATGTAGGTGATCAGGCCGACGGTCTCGCCGCCCACGTCGATCCCCTCGTAGAGCCGCTGCGCGGTGCGCATGGTGCGCGTGGCGCCGAAGCCCAGCTTGCGCGAGGCCTCCTGCTGCAGGGTCGAGGTGGTGAAGGGCGGTTGCGGATGGCGCTTGCTGCGCTTGGTCTCGACGCTGGCGACGGTGAAGCGCCCGGCCGCCTCGAGCAGCGCGACCGCATCCTGGGCCTTGGCCTCGCCGTCGAGGTCGAACTTGTCGAGCTTGCCGCCGCGCAGGTGCGTCAGCCGCGCGTCGAAGGGGCTGACCTCCAGGCCGTCCAGCGTCGTGGTGACGGTCCAGTACTCGCGGGGGCGGAAGGCCTCGATCTCCGCCTCGCGCTCGCAGACCAGGCGCAGGGCGACCGACTGCACGCGCCCGGCCGAGCGGCTGCCCGGCAGCTTGCGCCAGAGCACCGGCGAGAGGGTGAAGCCGACCAGGTAGTCCAGCGCGCGGCGCGCCAGATAGGCTTCGATGAGCTGCTGGTCCAGCTCGCGCGGATGCTTGAAGGCGTCCTGCACCGCGCGCTTGGTGATCTCGTTGAAGACCACCCGCTTGACCGGCTTGCCGTTCAGCGCGCGGCGGCGGTCCAGCTCCTGAATGATGTGCCAGGAGATGGCCTCGCCCTCGCGGTCGGGGTCGGTGGCGAGGTAGAGCTGATCGGCGTTCTTCAGCTCGCGCGCGATTTCCTTGATGCGCTTGTCGCCCCGTTCGTCGACCGCCCAGTCCATGGCGAAGTCTTCGTCGGGCCGCACCGAGCCGTCCTTGGGCGGCAGGTCGCGGACGTGGCCGTAGCTGGCCAGCACGCGGTAGTCGCCGCCCAGGTAGCGTTCGATGGTCTTGGCCTTGGCGGGGGATTCGACGACGACGAGGTGCATGCGCAGTTCCGACCGGGTGGCGCTCACGTGCGAGACGCGGGAGCCCCGGCGGGCTTCGGCCGCTATGCGACCAGCGCAACGCGGTTGCCGGGGTGACGTTCGAGCCGGCCGGCCAGCTCCAATTCCAGAAGCACGGTCCCGACCAGCGCGGCAGACAATTGGCACTGGCGTATGAGTTCGTCAACAGACACCGCTGTGGGCGAAAGTAATTCCATAACGATGTCAGTGGCTTGTGCCTGCTCCTCGGGGCTCGGCATGGTCATGGGCGCGAACTCGAAGCTGGGCTGGAAGGGCTCGGCGGCCGGTGGCGTGCTGCCGGCCAGGGCCTCCAGCACGTCCTCGGCCGACTCGATCAGGGTGGCGCCCTGGCGCAGCAGCCGGTTGCAGCCCTGGGCGCGCGGGTCGAGCGGCGAGCCGGGCACGGCCATCACCTCGCGGCCGTAGTCGGCGGCCAGCCGGGCGGTGTGCAGCGAGCCGGAGCGCTGCGCCGCCTCGACCACCAGGACCCCGAGCGCGAGGCCGGCGATGATCCGGTTGCGCCGCGGGAAATGGCGGCCCTGCGGCTCGCTGCCAGGCGGCATCTCGGAGAGCAGCGCGCCCTGGGCCAGCAGGCGCTCGTAGAGCGCGGCGTTTTCCGGCGGATAGATCACGTCGACGCCGCCGGCGAGCACCGCAAGGGTGGCGCCGCTGTGGTCCCAGCCGCCCGGGTCCGGGGCGGCCAGCGCCCCTTCGTGGGCCGCCGTGTCGATGCCGCGCGCGAAGCCGGAGACCACCAGGTAGCCCGCCTCGGCCAGCGCGCCGGCGATCCGCCGGGCCAGGGTGCGGCCGTTGGCCGAGGCGTTGCGGGCGCCGACCAGGGCGACGGCCGGGCGCTGCAGCAGATGCGCGTGGCCGCGCAGCGCGAAGATCGGCGGGGCGTCGTCGGCGGCGGCCAGGGCCGCCGGGTAGTCGGGCTCGCACAGGGCGATCAGCCGCGCGTCCAGGCGGGCGAGGGCGGCCAGCTCGCGCTCCGCCGCGGCGGCGGGACAGATGCGGATCGGCTTGGCCCGGCCGCCGCGCTTGGCCAGCTCGGGCAGCGCCTCCAGGGCGGCGCTCGCCGTGCCGAAGCGCTGCAGCAGCAACCGGAAGGTGATGGGGCCGACGTTCTCGCTGCGGCTCAGGCGCAGCCAGGCGAGGCGTTCGGCATCCGTGAGTGTGCGGCGCGGCAGGGGCATTGCGGCCGACCTTCGGTTGAAAGGGTCGCGAAGGTCAACCTGCAAACGTAGTCAGGCGTCGTCCTTGCGCGTCTCGCCGATCCGCGTTTCCTCGCCGCCGAGCAGGCGGCGGACGTTGGCATGGTGGCGGATCACCACCAGCAGGGCGAGCAGGGCGGCGAACTCCACCCGCTGCAGATCGCCGACCAGATACCAGACGTAGGCGGGCGAAAGCACGAAGCCGACCAGCGCGGCCAGGGAGGAGTAGCGGGTCAGGGCGGCGACCAGCAGCCAGGTGGCGCAGACCGCCAGGCCGGCCGGCCAGGCCACGGCCAGCAGCACGGCGATCGAGGTGGCGACCCCCTTGCCGCCGCGAAAGCCCAGCCAGACCGGGAAGTTGTGGCCGAGCACCGCGCCCAGCCCGGCGAGCAGCATCGGGTCCGGACCGCCCCAGGACCAGGCGAGCCCGGCGGCCGCCGCGCCCTTGCCGCCGTCGAGCAGCAGAGTCAGCAGCGCCAGGTCCTTGCGCCCGGTGCGCAGGACGTTGGTGGCGCCGATGTTGCGCGAGCCGATCCGGCGCAGGTCGCCGAGACCGGCCAGCCGCGTCAGGACCAGGCCGAAGGGGATCGCGCCCAGCAGATAGCCGCCCGCCAGCGCGGCCAGCAGGTAGGGCCAGGCGAACTCCCAGGAGATCGGATCGGGCATCGGCGCCTCGCGCGCGTCATGCGCCGGCCGGCGGCTTGCCGTCCAGCGCGAAGATGGTGCGGCCGTCGACCACGCTGCGCAACACCGCGCCCTGGACCATGTGGTCCTCGAAGGGCGAGTTCTTCGACTTGGAGCGGAAGCGCTCGGGCTGGATCGTGGCCGGGCGGTCGGGGTCGAAGAGCACCAGGTCGGCGGGCAGGCCGACGGTCAGATCGGCGCGGCCGCGCAGGATCTGCGCCGGGCCGTCGGTCAGCCGGCGCAGCAGCTCCAGCAGGCTCATGCGGCCGGCGTGCACCAGCGCCAGGGACAGCGGCAGCAGCGTTTCAAGGCCGACCACGCCCGGATCGGCCAGGTTGAACGGCAGCCGCTTGGAGTCCTGGTCGTGCGGCGCGTGGTCGCTGGCGATCGCGTCGAGGGTGCCGTCGGCCACGGCCTCGGCCACGGCGGCGCGGTCCTCCTCCCGGCGCAGGGGCGGGGAGACCTTGGCGAAGGTGCGGTAGTCGCCCACCGCCGTCTCGTTCAGGGTGAAGTAGTGCGGCGCCGTGCTGGCGGTCACCGGCAGGCCGCGCGCCTTGGCGCGGCGGATCACCTCGATCGACTCGGCGCAGGTCACGTTGGCGACGTGGTAGCGCCCGCCGGTCATCTCGACCAGGCGCAGGTCGCGCTCGATCATGATGACCTCGTTGAGCCAGTGGTTGCCGGCCAGGCCCAGCCGCGTGGCCAGCTCGCCGGCGTTCATCACGCCGCTGGCCAGGCTCGGCTCCTCCGGGTGTTGCAGGATCACCGTGTCGACGGTGCGCGAGTAGCTCAGCGCCCGGCGCATCACCTGGGCGCTGGCGACCGCCTGCAGGCCGTCGGTGAAGCCGAGCGCGCCGTAGTCGCTGAGCAGGCCGATCTCGACCAGCTCGCGGCCCTCCAGCCGGCGGGTCACGGCGCCGTAGCCGTAGACCTTGACCAGCTTCTCCTCGCGGGCGCGACGGGCGATGAACTCGATGCCGGCGACGTCGTCGACCACCGGGTCGGTGTTGGGCAGCGCGACCATCGAGGTGACGCCGCCGGCCGCCGCGGCGCGGCTCGCGGTCTCGATCGTCTCCTTGTGCTCGTTGCCCGGCTCGCCGAGCTGCACGCGCATGTCGACCAGGCCCGGCGCCAGGCAGGCGCCAGCGCAGTCGACCACCTCGACGCCCTCCGGCACGCCGTCGTTGAAGAGGCGCGGGCCGAGGTCCTGGATCACGCCCTTGTCGGCGTAGAGCGCGCCGGGGGCGTCCAGGCCGCTCCTGGGGTCGAGCAGCCGCGCGTTGACGTAGGCCGTGGGGCCGGCTTCGCTGCGGGTGGCCATGGCTCAGCTCCCCTGCGACTGCGCGCGCTGCACCGCCGCCAAGGCGTCGAGGCAGGCCATGCGCACGGCCACGCCCATCTCCACCTGCTCCTGGATCAGCGAGCGGTCGATGTCGTCGGCCACCTGGCTGTCGATCTCGACGCCGCGGTTCATCGGGCCGGGGTGCATGATCAGCGCGTCCGGTTTGGCCATGGCCAGCTTGGCGCGGTCCAGGCCGTAGAAGTGGAAGTATTCGCGGATCGAGGGCACGTAGGAGCCCTGCATCCGCTCGGTCTGCAGGCGCAGCATCATCACGATGTCGACGTCGCGCAGCCCCTCGCGCATGTCCGTGAAGGCGGTGACGCCCAGCCGCTCGATGCCCGAGGGCATCAGCGTCGGCGGCGCGATGACCCGTACCTGCGCGCCCATGGTGGTCAGCAGGTAGAGGTTGGAGCGTGCCACGCGGCTGTGCAGGATGTCGCCGCAGATCGCCACGGTCAGCCCCGCCAGCTTGCCGCGGCGGCGGCGGATGGTCAGCGCGTCGAGCAGGGCCTGGGTCGGGTGCTCGTGGCTGCCGTCGCCGGCGTTGATGACGGCGCAGTTGACCTTCTCGCTGAGCAGCTTGACCGCGCCGGAGTCGGGATGGCGCACGATCAGCGCGTCGGGGTGCATCGCGTTCAGCGTCATCGCCGTGTCGATCAGCGTCTCGCCTTTCTTGATCGACGACCAGGCGACCGACATGTTGATCACATCGGCCGACAGCCGCTTGGCCGCCAGCTCGAAGGAGGTGCGCGTGCGCGTCGAGGTCTCGAAGAAAAGGTTGATGACGGTATGACCCGACAGCAGCGGCGAGCGTTGGTGCGCCTGCGGGTTCTGCGCGGCGTAGTCGGCGGCCAGATCCAGCAGATAGCCGATCTCGGCCGGCGTCAGGCCCTCGATCCCGAGCAGGTGGCGGTGCCGGTAGCCGGGGCGGGCGATGGCGTCGAAGTCTTGCATCGAGCGGGGCTTATGGCACCGCCGGCCGGCGTCTGACAAGCGGCAGGTAACCGGCGTGGCGCGCAGGTTGTGGAAAGTCCTGGTATGGCTGGTCGTGCTGGCGCTGCTGCTGCCCGCCGGCCTGGTGCTGCTCTACCGCGTGGTGCCACCGCCGGCGACGCCGCTGATGGCGATCCGTGCGCTGGAGGGGCAGGGCTGGCAGCGCGACTGGGTGGCGCTGGCGGAGATCGCGGTGCCGCTGCGCGAGGCGGTGGTGGCGGCCGAGGACAACCGCTTCTGCGGCCACTGGGGCTTCGACCTGGAGGCGCTGCGGGACGCGGTGAGCGAGTGGCGCGCGGGCGGCCGGCTGCGCGGCGCCTCGACCATCTCCATGCAGACGGCCAAGAACCTGTTCCTCTGGCCGGGCCGCGCCTGGCTGCGCAAGGGGCTGGAGGCCTACCTGACGCTGCATCTGGAACTGCTGCTGCCCAAGCGGCGCATCCTGGAACTCTACCTCAACGTCGCGGAGTTCGGCCCCGGCCTCTACGGCGCCGAGGCGGCGGCGCGCCATCACTTCGGGGTCGCCGCGGCCGACCTGACCCGGCGGCAGGCGTCGCTTCTGGCCGCCGTGCTGCCCAACCCGCTGGAGCGCACGGCCGGTCGCCCCAGCGGCTACGTCGCGGCGCAGGCGGGGCGCATCCGCACCCGCATGACCCAGCTCGGCCCGCTGCTCGACTGCGTGCGCTGAGAGGGGGCAGCCGCGGCGAAAGGGGGGGCCGCGGCGCTGCGGCTCCGGCGCCGCTGCCGGACCGGCCCTCGGCTCAGCCCTCGGTCGCGAAGACCAGCTTGGGCAGCTTGTGGAGGTGGACGTCGCCGGCGGAGTGGCGCTTGAGCACCTCCTGCGCGCGGGCTTCGTGGTCGCCGTCGCGGGTGCGCACCCACAGCAGCAGGCCGCCGCGCTTCAACTGGTCCTCCAGGTAGTTGGCGTGGTGCCGCTCGATCAGGCGCGACAGCAGCGTGCCGATGCCGCCGCCGACGCCGGCGCCCACCGCCGCCGCCGCGATGGCCGCGGCCAGGGTGCCGCCGGAGGCGACCACCGCCACCGTGCCGATCACGGCGGGCAGGTAGAGGAAGGTGCCGATCACCGCGCCCTCGGCGTCGCCCAGGCTCTCCTTGGGCACGAAAGCCGTGGTCGGCACCTGCGGGTCGTCCTCCAGGCTGCGCACGTCGGTGTAGTCGTGGCCCAGGGTGCGCGCCACCGCGTCGTGCCCCGCCAGCACGCTGATTTCCGCCCGGTCGAAGCCGTGGCTGAGCAGGTCGTCGATCGCCGTTTGCAGGCTCTCGGCATCGTGGAACACGCCGACGGCTTCGGTCTCGGTGGGCGGCTGGGCCATGGAACGCTCCTGGGTCTTCGTTGCTCTGCCACGGTTACGCGGCCCCGACGGTGACCGCGCCGCCCGGTCGGCGCCTTGACGCAGCGCAATTCCGTCAGCCTGCGAAGGAAACGAAGGCAGCAGTCCGGGCGCGGGCTAGAGTGATTTGTCACCGTCTGGACTCGCTTCCGCGCGTCCGCCGGTCGCGAAGAATCACTCCAACCCTATCGTCTAGATCGCTCCGGCGGCGCGCAGGCGGGCGATCTCGGCGTCCGGCAGGTCGAGCAGCTCCTTCAGCAGCTCCTCGCTGTGCTCGCCCATGCGCGGCGGCGGGTAGCGGTAGGCGACCGGCGTGCGCGAGAACTTGATGGGGTTGCCGATCAACTCGACCTGGCCCTTCAGCGCGGCCGCGTCCTCCATGCGGACCCGCATGCCGCGGTGCTGCACCTGCGGGTCGTCGAAGACGCGGTCGAGGGTGTTGACCGGGCCGCTCGGCACGCCCAGGGCGGACAGCCCCTCGACCCAGTCGGACAGGCTGCGCGCCGGCGTCAGCGCCTCCAGGGTGGCGTAGAGCGCGCGCCGGTTCTGCACCCGCTGGGCGTTGGTGGCGAAGCGCGGGTCCTCGGCCAGCTCCGGCCGGCCGGCGAACGCGCAGAAGCGGCGGAACTGCCCATCGTTGCCGACCGCCAGGATGAAGTAGCCGTCGGCGCAGGGCAGCACCTTGTAGGGCACGATGTTGGGGTGCTCGTTGCCCTGGCGCTTGGGCAGCGCGCCGCTGGTCAGGTAGTTCAGCCCCTCGTAGGTCAGCCAGGCCACCTGGGTGTCGAGCAGCGCCAGGTCGATGTACTGCCCCTCGCCGGTGCGGGTGCGGTGGTGCAGGGCGGCCAGGATCGCGCTGACGGCGTACATGCCGCACATGATGTCGGCGATGCCGACGCCGACCTTGATCGGCTCGCCGTCCGGCTCGCCGGTCAGCGACATGATCCCGCCCATGCCCTGGGCCAGGTAGTCGTAGCCGGCGCGCGGCGCGTAGGGGCCGCTCTGGCCGAAGCCGGTGATCGAGCAGTAGATGATGTCCGGCTTGACCGCCTTGATGCTCTCGTAGTCCAGGCCGTAGCGCTTCAGCCCGCCGACCTTGAAGTTCTCGACGAAGATGTCGCATTCGGCGGCCAGGCGGCGGGCCAGCGCCTGGCCCTCCTCGGTCGCGATGTCGATGGTCAGCGAGCGCTTGTTGCGGTTGGCCGAGAGGTAGTAGGCCGCCGTCGCGCTGTCCCGGCCCTCGGCGTCCTTGACGAAGGGCGGGCCCCACTTGCGGGTGTCGTCGCCCTGGCCGGGCCGCTCGATCTTCACAACGTCGGCGCCGAGGTCGCCGAGAAGCTGGGTGGCCGTGGGGCCGGCCAGGATGCGGGTCAGGTCGAAGACGCGCAGGCCTGCGAGCGGAGCGGTCATGGGCGAGGGGGTCCGGATACGATTTTGCAGGGTCCTGCGGTTGTGGCGCGGCGCGCGCCCGGCCGTCAAGCCGCGGCCGCCGCCGGCGCTCAGGGCACCAGCGGTGCCAGCACCACCGGCAGGGTGAGCATGGCCAGCAGGGTCTGGGCGGTGATCAGGCTGGCCATCAGCACCGCGTCGCCGCCCATCTGGCGGGCCAGGATGTAGGCGCTGGTCGCGGTCGGCAGGCCGTTGAACAACACCGCCACGAAGGCCGCCGTGCCGGTCACGTCCAGCGCCCAGCAGCCGGCCCAGGTCAGCGCCGGCAGCAGGCCCAGCTTGAGCAGGCTGCTGAGCAGCACCGGCCCGCCGGCCCGGCGCGCGGCGCGCAGGTCGAGCGCGGCGCCGACGCACAGCAGCCCGAGCGGCAGCGCGGCGCGGCCGAGGATCAGCAGCGTCTCGCCCAGCACCGGCGGCAGGCCGAGGCCGGAGAGATTGAGCGCGCCGCCGGCGGCGCAGCCCAGGATCAGCGGGTTGCTCGCCACCTGCCGGGCGACCCCGGCCAGGGTCGGCTGCGCCGCCGTGCCGAAGCGCGCCAGCAGCGAGACGCAGAGCAGGTTGACCAGCGGCACGATGGCCGCCACCGCCACCGCCGCGGCCGCCACCCCGGCCTCGCCGGCCACGCCGTAGGCCACGGCGAGGCCGATGTAGGTGTTCATGCGCACCGCCCCCTGGTAGAGGCTGGTGAAGCCCGGCCCGCTCAGCCCCAGCGCCCGGCGCGCCAGCAGCAGCCCGCCGGTCATCGCCAGGATGGCGGCGACGATGGCGCCGGCCATGGGCAGCACGTCGAGCTCGCTGAAGTCGGCGCGCGCCAGGGTCGTGGCCAGCAGGGCCGGGAACAGGCAGAAGTAGGTCAGCCGCTCGGCCGGCGCCCAGAAGTGCTCGCCGGGGAACTGCCGGCGGCGCAGCAGCCAGCCCAGGAAGATCAGCGCGAAGACCGGCAGGATGACCAGGACGATGGCGGTCACGCCGCGCCGCCCTCCGCGCCGCCCTCTGCGCCGCCCTCCGCGCCGCCCTCTGCGCCGCCCTCTGCGCCGGGGCCGGCCGGTGGGGCCGGGGGGCGGCCGTGCGCCAGGGCGTCGAGCGCGCCCTGCAGGATGTAGGCGGCGGCCATCTTGTCCACCACCTCGCCGCGGCGCTTGCGGGTCATGTCGGCCTCGGCGATCAGGAAGCGCTCGACGGCGGCCGTCGAGAGGCGCTCGTCCCACAGGGCGATCGGCAGCTCCAGGCCGGCCAGCTCCAGCAGGTTGCGCGCGAACTGGCGGGTCGACTGGCAGCGCGGCCCCTCGCTGCCGTCCATATTGACCGGAAGGCCGAGCACCAGGCCGCCGACGCCCTGCGCGGCGACGATCCGCTTGAGCGCCGCGGCGTCGGCGGTGAACTTGCCGCGCTTAAGGGTCTCCAGCGGCGAGGCCAGCTTCAGCGCGCGGTCGGAGATCGCCAGGCCGATCGTCTTGCTGCCCAGGTCGAGACCGAGCAGGCGGGCGCGCGGCGCCAGGCGGGCGGGCAGGTCGTGGAGATCGACAAGGCTCATGGACCGCGATCTCTAAGCGGCGGCGGCCCGGCGCACAAGCGCGGCGGGATCGCTGGGGGCGCGCGCCGGCCCGCGTTGCCGACCCGGAGCGGCCTTTCGCCCTGCAGCGCCGTGCCGTGGGGCCCTACCTTGTGGGGCGGGGGCGCCGGTGCTAGCTTCCGCCGCGCTCCGGGCCGGGCCGCCGGCGCCGGCAGGCGATCATCCCGTTCTTCTGCGAAGCGAGGCGTCTTCACCGCCATGGCGATCGACAAGGATACCGTTCACGGCATCGCCAAGCTCGCGCGCATCAAGATCGACGAGGCCGAGGCCGAGTCGCTGGTCGGCGAGCTGTCCAACATCCTCGACTGGGTCGAGCAACTCGGCGAGGTCGACACCGAGGGGGTGCGGCCCATGACCTCGGTGGTCGAGATGCGCCTGCCGCTGCGCGACGACGCCGTCACCGACGGCGGTCGGGCCGAGGCGATCGTGCAGAATGCGCCGGAGAAGGCGCACGGCTTCTTCGTGGTGCCGAAGGTGGTGGAATGAGCGAGCTGACCCGTATCGACCTGGCCGAGGCCCGCGACCTGCTGGCCAAGAAGAAGGTCTCGGCCACCGAGCTGACCGAGGCCCATGTCGCCGCCGTCGAGACCGCGCGCGGCCTCAACGCCTTCGTCACCGAGACGCCGCAGCGCGCGCTGGAGATGGCGGCCGCCTCCGACGCCCGCCGGGCCAAGGGCGAGACCGGGCTGCTCGAGGGGCTGCCGCTCGCCGTCAAGGACCTCTTCTGCACCGAGGGCGTGACCACCACCGCCGCCAGCCACATCCTCGACGGCTTCACGCCGACCTACGAGTCGACCGTCACCGCCAATCTCTGGCGCGAGGGCGCGGTGCTGCTGGGCAAGACCAACCTCGACGAGTTCGCCATGGGCTCGTCGAACGAGACCAGCTACCACGGCGGGGTGGAGAACCCCTGGCGCCGCAGCGCGGGCAACGAGAAGCTGGTGCCCGGCGGCTCCTCCGGCGGCTCGGCGGCGGCGGTGGCCGCGCGCTGCGCGCTGGGCGCCACCGGCACCGACACCGGCGGCTCGATCCGCCAGCCGGCGGCCTTCACCGGCACGGTCGGCCTGAAGCCGACCTACGGGCGCTGCTCGCGCTGGGGCATCGTCGCCTTCGCCTCCTCGCTCGACCAGGCCGGGCCGATGACCCGCAGCGTGCGCGACGCCGCGCTGATGCTGCGCGCCATGGCCGGGCACGACCCCAAGGACTCCACCTCGGTCGACCGCCCCGTGCCGGACTACGAGGCGGCGCTGACCGGCGAGGTCAAGGGGCTGCGCGTCGGCGTGCCCAAGGAGTACCGGGTCGAGGGCATGCCGGCCGAGATCGAGACGCTCTGGCAGCAGGGCATCGCGTGGCTGCAGCAGGCCGGCGCCGAGGTGCGCGAGGTCAGCCTGCCGCACACCAGGTACGCCCTGCCGACCTACTACATCATCGCGCCGGCCGAGGCCTCCTCGAACCTGGCGCGCTACGACGGCGTGCGCTACGGCCTGCGCGAGGGCGGCGACGCGACGCTCAACGAGATGTACGAGGCGACGCGGGCCGCCGGCTTCGGCGCCGAGGTCAAGCGCCGCCTGCTGATCGGCACCTACGTGCTCTCGGCCGGCTACTACGACGCCTACTACAACAAGGCCCGGCAGGTGCGCAGCCTGATCGCGCGCGACTTCACCGAGGCCTACACCCATGTCGACCTGCTGCTGACGCCGACCGCGCCCTCGGCCGCCTTCGCCTTGGGCGAGAAGATGGACGATCCGCTGGCGATGTACCTCAACGACGTCTTCACCGTGCCGGCCTCGCTGGCCGGGCTGCCCGGCCTCTCGCTGCCGGCGGGGCTGAGCGCCGAGGGGCTGCCGCTGGGCCTGCAGCTCATCGGCCGCGCCTTCGACGAGGAGACGGTGCTGCGCGCCGGCGGCGTGCTGGAGACGGCGGCCGGCTTCGAGTCCATGCCGACCTTCGTCGCCGGCTAGGTGGCGGCCGGGGCGACGACGAGGCGGCGATGAGCCTGACCCAGGTGCGCCGTCTGGGCGCGGCCGAGGCCGAGGTCTTCCGCCACCTGCGGCTGGACGGCCTGCGCCGCCATCCGGAGGCCTTCGGCGAGAGCTACGCCGAGGCGGCGGCCCGGCCGCCGCACCACTGGCCGGAGCTGCTGGAGCGCTCGGCCGTGTTCGGCGGCTGGCGCGACGGCCGGCTGGGCGCCACGGCGAGCTGCGCGACCGGCGCCGACATCGGCCTGCCGGCCAACCTGCGGCACAAGGCCCTGCTGGTCGGCGTCTACGTCGCGCCCAGGGCGCGCGGCACGGGGCTCGGACGGGCGGTCTGCCAGGCGGCGGTCGACCACGCCCGCGCGCTGCCGGGCATCGACCTGATGCTGGTCTCGGTCAACGCCGACAACGCCGGCGCCGTCGCCCTTTACGAAGCGCTCGGCTTCGTCGCCTGGGGGCGTCAGCCGCGCAGCATCAAGGTGGCGGGACGCCATTACGACGAAATCGAAATGGCGCTGTTGTTCGCCGAGGCGCCGGCGGAGTAAGACAAGCGCATCACGGTTTGAGGGGATCTTGCGGCGATGAGCCTGATCGAAGGTGAGACCGGAACCTGGGAGATGGTGATCGGCCTGGAGGTACATGCCCAGGTGATCTCCGAGGCGAAGCTCTTCTCGGGGGCCTCGACGGCCTTCGGCGCGGCGCCGAACAGCCAGGTCTCGCTGGTCGACGCCGCCATGCCCGGCATGCTGCCGGTGCTCAACCGGGTCTGCGTCGAGCAGGCGATCCGCACCGGGCTGGGGCTCAACGCCAAGATCAACCACTTCTCGGTGTTCGAGCGGAAGAACTACTTCTACCCGGACCTGCCGGCCGGCTACCAGATCAGCCAGTACGCCCACCCCATCGTCGGCGAGGGGACGATCCTGCTCGACCTGGAGGACGGCGCGGTGCGCGAGGTCGGCATCGAGCGGCTGCACCTGGAGCAGGACGCCGGCAAGTCGCTGCACGACCAGGACCCCTACCGCACCTACGTCGACCTCAACCGGGCCGGCGTGGCGCTGATGGAGATCGTCTCCAAGCCCGACCTGCGCTCGGCGGCCGAGGCCGGGGCCTACCTGCGCAAGCTGCGCTCGATCCTGCGCTACCTGGGCACCTGCGACGGCAACATGGACGAAGGCTCCATGCGTTGCGACGTCAACCTCTCGGTGCGCCGGCCGGGCGGACCGCTGGGCACCCGCACCGAGACCAAGAACGTCAACTCTATCCGCTACGTGCAGCAGGCCATCGAGGTGGAGGCGCGGCGCCAGATCGAGGTGCTGGAGAGCGGCGGCACGGTGGTGCAGGAGACCCGCCTGTTCGACCACCGCAGCGGCGAGACCCGCTCCATGCGCTCCAAGGAAGAGGCGCACGACTACCGCTACTTCCCCGACCCCGACCTGCTGCCGCTGGAGCTGGACCCCGACTGGGTGGCGGAGATCCGCGGCGCCCTGCCGGAGCTGCCGGACGCCAAGAAGCGCCGCTTCATCGAGGACTTCGGCCTCAGCGCCTACGACGCCGCCGTGCTGGTGGCCGAGAAGGCCAATGCCGACTTCTACGAGGCCGTGGTCGCCGGTGGACCGGCCGGGGCGCGGCGCGACCCGAAGACCGTCGCCAACTGGGTGACGGTCAACTACTTCGGCGCGCTCAACGCCTCCGGCCTGGCGCTGGACGAGGCGCCGGTGGACGCCGCCAAGCTCGGCGGTCTGCTCGACCTGATCGCCGACGAGACCATCTCCGGGCGCATCGCCAAGGAGGTCTTCGAGGAGATGTGGGAGACCGGCAAGCCGGCGGGCGAGATCGTCGAGGCCAAGGGCCTGAAGCAGATCACCGACAGCGGCGAGATCGAGGCGATCGTCGACCGGGTGATCGCCGACAATCCCGAGCAGGCCCAGCAGGTGGCCGAGGGCAATCCCAAGGTGATCGGCTGGTTCGTCGGCCAGGTGATGAAGGCGACCCAGGGCAAGGCCAACCCCGGCGTGGTCAACAAGCTGCTGAAGAGCAAGCTGGGCGGGTGAGCCCGGCGCGACGGCCGCGCCGTGGCGGCATAGGCCCTATGCGCCGGCGGCGGCTGCCGACCGCGCCGGCGGCGTGGTAGCGCTGGCCGCCATGTCGAGCCTGCACAGCGCCGCCCAACGTCCCTTCGCCCTGGCCAGCAAGCTGGCGCCGGCCGTCTTCGTCTGCCTGTGGGCGACCGGCTTCATCGGCGCCAAGCTGGGGCTGCCCCATGCCGAGCCGCTGACCTTCCTGGCGCTGCGCTTTGCGCTGGTGGTCGCCATCATGGTGCCGGCGGCGCTGCTGCTCGGCGCGACCTGGCCGACGCCGCGCACCGCCGGTCACGTCGCGGTGGTCGGCCTGCTGATCCACGGCGTCTATCTGGGCGGCGTCTTTGTCGCCATCTCGCTGGGCATGTCGGCCGGGCTGTCCGCCCTGATCGTCTCGCTGCAGCCGCTGCTGACCGCGGCCGTGGTCGGCCCCCTGCTGGGCGAGCGGGTGACCCGGCGCCAGCTCGCCGGCCTGGTGCTGGGGCTGGCCGGCGTCGCGCTGGTGCTCTCCGGCAAGCTGGCCCCGGCCGGCGCCGGCACGCTCTTCGCCGGCTTCGGGCTCGACGCCGTGGTCTGCGTGCTGGCGGCGCTGCTGGCGATCACCTGCGGCGTGGTCTACCAGAAACGCTTCTGCGCCGACGTCGACCTGCGCGCCGGCGCCGCGATCCAGTATGCCGCCGCCGGCGCCGCGACGGCGCTGCTGGCGCTGCTCTTCGAGCGCAACGAGGTGGTCTGGGACCCGGAGTTCCTCTTCGCCCTCGGCTGGCTGGTGCTGGTGCTCTCGGTCGGCGCGGTGACCCTGCTGATGGTGCTGATCCGCCTGGGCGAGGCGGCGCGCGTGGCCAGCCTCTTCTACCTGGTGCCGCCGGTGACCGCCCTGGTCGCCTTCTTCCTCTTCGACGAGCGCCTGACCCCGGTGGCCCTGGCCGGCATGGGGGTGGCGGTGCTCGGCGTGGCGCTGGTGGTCACCGAGCGCAAGGCCCCCGCCTGAGCGTCCCCCGCCTGAGCGTGCCCCGCCTGCGCGCGGCCTCCTGAGCCCCGGCGTCGGGGCGCCCGGGCCGCGCGGGCGCACGGCTCAGTGCCGGGGGGCGTGCAAGGGCGGGGCGTGCAGGGGGGGGCGTGCAGGTAGAGGCGTGCAGGGCGTGCCCGGGGCCCGTGCGCAATGGGTGCAATGCAGCGACGGCATGGCTAGACTGCGCCCCCCATCGCTAGGGGGCGCCGCCGCTTGCCGGCGGGGGCCCCGGCGAGTCCCCTTGTCCCGCCCGGAACCGCCATGGCCGAGCACGACCCCGGTTTTCTCGTCGAGATCCTCTACTTCCTGCTGGCCGCGGTGGTGATCGTGCCGCTGGCCCGCAGCCTGCGCTCCAGCCCGGTGCTGGGCTACCTGGCCGCCGGCGTGCTGATCGGCCCGCACCTCCTCGCCCTGATCGAGGAGACCGAGACGGTGGTCATCCTGGGCGAGTTCGGCATCGTCTTCCTGCTCTTCGCCATCGGCCTGGAGCTCTCGGTCGAGCGCCTGCGGGTGCTGCAGCGCTACGTCTTCGGCCTCGGCACCGCCCAGGTGCTGGTCACCGGCGCGGCCATCGCGCTGGCGCTGGTGGCCTTCGGTCTGCCGCTGCCGGCGGCGCTGGTGATCGGCGGCGGCCTGGCGCTCTCCTCCACCGCCTTCGTGCTGCAGATGCTGGTCGAGCGCGGCGAGCTGGCCGCGCGCTTCGGGCGCGTGTCTTTCTCGATCCTGCTGCTGCAGGACCTGGCCATCGTGCCGCTGCTGGCGCTGGTGCCGCTGCTCGGCGAGCAGGATTCCAACGTCCTCGCGGCGCTCGGCCTGGCCGCGGCCAAGGCCACCGCCGCCGTCGGCCTGACCCTGCTGGCCGGCCGCTTCCTGCTGCGGCCGGTCTACCGCGTGGTCGCCAAGACGCGCAGCCCCGAGCTCTTCGTCGCGACTACCCTGCTGGTGCTGCTGGGCACCGGCTACATCATGATGCTGGCCGGCGTCTCCATGGCGCTCGGCGCCTTCCTGGCCGGCCTGCTGCTGTCGGGCACCGAATACCGCCATCAGGTGGAGGCCGACATCCGCCCCTTCCGCGGGCTGCTGCTGGGGCTGTTCTTCATGTCGGTCGGCCTGCAGATCGACCTGGCATTGATCGGCGAGTTCGCCGGCAGCGTGGCCCTGGCGGTGGTCGCCCTGATGCTGGGCAAGGCGCTGATCATCTACGGGCTGTGCCGCGCCTTCGGCCTGCCCGATGAGATCGCCGCCCGGGTCGGGCCGCTGCTCGCCCAGGGCGGCGAGTTCGGCTTCGTGCTGGTCGGCGGCGGCCTGATGCTGGGGGTGGTGCCGGAGGTGGCCGGCCAGCTCACCATCGCGGTGGTCGCCGTGACCATGGTGTTGACGCCGCTGTCGGCCTGGCTGGGCCAGCAGCTCGGCCTGCGCGCCGCCCGCCGCCAGGCGCGCCAGGGCGACCTGCCCGACATCGCCGAGGAGGCCGAGGAGCTGCACGACCACGTGGTGATCGCCGGCTTCGGCCGGGTCGGCCAGACCATCGCCCAGGTCCTGGCCGAGGCGCACATCCCCTACATCGGACTGGACCTGGACCACGACCGGGTGCGCCAGTGCCGCGGCATGGACCTGCCGGTCTACTTCGGCGACGCCAGCCGGGTCGACGTGCTGCACACCGCCGGCCTGGAGCGGGCCAAGGCCGCCGTGATCACCCTGGACAACCCCGAGGCGGCGAGCCATACCGTGGCTGCGCTGCACGAGCGGGCGCCGGACATTCCCATCTTCGTGCGTGCGCGCGACCTGCGTCACCGGCGCGAGCTGGAGTCGCAGGGGGCGACCGCGGTGGTGCCGGAGACCATCGAGGCGTCGCTGCAGCTCGGCGGCGTGGTCCTGAGCGCTCTGGGTGCCGGAGACCGGGCCAGCTCAATCATGGAGGAGTATCGGCGCGAGAACTATGCCAAGCTCGGCGAGGTGATAACCCCGCGCGGCCGCCGCCCGGTCGAGGACTAGGCCGGCGGCGGACGGCGCCGAAACGGGAGTCCTGGGAGCCGCAATGTTCGCCTCTTTGCTGATCGCCAATCGCGGCGAGATCGCCTGCCGGATCATCCGCACGGCCCGGCGCCTGGGCCTGCGCTGCATCGCCGTCTACTCCGACGCCGACGCGCAGGCGCCGCACGTTCGGCTGGCCGACGAGGCGCACCGGCTGGGGCCGGCGCCGGCGCGCGAGAGCTACCTGGACATGGCGGCGATCCTCGAGGCGGCCGCGCGCAGCGGCGCCGAGGCGGTGCACCCGGGCTACGGCTTCCTCTCGGAGAACGCACAGTTCGCCGAGGCCTGCGCCAAGGCGGGCCTGGTCTTCGTCGGGCCGCCGGCCGAGGCGATCCGCGCCATGGGCTCGAAGTCGCAGGCCAAGGCGATCATGGAGCGCGCCGGGGTGCCGCTGGTGCCCGGCTACCACGGCGAGGATCAGGCGCACGACCTGCTGGCCGGCGAGGCGGAGCGGATCGGTTATCCGGTGCTGATCAAGGCCTCGGCCGGCGGCGGCGGCAAGGGCATGCGGGTGGTCGAGACCGCGGCGGCGTTCGAGGCGGGGCTGAACGCCGCCAAGCGCGAGGCCGCGGCCGCCTTCGGCGACGACCGGGTGCTGATCGAGAAGTACCTGACCCGGCCGCGCCACATCGAGGTCCAGGTCTTCGCCGACGGCCAGGGCGGGGTGATTCACCTGGGCGAGCGCGACTGCTCGATCCAGCGCCGCCACCAGAAGGTGATCGAGGAGGCGCCGGCGCCCGGCATGACGCCGGAGCGGCGCCTGGAAATGGGCGAGGCGGCCAAGGCCGCGGCGGCGGCGATCGGCTACGTCGGCGCCGGCACGGTGGAGTTCATCGCCGAGGGCGAGGGCTTCTACTTCATGGAGATGAACACCCGCCTGCAGGTCGAGCATCCGGTGACCGAGATGATCACCGGCCAGGACCTGGTCGAGTGGCAGCTCCGGGTCGCCGCCGGCGAGCCCCTGCCGCTGGCGCAGGAGGCGGTGCGGCTGCACGGCCATGCCTTCGAGGTGCGGCTCTATGCCGAGGATCCGGCGCGCGACTTCCTGCCCGCCACCGGCCGGCTGACCCATCTGCGCTTTCCCGAGGCCTCGCCGCAGGTGCGCGTCGACGCCGGCGTGCGCGAGGGCGACGAGATCTCGGTGCACTACGACCCGATGATCGCCAAGCTGATCGTCTGGGACGGCACGCGCGCGGCGGCGCTGCGGCGTTTGCGCGGGGCACTGGCCTTGACCGAGGTGGTCGGCACCACCACCAACCTGGCCTTCCTGCAGCGCCTGGCCGCGCTGCCGGCCTTCGCGGCGGCCGAGCTGGACACCGGCTTCATCGCCCGGCACGCCGAGGCGCTGGCGCCGGAGCGGCAGGTGGCCTCCGACGACGTGCTGGCGCTGGCCTGCCTGGCCGAGCTGCTGGCCCGGGCCGGAGAGGCGCGGCGCGCCGCGGTGGCCTCGGGCGACCCCCATTCGCCCTGGTGGAACACCGACGGTTGGCGGCTCAACGCCGGGACCCACCGCCGGTTGCTGTTCGACGACGGCGCCGGCGAACGCGCGGCGGTGGTGCATTACCGCCCCGACGGTTGGTATGAGATCGAGCTCGACGAGCGGACGATTGCCGCCCGGGCGGCGCTCGAGGCGGCGCGGCCGGACGGCGGCGGGCGCATCGACGCCGATCTGGCCGGCCGGCGGGTCAGCGCCACCGCGGTCTGGCAGGGCCGTCAGCTCACCCTGCTGTTCGACGGCGCGGCGCACCGCCTGACGCTCTTCGATCCCCTGGCCGCCGGGGCCGCCGACGAGACCCGCGACGACCGCCTGGTCGCGCCCATGCCGGGCAAGGTGGTGCAGGTGCTGATCGAGGCCGGGGCGGAGGTCACCGCCGGCCAGCCGCTGCTGGTGCTCGAGGCGATGAAGATGGAGCACACCCTCGCGGCCCCGGCCGACGGGCGGGTCGCCGGGCTGCGCTATGCCGCCGGCGATCTGGTCGAG
>CBDDTF010000001.1:0-2500 GCA_965233705.1 Algihabitans sp. | reverse complement strand
ACTCCTCGACGACCGATAGTGAACGAGTACCGTGAGGGAAAGGTGAAAAGCACCCCGATGAGGGGAGTGAAACAGAGCCTGAAACCGAATGCCTACAATCAGTGGGAGCCCGAAAGGGTGACCGCGTACCTTTTGCATAATGGGTCAGCGAGTTGGTCTTGCGAGCAAGCTTAAGCCGACAGGCGTAGGCGCAGCGAAAGCGAGTCTGAACAGGGCGTTCAGTTCGCAGGATCAGACCCGAAACCGGGTGATCTAGCCATGGGCAGGCTGAAGGTGGGGTAACACCCACTGGAGGGCCGAACCCACGTTCGTTGAAAAGAACGGGGATGACCTGTGGCTAGGGGTGAAAGGCCAATCAAACCCGGAGATAGCTGGTTCTCCGCGAAAACTATTTAGGTAGTGCGTCGGACGGTGGCTCTCGGGGGTAGAGCACTGGATGGGCTAGGGGGGCGCGAGCCTTACCAAACCTAACCAAACTCCGAATACCGAGAAGTCCAGTCCGGCAGACAGTCTCAGGGTGCTAAGGTCCTGGGACGAGAGGGAAACAGCCCAGACCGCCAGCTAAGGTCCCCAAGTCACGGCTAAGTGGGAAAGGATGTGGGAAGGCCAAGACAACCAGGAAGTTGGCTTAGAAGCAGCCATCTTTTAAAGAAAGCGTAATAGCTCACTGGTCTAAACAAGCCGTCCTGCGCCGAAAATGTACCGGGGCTCAAGCCGTGCACCGAAGCTGCGGACGCCGCAAGGCGTGGTAGCGGAGCGTTGCCTAGGCCTGCGAAGCGGGACCCGCGAGGGCCCGTGGAGGTATGGCAAGCGAGAATGCTGACATGAGTAGCGATAAGGAGTGTGAGAAACACTCCCGCCGAAAGTCCAAGGGTTCCTGCGCAAGGCTAATCCGCGCAGGGTGAGCCGGCCCCTAAGCCGAGGGCGAAAGCCGTAGGCGATGGGAACCAGGTTAATAGTCCTGGGCCAGCGGGTGGTGACGGATGCCGTAAGTTGTCCGGACTGATCGGATTGTCCGGGCCGCGAAGGCGTCCCTGGAAACAGCCCCCGCATGCGACCGTACCCGAAACCGACACAGGTGGACTGGTAGAGCATACCAAGGCGCTTGAGAGAACTGCGTTGAAGGAACTCGGCAAATTGCCCCCGTAACTTCGGGAGAAGGGGGCCCCGGCCCTGGGCAACCAGGGTCGGGGGGCACAGACCAGGGGGTGGCGACTGTTTACTAAAAACACAGGGCTCTGCGAAGCCGAACAAGGCGACGTATAGGGTCTGACGCCTGCCCGGTGCCGGAAGGTTAAGAGGAGGGGTTCACGCTCCGAATCGAAGCCCCGGTAAACGGCGGCCGTAACTATAACGGTCCTAAGGTAGCGAAATTCCTTGTCGGGTAAGTTCCGACCTGCACGAATGGCGTAACGACTTCCCCACTGTCTCCAACGCAGACTCAGCGAAATTGAACTCTCCGTGAAGATGCGGAGTACCCGCGGTTAGACGGAAAGACCCCGTGCACCTTTACTACAGCTTTGCAGTGACGCTAGGACCGGCTTGTGTAGGATAGGCGGGAGGCTTGGAAGCCAGGGCGCCAGCTCTGGTGGAGCCACCCTTGAAATACCGCCCTTGCCTGTCTTAGCGCCTAACCGCGGCCCGTGATCCGGGTCCGGGACCCTGCATGGCGGGTAGTTTGACTGGGGCGGTCGCCTCCCAAAGAGTAACGGAGGCGCGCGATGGTGGGCTCAAGCCGGTCGGACATCGGCTGTTGAGTGCAATGGCATAAGCCCGCCTGACTGCGAGACCGACAGGTCGAGCAGAGACGAAAGTCGGCCATAGTGATCCGGTGGTCCCGCGTGGAAGGGCCATCGCTCAACGGATAAAAGGTACGCCGGGGATAACAGGCTGATCTCCCCCAAGAGTCCACATCGACGGGGAGGTTTGGCACCTCGATGTCGGCTCATCGCATCCTGGGGCTGGAGCAGGTCCCAAGGGTATGGCTGTTCGCCATTTAAAGCGGTACGTGAGCTGGGTTTAGAACGTCGTGAGACAGTTCGGTCCCTATCTGCCGTGGGTGTTCGAGACTTGAGAGGAGCTGTCCCTAGTACGAGAGGACCGGGATGGACGCACCTCTGGTGGACCGGTTGTCGCGCCAGCGGCACAGCCGGGTAGCTATGTGCGGACGGGATAACCGCTGAAGGCATCTAAGCGGGAAGCCCCCCTCAAAACCAGGTCTCGCCATAAGAGCCGTCGTAGACCACGACGTCGATAGGCCGGAGGTGGACGCGCAGCAATGCGTGAAGCTGACCGGTACTAATCGCTCGATCGGCTTGCTCCCTCCCTCTCCAGCTCTGCCCAGATCGATCCGCCCGGACCAGCCGGGCCATCGACCCGCGCCAGCCGCAACACCACGCGTCGACCCCCAAACACCGCGCACCGGACCCGGGCCCACCGCCCGCAGCCGGCGCGCCCGGGCCCAGGCGGGTTTCGCCGACCTGGTGGCTATGGCGAGGGG